>NZ_CBCPLT010000001.1:0-2967874 GCF_965119485.1 Kosakonia sp. Marseille-Q7440 | reverse complement strand
TGACTGGCGAAATAGATATATTCAAAAATAATGCTGGTTATTGGCTTACAATTGATAGAAAAAAAGGTAGAACTGACCGTGAAGATGAATTGTTTGAAATACACAAAAAAATAATTGACAAGCATTCAAATTACTTAAGGGATAATACAATTGATAAAAAACAAGCTGATTTTTTGATCTATGCCTATACAGGTAACTCAATATCAGATGATTGGAAGGATTTTGAAATTGAAGGTATTCCTGTTTCAGGTTTTATTAGTGGTGAAAAAGAATTGTTATGCGCCAATACTAGATACTCTTATTTTAACGACGATGAAATAATAAGTATTGATTCATTGCAGATCAACCTCTTAGCCGAGATAGCTTTGAGGCAAAATGTTAGTTTAGAAATTACTTTAGAGAGCGAGAAAAGAAAAGGTAAATCTAAAGAAAATGATTCCTATTTTTATAAAATCAAGTTTATAAATAACAATTTATCACGTTTCAATTGTGACGTTAATGTCTTAAAGCACGGGATGATATCTGAAAGATCTTTTTCATGGGGGCGGTTATGTGTGCCATGCTACTCAGAAGATTTTTATGATATTTCCATGCTTAAAACGGAACTGCCAAATAATATCATTTATTCTTCACCTTTAAATAAGTGGTCAAAAAAGTTCATACTTTCACCAAAGTTAGCTCCCGGTAAAAAAGATATAGACGTTGATAATGATTTGAATATGGTTCTTGATTTTTATGAAACAAATTCATTGTTGCAGATAGATAAGGGAGCGTTTAAGGAAAAATATCGCATGATATGGGAAGCACTGGATATGATTTAATAAATATAGAGCGATATATAATCGCTCTTTTTCATTCAGTTAACAAATCTCGTCAGCGCCTCTTCGAGATCGTGCCAGCGAAACGCAAACCCGGCCTCTTCCAGGCGTTTAGGCAGCGCGCGCTGGCCGCCGAGCACCAGCACCGAGGATTCGCCCATCATCAGGCGCACCGCCGTTGCAGGTGCTCGCATGAAAGCCGGGCGGTGCAGGGCATGACCGAGCGCGTGAGCGAACTGCTCGTTGCGCACCGGGTAGGGCGCAACCATATTAAACGGCCCGCGCAGATCGTTATCCAGCAGCCAGAGAATCGCGTTGACCATATCGTCGATATGGATCCACGCCATATATTGCCGACCGGTGCCAATCGGCCCGCCGAGACCGAGGCGGAAGAGCGGCAGCAGTTTGCCGAGAATGCCGCCTTTCGGCGTTAACACCACGCCAGTGCGCAGCAGGCAGACGCGGGTGCGGTCGCTTTGCGCTTCGCAGGCGATCTGCTCCCAGCGCGCGCAGAGCTTATGGGTAAACTCGTTATGCGGCGGCTCCTCTTCTGTCACCACCACTTCGCCGAGATCGCCGTAATAGCCGCAGGCGGAACCGGAGATCAGCACCTGCGGCGGATTGTCGCTGGCTTTAATCAGATCCGCCAGCCGTTGCGTAATCTGCCAGCGGCTGTTGCATAAGCGCTGTTTCTGCTCCTCCGTCCAGCGCTTATCAGCAATCGGCTCGCCCGCAAGATTGATCACCGCATCAAAGTTGTTGAGATCCGTAAGATCGTTAAGCCCCTTCAGCAGGCTGACGCGGGCATCAAGCTTTTGCTGCGCTTTGGCCGGATTTCGCGTGACCACCGTTACGCTGTGGTGTAACTCCAGCAGACGGGGGATCAGATGGTGGCCAATCAGGCCGGTACCGCCAGTAACGAGTATCTTCATGCTTCCCTCCGAAGCGTGATTATCCTTAAAACGCGCAGCTTATGGCAGCTGCGCTTTCTGCAATGCACTCTCGGTGGCCGGGCGCGTACGAATGCGCTCAAACCAGTTAAAGACCGCCGGGTAATCCTCAAGCGAAATACGCTGGCGCGCATGCGCATTAATCCATGGCCAGGCGGCGATATCCGCAATGCTGTAGTGCTGGCCCGCCAGCCAGGGCACCTGCTCAAGGCGTTTATTCATCACCTGGTAGAGCCGCTGCGTCTCGACCTGGTAGCGCTCAATGGCATAGGGTACCGGTTGCGGCGCGAAGTGGTTAAAGTGATGATTCTGCCCGAGCATCGGCCCAAGCCCCGCCACCTGCCAGAATAGCCACTGCAAAGTGACATGACGCTCGCGCAGTTCACCGCTCAGGAGCTGGCCGGATTTTTCTGCCAGATAGAGCAGGATCTCGCCCGACTCGAACAGGCTAAGCGGTGCACCGCCGTCGGCGGGCTCATGATCGACAATCGCCGGGATCTTATTATTCGGTGAGATATCTAAAAACTCCGGGCGAAACTGCTCGCCTTTACTAATATCTACGCGGATCAGACGATACGGCAGCCCGGCCTCTTCGAGAAACAGCGTGATCTTATGGCCGTTCGGTGTCGGGGCGAAATAGAGGTCTATCATCGAAACTCCTGTGAACGGAATGGGCATCGCCTGTTAAGTATAGGTGTTCCGCGTAATGACAGAGTTTTCCGCAAGTGACAGAAGGCAGAAGAGGCTATATTTTGGTCGAAACCTATCCGCTAAACGAGGATGTTATGAGCGAACCGGCAATCACGTTGTGGTCTGACAAAGAGTACTTCTCCCCGTATGTGCTGTCGGCGTACGTTGCCCTGCATGAAAAGGCGCTGCCGTTCACGCTGAAAACCGTCGATCTGGCGAGCGGCGCGCAGCATGGCGCGGGCTGGCCCGGCTTTCGTCTGACGCAGCGCGTTCCCTCCTTAGAGATTGATGGCTTTGTGCTGAGCGAGTCCTCGGCGATTGCCGAATACCTCGATGAGCGTTTTGCGCCGCCGGAGTGGGAGCGTCTCTATCCCCATGACCGTGAGAACCGCGCCCGCGCGCGGCAGGTGCAGGCCTGGCTGCGCAGCGACTTGCTGCCGATCCGTGAAGCGCGCTCAACGGATGTTGTCTTTGCCGGGACGAAAAAAGCGCCGCTCAGCGAAGCAGGCCAGGCGAGTGCCGATAAGCTGTTTACCATCGCGGGTGAATTGCTGGCGCACGGTAAGCCGAACCTGTTTGGCGAGTGGTGTATTGCCGATGTCGATCTCGCTCTGATGCTTAACCGGTTGGTGATGCATGGTGACCCGGTGCCGGAGCGCTTAGCGGAGTACGCTACTTTCCAGTGGCAGCGCTCCTCGGTTCAGCGCTATGTTGCACTTTCCGCTAAGCGAGCGGGCTGATAAGCGGTTCGCGTTCCGGTATCATATGGGCGTTTTTTTCAAAGAGGTGCAGTGATGAAACTGATGTTTGCATCGGATATTCACGGGTCGTTGCCCGCGACGGAACGCATACTGGAACGGTTCGCGCAAAGCGGCGCCCGCTGGCTGGTTCTGCTTGGCGATGTGCTCAATCATGGCCCGCGCAACGCGCTGCCGGAGGGGTATAATCCGGCGCAGGTGGCAGAACGGCTCAATACGCAGGCCAGCAGGATTATCGCCGTGCGCGGCAATTGCGACAGCGAAGTGGATCAGATGCTGCTGCGCTTTCCCATTACCGCGCCCTGGCAGCAGGTTTTATTACCTGCGTGCCGCCTGTTTTTGACCCACGGTCATCTCTTCGGCGCGGAGAATATTCCGCCGCTGGAAGCAGGCGATGTGCTGGTGTACGGGCATACCCATATTCCGGTTGCCGAGAAGCGTGATGAGATTGTGCACTTCAACCCCGGTTCGGTCTCTATCCCGAAAGGTGGATTTGCCGCCAGCTACGGCATGCTGGAAGAGAATATGTTACGTGTTATCGCACTTAATGATCAGCGGGTTATTGCGCAGGTTGCGATTAATCCGTAATTTACCCGTCAACCGAAACGCGCCGTAAGAGCGCCATAAAGAGAAGATGTCCCGATGGTGGAACAGAGTCATTTTGCAGGCATGGAATGGGTAGATATTGTCAACGAAGACAATGAGGTGATCGCACAGGCCAGCCGGGAGCAAATGCGCGCGCAGTGCCTGCGTCATCGCGCAACCTATATTGTGGTGCATGATGGGATGGGCAATATTCTGGTGCAGCGTCGTACCGAGCTAAAAGACTTTATGCCCGGTAAGCTGGACGCCACCGCGGGCGGCGTGGTACAGGCGGGTGAAAACCTGCTGGAATCCGCGCGCCGCGAAGCGGAAGAGGAGCTGGGCATTGCCGGCGTACCGTTTGCCGAACATGGTCAGTTCTACTTTGAAGATGAGCATTGTCGGGTGTGGGGCGGGCTGTTTAGCTGCGTCTCCCACGGGCCGTTTGCCCTGCAGGAAGAGGAGGTGAGTGAAGTCTTCTGGATGACGCCGGAAGAGATCACCGCCCGCTGCGACGAGTTTACCGATGATTCGCTGAAAGCGCTGGCGCTGTGGATGAGCCGTAACGCCAGCAATGATGTTGAAAAGCGCGAGCAGGAGACGGAGTAAGCTTCCTTGCTGAGTAGAAAAAGCGACCTTCAGGGTCGCTTTTTTATTGCCGGTTTGCGGTTGCGGAGGGTGTTTTTTTGCCGGATGGCGCTGCGCTTATCCGGCCTACAATCCTCAATATAAAAAGGCGACCCGAAGGTCGCCTTTTTTGTGCACTGACGCAGCCGCCAGAAGGCATATTACTGCTGCTGGGACGCCTGAATCGCGGTCAGTGCGATGGTGTAGACGATGTCGTCTACCAGCGCGCCACGAGAGAGGTCGTTCACCGGCTTGCGCATACCCTGCAGCATCGGCCCGATGGAGATCAGGTCGGCAGAGCGCTGTACCGCTTTGTAGGTGGTGTTACCGGTGTTCAGATCCGGGAAGATGAACACGGTAGCGCGACCGGCAACCGGCGAGTTCGGCGCTTTAGATTTCGCTACATCCGCCATAACCGCGGCGTCATACTGCAGCGGACCGTCGATAACCAGGTCAGGACGTTTTTCCTGCGCCAGGCGAGTCGCTTCACGCACTTTCTCAACGTCGCTACCCGCGCCGGAGTTGCCGGTGGAGTAGGAGAGCATCGCCACGCGCGGCTCGATGCCGAACGCTGTTGCGGAGTCAGCGGACTGAATCGCGATCTCGGCCAGCTGCTCAGCGGTCGGATCCGGGTTGATTGCACAGTCACCGTAAACATAAACCTGTTCCGGCAGCAGCATAAAGAATACGGAGGAGACCAGCGAGCTGCCTGGCGCAGTTTTAATCAGCTGCAGCGGCGGACGAATGGTGTTCGCAGTAGTGTGAACCGCACCGGAAACCAGGCCGTCAACTTCATCCTGCTCCAGCATCAGCGTGCCGAGCACCACGTTGTCTTCCAGCTGCTCGCGCGCCACGGCTTCGGTCATGCCTTTGCTCTTACGCAGCTCAACCAGGCGAGCGACGTAGCTTTCACGCACCACGTCCGGATCGACGATTTCGATCCCGGCACCCAGCTCAACACCCTGAGCCGCCGCAACGCGGTTAATCTCATCCGGGTTGCCCAGCAGGATACAGGTCGCGATACCGCGTTCAGCACAGATAGCGGCCGCTTTCACGGTACGCGGCTCGTCGCCTTCCGGCAGTACGACGCGTTTGCCCGCTTTACGCGCCAGCTCGGTCAGCTGGTAACGGAAGGCTGGCGGCGAGAGGCGACGGCTGCGCTCGGAGGTGGCAGTCAGGGAGTCGATCCACTGCGCGTTGATGTAACGGGCAACGTACTCCTGCACGTTTTCAATACGCTCGTTATCGTCAACCGGCACTTCCAGGTTGAAGCTCTGCAGGCTCAGGGAGGTTTGCCAGGTGTTGGTGTTCACCATAAATACCGGCAGGCCGGTAGCAAACGCGCGTTCGCACAGCTTGCGCACGCTCTCTTCCATCTCGTAGCCGCCGGTCAGCAGCACGGCACCAATCTCAACGCCGTTCATCGCTGCCAGGCAGGCCGCAACCAGCACGTCAGGACGATCGGCAGAGGTCACCAGCAGTGAGCCCGGACGGAAGTGTTCCAGCATGTGCGGAATGCTGCGCGCACAGAAGGTGACGGACTTCACGCGGCGGGTTTTGATATCGCCTTCGTTGATGATGGTCGCATTCAGGTGGCGCGCCATATCGATCGCACGGGTGGCGATCAGATCAAAGCTCCACGGCACCGCGCCCAGCACGGGCAGAGAGCTGGTCTCTTGCAGCTGCGCCGGATCGATATGCACCACTTTTGCTTTTGAGGAGTCATCAAAGATCTCAGAGAGATCCGGGCGCGTACGGCCCTGCTCATCAACCGGGGCGTTCAGTTTGTTGACGATAACGCCGGTGATGTTGCTGTTTTTCACGCCGCCGAAGCTGTTGCGCGTCAGCTCGATGCGCTCTTTCAGCTGCTCCTGCGTGTCAGTGCCCTGGGACATGACGAAGACGATTTCCGCGTTCAGCGTTTTCGCGATTTCGAAGTTCAGGGACTGGGCGAACTGGTGTTTGCGGGTCGGGACCAGGCCTTCAACCAGCACCACTTCAGCGTCTTTGCTGCTTTCGTGGTAGCGGGCAATGATCTCTTCCATCAGCACATCTTTCTGATTGCTGGAGAGCAGCGACTCGACGTGGCTCATTTTCAGCGGTTCAGCCGCCGGCAGCCCGGAGTTGGCGCGCACGATGGTGGTGGTCTGGTCAGGCGCATCGCCGCCCGCACGTGGCTGGGCGATCGGTTTAAAGACGCTCAGACGAACGCCTTTGCGTTCCATAGCACGGATCACGCCAAGGCTGACGCTGGTCAGGCCGACGCTGGTTCCGGTAGGGATCAGCATAATAATACGGGACACGGTTAATCCTCTTTCGTTACCGTCGAAGCGGACGGGTTACAAAACAGCACCGCCAGCGTTGGCTGGCGGTGTGGGTAAGCTATCAGGCAGTCAGGCGGCTTGCGTCTTGCGCAATCACCAGCTCTTCGTTAGTCGGGATAACGATCGCCGGGCGGGTGCCCTCTTTGTTGATAAAACCAGACTTGCCGAAACGGGCAGCCAGGTTGCGTTCGTGGTCAACTTCGAAGCCGAGCACGCCCAGTTTGCCCAGGGAGAGCTCGCGTACCATCGCCGCGTTTTCACCGATACCGCCGGTGAAGATCACCGCGTCCAGACGACCATCCATCAGCGCAGTGTAAGAGCCGATGTATTTCGCCAGGCGGTGGCAGTAAACGTCCATCGCACGCTTCGCGTCTTCTTTAGTTTCGTAGTTATCTTCTACATAACGGCAGTCGCTGGTGACTTCGGTCAGGCCCAGCAGGCCGGACTCTTTGGTCAGCATTTTGTTGATCGCTTCAACGCTCATGCCCAGGGTGTCATGCAGATGGAAAATGATCGCCGGGTCGATATCACCAGAACGGGTACCCATTACCAGGCCTTCCAGCGGGGTCAGACCCATGGAAGTATCGACGCACTCGCCGTTACGGATAGCGGAAACAGAGCCGCCGTTGCCGAGGTGGCAGGTGATGATGTTCAGTTCAGAAACCGGTTTGTTCAGCACTTTTGCCGCTTCCTGGGTTACATAGAAGTGGCTGGTGCCGTGCGCGCCGTAGCGACGAACGCCGTGCTCTTTGTACAGTTTGTACGGCAGGGCGTAGAGGTAGGACTCTTCCGGCATGGTGGTGTGGAACGCGGTGTCGAACACGGCAACGTTCTTCTCTTTCAGGCTCGGGAAGGATTTCAGCGCTTCGGCGATACCGATCAGGTGAGCCGGGTTGTGCAGCGGGGCGAAAGAGGCCGCGTCTTTAATACCCTGAATCACAGACTCATCGATCACTACGGAACGGGTGTATTTTTCACCGCCGTGGACGATACGGTGACCGATTGCGGTCAGCTGAGCAGACAGTTCTGGTTTTTGTGCCAGAATAGTGTTAACGATAAAGTTAAGCGCTTCGCTGTGAGCGGCACCTGCACCTAAAGCCGCTTCTTGTTTACCGCCATCCATTTTCCACTTGATGCGTGCTTCAGGAAGGTGGAAACATTCGGCTAAACCAGAGAGGTACTCTTCACCGTTTACAGCATCGATAATTGCGAATTTCAGTGAGGAGCTACCGCAGTTCAGAACCAGTACTAACTTACTCGACATGGAAGTACCTATTTATGATACGTGGCTAAAAAAGGTCAGTGAGTCGCACAGCGTAGCGCAGGTTGACGCTGACATTTATGATTAACATCATGTCGAGAGAACTTTCTGACACGATGAAAGAATAGTTAAAATTTTAAGCTATTTTGCGCAATTTTCAGACAGTGGCATAATGAGCTTATTATTTGACGACTCAAACCTATTCGTCTAAGGCCTGGTAAAGGCCGCCACAGAATACCCGATAGCAGGTGGGATTGACAAAAAATTTTAACGTTGTCATTCACAGTTGTTGTTTTGCATAATTTTTTTAATTTTTATACGTGAAGTTGAGGTGAAGCCATGTCAAATCCTGAGATTCGACCCGTCAGTTTCTTCAGTTTATTTCGCCGGGGTCAGCACTATGCGAAGACCTGGCCTATGGAAAAACGCCTCGCTCCCATGTTTGTAGAGAACCGCACTATTCGCGCGACACGCTATGCGATTCGCTTTATGCCGCCAGTGGCGGTCTTCACCCTTTGCTGGCAAATCGCCCTCGGCGGCCAGCTCGGCCCGGCTGTTGCCACCGCGCTGTTTGCGCTGAGCCTGCCGATGCAGGGGCTATGGTGGCTGGGCAAGCGCTCGGTCACGCCGCTGCCGCCCTCGATTCTGAACTGGTTCTATGAAGTGCGCGGTAAGTTGCAGGAGGCGGGCCAGGCGCTGGCTCCGGTGGAAGGCAAGCCCGATTATCAGGCGCTGGCGGATACCCTTAAGCGCGCCTTTAAGCAGCTGGATAAAACCTTTCTCGATGAGCTGTAAAAGTTGTGCGTGATTGATAAGAAGAGAGCATCGTCAGATGCTTTCTTTTTTGGTAGATACGCGTAACACCCCCGGCAAATCAAGAAAGCACCTTTTACTCACAGGTAGACTGAGGCCAACTTATTTTACTGCGCCGAAGTGCCACAGGAGTCGAAGATGGAAATGACCAATGCCCAACGTCTGATCTTATCCAATCAATACAAGATGATGACCATGATGGACCCGGCCAATGCGGAGCGCTATCGTCGTTTGCAAACCATTGTTGAACGGGGATATGGTTTGCAGATGCGCGAGCTGGATCGCGAATTCGGCGAGCTGAAAGAGGAAACGTGCCGCAACATCATTGATATCATGGAGATGTATCACGCACTCCACGTCTCCTGGACCAACATGAAAGATAACGCCACCATTGACGAGCGCCGCGTCACGTTCCTCGGCTTCGACGCCGCGACCGAAGCGCGCTACCTCGGCTATGTGCGCTTTATGGTCAATATAGAAGGGCGCTATACCCACTTTGATGCCGGTACCCACGGCTTTAATGCGCAAACGCCGATGTGGGATAAATACCAGCGCATGCTGAGCGTGTGGCACGCCTGCCCGCGCCAGTACCACTTAAGCAGTAACGAAATTAATCAAATTCTCAACGCCTGAGGAGGTGAACGTGCAGTGCAAAGGCTTTCTGTTTGATCTGGATGGAACCCTGGTGAATTCACTCCCCGCCGTTGAGCGTGCCTGGTGCAGCTGGGCCGATCGCTTTGGCATCAGCCATGACGAGGTGCTCAATTTTATTCACGGCAAACAGGCCATCACCTCGCTGCGTCACTTTATGGCGGGTGCCTCAGAAGCGGAGATTACGGCTGAGTTTACCCGCCTTGAGGAGATTGAAGCGTCAGACACGGACGGCATTACGCCGCTGCCCGGCGCGATTGAACTGCTTCAGCATCTGGATGAATCCGCTATTCCGTGGGCCATTGTCACCTCCGGCTCGGTGCCGGTCGCCCATGCGCGCCATCGCGCCACCGGTCTGCCGATGCCGAAAGTCTTTGTCACCGCCGAACAGGTGAAGCATGGCAAACCTGAACCGGACGCCTATCTGCTCGGTGCCGAGCTGTTAGGGCTGGCACCCGAAACCTGCGTGGTGGTGGAGGATGCGGCTGCGGGCGTGCTCTCCGGTCTCGCGGCCGGGTGTCACGTGATTGCGGTCAATGTGCCGCCGGGTTCACCGGGGCTTGAGAAGGTCGACTTCTCGCTGACCAGCCTCGAGGCGATAAGCGTCACAAAACAGCATGACGGCATCGTCAGCGTCGATCTAAAAGCCTGATTCAATGATGTAACCCCACCCCGGTGGGGTTTTTTTATGGCACTCTTTTACCACCCTCAACAAACAAGGACAGGTTGTGAACGGTGAATTGATTTGGGTTCTCTCTCTGCTGGGCATTGCCGTGCTGCTCTTTGCGACGAGCAAAGTGCGCATGGACGCGGTGGCGCTGTTTGTCATTGTCGCTTTTGTGCTGAGCGGCACCCTGACACTCCCCGAAGCGCTCTCCGGTTTTAGCGATCCAAACGTTATTTTGATTGCCGCGCTGTTTATTATCGGCGACGGTCTGGTGCGCACCGGCGTGGCGGCCAATATGGGCACGTGGCTGGTGACGATGGCGGGCAGTAGCGAAACCAAAATGCTGATCCTACTGATGATCACCGTCGCCGGGCTGGGGGCCTTTATGAGTTCGACCGGCGTAGTGGCGATTTTCATCCCGGTGGTGTTGAGCGTCTCGCTGCGCATGCAGGTCTCGCCATCGCGGTTAATGATGCCGCTCAGCTTTGCCGGGCTCATTAGCGGGATGATGACGCTGGTGGCGACGCCGCCCAACCTGGTGGTGAACAGCGAACTGCTGCGCGAAGGGTTGGAAGGGTTTGGCTTTTTCAGCGTTACGCCGCTTGGCCTGGTTATCCTGCTGCTTGGCATCGTCTATATGCTGTTAATGCGCTTTATGCTGAACGCGGAGGGGAGCGACGCCCAGCGCGAGAGCTGGAAGCGGCGCTCATTTCGCGATCTGATCCGCGAGTATCACCTGGCGGGCCGCGCGCGCCGGTTAGCTATTCGCCCTGGCTCGCCGATGATTGGTCAGCGCCTCGACGATCTGCAACTGCGTGAGCGCTATGGTGCTAACGTCATCGGCGTTGAGCGCTGGCGGCGTTTTCGCCGGGTGATTGTTAACGTCAATGGCGTTTCGGAGTTTCGCGCCCGTGACGTGCTGCTGATTGATATGCCCTCCGCCGATGTCGACCTGCGTCAGTTCTGCGTCGAGCAGCAACTGGAGCCGATGATCCTGCGCGGAGAGTACTTCTCCGACCAGGCGCTGGATGTCGGCATGGCTGAAGTCTCGCTGATCCCTGATTCCGAACTGCTGGGCAAAACAGTGCGCGAAATCGGTTTTCGTACCCGCTACGGCCTGAACGTGGTGGGCCTGAAGCGCAACGGCGTGGCGCTGGAAGGGGCGGTCACTGACGAGCCGCTGCAACTGGGTGATATTTTCCTTGTGGTCGGCAACTGGAAGTTAATCAGCCAGCTTGCCGGACACGCCCGCGACTTTGTGGTGCTGAACCTGCCCGTTGAAGAGAGCGCGGCTTCGCCAGCGCACAGCCAGGCACCGCATGCGATTTTCTGCCTGGTATTGATGGTCGCGCTGATGCTGACCGACGATATTCCCAATCCGATTGCCGCCATTATCGCCTGCATGCTGATGGGGAAATTCCGCTGCATCGACGCCGAAAGCGCCTATAAAGCGATCCACTGGCCGAGCATCATTCTGATTGTCGGTATGATGCCTTTTGCGCTGGCGCTGCAAAAAACCGGCGGCGTCGATCTGGTGGTCAAAGGATTAATGGAGTTGGGCGGCGGCTACGGCCCGCATCTGATGCTGATCTGTCTGTTTGTGATGTGCGCGGCGATTGGGCTGTTTATCTCCAATACCGCCACGGCTGTCTTAATGGCACCCATTGCGCTGGCGGCGGCGAAATCGATGGGCGTCTCGCCTTATCCCTTTGCCATGATGGTGGCGATGGCCGCCTCTGCGGCGTTTATGACGCCGGTCTCATCGCCAGTGAACACACTGGTATTAGGGCCGGGCAACTACCGGTTCAGCGACTTTATCAAACTCGGCGTGCCCTTTACGCTGCTGGTGATGATGGTGTGCGTGGTGATGATCCCGATGCTGTTTCCCTTTTAACCGGGCGTGATCGCCCTTTTTATAAGGGCGAATCCTGGCTGATCTCATCCAGCGACAGCTGGAAGCTCGGCACAAACACCTGCATAAAGTAGTCCATCTCCGGGCTGCGACGGGCATCGAGGGTTTTCTCCAGCCGCGATTTGGCCAGCAGAAACTCATTATTGCCGGCGGAAAGCTCCTCGAGGCACTTCAGGTAGGCGCAGAGCGCGTCTGCCTGTTTAACAATTAATCGCTCCTCCTCGCTGTAGTGATGCTCATCAATCAGCGGGGCGAAAATATCCTGTAGCTCTTCGGGTACCATTTCCACCAGCTTCTGCTGGGCGATCTTCTCAATCGCTTTGTACTCCTGGGCAATCTGCGAGTTGAAGTACTTCACCGGCGTCGGGAGATCGCCGGTAATAACTTCCGAGGCATCGTGATAAATCGCCAGTAGCGCAATGCGCTCTGCATTGAGCGCGCCGCCGAATTTGCGGTTTTTGATCGCCGCCAGCGCGTGCGCGACCATCGCCACTTGCAGGCTATGCTCGGAGACGTTCTCGGTGCGCACGTTGCGCATCAGCGGCCAGCGGTTGATCAGTTTCAGGCGGGAGAGGTGGGCGAAGAAGTGACTCTGACTCATAGTTAACCTTGTCTTGAATGCGACTGGAGCCATTGTGCGCAGAGAGTGGGGGAAGATGCAAACCCTCCCCCGGGGTCAATTACTGATGATAACCGGAGAGGAAACGCCCGAAGCGGGTAATCGCCATCTCCAGATCGTCCTCGCGCGGCAGGGTGACAATACGCACGTGATCCGGCCACGGCCAGTTGAAGGCGGAACCCTGTACCAGCAGCACCTTCTCCTGCAGCAGGAAGTCGAGCACCATCTTCTGATCATCCAGAATATTGAAACGTTTCGCGTCAATTTTCGGGAACATATAGAGCGCACCGCTCGGTTTTACGCAGGAGACGCCGGGGATTTCGTTAATCAACTCCCACGCGCGGTTGCGTTGCTCATAGAGACGCCCGCCGGGCACGATAAATTCGCTGATGCTCTGATAGCCGCCGAGCGCGGTCTGGATCGCGTGCTGTGCCGGCACGTTGGCGCACAGGCGCATCGAGGCGAGCATCTCCAGCCCTTCGATATAGCCCTTGGCGTGCTTTTTCGGCCCGCTCAGCACCATCCAGCCCTGGCGGAAACCGGCTACGCGGTAGGTTTTCGACAGCCCGTTAAAGGTAATGGTGAAGAGATCCGGTGCCAGTGCGGCAATAGAGTGGTGCTGCGCTTCGTCGTAGAGGATCTTGTCGTAGATCTCATCGGCAAAAATAATCAGGTTGTGCTGGCGCGCCAGCTCAACAATCTCCAGCAGCAGCTCTTTCGAGTAGACCGCGCCGGTCGGGTTGTTCGGGTTGATAATCACAATGCCGCGCGTGCGGGGGGTGATTTTGGCGCGGATGTCGTCCAGATCCGGGAACCAGCCGGCGGATTCATCACAAAGATAGTGCACCGCTTTGCCGCCGGAGAGCGACACCGCCGCGGTCCACAGCGGGTAGTCCGGGGCCGGGACCAGCATTTCATCGCCGCTGTTCAGCAGCGCCTGCATCGACTGCACGATCAGCTCAGAGACGCCGTTGCCGATATAGATATCTTCGACGGTGACCTCACGCATGCCGCGCGCCTGGTAGTGCTGCATGATCGCTTTCCGGGCGGAGTAGAGCCCTTTCGAATCGCAGTAGCCCTGGGCACCAGGGAGGTTGCGGATCACATCGACCAGAATCTCATCCGGGGCTTCAAAGCCGAACGGGGCAGGGTTACCGATGTTGAGTTTGAGAACTTTGTTGCCTTCTTCTTCCAGACGCTTTGCTTCTTTAAGAACCGGGCCACGGATGTCATAACAGACGTTATCTAACTTGCTGGATTTTTCGATGGAGGACATGAACCTTTGCCTTTTTACTGGAATCGCCACTCCCTGCCGTGGAAGTGAACACGGAACAATGTACTCCCACGCCCGCCTGTTTTGAAGGGTTAACAGGAGAAGATTTTGCCATTCCGGGCAGTAGCCTTTAACGATCTTTTAACTATTAAATCTTCGCTTTTACTCTTTTACATGCTGACTATTCGCAAACTGATAGTAATAAATGTCAGTTAAATATCTGTTAATGATATTTTTCACCGCGTAGAACCCTTCCCACAGTGCGGGATTTAATTTTTTGCGACGTTCGGCATGACGATAGAGATGAGATCGAGTGTATAAAGAGAAGATATAAAGTAACGGTTAGCATCCCGCTTTGTTGCTGTGAAGATAATGTTAATTTCTATTAAAGAGATCCATTTCCAGAACCGTTCGCTATTTAATATTGAGAATAGTAACTATGACCATCACTAATATTTATATGTCTCATTTTTTCGTACTGACATTTTAAGAATTTAAGATAATTCGTATTAACGCTTATAAATAAAAAGGTTTTGGGGTAAACTCAGACAGCCTGAAAGGGCGCTCAGGGGCAAAGCCCTGACTTCGGTAAGGTTGAATTCTTAATTTTACTTAATTGCTATTACTCTTTTTTTACTTCAGAACCTCTGTTGGGTTCACTTTTATCTGCGACGCGCGATGTTAAATCGGTATTCGCCGCGAAAGACGCGTTTTAAATGCATCAACACAATTTGGCTGGTTTATATATCTCCGCGTGGGATGTTCGCCAAATAAAGACGTTGAGTTCTGCTTGCACCAGGTAGCGAACAAAAACATCACACACGTTGTCTGGCTTCATCGGCAATGGCAGTGCAGGATGCGCTTTTTAAATGGATTTACTTAATCTTATGAACACAGCATAAACCCGGGGCACGCAGCGCGAGCAACCCGTAAGTGAAAAATGATGATAAATGCAAATCGTCCGATACTGAATCTCGACCTCGATCTGCTGAGAACGTTTGTTGCAGTCGCGGATTTAAACACCTTTGCAGCGGCCGCCGCGGCGGTTTGCCGTACGCAATCCGCTGTAAGCCAGCAAATGCAGCGCCTTGAACAGCTAGTGGGAAAAGAGCTGTTCGCCCGTCATGGCCGCAATAAATTGCTGACCGAGCATGGTATCCAGCTATTAGGCTATGCGAGAAAGATCCTGCGCTTCAATGATGAAGCCTGCACCTCTTTAATGTTCAGCAATTTGCAGGGTGTATTAACCATCGGCGCGTCAGATGAATCCGCCGATACCATACTGCCATTCCTGCTTAATCGTATTAGCTCGGTCTATCCAAAGCTCGCGCTCGATGTGCGGGTGAAACGCAATCCGATGAGCAGCGATCAGCTGCAGGAAGATGAAGTTGATCTGGTGGTGACCACGCATCGCGTCCAGCCGTTTGACTATTTAACGCTGCGCACATCACCGACGCTCTGGTATTGTGCGGCGGAGTATGTGCTGCAAAAAGGGGAGGCGGTGCCGCTGGTCCTGCTGGATGAGCCGAGCCCGTTCCGCGATATGGTGCTTAACGCGCTTAATGAAGCCGAAATTCCATGGCGCATGGCCTATGTGGCTTCTACGCTCTCAGCGGTGAAAGCTGCCGTTAAAGCAGGGCTTGGCGTCACGGCGCGACCGGTAGAGATGATGAGCCCCGACCTACGCGTCTTAAGCAGCGCCGAAGGTTTCCCGATTTTACCGGAAACGGAATATCTGCTTTCACGCAATCCAAACAGTGGGAATGAGCTGGCGCAGGTGATTTTCGATGCCATGGAGCACTATCGCGATCCCTGGCACTACAAAGGATCTACCCCGGAAGGGGGAGATGAACAGCTGCTGGTTGATGGCGATTTCTAGCTAAAATTTCGCCGCTAACTAGTAACATTTTGTAAGTGTAAAAATGGCCCGCTGATGAGAGAAACAATCACAGTGGGCCATTTTTTGCATAAATAATAAGCAACTGAATTATTCCCGCTCTAAATCATTATTTCTTTCAATCTGTTAATCCACCTCACAGCACAATCCCCCTTTATCATCTATAGTCTTTCATGCCCTCTGCTCATGTTAAAAATCAAGCAAGATTGTTGCCGAATCATTGTATGAATTAACAAAAGCGTGTCTCAGATCAAAAAAATACCTCCGCAGAGGGGGAGGAATCCTGGGTAAATCCTGTCAAAATAGGAGGGTAATTTTTGTAATCCTCCACAACGGACTCGATTCAACACCGGATTTTGCCGCAGGAAAAGTAGTTGCTGGTCAATAAAACGGCACTAAATGTTAATGGATTGCTGCCGATGTAAACTAATGTGAGGAAACTTTTGTTAAAGTTGACAAAAGGTTATAGAAAGGAGTAAAAACCCACATCATTTAGCTGTTTTTCAGCTTTTTGCACAGTAAGTATGTGGTTTTTTATTCCTCCCCGTGAATCGATGTGGCGTCATCTGCCAACAAGAGCAGAGGTTTTAACGCTACCTTTTGAGTTAAGCAATGCGTATGTCAACATCCACTGAAATCATCGCTCATCACTGGGCATTCGCTGTCTTTCTTATTGTCGCCATCGGCCTCTGTTGCCTGATGCTGGTCGGCGGTCGGTTTTTGGGCGGACGCGCGCGCGCAAGGCACAAAAACGTACCTTTCGAATCTGGTATCGACTCCGTCGGTTCCGCTCGCTTACGTCTCTCCGCCAAGTTCTATCTGGTTGCCATGTTCTTCGTCATCTTCGATGTCGAAGCGCTCTATCTCTACGCATGGTCTACGTCCATTCGTGAGAGTGGCTGGGTGGGATTTGCCGAAGCCGCAATTTTTATCTTAGTGCTGCTGGCTGGTCTGGTTTATCTGGTGCGTATTGGCGCGCTCGATTGGACGCCGGTGCGTTCGCGCCGTGCGCAGGTTAACCCTGAGACCAACAGCTACACTGACAGTCAACGCTAACCGCGAGGCAATAAGATGGATTATACGCTCACCCGCATAGATCCTAACGGTGAGAACGACCGTTACCCCCTGCAAAAACAGGAGATCGTAACTGACCCCCTGGAACAAGAGATCAACCGTAGCGTCTACATGGGCAAGCTCGAAAATGTCCTGCACGATATGGTGAACTGGGGTCGTAAGAACTCAATTTGGCCGTATAACTTCGGCCTTTCCTGCTGCTACGTCGAGATGGTGACCTCGTTTACCGCCGTGCACGACGTGGCGCGCTTTGGCGCAGAAGTACTGCGTGCCTCGCCGCGCCAGGCTGACCTGATGGTCGTTGCCGGTACGCCGTTCACCAAGATGGCGCCGGTTATCCAACGCCTCTATGACCAGATGCTGGAGCCGAAATGGGTGATTTCCATGGGTGCCTGCGCAAACTCTGGCGGTATGTACGACATCTACTCCGTCGTGCAGGGCGTCGACAAATTTATCCCGGTGGATGTTTACATCCCTGGCTGCCCACCGCGTCCTGAAGCCTATATGCAGGCGCTGATGCTGCTGCAGGAGTCGATTGGCAAGGAGCGTCGTCCTCTCTCCTGGGTGGTTGGCGATCAGGGCGTTTACCGCGCCAACATGCAGTCAGAGCGTGAACGTAAACGCGGTGAACGTATTGCCGTCACCAACCTGCGTTCGCCGGACGAGATTTAATTTGCGCCTGTGGGCAAGGGTAAAAAGCGTCGCATTTCAATAATCCAATAACGCGACGCACTGCCCCACAGTCACCACGGACCCTTTGCAATGGTGAAAAATATGACCGATTTAACTGCGCAAGAAGCCCCATGGCAGACCCGGGATCATCTGGATGATCCGGTCATTGGCGAATTGCGCAACCGTTTTGGGCCGGATGCCTTTTCCGTTCAGGCGACCCGCACCGGGGTACCCGTCGTTTGGGTGAAGCGTGAGCAGTTACTGGAAGTGGTCGATTTCTTAAAGAAATTACCGAAGCCTTACGTCATGCTGTTCGATCTTCACGGCATGGACGAGCGTCTACGCACACACCGCGCCGGTCTGCCCGCCGCGGATTTTTCCGTTTTCTACCACTTCCTGTCGATCGATCGTAACAGCGACATCATGCTGAAAGTGGCCCTCGCAGAAAACGATTTGCATGTGCCGACCATTACTAAACTCTTCCCGAACGCCAACTGGTATGAGCGTGAAACCTGGGAGATGTTTGGTATCACTTTTGATGGCCACCCGCATCTGACGCGCATCATGATGCCGCAGACCTGGACCGGCCACCCGCTGCGTAAAGACTACCCGGCGCGCGCCACCGAATTCGATCCGTTTGAGCTGACCAAAGCCAAGCAGGATCTGGAGATGGAAGCGCTGACCTTCAAGCCGGAAGATTGGGGCATGAAGCGCGGCACCGATAACGAGGACTTCATGTTCCTCAACCTCGGTCCGAACCACCCCTCTGCGCACGGTGCGTTCCGCATCATTCTGCAGCTTGATGGCGAAGAGATCGTCGACTGCGTGCCGGATATCGGTTATCACCACCGCGGCGCGGAGAAGATGGGCGAACGCCAGTCATGGCACAGCTACATTCCTTATACCGACCGCGTTGAGTACCTCGGCGGCTGCGTCAACGAGATGCCATACGTACTGGCGGTCGAGAAACTGGCAGGCATTACCGTGCCGGAACGCGTGGAAGTGATTCGCGTGATGCTCTCTGAGCTGTTCCGCATCAACAGCCACCTGCTCTATATCTCTACCTTTATTCAGGACGTCGGCGCGATGACGCCGGTCTTCTTCGCCTTTACCGATCGTCAAAAAATCTACGATCTGGTGGAAGCGATTACCGGTTTCCGTATGCACCCGGCCTGGTTCCGCATCGGCGGCGTCGCGCACGATCTGCCGCGCGGCTGGGATCGCCTGCTGCGCGAGTTCCTCGACTGGATGCCGAAACGTCTGGCTTCCTATGAGAAAGCCGCACTGCGTAACTCCATTCTGAAAGGCCGTGCTCAGGGCGTTGCCGCTTACGGCGCGAAAGAGGCGCTGGAGTGGGGCACTACCGGCGCAGGCCTGCGTGCTACCGGCATCAACTTTGACGTGCGTAAAGCGCGCCCGTACTCCGGCTATCAGAACTTCGACTTCGAAATCCCGGTCGGCGGTGGCGTCAGCGACTGCTACACCCGCGTGATGTTGAAAGTGGAAGAGCTGCGCCAGAGCCTGCGCATTCTTGAGCAGTGCCTCAACAATATGCCGGAAGGGCCGTTCAAAGCGGATCACCCGCTGACCACGCCGCCGCCGAAAGAGCGCACGCTGCAACATATCGAAACCCTGATTACTCACTTCCTGCAGGTATCGTGGGGCCCGGTGATGCCGGCCAACGAATCCTTCCAGATGATTGAAGCAACCAAGGGTATCAACAGTTACTACCTGACCAGTGACGGCAGCACCATGAGCTACCGTACCCGTATCCGTACGCCGAGTTTCCCGCATCTGCAGCAAATTCCGGCGGCAATCCGCGGCAGCCTGGTCTCAGACTTGATTGTCTACCTGGGTAGTATCGATTTTGTTATGTCAGATGTGGACCGCTAATTATGCACGAGAATCAACAACCAGAAACCGGGGCTTTTGAGCTGAGTGCGGCAGAGCGTGAGGCAATTGAGCACGAGAAGCACCACTACGAAGACCCGCGTGCGGCGTCCATTGAAGCGCTGAAGATCGTTCAGAAACAGCGTGGCTGGGTGCCGGACGGCGCAATTTACGCAATCGCCGACGTGCTGGGCATTCCGGCGAGCGATGTCGAAGGCGTGGCAACGTTCTACAGCCAGATCTTCCGCCAGCCGGTCGGCCGCCATGTGATCCGCTACTGCGACAGCGTGGTGTGTCACATCACCGGTTATCAGGGGATCCAGTCGGCGATTGAGAGCCACCTGAAGATCAAGCCGGGCCAGACCACGTTTGATGGCCGCTTTACGCTGCTGCCAACTTGCTGTCTCGGCAACTGCGACAAAGGGCCGACCATGATGATCGATGAGGACACCCACAGTTCTCTGACGCCGGAAACGATCCCTGACTTGCTGGAGCGGTATAAATAATGAAGACCATTATCCGTACTCCCGAAACCCATCCGCTGACCTGGCGTCTGCGCGATGACAAACAGCCGGTCTGGCTTGAAGAGTATCAGAGCAAGAACGGCTATGCCGGTGCGCGTAAGGCCCTGACCGGGCTGGCACCGGACGAAATCGTCAACCAGGTAAAAGACGCTGGCCTGAAAGGGCGCGGCGGCGCGGGCTTCTCCACGGGTCTTAAGTGGAGCCTGATGCCGAAAGACGAATCAATGAACATCCGTTACCTGCTGTGTAACGCCGATGAGATGGAGCCGGGCACCTATAAAGACCGCCTGCTGATGGAGCAGCTGCCGCACCTGCTGGTGGAAGGCATGCTCATCTCCGCCTTTGCGCTGAAGGCCTATCGCGGCTACATCTTCCTGCGCGGAGAGTACATCGAAGCGGCGGTGCATCTGCGCCGCGCCATTGCTGAAGCCACCGAAGCGGGCTTCCTTGGCAAAAATATTCTCGGCAGCGGGTTCGATTTCGAACTTATCGTCCATACCGGCGCGGGTCGTTATATCTGCGGTGAAGAGACGGCGCTGATCAACTCGCTGGAAGGGCGTCGCGCGAACCCGCGCTCGAAACCGCCTTTCCCGGCAAGCTCCGGCGTATGGGGTAAACCGACCTGCGTTAACAACGTCGAAACCCTGTGCAACGTTCCGGCAATCCTCGCCAACGGCGTGGAGTGGTACCAGAACCTGTCGACCAGCAAAGATGCCGGTACCAAACTGATGGGCTTCTCCGGGCGCGTGAAAAACCCGGGTGTCTGGGAGCTGCCGTTTGGCACTACTGCGCGTGAAATCCTTGAAGAGTACGCGGGCGGCATGCGCGACGGGTTGAAATTTAAAGCCTGGCAGCCGGGCGGCGCGGGAACCGACTTCCTTACCGAAGCGCACCTCGATCTGCCGATGGAGTTCGAAAGCATCGGTAAAGCGGGCAGCCGTTTAGGTACCGCGCTGGCGATGGCCGTTGACCATGAAATTGGCATGGTGCCGCTGGTGCGTAACCTTGAAGAGTTCTTCGCCCGCGAGTCCTGCGGCTGGTGTACGCCGTGCCGCGACGGGCTGCCGTGGAGCGTCAAAATCCTGCGTGCGCTGGAGCGTGGCGAAGGCCAGCCTGGCGATATCGAAACCCTGGAGCAACTCTGCCGCCAGCTGGGGCCGGGTAAAACCTTCTGCGCACACGCGCCGGGTGCGGTTGAACCGTTACAGAGCGCCATTAAGTATTTCCGCGAAGAGTTCGAAGCGGGGATCAAGCAGCAGTTCAGCAATACCCATGCGATTGGCGGTATCCAGCCAAACCTGCTGAAAGCGCGCTGGTAATGGTTCCCCCTCATCGTGAGCAGGTGAGGGGACGCGGAACGAATTTTGATTAATTCTCAGCTCCGGCTGAGACAACTGGAAGCATGCTAATGGCTACTATTCACGTAGACGGCAAAGAATACGAGGTAAACGGCGCAGACAACCTGTTAGAGGCTTGTCTCTCGTTGGGCCTTGATATTCCTTATTTTTGCTGGCATCCGGCGCTGGGGAGCGTGGGTGCGTGCCGCCAGTGTGCGGTGAAGCAATATCAAAACGCGGAAGACACGCGTGGCCGCCTGGTTATGTCCTGTATGACACCGGCATCCGACGGCACATTTATCTCTATTGACGATCACGAAGCGAAAGAGTTCCGTGAGAGCGTGGTGGAGTGGTTGATGACCAACCACCCGCACGACTGTCCGGTCTGCGAAGAGGGCGGCAACTGCCACCTGCAGGATATGACCGTTATGACCGGTCACAGCTTCCGTCGCTACCGTTTCACCAAGCGTACGCACCGTAACCAGGATCTCGGCCCGTTCATTTCTCATGAGATGAACCGCTGTATCGCCTGCTACCGCTGTGTGCGCTACTACAAAGATTATGCCGACGGCACCGACCTGGGCGTCTATGGCGCACATGACAACGTCTATTTCGGCCGCCCGGAAGAGGGTACGCTGGAGAGCGAGTTCTCCGGTAACCTGGTTGAAATCTGCCCGACCGGCGTTTTCACCGATAAAACCCACTCCGAGCGCTATAACCGTAAATGGGATATGCAGTTCGCGCCGAGCATCTGCCAGCAGTGCTCCATCGGCTGTAACACCAGCCCGGGCGAGCGTTACGGCGAACTGCGTCGTATCGAGAACCGCTATAACGGCACGGTTAACCACTACTTCCTCTGCGACCGCGGTCGTTTCGGCTATGGCTACGTCAACCTGAAAGATCGTCCGCGCCAGCCGGTACAGCGTCGCGGCGACGATCTCATCACCCTCAACGCCGAACAGGCGATGCAGGGCGCGGCGGATATTCTGCGCCAGTCGAAGAAAGTGATCGGTATTGGTTCTCCGCGCGCAAGCGTTGAGAGCAACTTCGCGCTGCGCGAACTGGTCGGTGCGGAGAACTTCTACACCGGTATCGCCAAAGGCGAGCAGGAGCGACTGACGCTGGCGCTGAAAGTGCTGCGCGAAGGTGGCATCCGTACGCCGGCGCTGCGTGAAATCGAATCTTACGACGCGGTGCTGATCCTCGGCGAAGACGTGACCCAGACCGGCGCGCGCGTCGCGCTGGCGGTACGTCAGGCGGTGAAAGGCAAAGCCCGCGAAATGGCGGCGGCGCAGAAAGTTGCCGACTGGCAGATTGCGGCGATCATGAACATTGGTCAGCGCGCTAAACATCCGCTGTTTGTCACCAACGTCGACAGCACCCGTCTGGACGATATCGCCGCGTGGACCTACCGCGCGCCGGTAGAAGATCAGGCGCGCTTAGGTTTCGCCATCGCCCATGCGCTGGATAACTCCGCACCGGCGGTTGACGGCCTGAGCAGCGATCTGCAGGGCAAAGTGGATGTCATTGTCCAGGCGCTGGCCGGGGCGAAGAAACCGCTGATTATCTCCGGCACCAACGCCGGTAGCACCGACGTGATCCACGCGGCAGCGAACGTGGCGAAAGCGCTGAAAGGGCGCGGTGCCGATGTCGGCATTACCATGATTGCCCGCTCCGTTAACAGCATGGGTCTCGGCCTTATCGGCGGCGGCAGCCTCGATGATGCACTCTCCGAACTGGAGAGCGGCAGCGCCGACGCGGTCGTGGTGCTGGAAAACGATCTGCACCGTCACGCTTCTGCTGCGCGCGTTGACGCTGCGCTGGCGAAAGCGCCGCTGGTGCTGGTGGTCGATCACCAGCGCACGGCGATTATGGATAACGCCCATCTGGTGCTCTCTGCCGCAAGCTTTGCGGAAAGCGACGGCACGGTGATCAACAACGAAGGCCGCGCCCAGCGCTTCTTCCAGGTTTATGACCCGAGCTACTACGACAACAAAGCGCTGATGCTGGAAAGTTGGCGCTGGCTGCACTCGCTGCACAGCACCGTGCTGAACCGCGAAGTGGACTGGACGCAGCTCGATCACGTGATCGACGCCGCCGTCGCCGCGCTGCCGCAGCTGGCGGGCATCAAAAATGCCGCACCGGATGCCAGCTTCCGCATTCGCGGGCAGAAACTGGCGCGTGAGCCGCACCGCTACAGCGGTCGCACCGCCATGCGCGCCAATATCAGCGTCCACGAACCGCGTCAGCCGCAGGATAAAGACACCATGTTCGCCTTCTCAATGGAAGGGAACAACCAGCCTTCAGCTCCGCGCTCGCAAATTCCGTTTGCCTGGGCACCGGGCTGGAACTCCCCGCAGGCCTGGAACAAATTCCAGGACGAAGTGGGCGGCCACCTGCGTCACGGCGATCCGGGCGTACGCCTGATTGAAGCGACGGAGAGCGGGCTGGATTACTTCACTGTCGTTCCGGGCGCTTTCAGCGCACAGGATGGCGAGTGGCGTATCGCGCCTTACTATCACCTGTTCGGCAGTGATGAGCTGTCGCAGCGTTCGCCGGTGTTCCAGAGCCGTATGCCGCAGCCTTACATCACGCTTAACCCGGCTGATGCCGCGAAGCTTGGCGTAAACGCAGGCGCACACGTCTCCTTCACCTACGAAGGGCAGACCCTCAGCCTGCCGCTGCAGGTATCGGAAGGTCTGACGGCGGGGCAGGTCGGTTTGCCGATGGGCATGCCGGGTATTGCACCGGTGCTGGCCGGGGCACGTCTTGAAAATCTGCGGGAGGCGCAAGCATGAGCTGGTTAACACCGGATGTTATCGACATTCTGTTAAGCATTCTGAAAGCGGTGGTCATCCTGCTGGTGGTTGTCACCTGCGGCGCCTTCATGAGCTTTGGCGAACGTCGGCTGCTCGGCCTGTTCCAGAACCGTTATGGGCCGAACCGTGTGGGCTGGGGTGGTTCACTCCAGCTGGTCGCGGACATGATCAAGATGTTCTTTAAAGAGGACTGGATCCCGCGCTTCTCAGATCGCGTGATCTTCACCCTCGCGCCGGTGATCGCCTTCACCTCGCTGCTGTTAGCCTTCGCCATTGTGCCGGTCAGCCCCACCTGGGTGGTGGCCGACCTCAATATCGGGATCCTCTTCTTCCTGATGATGGCGGGTCTGGCGGTCTACGCGGTGCTGTTCGCGGGCTGGTCCAGTAACAACAAATACTCCCTGCTCGGCGCGATGCGTGCCTCTGCGCAAACCCTGAGCTACGAAGTGTTCCTCGGGCTGTCGCTGATGGGCGTGGTGGCGCAGGCCGGTTCATTCAATATGACCGACATCGTCAACAACCAGGCGGGTTTGTGGAACGTCATTCCGCAATTCTTTGGCTTCGTTACCTTCGCTATCGCGGGTGTTGCGGTGTGTCACCGTCACCCGTTTGACCAGCCGGAAGCGGAGCAGGAGCTGGCGGATGGTTACCATATTGAATACTCCGGCATGAAGTTCGGTCTCTTCTTCGTCGGCGAGTATATCGGTATCGTCACCATCTCTGCGCTGATGGTCACCCTCTTCTTTGGTGGCTGGCAGGGTCCGCTGTTACCGCCGTTTATCTGGTTCGCGCTGAAAACCGCGTTCTTTATGATGATGTTCATTTTGATTCGCGCCGCACTGCCGCGTCCTCGCTACGATCAGGTGATGTCTTTCGGCTGGAAAATCTGTCTGCCGCTGACTCTGCTTAACCTGCTGGGTACCGCAGCAGTCATTCTGTGGCAGCAATAAGGGGTGATGAGACCATGACGTTAAAAGAGTTATTCGTGGGCTTTGGCACCCAGGTTCGCAGTATCTGGATGATTGGCCTGCATGCGTTCGCCAAACGCGAAACGCGTATGTACCCGGAAGAGCCGGTTTACCTGGCCCCGCGCTACCGTGGCCGTATTGTGCTGACGCGCGATCCGGACGGCGCAGAGCGCTGCGTAGCCTGTAACCTGTGCGCGGTTGCCTGTCCTGTCGGCTGTATCTCGCTGCAGAAAGCGGAAACCGTTGATGGCCGCTGGTATCCGGAGTTTTTCCGTATCAACTTCTCGCGCTGCATCTTCTGCGGCATGTGCGAAGAGGCGTGCCCGACAACAGCGATTCAGCTGACGCCGGACTTCGAACTCGGTGAGTTCAAGCGCCAGGATCTGGTGTATGAAAAAGAGGATCTGCTGATCTCCGGTCCGGGCAAATACCCGGAATATAACTTCTACCGGATGGCAGGTATGGCAATCGACGGCAAAGATAAGGGCGAAGCGGAAAACGAAGCCAAGCCTATCGACGTCAAAGGCCTGTTACCGTAAGGAGAGGGGCAATGGAGTTCGCTTTTTATATCTGTGGCCTGATCGCCATCCTGACGACGGTACGCGTGATTACGCATACCAATCCGGTGCATGCGCTGCTGTACTTGATCATCTCCCTGCTGGCGATTGCCGGGGTCTTCTTCTCCCTCGGCGCATACTTCGCCGGGGCGCTGGAGATCATCGTCTACGCCGGGGCCATTATGGTGCTGTTCGTCTTCGTGGTGATGATGCTGAACATGGGCAATTCGGTGGTCGAGCAGGAGCGTAACTGGCTCACGCCGCAAATCTGGATTGGTCCTGCGGTGCTCTCTGCGGTGCTGCTGGGCGTCATGATCTACGCCATTATGGGCGTTAACGATCAGGGCATCGAGGGCACGGCGATTGGCGCGAAAGCCGTCGGTATCACGCTGTTTGGTCCTTACGTTCTGGCGGTTGAGCTGGCCTCAATGCTGCTGCTGGCAGGTCTGGTTGTCGCGTTCCACCTTGGACGTGAAGAGAGACCTGGCGAATTGCTGAGCAATCGCACGGATGACCGCGCGAAAAGAAAAACGGAGGAGCACGCATGATCCCGTTACAACATGGATTGATCCTCGCGGCGATTTTGTTTGTGCTGGGTCTGACTGGTCTGGTTATTCGCCGCAATCTGCTGTTTATGCTGATTGGGCTTGAGATCATGATCAACGCCGCCGCGCTGGCCTTTGTGGTCGCCGGTAGCTACTGGGGCCAGACCGACGGTCAGGTAATGTATATTCTCGCCATTAGCCTTGCCGCTGCGGAAGCGAGCATTGGCCTGGCGCTGCTGCTGCAACTGCATCGTCGCCGCCAGAGTCTGAATATCGATTCAGTAAGTGAGATGCGTGGATGAACATGCTCGCCTTAACCATTATTTTTCCTCTTATTGGCTTTGTGTTACTGGCTTTCTCCCGCGGTCGCTGGTCGGAGAATCTCTCCGCCGCCGTTGGCATGGGCTCGATTGGTCTCTCGGCGCTGGTTACGGCGCTGGTTGGTGTTGAGTTCTTCAACAACGGCCAGCAGGCCTTTGTTCAGCCGCTGTGGACGTGGATGGCGGTCGGTGATTTCAATATCGGTTTCAACCTTGTGCTGGACGGCCTGTCGCTGACCATGCTCTCGGTAGTAACCGGCGTTGGCTTCCTGATCCATATGTTCGCCTCCTGGTATATGCGTGGGGAGGAGGGCTACTCCCGCTTCTTCGCCTACACCAACCTCTTTATCGCCAGCATGGTGATTCTGGTGCTGGGCGATAACCTGCTGCTGATGTACCTCGGCTGGGAAGGCGTGGGTCTCTGCTCCTATCTGCTGATCGGTTTCTACTACACCGATCCGAAGAATGGCGCAGCGGCGATGAAAGCGTTTGTCGTCACCCGCGTTGGTGACGTGTTCCTCGCTTTCGCTCTGTTCATCCTTTACAACGAGCTGGGCACGCTGAACTTCCGCGAGATGGTCGAGCTGGCACCGCAGCACTTCGCCAACGGCAACCATATGCTGATGTGGGCGACGCTGATGCTGCTGGGCGGCGCGGTCGGTAAATCGGCGCAGCTGCCGTTGCAGACCTGGCTTGCAGACGCGATGGCTGGCCCGACGCCGGTCTCTGCGCTGATCCACGCCGCAACGATGGTTACCGCCGGTGTCTACCTGATTGCCCGTACCCACGGTCTGTTCCTGATGACGCCGGAAGTGCTGCATCTGGTCGGTATCGTTGGTGCGGTCACGCTACTGATGGCGGGTTTCGCCGCGCTGGTGCAGACCGATATCAAACGCGTACTCGCCTACTCGACGATGAGCCAGATTGGTTACATGTTCCTGGCGCTTGGCGTACAGGCATGGGACGCGGCGATTTTCCACCTGATGACGCACGCCTTCTTTAAAGCGCTGCTGTTCCTCTCCTCCGGTTCGGTGATCCTCGCCTGCCACCACGAGCAGAACATCTTCAAGATGGGCGGCCTGCGTAAGTCGATTCCGCTGGTCTATGCCTGCTTCCTGGTCGGTGGCGCGGCGCTCTCTGCACTGCCGCTGATTACCGCGGGCTTCTTCAGTAAGGATGAGATCCTCGCAGGAGCGGTGGCGAACGGTCACGTTAACCTGATGATTGCGGGTCTGGTCGGGGCATTTATGACCTCGCTCTACACCTTCCGTCTGATTTTCATTGTCTTCCACGGCAAAGAGCAGATTCACGCCCACGCAGGGAAGGGGATTACCCATCACCTGCCGCTGATTGTGCTGCTGATCCTCTCCACCTTCGTTGGCGCAATGATTGTGCCACCGCTGCGCGGCGTCCTGCCGGAAACGGCTGAGCTGGCGCACAGCAGCGTGGTGATGCTGGAAGTGGCCTCTGGCGCGGTGGCAGTGATCGGCATTCTGCTGGCCGCCTGGCTGTGGCTGGGTAAACGCACGCTGGTGACATCGATTGCCAACAGCGCGGCGGGCCGCTTCTTCGGCACCTGGTGGTTCAATGCTTGGGGCTTCGACTGGCTCTACGATCGCATCTTCGTTAAACCGTATCTGGGCGTTGCCTGGCTGCTGAAGAGCGATCCGCTGAATGCGCTGATGAATATTCCGGCGATCCTCTCCCGCTTTGCCGGAAAAGGGCTGCTGTTCAGCGAGAACGGTTATCTGCGCTGGTATGTTGCTTCCATGAGTATCGGTGCCGTTGTGGTGCTCGGTCTGCTGATGGTGTTGCGCTGAGTTCCTGGGCCGGGGAGCAGAGTTGTTCTCCGGCCTGCGAGCAGAATCTGAATTTTGTGAAAATTCGTTGAAAATCAGGTCCGAAAGGACAGGCAGTAACGGTGAAGTCAGATGACGAGCCAGAAAGCCTGAGCTGGACTTAAACAAGGAATATGAATCGCCATGTTATTACCCTGGCTAATATTGATTCCCTTTATCGGTGGTTTCCTGTGTTGGCAAACCGAGCGCTTCGGCGTGAAGGTGCCGCGCTGGATCGCCCTGATCACCATGGGACTGACGCTGGCGCTCTCTCTGCAACTCTGGTTGCAGGGTGGCTACTCTTTATCGCAGGCTGCCGATTTCCCGACGTGGCAGGAGAGCTTTAAACACGACTGGATCCCGCGCTTCGGCATCACTATCCATCTGGCGATGGACGGTCTGTCGCTGCTGATGGTCGTGCTGACCGGTTTTCTTGGCGTGCTGGCGGTTCTCTGCTCCTGGCGTGAAATCGAGAAATATCAGGGCTTCTTCCACCTGAACCTGATGTGGATCCTCGGCGGCGTTATCGGCGTGTTCCTTGCCATCGACATGTTCCTGTTCTTCTTCTTCTGGGAAATGATGCTGGTGCCGATGTACTTCCTGATCGCGCTGTGGGGCCATAAAGCCTCCGACGGGAAGACGCGTATCACCGCGGCGACGAAATTCTTCATCTATACCCAGGCAAGCGGTCTGGTGATGTTGATTGCCATCCTCGGCCTGGTATTTGTGCACTACAACGCCACCGGCGTGTGGACCTTCAACTATGAAGAGCTGCTGAAAACGCCGATGTCCCACAACGTTGAATACCTGCTGATGCTCGGCTTCTTTATCGCCTTTGCGGTGAAAATGCCGGTGGTGCCGCTGCATGGCTGGCTGCCGGATGCGCACTCGCAGGCACCGACCGCCGGTTCCGTTGACCTCGCGGGGATCCTGCTGAAAACCGCCGCTTACGGTCTGCTGCGCTTCTCGCTGCCGCTCTTCCCGAACGCTTCGGCGGAGTTCGCACCGATTGCCATGTGGCTGGGCGTGATTGGTATCTTCTACGGCGCGTGGATGGCTTTCACGCAGACCGATATCAAACGTCTTATCGCTTACACCTCCGTTTCCCACATGGGCTTCGTACTGATTGCCATCTACACCGGCAGCCAGCTGGCCTACCAGGGCGCGGTGATTCAGATGATTGCCCACGGTCTCTCTGCGGCAGGTCTGTTTATTCTCTGCGGTCAGCTTTACGAACGTCTGCATACCCGCGATATGCGCATGATGGGCGGTCTGTGGAGCAAAATTAAGTGGCTGCCGGCGCTGTCGATGTTCTTCGCTGTGGCGACGCTGGGGATGCCGGGTACCGGTAACTTCGTCGGTGAGTTCATGATCCTGTTCGGTAGCTATCAGGTTGTACCGATGATTACCGTGATCTCTACCTTCGGCCTGGTCTTCGCTTCCGTTTACTCGCTGGCGATGCTGCATCGCGCTTACTTCGGTAAAGCGAAGAGCGAAATCGCGAACCAGACGCTGCCGGGTCTGTCACTGCGCGAGCTGTTTATGATCCTTATCCTGGTCGTGCTTCTGGTACTGCTTGGCTTCTATCCGCAGCCGATTCTGGATACCTCGCATGCTGCGATGGGCAATATCCAGCAGTGGTTTGTTAACTCCATTACTACAAGGCCGTAATTCGCCATGACAATAACTCCACAACACCTGATTGCGCTGCTGCCGCTGCTAATCGTCGGATTGACGGTGGTGGTTGTGATGCTCTCCATTGCGTGGCGACGCAACCATTTCTTCAATGCCACGCTGTCGGTCGTTGGTCTGAACGTTGCACTGCTCTCGCTGTGGTTCGTTGGCCACGCCGGAGCAATGGATGTGACGCCGCTGATGCGCGTCGATGGCTACGCCATGCTTTACACCGGGCTGGTGCTGCTGGCGAGCCTCGCCACCTGCACCTTTGCCTATCCGTGGCTTGAAGGCTATAGCGATAACAAGGAAGAGTTCTACCTGCTGGTATTGATTGCCGCGCTGGGTGGCATTCTGCTGGCAAACGCCAATCATATGGCGTCGCTGTTCCTCGGGATTGAGCTGATCTCTTTGCCGCTGTTCGGGCTGGTGGGCTACGCCTTCCGCCAGAAACGCTCGCTGGAAGCCAGCATCAAATACACCATTCTGTCGGCGGCTGCCTCCTCATTCCTGCTGTTCGGGATTGCGCTGGTCTACGCTCAGAGCGGCGATCTGTCGTTTGTCGCCATTGGTAAAAACCTCGGTGAAGGCGTGCTGCACGAGCCGCTGCTGCTGGCGGGTCTCGGCCTGATGATTGTCGGCCTCGGCTTTAAACTGTCGCTGGTGCCGTTCCATCTCTGGACACCGGACGTTTACCAGGGCGCGCCTGCGCCGGTCTCCACCTTCCTGGCGACCGCCAGCAAAATCGCCATCTTTGGCGTGCTGATGCGTCTGTTCCTCTATGCGCCGGTAGGTAACAGCGAAGCCGTACGCGTGGTGCTGGGCGTTATCGCCTTTGTCTCCATTATCTTCGGTAACCTGATGGCGCTGAGCCAGACCAATATCAAACGTCTGCTCGGCTACTCCTCCATCGCTCACCTCGGGTATCTGATGGTGGCGCTGATTGCCCTGCGCGGCGGGCAGATGTCAATGGAGAGCGTTGGCGTTTACCTGGCCGGCTATCTCTTCAGCAGCCTGGGTGCCTTTGGTGTGGTAAGCCTGATGTCCAGCCCGTATCGCGGCCCGGACGCCGAGTCGCTCTACTCCTATCGCGGCCTCTTCTGGCACCGTCCGATCCTCTCGGCGGTAATGACGGTGATGATGCTGTCGCTGGCGGGTATCCCGATGACGCTGGGCTTTATCGGTAAGTTCTACATTCTGGCTGTCGGTGTGCAGGCCAACCTGTGGTGGCTGACCGGCGCGGTGGTAGTCGGTTCCGCAATCGGTCTCTACTACTACCTGCGTGTCGCAGTGAGCCTCTATCTCAACGCGCCGCAGCAGCTGAACCGCGATGCGCCGTCCAACTGGGCTTACAGCGCGGGCGGTATTGTAGTACTCATCTCCGCTCTGCTGGTGCTGGTGCTCGGTATCTATCCGCAGCCGCTGATTAGCATTGTCCAGCTGGCGCTGCCGATGATGTAATCGCGCCTCGCGCAAATGAAAAAACCGCCGGATTTGCAGCCTGGCGGTTTTTTTTGCGCATAAAAAAACCCCAGCGGGGAAGCTGGGGTTTTAACGGTATAGCGCAAACTGGTGAGGGATGCGCCACGCCGTTGTTTACGTTTCCGGCCCGTCAGGGGGGTAAGAGCGTATGCAATACTCAACGCGTTGAAGCTTCCGATATATGCTGTTTTATTTCAAGCGCAAACAGTTGGGTTAGCTGATGTTTAAGAAAAACGCCTGAAAACAGGTCGTTTTTCCTGATGTTTTTTAATTACATTTCAGTTGGTTACATGAAGTGTAAAATCAACTTCGTTGGGGTTACTGCATCTAACTTTCGGGCCGGGCAAAGGATTTCCCCCGCTGTACACGTGGTGGTGACAGGGTTCAGGCCTGGAAGGGGCGTAGGCAATACTCAACATCTGCTCGCCCTGATTCGGGGGAGTTTAAGGGCCAGTCCGGGCGGCTCCTTCCTCGGTTGAGGAAAACGGATGATGTATAACCGTGAATTCGCGAAACGCGTAATCACGATCATCATTGCTGTATTACAGCTGATCTTGTCGTTCTTGTAATGACCTGAAACGTACTTAAGGCGCTACCGTTTGACCAACGGTAGCGCCTTTAATCGTTGTGCCGGCGTTACTTCGCCAGCAGTGGGGTCGGAGCCATCTGGCGGTGGCTGATCAGCGGGCCGCGAACATTGTTTGCTGCGCGATCGAGCACCTCCTGGATCACCGCTGAAAGTTCGTTAATTTCGAACTTCGCGACATAGCCATCGGCCTGCACTTTACGGACGTGATCTTCGTTAGCGCTGCCCGAGAGGGATGAGTGGATCACCACCGGGATATTCTTCAGGCGCGGATCGGTTTTGATCAGGCGTGTCAGGGTGAAGCCGTCCATCTCTGGCATCTCCAGATCGGTCAGCACCATGGAGATCTTGTCGCTTACCGGCACACCCTCTTTTTCCGCCTGCTGCGCAATAAGCTGGATTTTCTCCCACGCATCTTTGCCGGTGATATGCATCATGCTCGGGATCTCCATGGCGTTCAGGCCTTTTTCCAGCATGGCGCGCGCCACTTTGGAGTCTTCAGCCACAATCGCGATAGAACCCGGTTTCAGGTTGAATTTCTTATCCGGCACATGATCGCCGTGAACGTCATGATCCGCCGGCACGATGTCATAGAGGATCTGTTCAACGTCCAGCACCATCGCCAGGTTGTTGGTGTCCTTATCATCATCGAGGCAGGCAATACTGGTGATATAGCGGCCATTGATCGCTTTTTCCGCCGTGTGTACCTGTTTCCAGTCCAGGCGCGTGATGTTCTCGACGGACTCGACGGCAAAAGCCTGCACGCTACGGGCATACTCAGTGATCAGCAGAATGTTTAAGCCGGTCTCCGGTTTGCAACCGGCGACGGCGGAGAGATCAATCACCGGGATCACCTGATCGCGGATATTGACCATCCCCATCAACGGCGGCTTCATTCCCGCAGGGCGAGTAAATGTGGGCATCGGTACGATTTCGCGCAACTTAAACACATTGATGCCAAACAGCTCAGATTTCGTCGCATCTAATGATGTGCCAAGGCGAAACAGCAACAGCTCAAACCGGTTCGACAGAGTAAGATTCGCCCTGTCATCGATGTCTTTCTGGAAATTATCCATCATGCCCTCAAAGAAGAAATGCCTGCGTATAACTTATTATCGGCATGACGGCGAAAAAATAGAGTGCCTAAATTAAAATCAAATGCGAACTACGTCAAAATCTGCTGCTAAGGTCGTCTGCGGGAAGATTTCACGACACTCTTTTAGCAGCGCCTGGCTCCCCTCGGCGTCATAACGCGAACTGATATGGGTAATCACCAGACGTGAAGCGCCAGCCTGCTGAGCCAGTTGAGCCGCCTGGCGCGCTGAACTGTGGCCGCGGCTGTTTGCCTTCTCTTCCATGGCGCTCTCAAGCGTTGCTTCATGCACCACCATATCGACATCTTTCGCCAGCTCAAGTGAGGCGGGGCAGGGTGAGGTATCACCGAAGATTGCCAGCCGTTTACCCGGCTCGGCCGGTGCCAGGTAATCTTTACCCTCGATAACTCGCCCGTCATCCAGCGTTACCGTGCCGCCCGCCTTCAACGTCTGGAACAGCGGCCCGGCGGGAACGCCTGCGGCGACAAGCGCAGCGGCATTCAGCGCGCCGGGTTTATCATGCTCTTCCACGCGATAGCCGTAACACTCCACCGGATGCGCCAGCGGGAAGGCCGTCACTTTGCGCAGCCCATCATCCATCACCAGGCCAGGCTTAACCTCTTCAATGGTCAGCGGATAGTCGGTCCACGAGCCGCTCAGGCGCAGCGCGGTCTCAACAAACTCCTTAATGCCTTGCGGGCCGTAAATGTGCAGCGGCTGCGTATTGCCCGCCATCGACCGGCTGCAGAGCAGGCCAAGCAGGCCAAAAATATGATCGCCATGCAGATGGGTAATAAAAATTTTGTCCAGCTTGCCCGGATTAAACGCGGTGTGCAGCAGCTGATGCTGCGTACCTTCACCACAGTCGAAAAGCCACAGCCCGGCGCTCGTCGGGTGCTGAAGATTGAGCAGAATGGCGGTGACGTTGCGCGCCCGCGTCGGGACGCCTGCTGAAGTACCTAAGAAGATCAGTTCCACATGCTTTGCCTGAAATGAAAAGAATCTAGTATAACCACATGAGTCTATTTGAGGAGATAACGATGATCCGCTGGCAAGACCTGCACCATTCCGAACTGACCGTGCCTGCGCTCTATGCGCTGTTGAAACTGCGCTGCGAAGTATTTGTGGTCGAACAGACCTGCCCTTACCTCGATATTGATGGTGACGATCTGGTGGGAGAGAACCGCCATCTGCTCGGCTGGCAGGGTGATGAGCTGGTGGCGTATGCGAGGATTCTGAAAAGTAACGATGATTTCTCGCCGGTTGCCATCGGCAGGGTGATTGTCAGCGCCAGCGTACGCGGGGAAAAACTGGGTCATCAGCTGATGTCGCGCGCGGTGGCCTCCTGCCTGCAACACTGGCCGCAGCACGCGCTATACCTGAGTGCACAGGCGCATCTGCAACCCTTTTACCAGCAGTTTGGATTCCAGCCGGTCACCGATATCTATGATGAAGATGGCATTCCCCATATCGGCATGGCGCGCGAGGTCGGCCAGGCGTAAACGCCAGCTATTGTCTATAGTTAGCGTACAGGTTCATAACATGGAGAAAAGAGATGACTAATCAATTCGATTCACACATTGACGACGACCTGACCCTGCTGAGCGAAACGCTGGAAGAAGTTCTCCGCTCATCGGGCGATCCCGCTGACCAGAAGTACATTGAGCTGAAAGCACGTGCCGAACAGGCGCTGCATGATGTGAAAAACCGCGTCAGCAGCGCGTCTGATACCTACTACTATCGTGCGAAAAAAGCGGTTTACCGTGCCGATGACTATGTGCACGAAAAACCGTGGCAGGGCGTTGGCGCTGGTGCGGCTGTAGGTCTGGTGCTCGGTCTGCTGTTAGCCCGTCGCTAAACTTTATCTCCCCTCCCTGGAAGGGGGTACTGCTATTCATCGTAGTACCCCGTATACTGTGTGGTTTTTAAAACCGTGCCGTTTTTCCGGGAGGGGTTCGCATGTTTTCTCTGTCCTCTGCGCTTGGCGTTTTACACCAGCGTCTTGCCGACACGTTTCCTGATACCCCTGGTTTTACCCTCTTTGACGTTCCCTTCCCGCTAAACAACGCATTCGACCCCCTGACATGGCTTTGTGCCCAGCATGTTTTCCCGCAATTCTACTGGCAGCAGCGCAGCGGCGATGATGAAGCGGCCGCCCTTGGCGCACTTCGCGCGTTTACCTCTCTCGTTGAGGCGCAGCAGCATTTACAGGCCTGGCCCGATGATGTGCGCGTCTGGGGGCTGAATGCCTTTGAGCCGAGTGAAGGTGCGCTCTTTTTACCCCGTCTCGAATGGCGGCGCGAAGGGGGCAAAGCGATGCTGCGCCTCTATCTCTTTAGCGCCACCTCGCTGCGTGAAGATGCACAGGTTGCTGCCGATTTTCTCAACGCACTTTCGCCTGCTACTCCGCTGGTCATGAGCCCGCCGCACTGCGTTGAGCAGCAGCACTTCCCGACGCGCGAAGGGTGGGAGACGCTGATAAGCCAGGCACTTGAAACCTTACAGCGCGGCGAGCTGGATAAAGTGGTGCTCGCCCGCGCCACCGATTACCGCTTCGATGCGCCAATTAATGCTGGCGCGCTGATGGCCGCCAGCCGCCGTCTCAACCTTCACTGCTTCCACTTTCTCTATCGTTTCAACGACCAGACCGCCTTTCTCGGATCGACCCCTGAACGTCTGTGGCGGCGACGCGGCGTAGCGCTGCGCACCGAAGCGCTGGCCGGGACGGTGGCAAATCATGATGACGATGCACAAGCGCAGCAGCGGGCAGCATGGTTGATGAGTGACGATAAAAACCAGCGTGAAAATATGCTGGTGGTGGAGGATATCTGCCAGCGTTTGCAGCAGCAGACCGGCGCGCTGGATGTGCTGCCGCCGCAGGTGGTGCGGCTGCGTAAAGTGCAGCATTTACGCCGCTGTATCTGGAGCGATCTGCGGGTGGCGGACGATGCCCTCTGTTTAGACCTGCTCCAGCCGACCGCGGCAGTGGCGGGTTTACCGCGCCCTGAAGCCCGGCTTTTTATCGCCCGTCACGAACCCTTTGCCCGCGAGTGGTACGCCGGGTCGGCAGGTTACCTGTCGCGTAAGCAGAGTGAGTTCTGCGTGGCGCTGCGCTCGGCGAAGGTGAGCGGCGAGACGGTGCGGCTCTATGCCGGGGCGGGCATTGTGCCCGGTTCCGACGCTGAGCAGGAGTGGCAGGAGATCGATAATAAAGCCGCCGGGCTGCGATCGTTGTTGCTACAGACGCACCCATAGACGACCTATATCAAAAACTAATCATTTCAGAAAATTTATACTTAGTCCCAATATTGATACCGGACAAATTCATGTCGATTAGCTCATTCAACCGACGCTGGGCCGCGGTGATTCTGGAAGCCTTAACGCGCCACGGCGTCAGGCATATCTGCATTGCGCCAGGCTCCCGTTCGACGCCGCTGACGCTTGCCGCCGCCGAAAACCGCGCATTCATTCATCACACCCATTTTGATGAGCGCGGGCTGGGCCATCTTGCGCTCGGGCTGGCGAAAGCGAGCCATGAACCGGTGGCGGTGATCGTCACCTCCGGTACCGCCGTGGCGAACCTCTATCCGGCGCTGATTGAAGCGGGGCTGACCGGCGAAAAATTGATATTGCTGACGGCGGATCGCCCGCCGGAGCTGATTGATTGCGGTGCTAATCAGGCGATTCGCCAGCCCGGCATCTTTGCTTCCCATCCGACAGAGGCCATCGCCTTACCGCGCCCGTCACAGGATATCCCGGCGCGCTGGCTGGTCTCGACGATTGATAATGTGTTGGGCACATTGCAGGGCGGGGCAGTGCATATTAACTGCCCGTTTGCCGAGCCGCTGTATGGCGAAATGGATGAGACCGGTCTTGGCTGGCAGCAGGCGTTAGGCGACTGGTGGCAGGATGATAAGCCCTGGCTACAGGCGTCCGCGCCGTGCGGCATTAACCGGGAGCGGGACTGGTTCTCCTGGCGGCAAAAACGCGGCGTTGTGATCGCCGGACGCATGAGTGCAACCGAAGGACGCAAGCTGGCGGAGTGGGCGAAAACCCTCGGCTGGCCGCTGATTGGCGATGTGTTATCGCAAACCGGGCAGCCGCTGCCCTGCGCCGATCTCTGGCTTGCTAATAGCCAGGCCGTTGAGGCGCTCAGCGAGGCGCAGATTGTGCTGCAATTTGGCAGCAGCCTGACCGGAAAACGTCTTTTACAGTGGCAGGCGACCTGCGCGCCGCAAGAGTACTGGCTGATTGATAACCTCCCCGGCAGGCTCGATCCGGCGCATCATCGTGGCCGTCGTTTAGTGGCGGATGTGGGCGGCTGGCTGGCGCTGCATCCGGCTGAACCCCGCGCGCCATGGTGCGAAAAGCTTACCTCGCTCGCAGCGCTTGCCTGGGAGCAGGTGCGTCTACAGCGTGAGAATTTCGGCGAAGCGCAGCTCGCACACCGTATTAGCGACTATTTACCGCCTCAGGGTCAGCTTTTTCTCGGCAACAGCCTGGTAGTCCGGCTGGTGGATGCGCTGGCGCAGTTGCCGGCAGGTTATCCGGTCTACAGCAACCGCGGCGCGAGCGGCATTGATGGCCTGCTCTCGACCGCGGCCGGGGTGCAGCGGGCCACCGCGCGCCCGACGCTGGCTATCGTCGGCGATCTCTCTGCGCTCTACGATCTTAACGCTCTCGCACTGCTGCGCCAGGCCTCCGCGCCCTTTGTGCTGCTGGTGGTCAATAACAACGGCGGGCAGATCTTCTCCCTGTTACCGACGCCGCCCGCCGAGCGCGAGCGCTTCTATCTGATGCCGCAAAATGTCCATTTCGATCATGCTGCCGCGATGTTTGAGCTTCCTTATCACCGCCCGGAGAGTTGGGCGCAGCTGGAGCAGGCGCTGAGCGAGGCCTGGCAGAAGCCAGGCGCGACGGTGATTGAAGTGGTGGTAAACGAGACCGACGGCGCACAGACCCTGCAAAACCTTGTCGCGCAGGTCAGCCAGCTATGAGTTTGCATGCAGAGATCCACTCTGGTCGGCAGCCGTTGCCGTGGCTGGTGTTTCTGCACGGTTTTTCCGGTGATGGCCGCGAATGGCAGCCCGTCGGCGCAGCGCTTGCGGATTTCCCGCGTCTCTATCTCGATTTGCCGGGCCACGGCGCGTCAGCCACAACCTCTGTTGACTCCTTTACCGGGATGGATGCGCTGCTGCGATCGACGCTTAGTCGTTACAACATACTGAACTACTGGCTGGTGGGGTACTCCCTCGGCGGCCGCATTGCGATGTTTCACGCTTGCCAGCAGCCAACGGGGCTACAGGGCATCATTATCGAAGGCGGGCACCCAGGACTTGCCGATGAGCAGGCGCGTGCCGCAAGGCTGGAGGCTGATGAAGCGTGGTGTCAGCGCCTGCGCCACCAGCCGCTCAGCGAGGTGTTTGACGCCTGGTATCGTCAGTCGGTATTTGCCGCGCTGACGGAAACCGAACGTGCGATGCTGGTTGCGCTGCGTAGCCACAATGACGGCAACGCGCTGGCGCAGATGCTGGCGGCAACGTCGCTTGGCCGCCAGCCCGATCTGCGTGCGGCGCTGCGTGACGCCACTTTTCCCGTTCACTATTTCTTTGGCGAACATGACCGTAAGTTTCGCGCGCTGGCGAGCGAAGTCGCACGCCACTGTTACGCCATTCCAGCCGCCGGGCACAACGCGCACCGGGAGAATCCCACGGCCGTTGCTGCCCTGCTGGCGCGAATTCTGCCTCTTGAGATTAAGGACCGACCATGATCTACCCTGATGAAAAAGAACTCTACGCCGCCGTTGAGTGGCACGACTGCTCCGAAGGTTTTAGCGATATCCGCTATCAAAAATCCGCTGACGGCATCGCCAAAATCACTATCAACCGCCCGGAAGTGCGCAACGCGTTTCGTCCTGTGACGGTAAAAGAGATGATTCAGGCGCTGGCCGATGCGCGCTATGACGACAATATCGGGGTGATTATCCTGACCGGTGAAGGTGATAAAGCCTTCTGCGCAGGCGGCGATCAGAAGGTGCGCGGCGATTACGGCGGCTACCAGGATGACTCCGGCGTGCATCACCTCAACGTCCTCGATTTTCAGCGCCAGATCCGCACCTGCCCGAAACCGGTGGTGGCGATGGTAGCGGGCTACTCCATCGGCGGCGGCCATGTGCTGCATATGATGTGCGATCTCACTATCGCGGCGGAAAACGCGATTTTCGGCCAGACCGGCCCGAAAGTCGGCTCCTTCGACGGCGGCTGGGGCGCGTCCTACATGGCGCGCATTGTCGGCCAGAAGAAAGCGCGCGAAATCTGGTTCCTTTGCCGCCAGTACGATGCGCAGCAGGCGCTGGATATGGGGCTGGTCAACACCGTGGTGCCGTTAGCGGATCTGGAAAAAGAGACCGTGCGCTGGTGCCGTGAAATGTTGCAGAACAGCCCGATGGCGCTGCGCTGTCTGAAAGCGGCGCTGAACGCCGACTGCGACGGTCAGGCCGGGCTGCAGGAGCTGGCGGGCAACGCCACCATGCTCTTCTATATGACCGAAGAGGGTCAGGAAGGTCGCAACGCCTTCAACCAGAAGCGCCAGCCTGACTTCAGCAAATTTAAACGGAACCCGTAATGCGCCAGGCGCAGATCTACCGCTGGCAGATCCCGCTGGATGCAGGCGTGGTGCTGCGCGAGCGTCGGCTGAAAACCCGGGACGGGCTCTTTATCCGGCTGCAGGAAAACGGCGGCGAAGGGTGGGGCGAGATTACCCCTCTGCCGGGGTTCAGCGTTGAGACGCTTGATGAGGTGCAGCCTGCGGTGATGGCGTGGGTGCAGGCCTGGCGTGACGGCGCGTCACCCGCGCTGCCATCTCAACCCAGCGCGGCCTTTGGCCTGAGCTGTGCGCTGGCTGAACTGGCAGGGGAGTTGCCGCAGCCTGCCGATTACCGTGCGGCGATGCTCTGTACCGGCGATCCCGATGAGCTGTTTGCCGCACTTGGCGCACTGTCCGGCGAGAAGCTGGCGAAGGTGAAAGTAGGCCTTTACGAAGCGGTGCGCGACGGCATGGTGGTTAATCTGCTGCTGGAGTCGATTCCCGATCTGCGCCTGCGTCTGGATGCCAATCGCGCCTGGACGCCGCTGAAAGCTCGCCAGTTCGCTAAATATGTTGCACCTGCCAACCGCCCACGCATCGCTTTTCTGGAAGAGCCGTGCCAGAGCCGCGAAGCATCGCTGGCCTTTGCTGAGGAGACCGGCATCGCCATCGCCTGGGATGAGAGCCTGCGCGAGGCGGATTTCACCTTTACGCCGCAGCCGGGCGTCAGCGCGGTGGTGATCAAGCCGACCCTCACCGGCAGCCTGCAAAAAGTGGCGCAGCAGGTCGCGGCGGCACATGCGCTCGGCTTGACGGCGGTGATCAGCTCCTCTCTGGAGTCGAGCTTCGGGCTAACGCAACTGGCGCGGATTGCCGCCTGGCTGACGCCCGGTACCGTGCCTGGCCTTGATACGTTGCAGTTGATGACCGCGCAGCTGGTTCGCCGCTGGCCCGGCAGCGAACTGCCCTGTATCGCGGCGGCGGAACTGGACGCGTTACTATGATTTTCCCTGACTGGCCGTGGCGATACTGGCGCGAGCAGCGCGGCGATCAACCTGCGCTGCGCTCAGGCCAGCACACCCTCACCTGGCAGCAGCTTTGTGACGAGGTGGATGCGCTGGCAAGCAGCTTTGCCCGCCAGGGCGTTGGCGTGGGTGATGGCGTGATGCTGCGTGCGCGCAACCAGCCGCAGACGGTGCTCGCCTGGCTGGCCCTGTTGCAGTGCGGCGCGCGGGTATTACCGATCAATCCGCAGCTTCCCGTCGCCTTGCTGGATGCGCTGCTGCCCGCCATGACCCTGCGCTTCGCCCTCGATCTCACCCCCGCGCCGCTGGCGCACGATTTTATCCCTCTGCGCTGTGCGCAAGCGCCGGGTGAGCATGCGGTTGCATGGCAGCCGCAGCGGCTGGCGTCGATGACGCTCACCTCCGGCTCAACCGGTTTGCCGAAAGCGGCGGTGCATACCTGCGCCGCCCATCTGGCGAGTGCGCAGGGCGTGCTCGCATTGATCCCCTTTAATAAGGATGATGACTGGCTGCTTTCGCTGCCGCTGTTTCATGTCTCGGGGCAGGGCATTTTGTGGCGCTGGCTGTTGGCGGGCGCGCGCATGACGGTGCGCGACAAGCTGCCGCTCGATCAGGCGCTGCGCGGTTGCAGCCATGCGTCGCTGGTGCCGACGCAGCTTTGGCGCCTGCTCAATGAGAATACCCCGCTGTCGTTGAAAGCGGTGCTGCTCGGCGGCGCAGCCATTCCGGTAGAGCTGACCGAACAGGCGCGCGAGCGCGGCATCCGCTGCTGGTGCGGATATGGTTTGACGGAGTTTGCCTCAACGGTGTGTGCGAAAGAGGCCGACGGCGCGCCGGATGTCGGTTATGCGTTGCCGGGGCGTGAGGTGAAAATTGTCGGCGACGAGGTGTGGTTGCGTGCAGAGAGCCTCGCCACAGGTTACTGGCGCAACGGCGCCTTGCTGCCGCTGCTTAATGATGCAGGCTGGTTTGCCACCCGCGATCGCGGCACGCTGCATGAAGGGCGGCTTACTCTGCACGGGCGGCTGGATAACCTCTTTTTCAGCGGTGGCGAAGGCATTCAGCCTGAAGAGGTAGAGCGCGCCATCGCCCGTCATCCGCAGGTGCAGCAGGTGTTTGTGGTACCGGTTGATGATGTGGAATTTGGTCAGCGCCCTGTCGCGGTAATTGAGTGCGAAAGCGAAGTCAATGTCGCGGCTCTAAGCCACTGGGCGGCGGATAAGCTGGCGCGTTTTCAACAGCCGGTGCGCTGGCTGCCTTTGCCAGAGGAGCTGAAAAACGGCGGCATCAAAATCTCCCGCCGCGCCCTGCAAACATGGGTGAACCAGCAGCAGCGCTAGTGCCGCAACTCTTTTTGCGAGCTGCCTCGACAGAGCGAAAACCGACGGCTGACACGCGCTCAGAGTGTGCTAATTTGCGCCCGACAGGCTAAAGCAGGGAGAGCTATGGGCACATCTTCATCATCTGCACCGCATGATGCGGTGTTTCGCAAATTACTGTCACATGCGGAAACGGCGCGTGACTTTTTCGAAATCCATCTACCGAAGCGTTTACTGGCGCTGTGTGATCTGAATACTTTGCATCTCGAGTCGGGCAGCTTTGTTGAGGAGAATCTGCGTTATTGCTACTCCGATATTCTCTACTCTCTTAAAACCCCCTCTGGCGACGGTTATCTCTATGCATTGGTGGAGCATCAAAGCTCACCAGATAAGAATATGGCCTTTCGCCTGATGCGCTATGCCATAGCGGCTATGCAGCGCCATCTTGATAAAGGACATACCGAACTGCCGCTAGTGATCCCGGTGTTGTTCTATCATGGACGGGTAACCCCCTACCCGTGGTCACTGCGCTGGCTCGACAGATTTCCATTATCTCAACAGGCTGAAGCGCTCTATACGCAGACCTTTCCTCTGATCGATGTCTCGCAGATACCCGACGCTGAAATCGCGCAACATCGGCGGATTGCGATGCTCGAACTCCTGCAAAAACATGTGCGTCAGCGGGATATGCTGGAGCTCAGGGAGCAACTGGTCAGCCTGCTGGCGCTGGGATACACTGGCAACCCGCAGTTGAAAGCGTTGCTGCACTACCTGTTACAGGCCGGGCACACCGCCGATCCGGCAACGCTTTTGACCGCCATGGCCAGCCAGACAGTGGATCAGCAGCAGAAGGAGACGTTAATGAACATTGCACAATATCTTCGTGAGGAGGGGCTGGTTAAAGGTCTGGCTCAGGGGCGAGCCGAAGGCGTTCAGCAGGAGGCGATGCGCATCGCGAAAGTGATGCTGGAAAAGGGGATGGAGCCTGACGTTGTGGCCTCCCTGACCGGTATTCCGGTTGAGATGGTAGAGAAGGCCCGCCACTGAACTCCCCAGCGCCAGGCTTTTATCCCTTAGCCCCGAAAGCGTGTTTGCCTCAGGCCGCGCACGCTATTAGACGTTCTTCTGCCGGGAAAATAAGCGTACAATCAGACGCTTTGGGGCGCTGCCCCGTTTCGTGCGGAACGTGAAAATGAAAAAGTTAGCTCTATTAGGATGTGCTGGCGTGTTGCTGGCCTCCGCCGGTGCGCAGGCGATTAGCCTGAATGGACAGATTGGTAAAGATTACAGCAGCCTCGGTTTCGGTCTGGGAACCGAAACCAGCGGTATCGCGGTCAGCGGTAACTGGGCGCATAGCGAAGATGATGGTGATACCGCAAGCCTTGGGCTTGGTTACAACCTGCCGCTCGGGCCGTTCCTGGCAACCGTTGGTGGTAAAGGCATCTACCTGAACCCGGATGAGGGCAGCGAAGGCTACGCCATTGCTGTCGGCGGCGGTTTGCAGTGGGAGATCGCGCGCAGCTTCAACATTTTCGGCGAGTATTACTACTCTCCGGACTCGCTCTCAAGCGGCGTCAAAGAGTACCAGGAAGCCAAAGCCGGTGCGCGTTATACCATTATGCGCCCGTTCACCGTCGAAGCCGGTTATCGCTACATTGAGATGGCAGGCAAAGATGGCCGCCGCGACAGCATCGTTGCGGATGGTCCTTATCTCGGCGCCAGCGCCAGCTTCTGATCCCCCGGCGCGGCAGCCGCCGCGCCCGTTTCCCCCTCTTTAGTCTGCGCATGCGCTATAGTGTTTCAACCCCGATTGCAGGAGCGAACGATGTTAAATGTGGAGATGTTATCGACCGGCGATGAAGTGCTGCATGGCCAGATTGTCGATACCAATGCGGCCTGGCTGGCCGACGTATTTTTTAACCAGGGGTTGCCGTTAACGCGCCGCCACACCGTTGGCGATAACCTCGACGATTTAATTGCGATTTTGCGCGAGCGCAGCGAACAGGCCGATGTGCTGATCGTCAACGGCGGTCTTGGGCCGACCAGCGATGATTTGAGCGCGCTGGCAGCGGCCACCGCCAAAGGCGAAACGCTGGTGCTGCACGAAGCGTGGCTTAAGCAGATGGAGCGCTTTTTTACCGATCGCGGCCGCGTAATGGCCCCCAGCAACCGCAAGCAGGCGGAGATCCCCGCCAGCGCCGAGCTGGTCGATAACCCGGTTGGCACCGCCTGCGGGTTTGCATTGCAGTTCAACCGCTGCCTGATGTTCTTTACCCCCGGCGTTCCCTCAGAATTTAAAGTGATGGTTGAGCAGGAGATCCTGCCGCGTCTGCGCGAGCGTTTCACTCTGCCGCAGCCGCCGGTCTGCCTGCGTTTGACCACCTTTGGTCGCTCCGAGAGCGATCTGGCAGAAAAACTCCAGCATCTCGATCTGCCGCCCGGCGTGGTGATGGGTTACCGCTCATCGATGCCGATTATCGAACTGAAATTGACCGGCCCGGCGGAGCAGCGTACGGCGATGGAAGCGCTGTGGCCGGAAGTGAAAAAAGTGGCGGGGAAAAGCCTGATTTTTGAAGGTACCGAGGGGTTACCGGCCGCGATTGCCGCCGCGCTGCGCGAGCGCCAGCTGAGCCTGACCCTGAGCGAGCAGTTCACCAGCGGGCTTATCGCCTTGCAACTCTCCCGCGCCGGTGCGCCGCTGCTCGCCAGTGAAGTGCTGCCGTCGCAGGCCGAGGCGCTGGCACAAACCGCGCGCTGGACAACCGAGTCACGCAACCGGCATCTCGCCGGGCTGGCGTTAACCGTCACCGGGCTGGAAGAGGATCATCTCAACTTTGCGCTGGCGACGCCGGAAGGCACCCGCGCGCTGCGGGTGAAGTTCAACAGTAGCCGCCACAGCCTGGCGGTGCGCCAGGAAGTCTGCGCAATGCTGGCACTCAATATCCTGCGCCGCTGGCTGGCGGGCAAAGATATCGCCAGCGATCACGGCTGGATAGCGGTGGTTGAAACTCTCGCCGTGGAATAAGCCAGCAGGAGAGGCGCTGGCGTTAGCCTAGTGCCCGCGCCAGCAACGTAATGGGATGTTCGCAGGGTTTGCCGGTGGACATCTCAATCTGCCATTTGCAGGTCTCACAATCCGTCACCACCAGATCCGCGCCGCTGGCGTCAATTTGTGCAAACAGCGGTGCGCCAATGGCCTGTGAGGTGGCGTAGTTCTCCCGCTTAAAACCGTAGGTGCCCGCGATGCCGCAACAGGCTGAGTCCAGCACCGTCAGCTCCAGCCCCGGAATGCGCCGCAGCAGATCCAGCGTGTAGTGCGTCCAGCCCATCTTCTCCATATGACACGGCGTGTGATAAACCACTTTCAGCGGCATCTCCCTCAGCCGCAGCGTATGCCCCTCATCGAGCTGTCGCCAGATCCAGCGGGTGGCTAAATCGATGTGCGAGCGCAGGTGGCTGTTATCGACCTCCAGCAGATGTGGATACTCGTCGCGCAGGGTGAAGGCGCAGGTGGAGGAGGTGGCGAGCACCTGCATTCCATCCATGCCAATCGCCTGCTCTAATGCGCTGAGGTTGAACTGCGCCTGCTTTTTCGCCTTAGCGAAGTAGCCGTTGGCGATCAGCGGGACGCCGCAACACTTCTCACGCTGCAGTAACTGCACGCCAATGCCCATCTGGTTCAGCACGCGGATCAGGTCTTTCCCTAGCTGCGGATGGTTGTAATTGACATAGCAGCCATGGAAAAACGCCACCTGCTCGCCATAGGCGCGCTGCTGCGCCGCCACGCTGCGATACCAGTGGCGAAACGTGCCGCCGCGGGCGTATTTCGGCAGCGTGCGGTGGTGATCGATTTTTAACGCTTTATCCAGCAACTGGCGCACCGGCTTAAGGGATGTCGCGGCGTTGACCAGCGGCGCGAGAGGCGTCGACAGGGTACCCATCAGATCCGTATGGCTGAGAATGGCGTTACGCACTGAGAGCGGTTTTGCCCCATGCTGCGCGCGGGCGCGCTGGATCAGATCGCCAATTTTCACCCCGGACGGGCAGGCGGTTTCGCAGCGCTTACAGTTGGTGCAATATTTCAGCGCTTCGTCATACAGCGCGGCATCTTTCAGCCGTAGCCGCTCGCCATCCGGCCCGGCCTGTTTCGGCCCGGGATAAGCGGGATTGACCCGGCTTACCGGGCAGGCGGTGGTGCAGGCGGTACATTTAATACAGCTTTCGAAAGAGGTGTGCATTAGGGTTTTCCTCCCTGAGCGAGGATCTGCTGCGCCGCATGCAGCGCCGTCACGGCGCAAACACCGCCGCCGCAGCCCTGGGCGATGGCGTCATAGCCGCCAAGTAGCGAGCCGATCGCATAGAGATTTTCAAGCGCTTGCCCGTCGCGCAGACCGCGCAGTTGTTCATCGGTGCGCACACCGAACTGGTGCCACGGCTGCGGGGCAAAGAGATCGTCGCCATACCACTCCCGGCGGGAGTTGCTTTGCAGGACATCGAGATTGAATACCGCTTCGCGCACGCGATCGCGCCCGGCGACCAGCCCGTTACTGAAAAAGCTGCCGCTGGCCAGCACGATATGGCGGGCGCGCAGCGGCAGATCGTCATGTTTGCGCGTCCAGAGCTGCGTTACCTGGCCGTGATTGATATCGGCGCGCAGTACCTCATCGCCCGGCATCCAGCTGCCGCCGCTGCGCGTAAACCGCTGCTGCAAGGCGTGCTGTAAGCGCATGCCCATCACCGAAGGCGGCAGCGTGGCGATCAGCCGCAGCGGGCAGGCGAGCTCCTCGCTGAGGCGGGCAAAAACGGTACTGTCTGTCAGACCAAAACAGGCGGGAAGCCACAGCATTTCATACCGCGCACTCAGCGGGCGCAGGACGGCGCAGAGATCGGCGTAGTGTTCAGGGCGATCGAGTTGGCGCGCAATGGTCACAGCGCGAAATTCGCTCGGGTTATCGCGAAGCGTGTCGAGAAGCGGTAGCGCAATCTCTTCCGCCCCGGCAGCAATACCGCGCTGGCGCAGTGCTTCCACCGCCAGTTCGGGCTGAAAGTCGAGAAAGCCGCTGATGCCAACGACGCCGACGCGCAGCCCCGGCTGCGGTTTCAACGCAATCTCTTGTGGGCTGAGCCACGCGCGGCGATAAGTGCCCAGCGGTGTGACGCGCAGGTGCGGCGTATCGACATCGCCCTGCATCTGTAGCCCGCAGTCGGCGAGCAGGGTTTGAGTTTGCTGCGCATAGTGGCGCACGCGCTCGACGCTAAGCCGCGCATAAGGGTGTTCGGGGTGGTGGTGTTGCAGGTGCGCAATGGACTCTGTCAGCGTGCCGGCCGGTTTGCCGTCCGGCAGACGGGAGAGCAGATCGAGAGAGCCGGAAGAGAAGCTGAGCGCGCTCTGCCCGCGGCTGACAATCGCGCAGCGCTGGCCGCTCTCGCTCAGACGAATGCCGCACAGCAATCCCGCCAGCCCGCCGCCGATAATCACCGTATCAAATCTCATCATCGTGCTCCTTCTCCAGCCCGCACAGCCCCTGGTAAACCCAGCGGGTAAACTCGCTTTCACGCAGCGCATCGCCCCAGGCGATGGGTTTGATTCCCTTCCAGCGCTCGTTCAGAAACTCCGCCAGCTGCCTGCGCGCCTCGTTGTCGCGCGTGACGTGCAGCCGGTTAAGCTGCCCGGCGGCGCGGCAGGCGCAGAGCTCGCCCTGGCAGGTGCCCATGCCGACGCGGGTGCGGCGGCGCAGATCGAGCAGTGAGGTGACATTGAGGTTTTCCACCGCATACTGCACTTCCCCGGCGGTGACGGCTTCGCACTCGCACACCAGGCTGCGGCTGTGCCGGTCGCTGGCGAGCCACGCCGGGGCGCGATCGCCGTGGCGGTAGACTGCTGAACCGCGCAGCGGCGTTGGCAGGGAGATGATCTTCTTCAGCGCCTCACCCGGGGAACCCAGCGATCCTGGCAATGCTTTTGTCGCCGTGGTGCAGGCTACGTTATGGTTGAGCTTGCGGCAGACGGCATCCGTTGCCCACTCGGCCATCAGGCGGTAGGTCATCAGCTTGCCGCCGGTAATAGTGATAAAACCCTCCAGCCCGTCGCGCGCAGCGTGGTCGAGCAGCACAATGCCGCGGCTGACGTTGCGCCCGCTGGGATCGTCATCGCTCGCCACCAGCGGACGCACGCCAGCATAGGCGCGCAGAATGCGCGTCTGCCCCATTACCGGTGCCAGTTTCTCCCCTTCGCGCAGCAGAATGTCCACCTCATCTGCCGTGACGCGCACATTATCGATATCCGCATAATCAATCTGCGTTGAAGTGGTACCAATCAGTGAAATGGTGTCGCCGGGCACAAGAATATCGGCGTCGGCAGGCTTGCGGCAGCGGTTGATGACATGCTGGTTAATGCGGTGATCGAGGATCAGCAGCGCGCCTTTTGCCGGGAACATGCGAATGCGCAAATCGGCATACTCCGCGATGCGCTGGCCCCAAATCCCGGCGGCGTTAACCACTACCGGGGCATGCAGATCGCGGATTTCACCGCTGGCGAGATGGCGCAGACGCACGCCATATACCGTGTCGCCCGTGCGCAGCAGGCCGCAAACTTCGTGGCCGGTGAGGATTTTCGCGCCGTGCTCGCGGGCATCAAGCATATTGCTGGCGGTCAGGCGGAAGGGATCGACAGTGCCGTCCGGCACGCGTACCGCGCCGATAAGCTGCGGGTTGACGCTCGGCTCCATGCGCCTCGCTTCCTGTGGGCTAATGGCCTGCGCGGCAATCCCGGCGCGGGTGCAGGCCGCAATGAAGTGTGACTGGTAGCTCAGATCGTCTTCCGGCAGGGTGATAAACAGCCCGTCGGTCGCTTCAATACAGTGGCGGGCAATACGTTTGAGGATCTGGTTTTCGGCGATGCATTCACGCGCTGATTCATTGTCGGTCACCGCATAACGCGCGCCGCTGTGCAGCAAACCGTGGTTGCGGCCGGTGGCTCCGGTGGCAATGTCGTGGCGTTCAAGCAGAACAGCGCGCAGGCCGCGCAGGGCGCAATCACGGGCGATACCGGCACCCGTTGCACCGCCGCCAATAATGATTACATCGTAGTCGTTTGAGTAGGGCACGGTCGTCTCCTGGCTGGTCGACGTTCTTTACCGACCATTTAGCCATACCCTTACTGTGGTTTGTTTGATATCGCGCATATACGAACAAGAAACGAAAGTGAAATGCACTTTTCCGCACGAAGTTAGAGCTTTGTCATATTTCTGTAACATTATATGTGGCATTTCATTCTTTCTCGTCAAAACTTTCTCTACAATCCGCCGCGAACTACTCAAGCAACTTTCGTTTTCACTCATGACGCCTGATGTCATGACTTTTACCGTGCCACGGAGGCAGTTTATGTTGAGCATTTTCAAACCCGCCCCCCACCAGGCGCGTCTGCCCGACGCGCAGGTTGATCCTCTGTACCGCCGCTTACGCTGGCAAATCTTTTTGGGCATCTTCTTTGGTTACGCCGCCTACTACCTGGTGCGTAAGAACTTTGCGCTGGCGATGCCCTATCTGGTAGAGCAGGGCTTCTCGCGCGGGGATCTGGGCTTTGCGCTGTCGGGGATCTCGATTGCCTACGGCTTCTCGAAATTCATCATGGGTTCGGTGTCGGATCGCTCGAATCCGCGCGTTTTCCTGCCCGCTGGTCTGATTCTGGCCGCAGCAGTGATGCTGTTTATGGGCTTTGTGCCGTGGGCCACCTCCAGCATCGCCGTGATGTTTGTGCTGCTGTTTCTCTGCGGCTGGTTCCAGGGGATGGGCTGGCCGCCGTGCGGACGCACGATGGTGCACTGGTGGTCGCAGAAGGAGCGCGGCAGCATTGTGTCGGTGTGGAACTGCGCCCATAACGTCGGCGGCGGTCTGCCTCCGCTGCTCTTCCTGCTGGGGATGGCGTGGTTTAACGACTGGCACGCGGCGCTCTATATGCCAGCCTTTGGTGCCATTCTGGTGGCGATTATCGCTTTCGCACTGATGCGCGATACGCCGCAATCCTGCGGCCTGCCGCCGATTGAAGAGTACAAAAACGACTACCCGGACGATTACAGCGACAAGCATGAAGAGGAGCTGACGGCGAAGCAGATCTTTATGCAGTACGTGCTGCCGAACAAACTGCTGTGGTATATCGCCATCGCTAACGTCTTTGTCTATCTGCTGCGCTACGGCATTCTCGACTGGTCACCGACCTACCTGAAAGAGGTGAAGCACTTCGCGCTGGATAAATCCTCCTGGGCCTACTTCCTCTATGAGTACGCGGGTATTCCCGGCACGCTGATCTGCGGCTGGATGTCGGACAAAGTCTTTAAGGGGAACCGCGGCGCGACCGGTGTCTTCTTTATGACGCTGGTGACCATCGCCACCATCGTTTACTGGCTCAACCCGGCGGGCAACCCGGGCGTCGATATGGCCTGCATGATCGTTATTGGCTTTTTGATTTACGGCCCGGTGATGCTGATTGGTCTGCACGCGCTGGAGCTGGCACCGAAAAAAGCGGCCGGTACTGCGGCGGGCTTTACCGGCCTGTTTGGCTACCTTGGTGGTTCAGTGGCGGCGAGCGCCATTGTTGGCTATACCGTCGATTTCTTCGGCTGGGACGGCGGTTTCATGGTGATGATTGGTGGCAGCGTGTTAGCGGTTCTGCTGCTGATCGTGGTGATGATTGGCGAAAAACGCCATCACGCTGACGTGCTTGCGCGTCGTCAATAACAGGAGATGTTATGAAATTGACCTTTAGCCGCATTACGACAGGCCTGCTGCTGGCGGGCCTGATGGCAGGCCAGGCACTGGCTGCGGAGAAACTGGTGATTGCTCATCGCGGTGCCAGCGGTTATCTGCCGGAGCATACGCTGCCTGCCAAAGCGATGGCCTATGCCCAGGGTGCCGATTATCTGGAGCAGGATCTGGTGATGACCAAAGACGATCGTCTGGTGGTGCTGCATGACCACTATCTCGATCGCGTCACCGATGTTGCCGAGCGCTTTCCCGACCGTGCCCGCAAAGATGGCCGTTATTACGCCATCGATTTCACCCTGGATGAGATCCGCTCGCTGAAATTCAGCGAAGGGTTTGAGTTAAAGAACGGCAAGAAAGAGCAGGTTTTCCCGGGCCGTTTCCCGATGGGCAAGTCCGATTTCCGCATTCATACCTTTGAAGAGGAGATTGAGTTTGTGCAGGGGCTGAACCACTCGACAGGTAAAGATATCGGGATTTACCCTGAGATCAAAGCCCCGTGGTTCCACCATCAGGAAGGGAAGGATATTGCGAAGGCGACCCTCGAGGTGCTGAAGAAGTACGGTTACAGCAGCAAAAAAGATAAGGTCTATCTGCAATGTTTCGACGCCGATGAGCTGAAGCGCATCAAAAATGAGCTTGAGCCTAAGATGGGGATGGATCTCAATCTGGTGCAGCTGATTGCCTATACCAAATGGAATGAGACCCAGCAGAAGCAGCCGGACGGCAAATGGATCAATTACGATTATGACTGGATGCTGAAACCCGGCGCGATGAAGCAGATTGCGCAGTACGCGGATGGTATCGGCCCTGATTACCATATGCTGGTGGCGGACGGCTCGAAGCCGGGTCACGTGCAGTTAACGGCGATGGTGAAAGAGGCGCATGCCAGCCATTTGCAGGTGCACCCGTTTACGGTGCGCGCCGATCAGCTTCCGCCCTATGCCACCGATGTGAATCAGCTTTATGAGGTGTTGTACCACCAGGCCGGGGTCGACGGGTTGTTTACCGATTTCCCCGATAAAGCGGTGCAGTTTTTAAAGCGGAAATAAAAGTGGGGCCTGGTAAGTGAAGTTGCCTGATGGCGCTTCGCTTATCAGGCCTACGGGGGATGAGCGTGCAGTCATGGTGGGCATATTGCCTGATGGCGCTTCGCTTATCAGGCCTACAAAAGATGAGTCTGCAGAAAATGTAGGCCGGGTAAACGCAGTGCCACCCGGCATTTTTTTACATCTCGATCTCAATATCGCCTTTCGCCCGGCAGCAGCAGGGCAAAATTTCCCCTTCGTTGATAAAGGCCAGCGGCTCGCTAATCCAGTCCACCTGGCCTGCTACCAGCCGACAGCGGCAGGAGCCGCAGTAGCCTTCACGGCACTGGTATTCAACTTCCACCTGCTGGGACTCCAGCGCCACCAGCAGGGAAGGGTGCTCTTCCTGGCAATGCACATGCGTGCCGGAAAGGCGGAGCGTAACCCGGCTCATCACAGCTGGAAGTTGCTCAGATCGTCGGTATCGACCTGCGAATCGATCTGCCCGACGAGGTAGGAGCTCACTTCCACTTCCTGCGGCGCCACCTGCACGTTATCGGACACCAGCCAGGTGTTGATCCACGGAATCGGGTTGGAGCGGGTCTGGAATGGCAGGTCAAGGCCCACCGCCTGCATGCGGATGTTGGTGATGTACTCAACATACTGGCAGAGGATATCTTTGTTCAGGCCAATCATTGAGCCGCCGGAGAAGAGGTACTCCGCCCACTCTTTCTCCTGCTGCGCCGCCTGCACAAACAGGTCATAGCACTCTTTTTTGCACTCTTCGGCAATCTCCGCCATCTCCGGATCGTCAACCCCGGAGCGCAGCAGGTTCAGCATATGCTGGGTGCCGGTCAGGTGCAGGGCTTCATCGCGGGCGATCAGGCGAATGATTTTGGCATTGCCTTCCATCAGTTCGCGTTCGGCGAAGGCGAAGGAGCAGGCGAAGCTGACATAGAAGCGGATCGCTTCCAGCGCGTTCACGCTCATCAGGCAGAGATAGAGCTTCTTCTTCAGCTCGCGCAGGCTGATGGTGACGGTTTTGCCGTTCACGCTATGGGTGCCTTCACCCAGCAGATGCCAGTAGTTGGTCATCTCAATCAGTTCGTCATAGAAGGAGGAGATCCCTTCCGCACGCTTGAGGATCTGCTCATTGGTGACGATATCGTCAAACACCACCGCCGGATCGTTAACGATATTGCGGATGATATGGGTGTAGGAGCGCGAGTGAATGGTTTCTGAAAACGCCCAGGTTTCCACCCAGGTTTCCAGCTCCGGAATGGAGATCAGCGGCAGCAGCGCGACGTTCGGGCTACGGCCCTGAATCGAGTCCAGCAGCGTCTGATACTTCAGGTTGCTGATAAAGATATGCTTTTCATGTTCCGGCAGTGCCTGGAAGTCGATGCGATCGCGGGAAACATCAACTTCTTCCGGACGCCAGAAGAAGGAGAGTTGCTTTTCGATCAGCTTTTCGAAGATGTCATATTTTTGCTGGTCGTAGCGCGCCACGTTCACCGGCTGGCCAAAGAACATCGGCTCGAGCAGCTGATCGTTTTTCTTCTGAGAAAAGGTGGTGTATGCCATGAATGTGAGTCCTGTCTTGCGAAAAAAAGGGCGGGTTTCCCCGCCCCTTAGTTAGATCTTACATGCGCCGCTTTCGCAGCCATCGTCCTGGATAGAAGGGACCAGGTCATCCTGCGCATCTTCCGCGCCGTCGCGGGTGTTTTGATAGTAGAGCGTCTTCACACCAAATTTGTAGGCGGTCAGCAGGTCTTTCAGCAGCTGCTGCATCGGCACCTTGCCCGACGGGAAGCGGGTCGGATCGTAGTTGGTGTTCGCTGAAATCGACTGATCGATAAACTTCTGCATAATGCCGACCAGTTGCAGGTAGCCGTCATTGTTCGGCATTTCCCACAGCAGCTCGTAGGCATCTTTCAGCTCTTCATAATCCGGCACCACCTGGCGCAGGATGCCATCTTTCGACGCTTTGATGCTCACGTGGCCGCGCGGCGGCTCAATGCCGTTGGTGGCGTTGGAGATCTGCGACGAGGTTTCAGACGGCATCAGGGCAGAGAGCGTCGAGTTACGCAGGCCGTGCGTGGTGATATCGTCACGCAGCGCTTCCCAGTTGTAGTGCAGCGGCTCGCTGGTAATGCCGTCGAGATCCTTTTTATAGGTATCGATCGGCAGAATACCTTTGGCGTAAGTGGTTTCGTTGAACCACGGGCACGCGCCTTGCTCTTTCGCCAGCTCGTTGGAGGCTTTCAGCAGCCAGTACTGAATTGCTTCGAAAGTCTGGTGCGTCAGGTTGTTGGCGCTGCCGTCGGAGTAGCGCTTGCCGTTTTTCGCCAGCCAGTAGGCGAAGTTGATCACGCCAATACCGAGGGTACGACGACCCATTGCGCCACGTTTTGCGGCCGGGATCGGATAATCCTGGTAATCAAGCAGGGCGTCGAGGGCGCGTACGGCCAGTGTTGCCAGCTCTTCCAGCTCGTCGAGGCTCTTAATCGCACCGAGGTTAAAGGCAGAGAGCGTGCAGAGCGCAATCTCGCCGTTTTCATCGTTAACATCTTCCAGTGGCTTGGTCGGCAGGGCGATCTCAAGGCACAGGTTGGACTGACGCACCGGCGCAACAGCCGGGTCGAACGGGCTGTGGGTGTTGCAGTGGTCGACGTTCTGGATGTAGATACGGCCGGTAGAGGCGCGTTCCTGCATCATCAGTGAGAAGAGATCGACCGCTTTAATACGCTGCTTGCGGATGGAGTCATCTTTTTCGTACTGCGTATACAGACGCTCGAACTCATCCTGATCGGCGAAGAAGGCATCATACAGACCCGGCACGTCGGACGGGCTGAACAGGGTGATATCTTCACCTTTCAGCAGACGGGTATACATCAGTTTGTTGATCTGTACGCCGTAGTCCATATGACGCACGCGGTTGCCTTCGACGCCACGGTTGTTCTTCAGCACCAGCAGGCTTTCCACTTCCAGATGCCACATCGGGTAGAAGAGGGTCGCCGCGCCGCCGCGAACGCCGCCCTGCGAGCAGGATTTCACCGCCGTCTGGAAGTGTTTGTAGAACGGCACACAGCCGGTGTGGAACGCTTCACCGCCGCGGATCGGGCTGCCCAGCGCACGGATGCGACCGGCGTTGATGCCGATACCGGCACGCTGGGAAACGTATTTCACAATCGCGCTGGAGGTGGCGTTGATGGAGTCCAGGCTGTCGCCGCACTCGATCAGTACACAGGAGCTGAACTGACGCGTCGGCGTACGCACGCCGGACATGATCGGCGTCGGCAGCGAAATTTTAAAGGTCGAGACCGCATCGTAGAAACGCTTCACGTAGTCGAGACGGGTTTCGCGCGGGTAGTTGGAGAAGAGGCAGGCAGCAACCAGAATGTAGAGGAACTGCGCGCTCTCGTAGATCGCACCGGTCACGCGGTTCTGCACCAGGTACTTCCCTTCCAGCTGCTTAACGGCCGCGTAGGAGAAGTTCATATCACGCCAGTGATCAATAAAGCCGTCCATCTGCTGGAACTCTTCTTCGCTGTAGTCTTCCAGCAGATGATGATCGTATTTACCCAGCGCAACCATGTTCTTCACGTGGTCGAACAGCGCAGGCGGTTCAAACTGGCCGTAAGCTTTTTTACGCAGGTGGAAAATCGCCAGGCGCGCGGCAAGGTACTGATAGTCCGGCGCATCGCGGGAGATAAGGTCCGCAGCGGCTTTAATAATGGTCTCGTGGATATCGGAGGTTTTGATACCGTCGTAAAACTGAATATGTGAACGCAGCTCCACCTGAGAGATGGAAACGTTGCTCAACCCTTCTGCGGCCCAATCCAGTACTCGATGAATTTTGTCGAGATTGATGCGCTCAGTGCCACCATCACGCTTTGTCACCAGCAGACTCTGATTCATTTGCTTACCTGTCCGTGAAATAAAAGTATCCCCCGTATTATCCACAAATCAGCACTGTGACTAACTCTGTGGATAAATACTATATATAGGGGGTTTGCGATAAGAGAAACGCTATATGGTGAGTATTCTAGTAAGGATTCTTTTGAGTACAAGAGTTGATTTTGACGTTAACTTGAGGTTGCGAAAGCGTAATAAACGCTAAGTCCTCGTCGCATAAGGCTTGCAGAGGTTGTCAATAATCTGAAAAAAAAAATGAAATTTTGATCGAATGCTGATTTCTTCATCGGCGGGGAAGATTGCGCGTTTTGCGGCTGCGCAATCTTCATAACATTACCGCATGACGTTAGCGATTTTTCGCCGTTGTATGCAACATATAGTTAACATCAACACCCGGTCCGAGGGTGAACTTATTCAGCAGCGGGTTAAAGTGTAACCCGGTGATGTGACGCTCCTGTAACACCGTATCGTCGATCCAGGTTAACAGTTCGGCAGGCTTGATAAACTTCTTCGCGTCGTGCGTGCCTTTCGGCACCATGCGCAGCACATACTCCGCGCCAACCACCGCCATCAGCCACGCTTTACCGTTACGGTTGATGGTCGAGAAGAAGACGTGACCGCCGGGTTTCACAAGCTTAGCGCAGGCTCTGACTACCGATTGCGGATCCGGCACGTGCTCCAGCATCTCCATACAGGTGACGACGTCGTAGCTCTGCGCCTGTTTTTCGGCATGCTCTTCGACCGTCTCTTGTACGTAGTCAACCTGCACGCCCGACTCCAGCGCGTGCAGACGCGCAACCTGCAACGGCTCCGCGCCCATATCCAGCCCGGTCACCTGCGCACCCTCTTTGGCCATGCTCTCGGCGAGAATGCCGCCGCCGCAGCCGACATCCAGCACGCGTTTGCCAAACAGGCCGCCGGCGTGTTCGGCGATATAGCCCAGACGCAGCGGGTTAATACGGTGTAAAGGTTTAAATTCGCCTTCTGTGTCCCACCAGCGTGAAGCGACGGCTTCAAACTTGGCGATTTCTGCATGATCAACGTTCTGAGTAACCGACGGTTTTTCGGCATTCATGGGCGCATTTACTCCTCTCTCAATAAGACCTGTGAGTATATCAGGCCAACGGCATGAATAAACCTTTGCCGGGGTGTTATAGGTTTACCTGTATCAAACCGGTTGTGTTATAATTTGCGACCTTTGAATCCGGGATACAGTAGAGGGATAGCGGTTAGATGAGCGACCTTGCGAGAGAAATTACACCGGTTAACATCGAGGAAGAGCTGAAGAGCTCCTATCTGGACTATGCGATGTCGGTCATTGTTGGCCGTGCGCTTCCGGATGTCCGAGATGGCCTGAAACCGGTTCACCGTCGCGTACTTTACGCCATGAACGTATTGGGCAATGACTGGAATAAAGCCTACAAAAAATCTGCCCGTGTCGTTGGTGACGTAATCGGTAAGTACCATCCCCATGGTGATTCCGCGGTGTATGACACCATTGTTCGTATGGCACAGCCGTTTTCGCTGCGTTATATGCTGGTCGACGGCCAGGGGAACTTCGGTTCCATCGATGGCGACTCCGCCGCGGCAATGCGTTATACGGAAATCCGCCTGGCGAAAATCGCCCATGAGCTGATGGCCGATCTGGAAAAAGAGACCGTCGATTACGTTGATAACTACGACGGCACTGAGCGAATCCCAGATGTGATGCCAACCAAGATCCCGAACCTGCTGGTTAACGGCGCTTCCGGGATCGCTGTCGGTATGGCGACCAACATTCCGCCGCACAACCTGACGGAAGTGATCAACGGCTGCCTGGCCTATATCGATAATGAAGAGATCAGCATTGAAGAGCTGATGACCCATATTCCGGGGCCGGACTTCCCGACTGCCGCGATCATCAATGGTCGCCGTGGCATCGAAGAAGCCTACCGCACCGGTCGCGGCAAAATCTATATTCGCGCCCGCGCGGAAGTAGAAACCGACGCTAAAAACGGCCGCGAAACGATCATCGTGCATGAAATTCCCTACCAGGTGAACAAAGCGCGCCTGATCGAGAAGATTGCCGAGCTGGTCAAAGAGAAACGCGTTGAAGGTATCAGCGCGCTGCGCGACGAGTCTGACAAAGACGGTATGCGCATCGTGATTGAAGTGAAGCGCGACGCCGTTGGCGAAGTGGTGCTGAACAACCTCTACTCCCAGACGCAGCTGCAGGTCTCCTTCGGTATCAACATGGTTGCGCTGCACCATGGCCAGCCGAAGATCATGCCGCTGAAAGATATTCTGGCCGCGTTTGTGCGCCACCGCCGTGAAGTGGTGACGCGCCGTACCATTTTCGAACTGCGTAAAGCCCGTGACCGCGCGCACATCCTTGAAGCGCTTGCTGTTGCACTGGCGAATATCGACCCGATCATTGAACTGATCCGTCGTGCGCCGACGCCGGCCGAAGCGAAAGCGGGCCTGATCGCGCAGCCGTGGGATCTGGGCAACGTTTCTGCGATGCTCGAGCGTGCCGGTGATGACGCCGCGCGTCCTGAGTGGCTGGAGCCGGAGTTCGGCATTCGTGACGGTAAATACTACCTGACCGAACAGCAGGCACAGGCGATTCTGGATCTGCGTCTGCAGAAACTGACCGGCCTTGAGCATGAAAAACTGCTCGAAGAGTACAAAGAGCTGCTGGAGCAGATCGCTGAATTACTGCACATCCTCGGCAGCGCTGAGCGCCTGATGGAAGTGATTCGCGAAGAGCTTGAGCTGGTTCGCGAGCAGTTTGGCGACGAGCGCCGCACCGAAATTACCGCTAACACCGCAGATATCAACATTGAAGACCTGATCAACCAGGAAGATGTTGTGGTAACGCTGTCGCATCAGGGCTACGTGAAATATCAGCCGCTGACCGATTACGAAGCGCAGCGTCGCGGCGGGAAAGGGAAATCTGCCGCGCGCATTAAAGAAGAGGACTTCATCGACCGTCTGCTGGTGGCCAACACCCACGACACGATCCTCTGCTTCTCCAGCCGTGGCCGTCTCTACTGGATGAAGGTCTACCAGCTGCCGGAAGCGAGCCGTGGCGCGCGCGGTCGTCCGATCGTCAACCTGCTGCCGCTCGAGCCGAATGAGCGTATTACCGCCATTCTGCCGGTACGTGAATATGAAGAGGGCGTGAACGTCTTTATGGCGACCGCCAGCGGTACCGTGAAGAAAACCGCGCTTACCGAGTTCAGCCGTCCACGCTCTGCGGGGATTATCGCCGTCAACCTGAACGAAGGCGATGAGCTGATTGGCGTGAACCTGACCGACGGCAGCGACGACGTGATGCTCTTCTCCGCCGCCGGGAAAGTGGTGCGCTTTAAAGAGAGCGCCGTGCGTGCGATGGGTCGTACCGCGACCGGCGTGCGCGGTATTCGCCTGGCGGAAAAAGACAGCGTAGTTTCGCTGATCGTGCCGCGCGGTGAAGGCGCAATCCTGACGGTGACGCAGAACGGTTACGGTAAACGTACCGCAGGAGCGGAATACCCGACTAAATCTCGTGGTACGCAGGGCGTTATCTCCATCAAGGTGACCGAGCGTAACGGTTCGGTAGTCGGCGCGGTTCAGGTCGATGATTGCGATCAGATCATGATGATCACCGATGCCGGTACGCTGGTGCGTACGCGCGTGTCGGAGATCAGCGTGGTGGGTCGTAACACCCAGGGCGTGATCCTGATCCGCACCGCGGAAGATGAAAACGTTGTTGGTCTGCAGCGTGTCGCTGAGCCGGTAGATGACGAAGAGCTTGACTCCATCGACGGCAGCGTTGCGGAAGGCGATGAGGACATCGCGCCGGAAGTCGATACTGACGACGACGCGGCGGACGACGAAGACGCCGAGTAACGCGTTACAAAGGGCCGGGTTTCCGGCCCTTTTTCATTGCCTTGCGGCATCTGCGATTTATCGCTACTTTAAGCACACTCTTTTTTAACTTCCTTGTGGCGGAGTTTCCCCAGGTTGAAATACCTCGTCTCTTTTCGCAGTACCCTGAAAGTTTCCCGCTATCTGTTCAGGGCGCTGGCGCTATTACTCTGGCTGTTAATTGCCTTTTTCTCCGTCTTTTACATCGTTAATGCGCTGCATGACAAAGAGTCGGAGATCCGCCAGGAGTTCAACCTCAGTTCCGATCAGGCGCAGCGCTATATTCAGCGCACCTCTGACGTAATGAAGGAGCTGAAGTACATTGCTGAAAATCGCCTGACGGCGGACAACGGCATCCTGACGTCGCGCTCCCGCGGCGATAAAACTGACGTGCCGGCCTTCTTGCCGCTCTTTCCCGATTCCGATTGCTCTGCGATGGGCAGCGCCTGGCGCGGCTCGCTGGAGTCGCTGGCGTGGTTTATGCGTTACTGGCGCGATAATTTCTCCGCCGCGTACGATCTGAACCGCGTCTTTCTGATTGGCAGCGACAACCTCTGTATGGCCGACTTCGGCCTGCGTGATATGCCGGTCGAGCGGGATGACACGCTAAAAAGCCTGCATGAGCGGATCGTCAAATACCGTAACGCGCCGCAGGATGAGCGCAGCAATAACGTCTACTGGATGAGCCAGGGGCCGCGCCCGGGCATCGGCTATTTCTACGCGCTGACGCCGGTCTACCTCGGCAACCGCCTGCAGGCGCTGCTCGGCACCGAACAGTCGATCCGGATGGAGAACTTCTTCACGCCGGGTACGCTGCCGATGGGCGTCACCATCCTTGATGAGAATGGTCATACCTTGCTCTCGCTGACCGGGCAGGAGAATGGCATTACCGCCGATCCGCGCTGGCTGCAGGAGCGCTCCTGGTTTGGTTACACCTCCGGTTTTCGCGAGCTGATCCTCAAGAAGACGCTGCCGCCATCCTCCCTGAGCGTGGTTTACTCTGTGCCGGTGGACGTGGTGCTGGAGCGCATCCGCATGCTGATCCTCAACGCCGTGCTGCTTAATGTGCTGGTCGGCGTGGCGCTCTTTACCCTTGCGCGCCTCTATGAGCGGCGCATCTTTATCCCGGCGGAGAATGATGCGCAGCGGCTCGAAGAGCATGAGCAGTTCAACCGTAAGATTGTTGCCTCCGCGCCGGTGGGGATCTGTATCCTGCGAACCCAGGATGGCACCAACATACTGAGTAACGAGCTGGCGCATAACTACCTCAATATGCTGACCCATGAGGATCGCCAAAGGCTGACGCAAATTATCTGCGGGCAGCAGGTTAACTTTGTTGATGTGTTAACCAGCAACAACACCAACCTGCAAATCAGCTTTGTGCATTCGCGCTATCGCAATGAGAACGTGGCGATCTGCGTGCTGGTGGATGTCTCCGCCCGCGTGAAAATGGAGGAGTCATTACAGGAGATGGCGCAGGCGGCAGAGCAGGCGAGCCAGTCGAAGTCGATGTTCCTTGCGACAGTGAGCCATGAGCTGCGCACGCCGCTGTACGGCATTATCGGTAACCTCGATCTGTTGCAGACCAAAGAGTTGCCGAAAGGTGTCGACCGGTTAGTAACCGCGATGAACAACTCCTCGAGCCTGTTGCTGAAGATCATCAGCGACATTCTCGACTTCTCGAAAATCGAGTCTGAACAGCTGAAAATCGAGCCGCGTGAATTCTCGCCGCGTGAAGTGATGAGCCATATCACCGCCAACTATCTGCCGCTGGTAGTGCGCAAGCAGCTTGGGCTTTACTGCTTTATCGAGCCGGATGTGCCGCTGGCGATTAATGGCGATCCGATGCGCCTGCAACAGGTGATTTCCAACCTGTTAAGTAATGCGATTAAGTTCACCGATATGGGCTGCATCGTGCTGCATGTGCAGTGTGATATGGAGTATCTCAGCATTCGTGTGCGTGACACCGGGGTCGGTATTCCCGGCAAAGAGGTGGTGCGCTTGTTCGATCCCTTCTTCCAGGTCGGTACCGGCGTGCAGCGCAACTTCCAGGGCACCGGTTTGGGTCTGGCGATCTGTGAAAAGCTGGTCAACATGATGGATGGCGATATCGCTGTCGATACCGAACCGGGCATGGGCAGCCAGTTTACCATTCGCATTCCGCTCTACAGCGCGGTGCCAACGGTGCCGGCCGATGTGGATGGACTGGCGGAGACCTGCTGCTGGCTGGCGGTGCGCAATGCCTGGCTCTCTGCGTATCTGCATAACCTGCTGGAGTGGAACGGCATTCAGGTTAAACAGTATGACGGCCATGAGCTGGGCAACCAGGATACGCTGATCACCGATGATGAGCTGCCGCAGCCCTGGACCGGGCGCGCGGCGATCATCTTCTCCCGCCGCCATATTGGTATTCCGCTTGAGCGCGCGCCGGGCGAGTGGCTGCACAGCGTTGCTTCGCCGCACGATCTGCTGGCGCTGCTGGGCCGCATCTATCGCGTGCCGGTGGCCGAGGCGCAGGCAGCAAGCGCCTTAGCAGTTGATTCCGGCGAGATGGAGAATAACGAGGATATGATGATCCTCGTGGTGGACGATCATCCTATCAACCGCCGTCTGCTGGCCGATCAGCTGGGATCGCTTGGCTATCAGTGTAAAACCGCCAATGACGGTGTCGATGCGCTCAATGTGTTGAGTAAGAACCCGATCGATATTGTGCTCAGTGACGTGAACATGCCGAATATGGATGGTTACCGCCTGACGCAGCGCATTCGCCAGCTTGGGCTGACGCTGCCGGTGATCGGCGTGACGGCGAACGCCCTGGCCGAAGAGAAGCAGCGCTGTCTGGAGTCGGGTATGGATAGCTGTCTGTCGAAACCGGTAACGCTGGATGTGCTGAAGCAGACGCTGGCTGCGTACGCCGCACGGGTGAGAAAAAGCAGGAAGTAAAGTGCAGAAAAACGAACCCCGGCGGGTGCCGGGGTTACGGGGATTACTCTTTTTCCGTCTGGGTGAGCGTCACGGAAGAGAGGTAGTTCAGCAGGGCGATATCGTTATCGACACCCAGTTTCATCATTGCTGATTTCTTCTGGCTGCTGATGGTCTTAATGCTGCGGTTCAGCTTCTTGGCAATCTCCGTCACCAGGAAACCTTCTGCGAACAGGCGCAGCACTTCACTCTCTTTCGGTGACAGGCGCTTATCGCCATAACCACCGGCGCTGATTTTCTCCAGCAGACGGGAGACACTCTCCGGGGTGAACTTCTTACCCTTTTGCAGTGCCGCCAGCGCTTTCGGCAGATCGGTCGGCGCGCCCTGTTTCAGTACGATACCTTCGATATCGAGATCCAGAACGGCGCTGAGAATTGCCGGGTTATTATTCATGGTAAGCACGATAATCGACAGCGCCGGGAAGTGGCGCTTGATGTATTTGATCAGCGTAATGCCATCGCCGTATTTGTCGCCCGGCATTGACAGATCGGTGATCAATACATTGGCCTCAAGTTTCGGCAGGTTGTTGATAAGCGCTGTAGAGTCTTCAAATTCACCGACTACATTTACCCATTCGATCTGTTCAAGTGACTTGCGAATACCGAACAGTACAATCGGATGGTCATCGGCAATAATTACGTTCATATTGTTCATGTATTAGGCTACCTTGCTACAGCAAGCTTTTGACGTAAGCGTCAATGTCGCTGATGTAATTTTCTATGCCTGGAGCATCACTCTCGCGAATTAATTGCTCCAGCGTTTCACACAACTGCTTACCAGGTACCAGATTAAGCATGGCAAACACGCCCTTAAGGCGGTGGGCCGTCTGTGCCAGCGCAGCGAAATCGCGCGAAGCCGATTCAGTATACAACCTCTTAACATCATCGGGAACTGTGTCGACAAACAGCGCGTAATAGCCGCTGGCATGGAGTTCAGCATTCTCATCGCCGCCTAAAGGCGACTCCGTGACTTCCTCCTGCGCCAGCTGCTCCTCAATGAGCTGCAATATTGCTCCCTGCATTGCATTACTCATATTAAAATTGACGCGCAACTGGCCTGGACCAATTTTCCGCACGCCGACCTCATCATCGCTTAAAAGCAATCCTGAAGCTGTAAGATTTAACGGATTATCTGTTAAAAAGAGATCGTATTCTTGATTAGATAATCGCTCATCGGGCGAAATGCAGCTCGCCCCCCAATTCTCCAGCTGACGCACCACAATATTACGAATTTCATTCGACGTAATATCAATCATCGCCACCACATCATCGAGCAATTTCTCTTCGCTCTCGCCCTGCTGTGCGCGAACGGCCATTTTCACATGCAGAGAGTAGCGGGTGCCGAGATCTTCACGCGCCTTAATATTGAGATGTCCGCCCAGTTTACGGGCCAACTGATCGCAAAGCCAGAAGGTGAGGGCATTTGCCTTGCCAAACTGATCGCCCTGCGTTTCGTTAAGGAACGGGAAGTGCAGATTATCAATTTCGCTGGCGTTAACGCCGACGCCGGTATCCAGAATGCGGAAGGTCAGCCGGTCGTCTGCGGATTCGTCCATGCTCACTTCGAGGGTGATTTTGCCCATCTGCGTGGTGGTCACCGCATACTGAATCAGCAGCAGCATGATGCGACGCAGCGCATCGCGATCGCCGTGACGCTCCTCATTGGCCGGAAGATGGTTGTTGATCAGCAGTTGCAGCCCTTTACGCTTGATCACCGGCAGCACTTCGGGCACCACTTCATCAATCAGATCCTGAATGGAGAAGAGGGAGGAGGTGCCTTTCCAGGTGTCATTCTCCAGCATATTTGCCAGCTGAAGTTCATCCACCAACTGCACCAGCCGGTCAGCGTGATCGGCAAGGCGATTAGCCTCGTTGCTCTCAATCGCCGCTGCGTCACTGGCCAGCGCTTTCACCGGCTGTTTGAGCGCTTCGGCGAGATTATTCATAAATGCCGCGCGGCCCTGCTGGTTCTTCTCATACAGCCGTTGCGCCTGCTTGAGCTTCTTGTTGACCAGCACTTCGCGATCCTGGTCGCGAATAATAAAGATCTGCGTACGCGACGCCACCTGGCTGCGGAACTGGCGGATCTCATACAGCTCGTTATTGATGGTCGCCTGGATCACGCCCTGGTGCTGATCCGCCATCGCGGTAATGTTCTGCAAATTGAGATGCGGCAGCAGGTGGTCGGCAATTTTATTACTCAGCACCGTGCGGTTGGCTTCCTGATCGTGAACCAGCAGACCCAGCGGCAGCAGGGAGACAATCTCTTCATTAAAGGCGCGCAGCACGCGCAGTTCATTATTCGCGCCCGGCGTCGCGAGCGTATCGCTCTTGCGACCTGGCATCTGGCGAAAGGTGGTGTAACCAAACAGTGCCAGCGCCAGCAGACCAATATTCAGCAGCAGCGGCAGCAGAACGTTTTGCAGGGTATCAAGCAGCAGGGTGCCGAACGGCACTTGCCACACCAGGCGTAAACCGGTGCCGTTCAGCGCAGAGGAGATCTCAATACGCGAACTGTTGAAGTTTACTGAGACGCTATCGGTGGTCTCTTTATCCTGCGCGCGTGCGCTACCCGGCGTGGTATCGGGATCGAGGCGGAAGCTGTCCAGCGTCATGCCGGGCGGAATCAAATCGTTGATCGGCAGATCGAAGGCGACGACGGTCGCCAGATGGCCAGGCTGGTTAAAGGTGGTGCGCAGCGTAAAGTAGTGGCCATTCTGCCAGGCAAGACGGCGCAGCGAGGAGAAGCTTTCGCGCTCATCTAGGGCGTTCGCCTGCTGGAGCATCTCCGCGCGGCGGGTATCGACGATATTGCTGATCATCGAATCTTTAAAGCCGGAGGTGAGATCTTTAAGCGGCAGCGTCGAGACCAGGATCATGCTGTTATCCTGGCCGTTAAGGTAGTACATCGACCACGGCACGGTTTCCGCGCCCCACAGCGTATCAAGATAGGTCGAAATACGCTGGGTCATCTCCAGCGTCGAACTGTCATGGGAGCCGAAAATCAGCGCTTCCGTCTTGCGGCGCGGTTTTTCGAGGTAGTAAACGTCCTGCTTTAAACGCGTCTCCTGCAAGCCTTCGCCGGAGGAGGCGGGGGCAGCAGCGATGTTGTCGTAAATCTGCCAGGTCGCATAGCGCCAGATATCGATGCGCTTATGAATAGCATGGGTGGTATCAACAATTTGATAACTCTTGTCCTTCAGCCACGCGTTGACCGCGCTCTGAATCATCACGCCCATGGTGACCAGCAGGACAATAATCAATAAAAGGAAGTAACGGGTAATGTTGCCCGGTATGAGGGAAAATTTGCCAGGAATCATTGTGTCCGATTGACTCATTCGTGTGTGTAACCCGTTATGACAACACGGCTGATAAATATTCAGCCTGCGCTGAGACAATGTTGCTGCCATGCCGTTAGCGTCGCGTTTGGTGGGCCGCGGGCGTAAAGGTAGTGTGCTGCAGAGTAATGTTCAGCAGGCAGTATATCGGTAAATGGGTGAATTTCCAGACTCTCTTTTCAGGAAATGCCTGGGGGGTGCATGAATATGCATTCTGTACCCATAGTGCAGCAAAGGCGTAAAAAAACGCCGCTCCGTAGTCCTATTTACCGTTTCGCTGGCAAAATATCGCACGAAATAACAAGATATTAACTTTATAAATATGTTTGAGGATCAACTCTGGTACGATTATTGATTAATTAATAGTCATTACAAATGGCGACTATATAAATCTTAAGTATCAACTGATGTAAAGAAAGGTAAAAAAAAACCGAATGCAGAGCATCCGGTTTGAAGAGGGGTAAACAGACATTCAGATTCGAATGACGGTAATAAATAAAGTTAATGATGATAGCGTCGATTATTTTAGACACCAATTCTGCTTTCGGTTTGGCATTCAGTGCTCTCATTTTAAATTTTAGTAAGCTGCTGTTTTTATAAGTAAAGAACTGTATTTCACCCACTGTTTTTCTTATTTATTGGCTTTTAGTGCTTTCAAAAAGTTCCCGCAAAATTACAAATGGAAACATTTAGCTTTAGATATGAAACATCTTCAAAGTTTTCGTATCATATTCCTGTTGGATTATTTTTGATTTTTGCGCACAATGAATCGCCAGCTGATTTGAGGGTTAATCAGCAAGCAGTGGCAATAAAAATGCATATAACAGAGGGTTAATAAAATGAAAGTTAAAGTTCTGTCCCTCCTGGTACCGGCTCTGCTGGTAGCGGGCGCAGCAAATGCGGCTGAAGTTTATAATAAAAACGGCAACAAATTAGATCTCTACGGCAAAGTAGACGGCCTGCACTATTTTTCTGACGACAAGGGTTCTGATGGCGATCAGAGCTACGTGCGTTTTGGCTTTAAGGGCGAAACCCAGGTTAACGATCAGGTAACCGGCTACGGTCAGTGGGAATACAACGTTCAGGCGAACAGCTCAGAAAATGAGAGCGATCAGGCATGGACCCGTCTGGCCTTCGCAGGTATCCGCGTAGCTAACACCGGTTCTTTCGATTACGGTCGTAACTACGGCATCATCTATGACGTGACCTCCTGGACCGACGTTCTGCCGGAGTTCGGCGGCGACACCTATGGTGCGGATAACTTCATGCAGCAGCGCGCTAACGGTGTAGCAACCTACCGCAACACCGACTTCTTCGGTCTGGTTGATGGCCTGAACTTTGCTCTGCAGTACCAGGGTAAAAACGGCAGCGTCAGCGGTGAAAACGACACGGGCCGCAGCACACTGCGCCAAAATGGAGACGGCTACGGCGCGTCTCTGACCTACGATCTGGGCGAAGGCTTTAGCATCGGCGGTGCGCTTTCTTCTTCCAAACGTACTTCCGATCAGAACGCACTCGGCAACCCTGCGCTTTATGGGCAGGGCGACCGCGCTGAAGTTTACAGCGGCGGCCTGAAATACGATGCCAACAATATCTACCTGGCAGCGCAATACTCTCAGTCCTATAACGCAACCCGTTTTGGTAACTCTCAGAGCACCAGCGAAATCTACGGTTTTGCTAACAAAGCGCAGAACTTCGAAGTGGTTGCACAGTACCAGTTCGACTTCGGCCTGCGTCCGTCCATCGCTTACCTGCAGTCCAAAGGTAAGGACATCACCAACAACACCGGTACTGCTAACTTCGGCGACCAGGATCTGGTGAAATATGTTGATGTTGGCGCGACTTACTACTTCAACAAAAACATGTCCACCTATGTTGATTACAAAATCAACCTGCTGGACGACAACACCTTTACCCGCGCGGCCGGTATTGCTACCGACGACATTGTTGGCCTGGGCCTGGTTTACCAGTTCTAAGTTCGCAACAACGCGTATTGAAGGGGGCCGCAAGGCCCCTTTTTTATTGCCTGTTTCGGGCAAATCCCTTTTTCGTGTACGCTTGCGCCAGCAAGGAGATAACAACTATGGCGATCGCTTCTCTTCGTGCCGCGCTGATGGCGGCACTTTTTCTGTTAGCCGGCTGCGACACGGCAAGCCAGGCTACACCGACGGTGCTCGAAGGTAAAACCATGGGCACCTCATGGCGCGTCAGCGTGGTGGATATCACCCCGCAGCAGGCGACAGCGCTGCAAAAGAAAATCCAGGCGCAGCTTGATGGCGACGACTGGCTGATGTCGACCTGGAAAAAAGATTCGGCGCTGATGCGCTTTAACCGCAGCAGCAGCACCGCGCCGTGGCCGGTCAGCGAAGCGATGGCGGATATTGTCACCACCTCGCTGCGCGTGGGTAAAAAAACCGATGGCGTGATGGATATTACCGTTGGGCCGCTGGTGAATTTATGGGGCTTTGGCCCGGATCAGCAGCCGATCAAGACGCCAACGCAGGCGCAGATCGACGCGGCGAAAGCGCGTACCGGGCTGCAACATCTCACGGTGATCAATCGCGCCGGTGAACAGTTCCTGCAAAAAGATCTGCCCGATCTCTATGTCGATCTTTCGACGGTTGGCGAAGGTTACGCCGCCGATCATCTGTCGCATTTAATGGAACGCGAGGGAATTGCCCGCTATCTGGTTTCCGTCGGCGGGGCGCTCGTCAGCCGGGGGATGAATGGTAAAGGGCTGCCGTGGCGTGTAGCGGTGCAGAAGCCAACGGATCGCGAAAATGCCGTCGAGGCGGTGGTCGATATTAATGGCCACGGTATCAGCACCTCCGGCAGCTATCGCAACTACTATGAGCTGGACGGTAAACGCATCTCCCACGTTATCGATCCGCGCAGCGGGCGGCCAATCAATCATAATCTGGTGTCGGTGACGGTGATCTCGCCGACTGCGCTGGAAGCAGATGCCTGGGACACCGGCCTGATGGTGCTCGGCACCGAGCGGGCGAAAGAGGTGGTGACGCGCGAAGGGCTGGCGGTGATGATGATCATGAAAGAGGGCGATGGCTTCACGACCTGGATGTCGCCGCAGTTCTCCGCCTTCCTGGTGAAGGATAAAAATTAAAGCGCAAGATTGCGGGTGTTCGCGCGCGTGCTAACCGCCACAGTAAGGCTAAGATTAGATAAGGAGCCTGCGATGAACAATGCGACATTAACCGATGATCAATGCTGGCAGGCGGTGCTGGCGCGCGACCCGAACGCTGACGGTCAGTTTGTCTTTGCCGTGCTGACCACGGCGATTTTTTGCCGCCCCTCCTGCACAGCGCGGCGCGCCCTGCGCCAGAATGTACGCTTCTATAAAGATGTTGCCAGCGCGCTGGAAGCGGGCTTTCGTCCCTGCAAACGCTGCCAGCCGGATAAAACGCATCCGCAGCAGCAGCGGCTGGAGAAGATAGCTGCCGCGTGCCGTTTGCTGGAGCAGGATCAACCCATCACGCTGGCAGAGCTTGCCGCGGCGGCTGTCATGAGCCCATATCACTTTCACCGGCTGTTCAAAGCGGTGACCGGCGTGACGCCAAAAGCGTTGCAGCAGGCATTTCGTGCCCGGCGCTTACGCGAAACGCTGGCGAAGAGTGAGACCATTACCGATGCGGTGCTGGCCGCCGGCTTCCCGGACAGCAGCAGCTACTATCGAAACGCAGATGCCGCTCTTGGGATGACTGCCCGCGCCTTTCGCCGCGGCGGCTCGTCCTGCCCGGTCTGGTTTACCCTGACAAATTGTACGCTCGGCCGCTGCCTGGTGGCAGAGAGTGAACGCGGGATCTGCGCCGTGTTGCTGGCCGAAAGTGATGAGGCGTTACTGGCGCAGCTCGGTAACCTGTTTCCACATGCCCGCCAGGCAGAAGATGATCCGCAATTTACCGCGCGCGTGCAGCAGGTGATTGCGCATGTAGAGAGACCCGATTCGCCCTTTAACCTGCCGCTCGATTTACGCGGCACCGCGTTTCAGTTGCAGGTGTGGCAGGCACTGCGTCAGATCCCGGCAGGGGAGAGGGTCAGCTACCAGGCACTGGCGCAGAGTATTGGCAAGCCCGGTGCGGTCAGAGCCGTCGCCAGCGCCTGTGGGGCGAATAAGCTGGCGGTTATTGTTCCCTGCCACCGCGTGGTGCGCCAGAGCGGGGCGCTCTCCGGCTACCGCTGGGGTGCCGAGCGCAAAGCGCAGCTGCTGGCGCGCGAAGCTAATCAACAGGAGACCTGATGCTCGATCTGTTTGCCGATGAACAACCGTGGCAGGAGCCGCTGGCACCGGGTGCCGTGGTACTGCGCCGTTTTGCCCTTGCGCACAGCGAGGCGCTGATGCGCGGTATCGCCGATGTGGTCAGCGTTTCGCCGCTGCGCCATATGGTTACCCCCGGCGGTTACACCATGTCCGTTGCGATGACCAACTGTGGGCAGCTTGGCTGGACGACGGACAAGCGCGGCTATCTCTACGATGCCGCCGATCCGCAGACGCAGCGCCCGTGGCCCGCCATGCCGCAGGCCTTTGTGACGCTCTGCAACGCGGCAAGCGCCGCCGCTGGTTACCCCGATTTCCGCCCGGATGCTTGCCTTATCAACCGCTATGCGCCGGGAGCCAAACTCTCGCTGCATCAGGATAAGGACGAACCGGATCTACGTGCGCCGATTGTCTCCGTCTCGCTCGGCCTGCCAGCGGTTTTCCAGTTCGGCGGGTTAAAACGCAGCGATCCGCTACAGCGTCTGCTGCTGGAGCATGGCGATGTGGTGGTATGGGGCGGGGAGTCGCGCCTCTTTTATCACGGCATTGCGCCGCTGAAGCCGGGCTACCATCCGCTGACCGGCGAGTGTCGCTATAACCTCACTTTCCGCCAGGCTGGCAATAGCGAACAAAAATAAGAATTATTCTTGATGAAAACAGGTAGCCGTTTAAACTGCTGGCTGTTTTTATTGACCGGATACGCTTATGGAACTTCTCCTTCTTGTCTGGCGGCAGTATCGCTGGCCGTTTGTGGCGGTACTGGCGCTGTCGCTTGCCAGCGCGGCAATGGGCATCGGGCTGATTGCCTTTATTAACCAGCGCCTGATTGAATCTGTCGATCTCTCTGTTGCCGTGCTGCCGGAGTTCCTCGGCCTGCTGCTGCTGTTAATGGCCGTCACCCTCGGCTCGCAGCTGGCGCTGACGACACTGGGCCACCACTTTGTCTATCGCCTGCGCAGCGAATTTATCAAGCGTCTTCTGGATACGCCGATCGAGCGCATCGAACAGCTGGGCAGCGCCTCGCTGCTGGCCGGGCTGACCAGCGATGTGCGTAATATCACCATCGCCTTTGTGCGCCTGCCGGAGCTGGTGCAGGGGATTATTCTCACCGTTGGCTCCTGCCTCTATCTCGCCATGCTCTCCGGTAAAATGTTGCTGATCACCGTGATCTGGATGGCGCTGACCATCTGGGGCGGGTTTATGCTGGTGTCGCGCGTCTATAAACATATGGCGACCCTGCGCGAGACGGAAGATAAGCTGTATACCGATTTCCAGACGGTGCTTGAGGGGCGCAAAGAGCTTACGCTTAACCGCGAGCGCGCCGAGCATGTGTTTGAAAAGATGTACCTGCCGGATGCGCGCGAATACCGCCACCATATTATCCGCGCCGATACCTTCCACCTGAGCGCGGTGAACTGGTCGAACATTATGATGCTGGGCGCGATTGGCCTGGTGTTCTGGATGGCGAACGGGCTGGGCTGGGCGAATACCAATGTCGCGGCGACCTACTCATTGACGCTGCTCTTTTTGCGCACGCCGCTGCTCTCCGCCGTGGGCGCGCTGCCAACGCTGCTCACCGCCCAGGTGGCGTTTCGCAAACTCAAGCAGTTCGCGCTGGCACCGTACCGCCCGGAGTTCCCGCGCCCACAGGCTTTCCCCGGCTGGCAAACCCTTGAGCTGCGCGACGTCACCTTTAAATATCAGGATAACGACTTTGCCATTGGGCCAATCAATATGACCCTCAAGCGCGGCGAACTGGTGTTTCTGATTGGCGGTAACGGCAGCGGCAAATCGACGCTGGCGATGCTGCTGACCGGCCTCTATCAGCCGCTCTCTGGTGAGATCCTGCTGGATGGCAAACCGATGGCGCAGGATAAACCGGAAGATTACCGCAAACTCTTCTCGGCGGTGTTTACCGATGTCTGGCTGTTTGATGAACTGCTTGGCCCCGAAGGGCAGCAGGCCGATCCGGCGCTGGTGGCGAAGTGGCTGGAGCAGTTAAAGATGTCACACAAGCTGGAACTGGAAAACGGCAAAATCCTCAATCTGAAGCTGTCGAAAGGGCAGAAGAAGCGCGTCGCGCTGCTGCTGGCGCTGGCGGAAGAGCGCGATATTCTGCTGCTGGATGAGTGGGCGGCAGATCAGGATCCGCACTTCAGGCGCGACTTCTACCAGGTACTGTTGCCGCTGATGCAGCAGATGGGCAAAACCATCTTTGCCATCAGCCATGACGATCACTATTTCATACACGCCGATCGCCTGCTGGAGATGCGCAGCGGCCACTTAAGCGAGCTGGAGGGTGAAGAGCGTCAGCTCGCCTCCCGCGACGCCGTTTCCCGCACTGCGTAACAACAACGCTCCCTGCTGAACCGGGGAGCGTTGCCGTTTTTTTATCCAAACAACCGCACCGTTGAGCCTTTTTTTAGCACCTGGCGCTATGCTTAAGGCTATTCCGCCCGGATGAGAGGGCGCTTTCGATTCAGGATTGTCATGCCGGTTATTAAAAAGAACAGTGTCAAACTGCGCGAAGAAGAGCGCGCGCGCCTTATCTGGTTGCTCACCACCCATAAAGCCCTGACCGCCACGCTGTTGGGCGAAATCACGCTGGTGGAGCAGGTAAACAGTGAAGTGCTCGATCAGCACCTGCTTGAAGTTCGCGCCCTCGCTGCCCATCTGCCGCCGCCGGATCTGGCCGATACCCTCGAAGCGCTGCCGGTGGTTGAACGCCATGCGCTGTGGCGGGTGATTGAAGATGACAAGCGCGGCAAAGTGCTGCTCGAAGCCTCGGAAAATGTCTGGGACGATCTGATTGATGAGATGAGCGACCGCGCGCTGCTGGATGCGCTGGAAACCCTCAATATCGATGAGCAGATCTACCTGGTGCAGCATCTGCCGCGCAACCTGACCGGGCGCATGATGGCAACGCTGCCGCCGAAAGAGCGCGCGCGGGTGCGCCAGGTGATGCGCTATGGCAAAAACTGCGTCGGCGCGATCATGGAGTTTGAGGTGATCACCATCCGCGCGGAGGTGACACTGGCCGCCGTTCAGCGCTACTTACGCCGTCTGGGAAAGATGCCGGAGAACACCGACAAGCTGTTTGTGGTCGATCGCGACAACCGGCTGGTTGGCGAGCTGACGCTGCAAACTCTGCTGCTTAATGCCACCAGTCGTGAAGTGGGCGAGGTGATGGAGAGCGATCCCGTCACCTTCCTGCCGGAAGAGGAGGCGGAGCGTGTTGCGCGTACCTTTGAGCGTGACAACCTGCTTAGCGCCGCAGTGGTGGATGAGAACGGCATTCTGATGGGGCGGCTGACCGTCGATGAGATCCTCGACGTGGTCTACGAAGAGACTGATAACGATATGCGTCAGATGGGCGGCCTGAGCACCGAAGAGGATGTGTTTGCCCCCGTTACCAAAGCGGTAAAGTCACGCTGGGCGTGGCTGGCGCTTAACCTCTGTACTGCGTTTATTGCCTCGCGCGTAATTGACGGTTTTGAACACACCATCTCGCAGCTGGTGGCGCTGGCCTCGTTGATGCCGATTGTCGCCGGTATTGGCGGTAACACCGGTAATCAGACCATCACCATGATTGTGCGCGCGCTGGCGCTGCAAAACATTCAGCCGGGCAACTTCTCGTTTCTGATCCTGCGTGAAATGGGCGTGGCGTTAATTAACGGCGTGGTGTGGGGCGGACTGATGGGCTGCATCACCTGGTGGCTGTATGGCGACCCGGCGCTGGGCGGCGTGATGATGCTGGCGATGGTGCTTAATCTGCTGATGGCGGCATTAATGGGCGTACTGATCCCGATGCTGATGATCAGGCTGGGGCGCGACCCGGCGGTCGGCTCCAGCGTGATGATCACCGCTATTACCGACACCGGCGGCTTCTTTATTTTTCTTGGTCTGGCGACGCTGTTCTTGCTGTAAAGAGCGACTTTTCCCGCCACTTCGCCGGCGTTATCGCCAGCGTCACCACCCCGGCAACCACGCCAATCGCCAGGTTGCCGGTGCTGACGGTGGCAATCACCGTTATCACCATCACCACGCTCTCAACGAAAGGCGCCTGCTTCAGGTTGCCTGGCTTGAGGCTTCCCCAGTTAAAGGTCTTGAAGGCGACAATCGCCATAATCCCGGCCAGCACCACCATCGGGATTTTCGCCATCACCTCGCTTAACGCCGTGACCAGCAGCAGCAATACCAGCGCGGCGGCAACGGTTGAGAGACGCGTACGCCCTTTACCCATCTCAACATTGACGATGGTTTGACCAATCATTGCGCAGCCAGCAATACCGCCATAGAAACCGGCAAGGATATTGGCGATGCCAAGCCCGGCACTTTCGCGCCCTTTATTCGACGGCGTATGGGTTAAATCGTCGACCAGTTTCGCGGTCAGCAGCGACTCCATCAGCCCGACAAAAGCGATGCTCAGCGCGCAGGGCCAGATAATGCTCAGCGTATGCAGATTAAACGGCACCAGCCATTCGGTCAGCCCCGGCAGGCCGCCCTGCATTGGGCCTTCATCACCCACGGTGGGTAACACCTGACCACTAAAGATGGTATAGGCGGTGAGCACGACAATGGCGACCAGCGGCGCGGGAACGCTTTTCAGCCAGCGCGGCAGCCACAGCACAATCAGCAGCGTCAGGGCGAAAAGCGCCAGAATAAGCGGGTTTTTGCTCCAGAAGTGCGGCACCTGGGCGAAGAAGATCAGGATGCCGAGGGCGTTAACAAACCCGGTCATCACCGCATGGGGGATAAAGCGCATCAGCCGCGCCATGCCGGTCAGGCCGAAGATAATCTGGATCACGCCTGCCAGTAATACCGCAGGCAAAATGTATTCCACACCGTTCTGGTTGACCATTGGACCGATAACCAGAGCGACTGACCCGGCAGCCGCCGTTACCATCGCCGGACGACCGCCGAGAATGGACATCGCGAAGCAGAGCACCACCGAGGCAATCAGGCTCACTTTCGGGTCAACACCGGCAATCACCGAGAAGGAGATCACTTCCGGGATCAGCGCTAGCGCAGTAATGACGCCAGCCAAAATTTCGCGTGTAAATAGCTTGGGAGAGCGCAGTATGGCGCTTACCTGAGAAGAGGAGGGGGTAGTGTTGTCGGTCATAACATTCCGCAAGTGGAGAGTGCCATAGAATCAAAGGCAAACGGCATCCGTGCGTTTGGCAAAGCGCAGGATAATAGCAGATTCCGACGCTACACGGGCAACAATTAGTGTTAAAACTAATGCATAAAAGCAACTTATTAGTAACATTTATATAATTATTATTTAATGTTTAAACATTATTTAAATCTCGACTTTTAAGTGCTACGTTAGACGAGCTAACGATTTAACCCTCTATAAATGCGAATAAAGCAGCACTAAAAGTAAGGCAATATCATCATGAAAAGAATGACTGCCAGGCTGTTTTCGATGGCTGTCGGGCTTAATGCTGTCTCAAAAGCAGCAGACGCGTCCGCATCGAAAGAGCAGGAAACAGATGTGCTTTTAATCGGTGGTGGGATCATGAGTGCCACGTTGGGAACCTGGCTTTCGGATCTTGAACCGGACTGGTCAATTACGATGGTGGAGCGTCTCGACGCCCTGGCGCAAGAGAGTTCAAACGGCTGGAACAACGCCGGTACCGGGCATGCCGCCCTGATGGAACTCAACTACACCCCCCGCAGCGCGGACGGCTCTGTCAGCATCAAAAAAGCGATTGAGATCAACGAAGCGTTTCGCATCTCTCGCCAGTTCTGGGCGCACCAGGTGAAAAGCGGTGTGCTGCGCGACCCGCGCTCCTTTATCAATACCGTGCCGCATATGAGCCTCGTCTGGGGCGACGACAACGTCAACTTCCTGCGCGCGCGCTATAAAGCCCTACAGCAGTGCTCCCTGTTTCGCGGCATGCGCTACTCCGAAGACCCAGAGCAGATTAAACAGTGGGCACCGCTGGTGATGGAAGGGCGCGATGCCACGCAAAAAATTGCCGCGACCCGCACGGAGATCGGCACCGATGTTAACTTTGGCGAGCTGACGCGCCAGATGATTGGCTCGTTGCAGAAAAAGGCGAACTTCGCCCTGCAACTGGCGACCGAAGTGCGCGGCTTAAAGCGCAACGCCGATCAGAGCTGGAGCGTGACGCTGCATAACCTGAACAGCGGCGCTGAGCAGGTGATCAAAGCGAAATTTATCTTTATCGGTGCCGGCGGTGCCGCGCTGAAGCTGTTACAGCAATCCGGCATTCCGGAAGCGGCCGATTATGCCGGTTTCCCGGTGGGCGGCCAGTTCCTGGTGGCGGAAGATCCGGCGGTGGTGAATCACCATCTGGCGAAAGTCTACGGTCAGGCGACCGTTGGCGCGCCGCCAATGTCGGTGCCGCATATCGATACGCGCATTATTGATGGCAAACGCGTGCTGCTTTTTGGGCCGTTCGCCACCTTCTCCACGCGTTTTTTGAAAAATGGATCGCTGTGGGATCTGCTGCGCTCAACCAACTCGTCCAATATTTTGCCCATGCTGACGGTCGGGATGACCAACTTCAGCCTGGTGAAATACCTGGTAAACCAGGTGCTGCAAAACGAGGATGACCGCTTCGATGCGCTGCGTGAATACTATCCGCTGGCGCAAAAAGAGGACTGGCGCTTGTGGCAGGCAGGGCAGCGGGTGCAGATTATCAAACGCGAAGCCGGGAAAGGCGGCGTGCTGCGTCTGGGCACCGAAGTGGTCAGCGACAAAGAGGGCACCATTGCCGCGCTGCTGGGCGCGTCGCCGGGTGCCTCAACCGCAGCGCCGATCATGCTCGAGCTGATGGAGAAGGTGTTTACCGAGCGTTTTGCTTCAGAAGCCTGGCAAACTAAGCTCCGGGAGATCATTCCCTCGTTCGGTACCGAGCTGAATGGCAATATCGAGGCCGCCGACGCCGAGCTGCGCTACACCAGCGAAATCCTCGGCCTGAAGTGCGATGAATCGATGATGGCGGATATTACCCCGCCGGTGCAGAAGCCGGTGGCGCAACCGCATCACGACGATGAGCAGGTTGCGGATATCGCGCTGTAATGCAAAAAATCCCGGTCAGATGGCCGGGATTTTCGTCTTATTCCTGCTCGTCACCGTAATAGAGCTTGCCGATCTTAATCAGCGGTCGGCCCTGGGATTTACGGTGCAGGTTGCTGTCGCGCAGGGAGTAGACGCAGCCGCAGTACTCTTGCTGATAGAAGCGCTCCCGTTTGCTGATCTCAATCATCCTTGCCGAGCCGCCCTGCTTGCGCCAGTTGTAATCCCAGTAGACCATTTCCGGGTAGTGCCCCGCCGCGCGCTGGCCGCAGTCATTGATTTGCTGCATATTTTTCCAGCGAGAGATGCCCAGCGAACTGCTGATGGCTTTGAAGCCGTGCTCATGGGCATAAAGCGCCGTGCGCTCAAAGCGCATATCAAAACACATTGTGCAGCGCACGCCGCGCTCAGGCTCCCACTCCATCCCTTTCGCCCGTTCGAACCAGTTGTCGGTATCGTAATCTGCATCGACAAAGGGCACGCCGTGCTTCTCAGCAAAGCGGATATTCTCCTCTTTGCGCAGTTCATACTCTTTTTGCGGATGGATGTTCGGGTTATAGAAGAATATGGTGTAGTCGATACCGGAAGCCTGGATCGCTTCCATCACTTCACCCGAGCAGGGCGCGCAGCAGGAGTGGAGCAGCAGTTTATCGGCCCCGTTGGGCAGCTGGAGTTGTGGACGGTTTAAGTCGGACATAGGTTTCACTCATCATAACAGGCATGAATTTGTCTCTATGTTAACATCCTGATTACGATTTGCTTACCCGTTTGCCAGGCTAAAAGGGTTTTTAACGGGCAAAAAAAAACAGCAAGTTAAAGTAACTTGCTGTTTTTCTTCGTCTTGCCGAAAAGAATCAGGCAACACGGCGGGGAATTTTGGTCGGCACGAGAGGATTTGAACCTCCGACCCCTGACACCCCATGACAGTGCGCTACCAGGCTGCGCTACGTGCCGACATGTGGCGCTAATACTACCCGTTTCTTGCCTGATTGCAAGTGCAGGGCAGGCTGAGTGATTCATAAATAATCAATCAGTTAGCGATAAACCGTTTTTCGTCGGTCAGCACCTGCAGCAGTAAACTGAGCTGCGGTTTCTGATCGCGGATCTTCTCGCCCTGCGCATCCCAGGACTTGTAGTTACCGTTCTGATCGAGCACCAGCGTCATCTGCGGCGTGGTAATCGCCAGCGTATTGCTGTTAGCGGCGGTCACCCAGTTGTGGCGGCGCGTGGCGGTAAAGAGATCCTGGCCCTGCGAATACTCATTAGCCGGGGTGCTGACATGCAGCAGACGCTGCATCAGAGTGGTCATCACATCCTGATGATCCGTCAGCCGGGTAATACGCTGCGCGGGCGTGCCCGGCCAGTGCACCACCAGCGGAACATGCAGGCGGCTGCGCGACCAGTCGAAAGTCGTGTCCTGCTGATCGGCCGGGATGCCGCGACCGGCGGTGATCACTACCACCGTGTTGTCCATTTTGCCGGAGGCGCGCAGCGCATCCAGCACGCGGGCAATCTGCGCATCGACATCAGCGGCAGCGCGGGGGTATTTACGGGCAAAGCCCGGCGTATCGGTATCAAGCGCGGCGGTACCGTTTAAGGAAACCCACGAGAACCAGCGCGTATCCTCCTGCGCATCATGGGAGAGCCAGTTGATCCACTGATCGGCCGTCTGCGCATCGCTCTGGCTTTTTGCCGGCGGCAGCGAGAAATCAGACAGCAGCGCCTGGCGATAGAGCGGGCTGCTGAAGCCGTCGGACGAGAAAAGACCCAGCTGGTAGCCCTGCTGATTCAGCGCGGTGATCAGCGCCGCCGGGATACGTGCTGACATCACGCCATCCATATAGCTCGGCGAAATACCGTAGAAGAGGCCGAAATAGCCGTTATCGGCGTTATTCCCGGCGCTCATATGCTGGGTAAAGTTAACGTTCTGCCCGGCAAAACTCGCCAACTGCGGCATCTGTTTTTCGTAACGGGCGTAGTTCAGCCCGTCGACGGTAATCAGCAGCACATTCTGCCCGGAGCCCATATCGAGATAGCGCAGATCGCTTAACGGATACTGCACCGATACCGCTTCCGGATTGCCTTGTTCTACCAGGCGACGCTGGTAATCCTGCGCGTCCAGCAGACCGTGTTTTTCAAGGAAACGGCGCGCGGTCATCGGGTATGAGAGCGGCAGGTTGGCGCGCTGCATAGTGATCGGGCGATAGAAATTGGCGTCTGCCCAGATATACATCACATGGGTGGCAATAAAGGAGACGAAAAAGAGGGCGGCCACCGGCTTAGCGAAGTGGCGGCGGCGCGTGAGGCTGCGCAGCTTCTGCCAGCTCCACGTCGCAAACAGCATCTCAATCAGCAAAATGACCGGCACGCTGATAAACATCAGCTGCCAGTCGCGGGCCATCTCGTTCTGATCGGGGTTAATGACCAGTTCCCAGACCACCGGATTGAGGTGCAGGTGAAAACGGGTAAAGACTTCGCTGTCGATAAGCAGCAGCGTCATGCCTGCGGTGGCGAGGATCGCCGAGAGCACGCGCATCAGCCGCTGCGACATCACAATAAAGGTCAGCGGGAAGAGGATCAGCAGATAGGTGGCGAAGACCACAAAGCTGAAGTGGCCCACCAGGCTCAGCCAGGAGTAAATACGCCCGGAGAGCGTGGTCGGCCAGTCGGCAACAAACAGGTAACGGCTACCGAGCACGATGGACAACAAAATGTTGAACAGCGCGAACCAGTGCCCCCAGCTCACCATCTGGGAGACTTTTTCACGGTAGCGTTGACGATTAGTCACCATAAACTGTTGTGATTTCCCTTAGTGCGCTTTGTCGTCGCCAATGGACGATTGCAGTGCCTTTGCGAAAGATGTCGCGATGGCCTGACGCTGCGCGGGGGCGACGCTGCTGTTAATCAGGTTGGTCACCATATTGCCCAGCACCATCAAAGAGAGGTCGGCCGGTGCTTTGTGTTTTTCCAGTACGTTGGCCAGCTCACTGAGCAGTTGTTCAACGTGTTCATCACTGTAGCGGGAGATTTGTGGCATAAATCGAAATCAGTCTGTTCATGAAAGGGCAACATCTTACCGTAGGAAGAGCTTTTTTTCTGCTTTTTTATCAGCAGTTGCACCGCGGCGTTGGTGGTGGTTGAATACCGCCGGTCAAAAAGGAGAGTTTATCATGAGTCTGGACATCAACCAGATTGCCCTGCACCAGCTTATCAAGCGCGATGAGCAAACCCTTGAACTGGTGCTGCGCGATTCTTTGCTCGAACCCACCCCGCCCGTCGAAGAGATGGTGGCGGAACTGCACCGGGTCTATAGCGCAAAAAATAAAGCCTATGGCCTGTTTAATGAAGAGAGCGAGCTGGCACAGGCGCTGCGTCTGCAACGTCAGGGCGAAGAGGAGTTTCTCGCCTTCAGCCGCGCGGCGACCGGGCGCTTACGTGATGAACTGGCGAAATACCCCTTTGCCGACGGCGGTATTGTGCTGTTTTGCCACTACCGTTATCTGGCGGTGGAGTATCTGTTGGTGGCGGTGCTGAACAACTTAAGCAGCATGCGCGTCAATGAAAACCTCGATATCAGCTCGACCCACTATCTCGATATCAATCACGCCGATATCGTTGCGCGCGTCGACTTAACCGAGTGGGAAACTAACCCGGAGTCAACGCGTTACCTCACCTTCCTGAAAGGGCGGGTAGGGCGCAAGGTCGCGGATTTCTTTATGGATTTCCTCGGCGCCAGCGAAGGGCTGAATGCGAAAGCGCAGAACCGTGGGCTGCTGCAAGCGGTCGATGATTTTACCGCCCAGGCCGAGCTTGATAAATCTGAGCGCCAGACTGTGCGTCAGCAGGTCTACACCTACTGTAACGAGCAGTTGCAGGCGGGCGAGGAGATTGAGTTGGCGTCGCTCTCAAAAGAGCTGGCGGGCGTAAGCGAAGTGAGCTTTGAAGAGTTTACCGCAGGCCAGGGCTACGAGCTGGAAGAGAGCTTCCCGGCGGATCGCAGCACTCTGCGGCAGTTGACCAAATATGCCGGCAGCGGCGGCGGGCTGACCATCAATTTTGATGCGTTGCTGCTTGGCGAGCGTATCTTCTGGGATCCGGCTACCGACACGCTGACCATTAAAGGCACGCCGCCGAATCTGCGCGATCAGCTGCAGCGTCGGCTGAGCGGCGGAAAATAGGCCATAAAAAAACCCCGCCGGAGCGGGGTTTTTTCTTCAACTTGTCAGCGATTACGCGCGAACGAAGTCGATGTGAGTCAGTTTCGGCTTGAACGGGTGACGCTGAACAGCCTGAATCTTAACTTTAACTTCTTTGCCATCGAGAGCCAGGGTCAGAACGTCGCTGTAGAAACCAGGCTTAGTCTGCATGTTCCACACTTTGTCGTGATCCAGTTCGATAGCAACCGGCGCTTCAGTTCCACCGTAGACGATAGCCGGGAACTTGTTCGCGGTGCGCAGGCGGCGGCTCGCACCCTTACCCTGCTCTTTACGTACTTCTGCGTTAATAGTAAACATTTGAATCTCTCTTAAATAAATCCTGTTACAGGCGACCCAGCAACAGGCAGATGATCGGCTTTGCGGATGCAAAAGCGGGCGGTATTCTATCCCCTAATGATTGATACATCAATTAAAAGTGCGCTTAGCCGCGCAATTCATTCGCCCGACGAAAGCGACCTTCGTAATCAAACACTTTTTCCCGCACCTGCCAGTACTGGCCCTTCATACGGGCGACGACAAAATCGGGGTGACGCAGCAGCGCCTGCTGGGCGACGATATCCGCCGCCACAATCCAGCGTAACGGCACGCCGGGCGTGCGCGTATGCGGGCGCATAAAAAGCTGCTCAAAAGCGGTGCGCTGCGCCGGAGTTTGCAGACGAAAGCGCTCGCTGACATCCGCGCCATCTTCATCGTAATAGGTGATTTTCAGCCATTCGCCTTTCTCATCCGCGCCGTGCTGCAATGTCATGCCGCTGCAACGCAGCACCAGCGCATCTTTCAGCTTCAGCGCCGCTTTCAGCATATCGTCCGGGTCGACGAGAATCGCATCGCAGCTGCGGCAGCGGCGAGCGGCAATATCATTCTCTGCGTTGCAGTGCGGGCAGTTTTTAAAGCGGAAACGATAATCGCACTGCTCGCGATGCCCTTCATCATCTTCAAACCAGCCCTGGCAACGGCGGCCAAAGTGCTCAATCAGCGTGCCGTCAGCGGTGGTTTTGCCCCAGAAGGTGTTGGCGAAGCCGCAGCCCGGGCAGAAAACCTGCACCGGCACGTTATCGCTTTTGCCTTTCGGTGCGCCAATCTCCGGGGCGTAGAGATCGTGCGGGTTACCGGCGTAATCGAGGATCAGGCAGTCGGTTTTCCCCGGTGCCAGGCGCAGGCCGCGACCGACGATCTGCTGATAGAGGCTGACGGATTCCGTCGGGCGCAAAATGGCAATCAGATCGACATGCGGCGCATCAAAGCCGGTGGTCAACACCGCGACGTTTACCAGAAAGCGGAACTGCTGCTGTTTGAAAGCCTCAATTAAGGCATCACGCTGCGGGCCGGGCGTTTCGCCGGTGATCAGCGCCGCGTCGTCCGCAGGGAGCAGGCCGGTGATCTCGCGGGCGTGCTCCACCGTAGCGGCAAAAATCATCGCCCCTTTGCGCGTCTGCGCAAACTCAACAATCTGGCTGACAATGTGCGGCGTAATGCGCTTCTGCTTTTTCAGTTCGCGGTTCAGTTCCGCTTCGCTGAACAGGCCGTTGCTCTGCGTCTGTAAGCGGCTGAAGTCGTACTGCACCACCGGCATATCCAGCCGCTCCGGCGGCGTCAGATAACCGTGTTTAATCATATAGCGCAGCGGCAGTTCATAAATACAGTCGCGGAACAGCGCTTTTTCATCCCCGCGCACCATGCCGTGATAGTGAAAGCGGTAAATCCACCCTTTACCAAGACGGAAGGGGGTTGCCGTCAGGCCGAGCAGGCGAATGCGCGGATTCACTTCCTTAAGGTGAGAAAGGATTTGCTGATACTGGCTGTCGTCGTCATCGCTGATGCGGTGGCACTCATCCACCACCAGCAGGGAGAACTCCCCCTGGAACTGATCAAGGTTGCGCGCCACCGACTGCACGCTGCCAAACACCACTTTGCCGTGGCTCTGCTTGCGCTTCAGCCCGGCGGCGAAAATATCTGCTTCCAGCCCAAGGGCGATATATTTGGCGTGGTTCTGCGCAACCAGCTCTTTCACATGGGCCAGCACCAGTACGCGACCACGCGCCAGCCGTGCCAGCTCGGCAATAACCAGGCTTTTTCCGGCGCCGGTCGGCAGCACAATCACTGCGGGTTCAGCGTGTTGGCGAAAATGGGCGAGGGTGGCATCCACCGCTTCGCGTTGATAGGGGCGTAGCGTAAAAGTCATTGTCTCAACGGTGTTACAGATTGACGGCAGACAGTATGCCACGAAACTTTGCTTTAAGCGGTTTATGATGCTCGTTATACTTCAGGCTGTTCATCTCTTTTGTGGGCGCATTGCCCCCATTCAGCACCATACAGGCCAGAAAATTTCATGCGACTTGATAAGTTTATCGCTCAGCAACTTGGCGTAAGCCGCGCCATTTCCGGGCGCGAAATCCGCGGCAGCCGTGTTACGGTCAATGGCGAGATCGTCCGCGATGCCGCCTTTAAACTGCAACCGGAACACGAGGTTGAGTACAACGGCAATACCCTCGTTCAGCAGACCGGCCCGCGCTACTTTATGCTGCATAAACCGGAAGGGTACGTCTGTTCTACCGAAGATCCCGATCACCCGACGGTGCTCTACTTCCTCGACGAGCCGGTTGCGCACAAGCTTCACGCCGCCGGGCGTCTCGATATCGACACCACCGGTCTGGTGCTGATGACCGATGATGGTCAGTGGTCGCACCGCATTACCTCGCCGCGCCATCACTGCGAAAAAACCTACCTGGTGACGCTGGAGTCGCCGGTTGCAGAAGACACCGCCGAGCAGTTCGCCCACGGTGTTCAGCTGCATAATGAAAAAGATCTCACCAAACCCGCCGTGCTGGAGGTGATTACACCGACGCAGGTGCGCCTGACCATTAGCGAAGGTCGCTATCATCAGGTGAAGCGCATGTTTGCCGCCGTGGGCAACCACGTTGTTGGCCTGCATCGCGAACGCATTGGCGGCATCCGTCTGGATGACGACCTGGCGCCGGGGGAGTACCGCGCGCTTACCGAGGATGAAATTGCCAGCGTTGGCATGCTCACCCGCTAACTTCAGGAGATTGCTGCCGTGACCAGCAGGCCACACTCATCATTGAGTATTGTCTTTATCCTTGGCCTGTTGGCCATGCTGATGCCGCTGTCGATTGATATGTATCTGCCCGCCTTGCCGGTGATTGCCGGGCAGTTCGGCGTACCGGCCGGCAGCGCGCAGATGACCCTGAGCAGCTACATCCTCGGCTTTGCCATTGGTCAGCTCTTCTATGGCCCGATGGCAGACAGCATCGGACGCAAGCCGGTGATCCTCGGCGGCACGCTGGTGTTCGCCGTCGCAGCGGTGGCCTGCGCGCTGGCGCAAAGTATCGAGCAGCTTATCTTCATGCGCTTTTTGCACGGCCTCGCCGCCGCGGCAGCCAGCGTGGTGATCAACGCCCTGATGCGCGATATCTACCCGCGCGAAGAGTTCTCGCGCATGATGTCCTTTGTCATGATGGTGACCACCATTGCGCCGCTGCTGGCACCGATGATCGGCGGCGCGGTGCTGGTGTGGTTCAACTGGCACGCCATCTTCTGGATCCTCGCGCTGGCGGCGCTGCTGGCTTCCGGCATGATCGCCTTTTTCATCCGTGAAACTTTACCGGTGGAGAAGCGGCATAAGTTCCACTTCCGCACCACGCTTGGTAACTTTGCTTCGCTGTTTCGCCATAAACGTGTGCTCAGTTATATGCTCGCCAGCGGCTTCAGCTTTGCCGGGATGTTCTCCTTCCTCAGCGCCGGGCCGTTTGTCTATATCGAAATCAACCACGTCTCGCCGCAGGATTTTGGCTACTACTTTGCGCTCAATATCGTCTTCCTGTTCATTCTGACCATTATCAACGGCCGCTTTGTGCGCCGGGTTGGCGCGCTGAATATGTTCCGCAGCGGGCTGTGGATCCAGTTCGTGATGGCGCTATGGATGGTGGTGACCGCGCTGCTGGATGTCGGTTTCTGGACGCTGGTAATCGGCGTGGCGGCGTTTGTTGGTTGCGTAACGCTGGTTGCATCGAACGCGATGGCGGTGATCCTCGACGAATTCCCGCACATGGCCGGCACCGCCTCATCGCTGGCGGGCACCTTCCGTTTCGGTATCGGGGCGATTGTTGGCGCGCTGCTGTCGCTCGCCACCTTCAACACCGCCTGGCCAATGATCTGGTCGATGACCTTCTGCGCCACCTGTTCGGTTCTCTTCTATCTCTATGCCAGCCGGACGAAAAAAGCGGCATAACCTCCCTTCAACAGGGAGCGTAAACCGCTCCCTGCGTTGATGCATATCAAGCAAAAGCCGTTCTCTTTTTGGGCTTTTTGTTTCTTTTATGTAAAATCCTGTCGTGTAAAAAGTCACATCTTTGTAGTGAAAAAGGTTGAGTTAGATCTCATAAACGGGTACATATAGCCGAAAAGTTGGCCTGCCGACGCGTTCATAACATGCTGATAAAAGCGCGGCAAACCCACACACTACGCGGGGTGCAACCTTTTCTCTGCCGCTGGCAGGATGAAATGTGAATAGTGTGTTAATCTAGATGTGAAATATTTGTGAAGCGAAAGTGCTTCTGGGGAAAGAAAGTGAATACATTACAGCTCTCAATCATCCACCGTTTGCCCCAGTGCTATCGCTGGCGTGAGGGTTTTGCAGGTGCCAAAGTTGAACCGATTCCGCAAAATGGACACGCGGCGGACGACGCGCTGGTGGCATTAAAACTGCTCAGTCCGGATGGCGATAACGCCTGGCCGGTAATGCATAAACTTAGCCAGGCGCTCAGCGATATCGAAGTCGACTGCTCGGTAGTCGAGTGCGAAGGCGAGCCGTGCCTCTTCGTCCACAGCCAGGATGAGTTTGCCGCCACCTGCCGCCTGAAAAACTTTGGCGTTGCCATTGCGGAACCTTTCTCCAACTACAATCCGTTCTGAACCTCAGCTCAGCGCCAGCAGCTGGCGTGTATACGCCTGCTGAGGTTCGTCAAATACCCGCCGACACTCGCCCTGTTCCACCACTTCGCCCTGTTTGAGCACAATCACCTGGTGGCAGAGGGTGCGCACCAGATGCAGATCGTGACTGATAAAGATATAGGCCAGCCGGTGCGTCTGCTGAAGCGACTTCAGGAGCGCCAGGATCTGCGCCTGCACGGTGCGGTCCAGCGATGAGGTTGGTTCATCCAGAATAATCAGCTCCGGTTTCATAATCAGCGCCCGGGCAATGGCGATACGCTGGCGCTGGCCGCCGGAAAACTCTGCCGGATAACGCTGGCGCGTCTGCGCATCCAGCCCCACCTCCTGCATCACCTCGATCACCCGCTGCTCGCGGGCTTCGCGCGACAGCTCAGGCTGATGCACGCGTAACCCCTCTTCGATAATCTGCTGCACATTGAGGCGCGGGTTCAGCGCCGAATTAGGGTCCTGAAACACCACCTGAATGCGGTGGCGCACCGGCAGCATCTGCTTGCGGCTCCACAAATGCAGCGGTTTGCCGTCGAACAGAATCGTCCCCTCGGCGTTGACCAGCCGCAGCAGCGCAAGGCCGGTTGTGCTTTTCCCGGAGCCGGATTCGCCCACCAGCCCCAGCGTTTCACCGGCGCGCAGGGTAAAAGAGATCCCTTTGACCACCGCGTTTTGCGCGACCACGCGGCGGAAAATACCTTTACGCACCGGGAAGCTGACGCCGAGTTTCTCCACCTGCAACAGCGGTTGTTCGACGGGTGGGAGCGGCACCGGCTCACCGTGCGGCTCGCTGTTGATCAGTTTTTGCGTATAGGGGTGGTTCGGCGCGCTGAACAGGGCTTGCGCGCGGTTCTGCTCCACGCAGCGGCCGTTTTGCATCACTGCCACGTTATCCGCCAGCTTGCGCACAATATTCAGGTTATGGGTGATAAACAGCAGCCCCATATTCAGCTCGTCGCGCAGCTCCCGCAGCAGGGTGAGGATCTGCGCCTGCACGGAGACATCCAGCGCGGTGGTTGGCTCATCGGCAATCAGCAGTTCAGGGCGCGTTAACAGCGCCATGGCGATCATCACACGCTGGCGCTCGCCGCCGGAAAGCTGATGCGGGAAGTCGCCGAGGCGGCTGCGCGCATTACGGATGCCGACGCGATCGAGGCAGTCGAGCATCTCGGCCCGCGCCGCTTCCCGGCGCATTCCCCGGTGCAGGGAGAGCACTTCATAAAGCTGTTTTTCTAGCGTATGCAGCGGGTTGAGCGAGACCATCGGCTCCTGAAAAATCATGGCGATCTTGTTGCCGCGCACGCCGCGCAGGGTGCGCTCGCTGGCATGCAGCAGCGATTCGCCATGAAACAGAATATCGCCAGAGGGGTAGACCACCGGCGGCGAGGGGAGCAGGCGCAGAATCGACAGCGCACTGATGCTCTTGCCGGAGCCGGACTCGCCCACCAGCGCCAGCGTTTCGCCCGCTTCAATGCGCAGGGAGAGATCCTCCACCACCGTGCGGGTGGTCGCCTGCTGGCGAAAGGCGATGGTTAACGCGTCAATAGTCAGTAAAGGGGAAGCCATCTCACACCGCCTTATTGGGATCAAACGCGTCGCGCACCGCTTCGCCGATAAAGATCAGCACCGACAGCAGCAGCGCCGTTGAGACAAACGCCGCGATGCCGAGCCACGGAGCCTGCAAATTATTTTTGCCCTGCAGCAGCAGTTCGCCGAGAGACGGGGAACCGAGAGGCAGCCCGAAACCGAGAAAATCGAGGGAGGTGAGGGTGCTGACCGAGCCGCTGAGAATAAAGGGGAAGAAGGTTAGCGTCGCCACCATCGCATTGGGCAGCATATGGCGCAGCATAATCGCGCCATCGCTGACGCCCATCGCCTGCGCGGCGCGGATATAGTCAAAATTGCGCGTACGCAGGAACTCGGCGCGCACCACGCTCACCAGCGTCATCCAGCCGAACAGCACGGTAATGCCGAGCAGCCACCAGAAGCCGGGCTGGATCACGCTTGAGAGTAGAATTATCAGGAATAGCGTCGGCAGCCCGGACCACACCTCAATAAAGCGCTGGCCGAAGAGATCGATTTTGCCGCCGTAATAACCTTGTATTGCACCGACCACAATGCCGATGACGCTGGAGCTGAGCGTCAGCAGCAGGCCGAACAGCAGCGAGATGCGCGTACCGTAGAGAATGCGCGCCAGCACATCGCCGCCGTTGGCGTCGGTGCCGAGCCAGTTTTGCGCCGACGGCGGAGAGGGGAAGGGCTGCGTTGTCGCGTAGTTAATGCTGCGCGCACCGAAACGCACCGGTGCCCACAGCGCCCAGCCGTGCTCGTTAAGCTGCTTTTGCAGCCACGGATCCTGGTAATCCGCCGGTGTGGCAAACGGGCCGCCAAAGTCGCTTTCGCTGTAGTTTTTCACCAGCGGCACAAACCACTCGCCCTGATAGCGCACCAGCAGCGGCTTATCATTAGCGATCAGCTCTGAGCAGAGGCTCAGGACAAAAATCACGACAAAGATCCATAACGACCAGTATCCACGGCGGTTATGGCGAAAACGCGCCCAGCGCGCCTGGTTAACATAACTGAGTCTGAACATCAGCGCCCCTCGAAATCGATACGCGGATCGACCAGCGTATAAGTGATATCGCTGACAATATTCAGCAGCAGGCCGATAAGGGAGAAGATATAGAGCGTGCCGAACATCACCGGGTAATCCCGCGAGACGGTCGCTTCATAGCCCAGCAGGCCGAGACCGTTGAGGGAGAAGATCACCTCGATCATCAGCGAACCGGTAAAGAACATGCTGACAAAAGTCGCCGGGAAACCGGCAATCACCAGCAGCATGGCGTTGCGAAAAACATGTTTGCGCATGATATTGCGCTCGCTCACCCCTTTGGCGCGCGCCGTCACCACATACTGCTTGCGGATCTCATCGAGAAAGGAGTTCTTGGTGAGCATCGTCAGCGCGGCAAAACCGCCAATCACCGTCGCCAGCACCGGCAGCGTAATGTGCCAGAGATAGTCGGCGGCCTGCTTATACCAGGGCAGCGTGGCGAAATCCGTCGACACCAGCCCGCGCAATGGGAAGAAGTCATAATAGCTGCCACCGGCGAAGAAGATGATCAGCAAAATGGCGAACAGAAACGGCGGAATCGCGTAGCCGATAATAATCAGCGCGCTGCTCCAGATATCAAACCGGCTGCCGCTGTAGACTGCTTTGCGGATCCCAAGCGGAATCGACACCAGATAGATAATCAGCGTGCCCCACAGGCCAAGAGTGATAGAGACCGGCAGGCTCTCTTTAATCAGTTGCAGCACCGAGGCGCTGCGAAACAGGCTGTCGCCGAAATCGAAGCGCGCATAATCCCACAGCATTTTGAAGTAGCGCTCGGAGAGCGGTTTATCGAAGCCGTAGCGCTTCTTTATCTCTTCAATCACCTGCGGGTCGAGGCCGCGTCCGCCGCGATAGTGGCTATCGTTGGTCAGCACATCGCCGACCCCGGTGCGCGCATGGCCTGCGCCCGTTCCCCCTCCACCAGTGCCGGGCAGCCGCCCCTGATCGCCATACTCAATGGCGGCAATCGCCTGATCGACCGGGCCGCCGGGCGCAATCTGCACAATAAAAAAGTTGATGGTAATAATCGCCCACAGGGTGGGGATCAGCAGCAATAAGCGGCGAATGAGATAGGCACCCATCCCGTCTCCTTAACGTCTGGCGGCGGGCAGTTTCGCCGCCTTGTTTACGTCATACCACCAGGTATCAAACCCAATTGAGTAGACGGGGCGAATGCCGGGCATGGAGAACTTGTCCCAGTACGCAAGGCGATCGGCCGCCATATACCACATCGGCAGCATGTAATAGTTCCACGTCAGCACGCGATCCAGCGCGCGTCCGAGCGGCAACAGCTTCTCTTTGTTCCCCTGCCAGCGGGCAATCTGTGCGAGCAGGGTGTCGATAGCGGGGTTTTTTACCCCCGGCGCATTGTAGGAGGAGTCGATATAGGCGGAACCCCAGGAGATTTGCAGGTCGCCGCTCGGCCACGGCTGCGCGCGCCACAGACGCGGCATCATGTCGTAATCGCGGCTGCGCATGCGGTTGGTCGCCTGCGAGTTATCCACCTGGCGTAACTCCATGGTGATGCCGAGGCGAGCGAGATTGTGCTGGAAGGGCAGCACCCACTGCACATTTCCACCGGAGGGGAGCAGCAGTTCAAAAACAAACGGCTTGCCGGTTTTGGCATTCACCCGCTGCTGATTTTTCAGCACCCAGCCGGCATCGTTCAGCAGCTTATCGGCTTTCAGCAGGTTCTGGCGATCGTAGCCGTCGCCGCTTGAGGTGGGCGGGGAGTAGATCTGCGTAAACACTTCAGGCGGGATCTGATCTTTTAACGGTGCCAGTAGCGTTAGCTCGTCGGCATCCGGGTAGTTACGCGCGGCATATTCGGTGTTGATAAAGTAGCTGTTCGCCCGGCTGTAGGCACCATAAAACAGCGCTTTGTTCATCCACTCGAAGTCAAAGGCCAGTGACACAGCTTCACGAACCCGCCGGTCGGCGAACACCGGGCGCTGGATATTAAACGCCAGCCAGCGCGCATCCTGCGCCGAGTGGTTGGTCTGTTCATCTTTAACGATATAGCCGCGCGCGAAATTGGTGCCGATATAGCGCGTGGCCCAGTTTTTCGGGCTATCTTCGCTGCGCAGATCGTAAGACCCGGCTTTAAACGCCTCAAAAGCGACGTTGTCGTCGAGATAGTAGTCATAGCGAATATTGTTGAAGTTCCAGCGGCCGCGGTTGACCGGCAGATCGGCAGCCCAGTAATCGCGCACGCGGGTATAGGCAATATACTGCCCCATGCGCCAGCTGCTGATGCGGTAAGGCCCGCTGCTCAACGGCGGGCGGGCAAGCGGCTCGCTAAGATTATGATCTTTCCAGAACTTCTCCGGCATCACCGGCAGCGTCAGCAGGCTGAGCATATCCTCTTTGCCCGGCTTCGCCAGCTCAATGCGCACGGTCAACGGCGAAATGGCTTTTACCGTCGTGCCTTTATAGACAATGCGAAACTGCGGCACCCCCTGGGTCATAAACTTCTGGAAGGTGAAGGCGACATCGCTGGCGCGGATCGGCGAGCCATCATGGAAGCGGGCGCGGGGATTGAGTGAGATCTCCATCCACGAGAAGTCATCGGCATAGCGGGTGGTTTCGGCAATCAGCGGATAGTAGCTGCCAGGCTCATCATCGGAGGTGGTGAACAGGGCGTCGTACAGCGCATCGGTGCGCACTGCCGGGTTGCCGCGCAGGGCGAAACGGTTGAAGTTATCAAAGGTGCCGATATTAGCGAGCGTCACGTTACCGCCTTTCGGCGCGGCGGGGTTCACATAATCAAAATGGGAGAAGTTAACGGCGTATTTCGGTTCGCCGATAATCGCAAAGCTGTCACTCTCTTTAATGGTCTGCGCCTGGCAGGCGAGGGCGATAAACGCCAGTAACAGAGCAACAATGCGCGCACACTTCATTTGCTGGATCCCTTTTACCGCAATGCGACGGAGGCGTGAATTTTTCTGCTTGAATAATAGGGGAGGGATCGGCGGTTGTGAACTTTTTCCGCCTACAGCCGGGCAGTAAATGTCGGCGGTCGCCAGTCGATAAACTGCTGTAGCGTCATCGGGCGGCTGAAAAAGTAGCCCTGCAAATAGTGCACGCCGCGATCGCGCAGCCAGCGCACCTGCTCCGGCGTCTCCACCCCTTCCGCCACGGTGAGCATATTGAGACGTTTCGCCAGCGTCAGCACGGCGTCAAGCACCGGTGAGGTGACGGTCTCCGTGCCGATGGCGTTAACAAACCCGCGATCGATCTTCAGGAAGTCGAGGGTGAAACGCTCAAGGTAGATCAGCGCGCTATGACCGGTGCCAAAATCATCAATGGCGATCTCAAACCCTTCATCATGCAGCCACTGGAAGATCTCATTAACCTCGTCATGCTTGAGCATATCGCGCTCGGTGATCTCCAGCACCAGGCTGAAGTGGTGCGGGGGCAGGGCATGGGCAAACTGCTGCATATCCTGTTTAAAGCTCGGTGCATGCAGATGACCGGGCGCAATATTGATGCCCATTTTCGCCCCTTCAGGCAGCAGCGTTTTTAAAACCGGCGCATCGCGCGCGACAAGCTTAAACAGGTGCAGGGTCAGCGGCACAATGAGCTGCTGCGCTTCGGCAAAATGAATAAAGGCATCGGGCGGGATTTCGCCGGCGGTCGGGTGCTTCCAGCGCATTAATACTTCAAAACCGGTCACTTTTAACTCCGCGCCACTGACCACCGGCTGATAGACGACATAAAACTGGTCGCGCTTAATCGCTGTGAGGATCTCCCGGCCGGGGCGCAGATGAATCGCGAGCATTGCCGCGCTCAGCAGACCGGCAAGCATACCGACCGTGGCACCCAGCAGCAGCGCGAACTGGAGATCCTCCATTTGCCATTTATCGGCGTAGAGATAGAGCCTGACCGGCGAACCTTCGACCTGCGCGCTCAGATAGGGCGTCTGATGCAAATGACTCAACAGCAGTGGTCTGCCTGAGAAGGTGGTCAGTGCGCGATCGCCGATGCCGAGCGCAAGGCCGTTAAGATCGGGGATTTGCGCGGTGTAAAGCATATAGGGGGCGAGATTGATATTGAGCGTGGCAAGTACGCCGCGGTTATCCAGTAGCGGGCTGCGAAACCAGAGTGCAATTACCGGCTGCGTCGGCATCATCGGCGTACCGGGCAAAATCACCATATCGGTGGGTTTATTAATATCGATACCCGGAATCAGCCGTTTCATCGGCTCATCCATATCACCAGTGGCGGACGAACAGTAGGCGCGCTGATCTTTTACTAACAGAAAGGCGCGCACATTCTGGCTGAAGGCAGCTTTGGAGGTGAGCTCGCTGGCGGCCTCTTCACAGCTGTCGAGCGTAAGCGGGTGCAGCGTTTCTGCCGCGGCGCGAATAGTGCTGAAGTAACTGGCGTAGGAGGCCTGAATACTGCTCAGCAGCGTATCGTAGCGGGCTTCCCGCTTTTGCTGCTCTAGCCAGAACTGAATACCGCCGACCAGCATGGCAACGAGCACGCCGGTTAGCAGGCTAATAAGCACAACGCGTCGGTTAACGGTAACGTTACGGGTAAGCATGATGCTGAGCCTATGTTAGCGGTTCATCATATTTCGCATATAAAGCGGGATATAAACGAAATAAAACCCGGAAAGCTTCGTATAGCATATTGGAGACATAAAAAAACACTGCCGAAGCAGTGTTTTTTATAACTTTACGCCAGCCAAGGGTAACCGGCATAAAGCGATTAGCTGCGTGTCAGGATGCGTCGCGCTTCGTTATAGCGCTTCTTCCAGTATGGCTCATCAAGGTTAGAAATCATCACACCACTGCTGGTGGAGGCATGAACAAACTGGTTATTACCAATGTAGATGCCGACATGACGTCCGGTAGAGCCTGCACGGAAGAGAACCAGATCGCCGGTGCGCAGACTGGTGCGCGAAATAGACTTACCGGTCTCCTGCTGTTCCCATGTGGAACGCGGCAGCTCTAAACCAAACTGTTCGCGGAAGGTGCGCTGCACAAAGCCAGAACAGTCGATGCCTTTCTTGGTGTCGCCGCCTAGACGGTAGCGAACGCCTTTCCAACTTGCATACTGATCCATAAGCCGGTTTTTAACATCCAGATTACGTACCAGGTTTTCAAATTCATCCTGAGAGGCTTGCAGTGAAGAGCTATCTTCGGGCACAGCATGCGTCTCAGGATGCATATTCTTGGCGGTATTTGTTGAACAAGCTGAAAGCAGAACCGCTACTGCGATCGCGGGTATCGCCCGCACGATATATCTCAAGATCGGCTGAGACTTGACCATGTTGCTTATTTTCCCTTGAAGTCCTTAACGATAATATCGTTATGAAAAATGCCAAACGCAGCGAGATTAATTATCTGAATGTTTCAAGACAAATACTCGAGCCAGAATTTGTGGCGAAACGCACAAATTACCGCGCAGAGAGTAAAAGAGCACTCTTTGCGACAAGACGGACCGAGGTTACCTGAACATCTAATGCAAGGCGAGTGCTTTTCATCACTTTTTTATAAGAAATTGTGATACAGAAAGTGAATTCATGCGTTTGGTCAATAAATGGACAAATAAAGAGAAATAGCGGGCAAAATGCTCTTTTTAAAGGCGATTGAGTTGGCTAAAAAATGACACACTCAGGCAACCGCCGGGAATTTACATTAAGGACGCTAATGATCGCCTCTTCCCGGCGGCGGTAAATGTTATTTAAGTGTTTAAATTTTGTTTTTCCCAGGCAAATAACGATCGAATAACGCCACGATCTTATCGCTCAGCGGCGTCATCAGGCACCAGGGCAGGCCAATCAACACCGCAGAGAGTGAACCGACGGCAATATCCGTAAACCAGTGCGCGCCAATCATTACGCGCGGGAACGCAAATATGGCAAATATAAGAATTCCGATGGCGAAGGCCTTTTTACCGAAATAACGCAGCATTACCGCAGCAAAAATCAGCAGCATCATACCGTGGTCGCCAGGGAAGCTATCTTTCGAGGCATCTTTTGTCGGGAAGTTGAGCAGATCGCTCACCCGATAGGTGTCGGTAAAGGAGAGCGACGGGCTGGCGCGCTTCACCGGCATAATGTGCTGCGCGAGCTGGTTTATCACCAGCGCCAGCAGCAGCATGGTCAGGCCAATCATCACCACGCGCCGACGCCCGGCCGGATCTGCCGGCAGCCAGAAAGAGAGCATCAAACAGCCCATCGCCACCAGCGAGCAGGCATCAAACGCGCGGTTGTTGGTCAGGGCCACAAACCATAAGTAGGCGCGGTTCTCGGCGAGGCCATGGTTAAAGAAGTGGAAGATCGCTGAATCGAGCGGGAACCAGAAACCATGATTCACCGGCAGATACCAGGAGAAAAACAGCGCCAGGCCAGCAGCATTCAGCAGCACGATGAGAGGCAGTCGGGTTTTCATTTTGCAGGCTCTTTTAGGTTTAAGGGACGCCACGGTAGTCCGGCTAACTTAAACGAAGCTTCAACAGCGCCGATTGAAGCGTGTTCCAGTCAGCCTCGCTGTCGGTGATTAACTCTATCCGGCTATCGGGCGGCGCAGCGTTTTGCGTCTCAATATGCAAATCCTGACCCTGGCGGTTTACCCGCAGCAAACCTTCGGGAATACGCATCACCCCTTTTACCCGCGACACCGGCGCAAGCCGCGCCCACTCCAGCAGACCAATGGTATCGAAAACCGTATCGGCATCGAAAATCCAGCCGCAGGCGTGGTGCCCCTGGCCACTATTCAAATTACGACGCCAGCGCTGATGCGCCGGTAAACTCAGTGCCGCCAGCCCCTTTTTCTCACCGTGCGCATGATCGTGCGCGGCGCTCTCTGGCAGGGCGCGCAGATTACGGCGCGGTTGGTCGAGCAGGCTGCCGTCAATCGCTCCCTGCGTGGCGTTCACCCGCAGGCGATCGCCGCCAAACTCAGCCCACCATGCGTCAAATGCCTGCTGGCTCTCGGCGCTGGCACGATCCTCTTTATTAGCAATGATGATATCCGCTGCCGCTAACTGGTCGCGGAAGTTCTCATTGTTCAGCGCTTTCTCATCCAGCAGCTGGCGCGGGTCGAGCAGGCAGAGCGTGGCACGCAGATCGATCCACGGTTCATAGACCGGTGCGGTGAGCATATCGAGGATCTGCTTCGGGTGACCCAGCCCGGTCGGCTCAATCAGCAGGCGATCGGGTTTGCCCTGACGCAGCAGGGTGTTGAGACCGACCTGCATCGGCAGGCCGTTGACGCAGCACATGCAGCCGCCGGGGATCTCTTTAAGCAGGGCGCCGCTGTCGCTGAGCAGGGCGCCATCAATGCCGACTTCGCCAAACTCATTCACCAGCACCGCCCACTTCTCCTGCGGATCTTTATGGGCCAGCAAATGCAGAATGGAGGTGGTTTTGCCGCTTCCGAGAAAGCCGGTAATCAGATTGGTCTTCGTCACAGGAACTCCGCGTCATCAAAAAGCACAAGCGCACAATCCTGGCGAAAAAAAGCGGAAAAGAGAAGAGCGCGGACGGCGCATCGCACTATCCGTCCGCGTTGAGGGCAAAAAATGTTAAGGGTTGACCGCCTGCTGCACCGCGCCATGTGCGCCGAGGGTATCAATAGCGCGCCAGGTCTGGCTGACGGCATCGACAAACACCGGGTTATGCGGCAGATCGTTGCCGAAGATCTCTTTCAGCGTCAGCAGCGCCGTGACGCGCTCGTCGCTGCTGCTGGTCTCAACGATGGCACGGATTTTATCCGCCAGCGGATCGCGAATATCAATGGTCTCGCCTGCATCATCGACGCCGCTGACATAGCGCATCCAGCCCGCGACGCCGAGCGCCAGCAGCGGCCAGTCGCTCTGGCGCTGAAGATGAATACGGATCCCGTCCAGCAGGCGCTGCGGCAGCTTCTGGCTACCATCCATCGCAATCTGCCAGGTGCGGTGTTTCAGCGCCGGGTTAGCGAAGCGCTCAAGCAGGCTGTCGGCGTAGGCGTTAAGATTGACGCCTTTGATGCGCAGCGTCGGTGCTTGCTCATCGAGCATCAGCTGGCGCGCCGCCGCACGGAAAGCCGCGTCCTGCATACACTCATTAATATGGGCAAACCCGGCGAGATAACCTAAATAGGCGAGGAAGGAGTGGCTGCCGTTCAGCATGCGCAGCTTCATCTGCTCCCACGGCTGCACATCTTCCACTAACTGCACGCCCGCCGTTTCCCACGCCGGACGCCCGGCGACAAAGTTATCTTCTATTACCCACTGAATAAACGGCTCGCAGCTGATGGCGCAGGGATCAAACACGCCGAGCACGTCGGCAATCTCCGCCAGCGACTCGTCGGTCGCCGCCGGAACAATGCGATCGACCATGGTGGCCGGGAAGCTGACATGCTCCGCTATCCACTGCGCCAGCTCCGGCGAGCGGGTTTGCGCCATACCGAGCACGGCGTTTTTCACCACGTGGCCGTTGTCAGGAATGTTGTCGCAGGAGAGCACGGTAAAGGGCGGTAGCCCGCGCTCGCGGCGGCGGTGCAGGGCTTCTACCAGAATGCCCGGCGCAGAGTGCGGCTCATGCGGGTATTTCAGATCGTGCTCAATACGCGGCTGGGTGAGATCAAGTTCACCGCTGGCCGGGTCGATGCAGTAACCCTTTTCGGTGATGGTCAGGGAGACAATCGCCACCTGCGGCTCGCAGAACTTCTCAATAATCGCCGCCAGCGTGTCGAGTTTGGCATTCAGGCACTCGTTCACCGCGCCAATAATAATCGGCTGATTTCCGTCGGCGCCTTTCTCCAGCACCGTATAGAGATATTCCTGCTCGCGCAGCTGCGACATTAAAACATCGCCGCTAAACAGGCTGATTTCGCAAATGCCCCAGTCGCCGCCTTGCGCATTCAGCACCCGGTCGGTTAATAACGCCTGATGGGCGCGGTGAAAGGCACCAAAACCGAAGTGGACGATGCGCGAACGAAGCTGGCTGCGATCGTACTGAGGCTGTTGCACCGAAGCGGGCAGCGTGGCGGAGGCAATTGTTTTCATCTCTATACACCTGATTAACCAATAATTAACAATAGCAGTGTAAAGTTATATGACAGCAAAAAGAATTGGTATGCCTTAAATATCCGGGGAATGTGAGCTGGATCAATCATTGCTGTGGCGGGATTTGACCGTTTTCTATAAGCATGTATGGTAGTCGTCATGTTTCACGCTGTATTGGTATAACAACTTTTTTGAGGGGAAGACGATGGAACAAACCTGGCGTTGGTATGGACCGAACGATCCGGTTTCTCTTGATGATGTTCGTCAGGCAGGCGCGACCGGCGTGGTCACCGCTCTGCACCACATTCCGAACGGCCAGGTGTGGCCGGTGGAAGAGATCAAAGCCCGCCAGGCCCTGCTGGCTGAAAAGGGGCTTTACTGGTCCGTTGTCGAAAGTATTCCGGTACATGAAGAGATCAAAACCCACTCCGGCGATTGCGACAAATGGATTGCCAACTATCAGCAGAGCATCCGCAATCTCGCCACCTGCGGGATTGATACCGTCTGCTACAACTTTATGCCGATCCTCGACTGGACGCGCACCGACCTGGAATACCAGTTGCCGGATGGTTCACGCGCGCTGCGCTTCGACCAGATAGCCTTTGCCGCGTTTGAGCTGCATATCCTTAAACGCGAAGGGGCGCAGGCCGATTACAGCGAAGAGGAGCAGCGCCAGGCGCAGGCCTATTTCAATGCGATGAGCGATGCGGAAGTGGAAAAGCTGACGCGCAATATCATTGCCGGTCTGCCGGGGGCGGAAGAGGGCTATACGCTGGATCAGTTCCGCGCGCGTCTGGCGGAGTATGACGGCATCGACAAAGCACAGCTGCGCGAAAATATGGCCTGTTTCCTGCGCGCCATTGTGCCGGTGGCGCAGGAAGTGGGCGTGCGGCTGGCGGTTCACCCGGACGATCCGCCGCGCCCGATCCTCGGCCTGCCGCGCATTGTCTCCACCATTGAAGATATGCAGTGGCTGAAAGAGGCGGTGGACAGCATCAACAACGGCTTTACCATGTGCACCGGCTCCTACGGCGTGCGGGCGGATAACGATCTGGTGCGGATGATCGAGACCTTCGGCGATCGCATTCACTTCACCCATCTGCGCGCAACCTGCCGCGAAGAGAACCCGAAAACCTTCCACGAAGCGGCGCACCTGCAGGGCGATGTGGATATGGTGTCAGTGGTGGCGGCAATCCTTAGCGAAGAGCAGCGTCGTAAGAAAGCAGGCGATCTGCGCCCGATCCCGTTCCGCCCGGATCACGGCCACCAGATGCTTGACGATCTGCACAAGAAAACCAACCCTGGTTACTCGGCGATTGGCCGCCTGAAAGGGATGGCGGAAGTGCGCGGCGTTGAGCTGGCGCTGAAGAAGACGCTGTTCCGCGACCTGCTGTAATAGCCGCCGGTAAACGCTCTGCTCGCTTTCGCGGGCGAAAAAAAAGCCTCCATGCGGAGGCTTTTTTATTTAATCTGCGCGGCCCATGTAGCGGCGCTCTTCAATATGAATGCGGATCTTCTCGCCGGTGGTCAGGTACTCTGGCACCTGTACGACGAGGCCAGTGTTCAGCGTGGCAGGTTTGGTACGGGAGCTGGCAGATGCGCCTTTGATGCCCGGTGCAGTTTCAACGATTTCAAGATCCACAGTCTGCGGCAGTTCGAGCGCCAGCAGCTGGCCGTCCCACAGCAGCACCTGCATATCCGGCATGCCACCTTCCGGAATAAAGAGCAGCTCATCTTCAATCTGATCTTTGGTAAAGGTATAGGGCGTGTAATCTTCTTTATCCATGAAGACATATTCGTTGCCGTCTACATAGGAGAAGTCAACGAAACGGCGGTTCAGGGAGACGGTATCAACAATGTCGTCGCCTTTAAAACGCTCTTCAACTTTCAGGCCGGTGCGGACATCGGCAAAGCGCATTTTATACAGCGTTGCTGCGCCGCGGGCGCTCGGTGACTGAATATCAATATCTTTTACAATCAGCAGCTTGCCGTTGTAGTTCAGCACCATACCTTTTTTGATTTCGTTCGCTCTTGGCATTGCCAGGTTCCTGTAAAAAAGAAATTCACCAAAATATCGCGACAAACTACTCGCGAGGGCCTTTTCAGGCAAGGGGAATTGCTGAGTTTTGCGTTGCATGGGTAAAAGATGATAGCGTGCCCCGCAACGCGCTACTTCAGCGCGTCGACGCCAATAAGAGAGCCGCTATGCACTGCCGCCCGGACTGCGGAGCCTGCTGTACTGCCCCGTCCATTACCAGCCCGATCCCCGGCATGCCCAACGGTAAACCGGCCAACACCCCCTGTGTGCAGCTTGATGGACATCAGCGCTGCAAGCTTTTTGGCTCACCGTTGCGGCCAAAAGTGTGCGCCGGGCTGCAACCGAGCCTGGAGATGTGCGGCTCAACGCGCGAACAGGCGATGACCTACCTCCTCGATCTCGAACAGCAGACCGCGCCGTAATTCCTTTCAAAGCTGAACAGGCTGAAGGCGATAAGCTGACGGCCAATTTCGCGTCAGCAAATTTCCCTTAACGGTCTGTAAAATGTGCAGTGCCTCAAAATTCTTAAATGCCAAATGAGAGATTTCTTGATCGTCGAGCAAAAAAGGTCAAGACTCCTTGAAACGTTTCAGCGTCATCGCATTGTCTCTGAACCACGGCGGTGACGTAATCTTTCTTATGTAAGCTGAAACGATTCAATTTCAGCGGGAGACGAGTCACATGTTCCAGTTATCCGTTCAGGACATCCATCCAGGCCAGCAGGCCGGTAATAAAGAAGAGGCCATCCGCCAGATCGCGGCGGCACTGACCGAAGCCGGCAACGTGGCTGAAGGCTACGTCAATGGCATGCTCGCACGCGAGCAGCAAACCTCCACCTTTCTTGGCAACGGCATCGCCATTCCGCACGGCACCACCGACACGCGCGACCAGGTGCTGAAAACCGGCGTCAAAGTGTTCCAGTTCCCGCAGGGCATTCTGTGGAGCGAAGGGCAGGTGGCTTACGTTGCCATCGGTATCGCCGCCAGTTCCGATGAGCACCTCGGCCTGCTGCGTCAGCTGACGCACGTGCTGAGTGATGACGCCGTCGCCGCGCAGCTGCAATCCGCGACCACCGCTGAAGAGCTGCGTGCATTGCTGATGGGCGAAAAGCAGAGCAGCGCGCTGAAGCTGGATAACGAAACCCTGTCGCTGGACGTCAACGCCAGCTCGCTGATGACGCTGCAGGCGCTGAACGCCGCGCGTCTTAAAGAAGCGGGCGCGGTCGACAGCGTCTACGTCACCCGTGCTATTAACGAACAGCCGCTGAACCTCGGCCAGGGCATCTGGCTGAACGACAGCGCCGAGGGCAACCTGCTGAGTGCTGTTGCCGTCAGCCGTGCCGCCACACCGTTTGAAGTGGAAGGCGAAAACGCCGCCGTGCTGGTGAGCGTCGCCATGGCCGATGAGCAACCCGTTGCTGTGCTGAAGCGCCTGAGCGATCTGCTGCTGGCGAATAAAGCTGACCGTCTGCTGAATGCCGATGCCGCCACGCTGCTGGCGCTGCTGACCAGCGACGACGCGGTCGCGGACGATCTGCTCAGCGAAGAGTTTGTCATTCGTAACGAGCACGGCCTGCATGCCCGTCCGGGCACCATGCTGGTTAACACCATTAAACAGTTCAATAGCGAAATCACTGTCACCAACCTCGATGGGTCAGGCAAACCGGCAAATGGCCGCAGCCTGATGAAAGTGGTTGCGCTGGGCGTGAAGAAAGGACACCGCCTGCGCTTTACCGCACAGGGCGAAGATGCTGAACAGGCGCTGAAAGCGATTGGCGACGCCATCGCAGCTGGCCTGGGAGAGGGAGCGTAAATGAGCAGAAGAGTCGCAACAATTACTTTAAACCCGGCCTACGATCTGGTGGGTTTCACCCCGGAAGTTGAGCGTGGCGAAGTCAACCTGGTGCGCACCACCGGGCTGCACGCCGCCGGTAAAGGGATCAACGTCGCCAAAGTGCTGAAAGATCTGGGCATCGACGTCACCGTGGGCGGTTTCCTCGGTAAAGATAACCAGGACGGTTTTCAGCAGCTGTTCAGCGAGCTGGGCATTGCCAACCGTTTCCAGGTAGTGCAGGGGCGTACGCGCATCAACGTTAAGCTGACCGAGAAAGATGGCGAAGTGACTGACTTTAACTTCTCCGGTTTCGAAGTCACCCCGGCCGACTGGGAGCGTTTCGTCGCCGACTCGCTCACCTGGCTTGGTCAGTTTGATATGGTCTGCGTCAGCGGCAGCCTGCCGTCCGGCGTCAGCCCGGAAGCCTTTACCGACTGGATGACGCGCCTGCGCAGCCAGTGCCCGTGCATCATCTTCGACAGCAGCCGTGACGCGCTGGTTGCCGGGCTGAAAGCCGCACCGTGGTTAGTGAAACCTAACCGTCGCGAGCTGGAGATCTGGGCCGGTCGTAAACTGCCGGAATTGCAGGACGTTATTGAAGCCGCTCACGCGCTTCGCGAGCAGGGGATCGCCCACGTGGTGATTTCGCTGGGCGCAGAAGGGGCGCTGTGGGTCAACGCTTCGGGTGAATGGATCGCCAAACCGCCGTCAATGGAAGTGGTAAGCACCGTTGGCGCAGGGGATTCGATGGTTGGCGGCCTGATTTACGGCCTGCTGATGCGTGAGTCCAGTGAGCACACTTTACGCCTGGCCACCGCTGTCGCTGCACTGGCGGTCAGTCAGAGTAACGTAGGGATTACCGATCGTACCCAGTTAGCCGCGATGATGGCGCGCGTTGACTTAAAACCCTTTAACTAACAGCAGGAGAGGCATAATGAAAACGCTGCTGATCATCGACGCTGAACTCGGACAGGCCCGTGCCTATATGGCAAAGACCCTGCTGGGTGCGGCGGCGCAAAAAGCGAATCTGCAATTTGTTGATAACCCAGGTGACGCGGAACTGGCGATCGTATTGGGTAGCCAGCTGCCGAACGACGCGGCGCTGGGCGGGAAGAAAGTCTGGCTGGGCGATATCAATCGCGCGGTCGCGCACCCGGAGCTGTTCCTGAGCGAAGCGAAGAACCACGCCACGCCTTACAGCGCACCGGCTGCTGCACCTGCGGCGGCAACCCCGGCCGCAGGGCCAAAACGTATTGTTGCTGTGACCGCCTGTCCGACCGGCGTTGCGCACACCTTTATGGCGGCAGAAGCCATTGAAACCGAAGCGAAAAAACGCGGCTGGTGGGTGAAGGTTGAAACGCGCGGTTCCGTGGGTGCAGGCAATGCCATCACCCCGGAAGAGGTGGCGCAGGCGGATTTAGTTATCGTCGCGGCGGATATCGAAGTTGACCTGGCGAAGTTTGCCGGCAAACCGATGTACCGCACCTCGACGGGTCTTGCACTGAAGAAAACGGTGCAGGAACTGGATAAAGCGGTGGCGGAAGCGAAGCCCTATCAGCCATCTGGCAAAGGGCAGTCTGAATCTTCAGAAGGCAAAAAAGAGAGCGCGGGCGCCTATCGTCACCTGCTGACCGGCGTCTCTTATATGCTGCCAATGGTGGTGGCGGGCGGTCTGCTGATTGCACTCTCCTTCGCCTTTGGTATTACCGCGTTTAAAGAAGAGGGGACGCTGGCGGCGGCGCTGATGAAAATTGGCGGCGGTACGGCGTTTGCGTTGATGGTGCCGGTACTGGCGGGCTTTATCGCCTTCTCGATTGCTGACCGTCCGGGTCTGACGCCGGGTCTGATCGGCGGTATGCTGGCGGTAAGCACCGGGTCTGGCTTTATCGGCGGTATCATTGCCGGTTTCCTTGCCGGTTACATTGCGAAAGCGATCAGCAAAGGCTTTAAGCTGCCGCCAAGTATGGAAGCGCTGAAACCGATTCTGATTATTCCGCTCTTCTCCAGCCTGATTGTTGGCCTGGCGATGATCTACCTTATCGGTACGCCGGTAGCGAAAATCCTCGCGGGTCTCACCTCCTGGCTGCAAACCATGGGCACGGCGAACGCCGTTCTGCTGGGCGCGATCCTCGGTGGCATGATGTGTACCGATATGGGTGGTCCGGTGAACAAAGCGGCCTACGCCTTTGGTGTCGGGCTGCTGAGTACGCAAACCTACGCACCGATGGCAGCGATTATGGCGGCCGGTATGGTGCCACCGCTGGCGATGGGTCTGGCGACGCTGGTTGCACGCAACAAGTTCGACAAAGGTCAGCGTGAAGGGGGCAAAGCGGCGCTGGTGCTGGGTCTGTGCTTTATCTCTGAAGGCGCGATTCCGTTCGCAGCACGCGATCCGATGCGTGTTATCCCGTGCTGTATTGCCGGTGGCGCGCTGACCGGTGCCATTTCGATGGCGATTGGCGCTAAACTGATGGCTCCGCACGGTGGCCTGTTCGTACTGCTGATCCCGGGTGCTATCACCCCGGTGCTTGGTTACCTGTTGGCGATCGTTGCCGGTACGCTGCTGTCGGGCCTGCTGTATGCCCTGCTGAAACGTCCGGAAACGGAGATGGCTGCGAAAGTTGCCTGAGCCGTAGAAACAGAAAAAGGCCGCTAAGCGGCCTTTTTTTATGCCCGCAAAAGGGCAGATTTGCTTTTGTAGGCCTGATAAGTAAAGCGCCATCAGGCACTGCGCCATTGCCGAACGGCGGCTGACGCCTTATCCGGCCTACGGCTCGCAGGTGATTTTGCTTTTGTAGGCCTGATAAGCAAAGCGCCATCAGGCATTGCGCCCTTGCCGGATGGCGGCTGACGCCTTATCCGGCCTACGGCTCGCAGGGAATTACCCGGCGGTGGTTTCTGCATACTGCTGCGCTTTAAGCCACGCGATCTCTTCCACCCAGATATCCGGGTTAATGGTCTCGAGGATCAGCGGAATGCCGTCGAAGCGCGTGTCGCGCATGATCCAGCGAAACGCATCGTGGCCAATATTGCCTTCGCCGAGGCTGTGATGGCGGTCAACCCGGCTGGCAAAGCCGCTTTTCGCATCATTCAGGTGCATCCCGCGCAGGTATTTGAAGCCCACCACGCGGTCGAACTCGGCAAAGGTGGCGGCGGTTGCCTCTTCGCTACGCAGATCGTAACCGGCGGCAAACGCGTGACAGGTATCAATGCAGACGCCGACGCGGGATTTATCTTCAACCCCATCGATAATCGCCGCTAAATGCTCAAAGCGAAAGCCGAGGTTGCTGCCCTGACCGGCGGTGTTTTCAATCACCGCGGTGACGCCTTCGGTCCGCGCCAGCGCAATGTTGATAGATTCCGCAATACGCGCCAGGCATTTCTCTTCCGGGATCTGTTGCAGGTGGCTGCCGGGGTGGAAATTGAGCAGCGTCAGCCCCAGTTGCTGACAGCGGGATAGCTCATCAATAAACGCCTCGCGGGATTTCTCCAGCGCCTCATCAACCGGATGACCGAGGTTAATCAGATAGCTGTCGTGGGGCAGGATTTGCGCGGGCGAATAGTTGTGCGCTTCACACGCGGCTTTAAATGCATCAATCGTTTCCGTGGTTAACGGCGCGGCGCGCCATTGACGCTGATTTTTGGTAAACAGCGCGAACGCCGTTGCGTCCAGCTCGGCGGCGCGGATGGCCGCATTTGCGACGCCGCCTGAGGCGCTAACATGCGCACCAATGAATTTCATAAACACTCCTGTAAAGACCCGCCGGGGGAAAACCGACATCATAGCGGGTCTGCAGGGCAGAGATGTAGTGCTTTATGCCATCACCGTGTGAACCAGCAGATTGATTGCGCCGCCGCCGACAATCAGCCAGATAAAGAGCAGCAGCCCCATCACCAGCGGTTTCGCTCCGGCGTTTTTCAGCGCGCTGATATGGGTGGTCACGCCAAGTGCGGCCATCGCCATTGCCAGCAGCAGCGTATCCAGGGTGTTCAGCATGTTCACCGCTGCGGGCGGCAACAGGTGAAAGGAGTTAAATACCGCCACCGCTACAAAGCCGAGGGCAAACCACGGGATCGTCACCTTGCTTTTCTCGTTACCCTCTTGCGGGCTGAGCTGTTTCACCCGCGCAGCCAGCAGCAGTAAAAAGGGAGCCAGCATCATCACGCGCAGCATTTTCGCAATTACTGCCGCATTCTCCGCCTCCGGGCTGACGGCGTGACCGGCGGCGACCACTTGCGCCACTTCATGCACCGTGGAACCAATCCAGATGCCATAGGTTTGCGGGCTGAACCACGGTGCAAGCAGCGGCCACAGCGCCGGGTAGATAAAGATCGCCAGCGTGCCGAAAATCACCACCGTGGCGATGGCGACGGTCACTTTGCTCGCCTCCGCTTTAACGACCGGCTCTGTTGCCAGCACCGCCGCCGCGCCGCAGATGCTGCTGCCTGCGCCAATCAGCCAGCTGGTTTTCTTGTCCAGCCCGAAAACTTTTTGCCCAAGAAAACAGGCCAGCATATAGGTGCTGGAGAGGGTCAGCACATCGATCAGCACGCCGCTGACGCCGACGTCAGCAATCTGGGAAAAGGTCAAACGAAAGCCATACAGGATAATGCCGAGCCGCAGCAGATGCTGTTTGGCAAACAGCACGCCGCTGTCGCAGTGGCGATGCAGCGCCGGGTAGAGCGTATTGCCCAGCACCATACCGAGCAGGATCGCCAGCGTTAACGCGCTCAGGCCGAAGCCAGCAACGGCGGGCAGGGAGCCCAGCCACAGTGCGGCCGCGGTAATCGCGCCGCTCAGCAGCAGGCCGGGCATAATGCGCCAGACGCGGGAGTGATGAGAGTGTAATGTGATGTCGGTCATAGCCTTCTCCTCTTGTTGCTGAAAAGGGTACGGCGCGCTGGCTTAAAGGTAAAATTGATTATATATTTATAATTAATCTTTATAAGTGGTAAGCGACTCCCTATGCACATAACCCTGCGCCAGCTTGAAGTGTTTGCTGAAGTGCTGAAAAGCGGCTCCACCACCCAGGCCTCCCAGCGTCTGGCGCTGTCGCAATCTGCGGTGAGCGCCGCATTGACGGATCTGGAAGGCCAGCTTGGCGTGCAGCTGTTTGATCGCGTCGGCAAACGGCTGGTGGTCAATGAACACGGGCGGCTGCTCTATCCGCGCGCGCTGGCGGCGCTGGAGCAGGCAAGCGAAATCGAACAGCTGTTTCGTGAGGCTAACGGCGCAATCCGCGTCTTCGCCAGTAGCACCATCGGTAACTACATCCTGCCGGAGGTCATCGCCCATTACCGGCGTGATTTTCCCGAGCTGCCGCTTGAGCTGAGCGTCGGCAACAGCCAGGATGTGATAACCGCCGTGGCCGATTTTCGTGTTGATATTGGGCTTATCGAAGGGCCGTGCCATGCAGCGGAGATCATCGCTGAGCCCTGGCTGGAAGATGAACTGGTGGTGTTTGCGCCGCCTTCCTCGCCGCTGTTGCAGCGGGAGGTGACGCTGGAAGCGCTTGCCGCGGCACCGTGGATCCTGCGCGAGCGCGGCTCCGGTACCCGCGAAATCGTCGACTATCTACTGCTCTCACACCTGCCGCAGTTTCAGCTAGGCATGGAGCTTGGCAATTCAGAAGCGATTAAACATGCGGTGCGCCACGGGCTTGGCATCAGCTGCCTGTCGCGCCGGGTGATTGCCGAACAGCTGGAAACCGGCACGCTGGTGGAAGTCCCGCTGCCATTACCCCGCCTGGTGCGCACCTTATGGCGGATTCATCACCGCCAGAAACATCTCTCCAGCGCGTTGACCCGTTTTATCCGCTACTGCGATATCTGATTGCACCATCAGCAGGCACCTGCACCGTTTTAGGGGTGCAGGCCTCCTCACGTTAACCCGCACTCCCGCTGAATCAGGCACTGGCTTCGTTGGCACATTAGTTGCAAAAAGTGATTCAAAGAATCTTTTGTTTCATGGGCGATGAGGTGTTGAGATGAAAAAGTGGATGATGGCGACAGCCAGTGCAGCAGTGATGATGGTCTGTTCCGCCCAGGCGCTGGCGGATCAGTTGCAGGATATTCAACAGCGCGGCGTGCTGCGCGTGGCCGTCCCGCAGGATTTCCCGCCGTTTGGCTCGGTAGGCACCGATTTGCAGCCCCAGGGCTACGATATCGACATGGCCACCTACCTGGCGAAAGGGATGAAGGTGAAGTTGCAACTGGTGCCGGTCACCAGCGCAAACCGCGTACCCTATCTACAAACCAACAAAGTCGATTTGGTGATCTCAAGCCTCGGTAAAAACGCCGAGCGTGAGCGGGTGATCGATTTCAGCCGCGCCTATGCGCCGTTCTTCCTCGGCGTCTTTGGCCCGAAAGACGCAACGCTTAGCGATGCGAAAGCCCTGAGCGGCAAAACCATCGGCGTCACCCGCGGCGCGGTGGAGGATATGGTGCTGAGTGATATCGCGCCAAAAGATGCCCAGGTGAAGCGTTATGAAGATAACAACACCACGCTCTCCGCCTATCTCTCCGGCCAGGTTGCCTTCCTCGCCACAGGCAATGTGGTCGTCGCAGCAATTGCCCGCCAGAACCCGCAAAAGGCGCCGGTGAGCAAATTTATGCTTAAGGACTCTCCCTGCTTTATCGGGCTGATGAAAAACCAGCCGGCGCTGAAGGCGGAGGTCGACAAGCTGGTCGATCAGGCGCAGAAAGAGGGCACGCTCAACAGCTTCTCGCAGAAGTGGATGCAGGCCCCGCTGCCCGCAAACTTTGGCGCATAAGCGATGACGGTGACGCTTGATTTTGCCGCGCTCTGGCCCTTCTGGCCCGAACTGCTGGCCGGATTGTGGACAACCATCACCCTGACGCTGCTGGCGACGGTGGGCGGCGTCGCGCTTGGCATCCTCGGCGCGGCGCTGCGCAGCGGCAAACCGGGTGTGCTGCGCACGCTCTGGGGGATCTATGTCGAGGTGATCCGCAACACGCCGTTTGTTGTGCAACTCTTCTTTATTGTTTTTGGGTTGCCGGGGCTGGGGCTGAAGCTCACCGCCGGGCAGGCGGCGCTGATCGCCATGCTGATTAACCTCGGCGCCTACAGCACGGAGATTATTCGTGCGGGCATTCAGGTGACGCCAAAAGGGCAGTGGGAAGCGGCGCGCGTACTCGGCCTGACAAAAGTCCAGACCTTCCTGCGCGTGGTGCTGCCGCCCGCGCTGGCGCGGATCTACCCGGCGCTGGTCAGCCAGTGCGTGATGGTGATGCTCGGCTCGTCGGTGGTGTCGCAGGTCTCTTATGAGGAGCTGACGTTTATGGCGAACCTCATTCAGTCGCGCACCTTCTTAAGTTTTGAAGTCTATTTCGTCACCACGCTGATTTACCTCGCGCTCTCGCTGCTGATGCGCCAGGCGCTGCTGGCGATTGGGCGCAAATGGTTAGGGAGCAGAGCATGATGAGTACTTTTACCGACTGGGATATTGTGCGCAACCTGCTGCTGGCCGCCCGCTGGACGGTGCTGCTCTCGCTGATTGCCTTTTTCTGCGGCACGCTGGTCACCCTGCCGCTGCTGATGGTGCGCCTTGGCCGCTGGCGCTGGCCGCAGCGTTTTGTCAGCGCCTATGCCGCGCTGTTTCAGGGCACGCCGTTGCTGATGCAGCTGTTCCTCGCCTTTTTTGGCCTCGGGCTGTTCGGTATTGATGTCAGCGCCTGGACCGCCGCCACGCTTGCTTTAACCCTTTTTACCAGCGCCTTTCTGCTCGATATCTGGTACGGGTCGATCCGCGCCCTGCCAAAAGGGCAGTGGGAAGCCAGCCGCTGTCTCGGGCTGAGCTTTGGTCAGACGCTGTTTCGCGTTATCGCCCCGCAGGCGATCCGCATTGCCATTGCGCCGACGGTGGGCTTTTCCGTGCAGGTGGTGAAGGGCACGGCGCTGGCCTCCATCATCGGCTTTGTCGAACTAACCAAGGCGGGCACCATGCTGAACAACGTCACCTTTGCGCCGTTTAAAGTCTTTGGCCTCGTCGCCGCAGGCTACTTCCTGCTGTGTTATCCGCTGTCGCGCTACAGCCGTTATCTGGAGAAAAAGTTCCATGCCGCTCATCACCATTAATGATGTTCAGAAATATTATGGCGACAACCATGTGCTGAAGGGCGTAAGCCTGGATATTGAGATGGGCGAAGTGGTGTCGATTATCGGGCGCAGCGGCTCGGGCAAAAGCACCCTGTTGCGCTGCATGAACGGGCTGGAGGGCTACCAGGATGGCAGCATCAAACTCGGCGGCATGACGGTGACCGACCGTGAATCCCAGGCGCGGGAGATCAGCCGATCCGTCGGGATGGTGTTTCAGAGCTTCAACCTCTTTCCCCACATGACGGCGCTGGAAAATGTGATGCTGGCGCCGCGCCGGGTGCTGAAAATGCCGGCTGAAGCCTGCCGCGAGCTGGCGGTGGAGATGCTGGAGAAAGTCGGGCTTGGCGATCGCATCGATTATGCGCCGTCGAGCCTCTCCGGCGGTCAGCAGCAGCGCGTTGCCATTGCCCGCGCGCTGGCGATGAAGCCGAAAGTTTTACTCTGCGATGAGATCACCTCCGCGCTCGATCCCGAGCTGGTCGGCGAGGTGCTGCGGGTGCTGGAGAAGCTTGCCGCAGAAGGGATGACGCTGATTCTGGTCACCCATGAGATGAATTTCGCCCGTGAAGTGGGCGATCGGGTGGTGTTTATGCATCAGGGCAAAGTATGGGAGCAGGGGGCGAGTAAAACCTTCTTCAGCCAGCCGCGCACACCTGAGTTACAGCAGTTTATCGCCTCGGTGCGCGGTCTCGCCTGACAGCGCGTTTTCGCCTCGCAACATCCTCCATTCACTGCTTTACTTATAATTCGCGGCCAATTATGAAGGTCTCTAATAAGAGACCTTTTCCACCGGAAGGGCCGCGTTTCGTCTGCTACAATCGCGCCTCATTTTTTGGATGGATAGCTTTTTCTTATGGTTTCCGAAACAAAAACCACAGAAGCGACCACGCTTCGTCGTGCACTGAAAGCGCGTCATCTGACGATGATCGCAATTGGCGGCTCCATCGGGACCGGTCTGTTCGTCGCCTCCGGGGCGACCATCTCCTCAGCGGGGCCGGGCGGCGCGCTGCTCTCCTATATGCTGATTGGCCTGATGGTCTATTTCCTGATGACCAGCCTTGGCGAACTTGCCGCCTTTATGCCGGTTTCCGGCTCCTTTTCGACCTACGGGCAGAAATATGTGGAAGAGGGCTTCGGCTTCGCCCTCGGCTGGAACTACTGGTACAACTGGGCGGTGACCATCGCCGTTGACCTTGTCGCTTCCCAACTGGTGATGACCTGGTGGTTCCCGGATACGCCGGGCTGGATCTGGAGCGCGCTCTTCCTGGCGGTGATCTTCCTGCTTAACTACATCTCGGTGAAAGGCTTTGGCGAAGCGGAATACTGGTTTTCGCTGATCAAAGTGACCACTGTGATCATCTTTATCATCGTCGGCGTGATGATGATTGTCGGCATTTTCCAGGGCGAAAAACCGGCGGGCTGGAGCAACTGGAGCATCGGCGACGCGCCGTTTGCCGGCGGTTTCTCGGCGATGATTGGCGTGGCGATGATTGTTGGCTTCTCCTTCCAGGGCACCGAGCTTATCGGTATTGCGGCTGGTGAATCCGAAGATCCGGAGAAGAACATTCCGCGCGCGGTGCGTCAGGTCTTCTGGCGAATCCTGCTTTTTTACGTCTTCGCGATTCTGATTATCAGCCTGATCATTCCCTATACCGATCCAAGCCTGCTGCGTAACGACGTGAAAGATATCAGCGTCAGCCCGTTCACGCTGGTGTTCCAACATGCTGGCCTGCTTTCGGCGGCGGCGGTGATGAATGCGGTGATCCTGACGGCGGTACTTTCGGCGGGTAACTCGGGCATGTATGCGTCGACCCGTATGCTCTACACGCTGGCCTGCGACGGTAAAGCACCGCGCATCTTCTCTAAGCTGTCGAAAGGCGGCGTGCCGCGCAATGCGCTCTATGCCACTACGGTGATTGCCGGTCTCTGCTTCCTGACCTCGATGTTTGGCAACCAGACCGTTTACCTGTGGCTGCTCAACACCTCCGGCATGACGGGCTTTATTGCCTGGCTGGGGATTGCCATCAGCCACTACCGTTTCCGCCGCGGTTATGTTGCGCAGGGCCACTCGCTGGATAACCTGCCGTACCGCTCCGGCTTCTTCCCGATTGGGCCGATCTTCGCCTTTGTGCTCTGCCTGATCATCACGCTTGGGCAGAACTATCAGGCCTTCCTCGAAGACTCTATCGACTGGGGCGCGGTGACGGCGACCTATATCGGCATTCCGCTCTTTTTGGTGATCTGGCTGGGCTACAAGTTCAGCAAAGGAACGCGCTTTGTGCGCTACAGCGAGATGGAATTCCCGGAACGCTTTACCAAATAATTGCCCGCTTGACGCCCTCTGCTCGGAGGGCGTTTTTTTATCCCTCTCTCCCGCTTTTTCCCTTCCACTCTTTACATAACTTTAAGTTCTCGAAATTGATAATCATTCTCGTTTACATTAAGGTAAGCGGCTGAAAATAAAGGGAACCCGGCGGGATTGATGCGCCTGATGTTTCCATAATTTATAACGCCCTCGTCAATGTAACGGGGCGCGGTTTTGCAATACGTGAGCAACTTTTTCAATCTTTTTCAGACCTCATGGAGTTACGGAATGTTTACCTTGAATCCCATTATGCGGGGAGGCCTCTGTGCGTCCGCGTTAACGCTGGCGCTGCCGGTGATGGCCGCCGCAGGGGAGGGTGAAACGCTGGTGGTAACCGCTTCGGCCAGCGAGCAGAACCTGAAAGATGCGCCTGCCAGCATCAGTGTCATCACGCAGCAGGATTTACAGCGCAGGCCGGTGCAAAACCTGAAAGATGTGCTGAAAGAGGTGCCCGGCGTACAGCTCACTAATGAAGGGGATAACCGCAAAGGCGTCAGCCTGCGCGGGCTGGACAGCAGTTACACCCTGATCCTGATTGATGGCAAGCGCGTCAACTCGCGCAATGCCGTCTTCCGCCACAACGATTTTGACCTCAACTGGATCCCGGTAGAAGCGATTGAGCGCATTGAAGTGGTGCGCGGCCCAATGTCGTCGCTGTATGGCTCCGACGCCCTCGGCGGCGTGGTGAATATCATCACCAAAAAAATCGGCCAGCGCTGGAGCGGCTCAATCACAGCGGATACCACCATTCAGGCGCACCGCGATCGCGGCGATACGCAAAATGGCCAGTTCTATACCAGCGGGCCACTGATTGACGGCGTGCTCGGGCTGAAGGCCTTTGGCGGCGTGGCGAAGCGCGAAAAAGATCGGCAGCAGGCCTCGCAAACCGCCGCCAGCGGTGAGTCACCGCGCATCGAGGGCTTTACCAGCCGCGATGGCAATGTTGAACTGGCCTGGACGCCAACAAAAGATCACGACTTTACTGCTGGTTACGGTTATGACCGCCAGGACCGCAACTCTGATTCACTGAATAAAAACCGCCTCGACCGTCAGAATTACTCGCTGGCGCACAACGGGCGCTGGGGCAGCGCTAACAGCGAGCTGCGTTTCTACGGCGAGAAGATTGATAACAAAAACCCCGGCAACGCCAGCGCTATCCGTTCGGAAAGCAACACCGTGGATGGCAAAGTAGTGCTGCCGCTGGGCGAGATTAATCAGTTAGTCACCCTTGGCGGGGAGTGGCGTCATGACAAACTCAGCGATCCCGTTAACCTGACCGGCGGCACCAGCAGCAAAACCTCTGCTAATCAGTACGCGCTGTTTATTGAAGATGAGTGGCGCATTGTCGAGCCGCTGGCGCTGACCACCGGCATTCGCATGGATGACCACGAAACCTATGGCGATCACTGGAGCCCACGCGCCTATCTGGTGTGGAGCGCCACCGATACCATCACGGTGAAAGGGGGCTGGGCAACGGCCTTTAAAGCGCCGTCGCTGTTGCAGCTAAGCCCCGACTGGGCGACCAACTCCTGCCGCGGCAGTTGCCGGATTGTCGGCAGCCCGGAGCTGAAACCGGAAACCAGCGAAAGCTTCGAACTGGGGCTTTACTACAGCGGCGAAGAAGGCTGGCTGGAGGGCGTGCAGGGCAGCGTTACCGCCTTCCAGAACAATATTGAGGATATGATCAATATCAGCCGTACCCCCAGTTTGACCGAGGCACCGGGTTACCCGAACTTTGTCGGCTTTGAACGTAACGCCCGTGGGGCGCGAGTACCGGTGTTCCGCTACTACAACGTTGATAAAGCGCGGATTCAGGGCGTGGAGACGGAGGTGAAAATCCCGTTCGATGAAGCGTGGAAGCTGACCCTGAATTACACCTATAACGACGGGCGCAACCTGAGCGGCGGTGGCAATAAACCGTTGCAGGATCTGCCGTTCCACACCGCTAACGGCACGCTGGACTGGCAGGCTAACGACGCGTGGTCGTTCTACGTTTCGGCGAACTACAGCGGCGAAAAACGCTCGGTGTCACAGGGCGCAACGCCGGGCGGGTATGTTATCTGGAATGCGGGCGGCGCGTGGCAGGCGACGAAAAACGTCAAACTGCGCGCGGGCGTGCTTAACCTCGGCGATAAAGATCTCAGCCGGGATGACTACAGCTTTAACGAAGATGGGCGTCGCTACTTTGCGGCGATTGATTACCGCTTCTGATGAGAGACCCCGGCGCGAAAACGCCGGGGTGACGATTAGCGGAAGAGGTGCTGCGCATGGAAGCGCAGATGATCTTCAATAAACGAGGCGATAAAGAAGTAGCTGTGATCGTACCCCGGCTGAATGCGCAGGGTCAGCGGCCAGCTTTTCTGCCGCGCCACTTCTGCCAGCCGCGCTGGCTGGAGCTGATCGGCGAGGAACTGATCGCTGTCCCCCTGATCGATAAGGGTCGGGATGGCGTCACCTTCGCCGCTTTCCAGCATCAGCGCACAGCTGTCCCATTCGCGCCACTGGCTGGCATCCTCGCCTAAATAGGCAGTAAAGGCTTTCTGCCCCCACGGCACCTGCAACGGGTTCACAATCGGCGCAAAGGCGGAAACGCTGGTGTAACGGCCCGGGTTTTTCAGCGCCATAATCAGCGCGCCGTGCCCGCCCATTGAGTGACCGCTGATCGCCGCCTGGGTGCTGACGTTAAACTCGCTCTGGATAAGAGCCGGGAGTTCGTCGCGCAGATAATCAAACATCCGGTAGTGCGCGGCCCACGGCTGCTGCGTGGCGTTAAGATAGAAGCCTGCCCCTTTACCCAGATCGTAGCTGTCGGCATCAGCCACCTGATCGCCGCGCGGGCTGGTATCCGGCATCACCAGCACAATACCCAGTTCAGAGGCGACGCGCTGCGCACCGGATTTGGTGGTGAAATTCTCATCATTGCAGGTCAGGCCGGAGAGCCAGTAAAGCACCGGCGGGCGCGCATCGCTACGCTGCGGCGGTAAAAAGATGCTGAACGTCATGGCGCAGTTCAGGACGCTGGAGTGGTGACGCCAGCGCTGCTGCCAGCCTTCAAAACAGCGGTGCTCTTCGAGCAATTCCATGCGGGGCTCCTCAGGTTTCACAGAGATAAACAGAGTGATAACCCTGCATAATACAGATAATTCACGCCGCTGTGAGTAACTTTCACTTCCGCACTTGCGCAACATACTGCATCATAAACATAACTTTACATTAACATTTGGGGGCTGAGATGGCGCTACGCGTCGCGCTGTGCGGTTTTATCGTGCTGGTGGTAGTGATGGGGATTGGCCGTTTTGCCTTTACGCCACAGGTGCCGTTGATGATCCGCGACGGCCAGCTCACTCTCACCAGCGCCGGGCTGGTGGCAGCCATTAATTACCTTGGTTATCTGCTCGGTGCCTGGGATGCGATGCGCGCGAAGCGGCATATCGAAGTGCGCCTGTGGCTTGGCATTGGCGGCGCGGTGCTGCTCACTTTCCTCTCTGCGCTGGCGGACAACGCGCTTTTGCACGGCGCGATTCGGCTGATTATCGGCGCGATGAGCGGCTGGGGAATGGTGCTGATTGCCGCCTGGACCAATGAGCGGCTGGCTCATGCCGGGAAACCGGGCCTCAGCGCGGCGGTGTTTGCCGGGCCGGGCGCGGGCATTGCGTTAAGCGGGTTGCTGGCGGTGGCGATTCAGGCCAAAGGCTTAAGCGCCGCATCAGCCTGGCAAGTTTATGGCGTGCTGGCGCTGCTGCTGGTGGCGCTGATTGCCCGCTACTTGCCGAAGCCCGGCGAGTGGCACCGCCCGGAGGTGAAGACGCAGCCTCTGCACCTGACCACCGATCTGAAACGGCTGGTCTGGAGCTACAGCCTGGCCGGGTTTGGCTATATTCTGCCCGCTACCTTTTTGTCGCAGATGGCGGCGCTGCGCTTTCCCGGCAGCCTGTTTGCCCAGTTTGTCTGGCCGGTTTTCGGCCTCTCAGCAGTGATCGGCATTGGTATTAGCATTCTGCTGCGCCACTGCGGGCAGAGCCATCAGCGGCTGGCGATAGTCCTCTGGTTGCAGGGCGCGGGCGTGCTGGCAGCCTGGCTTCTGCCGGGGTTGAGCGGGCTGGTGTGCGGCGCGGTGCTGGTCGGCGGCGGTTTTCTCTGCGCGGTGCAGCTTTCGCTGCTCTATGGCCGCGAACTGGCACCCTATCACGCGCGTTATATGGCGGGGCTGCTCACCACCGGCTATGCGCTCGGGCAGTTAGTCGGCCCGATGACCTCCGCGCTCTCGACCTGGCTTAGCGGACGCCTTGAACCGGCGCTCGGCATTGCGGCGGTTGCGCTGGTGATTGGCGGCGTTCTGGTATGGAAACGACGCGCCTGAAAGGCAGCGGCGATTTCAATAATAATCCCCGGCGGGGGTGGATTATGTGCGCGACCTCACGCACAATGTTGCCTCACTTCGCCGCAACACGCGAAGCACGCCATACCTGCAGGAGAAGAAGAAAATATGTCATCACTCAGTAAAGAAGCGGCGCTGGTGCACGAGGCGCTGGTTGCCCGTGGTCTGGAAACCCCGCTGCGCCCCCCGGTGCAAATGGATAATGAAACCCGTAAACGCCTTATCGCCGGCCATATGACCGAGATTATGCAGCTGCTCAATCTCGATCTGAATGATGACAGCCTGATGGAAACGCCGCATCGCATCGCCAAAATGTATGTCGATGAGATCTTCTCCGGCCTCGATTACGCCAATTTCCCGAAAATCACCGTCATTGAAAATAAGATGAAGGTCGATGAGATGGTAACCGTGCGCGACATAACGCTCACCAGCACCTGCGAACACCACTTTGTCACTATCGACGGCAAAGCGACGGTGGCTTACATCCCGAAAGAGTCGGTGATTGGCCTGTCGAAAATCAACCGCATTGTGCAGTTCTTCGCCCAGCGCCCGCAGGTTCAGGAACGCCTGACCCAGCAGATCCTCACCGCGCTGCAAACCCTGCTTGGCACCAACAATGTCGCGGTATCGATTGATGCGGTCCATTATTGTGTGAAAGCGCGCGGCATTCGTGATGCCACCAGTGCGACCACCACCACCTCGCTCGGTGGCCTGTTTAAGTCGAGCCAGAACACCCGCCAGGAGTTCCTGCGCGCCGTTCGCCACACTAACTGATTGCGGGAGCGCCAACATGGGAAGGAGCGTCACGCTCGATTTTATCCGTGGCCTCGCCATCCTTGGCATTCTGCTGCTCAATATCACCGCCTTTGGTCTGCCGAAGGCGGCCTATCTTAATCCCGCCTGGTATGGCGACATCACCCTGCATGATGCCTGGACCTGGGCGCTGCTCGACCTTTTTGCGCAGGTAAAATTCCTCTCGCTGTTTGCCATTCTCTTTGGTGCCGGGTTGCAGATGCTGCTGCCGCGCGGCAAGCGCTGGATCCAGTCGCGCCTGACGCTGCTGGTGCTGCTCGGTTTCATTCATGCACTCTTCTTCTGGGAAGGCGATATTCTGCTGGCTTATGGCCTGGTGGGGCTTATCGGCTGGCGAATGATTCGCGATGCGCAGAGCGTGAAAGCAATGTTTCATACCGGCGTGGTGCTCTATCTCATCGGCATTGTCGTATTGCTGCTGCTTGGCGCGATCTCCGGTACCACGCCGAATAACTCCTGGCTGCCGGACGCCGCTAACGTGCAGTATGAGGCCTGGTGGCGCACCAGCGGCACGCTGATGGAGGGGCTGAGCAACCGCAGCGATCTCTTCTCAAACGCCTTGCTGGCGCTCGGCGTGCAGTATGGCTGGCAGCTGGCCGGGCTAATGTTGATCGGTGCCGCGCTGATGCGCAGCGGCTGGATGAGAGGGCAGTTCCCGCTGCGCCACTACCGGCGCGTCGGCGCCGTGCTGGTGGTGACGGGAATGGCGGTAAATATTCCGGCCATTGTCGCCCAGTGGCAACTGGGCTGGTCGTACCGCTGGTGCGCCTTCTTTTTGCAGGCCCCGCGCGAGCTGAGCGCACCGGTGCAGGCCATCGGCTATGCGTCACTGGCGTGGGGCTTCTGGCCGCAAATCTGCGCCAGCAAACTGGTGAGCGCAATCGCCTGCGTCGGGCGTATGGCGCTGAGTAACTATCTGTTGCAGACCCTGATCTGCACCACGCTGTTTTACCACTTCAATCTCTTTATGCGCTTTGACCGCCTGCAACTGCTGGCGATCGTCCCCGCCGTCTGGGCGGTTAACATCCTCTTCTCCGAGCTGTGGCTCAGGCGTTTTCGCCAGGGGCCGGTTGAGTGGCTCTGGCGTCAACTCACCGCTCGTGCGGCGGGCAGCGCATTACCTCCTACAAGCAGATAACGATCTGGATCACAATCGTTAACAAATGCGATGTAACCGTTTCCATTGATGTGATGCCTCTCACGTAGCAAAGCCATCGCGACTGCCAGAATAGCCTCCTTACTTTACCCAGGGGGTGCCTGTGACGTGCCGCCATTCAGACAAGGTGGGAAAAAATGATCACCATTCGTGACGTTGCCCGTCATGCGAACGTCTCCGTCGCGACGGTTTCCCGCGTACTCAACAACAGCGCCCTGGTCAGCCAGGAGACGCGCGAAACCGTGATGCAGGCGGTTGCCCAGCTCGGTTATCGCCCGAACGCCAACGCCCAGGCGCTGGCGACGCAGGTGAGCGACACCATCGGCGTGATCGTGATGGATGTCTCCGATGCCTTCTTTGGCGCGCTGGTCAAAGCGGTCGATACCGTCGCGCAGGAACATCAAAAATATGTGCTGATTGGCAACAGTTACCATGAGGCGGAAAAAGAGCGCCACGCCATTGAGGTGCTGATCCGTCAGCGCTGTAACGCCCTGATTGTGCACTCAAAAGCGCTCAGCGATGAAGAGCTGACGGGCTTTATGGAGCAGATCCCCGGCATGGTGCTGATCAACCGCGTGGTGCCCGGTTACGCCCACCGCTGCGTCTGCCTTGATAACGTCAGCGGGGCGGTGATGGCGACGCGTATGTTGCTGAATAACGGCCATCAACGCATCGGCTACCTCGCCTCCAGCCACCAGATTGAAGATAACGATTCGCGCCGCGAGGGCTGGTTCCGTGCGCTGGAAGAGCAGGGCATTGCCGCGCCGGACAGCTGGGTTGGCACCGGTTCGCCGGATATGCAGGGCGGGGAGGCGGCGATGGTAGAACTGCTGGGGCGCAACCTGCAACTCACCGCCGTTTTCGCTTACAACGACAGCATGGCGGCGGGCGCGCTGACGGCGCTGAAAGATAACGGCATTGCGGTGCCGCAGCATCTCTCGCTGATTGGTTTCGATGATATCCCGATTGCCCGTTACACCGATCCGCAATTAACCACCGTGCGCTACCCGGTGGCGTCAATGGCGCGGCTGGCGACGGAGCTGGCGCTACAGGGGGCGGCGGGCAAGCTCGATCCGCAGGCCGCGCACTGCTTTATGCCGACGCTGGTACGCCGTCATTCCGTGGCGTTGCGGCAAAATGTGGCACCGATCACTAACTCGTAATGCGTCGTGATGTAACCGTTTTCAATCTGTGAGTAAATTCACAGTATCTTAACAAGGCGCTGACTATGATGTCAGCGTTTTGGAAGCTGAAACACGATGTAACGGTGAATATTCATTTTTAATGAAACGTTCACGTAAAAGCATCGGATAAAGCGATCTTCTGGAGCGTTACCGAACACGGACGATTGAATTTTTTTAGCGTGGACGTCGGGTGTCAGTAACCTCTTCTTAACATACTGACCCGCCGAGCACTATTCACAAGCACTACCCTGCATATAATAAAACCGGAGATACCATGAATAAGAAGGTGTTGACTCTGTCTGCTGTCATGGCAAGCATGCTGTTTGGCGCAGCCGCACACGCAGCGGATACCCGTATTGGTGTGACCATCTATAAATATGACGACAACTTCATGTCCGTTGTGCGTAAGGCGATTGAGAAAGACGGTAAAGCGGCGCCGGATGTTCAGCTGCTGATGAACGACTCCCAGAACGACCAATCCAAACAGAATGATCAGATCGACGTCCTGCTGGCAAAAGGGGTTAAAGCCCTTGCTATCAACCTGGTTGACCCGGCTGCGGCGGGCACGGTGATCGAGAAAGCGCGCGGGCAGAATGTGCCTATCGTCTTCTTCAACAAAGAGCCTTCCCGCAAAGCGCTGGATAGCTATGACAAAGCTTACTACGTCGGCACTGACTCCAAAGAGTCCGGCGTGATTCAGGGCGACCTGATTGCCAAACACTGGGCGGCTAACCCGGGCTGGGATCTGAACAAAGATGGTCAGATTCAGTTCGTGCTGCTGAAAGGCGAGCCGGGCCACCCGGATGCTGAAGCGCGTACCACCTACGTGATTAAAGAGCTGAACGACAAAGGCATCAAAACCCAGCAGCTGGCATTAGATACTGCAATGTGGGACACCGCCCAGGCGAAAGACAAAATGGACGCGTGGCTCTCTGGCCCGAACGCCAACAAAATCGAAGTGGTGATTGCCAACAACGATGCGATGGCAATGGGTGCGGTTGAAGCGCTGAAAGCACACAACAAATCCGCGATTCCGGTATTTGGCGTCGATGCACTGCCAGAAGCGCTGGCGCTGGTGAAATCGGGCGCGATGGCCGGTACCGTGCTGAACGATGCCAACAACCAGGCGAAAGCGACCTTCGATCTGGCGAAAAACCTTGCGGATGGCAAAGGTGCGGCAGATGGCACCACCTGGAAAATTGAGAACAAGATTGTCCGTATTCCTTACGTCGGTGTTGATAAAGACAACCTGGCGCAAATTACCGGTAAATAAGATTTAGTTCGACCGTTCTCACTGGGCGTATTGTTTAATACGCCCTTTTATAAAAATGATATGCCAGGCCAACAAGGTAGAATTATGGTCAGCAATAATACTCAGTCGTCAGGTGAATTCTTGTTGGAAATGAGCAATATCAACAAGTCCTTTCCCGGCGTAAAGGCGCTCGATAATGTCAATTTAAAAGTCCGTCCTCACTCTATTCATGCATTGATGGGTGAAAACGGTGCGGGTAAATCGACATTATTAAAATGCCTTTTTGGGATCTACCAAAAAGATTCCGGCAGCATTCTATTTCAGGGTAAAGAGATCGATTTCCACTCCGCTAAAGAAGCGCTGGAAAACGGTATTTCGATGGTGCACCAGGAGTTGAACCTGGTATTACAGCGTTCGGTGATGGATAACATGTGGCTCGGGCGTTACCCGACCAAAGGCGTGTTTGTCGATCAGGATAAGATGTACCACGACACGAAAGCCATCTTTGATGAGCTGGATATTGATATCGATCCCCGTGCGCGTGTCGGGACATTATCCGTTTCCCAGATGCAGATGATCGAAATTGCGAAAGCATTCTCCTATGACGCCAAAATCGTCATTATGGATGAGCCGACGTCGTCGCTGACCGAAAAAGAGGTCAACCATCTGTTTAAAATTATCCGCAAGCTGAAAGAGCGTGGCTGCGGTATTGTTTATATCTCGCACAAGATGGAAGAGATATTCCAGCTGTGCGATGAAATTACCGTTCTGCGCGATGGTCAGTGGATCGCTACCCAGCCGCTGGAAGGGCTGGATATGGATAAGATCATCGCCATGATGGTCGGCCGCTCCCTTAATCAGCGCTTCCCGGACAAGCACAACACGCCGGGCGAGACCATTCTGGAGGTGCGTAATCTCACCTCCCTGCGTCAGCCGTCGATTCGTGATGTGAGCTTTGATCTGCGCAAGGGCGAAATTCTCGGGATTGCCGGGCTGGTGGGCGCGAAGCGTACCGATATCGTGGAGACGCTGTTTGGTATCCGTGAAAAATCGGGCGGCACCATTAAGCTGCACGGTAAAGCGATTAATAACCATACTGCCAACGAAGCCATTAATAATGGCTTTGCGCTGGTCACCGAGGAGCGCCGCTCGACCGGTATCTATGCCTATTTAGATATTGGATTTAACTCATTAATCTCCAATATTCAGAACTACCGTAACAAAGTGGGATTGCTGGATAACAGCCGCATGAAGAGCGATACCCAGTGGGTAATTGACTCAATGCGGGTTAAAACCCCTGGCCACCGTACGCAAATTGGTTCGCTCTCCGGCGGTAATCAGCAGAAAGTGATTATTGGACGCTGGTTATTAACCCAGCCGGAAATTTTGATGCTTGATGAACCGACGCGCGGTATTGACGTGGGTGCGAAGTTTGAAATTTATCAGCTGATTGCTGAGCTGGCGAAAAGAGAGAAGGGGATCATTATTATCTCCTCTGAAATGCCTGAGTTGTTAGGCATCACTGACCGTATTCTGGTAATGAGCAATGGCCTCGTCGCTGGAATTGTTGATACTAAAACGACAACGCAAAACGAAATTCTCCGTCTTGCGTCTTTGCACCTTTAAGATCAGGGGCTCCTCATGAGTGCGTTAAATAAAAAGACTTTTCTCACTTATCTGAAAGATGGCGGTATTTACGTCGTTCTTTTAGTGTTGCTGGCCATTATTATTTTCCAGGACCCTACGTTCTTAAGCCTGCTGAACCTAAGTAATATTCTGACCCAGTCTTCAGTGCGTATTATTATCGCGCTCGGCGTCGCGGGCCTGATTGTTACCCAGGGCACCGACCTCTCTGCCGGACGTCAGGTCGGTCTGGCGGCGGTAGTCGCGGCTACGCTGCTGCAATCAATGGAGAACGCCAACAAGGTATTCCCGGAGATGGCAACAATGCCGATTATCGTGGTGGTGCTGATCGTCTGCGTTATCGGCGCGATTATCGGCTTAATCAACGGTATTATCATCGCTTACCTGAATGTAACGCCGTTTATTACCACGCTGGGTACGATGATTATCGTGTACGGTATCAACTCCCTGTACTACGACTTTGTCGGCGCGTCGCCGATCTCGGGCTTCGACAGCGGCTTCTCCACCTTTACCCAGGGCTTTATTGCGCTCGGTAGCTTCCGCCTCTCCTACATCACCTTCTACGCGCTGATTGCAGTGGCGTTTGTCTGGGTGCTGTGGAACAAGACCCGCTTCGGTAAGAACATTTTCGCTATCGGCGGCAACCCGGAAGCGGCAAAAGTGTCTGGTGTGAACGTCGCGCTGAACCTGCTGATGATCTATGCCCTCTCCGGCGTCTTCTACGCCTTCGGCGGGCTGCTGGAAGCGGGTCGTATTGGCTCGGCGACCAACAACCTCGGCTTTATGTATGAGCTCGATGCGATTGCCGCGTGCGTGGTGGGCGGCGTCTCCTTCAGCGGCGGTGTCGGTACCGTGCTGGGCGTGGTGACCGGTGTGATCATCTTCACCGTGATCAACTACGGTCTGACCTATATCGGCATCAACCCTTACTGGCAGTACATCATCAAGGGCGGGATCATCATCTTCGCCGTGGCGCTGGACTCCCTGAAATACGCGCGCAAGAAGTAATCCTTCTGCGCTGCTCTCAAGCCCGCCCTGTGCGGGCTTTTTTATTGTTCTGCTATTAGAAAACTTCATCTATTCGGCATGGAGAAATCCGGCGTCGCTGCTACGCTTTATGTAGTCCCAACGTTTATAAGGAGATTAGGATGAAGAATGAATTCGCTTTTCCGGCATTCCCCGTCACTGGATGGCAAGTGGGCGCGGTAGACAAGCAGCAGAGCATCGTTGTGAAATTTGGTTACAGCACTTCGCCATATGGCCCGGGTGCATCGACTTTTGACTCGCAGTTTTTCAGCTTAACTCCCGATATGGTGCGCAGCCTGATCTACGATCTGCAGCGCAGCCTGACGGAGCATGAAATCGAGCACGAAAAAGTCGCCTGATTTTTCCCCCTTTTGACCTCCGCAAAGGCACGTGTCATGCAGCTTACGCTGCGTTGTCCTGTGCCTTGTTTGTGCCTTGAAACCCCCGTCCTGCGCGCATCTTATTGAAGAACCGATCAAATTTAAGGGGATTCTGAAGGTCTTCATCGCAGCGGCTACATACGCTTAAAGGACAATCTTTGAGAGTTGTGATGGCAGCTCAAGGGGCGCTTATGAATTTTGTTTTTTTTAGAATTGACCACGCACCGCATGAAAAAACCAGTCAGGTGAATTTCGTTTTAAAAAATGTTGAACTGCTTCGTGAGGGCGAAGTGATTGCCAAAGTCGGCGATCTCACCGTCACGTCGTTGCCGTTTTTCTACTTCTGCTCGGTGCAGACCGGGTTTCGCAAGATCGAGTACAGAATGGACAACAACCCGCCGGCACGGATCACCTGCAGCGCAGGCTATCTGAAAACGGGAGACTATCTGGTGAAGACGCCGGAAGGGGAGAAAGTGATGCAGTTTAACGCGCTGAACGGCACATGGACGCTGGAGAGAAACGCCTCCGCTGTTATTGACCACCAGGGCTTTATCGCCCGTGATTTCACGCTTATCCGCCCGGTCAAAAGCAGTGGCCGCACGGTGCCATTCACGTAATCCGCTCTGTTACCTCTTTTTTTGCATATCAATTAACTGCTCGGCCGTGACCGCCGGGTAGCCCTGAGCATCTTCGGGCACTTCATGCATGGCAGGGATCGGCACTAAAGGCCCAAGGAAACGGGGTTCACGTTTAAACAGATAGAGATCTGCAATTGTGCCGAGCCGGGCGCCGAATTCGCGCGCCCGCACGCTCCACATATCTTTTGGTGACGGCACGGCATAACACTGAGCCTGAATGCCTAAGTGGCGGGCGATAAACAGCGCACGTTCACAGTGGAAGCGCTGGGTGATGATAATGAAGTCGTTGGTGTCGAATACTTTGCGGGTGCGGACAATCGAGTCCAGCGTACGGAAACCGGCGTAATCAAGCACGATATCCGCAGGATCAACGCCGCCGGCGATCAGATCTTTGCGCATCGTCACCGGCTCGTTATAGCTCTGCTGGGCATTATCGCCGCTCAACAGCAGGTAGTTCACCTTGCCGCTGTTATAGGCGTTAAGGGCACCCTGAATGCGGTAGCGGTAATATTGGTTGATCACACCGGTGCGGTAATATTTGGCGGTGCCGAGCACCACGCCGACCTGGCGCCAGGGGAGATCCTGCAGGTCGTCGTAGATATAGGGGGCGGTTTTCCAGCTCATCCAGCGATCGAGACCCAGCGCGGTTAACACCAGCAGACCAATGAGGACTATCAGGCTGTAAAAAACACGCTTTAACATGAAGCAGGCTCGGTAAGGGATTGAAATTGCACTCAGGCTACTTTACCCACACCGCAAGCGCAAGAAACGGCAGCTCAATCGCGCTGTTTTTCATCACTGCGGCCTTGACCGCAGTGATGCGCATCATAGCGTTACGCGCTCAACCGCGTCGCAACCTAACGCACGCAGCGTCGCAGCTGTTGCATCCCACTGCGTTAACGGCGCGTCAGCGCGTTCCGCCAGCACGGCGCGCGTAATGTCCGGGTAGTCGAAACCGCTCAGGCTGAGCAGATTAAGCGCACCCTGTAGCGGCGGCAGCGTTGGGTTGAACGCCGCGTTCTCCGCATAACGTCCACTGAAGATCTGCCCGTCGCGGCAGAGCAGGGCAACGCCGGAAGGTGAGTGAGTATAAGGGGAGTGGCTCTGGCTGGCTGCGGCAATCGCGGCCTGGGTCAGCGCATCGCCGCGCGGGGCGAAACCGTGATCCTGGGCGTCCATCAGCAGGGTTTTAATCTCCAGATCTTTCGGCCCAAAGGCATCCGGCAGGTAATCACCGAGCGTATGCGGCGCGCGGCCTGGCAGATTAATGCGCAGCGAAAGCCCGCTGTTGAGCTCATTCATAAACTGTCGGCAGTGGCCGCACGGCGTGTAGTTGACGGTGACCGATTCCAGTGCGGTCTCACCGCGCAGCCAGGCGTGGCTGATGGCGCTCTGCTCGGCGTGCACCGTCTGCTGCATGGTGGCGCCGATAAACTCCATATTGGCGCCGAAATACCAGGTGCCGCTGACGCCGCGGGCAATCGCGCCGACATCGAAATGGGAGAGATCCGTGCGGGCGCAGGCAGCAGCGAGGGGCAGCAGCGCGAAGGCCAGTGCATCGGCATCAAGCTGGGTCGCGCTTTGCAACGTTGCCACCTGCTCCGCGCTCAGCATAGCGGGGAAGTGTTCATCCACCAGCAGAGGCGCCAGCGCGGTCTGAAGTTCACCCGGCAGGCCGGAAAAAGCAGTGTGAAAACGAGAATGCATAGCAGTGCCTCATAGCAGTGTATTGGAGAGACAGTGTACGGGCCTGCTTCGCTTTTATATGTGACGCAAATCACACTGTTTATGCAACAAATGAAACGCATTAAAGAATTGCGCGACACATCGCAAATTTTAACCCCACAGCGCAATCAGCAGCGGAAAGAGGAACGGCGCGACAAGCGAGGTGATAATCCCGCAGATCACCAGCGCCAGCGAGCTGAAAGCGCCCTCCTGGTAATCCAGCTCCGCGCTGCGCGCGGTGCCCAGCGCGTGTGAAGCGGTGCCCATTGCCAGCCCGCGTGCCGATTTGGTCTTGATGCGCATCAGGTTGAGTAAGGTGTGCCCGAAGACCGCGCCAAGCACGCCGACAAAAATCACGCATACCGCGCTAATGGCCGGAATGCCGCCAATACTGCCGCCTACCGCCATCGCAATCGGCGTGGTGACGGACTTCGGTAATATCGAGGCGGCAATCTCGGGCGTCGCTCCCATTAAAAGCGCGATAAGCGTTCCGCTGATCATCGCCACCAGGCTGCCGATAAAGCAGATAGTAATAATCGATTTCCAGCGCGCGCGGATCTGGTGCAGCTGTTCATAAAGAGGAAACGCCAGCGCCACGACCGCGGGTTGCAGCAGATCGTTGAGCACTTTGCTGCCCTGAAAGTAGTGATCGTAGGGCGTGCCGGTCAGCAGCAGCAGCGGGATGATCACCACCATTGCCACCAGCAAAGGGTTAAGCAGCGCCAGCTTAAAGCGCGCGGCCAGTTTGCGGGCGGCAAAAAAGACCGCCAGTGTTAACGGCAGGGACCACCAGATATAGGCCATCACTCTTTTGTTTCCTCACGACCGGCTACTTTACGCTCGCCGTGTACCAGATGGGTACTCCAGCTCACCACCAAAAAGACCACCAGCGTGCTCACCGCGCAGGAGACCACAATCGGGCCGAACTGCGCGCGCAGCACGTCGTAATACTGCATGACGCCGACGCCGATAGGCACAAACAGCAGCGCCATGTAGCGAATAAGCAGAAAACAGCCGGGATTGACCCACTTCGCCGGCAGGATTTGCAGCGCCAGCAGGACAAACATAATCAGCATGCCAATAATGCTGCCCGGAATGGCGATCGGCAGCAGTGAGGCGACAAAAATACCCGCATATAAGCAGGCATAGATGAGTGCGAAGGCTCGCAGGTACTGCCAGATAGTTATCAGTGTCTTATTCATGGTGGAAATCCTTGCTGAAACGCATTCATCATACAATTAAAGCTAAAAACGTGCTACCGATCACATCATGAATTTTGAGCATACCAGACATTCCATTTGGTTAGATTATGGGTTCAAACCGGCCAGGCTGTGAAAAAAAGGGGCGCTAAGCCTTCAGCGCTCAATCATAATGGCACTTTCCTCCCTACCGGAGAGCGGCTACTATGTCGCCTCATTTTTTCGGGGTGATTTATGCGTGTATTACTGGCTCCAATGGAGGGCGTGCTTGATTCTCTGGTGCGCGAACTGCTGACTGACGTCAATGATTATGATCTCTGCATCACCGAGTTCCTGCGCGTGGTCGATCAGCTGCTGCCGGTAAAATCCTTCCATAAAATCTGCCCGGAATTGCAGCGCCAGAGCCGCACCTCCTCCGGCACGTTAGTGCGCATACAGCTGCTGGGTCAATATCCCGAGTGGCTGGCGGAAAATGCCGCCCGCGCGGTTGAGCTTGGTTCGTGGGGCGTCGATCTTAACTGCGGTTGCCCGTCGAAACTGGTCAACGGCAGCGGCGGTGGAGCGACGTTACTCAAAGATCCGGAGCTGATTTATCGCGGTGCGAAAGCGATGCGTGAAGCGGTACCGTCGCATCTGCCGGTCACGGTGAAAATCCGTCTTGGCTGGGAGAACTCCGCCCGCCAGTTTGAAATTGCCGATGCGGTACAGCAGGCGGGTGCCAGCGAACTGACGGTGCATGGCCGCACGAAAGAGGATGGCTATAAAGCCGAGCGCATTAACTGGCAGGCGATCGGTGAGATCCGCCAGCGCCTTTCTATTCCGGTGATTGCCAACGGCGAAATCTGGGACTGGCAGAGCGCGCAGGCCTGCATGGCGGCGACCGGCTGCGATGCGGTGATGATTGGCCGCGGCGCACTCAATGTGCCAAACCTCAGCCGGGTGGTGAAATATAACGAGCCGCGTATGCCCTGGCCTGAAGTGGTTGCGCTGCTGGCGAAATACAGCCAGCTTGAGAAGCAGGGCGATACCGGTTTGTATCACGTCGCCCGCATTAAACAGTGGCTGGGCTACCTGCGCAAAGAGTACGCCGAAGCCAGCGAGCTATTTGCGGAAATTCGCACCTATAAAACTTCTCAGGATATTGCGGCGGCGATTGCGCGCGCTGAAATATAGGAACCTGCAACGCTACGATGTAATTGCCTCAATTCGTAGCGTTATCTGAGTCACACTTTTACGCTCTTAACTAAATTGCTCGTAGATTATTTCCAGGTGAGATGGTATTTATTTACCCACACCATCGCAGGGTTGTTACTGTTAAACAGGCAAAACCTAAACCATCAAATTCACCGCTTGTGAATTTCGGGTTTGGGTTTTTTTGTTTTGATGGTGTGCATAAATAAAAGCTGTAAAGCAAATAACTATAAGGAATTGCCTGAGCCTTACGCGTTAGCACTTTTTTAACGCGGCAGTTGCGGCCAGCAATATAAAAATGGAATAGAAATGGCACATATTAAATTCGCCTTACCTTTGGCGTTCCTGTCAGGTATTAGTGGCACTTGCGCTTTTGCCAATAGTGAACTGCCCAACACTCAGGGTTTTATTGAAAATAGTAAGTTCGATGTCACGTTAAAAAATGTCTGGATGCTTAATACTAATAACCAGCTCTCAGAAGCCGGTATTGGTGACCAGAAAGCGTGGGCGCAGGGCGCGCTGCTTGATTATCAGAGCGGCTGGTACCGGGACGCTATCGGTATCGATGCCTCCTGGTACAGCGTAGTTAAGCTCTACGCGAATAAAGACTTTGCCGGGCGCGACCTGCTGCGCGATAACAACGGTCATGCGGAAGGGTTCAACAAAGTTGGGCAGCTTTACGCCAAGCTCAAATGGGAGGATGAGTACGCCTACGCCAGGCTCTACGCGGGCTGGAAGCAGCTTTATAAGTTCGGCACGCTCAGCGTCACGCGTAGCCGGGCCGCGCCAAGTTCGTGGCAGGGGGTAAGCCTCGAGAGCGGCCTGGGCGATCTTTCTGCCCGCGCCGCCTGGGTCACCCGTTTTTCAGAACGTGATGAACCGGAAAAGCGCCGCTTTTATACCTTAAAAACTAATAAGCCCATCGATCATATTGTTACCGGTGATATAAGCTGGAGTCCTGATAAAAATACACGCGTAAGCTGGCTGGCAGGTGAAAGTGATAATTATCTTTTCCGCCAGGGAATAGAGGCGCAATTTGCATTTCCGCTGGCTGAAAAAGAGTCGCTATTATTACGTAGCGCATGGTATTACAATCGCGGGCTGGCAGAGTGGGAAGGTGCTCGCGGATTTACGCATAGTGCGCAGCATATTTTTGCGCTGGTGGGCTATCAATATTACGCAATGGAGTCAGGTGTCGCCTGGTCAAAAACAAAAGCGCCGTTGGATAATGGCCTGGGGCAATTCTATTGGCACATGGGTAAAAATACCCGTGGCGCATTTAATAGCCCGGCGGATGGCGAAGGTAATGATTACGTCAATGATAATGAGCAGATGATTTATTGGTACGGTAAATATGTTCTCTCGCCGGAATTGACTACAGGTATTTTCGCTAATTATGGTTTTGGGGCGAAATATCAGGGCGTCAAATTAAATCAGTGGGAGTATGGCGGTTTTATTGCGTGGGCGCCGAAAGCGGTCTCTGGCTTATCGCTGTTTGCCGGCTTTGGTCCGAGCTACAGCTGGAAGCTGGTGAAGGGCAAACCCTGGCTGACGGACGATAAGCGCGATTTCCACCGCTCACATGGCCTCGGCGGCGGCATCACTATGGAATACAAATTTGGTCTGCATAATCAATAAGGAGCTTCACCGTGAATAAAACGTTACTGGCACTTTTGCTCACCGCACTCGCCTCCACCGGCGCTCATGCGGCTGAACGCGCAACGCGTATCTTACTGGTCAACGACGACGGCTGCGACTCCATCGGTACCATCTCCTTACAGGAAAAACTGGCCGCCAAAGGCTTTGATGTCTGGATGGTGGCACCCGCCACCAATCAGAGCGGGATTGGCTCGGCGATCACCTTCAAACCCAACAAAATCTTCGATGTGAAAAAGGTAGCGGAAAAACGCTACTGCTTCCCCGGCACGCCTGCGGATGCCATCGATTTCGGCCTGCTTGGTATTCTGAAAGAGAACCCGCCTGACCTGGTCATTTCCGGTGTTAACGATGGCCCGAACACCGGCGTGACACAGCTTAACTCCGGCACCGTGGGCGCAGCGGTGCGCGCCGTGCGCTACGGCTACCCGGCGATTGCCGCCAGCATCGGATACCTGTTTACAGCAGAGGAGCAAAAAGCGGGCTGGCCGAGCACGCACAAATACTGGCCGGACTCGGTCGATTATGTGGTCTCGCTGGTCGATAAGCTTCAGGCAAAACGCCAGCCTGACCAGCCGCTGCTGCCAGCCGGATCCGGCCTGAGCATCAACTATCCCCCGCTGGCGAAAAGCGCGGTGAAGGGGGAGAAATTCATTGGCAACGAGGCCTTCCCCGAAGCTCAGCACCGCTATGTGCTGCTGGAAGATGGCCGTGCGCAGCAGGTTATCAGTGAAAAGATAATGATGCCGAACGAGTCTGACACCGATACCGGCTGGCTCAACAAAGGCTATATCACCCTGACGGTGTTCGATGGCCAGTGGAATGCGCCGCAGTATGAAGCCCAGTATCAGGCTCTGTTCCGCTGATGGTGTCACACATCGGCGAGGCAGGTTTCTCTTCCGGTCTGGTTCCGGCGGGCGGCATGCGTATCGCCAAAATACTCAATAATAACGTCGCAGTGGTACTGGACGATCAGCAGTGTGAGCAGGTGGTGATGGGGCGCGGCATTGCCTTTCAGAAGCGTCCCGGCGATCGGCTCGACGAGGGTGCTATCGAAAAGGTCTTCGCCCTGCAAAGCGACGATCTGGTACGCCGCCTGGGCGAGCTGCTTAATCAGATCCCGCTGGAGGTGATGACCACCTGCGATCGCATCATCGCGCTGGCCAGCGATCGGCTGGGGAAGTTGCAGGAGAGCCTCTATATCACGCTCACCGATCACTGTTACTTCGCCATCGAGCGGCAGAAAAAAGGGCTGCTGATCCGCAACGGTTTATTGTGGGAGATCAAGCGTCTCTACCCGAAGGAGTTTGCCCTTGGGCATGAGGCGCGAGAGATCATCGCCAGGCGACTCGGCGTGGCGTTGCCGGAAGATGAAGCGGGCTTTATTGCGCTGCATCTGGTGACGGCACAGCTAAACAGCGCGATGCCGGAGGTGATGCATATCACCCGTGCGATGCAGGAGATCCTGCATATCGTGCAGTATCAGTTAAAGCTGGAGTATGACGAAGAGGGGCTGAGCTATCAGCGTTTTGTTACCCATCTGAAGTTCTTCTCCCAGCGCATGCTGAACAGCACGGTGGTGGATGATGACGATCTCAGCCTCCATCAGGCGGTAAAAGATAACTACCCGCTGGCATGGAAGTGCGCCGAGAAAGTGGCGCTTCACCTGGCAACGACCTATCAGCGGCGGCTGACCACCGAAGAGACAATGTTTCTCGCGCTCCATATCGAGCGCGTGAGGAAAGAGCAGCGCTAACTGCACCTATGGGTTGTTACTGCATTAACGTGTGCAGGCAAAACCTGAGTCCGTCGCCGCAAGGTGGCGTGGCTCAGGTTTTTTTTTACTCAGACACAAGAGGTAAGGACACAAGCATGGATTATCAAACGCTGGCGAACGTCATTCTCAGCCACGTTGGCGGCAAGGAGAACATCAGCAGCGTGGTGCATTGCGCTACGCGGTTACGTTTTAAACTCAAAGAGATGCAAAAGGCTAATGCCGACGGGCTAAAAAAACAACCTGGCATCATTATGGTGGTGGAGAGCGGTGGACAGTTCCAGGTGGTGATCGGTAACGACGTGCACGACGTCTGGCTGGCGGTATGCAAAATGGCCGGGATAACAGAGGATGCGCCGGTCGCCGCAAGCGATGACAAAAGTTCACTCTTTAGTCGCCTGATCGACATCATTTCCGGCATTTTCACCCCCTTTATTGGCATCCTGGCCGCGTCCGGGATCCTGAAAGGCATTCTGGCGCTGGCGGTGGTCTGCAACTGGCTGACGCCAGAGAGCGGCACCTATAAAATCTGGTTTGCCGCCAGCGACGCGCTCTTCTTTTTCTTCCCGCTGGTGCTGGGTTATACCGCCGGGAAAAAATTTGGCGGCAACCCCTTCATCACTATGGCAATCGGCGGAGCGTTAACCCATCCGCTGATGATCGCCGCCTTTGACGCCGCGCAGATGAGCGAGGCGGCGAGCGAAACCTTCCTCGGCATTCCGGTCACTTTCCTCAACTACAGCGGCTCGGTGATCCCAATTATTCTCGCCTCATGGGTCAGCTGCTGGCTGGAAAAGCAGGGCAACCGCTTTTTGCACTCGGCCGTGAAAAACTTCTTCTCGCCGGTGCTCTGCATTGCCGTCACCGTACCGCTCACTTTTTTGATTATCGGCCCGGTCGCCACCTGGCTAAGCCAGGGTCTGGCAAACGGTTATCAGGCCATCTATACCCTCTCTCCCTGGCTTGCCGGTGGCGCGATGGGCGCACTGTGGCAGGTGTGCGTGATATTTGGTCTGCACTGGGGGTTAGTGCCGCTGATGATCAACAACATGGCCGTCTTTGGCCAGGACTCAATGTTGCCGATCCTGCTGCCTGCGGTGCTTGGACAGGTGGGTGCCACGCTGGGTATTTTTCTGCGCAGCCGCGACAAGCAGCAAAAAACATTGGCAGGTTCCGCCGTGGCGGCGGGTATTTTCGGCATTACGGAACCGGCGGTTTATGGCTTAACTCTGCCGCTGCGCCGACCGTTTATTTTTGGTTGTCTGGGCGGTTCACTTGGCGGAGCGATTGTCGGTTTTAGCGGCACGCACACCTACTCCTTCGGCATGGCGAATGTTTTCTCCTTTGCACAGATGATCCCGCCCGGCGGCATTGATGCCACCTTGTGGGGCGGCATTGTCGGCAGCGCGGCATCCTTTATGCTGGCGTTACTCCTGACCTGCATTGCCGGGCTGCCGAAAGCGCCGGCAGCCGTAGCAGCTCCCGCGCCAAAACCCGCTGCTGATGGGATGACGCTGCTGGCACCGATGAGCGGCAGCGTACTGGCGCTGGATCAGGTGACGGATGCCACCTTCGCCAGCGGTGTGCTGGGGGATGGCGTGGCGATTATTCCAGTGGACTGCCGGGTGGTCGCACCGTTTGCCGGGGAGGTTGCCTCGCTGTTTGAAACCAAACATGCGATTGGGTTACTCAGCGACAGCGGAGTAGAGATGCTGATCCATGTCGGTATCGATACCGTCAAACTGGAGGGTAAACCCTTCACCGCGCATGTCAGCGTTGGCGACAAAGTACAGCCGGGCGATCTGCTGCTCGAATTCGATCGCGCCGCGATCCTCGAAGCCGGCTTCGATCTCGCCACGCCTATCATTATCAGCAACAGCGACAATTTTGCCGGTGTAAATAACGTGGCATCCACTTCTGTTCAGGCCGGGAAACCGCTTCTGGCGGTAGCCATTTAATCAAAGGAGTAGAGAATGAAAACATTTCCAGCGGGATTTTTATGGGGCGGTGCCATTGCCGCCAATCAGGTTGAAGGCGCGTGGCAGGAAGATGGCAAAGGCCCCTCGACATCCGATATGCAGCCGCATGGCGTCTTTGGCGGGCTTGTTGAGCGCAAAGAGGGCGACAGCGCGCTGAAGGATGTGGCGATCGACTTCTACCATCGCTACCCGGAAGATGTTGCCCTGTTTGCCGAAATGGGCTTTAACTGCCTGCGTGTCTCCATCGCCTGGACGCGTATCTTCCCGAACGGGGATGAGAGCACGCCGAATGAAGCAGGGCTGGCCTTTTATGACAATTTGTTTGATGAGCTTCTGGAGCACGGCATCACGCCGCTGGTGACCTTATCCCACTACGAAATGCCGTGGGGACTGGTAAAAGGCTACGGCGGCTGGGGAAGCCGTGAGACGATCCGCTGCTTTGAGCACTATGCCCGCACGGTCTTTACCCGCTATCAGACGAAAGTGAAGCTGTGGCTCACCTTCAATGAGATCAATATGTCGCTCCATGCGCCGATGACCGGCGTCGGGCTGCCAGACAGCAGCAGCAAAGCGGAAGTCTACCAGGCGATTCACCATCAGCTGGTGGCGAGCGCGCTGGTGGTTAAAGCGTGCCATGAAATTATCCCGGATGCCAAAATCGGCAATATGCTGCTTGGCGGGCTGATGTATCCGCTCAGCTGTAAACCGGAAGATGTGTTTGAGACATTGCAGCAGAACCGTAGCTGGGCCTTCTTTGGCGACGTGCAGTGCCGCGGGGCGTATCCCGGCTATATGCTGCGCTACTTCCGCGATAACGGCATTGAGATTGGGATCACCGAGGAGGATCGCGAGGCGTTGCGCACCACGGTCGATTTCATCTCTTTTAGCTACTACATGAGCGGCTGCGTCACCGCCGATGAAGCGCTGAACGAGAAGTTGCGCGGCAATATTCTTAGCATGGTGCCCAACCCGCACCTGCCCAGTTCCGAGTGGGGCTGGCAGATCGATCCGCTTGGCCTGCGCACGTTGCTGAATGTGATGTGGGATCGCTGGCAGAAGCCGCTGTTTATTGTCGAGAATGGACTGGGCGCGAAGGATAAGGTCGAGGCGGACGGCAGCATTCATGATGATTACCGCATCGCCTACATGAACGACCATCTGCTTCAGGTGCGTGAAGCGATTGAAGATGGCGTCGAGATGCTGGGCTACACCAGTTGGGGGCCTATCGATCTGGTGAGCGCCTCGAAAGCGGAAATCTCCAAGCGCTACGGTTTTATCTACGTTGACCGCGAAGATGATGGCAGCGGCACGCTGGCGCGCAGCCGCAAGAAGAGCTTCTTCTGGTATCGCGATGTGATCGCCAGCAACGGCGCGAACCTGGAGTAAACGCTCTGGCAGAGCGTCAGACGATAAGCGCAGCGATAAAGGTTTTGAGCCACATCACCGCCGGATCGCTGCTGTGGCGCTGATGCCAGAGCATGGCGACTTCAATTGGCTCCGCGTCGAGCGGTAACGGGCTGCGCATCAATCCACGGGTGCGCTGCCACTCATCCGCCAGCCCGGCGGGCACTGTTGCCAGCGCGGGCATCGTCTCCAGCAAACCCGGCAGCGCGGCGAAGTGGGGCGTGGTGTAGTGGATCTGCCGCTGATAGCCGCTTTTTGCCAGCAGGGTATCAAAATGGCTGCTGCTCGCTTCGCGGTAGCTGACCATCAGATGTCGCTGCGCGGCAAAGGTCTCAATATCCAGCGGCGCGCTGAGCGTTAACTGCTGCGGATGCCAGAGCGTGGCAAACGGCATGGTGGTTAACACTTCGCGCTCCAGCCAGCGCGGCCCGGCGACGGCGACGCTGACCGCCATATCCATTTCGCCACCCTCAAGCCTGGCGGCATCGCTGAAGGGATCGCTTGCCACCACGTTCAGGCGGATGCCGGGCGCATGCTGCATCAGCGCCGGAATCAGCTTCGGCATCAGCCATATCTCAACCCAGTCCGCCATGCCCAGCGTCAGCGTCGCCTTTGCGGTTTGCGCATCGAACGCCGCCTGTTGAAACAGCGCGCTCTGCAACTGCTCCAGCAGCGGCAGCAGTTCACTGTGCAGCTCGCTGGCGCGGGCGGTCGGCTGCATTTTGTGACCGCTGCGGATAAACAGCGGATCGTCAAACAGCGTACGCAGGCGCGACAGCACGCCGCTCACCGCCGGCTGTCCCAGATGCAGCTTATCCGCCGCCGCAGAGACGCTCTGCTCGCGGTAAAGCACGGCAAAGGCGATCAGCAGGTTCAGATCGATCTTGCGGAAATCATTCTCTTTGATAGTCATTATTGCTCCAATCAATTGGAGTGATAGTAGCGGGCGCAGCATACTGGCGCAATGCAAAAGAGGAGAGAAAAAATGAAATATTATCCGCTACTGCTGGCGCTTACTGCCGCCGGGCTGACTATGCAACACGCCATCGCCACGCCGCTTTCCACTCAGCAGGCACAGGCACCGGGCTACTACCGAATGGCGCTGGGCGACTGGCAACTCACCGCCGTCTCGGATGGCACGGTCAAGGTGCCGCTGGACAAGCTGCTGATCAATATTACGCCGCAACGCTTAGAGACGCAGATGGCGCAGGCCAATATGGCGGTGCAGGCCGAAACCTCCATCAACGCCTTTGTGATTAACACTGGTAAGCAGTTGATTCTGGTCGATACGGGTGCCGGGGCGCTGATGGGCGATGCGGGCGGGCATCTGCCGGAGAATCTGCGCGCTGCGGGGATCGATCCGGCTGCCATTGATCTGGTGCTGCTCACCCATATTCATGGCGACCACTCCGGTGGCGTGCAGCGTGATGGCAAACCGGCGTTCCCGAATGCCACCGTGCGCGTCGACCAGCGCGATGTCGATCTGTGGCTCAATCCGGCGCGGGCGTCGGAGGTGGAGGAGGGGCAGCGCCACACCTTCGCCGAATCGGAACGCTCCCTTCGCCCGGTGATCGAGGCCGGTAAGCTGAGTACGTTCCATGCGCCAACAGCGATCCTCCCCGGCATTGAGGCGATCCCGGCAGCCGGACATACGCCGGGCAGCGTGATTTACCGTGTTACGCACGGCGGTAAAACCGTGATGCTGTGGGGCGACATTATTCACGCTCAGCCGGTGCAGTTGCCCGATCCCAAAGTGGCAATCCATTTTGATGTCGATCGCAAGCAGGCGGTGGCGACGCGCGAGAAGGTGCTGGCGCAGGTGGCACGTGAAGGGGATTGGGTAGCGGCGGCGCATATCGCCTTCCCGGGGATTGGCAAAGTGATAAAAGCCGGGAACGGTTATCGCTGGGTGCCGATCAATTACAGCGCGAAGGGCGAGTAACATTTGCAAAAGGCTCGGTGACGTAAACGCGCACCGGGCCTGGATCTGGTAGGCCGGATAAGGCTTCGCCGCCATCCGGCAATGGCGTAATGCCTGATGGCGCTGCGCTTATCAGGCCTACAACACCCGCAGCATCATGCGTTTTATCCGGCAAAAGGCCCGGTGACGTAAACGCGCACCGGGCCTGGTTTTCGTAGGCCGGATAAGGCTTCGCCGCCATGGCAATGTCGCAATGCCTGATGACGCTACGCTTATCAGGCCTACAACACCTGAGTCATCCCGCTGAAGCCGCCATCCGGCAGGGCTCTTAGAAAATCATCTTAAAGACGCCGGTCACCACCAGCAGGCCAATCAGGAAAATAATCAGGATCGCCCAAAGTAAAAATTTCATCATTTTCGTCTTCCTTCTCATGTGTTAGTTACAGCAAGCCTAGTCAATCTCTCAACATTGCGCCTTTTTTCTATACTTAACTGCTTATTAAATAATCGGAGAGAAGCGCATGTCGGCAAACAAAGTAGCAATCGTCACCGCCGCAGACTCGGGCATCGGCAAGCAGAGCGCGCTGATGCTGGCAGAGCGGGGATTTGATATTGGCATTACCTGGCACTCGGATGAGCGCGGCGCGCAGGAGACGGCGCAAAAAGTGCAGGCTTTTGGCCGTCGGGCTGAGACTATCCAGCTCGATCTCAGCCATCTGCCGGAAGGCGCGCAGGCAATTGAAACCCTGATTACCCGCTTCGGGCGTATCGACGCGCTGGTCAATAACGCCGGTGCGATGAGCAAAGCCCCGTTTCTCGATCTCACCTTTGAGGATTGGCGCAGCATCTTCACCGTTGATGTCGACGGCGCGTTTCTCTGCTCGCAGATCGCCGCGCGGCATATGGTGAAGCAGGGGCAGGGCGGGCGCATCGTCAATATCACTTCCGTTCACGAGCATACGCCGCTGCCGGAAGCGAGCGCCTATACCGCGGCAAAACATGCGCTTGGTGGCCTGACCAAATCAATGGCGCTGGAGCTGGTGCCGCATAATATTCTGGTCAATGCCGTTGCGCCAGGTGCCATCGCCACGCCGATGAACAACATGAGCGATGACGATGCCAAACCTGGCTCGATGCCGAACATCCCGCTGGCGCGCCCGGGCACAACGCGGGAGATCGCCAGCATGGTCGCCTGGCTCTGTGCCGATGATGCCAGCTACACCACCGGCCAGTCGTTTATCATCGATGGCGGCTTTATGCTGGCGAACCCGCAGTTCAAACCGCAAAAAGCTTAGTTATCGCCCGGATTCTCTTCACGCTTTTTCCTGCGGTGGCGAAACCACCACCGCAGGCAGAAGACCAGCGCAATGGCGATAACCACCCAGATCCAGCGCTTCGCATGCTGATCGAAGGACTCCAGCCACGGCGTAATCACTTCCCCGCCAACATAGCCCAGCGTGGTGAAGATCAGCGCCCAGATAAACGCACCTAAGATATTCAGCGGCAGAAAGATTTTCGGTTTTAAATGGCTGGTACCAATTAATATCGGCCCGATAATACGAAAGCCATACATAAAGCGTGTACCAATCACAAACAGATAGGGGTGACGGCGAATAAGCGCCTGCGCCTGATGGATCTTGCCGCGGTAGCGGGTGAAGCGGCGCAAAATTTTAACGCCATAGCGGCGGCCCACAAAGTAGAGCAGCTGATCGCCAATAATGCCGCCCAGGGCGACCGCGAGCACCACCAGCGGAAAGCGCAGCAATCCCTGGTGCACCGCCACACCGCCAAGCAGGGTGATGGTTTCGCCTTCGGCGAGGCTGCCGACCAGCAGCGCGGCGTAGCCATACTGGCTAATAAGCTGATTGATATCCAGTGTCATTACATCCTCCTGTAAAACGTCTTTAAGCATATACCTGCATCCGGCTTTGCGCTGCGTTCAATCATTTCGGCTTTTTTCCGCTGTACAAAAAATAATCACAAAAGTGACGTATACTTACAGCTCGATGTTCGGGCTTTCAGTGAGGGGGCGTTATGAACCATGTCTGGGGACTCCTGTCCCATCCCGATCGTGAAATGCAGGTGATCAAACGCGAAAACGAGACCGTTTCGCACCACTACACCCACCATGTGCTCATCATGGCGGCCATTCCCGTAATCTGTGCATTTATTGGTACCACGCAGTTTGGCTGGAGCTTCGGCGAGAATGTCGTCGTGCCTCTGTCGTTATCTACCGGTTTTTACCTGGCAATTCTCTTCTATGGCCTGATGCTGGCGGGCGTCGCGGTGATGGGGCGCGTTATCTGGTGGATGGCGCGTAACTATCCGCAGCGTCCGTCGCTGGCGCGCTGCATGGTGTTTGCCGGTTATATCGCAACTCCGCTGTTTCTTAGCGGCATTGTTGCGCTCTATCCGCTAGTGTGGCTCTGCGCGCTGGTCGGCACCGTTGCGCTCTTTTATACCGGTTATCTGCTCTATGTTGGCATCCCGACCTTCCTTAACATCAACAAGGAAGAGGGGCTCAACTTCTCCAGTTCAACGCTTGCCATCGGCGTGCTGCTGCTGGAGATCCTGCTGGCGCTGACGGTGATCCTCTGGGGTTACGGCTACCGCCTGTTTTGACTCTCCCGGCGTTGCTGGCACCCGATGCTGGCAACGCAATTTCTCGCAACGATTCTTCTCTGGCGGCAACCCTGCGCGGCGGCTATTATGCCAGAGCCAGCCCTGTTATAACTTTCATGAACAGAAGCGGTGTGCGTTATAGCGCGCGTGAATAATTTTCAGAAGCCTCACCATGCAGAAATTTCGAGTCTCTCTTTTAAGCCTGGCGCTTGCACTGAGTGCGCCTTTCGCGCCGATGGCGCAGGCAAAAACAGCCGTCGCGGTTGCCGCAGCCCAGCCGGAAATCGCCTCCGGCAGCGCGATGATTGTCGATCTGCAAACCAATAAGGTGATCTACTCAAGCCACCCCGATCTGGTGCGCCCGATTGCGTCTATTACCAAGTTGATGACCGCGATGGTGGTGCTGGATGCGCGCCTGCCGCTGGATGAAAAATTAAAAGTCGATATCAGCCAGACGCCAGAGATGAAAGGGATCTATTCCCGCGTGCGGCTGAACAGTGAGATCAGCCGCAAAGATATGCTGCTGCTGGCGCTGATGTCGTCGGAAAACCGCGCGGCCGCAAGCCTCGCGCACCACTATCCCGGCGGCTATAAAGCCTTTATCGCCGCGATGAACGCGAAAGCGCGCGCGCTGGGCATGACCCATACGCGCTACGTCGAGCCGACCGGTTTGTCGATCGAGAACGTCTCCACCGCCCGCGATTTAAGCAAGCTGCTGATCGCCACCAAACAGTACCCGCTGATTGGCCAGCTGAGCACCACGCGCGAAGAGATGGCGACCTTTGCTAATCCGGCCTATACGCTGCCGTTTCGCAACACCAACCATCTGGTCTACCGCGATAACTGGAATATTCAGCTGACAAAAACCGGCTTTACCAACGCTGCGGGCCACTGCCTGGTGATGCGTACGCTGATTGGCAACAAACCGGTGGCGCTGGTGGTGATGGATGCCTTTGGCAAATATACCCACTTTGCCGATGCCAGCCGCTTACGCACCTGGATTGAGACCGGAAAAGCCCAGCCGGTGCCCGCTGCCGCGTTAAGCTACAAGCGCCAGAAAGCGGCGCAGATGGCACAAACGCCGCCAGGCTCGGCGGGCGAACTGACCGCGCAGAACGATTAATTACTCCGGCAGCGTCCAGTCACCGTCGTTGAGTGGACGCTGCATAATCAACGTATCCCGCCAGTCTCCCTGCTTATAGCCGACGCTACGCAGCTGTCCGGCCACTTCAAATCCATGTTTTTTATGCACTCTTAGCGAACCGGCATTGTTATGCCCGTCGCCAATCACCGCGATCAGCTGCCGCCACGGCCCCTCTTCACAGCGGGCGATCAGCGCGCCAAGCAGCGCAGAGCCAATGCCGCGCCCGGTCATGCTGGCATCGACATAAATCGACTCTTCAAGGGTGTAGCGGTAGGCCGGACGCGGGCGATAGAGACCGGCGTAGCAGTAGCCGACAATCACGCCGTGAAAGAGCGCCACCAGCCACGGTAAACCGTCGGCGGCGAGCTTGCTCATCCGGCTGCGCATCTCATCGATAGTGGGAGGCACTTCTTCAAACGAGGCGCGGCCATTGAGCACATGCCAGGCGTAGAGGGAGGCAATAGCGTGAACATCATCGGGGCGGGCGTCGCGCACCTCGACCGCAGGACCAGAGAGAATATCAACAGCTGACATCGGGCGCGCTCCTTTCAACGCAACGCGCCAGAGAGAGGATTCTCTGGCGCTGTCGCTACTCTATTACGAAAGGCGCACGCAGCACAAAACGGCGCGGGGCTACTTTATCGCCGGATCGGCGGGATGCTCTGCCTGAGCGGTCTCCTGCCAGAATTTGCGCTTACTCGTCTTGCCAATACCGGGGTTCATGCTGTTAGTCGGATCATTTTCCCGATAAAAACGTTTCAGCGTCTCCGGAGCCTCATAGAGATGACCGACGTTATGCTCAGCGGGATATTGCGCCCCGCGCTGCGCCAGCAGTGCCAGCATCTGCTCCTTCAGGGCATGCACATCGACGCCTTTTTTAACGATGTAATCCTGGTGGAAAACGTGGCACATAAAGTGGCCGTAATAGAGCTTGTGCACCAGCTGGCTGTCAATCTCTGGCGGCAGGTGCTCAAACCACTCGGTATCGTTGCGGCGCAGGGCAATGTCGAGCGCCAGAATATCCTCCACCTCGTCGGCATGCACCGCCTGATAGCGGATCGCGGCCCCGGCGGCAGCGAAACGGTGCAGAAACGCTTTGCTCCCTTCCTCCGGCGTACAGACAAAGAAGTCACCTTCGGCGTCAGCGAAAAAGGCCTTCAGCCAGTTTTGCGCTTCATCAATACCTCCGCCGGACATCTTCAGCAGCAGATGGTGCTCATACTTATCGCGCCACTCCTTCATGCGCGAGGGGAGGTGCGAGGGGAAGAGACCACTGATTTTTTGCAATGAACGATCGATAAAGTGCGGTTTAAACACCGTCGCTTTATTGAGCAGCGCGTCGGTGCGCCCCTTGATATTGAAAAAGAGCGGCATCTTGTCGGTGCCGAGCTTGTCGATCATCAGGAAGGTGTCTTTGCCGTAGCGCTCGGCGATATCGTAAATATCGCGGTGCATATACTCCCCGGCGACCGGCAGATGGTCGAAATTGGCCAGAATATGGCGGCGGATCTCCGTTAACACCGCAGTCTGGTTGGTGCCGATATAGAACACCTGCTGGCGCGCTTCTGCCGGGAAGGTGTCGAGACGCACGGCAAATACCGCCAGCTTGCCCGCGCAGCCGGAGGATTCGAACAGGCGGTCGGGGTCGGCGTTATAGCGCGCCGGGGTTTCGGCTTCAACGTCGCGCACGCGGTTGATGTAATCATGATCGTGGCCGTGGCGCTGGTCGTGAAGCACATCACCGGGTTGAATACGATCGTCATCCAGCTTGCCGAGGATCTGTTCCGGCGTTTCGCCAAGCTTAATGCCCAGATGATTGACCAGTTGCAGGCGGCCCTGATCGTCGATGCGCGCAAACAGCGACATCTCGGTGTAGGCCGGGCCGCGCTGCACCAGCGATCCGCCGGAGTTATTGCAGATGCCGCCAATCACCGACGCGCCGATGCAGGAGGAGCCAATCACCGAGTGCGGCTCGCGTCCCAGCGGTTTCAGCGCTTTTTCCAGCGAGTAGAGCGTGGTGCCAGGGTAGGCCAGCACCTGCTCGCCGTTATCCAGCAGGTGCAGTTTGTCGAGGCGCAGGGTGCTGATAATGACGATATCGCGGTCGTAATCATTGCCGTTCGGCGTCGAGCCTTCTGTCAGGCCGGTATTTGCCGCCTGCATCAGAATAATTTTGTCGGCAATTACGCAGGCGTTGAGAACGCGCCATAATTCAACCAGCGTGCCGGGAAAGACCACCGCCAGCGCATCGCCCTGACCGGAGCGGAAACCTTTACGGTAGCGGGCGGTTTTGGCCGGATCGGTCAGCAGGTGAGAAGCACCCACTAATCGTTTGAGTTCGTTAATGAAAGTGTTATTTGACTGGGTCACGATCCACTCCTTGTGGCGAAGCATGAATAGAAAGGATGCTCTGCTTCACGCCGGTTGCAGGCTGCGTGAATGATATTGTGAATATTTCGTTACTAATGTTAGCTCCAGAGGATGCCCGAAGGGGAGCGAATTAACATAAAAATCAGAGCCAGGCGCTGCAAGACGTGCCAGGATTATGGCACACTGCGTTTTTCCGCGGCCCGTTACCGCGGTTTTTGCTGAAAATACAAGAGAGTAAACGACATGAAATGGCTATGTTCTGTAGGTGTCGCTGTGAGCCTTGCGCTGCAACCCGCGCTGGCCGAAGAGATGATTGCTAACCATCCTTTGACGCCGCAAGCCAGGGACGCCTTTGTCACTGACCTGCTTAAAAAGATGACCGTGGATGAGAAAATAGGCCAGCTACGCCTGATAAGCGTCGGGCCGGATAACCCGAAAGAGGCGATCCGCGAGATGATTAAAGCCAGCCAGGTCGGGGCTATTTTCAACACTGTCACCCGCCAGGACATTCGTGCCATGCAGGACCAGGCGATGCAGCTTAGCCGCCTGAAAATCCCTCTCTTCTTTGCCTACGATGTGGTGCACGGGCAGCGCACCGTTTTCCCTATCAGCCTTGGCCTCGCCTCCAGCTTTAACCTCGACGCGGTGAAAACCGTCGGGCGCGTCTCCGCTTATGAAGCCGCCGATGATGGCCTGAATATGACCTGGGCACCGATGGTCGACGTCTCGCGCGATCCGCGCTGGGGCCGCGGCTCGGAAGGCTTCGGGGAAGATACCTTTTTAACCTCGGAAATGGGTCGCACCATGGTGGAAGCAATGCAGGGCAAAAGCCCGGCGGATCGCTACTCGGTGATGACCAGCGTCAAACACTTCGCCGCTTATGGCGCGGTCGAGGGCGGTAAAGAGTACAACACCGTCGACATGAGCCCGCAGCGTCTGTTCAACGACTATATGCCGCCCTACAAAGCGGCGCTCGACGCTGGCAGCGGCGGGGTGATGGTCGCGCTTAACTCTTTGAACGGCACACCGGCTTCCTCCGATTCGTGGCTGCTTAAAGATCTGCTGCGCGATGAGTGGGGCTTTAAGGGCATCACCATTTCCGATCACGGCGCGATTAAGGAGCTGATCAAACACGGCACCGCCGCCGATCCGGAAGATGCCGTGCGCGTGGCGCTGAAGTCCGGCATCAACATGAGCATGAGCGACGAGTACTACAGCAAATATCTGCCGGGGCTGATCAAATCCGGCAAGGTGACGATGGCGGAGCTGGATGACGCCACGCGCCATGTGTTGAACGTCAAATATGATATGGGGCTGTTTAACGATCCCTACAGCCACTTAGGGCCGAAAGAGAGCGACCCGCAGGACACCAACGCCGAAAGCCGTCTGCACCGCAAAGAAGCGCGGGAAGTGGCGCGCGAAAGTATGGTGCTGCTGAAAAACCGTCTGGAAACGCTGCCGCTGAAAAAATCGGGCACCGTGGCGGTGATTGGGCCGCTGGCGGACAGCAAGCGCGACTCGATGGGCAGTTGGTCTGCCGCCGGGGTTGCCGATCAATCTGTCACCGTGCTGACCGGCATTCGCGACGCGCTGAAGGATAAAGGCCAGGTGATCTACGCCAAAGGGGCGAATATCACCAACGATAAAGGCATTGTCGATTTCCTTAACCTCTATGAACCGGCGGTGGTGGTTGATCCACGCTCCCCGCAGGCGATGATCGATGAAGCGGTAGCCGCAGCGAAGAAATCTGACGTCGTGGTGGCGGTAGTCGGTGAAGCGCAGGGGATGGCGCATGAAGCCTCCAGCCGCACCGATATCACCATTCCGCAGAGCCAGCGCGATCTGATTACCGCCCTGAAAGCGACCGGCAAACCGCTGGTGCTAGTGCTGATGAACGGGCGTCCGCTGGCGCTGGTGAAAGAGGATCAGCAGGCTGACGCCATCCTCGAGACCTGGTTTGCAGGAACCGAAGGCGGCAACGCCATCGCCGATGTGCTGTTTGGTGATTACAACCCTTCCGGGAAATTGCCAATGTCCTTCCCGCGCTCGGTGGGGCAGATCCCGGTCTACTACAGCCACCTGAATACCGGTCGCCCTTATAACGCCGATAACCCGAACAAATACACCTCCCGCTACTTTGATGAAGCCAACGGCCCGCTCTATCCCTTCGGCTATGGTCTGAGTTACACCACCTTTAAAGTGTCGGATGTGAAGATGTCTGCGCCAACGCTGACCCGCGGTGGCAGCGTGGATGCAAGCGTCGAGGTGACCAACACCGGCAAGCGCGAAGGGGCGACGGTGATCCAGATGTACGTGCAGGATGTTACGGCGTCGATGAGCCGCCCGGTGAAACAGCTGCGCGGCTTTAAGAAGGTCAACCTGAAACCGGGTGAGACGCAGACCGTCAGCTTCCCGATCGATGTCGATGCGCTCAAGTTCTGGAACCAGCGCATGAAGTACGACGCCGAGCCGGGCAAGTTCAACGTCTTTATCGGCGTCGACTCCGCCCGCGTCAACCAGGGCGAATTTGAATTAAAGTAACCACACATCAGGCCGGGCAACCGGCCTTTTTTATTACCCGCTTTACCGTTTCGCACCGCTTCACCTTCGCGTCGCTATTTTTCAGCTACGCTTTTTTCTCAAGCTGCTGATAAAGGCAGTAAAAAAATGAGGGATAAATTATGACACTCAGCCGAAAACTTGCCTGCTCAGTGGCGCTAATGGCCGCCGTAAGCTTACCGTTGCAGGCCGCAGAACCGATCAAAGTGGGATCGAAAATCGATACCGAAGGGGCGCTGCTGGGCAATATCATTTTGCAGGTGCTGGAGAGCCACGGCGTAAAAACCGTCAATAAAGTGCAACTCGGCACTACGCCGGTAGTGCGCGGCGCCATCACTTCTGGCGAGCTGGATATCTACCCGGAGTACACCGGCAACGGTGCGTTCTTCTTTAAAGAGGAGAACGATCCGGCGTGGAAAAACGCGCAGCAGGGCTACGAGAAGGTGAAAAAACTCGATGCCGAGAAGAACAAGCTTATCTGGCTGACGCCTGCACCGGCCAATAACACCTGGACCATCGCCGTGCGTCAGGATCTGGCGCAGAAGAACAAACTCACCTCCCTCGACGATCTCAGCCGTTACCTGAAAAACGGTGGCGAGTTCAAACTGGCCGCCTCGGCGGAGTTTATTGAGCGTGCCGATGCGCTGCCTGCCTTTGAAAAAGCCTACGGCTTCGATCTGAAGCAGGATCAGCTGCTGTCGCTGGCCGGTGGTGATACGGCGGTGACCATTAAAGCGGCGGCGCAGCAAACATCCGGCGTTAACGCTGCGATGGCTTACGGCACCGACGGCCCGGTGGCGGCGCTCGGCTTACAGACGTTGAGCGATCCGAAAGGCGTACAGCCGATCTACGCCCCGACGCCGGTAGTGCGTGAAGCGGTGCTGAAAGCCTACCCGGAGCTGGATAGCTGGCTGAAGCCGGTTTTTGCCAGCCTTGATGAGAAGACCCTGCAAAAGCTGAATGCCAGCATTGCGGTGGAAGGGCTGGATGCGAAAAAAGTCGCGGCAGATTACCTGAAAGAAAAAGGCCTGGTGAAATAAGGCGTGATGGAGGGATCGAGACGCTGCCACAACCGCGTGCTGTTGCTGCTGGTTGTACTGGGAGGGCTGGCGGCGTGGCTGCCGTTTATCAACTATGCGCCCAACCGGCTGGTTTCCGGCGAAGGGCGCGCGCTATGGCAACTCTTTAGCGGCCTGTGGCTGCTTGCGCCCGCGCTTCTGCTGATCCTCTGCTTTGTGCCGGGGCGCAGTGCACAGGCGGCAACACTGGTTCTGGCTGAACTTCTCTTCTGCCTGCTGGTGTGGAGCGCAGGCCGCGCGGCAACGGATCTGGCGCAGAGCGGTAGCGCGCTGGCGCGCACCTCACCCGGCAGCGGCTTATGGTTATGGCTGGCGCTCAGCCTGCTCGCCTGTAGCGATGCCATTCGCCGTCTTGTTGCTCACCCGGTGTGGCGCTGGCTGCTGCATATGCAGATTTGGCTGCTGCCGCTCTGGCTGCTGCTCAGCGGCGAGCTGGATAACCTCTCGCTGCTGCATGAGTACCGCAACCGCCAGGAGGTGTTCAATGATGCGCTGGCGCAGCACTTAACCTTACTCTTCGGCACGCTGCTCCCGGCGCTAGCCATCGGTTTCGCGCTCGGGCTGTGGTGCTATCGCCATCCGGCGCGGCAAGGGCCGGTCTTTACCGCGCTCAACATTATTCAGACTATCCCCTCCGTTGCGCTGTTTGGCCTGCTGATTGCACCGCTGGCCGGGCTGGCGCAGCACTTCCCGTGGCTCGCATCGATAGGCATTGCCGGTACCGGCATCACCCCGGCGCTGATTGCGCTGATTCTCTACGCGCTGCTACCGCTGGTGCGTGGCGTGGTTGCCGGGCTGAACGAGGTCTCTGCCGATGTGCTGGAGAGCGCGCAGGCGATGGGCATGAGCGCTGCGCAGCGCTTCTGGCAAGTGCGTATTCCGCTGGCGCTGCCGCTGTTGCTGCGCAGCCTGCGGGTGGTGGCGGTTCAGACGGTTGGCATGGCGGTGATCGCTGCGTTAATTGGTGCAGGGGGCTTTGGCGCGCTGGTCTTCCAGGGGCTGCTCAGCAGCGCGTTGGATTTGGTGCTGCTCGGGGTGATCCCGGTTATTGGCCTGGCGGTGGTGATTGACGCCCTGTTTGATCTTGCCCTCGCGCTGTTGAAGGTAAAACACCATGATTGAATTTCACAACGTTTCCAAAACCTTTGCCGGGCAGCGGGCGGTTAACCAGCTCAATTTGCAGATGAAAACCGGCGCGTTTTCGGTACTGATTGGCACCTCCGGCTCGGGGAAATCGACCACCCTGAAGATGATTAACCGCCTTGTCGAACACGACGAGGGGACCATCACCTTCGCCGGGGAGGAGATCCGCAGCCTGCCAGTGCTCGAACTGCGCCGCCGCATGGGCTACGCCATTCAGTCGATTGGGCTTTTCCCCCACTGGACGGTGGCACAGAACATCGCCACCGTGCTGCAACTGCAAAAGTGGTCGCGCAGCAAATGCGACGCGCGGGTAGATGAACTGATGGCGCTGCTCGGGCTGGAGCCGGGGCTGCGCGATCGTTTTCCGCACCAGCTTTCCGGCGGGCAGCAGCAGCGTGTTGGCGTTGCCCGCGCGCTGGCCGCCGACCCGGAAGTGCTGTTGATGGATGAACCCTTCGGCGCGCTCGACCCGGTCACCCGCAGCGCTCTACAACAGGAGATGGTGCGCATACACCGCCTGCTCGGGCGCACTATTGTGCTGGTGACCCACGATATTGATGAAGCGCTGCAGTTAGCCGATCACCTGGTTTTGATGGATGGTGGCAATGTGGTGCAGCAGGGGACGCCGCTGGAGATGCTGACCGCGCCGCAGAATAACTTTGTGCGCGAATTTTTTGGCCGCAGCGAGCTGGGCGTGCGCCTGCTCTCTCTGCGCCAGGTAAGCGACTATCTGCGTGACGAACCGGTCAGCCACGGCGAACCATTGCAGGCCCAGATGAGCCTGCGCGAGGCGCTCTCCGCTTTTGTCGCCCAGCGCTGCGAGGTGTTGCCGGTGCAGGATGCCAATGGGCAGACCTGCGGCAGCCTCCATTTTCGCGATCTGTTACGCGGGGAGGCGGGCCGTGAAAATATTGCGTGATCCGCTGCTCTGGCTGCTGGCACTGTTTATCGCGCTGCTGATGTGGTTGCCCCACAGTGCGCCGCTGTTTAGCGCGCTCTTTCCGCAACTGCCGCGCCCGGTCTATCTGCAGGAGAGTTTTATCGCCCTGACTCTTGCACACTTCTCGCTGGTGGCGCTCTCGAGCGTTATTGCGGTGGCGATTGGCATGGGCGTCGGCATTGCCGTGACGCGACCCGGTGGGGGAGAGTTTCGCCCGCTGGCAGAAACTATCGCCGCCGTTGGGCAGACCTTTCCGCCGGTGGCGGTGCTGGCGATTGCGGTGCCGGTGATGGGGTTTGGCAAAGCGCCCGCTATTATTGCGCTGGTGCTCTACGGCGTGCTGCCGATTTTACAGGGGACGCTGGCGGGCATCGCTGCGGTTCCGGCGAGCGTACAGAGCGTGGCGCAGGGTATGGGCATGAGTAACTGGCAGCGGTTGCTTAAAGTGGAGCTGCCGCTGGCCGCACCGTTGATTGTCGCCGGAGTTCGCACATCGGTGATTATCAATATCGGTACGGCAACCATTGCTTCTACGGTCGGGGCAAGCACGCTGGGAACGCCGATCATCATCGGGCTAAGCGGGTTTAATACGGCCTATATTGTGCAGGGGGCAGTGCTGGTGGCGCTGGCGGCAATCATTGTCGATCGGGGCTTTGAACGGCTGGCGCTGCGGCTCAACCGGCACCGCCGCGCACGATAAACGAATAACCAGCCAGCATTACGCCGCCGATCCCGCCGATGGCCATCAGCAGAAAGATCGCGATGACAAGAATTTTACCAGGCTTCATCTCAGGCTCCTTTTAAGTGAGGCCGGCATTATAAAGGCATTGTGAGTTGTTAATGAAACATTAAATGCCGAGAAGCCACACCTGATGCCCCGTCTCCTGCCAGGCCTGCAATTGCTGCTGCTGCGCGGGGGAGGGGGAGTCGCCGCACCACACTAGCAGCATCTTGCCTTTGAACATCTCCGGATGAAACTGGGTGAAGGGATGCGCAAGAATGCCGACCTGCCACTCCTGCTGGCTGGCGATCCAGCCTTCAATCCACAACCGCGTGCTATCCTGTACACCCCAGCCGACCACCAGCGCCGGACGGCCATGTGCCTGCTGCTGCGACGCCGATAAGTTGCCGGCAATCAGGCTAATCAGAATGCCATCCAGCAGGCTAAGCTTTGCCTGGTAAGCGGGGCGCGTGCCCTGCAAGCGTGCGCGTAAGGGGTTAATCAACTGCTGTGTCAGCGTTTTTGCCGGGTGGTCGCGCATCAGTTCGCTCAGCCACTGCTGGAGGGTATGACCATCTCGCTGTTGCAGCAGATGCATCGCCCGCTCCTGATGGCTCTGCCAGACGTGGTGACGCTTGTCGCTGCTGTTCGCCAGCAGAGCCTGAACTTTACTCACCTGCACGCCCGATTCAACCCAGTGCTGGATCTCTCGAATACGATCGATGTCCGCCTCGCTGAAGAGCCGGTGGCCGCCATCCGTGCGTTGCGGGGTTAACAAACCGTAGCGGCGTTGCCACGCACGCAGTGTGACGGGGTTGATATCGCATAACAGAGCGACTTCACCAATAGTGTAAAGCGCCATGATCTCTCCTTTGCTTCCCGAATGCCGGTATAACTGTAGACCTTTCTTAGGGGGGAAGACAACAACAGTAACGTTTTGTTTACTCTTTATTAATAACTGCGCATACCCAGGCACAATATGTGACTCAGAGCACGAATTTCTCTTTTTTTAACGTCTGTCGAAGAAACCGCTGCCGACTCGCTGTATGTTACGCGCTTTATGTGATGCGGTGTGGCGGGTATGTACGAGTTCAATCTGGTGTTGCTGCTGCTTCAGCAGATGTGTGTGTTTCTGGTGATCGCCTGGCTGATGAGCAAAACGCGCCTCTTTATTCCGCTGATCCAGGTCACCGTGCGCCTGCCGCACAAGCTGCTCTGCTATGTCACCTTCTCCATTTTCTGCATTCTCGGCACCTATTTCGGCCTGCATATTGAAGACTCCATCGCCAATACCCGCGCGATTGGCGCAGTGATGGGCGGCCTGCTCGGCGGCCCACTGGTCGGCGGGCTGGTGGGGCTGACCGGCGGGTTGCACCGCTACTCAATGGGCGGCATGACCGCGTTGAGCTGCATGTTCTCGACCTTTATCGAAGGGCTGCTTGGCGGGCTGGTGCACAGTTTTCTTATCAAGCGCGGGCGTACCGACCGCGTGTTTAACCCCTTTACCGCCGGTGCGGTCACCTGCGTGGCGGAGCTGCTACAGATGGTAATTATCCTGCTGATTGCCCGCCCTTTCGAAAGCGCACTGCATTTAGTGCAGAGCATCGCCGCGCCGATGATGGTGACCAATACCGTTGGCGCGGCGCTGTTTATGCGCATCCTGCTCGACAAGCGCGCCATGTTTGAGAAATACACCTCTGCGTTTTCCGCCACGGCGCTGAAAGTGGCGGCCTCCACCGAAGGGATTCTGCGCCAGGGCTTTAATGAAGAGAACAGCATGAAGGTCGCGCAGGTGCTCTATCAGGAGCTGGATATCGGCGCGGTGGCGATCACCGATCGCGAACGGCTATTAGCTTTTACCGGCGCGGGGGACGATCACCATCTGCCGGGGCGGCCTATCTCATCCGTCTGGACGCAGCGGGCGATTGAGACCGGCGAAGTGGTTTACGCCGACGGCAATGAGGTGCCGTATCGCTGTTCGCTGCACCCGCAGTGCAAGCTCGGCTCGACGCTGGTGATCCCGCTGCGCGGTGAAAACCAGCGTGTGGTCGGCACTATCAAGCTTTACGAGGCGAAAAACCGCCTCTTTAGCTCCATCAACCGCACGCTGGGGGAGGGGATTGCGCAGCTACTCTCAGCGCAGATCCTCGCCGGGCAGTATGAGCGGCAAAAAGCGCTGCTGACCCAGTCGGAGATCAAACTCCTGCACGCGCAGGTTAACCCGCACTTCCTGTTTAACGCGCTCAACACCATCAAAGCGGTGATCCGCCGCGACAGCGATGAGGCCGGGCTGCTGGTCCAGTATCTCTCGACCTTTTTTCGTAAGAACTTGAAACGCCCCGCAGAAATCGTCACCCTTGCGGATGAGATTGAGCATGTAAATGCCTATCTGCAGATCGAAAAAGCGCGTTTTCAGGCGCGGTTGCAGGTACGGCTCGAAGTGCCGGAAGCGCTGGCGCACTTACATTTGCCCGCCTTTACGCTGCAACCGATTGTCGAAAACGCGATTAAGCATGGCACGTCTCAGCTGCTGGGCGTGGGCGAGATCACTTTGCGTGCCAGCCAGCAGGCGCAGCACCTGGTGCTGGATATTGAGGATAACGCCGGGCTTTATCAGCCGAAAAAGGATGCCGGTGGCTTAGGGATGAGCCTGGTGGATAAGCGGCTGCGCGCCCGTTTTGGTGACGAGTGCGGTATCAGCATCGCCTGCGAGCCGGATCTTTTTACCCGCATTACCTTACGACTCCCTCTGGAGGAAGAGGCATGTTAAGAGTGCTGATTGTTGATGACGAACCGCTGGCGCGGGAGATGTTACGCAGCCTGTTGCAGGAAGAGCGCGACATCGAAGTGGTGGGCGAGTGCGGTAACGCCATTGAAGGGATTAGCGCGGTGCATAAACTGCGCCCCGACGTGCTGTTTCTTGATATCCAGATGCCGCGCATCAGCGGGCTGGAGATGGTCGGTATGCTCGATCCCGGTAACCGGCCCTACGTCGTGTTTCTCACCGCTTTTGATGAGTATGCGGTGCAGGCCTTTGAGGAGCACGCCTTCGACTACCTGCTCAAGCCGATTGAAACGCAACGGCTGGCGAAGACCCTCAACCGCTTACGTCAGGATCGCGGCGTGCAAGATGTGTCGCTACTGGCAGATAATCAACAGCCGCTGAAGTTTATTCCCTGCACCGGGCATAGCCGCATCTGGTTATTGCAGATGGAAGAGGTGGCGTTTGTCAGCAGCCGGATGAGCGGCGTCTATGTAACCAGCCACGAAGGCAAAGAGGGCTTTACCGAGCTGACGCTGCGCACGCTGGAGAGCCGCACGCCGCTGGTGCGCTGCCATCGGCAATATCTTGTCAATATGGCCTTTCTTAAGGAGATCCGCCTTGAAGATAATGGCCAGGCCGAGCTGCTGCTGCGCGACGGGCTGACGGTGCCGGTGAGTCGACGCTATCTGAAAAATTTAAAAGAGGCGTTGGGGTTGTAAATTCCTGCGCGATGCCTACACTGCGCGCTGGTTCATCATTTCGGAAAGAGACATGCTAAATAACGATATCCTGCGCAGCCTGCGTTACACCCTGCAGGTCGACAACACCGCGCTGGTGCGCATTCTGGCGCTGGCGGACACTGAAGTCACGGCTGAACAGCTGGTTCCGTGGCTGCGTAAAGAGGATGAGGAGGGGTATAAACCCTGCCCGGATATTGTGCTGTCGGCGTTTCTTAATGGGCTGATTTATGAGAAGCGCGGCAAAGACGAGAGCGCGCCGCCGCTCGCCATGGAGCGCAAGCTCAACAACAATATCGTGCTGAAGAAGCTGCGCATCGCCTTCTCGTTAAAGACCGACGATATCCTGGCGATCCTCACCGAGCAGCAGTTCCGCGTCTCAATGCCGGAAATTACCGCGATGATGCGCTCGCCGGAGCATAAGAATTTCCGCGAATGCGGCGACCAGTTTTTGCGCTACTTCCTGCGCGGGCTGGCGGCACGTGGGCAGAAGCCGAAGAGCTGACACGCTTTTTAGCCGATAAAAAAACCGCATACACGCGAGGTGATGCGGTTTAATTAGCCCGGCAGACAAGATGCTACCGGGCAATAAACAACTTATTTTACTTCTTTAAAGCCGCGCGCTTTCAGCAACTCTTCTGACTGCTTCATGCTGATTTTACCGTTAACAGTGCCGGTAAATTCAGAACCCTGCAGGCTGTTCAGCTGAGCGAAGTCCACTTCGTTGTAGTCAACTTCCAGCGTCTCCTGAGCATAGGTCTCTTCATACGCTACGCTCTCTTTCACACCTTTTACGCTCTGATATTTCTTGCTGATCGGATCCAGAACTTTCATCGCTTCTTCTTTGGTTTTCGCACCAATAGAGGAGTATTCGATTTTGTTCTTCGCGGTCTGACGCTCTACTTCGTCACCTTTGTAGTAGTAAGTCAGCGTCACTTCCGTACCGCCCGTCGCCCAGGTAAAAGTCTTGCTCTCTTCTTTATCACCACAGCCGGTCAGGCCAACAACTAAAGCGACAGAAAAGAGTGCTGCAATGATTTTGCTGAATTTCACGATAATCCCCTATTTTCCATGTGAGGTAATGTTTTGTAAGACTGCGTATAACAGTATAGAAAAAGGCGCTGAATTCAGCGCCTTATTTTTTTATTTAACTTGTTGGCCCGCTTTTGCACCGCTATCCGGGCTGAGCAGGAAGATATCGCTGCCGCCAGGACCCGCTGCCATCACCATCCCTTCGGAGATACCAAAGCGCATTTTGCGCGGCGCGAGGTTGGCAACCATCACCGTCAGGCGGCCAATCAGCGCGCTCGGATCCGGGTAGGCAGAACGAATGCCGGAGAAGACGTTGCGCTTCTCACCGTCAAGATCGAGCGTCAGGCGCAGCAGCTTATCTGAGCCTTCGACAAACTCGGCGTTCTCAATCAGCGCCACGCGCATATCGACTTTGGCGAAATCGTCAAAGGTGATGGTCTCCTGAATCGGGTTGTCAGCCAGCTCGCCCGTTACCGGTGCAGCAGCGGCTTTGACTTCCTCTTTCGACGCCTCAACCAGCGCTTCCACCTGTTTCATCTCGATGCGGTTATAGAGCGCTTTAAACGGGTTCACTTTATGGCCGAGCAGCGGTTCGTTAATCGCATCCCACGTCAGGGTGGTGTTGAGGAACGCTTCGGTGCGCGCGGCCAGCGACGGCAGAACCGGCTTCAGCCAGGTCATCAACACGCGGAACAGGTTGATACCCATTGAGCAGATGGCCTGCAAATCGGCGTCACGCCCTTCCTGTTTCGCGACAACCCACGGAGCCTGCTCATCCACATAGCGGTTCGCCACATCGGCCAGCGCCATGATTTCGCGCACCGCTTTACCAAACTCGCGGCTCTCCCACGCGCTGCCAATTGCGGCGGCGGCGTCGGTGAAGGTTTTATACAGCGCCGGATCGGCCAGCTCTGACGCCAGCACACCGTCGAAGCGCTTGGCGATAAAGCCCGCGTTACGCGAGGCCAGGTTCACCACTTTGTTAACGATATCGGCGTTCACGCGCTGGACGAAATCCTCCAGGTTGAGGTCAATATCATCAATGCGCGACGAAAGCTTGGCGGTGTAGTAGTAGCGCAGGCTGTCGGCATCGAAATGGTTCAGCCAGGTGCTGGCTTTAATAAAGGTGCCGCGCGATTTGGACATCTTCGCGCCGTTAACCGTCACATAACCGTGCACAAACAGGTTGGTTGGTTTACGGAAACCGCTGCCTTCCAGCATTGCCGGCCAGAAGAGGCTGTGGAAATAGACGATATCTTTACCGATAAAGTGATAGAGCTCGGCGTCGGAATCCTTCTTCCACCAGTCGTCAAAGTTGAGATCGTCGCGTTTGTCGCACAGGTTTTTGAACGAACCCATGTAGCCAATCGGCGCATCCAGCCAGACGTAGAAATATTTGCCCGGCGCGCCCGGAATTTCAAAGCCGAAGTAGGGCGCATCACGGGAGATATCCCACTGTTGCAGACCGGATTCGAACCACTCCTGCATTTTGTTCGCCACTTGCTCCTGCAACGCGCCGCTGCGGGTCCACGCCTGCAACATTTCGCTAAACGACGGCAGGTCGAAGAAGAAGTGCTCGGAATCACGCATTTCCGGCGTCGCGCCGGAGACCACCGACTTCGGCTCAATCAGCTCGGTCGGGCTGTAGGTCGCGCCGCACACTTCGCAGTTATCGCCATACTGATCCGCCGCTTTACATTTCGGGCAGGTGCCTTTTACAAAGCGGTCCGGCAGGAACATGCCTTTTTCCGGATCGTAGAGCTGGGAGATGGTGCGGTTTTTGATAAACCCGTTCTCTTTCAGACGGGTGTAGATAAGCTCGGCCAACTCGCGGTTCTCATCGCTGTGCGTTGAGTGGTAGTTGTCGTAGCTGATGTCGAAGCCAGCAAAATCGGTCTGATGCTCCTGACTCATTTCGCCAATCATCTGCTCCGGGGTGATCCCCAGTTGCTGTGCTTTCAGCATAATCGGCGTGCCATGGGCATCGTCCGCGCAGATGAAGTTGACCTGGTGGCCGCGCATTCGCTGGTAACGGACCCAGACATCAGCCTGGATGTGCTCCAGCATATGGCCGAGGTGGATGGAGCCGTTGGCGTACGGCAGCGCGCACGTTACCAGAATTTTCTTCGCGACTTGAGTCATAGTTGGCATTACATCTTCTTGAGAAAAAGGGGTTCCGATATTACCAAACCGCATCGATCTGCGCCAAGCGATAAGGGCATTAATCCATAAATGGATAATTATTCCCTTTGGGGTAAACTTGAGCGCTACAAATGTCGTTTTCAGAACAACTACAAAGGAGTCGGGATGAGTTCGCAATCCCAGGCCAAATCCCCGGAAGCCTTACGGGCAATTGTCACCGGGACGCTGGCCGATTTTCAGCACCCCACCCTCAAACATAACCTGACAGCGCTGAAAGCCGTCCACCATGTTGCATGGCTGGATGAGACCCTGCATGTCGAACTGCTGATGCCGTTCGTCTGGGCCAGCGCCTTCGAAGAGCTGAAAGCCCAGTGCAGCGCCGAACTGCTGCGTCTGACCGGCGCGCGCGCCATCGACTGGAAGCTGTCGCACAATATCGCCACCCTGAAGCGGGTGAAAAACCAGCCGGGCGTTAACGGCGTGAAGAATATTATCGCCGTCAGCTCCGGCAAGGGCGGGGTAGGGAAGTCCTCTACTGCCGTTAACCTTGCGCTGGCGCTGGCTGCGGAAGGGGCGAAAGTCGGTATTCTCGATGCCGATATCTACGGCCCGTCGATTCCGATGATGCTGGGTGCGGAAAATGAGCGTCCGACATCACCAGACGGCACGCACATGGCGCCGATCATCGCTCATGGCCTGGCAACCAACTCGATTGGTTACCTGGTGACGGACGATAACGCGATGGTGTGGCGCGGGCCGATGGCCAGCAAAGCGCTGCTGCAGATGTTGCAGGAGTCCATGTGGCCGGATCTCGACTATCTGGTGCTCGATATGCCGCCAGGCACCGGTGATATCCAGCTGACGCTGGCGCAAAACATTCCGGTGACCGGCGCGCTGGTCGTGACCACGCCGCAGGATATCGCGCTGATTGATGCTAAAAAAGGCATTGTCATGTTCGAGAAAGTGGAGGTGCCGGTGCTCGGCATCGTGGAGAACATGAGCATGCATGTTTGCAGCAACTGTGGTCACCATGAGCCGATTTTCGGCACCGGCGGCGCAGAGAAGCTGGCGGAGCAGTATCACACTCAACTGCTGGGCCAGATGCCGCTGCATATCTCGCTGCGTGAAGATCTCGATAAGGGTACGCCGACGGTGATCAGCCGTCCGGACAGCGAGTTCACCGCTATCTACCGCAACCTCGCAGGTCGCGTAGCCGCCCAGCTTTACTGGCAGGGCGAGATCATCCCCGGCGAGATCGCGTTCCGCGCAGTGTGATTGAAGATGCCGGGTGGATGTGTGCCATCCGGCATTCTCACCGCGGCACAATTGCCGGATGGCGGCTACGCCTTATCCGGCCTACAAAAACGCGCTTACAGCGACACCTTCTTTGCTTTTATATGCAATATGAAAGCGAGGGGTTGTCTCCCCGCTGAAATCGGCGAACCGAAGCGTGAATGACAAGGTCTGGACGCCATGGATGGCGGACAGAGGCGAACCGAGACAGGGACTCGTTCCAGCATGGAACGAGTAAGTCGAGTCGAGCCGGCCGCAGTCAGGCACGCGGGAGGCGAGCGCAGTGCGCAGCACCGATTTCCTCGCGGGGCCGCGGGGATTGATAAGGGGAGCGCGGCTGTATGAACCGGGCACATAGGTAACACTTTAAACCGGGCACATGGGTAACAGGTTATAACGGTACGGTAAACAGCTGACGGAGGTTTACCGTGCCCTGGACTGAGACTGTTACCATGCAACGTTTGCAGTTTGTTGCGGCCTGCCTTGAAGGCAACCTCACGGTTGCCGAAGTGTGCCGCCGCTTTAATATCAGCCGTAAGACCGGCTACAAGTGGCTGGCCCGTTTTTCACCCGATGATGCCACCTCCCTCAGTGACCGTTCCCGGGCCCGCCATCACCAGAACGCAACGTCTGAACCCATGGTGAAGCTGCTGCTGGATACGAAGCAACAGCATCCCCTCTGGGGGCCTGAGAAGATAAGGCAGCGCCTTCTTAACCTGAACATCACCGGCGTTCCTGCCGCCAGTACCATTGGTGAGCTGTTCCGCAGTCATGGTCTGGTTAAAAAACGTAAGCCCCTCACCTTTAAGCCCACGAAGCGGCATGAGCTGCACGCTGCCGTGCGGCCAAACGATGTCTGGAGTGCCGATTTCAAGGGGCAGTTCACCCATGCCGGCGGCCGCTGGTGCCATCCCTTCACGCTGACCGATAACTGCAGCAGGATTGTGCTGGCCTGCGATGCCACCTATACGCCTGATGGCCGGTTTGTTATCCCCTGCCTTGAGCGGGTGTTCCGGGAATGCGGGATGCCGCAGGTGCTGCGTACGGACAACGGTCCTCCCTTTGCCGGGGCCGGTCTGTGGGGGCTGAGCCAGATGTCCGTATGGCTGATTAAATGTGGTGTCCTGCCGGAACGTATCCGGCCGGGTAAACCCACCGAAAACGGAAGACATGAGCGGATGCACCGCACCCTGAAGGATGCGCTGAAGCGACATGCGAAGTTCACTTCTCTTGAGGAGCAGCAGATCTGGATGGATGCATGGCGTCATGAATTTAATGAGATACGCCCCCACAGGGCGCTGGGCGGAAAAACACCCCGTTCGGTCTGGTATCCGTCAGAGCGCATCTTTACCGGCCCGCTGAAGGCAATGCCCGTACCGGATGATGCCCGGACACTGCGTGTCTCATTAAAAGGCGATTTATGCTTTAACAGCACACGGATATTTTTATCAGAAGCGCTGAGAGGAGAATGGGTATGGATGAAGCAGGTCGGGGAAGAGCTGGACGAAATAGGTTTTGGTGAACTGATACTGGCCCGGTACGACAGACGGAATCATCGTATAATCCGGGCCGACTGAAGCAAAAAGTGTCACCCATGTGACCGGTCAGATCTGTAACCCATGTGACCGGTTCATACACGGCCGCTCCCCTTATCCCGTTCACCGCATAAGAGATTAATGAAACTCCCCAGCGCCTGGTGAACGGAATCATTCCACCAATGCCACATGAAAATCCTATTGCCGGATAGCGGCTTCATGATCGTAGGCCGGATAAGCGTTTACGCGCCATCCGGCATAATCTCCCGGCACCGATTTCCTGATGGCGGCTTCGCCTTATCAGGCCTACGAAATACAAAACCTACTTCAACACATAGTGCATCAGCACATAATCCCCCTGCGGGGAGACGCCTTTGGCCTCAACGCGCCAGCCGTGGCGCTGGTAAAACTCGAGCGCAGTTTTATTGCGCAGCAAACACTTTAGCGCGCCGGTGCTGGTAAAGGTGCTCTGCACATGCTCAAGCAGTGCGCTGCCGACACCTTTTCCCTGAAACACCGGGTCGATAAACAAGTTATGCAGGAAGTTATCGTTCTCCAGGACCGATGCGAACCCCATCCGATGCCCGTCCTCTTCCGCGACCCAGATCACCTCGCCAAGCGTCGCAGAGTCAAAATCTTCCAGCGACCAGTCGCGGCTATCCAGCCAGGTCCAGGCTTCTTTACGGGCATGCAGATACAGGGTACGCAGAAACGGCCTGTCACTCTCCTCCCATCGGCGGATAATCACAGGCGCTCCCGGTTAACGATGATAGAAAATGTCGCCATTGTAGGCTTTGAGGATTTTGCCGTCGGCATCGGTGATCAACACGTAGTTGCCGCCCATGTAGGTCCAGTGGCTACCGGCATCCGGCGCGGGAAGGTTACGCAACTTCCACTGCTTAATGTTGTAATCGTCGCTGCGGTACATCTCCGGCACCGTGTCGCCAATGGTGAATTTGGTAAAGTCGGCAACAAACTCTTTCACTTCAAACGACTGTGTGCCGCCTGCAGGCGCTGTCGCGGGCGGCGTTTCAGCATAGGTTGCCGAAGCCGTCGCCAGCAGTGCACCCAGAAGCATCATTTTTGTTTTACGCATACTCTCTCCAGGTTGTTCTTATACATTTCACGTAGTTGCATAAATAGCACGACATCATTGCCGTTTACAGACAGCGGAGCAACCAGCAAAAAATAACGCTTTGGTAAAAAGTGTAAGCAAACCCAGGAAAAAGCAGTGCGGGCGGAGAACGAATTTCGCTCTCCGCCCGCTACGTTTGGGAGTAATCCTGGCAGGATCAGCCCGCAAACCCCTCCAGCACGATTTTGCCCACCGCGCGTTGGCTCTCAAGCAGCGCATGCGCTTTACGCAGGTTAGCCGCAGTGATCGCACCGCCATGCTCGCCCAGCGTGGTTTTCAGCACGCCGCTGTCGATCAACTCCGCAACCCGCGTCAGCAAATGATGCTGGGCAATCATATCGTCGGTGGTGAACATTGAGCGGGTAAACATAAACTCCCAGTGCAGCGAAAGGCTCTTCGCTTTCAGCGGCATCGCATCAAGGCTGTCGGGATCGTCAATCAGCGCCAGCTTGCCCTGCGGTTTGAGGGCGTTAATCAGCTGCTGATAGTGATCCTGCGTGTTGGTCAGGCTGGCGACATGCGTCACCTCTTTGATGCCGATCCGCGCCAGCTCTTCGGTCAGCGGCTTGCTATGGTCAATCACATGGTGCGCACCGCGATCTTTCACCCACTGCTGGCTGGCAGGACGCGATGCGGTGCCGATCACCGTCATGCGCGTCAACTGGCGCGCCAGCTGCGTCAGAATCGAACCGACACCGCCCGCAGCGCCGACAATCAGCAGCACATCGCCGTCGTTGCCATTTTCTTTTACGCCGAGGCGGTCAAACAGCAGCTCCCAGGCGGTAATGGCCGTTAAGGGCAGAGCGGCGGCAGAGGCGTTATCAAGGGAAGCGGGTTTACGCGCCACAATACGCTCATCAACCAGCTGATATTCGCTGTTGCTCCCCGGGCGGGTTAATGCCCCGGCGTACCACACTTCATCTCCCGGCTGAAACAGGGTGACCGACTCGCCGACCTCTTTCACCACGCCCACGGCGTCCCAGCCGAGCACGCGCGGCGTATCGGCATTAAAACCGGCGCGCACTTTGGTATCCACCGGGTTAACGGAGATGGCTTTCACTTCCACCAGCAGATCGTGACTGCTGGCTTGCGGTTGGGGCAGGTCGATATCGGTGAGGGCATCGAGGTTGCTGCCGCCAGCGGCGGCGCGGGTAATGGCGATGGCTTTCATAACAGGCTCCGTTTTGTTGGGTTTTCATCACTACCGGTAAGGGTAGACAACGCAGCTTTGATGAAAAACCCGCAAAATGGAGCAGCACTTATCGCTCTCGAGTGAAAATGCAGTGCCGGATGGCGGCTCCGCCTTCTCCGGCCTGCAAGTTACATATCGTGGTTTGGCACCGGGATATCGGCGCTGACGCGCTGATCCTGCTCGTCAAAGATCATGCAGTGGCGGCTGTCGAAGGCGAGGGCGATCTTCTGCCAGGGGCGGAAATGCACATCGCCCGGCAGCAGGATTTTAATATTGTCGTGGCCATAACATTGACCAAACAGATAGGTGTTGTTGCCCAGCCGCTCTACCACTTCGCACTGAAACTCAAGGGGCACGCCGCCCGTCATCTCTGTTGCGAGGTGCTCTGGGCGAATGCCGAGCGTAATGGCCGCGCCTACCTCCAGCGGTGAGGTGGTAATGCCGAGCGTCAACTGATGGCCCTGAGCAAGGGTAATAGTGACTTCACCGGGCTGCCACTGGCTTACCGTGGCGGGGAGGAAGTTCATCTTTGGCGAGCCGATAAAGCCGGCGACAAACTTGTTTTTCGGGTTGTAGTAGAGCGACATCGGCGAGCCCATCTGCTCAACGTTGCCGTAATTCATCACCACGATTTTGTCCGCCAGCGTCATCGCTTCCACCTGGTCATGGGTAACATAGACCATGGTGGTTTTCAGCTCCTGGTGCAGGCGGGCGATATGCAGGCGCATCTCAACGCGCAGCTCCGCATCGAGGTTAGAAAGAGGTTCATCGAACATAAAGACGCGCGGGTTACGCACAATCGCGCGGCCGATGGCGACGCGCTGGCGCTGGCCGCCGGAGAGCTGCTTCGGTTTGCGATCCAGCAGGTGGCTCAGTTGCAGGGTCTTCGCCACCATCTCCACCTGGCGGCGGATCTCCTCCTTCGGCACTTTGTTCACTTTCAGCCCGTAGCCCATGTTCTCCGCCACGGTCATATGGGGGTAGAGCGCATAGGACTGGAACACCATCGAGACACCGCGATGGGCGGGCGCGACATCGTTCATCACTTCATCGCCAATCAGCACTTCGCCTTCGCTCACCTCTTCCAGCCCGGCAATCATGCGCAGCATGGTGGATTTCCCGCAGCCGGAGGGGCCGACAAACACCGCAAACTCGCCGTCATCAATCGACAGATTGACATTGTTCAGCGTCACCGTGTCGCCAAAGCGCTTGGTGACATTTCTCAGTCGTATATTGGACATCAACGTTCCCCGAATGTAATAGCCGTTACTGGCCGTTTGTCAGCTGTTTTGTTTTACGTATAACAATCAGGAGACAGTGCTGCTCAACGGCGAAAAATCATGGCCTGACTATAACTTCCACGGATTTAGCGCCCTATACTCAATTTTCATTTCTGTAACATTGGTCACATAACGCAACGTTTATTCTCGTTTTATCAGCGCTTAAAGCGTAGCGTATAACAAATCCGATAAGGCGAGTGAATACGTCTTAAGCCCTGCAATATCAGGTGGTTTGCCAGAGCAGTGACCTGATGATGCGCCATAAAAACCATGAAATTGTTATACCTTGACATGAGGTTGATAATGAAAAAGAAGACCCTTACCGCACTGATTTTGACAACCCTTGCCGCCGGGCAGCTTGTCGGCATGCAGGCGCACGCCGCCGCACAGCAACTCAATGTCTGGGAGGACATCAAAAAATCGGCGGGCATCCAGGATGCGGTGCGCGATTTTGAGCAGAAATATAACGTCAAAGTTAACGTGCAGGAGATGCCCTACGCCCAGCAACTGGAGAAACTCCGCCTCGATGGCCCGGCGGGCATCGGCCCGGATGTGCTGGTGATCCCCAATGATCAGTTGGGCGGCGCGGTTGTGCAAGGGCTGCTGACCCCCCTGAATCTGGACAAAGAAAAGGTTGACGCCTTTACGCCAGCCTCCATCAACGCCTTCCGCCTCGACAACACCCTGTATGGCGTGCCGAAAGCGGTAGAGACGCTGGTGCTGATCTACAACAAAGATCTTATCGACAAGCCGCTGCAAAGCCTGCCGGAGTGGCTCGACTACTCGAAAAAACAGCGCGCGCAGAACAAATATGGCCTGCTGGCGAAGTTCGATCAGATTTACTACAGCTGGGGCGCGATCGGCCCGATGGGCGGTTATCTGTTCGGTAAAAACGACAAAGGCGGCTATAACCCGCAGGATATCGGCCTCAATAAACCCGGCGCGGTGGAAGCCGTTACCTTCCTGAAAAACTTCTATGCCGAAGGTGTCTTCCCGTCGGGGATCCTCGGCGATAACGGGCTTAACGCCATCGATTCGCTGTTTACCGAGAAAAAAGCGGCGGCGGTGATTAACGGCCCGTGGGCGTTCCAGCCCTATGAAGCTGCCGGCATTAACTACGGCGTCGCGCCGCTGCCAAACCTGCCGGATGGCAAACCGATGAGCTCCTTCCTCGGCGTGAAAGGCTATGTCGTCTCGACCTGGAGCAAAGACAAAGCGCTGGCGCAGCAATTTATCGAATTTATCAACCAGCCGCAGTACGTGAAGACGCGCTATATCGCCACGCGCGAAATCCCGGCGCAGAAAGCGATGATTGACGATCCGGTAATCAAAAACGACGAGAAGGCGAGCGCCGTTGCGGTGCAGGCCGCCCGCGCAACCGCGATGCCGGGCATTCCGGAGATGGGTGAAGTGTGGGGTCCAGCGAACGCCGCGCTGGAGCTGAGCCTGACCGGTAAACAGGCACCGCAGGCGGCGCTGGATGCTGCTGCTAAGCAGATCCAGATGCAGGTCGAAGCGATGCAGGCCAGTAACCAGTAACCGCGTGTTGGTACAGAAACGGGAGGGCGACCTCCCGTTGTCGAAAAGGAGTCGTACGTGATTATCAGTCCCAGCGAACATTTTGCCAAAGCGCCCGGCGCAGGGCGTCACGCGTGGTGCGGGCTGCTGTTGGCCATCGTGCCGGGCTTTGGCCAGTTCTACCATCGCCAGTGGCTGAAAGGCCTTATCTTTCTTGTGCTGCTGGCGAGTTTTACCGGCATCTTCGCTGATTTTTTGCGCGAAGGGCTATGGGGGTTATACACCCTTGGTGAAGAGGTGCCGCGCGATAACTCCATCTTCCTGCTGGCAGAAGGGATCATCAGCGTGCTGATTATCGCCTTTGGCCTGATGGTGTGGGGGCTCTCAATGCGCGATGCGTGGCTGAATGGCAAAAAACGCGACGCCGGTAAGCCGCTTAACAGCGTGCGCAAGCAGTACCAGATGCTGCTCAGCGACGGCTTCCCCTACCTGATGATTACGCCGGGCTTTATCCTGCTGGTGTTCGTGGTGATTTTCCCGATCCTCTTCGGCTTCGCCATCGCCTTTACCAACTACAACCTCTACCACACGCCGCCTGCCAAACTGGTCGACTGGGTTGGGTTAAAGAACTTCATCAATATTTTTACCCTGTCGATCTGGCGCTCAACCTTCTTTGACGTGCTGCAGTGGACGGTGGTGTGGACGCTGCTGGCGACCACCTTGCAGTGCAGCGTCGGCGTGCTGCTGGCGATCCTCGTGAACCAGAAAGATCTGCGCTTTAAGCCGCTGATACGCACCATTTTCATCCTGCCGTGGGCGGTGCCGGGCTTTGTCACTATTCTGGTCTTCGCCGGGATGTTCAACGACTCCTTTGGCGTCATCAACAACGCGATCCTCGCCTTCTTCGGCATCGATCCAAAACCGTGGCTGACGGATCCCTTCTGGACCAAAACCGCGCTGATCATGATGCAGACCTGGCTCGGTTTCCCGTTTGTCTTTGCCATGACCACCGGCGTATTGCAGGCGATTCCCGACGATTTGTATGAAGCGGCGAAGATGGATGGCGCGGGCACCTTTACCCGGCTGCGCACCATTACGCTGCCGCTGGTGCTCTACTCGATTGCGCCGATCATCATCACGCAATACACCTTCAACTTTAACAACTTCAACATCATCTACCTGTTTAACAACGGCGGACCGGCGGTGGCCGGCGCGAACGCGGGCGGTACCGACATTCTGGTGTCGTGGATCTATAAGCTGACGATGTCCTCATCGCAGTACGCCATCGCGGCCACCATCACCATCCTGCTGTCGATTTTTGTCGTCGGCCTGGCGTTGTGGCAGTTCCGCGCCACCAAATCGTTCAAAAACGACGACATGGCATAAGGGAAGAAAATGGCTCAATCACAAAGTATTCGCCGCGAGAAGGTTATTCGCCTGACGCTCTCCTGGCTGGTGATAGCAGCGGTGTCGCTGACGATTATCTACCCGCTGGTGTGGACGATTGGCGCATCGCTGAATGCCGGCAACAGCCTGCTCAGCACCTCGATCATCCCGGAAAATCTCTCGTTCCAGCACTATGCCGATCTCTTTAACGGCCAGGTGAACTACCTGACCTGGTACTGGAACTCGATGAAGATCAGCCTGCTGACGATGATCCTGACCCTAATCAGCGTCAGCTTTACCGCCTACGCCTTTTCGCGCTTTCGCTTTAAAGGCCGCCAGAACGGGCTGATGCTCTTTCTGCTGTTGCAGATGATCCCGCAGTTCTCGGCGCTGATTGCGATTTTCGTTCTCTCGCAGCTACTCGGGCTTATCAACAGCCATATGGCGCTGGTGCTGATCTACGTTGCCGGGATGATCCCGATGAACACCTGGCTGATGAAGGGCTACCTGGATGCCATTCCGCGCGATCTTGATGAGTCCGCGCGCATGGATGGGGCCAGCAACTTCCGCATCTTTATTGAGATCATCCTGCCGCTGTCGAAACCGATTATCGCGGTGGTGGCGCTCTTCTCCTTCACCGGCCCGTTGGGGGATTTCATCCTCTCAAGCACCATTTTGCGCACGCCGGATAAATACACGCTGCCGATTGGGCTCTATAACCTGGTGGCGCAAAAAATGGGTGCCAGCTACACCACTTACGCCGCGGGTGCGGTGCTGATTGCGGTGCCGGTGGCGATCCTCTACCTGGCGTTACAAAAATACTTCGTCTCCGGCCTCACCTCCGGCAGTACAAAAGGATAAGCATATGAAAAGACTGACTCCCGCTCTGCTGGCGGTATGCCTCGCTGCCAGTTTTTCTGCCAGCGCGGTGACCACGCGCCCGTTTACCCAAATGCCCGCCGACTTTATTAAAGGGGCGGATATCTCCACGCTGCTCGATGCGGAAAAGCACGGGGCGAAATTCTATAACGACAAAAACCAGCCGCAGGATGCGCTGGCTATCCTGAAAGCCAACGGCGTCAACTATGTGCGCCTGCGGCTGTGGGTCGACCCGAAAGATGCGCAGGGCAATGCCTACGGCGGCGGCGACAACGATCTTGCCACCACCCTTGCGCTGGCGAAGCGGGCAAAAGCGCAGGGCATGAAGCTGCTGCTCGATCTGCACTACAGCGATTTCTGGACCGATCCGGGCAAGCAGTTCAAACCGAAAGCCTGGGAGAAGCTCGATTATCCGCAGCTAAAAAGCCGGGTGCATGACTACACCCGCGACACGATTGCGCAGTTTAAGCAGGCGGGCGTGTTGCCGGACATGGTGCAGATCGGTAATGAGATCAACGGCGGCATGCTCTGGCCGGAGGGTAAAAGCTGGGGGCAGGGCGGCGGCGAGTTTGACCGGCTGGCCGGGCTGCTTACTGCCGGAATCGATGGGGTCAAAGAGAACCTGAATAACGGCGAACAGGTGAAGATCATGCTGCACCTCGCCGAAGGGACCAAAAATGACACCTTCCGCTGGTGGTTTGATGAGATAACCAAACGCAACGTGCCTTTCGATGTGATTGGCCTGTCGATGTACACCTACTGGAACGGGCCAATCAGCGCCCTGCAGGCCAACATGGATGACATCAGCAAGCGCTACAACAAAGATGTCATCGTCGTCGAGGCGGCCTACGCCTATACGCTGGCGAACTGCGATAACGCCGAGAACAGCTTCCAGGCGAAAGAGGAGAAGGCGGGCGGCTACCCGGCGACTGTGCAGGGGCAATATGACTATGTGCACGATTTAATGCAGTCGGTCATCAATGTGCAGGGCCAGCGCGGCAAGGGCATTTTTTACTGGGAACCGACCTGGATTGCCGTGCCGGGCAACGGCTGGGCCACGCCCGCTGGCATGAAATATATCAATGACCAGTGGAAAGAGGGCAATGCGCGAGAAAACCAGGCGCTGTTTGATTGCCAGGGAAAAGTGCTGCCGTCGGTGAAAGTCTTTAATTAATTATCGTGTTGTAAATTTCAGGAATGAATAATGAATAAATTTGCGCCTTTAAGCCCGAAGGTCGTCTCGCTATTGCATGGCGCGGACTATAACCCGGAGCAGTGGGAAAACTATCCCGGTATTATCGATAGCGATATTGCCATGATGCAGCAGGCAAAATGTAATGTGATGTCGGTCGGGATATTTAGCTGGTCGAAACTCGAGCCGCAGGAGGGGGTATTTAATTTCGCCTGGCTCGATGAGGTGATTGAGAAATTATATGCCGCCGGTATCCATATATTTCTCGCTACGCCGAGCGGTGCGCGTCCGGCGTGGATGTCGCAAAAATACCCGCAAGTGTTGCGCGTCGGGCGCGATCGCGTGCCCGCGCTGCATGGTGGTCGCCACAACCACTGCATGAGCTCGCCGGTCTACCGTGAAAAGACGCTGAAGATCAACACACTGCTGGCGGAGCGTTACGGGCAGCATCCGGCGGTGCTCGGCTGGCACATCTCCAACGAGTATGGCGGCGAGTGCCACTGCGATTTATGTCAGCAGAAGTTCCGCGACTGGCTAAAGGCGCGCTATCAGACGCTGGAGGCGCTGAACCACGCGTGGTGGAGCGACTTCTGGAGCCACACCTACAGCGACTGGTCGCAAATTGAGTCCCCTGCGCCGCAGGGCGAAGTCTCCATTCATGGCCTTAATCTCGACTGGCGACGCTTTAACACCGCCCAGGTAACCGATTTCTGCCGCCATGAAGTCGCCCCGCTGAAGGCCGCCAACGCGGCGCTGCCGGTGACCACCAACTTTATGGAGTACTTCTACGATTACGACTACTGGCAGCTTGCCGAGGCGATCGACTTTATCTCCTGGGACAGCTACCCGATGTGGCACCGCGATAAAGATGAAACCCAGCTCGCCTGCTACACCGCCATGTATCACGACATGATGCGCACGCTGAAAGGCGGCAAGCCCTTCGTGCTGATGGAGTCGACGCCAAGCGTCACCAACTGGCAGCCAACCAGCAAGCTGAAAAAGCCGGGTATGCATATTCTCTCCTCTTTGCAGGCGGTGGCGCACGGCGCCGATTCGGTGCAGTACTTCCAGTGGCGCAAAAGCCGTGGCTCGGTGGAGAAGTTCCACGGTGCGGTGATTGATCACGTCGGCCATCTTGATACCCGCGTTGGCCGTGAAGTCTCCGCCCTCGGCGAGATGCTCAGCAAGCTGACGCCGGTCATGGGCTGTCGCACCGAGGCGCGGGTGGCGATTATCTTCGACCAGCAGAACCGCTGGGCGCTGGATGATGCGCAGGGGCCGCGCAACAAAGGCATGGAGTATGAGAAGACGGTGAACGAACACTACCGACCCTTCTGGGAGAAGGGCGTGGCGGTGGATGTGATTAATGCCGATGCCGATCTCAGCCGCTACCATCTGGTGATCGCCCCGATGCTCTATATGGTGCGCGACGGCTTCGCTGAACGCGCCGAGAGTTTTGTCGCCAGCGGCGGTCATCTGGTCACGTCCTACTGGAGCGGCGTGGTCAATGAGAGCGATCTCTGCCATCTGGGCGGTTTCCCCGGCCCGCTGCGCAACCTGCTTGGCATCTGGGCAGAGGAGATCGACTGCCTCGACGACCATGAACGAAACCTGGTGCAGGGGCTGGCGGGCAACGAGGCGGGCTTACAGGGGCCGTATCAGGTGCGCCATCTCTGCGAGCTGATTCAGCTCGAGGGCGCGCAGCCGCTGGCAACCTACCGGGATGATTTCTATGCCGGTCGTCCGGCGGTCACGGTCAACGCCTTCGGCAAGGGCAAAGCCTGGCATGTCGCCTCGCGTAACGATCTCGCCTTCCAGCGGGACTTCTTCGCTAATCTCATCGACACACTATCGCTGCCGCGTGCGCTTAACGTTGAGCTGCCGCCGGGTGTGGTGGCGACCGCGCGGGAAGATGGTGAACAGGCGTTTGTTTTTATTCAGAACTTTACCGCGCAGCAGCAGAGCATCACGCTGCCGCCGGGTTATCACGACTGCCTGAGCGAGGCCGCCGTCAGCGGTGCGCTGGCGCTCAAACCCTGGAACTGCCGCGTCGTTCGCCGCGACGCCTAAGCCCGCTCTGTACGCCTGCCCATCCGGGCAGGCGTTTTTTTATCTGCTGATTACGGAGACCTGCAATGGTAAGCCTTAAATCCTTCCTGCATTACTTCTCTGAGGCCAAACCGGCCACCCCGCTCAGTGAGGCCGAGGTGTTGAAAATTGAGCGACTGGCCGCGGCGTTTGGCGGTGAGGCAAATATTGAACAGATTGATGCCTGTCTGACACGCCTGCGCGTCACGGTAAAAGAGTTAACCCGGGTCGATTCTCAGGCGCTACAGGATGAGGGGGCGCTGGGCGTGATTATTCTCGGCCAACAGGTACATGCTATTTTTGGCAAGCAGTCTGACGCGCTGCGTAAATTACTCGATGAGCGTTTCTCTTCCCGTTAGTAATAAAAAAGGGATACTCGGAAGAGTATCCCAAATAAACAATAACGAACGCAGTGGCAATATAAGCCTGCAAGTCTCAGAGATAACGAATGAGGTTAATTAGATACGCTTTTTAAAACGGTAAATATAACGGCTATTTACCACCAGGCTTCCACCTGCACACCAAAGTTCCAGGTATTATTTTTGGTGCCATCTTCAAAGGATTTACCATCTTCAGAGTCATTTAAATAAGAGGCGAAGAGGCGCAGCTCCGGACGCGACATAAAATCGGCACCGTCAGCAAGACCCAGCGCGACAGTGTACTTCTCGCCGCTCTGCTTATAGTTGGTGCCGTTTTTGTAGTTATCCTTCTGGTAAAAGCCGCCCACTTCACCAATCAGACGCACATATTCGGTGAACTGATACTGCGCACGACCAACCAGCGACACCAGACGGGATTTGTCGGTAAACGCAGTGGTATCTTCGGCCGCGCCGTAGGTCAACACATGGTTAAAGGAGAAGCGGTCGGTGATCGGGATAAGCCCGGTGTTGATGACGCGATAGCCGGTAGCGTCGTTGACATAGTTCCACATGTCATACCAGCCGCCGCCCTGCGACACCATATTCTGCGCCAGCCCTTTGTTGGCGTACTGCAACACCAGCTTGTTGTAGCCGCCGAGCATATCCTGACTGATTTCACCGGTCAGCATCACGCCATCATCCGCGTCGTACAGCCCGCCGTAAGCCTTCTGCTTTTTGGTTGGATTCGGCATGGCGTAATCAATGCCAAACTCCGTCCACGCGCCCGCCCACGGTTTCCAGCCGGCATAACGCAGGTCGAGATAGTTAATATTGACGTCATTGTCGTTATCAACGCGGTAATCCACGTCATTGGCATCGCCACGGATCCACGCAAAAGAGACGGCGCCCGGCCCGAAGGTGTAATTTTCGATCCCCGCGCCGGAGCCGGAGATATTCCAGTATTTGGTATCGATAATGTGCAGATCGTGGCGCTGATAGTAGCGTTTACCGCCCCAGATCACCGCGTTGGGATCGTTTGGGATCAGCCCTTTGATCTGCAGGTTCAGCTGGCGTAAGCCGAACTGCGCATCGTCGCCGATGGTGGTCTCGTTATCGTTGGAGCCATCGGAGACCATGCTGACCATGCTGTCGAGGTAAAAGCTGACGTCATCTTTTTTGTAGACTTCCGAGCCCAGCTCGAGCTCGCCGTAGGTATCGGATTCATTGCCCAGACGACCAATCTTATTTTTCTGCCACTCCACCTGGCCGCCATCGCCCGACACGCCCACGCCGCCGCGCAGGTAGCCGTGAAAATCGATGGGTACCGAGGTGGCCGCCATCAGCGAGGTTGAGGTCAGCGCAGCGGCTAACGCGAGAGAGAGTGTGCGTAGTGGAGTCTTCATCGTGTTCCTCTTATTGTTTTGTATTACGTTCACATAATCGCAGTCATAAAATGCTTAATTGTAAAAACAGGCAAACTTATGATCTGAAATGTGTGATTAAGTGCAAATAAATTAGCGATTTTTGTTACAGGTGGAGAATTCGTTCACATTTATGCGTATTGTGAGCGTGATACTTATTGGCGGCTAAAGCGGCGAGGAAATGAGCGGTGAGCGTTTTTTTTGATCTGCCCTGTTACAATTGGCGCATAACAACATAAGGAACCGGACCATGAAGTCTAAAAGCGCGACGTTGGAAGACGTTGCCCGCCATGCGGGTGTCTCCTATCAGACCGTGTCCAGGGTACTCAATAAATCTGCCAATGTATCCGAAGCCACGCGTCTCAAGGTTGAGAAAGCGATAGAGTTGCTGCGTTATGTGCCGAACCGGCTGGCGCAACAGCTGGTGGGTAAGCAGAGTCAGACCCTTGGGTTGGTCACCACTTCGCTGGCGCTGCATGCCCCCTCTCAGGTGGCGGCGGCGGTAAAACGCTATGCCAATCTCGACGGCTACCAGGTGCTAATCTCAATGATTGATGAGAACGTCAATCATGATATCCAGTCGGCGATCAACGAACTGAAGTCGCAGCTGGTCGATAAGGTGATCATTAACGTGCCGCTGGAGACCGATGAAGCCCAGCGCATTGCGGCTGACAATGATGATATTGTTTGCCTGTTCCTCGACGTTGACCCTTACAGCTCGGTGTTTAATGTTTCGTTCAACCCGGCGGACGGTACACGTGCGAGCGTCAAACATCTTTATGATTTAGGGCACCGCGATATCGCGCTGTTGGCGGGGCCTGAAAGCTCCGTTTCGGCAAAGCTGCGGCTAAAAAGCTGGGTTGACACCCTTGATAGCTACGGCCTGAAACCAGTGAAAGTATTCCACGGTAACTGGGATGCGCAGAGCGGTTACGCAGGCGCACTGCAGATGCTGCGCGAAACGCCGAATTTTACCGCCGTTCTGGTCGGGAATGACCAGATGGCGCTCGGCGTGCTGAGCGCGTTTCATCAACATCAGATCGCCATCCCCGGCGAGAAATCGGTGATCGGTTACGATGACACCTATGAAAGCTCCTTCTTCCATCCGTCGTTAACCACCGTTTCTCTGGATCTCGATTTGCAGGGCAAAGAGGCGGTGCGTCGTCTGCTCGACAGCGGCCACGGCGATGCCGCCCGTAGTTCATCCGTACTCCCTGCGCGGCTGATTGTGCGTCACTCTACCGGCGCATTGCAGGAGCAGAGCGCGAACCTGCAAGAGATAGCCCAACAGTTGCAGGTTATTGCGCATAAGTTGATGAAATAACAGGGAAAGCTAATTGGTTTTTTCAGAAAAAGCATATCTAGGCGTGGTCAGATTTTAGTGATATTTAGAGGGAAATAACGTAAGCCAGGGAGGCAAACCCTTGATGTCCGATACGACCACGCAACGCAAAAAAAAGATCACCCCCACGCCGCACGATGCGGCATTCAAACAGTTTTTGACCAACCCGACGACGGCCAGGGATTTTATAGAACTGCATCTGCCTGCACATTTACTGGCACTCTGCGATTTACGAACGCTCAGGCTGGAGTCGGGAAGTTTCGTCGAAGAGAACCTGCGGGCTTATTACAGCGACGTGCTCTACAGCCTGAAAACACGCGCGGGGGAGGGGTATATTCATGTGCTGATTGAGCACCAATCCACCCCCGATCGCCATATGGCCTTTAGGTTACTGCGGTACGCGATTGCCGCGATGCAGAGACACCTTGATGCCGGGCATAAATCGCTACCGTTAGTTATCCCCCTGCTTTTTTATACCGGCAAGCGCACCCCTTATCCGTGGTCAACGAACTGGTTAGAGCTGTTTGTCAGCCCGGCAACGGCGCAAGAGCTCTATAGCAGTAGCTTTCCGCTCGTTGATGTCTCGGTGATCCCGGATAACGAAATAATGAATCACCGCAGCATGGCGGCGCTGACGCTGTTACAAAAACATATCCATCAGCGCGACTTAAGCGAAATTCTTGACCGGCTCGCAACGCTGTTGGTGAACGAACACATCACACGACAGCAATTAGCTTCGCTGATAAACTACCTGGTGTACGCTGGCGAGACAGCAGATGCGCACGCCTTTGTACGTGAACTGGCGCTAAAGGCACCACAGCATGAGGACCAATTGATGACAATTGCACAGCAGCTTGAACAAAGAGGTATTGAAAAAGGTCTCGCAAAAGGCATTGAACAAGGAATTGAACAGGGCATTGAGCGAGGAATCGAACAAGGCATTGAACTCGGCGAGCAGCGCGGTATCGAGAAGGGACGCAAAGAAGAGGCGTTCCGCATCGCACGGACGATGCTGCAAAACGGCCTCGATCGCAGCACGGTGATGAGCATGACCGGGCTTACCGAAGCAGAACTGGCGCAGATTCGCCACTGAGTGCACGGGCAAATACGCATTTACACGTGACGCTGCCAGCATTAAGCTACTGAACGGTTTCACCACAATTTATTGATGTTATGACTCGGGGTGCCCTTCTACGTGAAGGCTGAGAAATACCCGTACCACCTGATCTGGATAATGCCAGCGTAGGGAAGTCAGATGCCTGCCCGGCATCCCTTCTTCACGCCGGGCAGGAGCAAAAAAGATGCAACCTGACCTGCTTGATCCTGTGCACTCTGCACACGCGTTACAGCAACTCCGCACACTCTCTCCCCTTGTTCACTGTATGACGAATGACGTCGTACAAACCTTTACCGCTAATGTGCTGCTCTCGCTCGGCGCATCGCCAGCTATGGTCATTGATAGCGAAGAGGCGCAGCAGTTCAGCGCTATCGCCGATGCCTTACTTATCAATGTCGGCACCCTGACGCGCGAACGCGCTGAAGCAATGCACGCCGCAATTGAGAGCGCCAACCGCGCGCAAACCCCCTGGACGCTCGACCCGGTTGCCGTTGGCGCACTCGCCTTTCGCACTGGTTTCTGCCAACAACTCCTCTCTCTTCGACCGGCCGCCATCCGCGGCAACGCTTCTGAAATCCTCGCCCTGGCCGGTATGCCAGGCGGCGGGCGCGGCGTCGACACCACCGATAGCGCACTGGCGGCGCTGCCCGCGGCGCAGCAACTGGCGCAACAGACCGGCGCGGTGGTCGCAGTCACTGGTGAGATTGATTACATCACCGATGGTAGAGAAACCCTCAGCGTCAGCGGCGGCGATCCGCTGATGACGCGCGTGGTCGGCACCGGCTGCGCGCTCTCGGCCGTGGTAGCTGCCTGTTGCGCATTGCCCGGCGAGCGACTGCTCAATGTTGCCTCGGCCTGCCGGATCATGAAGCAGGCGGGCAGCCGCGCGGTGAAGCAGAGCGCGGGTCCTGGCAGTTTTGTGCCTGCCTTTCTTGATGCGCTGGCGACGAAAGGGGAGGAATTGTAATGAAACGGATTAATGCCTTAACCATTGCCGGCACCGACCCGAGCGGCGGGGCGGGGATCCAGGCGGATTTAAAAACGTTCTCGGCGCTGGGGGCTTATGGCTGTTCGGTGATCACCGCGCTGGTGGCGCAAAATACCCGTGGCGTGCAGTCGGTGTACCGCATCGAGCCCGATTTTGTTGCCGCCCAGCTGGGCTCCGTGCTGAGCGATGTGCGCATCGACACCACCAAAATCGGCATGCTGGCGGAAACCGATATTGTCGAAGCGGTGGCAGAGCGTCTGCGCCATTACCAGGTGCGCAATGTGGTGCTGGATACGGTAATGCTGGCGAAAAGCGGCGATCCGCTGTTATCCCCTGCGGCGGTCGCCGCCCTACGCCAGCATTTACTGCCGCAGGTTTCCCTTATCACGCCCAATCTGCCGGAAGCGGCGGCGCTGTTAGATGCGCCTCATGCGCGCAGCGAGCGCGAGATGCATGAGCAGGGCAAAGCTTTGTTAGCGCTCGGTTGTGAAGCAGTGTTGATGAAGGGCGGTCATCTGGAGGACGCCGAAAGCCCCGACTGGCTCTTCACCCGCGATGGCGCGCAGCGCTTCACTACCGCGCGGATTTTGACAAAAAACACCCACGGCACAGGCTGCACGCTCTCGGCGGCGCTGGCGGCGCTACGACCGCGCCATACCGGCTGGGCTGAAACGGTTGCAGAGGCGAAAAAGTGGCTGACCGCTGCGCTGGCACAGGCCGATACGCTTGAAGTGGGCGAGGGGATCGGGCCGGTGCACCACTTCCATCAGTGGTGGTAAATCAGAAACCGAAACGTGCCAGCAGAATAAGCTGAAAAAATGCCGGGTGGTGGACATTCTGACGCCAGAGTACCAGGCTTAGTTTGCCCATCGCCAGGCAAGGTGGGTAAGGACAATCCAATTCGCGAAGCGCAAGCTTACGGGAGCATTGTAATGACTGATATTGTGCAGTTACTTGGCAAAGACGCCGACAGCCTTCTGCAACACCGTTGCATGACCATTCCTGCCGACCAGCTCTATCTGCCCGGACACGACTACGTCGACCGCGTGATGATCGACAACAACCGCCCGCCTGCGGTGTTGCGAAACATGCAGACCCTCTACAACCACGGGCGGCTGGCAGGCACGGGGTACCTCTCTATTTTGCCGGTCGATCAGGGGATTGAGCACTCGGCGGGTGCGTCGTTTGCTGCCAATCCGCTCTACTTTGATCCGAAAAATATCGTCGAGCTGGCAATTGAAGCGGGCTGTAACTGTGTGGCATCCACTTACGGCGTGCTGGCCTCGGTCTCCCGCCGTTATGCCCACCGCATTCCGTTCCTCGTGAAACTCAACCATAACGAAACCCTCAGCTACCCGACCACTTATGATCAGACCTACTACGCCAGCGTCGAGCAGGCATTCAATATGGGTGCGGTAGCGGTCGGCGCGACTATCTACTTTGGTTCGCCGGAATCCCGCCGCCAGATTGAAGAGATCTCCACCGCCTTTGAGCGTGCTCACGAACTGGGCATGGTGACGGTGCTGTGGGCTTATCTGCGCAACTCCGCGTTTAAGAAAGATGGCGTCGATTACCATGTTTCAGCGGATCTCACCGGCCAGGCGAACCACATTGCCGCCACCATTGGCGCGGATATCGTGAAGCAGAAGATGGCGGAGAATAACGGCGGCTATAATGCGGTGAAATTCGGCTATACCGATGAGCGCGTCTACAGCAAGCTCACCAGCGACAACCCGATCGATCTGGTGCGCTACCAGTTAGCCAACTGCTATATGGGTCGTGCCGGGCTTATCAACTCTGGTGGTGCCTCCGGCGGCGAGGCGGATCTCACCGAGGCGGTACGCACGGCGGTGATCAACAAACGTGCCGGTGGCATGGGGCTGATCCTCGGGCGTAAAGCGTTCAAGAAAACGATGGCCGACGGCGTGAAGCTGATTAATGCCGTACAGGATGTCTATCTCGACGAGAAGATCACCATCGCCTGATCTCCGTTGTTGCCCCTTTCCGCCAGGAAGGGGGCTTTCTCTCTCCTTCGCGTCTTTCCCCTACGGACTCCGATCACATTTCCGTAACCTTTTGTGAAAAGTGTCACGCATCCTTGTGCGCATGCCCAAAAAATGGTCGCTGCTTAGCGCTATTTGTCCGAGGATGTGACCAGGTTTTGTGCATATATTTTGTTCTGAAACAGCTTTTCAAAACTCAAGGATACGGAATGAAAATTGAATCTGTAAACGTCACCGTCTTTCAGCACCCCACGCGACGGGTCTCTGACAGCGCCGGGCACTCCCATCCGGGGCCGGAGACGCAGGCGAAGATGGCGATGTTAACCATCACCGCAGACGACGGCACTACCGGTTATTCATTCGCGCCGCCGGAAGTGGTGCGCCCGTTCGTACTCACCGCATTTTTCCGCAAAGTGATGGTCGGTCAGGATCCCTTTAACCGCGAGCGCATCTGGCAGGATCTGGTCCACTGGCAGCGCGGCAGCGCGCATCAGCTGACCGAGCGCGCGCTCTCATTTGTTGAGCAGGCGCTGTGGGATTTGATTGGTCGCAAGCTCAATATGCCGGTCTATAAACTGCTCGGCGGCTACCGCGATAAGGTCCCGGCGTACGGCAGCACCATGTGCGGCGACGATCTCGAGGGCGGTCTCTCCACGCCGGAAGAGTACGCGGCTTTTGCCGAAACGCTGGTGGCGCGCGGCTATAAGGCTATCAAGCTGCACACCTGGATGCCGCCGGTGAAGTTCGCGCCAAACCCGAAAATGGATATCAAAGCCTGCGCTGCGGTGCGTGAAGCGGTCGGGCCGGATATCGATCTGATGATCGATGGCTACCACTGGTACAGCCGCACCGAAGCGCTGTGGATTGGCAAAGAGCTGGAGAAGCTGAACTTCGCCTGGTTTGAAGAGCCGATGGAGGAGGAGAGCATGTCCTCTTACGCCTGGCTGGCGGAGAACTTATCGATTCCGATTATCGGCCCGGAGAGCCTGGGCGGGAAACACCACAGCCGCGCTGACTGGGTAAAAGCGGGGGCCTGCGACATCCTGCGCGCCGGTGCAAACGGCGTGGGCGGCATTTCGCCGACGCTAAAAGTGGCAAACCTCGCCGAATCCTTCGGCATGGATTGCGAAGTGCACGGCAACGGCGCGGCAAGCCTTGCGGTCATCGGTGCGATCCGCAACTGCCGCTGGTATGAGCGCGGCCTGCTGCACCCGTTCCTCGACTACGACCAGCCCGCCGCTTATCTCAACAGCATCGTCGACCCGATGGATGACGAGGGCTTTGTGCATCTGCCGCAGCGTCCGGGACTCGGGGAAGATATCAACTTTGCCTTTATCGAAGCCAACACCGTCAGCCACGACTGAACAATAAAAAATGCCCGGAAGCACGGACTTTCGGGACGCGTGGGCCGGTTTGTGTGCTTGTCACCACCGGCAAAACGTACCCTACAGGCGACAGATAGATGAAAAAAACCTCCCTCGCGGGCGCGTGCGTACTCGCGCTCTCGTTGATGGTGGGCAGCGGCGCGGCAGAGGCAAAAACGCCGCCCGATCAGCTCATCATCGGCATGAACATGAACAACCTGCTGACCCTCGATCCGGCGGCGATGACCGGGAACGAAGTGGTCGGTATTGTCGTCAATCTCTACGACTCGCTGGTGGAACTGGACGCTAACGAGCTGACCAACGTGAAACCGGCGCTGGCGAAAAGCTGGACTATCGATCCGGATGGTAAAAGCCTGACCTTTCATCTGCGCGACGACGTGAAATTTCACTCCGGCAACCCCTTAACCGCAGAGGATGTGGTCTGGTCGATGCGCAGGCTTTTGCACCTTAACCTTGCGCAGGCCTCGGTGTGGAAATCCTATGGTTTCAGCAAAAAGAATATCGACCAGCAGATCAGCGCCCCGGATGCCTACACGGTAAAAATCACCCTGCCAAAAGCCAACGATCCGCAACTGGTGCTCTACTCGCTTGGCGCGCTGGGCAACCTCGGCGTGCTCGACAGCAAAACCGTGCAGGCTCATGTGGTGAATAACGACTGGGGCAACCGCTGGCTGACCACCAATGAAGCCGGCTCCGGGCCGTTTATGCTGGAGATCTGGCAGGCGAAAGATGTGCTGCGCATGAAGCGTAACCCGCACTACTGGCGCGAAGAGCCGAAGTTGAGCCGTGTGGTGCTGCGCCATTTTCAGGAGTCGCAAACCCTGCGTCTGATGCTGGCGAAAGGCGATCTCGATATTGCCAATAACATGGCAGTATCGGATATCAACGCGCTGCGAAAAGACCCGAATGTTACCGTAGAGGCGGTGCAGAAGGGCACGGTCTACTACGTGGCGATGAGCATGAAAGAGCCGCATTTCGCCAATGCAAAAGTGCGCGAAGCGGTGCGCTACCTGATTGATTACCAGGGCATCAATAACGCGCTGATGCCGGGCTACGGCGTGCTGCATCAGCGGCCGATTAAAGCGGGAATGCCGTCGACGCTGCCGGACCCCGGCTACCGGCTCGATATTCCGCGCGCCAAAAAGCTGCTGGCGGAAGCGGGCTACCCGCAGGGCTTTGACACCACGCTGCGTGTGCTGGCGGATCAGCCATTTCTCAACATCGCCATTGCCGTGCAGTCGACGCTGATGCAGGCCGGGATCAACGCCAAAATTATTACCGGCACCGGCAACCAGATCTACGGCGCGATGCGCGAGCGCAAGTTCGACATGCTGGTCGGGCGCGGCGGCAGCGGCGTTGAGCCGCACCCGCACTCCAGCCTGCGCGCGCTGGTTTATAACCCCGATAACAGCGACGAAGCCCGGCTAACTAACTTCCAGGGCTGGCGCACCAGCTTCTACGATAAACAGCTCAATGAGATGATCGACCAGGCGCTGCTGGAGCGCGATCCGAACAAACAGAAGGCGGATTATCAGCAAATTCAGGTGCGTTATGACCAACTGATCCCGGCGCTGATCCCGCTGTCGCAAATGGTCGATTCGGTAGTGGTGCGCAATGAGGTGAAAAACTTCCAGTCGCATCCATCGGCAACCACCTTTCTGCGTGAGGTCTACAAACGCGACGGCGCTGAAGGAGAGAAACCATGAGTATGCTACTGCTTGCCCCCGGCTCGCGGGCCCGGCGGGTGTCGACGCGCCTCACCCAGGTGGCGATCACCCTGTTCGGATTGTTGCTGCTGACTTTCTTTATTGGCCGCGTGATGCCGGTCGATCCGGTGCTGGCGATTGTCGGTCCCGATGCCGATCACAGCACCTATCAGCAGGTTTACCACCAGCTCGGCTTTGATCAGTCTCTGATGACGCAGTTCGGCATCTACCTTAACAACCTGCTGCACGGCAATCTGGGCAATGCGCTGTTGACCGGCAAACCGGTGCTGGACGATATTCTGCGCGTCTTCCCGGCAACGCTGGAGCTGGCGACCTTCGCCATTATTGTCGGTGCTGGCCTGGGCATTCCTCTTGGTGTGCTGGCGGCGGCACGGCGCAACAGCGTGGCCGATTACGTGGTACGCATCATCAGCCTGGCCGGTTACTCAACGCCGATTTTCTGGGTCGGCATGATGGGGCTGCTGCTGTTTTACGCCTGGCTCGGCTGGGTGGGCGGTGCCGGGCGGCTCGATCTGGGGCTTGATGGCCTGGTGCCGCGTCGCACCGGCTTGATTACCGTTGATGCGCTGCTGGCGGGCAATGGCCAGGTGTTCTGGAACGCGCTCAATCACCTGGTGCTGCCCGCCTCGCTGCTCGGCTTTCACTCGCTCGCCTACATCAGCCGCATGACGCGCAGCTTTATGCTGGCGCAGCTTTCGCAGGAGTTCATCATCACTGCGCGGGTGAAAGGGCTGACCGAGCGGCAGGTGATCTGGAATCACGCCTTCCGAAATATTCTTGTTCAGCTGTTAACGGTGGTGGCGCTGGCCTACGGCTCGCTGCTGGAAGGGGCGGTGTTGATTGAAACGGTCTTCTCCTGGCCCGGTTTCGGCTCCTATCTCACCGGCAGCCTGCTGCTCGGCGATATGAATGCGGTGATGGGCTGTGTGCTGCTGGTAGGGGTGATCTTCGTGCTGCTGAACCTGCTCTCCGACATGCTTTATCAACTCTTTGATCCGAGGACGAAATCATGACGGTCTCATTTGATTCGCCTGTGTCAGCCGCCCGCCGCGAGCGCAGCCAGCGCATCAGGCGTGGCTTTGGGCGCACGGCGGGGTTTATTGGCAAAATGGCGCGCAACCCGCTCACCGCTATCGGCGGCAGTATTATCCTGCTGCTGTTGATTGTGGCGATCTTCGCGCCGCTGATTGCCCCTTACCACCCGCTGGTGATGGATCTCAACAATGCCCTGAGCGCGCCGAGTGCCGCCCACTGGTTCGGCACCGATGAGTTCGGGCGCGATATCTTCAGCCGGCTGGTCTATGGCTCGCGCATTACGCTCTATATCGTGCTGCTGGTTTCTGTCACCGTCGGCCCGCTCGGCCTGCTGCTCGGCGTTACCGCTGGTTACTTTGGCGGCAAAGTCGATATGGTGCTGATGCGCGTCACCGATATCTTTATCTCCTTTCCGAGCCTGGTGCTGGCGCTGGCGTTTGTCGCCGCCCTCGGCCCCGGCCTTGAGCATGTGGTGATCGCCATCACGCTCACCGCCTGGCCGCCAATTGCACGGCTGGCGCGGGCGGAAACTCTATCGCTGCGCCAGGCGGATTTTATCTCAGCGGTGCGGTTGCAGGGCGCTTCGCCAGTGCGGGTGCTGTGGCGGCACATTGTGCCGCTCTGCCTGCCGTCGGTGATTATCCGTATCACCATGAATATGGCGGGCATCATTCTGACCGCCGCCGGGCTGGGTTTTCTCGGCCTCGGCGCGCAGCCGCCGGATCCGGAGTGGGGCGCGATGATCTCCAGCGGGCGCACCTACATGATGGAGTGCTGGTGGGTAGTGACCATTCCGGGGCTGGCGATTTTGATCAACAGCCTGGCGTTCAACTTCTTAGGAGACGGCTTACGTGACATCCTCGATCCCCGTAGCGAATAACTCGCCGCTTCTCGATGTGCGCAACCTGCACGTCGATTTCGTCAACGCAGGTGCGGTCACCCACGCGGTACGCGGCGTCTCTTTTACGCTTGGTCAGGAGAAGCTGGCGATTGTTGGCGAATCCGGCTCCGGTAAATCCACCGTCGGGCGCGCGCTGCTGCGCCTGCACCCGGCGAAAGCGCGGATCACCGCCGAGCGTATGCAGTTTGGCGATATCGATCTGCAACAGGTTACCGAGGCGCAGATGCGCCAGGTGCGCGGCAAACGTATCTCGATGATTATGCAGGACCCGAAGTACTCCCTGAACCCGGTGGTGTGCGTCGGCGATCAGATTGCCGAAGCCTGGCTGACTCACCATCCGGGGCAGAAAAAAGCGGCGAAAGCCAAAGTGCTGGAGATGCTCGATGTGGTGCGTATTCGCCAGCCGGAGCGGGTCTATCACCTCTATCCTCACGAGATTTCCGGCGGACAGGGGCAGCGCATTATGATCGCCATGATGCTGATCACCGACCCGGAACTGGTGATTGCCGATGAACCGACCTCCGCGCTCGATGTGTCGGTGCGTTTGCAGGTGCTGGGGCTGCTGGACGATCTGGTTAAATCGCGCGGGCTGGGGCTGATTTTTATCAGCCACGATATCAACCTGGTGCGCAGCTTCTGCGATCGCGTACTGGTGATGTACGCCGGGCGCGTGGTGGAGTCGATTGCCGCCAAAGATCTCGATAACGCGCAGCATCCCTATACGCAGGGGTTAATCCACGCCCTGCCAGAGATCCACAACCGCCGACCGGTGCTGCCTGTGTTGCAGCGCCAGGCCAGCTGGCTGGGCGAGTGAGGAGAGCCATATGATTACTGTAAATCACCTGAACCTGGCATTTGGCGACGGGGAGAAGCGCAACCAGGTGCTGAGCGATGTGACGTTTGCCGTGCAGCCGGGGGAGATTTATGGCCTGGTGGGCGAGTCGGGATCGGGCAAAACCACGGTGCTGAAGTGCCTGGCGGGGCTGTTTACCCACTGGCAGGGCGAGCTGGCGATTAACGACCAGCGGCTGGAGAAGCGCCTCAGCCGGCCGCGCTGTCGGCTGGTGCAGATGGTGTTTCAGGACCCTTATGGTTCGCTGCATCCGCGCCACACCATCGGCGATATTCTCGAAGAGCCGCTGCAAATCCACGGCATTAACGATCGCGATCGGCGCATCAACACACTGCTGGATAAAGTTGGCTTAAGCCGCGCTTTTCGCGAGCGCTATCCGCATCAGCTCTCCGGCGGACAGCGGCAGCGCGTGGCGATTGCCCGGGCGCTGATTCTGGAGCCGCGCGTGCTGCTGCTTGATGAGCCGACCTCGGCGCTGGATGTCTCGGTGCAGGCGGAGATCCTCAACCTGCTGGCGGCGCTGCATCAGGAGTCGCAGTTAACCTATTTGATGGTGACGCACGATTTGGGGGTGATTGCCCATCTCTGCCAGAAGGTGGCGGTGATGCAGCATGGCAAGATCCTTGAAACCTTAACGGTGGATGCGCTGGTTAGCGGCGCGGCGCAAACGGATTATACGCGGATGCTGGTGAATGCCAGCCAGCAATATAGCCGCGAGATGGCACGCGAGGTAGCGGCGTATTGATCACCGGTATATAGCCGCTGGAACAGCGTAGGCCTGATAAGCGTAGCGCCATCAGGCATTGGCGGCGGCATGTTGCCTTGGTGGAAGGGTTCCGTTCACCAGGCGTGCGGCGGAATATTTTTATCACCGGTGCGGTGAACGGGACAAGGGAAGCGGCCGCGCTCCCCTTGTCAATCCCCGCGGCCCCGCGAGGAAATCGGTGCTGCGCACTGCGCTCACCTCCCGCGTGCCTGACTGCGGCCGGCTCGACTCGACATCCTGTCTCGGTTCGCCTCTGTCCGCCATCCATGGCGTCCAGACCTTGTCATTCACGCTTCGGTTCGCCGATTTCAGCGGGGACACAACCCCGTCGCTGTCATATTGCAGATAAAAACAAAGTCGGTGTCGCTGAAAGCGCGTTTTGGTAGGCCGGATAAGGCGAAGCCGCCATCCGGCAATGATGCCGCGGTCATAATGCCGGATGGCGCGTAAACGCTTATCCGGCCTACGAGATGCTATCGCAGTAACGGGCAATCCGGCGGCAGGCGGCACTGCAACGCATTGGGGAGCACTTCCATACGGAAATGCTCACCGCGCAGCGGTTCGCCGTCGAGGTTAAAGGTCATTTCATGGGGAGCGGTGATCTCAAACCACGCCGAGTGACCATCGATAATATGCGGATTATCCTCCTCCTGCTGGGTCAGCGTGGTGAAGAGGGCGGGGATAATCTCTTCGCCGGTAAAAATCCGCAGCTGCAACTGACCATCATTAATCAGCGCCTCCGGGCAGAGCTGCTGGCCGCCGCCAGCCTGGCGACCATTACCAATGCCGATCACCAGCGCATCACCCTCCCAGTGGAAATCCTCGCCGCGAATCACGCAATGGTCAGATTTCAGCATATCCATACGCATCAGGCCGTGGATTAGATAGGAGACACCGCCGAGCGCGGCTTTCAGTTTTTCCGGCGTTTCGCTGGTGATACGCGTACCGAAACCGCCCGTCGCCATATTGATAAAGCAGGTCTCATTATTCACCTTCGCAATATCAATCGGCACCGCTTTACCGACAATCGCCAGTTGCAATGCTTTATCCAGCGCTTCGGGGATGGCAGTACTGGTGGCGAAATCATTGGCGGTACCAAGGGGCAGAATACCCAGCACCGGTTTACTCTCTCCCTGGCAGTTAACCAGCGCGGTCGCCACTTCATTGATGGTGCCATCGCCGCCGCCAGCAATCACCGTAGCGACGCCAAGCTGCTGCGCTTCTGCAACATAGCGTGCGGCATCGCCTTTTTCCCAGGTGACGCGCACCTGAATATCCATACCCTCATCGCGCAGCAAATTTATCGCTTCGCGCAGCGGCTCGTCACCGGCGCTTTTGCCGTTAAGGATCAATAAGCTTGTGGGAAATGTACTCATTCTCTTCGTCCTGACAAAAAATCCATGACGAAAGTGTATCTCAGGAAAAGCGAAGGCGTGGAAAAAGCAGATAAAGGGAGAAAAAATAAGCCTGCGTAAGGGAGATTACGCAGGCTAAGGAGGTGGTTCCTGGTACAGCCAGCATTTATGGGTTATGTTTTTTCAGCGGAGTGCATAATAACCGCATTAAACGTGGCGGTGTGTGATCCGATTCTAAGAATCTTCGCAGCGTAAAAATAACCCCGCTAAATTACTTTCCGTGCGGGTTTCTGGTTGTCTGACCAGTGAAAATACGCATCAACAGCGCGTACTCCAGAGGCATATCCTGGGGAACCGGCAACCATACGGTATAACCATCTCCCGGCGCCACAGACATCGCTTCGCCTTTGCCGCTCGCCATCTGCTCCAGCGTAAAGTTGACGTTGCCCTGCGGCGTCATTAGTTCGAGGCTATCGCCAACGGAGAACTTATTTTTCACCCGCACCGCCGCGAGATCGCCTTTGCGCTCGCCGGTAAACTCGCCAACAAACTGCTGGCGCTCAGAGAGCGAGTAGCCGTAGTCGTAATTCTGGTAATCATCATGGGTATGGCGGCGCAGGAAGCCTTCGGTATAGCCGCGGTGCGCCAGCCCTTCCAACGTCTCCAGCAGTGAGGTGTCGAACGGTTTACCCGCTGCGGCATCGTCAATCGCTTTGCGGTAGACCTGCGCGGTGCGCGCGCAATAGTAGAAGGATTTGGTGCGGCCTTCGATCTTAAGGGAGTGCACGCCCATCTGCGTCAGACGTTCAACGTGGGCAATCGCGCGCAGATCTTTGGAGTTCATGATGTAGGTGCCGTGCTCATCTTCAAAGGCGGTCATGTACTCACCTGGACGCTGCGCCTCCTCAATCATAAATACCTTATCGGTCGGCGCGCCAACGCCGAGGGTCGGCTCAACATTCTGTACCGGGATTGGCTCGTGAACGTGCACGATATTGCCGACCGCGTCCTCTTTCCCTTCCTGGACGTTATACTCCCAGCGGCAGGCGTTGGTGCAGGTGCCCTGGTTCGGATCGCGTTTATTGATATAGCCCGACAGCAGGCAGCGGCCGGAGTAGGCCATGCACAGCGCGCCGTGGACGAAGATCTCCAGCTCCATCTCCGGCACCTGGGCGCGGATTTCGGCAATCTCTTCCAGCGACAGCTCGCGGGAAAGGATTACGCGCGTCAGCCCCATCTGTTGCCAGAACTTCACCGTCGCCCAGTTGACGGCATTCGCCTGCACCGAGAGGTGAATTGGCATCTGCGGGAAGTGTTCACGAACCATCATGATAAGCCCCGGATCGGACATAATCAGCGCATCCGGCCCCATCTCCACCACCGGTTGCAGATCGCGGATAAAGGTTTTCAGCTTGGCGTTATGCGGCGCGATATTCACCACCACGTAGAACTGCTTACCCAGCGCGTGGGCTTCGTTAATGCCGATCTGCAGATTTTCGTGATTGAATTCGTTATTACGCACGCGCAGCGAGTAGCGCGGCTGGCCTGCGTAAACGGCATCCGCGCCGTAAGCGAAAGCGTAACGCATATTTTTCAGCGTTCCCGCCGGGGAGAGAAGTTCCGGTTTAAACATGATGATCTCATTCTGATGACAGGTCAGATCGCCCCATTCTCATGGGGCGGCAGGGGAGTTCCCCTGAATTTAGGGCGGGAATTGTAGCGCTGCGCGCCGGGGGAGTAAACCGGCGTCTCAGTTGACGCGCAGATAGGTACCGTCGGCGCTGACGTTATGACCAAAAGCGCAGTTGTCGATGTTGTCGGTTTTCATAGCGAGACTTTTTCCATCCGGCGAAAGCGCCAGCGAAATCTTACAGGTAGTGCCTAAATCCGAAATGACGATATCGCCTTTACCCTCTTTCAGCGTCACTTTTTCACTGAACTCGCCGATATTCGGCCCGGAGTAGAGCCCCATCAGACCGTAGTAGGCACCTTCCCAGTCAGCTTTATAGGTGTCGTTGCCCTGCGATGTCAGCTTGAGGGTCTGGAAACCACTGCGCCCGGAATATTGCCAGTACTCACCGGCAGGGGAGGTCGGCTTCGGCAGCGCGTCCAGCTTGTCCTGAATGCGCGACAGGTTATATTTCGACTTCTCGTCATCTGGCATGATGGTCAGCCACGCCTGCGCTTTGCGGTATTCACCCTGGCGGATCCAGGTCAGCGCGACGTTATTGTAGGCGGTGGCGATCAGCACATCATTGGGATCATTCTTGCCAAACTCGCACTGCTCAAGCCACGCCGCCTGCTGCTCAAAAGCTTCACGCGCTTTTGGGTAGTTTTTCGCGCTGTAGAAGGTCTCGCCCTGTTTTGCGTAGCTGCTGATTTTGGCGCAGTCAGCCTTCATTTGCGCTTCGGTAATCTCTGCCTGGCACCCGAAGGCCGCGAATATCAGCGCCAGCGCGCCGTAGGTATATTTCCTCACCATCCCATCCTTATAAAAGAGTTACGCCAGTTTGCAGGCGTCCGCCTCCCAGCGATAGCCCACGCCGTAGACCGCGCGAATAAAGGATTGCTCCTCGTCCAGCGCTTCCAGTTTGCGACGCAGGTTTTTGATATGACTATCGATAGTGCGGTCGGTCACCACGCGGTAGTCATCATACAGATGATTGAGTAATTGTTCGCGCGAGAAAACTTTACCCGGTTCGCTGGAGAGGGTTTTCAGCAGGCGGAATTCGGCGGGGGTTAAATCGAGCAGCTTGCTGTGCCAGCTTGCCTGGAAGCGACCTTCATCGACAATCAGCGGGCTTTCGGCATCAAGCTGCTGCAATTCGCGCTGCGGTTTGCAGCGGCGCAGAATGGTCTTCACCCGCGCCACCACTTCACGCGGGCTGTAGGGTTTGCAAATATAATCGTCGGCCCCGATCTCCAGCCCCAGCAGGCGGTCGATCTCTTCGATCTTGGCGGTCACCATTACAATCGGCACATTGGAGAAACGGCGAATTTCGCGACAGAGCGTTAAGCCATCCACGCCCGGCAGCATCAGGTCGAGCAGGATCAGATCCGGCGGCGTCTGGCGCACGTAACTGAGCACCTGATCGCCATGGCTAATCAGCGAAGGCGCATAACTTGCCGCGCGCAGATAGTCGATCAGCAGTTGTCCGAGCTTCGGTTCATCTTCGACGATCAGGATGCGCGGCGTATTTTCATCAATGGGTAACTCGGTCATACATCTCTCGATTTATCGCGTTCAAGCGGAAGTTCAACTGTAATGCTAACCCCGCCAAATGGCGAGTGCGCGGCATGGATAGCGCCACCGTGCGCCTCCACAATATTCAGACAGATAGCCAGCCCCAGCCCGGAGCCACCGCTGGCGCGGTTGCGCGAGCCTTCCGTGCGGTAGAAGCGCTCAAACAGGCGCTGTAACTGCTCGTCGCTCACTCCAGGCCCGCTGTCGGCAAAGCGCAGCAGCAGAGTGTTATCGCGCGGGATAAGCTGGATAAGCGTTCGCCCGCCGCTGTCGGTGTAGCGCAGGCTGTTCTCCAGCAGATTATTAAACAGTTGCATTAAGCGATGGGGATCGCCAAACACCGTCGCGCTCTCCGGCAACTCCAGCGATAGCGTCAAATTGCGGCTGGCGAAGCGTTCACGAAACGCGCCAGCGGCTATCTCCACCAGCGAGACGGCATCCACCGATTTTTTCTGATATGCCAGCGCCCCCTCATCGGACATCGATAGCTGATGCAGATCGTCCACCAGCTTGGTCAGCGTGGCGACCTCAGCCTGCAACGAGGTGACCGACTCAGGCGTGAACTGCCGCACGCCATCCTGAATCGCCTCCAGCTCGCCGCGTAGCACCGCCAGCGGCGTGCGCAGCTCATGGGAGATATCGGCCATAAAGTCGCGGCGCATCTGCTGGTTCTTCTCAAGGGTGCTGGCGAGCTGGTTAAAGTCCTGCGCCAGCCTGCCAATCTCATCCTGGCTGCCAGGTTTCACGCGGGTAGAAAAGTCGCCCGAGGCGAGTTTATGCGTGCCGTCCACCAGCCGTTTAACCGGGGCCAGCAGCCCGCGCGCCAGCGGGAAGGTGGCAATAGCGGCCAGCAGGGTGGCGAGACCGACGATCACCCAACTGGTGCGCCGCTGCTGGCGGTCAAAGTTGATATCGGTATTGCGCGTCAGCTTTTTCACCGGCGAGGCGATCACCCAGCCGACGGTGGCGTTATTCACTTTGATCTCGCGCTGCGTGCCATCCACCGGCACCGGCGAGTGCGGGCCAACCAGCACCCGTTTTTGCTGATCCAGCACCCAGAAGCGGGTGCGCCAGCCGTGGGGCGGCATATCCGGGCGATCCGGCGGGCCTGCGTCCTCTTGCGGACCAGGGCCGCGCCCGCGATCGGGGCCGCCGGGGCCGGGACGCCCGTCATCATGCTCATTCTCCCGGTCAAAGGAGCGCAGGATCTGGAAAATCATCCGGTCGTTGTGGCGCAGAAATTGCCAGTCGCCGTGCTGGGTGTACTGCTCCGCGAGGGTATCCGTCAGCATCTGCAAGCGCAGGTCGTTGCCGCGCTTGATGTAGTTCATAAAGTCATGCTCGAAGCTGATGCGCACCGCCCAGTGGGTAGCGAATAACAGCAAAATGCAGGTGGTGAGAATGGCGAGAAAGAGTTTGGCCGTGATCCCCGGCCGCCAGAACCTCATGATGTTCTCCTGTTGCGACGGGCAATCACCGCATTTTGGCTGGCGTCATCAGGCACGCGGGCAAAAAGGGCCGCCGGCAGTGCAATAATCACCGCCATCGTCAGATAGGTATAAAGAAAGACTTCGTGCGCTACGCCGCTGTCCGCCGAGAGATGCTGCTGACCGAAGAGGCCGAGCAGCAGACCGGCGACGCTGACGCCAATACTCATCGAGAGCTGCATAATCATCGACAGCATGCTGTTACCGCCGCTTGCCAGCTCATCGGGCAGATCCTTCAGCGTCAGGGTGTTCATCGACGAGAAGCGCATTGAGTTGATCATCCCCTGGCAGAAGAGCACCACCGGCAGCAGGTAATACCAGCCAAGCAGCGCCGTCGCCATAAACAGCAGGCTGACCAGCGCGAGGCCAATAGTTGAGGCGACCAGCACGCGGCGATAGCCAAAGCGGTTAACCACCTGCACAACGATACGCTTCATCCCCATGCTGCCCAGCACCATCGGGATCATCATCAGCCCGGCGTGAAACGGCGAAAAGCCGAGGCCAATCTGCAAAAAGACCGGCGTCATAAAGGGCAGCATGCCGCTGCCGATACGCCCGGCGAAGCTCCCCGCCAGCCCCAGCGAGAAGCTGCGGGTGCGGAACAGGCGCAAATTAAACAGCGCCCGGTCATTACCTCTCGCGTGCAGCAGGTAGAAGAGGATCGCCGCCGCACCCACTGCCACCAGACCCCCCAGTTGCCAGAGCGTCAGGCCAAGGCCGCGGCTGCCGTCGAGGGCCAGCGTCAGCGTCGCCATGCCGCCCGCCAGCAGCACAAAACCGGAGAAATCAAAGCGGCGGGTTTGCAGGGTGTAGTTCGGCATCAGGCTCAGGGTGGCAATCGCGCCAATAATGCCGACCGGCAGGTTAATCAGGAAGATCCAGTGCCAGGAGGCGTACTCCACCAGAATGCCGCCGAGCGCCGGGCCGAGCAGCGGGCCGACCTGGCCTGGCAGCGTCACAAAGGTCATCGCCGCCATATAGTGGGTGCGCGGCACGATCTTCATCACCGTTAAGCGCCCGACCGGCACCATCATCGCGCCGCCAAAGCCTTGCAGCACGCGCGCCAGGATCAGCTGATCGAGCGTGGCGGCCAGCGCGCAGAACAGCGATCCGGCGGTAAAGAGCACAATCGCCACGCAGAAGATATTGCGCACGCCAACCCGGTCGGCCAGCCAGCCGCTGGCAGGCAGCATCACCGCAACGGTCAGCACATAGGAGACCACCACCATATGCATATGCAGCGGGCTCTCGCCGAGGCTTGCCGCCATCGAGGGGAGGGCGGTGTTAACAATGGTGGTATCCAGCGACTGCATAAAGAAGCCAAAGGCGACTATCCATAACTGCCAGCGGATCTGTTTCGGTAACTCATTCATTCACTTACGGGCTCTCTCACTTTGCGACTAAACCGCGCGCGCAGACGATCAAAGAAGAGGTAGACCACCGGCGTGGTATAGAGCGTCAGCAGCTGGCTCATCACCAGCCCGCCAACGATGGTAATACCGAGCGGCTGGCGCAACTCTGAGCCATCTCCGCTGGAGATCACCAGCGGCAGGGCACCAAACAGCGCCGCCAGGGTGGTCATCATAATCGGGCGAAAACGCAGCAGGCAGGCCTGGAAAATCGCCTCTTCGGCGCTCAGTTGCCCCTTGCGCTGCGCCTCGAGGGCGAAGTCGACCATCATAATGGCGTTTTTCTTCACAATCCCGATAAGCAGCATAATACCAATCAGCGCAATCAGGCTAAACGGCGCGCCAAACAGCTCCAGCGCCAGCAGTGCGCCAACGCCCGCCGACGGCAGGGTCGAGAGAATGGTCAGCGGGTGGACATAGCTCTCATAGAGAATGCCGAGCACGATATAGACCGTGGCGATGGCGGCGAGGATCAGGATCACCTGCGAGTTCATCGTCTCCTGGAACACCTGCGCGGTACCGGCAAAGCTGCCGCGCACGCTGCTAGGCACGCCAAGCTGCGTCATGGTGCGGTCAATCGCCTCGCTGGCCTGCGAGAGCGAGACGCCCGCTGGCAGGTTAAAGGCAATAGTTGAGGCCGCCGACAACCCCTGATGATTAACCGACAGCGGCGCATTGGCCGGTTGCCAGTGGGCAAAGTAGGAGAGGGGAATCGACGCGCCCGCATCGTTGATGATGTACATCTTATCCAGCGCGCTGACATCCTGGGTGTAGCGCGGGTCGACCTCCATCACCACTTTGTACTGGTTAAGCGGCTGGTAGATGGTGGAGATCTGCCGCTGGCCGAAGGCGTTATTCAGCAGGCTGTTCGCCGCCTGCACGCTGATACCGAGGCGGGTCATGGTTTCCCGGTCATAGACCAGGTTCATCTCCGCGCCATTATCCTGCTGATCCGAGTTGACATCCGCCAGCTCCGGCAGCGCCGCAAACGCTTTGCGGATCTTCGGCTCCCACTCGCGCAGGTCGCTTAAGGAGTCTGAAAGCAGTGCAAACTGGTAGCTGGCATTGGCCTGGCGGCCGCCAACGCGAATATCCTGCACCGCCATCAAAAAGAGGCTCGCACCCGGCTCTTTCGCCAGCTTGCTGCGCAGGCGGTCAATCACCTCCTGCGCCGTGGCGTGGCGCTGGTCACGCGATTTGAGGGTAATAAACATCATCCCGCTGTTCACCCGCGAGCCGCCGGTAAAGCCGGTGACGTTATCCACCGCCGGATCCTCACGGATAATCTGCATAAAGTCCTGCAACTTTCCGCGCATCGCCTGGAAGGAGATGCTTTGATCCGCCTGAATACCGCCCATCAGCACGCCGGTATCCTGCTCCGGGAAGAAGGTTTTCGGAATCGAGATATAGAGCCAGATATTGAGCGCGATGGTGCCGAGCAGCACCACGCCAACCAGCCGGGCGTGGTTAAGCACCCATTTCAGCGAGCGGGCATACTGCTGCTGGATGCGGGTTAGCAGGCGGCCAACGCCTCTCTCCCGCGTGCGGCTACGCGGCTTATGGGCTTTGAGCAACCAGCCGCACATCATTGGCGTTAGCGTGAGTGAAATCAGCAGCGAAATGCCAATCGCCACCGACAGCGTGACGGCAAATTCGCGCAGCAACCGCCCCGGCAGCCCGGCCATCAACAGCAGCGGCAGGAACACCGCCACCAGCGACAGGCTCATCGAGAGCACCGTAAAGCCCACTTCCCGCGTCCCTTGCAGCGCCGCCTGTAACGGCTTCATCCCCGCTTCGAGATGGCGGGAGATATTCTCCAGCACCACAATCGCGTCATCGACCACAAAGCCGGTGGCGATGGTCAGCGCCATTAATGACAGATTGTTAAGGCTAAAGCCGCACAAATACATGGCGGCAAAGGTGCCAACCAGCGACACCGGCACGGCGACCGCCGGAATAAAGGTCGCCCGACCTGAACGCAGGAAGAGGAACACCACCAGGATCACCAGCGCGACGGAGATCACCAGCGTCTGCTCCACCTCCTCCAGCGAGGCGCGAATGGTCGGCGAGCGATCCTGAGCGATTTGCAAATCAATTGCGGCGGGAATGGTCTTTTGCAACTCCGGCAGGCGGGCGCGAATGCTGTCCACCGTCTGGATAATATTGGCTTCCGGCAGTTTACGAACCATCAGCAAAATCGCCGGTTTGGCGTTGGTCATCCCGGCGTTGCGCACATCCTGCACCGAGTCGGTGACCGTGGCGACATCGCTTAAGCGTACTGCGGCACCATTTTTATGGTGAATAATCAGCGGCTGGTACTCCGCCGCAGTTTTTAACTCATCATTGGTCTGCACCTGCCAGCGGTGCGCGCCATCCTCCAGCGCGCCCTGCGGTTTGCGCACGTTGGCATTGCTGATGGCCGTGCGTACCGCATCGAGAGAGACGCCCTGGTTAAATAGCGCCTGTGGGTTGAGATCGACACGCACGGCAGGCAGGGAGCTGCCGCCGACATCGACATCGCCAACGCCGTCGATTTGCGACAGGGTTTGCGCCAGCTGCGTTGAGGCAAAGTCATACAGCTCACCCTGGGAGTAAGTGTCCGAGGTGAGGGTGAGGATCATGATTGGCGCAGCGGAGGGGTTCGCTTTGCGATAGGTCGGGCGGCTCGGCATGCCGCTCGGCAGCAGGCTCTGTGCGGCGTTGATCGCCGCCTGCACATCGCGCGCCGCGCCGTTGATATCGCGGTCGAAATTGAACTCAAGAATAATGCGCGTGCTGCCAAGCGAGCTGGAGGAGGTCATCTCGCTCACTCCGGCAATGCGCCCCAGTGAGCGCTCAAGCGGCGTAGCGACCGACGAGGCCATGGTCTCCGGCGAAGCACCGGGCAGCGAAGCGCTAACCATGATCACCGGAAAATCAACCTGCGGCAGCGGGGCGACCGGCAGCAGCCGGAAGCCGAGAATGCCGCACAGGGTGATGGCGAGCGAAATCAGGATCGTCGCCACCGGGCGGTAAATGAAGAGGGCGAAGAACTTCACTTACGCCTCCTCTTCACGCTGCGGAAAACGCTTTTTCGCCGCCAGCGCCAGGCGGTCGAAGAGCAGATAGATCACCGGCGTGGTAAACAGCGTCAGCACCTGGCTCACCAGCAGGCCGCCGACCATGCCGATCCCCAGCGGGCGACGCAGCTCTGCGCCAACGCCGGTGCTAAGCATCAGCGGCAGCGCGCCGAGCAGCGCCGCCAGCGTGGTCATCAGGATCGGGCGGAAACGCAGCAGACAGGCCTGGAAGATGGCATCGCGCGGCGACATGCCCGCCTCGCGCTCGGCGGCGAGGGCAAAGTCGATCATCATGATGGCGTTCTTCTTCACAATGCCGATCAGCAGGATGATGCCGATAATGGCGATCACATCCAGCTCGCTGCCGGAGATCATCAGCGCCAGCAGCGCGCCGACGCCCGCCGTAGGCAGTGTCGAGAGGATGGTTATCGGGTGGATAAAGCTCTCATACAGCACGCCGAGTACGATATACATCGCCGCAATCGCCGCAACAATCAGCCAGATGGTGCTGCCGAGCGCCGCCTGGAACGCCAGCGTGCTGCCCTGGAATTCGGTGCGGATATCGGTCGGGAAGTGGAGATTTTTTTCGCTCTCCTGCACCGCGTCGACCGCATCGCCCAGCGAGTAACCGTCGGCGACGTTAAAGGAGATGGTGGTCGACGGGAACTGATCGAGATGGTTGATGCTGAGCGGCGCAAAGCGCTGCTCGATTTTGGCAATCGACGACAGCGGCACCACGCCGCCGTCGCTGCTGGTCAGGCGAATATTATCCAGCCCCGCCAGGCCCGGCGTCTGCGTGGTGTCATGCTCCAGCACCACCCGGTACTGGTTCGCCTGAGTGTAGATGGTGGAGATCAGGCGCTGACCAAAGGCGTTGTAGAGCGCGTTATCGACATCCGCCATGCTGATACCGAGGCGGCTGGCGCTGTCGCGATCCACATTGACGTAGGCCACCAGCCCTTTGTCCTGCCAGTCGCTGCTGACATCCGCCAGCTGCGGCATCGCCTGCAGTTTACTCACCAGCTGCGGCACCCAGGTGCTGAGCGCGTCAAGGGAGTTGGCCTGTAGGGTGAACTGGTACTGGGTGCGGCTGACGGTGGTGTCGATAGTCAGATCCTGCGTCGGTTGCAGATAGAGCGACATGCCGGGCACATTGCCCGCCGCCTGCTGCAAACGCTCAATCACTGGCTGGACGCGATCGTCGCGCTCTTCCAGCGGTTTCAGGTTGATCTGCAACCGCGCACTGTTAAGAGAGGGGTTCGTGCCGTCGACGCCGACGAAAGCGGTGAGGCTCTCAACGGCCGGATCGCGCAGAATAATATCCGCCACCTGGCGCTGGCGCTCCGCCATGCTGGCAAAGGAGGCGGACTGCGGTGCCTGCAGCGTGCCCTGAATAATGCCGTTGTCCTGGATCGGGAAGAAGCCTTTTGGAATAAAGATCCACAGCATCACCGACAGCACCAGCGTGCCGAGGGCGACGCCAAGGGTCAGCCACGGGTGATTAAGCACGCGGCTCAGCAGACGGCCGTAACCGGCAATAACCCGCTCAAAAAAGCGCTCCGAGGCGCGGGAGAAGCGGTTCTGCTTGCGCAGGGATTCCGCGCTCAGCATGCGGGCGCACATCATCGGCGTTAAGGTGAGCGACACCACGGCGGAGATCAGAATGGCAATCGCCAGCGTGACGGCAAACTCACGGAACAGCCGCCCAACGATATCGCCCATAAACAGCAGTGGGATCAGCACCGCAATCAGCGAGAAGGTGAGCGAGATGATGGTAAAGCCGATCTCGCCTGCGCCTTTCAGCGCCGCATTCAGCGGTTTTTCCCCCTTTTCGATATAGCGCGAGATGTTTTCGATCACCACAATCGCGTCATCGACGACAAAGCCGGTGGCGATGGTCAGCGCCATCAGCGTCAGGTTATTGATGGAGAAATCGAGAAACACCATTGCCGCAAAGGTGCCAATCAATGACAGCGGCACGGCAACGGCGGGAATAATAGTCGCCGGAATATTGCGCAAAAAGAGGTAGATAATCATCACCACCAGCGCAATCGCCAGCATCAGCTCAGACTGCGTGTCGCTCACCGAGGCGCGAATATTGTTGGTGCGATCCGACAGCACTTTCACGCTGACGGATTTCGGCAGGCTCTCGGTCAGCTGCGGCAGCAGGGCATGGATATTATCAGCGGTATCGATAATGTTAGCGCCCGGCTGGCGCTGCACATTCATCACAATCGCCTGCTGCTTGTTCGCCCATGCGCCGAGCCAGCTGTTCTCTGCACCCTGTTCAACGGTGGCGATGTCGCCTAAGCGGATCGGCGCACCGTTCTGGTAAGCGATAATCAGCTTGCGATACTCCTCGGCGGACTGCATCTGATCATTGGCTGAGAGCGTGACGGCGCGGGTCGGGCCATCGAGACTACCCTTCGCCGAGTTGACGTTAGCGTTGCTGATGGCGGTGCGCACGGTTTCACTGGTTAACCCCAGGCCGGCAATCGCCTGCGCGTTAAGTTTGACGCGCACTGCCGGACGCTGGCCGCCGGAGAGCGTTACCAGCCCGACGCCGGAGACCTGGGAGATCTTCTGCGCCACGCGCGTTTCCACCATATCCTCCACCCGCGTCATCGGCATGGCGGAAGAGGTGACCGCCAGCGTCATAATCGGCGGGTCGGCGGGGTTCACTTTGTTGTAGACCGGTGGGTTCGGCAAGTCCGAAGGCAGCAGGCTGTTGGCGGCGTTCATTGCCGCCTGCACCTCCTGCTCGGCGACATCCAGCGGCAGGCTCAGCTGGAATTGCAGCGTAACCACCGAGGCACCGCCGGAGCTCTGCGAAGACATCTGCTTTAAGCCCGACATCTGGCCAAACTGGCGCTCAAGCGGCGCGGTAATGGCAGAAGTCACCACATCCGGGCTGGCGCCAGGGTAGAGCGTTACCACCTGAATGGTGGGGTAATCCACTTCCGGCAGCGCGGAAACGGGCAGGAAGCGGTAGCCGATGATCCCGGCCAGCAGGATCGCCACCATCAACAACGTGGTGGCGACCGGACGCAAAATAAACAGACGCGAAGGGCCACCCGTCCGGCCCGGCGGTAACAGCTGCATCAGCCTTGTGCTCCTTTCGCCGGACGTTCACGCTTCGCGGGCAGGGTTTCCGCCTTGCTGGCGTCAACCACTTCGACCTGCGCGCCCTCTGTCAGGCGGTCGATACCGTCAGTGACGACGCGATCGCCCGCCGATAACCCGGCACTAATCACCACTTTCTGGCTGTCCTGAATACCCGGCGTCACCGTATGTTTGCTGACCTTGTTCTTATCGTTCAGCACCCAGACGAAGTTGCCTTCATTGCCCATTTGCAGCGCCGCGGCGGGGATCACCACCGCATCCTGCTGGGTGGCGACCAGCATGCGGGCGTTAACAAACTGGTTCGGGAAGAGGGCGTCCTCCTCGTTGTCGAAACGCGCTTTCAGCTTGATGGTGCCGGTGGTGGCGTCAATCTGGTTATCCAGGCTCAACAACGTGCCGCTGCTGAGCTTCTGTTTATTGGTGCGATCCCACGCCTCCACTACCAGTTTCTGCCCATTCTTCTGTGCCTGCACCACGGTGGCGATGTCGCTCTCAGGCAGGGTAAAGATGAGATCGATAGGGTGGGTTTGCGTCAGCACCACAATACCGGTGGTATCGCTGCTGCTAATCTGGTTGCCGACATCGACCTGTTTCAGGCCGACGCGTCCGCTAACCGGCGCGGTGATGCGGCTCCACTCCAGCTGTAGCTGAGCGCTGGCAACGGAGGCTTCATCCGCTTTAACGGTGCCTTCGGATTCACTGACCAGCGCCTGCTGAGCGTCGAGATCCTGGCGCGAGACAAGGCTGGTTTTCGCCAGCTGCTGATAGCGGGCAAGATCGCGGCGGGCGTTGGCAAGGGTGGCTTTATCTTTCGCCAGCTGGCCCTGTGCCTGCGCCAGCGCGACGTTGAACTCGCTGGGATCGATCTCTGCCAGCAGATCGCCAGCATTCACCTGCTGCCCCTCCTGGAAATGGATCGCTTTGAGCTGACCCGAGACGCGGCTGCGCACGGTAACGGTATTCGCCGCGGTGATGGTGCCGAGGCCGGAGAGATAGCGCGGAACGGATTCGCTGGTGGCGGTCGCCGCCTGCACCGGCGGCAGCGCGCCGCGCATGCCGTGACGTCCGCCGCCTGAAGGCGCTTGTTGTCCGCTTGCCGTGGTGGTTGAGGCGCTGTGCGCAAAATAGTACCAGGCCGCACCAGCCAGTGCGATGACCAGTGCCGCGACAACGGTGCGGCGAAAAGTGACTCGTCCTTTCATCGTTATAGGTATCTCTTTAAATCGAATGGCGAAGTAATAGTAGTGTAGTCACCCTGAAGCGCAGAAAAATGGAGGAAAAATGAAACACTGTCTGGAAACGTAGTCACGACAGATAATTTGCGTTAGGGAGATTTTGTAGCAGAAAGCATGCCGGGTGAAGCCACCCGGCAGATAATTAACGGAAGACGACCTGCGCCCAGCGGGCCAGCCCGGCAGTCACCGAGCCGAAGTCATCACCGCCGGCAATGGTGATGCCGGGCAGCGTTTCCGCCAGCGCTTTTTTGATAATCGGCGAACGGGCGCTGCCGCCGGTTAAGTAGATCACATCCGGCGTCTCATTACTGGTTGCCAGTGCCAGCTGCACCTGCTCAATAATGCGCTGCAGCGGCTGGTTAAGGGCATTTTCCAGCCCCTGCTGATCGATAGCGGTGGCGAGGCTGTCGCTGATAAACGGCAGTGAAGCGGTCACCTGCTGCGTGTCGGAGAGGGCGATTTTGCTCTCTTCCGCGCTGCGCACCAGCCGGTAGCCGAGGCGCTGCTTCCACACTTTCACCAGCAGAGCGACCTTATCGGCGTCGCGCGCATCGCGCAGCAGGTCGTTTAACAGACGACCGTTTGCCGTGCTGTAAAACTCCGTCTGGGCAGGAACATCGTTGATCGCCACCGCGTTCCACCACGGCAGGATCGGCAGCGCAATGCCTTTTTCCGTCTGTCCGCCCATGCCGAGCAGCGGCATCAGGTTTTTGAACGCCAGCGCGATGTCGAGATCGTTCCCGCCAACGCGGCAGCCGCTGTGGCCGAGCAGGCTGGCGCTGCGATCCGCTTTCTCGCGCCACTGCGGACCCATCAGGATTAGCGAGCAGTCGGTGGTACCGCCGCCGATGTCGACCACCAGCACGCGTTTCTCTTCATTTAATGTCGCTTCAAAATCGAGCCCGGCAGCGACCGGTTCGAACTGGAACACCACCTCTTCGAAGCCTGCGCGTGTGGCGGCGCGCTCAAGGATGCCCTGCGCCTGGGCGTTAGCCTCATCGCCGCCGAGCCCCTGGAAGTTGATCGGTCGGCCAATCACCGCCTGGCGAATCGTCTCCGGCAACTGGCTTTCTGCCTGCTTGCGGATATGCAGCATCATGGCGCAGACCAGATCCTCAAACAGCGCGATCTGCTGCGGCTTCAGGCCGCTGGCACCGAGAAACGACTTCGGCGATTTAACGAAGTAGACCTCTTCCGGATCGCTCACATACTGGCGCAGCGAGGCGAGGCCGAACTGGACGCTGGCGGCGTTGACTTCAATATCCTCTTCGCGGTTGAAGCTCACCGCCCGGCGCAGCAGCGCCTGGGTTTCACTCCCCGTTGCCGGAACCTGATGGTGGCGATAGAGCCACTCGCTTACCGCTTCGCGCGTCGGCGCACAGAGCATCGACGGCAGTAAGGTACTGTTATTTTCCATGGTCAGCAGCTGTGGCGCGTTATCGCGCATCACCGCTACCGAGCAGTTTGCCGTACCGTAGTCAAAACCAATAAACACCGTGCAATCCCCATGCCTGTGAAGAAGGGGGGCGACTTTAGCCGAATGCGTGCAGGGCGACAACCGGAATATGAAAGCAAGGCGAAAATTCCCTGAGTTGTTATGCTTTTAGCATTATCAGCGGGGAGATGGTATGTACACACTGCACTGGCAACCGCCCTATGACTGGGCGTGGATGTTAAGTTTCTTGGGCGCGCGCGCCGTCGCGGGCGTGGAAGTGGTGAGCGAGACGCGCTATGTGCGCTCGTATGCCTTTGGCGCTCATCGCGGGATTATCACCGCCGAGCCGGATGAGGCGAGCGCGACGCTGAAGGTCACTTTAAGTGAGGGGCTTGAACCGGTTGCTGAACACTGTTTGCAGCGGCTGGAGAGGTTATTTGATCTCTCCTGCGAGCCGGAGCGTATCAATACGCGGCTTGGCGATCTCGCCGCCGCGCGCCCTGGCCTGCGGCTGCCCGGCTCGATCGATCCCTTCGAACAGGCGGTGCGCGCGGTGCTCGGGCAACTGGTGAGCGTGGCGATGGCGGCAAAGCTGACGGCGAAAGTCGCGCATCGTTATGGCGAAGTGATGGAGGAGGCACCGGGGTTTATCACCTTTCCCACCGCACAGCAGATTGCCGCCGCCGATGCACAGGTGCTGAAAAGTCTTGGGATGCCGCTAAAGCGCGCCCAGGCACTGATTACCCTTGCCGAGGCTGCCTGCGACGGCACCTTTCCACTCCAGAGGCCAGATGATGTGGAGCAGGGGGTGAAAGCGCTGATGAACTATCCGGGGATTGGGCGCTGGACGGCGAACTACTTTGCGCTGCGCGGCTGGCAGGCGAAAGATATCTTCTTAGCGGATGATTATGCGATTAAGCAGCGTTTCGCCGGGATGACGCCCGCGCAGACGCGCCGTTATGCCGAGCGCTGGCAGCCGTTTCGCTCTTACGCGCTGTTGCATATCTGGTTTACGCAGGCGTGGTCGCCCGAGCCATAACGCAATGCCCGATGGCGCTTCGCTTATCGGGCCTACGGAAGCATGGTTGCGGTAATGGTAGTCCGGCGCTAATGCCCGATGGCGCTGGGCTTATCGGGCCTACGGGAAGTGTGCATACGGTTGCGGGGCGGGTTTTGTAGGCCGGATAAGGCGTAGCCGCCATCCGGCAGTTAGTTGATGGCGAAATAACTGGTATTGAGCATCAAATCGAGCGGGTGCGCCTGGGAGATGGTATCGCCATAAATCAGATCAATGCCAATCCCGGAGAGGGTATCCATTATCATCGGCTGATGCGTCGGCCCGGCAATGCTCTTCAACCCAAGGCGCTGCGCATGCCCCTGAATAATGGTCACCATCATCTCATCCATCAAATTGCCGTGCACATTAGAGACCAGCTCCGGCTCCAGCAGCAGATAATCAGCCATATGCGGTGTGATGTGCTCGAAAACATCGAGATCGTGCCCGACACGGCTGAGGATAATGCGACACCCCGCATGACGCAGACGTCTGAGGTTTTCAATCCGGGCATGGCCTTCGCGCACCAGCGCATCTGCCGGGATCACCAGATGCAGCAGACGCCCCGGCATCGGGCCGCTCTCAAGCATAGATAACAGCTCATCCACCAGGCTGCTGCTTGCCAGACCGTGCACGGAGAGGGGCAGGGCGACGCCCAACCCTTTGGCGGTGATGGCGGCGGCATGCTTGTTGAAAAACTCATGGAAGACACGCTGGTCGAGGGCGCGAATCAGCTCCGGCTCGTGGAGACCGGCGCGAAACGCATGCTCCTCCATCACTTCCCCTTCGCTGGTCCACAAGCGCAGGGAGAGCAGCCAGAAGTTACACGCTTCCGGCACCCGCGGCGAAGCGACGCCGCGCGCAATCATTAACAGATGGTTCTCTTTAATGATGCGCCACTGCTCCTCCAGCGACATCATTGAGCGCTCATGCTGCATCAGCCCCTGTTTCGGTTCATAAACCGTCACCCGGCCGCGCCCGCTATGCTTTGAGGCGTAACAGGCGATATCGGCCTGCGACATCACTTCGGAAGCCTGATGGTTATACTCATCGATGATGGTGATCCCGGCACTGGCGCCGATACGGTGCTCGCGACCCTCCCAGCTGAAGCGATAATCATTGATCGCTTCAATCATACGTCCGGCGATGTAACGCGCGCTTTCGACATTACACTCCGGCAGCAGCAGGCCAAACTCGTCGCCGCCCAGGCGGGCAAGAATATCCGTTGAGCGCAGCAGGCTGAGCATTAGCGTTGAGATCTCGCGTAGCAGCGTATCGCCGGCGGCATGCCCGGCGCTATCGTTAACCGCTTTAAAGCGGTCGAGATCGATAAACACCAGCGCATGGCGTTGATGGTACTCCTGCACCGTCGACAGCAGGCGTTTCAGGTTCGCCTCGAAGCTGACGCGGTTCGCCAGATGGGTAAGGGCATCGTGTGAGGCGCTGTAGCTCAGCTGGCGCAGCATTTTGCGCGACTCGGTCACATCCTGGATAACCAGTACTGAGCCGATATTCTGCCCGTCGAGAGTGCTGAGTGGGGTAATGGTGTAGTGAATATCGAAGCTGCCGCCCGCGCGGCAGTGCAGCACCACATCCTGTTCGATATCCGTGCGTGACATATCGCCACTGTGAATATTTTCCAGTACCGGACCGCTATCACCAAAGGTGATGTGCAGCACCTTCAGCAGAGGCTGACCCATGGCGCTCTCTTGCGACCAGCCGCTCATCTTCTCGGCGACCGGGTTCATAAAGGTGACTTTCATCTCGACATCGGTACAGAGCACCGCTTCGCCGATGGAGTCGAGTGTAATGTGCAGCCGCTCCTTCTCCTGGTAAAGCGCCTCGTTAAGCTGCTTTACCTCCGTCATATCCATACTGACGCCGAGCAGCCGTTCGACCTCGCCCTGCTTATTGAGCACGCGGTTTGCCAGCGAGCGAATATGGCGGATGCCATCTTTCACGGCAATGCGGAACTCAAGCTTGAAAGCGATGCGCGACGCCAGCGCGTCACGGATCACCCGCTCGGTTTCCGGCCGGTCTTCCGGCACAATACGTTCGTACCACAGCTGCCATGTCGGTTTGAGATGCGCAGGCACTTCATACATCTCGAACATCCGCTTATCCCAGCTGATGATGTCCGGCTCCAGCTCCCACTCCCAGATGCCAATACCGCCCGCTTCGTTAGCGAGGGTAATGCGCTCCATCAGCCGTTTGTTGACCCATTCGGTCTGCTTCAGATCGTTAATATCTTCAACCTGGGCAATAAAGTAGAGCGGAGTGCCGTTGGCGTGACGCACCACCGAGACGGCCAGTAGCCCCCACACCAGATCGCCGTTACGCGTGTAGTAGCGTTTTTCCATCGAATAGCTGGCAATTTCGCCGCGCGTCAGCTGCTGCAACTGCGCCATATCCCGCGCCAGATCTTCCGGCCAGGTGAGCTGCTGGAAGGTCATCAGACGCAGCTCCTCCTGGCTGTAGCCGAGAAACTGGCACAGGGCTTTGTTAGCCTGTAACCACTGGCCGTCGGTACCGACCAGCGCCATACCGATGGCTGAATACTCCATGGCGTTACGAAAACGCGCCTCGCTCTCAATGATGTGCTTGCGCTCGGTGCGAAAGGCGTACATCACCATGGTCATGACATGCACCGGCAGAAGGATCATCAGAAACGGCAGCCACGGCGCGTTTATCATCACGCCGCTTTTCGAGGAGCTCACGACGTTGGGATCGATAGCGATCACCAGCGACGCCACCATCACCGTCGCGAGATAAATTAAGAAGGCCTCCATGCGCGGCAGGCGTACCGCGCTCCACATCAGCAGCACAATCACGGCGGTAAAGGGCCACGGCAGATAGTGCAGCGCCAGCCAGCTCAGCGTCAGCGTCAGGCCCAGAGTCACCAGCGTTTCCAGCAGGAGTTTCGGGTTGCGGTGGCGCAGCAGGTAGTGGGGTTTAAAGAGCAGACCGAGCGGCACTAGCGCCAGCGCACCAATCGCTTCCGACAACATCCAGATAATAAAGGTGCGCAGCAGGTTATCCGTCGGTACCAGCAAACAAATCAGCACCCCGCCAATCAGCGGCGGTATCAGCACGCTGCCAATGACAAGGCGTATCCAGTCGGCAAGATTTTTAAGCGGATTATAAGAAGGCAGCAGTTTGCGCAGCAGGATCGCGCCTGCGACAGCTTCAACGATATTGACCAGCGGGTAGCGAAGATCAACAAAAGAGGGTGAAAAGAGCGTGATGGTGGCGGCGATGTTGCCCACTGCGTAGGCGAGGGCAATACCCGGCCACATCTTGCCAGCATGGCGGTAAAAGGCCACGGTCATGATGGCGGTGGGGAACCAGAGCGGCGCAATAATGGTGCCAAATCGAATCAGCTCAAGGGAGAAGAGCGTGAAGATAAATGAGAGCAGTCCAAGACTTATTAGCCGCAGCACGGGATGTGGTGTGGTAACCAAAACGTGTTGGTATTGTTTTTTCATTACCGCTTTATCCGCAACCCTGTGCCGTCCGACACGGCGGCCGACGAATGAAATGAGAATTTCGGATTATGCTAGTACAAACAATTTACAATTCCTATGGCGCGCGCTCATAAATTGACATCATAGTGTTATTAATTACTTAGTGGATGCATAAAACGCGCCCGGTGCGTCATTTTTACCCACCTTGCTGAGAAAAAAAGCGCGCAGTTTGGCGAAAAATGCCGCCATTTTTGCTTATCGCGTTCCCCCGCGCTTTCGACTGGTATCGCGGCGGTGAAATCCCTATAATTGCCGCGTTTGACGCCAAGGCGTCTTCCTTCCTTTACATCCAGGTTAATCAGGTCCCTAAATTTATGACTGATCAGTCACATCAGTGCGTCATCATCGGCATCGCCGGCGCATCTGCTTCAGGTAAAAGTCTTATTGCCAGTACGCTTTACCGCGAGTTACGCGAGCAGGTGGGTGATGAACACATTGGCGTTATTCCCGAAGACAGCTACTACAAAGATCAAAGCCATCTGTCGATGGAAGAGCGTGTTAAAACCAACTATGACCATCCGAGCGCGATGGATCACAGTCTGTTATTCCAGCATCTTCAGTCGCTTAAGCGCGGCGAATCCATTGAGTTACCGGTCTACAGCTATGTTGAGCATACGCGCACCGCAGAGACCATTCGTATCGAAGCCAAAAAAGTCATCATTCTGGAAGGGATCCTGCTGCTGACCGACTCTCGCCTGCGCGATGAGATGAACTTCTCCATTTTTGTCGATACGCCACTGGATATCTGCCTGATGCGCCGCATCAAACGCGACGTGAATGAACGCGGGCGCTCGATGGATTCGGTCATGGCGCAGTATCAGAAAACCGTGCGTCCGATGTTCCTGCAATTTATCGAACCTTCCAAACAGTATGCCGACATCATCGTGCCGCGCGGCGGCAAGAACCGTATCGCCATCGACATTCTGAAAGCCAAAATCAGCCAATTTTTTGAATAATACATGTTAGGCTGTCAAACTCAGTGTTAACTACCCGTCCCCTGAGGCTTTTTCAGGGGCGTGTCGCACCAAAGGAGAATGTGCCATGCGTCTTTGTGACCGCGATATCGAAGCCTGGATGAATGAGGGCCGACTCGCAATTAACCCGCGTCCGCCGGTAGAACGAATTAATGGTGCGACGGTGGATGTCCGTCTGGGCAACAAATTCCGCACATTCAGTGGTCATACCGCAGCATTTATCGATCTGAGCGGGCCGAAACAGGAAGTGACCGCCGCCCTCGATCGGGTGATGAGCGATGAGATTGTCCTCGCCGATGGCGAAGCCTTTTTCCTCCATCCGGGCGAGCTGGCGCTGGCGGTGACCTATGAGTCCGTTACCCTGCCGGCGGATCTGGTTGGCTGGCTCGATGGCCGCTCGTCGCTGGCGCGATTAGGGCTGATGGTGCACGTCACCGCGCACCGTATCGATCCCGGCTGGTCTGGCTGCATCGTGCTGGAGTTCTATAATTCAGGCAAACTGCCGCTGGCCCTGCGCCCCGGCATGCTGATCGGCGCGCTGAGCTTTGAGCCGCTCTCCGGCCCGGCCGAGCGCCCTTACAACCGCCGCGAAGATGCGAAGTATCGCGATCAGCAGGGCGCGGTTGCCAGCCGTATCGATAAAGACTGAGCAAGTTATCTCTGCAGAGGACGCCATGAGAAGAGTGTTAACCACGCTGATGATTCTGTTGGTCGTGCTGATTGCCGGCCTGTCAGCGTTGGTGTTGCTGGTCAACCCCAACGATTTCCGTGCTTATATGGTGCGTCAGGTTGAAGCGCGTAGCGGCTATCAGTTACAGCTTGATGGCCCCCTGCGCTGGCACGTCTGGCCACAGCTTAGCATTCTCTCAGGGCGCATGACCTTAACCGCGCCGGGCGCGCAGACGCCGGTGGTTAAAGCAGACAATATGCGCCTCGACGTCAATCTCTTACCTCTGCTTTCCCACCAGCTGCATGTTAAGCAGGTGATGTTAAAAGGTGCGGTGATCCAGCTAACGCCTGAAACCCAGGCTGCGGTGGATAAAGACGCGCCTGTCGCACCGCGTGAAAACACGCTGCCGCAGGCGGAAGAGGATCGCGGCTGGTCCTGGGATATCGGCAGTCTGCAGGTAGCGGACAGCGTGCTGGTGTTACAGCATGAGAACGATGAGCAGGTAACGGTGCGCGATATCCGGCTGCAGATGGAGCAGGATGAGCAGCACCAGGCGGCGCTGGAGTTCTCCGGGCGCATCAACCGTAATCAACGTGATTTAACCCTCGCGCTGCGCGCCAAGCTCGACGCGCGCGACTATCCACATAACCTTTCGGCGGTAGTGGATAGCGTCAAGTGGCAGCTGCGCGGTGGTGATGTGCCATCACAAGGTATCGAAGGTGAAGGCGAGCTACAGGCGCAGTGGCAGGGCGAACAGCAACGCCTGGCGCTGAGCGCGCTGAAGCTGCGCGCCAACGATAGCGTTCTGACCGGGCACGGCAGCGTGACCTTTGGCACTTTGCCGGTCTGGGCGCTGGAGTTGCAGTTCGATAATCTCAATCTCGATAACCTGTTGCCGCCGCAAGATAGCGCAACGGATAACAGCGCACCGGATCAGCAGGGCCAGGCGCAAAGCCGCCCGCCGCGTCCGGTGATCGCCAACAGCGCCGATGTACCGCACTTCAATGGTCTGCGTGATTTCGCCGCCCAGGTGGGGATCAGCGCAAAAGCCGTGCGCTGGCGCGGGATGCAGTTTGCCGATGTCAGCGGGCAGTTCAACAACAACGCAGGCCTGCTTGTCATCCCGACCTTGCAGGGCAAAATGGGCACCGGGCAGATCTCTCTTCCGGGGCAGCTGGATGTACGCCGCGATGCCTCGCGGGCGGTGTTCCAGCCGCGCCTCGACAATGTTGAGATTGGCGACATTCTGAAAGCCTTTAATTATCCCATCGCGCTTACCGGTAGCCTCTCAATGGCGGGTGATTTCTCCGGCCCGAGCATTGATGCCGACGATTTCCGCCGTTTGTGGCAGGGCGAAGCGCATGTTGAGCTGAAAAATAGCCGCATGGAAGGGCTCAACTTCCAGCAACTGGTGCAGCAGGCGGTGGCGCGCAGCACCGATGTGCAGACGCAGGAAAAATATGACACGGCGACGCGGCTCGATAGCTTCAGCAGCGATCTGGCGCTGAAAGCGGGGCAGATGACGCTGAGTAATATGCAGGGCAGCTCGCCGCTTATTGCCCTGACCGGTGAAGGCAAAATGGATCTGGTCAAAGAGCAGGCGGATACCCGCTTCAATATTCAGGTGCTGGGCGGCTGGCAAGGGGAGAGCGAGCTTATCGACTTCCTGAAAACGACGCCGATCCCGCTGCGTGTTTATGGGCCGTGGCAGGCGCTCAACTACACCCTGCAGGTAGATCAGCTGTTGCGTAAGCATCTGCAGGATGAGGCGAAACGCCGCCTGAGCGACTGGGCGGATCGCAACAAGGATAAGCAGAGCAGCAAAGATGTGAAGAAGCTGCTCGATAAGATGTAAGTATGCCGCCGTTGGGCGAAATGCCTGATGGCGGCGTTGCCTTATCAGGCCTACGTTTATGGTGCAGGGGGAAATGCCTGATGGCGGCTGCGCCTTATCAGGCCTACGTTTATGGTGCAGGGGGAAATGCCTGATGGCGGCTGCGCCTTATCAGGCCTACGTTTATGGTGCAGGGGGAAATGCCTGATGGCGGCTGCGCCTTATCAGGCCTACGTTTATGGTGCAGGGGGAAATGCCTGATGGCGGCTTCGCCTTATCAGGCCTACGGGGATGGTGCGAGGCAAAATGCCTGATGGCGGCTTCGCCTTATCAGGCCTACGGGCGTTATGAGGGTATTAAAGAACGCCTTCTAAGGCCAGGTGCTGGAGCAGCATAATGGTTTTTCCATCGGCAATCTCTCCGCTGCGGATAGCGGCCAGCGCGTCAGCAAACGTCATTTCCACCACTTCAATATCTTCTCCTTCCTCAACCAGACCACCACCGTTGCCGGTACGGCGGCTCTCGTCATATTCTGCGATAAAAAAGTGCAGCTTCTCACTGACCGAGCCGGGGCTCATCCAGGCTTCGAATACCTTTTCGACCCGCTCAAGACGGTATCCGGTCTCCTCTTCAGCCTCCTGCTTTATGCGCGTCTCTGCGTCCAGCTCATCCAGCAGCCCGGCGGCGGCTTCCAGTAAAAAACCTGCATGATCGTTCACAAACAGCGGTAAGCGAAACTGCCGGGTAAGGATCACGCTGCGTTTACTGCGGTTGTATAACAGGATCGTTGCGCCGTTGCCGCGGTCATACACCTCCCGGCTCTGACGCTGCCACTCCCCGTTGCGGCGGCGAAAATCGAAAGTGTATTTCGTCAGCTTTCCCCAATCCCGCGACAGCGGGATCGCCGTGATAATGCGTGCTTGTGCCTGTTCAGCTTGCATAAATGCTCCTTTGTGCAGTTTCAGGCATCATATCGCGCTAATTCGTGCGTAAACAAGAAATTTCGTGCAGCGCATCGCCAGCGAAGGCCTGGGCGATCCATGTTAAAGCGAGGGAGAAAAGAGGGGAGGAGTGAGCCGGGGCGAACCCCGGCTGCTTTATACTTCGTAGTCGGAAGGAGCGTCGCTTGCGATGGGGATAAGCTGCACTTTCTGCACCCGGTGGCTCTCAACCTCCAGGGTTTTCAGGCGGAACTCGCCAATCGTCACCTCTTCGCCCGGGGCGGGAATACGCTGCAGATGCTCCATTAACAGCCCGGCGATGGTGTGGTAATCGCGTTTATCATCCAGCGGCAGCGGCACATACTGCACCAGATCTTCCAGCGGCATATGGCCGTTAGCTGTCCAGCTGCCATCGCTGTTTTTCTGGATATCATGGCGGGCGTCAATCTCCTCCACCTCGTTGGGCAGGTTGCCGGCGATGGTCTCCATCACATCACTTAATGTCACCACCCCTTCGACCGAGCCGAACTCATCGACCACGAAAGCGAAGTGGGTACGGGCATTGCGGAACTGCTCCAGCGCCTGCAACAGCGGCAGCCCCTCAGGGAAGACCAGCGGCTGGCGCACCAGCACGCGCAGATCCAGCGGTTCGCCATGCAGAGACTGCTGCAACAGATCGAGAATATGCACCACGCCGAGCAGCGACTCCTCCTGCTCGCCGCCGGTAACCACGATGCGCGTATGCTGGTTTTTATCCAGCAGGGCGCGCACCTCCGCTTCCGGCGCGTTGAGATCGATATGTTCGATATCGTGACGCGAGGTCATGATGCTGCTCACCGTGCGCTGATTGAGGTTCAGCACACGCTCAATCATCCGCCGCTCCTGCGGGTTGAAAATCTGCGCATCGTCGCTGTCGCGCAGCATCGAGGCGGTTTGCGCATCCAGCTCGGCATCCTCTTTACGCCCGCTGAGCAGACGCATCACCGCTTCGGTGGTGCGCTGGCGCAGCGTGTGGTTGGCAAACAGGAAACGGCGGCGGTTAAAGATAGCCAGCTGATTGAGGGATTCAATCATCACCGAGAAGCCAATTGCCGCATAGAGATAGCCTTTCGGAATATGGAAGCCAAAGCCTTCCGCCACCAGGCTAAAGCCAATCATCAGCAGGAAGCTGAGACAGAGGATGACAATCGTCGGGTGATTATTAACGAAGCGGGTGAGGGCTTTGCTCGCCAGCAGCATCAGCGAGATAGCGATAATGACCGCGGCCATCATCACCGCGAGATGATCAACCATGCCGACGGCGGTGATCACCGAATCGAGAGAGAAGACCGCGTCAAGCACCACGATTTGCGCGACCACCGCCCAGAATTTTGCCCCACGCCGCTGGCTGGGGTTATCACTATCTTTCCCCTCAAGCCGCTCGTTCAGCTCTACCGTGGCTTTAAACAGCAGGAACAGGCCGCCGAACAGCATAATGAGATCGCGGGCGCTAAAGCTTAAACCGCGCACGGTGAACAGCGGTTGCGTGAGCGTCACCAGCCACGAAATGGAGGCCAGCAGCACCAGGCGCATCAGCATAGCAAGGATTAAACCTGTCACGCGCGCACGGTCGCGCTCTGAGGGGGGTAATTTCTCCGCCAGAATGGCGATAAAAACCAGGTTATCGATACCGAGCACTAACTCAATGACCACCAGCGTGATCAGCCCGGCCCAGATTGATGGATCAGCAATCCACTCCATTGTTAGCGTAAAACCTTATATAAGTTGGGAGTTGTGATGAAGTGATCATGGGTAACTTTCCGCATGAATGCAATGCCGCCTGCGATTAATCTTATTTAATAAGATATTTAAGAGTTATTTAATTACATTCCCGCACGGTGATTATGTTTATTTATACCTGATTAAGGCGCGAATTTAGGAACTATCGCATGGGGTGGGCTGCATACCTAAGTTGTCAATATAAGTTAATTCCTAAAAACCTGAAAACCCGACGTTAATATTATTCTTAAAAAAGCTTCTGTCAGGAGATGCCGCCTTGCCTGCCCTTGGCTTAGCTGCAACAATTCCATCGGCATCTTTCAAATATACCTGCGATGTTAATTTCCGCGTTGTTATTCGATGCGGAAAAGGATACCCGCCGTATTTAGCGCGCGCCGCAGTTGGCGCCCTGACGAGGATGTAAAGGATGACTATCAACGACATATCGATGATCAGTGCATTGGTAACTGGAAGCCAGGGGCGGTAGCATGCCTGTTGGCATGACTGCAGCCAGATTATTCTGTAATGTCATGGGGTTGGATAAATGCTTTTTAGGACTGATGCTAGTTATATTCCTGGTGAATTAACTGCATTCTGATTCTGTGTACTGCTTGAGCGCTTATTTAAATCGCACAGGATAATTACTCTGCCATAGTGATAATTAATCAATGATGAAATCTAAAATGAAATTGATGCCATTATTGGTGTCCATAAGCTTAATGAGTGGCTGCACCGTATTCCCGGGTAGCAATATGTCGACATCGGGAAAGGACGTGATTAAACAGCAGGATGCTGACTTTGATTTAGACAGTATGGTGAACGTTTATCCTTTGACCCCGCGTCTGATTGAGCAGTTACGCCCGCGCGTAAACGTTGCTCAACCGAACATGTCGCTGGATCAAGAGATCTCCTCTTATGAATACCGCGTTGGTCCAGGCGACGTCCTGAGCGTCACTGTGTGGGATCACCCGGAACTAACCACCCCTGCCGGTCAGTATCGCAGCTCCAGCGATACCGGTAACTGGGTGCAGCCGGATGGCACCATGTTCTACCCCTATATCGGCAAAGTCCGCGTGGTGGGTAAAACCCTGGCCGAAATACGTAGTGATATTACCAGCCGCTTAGCGACCTATATTGCCGACCCGCAGGTGGACGTTAATATCGCCGCGTTCCGCTCGCAAAAAGCCTATGTCTCTGGTCAGGTTAATAAATCAGGCCAGCAGGCGATCACCAACGTGCCGCTGACCGTGCTTGACGCCATCAACGCCGCGGGCGGTCTGACCGATCTTGCCGACTGGCGCAACGTCGTGCTGACCCACAAAGGCAAAGAGGAGCGCATCTCTCTGCAGGCGCTGATGCAAAACGGCGACCTCAGCCAGAACCGCCTGCTCTATCCGGGCGACATTCTGTTTGTTCCGCGCAATGACGATCTGAAAGTGTTCGTGATGGGCGAAGTGAAAAAACAGAGCACCCTCAAAATGGACTTCAGCGGCATGACGCTGACCGAAGCGCTCGGCCAGGCAGAAGGTCTCGACCTGACCTCCTCCAACGCCAGCGGTATCTTCGTCATCCGTCCGATCAAGAACGGCGAGGGCGGTCGCGGCAACAAGATTGCCAACATCTACCAGCTTGATATGTCGGATGCCACGTCGCTGGTGATGGCCACCAACTTCCGCCTCCAGCCTTACGACGTTGTTTATGTCACCACCGCACCGGTATCGCGTTGGAATCGTCTTATCAACCAGTTGCTGCCAACCATCAGTGGCGTTCGCTACATGACGGATACGGCCAAAGATATTCATACGTGGTAACAGGCATGTTCAACAAAATTCTGGTGGTTTGTGTGGGGAACATTTGTCGTTCCCCGACAGCGGAACGGCTCCTGAAAAAATACCACCCCGGGCTCACGGTTGAGTCCGCCGGGTTGGGCGCACTGGTCGGGCATAGCGCAGATGCCAACGCCACGGCCGTGGCGGCAGATAATCAACTCTCACTGGATGGGCATGTCGCACGCCAGATCTCAGGAAAATTGTGTCGTGAATTCGATCTGATTCTGGTCATGGAGAAGCGACACATCTCCCGCTTGTGCGAACTTACCCCCGAGATGCGTGGAAAGGTCATGTTGTTTGGCCACTGGGATAACGAACGGGAGATCCCCGATCCGTATCGCAAAAGTCGCGAAGCTTTTGAAGCCGTTTACACCTTACTTGACCAGTCTGCCCGCCTTTGGGCGCAGGCATTGCAAGCTCAGCAGGGATAATAATGACAGAGAAAACACACCATTCGCATTCTGCTACGTCGGCAGTGGGCAATGACGAAATCGATATTGGCCGTCTGCTCGGCACAATCATTGAGGCTCGCTGGTGGGTGCTGGGCATTACCGCGCTATTTGCCCTCGCCGCGCTCGTTTACTGCATGTTCGCCACGCCCATCTACAGCGCAGATGCGCTGGTGCAGATCGAGCAGAACACCGGCAGTTCGCTGGTGCAGGATATTAACAGCGCGCTGAGTAACAAACCGCCAGCGTCAGAAGCGGAAATTCAGCTGATCCAGTCCCGCCTGGTGCTGGGCAAAACCGTTGACGATCTTGACCTTGATATCTCAGTGGTGAAGGACACCTTCCCGCTGTTTGGTGCCGGCTGGGATCGCCTGATGGGGCGGCAGAATGAGACCGTTAAGGTCACCTCGTTCGAACTGCCGAAAGGGTGGGCGGATCAGACCTTCACCCTTAAAGTGCTGAGCCCGAAAACCTATCTGCTGAGCAGCGACGGCGGTTTCGAAGCGCGCGGTGAAGTGGGCAAGCCGTTGAGCAAAGAGGGCGTCACCATGATGGTGAGCGCGATTCAGGCCTCTGACGACAGCGAGTTTACCGTCACCAAGTTCTCGACCCTCGGCATGATCAACAATCTACAAAACAACCTGACGGTTGTGGAGAACGGTAAAGACACCGGCGTGCTGAGCCTCAGCTACACCGGCGAAGATCGCGATCAGATCCGTGCCATTCTCAACAGCATCACCCGCAACTACCTTGAGCAGAATATTGAGCGCAAATCGGAAGAAGCGGCAAAGAGCCTCATCTTCCTGGATAAGCAGCTGCCGGAAGTGCGTCACAACCTCGACGTCGCGGAAGATAAGCTCAACGCCTATCGCCAGACGAAAGACTCCGTCGACCTGCCGCTCGAAGCGAAGTCAGTGCTCGACTCGGTGGTTAACATCGATGCGCAGTTGAACGAACTGACCTTCAAAGAAGCGGAGATCTCCAAGCTCTACACCAAAGCGCACCCGGCGTACCGTACGCTGCTGGAGAAACGCCAGGCGCTGGAAGATGAGAAGGCGAAGCTCAATAAACGCATCACGGCCATGCCGCAGACCCAGCAGGAAATTGTGCGCCTGACCCGCGATGTGGAATCTGGTCAGCAGGTCTATATGCAGCTGCTGAACAAACAGCAGGAGCTGCGTATCACCCAGGCGAGCACCGTGGGCGATGTGCGCATCGTTGACCCGGCAATCACTCAGCCTGGCGTGCTGAAGCCGAAAAAAGCGCTGATTATTCTCGGCAGCATTATTTTCGGTCTGATTATCTCCGTCGTTGGCGTGCTGCTGCGTTCACTCTTCAACCGCGGTATCGAAAGCCCGCAGGTGCTGGAAGAGAATGGCATCAGCGTCTATGCCAGCATCCCGCTCTCCGAGTGGCAGAAGGAGCGTGACAACGCACAAGTCGCCAAAGGCGCACGCCGCTTCAAGCAGAGCCAGCTGCTGGCCGTGGGTAACCCGACCGACCTGGCGATTGAAGCGGTTCGCAGCCTGCGCACCAGCCTCCACTTCGCCATGATGCAGGCCAACAACAATGTGTTGATGATGACCGGGGTCAGCCCCTCCATCGGTAAAACCTTTGTCTGTGCCAACCTTGCGGCGGTTATCAGCCAGACCAACAAGCGCGTGCTGCTGATCGACTGTGATATGCGTAAAGGCTACACCCACGAACTGCTGGGTACCGACAATATCAACGGCCTGTCAGATGTGCTGGCAGGGAAGGGCACCATCGAGAGCTGCGCGAAGCCGACTTCAATCAGCAACTTCGACCTGGTTCCGCGCGGTCAGGTGCCGCCTAACCCCTCTGAACTGCTGATGAGCGAACGTTTTACCCAGCTGGTTGAGTGGGCGAGCAAAAACTACGATCTGGTGCTGATCGATACCCCGCCAATCCTCGCGGTGACCGATGCGGCCGTAGTAGGTCGCCACGCGGGCACCACGCTGATGGTGGCGCGTTACGCGGTCAACACCCTGAAAGAGATCCAGACCAGCCTGAGCCGCTTCGAGCAGAACGGCATCCAGGTAAAAGGCGTCATCCTGAACTCCATCTTCCGCCGCGCAACCGGCTATCAGGATTACGGCTACTACGAGTACGAATACAAGTCCGACTCGAAATAACAAGACTTATACCTCTACCCTCAGCGTGCTTCGCCCTTCCCCTTAACGGGGGGAGGGCGTAAGCGAGGGCAAAAAGCGGCATGTGGAACGCATTAGGGATCGCATCATGAGCACAACAGCAAACCCATTAATTTCAATTTATATGCCTACCTGGAACCGTCAGCAGCTGGCCATCCGCGCCATTAAATCGGTGCTGCGCCAGGATTATCCGCACTGGGAAATGATCATTGTTGATGACTGCTCCGCGTCGTTCGATCAGCTGCAGCAGTTTGTTGACGAGCTGAACGATCCGCGCGTCAGCTATACGCGCAACGACTTCAACTCCGGGGCCTGCGCCGTGCGCAACCAGGCCATTCTGCAGGCGCGCGGACAATACATTACCGGCATCGATGATGACGATGAGTGGACGCCAAATCGCTTATCGGTCTTCCTCGCACACAAACATCTGCTCAATACCCGCGCGTTTCTCTACGCCAATGATTATGTTTGCCAGGGCGAAGTCTACGCGCAGCCGGCGAGCCTTCCGCTGTACCCGAAATCGCCGTTCTCCCGCAAGCTCTTCTACAAACGTAATATCGTCGGTAATCAGGTCTTTACCTGGGCGTGGCGTTTTAAAGAGTCGCTGTTTGATACCCAACTGAAAGCCGCCCAGGATTACGACATCTTCCTGCGCATGGTGACCGAGTATGGCGAGCCGTTCAAAATTGAAGAGGCGACGCAGATCCTGCATATCAACCACGGCGAGATGCAGATCACCTCTTCACCGAAGAAGTTCTCCGGCTACTTCCACTTCTATCGCAAGCACAAAGATAAGTTCGACCGTGCCAGCAAGAAGTATCAACTCTTCACCCTCTACCAGATCCGCAACAAGCGGATGAACTGGCGCACGCTGTTGACGCTCTTCTCCGTGCGCAACGGCAAACGTCTGGCTGATGGGCTGCGGGGTAAATAATGCGACTGGAAGATTTTCGCGCAAACCACTGGAATTTGCGCCCGTGCTGCATGGTTGCCGCCTACCGTATTGCGCACTTCTGTTCGGTATGGCGCAAAAAGCATGTGATTAACAATATCTGGGCCGCGCCGGTCATTCTGCTCTACCGCTTTATCACCGAATGCCTGTTTGGTTATGAGATCCAGGCGGCAGCAACTATTGGTCGGCGTTTCACCATTCACCACGGTTATGCAGTGGTGATTAATAAAAATGTCGTCGCGGGTGATGATTTTACCATTCGCCATGGTGTGACCATCGGCAACCGCGGCGCCGACAGCCTGGCCTGCCCGGTGATTGGCAACGGCGTTGAGCTGGGTGCGAATGTGGTGATGATTGGCGATATCACCATTGGCAACAATGTCACCATCGGCGCAGGCAGCGTGGTGCTCGACAGTGTGCCGGACAACGCGCTGGTGGTGGGTGAAAAAGCGCGCGTGAAGGTGATTAAATGAATATTTTGCAGTTTAACGTACGCCTCGCAGAGGGCGGTGCTGCGGGTGTTGCGCTGGATCTCCACCAGCGCGCATTGCAGCAAGGTTATCAGTCGCGCTTTATTTATGGCTACGGTAAGGGCGGCAAAAAGAGCGTCAGCCATGACAACTATCAGAACGTCTATAAACAGACGCCGCGTCTGACCTCGATTGCCAACCTGGCGCTGTTCCGCCTCTTTAACCGCGATGTTTTTGGCAATCTCAATAATCTTTATCGCAACATTACCCGCAGCGAAGGGCCGCTGGTGCTCCATTTTCATGTGATGCACAGCTACTGGCTCAACCTTGAGGATCTGGTGGCGTTCTGCCAGCGCGTGAAAGCGCACAAACCGGACGTCACCTTCGTCTGGACCCTGCACGACCACTGGAGCGTCACCGGCCGCTGTGCATTCACCGACGGTTGTGAAGGGTGGAAAACCAACTGCCAGAAGTGCCCGACGCTGAGTAACTATCCGCCGGTCAAAATCGATCGCGCGCATCAGTTAGTGGGCCGCAAGCGCCAGCTGTTTAATACCATGCTGTCACTGGGCTGCCAGTTTATCTCTCCAAGCCAGCATGTGGCTGACGCCTTTAACAGTCTGTATGGCGCAGGCCGCTGCCAGATCATTAACAACGGTATTGATGTGGCGACGGAGGAGATCCTCGCCCAACTCGCGCCGGTCAAAGTGACGCAGGGAAAACCGAAGATCGCTATCGTCGCCCACGATTTACGCTACGACGGTAAAACCAACCAAAAGCTGGTGCGCGACATTATGGCGCTTGAAGATCGCGTCGAGCTGCACACCTTCGGTAAATTCTCTCCGTTTGAGGGGCCGCAGGTGGTTAACCACGGTTTTCTCACCGATAAGCGTAAATTGATGAGCGAACTCAATGAGATGGATGCGCTGGTCTTTAGTTCGCGCGTCGATAACTACCCGCTGATCCTCTGCGAAGCGCTCTCCATCGGCGTGCCGGTGATCGCTACCCACAGCGATGCGGCGCGGGAAGTGCTGCAAAAGTCGGGCGGCAAGACCTTCAGTGAAGAGGAGGTGCTGCCGCTGGTGCAGTGCCATAAAGCAGAAATCGCCCAGGCGGTGTTTGGCGAGAGCCTCGACGCGTTTCGCGCGCGCAGCCGCCAGGCCTATAGCGGTCATCAGATGCTGGAGGAGTATGTCTCGTTCTATCAGAGTCTGTAGCTATCTGCTGCTGCCGTTGATCTACCTGCTGGTCAACGTGAAATTATTCCAGCTCGGTGAGAGCTTCCCGATCACGATCGTAACTTTTCTACCGGTGATGCTGCTGCTCTACGTTGAGCGCATCAACCTGAAAAAATTGATGTTAGCGCTGATGCTCGGTGCAGGATTAACGCTCTTCAACTTTATTTTCGGTAAGTCACTGGATGCCAGCAAATATGTCACGTCGACAATGCTGTTTGTTTACATTGTGATCATTATTGGCATGGTATGGAGTATTCGCTTCAAAACGATCTCGCCGCACAACTATCGAAAGATTTTGAGATTTTTCTATATGGTGGTGGCGTTAATTGTCACGCTCGCCGCAATGGAGATGGCTCAGATCATTCTTACTGGCGGCAGTAGTTTGATGGAAATAATTTCGAAATATCTTATTTACAGCAACAGTTACGTGCTGAATTTTATCAAGTTCGGCGGTAAGCGAACCACGGCACTCTATTTCGAACCGGCATTCTTCGCTCTGGCGTTAATCTCAATTTGGCTCAGCATCAAACAGTTTGGTATCAAAACGCCGAAGACCGATGCTATGATTCTGGCAGGGATAGTTCTCTCAGGATCGTTCTCCGGGGTAATGACATTCATCATGTTTTACCTGCTGGAATGGGCGTTCCAGTATCTCAATAAAGAGGCGATTCAAAAGAAATTACCGCTGGCAATTATTTCACTTGCGGTGTTTGTCGTGGGCCTCGTATTTGCTTTTCCTTATATTGCAACGCGTATTGGCGATTTGGGAACGGAAGGCTCTTCCTCTTATTACCGAATTATCGGTCCGCTTGTGATGGTTGGATATTCGCTGACCAATATTGATGGCGTAGTAAGATTCGGCTCACTTTATGAATATGTCGCATCATTCGGAATCTTTAACGGTGCAGACGTCGGGAAAACAATAGACAATGGGTTGTATCTGCTGATCATTTATTTTTCATGGTTAGCGGTAATACTGACCGGATGGTACATGTTTAAAGTCGCTAAAATGACGATGAATGCTTTTGGCAACAATCAGAATTTTCGCGTTCAACTTTTCTTGTTTACCCCGATCTCGTTGTTTTTTACGGGGTCAATTTTTAGTCCGGAATATGCATTCTTAATTGTTTGTCCATTTATTCTTCGTAAAGCGTTGAATATTGTCAGTTCATGAGAAGGTGGGTCACATGCTGCTAAGTGTTATTACTGTCGCGTTTCGCAATTATGAAGGTGTGATGAAGACCTGGCAGTCGCTGGCTCACCTGGCGAAAGCGCAAGATATCGAGTTTGAGTGGATTGTGGTTGACGGCGGTTCTCAGGACGGCACTGAGGATTTTCTGAAAAGCCTCAACGGACAATATAATTTACGTTTTATAAGCGAACGCGATAAAGGTATTTACGATGCCATGAATAAAGGCATCGATATGGCCTCCGGACGTTTTGCGATATTTCTTAATTCTGGCGATATTTTCCATGAAGAGATCGTCGATGTTGTTCGCCAGTTAAGCGAAGCGAAAGAGACCGCGATGTATATCGGCGATGCGCTGCTTGATTTCGGCGACGGAAGCAAGCTGCGCCGCAATGCGAAAAGCGGCTGGTATATTTATCACAGCCTGCCGGCCAGCCATCAGGCCATCTTTTTCCCGGTACACGGGTTAAAAACGTACCCCTACGATCTGCAATTTAAAGTCTCATCCGATTACGCGTTAGCGGCCAGAATGTTTAAAGCGGGCTTTCCGTTTAAGCGTCTGAAAGGGCTGGTATCTGAATTTTCGATGGGCGGTGTATCCACTTCTAATAACCTCGAATTATGTCAAGACGCCCGTAAAGTTCAGCGCATGATATTACACGTTCCCGGCTTCTGGGCAGAATTATCCTATATGTTGCGTTTACGGACGACGGGTAAAGCAAAGGCTTTATATAACAAAGCGTAACGCCCGGACATAAGGAAAGAATATGCAAGATTTAAAAGGATTCTCCGTGCCGAAAGGCTTTCGGGGCGGGAACGCTATTAAGGTTCAACTGTGGTGGGCGGTGCAGGCGACATTATTTGCCTGGTCTCCGCAGGTGCTTTATCGCTGGCGCGCCTTCTTATTACGCCTGTTCGGCGCGAAGGTAGGTAAAGGCGTAGTGATTCGACCTTCGGTCAAAATTACCTACCCATGGAAATTAACCCTGGGTGATTACAGCTGGGTGGGGGATGACGCAGTGTTATATACGCTCGGCGACATCACCATCGGCGCAAATTCTGTGGTGTCACAGAAGTGTTATTTGTGTACCGGCAGTCACGACTATATGAGCGCGCATTTCGATATTAACGCGACGCCCATCGTGATTGGCGAGAAGTGCTGGCTGGCGACGGATGTGTTTGTTGCTCCCGGCGTTTCTATCGGCGACGGCACGGTCGTCGGTGCGCGCAGCAGTGTTTTTAAATCGCTACCGGCAAATGCAATTTGTCGGGGCAATCCCGCAGTGGTAACGCGCGAACGCGTTGAAAAGGTAACTCCCTAACAGGGAACATTGAGGAAAATAAATTATGTCTAAAGTCGCTCTCATCACCGGCGTTACCGGGCAAGATGGCTCTTATCTGGCAGAACTGCTTCTGGAAAAGGGTTACGAAGTTCACGGCATCAAACGCCGTGCTTCCTCTTTCAATACTGAGCGTGTTGATCACATTTATCAGGATCCGCACACAAGCAACCCGAAATTCCACCTGCATTACGGCGATCTGACCGATACGTCCAACCTGACCCGTATCCTGCAGGAAGTGCAGCCGGATGAAGTGTACAACCTGGGTGCGATGAGCCACGTTGCGGTCTCCTTCGAATCCCCGGAATACACCGCTGATGTCGACGCCATGGGTACGCTGCGTCTGCTGGAAGCGATCCGCTTCCTGGGTCTGGAGAAGAAAACCCGTTTCTATCAGGCATCCACCTCTGAGCTGTATGGCCTGGTGCAGGAAACTCCGCAGAAAGAGACCACGCCGTTCTACCCGCGCTCTCCGTATGCCGTTGCCAAACTGTACGCTTACTGGATCACCGTGAACTACCGTGAATCCTACGGCATGTACGCCTGTAACGGCATCCTGTTCAACCACGAATCCCCGCGTCGCGGCGAAACCTTCGTGACCCGTAAAATCACCCGTGCGATCGCCAACATCGCTCAGGGCCTGGAATCCTGCCTCTACCTCGGCAACATGGACTCCCTGCGTGACTGGGGCCATGCCAAAGACTACGTGAAAATGCAGTGGATGATGCTGCAGCAGGAACAGCCGGAAGACTTCGTTATCGCGACCGGCGTGCAGTACTCGGTTCGTCAGTTCGTTGAAATGGCTGCCGCTCAGCTCGGTATCAAACTGCGCTTCGAAGGCACTGGCGTAGAAGAGAAGGGTATCGTTGTTTCCGTGACTGGCCACGATGCGCCGGGCGTGAAACCGGGCGATGTGATTGTTGCCGTTGACCCGCGTTACTTCCGTCCTGCTGAAGTGGAAACCCTGCTGGGCGACCCGACCAAAGCGCACGAAAAACTGGGCTGGAAACCGGAAACTACCCTGCAGGAGATGGTCTCTGAAATGGTGGCAAAAGATCTGGAAGCAGCGAAAAAACACTCACTGCTTAAGGCCCACGGTTACGAGGTTGCCATCGCGCTGGAGTCCTGAGCATGACCAAACAACGTGTTTTTGTGGCTGGCCATCGCGGGATGGTGGGGTCAGCCATCGTACGGCAGCTCGAACAGCGTGCGGATATCGAACTGGTGCTGCGCTCGCGCGAAGAGCTGAACCTGTTAGATGCCGCAGCGGTGGACGCGTTTTTCGCCAGCGAACGTATTGACCAGGTCTACCTGGCGGCAGCGAAAGTGGGCGGTATTGTGGCGAACAATACCTACCCGGCGGACTTCATCTACGAAAATATGATGATTGAGAGCAACATCATTCACTCGGCGCACAAGCACGACGTGAACAAGCTGTTGTTCCTCGGTTCGTCCTGCATCTACCCGAAACTGGCGAAGCAGCCGATTGCTGAAAGCGAGCTGCTGCAAGGGACGCTGGAGCCGACGAACGAGCCGTACGCGATTGCCAAAATCGCCGGGATCAAACTGTGCGAATCGTACAACCGCCAGTATGACCGCGATTACCGCTCGGTGATGCCGACCAACCTGTATGGTCCGCACGACAACTTCCACCCGAGCAACTCGCACGTCATTCCTGCGCTGCTGCGTCGTTTCCACGAAGCGACCCAGGAGAATGCGGCAGACGTGGTGGTGTGGGGCAGCGGCACGCCGATGCGTGAATTCCTCCATGTGGATGATATGGCAGCAGCCAGCATTCATGTGCAGGAGCTGGCACGCGAAGTGTGGCAGGAGAATACCGAGCCGATGCTGTCGCATATCAACGTCGGTACCGGCGTTGACTGCACCATTCGCGAACTGGCACAGACGGTTGCAAGCGTTGTGGGCTATAAAGGCCGCGTGGTGTTTGACGCCACCAAGCCGGACGGCACGCCGCGTAAACTGCTGGATGTGACCCGTCTGCATCAACTGGGCTGGTATCACGAGATCTCACTGGAAGCGGGGCTGGCAAGCACCTACCAGTGGTTCCTTGAAAACCAGCACCGGTTCCGGGGGTAAGCATGTTTTTAAGTCATGAAGATTTTGCCACGGTGGTGCGTTCCACCCCGCTGATCTCCATCGATCTGATCGTGGAGAACTCACGCGGCGAGTTTTTACTCGGCAAACGCACTAACCGTCCGGCCCAGGGATACTGGTTCGTGCCGGGCGGACGCGTGCAAAAGGACGAGCCGCTGGCAGCCGCTTTCGAGCGGCTGACTCAGGCGGAACTGGGACTGCGCCTGCCGATGTCGGCAGGTGAGTTTTACGGCGTCTGGCAGCACTTCTATGACGATAACTTCTCCGGCCCCGATTTTACGACCCACTACATCGTGCTCGGCTTCCGTCTGCGCGTGGACGAGGAGACCCTCGCCCTGCCAACGGAGCAGCACGATGACTATCGCTGGGTTTCGCCGGAGGCGTTGATTGCCGACCCGCTGGTGCATGACAACAGCCGCGCCTATTTCCTCGACGCGCAGGGAGTGCCGGGCTTATGAAAATCCTGGTTTATGGCATCAACTATTCGCCGGAACTGACCGGGATCGGTAAGTACACCGGCGAAATGGTGGAGTGGATGGCCCGTCAGGGCCATGACGTTCGCGTCATCACTGCGCCGCCGTACTACCCGGAGTGGAAAGTCGGGCACCCTTACAGTGCCTGGCGCTGGCGTAAAGAGCAGGGAGCCTCCACGGTGTGGCGCTGCCCGCTCTACGTGCCGAAGCAGCCGTCGACCATCAAGCGTCTGCTGCACTTAGGCAGCTTTGCCGTCAGCAGCTTTTTCCCGCTGATGGCCCAGCGCAGCTGGAAGCCGGATCGCATCATCGGCGTAGTGCCGACACTGTTTTGCACGCCGGGCATGCGCCTGCTGGCAAAACTGAGCGGCGCACGCACGCTGCTGCACATTCAGGATTATGAAGTGGACGCCATGCTCGGGTTAGGTATGGCGGGCAAAGGTAAAGGCGGCCTGGTGGCAAAAATGGCGGCCGCGTTTGAACGCAGCAATCTGCATAACGTTGACAACGTCTCTACCATCTCGCGCTCGATGATGAACAAAGCGCGTGAGAAGGGCGTGTCAGCCGACAAGATTATCTTCTTCCCGAACTGGTCCGAAGTGGCGCGTTTTCGTGATGTCGACGCGGCAAGCGTTGCGCAGTTACGCCGCGACCTCGGTCTGCCGGATGACAAAAAAATCATTCTTTACTCCGGCAACATCGGTGAGAAGCAGGGATTAGAAAATGTGATTGAAGCCGCTGCGCGACTGAAGGGCCATCCGTGGCTGTTCGCCATCGTCGGGCAGGGCGGAGGCAAAGCGCGGCTGGAGAAAATGGTCAGCGAGCGCGGCCTCGACAATGTGAAATTCTTCCCGTTGCAGCCTTATGAAGCGCTGCCGGCGCTGCTCACGCTTGGCGATTGCCACCTGGTTATCCAGAAGCGCGGCGCGGCGGATGCGGTATTGCCCTCCAAGCTGACCAACATTCTGGCGGTGGGTGGCAATGCGGTGATCACCGCCGAAGAGAGTACCGAACTTGGCCAGCTCTGCCTGAATGAGCCTGGCATTGCGGTCTGCGTCGAACCGGAATCGGTCGATGCGCTGACCTCGGGCATTGAACGCGCGTTAGCGCTGCCCACAAACAACACGGTGGCACGTGAATATGCCGAACGCACGCTCGAAAAAGAGAACGTGTTAAGCCAGTTTATTGCAGATATCAGCCCGGAGAAATCCGCGACGCCCGCAGCCGCCCACGATGGCGCGGCGCATGAGGCGCGCCTCAATTTCGACGGCAATGGGGATAAATCATGAGTCAAACGCAACTCTATCCGGTCGTGATGGCCGGGGGCTCCGGCAGCCGTCTGTGGCCACTTTCCCGCGTGCTTTACCCTAAACAGTTTCTCTGCCTGAAGGGCGATCTCACCATGCTGCAGACCACCGTCTGCCGCCTGAACGGCGTCGAGTGCGAAAGCCCGGTGGTGATTTGTAACGAGCAGCACCGTTTTATCGTCGCAGAACAGCTGCGCCAGCTTAATAAGCTGACGGAGAACATCATTCTTGAACCGGCAGGCCGCAACACCGCACCGGCGATTGCGCTGGCAGCGCTGGCGGTTAAACGCCACAACCCGGATAGCGATCCGCTGATGCTGGTGCTGGCAGCGGATCACGTTATTCAGGATGAAGAGGCGTTCCGTACTTCAGTACGTAATGCCATGCCGTATGCCGAAGCGGGCAAACTGGTCACTTTCGGTATCGTGCCGGATATGCCCGAAACCGGTTACGGCTACATCCGCCGCGGCGAAGTCAGCCCAGGCCAGGTCGATGCTGTGGCGTTTGAAGTGGCGCAGTTTGTTGAAAAACCGAACCTGGAAACCGCGCAGGGGTATGTCGCCAGCGGCGAATACTACTGGAACAGCGGCATGTTCCTGTTCAGCGCCGGTCGCTACCTGGAAGAGCTGCAAAAATATCGTCCGGACATTCTCGAAGCCTGTGAAAAGGCGATGGATGCCACCGACCCGGATATGGACTTTATCCGCGTTGATGAAGAGGCGTTCCTCGCCTGTCCGGAAGAGTCTATCGACTACGCGGTGATGGAGCGCACAGCCGATGCGGTGGTGGTTCCGATGGACGCAGGCTGGAGCGATGTGGGCTCCTGGTCCTCCCTGTGGGAGATCAGCCAGCACACGCCGGAAGGCAACGTGCATCACGGCGATGTGATCAGCCACAAAACCGAAAACAGCTACGTCTATGCCGAATCCGGTCTCGTGACCACCGTTGGCGTAAAAGATTTGGTGGTGGTGCAGACCAAAGACGCCGTGCTGATCGCCGACCGTAACGCGGTGCAGGACGTGAAAAAAGTGGTCGAGAAGATCAAAGCCGAAGGGCGTCACGAGCACCATATTCACCGCGAAGTCTACCGTCCGTGGGGCAAATATGACTCCATCGACGCGGGCGATCGCTATCAGGTGAAACGCATCACCGTGAAACCGGGCGAAGGGCTGTCGGTGCAGATGCATCACCATCGCGCCGAACACTGGGTGGTGGTTGCCGGTACGGCGAAAGTCACCATTGATGACGAAGTCAAACTGCTGGGCGAAAACGAATCTATCTACATTCCGCTCGGCGCGCGCCACTGCCTGGAAAACCCGGGCAAGATCCCTCTCGACCTGATTGAGGTACGCTCCGGTTCGTACCTGGAAGAGGATGACATTGTGCGCTTCGCCGATCGTTACGGGCGTATTTAACGCCCATTGCCGGCCCGCCGCGCGCGGGTTCGGCCAGAACAACTATTGATAACATTTATGTGGCCAGTTGCGGTCAAGGCTGACTGTTGCCTGAAGAAGAGGTAATGATGGAAAAATTAACCTGTTTTAAAGCTTACGATATTCGCGGAAAGCTGGGCGAAGAACTGAATGAAGATATAGCCTGGCGTATTGGCCGCGCCTACGGGGAATACCTGAAGCCGCAGACCATTGTGCTCGGCGGCGATGTGCGTCAGACCAGCGAATCGCTGAAGCTGGCGCTTGCCAAAGGCTTGCAGGACGCCGGTGTTGATGTGCTGGATATCGGTTTGTCCGGTACCGAAGAGATCTATTTCGCCACCTTCCATCTCGGCGTTGACGGCGGTATCGAAGTGACCGCCAGCCACAACCCGATGGACTACAACGGCATGAAACTGGTGCGCAAAGGCGCGCGCCCAATCAGCGGCGACACCGGCCTGCGCGACGTGCAGCGTCTGGCAGAAGCCAACGACTTCCCACCGGTGAACCCGGAAAAACGCGGCAGCTACAAGCAGATCTCCCTGCGCGATGACTATATCGACCATCTGCTTGGCTACATCAACACCGCTAACCTTAAGCCGCTGAAACTGGTCATCAACTCCGGTAACGGCGCGGCAGGCCCGGTGATTGACGCCATTGAAGCGCGTTTCAAGGCGCTGAATGTGCCGGTGAGCTTTATTAAAGTGCACAACGAGCCGGACGGTACCTTCCCGCACGGGATTCCTAATCCGCTGCTGCCGGAGTGCCGCGACGACACCCGCAACGCGGTGATTGAGCATCAGGCGGATATGGGCATCGCCTTTGATGGTGACTTCGACCGCTGCTTCCTGTTCGACGACAAGGGCCAGTTTATTGAGGGCTACTACATCGTTGGCCTGCTGGCAGAAGCGTTCCTCGAAAAACACCCGGGCGCGAAAATCATTCACGATCCGCGTCTCTCCTGGAACACCGTTGATGTGGTAGGCCGCGCAGGCGGTACGCCGGTGATGTCGAAAACCGGCCACGCTTTTATTAAAGAGCGTATGCGCGAAGAGGACGCCATTTACGGCGGCGAGATGAGCGCGCACCACTACTTCCGCGATTTCGCCTACTGCGACAGCGGCATGATCCCGTGGCTGCTGGTCACGGAATTGCTGTGCCTGAAAGGTAAAACGCTGGCCGAACTGGTGGGCGATCGCATGGTGGCCTTCCCGGCGAGCGGCGAGATCAACAGCAAGCTAGCCGATCCGGTTAGCGCCATCAAACGCGTTGAAGATCGTTACGCGCCGGACGCGCTGGAGGTGGATTACACCGACGGCATCAGCATCGCCTTTGCCGACTGGCGCTTTAACCTGCGCTCCTCCAACACCGAGCCGGTGGTGCGTCTGAATGTCGAATCCCGACACGACGTAGCGTTGATGGAGGCGCGAACGCAGGAAATTCTGGCGCTGTTGAATCAGTAACTCTTAGTCGTTCTCCTCCCCACGAGGGGAGGAGGGCAAACAGGCAGGTACAACGATGACAAATCTAAAAAAGCGCGACCGGGCCAAAACGAATGCATCGTTAATCTCTATCGTGCAGCGATTCTCAGACATCACCATTATGTTCGCTGGGTTGTGGTTGGTGTGCAAAGTCAATGCGTTGCCATTTTTCTACATGCATCTGCTGATGGCGCTGACCACGCTGGTTGTATTCCAGATGATCGGCGGCATGACCGATTTTTACCGCTCCTGGCGCGGCGTCAGAATGATGACCGAACTGACGCTGCTGTTGCAGAACTGGACGCTAAGTATCATCTTCAGCGCCGGTTTGATGTCGTTCAACACAGACTTTGATAACACCTTCTCGCTCTATTTCACCTGGTATCTGTTAACCAGCCTCGGCCTGATGTTTAGCCGGGCGGTGATCCGCTTCGGTGCCGGCTGGCTGCGTAATCTCGGGTATAACACTCGCCGCGTTGCCGTAGCGGGGGATATGCCGATGGGGCAGGCGCTGCTCGACGGTTTCCGCAACGAGCCGTGGCTCGGCTTCGATGTGGTCGGGGTTTATTACGATCCGAAACCGGGCGGTATTGATACCGGCTGGGCGGGCAACCTTGAGCAACTGGTTGAAGATGCCCGCAGCGGCAAGATCCATAACGTCTATATCGCAATGTCGATGAATGACGCTGTTTGCATCAAAAAACTGGTGCGCGATCTCGCGGATACCACCTGTTCGGTGATCCTGATCCCGGATGTCTTCACCTTTAATATCCTGCATTCGCGCATTGAAGAGGTGAATGGCGTTCCGATTGTGCCGCTGTATGACACGCCGCTCTCAGGTGTGAACCGCATCCTGAAACGCCTGGAAGATATTGTGCTCTCGTCGCTGATTCTGCTGCTGATTTCGCCGGTGCTGCTGGCTATCTCCGTGGCGGTGAAGATGAGTTCGCCAGGGCCAATCATTTTCCGCCAGACGCGCTACGGCATGGATGGTAAGCCGATCAAAGTGTGGAAGTTCCGCTCAATGAAGGTGATGGAGAATGACAAAGTGGTGACCCAGGCGACGCAGAACGATCCGCGCGTCACCAAAGTGGGCAGCTTCCTGCGCCGCACCTCCCTTGATGAGCTGCCGCAGTTTATTAATGTGCTCACCGGCGGGATGTCGATTGTTGGCCCTCGTCCTCACGCCGTGGCGCATAACGAGCAGTATCGTGCGCTGATTGAGGGCTACATGCTGCGTCACAAAGTGAAACCGGGCATTACCGGCTGGGCGCAGATTAACGGCTGGCGCGGCGAGACCGACACGCTGGAAAAAATGGAAAAACGCATTGAGTTCGATCTGGAGTACATCCGCGAATGGAGCCTGTGGTTCGATATCAAGATCGTTTTTCTGACCATCTTTAAAGGCTTTGTCAACAAAGCGGCGTATTAAGGAAAGGTCATGAGCCTGAGAGAAAAAACCATCAGCGGAGCAAAGTGGTCAGCCATGGCCACTCTGACCATTATCGGTCTGGGGCTGGTGCAGATGACGGTGCTGGCGCGCATCATCGATAACCACCAGTTCGGTCTGCTGACCGTCTCGCTGGTGATTATCGCGCTGGCGGATACGCTGTCAGATTTTGGTATCGCTAACTCGATTATTCAGCGCAAAGAGATCAGCCATCTCGAGCTGACCACGCTTTACTGGCTCAACGTCGGGCTGGGGATCGTGGTCTGCATCGCGGTCTTCTCGTTAAGCAACATGATTGCTGACGTGCTGAACAACCCGGATCTGGCACCGCTGATCAAAACCCTGTCGGTGGCGTTTGTGGTGATCCCGCACGGGCAGCAGTTCCGCGCGCTGATGCAAAAAGAGCTGGAGTTCAACAAGATCGGCGCGATTGAAACCCTGTCGGTCATGGCGGGCTTCAGCTTTACGGTGATCAGCGCCTTCTTCTGGCCGCTGGCGATGACCGCGATCCTCGGTTATCTGGTTAACAGCGCCGTGCGTACGCTGCTGTTCGGCTACTTTGGCCGCAAGATCTACCGCCCCGGTCTGCACTTCTCCCTTGCTTCCGTCAGCTCCAACCTGCGTTTTGGCGCATGGCTGACCGCAGACAGCATCATCAACTACGTGAACACCAACCTCTCCACGCTGGTGCTGGCGCGGATCCTCGGTGCGAGCGTCGCCGGGGGCTACAACCTCGCCTATAACGTGGCGGTAGTGCCGCCGATGAAGCTCAACCCGATCATTACCCGCGTGCTCTTCCCGGCATTCGCCAAGATCCAGGATGACACCGAGAAGCTGCGCCTGAACTTCTACAAGCTGCTGTCGGTGGTGGGGATCATCAACTTCCCGATCCTGCTTGGGCTGATGGTGGTGTCGAATAACTTTGTGCCGCTGGTATTTGGCGAGAAGTGGAACAGCATCATTCCGATCCTGCAACTGCTGTGCATCGTTGGCCTGCTGCGCGCGGTCGGTAACCCGATCGGCTCGCTGCTGATGGCGAAAGCACGTGTCGATATCAGCTTTAAATTCAACGTCTTTAAAACGTTTCTCTTTATTCCGGCGATCATTATTGGCGGCCATATGGCCGGTGCGCTCGGCGTTACGCTTGGCTTCCTGCTGGTGCAGATTATCAACACCATTCTGAGCTACTTCGTAATGATTAAACCGGTGCTCGGTTCGAGCTACCGCCAGTACATCCTCAGCCTGTGGCTGCCGTTCTACCTGTCGCTGCCGACGCTGGTGGTCAGTTATGGCCTCGGCCTGGCGCTCAACGGCCATCTGCCGCTTGCCGCCATGCTGGCGATTCAGGTTGCTGCGGGTGCCATCGCCTTCGCCATTATGCTGATTTTGTCGCGTAACGCGCTGGTGGTGGAGATGAAGCGTCAGTTTTGCCGCAACGAGAAATTGAAAACACTGCTTCGCGCAGGATAAGAAACCTTATTGAACCCCTTTATGAGGTCGTTATGAAATTATTGATCCTTGGCAATCACACATGCGGCAACCGTGGTGACAGCGCAATTTTACGTGGATTGTTGGACGCTATTGCCCGCCTGAATCCTGAGGCGGAAGTGGATGTGATGAGCCGCTATCCGGTCAGCTCCTCCTGGTTACTTAATCGCCCGGTGATGGGTGATCCGCTCTACAGCCAGATGAAAGCGCACAACAACGCCGCTGGCCTGATGGGGCGCGTGAAGAAAGTGCTGCGCCGTCGCTACCAGCACCAGGTGCTGCTCTCCCGCGTGACCGATACCGGCAAGTTGCGCAATATCGCCATCGCACAGGGGTTTACCGATTTTGTCCGCCGTCTGGCAGATTATGATGCGATTATCCAGGTCGGCGGCTCCTTCTTTGTCGATCTCTACGGTGTGCCGCAGTTTGAACATGCGCTCTGCACCTTTATGGCGAAAAAACCGCTGTTTATGATTGGTCACAGCGTCGGGCCGTTCCAGAACGAGGACTTTAACAAGCTGGCGAACTACGTCTTCGGCCATTGTGACGCGCTGATCCTGCGCGAGCATGTCAGCCTCAATCTGATGAAGCAGAGCGGCATCACCACGGATAAAGTGGAGCAGGGCGTCGATACCGCCTGGCTGGTGGATCACCATCAGGAGGATTTCACCGCCAGCTACGCCGTTCAGCACTGGCTGGACCTGGCGGCAAAAGAGAAGACCGTGGCCATTACCCTGCGTGAACTGGCACCGTTTGATAAACGTCTTGGCACCACCCAGCAGGCGTATGAAAAGGCCTTTGCGGATGTCGTCAACCGCGTGATTGACGCGGGCTATCAGGTGATTGCGCTCTCTACCTGCACCGGCATCGACAGCTATAACAAAGATGACCGCATGGTGGCGCTCAACCTGCGTCAGCATATTCAGGATCCCTCCCGCTACCACGTGGTGATGGATGAGCTGAACGATCTGGAGATGGGCAAAATTCTCGCCGCGTGCGACTTAACCATCGGTACGCGCCTGCACTCAGCGATCATCTCCATGAACTTCGGCACGCCGGCGATTGCCATTAACTACGAACACAAGTCAGCCGGGATCATGCAGCAGCTCGGCATGCCGGAGATGGCGGTGGATATTCGCCATCTGCTGGACGGTTCGCTGGCGTCAATGGCGGCAGATACGCTGGGCCAGTTACCGGCGATTAACGCACGGCTGGCAACGGCAGTCGCGGCCGAGCGCGAGCAGGGCATCAAGATGGTGCAATCGGTGCTCGAGCGCGTGCAGGGGGTGAAATGAAAGTCGGCTTCTTTTTGCTGAAATTTCCTCTCTCGTCCGAAACGTTTGTCCTCAACCAGATTGTCGCCTTTATCAATATGGGATTTGAGGTTGAGATTGTCGCCCTGCACAAGGGCGATATGAACAATACTCACGCCGCGTACACTGAATATAAGCTGGCGGAGAAGACGCACTGGCTGCTGGCGGAGCCGGAAGGGAAACTGGCGAAGCTGGGCTATCGCGGGCAGGCCATCGCCCGCGGCATGTTTAAGCCGTCGACCTGGAAAGCGCTCAACCTCTCCCGTTACGGTGATGAGGCGCGCAACCTGATCCTGCCAGCGATTTGCGGCCTCGCGCCGCAAACTTTTACCGCCGATGTCTTTATCGCCCACTTTGGCCCGGCGGGCGTGACCGCGGCGAAACTGCGCGAACTTGGCGTACTAAAAGGCAAGATCGCCACCGTTTTCCACGGAATCGATATCTCGCACCGCGATGTGCTTACGCACTACACCCCGGAGTATCAGCAGCTCTTTAAGCGCGGCGATTTGATGCTGCCGATAAGCGATCTGTGGGCCGGGCGGCTGCTCACCATGGGCTGCCCGCAGAATAAGATTGCCGTCTCACGCATGGGCGTCGATATGACGCGCTTCAGCCTGCGCGAAGTGAAATCACCGGGCCGTCCGCTGCAAATCATCTCTGTCGCGCGTTTGACGGAGAAAAAGGGGCTGCACGTCGCCATCGAAGCCTGCCGCTTGTTGAAAGAGCGCGGCGTGGCATTCAAATACCGCATTCTGGGTATCGGCCCATGGGAGCGCCGTTTGCGCACCCTGATCGAGCAGTTCCAGCTTGAAGATGTGATTGAGATGCCCGGTTTTAAGCCGAGCCACGAAGTAAAAGCGCTGCTTGATGAAGCGGATGTCTTTTTACTCCCCTCCATTACCGGCACCGATGGCGACATGGAGGGTATTCCGGTCGCGCTGATGGAGGCGATGGCCGTTGGCATCCCCGTGGTCTCGACCGTTCACAGCGGTATTCCGGAACTGATCGACGCCGGACGATCCGGCTGGCTGGTGCCGGAAAACGACGCCGAAGCGCTGGCTGAGCGTCTGGCCTCCTTTGGTCAGATGGCGAGTGAGGAGCTTACGCCGGTCGTGACCCGCGCCCGGGAGAAAGTAGAGACGGACTTTAATCAAACGATTATCAACCAGCAACTGGCCAGTCTGCTGCAAACGCTTTGATGAGAGGCTTTATGACTGCGAAACGACGCTCAACCGCGCTGACGCGCCGCTCCTTCCTGACCGCCAGCTCCGCGCTGGCGGCGCTTCCCCTGCTGCATATGCCTGCCGCGCGCGCCCTTGGACGCAGCGACACGGTAAAGCTAAGCGATTACAACCACAATGACTGGCCGGCTGCGCTCAATAAGGCCTTTGCCGACGCGCAGACGGTGGAGGTTCCCGCCGGGCTGGTGTGCGAAAACATCAATACCGGCATTTTTATTCCCGCCGGTAAAACGCTGCTGGTGCGCGGGGCGTTAAAAGGCAGCGGACGCGGGCGTCTTGTGCTGCAGGACGGCAGCCGGGTGATTGGCGAGCAAGGGGGCAGCCTCTATAACGTCATGCTGGATGTGCGCGGCTCAGATTGCACCATTAAAGGTGTCAGCATGAGCGGCTATGGCCCGGTAATGCAGATCTACATCGGCGGAAAAGAGAAGCGCGTTATGCGCAATCTGGTGATTGATAACATCAACATCAGCAAAGCTAACTACGGCATTTTACGCCAGGGCTTCCATAACCAGCTCGATGGCGCGCGCATTACCCATAGCCGCTTTAGCGATCTGCAGGGCGATGCCATCGAGTGGAACGTGGCAATCAATGACCGCAATATCCTGATCTCCGATCACGTGATCGACAATATCAACTGCACCAACGGCAAAATTAACTGGGGGATTGGCATCGGGTTAGCGGGCAGCACCTATGACAATAACTACCCGGAAGATCAGTCGGTGAAAAACTTTGTCGTGGCAAATATCACTGGCAGTAATTGTCGCCAGCTGGTGCATGTGGAAAACGGTAAACATTTTGTTATTCGTAATATCAAAGCGAAAAACATTACGCCGGACTTCAGTAAAAAAGCGGGGATCGATAACGCCACGGTGGCTATTTATGGCTGTGATAATTTCGTTATCGATAATGTCACGATGGAAAATAGTGCCGGTATGCTGATTGGCTACGGGGTGATTAAAGGCGATTATTTATCCATTCCGCAGAATTTCAAACTTAATGATATTCAGCAGGATAACAGCAGCAGTAAATATAAGCTGCGCGGTATCCAGGTCTCCTCCGGTAACGCGACCTCGTTTGTCGCCATCACCAACATCAAGATGCAGCAGGCCACGCTTGAGCTGCACAATAAGCCGCAGCACCTCTTCCTGCGCAATATTCATATTACGCAGGATGCGTCGGTAGGCCCGGCGCTGAAGCTCAACTTCGACCTGCGCAAAGATGTGCGCGGCCGTTTTATGGCGAAAAATGAGACGCTGCTGTCGATGGCGAATATTCATGCAGTGAATGAGAACGGTCAAAGCTCCGTTGATATCGATCGCGTCGATCAGCACACCGTAAATGTCGAAAATTTAAACTTCCGCTTACCCGCTAAACGGTCATAAGCCTCTTTTGAGGCTTTTGCGAGGAATCCTGGAGATTAAACCGGGGCGTTAGGATTACATCAGATGTCATGAGGGAGCATCACTCGTCGCCATTTTCATACCTGTTTGCCATGAACGTACTGGCGAAAACAGGTCAAGGGTTTATAATTCATCAATAAATTATAGGTGGAAGAAATAATGGTTAATTTGAAGGCAGTTATTCCGGTAGCCGGACTTGGGATGCATATGCTTCCCGCCACTAAAGCGATTCCAAAAGAGATGCTGCCGATTGTCGACAAGCCGATGATTCAATACATTGTCGACGAGATTGTCGCGGCGGGGATCAAAGAGATTGTTCTGGTTACTCACTCGTCAAAAAACGCGGTAGAAAACCACTTCGACACCTCCTATGAGCTTGAAGCCCTCCTTGAGCAGCGTGTTAAGCGCCAGTTGCTGGCAGAAGTGCAGTCCATCTGCCCGCCGGGCGTAACGATTATGAACGTGCGTCAGGCGCAGCCGCTGGGCCTGGGCCACTCCATTCTCTGCGCGCGCCCGATTGTCGGTGACAATCCGTTTATCGTCGTCCTGCCAGATATCGTGCTGGACACGGCAACTGCCGATCCGCTGCGTTATAACCTCGCCGCGATGGTCGCACGCTTTGGTGAAACCGGCCGCAGCCAGGTGCTGGCAAAACGTATGAAGGGCGATCTCTCTGAGTACTCGGTTATCCAGACCAAAGAGCCGCTGGACAGCGAAGGCAAAGTGAGCCGCATCGTGCAGTTTATCGAGAAGCCGGATCAGCCGCAGACGCTGGACTCCGATCTGATGGCGGTAGGGCGCTATGTCCTTTCTGCGGATATCTGGGCAGAGCTGGAAAACACCGAGCCGGGTGCCTGGGGACGTATTCAGCTGACTGATGCTATTGCGCGTCTGGCGGAAAAACAGTCCGTCGATGCGATGCTGATGACTGGCGACAGCTACGACTGCGGGAAGAAGATGGGCTATATGAAAGCATTCGTAAACTATGGCCTGCGTAACCTGAAAGAAGGTCAGAAATTCCGCGATAGCATTCAGAAGTTGCTGGCACAATAATCAATTAAATTAATCCGGTGCTTTACGCCTGATTGCCAGGGCAGTAAAGGGTAACGTTGAGAGAGTTTACTCTCAGGTTATTCTTACTGCCTTTTTTGTTTTTATCTGAAAATAAACAATTAAAAAAGGTAGTTATGTGGATTTTTTAAGCTTTTAGTCTATAGATTTTCCCTTGTTTCTATGGCTGTTTCAGCGGAGAATAGCCGCTTAGCATTTTGTGCCCAGCGCAGCGGGAATGACGCGTGTGTCGGGCGCTAACACTATTTATGTTGACTGTCTCATACAGCGTTCGGGTAGCTGAAAAGCCTGGGGCGGTAGCGTGTCATTTTTTTGCTCACGCTTCTTCGATTACCCGTCGAGCGCGTTCTAAACATTGCAAAGCAAGTACGGATAATTCTCGTGAAAATACTGGTTACCGGTGGTGCAGGCTTTATTGGCTCTGCAGTTGTGCGTCATATTATTAATAACACTCAGGATCATGTGGTTAATGTCGACAAATTAACCTATGCCGGAAATCTGCAATCATTAGCAGAAGTGGATAAAAGCGCGCGTTATGCATTCGAGCATGCAGATATCTGTGATGGTGCGGCGATGGCGCGTATCTTTGCTGAGCATCAGCCTGATGCAGTGATGCATCTTGCGGCAGAGAGCCATGTTGACCGTTCCATTACCGGCCCGGCAGCCTTTATCGAAACCAATATTATGGGCACTTACGTCCTGCTTGAAGCCGCTCGTCAATATTGGGCGCAACTGGATGAGACGCGCAAAGCCGCTTTTCGCTTCCATCACATCTCTACTGATGAAGTGTATGGCGACCTGCCGCATCCGGATGAAGTCGCCGCTGGCGAAGCGCTGCCGCTTTTCACAGAAACAACCGCCTATGCGCCAAGCAGCCCTTACTCTGCTTCCAAAGCCTCAAGTGACCATCTGGTGCGTGCATGGCGCAGAACCTATGGCTTCCCTACTCTGGTGACGAACTGTTCCAACAACTACGGTCCGTTCCACTTCCCTGAGAAACTGATTCCGCTGGTAATCCTCAACGCGCTTGAGGGTAAACCGCTGCCGATCTATGGCAAAGGCGATCAGATCCGTGACTGGCTCTATGTAGAAGATCACGCCCGTGCGCTCTATACGGTGGTGACCGAGGGCGTTGCAGGTGAAACCTATAACATCGGTGGACATAACGAAAAACAGAACCTCGATGTGGTACACACCATCTGCGATCTGCTTGATGAAATCGTGCCGAAAGCCAGCTCCTATCGCGACCAGATTACCTATGTGACTGACCGTCCGGGCCACGATCGCCGCTACGCGATTGACGCAGACAAAATCAGCCGCGAACTCGGCTGGAAGCCGCAAGAAACCTTTGAAAGCGGCATCCGCAAAACGGTTGAGTGGTATTTAGCCAATACCGCGTGGGTTGAAAACGTCAAGAGCGGCGCTTACCAATCCTGGATCGATCAAAACTACGGGGAACGCAGCCAATGAATATTCTGCTGTTTGGTAAAAACGGACAGGTTGGCTGGGAACTTCAGCGCGCCCTTGCACCGCTTGGCCATGTGACTGCGCTGGATTTTCAGTCAAAAGAGTATTGCGGCGATTTCTCTAATCCAGAAGGTGTTGCTGAAACGGTGCGTCGTATCAAGCCTGATGTGATCGTCAATGCTGCCGCCCACACCGCTGTTGATAAAGCGGAGTCTGAAGTGGAATTTGCTTCTCTGCTCAATGCGAAAAGTGTCGAGGCTATTGCGCGCGAAGCGGCAAAGATCGATGCGTGGGTTGTGCACTACTCCACCGATTACGTTTTTCCCGGCGACGGCAATAAGCCGTGGGTTGAAACAGATAAAACCGCGCCGCTGAACGTCTATGGTCAGACAAAGCTGGATGGTGAAAACGCGCTAAGTGCAAATTGCCCGAAGCATCTGATTTTTCGCACCAGTTGGGTCTATGCCGGTAAAGGCAACAACTTCGCAAAAACCATGCTGAACCTGGCGAAAACCCGCGAGGAACTCTCCATCATCAACGATCAGTTCGGTGCTCCGACGGGCGCAGAACTGCTTGCAGACTGTACCGCTCATGCTATTCGCACTGCGCTGACGAATCCGCAAGTGGCGGGTTTGTACCATCTGGTGGCAGGCGGTGAGACCTGCTGGCACGACTATGCCGCGCTGGTTTTCGCTGAAGCCCGTGAAGCAGGAATCGAGCTTGCCCTCACAAAATTAAATCCTGTAGCGACCGAAAGTTTCCCTACGCCCGCGAAGCGTCCGCATAACTCCCGGTTAAACACAGAGAAGTTTCAGCGCACTTTCGGTCTGGTTCTCCCGCACTGGGAGCAGGGCGTAAAAAGAATGTTGGCAGAGTTGTTTACAGCGACTGCTGCCCGTTAACTGATTACTTGAGACAAAAGATGAAAACACGGAAAGGTATTATTCTGGCGGGTGGTTCGGGAACACGTCTTTACCCGGTTACTATGGTCGTCAGCAAGCAACTCTTGCCAATCTATGACAAGCCAATGATCTACTACCCGCTTACCACACTGATGTTAGCGGGCATTCGTGACATTTTGATTATCAGCACGCCTCAGGATACTCCTCGCTTTCAACAGCTGCTGGGCGACGGTAGCCAGTGGGGCTTAAACCTGCAATATAAAGTGCAGCCGAGTCCGGATGGCCTGGCACAAGCATTTATCATCGGCGAAGAGTTTATCGGCAATGATGATTGTGCGCTGGTTCTGGGCGATAACATTTTCTATGGCCACGATTTGCCGAGGCTGCTTGATGGCGCGGTGGAGCAAGAGAGCGGGGCAACCGTCTTTGCATACCACGTCAACGATCCGGAGCGTTATGGCGTTGTGGAGTTCGATAAGCAAGGTAAAGCGATTAGCCTGGAAGAGAAACCGCTGGAGCCGAAGAGCAACTATGCGGTGACCGGTCTCTATTTCTATGACAACGATGTTATTGAAATGGCCAGAAGCCTGAAACCTTCTGCGCGCGGCGAGCTTGAGATTACCGATATCAACCGACTCTATCTTGAGCAGGGCCGTTTATCTGTTGCCATGATGGGCCGTGGCTACGCATGGCTTGACACCGGTACGCATCAGAGCCTGATTGAGGCAAGTAACTTTATTGCGACCATCGAAGAGCGTCAGGGCCTGAAAGTTGCCTGCCCTGAAGAGATCGCGTTCCGTAAAGGCTTTATTGATGCCGAGCAGGTGAAGAAACTGGCGGCACCCCTTGCCAAAAACGCCTATGGACAATATCTGCTCAAGCTGACGCACGATCACTAAAAGAGGGCATTAATATGGAGATCCGATTAATTCCTTTGCAAAAGCATGGTGATGAACGCGGGCTGTTAGTTGCACTTGAGGAAGACAGAAATATTCCCTTCCCGATTAAACGTATCTATTACATTTTCGATACGCTGAAAGGTGTCCGACGCGGCTTTCATGCGCATAAAGCAACAAATCAGTTGGCTGTCGTTGCGCGCGGCTCATGCAAATTCCATATGAATGATGGAAAAAATACCAAAGAAATAGAATTAAGCGATCCGGCGGTAGGGTTATTAATACCGCCCTATATCTGGCATGAGATGTATGATTTCAGTGACGACTGTATTCTGATGGTCATTGCAGATGATTATTATGACGAGTCAGACTACATCAGAAATTACGATGATTTTTTAAACATAGTACATGACAATGAACATTCATAAGTTGAGTGATGTACAATCGACCTCGATTGGTGAGGGCACGACTGTCTGGCAATTTGTTGTTATCTTGAAAGGTGCTGTTATTGGTAAAAATTGCAATATTTGCGCAAATACGTTAATCGAAAACGATGTGCAAATTGGCGATTCAGTTACCGTTAAAAGCGGCGTCTATATTTGGGATGGGATTACCATCGAAGATAACGTATTTATCGGCCCCTCTGTCGCTTTCACTAATGACAAACATCCGCGCTCAAAACAATACCCGGAAGAGTTCCTGAGAACCTATGTCAGGAAAGGTGCTTCGATTGGTGCCAATGCAACGATATTACCTGGAATTGAAATAGGTGAAAATGCAATGGTAGGGGCGGGGAGCGTGGTAACGAAAAATGTACCAGCCGATACCATCGTCGCGGGAAATCCAGCGCGGATTATTGGAAAGGTGAGTGGGGAATAAATGAAACAAGTTAAATTTCTTGATTTAGGCGGCATAAACGAAAGACAGAGTAAAGAACTGACGGAGGCTTTTACCCGCGTTCTGCATTCTGGCTGGTATATCATGGGCGAAGAGTTAGCACAGTTCGAACGTGAGTTTGCTGAATATTGTGGCGTTGAACACTGCATCGGCGTTGCAAATGGCCTGGATGCACTGGTATTGACGCTGCGCGCCTGGAAAACAATGGGCTTAATGAATGATGGCGATGAAGTTATCGTTCCGTCAAACACCTATATCGCGACCATCCTGGCTATCACTGAAAATAACCTTAAGCCGGTTCTGGTTGAGCCCGATCTCAATACCTATAATCTTGATCCGCAATTAACCGAACGCGCTATTACTGATAAAACAAAAGCGATCCTGCCTGTTCATCTTTATGGCCAACTCTGCGATATGAGTGCGCTGGTGGATATTGCCAAAAAACATAATCTGCTCATTCTTGAAGATTGTGCCCAGGCGCACGGCGCGGTAGCGCACAATAAAAAAGCGGGTGCGTGGGGTGATGCTGCCGGATTTAGTTTCTATCCGGGTAAAAACCTCGGGGCGATTGGCGATGCAGGAGCGATCACAACAAATGACGCGAAGCTCGCGGAAATGCTGAAAGCGCTGCGTAATTACGGCTCCCATAAGAAATATGAAAACCTTTACCAGGGCCAGAACAGTCGCTTAGACGAACTGCAGGCTGCTCTGCTGCGTGCCAAGCTGCCGCTGCTCGACAGCGACACCGCTGAACGTCAGAGAATCGCTAACAGATACATTAGCGAAATCAAAAATGCGCATATTGTTCTTCCTGAGGTGAAAGAGCAGTCTGCTCATGTATGGCATCTTTTCGTTATTCGCTCAGCGAATCGTGCAAACTTCAAAGCGTATCTTGATGCCAATGGTGTGCAAACCCTCATCCATTACCCCATTCCTCCGCATCGCCAACAAGCCTATAGCCATGAATTATCGGCACTGCAGCTCCCCATCTCCGAGCAAATTCATGAGGAAATTCTCTCTCTCCCTATCAGTCCGGTTATGAGTGATGAGGATGTTGATTACGTTATTGACGTAATAAACAAATATAAAGAATGAAAAAAATATTCCAGGTCACCGTGCTGACGGCCTTCTATACATTTTTAAAAATGATAGCAGGATTTATTGTTGGCAAGATTGTGGCTATTTATACCGGTCCTGCCGGTATTGCTATGCTTGGACAGCTGCAAAGCCTGATAACGCTCAGCACGGGTATCACCACTGCGCCGGTAAGTACCGGCTTAGTGCGTTATACCGCCGAATCCTGGAAGGGCGATGCTGCCGTTTGCGCGCCGTGGTGGCGCGCGTGCATCAAAATATCCGGAATGGCTATGTTGTTAGTCATTCCGCTTATTATTGTGTTTTCGCGCCCGTTAGCGATCGAGGTTTTTGAAAACGGGGCATATGCGTGGGTCGTTGTTTTCGCCTCCTGCCTTCTGCCTTTCACAACATTAAATACGCTCATATCCTCGGTGCTAAACGGACAGCAGAAATATAAGCAATTCATTCTGCTGGGGATGTTGTCCGTTGTTATCTCCACCATAGTTATGATCCTGCTGGTTGTCTTCTTTGGTCTGAACGGTGCGCTTATCGCGGCCGCAATGAACAGCGGTATTGCGGGCATCGTTTTGATGATCTCTTGCCTGAAACAACCATGGTTCCGTCTGAAGTATTGGTGGGGTGAAACAGAAAAGCAGCACCTCACTTCCATCGCTAAATATGCGCTAATGGCTCTGGCAACTGCGGCAGCGATGCCGGTAGTGATGATTTTTATTCGTAAGATCCTCATTGCGCATACAGGCTGGGATGGTGCGGGCCACTGGCAGGCGGTGTGGAAGATTTCCGAAGTCTATCTTGGCGTCATTACAATAGCGTTATCGACCTACTTTTTGCCGCGGCTTTCCGTGTTGCAGGATAGCATTCTGATCAAACGCGAAGTGAACTCCGTTATGCCTTACATTGCCATGGTGACGATGGTGCTGGCAGGTGGGATTTATCTTTTTCGCGATTTGAGCATCACGCTGTTATTTACTGAAGAATTCAGAACCGCCAGAGATCTGTTTGCCTGGCAGTTGATCGGTGACGTTATAAAAATCATCGGCTTTATGTATGCCTACCCTTTACAGGCGCAGGGGCACACAAAGGTATTTATTGTTTCTGAATTACTTTTCGCTGCGCTGTTCGTTATCTTGTGTAATTATTTCGTCGCGATTTATGGAGTTCAGGGCGCTAATTTTGCATATGCTATGACTTATAGCGCTTACACTATTTTTGCCTTTGTCTTTACCAATTACATCAATGTGCGTGTACGTGCCAACAGGTGAGGTTGCAGTTGAATATAGTTATTCCGGTATTGGGCTTCGGAAGAGCTGGAGGGGAACGAGTGCTGTCTCAGGTTGCGACACAGCTCGTTGATCATGGAAATGAAGTCACTTTTGTTGTCCCGCAGGGCCAGGCTGAAAAACCTTATTACCCGACCAAAGCGAGTATTGCATTAAGTCAAAAAAGCACTTCTAACAATAAATATGTCAGGCTGGCAATGACTTATTTTTATCTATGGCGCGAATGCAAAAAGCAGAAGCCTGATATTGTGCTCGCCAATTTCCATATGATGGCTTACCTGGTTGCTTTATTGCCAATATCGAATAAAAAGAAATTGTATTACATCCAGGCTTATGAAGTGATGTTCGGCAAAAACAGCCTGAGAAAATTATTTGCCTATCTGACCTATTTATTACCGCTGCGCAAAATCGTTAACCATAAAGATATCTTACCGGCAAAGATAAATAACTATGAAGCGGTCATTCCTGCTGGTCTGGATTTGAATCTATTCAAACCACAGGAGATAAACGATAGTTTCAAAATCCAGACGATTGGATTTATCGGGCGTCAGGAAAAGCATAAAGGTTCTGATGAACTCATCGACGTATTATGCGCTCACCCTTACCGGCACGATATTACACTGAATATTGCCATCTACCTGAGTGATGAGAATAGAGCTAAACTCGAAACAGCTGGAATAAATTACTGTTTCTACGCTATCTCCTCAGATGAAGAGCTGGCTACGTTCTACCGACGAAATCACCTGATGCTGGCTGTCGGATTGATTGAGGATGGTGCTTTCCACTATCCGTGTGCCGAGTCGATGGCTTCAGGGTGTTTGGTCATCTCAAATTACGCGCCGCTGACCGAGACGGAAAGTCATTTTACGCTGACGACATTTGATCCCAACCTGTTAACAGAGAAGATTAAGTCAGCCTTTGAGCTGGATTCAACAAGTTATAATAGTGAAATCCAGCGCAATATTACCGCCGTTGCCAAATATGATTGGAAGACAATCGGGCAACAATTCAATTCACTGATCCAAAAGCATTAATATCTCAATGGTAAATTCTATGAAAATAATTAAAACTGAAATCTCTGATTTATTGATTATCGAACCGGTTGTTCATGGCGATGAGCGCGGTTTTTTCATGGAGAGTTTTAATCGCAATGATTTTCAGCGGAGCACCGGTAGAGATGTTGATTTCGTCCAGGATAACCACTCAAAATCGAGTAAAGGCGTGTTGCGCGGCTTACACTACCAGTTGAATCCATACGCTCAGGGCAAACTGGTGAGATGCGTGGCCGGGGAAGTCTTCGATGTCGCCGTTGACTTGCGTGTCGATTCACCGACCTTTAAAAAATGGGTTGGTGTGACGTTATCGGCTGAAAACAAACGCCAATTTTGGATCCCGGAAGGCTTCGCCCACGGGTTTTTGGTGGTGAGCGATCACGCTGAATTTTTGTATAAGACGACGAGTTATTATGCTCCGGATCATCAGATGGCCATTGCTTACAACGATCCGACGCTCAATATTGAATGGCCGGCGCTTGACGTTGATTACAATCTTTCCAAAAAAGATCTCGAGGCTCTGCATATCGATGCGCTTGATGAAAAAGCATTTTTCTAATGCCTCATGCAGCTGCGGAAATCATCATGTGGAATGGTCGCTATTCTAATTTAAAGCTCATTTTATGAAAACAGATGATGTCTCCAGTCATAACCGCAGTGTTAATACACTGAGTATGACCTTTTTCTTTCTTATAGCGGTATTAATAGTTGGCTTCTTCCTGGGTAATACTCAATTTATAGGTATTAGCCGCGATTATGCAAACTATGTGGCGATCTTCTCCGGACTCGATCAGACTGTTTTTTTGGAATTGCTTTATCGCATCTTGCTGGAAATCACGACTGACTACACGGTCGTGATATTTACAGTCCTGCTGCTCTCTTTGTTGTTGAAATGTATTTTCTACGCAAAATATTCCTCAAATACACAATGCCTGGTCATCTTTCTCCTCTATTATCTACTGGTCTCAACGTGGGTATTAGATTATACGCAGTTTAGAAATGGTCTGTGCATCTCAGTGCTGATATATAGCATGCTTTTTTTATTTGAAAAAAGAGTAAAAGCCTATTATATCACCGTGCTGTTAGCCATAGCGACGCACTGGTCTGCGCTACCTTTTCTTTTCCTGTACCCCTATGTCCATCACGCACGATTCCGCCTGATGGGCAATATTATCGCGGGTGGGTTCCTGTTTATCTATGTTACTGGATTAACGGAACAACTGATTTCTTATATCCGAACCTTTAGCATAGGCCGAAAGATAGGTAATGACGCTGCGGTAAATGTGATCAACTCACTGTCACTATCCTTTACAGCCTGGTATCTGATAGTCAGGCATACAATAAAGGCTCCGGCGAATAAATATTTTAATAACTTTTTCTATTTCGCCATTTTGCAATACATTGTTTTTGCCATGTTCTCGCTTCCGGTGATGGCTTTCAGGATCCTGGAGATGTATTTCTTCCTGATGTTGACCATCGGCGTATTCGTTGAGCAGCGGGCGACAAATATCTACCTGGTTCTTGGGAAAGTGGTCATTCTTCTTTACCTGGCGTTTTATTATCATTATCTGTTTGGGGTTATTGATTAAATGAGTAAAGTAACATGTGCTATCGTTGTAACTTATAATCCAGAGCCTGAAAAAATATCGCAATGTGTAGCATCTTTAACCCGTCAGGTAACCCAGGTTATTGTTGTAGATAATGGGTCAACCAATGTTGACTCGCTTTCAACGCTGGCCGCAGATAATATTGAATTGATCGTTCTTGGCGAAAATAAAGGGATCGCCTATGCGCAGAATTATGGTGTGCAGATAGCTAAAAAACATCACTGCGACTATTTCTTTTTCTCTGACCAGGATACTGTTTTTCCGGACGATACGGTTGAGAAGTTACAGCGTATTTATGAGCAACCTCATGCGGCAGGTCAGAAAGTGGGATGTGTTTCGCCATTTTTTAAAGACCTACGCACTAATTACGTTCATCCGTCAGTTTCGCTTAACACCTTTACCAGTACCAAAATTTATACGCATGAGAGCGGTAAATGCTTGTATCCATCGCATGTAATAGCGTCGGGTATGCTCATCTCTGAAAAGGCGTGGTCAGAAGTCGGTCCCTTCATGGAAGAGCTATTTATCGATTGGGTCGATACAGAGTGGTGCTGGCGTGCGGTAAGTAAGGGATTCATCATTGTTCAGTCGCCTGACGTTATGATTTCCCATGAACTCGGTTACGGTCAGAAGAACTTTGCTGGACGTTCTGTCACGATTCACAACTCCTTCCGGAACTATTATAAAATCAGAAACGCACTCTATTTGATGACGTTTTCTGGTTATTCATTTAAATATCGATATCATCTGGCGTTCCACGCAATTAAAAACATTGTTTTTGAAATTATTTACTCCCAGAACAAAAAGCATTCGTTAAAAGTTGTTATGAAGTCCGTTGCTGATGCATTTCGGAAAAAGATGAGCAAAGGTTTATAATTTTATAGGTGTGAGATGGGTAATTTTTCTCGGAAGAAAGTGGCAGTTGTAGGTACAGTCGGTTTACCAGCATGCTATGGCGGATTTGAATCTCTGGTGCAAAATTTAGTTGATTATCAATCTGATAAAATAAACTATGAAGTTTTCTGCTCATCAGTAAAATATACGCAAAAAGCAAAAAAATATAATAACGCTGAGCTGATCTATTTACCGCTCAACGCCAATGGTGCCTCCAGTATTCTGTACGATATTCTGTGCCTGCTGGTTTGCCTTTTCAAACGACCTGACGTCGTCTTGATTCTGGGTGTATCAGGCTGCATTTTCCTGCCGGTGTACCGTCTGTTATCCAAATCCAGAGTGATCACTAATATCGATGGTCTGGAGTGGCGCAGAAATAAATGGAGCCCGAAAGCAAAATGGTTTTTGAAAAAATCAGAACAAATTGCTGTTAAATATTCTGATGTGGTTATTGCTGATAACCAGGCAATCGCGGAATATGTCGAGCAAGAATATGGACGGAAAAGCGAGGTCATTGCTTATGGTGGTGACCATGCGGTAGCAGCCGGGAAATCTTTATCTTCACCGCTTAATACATCTGCAGATTATTTCTTAGGGCTGTGCAGGATTGAGCCTGAAAATAATGTCGATATGATCCTCGAGTCGTTTGCTGCCAGCGGTTTGAAGCTTAAGTTTATGGGTAACTGGGATTACAGTGAATATGGGGCGAAACTAAAAGAGAAATATAAGAATCTGCCAAATATTGAAATCCTCGATCCCGATTATGAAATCGCAAATTTGTACGGCTTAAGAAAAAACTGTGCGGCCTATATCCACGGTCATTCAGCGGGGGGAACGAACCCGTCCCTGGTTGAAGCGATGCATTTTACGATCCCGATCATTGCCTTTGACTGTACATTCAACCGCTTTACGACTGATGGTTGCGCACTCTATTTTTCGACCAGTGCTGAGCTTCAGCAACTCGCACAAGGATTGCACAATGGGGAAATCGAAGCCAAACGCGATAAATTAAAAGAGATCGCTGAAGAAAAATATTGCTGGAAAAATATTGCGGCTATGTATGAGCAGCTTTTTTGAGCGCAATCATTAGAAGAGTAATACTTCTGCTTTTCTGAATAGCATAAAATATATTCTACGGTTATTAAGGTAATTCTTAATAGGGTTAATATACTAAGCAATATGCCCCATTATTTAATGACACCTTTCGCTATTCCTTTATCCTTGAAGTGAGTTAGTATCTTAACAGTTTATCAAGCCGCGCATATGCGGTGACCACACCTGACAGGAGTATGTAATGTCCAAGCAACAGATCGGCGTTGTTGGTATGGCAGTGATGGGGCGCAATCTGGCGCTGAATATCGAAAGCCGTGGCTATACCGTTTCTATCTTCAACCGCTCGCGCGAAAAAACCGAAGAAGTTGTTGCCGAGAACCCAGGCAAAAAGCTGGTTCCTTACTACACCGTACAAGAATTTGTCGAATCTCTGGAAACTCCCCGCCGCATTCTGCTGATGGTGAAAGCCGGCGCGGGTACCGATGCCGCGATTGACTCCCTGAAGCCGTACCTGGATAAAGGCGACATCATCATTGATGGTGGTAATACGTTCTTCCACGACACCATCCGCCGTAACCGTGAACTCTCTGCGGAAGGCTTCAACTTTATCGGCACCGGCGTTTCCGGCGGTGAAGAGGGCGCGCTGAAAGGGCCTTCTATCATGCCTGGCGGCCAGAAAGAGGCTTACGAGCTGGTTGCGCCGATCCTGACCAAAATTGCTGCGGTAGCTGAAGATGGCGAGCCGTGCGTTACCTATATCGGTCCTGATGGTGCCGGTCACTATGTCAAAATGGTGCACAACGGTATCGAATATGGCGATATGCAGCTTATTGCAGAGGCGTATGCCCTGCTGAAAGGCGGCCTGAACCTCTCCAACGACGAGCTGGCAAAAACTTTCAGCGAGTGGAATGCGGGCGAGCTGAGCAGCTACCTGATCGACATCACCAAAGATATCTTCACTAAGAAAGATGAAGAGGGCACTTACCTGGTTGATGTGATCCTTGATGAAGCGGCTAACAAAGGTACTGGTAAATGGACCAGCCAGAGCTCGCTGGATCTCGGCGAGCCGCTGTCGCTGATCACCGAATCAGTATTCGCTCGTTACATCTCCTCTCTGAAAGAGCAGCGCGTTGCGGCTTCCAAAGTTCTTTCTGGCCCGCAGGCTAAACCGGCCGGTGATAAAGCGGAGTTCATTGAGAAAGTGCGTCGCGCACTCTATCTGGGCAAAATCGTCTCCTACGCGCAGGGCTTCTCTCAGCTGCGTGCCGCCTCTGACGAGCACAACTGGGATCTGAACTACGGCGAAATCGCGAAGATCTTCCGCGCAGGCTGCATCATTCGTGCGCAGTTCCTGCAGAAAATCACCGATGCCTATGCAGAAAACCCGGCTATCGCTAACCTGCTGCTGGCCCCTTACTTCAAGCAGATCGCTGATGATTACCAGCAGGCGCTGCGTGATGTTGTCGCCTATGCGGTTCAGAACGGTATTCCGGTACCGACTTTCTCCGCCGCCGTCGCTTATTACGACAGCTACCGCTCTGCGGTGCTGCCAGCGAACCTGATTCAGGCGCAGCGTGACTACTTCGGCGCGCACACTTACAAGCGCACTGATAAAGACGGCGTATTCCATACGGAATGGCTGGATTAATCTGATAATCATCCATTAGTTGAATACAAGCCCGGTCGTTAAAACCGGGCTTTTTTTTCATCGAAACCGCGATAATTACGGGGATCGGACATTTATTTTTAGGAATAAAGCCAGGCAAACTCAGGCAGGGCGGGCTTTGTAGCCGCTGTTTGTCTTATTGACACTCTCTCAACGGAAGAGGTAAAAACCCCAACAGTTATTGATATAAAGCGGTGGCGATGGGATCGCCACCTCCGGTTTCATACACTGACAAAAGTTGCTTATCGAATGAAAATAACAATCTCCGGAACAGGTTACGTTGGGTTATCAAACGGGATCCTTATCGCGCAGAACCATGAAGTCGTCGCGCTCGATATTGTGCAGTCCAAAGTGGATATGCTTAATGAGAAAATTTCTCCGATCGTGGATAAAGAGATTGAGGAGTATTTGCAGACTAAGCTGCTCAATTTCCGCGCCACAACGGATAAGCATGACGCCTACCGCAACGCTGATTACGTCATTATCGCCACGCCGACGGATTACGATCCCAAAACTAACTACTTTAATACCAGCAGTGTAGAGTCAGTGATCCGCGATGTTCACGCCATCAATCCCCAGGCGGTGATGATTATCAAATCGACCATCCCGGTGGGCTTTACCCAGTCGATTAAAGAGAAGCTGGGCATTGATAATGTCATTTTCTCGCCAGAGTTCCTGCGCGAAGGCCGAGCGCTGTATGACAACCTGCACCCTTCACGTATCGTGATTGGCGAGCGCTCAGAACGCGCCGAGCGCTTTGCGGCGCTGCTGCAGGAAGGCGCTATCAAACAAGATATTCCGGTGCTGTTTACCGACTCTACCGAAGCAGAAGCGATCAAACTGTTTGCCAACACCTACCTGGCAATGCGCGTAGCGTATTTTAACGAGCTGGATAGCTATGCTGAGAGCCTCGGGCTGAATAGTCGTCAGATTATCGAAGGTGTATGCCTCGATCCGCGTATTGGCAATCACTACAACAACCCTTCATTTGGTTACGGCGGCTACTGCCTGCCGAAAGATACCAAGCAGCTGCTGGCGAACTATCAGTCGGTGCCGAATAACATTATTTCGGCCATTGTTGATGCTAACCGCACGCGTAAAGACTTTATTGCTGACTCTATCCTGGCGCGCAAACCGAAAGTTGTCGGTATCTACCGCCTGGTGATGAAGAGCGGTTCAGACAATTTCCGCGCCTCGTCAATTCAGGGCATCATGAAGCGCATTAAAGCGAAAGGCGTGCAGGTCATCGTCTATGAGCCGGTGATGCAGGAAGATGAGTTCTTCCACTCGCGCGTGGTGCGCGATCTTGAGGCGTTTAAACAAGAAGCAGATGTTATCGTCTCCAACCGCATGGCACGTGAACTGGCAGACGTAGAAGATAAAGTCTATACCCGTGACTTATTCAACAACGATTAATCATAAACCGTAAAAACAAACGGCCCTGATGGGCCGTTTTTTGTTCAGTTTGCATTAACGCCTTATTTACGCCAGGAATAATAGTAATAAGTTCGTATGATTGCTTAAAGTGTACTTGCTAACATTTATTTACACGTAATCCTATAGCAAAAAGATAGCGAACCGCTAAACTCGCGTTTTACGACTCTTTTTTCGCTCTTATTATTTAGGGTGGCTATGACTGACGAAAGAAACAAACTGCCTTACCGGCAGAGCAACGAAGCTGAGAGTATTGATTTGATTGATATTTTATTGCAAATCTGGCGCGGCAAAATGGTTGTTGCCCTCTTCGTTGTATTGAGCTTAATTATAGCTGGCATTTATTTGGCTTTTGCAAAAGAGAAATGGACTTCAGTCGCTGTCATTAGTGCGCCAGATGCCGGTCAAATTGTAAACTATACCAGCGCCATGAGCATCGTCAGCAATGACAACCGTTTTGATATCACCGGCATTCAGGAGCGGGTAATTGGACGGTTCAACTCTGCATTTTCCGCTCTTTCTGAAACGCTCAATAATCAGGATATTCCAGAAAAGCTGACCATTGATACCGCCGTACAGGGGCAGTCGCTGCCGCTGAAGGTGACTTATCAGGGTGCATCGGCAAAATACGCGCAGCAGAAACTGGCTGAGTATATTGAGGAGATCGATCAGCTTATCGGCAAAGAGTTGGTGAGCGATTTAGATATCAACATCAAATCGCGCGCCAGCAATTTAATGGAGTCGCTGAGCACGCAGGAGAGGGTGGCGCAGGAGCAAAAAGATTTGCGCATCCGCCAGATTATGCAGGCGCTTGCCGTTGCTAAAGAGTCAAAGGTGAACGCGCCGCAGATCCAGCAGACCGAAAATGTGTCGCAGGATACGATGTTCCTGCTGGGCAGCTCTGCGCTGGAATCGATGATCAAAAACGAATCATCGCGGCCACTGGTTTTCTCTGAGGATTACTACAAAACGCGTAAGAACCTCCTCGATTTGCAGACGATTGAAGTCAAGCCGGACACCATCCACAGCTATCGTTATGTAATGAAACCCTCTTTGCCGATTCATCGTGATAGCCCCCGTAAGGCGCTGACAATGATCCTTGCGCTGATCCTGGGCACACTGGCGGGCTCGGGAGTGGTTCTTTTGAGAAACGCGCTGCGCAACTACCAGCCGAAAGCGTAAAAAAGAAAAACCGGGCAGTGCCCGGTTTTTTTATGCCCGCAATCTACTGGTGCCGCGCGCGCAGGTTCTCAATCACCGTGGTCAAATCGAGATTTTGATCCTGTAGCAGCACCAGCAGGTGATACATCAGATCCGATGCCTCATTAGTCAGCTCTTCGCGGTCGTTCACCGTTGCCGCCAGCGCCGTCTCTACGCCTTCTTCACCAACCTTCTGCGCAATACGCTTCGTGCCGCTGGCATAAAGTTTGGCGGTATAGGAACTTGCCGGATCGGCGCTCTTACGCTCGGCCAGCAGCGTTTCCAGCTGATAGAGGAACAGCCACTGGTGGCTGGTGTCGCCAAAGCAGCTTGAAGTGCCTTTATGGCAGGTGGGGCCAATCGGATTAACCAGCACCAGCAGCGTATCGTTGTCGCAATCAGGTGCAATCTTCACCACATTGAGGAAGTGTCCGGAGGTTTCGCCTTTGGTCCACAGGCGTCCTTTGGTGCGGGAGAAGAAGGTCACTTTGCCGCTCTCCAGCGTTTTCGCCAGTGCCTCTTTGTTCATATAGCCCAGCATCAGCACTTCGCCGGAGACTGCATGTTGCACCACGGCGGGCAGCAGTCCGTCGGTTTTTTCCCAGTCCAGTTGGGAGAGTTGTTGCTCTGTTAACATACCCTGATCTCCACGCCCTGGCCTGCCAGGTACGCTTTTAATTCACCAATATTGATAATCTGTTTGTGGAACACCGAGGCCGCCAGCGCGCCATCGACATCCGCATCGCGGAAGGCTTCAAGGAAGTGTTCCATCGTGCCGGCACCGCCGGATGCGATCAGCGGCACATTGCACACCTCGCGCACTTTTTTCAGTTGCTCCAGGTCATAGCCATTACGCACGCCATCCTGGTTCATCATATTCAGCACAATTTCACCGGCACCGCGCTTCTGCACTTCCTGTACCCAGTCGAGTGTTTCCCACTGCGTCACACGCGTGCGGCTCTCATCGCCGGTATATTGATTCACGTGATACTTGCCGGTTTCGGCATCAAACCAGGTATCAATCCCCACCACAATGCACTGCACGCCAAAGCGATCCGCCAGCCGGGTAATCAGCTCAGGATCCGCCAGCGCCGGTGAGTTAATCGAGATTTTGTCCGCGCCGAAGGAGAGGATCTGCGCCGCGTCCTCAATCGACTTGATGCCGCCCGCCACGCAGAAGGGGATATCAATCACCTCCGCCACGCGCGTAACCCAACTCTTATCCACCACGCGGCCATCGCTGGAGGCGGTGATATCGTAAAACACCAGCTCATCTGCGCCTTCCTCGGCGTAGCGTTTTGCCAGCGGCACAATGTCGCCGATGATTTCGTGGTTGCGAAACTGCACGCCTTTCACCACCTGGCCATCACGCACATCGAGACAAGGAATTATCCGTTTTGCCAGCATTGAATGGCCTCCTTCACCGTAAATTTACCTTCCAGCAGCGCACGGCCGACAATCACGCCGCCTACGCCTGTTCCGCGCAGCGCGGCGATATCATTAATGTCGCCAATGCCGCCAGAGGATTGAAACGCCACCTGCGGCCAGCGGGCGCAGATCTCTTCATACAGCGACACATTCGAGCCTGCCAGCGTGCCGTCGCGGGAGATATCCGTGCACAACACGTGGCGCAGGCCAACGGCGAGATAGGTCTCCACCAGCGCTTCCAGCGTCACGCCGGAGTTCTCCTGCCAGCCGCTGATGGCAACCTGTTTTGTGCCTTGCTCATCAATGCGCACATCCAGCGCCAGCACCAGCTTGTCGGCGCCGAAACGGGTAAACCAGCCTTTGACCGTCTCGGGCGATTTCACCGCCGTCGAGCCAATCACCACCCGCGCCACGCCCGCGTCGAGCAGAGCGGCAACATCCTCCTCGCTGCGCACGCCGCCGCCAACCTGCACCGGCACAGTAACGCCCGCCACCAGCGTTTTCAGTAACGGGATCTGGCGACGCGCCGGATCTTTCGCACCGGTCAAATCGACGAGGTGTAACAGCTGCGCGCCCTGAGCGGCGTACTCCTGCAAGCGCGGCAGCGGATCGCTGCCATAGTCGCGCTGCTGGGCGTAATCGCCCTGATGCAGGCGCACCACGCTGCCATCAATTAAATCTAAAGCGGGAATGATCATCACATCTCCAGGAAGTTTTTCAGCAGCTGCGCACCCGCACGCCCTGAGCGCTCCGGGTGAAACTGCACGCCGTAGAAGTTGTCGCTCTGTACGGCGGCGGTAAACGGCTCGCCATAATCACAACGGGCGATGGTGCTGGCATTCACCGGCATTGCGTAGCTGTGAACAAAGTAGAAGTACGCGCCATCCTCAATGCCCTGGAAGAGGCGATGGCCCGCTTTCGGGTAGACCTGGTTCCAGCCCATATGCGGCAGCGGCAGCCCGACATCATTCATTTTCGGCACCGCTTCATCAATAATGCCCAGCAGGTCGACGCCGCCATTCTCTTCGCTGAAACGCCCGAGCAGCTGCATACCGAGGCAGATGCCCAGCACCGGCTGGGTGCAGGCTTTGACCAGCTCAATCAGCTCGCGCTCGCGCAGCTGATCCATTGCCGCCTGCGCGGTGCCTACGCCCGGCAGAAACAGCTTGTCGGCACGCAGCACCACGTCGGGATCGCGGCTGACCAGCGGCTCATAGCCGTGGCGCATAATGGCGGACTGCACCGAGTGAAGGTTGGCGCAGCCGGTATCGAGGATCACCACATTCATCACAGCACTCCTTTTGAAGAGGGAAGGGTATCGCCCTCAACGCGGATCGCCTGGCGCAGCGTACGGCCAAAGGCTTTAAACAGGCTCTCGACGCGGTGGTGATCGTTTTTGCCTTTGGTCTTCAGGTGCAGGGTCAGCGCCATGGTGTAGGAGAGCGAGCGGAAGAAGTGCTCCACCATTTCAGTGCTCAAATCGCCGACGCGCTGATAGGTAAACTCCGCTTTATATTCCAGATGCGGGCGACCGGAGATATCCATCGCGCAGCGCGCCAGGCACTCATCCATCGGCAGCACAAAGCCGAAACGGTTAATGCCACGCTTATCGCCGAGCGCCAGCTTCAGCGCTTCGCCCAGCGCCAGGCCGGTATCTTCTACGGTGTGGTGATCGTCGATATAGAGATCACCTTTCACCGCAATCTCCATGCGAAAACCACCATGGGTGGCGATCTGATCGAGCATATGGTCAAAGAAGCCGACGCCGGTATTGATCTTGCTGCCGCCTTCGCGGTCGAGCCACACCTTGACCTCGATCTGCGTCTCTTTGGTGTTACGCACAACGTGGGCGTAGCGGTCGCGGCGGGTCAGCTGCTCGCCAATCATTGCCCAGTTCAGGGTTTCACGGTTGTAGCGCAGGCCGCCAATCGCCATGTTGTCCGCCAGCTCAATGTCGGTGGCGCGATCGCCAATCACGTAGCTGTTGGCGCGATCCAGCGCGCCTTCTTCCAGCCAGCGCTCGACCAGTTTCACTTTCGGTTTGCGGCAGTCGCAGTTATCGGCCGGCAGGTGCGGGCAGATCAGCACCTCTTCGAACTCTACGCCCTGGGACTGGAAAATCTGCATCATCAGGTTGTGCGGGCCGTCAAAATCCGCCTGCGGCAAGCTGCTGGTGCCCAGACCATCCTGATTGGTGATCATCACCAGTTTATAGCCCGCTGCCTGCAGCTTGAGCAGCACCGGGATCGCCTGCGGCTCGAAGGCCAGCTTGTCAAATCGGTCCACCTGAAAATCGGTGGGCGGCTCGGAAATCAGTGTTCCGTCACGATCAATAAACAGGTACTTCTGGCTCATACTTGCTCCGCACGTAAAGCGTCAATGACGCGCTGGCTCTCTTCACGGGTACCAATAGTGATACGCAGACAGCCGCTTAAAGAGGGTTGCTTGTTCTGGTCTCTCAGGATAATGCCCTGATCCCACAGCGATTTAAACACCGCGCTCGAGGCGGTCATGCGCACAAGAATATAGTTGGTTTCGGAGTCGAACACCTGCTCAACGCAGGGAATATCACGCAATGCATTCACTAAGAACACCCGCTCGGCGACGATCTGCGCCACGCGCTCACGCATTGCCGCAACGCCCTGCGGGCTGAGCGCCTGCGCAGCAATATCGGCCACCGGCGTGGAGAGCGGGTAAGGAGCAATCACTTTCATCAACAGGGCGATCACCTCTTCATTGGCGAGGGTAAAGCCGCAGCGCAGCCCCGCCAGCGCAAAGGCTTTTGATAAAGTGCGCAGAATAACCAGGTGCGGATATTCACTCAGCCAGCCGGCGAGGGTCGCCTGCGGGCAGAACTCAATATAGGCTTCATCGGCGATGACCAGCGCTTTACCGCGGGTCATCTCCAGCAGGCTGCGCAGATCCTGCGGGTTGATAATCTGCCCGGTCGGGTTGTTGGGGCTGCACACATAGACCAGTTTCACGCCATCCAGTTTATCGGCGATGCCCTGCAAATCCAGCTGCCAGTTTTCACGGGCCAGTACGGTGCGGTACTCGACGCCGAAGGTTTCGGCGCTGACGCTGTACATGCCATAGGTCGGCGGGCAGAAGAGCACCGCATCCTGCCCCGGCTCGCAGAAGGCGCGGATCAGCAACTCAATCCCTTCATCAGCGCCGCGGCTTACCAGCACCTGCTCTGGTTTCACGCCTGCGTACCGGGCGTAGTTATCGATCACCGCTTTCGGCTGGCACTCCGGGTAGCGGTTGAGCGCGTTTTGCGTCAAATCAAACGGGACTGCGGTCGGGAACTCATTGGCGTTCAGCCAGACATCACCTTTGCCGCCAAGGCGGCGCGCCGACTGATACGGCGTCAGTTCGCGGACATTTTTACGCGCCAGCTCTTCAATGCTCATGCTTGCTCCTTAAGCGCCTTGACGCGCAGGGTAACGGCGTTTTTGTGCGCGGTCAGGCGTTCAGCCGCCGCCAGCGTTTCGATGGTGCTGGCAAGCTGCGCAAACCCTTCGCGCGAAAGCTCCTGCACCGTCATGCGTTTCTGGAAATCTGCCAGCCCGAGGCTGGAGCAGGTCGCGGTGTAGCCATAGGTCGGCAGCACGTGGTTAGTGCCGGAGGCGTAATCGCCCGCCGACTCCGGCGACCAGTCACCAAGGAACACCGAACCAGCGCTGGTAATGCTCTCCACCAGCGACCGCGCGTCGCGGGTCTGAATAATCAGGTGCTCCGGGCCGTACTGGTTTGAGATCTGCACACACTGCGCCAGATCGCGCGCCACAATCAGCCGGCTGGCAGCAAGCGCCTGGCGCGCCGTCTCCGCGCGCGGCAGGTCGGCAAGCTGGCGCTCAACGGCCTGCGCCACGCGTGATGCCATTTCGCTATCAGGGGTCAGCAGGATCACCTGTGAATCAGGGCCGTGCTCCGCCTGTGACAGCAGATCGGAGGCGACGAAATCCGGTGTCGCGCCGCTATCGGCAATCACCAGCACTTCGGAGGGACCGGCCGGCATATCAATTGCCGCACCATCGAGGCGCTGGCTCACCTGGCGTTTCGCTTCGGTGACGAAGGCGTTGCCTGGGCCGAAAATCTTATCCACTTTCGGCACTGATTCGGTGCCGAGGGCGAGAGCGGCAATTGCCTGCGCGCCGCCGACCTGATAGACCGCCTGCACGCCACACAGCTGCGCGGCGTAGAGGATTTCATCGGCGATAGGCGGCGGTGAGCAGAGCACCACTTTGCGGCAGCCTGCGATGCGCGCCGGGGTCGCCAGCATTAACACCGTCGAGAAGAGCGGCGCAGAGCCGCCGGGAATATAGAGCCCCACCGAGTCAATCGGGCGGGTTACCTGCTGGCAGCGCACGCCAGGCAGGGTTTCCACATCCACGGTTGGCAGAATTTGCGCGGTGTGGAAGGTGTCGATGTTCTTTACCGCCACCGCCATCGCCTGTTTGATCTCGTCGCCCAGGCGGGCGCTGGCTTCTTCAATCTGTTGCGTGGTCACTTTCAGCGCGTCGACCTGGGTTTTGTCGAACTTCGCGCTGAAGGCGCGCAGGGCGTCGTCGCCGCGCGCGCGAACTTCTTCAATAATCTCTGCGACCGTACGGGTAATGCTTTCGGAGGCGGAGATCGCCGGGCGCAGCAAGAGGGCGCGCTGCTCCTCTTCACTACAGCTGTTCCAGTCGATGATGGTGTTAAAGCTCATACTCTTTTCCTTATCTGGCAAACGGGACCGCAGGCCGCACACAGCGAGGCCTTACTCCATCATCTTCTCAATCGGCAGCACCAGGATGGAGCTGGCGCCCAGCGCTTTCAGCTTCTCCATGGTCTCCCAGAAGAGCGTTTCGCTGCTGACCATGTGCATCGCCACACGCTGCTGATCGCCTGCCAGCGGCAGAATAGTCGGGCGCTCAGCGCCCGGCAGCAGGGCGATAACCTCGTCCAGACGCTCGCTCGGCGCGTGCATCATGATGTATTTCGACTCGCGCGCCTGAATCACGCCCTGAATTCGGGTCAGCAGTTTGTCGATCAGCTGCTGTTTGGCCTCCGGCATTTCGCCATCGCGCTGGATCAGGCAGGCTTTCGAGCGGTAGATCACTTCGACTTCGCGCAGGCCGTTCGCTTCCAGCGTTGCGCCGGTCGAGACGAGATCGCAAATCGCATCCGCCAGACCGGCGCGCGGGGCGACTTCGACCGAGCCATTCAGCAGACAGGATTTAAAGGAGACGCCTTTCTGATCGAGGTAGCGTTTCAGCAGGTGAGGGTAGGAGGTGGCGATGCGCTTGCCGTTGAGCGACAGCGGGCCATCCCAGGCTTCATCTACCGCCGTTGCCAGCGACAGGCGGCAGCCGCCAAAATCGAGGCGGCGCAGGGTGAAGTAGCGCGGATCTTCGCCCTGCGCGCGGCGGGTCAGCAGCTCTTCTTCTAAAACGTTCTCGCCAATAATGCCGAGGTCGACCACGCCATCCATCACCAGGCCCGGAATATCGTCATCGCGTACACGCAGAATATCGATCGGCATATTTTCCGCGAGGGCGATTAAGCGCTGGGTGTGCAGGTTGATCTTGATCCCGCAGCGGGCCAGCAGTTCGCGTGAATCATCACTAAGACGGCCGGATTTCTGAATAGCTATGCGTAAACGCGAGTTATCTAACATTCTGTTGTCCTCTGTGATCCTGCTAAAAATTGTCCAAAAAAAAGCCCCCGGAAGATGATCTTCCGGGGGCTCTCTTTGCGTTCATGCACCACTGGAAGATCTGACTCTCTTCCAGCACACATCGCCTGAAAGACTAGTCAGGGTGATGGTGATGATGGTGGTGTTTAAATGGAACGCGGTTCATAAAATTCTCGATGAATGCTTATTCATATGTTGGCAATTACCGTAAACCAGTTTGGTCGTTGAAGGCAAGGGCTTTTTTTTTATGATTAAATCATTTCATATTCACTCTAGGAATTGTCACTGGGTGAGGGCTGACGTAGCCTAATGGTATTCGCAGGCTGTTCGCAGGGGAGAGGCATGAAAAAAGTCGCAATTGTCGGGTTAGGTTGGTTGGGGATGCCGCTGGCGCTCTCGTTAATGGCGCGAGGCTGGCATGTGACCGGCAGTAAGACCACGGAAGATGGCGTCGAGGCGGCGCGCATGTGCGGTATTGAAAGCTATCTGCTTAAGCTCGAACCGGAACTGGTCTGTGACCCGGAGGATCTCGATGCGTTGATGAATGTCGACGCGCTGGTCATTACGCTACCGGCCCGGCGCAGCGGCCCAGGCGAGGAGTTCTATCTGCAGGCGATGCAGGAGATTGTCGACAGCGCGCTGGCGCACCGCATTCCGCGCATTATCTTCACCAGCTCCACTTCCGTGTATGGCGATTTTTCGGGCGTGGTGAAAGAGACTACCCCCCGGGAGCCCGTCACCGCCAGCGGCCGCGTGTTAAAAGAGCTGGAGGACTGGCTGCACAACTTGCCGGGGACTCAGGTTGACATTTTGCGCCTGGCAGGATTAGTGGGCCCCGCGCGCCATCCGGGACGTTTTCTGGCTGGAAAAACCGCGCCGAATGGTGGACATGTGATCAATCTGGTTCATCTGGAGGACGTTATCTCTGCCATTACGTTATTGCTGCTATCCCCCAAAGGTGGACACATTTATAATCTCTGCTCTCCTGAGCATCCTGTGCGAGAGATCTTTTACCCTGCGATGGCCAAAAAACTGGGGCTGGAGCCGCCAAATTTTGTTAAATCCAGCGAGCCGGGTAGGGGGAAAGAGGTGGATGGTAGCCGCATCTGTAATGAGCTGGGTTTTGAGTATCTCTATCCTGATCCGCTAATGATGCCTTTGGAGAAGTTTTAAAATCATAAAAAATTTTTTGATGTCACCCAGAACGTTAAGAAAAGCTCACACGCTGCATCGTGAGTTAAAAGATTACCGTGACATTTTCTATTTTTACTGGTCGGATTAAGGGCAATTTTGTGAAAGTAATTATTCAGATCCCTTGTTACAACGAAGCCGAAACGTTGGCCATCGCGCTACAAGCACTTCCGAAAGAGATTAACGGCGTTGATACCGTCGAGTGGCTAATCATTGATGACGGAAGTACGGACGACACCGTCAGAGTGGCGCAGGAAAATGGCGTTCACCATATTGTCAGACATACCGGCAATAAAGGTCTGGCGCGCGCATTTACTACCGGTCTTGATGCCTGCCTGGAGCTGGGTGCGGACATTATTGTCAACACCGATGCTGATAACCAATACTGTGCCGATGATATCCCTTTGCTGATTGCGCCAATACTCGAACGTCGTGCTGAAATGGTCATTGGCGCTCGTCCTATCGCGACGATCGATCATTTTTCTCCGATAAAGAAAGCGCTACAAAAAATAGGCAGCTGGGTTGTTCGCATGGCCAGTAAAACCAATATTCCGGATGCGCCCAGCGGCTTCAGGGCGTTATCACGGGAAACAGCGCAAAAAATAATCGTATTTAACGATTACACCTACACCCTGGAAACTATTATTCAGGCAGGTCAGAAAAACATCACTCTCACCTCGGTCGATGTCCGGGTGAATGAGGATTTGCGTCCCTCCAGATTAGTGAAAAATATTTTTTCATATATAAAAAGAAGTATTGTCACCATCATCCGAATATTTGTCATCTATCGTCCATTTCGTTTTTTTGGCAGTTTAGGTGCAATAGTTTTTTCTCTGGGCGTGCTGATCGGTCTAAGATTCCTGTTTAAATTTCTCACGGGTGGAGGCGAAGGGCATATTCAGTCGCTGATCCTCGCCTCTGTTTTGCTGATCGTTGGATTTCAGACAATACTTATCGCCTTCATTGCCGATCTGCTGGCTGCAAATCGAAAGCTGATCGAAGATCTGCGTTTTACAACCAAGCAGATAAACGTCAAATTAAAAGGTAATGAAAATGAGTAATAAGAATTTTAATGTCTCTGGTGGGCAAAAAGAAGACGGGATTGTTTTTGGCAATACATTTGATAAATACGGCTCCAAAAATCCGATAGTCAAGTGGATGATGAACGGCTTCGATCAGGCGCTCTCTTCGTTTGTTGAAAAAGCCAACCCGACTAACATTCATGAAATTGGATGTGGGGAGGGTTTTTGGGTCAATAAATGGAATGCCAGCGGTCTGAATGCGCGCGGATGCGATTTCTCAAATGAAGTCATTAATATTGCTAAAGCAAATGCCAGCGCAAGCAATCTGGCACAGGAGAGTTTCAGCGTTAAAAGCATCTATGATTTGGATAAGGATCGTGACGCCGCGGATTTAATCGTATGTTGCGAAGTTCTTGAACATTTAGAAGATCCGCAACTCGGCATCAGGAAACTGAGTGAAGTGGCAGAGAATTACGTTATTCTCAGCGTGCCGCGTGAACCCATATGGTGTGCGCTTAACATGGCGCGTGGAAAATATCTCTCCAGCTTCGGCAATACACCTGGACATCTTCAGCACTGGTCGAAAAAGAGTTTCCTGAAATTTGTTGGTCAGCATTTTGATATTATCAGCGTGGCTTCACCTTTCCCCTGGACGATGGTGCTGTGCCAGAAAAGGAAAGATCGTTGAAGCTCAGTAAATTCTTAGGGCTTTGCGGGAATGTGTTAGCCATCGCGGGGATTGTTTTTCTTATCCTGCGTTTTCGTACCTATGCCGGGCAGTTGTCAGAAATCGCACTTTCACCCTCGTTATTTGTGCTCTTGGTGATATTGGCCGGAGCTTCAGGGTTATCAGTGATGTTGCTGGTGGTAGCATGGAAAAAAATACTCGGCGTGAACGGGCAGAGCGTCGATGTTAAAACAACCCTGGTAATATACGGATTGTCACAGCTCGCTAAGTACATTCCAGGAAATGTTTTTCAGTTCGCAGGAAGACAGATTGTCGCCATGCGTTATAACCTTCGCGCGCAGGCAGTCGCTAAGTCCATCGTGATGGAGTTACTCCTGTTAGTGTTTTGTGGCTGCGCTTTCACCACGTTAATGCTGCCGCATATTTTCTCTTTTATAACTCCGGCCATGTCATGGTTTTTGTTTGCCTGTATGGTTGCGGTGCTTATATTGACGCTGTTTTATAACGCGACTATTTTCACCAGCCTCATTTTACAGGGCACCTATTTAATCGTTACCGGCATACTTTTTTACAGTGTTTTGTATTATCTCGACCCCGCTTCCGTGAAGGGTTTCCCCATGTTTATTACTATCACTAGCGCATTTATTGTTGCCTGGCTGGTGGGGCTGGTGACGCCCGGCGCCCCGGCAGGTATTGGTGTCAGGGAAGCTGTGCTGGTGATGCTATTGATTCACTTGCCACAGTCTGAGGTGATCATCGCCGCTTTACTGAATCGGATCATTACGCTGGCAGGAGATGTCTTGTTTTATTTTGCTTCCGTTGCTGCAAAAAGAGGTTTGCAATCATGACCATCACAGACAACGACAAGGTTGTTAACAGAGATAATGTCATTTTAATCGCGCTTATTTCTTTATTTCTGGCGATATCTTTTGGCTATTTATTTAGCTACCCGTTCACGGCTTTTCCCGATGCTATCGGGCACATGGGCTATGTCAATGACGTTATTAAAAACGGCTTTCCTGATTATCGTCATGGCCTCTACATCACCGGGGATAAATATAATCATCTGAATCACCCTGCACTCTACTATTTGCTTTCAGGGTACGTTATCCGTCTCTTTGGCCTGCAGCCACATGCGGCCATAGCGGCTCAGATGATTAACATGGTTATCGGCGCGCTAATCCTGGTGATAACCTTCAAAACCTTAAAAAAAGTGGGCTGTTCTTCGTGGGCAATTTTCACGGGTATGACCATGTTTATGCTCTTACCCATGTTTCCGCTGCTCTGCGCCTCGGTGAGTAACGATCCTATAAGCTTCCTGGGCTGCTCCGTTTTTCTTTACGCACTGGTTCGCGTAAAAGAGCCGCAGGCGAGCCGCAGCATCCTTGCTGGTCTGTTTATTGGTGGTGCAATCGCGGCCTTATCCAAGGCCACCGCAGCCCTGGTTGTCATTTGCCTGTTTGCCGTTCATTTCTTGATTTTTCTGCGGGCCTGGAAAGAGCTGCTTATCCGCTCCCGGCGCGGTGATTATCTTATTCCCGCAATAACGCTCATCGTCGTGCTTGGCTACTATTTTGTTATCCACCATCTCTACGGTTCGTTTTTTCCTTCGCCGCAGAAAGGACCGGATGTGATGTTCCAGACGATGAACCCTGATGCGGTACGTCTGGATCTGCTTGATTACCTGCAGCTTTTCCTTGGCGGGAATATTTACACCTTAACCCAGCCTTATGGCCATGGTGGGTTTGAGGATTCGCTGCTGCGTATTGATCTGCTTAAGTGGTTGTTGCTGGTAGTGCTGATTAGTGTCGCCGGATTGACCCTCTTCGCTAAAGCAAAATCAGCTGCGCAGAGGACGTCGCTGACGATGATTATTGCCTTCATCCTCTTTATGATTTTTTATTTCGCGACGTTGCGCAATTTGCATCTGCGCACTGGTTATCAGGGCGCACTGCAGGCCAGATACTTCTTCGGTTTCTTATCTGCCTTCGCGTTGTGTATCGCTGTGGCGTTTGACCTTCTCAAAAGCAAACTCCTTAGCAGCGTAACTCTGGTTGTGATGACCTCAATGGCGCTGGCCAGTCTTTACCCTTCATGGGCGAGGGTATACGCCGACCCTGCCGTGATACACGATCTCTACGTTGCGCAGAACACAGGTCAAATCACCTATGGTGGCTTGATCAAAGGCCGCGTTTTTCAGCAGTCATTTACTGCACGCTCCACGCGTTTGCTCAAAGCCGAGATGGTGATCGGTACATACTCGCGCGTCGCTCATTCCACGCTGACCGTCTCATTACTCACCGCTGACGGCCATCTCTTGTCCCAACAAAACATTGATGCGGCAACCATAGCCGATAACTCTTGGGTGGCGGCGTCCTTCCCGAAGGTTGAGCTAAAACCGGGCGAACGCTATCTGTTGCAGCTCACTTCAGCGGATGCGGATGAAAACAGCGCTGTTACCTGGTGGGCGGCAAAAAGCGACGTCACAGAATTTCCTGCCTACGCGGGCAGCAAATATGGACCCGTGGTCTATGATCTCTATAAAGACGGTGATGCCATCGTGGATGGGCAGCGGCAAAACGAGAGCGATTTCGCTTTCAGACTCTACTTCGGCTAAGGGATGAAGCAGGGGAGAGAACCTGTTTTATGCAGCGGCTTTTGCAAAAAATGCTATTAGAATGATTAATAGTCGTTCGACAGCCCAAAAATCAGTCAGTTAGACACGGTAATCTGGTAGGGCGGCCTGCATTGTATTGTCATTGTGCTTCAACCTGGTGCAGAATATGCCGCTGCAAAAAATGAGAAGATTAACCGACGTTCAACGCGTCGGTTATTTTTTTGCAAGCAAAACGTCATTCAATAAAAGAGGCCGGGCTTCGTACCGGATAGATACACATTTAAAAACCGACAGTCGTTGTCGCTGAGGAAAGAACACAAATGGGGCAATATTTTGCTTTTGCGACGGCCACCGCCGTTATGGGGGTTAGCCATGTCGCATAACGTTACTCCAAAAACCTCTCGCGTGGAATTGCGTAAGACCCTTACGCTGATTCCGGTTGTAATGATGGGCCTTGCCTATATGCAGCCGATGACGCTGTTCGATACGTTTGGTATCGTCTCCGGCCTGACCGATGGTCATGTGGCAACCGCCTACGCGTTTGCCCTGGTCGCGATTCTCTTTACTGCCCTGAGCTACGGTAAACTGGTGCGCCGCTTCCCGTCGGCAGGCTCCGCCTATACCTACGCGCAGAAATCCATCTCCCCGGCCGTAGGCTTTATGGTGGGCTGGTCATCGCTGCTGGACTACCTGTTCATGCCGATGATCAACATTCTGCTGGCGAAAATTTACTTTGAAGCGCTGGTGCCTTCGGTTCCGTCGTGGCTGTTCGTGGTGGCGCTGGTGGCCTTTATGACCATCTCCAACCTGCGCAGCATCAAGACCGTGGCGAACTTCAACACCCTGATCGTGATCCTGCAGATGGGCATCGTTGCCGTCATCGTCGGGCTTATCATTTATGGTGTGTCGCACGGCGAAGGCGCAGGCACGCTGACCAGCACCCGTCCGTTCTGGTCTGAAGGCGCGCATGTGGTGCCGATGATCACCGGTGCGACGATCCTCTGCTTCTCGTTCCTCGGCTTCGACGGCATCTCTTCTCTTTCTGAAGAGACTAAAGACGCCGAGCGCGTAATTCCGCGCGCGATCTTCCTCACCGCACTGCTGGGCGGCGTGGTCTTTATCGTGGCCTCTTACTTCCTGCAGCTCTACTTCCCGGATATCTCGCGCTTTAAAGATCCGGACGCGTCGCAGCCGGAAATCATGCTCTACGTTGCGGGTAAAACCTTCCAGTGGGGCGTGCTGATTTTCTCAAGCGTTACCGTACTGGCATCCGGTATGGCGGCACACGCGGGCGTTTCCCGTCTGATGTACGTAATGGGCCGTGACGGCGTCTTCCCGACACGCTTCTTCGGCTATGTGCATCCGAAATGGCGCACTCCGGCATGGAACGTGCTGCTGGTTGGCGCAATTGCGCTGCTGGCGATTAACTTCGATCTGGTCACCGCCACGGCGCTGATCAACTTCGGTGCGCTGGTGGCCTTCACCTTCGTTAACCTGTCGGTGATCTCCCAGTTTTGGATCCGCGAGAAGCGTAACAAAACGCTGAAAGACCACTTCAACTACCTGGTGCTGCCGGTCTGCGGCGCGCTGACAGTCGGTGCGCTGTGGGTTAACCTCGAAGAGAGCTCGATGGTGCTGGGTCTTATCTGGGGCGCGATTGGTCTGGTTTACCTGGCCTGCGTGACCCGCAGCTTCCGTAACCCGGTGCCGCAGTACGAAGATATCACCCAGTAATATCTGCTCAGACAGATAACAGAACCGGAGGCCACGCCTCCGGTTTTTTTTCGCCTTCGCTCTTCCACCCGCCGCTAATAACAAAACACCCTATGCTAGACCATTTTGTTATTGGTTCCTGCCCGGCTGCTTGTGAATAATTTGCGATCTTGTTTTTCCGGACGCTATTACCGTTATGTTCTCAATGATTGTAAGTGGATTGATCTGCGGCGCGCTGCTCGGCTTTGTGATGCAGCGGGGCCGTTTCTGCCTCACCGGCGGCTTTCGCGACATGTACATCGCGAAAAATAACCGCATGTTTTATGCCCTGCTGATCGCGATTGCGATCCAGAGCGTGGGGGTTTTCGCCCTGATTCAGGCGGGCGTGGTGCAGTATGACGCCGGCGCTTTCCCGTGGCTTGGCACGGTGGTGGGCGGCTATATTTTCGGGCTCGGCATCGTCTACGCAGGAGGTTGTGCGACCGGAACCTGGTATCGCGCCGGGGAGGGGCTGATCGGCAGCTGGATTGCGCTCTTTACCTATATGGTGATGAGCGCTGTGATGCGCTCGCCGAACGCCGCGGGCCTCAACCAGCTGTTGAAAACCTACAGCACCGAACACAACTCAATAGCCGAGACCTTTGGCTTCTCCGTCTGGCCGCTGGTTGTGCTGCTGGTGGCGGTGACCCTGTGGGTGGTAGCTAAAGAGCTGCGCAAACCGAAGCTGAAAGTGGCCTCTTTGCCGCCGCGCAGAACCGGCCTTGCGCACATTCTGTTTGAGAAGCGCTGGCATCCGTTTGTCACCGCCGTACTGATCGGCCTGATTGCGCTGCTGGCGTGGCCGCTGAGCGAAGCTACCGGGCGTATGTTTGGTCTTGGCATCACCTCACCGACCGCCAACATTCTGCAATTTTTGGTGGCAGGCCAGAGCAAAGTGCTGAACTGGGGCGTCTTCCTGGTGCTGGGTATCTTCCTGGGATCGCTGATTGCCGCGAAAGCCAGCCGCGAGTTCCGCGTGCGCGCCGCGGATGCGCAAACCACGCTGCGCAGCGGCTTTGGTGGGCTGTTGATGGGCGTCGGTGCCAGTATGGCAGGCGGGTGCTCTATCGGTAACGGCCTGGTGATGACGGCGATGATGACCTGGCAGGGCTGGATCGGTCTGGTATTTATGATCCTTGGCGTATGGACCGCGTCATGGTTTTTATATGTTCGTCCGCAGCGCAAAGCGAAGCTTGCCGCGGCTGTGGCCTAAATAAACAGGAGCTGTTATGGCAGTTAAAAAACTCGATGTGGTAACGCAGGTATGCCCGTTCCCACTGATTGAAGCAAAAGCGGCGCTGGCAGAGATGCACAGCGGCGATGAACTGGTGATTGAGTTCGACTGCACCCAGGCGACGGAAGCGATTCCTCAGTGGGCGGCAGAAGAGGGGCACACCATTACGGATTACCAGCAGGTGGGTGATGCCGCCTGGAGCATCACCGTCCAGAAGGCGTAAGCCGCAGGCCCTCCCGCGTACGGGAGGGCGACTTTCAGACAATCTCTTCAGCGTACTGCCACAGCGCTTTCAACAGCGCCTGTTTCTCACTGTCCCCATCATACTGCTGGAACAGCGCCTGCAACTCTTCGGCATAGCGTTGCAAAAACTCCGGGGTAAAGATCTCGCGCCGGTGCGCCAGCCAGCGCTGCTGCTCCTCTTCATCGAGCGTGCCGGGGAAGTTGCGCGCCCGGTAGTTAAACAGCAGTTTCTCAATGCGCCCGTCGGCAAACGTGATATCGAGCGCCGGTAAGTTGCGCGGCTCGGTCTCGAGCAGGATTTTCATTGCCGCACGATCGGCATCGCTGAAAAAGCCGTTGTAGATCTGCGCGTCGACATTCTCTGACGGCACAAATGGCTCCGCTTCGGCGAAGATCGCCAGCACTTTCTCGCGAACCTGCGGGTGGTCGCGCAGGATCTGTAAATTATCGAGACAGCGCTGGCGATCGATACCGAGTCGCTCGGCATCTTCTGGTCGCAACGTGTTGGCCTGCGCCAGCACCGGGCACTTGTTGAGATGCACCAGCTTGACCGGCACCGCCGCGTCATCGCCCAGCTCGCTCTTCGGCGTATAGAGGCGCTCACGCAATGCATCGGCGTCCAGCTCCACCAGCGGCGACATATCGCCCGCCAGATCGACCATAATCACCGCGTTGCGGTTTTCCGGATGCCACGCCAGCGGCGCAACCCAGCTGGTGTTGCCGCGCGCCGCGCCAAACATGCCGGAGACATGCACCAGCGGTTTCATCTGCGGCACATCAATCAAGGTCGCCAACTTCTGCTTGCTGCGATGGCTATAGAGATAGGCAAACAGCTTCGGCTGCTTCGCTTTCACCAGCTGTGCCATGGCGATGGTGGCATAGACATCCGCCATCGCGTCGTGGGCGTTGCTGTGCTCAATGCCGTTCGCTTTGGTCAGATGCTCAAGGCGGAAGCTCGGTAGCCCCTCCTCATTTTCCGGCCAGTTGATCCCTTCCGGGCGCAGAGCGTAGCAGGCGCGCATCACATCCAGCAGATCCCAGCGGGAGTTGTGGTTTTGCCAGCTCCAGGCGTAGGGATCGTAGAAGTTGCGGTAAAAAATATTGCGCGTCACTTCATCATCAAAACGGACGTTGTTGTAACCCACCACGCAGGTATTTGGCACGGTGAAGAGGTCATGAATGCGTTTAGCAAACGCCGCTTCGTTGTCACCTTTGGCGCGCGCCACCTGCGGGGTAATGCCGGTGATCAGCACCGCTTCAGGCTGGGGGAGATAGTCATCGGCGGGTTTGCAGTAGAAGACTTCCGGCTCGCCGATGGTCGTGAAATCGGCATCGGTGCGCAGCGCGGCGAATTGCGCCGGGCGATCCAGCGCGGGGCTGGTTCCGAAGGTCTCGTAATCATGAAAAAGAAATGTCGGGGTTGCCGGGGAATCAGACACCAGAAGCTCATCCTGTCAGAAAGTATGCCGACTATGGTAAACCATCGTCGCCCGTGTGCCGAAGAAAAACCGTGCCAGCTTACGGCGCAACTCGCAAAAACAGGGGCTTAAAAATGATTTATGTCACATTTCTTTGCAATTTTGCCAGGTAACGACACACGAAGTTCCGTACAAAGGACGCCCCTTTCCGATGTATTGAGGATATTTCATTGAAACGCCGTTTGTTTGCTGCTTCATTGTTGGCGGTGAGCGTCCATTGCGCTCAGGCCGACGACCTCCCATTTGCCCCTCAGCCCCCGGCGGTGCAGGCCGGATCATGGGTATTGATGGACTATACGACCGGGCAAATCTTAACTGCGGGGCAAGAGCATCAGCAGCGTAATCCGGCGAGTCTCACCAAATTGATGACCGGCTATGTCGTCGATCGCGCCATTGATAGCCATCGCATCAGTGCGGACGACGTGGTTACAGTTGGCAAAGATGCCTGGGCGCAGGGCAACCCGGTGTTTGCCGGCTCGTCACTGATGTTCCTTAAGCCGGGCGATCGCCTGACGGTGCGCGATCTGAGCCGTGGGCTGATTGTCGATTCCGGAAATGACGCCTGCGTGGCGCTGGCGGATCACGTCGCTGGCGGGCAGCCGCAGTTCGTGGCGATGATGAACGACTATGTGCAGAAACTGAATCTGCGTGATACCCACTTCGAAACGGTACACGGCCTGGATGCGCCGGGGCAGCACAGCTCGGCCTACGATCTGGCGGTGTTATCGCGCGCCATTATTCACGGCGAGCCGGACTTCTATCACATGTACAGCGAAAAGAGCCTGACGTGGAACGGCATCACCCAGCAGAACCGCAACGGGCTGCTGTGGGATAAAAGCCTGAATGTCGATGGGTTGAAGACCGGCCACACCTCCGGCGCGGGCTTTAACCTGATTGCCTCAAGCGTTAATGGTCAACGCCGTTTGATCGCGGTGATCATGGGCGCAGATAGCCCGAAAGGGCGCGAAGAGCAGGCGCGCAAGCTGTTGCACTGGGGCCAGCAGAACTTTGATACGGTAGAGATCCTGCGTAACGGCAAAAAAGTGGGCAGCGAACGCGTCTGGTACGGCGATAAAGAGCAGATTGCTGTCGGCACCAATGAGGACCGCTGGCTGGTGCTGCCGAAAGCGGAGCTGCAAAACATCAAAGCCAAATATGTGCTGGACAGTAAAGAGCTGGAAGCGCCGCTTGCCGCCCATCAGCGCGTCGGTGAAATCCAGCTTTATGACCGCGATAAGGTGATTGCCAAAATGCCGCTGGTGGCGCTGGAGAGCGTCGGCAAAGGCGGGCTCTTCTCCCGACTGAGCGACTACCTGCACCATAAAGGGTGACCATCTTGCGGGCAGAGTGGCAGGCTTGCGAGTCTGCTCGCATAATTGACGCGTGCGGCAAGCCTGATGGTCGCCGGGTAGATATACTGTACAGACAAACAGTAACGCGCAAGAGGTCACGATGGGCTACAACGTTAAGCAAGCAGAGCAGCGCCGTATCGCCGGGTTTCATCTGGTGGGGCCGTGGGAAGAGAAGGTGAAGCAGGGCTTCCAGCAGTTATTGCTGTGGGTCGAGCATAACCAGATCCAGCCGCTGGAGTGGGTCAGCGTCTATTACGATAACCCCGATGAAGTGCCACCGGAAAAGCTGCGCTGCGATGTCGCCATCACCGTTGAGCGTGACTTCCAGGTGCCTGTTAACAGCGCGGGCGTGATTACCACTGACATTCCCGGCGGCCATTACGCGGTGATGAGCGCGCGGGTCTACAACGAAGATTTTGAAGGCAGCTGGAACCTCTTTTTCGACGAACTGTTGGGTGACAGCTCGGTGCAGATTGGTGCCGGACCCTGTTTTGAGATCTACCAGAACGACGGTAAGGGCGACGGTTTCTGGGATATCGAAATGTATATCCCCGTCGAGCCGAACGCCCACTAAAGCAGGGCAGGGTAAAAAAAGGCCGTGAGAGTGATGCTTGCGGCCTCTTTTTTTGTCCTGACAGGGCATCGGTGCGAAAAAATACCGCTACAATTGCGCCTCTCTTTTTAACCCGGAGCCTGGCTGTGCGTCGCGACAAATCCCTCAGCCCCTTTGAAATTCGACTCTATCGCCACTACCGCGTGGTGCACGGCGTGCGTATCGCGCTGGCGTTTATCCTCACCTTTTTGCTTATCCGCCTGCTCAATGTGCCGGAGGGTACCTGGCCGTTGATTACGCTGGTGGTGCTGATGGGGCCCATCTCCTTCTGGGGCAACGTGGTACCGCGCGCCTTTGAGCGCATCGGCGGCACCATTTTCGGCGCGGTGCTGGGGCTGGTGGCGTTAAAGCTGGAGCTTTACTCTCTGCCGCTGATGCTGTTGTGGTGCGCCGCCGCCATGTTTCTCTGCGGCTGGCTGGCGCTCGGCAAAAAACCTTACCAGGCGCTGCTGATTGGGATCACCCTTGCGGTCGTCGTGGGTGGGCCTAGCGGCGATATGCATACGGCGCTGTGGCGCGGTGGCGATGTGATTATCGGTTCGCTCCTCGCCATGCTCTTTACCGGCATCTGGCCGCAGCGCGCCTTTTTGCACTGGCGCATTCAAATGGCGAACTACGTTACGGCCTTTAACCGCGTCTATCAGGGCGGTTTCTCGCGCAATCTGGTGGAACGGCCACGGCTGGAAAAACATCTGCAAAAAATCCTCAACGACGTGGTAAAGATGCGCGGGCTGATTACGCCCGCCTGCAAAGAGACCCATATTCAGAAAGCGATCTTCGAGGCTATCCAGACCGTCAGCCGCAATATGGTCTGCATGCTGGAGCTGCAAATCAACGCCCACTGGAGTTCTCGCGCCAGCCACTTTGTGATGATTAACGCCAGCACGCTGCAAGAGACGCAGCAGATGACCCAGCAGACGCTGCTCACAATCGCTCACGCGCTCTATGAGGGCAACCCGCAGCCGATCCTGGCGAACACGGAAAAGCTTAACGATATCGTCGCCGAGCTGCGGCAGTTGATTGGCGAACATCAGGGTGATGCGGTGACGGAAACCTCGATTCACGGCTATGTCTGGCTCAGCATGGAGCTGGCGCGCCAGCTGGAGTTGTTATCGCATTTGATCTGCCGGGCGCTGCGCAAATAAACGGCTAATAACCGCCTCGGGGTGTCAGGTTGTTTCGATTCAGCTATATTTGCGGTTATGATAGCCAGCAGGAAAACTTATTGTCATATGCCACTGCTTTGGGTAGGTTTGCCTCTCAGGTGATGGCCTTAACGAATCCGAATCTCAATTAATCAGGGGTGTCAAAATGGAAACAACCAAGCCTTCATTCCAGGACGTTCTGGAATTTGTGCGTCTGTTCCGTCGCAAAAACAAACTGCAGCGCGAAATTCAGGACGTTGAGAAAAAGATCCGTGATAACCAGAAACGCGTTCTGCTGCTGGACAACCTCAGCGACTACATCAAGCCGGGCATGAGCGTTGAAGCCATTCAGGGGATTATCGCCAGCATGCGTACCGACTACGAAGATCGCGTTGATGACTACATCATCAAAAACGCCGAGCTGTCGAAAGAGCGCCGTGAAATCTCTAAGAAACTGAAAACCATGGGCGAACTGAAGTCGGTCGAACACAAAGCCGAGTAAGCGCCTGCGCGGTGAGAGCATCGCCTCTCACCGTCCTCTTTTTTCTCCACACATTCCACTTTTCTTCCTCCTTTTTTCTTTATCACCCATAAAAACCAGGCCTTTCTCTGTTTGCAGAGTGGTAAAATGCGCCGCGCAGATCGCACATCAGGACATTCAAAATATCATCAGGAGTCCGCATGTTAACGCTTGTCACCGGCGGCGCGCGCAGCGGCAAAAGCCGCCACGCCGAATCGTTAGCCAGCCCCGCGCCGCGGGTGTTGTATATCGCTACCGCGCAAATTTTTGATGAAGAGATGGCCGCGCGCATTGCCCATCATCGCCAGAGCCGCCCGGCACACTGGCGCACGGAGGAGCGCTGGCAGCAGTTAAGCAATATCATCACCGCGCAAAACGATCCGGATGAGGCGATCGTGCTGGAGTGCATCACGACGCTGGTGACTAATCTGCTCTTCGCCTTTGGCGGCAGCGACGATGCCGAAAAATGGGATTACGCCGCGCTGGAGGCGCAGGTGCAGCAGGAGATCGACGCCCTGATAGCTGCCTGCCACGACTGCCCCTCCCCGGTGGTGATAGTAACCAATGAAGTTGGGATGGGGATCGTGCCGGAAAACCGTCTGGCGCGGCACTTTCGTGATATTGCCGGGCGCGTTAATCAGCGGCTGGCGCAGGCCGCCGATGGGGTCTGGCTGGTGGTATCGGGAATTGGAGTGAAAATAAAATGATCAAGTTGTTCTTCGCCACATTGTCGTTTATCAGCCGCATTCCGGTGCCGGGCCGCTGGGTACAGGGGCTGGATGGGGCGGATTATGTGCGTGGGATCACCACTTTTCCGCTGGTCGGCCTGCTGCTCGGCGGCCTGAGCGGGCTACTTTTCATGGTCTTGCACACCTGGTGCGGTGCACCGCTGGCGGCACTGTTGAGCGTGCTGGCGCTGGCGTTGCTGACCGGCGGTTTCCATCTCGATGGTCTGGCAGATACCTGCGATGGCGTTTTCTCGGCCCGCCGACGCGAGCGCATGCTGGAGATTATGCGCGATAGCAGGCTCGGCACCCATGGCGGGCTGGCGCTGGTGTTTGTGCTGGTGGCAAAAATCCTTGTGCTCAGCGAACTGCACCTGCGCGATACGCCGATGATAGCGGCGCTGGCGGCGGCCTGTGCTGCCGGACGCGGCTGCTCGGTGTTACTGATGTTCGGTCACCGCTACGCCCGCGACGAAGGGCTGGGCAATCTGTTTATTGGCAAAGTTTCCGGCAGAGATACCTTTGTCACCTTAATCATCACCACGCTGTTAGCCGCGGCGTTGCTCGGCGCGCAGGGCGTGCTGGCGCTGCTGGTCACCATGGTAGCGATTTACCTGCTCGGCTGGTTGCTCAAGCGCACCCTTGGCGGTCAGACCGGTGACACCCTCGGCGCGGCGATTGAGCTTGGCGAAGTTATCTTCCTGTTGGCGCTACTCTGATCCCTTAACGAGAGACGTAATGCAGACATTAGCGACGATATTAGATCTCATTCCGGCCCCTGACGAGGCGGCGATGGTGCGCGCCCGGCAGCACCTCGATGGCTTACTTAAGCCGGTTGGCAGCCTCGGGCGGCTCGAGTCGCTGGCGGCTCAATTAGCGGGAATGCCCGGCCTTAAGGGCGAGCTGCGGGTCGATGAGAAAGCGCTGATTGTGCTGTGCGCCGATCACGGCGTCTGGCATGAAGGCGTGACGGTCTCGCCGAAGGCCGTGACCGCCATTCAGGCGGCGAACATGGTGCAGGCCAACACTGGCGTGTGCGTGCTGGCGGCGCAGGCCGGGGCGAAGGTGCATGTGCTGGATGTCGGGATTGACGCGGAGCCGATTGCGGGGCTTATCACTATGAAGGTCGCGCGCGGCAGCGGGAATATCGCCAGCGGCCCGGCAATGACCACTGAACAAGCGGAAGCGGTGTTGCTCTCGACAGTGCGTTACACCCGCCAGCTTGCGGTACAGGGGGTGAAACTGTTTGGCGTTGGCGAGCTGGGAATGGCCAACACCACGCCAGCCGCAGCGGTTGTCAGCGTGCTAACCGGGAGTGCGCCGGAGGCAGTGGTCGGTCTCGGTGCCAATCTGCCGGAATCATTATGGGATCATAAAGTGCAGGTGGTGAGCAGGGCGCTTGCCATTAATCAGCCGGATGCGACCGACGGGCTGGATGTGCTGGCAAAAGTGGGTGGCTACGATCTGCTCGGGATGACCGGCGTGATGCTCGGCGCCGCCTCCTGCGGGCTGCCGGTGGTGCTGGATGGTTTTCTCTCTTACGCCTCTGCGCTGGCGGCGTGCCGGGTAGCGCCGCAGGTAAAACCTTATCTGATTCCCTCTCATCTCTCCGCCGAAAAAGGGGCGCGTATTGCTCTTGCAGCGCTCGGTCTTGAGCCCTATATCTCGATGGAGATGCGTTTAGGCGAGGGCAGCGGTGCGGCGCTGGCAATGCCGCTGGTGGACGCCGCTTGTGCGATTTACAACCAGATGGGGACGCTGGCGGGCAGCAATATTGTGTTGCCGGCGCAGTGAAGGTTGCCGGATGGCGCTGCGCTTATCCGGCCTACAAAACAGCATGCATTCGGTTTGCGTAGGCCGGATAAGGCGTTAGCCGCCATCCGGCACCAGTAAAAGTGCAACAGACCGGTCGCTATACCGTTAAGCCGCCATCCGGCAAAACGCCACTACTCGGCCTGCTGCATCACCTGCAACAGCGTATCCAGCAAGCCGGGAAAACAGATATCCAGGTCCTCGCGGCGCAGTGAAATCATATTCTCCCGCCCCTGCGGGCGCTGCCACACCACGCCGCTGTCGCGCAGCACGCGCCAGTGATGGGTCATGGTCGATTTCGCCACCTCCTGCGGACGCAGCGTGTTGCAGCTCATTTCACTGCCGTCGGCCAGGCGCCTGATGATGGCCAGCCGCAGCGGGTTGCCGAGCGCAAAAAGCACATTTTCCAGGCGAAACTGCTCACGTTCAGGGTGGTTAGCGATCATACTTTTCCTGTATTAACGATGGGGCTGCGGCTGACTCAGCGGCGCTACTATACGCAAACTGCTTGTTTAACACCACGACCGCTACCCCGGATACACCAATCAAAAGAATAGTGAAAATAGTTCGAATATACTCGTACAGTTGTACTATGCTAAACGCCGTTAAACCTCTGCGGCTCATTCGGGCCGCCAACTAACAGTCAACAGACTAAGGACGCATCATGCCCCGACCCATTCCTCTCGAACGTTATCGCAACATCGGTATCTCCGCGCATATCGATGCCGGTAAAACCACCACCACCGAGCGCATTCTGTTTTACACCGGGATGAGCCATAAGCTGGGGGAAGTACACGATGGCGCGGCAACCACCGACTGGATGGCGCAGGAGCAGGAGCGCGGCATTACCATCACCTCCGCAGCGGTAAGCTGCTTCTGGCCCGGTATGGATCGCAATTTTGAACCGCACCGCATCAATATTATCGACACCCCCGGCCACGTCGATTTCACCATTGAAGTGGAGCGCTCTATGCGCGTGCTGGACGGCGCGGTGATGGTCTACGACTCGGTGGGCGGCGTACAGCCGCAGTCAGAAACCGTCTGGCGGCAGGCCAATAAATATCACGTTCCGCGCCTCGCCTTCGTGAACAAAATGGACCGCCCCGGCGCAGACTTTTTCCGCGTGGTGCAGATGATGATCGACCGCCTGAAAGCCAACCCGGTGCCGATTGTCATCCCGATTGGTGCCGAAGAGCACTTCACGGGGGTTATCGATCTGATCAAAATGCGCGAAATCATCTGGGATGATGCCACGCAGGGCATGTCCTTTAGCTATGCCCCGGTGCCGGAAACGTTGCTGGCAACCGCGCAAGAGTGGCGCGAAAAAATGGTCTCTGCGGCAGCAGAAGCGAACGAGGCATTGATGGATAAATACCTCGAAACCGGTGAGCTGGACGAAGCTGAAATTATTGCCGGTCTGCGCCAGCGCACCATCGCCGGTGAAATCCAGCCGATGCTCTGCGGTAGCGCATTCAAAAACAAAGGCGTGCAGCGCATGCTCGACGCGGTGGTTGAGCTGATGCCCTCGCCGCTGGATATTCCGGCGATTCAGGGCGTGGATGAAAAAGGCCAGCCGGCGGAACGTCATGCGAATGATGACGAGCCCTTCTCGGCGCTCGCCTTCAAACTGATGACCGACCCCTACGTCGGCCAGCTGACCTTTATCCGCGTCTACTCGGGTGTGCTGAAAAAAGGCGATGCGGTCTATAACCCGGTGAAAGGCAAAAAAGAGCGCATCGGGCGTATTGTGCAGATGCATGCCAACGATCGTCACGAAGTGGATGAGCTGCGCGCGGGGGATATCGCCGCCTGTGTCGGGTTAAAAGATGTCACCACCGGCGACACGCTGAGCGATCCGGACAAGGTGATTACGCTTGAGCGCATGGAGTTCCCGGAGCCGGTGATCTCGCTCGCCATCGAGCCGAAGACCAAAGCGGATCAGGAGAAGATGGGCATCGCGCTGCAGCGGCTGGCGGCGGAAGATCCGTCATTCCGCCTGCATACGGATGAGGAGTCCGGGCAAACCATCATCTCCGGGATGGGGGAGCTGCATCTGGAGATCATTGTTGACCGCATGAAACGCGAATTTGGTGTGGAAGCGAATATCGGTCGCCCGCAGGTTACTTATCGCGAAACGCTGCGCAAAACCGTTAAAGAGATTGAAGGCAAGTTTGTGCGCCAGTCCGGTGGTAAAGGGCAGTATGGCCATGTAGTGCTGACGCTGGAGCCACTGGCGGCGGGAAGCGGCTTTGTATTTGAAGACGCGACCAAAGGCGGCGTGGTGCCGCGCGAGTATATCCCCTCCGTTGAGAAGGGGCTGCGTGAAGCGATGAACAGCGGCGTGCTGGCGGGCTACCCGGTGGTGGATGTGAAAGCGACGCTAACCTTTGGCTCTTATCACGATGTCGACTCTTCGGAGATGGCCTTCCGTATGGCGGCGATCTTTGGCTTTAAAGAGGGCGCACGCAGAGCAGATCCGGCGATCCTTGAACCGGTAATGCATGTCGAAGTAGAGACGCCGGAGGAGTACGCCGGGAATATTATGGGCGATCTCTCTTCGCGTCGCGGCATGGTACAGGGGATGGAAGAGCGCTTCGGTAGCCAGATTATCCGTGCCGACGTACCGCTGGCGGAGATGTTTGGCTATGCCACCACGCTGCGTTCAATGTCGCAGGGGCGTGCAACCTACAGCATGGAGTTCCATCACTACGCGGAAGCGCCGCGCAATGTGGCAGAGGAGATTATCGCCAGCCGCAGTAAAGGATAAGTTTTAACTCGTCACTTCAAACCCCGCTTTGGCGGGGTTTTTTTATGCTCAATTGTTGTGCAGTGCAGTTGTTCTTTGCGCGGCTTCGCAACCTTTTTTTCCCGCTGCTGTTTTTCACCGAAAGTCTGGAAGCGTGCTTCCAGACTGCGTTTTTGGGCAGGCGAAATCAATTTTATCAAGGCAAGATGTCAATATAGTTTTTAGTCTATATAGTAAGCGATCTATATTGCCGGCGTGAGTTTACGCTGCATCTGCAGAAGATCGACAAAAGGAGTAAATGCAATGAGTAAAACACTCGAGCAATTAATTGCCGAACAGACACCTGAGGTTGTCGCGAAGGCGCAAACCCTGGTGCAGGAGATGCTGCTTAATATTCACCTTGCTGAGCTGCGTGAGCGCGTGCAAAAAACGCAGAACGAAATGGCGCAGGAGCTGGGGCTTAAGCAGCCCACTGTGGCCGTGATGGAGAAGCAGGGGAGAGATATTAAGTTATCGACGCTGAAACGCTACGTCGAAGCGACGGGCAGCAAGCTGCGCATCGATATCGAGTTACCCGACGGCTCCCATTATGGTTTCGCGCTCTGACAGCAGATCCCAGGAAGCCGACTATCATTAGCAGACATCCGCTGCGCCTGAGGAAAGGTTATGTTGCGTCCTGTCACACTGCTTTGCGCTTCCCTGCTGTTATTGTCAGCCCAGCCTGCGCTGGCGGTCACTTATCCGTTACCGCCGGAAGGTAGCCGGCTGGTGGGTAGCCCGCAAACCATCACCGTGCCGCAGGGCAACACCTTTCCGCTGGAAGCCTTTGCCGCGAAATATGGCCAGGGGCTGAGCAATATGCTGGAAGCCAACCCCGACGCTGACCCCTATCTGCCAAAAGCCGGTTCACAGCTGGTCATCCCGCAGCAGATCATCCTGCCTGCCACCGTGCGGGAAGGCATTGTCGTTAACGTCGCGGAAATGCGGCTCTATTACTACCCAAAAGAGAGCAATACCGTTGAGATCCTGCCGATTGGTATCGGTCAGGCCGGACGCGAAACGCCGCGTAACTGGGTGACGGCCGTTGAGCGTAAACAGGCGGGTCCTACCTGGACACCGACGGCCAACACCCGCAAAGCGTACGCCGATGAGGGCAAAACCCTGCCGGCCTTTGTGCCTGCCGGGCCGGACAACCCGATGGGGCTGTACGCCATCTATATCGGTAAGCTGTATGCCATTCATGGCACCAATGCGGATTTCGGCATCGGCCTGCGCGTCAGCCAGGGCTGTATCCGCCTGCGCAATCAGGACATTAAACACCTGTTTGATAACGTGCCGGTCGGTACGCGCGTGCAGATTATCGATGAGCCGGTGAAAGTGAGCCGCGAGCCGGACGGCAGCAGTTGGGTCGAAGTGCACGAGCCGCTGTCGCGCAACCGCGCAGAGTTTGAATCGACGGCAAAAGTGCCGCTGCCCGCCACGCCGGTACTTAACAGAATCGTCAAAGAGGCGGGCGCGGATGCAAGCCAGGTGACGATGGCGCTGGAGAGACGTTCAGGCATGCCGGTAAAAATCGGCGCGCCAGCTGTGAACAACAGCGAAATGCGAGGCATTGAGCGGATGTAAAAGCGGGCAGGCACTTGCTCAATTAATTTGAATGTTATTGTTAAATCAATGTTATTTCATCTTATGGCGTTAAGCGTAGAGTAGGGGCACTTACGATTTCCTGAACGAAGGACGACGACGCCATGAAAAAGATCGGTTTTTTATCATTTGGTCACTGGACCCCCTCGCCGCAGTCCGGCACCCGCTCTGCGGCTGACGCGCTGCTGCAATCAATCGATCTGGCGGTCGCCGCAGAAGAGCTGGGCGCAGACGGCGCTTACTTCCGGGTGCACCATTTCGCCCGCCAGCTCGCCTCGCCGTTTCCGCTGCTCGCCGCCGTTGGCGCGAAAACCAGCCGCATTGAAATTGGTACTGGCGTGATCGATATGCGTTATGAAAACCCGCTCTATATGGCGGAGAGCGCCAGCGCGGCGGATTTGATTGCCGGTGGTCGTTTGCAGCTTGGCATCAGTCGCGGCTCGCCGGAGCAGGTGATTGATGGCTGGCGTTATTTCGGCTACCAGCCCGCCGAGGGCGAAAATGAGTCCGACATGGCGCGACGTCACACCGAAGTGCTGCTCGATGCGCTGCGCGGTGAAGGGTTTGCTAAACCCAACCCGCAACCGATGTTCCCCAATCCGCCGGGTTTGCTGCGCCTGGAGCCTTACGCAGAAGGCTTGCGCGAGCGCATCTGGTGGGGCGCAGGCTCTAATGCCACAGCGGTGTGGGCGGCGAAACTGGGGATGAATCTGCAAAGTTCGACGCTGAAAGATGACGAAACGGGCGAGCCGTTCCACATTCAGCAGGCGCAGCAGATCCGCGCCTACCGGGAGGCGTGGAAAGCCGCCGGTCATACGCGGACACCGCGCGTCTCCGTCAGCCGCAGCATCTTTGCCCTGATGAACGATCGCGACCGCGCCTACTTTGGCGGCAGCCGCGACGACGATGACAAAATCGGTTTTCTTGATGAGAAGACACGTGCGATTTTCGGTCGTAGCTATGCCGCAGAGCCGGACAAATTGGTTGAACAACTTAAGCGAGACGAAGCGATCGCCGAGGCGGACACCCTGTTACTGACGGTGCCGAACCAGCTTGGCGTTGACTATAACGCCCACGTTATTGAATCAATTTTGAAACATGTTGCGCCTGCGATGGGCTGGCGCAGCTAAGTAAACGCGCCCTGCCGCACGCGTGTCGGCAGGGCGTTTTTTTACCGCATGACAGAAAGATAAAGTAGCTGTAAACGCTTTTGCATATTATTGATTTAAAAATAAATATAACTCTTTCTCGCTCTTCGCTTTTTCTGCCAGTTAAAAAGCAGCGTATTACGCGTTTTGTCTCGTATAAGACGTCATATTCCTCCCCGCTTCGCTTGAAATCCTTTCCACTCAAACTGTTACTCAGAGTTATCTCCCTTGCGATTTTGTGACGGCTGCTACACTTATTGGCGTTATCAGTAACGACATAACGTCATTTCCGCGCGGTGAAACGCTTCGTTTTTGCAGGCGGTTTCGCCCCCACACAAGGAGATAAGGTATGACAGACTGTCCACAAAATCCTCAGCACGCGCAACAACAACAGTGGCCCGGCAGTTTTTTTCAGATGGAACCGAAACCCGATCACGGTGAAGCGGATTATCAGGGTTCAGGTCGCCTGAAAGGCAAAACCGCCATTATCACCGGCGGCGACTCCGGCATCGGCCGGGCTGTTGCCATCGCCTATGCCCGCGAAGGCGCAGACGTGGTGATCTCCTATCTCGATGAGCATGATGATGCGAAAGACACCGCACAATGGGTTGAAAAGGCAGGGCAGAAAGCCGTGCTGATTGCGGGAGATATCACGAATGCGGAACATTGCCGCAATATTGTGGCGCAGACGGTGGAGCAATTCGGCAAGATCGACATCGTGGTGAATAACGCTGCCTACCAGATGACGCGCGAGTCGCTTGATGAGATCAGCGATGACGAATTCGACCGCACCATGAAAACCAATCTCTACGCCATGTTCTATATCTGCAAGGCGGCGGTACCGCATATGCCGGCGGGCGGGTCGATCATTAACACGGCCTCGGTGAATGCCGATCAGCCGAAGCCGAAACTAATTGCTTACTCCGCGACTAAAGCGGCGATTATCAATTTCTCCGGCAGCCTCGCTGCGCTGCTGGCTGAAAAAGGCATTCGTTCAAACGCCGTTGCGCCTGGACCCATCTGGACGCCGCTTATCCCGGCGACCATGCCGCCTGAACAAGTTGAGAGCTTCGGCAGTGAAGTCCCGCTTGCGCGCATGGGTCAACCCGCAGAACTCGCCTCATCCTATGTGATGTTAGCCAGCGATGAAGCGAGCTATATCTCTGGTGCGACTATTGCCGTCACTGGTGGCGTTGCGGTTATCTGACACTCAAGGAGGCGTGATGAAGGCTTATCCTCTGGCACTCAGTGTGCCTGTTGCCACGCATATCTTCGGCGGGCAACGCATTAAGCAGCAGTTGGGCAAAGCGGATCTGCCCGATTCACGCATCGCGGAAACCTGGGAGATCAGCGACGTTGACGGCATGATCGCCTCGGTAGTCAACGGTGAATATGCAGGTTGCAGCCTGCGTGAGCTGGTGGAGCGCTATCCCGATGAGATGGTGGCACCCGGCTGGCGCGGCCCGTACTTTCCGCTGCTGAGTAAGTTTATCGACGGCAGCGGAATGCTGCCGGTGCACCTGCATGCCAATGATAAAGTCGCGCAGGCGCTTGAGCAGCAGCCGAACGGTAAAACCGAAGCCTGGTACATTTTGTCGGCGGCGGAAAACGCGACCTGTCTGCTTGGCGTGCGTGAGGGCGTCGATAATGCACGGCTGAAAGCGGCGCTACTCGCCGAGGATTACGATGCGGTGATGCATCGGGTGCCTGTCAAAGCGGGTGATACTTTTTACGTACCCGGCGGCATGCTGCACAGTTTTGGTCCCGATACGCTGATTTATGAAATCGAGCAGACCTCGGATATCCAGCAGCACGCCATGCCGTGGCGGATGGAGGATGGCTCGCGCCTGAGCCAGCAGGAGTGGGAGCGCAATATTGATGCACTGTTACAGGAGCTGCGCCCGGAACTGCGCTGTGAGCCGCAGCCAGGCCTTGTGCTTGAAGCGCCAGACCTGAAGCGGCTCTTCTGCTGCGCCGGGCCCTACTTTGCGCTGGAGCGCTGGTCGTTCAGCCAGCCGCAACGTTTTCATTTCAACAGCGCGCGTATTCTCACTAATCTCGGTGCGCCACTAACCGTTGAGGCAAACGGCGTCAGCGTCCCGGTTGGGCGGGCGGCATCGCTGCTGCTGCCCGCCGCGCTGGATGAGGTCACCCTGCGTGATGCGGGTGAGGTGCTGATCGGCTATGTGCCGGATCTGATGGCTGATGTGCTGCAACCGCTACGCGCAGCGGGCTACCGTGAAGATCAGATTGCCGCGCTGGGCGATATGGATGGGCAACTGCGTTAACTGAGGCAGGCAGAATGCAAAAAGCCCGCTCGGGTTTCCCTGAGCGGGCTTCTTAAATGTGGCTCCTCTGACTGGACTCGAACCAGTGACATACGGATTAACAGTCCGCCGTTCTACCGACTGAACTACAGAGGAATCGTGTGGAGGCTTATCTTAGCGGCGAAAAATCTTTTGTCAAACCCCATTTCAGGGGAGGGGAGTCAACTGCTGATTCCATCAGCGATTTGCATGTATTGACACCAATTTATGCTGAATTGCTTTGCAGGATCACCATTTCTCCCCCATCATTTGAAATGTAATTTCATCTTTTACGGCAAGGACTATTTTGAACGTCGTCACCCCCCTTCGCCAGGCCGTCATGCGTACCCCCTGGTATAGAAAGCGTAAAAGCTATCGTGTGCTCTTCTGGCGGGAAATCACCCCGCTTGCGGTGCCGATCTTCCTCGAAAACACCTGTGTGCTGATGATGGGCGTGCTCAGCACCTTCCTCGTGAGCTGGCTGGGCAAAGAGGCGATGGCGGGCGTGGGCCTTGCCGATAGCTTTAACATGGTGGTGATGGCCTTTTTTGCCGCTATCGATCTCGGCACCACAGTGGTGGTGGCCTTCAGCCTCGGCAAACTCGACGCCGAGCGGGCGAGGTCGGCAACGCGGCAATCGCTGATGATTATGACGCTGTTCGCCATCGTGCTGGCGGCGGTGATCCACTACTTCGGCCGTGAAATTATCGATGTTATTGCCGGGGCGGCAACCCAGCCGGTGAAAGATCTGGCGCTCACCTATCTTGAGTTAACGGTGCTGAGCTACCCGGCGGCGGCGATTGCGCTGATTGGCAGCGGCGCGCTGCGTGGCGCAGGGAACACGAAAATCCCGCTGCTGATTAATGGCGGCATGAACATTCTTAATATCATCATCAGTAGCGCGCTGATCTACGGTGCTTTTGGCTGGCCGGGAATGGGCTTTGCTGGTGCGGGGCTCGGGTTGACCATTTCGCGCTACATCGGCGCAGTGGCGATTATCTGGGTGCTGATGATTGGCTTTAACCCGTCGCTGCGCATCCCGCTTAAAAGTTATGTTGAGAAGCTGAACTTCAACATTATCTGGGAAGTGATGGGTATCGGCATTCCGGCCAGTATCGAATCGGTATTGTTTAACGGCGGTAAACTGTTGACGCAGATGTTCGTCGCAGGAATGGGCACCAACGTGATTGCCGGGAACTTTATCGCCTTCTCCGTGGCGGCTCTGATTAACCTGCCCGGTAACGCGCTCGGCTCGGCCTCGACGATCATTACCGGTAAACGGCTTGGCAAAGGGCAGATAGCTCAGGCCGAACGCCAGCTGCGCCATGTATTCTGGCTCTCGACGCTGTTACTGACAGCGATTGCCTGGGGAACCGCGCCGTTTGCCGGCTGGTTCGCTGCGTTTTACACCCATGAAGAGGATGTAAAAGAGGTCGTTAAGGTGCTTTTATGGCTTAACGCCGCGTTTATGCCAATTTGGGCGGCGTCATGGGTGCTGCCCGCCGGGCTGAAAGGCGCACGCGATGCGCGTTTCGCGATGTGGGTGTCGATGCTTGGCATGTGGGGCTGTCGCGTCGTGGCAGGTTATACGCTTGGTATCGTATTAGGCATGGGCGTGGTCGGCGTCTGGCTGGGGATGTTCCTTGACTGGGCGGTGCGCGGCGCGCTCTTCTACTGGCGAATGGTCAGCGGCCGCTGGCTGTGGAAGTATCCGAAGCCGCAGAAAACCCCGGCGGAACGGACCATTTCTGCACAGAATGGAGAATAATTCGGCAAACGCGCCAAAATGTGAAATCAGGCTTTGACATAGCGCAGGGGCACCGCTAATATTCGCCCCGTTCACACGATTCCTCTGTAGTTCAGTCGGTAGAACGGCGGACTGTTAATCCGTATGTCACTGGTTCGAGTCCAGTCAGAGGAGCCAGATTTAAGAAGCCTGCTTACGAGCAGGCTTTTTGCTTTCTTACTTTTGGCAATCTCCCTTACATTTACTCAACCGCCTGCTCAGCTTCCCATGCGCCCAGTCGCATCACTGCGATATTGTTTTTCTTCCCTTTTTTTACCACGATCGGTAACCCATGCCGCAATAGCGAGTGGGTGACGGACCAGGCTAAAAAAGAGATCGACGAACCGGGCATTTCCATAAAATTTATTGTTCTCTTCCCGGTACTCAATCTGCGTAGAGTGAAGCTCGCCGGATCAACGGTAACGTATAAGGTAGATAATCCCAGCGGGAATGCTGGTCGACCTGACTTTAAAACCAACACAGATCCACCAGCAAAAGAGTAGTGTGACGGAAATGCTCACCAGGATGCTCATCCACTCAACAGGCTTCAGGCTGGCGAAAAAATGCTGGATAGCCATTGGTTTCGTTACCTTAGTTTTTGCAATTACCCATCATACCAACCTTTATAGAATCTTGCTCGTTGTAACAAATAGTGAATGTTTCACCCGGACGGTATTTATGAGCATCGAATATTTTAACGGTAACATATTTACCTACTACAACTGGATTTTTCTCAGCCTCAAGTTTATGCCTTAATGTAGCAGCAATTGACCTTCGGATTTTGATTGGCATGCTGCTATGCACTGACTGTATGTGTGACAGTTTCTCGACCAGTGTACTTTGAAGCGTCATTTGCCCGTTCGCGAAGAATTGTATTTCTCATAACTATGACCGTGAAAATGATCGCCGACGTACAGATCAAGATGCCTGTCCACATCGCAAAAATTCTATAATACCTATTTATGAGCCTTTTGTTTTGGGGTGGTTTTGTTTAAAACACTTTAATTGATTGCATTACCCATCACGATGAGTTTCGTCGGCTCGTTTTCTAGATAACGTATTGTAGTCTTATTCCCTGCCTTGAACTCATCAGCATGGAAAATACGTACAAAAATTTCCCGCTGCGTAACGATTTTTTGACCATTTGCCACAAATTCTAGAGAAAGATTTAGATGCAAGGTGCCCTCAACGTTCTGGTTTTTATCCTGTTCGGCATGAGTGATAAGCGCTGAAGTCTCTTTGCCTCTATCCTTAATCATTTCGTTCTCACGTCCACTAATCACGGAGTTACGAACGCCGATAAAGATGATTATCACTGAAAAAACGACCAAACACATTAAGATCCAAAAGCTAATAGTTGCCATTTTCATATACTTAAACGAAGGTTGTTAATGTGCTTATAAATGCACGAAAAGTGGTTAAAGTGGTATCTACACCACTAACAAATTTTACTTTGCCCAGATGGCGTTTAAGTTCGAACCCCTTATTTTTAATTGCTAATGCACCGAGTGAAATACTAAATCCTGTCGAGCTTATGGATGCCGCAGTGTTACTCCAGGACGCTGCGGTAAAGCTCTCAGAAGCAAATGTCATGCTAAATGAGTTTCCGGTAAAGCTCTCATTATGTGACTTCGCTTTGCTCTTAATGTTCGGTGCATCAAGATTAATCTTTGTTGTACTGCGTAACGTAATCTCATTAGGACTGAAGATCGTTATCGTTCCGCCCTTAACGTTCTGCTCCCAGTTGCCGCCCGGAACATTAATCACCACACCGCCATTGATCGTTTCGTTGCGACCATCACCTCCAACTATCGTAGTCTGACCAAGATCGTAATTTTCAGTAATACGCTGCGTGACGTGATGCGTCTCATCGCCCTCGACCGTTGTTTCGCGTTTTTGCTTCACATAAACCTTATCGCCGTTATCAATATCAAGCTGACGCCCTTTAAAGACTGTGGTTTGCTCGCCATTATTAAAGGTCTTCGTCTCTTTCTCATCAACGGTGGTGGTGCGCGTCTTATGGTAATGGAACGTGGCATCGCCTGTTACATCATCTTTCTGATCACGTTTGATATTTGTGGTGCGTGAACCGTCAATATTGACGGTCTTATCGTTCTCTACCGAAATATGCATATCTTTTTCGGAGTGCAGATCGATGCGCTCATTGCCGGGATTATCTTCGAAGAACAGATAACTGGAATTGTCTTTATGACCATCTTTACTGCGCGTCATAAAGCCCATCATGGTCGCTGCGGCAGGAAGCTCCCACGGCGGCATGCTCGATTCGTTATAGACGCGGCCAGTAATAATCGGACGATCCGGATCGCCATTAATAAAGTCGACGACCACCTCATCGCCAACGCGAGGAATTTGTACGCCGCCAAATCCCTGGCCTGCCCACGCGCTGGAGACACGGATCCAGCATGAACTGGTATCGTCACCTTTCGCCTGACGATCCCAGTGGAATTTAACTTTTACGCGACCATAGCGATCGGTCCAGATACTTTCGCCCGCCGGGCCGACCACGCGCGCGGTTTGCGGGCCATAGGTGCGCGGCCAGGCTGTTTTGCGCGCCGGGCGGTAGGCTATCGACGCGGGTACCACCGTAAAATCAGTGTGATGCTCGCTATTGCCGCTGTCCGAACTGGCGTACTGATTCTCTTCAAAGTAGTAATTAGCGTCAGTCACCAGCCAGTTACCGTTATCTTCTGCGAAGGGAGCATTAATCAACTGGAATATATGGCCTGGCGCAATGCCGGTCGCTGTACCGGTGCCAAAAGTTTGTTGATGTTCAACCTGCCAGCGCTCTTGATTGACGCGTGCATAGGCTTCGCCCTGATTATGATCGACATAGCGTCCCGGCCAGTCATACACATCAACGGTGCCCGGTTGCGGCGCGGCAGAGTTTTGTCGCGCCTGGAAGAGCCAGGCATTAGGCTTGCGAAAGTCATAATCATCCAGGCTATAAAGACCCGGCGTCACGCGGTTCTCCATTGACCACTGGCTGATTCCCTCCTCAGTGGTTGAACCGCCCGATGAGGTCTGGTGGTAAGGGATCGTTTCATAACCTTCAAAGGGCCGATATTGCGAACCTGCATCTGTCAGCACCAGCGTGTGGCTCTCTTCGCTGTGGCGAAAGTGCCAGGCGATACCTTCCTGCTCAAGCAGGCGGCTGATAAAGTCCAGGCTGCTCTCTTGGTATTGCACGCTGTAATCCCAGATACGAAAGTTTTCCGTCAGCTTGTCATCGACCTTAACCTGATACTCGTTTAGCATCTCTTTAACAATTTCCGGCACGGTTTTACTCTGGAAAATGCGCATATTGCGATCCAGTTTCATCGGCCAGAGATCGGGTTCAATAGTGAGGGTGTAGGCTGCATAACGCGTCCCGGAGAGTTCAACGGGGCTGACAGCCACGCGTGTGACTTTACCATTGAGGTAGCGAGAAGCGAGGCCGTTTTGGGTGGGAAGAGTGACAGTGGCTGGTTTGCCCAGCAGGTTGCTGCGGTTAATTCGCGCATCCTCACCCAACAGAGTCAAGGTCCAGACAAAAGGCTCAGACACCGCCTCACGACCAGTGAGTTTCCAGAAGCGAAGCCCCTGACCTTCAGGAAGGTTTACCGATATTCGTCTCTGCATCGTTGAAGATCCCTGGTTTTTTGCCCTACCTTACCATTCAGTTATGAGGGTTTTCGCCCAACCGCAGCGATTTTAAGAATCTTCTGTCTACTAAATCTGGTAGCTCACCGCCAGCCGAAACCAGCGGTGAGAGAGGCAGGTTTATCGGAAAGGGGGTTCGTTAAAGGTGCGCAGCTTACGCGAATGGAGACGATCGCCTTCGGCGCGCAGCAGGTCGATGGCGCGAATACCGATTTGCAGGTGTTCGGAAATCGCCCCTTCGTAGAAGCGGTTCGCCTGGCCGGGCAGCTTGATCTCGCCGTGCAGCGGCTTGTCCGAGACGCAGAGCAGCGTACCGTAAGGCACACGGAAGCGATAACCCTGCGCGGCAATGGTCGCGCTCTCCATATCAATCGCTACCGCGCGGCTCAGGTTAAAGCGCAGCGCTGAAGCGGAGTAGCGTAGCTCCCAGTTGCGATCGTCGGTGGTAACCACCGTGCCGGTGCGCAGGCGCTGTTTCACCTCTTCGCCGGGCATCTCGCTCACCTCTTTGGTGGCGTCATACAGTGCGCGCTGCACTTCGGCGATGCTCGGAATCGGGATGTCCGGCGGCAGGACTGCATCAAGAACATGATCATCACGCAGGTAGGCGTGTGCCAGAACATAATCACCAATCTGCTGGCTCTCGCGCAGGCCGCCGCAGTGACCAATCATCAGCCAGACATCCGGGCGCAACACCGCCAGGTGATCGCAGATGGTTTTCGCATTCGACGGGCCAACGCCAATATTGATAAGCGTTATACCCTGACCGTCCGCCGTGACTAAGTGCCAGGCGGGCATTTGATGCTTCTTCCACGCCAGATCGGAGATCGCCTGCTCTGGCGCTTCGGTATCGGCGGTGATCCAGTGTCCGCCCGCGCAGGATAGGGCGATATAGGGGCTATCGGGATCGAGGATCTGGCTGCAACCCCAGCGCACGAACTCATCGACATAGCGGGTATAGTTGGTAAACAGCACAAACGGCTGGAAGTGCTCGACCTGCGTACCGGTGTAGTGGCGCAGGCGCGCTAGCGAGAAGTCGACGCGGCGGGCGTCAAAGTGCGACAGCGGGTAGAGTTCGGTCGGATGGAACAGGCCATCTGCCGTCTCATCGCCAATCTGCGCCAGTTCAGTGGTCGGGAAAAAGCGCGTCAGGCCAGCGCTCATTGAGCGATCCAGCGTCAGCTCTGAACCGTCTATCACATAAGGATAAGGGATCTCGTGGGCCGACAGGCCAACCTCGATCTGCGCGCCATAATCCTGGCACAGCAGCGTGAGCTGCTCGATAAGATAGGCGCGAAACAGTGACGGGCGGGTAATCGTGGTGGAGTAGCGGCCCGCGTGGGTAAAGCGTGCATAAGCGCGGGTTTTCGACGGCTTGCTTGCGCTGCCGTTCCAGCTCACCGACAACTGCGGGTAGACGAACAGCCCTTTTTCACGCGCTTCAACGTCAGGAAGCTCACCTTTCTCAATATAGACACCAATCGCCTCGCGAAGGGCATTGACGGAGCGGTCATACAGCGCTTCCAGCTGATCCAGCGCCTGTTCCGGGGTCAGATTTGCACCCTCGTTGGTCATTTTTATCTCCTTATCTGCGTTACGGCTCTACCGATAATATGTCACGACTTTGTGAAACGAAAGTTGCCGGACAGTGATTCGGAAGAAACGGGGGGAGAAAAGATCCGGCGCGCCAGCGCACGCCGGAAGCGGGTTACGCGTGGATGTTGACCAGCGTACGGCCATGAATATTGTTGTTGAGGAATTCGGCGGCGGTAGCAGGGACCTGTTCGAGCGCGATCTCTGTTGCGGCTTGCTGGTAATAGCTCTCCGGCAGCGTGCTTGCCAGCTTCTCCCAGACGGCGCTGCGCTTTTCAGTTGGCACCATCACAGAGTCAACTCCTTGCAGACGCACATTGCGCAGAATAAACGGCATTACGCTGGTCGGCAGATCAAAACCGCCCGCCAGACCGCAGGCCGCCACGCAGCCGCCATAGTTGGTCTGCGCCAGCACTTTTGCCAGCACCTTGCTGCCAACCGTATCGACCGCGCCTGCCCAGAGCTGCTTCTCCAGCGGGCGCGTCTCATTAAACTCACTTCTTGGCAGGATCTCATCGGCGCCCAGCTGGCGCAGGAACGCATGGGTTGATTCGCGACCCGTCACCGCCGCAACGCTGTAGCCCAGCGTTTTCAGCAAGACAACCGCCGTGCTGCCGACGCCACCGCTGGCACCGGTAACCAGCACCGTGCCATCCTGCGGTTTTACGCCCGCCTCTTGCAGGGCGTTAACGCAGAGCATGGCGGTAAAACCGGCGGTGCCGATGATCATCGCATTGCGCGCGCTCAGGCTCTGCGGCAGCGGGACCAGCCAGTCGCCCTTCACGCAGGCCTGGGTTGCCAGGCCGCCCCAGTGGTTTTCCCCCACGCCCCAGCCGGTGAGGATCACCGCCTGGCCTGGCGTGTAGCGCGCATCGCGGCTTTCACTGACGCGACCGGCGAAATCGATGCCCGGCACCATCGGGAACTGACGCACGATTTTGCCTTTACCGGTAATCGCCAGCGCATCTTTGTAGTTGAGGCAGGACCAGTCGATATCAACTTTTACCTCGCCCTCGGCAAGATCCGGCAGGGCGATCTCTTGCACCGCGGCGAGGGTCTGTTTCTCATGTTGTTCCAGAACTAATGCTTTCATAACTGCGTTTTCCTCGTCATGAGGGGTGGATTGCGGCGTAATGCCGGCTCTGCAGGTGTTATTTGAATATGTTGGCGGAAGAAGACCCAGAAGTGGTCGAGCGGCTCTGCGCTGCGAAAGAGCTTGGCGCGCATCACTGCACCCTCCCAGCCGGACCAGAAGAGGCTGGCCAGCGCTTCGGGCGATGCCTGTTGCGGCAGTTCGCCGCAGGCTTGCGCCTCGCGCAGGCATGCTGCCACGCGGCACTCCCAGTCGTGCAGAATGGTTTTTAGCTGCTTCGGAAAGGCATCGGGTAACAGCGGCGTCTCCTGCAACAGGTTGCCGACCATGCATCCGCGGCGGAAATCATACTTCGCCATTCCTTCACCGGCGTGATGGACAAAGGCGTCCAGCCGTTGAAGAGGCGTACGTGACGTATCGAGCAAAAAAGTGTCGAGTTTATGGGCGAAGAAGGCACCGTAGGCCTTAAGCACCGCCATACCGAACGCCTCTTTACTCTTAAAGCAGTGGTAAAACGAACCTTTAGGCACGGCGATATTTTTGATCACCGCCTCGATCCCGGCAGCGAGATAGCCGGTTTCTGTTAGCACCTCCAGACCCGAGCGGATCAGCGCCTGACGAGTGTCGGTAAAGTCGCGAGCCTTTTGCGGCGGGCGGCCACGACGCGGCTTTTGCGTCAATGTATTATCGCCATCCATAATTTAGACCGATTGGTTTTAATCAGCCTAAGGCTACGCCGGACGGGGAGAAGAGGCAAGTGAGAAGGGGAGAGAAAAATGCCCGCACAAGGCGGGCAACTCCGTCAGGCAGTCGTATTAATGGTACGACCGATAGCCGGATTAGAAGGCAACTGCGGGATCTGTTTGATCAGATCCGTTGCAATAGCTTGCTGCGAATCCAGCGCCTTTTTCAGCACCAGGGTGTTCACCTGGTTATCGAGCTGATAAGAATCAAGGCTGCTGGCTAATGATGCGATCTGAATTGGATCCATGTCGATCATCCTTTTGTTGTCGAGCAACATCGCTCAGCACGGCGAAATAAACGCCGCACTTAGTTATCGGCAAAATGGCGCAAAACTTTATGCTAAGCCTGCCCGCTACACCGCCTTCGCTGCGGCTGCCCACTGCGCGGGAAAATCCACTGAGCGCAGCCCCGGCTCAACTGCGACACGCTCTACCGAGACGAGGGCATTGATAATAAAGGGATCGCGCTGGAGATAAGCCTCAATCTGCTTCTCATCCTGTGCCTGCATAAGGATAAAGCCGCCGGAATGGTCGCTGAGCGGGCCTGCGATAATCACAATGCCTTGCTGAAGCCCTTCCACCAGCCATGTTTTATGTCCCTCGCGCCACGGCTCCAGCCGCTCAGGCGAGGTTATCCAGCGTAATGTCACTGCGTATAACATTTTCGACTCCTTACAGGTTAATGACATCGGCCACTGAGGCGATGGCGCGCTGAATTTCACGCTCTTTCACTGCATCTCCTTTCGAGATCCCCTCGGCGCGCACAAACGCGACGTTGGTAATGCCGAGAAACCCAAAGAAGGCGTTGAGGTAGCGCTCCTGGAAATCCATCTCCTCCAGCGGCGTATCGTGGTAAAAACCGCCGCGCGCAGAGGCGATAATCACCCGCTTATCACCGGCAAGCCCGACCGGCCCCTGCGCGGTGTAGCTGAAGGTTTTGCCCGGCTGGGCAAGGCGATCCAGCCACGCTTTCAGCTGGCTCGGAATGGAGAAGTTGTACATCGGCGCGCCGATAACAATCAGATCGCTTGCCAGAAACTCTGCGACCAACGCCTCGGAGAGACGGTGCTCAACGGCGACATCGGCCGAGAGATCGCTCTCTGCCACCGGCCGGAAGCCAGCGGCGATGGGCGCGGTCAGATGGCTTATCTCGTCGTCAACAACATCACGATAAACCACCTCGTCATAGCGCCCGCTTTGCATCAGCCGGTCGACAATCTCCCGGGAGAGCAGGCGCGAGACGGAGTGCGCGTGATTAAAGCTCGAATCAATATGCAGGATGTTCATACCAATAGCCTCTGGTTCAGGGAAGAGTGCGGGCAGCCCGATCGATAAACTCAGCCACGCGATCGGCATGGGAGATCATCGACAGATGGCTGGAGTAGAGTGAAACGCGCGTCGCGCCGATCCCTTTTGCCAGTGCGTTCTGCACGGTTGGGTTGAGGGCGGCGTCATTTTCGGTCACCAGATACCATGACGGTTTATCGTGCCAGGCAGCATGGGTGAGGGTGTCGGTAAAAGCGCGTGCGGCAATCGGCTGCTGCGCGGCGGCAAGCAGCTGCGCCCGCTGGCGGGAGAGGTCGTTTGCCATCACCTTATGAAACAGTGCCGGGTCATCAAGCCAGATCAGCCCCTGTTCGTCGGCGGATAAGCCTGTCATCGGCGCGTGTAAACGCGTCAGCAAGTCCGCCACAGACTCGTGACTGTCCGGCACCAGCGCCGAGAGATAGACCAGCCCTTTGACGCGCGGATCGTTACCCGCCTCGCTGATCACCGCGCCCGCCCACGAGTGCCCTACCAGTAAAACATTCCCAGTCTGGCGGGCAATGACCGCGCGCGTGGCGTTAACATCATCCTTTAGCGAGGTAAGAGGGTTTTGCACCGCCGTCACGTGATAGCCCATCGCCTGCAGCCGCGCCATCACCGCTGACCAGCTGGAGCCATCTGTAAACGCGCCGTGTACCAGAACGATATCAGGCATGGTCTGTTCCTTTGCCTGGGCTGCAAAAACGGTCATCAGCAGCAGGGTAAAAACCCGCATGGTTAACAGCGTGAAGTTGCGCCACATTGCCAGCCCTTAATCAGTGGAGGAGAAGTTGGGAAGAGTGTGAAAGAATCTGCGGCTGGCGAGTAGTGTCTTATTTGACATCTATAATGCAAAATCGGACAGAGTGATGAGGTGAGGTATGCGCGTTGCGCTTCTGGCATTACCCGGCAGTATGCGTTCAGCGCTGGCGGGGTTAACGGATATGTTCTGGCTGGCAAACCAGGTTATCGGGCAAAATCATCACGCCACGGCGCGTTTTGAAACGCAGATCGTGACGGCCGGGGGCAAAGCCGTGCCCGATGCGCAGGGGCGAATGATCGAGAGCGACGGCGCGTTTGATCAGCGCCCGGATCTGATTATCGCCAGCGGCATGAAGCTTAATGAGGATAAGCACCCCATTGATGCAGAGGCGGTTGCGCAGGCGGCGCAGTGGGTAAAAGGCTGCCATACGAAGGGAAGCGTGGTGGCGGGTGCCTGTGCGGGCGGCTTTGTGCTTGGCGAGGCGGGGTTATTGACCGACAGGATCTGCACCACCACCTGGTGGCTGTTTCATACGTTTCGCGAACGCTACCCGCGGGCAAAACCGGTGTGGGGAAAAGCGCTGGCCGAGGATCGCAATGTCATCACCACCGGTGGGCCGCTGTCGTGGGTGGATTTAACGCTGCATATTGTCGCTAACCACGCCGGAAAAGAGATCGCCCGCCTGATGGCGGATATGGCCGTTGCCGACAGCCAGCCGCTCTCCCAGCAGCTCTATGCGCCCAAAGGCTTTCTCAACTCCGTCGATCCGCTATTAACCAAAGCCGAGCATCTGGTGCGCTATCAGAACCCGGCCATCACCGTTGAGCAACTTGCCGCCGCGCTCAATATGACGCCGCGCACGCTGCACCGGAAAATGCGCGACCTGCTGCAGGAGAGCCCGAAAAGTTTCATCATCCGTGTGCGCATTGAGAGCGCGATTACGCTGCTTGAGGTGCCCGGCAACAGCGTCAGCCAGGTGGCCTTTGCCTGCGGATATCAGGATGAGACGGTCTTCAGACGGGCGTTCAGCGCGGTGACCGGTATGTCCCCGGCGCGCTATAAGGCATGGAGCAGAAGCCGGCAGAACCTGCCGATGGAGCAGGGCGGCTGATGCAGAAAAGCAAAAAGCCCGCTTAAAGCGGGCTTTTCTAAATTTGGCTCCTCTGACTGGACTCGAACCAGTGACATACGGATTAACAGTCCGCCGTTCTACCGACTGAACTACAGAGGAATCGTGTGAACGGGGCGCATATTATCGATGACCATCGGCCTTGTCAAAGGGTGGATTGCAATGAGATGACCGTTTGCTGACAAATTGGGCAATCTGCGCATCCCGCGCGCATTTGTGCCGCTTTATACGCCGTTTTGCACCGCGGTGGTGCAAATTACCCCTTATGGGGCATAAGCAAACCGCTGTTTCATACTGCATTTATCACGTAGCGATTAGAAACGCTTATTATCCAGCCGCTTAACCCCTCTTTTATTCATCCCAGGAAATGTGGCAAGCATATTGCAACTCTCCCAACATCATCACTCTTAGCGTTGGCATGGGTAATCCTTACAGGAGGCAAAATGAACTTAAGACGCCTGAAGTACTTCGTAAAAATCGTCGATATTGGCAGCCTGACGCAGGCCGCTGAAGTGTTACATATTGCGCAGCCTGCGCTGAGCCAGCAGGTCGCAACGCTGGAAGGCGAGATGGATCAACAGTTGCTGATCCGCACCAAACGCGGCGTTACGCCGACGGAAGCGGGCAAAATCCTCTATACCCATGCGCGCACCATTCTGCGCCAGTGTGAACAAGCGCAACTGGCGGTGCATAACGTCGGCCAGACGCTGCGCGGCCAGGTATCGATTGGCCTTGCGCCCGGCACGGCCGCATCTTCCGTGACTATGCCGCTGCTGCAAGCGGTGCGCGCCGAGTTGCCGGAAGTGACCGTCTACCTGCATGAAAACAGCGGCACGGTGCTGAACGACAAATTGTTAAATGGCCAGCTCGATATGGCGGTGCTCTACGAGCGCGCGCCGGGGGCGGGGATTAATAGCCTGCCGCTGCTGAAAGAGGATCTCTACCTCGTCGGCACGCGGGATTGCCCGGGGCAGAGCGTCGATCTGGCAGCGGTTGCCGAACTCAATCTCTTCCTGCCGCGCGACTACAGCGCCGTGCGTTTACGGGTAGATGAAGCCTTCTCTCTACGCCGCCTGACGGCGAAAATCATCGGCGAGATTGAATCGATTGCCACCCTGACGGCGGCGATTGCCAGCGGAATGGGGGTGACGGTGCTGCCGGAATCCGCCGCGCGATCGCTCTGTAGCGCCACGAACGGCTGGATGGCGCGCATCACCACGCCATCAATGAGCCTGCCGTTGTCGCTTAATGTCTCGGCACGTGGCGGCATGTCGCCACAGGCGCAGGCGGTGAAAGACATTCTGCTGTCGCTGGTCAGCCGCCCGACGATGGAGAATCGCGAGCTGCAACTGGCAAGCTAGTCTTTATTCCTTAAAAGTATAAGTTGCTGGTTTTTATTATTTGTTCTGCCTGGCCGCAGACTTTAACAATAACGTCATGATTGATGGGCCAGGAGCGAAGGGTGAACTTCCAGCAACTTAAAATTATCCGTGAGGCGGCGCGGCGGGATTACAACCTGACGGAAGTCGCCAACATGCTGTATACGTCGCAGTCCGGCGTGAGTCGACATATCCGCGAGCTTGAAGAGGAGCTGGGGATTGAGATTTTCATTCGCCGCGGTAAGCGATTGCTGGGCATGACCGAGCCGGGCAAAGCGCTGCTGGTGATTGCCGAGCGTATTCTCAACGAGGCGAGCAACGTCCGCAGGCTCGCCGACCTCTTCACCAATGACACCTCCGGCGTTCTGACCATCGCGACCACCCATACGCAGGCGCGCTATAGCCTGCCGTCGGTGATCAAATCCTTCCGCGCGCTCTTTCCTGAAGTTCGCCTTGAGCTTATTCAGGGGACGCCGCAGGAGATTGAAACCCTGCTGCATAACGGCGGCGCGGATATCGGTATCGCCAGCGAGCGTTTAAGCAATGACAGCGCGCTGGTCGCTTTCCCTTGGTTCCGCTGGCATCACAGCCTGCTGGTGCCGCAGGATCATCCGCTGGCTCAGGCCTCACCGCTGACGCTGGAGGAGATCTGCCGCTGGCCGCTTATCACCTATCGTCAGGGCATCACCGGGCGCTCGCGTATTGATGAAGCGTTTGCCCGCAAAGGGTTAATTCCCGACGTGGTGCTGAGCGCGCAGGACTCTGATGTGATCATGACCTATGTCGAGCTGGGTCTCGGCGTCGGGCTGGTGGCGGAGCAGTCCAGCGGCGAGCATGAAGCGGGGAAACTGGTGCGCCTCGATACCCGGCACCTTTTCGATGCCAATACCGTCTGGCTGGGGTTAAAACGCGGGCAATTGCAGCGCAACTATGTCTGGCGCTTTATAGAACTCTGTAATGCCGGGTTGTCGGTGGATGAGATCAAACGCCAGGTGATGGAGCCGGATGAAGCGGCAATTGATTACCAGATTTAATGCCAAAAAAAGCCTGCGTAGACGCAGGCTTTTTTATCGGCTTAGTGCGGCTGTGGCCTGATAAATATCGCTGTCACCGCCGAGAGTAAACAACCCGCCATCAGGTAGATCGCCACGCTGTGCCACTCGCCGCCGGAGAAGGTTAACAGTGCGGCGGCGATAAACGGCGTAAAGCCACCGCCGACCACGCTTGCAACCTGATATCCGACGCCCGCGCCGCTGTAGCGGTAACCTGCACCAAACATCTCGGTAAACATCGGCTGCTGGACGCAGACCACCATATCGTGGGCGATATTCGCCAGCAAAATGGAGAAGACCACCACGCCGAGAATGGAGCGTGCTTCGAGCGCCATAAAGAAGGGGAATGCGCTCATGGCACCGAGCAGCGCACCGGTAATATAGATGCGCCGCCGCCCGAAGCGATCTGCCATCCAGGCGAAGAGCGGGATAGTAAAGCAACTGACGCCGCCCACCAGCAGCCCGATATTGAGGAACAGTTCGCGCGGCATGCCCAGGTTTTGCGTTGAGTAGTTAAGCGCAAAAGCGGTGACGATATACATGGTCAGCAGTTCGCACAGCCGCAGGGCGATAATCTTGAGAAACGCGCCAGGGTGGCGAACCAGCGCTTCAAACACCGGCGGGCGGGCTTTAACTTCGGCGGGCTTTTGTGCCTGCGCGCGTTCGAACTCGACCGACTCTTCCATGCCGTTGCGCACCCACAGCGCGCCAAGCACCAGCACAATGCTGAACAGGAACGGCAGACGCCAGCCCCAGCTCAGGAACTGCTCATCGGTAGTCAGCGTGCTGATCAGCGACACCAGCCCGGTGGAAAGTAGCAGGCCGACGCCGTAGCCCACCTGAATGCCGCTACTATAAAAGGCTTTCTTACCAGCGGGTGCGCTTTCGACCGCCAGCAGCGCCGCGCCGCCCCATTCGCCGCCAACGGCGAAGCCCTGAATGGCGCGCAGGGTCACCAGCAATACCGGCGCCCACCAGCCAATGGTGGCGAAAGAGGGGAGAATACCGATGCAGGCGGTGGCGATGCCCATCATCCAGACGGTCATCATCAACATCCGTTTACGCCCTAAGCGGTCGCCGAAATGACCAAAGACGATGCCGCCGAGCGGGCGAAACAGAAAGCCGACGCCAAAGGTAGCAAAAGCGGCAAGCGTGCCCATTGCCGGGTCGATCTGCGGGAAAAATTCGCTGTTAAATACCAGCGCGGCGGTAATGCCATAGAGGAGAAAATCGAACCAGTCGACCACGGCGCCCGCAAAGCTGCCCCATGCAGCGCGGCGTGCGCGGTGGGAGGATGGGGTCTGCTCATCGGGTCGGGGGGGAATGAGTGTGGAGTCCATAGCTGTCCTGTCTGTTCCTTACATCTTGCAATTTTTTATTATTAAAACCAGGGAAAGGATTACTCACATCGTATGCGGCAAAATTAAGGCCGCCCTTGAGACTACAGCGACAGCCCGCGCGAGAAAACCCTTTTACACAGATGTCGTATCTGACAGCGTAAAGCGGTCTGATCCTGCGCCTGGTATATCCTTAACAATTCCCGCTATAATCCGGGAAATTTGTTAACGGATTCAGAAGCGAAAATGGCAAAACTTACCTTACAAGAGCAGCTGCTGCAGGCAGGGCTGGTCAACAGCAAAAAGATGGCCAAAGTGCAGCGCACGGCGAAGAAGTCCCGCGTGCAGGCACGCGAGGCGAGAGAAGCGGTAGAAGAGAACAAAAAGGCGCAGCTTGAGCGTGATAAACAGCTTAACGAGCAGCAGAAGCAGGCGACGCTCGCCAAAGAGTATAAAGCGCAGGTGAAGCAGTTGATTGAGATGAACCGCATCACCATTAACAGAGGCGATATCAACTTCAACTTCACCGATAACAACCTGATCAAAAAAATCGTCGTCGATAAGGTAACGCAGGCTCAGCTGATTAGCGGCCGTCTGGCGATTGCCCGTCTGATGGCGGAAAACCGCAGCGAGCCGGAGTACGCGATTATTCCCGCAAGCGTTGCTGATAAAATTGCCCAGCGCGATGCTGACAGCATTGTGCTCAACAGCGCGCTGAGCCAGGAAGCGCAGGATGAAGACGATCCGTATGCCGACTTCAAAGTGCCTGACGATCTGATGTGGTAAGGCGCGCAGAAGAATATCGGGCCAAAAGCGTGGTCTGCGCGGGCAATGTGCTTTACACTGCGCGCGGCAAAATTAGCACAGAACAACGAGTCAACAGGCGGTAAGGCGATGAACGGAAAAATCACAACCTGGTTTAAAGAGAAAGGTTTTGGATTTATCAAAGATGAGAACGGTGAAAACCGCTATTTCCATGTGATCAAGGTCGCCAACCCAGAGCTGATTAAAAAAGATGCGGCGGTGACGTTTGAACCCACCACCAACAATAAAGGTCTCTCGGCCTATGCGGTAAAAGTAGTGCCGGACAGCAAGTATATTTTTATCGCCGGCGAGCGCCTGAAGCTCACCTCGATCAAATCTTACGTTGTCTTCAACGAAGAAGTGCCTGCTGATACCCGTATCGATAAAGAGAGCCCGGTGCTCTCAGTCGGCGTGCTGATGAGCAGCATCCGGCCAAAATCTGATATCAAGCCAGGGGAGATGCGAACGCTGAAAAAGCTGGCGATCACCACCTTCCAGGGCTCAACGCTTATCTTTACGGAAGATGAGATCGATATCGACGCGACGGTGAAACTGCTTAAAGTTTGACGTTATCTGCTGCTTTTAAGGATCCCTTATGAACCACGATATTCCGCTGAAATTTTATGACATCGCCGATGAGTATTCGACGGAGTCCGCGACGCCGGTGAGCGAGTCCGAGCGTGACGCGGTGGCGCACTACTTCCAGCTGCTGCTGACCCGCTTGTCCAATAATGAAGAGATCAGCGAAGAGGCGCAGCAAGAGATGGCCCGCGAAGCCGGCCTTAAAGAGAGCCGCATTGATGAGATCGCTAACTTCCTCAATGAGTGGGGCAACGAATAACGCGGCATAATCCGCAGTTTTTCCTGCTCAGAAACGCAAAAAGCCCGCATTATGCGGGCTTTTTCTTTAACGGTATCAGGTGCCGATAATGCCACCGTCGGATTTGGTGATCACCACCGTGGAGGAGCGCGGTCGGCCATCGGCTTTAAAATCCGGCCAGTTGGAGATGGCGTGCGGATTATTGGGATCGGTGATGTCATCACCGCCTTCACCGGGGTGCTGGATATTGATAAACAGCGTGCGGTTGTCCGGCGTAAAGGCGATACCGGTAATTTCACACCCGCGCGGCCCGGTCAGGAAGCGGCGATAATCATTGCTCCCCGGAATGGTTGCCACCATCTGGTTATTGCCCATCCCTTCATAGGCTTTTTTATTGATGGTGCTGGAGGAGACATCGGTCTGGATCCAGAGCACGCCGCGATGATCGAAGGAGAGCCCGTCCGGGCTGCCGAACTCCGCGCCTTTCATCGAGCCTTTTACTTTCGGGTCGTCACTGTCCGTGCGCCCGGCGAGCACCAGGATATCCCATTTAAATTTGGCTGACGCCGGATCGGCGTTCTCTTCGCTCCAGTGCATGATGTGGCCGAACTGGTTATTGGCGCGCGGGTTGGCCGCATCTACCGGCGCTTTGCCCTCTTTGCCGCGATCGGAGTTATTGGTGAGCGTGCAGTAGACGCTGCCTTTCGCGTGGGTATCGACGGCGATCCACTCTGGTCGATCCATTTTGGTTGCGCCGACCTTATCGGCAGCAAGGCGGGTTTTGATCAGCAGATCGCCCTGGTTGTCGAAGCCGTTGCTTTGATCAAGGCCGTTTTCGCCGAAGATCAGCGGCAGCCAGTCGCCGGAGCCATCTTCATTAAATTTCGCCACGTAGAGCGTGCCCGACTCCAGAAGCTTCATATTCGCCTTGCGATCGCTCGGGTCATATTTGTTATCAGAGATGAATTTATAGATATATTCAAACTTCTGATCATCGCCCATATAGACCACCACGCGGTTATCCGCCGCCAGCGTTACCGCAGCGCCTTCATGCTTGAAGCGGCCTAAAGCGGTATGTTTGCGCGGCTTCGAGGTGGGATCGTAAGGGTCGATCTCCACCACCCAGCCGAAGCGGTTTGGCTCGTTGGGGGTTTTGTCGACGCTGAAGCGCTCATCCACTTCGTTCCAGCGGTAGGACTCATCGCTGTCGCTGATGCCGTAGCGCTTCTCCAGCGCGTTGAGCGGCGCTTTTTTAACAAAAATATCTGACCAGTTCTCTTCGCAGGTGAGATAGGTGCCCCACGGCGTACGACCATTGGCGCAGTTTTGCATGGTGCCCAGCACCTCTTCACCCTGCGGATCGGCAGCGGTTTTCATCAGCGGCTGGTGGCGCGCCGGGCCGCTCAGCTGCATCGGCGTATTAACGGTAATACGACGGGCAAAGCTGGAGGGGCGAACGACTTGCCAGCCCGCATCCGCTTTTTTCACCTCGATAACCGACACGCCCATCGCGTTTTGCCCTTTACGCGCCTTATCGAGATCCCAGTTGGCGGTCCCATCTTTAAACAGCATGCCGTTATCAATGTACTCATGGTTCAGCGCCAGCAGACCGTGCGCCGGGTTCTCTTCGCCCTGCGGCAGGCTAAACCATGCCATACCGTCGTGGTGCATACCGGCCTGCGCCGACTGCTCATCGGTGGTGTTGCTGGCGTCGAATTTAAACTCCGGCAGATTGTCCTTTAAGCCGACGGCATCGCCCCAGCGATAGAAGGGGCGAGCGATGTAGCCTTCCGGCACCGTGACGTTATCGGCGGTCGAGACGGGAATGCTGGTGAAGCCGAGCGACATCGCTTTCGCTAAGGCGGATGGTTTGCTCATCGCCGCGAAGGCGTTTTCGGGCATCAGTAAAGAGGGGAATGAGACCGCCGCGCCGGCGACCATCCCCATTTGCAGAAAGCGGCGGCGTGACATAAACGCGCTGACCACCTCTGAAAACGCGGCGTTTTGGCTTGGGTTACTGATCTCATCGCTGTGCTCTTGCTTGAACACCGATTTAAGGGGTCTGCTCATATCGTTTTCCTGTGATTTCCATAGGCTTGCGTCGCAATGGAGAGCAGTCTAAAAAACTTTTGTTACAAATTTATAACGGTAGAGGCACAGCGGTTTAATAAGACGTGTTTGTTTGGGAGAGGGTAAAGAATAAAAAGCAAAAAGCCCGCTAAAAAGCGGGCTTCTTAAATTTGGCTCCTCTGACTGGGATCGCCTTTGCCAGCAAGTAGCTAATAAGTAAGCTGAATCTGAATTTTCGTTCTGTCAAGACCACCAGAATGACCACTAATTTCTACGTCAATGGACTGCATGAACTGGTGCACTGGAGTGGTGTCAAAGGCCGCCTGAATCGCGAGATGAAAGAGACATTTGGATGTGAGGATTATGTTTATGAGGAATTGATTGCCGAGTTGGGAAGCGCGCTTCTGATGGCGGAGCTGGGGATTGTCGAAGAGGTCTAGCACGAAAGCTATATTGCTTCCTGGTTAAAAGCACTTAAAAACGAAAAACGCTATATATTCAAGGCAGCTAGTGCCGCATCAAAAGCGCGAAGGTCTTTGTTCGTAATGAACTGATTCCACTTCAGGAACGGATCAGCGAAATTAACAAATGGTTTGGCGACGATATCGTAAGTTTAAAACTATGTACTTCAATAGAAGTGTATGAAAAACCGCCGAATTTTTCATCTGCGGTTATAACTAGACAATTTCTACCGCAATAATTGAATAGTTATCCTTTGTTTTCATTTCTTCAGTACACTTTGCAAGCTCGGCACCAAAATCATCAAGATTTTGGTGTTTTTTAGAGATATCTCTAAGCTCTCGCTTACCAAGAACGGAAGAAACCCCATCCGAGATCAGCACAATTCTATCATCTGGCTCAAGTTCGAAAAGTGTTTGGTACAATTTCAATGGCTTATGCGCACCTAAAGCACTTTCAAGTATGTTCTTTCTTGGATAGTCAACAGCGGCTTCCGCTGTTAGGCGGCCTTCCCTAAGCAACCTTGCGACCTCACTATGGTCTTGAGATAATTGCATAAGTCCATTTCCTCGGAGAAGATATGTTCTCGAATCGCCACAATTTATAGCCTCTAGCTGCATGTCTTTTATGATGACAGCAGTAAGTGTTGTGGCCATTCCAGCTAATTCTCCATCTTTTTCAGCGGCATTAAGTATCTCCTCGTGGGCGAAGCGCACCACATCTGCGAACGCAACCGAAAGATCATTTTCAAGAGTTTTACTGATAATATCTACTGCCATTTTAGACGCAGTTTCCCCGCCCTGATTACCTCCAACACCGTCAGCAACACAGCATAGAAGACCTCTGTCAGGTATGTCACAAACTAAGATTGCATCTTGGTTTGTAGCTCTGGGGCCAGGTGATGTAAATGAGTAAATGTTAATCAATGGCACACTCTTAGTATCATATCCGCAATCACAGGGTGTAAGTCACGATAGGTTACACCGATTGAGCGTTCGAGATGACCTATCGCACCACACATCTTCCTTTCAAGTATACTCAATTCTAAAGCTAGCCGCCTAGCTAAATCGGGATGCATGGATGCTCCACATTCAGACACAAATTTCCGCTCAACATACCAGCGATTATGTGATGTCCCCATTAGCAACATTGAAATTAAGATTTCTGACTTACAATTAAGGCTTTCAAGATTTAAAAACTCACTTAATCGATTACAAACACCATCGCACTGCTCAAATGGGAATGAGTAATCAGATGCCCATTTAGCATATGCTTCGCCTAAACGAGTTGCAGCAGCGCTATCTAGCTGAATAATTTTTTGTATTGCGCCTAGAGTTAGTCTCTGGAAAATTGCAGTCGAATTATCATTGGTTATGTTGTCCTCGACATAATCGACTAATTGACGACATACCTGAGAGGCTAAATTCGCTTCATTGGCAAGTGCGTTAATATATGTTGACGCCTCTGCATTTATATTCGTTATTACCGAAGGGTCTATACTAAGAATCGCATCTCTAAGCATCGCGACAGATTGGAAGCGTCGTGAGGGATCTCTTCTGGTGCATACACGCATTATGTGGGCATAAGGACCGGTGTCATTATCAATCTCGCCGCATGGTATACGGTCTGCTGTACCTACGAAATCATGAAGTATGCATCCGACAGAGTATATGTCAGAAAGCGAACTTGCTTTCTTCAAATCAGAAACTATTTCAGGGGCTGTGTAATAATCAGAGCCCATTTTCATACCCGTATGGGTTAGAGCAGATATTTGAGTATCTTTAACGGACATTAGTCCGAAATCACTGATAGCGTAATAAGACCCTTCAGGAGTATTAAAACCAAGGACGTTTTGTGGTTTGAGATCTCTGTGGTAAATTTGCATTGAGTGTATTTCTTCAAGTCCAGATAATATGTCCATAATGGCCCGAAGAAAATTACCATTTAAGTTTCGATTGATGGCAATGTCTTTATCTAGGCTTGAAGTCGCAACTGGCATAAGAAACGATGGCGGATTACTTGTGAGATCTTTAAATAAAACAGGGACTATGTTTTTATGCTTAAGTTGATATTGAATGCTTGCTTCTCTAATAAATCGTTTTCTTACATTTTCTGCTAACTCAGGTGGTAATTCTTGGGGTTGGTTGATTGAAAATGTTTTCCTTGCATATTGGTTTCCATTAGCAATATCTTGAACTAAATCAACATTTCCGAATCCACCACTACCAATACGTTTGATTTCGCTGATCACCATGCAACATTCCTTAGTCGTTATCTTTGAACACAGTTTTAATGCTACTACCGTATCTTATAAAAGGTATGAGAAAGAAAAAAGATCCTCGTTGCGTGACCCTGACCCCGAATATAATCCAGTCGTAATCAGGAATAATCGGCTTCATGTTGGCTGCATATTCTGCCAACCGGCAGATTTCTTAGCGGATTCGGATGGCGTCATCCAGCCCAGTGCAGAATTTGGACGCCTCTGATTATAGTGTATGCGCCAGGCCTCGATTTTGCACCGTGCTTCCTCCAGAGACATGAACCAGTTCTCGTTCAGACATTCCTGTCGCAGCCTGCTATTGAACGACTCCACTGTGGCATTGTGCGTCGGTGTTCCCGGTCGAAAGAAATCGATACGGATCCCTCGTTCATACACCCATTTATCCAGCATTTTCCCTGTAAATTCAGAGCCGTTATCGATTTTCAGTAATTGTGGTAAGGGACGTCTGAGCGCAATGGTGTTCAGCATCTCTGCGACCTCTGTTGAGCGCAGATTCTGGCCCACGCAGATCCCCAGACATTCGCGTGTGTAGAGATCAATGACTGTCAGCAGACTTAACCGACGCCCGTCAAATAAAGCGTCAGAGACAAAGTCCATGCCCCAGACATGATTCGGATACAGCCCCTGAGGCTGGGGCTGTCGGCGCTGTGCCGATTTATTCCGGCGTGGGCGTTTGAGACGCAGTGACAGCCCTTGCTCGCTGTAGAACCGGTAAATGCGTTTATGATTATCCCGCCAGCCCTCCCGCCTGAGCATGACGTGAACCCTGCGGTTGGCATAGTGAACCCGGGTTTCGGTGATCTCCCTGATACGGAGGCGCAGCGCACTGTCGTCTGCTGCCACAGACACGGTAACGGAAAGAGCTGCGGCTGACCCGCAGCGCAAAACAGACCTGCCTCTCACTGGCGCCGTAGCGTGCCTGCAGGTCCCGGACCCATTCGCGCAGACGCGCCAGCGTCAGTTCTTTTTTGCCAGCACATCCTGCAACATGGCCTTGTCGAGGCTCAGATCGGCAACCAGCTTGTTCAACCTGAGATTCTCTTTCTCAAGCAGCCGCATGTGTTTCAGCTCCGAAGGAGAAATCCCGCCGTATTTCTTGCGCCATGTATAGAGCGTGGCATCGGAAATACCCAGCTTACGGCAGACCTCTGGCATGGATGTCCCCAGTTCAGCTTGCTTCAGGGCAAAAACAATCTGCTCTTCGGTGAATCGTGATTTTTTCATCGGCACCACCTCCGTTCAGGGAGTGTAGATCATGCCGGCATTCTGTTTCTGAATAACGCAGGATTTCGGGCCAGGGTCATGGGTGCATTTTAGTAACGCGTGCAGATGTTTAACTCATTAGGTTTCACCGAATACCGAACCAATGCGTTACTTTAAAATCTATAAATTTCATAATGTTAATAATGTTTTGATATCGGATTGACGTTAGTAACGCATATGAGTTACTATTCATAATGTTCCGAGTATACAGAAACACATCATTGCTGAAATGCAGTGGCATGATGGCCCTGTGGCCACTCTATTTAGTGGCCATGATTTGTTCAACCCAGTGCATCGAATAGTTGAATGCTACAGTTCCTAATATTCATACATGAGATAAGTAACGCATAACTCTGTGTCGTGGTTGAGAAATATCTCATAAAACCTCAAATGAGTTATGATAAAGTACTAAATATTCAAGTAGTTACTATTTTAATTCAGTCTCTTTTGTCATGGTAACGCATATGAGTTACTATGGCAAAATGACTATGAAATAAGATGAAGAGGCTTTAAATGGATAAATTGATCACTGACGCAATGGAGTACCTTTCTTCATCCTTTCTGGTAGAAACAGAGGTTCGACAGGGCATAGAAGACATTTTGCCTTTCCAAATAAGGCAAAAGGCATCTGCCTATATAATAAGAATAGAAGGCACCGATTTCTTATGTATAGCATCTGATAAGCTATCAGTGCTTACTTCAAACAATTTCCTCTACATTAGAAAGATAGTTTCAAAAATTGACCTTCCGGTAATTATAATTAGCGAAGAGTTAGATTTTGAAACAAGAAGGATGATTAAGAAAATAGGTGGTGGCTGGATTATACCTAATAAGTATTCCTTTATATCATCTTTATTTATTCATAAAGAAGCAAATGAATTAAAAGAAAAAAACATCACTGTTGATAATGAAAAGAAATTTGGTGTCATTCCATCATACTTAATGGCATATTATCTATGCGGTTATTTTGATTATGAATTTGTTAGTTTTGACATTATAGATACTTTAAAAGTATCAAAAATGGCCGTGTCGAGAGCAATTAAAGAGCTAATAGAAAGAAATATTATTGTTGAAACAAGTGAGGGTAAACTTCGCTCGTTTGAGTTCTCCTGCGACAGGCAAACACTTTGGAATCGACATCGAAATAACATAGCAGAACTTTCTACCGGTTTCATTCCTGTCAAAAATGGTAAAATAAAAAAGCTTGACACATTTTTGACAGGCGAGTCGGCGTTATCTAAATATACGCTAATATCCCCTCCGTTCTACCAGCAACTGGGAGTATCGATGAGCGACACTGATAGATACATGAGACCAATTACGCCAGCAACTATTGAGGGTGATTATTTTTTCAAAGCTTTGAGTCTACTTGAGGAAACCGGCGAACATGTAAGTGACGATATTTGCTTATTACAAATATTCCCTTATGCACCTGTGGTTAATAATGGCTATCTTGACAAGATATTTTTATCTCTGTCTAGAGTTAATAAAAAAGAAATTCGCGTAAAATCATCATATTTCGAACTGGAAACGGATATATTTCAAAATCTTAAGAATGTAAGGAGTAAATCATGATTGGTATTGAATTTCTTTCTGACTACATGCGAGATTACTCAAATGGTTATATATTGATCGGCGGGAATGCCTGTGCACTGCATTTTGAAAAGTTCGATGTACAGTTTCGTGAAACTGTTGATCTGGACATTGTTTTGATTATAGAAAGTAATGACGAAAAGTTTTATACCCACTTAAGAAACTACATTGAAGAGAATGGGTATAAAGGTAAGGTTTTCAATGGCAGTAACCCCGGCGGTTCAGCCTATAGGTTTAAGTTACCTGATGACTTGAAAGACGGGAATAAGCCGGGTCAAATAGAGCTATTTTCAAAGAAACCAGATTACTTTGATGCAGCCGAGTCAAAAAAATTACATATCACCCCCATTGAAGTTGGGGAGGGAATTTCAAACTTCTCTGCTATATTGCTCGACGACGAAATTTATAGTTTCATTTTGAGTTCAAAACAAGAAATTAAAAATGTATCAACAGTAAATCTGGAGTGTTTGTTAGGATTGAAATCAATTGCATGGCATGGTAATCAGGAGTTATACGATAAAGAGGAAATAAAGAACTACGGTGATGTGATTAAACATCCAGATGATATGCTATCAATTATAGCTGTTATTGATATAGAGGAAATGTCATGTCCAAAAGCTGTGTTCGATAGTCTTGAAACATCAAAAAAGTTATTTTCTGAGGACAGAATACGCCAAGAACTTTCAGCTCGTGATGCATCTGAATTCGAGGGTGCAATCGAGTTTATAAATGAGTTTGTCAAACAAAAAATCATTTGAGAAAACCACTATATACATATCCTATGCATATATAAACACCATAGATGTGCATAATGAAGACACCATCTTTGGTGGTTTTTTTATGCGTTTTATCTAGATAGTACACGGTTCTGATCGGTAGCAGCTAGAAAGGATGTGGTGACAATGGTAGGTTAGCTATCTCTGCGTAGGATGTATGTAACAGGTGGGGAGTTATGAAACGGCTTTCATCGCCACGACGCTTTAATTAGCTTTGCCGGAATATACAAAATTATAAGAAGGGGAACCGTAAGATTCCCCTTTAGCCTTTATTGCTTTGGTATCATCGCATTGCGCGTATACATTCTTGTCAACCATTCTTCAACACATTCCAGATCAACAGCCCTGTTTTGAAGTCCTTCAGAAGGGCTAACGTTGAAATGCCAGTAATCTCCATCGTCAAGCATACTTTTGCTTTGCCAGGACAAATAGCCTGTTGCTGCGTATGAGACGCCGGGGATGAACTCTTCAAAACGGTAGTCAATGCCTCCATTTCCATTCACGTTTGGAGTAAAACGAAAACGAACTACTTCTTCTGTCAGTAAAACAGGTAGAGTTGAAATTGGTTCTTGCTCAGTACTGTTCCTGAAGCGGGGAACCTTATGCACAATTGAGAACGTTGGCACCGGGAAAGAAAAGAGGTCTGCTTTTTCCTCTTTCAAAGGAGAATGACATAGCAGGTTTCTTTCACCAGTGAAAACGATGCTAAAGCCTAAACTGCTGTAACGTGTGATTACCTGACTTAATATCTTGAAAAGAATGTTTTTTCGGTGGGTAAGCTCGTTTCTGCGGCGCTCACAGCGATTGTCTTCATCCATCAAGATGGTAAGTCTTTCCTTCAAAAGGCCGACTTTCACATCTGTTTTCACTAGTAATTCCTTCTTTTTCGGTGGTAGACAGATCCTACCCGCGTAATGTAGACAAGGCCCTAAGCGAAGTTCTGGTTTCAAATTGTTCAGGGCTGAGACCGCCACAGGCACTGTGACGTCGCCAGCGATTGTAATCACACTTGATATAATTAAACACCGTCATCCGCATAATTTCCCGGCTGGCAAAGCGTTCTCCATGGATACATTCCACCTTCAGCGAGTGGAAGAAGCTTTCCGCACAGGCATTATCATAGCAGCACCCTTTCGCGCTCATACTGCCCCGCAGATTATGCCGTTTCAGCAGTCCCTGATAATCCGCTGAGCAGTACTGGCCGCCACGGTTGGTGTGAACGATAACATTCTGTGGTCGCTTACGTCGCCAGAGCGCCATCTGTAGCGAGTCGCACGCCAGTTGTGCTGGCATCCGCGATGACATTGACCAGCCGATAACAGCCCGTGACCACAGGTCGATGACCACGGTAAGGTACAGTCAGCCTTCATCTGTATGTATGTAGGTGATATCTCCGCACCAATTCTGGTTAGCGCCGCCAGCATAAAAATCCTGCTGCAGCAGGTTCTCTGACACCGGCAGGCCATGCTCACGGTAGCTGACCGGGCTGAACCGCCGCGAGGCCTTGCCCGCCGCCCCTGACGGCGCAGGCTGGCGGCGATGGTTTTAACGTTGTACTCCGGCAGTTCATCAGCGAGACGAGGTGCGCCATAAAGCTGTTTTGCCTCAGTGAATGCCTTACGGACAGCAGCATCACAGATGCGCCGGAACTGCTGGCGCTGGCCGGGCTGATGGCGGCGCAGACGCCAGACATACCAGCCGCTGCGGGCAACCCGCAGCACACGACACATGGTTTGACGCTGAACTCAGTCCGATGCTTTTCGATAAAGACATACTTCATTTCAGGCGCTTCGCGAAGTATGTCGCGGCCTTTTGGATAATGGCCAGCTCTTCTGCCTGCTCCACCGGTTGCCGTTTCAGGCGGGCAATTTCAACAGACATTTCCTGCTCACGTTCGGAAGAGAAATGTGCATTCTTCAGCTTGTTGCGCCAGGCATAAAGCTGTGATTCATACAGAATGAGTTCCCGGGCAGCAGCGGCAACACCAATACGCTCTGCAAGCTTGAGAGCTTCGTTGCGGAATTCAGGCGTGTGCTGTTTACGGGGCTTTTTGCTGGTTAATGCTGGTTTTGTCATGAGTCACCTCTGATTAAGAGTTTACTCACTTAGTTGCGTGTCCACTATTGGTGGGCATGATCAGGATACAGCCCTCATGAAATCTGCAAATTGTACTCAGATTATCAGCTGGCGCTGCTTTTGATATACCACGCTGCATGCGGTGGGGTTACGTATTTCTAGGGATCTTACTTTGACCTGCTCCCCGTTGATTAACACACCGCGATGTTAGTAATGTCTTGATAAGCCACATGAGGACATCCCCATGAAGAAGCGTTTTTCCGACGAACAGATCATCAGTATTCTCCGCGAGGCCGAAGTCGGGGTTTCTGCCCGTGAGCTTTGCCGTAAGCACGCCATTACCGACGCCACCTTTTACACCTGGCGTAAGAAGTATGGCGGTATGGAGGCGCCCGAGGTTAAGCGCCTGAAGTCGCTTGAGGAAGAGAACGCCAGGCTCAAGAAACTGCTTGCCGAAGCCATGCTGGATAAGGAGGCGCTTCAGGTGGCTCTGGGACGAAAGTACTGACGACAGGCCAGAAGCGGGAAGCCGTGGTGTTGATGTCTGATGCGACCGGTCTGTCGCAACGTCGTGCCTGCCGGCTTACAGGTTTGCCCCTGTCGACCTGCCGTTATGATGCTCAGCTTCCGGCTGCTGATGCATATTTATCAGGGTGTATTACTGAGCTGGCGCCTGAACGCAGACGTTTTGGTTACCGGCGCATCTGGCATTTGCTGCGTAGGGAGGGCCTTCACGTCAATCACAAGTGGGTATACCGTATTTACCACCTTAATGGACTGAGCGTAAAACGCAGACGACGCCGTAAAGGGCTGGCGACCGAACGGTTTCCTCTTCTGCGCCCGGATGCACCGAACCTTACATGGTCGATGGATTTCGTTATGGACGCTCTGGACAACGGTCGCAGGATCAAGTGCCTGACCTGTGTGGATGATTTCACGAATGAGTGTCTGACGATCACTGCTGCTTTCAGTATTTCAGGCGTTCAGGTCACGTGTATTCTGGACAGCATCGCGCTGTTTCGGGGGTATTCGACGACAATAAGAGCCGATCAGGGCCCGGAATTTACCTGCCGTGCGCTCGATCAATGGGCCTTTGAGCATGGTGTGGAACTACGGCTTATCCAGCCAGGTAAGCCAACGCAGAACGGATTTATTGAAAGTTTTAACGGACGCTTTCGCGATGAGTGTCTGAATGAACACTGGTTCAGCGATATTCTTCATGCCCGGAAAACGATTAATGACTGGCGGCAGCATTATAACGAGTGCCGTCCCCATTCATTGCTGGATTACCAGACACCTGCTGAATTCGCAACGGACTGGCGAAACAGGAAATATGAAGAAAAACCAACCGACATCACTAACTGAAGGTTGTATCTAATCTTGGGGGCAGGTCAGACGAGCTTCGGCTAAAGATACGTCTGGATATGCTCCTAGGCTGAGGCGGGATTCTTTTTTATTGATACGGTATTTGAGATACCAGAGACGTGAACCGCCTGGATTAACCAGCAGGTACAGACCGTGAGAATCAGAAACTTTAAAGGGTTTAGCGGATGGTTTTAAGTTGCGGATTTTTGAGTCGTTAAGAGACATTTGGGGGTCTCTCCGTCATCGAACCAACTTAACCCCAAATCTGACCACCAAATTCTCCCGATGCGGAGAGAAAACTGAAAATGCATTGGCAAGACTTTTGACACTAACTTATTGAATCTGAATAACATAGAGATTCGCAAAGCGGCATGAAAACAAGCATTTGGCTCCTCTGACTGGACTCGAACCAGTGACATACGGATTAACAGTCCGCCGTTCTACCGACTGAACTACAGAGGAATCGTGTGAACGGGGCGAATACTACTGACCGCGTACTTTAGTGTCAACACTAAATTTAACATGCTGATTCAATTGGCTAATTAACATCCAGACGGCAGTTTAATGCACCGGATTTGCCTCATCGCCGTAGCTGCCTGGCTGACCACGCAGGCGGCTCAAAGGATCCTGCTGATAGAAGTGGCAGAAGCGCTGCCACAGGGCAGGGAAACGCGGAGCAAACAGCTCTGGCGCGCTAAAAAAATACTCCGACAGCACCGCGAAACACTCGGCGGGATCGGTGGCGGCATAGGCATCAATGCTGGCTGCGCTTTCGCCGACCAGATCGATCTCATCCTGAATGTTCTCCATGGCGGCGCGCAGATCGTGCTCCCAGCCCGCTACATCACGCAGCGGAATGAGTGGAATGCCGCTCGCGCGATCGCCGTTGCGCATATCAAGCTTGTGCGCCACTTCATGAATAATCAGGTTGTAACCGGAGGCGTCAAAGGAGTCCTGAATATCGAGCCAGTTAAGCACGATGGGACCCTGCTGCCAGCTCTGCCCGGAGTGAACCATGCGCTGGTTATGCACGAGGCCAAAATCATCCTCCCACTCATCATCGACGATAAAAGGGGCAGGGTAGATCAGCACTTCATGAAAGCCATCGAGCCATTCGAGGCCCAGCTCCAGCACCGGCAGGCAAAACAGCAGGCTGATGCGCGCGCTTTTCAGCGCGTCCAGATCGAATCCCTGCAGCGCCACCAGGCGCTTTTGCTGCAAAAAACGGCTGGCCAGCTGGATCAGTTTGCTTTGCTCGTCTGGCGATAAATTCGCTAACACGGGGACTTTTAACGCATCTTGCCAGGGAAGATCTGCTTCATCGGCAGATTCCCGGATTTTCCAAGGCCACTTAATCATCGTTTTGCTCGCAAACTCGCCACTTGAACCAAATCAACGGGACTGGGTCTGTTAAAATGCCAAATTTCCTGGCATGATGGCAACCATCTGAACGGAGAGATGCCGGAGCGGCTGAACGGACCGGTCTCGAAAACCGGAGTAGGGGCAACTCTACCGGGGGTTCAAATCCCCCTCTCTCCGCCATTATTCAAGCACTTACCCGCACAGCTTTCAACGATCCAGATCCCAATGAGAAAATCCTTTAAGAAAAAGCGAGCCTGAAAGCTCTCTTTTTGCGGTTCAAAGTCGCGCTCACTTTACCTTTCTGTCGTAAACCAGCACTTGTGATTCAGCCTTCCCGGCACCCCGGCGCTTACCGGAGCGCCAGGATTACTCATACCTGAGCCATGCCACCATCGACGAAAACTTCGCTGCCCGTCATAAAGCTGCTCTCATCGCTTGCCAGGAACAAGGCCACGGCGGCCGTCTCTTCCGGGCGGCCGATGCGGCCAAGGGGAGTTTGTGCGGCCAGGCCAGCGAGCAATGCTTCCGACTCTCCGCTTGTCCCGAACAGGTCCTGCAACCCCGGGGTTTCCGTGCCGCCGGGTGAGAGCACATTGATGCGAATACCGGTTCCCTTCATATCGAGGGCCCAGCTTCTGGCGAAGTTTCTGATTGCCGCCTTCGTTGCGCTGTAGATGCTGAAAGCGGGCGTTCCCATCGAGCCTGTGGTTGATCCGGTCAGGATGATCGAGCCGCCAGAACGCATGAGCGGAAGCGCCTTCTGAACCGTAAATAGCGTGCCCTTCACATTGACGCCGAACATGTGGTCGAAGTCCGCTTCACTGATCTCGCCAAGCGGGGCGAACGTTCCTAAGCCAGCGTTAGCGAACAGGATATCGAGTTGGCCTGCTTCGGCCTTGATCTGCGCGTAGAGATGGTCGAGATCCTCCAGCCTGGAGACATCACATCGGATACCCGTCGCGCCATGACCGATTTTGGCTATTGCCTTGTCGATCTCGGCCTGGCGACGTCCTGCAATATAGACGCGGGCGCCTTCTGCTGCGAAGCGTATGGCGCTTGCAAGGCCGATTCCCGTGCTTCCACCTGTAATCAATGCTGTCTTGCCTGTGAGTCTGGACATAAGCGTCTCCTTAAGTGATTTGTCGGCAGCTGCACTTTAGACGGGAAATTACTTTTGGTATAGTATGCACCTTTTGGTAAGTACCTAAGGAAACCCGATGACACCCTCATTTACATGTGGTCTGGATGCAGCGCTGGCTGTAATCGGCGGTAAGTGGAAGCCTTTGATCCTTTACCACCTGGCGCATGACACCCGGCGCTATGGTGAGCTGAAACGCGTGGTTGCTGGCGTCAGTGACAAAATGCTTATTCAGCAGTTGAAGGAGTTGCAGGCCGATGGCGTGGTTCAGCGCATCGACTACCAGACTATTCCGCCGAAAGTCGAATACTCACTTACCGAATTCGGCGTCAGCCTTGCCGATAGCCTTGCCCCGCTATGCACATGGGGAAGTGCACATATGAGCCGGATTGAGAAGATTATGCTCGGCCGCCAGGAAGCCAAAACATTCGATTGATCCAGCCCGTACCCGAGCCGGAAAGTCCGCTTTGTGCCAGGAGCGGACGCAAAAAGGTGGCAAACCGCTTTTTACTCCGCTGTAAATCGCACACGGTCGCCAAGTAAAATGCAAATGGGTCCATTGAAAATCAGCTTTTCATACAGTGTTAAAAGATTATAATCTTCTTGTAAAATTCAATCTCACACTGACAGTGAAGGTAATCAAATGGCTAAATGTTATTATCCTGGCTGCACATCTCATGCCAGCACTAAGGAACATATTCCTCCAAAGTCGTTTTTTCCTGATTCAAAAAAATTAAACCTTATGACTGTTAAATCATGTAAGGTTCATAATAATGAAAAAACAAAGGATGACATTTACGTACTCGCGAATATTTGTTTAAACACAATTGTTGATGGTGGCAGTGATGCTCAGGAAGTATTTGAGTCCAATGTCAAGCCACAGTTAATGCATAATAACGAATCTCTTCTTAAAAAAGTATTGAAGAATAGTTCAAAAAGGCAAGATGGAATTAATACTTTTGAAGTTGATGTTTTACGCCTCAATTCTTTCTTCGAATGCCTGACTTATGGCGTTATCCAAAAAAAAACAGGACGGGAATTGAATATTGAAAACTATTCCGTTAAACACATTTATCTTAACCTTGAAGAAAGAGATAATGATGGGAATTTGAGCCAAATTCATTTAGCTATGAAGGATTATTGGAAAGATAACCTTCTACATAGCACTGAAATTTCTGAAATTTTAGAGTTTAAAATTGAGCCAAGAAAAGGGTATAGCACAGAAATTTATAGCGTAAGATTCATGGGGGCCGACTTCATGAAAGCTTTTGAATCAGGTGAATTTAATTCCTCTATAACTGTAATACACAAATTCTACGATCATTTTGTAGTCATATCTTTGCTTACTCGTGTCGCATCATTTAGTAAAACACCTATACATATCAGGATGCCTAATTTTTCTGAGGAAAACTAAATCTTTAGGTGGCATGCATAACAGCCTTTCATCTAATAAAGTCTGTTTTGGAACATATCTATCAATAACGTTACCTATTAATATTTCCCCCTGATTTTATGACTAAAAACATTCCAAATATAATAATTGAGGTCGAAATGAATACCCTTAAACTTATCGACTCGTTTAAGAAGGGGTCAGTTTGGATATAGAGAATTATTGTACAGAAAGCCTGATTTTTGAACAGGCGTACCTCTCGCAAAGGGGGGTACTCCCGCGCTATACGCCGTTTTCCGTGAATTTTCCTTAATCGGATAACCTAAATGCGATACAGCAAAAGCGATAGTGGCTGATGCAAAATCAATACCTCACACACCAATACTGGTTAAATAATGCGCTTAACGTACAAAAATTTCCGATATCCAAACTGACCACTTTAAGGGCAATCATGCCGTTTCTGGCTGTAGCACTGATGTCCATCTTTAGAATTTTAGGGCGTGGGGCCGTCCAGTGCCAAATTCCGCTCCTCGCTCAGAGCGGACCTCCAACCCAGTTACCGTGTCCGCTCCCTGCCAGGAGCGGACACGGCCAATACCACTGGATATTAATTAATGGGGGCAGGCCTGTATTACAAACCAAGAATCTGGGATAGCGCTGTTACAGCCGCAGACAATGCCGCAAATGAATTGTACTTAGATTGACGCCGCGCAGTAGCGAAGAAATCATGGAGGTTTACATTAAGTTCGGGATCTTCATATGTGACCATGACAATTTTTTTGCCTAGCTCAACTTTTGCTGTGGCAGATTTAATCCATAAAATTGCAGATAAGACTCCAAAAGTTAATGACACCACATGATGATCCTTAATCCAGCTCATCACAAAAAGTATATCTTCCACTCATCACCTCCTTGATAAAGAACAATAGCATTACTGACAAACAAGAAATCTCTTGTCGCGAGTACCTCGTCGATTTAAACCCTACACTAGTGACTGGCTATTCGAACAGGATACAGCGGTAAGACTGCGAACTTCCGTTTATCGCTCATAGCGGACCCCATGACCTTGCTTTCTGTCCGTACTCTGCCAGAAAGAGACGTTCAGGCTATAGAAAGCGATCAAACTAAACAGGCATGAAGGTCTTCTGGCCAGGTAAGTAGTCCTGTGTTAAGTATGGAATACCGGGAAATGTCCAGATGCTGTCAGGAGCAATTATGAAGGGAAGCTGTCTGTGTAAGAAAATCCAGTATGAATGTGATGAGCTGGAAGGTGCAATAGTCAACTGCCACTGTCACACCTGCAGAAAAGCACACGCCGCCCCGTATGCGCCAACAGCTGGTGTTAAACGCGAAAATTTCAGATGGCTAAAAGGAAGTGAATACCTTAGCTCTTATGCTTCTTCTCCGGATAAACTTCGTCATTTCTGTTCAATCTGCGGCTCTCACCTGATGGCAGAAAGGCCTCATCAAAGCCATGTAATAGTTCGAGTGGCAACACTTGATGAGTCACCTTCTTCTGCGGCAACTGCACATATATGGTGCTCTCATGACGTTCCATGGCTCAATGAAAATCAGGACACACCATATTACGATGAATGGCAGATAAGCCGCTGATGATAACCGATGCTAAATTAACAGCGAGGTCCGCTGTTCGCTCATAGCGGACCTGAATGCCAATAGTAGTGTTCGCTTCGCGCCCGAAGCTTGCGGTCGCCCGCTTTTTAACGTTGGCAATGAACACAATGAACTGGGTTGAGTCAATTTTATGCCAGCCTCAAGTTTTTAGTGCATCTCGTTTCAGAAGTTAATTCACTGAGGCTGACTTCATGTTATAGCGATGCAGCGGCGCGTGCAGCGGTGTCATACAGTGATGAGATGGTGCGCAGCAGTTGCGCTGTTTCACCAATGGACGTCCCCGGAATACCGCTCTCGGCGTGTATTTTAATCAGGCACGTTTCACGCACACTACGATATTTCATACACAGAGCTTTGCCTTCCTCCGTCGTGGAAAAAAAGAGCTCTTTTCCGGCTTTTTCACTCGTCACATAGCCTGCCTTTACCAGTTTTTTCATCGCATAAGTCACCAGGTGAGTGTCTTCCACGTTCAGCACGAAGCAGATATCGGCCAGCTTTTTTTTACGGTCGCGGTGATTCACGTGATGCAGCAGCGATATATCAAACGCGCCCATATCCGGCTCCCCTGCGGCTGTCATACAGCGCACCATCCATTTATTGAATGCGTTACTGGTCATTATCAGCGCGTACTCCAGCTCTGACAGTTCCGCGCAGCTCTCAGAGACCAGATGGCGTGAAGAAACAATTTTGCCATCGGTTATACCGTCTGTCTGGGAAATTGCCTGTTTTTTTGAAGTCATAACGTTCCTTGCGGGAGTGTGACATATGCACATAAATATAAAGTTATCGACAAAATAAGAACATTTTATTGATAAATTGTTTACATGTTTTTTCGCTTCAGATATAGCTTTTGAATGCAGGTTCTGTGGGGCCTGACGCAAAACACAACATCGCTCGCCGCATTGCACCGCTTCGCCCTGATGCGAAGTATTAAAAAAATAGCCGTCGGTGCGCAACGCTCACTTTGGATAGGGGAAATGGTTATGGACAGTTCTGCACTGTTGCCGCTTATCGGGATACCGGTAGTGGTTATTGGTTTTGCTCTGCGCTTCAACCCGCTACTGGTGGTTGTGGTGGCGGGGCTTGCGACGGGTCTGCTGGTGGGCATGGATTTCGGCATATTGCTGGAAACCTTTGGCGAGAAGTTCTTTAACAGTCGCTCACTGGCCACTTTCATTCTGATTTTGCCGGTTATTGGCCTGCTGGAATACTACGGCCTCAAAGAGCGCGCCCAGTCCTGGGTGGCGAAGTTCGCCAGTGCTACCTCTGCGCGTATTCTGATGCTCTATTTCGTGGCCCGTGAGGGAACTGCCGCACTGGGGCTGATGTCCCTTGGAGGCCACGCCCAGACGGTGCGTCCGCTGCTGGCACCGATGGCTGAAGGAGCGGCAATGAATGAATATGGTGAACTGCCGCAGCAAGTTCGTGACAAGATCAAAGCCCATGCCGCCGCATGCGACAATATCGCTGTCTTCTTCGGGGAAGATATCTTTATAGCTTTCGGAGCGGTTCTTCTGATCGATGCTTTCCTGAAAGAGAACGGCATCGAGGGGATCGAACCGCTGCACATTGGCCTGTGGGCTATTCCGACCGCCATTGCGGCATTGATTATTCATATGACGCGCTTGCTGCGTCTGGATGCCAGCATTCGCCGCGACGTGATGGCGTGGAAAGCAGAGCAGGGAACGCCGGAGGCCAAAAAATGATGACCTTAATCACTATCAACCGGGTTTATTACTTGATCGGCTTCGTTGTTATGTTGCTGGTGATTATGACCCTGCGCGATCGCGCTAACCCTAAACGTTTTACCACAGCGCTATTCTGGTTTCTTTTCGGCGGGATCTTCCTGATGGGCGACCTTATGGTACAGGAGCTGGGGGAATCACTGGCGTACCGCATTATTGGGGGGGCCGTTATCGCTATTGCCCTCCTGGCGGGCTTCGGGCTGGTTGGGAAAGGTCACTATAAAATGTCTGACGAGGAGGCACGCGTCGCTTCGTCAGAACGACTGAAAAACTGGCTGTTCCTGCCGGCGCTGATGATCCCCGTGGTGACTGTCATCGCCACGTTGTTCCTGAAAGGTGTTTCGATTGGCAGCGTTTATATTCTTGACCAGAAGCAGCTTACGCTGGCCGCGCTCTGTGTCGCCTGTGTCGCCGCTATCCTGACCGGCTGGTGGCTGACGAAGGGCACGCCACTTCATGCCGTGCGTCAATCCCGTCGCCTTGTGGATACGATTGGCTGGGCGGTGATCCTGCCGCAGATGCTGGCTATGCTGGGCGGCGTTTTTGTCGTTGCCAATACCGGCCAGTCAGTACAAAAGGTGGTAAGCCTGTTTGTTAATCCCGATAACCGCTTCATGCTGGTGGTGATCTACTGCGTGGGGATGGCGCTGTTTACCATCATCATGGGCAACGCCTTTGCGGCTTTCCCGGTACTTAGCGCGGGTATTGCGTTGCCCTTCCTGATCAACGTCCATCACGGCGACCCGGCACCGCTGCTGGCAATCGGTATGTATGCCGGCTACTGCGGTACTCTGATGACGCCAATGGCCGCGAACTTCAATATCGTTCCGGCGGCACTGCTGGAGCTAAAAGATAAATATCAGGTCATAAAGATCCAGATCCCAACCGCGTTAGCCGTGCTGGTGGTGAACGTGTTCTTAATGTATTTCCTCGTGTTTCGCTAAGGAGCTGTTATGGAATTAACGCAACAACAGGCTGATGCTTTTGCCCGGATGCCTTTGACCTATCTGCGCCAGGAATATCCGAATCACATTATGCATCTGCTTAATGATGATGGTGATGTTTTGCCTCCTCGCGAACTGCATCCAATTTTCTACGGCTGCTTTGACTGGCACTCTGCGGTACACGGTTACTGGTTACTGTTGCGCAGCCTGCGTCTTTTCCCCGAGCTGTCGTGTCGTGAAGAGATTATCGCCCTGTTCGAAGAACACCTTACTGAAGAGAAGGTGGCGAAAGAGCTGGCCTATTTTACCGCGCCGATGCGCGCGTCGTTCGAGCGTCCTTATGGCTACGGCTGGCTGCTGGCGCTGGCCCAGGAACTTCAACACTCTTCGCTGCCCCACGCTGCACGCTGGTACCTGACCCTGCAGCCATTAACCCAATATATTCGCGACAGGCTGATGGATTATCTCAGCAAGCTAACCTATCCAATCCGCGTGGGTACGCACTACAACACCGCCTTTGCGCTGACTCTGGGGCTGGATTATGCCCGCATGGTGCAGGATAGCTCGCTGGAGCAATGCATTCTGTCTGCGGCTAATCGGTTTTATCTGGCAGATACGCGTTATCCGGCGCATTTCGAGCCAGGCGGAGATGAGTACATTTCTGGCGCGCTCACCGAGGCCCTGCTGATGAGCAAAGTGGCCGACAATTTTCCGGACTGGTTCGATACGTTTTTACCGGATGTGTGTTCGGTCCCGGCGCTGATGAATCCGGCAGAAGTTAGCGACCGAACCGATCCTAAAATTGCTCATCTCGATGGGTTAAACCTCAGTCGTGCCTGGTGCATGAAGCATATCGCCAGGGCACTGCCGGAAAAACATCCGGTGAAGCAGGCGCTGCGTGATGCCATTGCGCGGCACCTGGATGCAAGCATTGATCATGTGGTAGGAAGCCACTATAGCGGCGGGCACTGGCTGGCGAGTTTTGCGTTGCTGGCATTAGAACCACTACCCGCAGACGACGGATACCGCCACGCTATGCGTTGATGGGGTGTGTCACGATATGTCACGACACAGTAACCAGTACATAACAGGTTTGCTATGCGCAATATGGCGGAGCAATCCTGTCATCATCGTTGTGACTTCCGCTTTTCGCTAAAAGCAGGTATTAAGCTCAGTTAGCTTGTCCGCTGTGTGCCAGAAGCGGACAGTGCTGGCGTTACGTTGTGTGAATAGAAGGGGAACATCTCATTCAACCGTGGGACGGAATACGTTACCGTACCTGACACACCTCTAAAATTTTCTCCCGAAGCCAGCGGTGCCCGGGATCCTTTTCCATTCTTGGATGCCACATCTGCGACACCACAATGTTCCGGGTTTTGAATGGTAATTCAAAGAGATGTAAATTGTCTGTCATTCGTTGGTTGCGCAAGTACAGCGCGGGAACCATGGCGATAAGGTCGGAGGCCAGCGCGACGGATAACGCAGTCGGAAAGCCTGGAACCACGCTCACCACTTTGCGCGTGACGCCTGACGCCGCCAGGGCATCATCGACAAAACCATGTAGCACCCCTTCGGGTGACGCCACCACATGTCCCCAGGCAATATAATCTTCAACGCTTATTTCCGGCCGTGACGCCAGCGGATGCTCCTTGCGCACCGCTCCAATAAAGCGATCCTGAAAGAGCCTCTGCACCCGAATTTCTGGGCCCATATTGCTCTGGACGCCAATCTCCAGGTCAACCAACCCCTCCCGAAGATAACGAGACGTTTTTTCAGGTTTCGGCGCAAAGCGTATGCAAATACCCGGGGCCGCTTCGGCCACGGTGGCAATAAGCAGCGGGCCAAATGCCACGACAAAGCCATCATTGGCCCTGATGGTGAACAGCCGTTCGAGGTTTTCCACCTTGAGCGTCCCGGATGAGGGCTGAAGTACCGCCCTGGCTTCATAGACCGCGCTTCTGGCACGATCCCGGGTTGCTTCAGCCCAGGGGGTGAGCACCATGTTACGACCTGCTCGCACCAGAATGGGATCCCCCGTCACCTCACGTAACCTGCTGAGCGTGCGGCTCATCGCTGAGGTGCTCAGGTTTAAGCGTCGGGCCGCCCCCGCAACGCTGGCTTCTGCCAGCAAAACGTCGAGCGCGACCAGCAAGTTAAAATCAGGGTCGGACATAGTGGTTCCTGGTAAGAGTTCAGATATGGCGTCGAATGCAATTATAGAGTGCAAATGCTGCATCTTCCGCCCTGAGTCGCTGCTGATTATAGTTTTCGCATCCTTCCCTTCACAGGCATTAAAGATGACAACGTTATTTTCAAATCAGCCGGGCGATGAGGGCCTGCCGGGACAAGAGCGTGCACGCGTGATGGCCGCCGTAATGACCACGACGCTGATGGGCGTGTTTGACGGCACGATGATCAACATCGCCCTGCCATCCATGGCAAAAGCGATGCAGGTACCGGCGAATATCTCGGTCTGGTTCGCCAACGGTTACCTGCTCTCCGCCGCCATGACGTTGGCTATCTTCGCTGCGCTGGCAGTACGCGTTGGTTACCGCCCCGTGTTTCTCTCAGGCCTTACCGTATTTACGCTCACTTCACTGGGTTGCGCGCTGGCCAGTACGCCGGAGATGCTCATCGGAATGCGCATTATGCAGGGGATCGGCGGCGCAGCGACCCTGAGTATTGCCCCGGCGATACTGCGTTCTGTTTTCCCCGGGCGATTGCTTGGCCGTATTCTTGGGCTACATGCCTTGCTTATTGCTTCAAGCTCGGCCATAGCGCCTGTACTCGGTGGCACAGTGCTGGACATAATGAGCTGGAAATGGTTATTCGCCATAAACGTGCTCCCTGGCGCCGTTTCCCTGCTGCTGGTATTCAGGTCGCTGCCACCAAAACCGGCGTCCGATAGCACGCCGTTCGATACGCCAGGCGCTGTGCTGTCTGCACTACTTTTAGGCTCAATGGTGATGGCGGCAAACAGCTTCTCCTCAGACCATCACATCAGCGTCGGGGCTATCAGCTGGAGTCTGCTCGCGATGTTCAGCGCCATCACATTTATCTGGCAGATTCGCCGGGCAAAGCATCCTTTATTACCCCCCGTAATGTTCAAAAATGGACGCTTTACCCTTGCGGCTTTAACTTCGCTGGCCTGTTTTGTGAGTCAGGGAATTACCTTTATTGCGCTGCCATTTCTGTTTCAGAGCGTGTATGGCTACAGCCCCGTAATGTCGGCGTTACTTTTTACGCCATGGCCGATCGGCATTGTGTTGATAGCGCCTCATGCGGGCCGGTGGGCCGACACATTTTCAGCGCCGCTGATTTCTACCGTTGGGTTAGCGCTTTTTGTGGTGGGTTTGATTTTGCTGGCCACGCTACCCGCCAGCCCTGCGGCATGGGATATCTGTTTACGTAGCCTATGGTGCGGCATCGGATTTGGTTGTTTCCAGAGCCCTAACAACCGGGAGATGCTCTCTAACGTATCCCGCGACTATGCCAGCTACGCATCAGGCGTATTGTCTATCGTCCGGACGTTCGGTCAATGTCTCGGCGCTGCCGTCATGGGGGTACTGCTGGCAATAAATGAGCTTCAGGCTGTCCATTATGCTCTGTGGATTGCTGTCGTTGCTTCTGCGGCATCAGTGGTGTTAAGCGTGAGCCGGTTACGTAAAACAGGCCTGGCGGCAGGAGGAAGTCGATTCTCGTAACGGACAGAATCTGTAGATCTTACAGCTTTTTCACCAGTGTTTTTAATTGCGTAATTAGCTGCGCGTTGTCTTCCCCGGAGTCACCGGCTACAGGCCAGGTTGACTGACGAATAACCAGTCGTGTAGGCAGCAGTTCACGGATCCTGATTTGCGGGTCGGCCATGAACTGGATAAGCAACTCCACGGCCCGCTTACCGAGTTTGTTGAAATCCTGTGCCACGGTCGTCAGCGGCGGCTGGAAGTAAAGGCTATCTGCCGTATCGTCATAACCCGTGACGGAGACTGCCTGGCTCCCGCTGCGATTGAGCTGCGCCAGTGCGCTCAACACGCCGAGTGCCATCTGATCGTTCGCCACAACGATCGCACTTATCTTCGGGTACTGATGTAACAGTTTGAAAGCATTGTGCCAGCCGCTGGCCGCACTCCAGTCGCCAAAAACCGTCACCGCATTACTTACCCCAAGTCGATGCAACGTCTCACGCCAGCTGCTCAGACGCATGCGCGCTGAAACAGAGCTTTCAGGTCCGGCAAGCAGACCGAAATCCCGGTGCCCCAGTTCCCAGAGATGCCGGATGCAAGCGCTACAACCATCAAGATGGTCAAAACGCACGCAGCAGACATCGGTCTCCGGCGAAATATCCAAAAACAGACAGCAAATATCCGGATTCTCACTCACCAGCTTTTCGGCAACACTGCCTTCCAGCGGCAGATTAATAATTGCACCACGGATATTCTGCGCGCGAAACTCATTCAGCCGTGCCTGAAGTGAGGTGTAATCCACGAGCGCGGGCATCGCAATAGCGACCTCAAGCTGGCGTACGCTGGCGTGACTTTTTATTGCCGCGGCGATTTGTGAGGGCGCATGCAGGGTCAACGACGCGGTAATCAAACCAATCGACGGCGCAGACTTCCCCGCCAGCAATTGCGCCGAACGGTTCGGAACATAGAGCAACGCCTGCATCGCGCTGATAACCTTGTCGCGGGTGCGTTCAGACACAACACCGGGTTTATTCAGTACACGCGAAACCGTCTGCTGCGACACCCCGGCCTTGCGAGCTACATCTTCTAACGTTGCCGTACGGCGTTGCATAAGCCACTCCTTTACATATCCGTAACAATGTCGTCCGCTAACATTTTATGTCTTAAAGACGACAAAATAACATCATTTCCGTGGTATTTCGTGATCGTGTATGAGTTTCACTTTCGCCAGTGTTGTGACTTTAAACAAAATATCTGATAACTCACCCATCTTGTCTGGCGAACGACATTCTCATTTATCAGGCGAATATACCCATGCTTTATCACGATCCCCGGACGTCTCCGGGCCACCTGTTTTATGACGTGCTGGCGCGAGAGGAGTGGCAAAACCCGACAGGCTGCTACTCACTGACGTTCAGCGTGGAGGAAAACTGGCGGGCTGGTGGCCAGGCGCAGATTATCTTCGATGGCGATAACTCTCTGGCCGGGGCGAAAGCGCGAAACCAACATAAAAGCGGCTTTAATAATGACGCGTATCACAGGATGGAATATAGACAATGAAACTCTCTGAACTCGCGCCAAGAGAACGGCATAACTTCATCTACTTTATGCTGTTCTTTTTCTTCTACTACTTCATTATGTCGGCCTACTTTCCCTTTTTCCCGGTCTGGCTGGCGGAAGTTAATCATTTAACCAAAACAGAAACGGGGATCGTTTTCTCCTCAATCTCGCTGTTCGCGATTATATTTCAGCCGGTATTTGGCCTGATATCTGACAAACTGGGGTTACGCAAACATCTGCTGTGGACCATTACGATCTTGCTGATCTTGTTTGCGCCGTTCTTTATTTTTGTGCTGTCGCCGTTATTGCAGTTGAATATCTTCGCCGGTGCGCTAGCGGGCGGTATTTATCTGGGAGTTGTCTTCTCCAGCGGTTCCGGGGCGGTAGAGGCCTATATTGAACGCGTCAGCCGTGCGAACCGTTTTGAATACGGAAAAGTGCGCGTTTCCGGCTGTATTGGCTGGGCACTGTGCGCGTCCATCACCGGTATTTTGTTTGGCATCGATCCCAATATCACCTTCTGGATTGCCTCAGGTTTTGCGCTGGTGCTGGCAGTACTGCTGTGGATGTCACGTCCGGAAGGGAGCAACAGTGAGCTGGTAATCGACGCGCTGGGAGCCAACCGTAAGGCCTTCTCGATGCGCACCGCCGCGGAACTATTACGCATGCCACGCTTCTGGGGATTTATTGTCTACGTAGTTGGCGTCGCCAGCGTATATGACGTATTTGATCAACAGTTTGCCAACTTCTTTAAAGGCTTTTTCTCCAGTCCGCAACAAGGAACAGAAGTATTCGGCTTCGTCACCACGGGAGGGGAATTACTTAACGCGACGATTATGTTCTTTGCTCCTGCCATCGTGAACCGGATTGGCGCGAAAAACGCGCTGATCACTGCCGGTATTATTATGTCAGCGCGTATTCTGGGTTCTTCTTTTGCCTCTTCAGCTATCGAAGTGGTGATCTTAAAAATGCTGCATATGTTTGAACTTCCGTTCTTGCTGGTGGGCACCTTCAAATACATATCATCCGCCTTTAACCCGAAACTCTCGGCAACGCTGTTCCTGATTGGTTTTAACTTATCGAAACAGCTTTCAGGTGTTGTACTCTCTGCATGGGTCGGAAGGATGTATGACACCGTCGGCTTCCACCAGGCTTATCTCATTCTGGGCAGCATTACGCTGAGCTTTACCATCGTCTCCCTCTTTACCCTGAAAGGGAGTAAAACGCTGCTCCAGGCTCCCGGGTATAACAGCGCAGCCTGATAATAAAAGCCCGCTCTAAAGCGGGCTTTATAGGTTATAGCCTTTGATGTAATGGCTGTGCTTCACCAGGAGAAATATAAGCAAAATCAGGATTTTTGCGCTTTATCATGATGTTAAAGCCAGGCACGTCTGCATAGAAGTGCAGGGAGGCTGTAAAGTCCGTTACGGTCAGTTCTGGAACCATTCGGTTCCAGAAGGGTTCATTCTTATCAATCAACTTTCTTATCCTTTATTAACAGACCCAGCATCCGGCAGACCTTCTGAATCCTGCGCGTGCATGCTTATTCCATTTTCGGCTTTGCTAATACCATATATTTATAAATGATTTTGTAATCATTTTATTTATCAATGATTTAATAAGTTTCTGGCGCTGCAAACGGTTCGAGCATCGCCGCGGTTATGCCTTAAAAGTATCAATATTGTTGATATATCTTTAATTCATATTTTCTGACGATATGATGTCGGAGAACTCTGAATAGTGAGAACGTTTCTTATTAACAATCCCCGACGAAAAAAGGAAAACGAGATTATGGACGATTTCGCAGTTCGTAGCGCAGGGGGCAAGCTCGCGCTATGGGTCTTCTGGATTTTCTGCCTCTATTTTTGCTGGTCTCTGGCGAGTAATCTCTGGCTTGCCGGCCCTGTTGATATTGCATCAGGCTTCGCCAGCGGCGCGGCGCGATCTGTCGAAAGCGGGTTAAATACGGTGTCTGGCATCGTTGCATTAAGTGCGGTAGGTGCGATACTGGGCGCCATTGCCTGGTATACACGTCCACGTGATATGCAAGCGTGACGTCAGGGCTTCACCGTTTTCACAGGATGATGCATGTCTCTTTTCGACTGGCAGCAGCGCTTTGACAGCTGGATGACGCAGCACTTTACCCACGCCGATGCCGCTCACGATCTCGCGCACTTTCGCCGCGTATGGCAAACAGCGCAAACCTTGATGGAAGGCGAAGAGGCTGACGCGCTGGTGGTGCTCACCGCCTGCTACTTCCACGATATTGTTAGCTTTGCCAAAAACCATCCGCTGCGTCATACCTCTTCGCAGCGGGCGGCGGAAAAAGCCGCCGCGATCCTTGCTACCGACTTTCCTGACTTTCCCGAATCCGCCATCCCTGCGGTGCGCCACGCCATTGAAGCGCACAGCTTCAGCGCCGCTATTACCCCGCAAACCCTTGAAGCAAAAATCGTGCAGGATGCTGACCGCCTCGAGTCGCTTGGCGCGATTGGTCTGGCGCGGGTATTCGCCGTCTCCGGCAGCATGGGGGGCGCACTGTTTGACGGCGACGATCCATTTGCTGCCCGCCGCGAACTCGACGATAAACGTTTTGCCCTCGATCACTTTCGCTGCAAGCTGCTAAAACTGCCTGCCACCATGCAGACCGCCAAAGGCCGCGCGCTGGCCGGGCATAACGCCGATTTCCTGGTACACTTTATGGCTAAACTGAGCGCCGAATTGCAGGGCGACTTTCAGCGTCTTGATGACGAGGTGCTGCGCCGCTACAGCGCGCGCCCATCCTGAGGAGAGGGAACGATGGTAGATGTGCATGACAAAGCGACGCGCAGCAAGAATATGCGCGCCATCGCCACGCGCGATACCGCCATTGAAAAACGGCTGGCGGGCTGCCTGGAGGCGCTGGGGCTGGAGTTTCGCGTGCAGGACGCCACATTACCCGGACGCCCCGATTTTATCGTTGATGCTTACCGCTGCGTTATCTTCACCCACGGCTGTTTCTGGCACCATCACAACTGCTATCTGTTTAAAGTCCCCGCCACGCGCACCGATTTCTGGTTAGAGAAGATTGGCAAAAACGTGGCGCGCGACGCCCGCGACTGCGCTTTGCTGCTGGAGCAGGGCTGGCGGGTCATGGTGGTGTGGGAGTGCGCGCTGCGTGGCAAACTGAAACTGAGCGACGACGCGCTCAGCGTTCGCCTGGAGGAGTGGATCTGCGAGGGGCAACAGACCGCACAGATCGACACTCAGGGAATTCATGGCGCGTTTTAATTTGCCATAGCCAAAATAAGATCCCTGGTAAATAAGGATGAGCGCGACTCTGAATTCTAATAAGTAAATTAAAATAACCTGTCTCATTTGATTAATTACTGCCGTGAAAAGGCAACGCTCTCATCTTGCTTATAAGCATTAAAGCCCATCGCTGCTTAATTATCGGATTGAATCAAATCCGTGTTTTGTTGTGTGGCGCGCACGCCATCTGACTCGCTTTTATTAAAACCAACACATGTTGTATTTACTGATGATCAACAGGGGCTTTGTCGTCTGAATAAGGCGACGCCCCAATGGATTGAAATAGATCACTCTTTTTATTGTGGAGGTTTTATGTCATCTCACAAGGTTTTATCTAAAACAGTTCATATTCTATTTACTGATGATGAAAAGGCGTCTTTTTCGTCTGCGGCTGAAGAGGCTCAAGATGGTGAGGCGTTATTCTGTGAGGAGATGATTGAGGTTGCGATAGATATTCCACCGCGAGATCTCCCTGGAGCGAGTAGCGAGCGCTTATCGCGGCAAACAGAAGAGGCACAACACCTGAAAGCGAGCCTTCTTGAGGCCCTGGGCCGCAAGATGCCGCACCTCAGCGAATATCGACATCAGGAATATAACAGGTTTAAGCCTGATGCGGCCGCCATTCGCCGGGTACAGGAAAATCTACTGGCCGTGCAGGGTAAAATTGTGCCGGATACGCTTCTCGCCCCCGCTCACCATTTTCTGAACACCCTGTTATTGCTCCAGCAAAGTGACCATCCCGCCGCAAATGAAATAGATCATTACGCCTTCGATTTAATGCACGCGATCTCCGATGCGCTGGATGCCATCACCGCCGCCGAAAAAGTCGAGCATCTTGACTGGGACGCGCACATTGGCGCAGCGGCGGATGAGTATCGACATAAATTGATCGCTGCACTCCCACAGGAACTAAACCAGTCTCAACAGGCTGAGGATTTACTTCTGTCCGCAAGCAATGCGTTGAGCGTAGAGTCTCAGCGATTCGCTCAGCTGAAACAGTCGCTTACGGCTGAAACCCGGCTGGCCCGTCAGCGTCTGGCTGAATGCCTGCAACAGCAGGCCGACGTCATACTGGATAACGCCCGTGATGCGCGGCAATTTGCGATGAGAATGTTACTCAGGCAAGCGGATCGCGCTGCGCTGGGGAGTGCTGAGCAATTTGCAGACTGGATGCAGGAGTATCAGGTCTTCGCGTGGCCTATGTCCGGGGCAAATGGCACCAGTGAGCATGAGCCCGATGATAGCCGGCTGGGTCGCCAGATTCTGCACATTGGCAACATGCTTGGAAGCCTTGCTGCGAGGCTGAAGCAGGTAAAAGAGCGTGTCGCGCCTGACGATGAGAAAAAAGAGGCAGATAAGCTATGGCATCGTGCCGGGTGCCGGGTCAGAAATCTCACCCAACCCGCAAAGCGGGCCGGCTCTGGCGGGCGCAAGACCCCTACCAGAGTGAGCGCAAGAGAAAAGGACGTGCGTCAGCCAACCTACAGCGACGCTGTCAACCGCGCGGTAAGAGATAGCGCATTGCTTCTGCTTGACGCCATTCAACAGACAGAACGGCGAATTAAACAGATACCTGCCGCCGCAGGGAGAGTAGCAGAGGCGGTTGAGCAGTATCTGCAAATGACTGAATCTCGCCCAGGTGATGAGGCGTTGTCGGCGCTCAATCATCTGCTCACACAAGAGGTGGAGGCGGAGGCAACGCGCTGGCACTCCGTCGCAAATCATGCGCAGCAGCAGCTGGAAGCGCTTATTTATCCCCTGACTAAACGCCCAGCCGATGAGTGGGCAGAGTTATTCCAGAGCGCTCTATGTGAAGCGCTTCGCGATGCGCGCAGAAGAGAAGAGATAGAAAAACTCGATCAAACACTCCGTCAAACCGCTGAAGGGTTAAGCCAGCTGGCACTGCAAATGCAGAACGCAGTTGTTCGCCTGGCGAGACTCGGTCACAGCGGCAGGGTTGAACTTAATAACCACATCACACAATGGTTAGTGGCGTTAAAGCAGATGAAAGCCGGGGTCAAAAAGAGTGCTACTGATATAACTGGCCGCTTGCCGGGCAGTTTCTACCACAGTGGGATGCTGGTACGCGGCATAAGCGACTGGGCGGCAGAGTTGCGTCAGGAGTACTTACGTGATGCCCACCCGCAGGAAAAAGCTGAAGCAGCCATCTTATTTGACCGAATGTTGCTGGAGGTCATTACCGATAGCCGCATTCATTTTGCAAAAAAATCCGATCCGCAGGCTGAAGGTTTCCTCAGCCGATTAAAACTCGCGCTTCAGCTTGCTACAGAAAAGTCCACAGTTTACCCATCCACGCCGGAGGCGATATTAGCCGGAGCGCGAAGCCTGCCGCAGGATCTCCAGCGCTGGGCTGAGAGCAAGTTAATCAGTGGCGCACTGTCCGCAGTACTCAGAGAAGGTTTTAGTCTGGCAACCGGGCCATCTTCTCTACCCGTGCGAGTCGTGCTAAGGGAAGCACAAACCGGGATAAATAGTTCCCGCCGCGATCGCTTTATCAATAAAGCGTTATCGAAAGTTGCGTTTCGTTTAACGATGACGCTGTCTCCCACAGGAGATATGAGCGTCGCGGGAACGCATCTTAATAAACCGCAGGGTGAGAGAACAAAACAGCTCCTTGCGTTGCCGCAGGCGCTGGCCTGGACGGCAGGGTTTGTCGGAACACATGATGGGATTAATGCTGCAGTCAGGAGTTGCATTGAGCAGGCGCTGACGCGGGAAGTCGCGAAGTTTATGCATGAATCGACCATACAAGCCGAAGTTGCGCCAAAAATAACGGCACGATCCGCAGAAGTGGAGATAAATGCACCGCCACGACGGGCGAAACGCGCTGCCGGGTATCCTCAGGAACCCTCCGCGAAAGGTTTTTATCCTGCGCCCGGAGGGGAAACGGCAACTGATTTACAGCATGAGAATGAAGGAAAAGAGACATCACCTTCCGCAGATCAAGGGATGCCGATAAGGATTCACCGCGATGCGGGAACTATGAAGGAAATCAAAGACGAGCCGGGTAATAAAGGTGCAACGGCTGCTTTGTTATCGGATGTCAGGGGTTGGAACGTACGGGGCGCTTCTAATCTTCCCCTCACTGGCGTGCCCCGTGAGGGCGGTGTTTACCGGGAGAATAATGGGCATTCATATATTTATCTTGCCGGTCGCTTCTGGCCCTGTAAGGAATTAAGTACGGATTTATACGGGGTGTTTGTTACCGCGTGGGGTAAGAAAAAGGTCGTGATTATCAGTGATGTTGATGGTCATTGGGATTACGCGGATCAGACAGAAGTAGAAGAATTTAACGCCTTTTTAGATATCCAAAAAAGCATTACAGGATCTAAGCTCGAATCTGCAGCGAAAAAAAGGATTTAGGAGTGTTTTACTGCGGGTAATTTTATATCCTGGAATGACTTAATCAATAAAATAATCACTCTTATCAACGATGAGTTTCACAAGCTCTATTTGCATCCGGAAAATGAAAACCTTATCACAATAATGATGCTCAGAAAGATGATCCTCGATACTCAGAGTGTAGCGAATAAAAATATTAATGGTAGTTCATACGAGAGTGCGAATTTATTCTGGGATCATCTGCTCCTGTCTCACTATTGGGAGGCGTTTAATGTTGATATTACCGATGTCAGTATATTAGCCACCGCACGTTATGCGCGTATCCTGGCTGATGATGCGCAGGTTAAATTTAATAACCTTAATAAAAATTTTTTTGACAAAGAAAAGAAACGACTGGCGAAAATTAAAGCTAATATCGCTGATCTTAAAGATAAAATATGGGATGAGGAGGTTAATCCTAAAGAATATCTTAGCGCCTCTCTTGCTATGGGCTTCTATGTAAGATATAGCCGGGATTATACAACCGAGTTGAAGAAAAAAGAGGGTGAAAAAAACGTTGTACAATCCATAGTTAACAGAATGCAGAAAAAAATAGATGCCTACAAACAACTTATTCAGTCGTATAAGGAGAAATACCAGCGATATGAGGAGGGAATGGCGCTTGGCGATAAAACTTTTACCCAACGCCTTAAATTGCAGCACGATAAAGCAGGTATTATTACCGCTGCAAAAGAAGCTGTAGCCGAGCTGGCATTGAAGGAGGTGAAACTCCGGCAAAACCCTCTCTTCGGTGGTGGAGAATGGGAACACAAACAGGTTGAAACGCTTCGTATCGCCAGAGCAACCGTAAGAACCATATTGGTGCAACAACAAACATATGTCGAACTGGCGGAAATTCTGACGACAATAAATATTACCATACCCGCCGCTGAGGAGACTTATGCTGATATTTTTTGGGCGAACAAAGTTACTGATGATATATACCCGAAAATCTTTGTTGGAGAAGAAAATGCTGCAGCACGCGATCTTCTTCCCGCTATGTTGCACTGGTTGCAGAAGAATAATAAGAGTGTTTCACAGCTAAAAAATCTTCGTGCGCAGGACGTCATTGATACTTATGCAAAAAGCCGTCACGAATTAAATCCCTTAATGATTGAAAAAGATATTCCAGATGGATATATCTCCTTGTCTGAAATGTTGGGTAGAGAATATTTTTCGAGTAAATGGTATTACAATCAGCAATTTATTGAATACAAAAATAAATATAGCAGTTATGAAGCAAGCGAGCGGGTCAAGGAGTTGCTGATTGTTTCAGGTCTTACGGTCGATGAAATTACAGCAACTGTGAAAAAAAGCATCCGGCTTGATGTCAGGAAGAAAAATAACGTCAAAAATATCCATGCCGGAGAGCTTTTGTTTGTTCAGCTTGAAAGCAATGGTTGGGTCTTTTTCTCCCTTTTTCCAAATGCAACGTTTAGCCGACGCTTCACTGATGGGCAAATGCAAAGCAACCCGTGGCTGAAAACCATTGCCAATCTTGAACCAAGGAAAGTTCATAGTCATGGGCTGGAGAGTGTATTTACCGAGGACTTTTTTAAAAATCAGTTTGGTCACGCAAATGAAAAAATTTATTGGGATGGCACGCGACGTGCCGCGAAAGAAAAAGAGGAGTTCATCAATAATATCCTTTATAAGAAAGAGGGTGAAACGGAATACCCTAATCCTTTTGAACACGCTCACTTTGGCGGTACGGAGTACAATGTTTATAAACATGAGAAGCAATTAGATAATAGTCTTGTCGTTACGCTGAACATCAGTATGAAAAGTTCTCTTGACCGTTCGGCTAATAAACTTAAATCCGATCTTTATAAGCCATCCGCGCTACATCGTATTGCGTGTATTTTTATCCCGTTTTATTCCGATATATATGGTTCTCTGACTGATAAGGAGTATCAACCCGATGGTTTTGCCCTCATTGCCGATATTTTTGCGGTGGTGTGTGTTGCCGCACAGGTAGGTACAAAAATCGGCGCGCTGGTAAATAATGCGAAGGGCATCGCAACTATCGCTCGAGAAGGGGTAGCAAGAGGGTTAACAGGTAAAGGATTATATAAATATATGGTTCGTGAAATGGGAGAGCAGGGGATTATCAACGCTATTGAATTGGGGAAAATAAGCGCCAACGCGATATTTGATTTAGTTGATGCATTAATGCTACGCGATCTATCTAATTATATAATGTCTAAAATTCGCGCTGACATGATCTTTCACAATATTGTTCCTGGCAAATCTGCCGCTCTGGAAGTGGGTAAAGAGTTTATTCGTATGGATGTGGCGTTGAAGGATATGCATAAGCAGACTTTGCGTGGCGGTGAGGTTTATGTAAGCATCTCTCCGAAAACCAGACTGCGCGTTTATTATATAGAGACTGCAAGCGGCGTCTCTGAAGTGCGTTGGAGCCATACAACTAAAGCATGGCGTACTGTTGATCCTAAGGATCCAGCAAATCCCGGGCAGATTATGCATCCTGTAAAGAGCAAATGGGTCGTTGCCCCTGTTGCTAAAGGCCCCGCAATTCAACCTGAGATGGGTATACAGCGGTTGCGTAATGACTTACCAGACAAAAAAATCCCCTTTAATACCCAGCATGCAAAAGAAACCGAAGGGGTGGATGCGCAGGCCTTACTTGACGAGCTTTACAGACGCAATTCCACCATATTCGCGATGACAAATCCTGCAGAGCGAAGCAAATATTTAATGGCTCCAGTAAGCAAGTTCATGATCGATAAAGGTTTCGAAAACATCCGCTATCGCGGGATGGCCGTTTTTGTAGATTCTGTGGATAAAATGCCAGTGAATCATTTTGTTATTATCGGTACTAAAAATAACCGCGACTATGTTTTTGATCTCACGGCTGGAACGTTCTCAAGGAAATATGATGAGTTTGATGGCCCTGTTATTCTTCCGGAAGAGTTGTGGGCGCAAAAATATGCAAATATCAACGGTGTTAGCCTGATTAAATACGCTGATTATAAATCGCGTGTAAAAGCAGATGAGATATTTGGGACATACAGCGATTATACCCATCATGGGCCTCAAGCTATTATTCCCAATGCGAAAATACTCAGGCGCCCTGAATGGTATTATCCCGATTCGTTAGCGGCGGATTGGGTAACAGGTAAAAGTGCTGATGCAGTGAAAACTACGGTGCCCGGGGCCGCGGCAGGAAATGAGATCATGTTATCGGTGCGCCGTAGCAAGTGGCAAACAGTCACCACTGAAGATGCAGCGGATTACGCCGTGGATGTGCTCGAAAATAGTGAATTACTAAATAAAGAAACGGCGAACCTACTACGCCAGAGCATGAAGAGTGTCGAGGAAGGAGGGAGAGCGATTACCGAAGCCACGGACTTACTCGAAACACCGCGGCTAATTACCTCCCGGCAAGAGCTGCTGTGCGTGGAGAAAGGGGAAATGCTGTTCTTCTTCAGGGCGAATGCAACTTCTACTCACCCCTTTCACGTTATGGTCAGCGTCGGTAACGGGCGTTTTGTGGGCATAAATAACAGCACTCTTGATGCGGCGCTTACCAACGACCCCCGCATTCTGCTGGCAGAGCAACTCGGTGACTTTACAGGCGCTCAGGTCAAACGTAATGCAGACGGAGAAAAAGTGCAGATCTTTACGGCCAGGCCGAGAGGACTTCTCCTCGCGGAAAAACCGGGTTTACGCGACTTAGCCAGCGCTCTTCCTGCTGACACGGACAGCGTCAGCGGTTTGACCGATTTACTGGCGCAGTCCGGTAAATTGTCGCCCGAACAGGCTCAGGGATTAGCGCGAGCGCTTCAGCCAGTGATTAACAACCCCGCACCTGTTTATGGCCAAATAGGCCCCATAGAGGATGTGCTCACTTCACCCGTGCGTATTAAAAATGAGGCGGAAATGCTGGCTGTGCCGGAGGGGCACCTTGTTACCTTTATGCGCATGGGTAAATCAAATGCCGGCCATGTGATGTACAGCCTCGGCAAGGGGGAGTTTGTGATCATTAATCCTGCAAAGCTTGATGCTTCATTAGCCGATAAAAGTACCATTATTCACGCCGGGGATATCCCTTCCGAAGTATTGCGTTACAACGTTATTTCTGCTGGTGAAATTTCCCTGAAAAAAATGCGTGTGTCGGCGTTACTGGGAGAGGGGGGAGCGTTTTCTGTAGAAGGTAGCACGTTATCAATTAAAGCCATGGGCGGGCCTGGTGCGGTTAATAGTATGGATGCGCAGGAGCTGGCAGATACTATCCTCGGTTTAGCAAGAAGCGAAAATTTTGCCGTTGATTTATCCCGGATAAGTGAAATTAAATTTTATAGTCACTTTGGTGCGTTTGGCACGCTACCTGTCGGTAAGGCGCTGGCCTGGCTCCTGAATAAAAAGGTGACGGCTTATCCGGTATTTTATGGCTCTAAATTGCAGGGCAAAGAGGCATTCCTGTCGGAGGCAAAGACTTTTTTACCCCAGGATTTATCTGCAGATGAACTCGCTTTACTGGCTCGCCAGCAAAGACGTAGCCATGAATTTTGGCAACATACACGCTCACTGTTTGGCGACAAAAGTGCAACGGAAAGCGTGGAGATGAGCAGTGAACTTAAAGAGCTTTTACTTAAAGTGGCTGATTATATCCGTGGCAAAATTTCAATAGATGATTTTTTGAATGGTATGCCTAACTTTACCAATGGATTGATGATTATGAAGGTGGGTCTGAACCTTCTTTATAATCATGAAGAGACCGATTTTGACGGCTACGTTTCGCTGAGTTGTGATGTATTAGGCGCAAGCCGCTTCGGTGTGGAGTTGATAATACAATTTTTTGAAAAGTAGCGCGCTGGCGGGATTACGGGCTGGTCGTTGTGAATACAGGAAGTATTACTCTCTTTTACCAGGGTAATACTTCCTTTTTTTATGGTAACGATAAGAAGGGCGTTATTTCTCCACCTCACAGCGCTTAACCACCGGGGGCGCAGGCAGAAGATACTTGCCTAGCGTGACCAGCACCACCGCGAAGATAATTACCCCCAATGCCAGCCACTCAATTGAGGAGAGGTGCTCACCCGCAAAGGTCGTGCCGAGCAGCACCGCGACCACCGGGTTGACGTAGGCATAACTGGTGGCCACGGCGGGCGTCACATTGCGGATGAGATACATATAAGCATTGATGGCAATAATTGAGCCGAACAGCGCCAGGTAGCCGACGGCGAAGAAGCCTTCAATGGGCGGCACGGCGGTCAGGCGCTCGCCGCTGAGCGCGGAAGCCGCAAGCAGTACGATCCCGGCAGCCAGCATCTCAATTGCGCCTGCCATCATGCCGACCGGCAGTTCGATGCGCGATCCATACACGGAGCCAAACGCCCAGCTGAGCGAGCCAATCAAAATCAGCCCGGCACCCCACGGATTGCCGCTTAAGTTGCCGCCGCTGTTTAGCAGCACGATACCGACCAGGCCAATGGCGATGCCCAGCCACTCCAGTTTGCGTGTAGCAATACCAAAAAAGCGGCTAAAGCAGAGGGTGAAGAGCGGAACCGTTGCCACTACCACCGCCGCGATGCCGGACGGAACATTCTGGTGCTCGGCAACGGTAACAAAACCATTGCCGACCGCCAGCAGCAGCACGCCAATCAACGCTGCGTTAAGCATTGGGCGCAATGGCGGCAGCTTGTGACCTGTCAGCAGCAGCACCACCGTTAGCAGCGTGCCGGCGCAGAAAAAGCGCGTGCCGGCCAGCATAAACGGCGGCCAGCTCTCAACGCCGATGCGGATAACAAAATATGTGGAACCCCAGATAATGTAGAGCGCAAAAAGCGCGCCAATCAGCGGTAAAACCTGCCTGAAACGCATAACCCACCACGGGAAAGGATAAGAGGCTTATAGTTAACGATAAAAGTATTTCTAAGGCGAGGGGTTAATCACACCTCTGGTGTTAAATATTTGTTGACATTATGTTCGCTCATTCACCAAGGTTATTCTCGCCTGCTATCTTTTACCGCATACTGTTACGCGTTCAACACTCGCTGGGCACTTTGCGCAGCTTAATTAAAAAGGAAGACATTTTGGCAGGAAGTAGTCTATTAACCCTTCTCGATGATATCGCCACCTTGCTGGACGACATTTCAGTAATGGGAAAACTGGCGGCGAAGAAGACCGCGGGCGTGCTGGGGGACGATCTCTCCCTTAACGCACAACAGGTTACCGGCGTGCGCGCCAACCGTGAGTTGCCGGTTGTCTGGGGCGTAGCGCGCGGTTCGCTGCTTAATAAAGTGATCCTGGTACCGCTGGCGCTGCTGATCAGCGCCTTTATACCGTGGGCCATCACACCGTTACTGATGCTGGGCGGAGCCTATTTGTGTTTCGAAGGGGTAGAGAAAGTGCTGCATACCTTCGAAGCAAGAAAACATAAAGAGAGCCCGGAAGCGCGGCAAAAACGGCTGGAAGCGCTGGCGGCACAAAACCCGCAGCAGTTCGAGAAAGATAAAATCAAAGGTGCCGTGCGCACTGACTTTATTCTCTCGGCGGAGATCGTCGCCATCACATTGGGTATCGTGGCAGATGCGCCGCTGCTCAACCAGGTGCTGATCCTCTCCGGTATTGCGCTGCTGGTCACCATCGGTGTTTATGGCCTGGTGGGGATTATCGTCAAGCTGGATGATATGGGCTACTGGCTGGTGGAGAAGCGGGGCGTGCTGGCGCAAGGGCTGGGCAAAGGGCTGCTGTTTGTCGCACCGTGGCTGATGAAGATCCTGTCGGTGGTGGGCACGCTGGCGATGTTCCTTGTCGGCGGCGGCATTGTGGTTCACGGTATCCCGGCGTTGCACCACGCGATTGAGCACTTCGCCAGCACGCAAAATGCACTGGTGCAGGCGATTGTGCCGATGGCGGCGAATCTGGTGATTGGCTTCGCTATCGGCGCGGTGGTTATCGCGGTGGTTAAAGGGATCGGCCGCCTGCGTGGCGCAAAATAAGCAGCACCTATTACGCAAAACTTAAAAACTTCGTCTATGGTGAAAACGTTTCACTCTGAATCAGGAGGCAGGTATGGTCTTTATGATCAGTGATGAGGTTCAGGCTAAAAAGGGTGGTCCGCGCATGATTGTCACCGGCTACGCCAGCGGTATGGTGGAGTGTCGGTGGTATGACGGCTATGGGGTCAAACGGGAAGCCTTTCGTGAAGATGAGTTAATGCCCGGCGAAGGGCAGCGCATTCACGAAGAAGCATAACCAAGGAAACGCCCGGCTCTGCTGGGCGTTTTTCTTGGCAACCGGCGCGCGACAAAGCAGTTAACCAGACTTTTCAGGGAGCCTCTGTGCGCCACTCCACCTTTAATAATGTCCCCGGACAAAGTCACGACGCCGGACGCTATTTCGATCCCACCTGGGTGGTTAACCTCTGTTTTGTGATCGTCATGGTCTGCTCGACCGTGTTGACCTGGCGCGAAGTGCTGGTGCTGGAGAACGCCTACGCCACGAGCCAGCGTAGCGCGCTGGAGAATGTCAGCAATGCGCTCGATATGCAGATGCAGGTCGGCGTCGAACGACTGCTCTTCTTCCGTCACACCATGGAGGCGGCGCTGCAAACGCCGCTCGACCTTAATATCCTGCGAAAACGCCACGGTGAGTTTGACAGTAAGCGCGCCTTGCCGCAGTGGCAAGTGGGTCGCGATAACCAGCGCACGCTGCCGGTGTATGGTGTCTCGGACTATTTTGTTGAACAAACGGCGCTACTGACCCGCGACAATCCCAACCTGCACAATGAACTGACCGCGGCGATGGAGCTGGGCTACCTGTTTCGTCTCTCAACCCATGCGCAGATGCTGCCGCGTCGCGCCTGGTATATCTCCCGCGCCGGATTCTTTATTACTACCGATACCCAGGCCAGCGAAGAGACGATTGTGCCGACCTATTACCGGCTGCTGATGCGCCCGTGGTTTACCGGCCAGCAGAGGCAGGAGAACCGCGGGCGCGGCGTTCGCTGGTTCAGCGACCTGACGCCGGGCAGCGAGCCTCATGGCGATGTCACGGCCAGCGTACCGCTCGATTATCAGGGCGACTGGCTGGGGGCGCTGGGGGTCAGTTTCTCCGTTGATGCCATCCACGCTCTGCTGATGCATGCCAGCCCGGCCGGCGAGGAGACAGAGAAGGGGGAGTATCTGCTCTATGACAGCCACCTGAAGCTGATTACCAGCACTTCGCCCGTCGATAACGCGCGACGCGCCTTTAACGCTGAAGAGCGCGCGCGGCTCAGTGCGGAGATGGAGAGAGATACCCTTGGCGGCCTGCGACTCGGCGCGCGCTACATTAGCTGGCAAAAGCTGAAGCATTTCGACGGCGTGCTGGTGCGTATCCACACCTTGCGCGAAGGGATCACCGGCGATTTCGGGCGTATCAGCATTGCGATGGCCATTTTATGGCTGCTGTTTATGACCATGCTGCTGCTGGCCTGGGGTGTGATTCGCCGGATGGTGAAGAATATGTACGCCATGCAGAATACATTGCAGTGGCAGGCCTGGTACGATCCGCTAACAAGGCTCTGCAACCGCGGCGTGCTGTTTGAACGGGCAAAAACCCTCTCACAGCTGGCGCGCACGCAAAAGCTGCCCTTCGCGGTGATCCAGCTCGATCTCGATCACTTCAAAGAGGTTAATGACCGCTTTGGTCATCAGGCGGGGGATTTGGTGCTGTCGCATACCGCCGGATTAATCAGCAGTAGCCTTGATGAGCAGCAGGTTGCCGGGCGCGTTGGCGGCGAGGAGTTCTGTATTCTTCTGCCGGGCTGCACGCGGGCCGGGGCCGTCGCGATAGCCGAACGAATTCGCCAGCGTATCGCCAGCAAAGAGATCCTGATTCATAAGCATACGACGATTCGCATCAGCGCATCGCTGGGAGTTAGCGATGCGCTGGAAGAGGGCAATTACGATTTTGAACACCTGCAATCCGTTGCCGACCGGCGGCTCTACCGGGCGAAACATCAGGGGCGTAATCAGGTTTGCGCCGAAGATGAGGTGACGAATAGCTGATTAAGCCCCTCGCGCCAGCCCGCTGCGCCCTCAAGCTCGGTGTGGTAGACCCGCTCAGGCGTATCACGGCGCACTGTCACACCTTCTCGGTTCAGGCCGCGCACGACAATCGCGTAATCGACGCTGTCGAGCAGCGGCGCATCGTTCGGGCCATCGCCCAGCCCGACGGTGGTAAAACTTTTCCCGGCGTAGTGGTGATACTGCCGCGTCAGCCAGTTCACCGCCTGATCTTTGCCGCCGCGCTCGTCCAGCACATGCCAGAAACGTGCTCCCTGCACGAAACGCAAACCAAGCTGCGATAAGGCATCGTCAAAGGCCGCCATCTCTTCATCGCTGTCGCGCCAGATTAAGGTTTCAGAGGCTTCCTGTAACTTTGCCAGCGCCGCCTGCGCAGGCGGCAGGCCGGTCACTTCCGCCAGTACGCTCTCATCAAGCTCAGAAAAGGGGGTGAATTTCCATCCGTGGGTGTTACGCAACTCCTCCAGCACGCGGGCAATCTCCTCATGGGGCGCACCGCTCATCAGACGCGGATAGTGCTCATCATCCTGCCAGGAGTCATCGAGCTGCACGACCGCCCCGTTTTCCGCAATAAACGGCAAACCTTCCAGGCTCAATATCTTTTGCAGGGCTGCCATCTCGGCGGCGGTTTTACTGCTGCATAAAATGACCGGAATGCCATGCTCACGCAAACGGCTCAGCCAGCCAGCGGCTGCCTGCCACTCACCGGTATGGCTATCCATCAGGGTGCCATCCACGTCGGTAAAAACCAGTAATGGATCGTCCAGGCTCGGCATCGTAGGCTCCTTGGAAATCAGTAGGGCACTGCATACGTAATAAAGGGGAGTGCTCTGGGGCTAAATGCCTGTTTTATCGATATATCTTGTCAGGGCAAATAATAGCCGATAGAGTGGGCTCTACATCAGATTCCCCTGATGTGCGAATTTTGTAAGTGCTTCTTGCGTAAGCAAGTTTCCCCGGCCTTAACCGGCCGGGGTATTTCTTTAGCGGTTCGCTTCCGTAATGCTGAAGTCATGCACATCCAGCTCAAAGGCCTCCGCCAGTTCCCGCCACGTATGATACTCACGCCCGTCGACGCTTACGCGCTGCCCTTCATCGTCATCAATGCGCTGGACTTCGCTTTCACTGATCTCATTTATGGCCGCCAGCAGTGCATCGATATCAACCTGCACGTCACGCTTGGCCGTTTCGTCGTACTCTCTCACCGTTTTCATGCTATCACCTCATGGTTGCGTGCTGAGCTTAAGTATAGACGCCAGAAAAAAGGTGAGGCTTATGTCACGGGCTGCCAGCCTGCGCGTTTTGATCTACACTGGCGTAAATGTGACTGGAGGAGTGATTATGAAGGTTAACGATCGGGTTACGGTCAAAACGGACGGAGGTCCACGCCGTCCGGGTGTTGTGCTGGCTGTTGAAGCATTCAATGAAGGTACGATGTACCTGGTTTCTCTTGAAGATTACCCGCTCGGTATCTGGTTCTTTAATGAAAAAGATCATCCGGATGGGGTTTTCGTCGAGCTGGCTGAATAATTTATCGCCCTCCGTTGCGGAGGGTAGATATAAGAATTTTGTCTTACCGCATATTCACAAATATACCGTTAGTAACATTATCTGTTAGCCGCACTACATGATAGATAACTTGTTTATTGTGCGTTTTAATCTTCCTTTTAATATTTCCTTTATGTGACGATACCGTTTTAGCTTTAATATTCATCTGATCGGATATTTGAATAGTATCTTGTCCTGACATCCACATTTTTAACATGCTGGATTCTGTCCGACTCAGTGAAAGTGTTGGCAGATTGATAGTACCGATACTTTTTTTCTCTTTGCTCAAATAATCGCCCAAAATATTGTCCAGAGACTCAGGTTTTATCGATTTTGAGCTAATTAACAAGTTCTTACGGACTAACAGGTACTCATCAAAATGGATATTGGCGATGGCCATAAACACGATAAACAGTGTACGGGGATGCTGATTAATGACCTGCTTTATATGCTGACTGCTGCTTGGATCATGGATAAAGCAGTCTTCATTAATAAACACCACGGAAGGTTGAAATGTGGCGCAAGCTAATTCGAGTTCATCAACAGATTGCACGTCGTTGATATCTCGTTTTTTTACTCCCCGGCTTGTCAGATACCCTGTTAATCCCAACCGGGTATAACTGCATAAATCCATAATAATCGTTGACATGGCATACCCTCACTCAATGCGTAACGATAATTCACCACCCGCCAGAAGCTTCAGAAGCCATACAGGAATATATTACTGAAGTGCATGGGAAGACCTCAGGCGAATCCACTATCCCGTAAAGTTACGTATAATTTGCCAGGAATCATCTTAAAGTAAAGTAAATGTTGCGTTCTGTGAGAATGCTAAAAACAAATAAGCCGCGCCAGGGTTATCCTGGTGACTGTTTTTAAAATTTCACTTTAGGATTATCCTCAGGATGACACTGCAAAGCAGAGGGGTACTATCTCTGCGGCAGTTCGCTGACGATATCTGCCAGCAGATCGAAGATCTCACTGAAGAGACGTTCGCAGAATGGCGCGATCAGCGGCATCATTGCCGAGATGAGCAGAATACCGACGCTCAATGTGACAGGGAAACCGATAACAAACACCGACAGCTGCGGTGCCATACGGTTCAGCAAACCAAGGGAGAGGTTGATGGTCAGTAACAGGGTAATAATCGGCAGCGCCAGCATTAAGCCATTGATAAAAATCATCCCCGCCGCGCGCGTCAGCGCCAGATACGCATTGCTGTTGACCGGGTTACCGCCGATCGGCAGGGTGTGAAAGGTGTCGACCAGCATCGAAATCAGCCACAGATGGCCGTTAAAAGTCATAAACAGCAGCAGTGCCAGCATATCGAGAATGCGCGCCAGCACCGGCATGTTTAGGTGGCTGGTCGGGTCGACAAAGGTGGCAAACGACAGCCCCATCTGCAGGCCAATCAGCTCACCGGCGAGACGAATCGTGGCAAAGGCGAACTGCATGGTGAAGCCGAGCGCAATGCCGATCAGAATTTGTTGCATCCCCACCCACAGCGCTGCGGGCGCAAAGATACCGATATCGGGCGTATCCGGCAGCGTCGGGGCGATAACGATGGTAATGACAATTCCCAGACCGACTTTAATGCGGCGGGGAATGCGCGATTCGCTCAGGATCGGCGCGGTCATGATCAGCGCCATCACGCGCAGCAGCGGCCAGAAGTACATACTGATCCAGTGCAGCCACTGGTCGCTGGTGACGTTCAACATAGGCCGGATTACCCGATGATGTAAGGAATGTTGTTGAACAGGGTACGCATGTAATCAAGCAGCAGATTCAGCATCCACGGCCCGGCTACTACGATGGTGACAAACACGGCGATGATCTTCGGAATAAACGACAGCGTCATTTCGTTGATCTGCGTTGCCGCCTGCAAAATGCTGATCACAAGCCCGGTGATCAGCGCAATCAACAGCAGCGGAGAGGCGAGGGCAAGGGCGACTTTCATCGCCTCGGTGCCCATCATCATGACCGATTCGGGTGTCATTGCCGCTCCTAACTGTAAAAGCTTTGCGCCAGCGAACCGACCAGCAACTGCCAGCCATCCACCAGTACAAACAGCATTAATTTAAACGGCAGCGCAATGGTCGCAGGCGGCACCATCATCATCCCGAGCGCCATCAGCACGCTTGCGATCACCAGGTCGATAATCAAAAACGGAATAAAGATGGTAAAGCCAATCTGGAACGCGGTCTTCAGCTCGCTGGTCACGTACGCCGGGAGCAGAATACGCATTGGTACCGCTTCCGGGCCTTCAATCGGCGCGCTGTTAGCGAGACGAGCGAAGAGGGCCAGGTCAGCCTGACGGGTCTGGCGCAGCATAAACTCACGCAGCGGCTGCGCGCCGCGCTCCAGCGCGACATCCACAGAGATTTTGTTCTCGCTGAACGGCTGATAGGCGTCGGCGTAAATCTTATCGATCACCGGCGACATAATAAAAAAGGTCAGAAACAGCGCCAGCCCGAGCAGCACCTGGTTCGGCGGCGCGGAGGGCGTGCCGAGGGCGTTACGCAGCAGGCCAAACACGATGATGATGCGGGTAAAACTGGTCATCATCAGCAGAATGGCGGGTAGGAAGGTGAGCGAGGTGATAAACACCAGCGTCTGCACCGGCAGCGACCAGGATTGACCGCCACCCGCCATCGGCTGACTGATCAGGCCCGGTAACTGGGCAAATGCGGCAGGCGCCGCCAGCCACAACCCGGCGGCGGCGATAGATAACAAACGGCGCATCACGATCTCCCGGAACGCTTAAGCAGATTCTTCATCACGGCCTGAAAATCGACGTTTTTCTCGTTCACAGCGTCACTGTCGACGGGGGCGGGAGGAAGTTTGTGCAACAAATTGATGTGGGTGGGCGTTACGCCCAGAACCAGACGTGCATCTTCAACATCGACGATCACCACGCGCTCACGCGTGCCGACCGCGGCGCTGGCGGTGACTTTTAATCCCCGGCTGCTGGCGGTCTTGCCGCCAAAGCCGAAGCGTTTGGCCAGCCACGCCACGAGTAAAATCACGGCGATGATGCCAAACAGTGCGCCACTCACCTGAATAAGTGGCGAACCGGAAACGGCGGACGGTTGCGAAACCGTGGCCTGTGTCTTCATACGTGCCTCAGCGGCTCAAACGACGCATACGCTCGGACGGGGTGATGATATCGGTAATGCGCACGCCATATTTATCGGCGACCACCACCACTTCACCCTGTGCAATCAAATAACCGTTGATCAGGATATCCAGCGGCTCGCCCGCCAGACCGTCAAGGGCAACCACCGAACCCTGCGTCAGGCGCAGCAGCTCTTTGATGGTCATCCGGGTACGGCCCAGTTCGACGGTCAGCTTCACCGGGATATCCATAATCAGATCGATATCCTGCAGATTGCCGCCCACTTCGCCACCGCCCAGCTGCTGGAACACGGCATCGGCCGCGCTCTTGGTTGCCGGCGGGTTCTTTTGTTCGTTCAACGCGTCAGCCCACAGATCGTCCAGTGCTCCGTTGTTGTCATCGGACGGATTGTTCATATCACTCATTTGGGCTGTTCCTCATTCAGCGAATTCAAAATCGGGTTTATCAAGTGCTCTACACGTAACGCATATTGTCCGTTGACCGTGCCGTACTGGCTGGTAAGCACCGGTACGCCGTCCACATGAGCGATAATGCGATCGGGTTTATCAATCGGCAGCACATCGCCGGGTTTGAGCTTAAGTATCTGCGACAGGCGCAGGGGAATGTCGGCGAAATTGGCAATCAAATTCAGCTCAGAGTGCTGAACCTGGCGCACCAGGTTGTCACGCCAGTTCTGGTCCTCATTACGTGAGTTCTCCAGCGGCGGGTTCACCAGCGTTTCGCGCAGCGGTTCAATCATGCTGAACGGCAGACAGATATTAAACTCACCTGTCAGGTTACCGATCTCAACATGGAACGGCGTATTCACAACGATATCGTTGGGCGACGTGGTGATGTTGGTAAACTTCACCTGCATCTCAGAACGCACATACTCGACATCCAGCGGGTGAATCGCTTTCCACGCGTCGCTGTAGCCTTCAAGCGCCAGCTTCAGCATGCGGTTGATCACGCGCTGTTCGGTGTGCGTAAATTCGCGGCCTTCTACCTTAGTCGGAAAACGCCCGTCGCCACCAAACAAGTTATCCACTGCGATAAACACCAGGCTCGGCGAGAAAACAAACAGGCCGGTACCGCGCAGGGGTTTTAAGTGGATCAAGTTAAGGTTAGTCGGTACGGGTAAGTTACGCGCAAACTCATGATAGGGCTGAATGCGGATCGCGCCGACGGTGATGTCCGGGCTACGACGCAGCAGGTTGAACAACCCCATACGGAACTGGCGCGCGAAACGTTCGTTGATGATCTCCAGCGCCTGCAGACGTTCACGAACGACGCGGCGCTGGGTATTCGGGTCATAGGGGCGAATATCGCTATCGCCCGTTTTACCCGGTTTCGGATCATCGCTGTTATCGCTGTCGCCGTTGAGTAGCGCATCGATTTCTGCCTGAGAAAGAATACTATCGCCCATGTCTTTACCGCAAAATGAAAGCTGTATAAAGAACGTCAGTGACTTCCTGCTTCGGTTGTCCTGGCACTAGTGGCGTTGCGATTGTCTCTTTAATCGCGTTAGCAAGGTTCTGCTTGCCTTCGTTGGTCGCAAGTTGTGCGGCATCCTGACGTGAGAAGAGCATCAGCAGGCGGCTACGTACTTCCGGCAGATATTCGCTCAGTCGTGCACGCGTGGCGTCATCTTTCAGACGCAGCGTAATGCCGACGTAAAGCACGCGATCCGCATCACCCAGGTTCACCGTAAAGGTGTCGAGTGCGAAAAAGACCGGTGCCGGCGGCGGTGGCGCTTCTACCTTGGCATCAGCCGCAGGTTTTTGCTGCATACGCCAGTAACTATAGCCAGCCGCGGCGCATGCCGCGAGTGTGATTAAAACCAGCAGCGGGATCCAGATAGAGCGCTTGCGTTTTTTTGTGATAGCGGAGTCAGTCATCTGATACGGGCTTCCTGTTAACAGCTTATGCGATGATTATCCCGTGTCCTGCTCCGGTCAAAGGGTGGAAAAGACGGGGATAATCATGCTACCTCTGCCGTTTAGGCGAAGATATCGACTGCGCCAGTGCCGCGAGCGGCGGATTGCAGGCTGGCCGGCGCAACGATGGCTTCATCTTCTTCGCCGCCAAACGTGCCATTATTACCGGTACGCGAAGGCTGCTGTTGCTGCTGAGAGGCCTGCTGTTGCTGGCCTGCGAAGCTTTCGCTGCTGATATAGCTCTGGCCAAGCTGGATGCCGTTCTCCGCAAGGGAGGTTCGCAGCATCGGCAGCGCCGCTTCCAGCGCCTGACGCACATGGCTGTGGGCGGAAACCATCTGCAGCTGCGCCTGGTTATCTTCAAGCTTAATCGAGATTTGCACCTGGCCCAGATCTTCCGGATGCAGATGCAGCTCGGCGCTCTGCTGGCCCTGGCGGGTAAAGAGCGTCACGTGCTGGCTAATATTCTGCTGCCACTCGTGGCTGCCAAGCGGGGCGCTGATAACCGACGCGGCTACCGGAGCGCTGGCCTGCGCGCCGCTGACGGCGCTCGACACCGGTGCCATGCTGGCGGTGGTGTTGGTAGTTTGCAGCGCTGCGGTTTCGTGCTCGCGTTTAACGGTAAAGGTCGAGGCGATCGGCGCATTCTGCTGGCCGTCATCCGCCGCTTTAAACGGTACGCCGTTTGCTGCGGTATCGGTTTTCCCGTTGCCGCGCGGCTGATCGCTATCCACGGCGTCGCTCAGCGTGCGGCCTGCAAGGGCGGTTTTCGCGCTTGCGCCAGCATCAATGGCGGTGGTCATAGCCGTCGGTTTTGCCTCTGTGCTGAGCTGAGCTGCTTGTTGATGCGGCAGCATCGCCATCAGCGCGCTCAGTCCGGCTAAATCTTCATTCGGCGTGTCGCTGTCGGCTTCAACATCGCTGGCTTTCGCCGTTTTGCTTAACGCGGCGAGCACATCGGTTTTCGCCGCGGGTGTCAGGCCGGAGAAGAGTTTCGCAATCTCTTCATCGCTCTGGGCGCTGGCAACGATCTCCGCTTTTGCATCCTGGCGCGCGAGCAGATCCGCCAGCTTCTGCGCCGGGGTTTGCGCGCGTGCGTCACCGCCAGCCGCCGCCACGCCGGTCGCGTTGAGGGCACCTTTTGGCAATTTACCGCTCAGGGCGGCCGCCTGCAGATCGGCCAGCGTCACCGGGGCATCGCTGCCTGGATTTTGCATACCCGAAAGCGCACCGGTCAGCAGACCGAGAAAATCTTGTGCGCCATCAGCGCCTGCTTTACCCGCTGATGCGCCGGTTGCGACATCGTCGGTTTGAGTAACTACCAGTTTTGGCAGAGTGATCATTCTGTTTTCCTCGATGACGCTCGTTGTGCAAACTCATCCATTTTTTTCTGATCAAGACGGTTTTCCGCCAGTAACGCCGCGGCGCTCTGGCGATCCTGCAGGGTTTGCCAGGCTTGTAAACGCTGTTTCTTCTCTCGCCAGCAGCCGAGCGCGAAATCGACTTTTTCGTTCCAGTGCTTCAGTTGCAGACGATGTTGTTCAATGGCTTTCTCCAGCGTCTGAATAAACTGCTGGTAGTTCTGCCAGCGCTGGTTATCTATCCCCTGGCTCATGGTGTTGTTCAGGCTGTTGCGGTACTCATGCTGATAATCGATCAACATTTTTAACTGCTCTTCAGCCTGCTGGCAGGCGCGTCGCATCTCACCCAGTTTCAGTGCGGCGTCGTCGACCTCTTTTTCCGCCAGATCCTTTAGCGTCGTTAATGCGCTGTTTTGCGTCATAAAGTCAGCTCTCCACTACCTCAAACACCCGGGAAGATAAGCTCTAAAGCCTGCATTGAATCTTCCCACCCGGCACGTTCGAAAATGCCCTGTTGCAGAAACGCTTCCAGCTGCGGCCACAGTGAAATGGCTTTATCCAGCATCGGATCGCTGCCGCGCGCGTAAGCGCCGACGCTCACCAGATCGCGGTTACGCTGGAAGCTTGACAACAACTGTTTAAAGTTGCGCACGCGCGCGTAATGTTGCTCAGAGATCAAAGCGGTCATCGCACGGCTGATGGACGCTTCGATATCAATCGCCGGATAGTGTCCGGCTTCCGCCAGTCGGCGGGATAACACAATGTGACCATCAAGGATGGCGCGCGCCGAGTCGGCGATCGGATCCTGCTGGTCATCCCCTTCGGTAAGCACGGTGTAAAAGGCGGTGATAGAACCGCCGCCGTGAATACCGTTACCCGCGCGCTCTACCAGCGCCGGCAGTTTGGCAAATACCGAAGGCGGGTAGCCTTTGGTCGCTGGTGGCTCGCCAATCGCCAGGGCGATCTCACGCTGCGCCATCGCATAACGGGTCAGGGAGTCCATGATCAGCAGCACATGCTGGCCGCGATCGCGGAAGTCTTCCGCAATACGCGTGGCGTACGCCGCACCCTGCATACGTAATAAAGGAGAGACATCCGCAGGCGCGGCGATCACCACTGAACGCGCACGGCCTTCAGCGCCGAGGATGTTCTCAATAAAGTCTTTTACTTCGCGGCCACGTTCACCAATAAGGCCGACGACAATCACGTCTGCCTGGGTGTAACGGGCCATCATGCCTAACAGCACGCTCTTACCGACGCCGGAACCGGCGAACAGACCCATACGCTGACCGCGCCCGACCGTTAACAGCGCATTGATGGCGCGCACGCCGGTATCAAGCACATGTTCAATCGGGGTACGTTGCAGGGGGTTAAAAGGTTGCGTGATTAGCGCCCCGGTTTCACCGGTATCAGGTGCGGGCAGGCTGTCGAGAGGTTTGCCAGCCCCATCGAGTACGCGGCCGAGCAGGGCAGGGCCGAGCGGCAGCTGTTTGCTGCTTTGTAAACCATCGCCTAATGCGCTGCGGGCATAGACGCGCGCGCCGGGCAGAATGCCTTCCACTTCTTCTAACGGCATCAGAAACAGGCGCTGGCCGTTAAAGCCGACGACTTCGCTCTCGACTTCACGGGTCTCCAGACCATCCTGACGCTCAATAATGCACGTTGCGCCGAGCGGCAGCTGTAACCCGGTTGCTTCCAGCACCAGACCGGTGGCGCGGGTCAGCCGACCGTAACGACGCACCGACGGGAGCTGCGTCATTTTGTGTTCGAAATTATCCAGCGTGGTCAGCCAGCGGGTTAAACGTGCGGTCATTACACGACTCCGGGTGCCGCCAGACGGCACAGTTCCTGCCAGCGTGTGGCGACGCTGGCATCTAAATCGCCCTCATCGGCGGAGACTTTGCAGCCGCCCTGATGCAGGGTCGGGTCGCCGCGCAGACGCCAGCCGTGCAGACTGAGCGTTGCGCCAAGCATCTCTTCAACGCGCTGCAAATCGTCCGGGTGGACGCGCAACTGCGGTTTGCCGCTAAACAGCGGCTCCTGCTGTAATAGTAGTTGGATCTGTTTGATTAGTGCGCTGTTGTCCACCACCGGCGCATGGCCGAGCACCTGGCGCGCGGCTTCCAGCGCCATCTGCATCAGGCGGGAGGCGATCACGCTATCGAGGGCATCCAGCGTGTACTGGAATTCACTCACCAGCTGTTGCATGCGGGCGTGGATCGGGGCCTGCTGCTGACGAGCCTGGTTCAGACCCTGCTCCATACCCTGGGCAAGCCCTTCCTGAAACGCCGCGTCATAACCCGCTTTGCGTCCTTCGGCGAGACCGGCGTTGTAGCCGCTTTCGTGCGCCTGCATCTGGATCTGCGCCAGCTGCTGCTGTTGCAGCTGCTCGGCGCTCAGTTCGTCCTGCTCTGTCTCTTCGCTCTCATAGAGCGAAGTGGTTTTTTCCTGCTTCAGCAGGGGAGCGAATTCAGCTGCCTGCGGGAACGCCAGATCATCCGGCGTCCAGCGTTTCCACGGCAATTCATTAGACATAGGTATCCTCGCCGCTGCCAATTACCATCTCGCCGGTTTCCGCCAGACGGCGAACGATGAGCAGGATAGCTTTCTGTTCGTTTTCCACCTGCGAGAGGCGAACCGGACCGCGGTTGGCCAGGTCGTCGCGCAGGATATCTGCCGCACGCTGCGACATGTTGCGCAGGAACTTCTCGCGCAACGGCGGCTCGGCGCCTTTGAGGGCGATAAGCAGCGATTCGGAATCCACTTCCTGCAGCAGGCGCTGGATAGAGCGGTCGTCGACATCCACCAGGTTTTCGAACAGGAACATCTCGTCGATGATCTTCTGTGCCAGCTCGCCGTCGAATTCGCGTACTGCGGTAATAACCGCTTCTTCCTGCTGCGTCTTCATCAGGTTGATGATTTCCGCTGCGGTTCTCACGCCGCCCATTTTGCTGCGCTTGAGGTTCTGGCCGTCGAGCAGGTTGTTCAGCACTTCGGTCAGCTCCGCCAGCGCGGCAGGCTGTACGCCGCCGAAGGTGGCGATACGCAGCATCACATCGTGACGCATACGCTCATCAAACAGGGCAAGAATATCCGCCGCCTGCGACCGTTTGAGGTGCACAAGGATGGTGGCGATAATCTGCGGGTGCTCGTCGCGGATAAGGTCGGCGGCACTCTGCGGCTCCATAAAGTTGAGCGTTTCGATGCCGCTGGTGGTATCGCGCGTTTCGAGAATATCTTCCAGCAGGCTGGAGGCGCGCTCTTCGCCGAGCGCTTTTACCAGGACGGAGCGCAGGTAGTCGTTGGCGTTGACGTTCAGCGCCGCGAACTGTTCCGCTTCGTTCTCAAACTCCTGTAATACGTCCATCAGCTGTTTGTTAGAGATCTGACGCACGCTGGCCATTGCGGTACTTAAGTGCTGGACTTCGCGGGCGGAGAGGTGCTTGAACACCTCAGCCGCGCGATCTTCACCAATGGTCATCAGCAGAATGACGCTCTTGTCCGTTCCGGTAAGATTATTGCTCATGTTCGTTACTCATCCACTGGCGAATGACCAGCGCCACGACGCGCGGATCGTTATCTGACATTTCGCGAATACGCTGGCTCATGACCTCGGCGCTCAGACGCTGATTACTGCGGCGCTGCTGCTGTTGCTCATCTTTGCTGAGGCGTACTTCCACGGACTCTTCAATTTCATTGCGCGCTTGTGCCGCTTCCTGCACCGCTTTCGCTTCTTCCTGGCGGCGAACCAGCTGCGGACGGACCGCTTTACGCCACAGGATGAAGGCGACAATCAGTACCAGTAACCAGCGACCTGCGGTCATCAGCTGGTCGATAAACGACTGCTGTTGCCAGAACGGAAGCTCACCACCGACATCATCGGTCATGTTGAACGGCGAGTTCACAACGTTCAGCGTGTCACCGCGTTTCTCGGTGTAACCCATCGCTTCGCGGGTCAAATCTTCAATCTGTTTCAGCTGATCGGCGGTCAGTGCGGCAGTTTTGCCATCGGCCAGCGTGCGGTAGTTCACCACCACGGCGACAGAGAGGCGCTGCACATCGCCAACATTCATCTTGGTGTGACGAATGGTGCGATCGACTTCATAGTTGTTCGTTTCATTATGCGTCGTGTTACGCGGGCCGCTTGCTGCGGTATTGGTCGAGGTCGTCTGCTGACCCTGCTGCTGGCCCTGCGCATTCTGCTGACCGTTCTGACCATTCTGCGGCGTAGTAATCGGCGCAGAGTTAGCCGGAGCCGGCTGGTTGGAGAGCGCGCCAGGCACGCCGCCCGGATACTGACCACCAATCTGCTCACTGCTGTTAACCTGGCGTGAACGCAGCACCGCTTGTGCCGGGTCGCCGCCGTTCGGTGCGTACTGCTCTTCAGTCTGCTCTTTGCTGGCGAAGTCCAGCTGGGCAGTTACCTGAGCGTGAACGTTACCGTTACCGACGATAGGGCCGAGGATCGCTTCGATACGACGCTGAACGCGGTTTTCGACATCGGCGGTGTATTTCAGCTGCGCGTCATTCAGATCGCGACCGGCAACGCCAGACTGCGTCAGCAGGCGACCGCTCTGATCGACAACGGTCACGTTGCCCGGCGGCAGGCCCGCAACGGCGCTGGAGACCAGGTGAACGATAGCGCTGATCTGACCATCATCCAGCGCACGGCCCGGTTGTAAATTGACCGTGACCGACGCGGAAGGGGATTTCTGCTCACGCACGAACAGCGACGGTTTTGGCATCGCCAGGTGAATACGCGCGCCTTTTACCGGACCGAGCGTTTCGATAGTGCGGGCCAGTTCGCCTTCCAGCGCGCGCTGGTAGTTAACCTGCTCGCTGAACTGGCTGATACCAAACTTCTCTTGATCCAGCAGTTCAAAACCCGCCGCGCCGCCTTTCGGCAGACCTTGCTGGGCGAGACGCAGGCGCAGCTCGTGCACCTTGTCAGCGGGCACTTCAATCGCGCCGCTGCCGTCAGCAAAGCGGTAGGGGATATTCATCTGCGTTAACTGCGTAACGATGGCACCGCCGTCCTGATCGGACAGGTTGCTATAAAGGGTGCGGTAATCCGGCGATTTCGCCCACAGCACCATAGCGACAATGATGGCGCAGGCTGCTGCCGCGGCCACCATCAACGGAATTTTTGGGTTCGCGCGTAAGCGGTTGATCCACTCAAGAGATTTATTCTGCGGTGCAGTTGTTGCAGTCGCACTCATTGTGCACCTCGTGACTCTGGGTGGATGTTGTTATGTGAGTTGAGAAACAAATCGGACTCCCGGGTCGGCAAACTCGACAAATGACCATTAAGATGGCGATGTCATTATTTGATGAAATGGATTTTTCTATGCCTCAAATAACCTGGTTTTTTGACGCTATTTACCGCCATCATCTCATTGACAAACTGTTAGCCTTGTCAGGTATCAATCCATCCGGGGAATAACAATGGCTATACAGGGCATTGAGAGCGTCGTCAGTCAGCTGCAGGCAACTGCAGGTATTGCGCGTGCTCAGAGCGTGGAGAGCGAACCGTCTATCAGCTTCGCCGGGCAACTGCACGCGGCGCTGGATCGCATCAGCGACACGCAGAACGCCGCACGTGTACAGGCGGAGAAATTTACGCTTGGCGAGCCGGGCGTGGCGCTGAATGACGTGATGACCGATTTGCAGAAATCTTCGATCTCGCTGCAGATGGGCATCCAGGTGCGTAACAAACTGGTTTCTGCTTACCAGGACATCATGAATATGCAGCTGTAGTTCACAGCCGCAGAGATAAAAAAAACCAGGCCGGAGCACTCCCGCCTGGTTTTTTTTATTGCTTGCGCCGCGGGCTGCGGCGCAAAAGAGGGCTACTTCTGAATCAGATAGCGGATGGTTGGCCCATCCTGCTGAATATCCAGCACCGTGTAGCCGTGGTTGCGCGCATCCAGCGGAATGTTGTTAATCGACTGCGGGCAATCACTCACCACTTCGAGAATTTCCCCTTTTTTCAGCTGCGGCATCGCTTCAAGCGTTGCTACCGCCGGGTAGGGGCAGGGTTCGCCGCTCATATCGAGACGGTAATCAGGCACAATGCTCATGCAGGCTCCTTCGCAGGGTTGGCGGCAGGTTTCTGGCGGCGGAAGAACTGTTTCTCCCAGCCGACCACAAAGAGAAACGCGGCCAGTAACAGAAGATAGGTGACCAGCAGACCGCCGAGCGGCCCGAAAGTGTTAAGCAGGTTGATTTTGTCCCAGCTGGTGGCAAGCGTCGGCGCGAGATCGTCCCAGAAATACGCAAGGAGGGTTGAGCCAATCACGTTACCCAGCCCGACCCACCAGTAGTGCACCTGGCCTTCGACGGCGCGGTACATCCAGCCCGTTTCACACCCGCCCGCCAGCACAATACCAAAACCGAACAGCAGGCCGCCGAGCACCGCATTGGGGCCTGCCCACATGATTTTCGCTTCCAGCCCCAGCTGCACATAGCTGAAAATGCCGATGGCGCTCGCCGCCATGCCAAAGATGATCGCCTTCGCCATCATCGTGCGCCCGGTGATCCACATATCGCGGAACGCCGAGGTAAAGCAGATTTGCGCCCGCTCAATCAGCAGACCAAAACCGACGCCGAAGAGCATTGCCAGCCCCAGCTTCGGCTGATTCATCGCCGTTAACAGCGCCCAGCCGAGCATGCCAGTAAACACCAGCATACCGAGACGAAAACGGCGCTTCGCCTGATCCGGCTTCTGGGTGAGCGGCGAGGCGGCAGAGACTTTCTGCATCTTCACCGGAATGCGGAACGGCGGCAGCAGGGTAAAGCGCGCGCCGAACCAGGAGCCAATCGCCGTGGCGATGGCGAAAAACCAGGCGTGGAGAGAGAACTGTGGGATCCCGGTAAAGAAGGCCGCAAGGTTACAGCCCATCGCCAGCCGCGCGCCAAACCCGGCAATAATGCCGCCAACAATCGCCTGCGCGATGCGGATGCGGTTCTGCGGCATACGCAGTTTCACATTATTTGCCCACAGCGCGGCGGCAAAACAGCCGCCGAACATGCCGATAATCATCATGCCGTCGATGCGCGTCAGCGGCGTGCCCTCGAGGTGGATAATTTTGAAGTAGCCCCACTCTTCGGTGTGCACACCGGCCAGTTGCAATAACTGACCGCCCCAGCGGGTAAACTCGCCGGTCACCGCCCAGAAGGTGCCGGTAATGCCGAAATAGTAGGTAGAGAGAATACCGGCCGCGATCACCGCCGGAACAGGAGACCAGAACTTAATAAGGAAGCGGTCTTTGAAGTGTTGCCATGACATAGTAAAAAAGCCTCTGAACTCAGAAGGTATGGGGACGTACAGAAAAGTCGTACAAAAGAAGCGGGATGATACACGTCTTCACGCCTGAACCGCTGCACAATAGGGCAAAAACCTGGCGTAGATCAAAGTTGTTCTCTCGCGGCGAAAGGGTGGCGAGGCGCGGCCTTTAATGCCACAATCGCTTTTTTTCACGAGCAGGATGAAGAATGAAAAAGCGTATGATTCTCGGCGCGATGCTGCTGCTGAGCGGCTGCGTGCAGGTGGATAACTATCAGGCGGTGGTGAAACACCCGGCGCCCGCAGGATTAGCGGGTTACTGGCAATCAACGGGGCCGCAGAGTAGCCTGGTCAGCCCGGAGGCGATCGCCAGCCTGATTGTGACGCCGCAGGGCGATACTCTCGACTGCCGCCAGTGGCAGCGCGTGATTGCGGTTCCCGGCAAACTGATGCTGGATGGCGGTACTTTCTATAACGTTACGCAGAAGCTGGACGTTTACCGTTTAAATCAGGAAGGCAATACGCTGGAGTTTGATGGCCTGACGCTGTCGCGTACCGATAAACCGACCGTCGAGTGCCAACAGGCGCTGGAGAAAGCGGGTCTGGATAGTAAACGCTAGGTCGCGCTTAAAAGAGGAAAGCGTGGCGGGTGAGGGGGAAACCACAGCACCCGCCGCTAATGAGATTTACATCTCATTGGGGAAGAGAATATTTCCGGAAAGACGTCCATATGTCGAATTCAGGTTATGTTGTCGGGAAGTTTGACCAACCAATGTCCTCAGCTCGTCCATTCGCTGGTTTAACAATGTTTTCAATAACACTTCATTATCCAGGATTTGCTTAAGCATCGGACGAATTTGCGCCTGCACATGAGGCGCTGCTTCGCTCGAGTCCTGGAACTGCGTCAGCTTCTCAACCGAGGTAACGTACCCCAGTTCGTAGCTGATAAGTTCGTCCCAACGCCCTTCCTTAGCAAGGTTGAGCATGGTACGGCTGGTGGCCAACAGTTGCTGATAGTGGTGGAGCAACCCGAGATTTGCTTCCATTAGTAAGTGTCCCGCGCGTTTTGATGAGTGGGGCCAATCTCTTTCCAGGCATCAGCAATATTGCTCAGCAACAGGGTGACTTCATCAATAGCGGCGAGGTCATTATGGAGATTTGCCTGTAAAAGACGTCGTGTCATGTAGTCATAAAGACTGTCCAGGTTTGCCGTAAGTTCGCCACCGACTTCATGGTCGAGACCTGCGCGCAATCCGTTGTTAATGATATTAATTGCCTTTGTAAGCGCCTGTCCTTTACCGGGGATATCTCCCTGCTCAATCAGGATCGCGGCTTTTTTCATGGCGCTTAGCGCGCCATCAAAAAGCAATACCACGAGTTGATGCGGGCTCGCGCTCATCACGGCGCTTTCGACGCCGACCTGAGCATAAGCCTGAATTCCCGATTTCGTATACATGTCCAACCTCAACTAATGGTTATTAACTCATTGCATTAAACTGCTGTGTCAGATAGTTCCCTGTCGATGTCATGGAGGAGACTAACTGGCTCAAACTGGTGAACTGCGTTTTGTAGCGCGCCATGGTGGCCGTAATCTGGTCACTGACCGCCTTATATTGCGTATCCAGGCGCTTCAGGGTTTTGTTAATGCCGTCGGTCGCATTCTGGATGCTACCGTTACTGCCCAGGATATCTTTCAGCAGATTGCTGGCCTGGGTAGCAAAGCCCGTTGTTTTGCCATCGCCGGAGAGGAAGGTCACCACATCGGCGGATTTTTCATTCAGCGCTTTTTCAAGCTTGGTGCTGTCAACGGCCAGTTTTCCGTTCACATCCTGGGTAATGCCCAACTGCGACAGCACGGCAAAACTATCGTTACCAGACTGTGATGCAGAGAGCTGAGAGCGCAGACGCGTCTGAATGTTACGCAGCGTACCGTCACCCAGCAGATCACCGTTAGAGGTGTTCTGAGTACTGCCTTGATCCACCGCGGTATATTTGGTCTGGTTACCAATGGTGGTTTGCAGTGAGTTATACGCATCAACATACGCCTGAATCGCTGCGGTCATCGGTGCGTTATCTTTCGTCACCGACAGGGTTTCCGGCGTACCGGTAGTCAGCTTGTTCAGCGTCAGCGTCACGCCTTCCGGCGCATCGGTGATGGTGTTGCTGCTACGGGTAATATCGATGCCGTTGATTTTGACTTTTGCATCGTTAGCCGCCACCTGCTGCGTCATCACATTGCTGGCACTGCCGGTATTCGTTGAATCATAACTAACGTATTTCGCCAGCTCCGCATCATTGGTGGTGATGGTCATCTGGTTGGTGGTGCCGCTGTCGCGCGAGGTCAGCGACAGGTAGTAACTGTTATCGTCCGCTTTGATGATACTGGCGGTAACGCTGCCCTGTTTGGCGTTAATCGCATCGCGCATATCCGCAAGGCTGGTCTTATCTTTATCCAGCGTCACGGTCATCGGGGTTTTCTGTCCCGGCTGCGTGATGGTAATTGTGCGCGAATCCAGGCTCTGGTCGCCTAAATCGGTATCTTTACTGGCCACTTTCGGGCTCAGCAGCGACTGCGACGCCGCCAGCGCGCTCACTTCAATAGAGTACGTTCCCGCCGACGCGCTATTGGAAAGCGTGGCGGTAAACGCGGTATTGGTGCTCGACACTTTCGTCCCTGCGATCGCCGAGGTGTTTTTCAGTGCGTCCGCCGCCGTTTGCAGTTTGTTGAGGGAGGTTTGCACCACGCCCCAGGCAGTCAGCTTGGCTTTATAAGAGGACTGCTGAGCCGTAATAGGCGTCAACTTGGTCTGCTCTGCCGTCTGCAAATTGTCATACAACGTATTGAGATCCAGGCTGGTGCCTGCGCCGAGTGAACTAATAGTTGCCATTTCATCATCCTTCAGTTTTAGACAATCACTGTGGAGAGTATCGGCAGCGATGGTGAAAAGATTAGAAGCTTTTTTTTAAAGCAATGGCGAAATAAAGAGGGTGAATCAGGGGCAGTTTGTCGCTTTAAAAAAATGATCTTTTTTTCTAAAGGTTGTTTTCGTCCGGTCGATAATCTGGTTAACGGTGAGAAAGCCGTAGGCAGATGCCTGAATCTGATAACTTTTTTTTATGAAGGAAATACATCATGGCTGTTATTAATACTAACACCCTGTCGCTGATGACCCAGAACAACCTGACTAAATCTCAGTCTTCTCTGGGCACCGCTATTGAGCGCCTGTCTTCCGGTCTGCGTATCAACAGTGCGAAAGATGATGCCGCGGGCCAGGCTATCGCCAACCGCTTTACTTCCAATATCAATGGCCTGTCCGTCGCAGCGCGTAACGCCAACGACGGTATCTCGCTGGCACAGACCGCTGAAGGCGCGCTGGGCGAAATCAACAACAACCTGCAGCGTATCCGTGACCTGACCGTTCAGGCACAGAACAGCTCTAACTCCGCGTCCGATGTCGACTCCATCCAGGCTGAAGTTAACCAGCGTATGGAAGAGATCAACCGCGTGACCACCCAGACCGACTTCAACGGCATCAAAGTGCTGAACACCGGTACCGGCACCAGCAGCTACAGCTTCCAGGTTGGCGCGAAAGATAACGAAACTATCTCTATCAGCCTGAGCTCCTCTAACGCCTACAACCTGTACAACGCCACCGGCGCCACTGCACAGACTACCGGCCAGACCATCAACGGCAACGCCCGTAGCACCGCAGCCGAAGGCTTCGATGTGCTTCAGGGTACCGTAAGCAGCGGCGGCGCTACCAACGGCTCTCCGCTGGCGGATATCGATGCGGCGATCAAATCGGTTGACTCCCAGCGCAGCCTGCTGGGTGCATCCCAGAACCGTTTTGAATCCACCATCACCAACCTGAACAACACCGTGAGCAACCTGTCGTCTGCCCGCAGCCGTATTCAGGACTCCGACTATGCGACCGAAGTGTCGAACATGTCCCGCGCGCAGATCCTGCAGCAGGCCGGTTCTTCCGTACTGGCCCAGGCCAACCAGGTTCCGCAGACCATGCTCTCCCTGCTGCGTTAATCACCGCTTACGCAGTACAAAAAAGCGCCGCTTGCCGGCGCTTTTTATTTGTCTGAAAAATAAAAGATAAAAAGAAGCAAAAAGAACTAAAGAGTTCGCAAGGCCCGTCGATAACTACTTGGACGGTGATGAAGCCGCTGGCGCTTACCGGAATATAAATTTCTTACTTAAGGATAACTATCATGGCTGTTATTAATACTAACACCCTGTCGCTGACGACCCAGAACAACCTGACTAAATCTCAGTCTTCTCTGGGCACCGCTATTGAGCGTCTCTCTTCCGGTCTGCGTATCAACAGTGCAAAAGATGATGCTGCTGGTCAGGCAATTGCTAACCGTTTCACCTCCAACATCAATGGCCTGGGTGTTGCAGCGCGTAACGCCAACGACGGTATCTCCCTGGCACAGACCGCTGAAGGCGCGCTGGGCGAAATCAACAACAACCTGCAGCGTATCCGTGACCTGACCGTTCAGGCACAGAACAGCTCCAACTCCGCGTCCGACATCGACTCCATCCAGGCTGAAGTTAACCAGCGTATGGAAGAAGTGAACCGCGTGACCACCCAGACCGACTTCAACGGCATCAAAGTGCTGAACACCGGTACCGGCAGCAGCAGCTACAGCTTCCAGGTTGGCGCGAAAGATAACGAAACTATCTCTATCAGCCTGAGCTCTTCCAACTCTTACAACCTGTACAACGCCACCGGCGCCACTGCACAGACTACCGGCCAGACCATCAACGGTAATGCCCGTAGCACCGCAGCTGAAGGCTTCGATGTGCTTAAGGGTACCGTAAGCAGCGGCGGCGCTACCGACGGCTCTCCGCTGGCAGATATCGATGCGGCGATCAAATCGGTTGACTCCCAGCGCAGCCTGCTGGGTGCGTCCCAGAACCGTTTTGAATCCACCATCACCAACCTGAACAACACCGTGAGCAACCTGTCGTCTGCCCGCAGCCGTATTCAGGACTCCGACTATGCGACCGAAGTGTCGAACATGTCCCGCGCGCAGATCCTGCAGCAGGCCGGTTCTTCCGTGCTGGCCCAGGCCAACCAGGTTCCGCAGACCATGCTGTCCCTGCTGCGTTAATCCGCAGTTTACACAGTACAAAAAAAGCGCCGCTTGCCGGCGCTTTTTTTATTTTCTGTGCTGGCTTTATTTTCGGCAGAATTTGTTCAAAAAACATAAAAAAGACTAAAGAGTTCGCAGGAGTCGTCGATAACAATTATGACGGTGATGAAGCCGATGGCGCTTACCGGAATATAAATTTCTCACTGAAGGATAACTATCATGGCTGTTATTAATACTAACACCCTGTCGCTCACGACCCAGAACAACCTGACTAAATCACAGTCTTCTCTGGGTACCGCTATTGAGCGTCTCTCTTCCGGTCTGCGTATCAACAGTGCAAAAGATGATGCTGCTGGTCAGGCGATCGCAAACCGTTTCACCTCTAACATCAATGGTCTGGGTGTTGCAGCGCGTAACGCCAACGACGGTATCTCGCTGGCACAGACCGCTGAAGGCGCGCTGGGCGAAATCAACAACAACCTGCAGCGTATCCGTGACCTGACCGTTCAGGCACAGAACAGCTCTAACTCCGCGTCCGACATCGACTCCATCCAGGCTGAAGTTAACCAGCGTATGGAAGAAGTGAACCGCGTGACCACCCAGACTGACTTCAACGGCATCAAAGTGCTGAACACCGGTACCGGCAGTAGCAGCTACGATTTCCAGGTGGGTTCTAAAGACAACGAAAAGATCTCCATCAGCCTGAGCTCTTCCAACTCTTACAACCTGTACAACGCCACCGGCGCCACTGCACAGACTACCGGCCAGACCATCAACGGCAACGCCCGTGCTACTGCAGCTGAAGGCTTCGATGTGCTTCAGGGTACCGTAAGCAGCGGCGGCGCTACCAACGGCTCTCCGCTGGCGGATATCGATGCGGCGATCAAATCGGTTGACTCCCAGCGCAGCCTGCTGGGTGCGTCCCAGAACCGTTTTGAATCCACCATCACCAACCTGAACAACACCGTGAGCAACCTGTCATCTGCCCGCAGCCGTATTCAGGACTCCGACTACGCGACCGAAGTGTCGAACATGTCCCGCGCGCAGATCCTGCAGCAGGCCGGTTCTTCCGTGCTGGCCCAGGCCAACCAGGTTCCGCAGACCATGCTGTCCCTGCTGCGTTAATCCGCAGATCACACAGTACAAAAAAGCGCCGCTTGCCGGCGCTTTTTTATTTTCTGCGCTGCTTCTTTTTTCGGCAGAATTTGTTCAAAAAACATAAAAAAGACTAAAGAGTTCGCCGGAGTCGTCGATAACAATTATGACGGTGATGAAGCCGCTGGCGCTTACCGGAATATAAATTTCTCACTGAAGGATAACTATCATGGCTGTTATCAATACTAACACCCTGTCGCTCACGACCCAGAACAACCTGACTAAATCACAGTCTTCTCTGGGCACCGCTATTGAGCGTCTCTCTTCCGGTCTGCGTATCAACAGTGCAAAAGATGATGCTGCTGGTCAGGCGATCGCAAACCGTTTCACCTCTAACATCAATGGTCTGGGTGTTGCAGCGCGTAACGCCAACGACGGTATCTCCCTGGCACAGACCGCTGAAGGCGCGCTGGGCGAAATCAACAACAACTTACAGCGTATCCGTGACCTGACCGTTCAGGCACAGAACAGCTCTAACTCCGCGTCCGACATCGACTCCATCCAGGCTGAAGTTAACCAGCGTATGGAAGAAGTGAACCGCGTGACCACCCAGACTGACTTCAACGGCATCAAAGTGCTGAACACCGGTACCGGCAGCAGCAGCTATGACTTCCAGGTGGGTTCTAAAGACAACGAAAAGATCTCCATCAGCCTGAGCTCTTCCAACTCTTACAACCTGTACAACGCCACCGGCGCCACTGCACAGACTACCGGCCAGACCATCAACGGCAACGCCCGTGCTACTGCAGCTGAAGGCTTCGATGTGCTTCAGGGTACCGTAAGCAGCGGCGGCACCACCGACGGCTCTCCGCTGGCGGATATCGATGCGGCGATCAAATCGGTTGACTCCCAGCGCAGCCTGTTGGGTGCGTCCCAGAACCGTTTTGAATCCACCATCACCAACCTGAACAACACCGTGAGCAACCTGTCATCTGCCCGCAGCCGTATTCAGGACTCCGACTACGCGACCGAAGTGTCGAACATGTCCCGCGCGCAGATCCTGCAGCAGGCCGGTTCTTCCGTGCTGGCCCAGGCCAACCAGGTTCCGCAGACCATGCTGTCCCTGCTGCGTTAATCCGCAGATCACACAGTACAAAAAGCGCCGCTTGCCGGCGCTTTTTTTATGCAACACGCCAGACAATCGCCAGATTTAAGCCCTTTTCAATAACGTTATTTCCCCCTCGAAACGCAGCCATTCCCGCACAATAACCATAACTACACTTGCGCCCGCCGTAGCGGGACGAGGTAAAACCGGTTGAGGATGACGGATGCACACCATATTAATCAGTATTGATAGCTTCGACGCGTTCACGCAGCCTGCGGCTGAACTTATTGATATTGCTGACGCGCTAATCGAATCCGGCTGGCACGTCGAGGTCATTTGCCCGACGGCGGGTAAAGCGTTGGGTCACGAAATTGCGCGTCTGACGGCAACAGGCCGCTTCGCGCTTATCACCGATAAGCAGGGCGAGCCTGCCAGCCATTACCACGTTATCTGGATCTACCGCGGCTTTTTCAGTGAGAAGTTACTCGACGCCCTGAGCGCCGGACGCCTGAGCGGGGCGATGATCTTCCGGCACTACAGCGATTACAATGACATCTACATTCCCTGGGGTGTCGCGCTGGAAAACCGTCTCGCTGCCGTGACGCTCAATCTCTCGCCGCGCACCTCCGCCATGTTATTGCAAACGGGGATCGATCCGGCCCAGCTTAAAACCATGCCGTGGTGCGTGCCGCGCCGCTTTGCGCAGTACGTGCGTACGCGTGAGCCGCAAAAACTTACCCGTGCGCTCTTTATGGCACCGTCGATGTCAACAGAGATGTATGAGGTTCAGTCCCGGGCGTGGGAAGCGGGCATCAAGATTGAGTGGTTCGATCTCAGCCAGCAGGTTGAGCGTATCGAGCCCGCTGGGCTTGAGCAGTACGATGTCATCATCGGCAACGAAGAGAGTGTAGCGAAAGCGCTAGCCCTCGGCATTCCGCTGTTTCTGGTCAACCAGGGCTATGTGGAAGGCTACCTGGGTGACAATAACGTCGCTCAGCATGAGGCGGAACATTTTAGCGCGCTCACGCTGCGCAACTGTCCGGATGCCGAGGAGTGGGTCGACCTGCTGCAAAACGGCTATGCCGAAGCGCTGAAATGGAGCCAGGCTCAGCGGGAACATTTCGCCACTAAATGGACACTGGAGACCCAGCTCGACAGCCTGCTGGCGCAACCTTTGTCAGAGAAGCCGCTGCTGATCGATGAAAAAGAGCGCTACACCCTGCATTTTCACAGTAAAGCGGTGCTGGCCCAGCAGCAGACCAGCGATTACTCTCTTACCCGCTGGTTTGACGATCGTAAGCTCAGCGATGCCCGCCGCGAGGCGCTGCTCTCCTTTGCCGCAGCGTATCCGCACAAAGCCACCCTCGGCGTTATTATTCTTGGCGAAGGTGCGCAGGCGGCGAAAACCAGAGCGTCGGTTGAGAGCCAGTCGCTGGCACCCGCCAGCATTGATGTGATTGCCGAAGAGAGTGGCTGGCCTGCGGCCGTGAACGCGCTGCTTACCACGCGCGAAGCCGGGTCGATGCTGTTTATTCCTGCGGGCTATACCTTACGCGACGACGCGCTGTTGCGTTTCGTCGGGCAAGCGCTGCATCAGCCAGACGCCTTGCTCTTCTACTGCGATGAGATGACGCAGGGTGAGGGCAACGATCCTGAGCTGACGCTGCGCCCGGAAGTGAATATTGATTTACTGCGCGGTTTTCCCTATATCGGGCGCGTGCTGCTCTTCTCACGTGAAGCGGCGCAACAGCTTGGTGGCCTCAATTCACACTATCCGCAGGCGGCGATGATCGATCTGCTGTGGCGCTTTGTTGAAGCGCAGGGGGCGCAGGCGCTGGGGCGCGTGGCGGAAGTTCTGGTGGAGAACCCGCAAAAAGCGGCAGCCTGGTATGCGGATCCGGCGGTGACCGACGAGTGCGGCGAGGTGCTGCTTGCGCATCTGCAGCGCCTCGGTATCAACGCCTCGCTGGAGGAGGGCAACGCCCCGGCGATAAAACGCCTTCGCTACCATTGGGGTGTCACGCCGCTTATCTCCATTATTATTCCGACCCGCGATCGCTTTGCACTGCTTAAGCGCTGCATTGAGAGTCTGATGGAGAAGACGCGTTACCCGCACTATGAAGTGCTGATCGTAGATAACCAGTCCGTCGAGGAGGATGCCTGTCGTTTCCTTAACGATCTTGCCGGGCTTGGCATCGATCAGGTGCGCATTCTGCGTTATGACGCGGCGTTTAACTACGCGGGGATCAATAATGCTGCGGCCCAGCAGGCGCGCGGTGATGTGCTGGTGTTCCTCAATAATGATTGTGAAATCATCGACGGCGACTGGCTTGATAGCTTACTGGAGCAGACGCTGCGCCCGGAAGTGGCACTGGTTGGCGCCAGGCTTGAGTACCAGGATGGCCGTATTCAGCACGGCGGGTATCTCCTCGGCGTGCAGCATGGCGTCGAAGTTGCTTTCGACGGTGCCGACAGCCAGAGCAGCGGTTTTAACCACTTCCTGAAAACGCCGCGTAACCTGGCGGCGGTCAGCGCGGCCTGCATGATGGTGCGTAAAGAGGTGTTTTACGCCCTTAATGGCTTTACCGAGGAGAAATATCCGCTCTATTTTGCCGACGTTGATCTTGGCTTGCGGGCGCAAAAGCTCGGCTATCTCAATGTCTGGACACCTTACGCCCGCGTCAAACATATGGGCGGGGCAACGCGGCTGCTGGGCAGCAAGATCGGCGTGCAGGAGCGCCCGTTGCTGGAGGATTATGCGACATTGCGCAAAGAGTGGCAGCAGGGGCTTTTGGCAGAACCCTCTTACCATCCGTTAATGCAAAAGATGGGCAAAGCCTTCACCCTGAGCGACAGCATGGCCCGGCTGCACCCGCCATTACCGGGGCGGCCGCTGCCGGTGGTAATGGCGCATCATATTAACTGGGTTGGCGGCGGGCATCACCGTGTTATGCAGCCGTTTAAAGCGATGGAGCGCCATTTGATGCTGGAGGGCGGACTGATCAACACCATTCCCGGTGTGATGGAGGCCGCACAATTACGGCCGGACGTTATTCTGCTGGAACTGATTACCGGCAGTCGCTTCCCTGATATTTTCAGGCAGTTACGCGAAGTCAGCGCTGCGAAAATCGTGCTGGAGTATGATGACTACCTGCTGAACGTACCGTTAAAGAATGGCAACCGGCAGCATTTCCCACAGCAAATGATTAAAAGCTTCAGAAAAGTGGTGGACAGCGCCGACTGGCTGGTGGTCTCGACCGCGCCGCTGGCGGAGGCTTACAGCCGTTTCCATTCTGACATCCGTATTGCGCAAAACCGGCTGGCACCTCATCAGTGGGGGCATTTACGCAGTGAACGCGGGGTGGGGAAAAAGGTGCGCGTCGGCTGGGCAGGCGGCAGTTCGCACAGCGGCGATCTGGAGATCCTGCTGCCGCTTATCAAGGCGCTTGAAGGGCAGGTTGAGTGGGTCTTTATGGGCATGAAACCGCGCAACGTGCAGTGCGAGTTCCATCCCGGCGTGCCTTTCGAACTCTACCCGGAAAAGCTGGCGAGCCTCAATCTTGATCTCGCGCTGGTGCCGCTGGAAATCAACCAGTTCAACGAGTGTAAAAGTAATCTGCGCCTGCTGGAGATTGGCACCTGTGGCGTGCCGATTATTGCCACCAATATTGAACCGTACCGCTGTGATCTTCCGGTGACGCTGGTGGAAAACCGCTTTAAAGAGTGGATGAACGCCGTGCAGGCCTATATTAACGACGCGGATTTACGCCATCGCCATGGCGACGCGCTGCGCGAAGCCGTGCATCAGCACTGGTATCTACGTGACAGCGGGCTGGACGAGTGGCGTCACGGCTGGTTGCCGACAGAAAAGTAGCGCGCAATATGTAAAAAGGGAGGCCAGATGGCCTCCCTTTTTTATTAGCGTCTATCGCAACCAGGCTTAATCAGGCAGCCAGATACGGGCCTGCTGAAGCAGCGTCTCCTCATCCCAGAAACCCTTCTCCCGCACATACGCATGCAATGCATCGCCAAGGGCCGCTGAGGCAGCGCGATCGTTGAGGTGGTTTTCAATTGCCTCGCGCCACAGTTTAGGTTTGTTCTCCACGCGCGTAACGGCAGCAACATCCCGGGTAGAGAGAAGATCGCTGCAGATAACCGGCACGCCGCAGGCACCATATTCCAGCACCCGACGCGGGCTGATAGTGCGATTCCACAGATTATCCGCCATCGGCAGTAAAGCGAGATCCAGATTGAGGCTGGCCAGCTTCTGCGCAAAAAAGGGCGCTTGCACCGCGACGTGATACTCGGTCACCAGCGGGCGCAATGAGGGCGGGCAGTAGCCATAGAAGACCCACTCAACGCGATCTGCCAGCTGACCAATTACCTTGTGAATCACTTCCAGATCGCCGACATCTGCGGTGCTGCCGATCCAGCCAATGCGCATTTTATCGCCGATACCGCGCAGGGTATTGAGCGCTGACCACAGGCGCGGATCGAGGCGAGCGGGCATAACGCGGATATCGCTATGCAGGCCCGCGCACTGCTCCGCCAGCACATCGCTGGCGACCACCAGCCGATCAACATGGCTTAAGGTGGCGCGCAAGGCTGCCGCTACCGCCTGCGGCGGATCGTTGCGCTCCGCCGCGTTCGCCGGCATGGCAGGTAACCAACCATCGAGGTCGAACACTTTAAAAAGGGCATCCCCCTGCGGCAATCGTCTTAACCACTCCTGCGTGCCGGCACTGATCTGGCGATGAACAATTAACGCATCCGGCGCGAAGCGAGCCAGGTCGACGTAGCTACTGGCACGGTAATTGATCTGCCCTTCAACCAGCCCCACTTCATGCATCAGCGAGAGCGGCGTATCAAGACGCTGCTGACTCTCGGGTAAGCTGCGTAGCGGGAAAGAGACCAGGCGCGGGATCGGTTTCCAGTGCAGCGGCTGCCAGCTGTTATGGCGATCTACCTCAAACTGGAAACCTGCGCCATCCTGGGAGAGGTTAGGGTTATAAGCCGGATCGTTGGCGATGATCGGCAACCATTTGCGGTACATGGTGTCCTGTTCAGCCATAAAACGCTGGCGTTTTTTCTCCTGCACCGTTTTATCGACGTGAGTCTGGCTGACGCTGCCCTCATGCATCACCACCGCGTGCGGTGTCCATACCTCTAAATAGCCCGCTTCACGCACTTTCAGACAGAGATCAACATCGTTATAGGAGACGGTAAATTGCGCCTCGTCTAACCCGCCGACCTGCTCATACACAGATTTGCGGATCAGCAAACAGGCGGCGGTCAGCACATTGTAGTTCTGGTCGACACGCAGACGGTTCATATAGCCGCTGCGATCGTTTTCGCTACCGATAAAGGGGTGATCCGCCGGTCCACGCAGCCCGAGCACCACGCCAGCGTGCTGGATCTTTCCGTCAGGGTAGAGCAGTTTTGCACCGGTGATACCCACTTCCGGTCGCAGAGCGTGGTTGAGAAGATTATCCAGCCAGTCGGGGTTAATGATCGCGGTATCGTTATTCAGCAGTACCAGGTAGTCACCGCGTGCTTCCCGCGCCGCCATATTGTTGATGGCAGAGTAGTTAAAAGGATGCGGATAGCGCAGAACGCGGATGCGTTCAGGATCGATGACCGAGATCCCCTCCAGCCACTGCAATGCTTCCGGGGTTTCGCTGTTGTTATCGACAATCAGCAGCTCGTAATTACGGTAGCGCGTTTTTTCCAGCAGGCTGGTGACACAGGCGATCAGGATGCGCAGCTGATCTTTGGTCGGGATGATAATCGACACCAGCGGCTGTTCCTGATGATGGTAGCGCAGAGCGTAAAGCCCTTCGCCGGTCACCGCCACCTGACCCTGAGCGTAGCCGCGCTGGTGCAGATGCCCGGTTAAAATGGCCAGCTCTTCCGGCCGGGTGACAATCTCCGGCAGGTGGCCGAGAAGAAATGGCTCCGGAAGGTGTCCGGCAAAACCGATCCCTTTCTGCTCAATCAGCCGCACGATGTACTCAAATTGCCACGCCTGCGCATAGTGCGGGTTGAAACCGCCCAGCTCACGCAGCGTGCGGGTACGAAATAGCCAGTGGCGCGCCATTTCCGCCGGGTAGCTCAGCAGTAAATCGAGGTTAAAGTCCGGGCGAAACGCCGTCGAGTGGATATCGCCTTCATGCTGATACAGCTCGTCACCGTAGAGCGCATCACAACTTTCCGCGCCGTCTAGCGCCAGATCGAACATCAGCATGCCGCTGGAGAGCAGCGTTTCGCCAGCCTCAAGGAACAGCACCCAGTCTGTTGCATGGTCGTTAAGAAAGGCATTAATGTGCTGCACCGTTTGCGCTTGCGCCGCGACAACAGTGATGGTGTCCGGCGCGGTATGTGGCGCGGTTTCGCCTACCGCAACCGCTTCAAGCGTTAGCCCGTAGCCGATGTAGCCGTTGATGCTGTCAAGCGTGCGCCGGGTAGCCACCGGATCGCGGTCAGCGTGCAGGATAAATACCGTCAGGGTTTGCGCAATGCCGCGCGCCTTTGCATACGCTTCGGCATAACCGCAGTGCTGGGCAGGAAGCGTGCGCTGTTGCAGCCACTGCTGAATTTGATAGCTCTGATAATGGCGGTTTGAGAGATGCGTTGCGTGCAGCATGCCGTGAATGATGTTTTCCGACTGGAACGCTTCAGGGGCGTTCAGCGGTGCCACTTTGACGACGCAGTTCTCTTCTTTATTGCCTTTGTACCACCCCATTTCGCGAATAAGCTGCGGGAAGCGGGTGTAGGTACGGTTGATCATCTCGCGGTACTTCTCTTCGCGTGCCCACTGGCTGCTCTGATTTTCCGAGATGCGAAACGCGGCGAGAGCGTCAGCAACAAACGCCAGATTTCCATGGCGCAACAGCTTGACGTAGAGGGCGACATCGGCGAGGAAAGGCATCGATTCGCCATTTAATTTAAACAGCTCATCTTTATATGCCAGCAGATCGTCGCGATAGCAGAGCACGGTGCTCGGCTCACCGATAAAGTTCACCTGGTGATCGCCAAGGAAAGCCACTACGTCCGCGCCATCTATCACCACGTCGCAACCGAAAGGGAAGGCGGTGGCATTAATATCAGCAAGCGGTTTACCCGCTTCGTCGATACGCGTACGTCGGCAGGAAGCCAGACGGTTCATCGGGGAGGCCTCTATCGCCGCGACCAGCCGGGTTACACACTCCTGATAAATAATGTCATCGTCGTAGAGAAATTTAATGTATTTCCCCTGGGCTTCCTGAATACAGCGACGGACATTGTTCTCTTCACCCAGCTGTGTCTCATTTTTAAAGTAACGAATGGGCATTGCGGCCTGACGCGCGTAACGCTCTGAGAGAAGCCGTATGGTGTCATCGCGACTGTCGTCGCAGATAATAATCTCGCAGTTTGGCCAGCTTTGATTGAGCGCGCTAAGAAGCGCCGTTTCAAAAAAGTCAGGCTTATAAGCTGGAATGGTAATACTTACCAGAGCGTGTTGGTTCATTCTGTATCCGTGTCGAGCCACCTGCGGGCGCAGGGGGCATGATGGGTTCAGAATGAACGCGGTCATACGCCCCTTTATTCAGCCGCTACATCGCTGAATGTTTCTGCGCCTGTTCTGCTGATGGTGGGTAACAAACATTGCCAGTCAGTCGCCTGGCTGGCTGTGAAGGCGCGCAGTTGCGGCCTTATTGATTAGCGGGTTTTCCAGTAATCCATAAAGCCCTCTTTGCCGAACAGCCAAAGGGTTTGCAGTTCATTATTGATGTTGTCGACCAGCGGTTTGATTTCGCTATAGGGCTGGCGCAGCAATACCCAGGATTTACTTTTCGGGCTGTAGAGAGAGGATTGATACCCCCACTGCTCCATCAGAATGCTCATACTCTTATTGGTGTGCACCACCGTATGTACCGGGACATCGGTGTAGAACCAGTCCGGATCGCACGGTACGCGATCCACCACCACGGTATGAATCAGCAGCGAGCCATTATCCGCCACCAGCGCGTTGACATCGTCGAGATCCTGGCGGGTCAGCACATGTTCGAACATGGCGGAGTTGATCACCATTGACCAGGCACCCTTCTGCGGCTCATCAATATAGCGGTGTTCCGGGTTGCGCACATATTTGTCGTAGCAGGGGATTTCACGGTTGAAATATTTGCGCTGAATATGGCTCAGCGTGCCATAACCGGAGGCGTAGTCGAGCATGCTGGTGGTATCGATAATGTTATTGCGTGCCAGCAACTCAATCATTAATGCTTGCTCAACATAGGGCGGCTGATTAAACCCTGTTGTATCGCGGCCACCGGTTTCGCTGTAGTGGTGGAAATCAATATTTAACTTTTCCCACTCTTCATGGCTCAGCTCTTTATGAGTCTGTGAACTCAAAAAGCCGCAATGGGGACATTCATAAAACTGCACCGGCACCAGCTTGCGGGTAAAACTCTCGGTTGACGGCGCGCAATAGTTATCTTTTTGAAAATAAAATTTCATTTCCGTGTCGCAGATAAGGCAAGTGTTTGTTTTCATGAAGATCCTGATAATTTCGCCATAAGGGTAAGAAAAGAGGGTGGCGGTAGCGGAGTGTACTCAGTCAGCCTGCTCGCCAGTCTATAGGATGAATTTGACATAATTTGCGCATATTCAGCCGCTAAATATCCGCTGTTTTGCCCCTCTTTTTATGGGATAGCGCGCTCGTATCGATAATTAGCACCTGAAATAGGGTTTGTTTTACCGATAAGCCCGCCGGGCTCTCGCTATGATGCATATCTACCCTTTATTCCTGTAGGTCCGCGTATGGGCGATAACATCTTTGTCACAAGTCCTCTGTTGCCTCCTCTTGAGGAGTTCATTCCTTATATGGAGCAGATTTGGCGTAATCGCATCCTCACCAACGGGGGGGATTTTCACCAGCAACTGGAGGCTGAGCTTGCCGACTATCTGGGGGTGAAACATGTATGCCTCTTTTCAAACGGTACGCTGGCGCTACTTACCGCGTTACAGGCATTGCGCGTGACGGGCGAGGTGATTACCACCCCTTATTCGTTTGTCGCCACCTCACATACGCTGCTGTGGAATGGGTTAACGCCTGTCTTTGCGGACATCAATCCCCAGACGTTTAATATCAGCCCGGAGTGCATCGAAGGGCTCATCACCCCGCAAACTACTGCGATCATGCCGGTGCACTGTTACGGTATTCCCTGCGAAATCGACAAGATCCAGCAGATTGCCGATATCTATGGCCTGAAAGTTATCTATGATGCTGCCCACGCCTTCGGCGTTCGTCAGAATGGCACCAGCATCCTCAATCACGGCGACTTATCCGTGCTGAGTTTCCATGCCACCAAAGTGTTTAACACCTTTGAAGGCGGGGCGATCATCTGCCACGATGCGCGGACAAAGCAGCGTATTGATTACCTGAAAAACTTCGGTTTTGCCGGCGAGACACGCGTTGTCGCGCCCGGTATCAACGCCAAGATGAATGAGATGGAAGCGGCATTTGGTCTGTTACAGCTGAAATATATTGATGGCGCATTGGCCGCGCGCAAAACGATCTACCAGCGCTACTGTGAAGGCTTGCAGGATGTGGCGGGTATTACGTGGTTTGATGCTGGTGGACGTTTTGAGTGGAACCACGCTTATTATCCGGTGCTGGTCGAAGGGGATTACCCCATGGCGCGCGACGCGCTCTACGAGGCGCTGAAAGAGGAGGGGATCTACTCCCGTCGCTATTTTTACCCGCTGATTAGTTCCTTCGCCATGTATCGCCACTTACCGTCAGCGGCACCTGAACACCTGCCGGCGGCAAACGTTATTGCCGAGAAGATCCTCTGTCTGCCGATCTACCCCGACTTAACGGAAGCAGAACAGCAGCGCGTGATTGATGTGGTGCGTAAACATGCGCACCATAAAGGTAAGCCAGGCGGCCCGGTAAAAGAGGTGGCCTGAACAAAAAAGCTCTGTTTTCACAGAGCTTTTTTTTATCCTTTTATCCTGGCCGGTGGCACCGCATAGAGCACCAGTTCGTAGGCCAGCCGCGGATGGTGCGCACGCAAATAGAAGCGATAATCGCTGTGTAACTGCTGGATAAAGTGCGGAATGGAGAGCAGATCGCCCGGTTTATGATAAAGGCTGATGGCCAGTATCGGTTGCCAGCGAGCGATCGTCTCCTGCGCCCCCTCGAGCGCAGCCAGCTCAGCCCCTTCGATATCCATCTTAATAAAGCTCACCCGCTCACCTGCGGTAACATCATCAATCTTCATCAAATCGATCTTGTCGCCATCCGCACTCTCGCTCAATGACGAGGAGAAGGAGTTAGAAGCATTAAAGTAGAGCGTGGTGGCTTCATTCCATACACCGGCCTGGAAATGGAGACACTGTGGTAGCGCGGCGGTATTTTTTTTCAACTGGGCAAATGTCGTGCTGTCCGGCTCGAAAGCGTAAATTCGCCCGGCATCGCTCGCGCCATCGCGGGCCAGCGCGCGGGTAAACGCGTTGATGCTGTCGCCGTCAAAGGCCCCGCAGTCAATAAACACTTCATTATCTTTCAGCGCAATAATCTCTTGCGGAAAGTAGTGCTGCGGGTGGTAGAGCGCGCCATATTCGCCTTCGCATGCGCTGATGCGCTGGTTCAGGTAGGCCAGTAAAGTCGCTTTTGAGGTTTCATCCGCCAGCTGCTCATAGAGTGCGGTTAACGGCTGCTGATGCGCCTCGCACCAGGCGAAAGTAAAGTACTCTTTGGTGTTCACGCCCATAAACGCGCAATCAAAGAACAGCATCTCGTGGGCGTTCTGGCTCAGGCTGGCTTTCAGCGCCTCGTCGACAAACTGCATGGCAACAATGTAGTTATAGCGTCTGCCCGTCTGCGCCAGCGCTTCAAAGGAGACCAGCGGGCGGCCATTAAACTCACTGCCGGGGCGCAGGTAGTCGCGGCCAATCGCCACTTCATCAACAGGCATCTGTTCACGCTGCATAAATGCCCAGGTCTCTTGTGCCGCATAGCCCGCGCCGCAAAGCACAATGGGATCGCCATTGGCCTGCATCCGCGCCACGCTATCGATAAAGGTGTTACGGCGGGCAGAAATCAGATTCAGGATTGAGGTCATCGCCATCTCCGGGGCATGAATTAAAAAAGTAGAGCCGGGCTTAAATGCCGGCGGCAATGCGTCTGGTCAGCATCGCGACCAGATCATAGCCATCCCAGTGCAAAGTGAAGTCCAGCGTATGGCCAAACGGGACAATGCGATCAACCCCTTTCGGCCTGTGGGTGGCAAGCCACTGATCAACGCTCTCTTTCTCGACGCCGAACAGCGCCAGCGTTTGGCAACGTTCGCCGCAGATCGAGGTGATCTCATCCAGCGAAGCCGCCTCAAACTCCATGAAAAAACCGCAGTTGCCGCGCAGCGCCATGACCTCTTCTGTCAGTACCGGCAGGTCTATGCGAAGCAGTAAATTATCGTCGTCAGAGGCCTTTCTGACCCCCGGGTAGTGCGCCGCCAATTGATAAAGACGACTCAGCTTATCGACGGCCGCCACCGGCTCCAGGGTATAACGCGGTGCGGCGTAGTCGCGAAAGTGTTGCCAGAAGAGCGTCCGGGCGTGCGCTGCATCTTGCCCCAGCCACACCACCAGCGCAGGTGAGGAGCAGGCATTCTGATCGTTGAGCAGGGTATCGTTAAAGAACGCCTGCGCCAGCGCGGCTTTGTTCTCATGCGCCAGGTAGCGTTCGGCGTCAATCGCCGCCAGCGAGTAGCGATCGGCAAAGGCGATGTCGAGCGCACGCACCGGGAGCGGCGAGCGGCGAATCTGGGCGATGGTTTCATCCCCACCCCAGATAATCCGCGTATCGCACAGCGCCGAGAGCGCATCATTAATGGCTTGTTGACGCCCGTAGCGCAGCAGACAAATCCAGGGTGCAAGCGCCGGGTGTTCTGCCAGCGCGGCGGATAATAAGCGCACAATTATCGTCACCTGCGGGTGATCGCGCCCCGGTAAGCGCACGATATTGGCATTGCCGGTCAGCAACCCGCTAAACAGCGAATAGGCAAAATTCGCCGCGACATTGCCCGGTGCGATATGAAACGCCACGCCGCGACCAAAGCGCTGGGCGAGATCGCCGCTACTGGCGCGCATCTGCGCCAGCGACGCCGGTCGACACCAGAAGCCGAGGCTCACCACATCGGGCCACGCCTTCGCTTCGCTGTCTCGCAGCGTCAGGCGCGAAAAGGTGTGCAGAAATTCCAGCACCGGCGCGGCAAAGGGAGCAAACGGCGCCAGTGTCGGCATCGCCCGCAGCTGTGCTTCATCGCCAATGGCAAAGGTTATGCCGTCAAAATGTTGCTGCATACGTGTCGCTACACCCTCGTAATTCCGCTTTTTTCAGCCGGCCAAACAGGTGGAAATACTTCCCTTTGCGCCCGCAGGGGCAGTCATCTTCACCCAGCAGCACGCCCTCATCTTCCGTCAGCAGGGAGTGACCCGGATAGGACTCCGGGAGCAGGGAGAGCACCTGAACGATCCCGCGCTCTCCGACCGGCGCGCAGGAGAAATCGGCTGCGTTACGGATAATCACATCGGAGAAAATGGAGCTGTGCAGATGTCCCTCTTCGCACTGCATCGAAATAGAGCCGGTCTGCTCCACCATGCCGTAGTAATCATGCACCGCGGGCAGCCCGCAAACAGCCTGTAAACGACGGGCAAACTCAGCCGGTGAGACCGCTTCGTTTTGCAGCTTTTTCCAGCCGCCGCCATGGATCAGCAGCGCGTTATCCAGCGCCAGCCTCTTTCCGCTGGCCGCCAGCGCTTTATAAAAGTGCTGCCAGACCATAAAGGTGAAGCCAAACATCAGGATGCGCTTGCCGCGATGTTTTTCCAGGAACGCCTCGATCGCCGCAACATTCAGGTTCATCTCTTCATCCAGCGCCCATGCGCGATCGGCACCAAAGAGGGAGAAACCGAGAATGCCTGCGCCGCGCGCCGAGAAGTGCAGGCGATCTTTAAGCACCTCCGGCGAGTCGATAATCAGCATCGGCATCCGTCCGGCACCGGTAAAGTGGCTGACAATCTTTACCAGCGTTTTTTGCTGCATCGCCGCGGTGGTCTTATCGAGAAAAATGCGCGACACCTGCTGGCCGGTGGTGCCGGAAGAGGTCATGGTTTTCACCACCTCTTCATCCGCCACGCTTTTGAGCGTTAACGTTTTAAACAGCGAGACCGGCAGGAAAGGGATCTCTTCAGGCGCGTTAATTGCCTGCGGCGCGATACCTTGCGCATCCAGCATCTGGCGATAGGGCGCACAGTGCGCATAGTGATGGGCGGTCAACGCTTTCAGCCGCGCCAGCTGCATCGCGCGTTTTTCATCGCGCGCCAGCGAGTAGGGGGCGATGGCCAGCATCTCATCAAGAGTGAGGGACATGTTCTTTCAGCCTGTGATAGAGCGTCTTACCCGCCGGGTTTTTGGGAATGTCAGCCAGGATAATTGTCTGGAACGCGCTGGCATGCAGATGGCTTAACTGGGCGGCATACTGTTTCACCGCGGCGGCCAGCGACGTATCGGTAAGAAAGATACAGAGCAGATCGTCGCGTCCATCGCAGGCGAGGCTGACATCCGGGAAGGCGGTCTTTAACAGCGCTTCCATCTCATCCAGACCCACGCGGTTACCGAATATTTTCAAAAAACGCTTTTTGCGCCCGACAATGCGGTAGAAGCCCGCCTCATCAAAGGTGGCGATATCGCCGGTGTGCAACGTGCCGGCAAACCGATCGCCGAGCGCTAAATCTTCGCCACGTTCGGCGTAGCCCAGCGCCACGTTATCGCCGCGATAAATCAGTTCACCCTGTGTATTCGGCGTGGTGATGGGTTGGTTTGTCTCATCCAGCAACAGAAACTCGCCGCCCGGAATTGGTTTACCGATAAAGCCGTAACGCGCGTCGGCCTCTTCCGGCGGTAGCCAGGCCATACGCGAAGTCGCTTCTGCGGCACCGTACATAACGATAAAACGCTTTCCGCTCTGGCGGGCAAACTCGGTGTACTCCTGCTGCAACGCTGGCGAAAGCTTGCCCCCAGCCTGGGTCAGGGTGCGCAGATCCGGCAGATCCATGCGCATAAAACGCAGCTTACGCAGCATCTCCCAGGTGTAGGGCACCCCGGCGAAGGAGCTGGCGCGCGTCTCGCGGACAAAGTTCCACAGCTCGCGCTGCATCACGCTATGCCCCGTCAGGAGTAGGGTAGCGCCAGCATGTAAATGGCTGTTGATGATCGATAAGCCGTAGACATAGTTGATCGGCAGGCTTACCAGCCCGCGCTCATCGCCATCAATCTGTAAATAGTGCGCGATACTGGCGGCGTTGCTCTGCAAATTACGTTTACTCAGGCGCACCAGTTTCGGGCTGCCGGTCGAGCCGGAGGTCGACATTAGCAGCGCCAGATCGTCATGCAGCGGCCAGGGCGTGAGCCCGGTGGCCGTCAGCTGATAGCCCGTCTCCTGCGGTTGCCAGAGCAGTGCCGGGCGGTAGGTATCAATTAATTGTTGCGCCAGCGACTCATCAAGCGCGCTGTCGAGCAGCAGGGCGACCGCATCTGCTTGCAGGCAGGCGAGATAGCCAATTACCGCGTCGGCCTGGTTCTGGCAAAAGAGAAAAACCAGCGAGCGGGCGGGAAGCTTACCGGCCAGCGCATTAACTCTGGCAGTCAGCTCGCCATAGCTGAGTTGCTGCCCGCGATCGTCGATCAGCGCCAGCCGCGCAGCATCGTGTTGTTGCGTTTGCCAGAAGGGGATCATTGCAGTGCGTCCACAATCCGCTCGCACACCTGCCCGGCGGTCAGGCCGCTCTGCTCCAGCATCCAGCCGTAGTCGCCAGCGTGCGGATAACCCTGCGGGATGCCGACGATCATCTGTCGCGGCCGCTGCGCCTGATTAGCGATGCACTCCGCCACGGCGCTGCCAAGACCACCGATCACGCTGTGCTCTTCCAGCGTTACCAGTAATTTTTTCCCCAGCTGCGCGCTGATGGCGGCTTCATCCAGCGGCTTGATGGTGTGCATATCAATCACCGTGGCGGCAATGCCGCGTTCGGCTAATTGTGTGGCGCAGGTGAGGGCAACATGCACCATGCTGCCGGTGGCGATAAGCGCTATGTCTTCACCTTCGCGCAGGGTAATCGCTTTACCGGGGATCAGTTCAAAATCTTCTTTATAGACGATGGGCGCGCGCATACCGCCGGTAAGGCGGAGATAGACCGGGCCATCGTAGGCCAGCGCCGCCTGGGTCATCTTGACCGTGGCGGTGCAGTCTGCCGGGGAGAAAATGGCGATGTTGGAGACTGAGCGCAGCATTGCCAGCTCTTCGATACCGTGGTGCGTGGCACCAAACATGCCTGTCGCCAGACCTGAGGCCAGCCCGACCAGCTTAACGTTCTCCTGCATATAACCGAGGTTAAGGCGCACCTGTTCTGCCGCGCGCAGCGTCAGAAAGTTAGGAAACGAGGTGGCGAACGGCACAAAGCCGCTGGAAGCCAGACCTGCGGCGACGCCCACCAGGTTCTGTTCAGCGATGCCGGTATTAAAGAAGCGATCGGGATAGGTGGTGCTAAAACGATCGAGGCCCGAGGATTTACAGAGATCGCCGGAGAGCGCCACGATGCGCGGATCGTCGTGCGCCAGCTCAAGCAGCGTCATGCCAAAGGTGCCGCGCGAGCCGAGCATTGACCAGGAGCGGATAGCCGCAGATTTAAACTCAATCATCTTCGCCTCCGTGTAGCCCGGTAAGCGCGTCAGAGAGCTGCTGTGCCGAGACGCGGTTACGGTGAAACTCTTTACTGTTTTCCATAAACGACACCCCTTTGCCTTTAACCGTGTTGGCGATAATCACCTTCGGTTTACCGTTGTGCGGTGCGGCGAAGGCCGCTTGCAGTGCGTCAATATCGTGGCCATCACAGACAATGGTTTCCCAGCGGCAGGCGCGCCACAGCGCTTCCAGATCCATCTGCATCACCTCGGCGGTAAAACCATCGGATTGCAGGCCATTACGGTCAACGATCAGCGTCAGGTTATCGATCTTATGGTGCGCTGCCATAAATGCCCCTTCCCAGATAGCCCCCTCGTTGCACTCGCCGTCGCCGACCAGCACATAGGTGTGCCACGTTTCGCCGTTCAGACGGCGTCCAAGCGCCAGCCCGGTCGCGAAGGAGAGCCCCTGCGCCAGGCTGCCGCCGGAGAAGTCGATACCATATTCCGGGTGTTTGGTCGGGTGAACCTGCAGCACCGAGCCGTTGATCTCAAACTCATTGAGCTGCGCCTCGGTAATAATGCCGAATTCGCACAGCGTGGCGTACAGCCCCAGCGCCGCGTGGCCTTTACTGAGGATAAAAACATCCCGTTGCTTGCTGGTGATCTGCTGCGCATCGTAACGCATCACGCTGCCGTACAGCGTACTCAGGATGTCGGTCATCGACAGAGCAGGGGAGACATGCACGCCATCGCTCGGCGCGTGGTGTGCCACATTAACGATACGGCGACGGATGCGTCGCGCCGCGTTCTGAATTTTATGCGTCATTTGAGACCACCATCGACACGAATTGTTTGGCCTGTGATATAGCTCGAGAGATCGCTGGCGAGAAAAAGCGCTAGCTGGGCAATCTCAGAAGGGGAACCTGCCCGGCGCAGATCGGTGCGTTTTTTCGCCTCTTCTACCACTTCAGCGGGCATGGTTTGCAGCATATCTGTTTCGGTTATGCCGGGGGCAATGGCGTTAGCGCGGATGCCTTTTTCGCCCAGCTCCGCCGCTATCGATGCGGTCATGGCAACCAGCGCGGCTTTTGAAGCGCCATAGGCTGCTTTACCGGGATTGCCATCTTCCGCTGCCGTTGAGGCGATATTAATGATGCTGCCGCGCTGCTGGCGCAGCATGAGTTTTGAGATGTACTGCGTGAAGAGAAAAACAGAGAAAAAATTCACTTCAAATTGCGTACGTAACTGCGTCTCGCTGGTCATCTGAAAGAGGCTATTGCAGGCCACGCCAGCGTTATTGATAAGCGCATCAATGGGACGTTTATCCGCCATGATCTGCCTGACCGCTGTTTTCATCGCCGCGGTGTCGGTGATATCAAAGCCGAGTGGCCAGATATTAACCTGATGCAGGTCGGCAATCTCACTCATCTGGCCGGTAAACGCGTCATCAGCCTGTCGGGCATGGGCATAAATATTTGCCCCGTTCGCGGCGAAGAGTTTGACCATCTCCAGCCCCATCCCCCGGCGACAGCCAGTGATAATTACGTTTTTTCCTTGCATCAACATTTCTGGCTTCCTCAACGACCGATGCGTTAGCGACATGCGGGGTCTGGACGAATCAACGTGTCAACTGATTAGCTTTGCAGTTCAACATCATATTTTTTCAGGATCGCTTTGCCTTTTTCCCATGAGGAGAACTCAATGATGTCATCGGTATCCATCATGATTTCAAAAGCATCTTCCAGAGAGGCGATAAGGGTCATATGACCTACGGAGTCCCATGAGGGAGTATCCTGGTACTGATAGCCCGGCAGGATCTCTTCAGTAACCTCGAAGGTTTCAATAAAAATACGGTTATACGTTTCCAGATTGGACATCACGGTCTCCAGATGGCAGCAAGCTTGATGACTATTCAGGTTTACCTGAATACTTTTTTATCTTCATTTGCGCGCATGACGCGCGCCGGATTCCCCAGTGCAATTACCGAGGAGCCAATATCATTAAAAACAATCGCGCCCATACTGATGATGGTATCGTCGCCGATAGTTGTCGTTTCCCGGATAGCCGCATTGAGGCCGATGTAGGTGCGGGTACCAATCAGGCAGTTGCCGCCGAGATTGGCGTACGCGGAGATCACGCTATCGTCACCAATCACACAATCATGGCCGACGTTGCAGTTAGGCTGCAGATAGACATTTTTACCGATGGTACAGTCGCAGGAGACATAGGCGCGATCGCAGACGATCGTCCCTTCGCCGAAGGTGACATCATCACTGACGCGCGCCAGAGGATGGATCAGCGTCGCCAGTCGGAATCCTGCATTCAGGGCTTTTTGCGCCATTTGATGACGCACATTAGGCTCGCCCACGCCGACAACCACCTCATACTCCTCGGGCGAGATCTCCTGCAGTGTGACGACAGGTTGGCCCTTTAACTGGCGATGTGGATCAATATCATCAATAAAGCAGACGCCGCTCCAGCGTGATTCGGCTGCATTGAGCTGTTTGACCAACTCATACACTTCTCTGCCGAGACCACCTGCGCCATAGATTGCCAGTTTCATCATATCCTCGAGATGCGGTATTGCCGGGCGATGATTTGGCGAACAATGCGTCACGCTGTCGCGTTCGCTCGCGCGCAAAGAGTAATAGCCCGGATCAGGGCTTTAATGTAAATGAGCGGAGGGGGGAGTCAGGGGAGGAATAACCATCATTTTTCCTCGCTTATCAACGGATAGGGCAGGGTGAAAAAACGCGATTTTATGAATAATTTCATTTAAGTCAGCGGCTTTGGCTGATGACTTAGTAAAAACAGGCATATCGCTGAATGGTTTTGTGCCATGAGGGAAAAATTTTTTATATGCGCAAGCGCTTCTATTATCTCCTTGATAGATTGGATTTTTCTTCAAGGGAGGTAGGTTTTAAAGGGCGAAATTTCTCTATTGGTGTAAATAACCTGCCATTTCACCCACTATTCATCCGATTAAAACAACTATAGAAACGGATAATTACGCCGATAACTCAATTAACGCAGGGCCGTTTATCGTGAATTCACTCTATACCGCTGATGGTGTAATGGATAAACACTCGCTGTGGCAACGTTATGTTCCTCTAGTGCGTCATGAAGCATTGCGCCTGCAGGTGCGTTTGCCAGCAAGTGTGGAACTGGACGACCTGCTACAGGCGGGCGGCATCGGTCTATTGAATGCAGTAGATCGTTATGACGCTCTGCAAGGAACGGCATTTACCACTTACGCAGTACAGCGTATTCGTGGGGCTATGTTGGACGAGTTGCGCAGCCGCGATTGGGTGCCACGCAGTGTCCGACGTAATGCCCGCGAAGTGGCGCAGGCAATGGGGCAACTAGAGCAAGAGCTGGGACGTAACGCGTCGGAAACTGAAGTGGCGCAGCGTCTTGGTATTCCCGTTGAGGAGTACCGTCAGATGTTGCTTGATACGAACAATAGCCAGCTTTTCTCCTATGACGAATGGCGGGAAGAGCACGGCGACAGTATCGAGCTGGTGACGGAAGATCATCAACAGGAAAACCCGTTATTCCAGTTAATGGAGAGTAATTTACGCCACCGGGTGATGGAAGCGATTGAGTCGCTGCCCGAGCGTGAACAACTTGTCCTGACGCTGTACTACCAGGAGGAGCTGAATCTCAAAGAGATCGGTGCCGTACTGGAAGTCGGGGAATCGCGTGTCAGCCAGCTCCATAGCCAGGCCATTAAGCGCTTACGTACCAAGCTGGGTAAGTTATAGGTTGGTGATACTGCATCGCCCCTGGTAAATGCCGAACAACGCATTGACAACCAGGAGTTATCATGACGGTGCAGCAATCGAAAAGACGGCCATTAAGCCGCTACCTGAAAGACTTTAAACACAGCCAAACGCATTGTGCTCACTGCCACAAACTGCTCGACCGCATCACACTGGTACGCCGCGGCGAGATCGTCAACAAAATTGCGATTTCGCGGCTGGACATGCTGCTGGATGAAGCCGCGTGGCTACAAGAGCAAAAAGAGTGGGTTGCACTCTGTCGCTTTTGTGGCGATCTGCACTGCAAAGAGCAGAGCGACTTCTTCGATATCATCGGCTTTAAACAATACCTTTTCGAACAGACTGAGATGAGCCACGGTACGGTGCGCGAATATGTCGTGCGTCTTCGCCGCCTCGGCAACCATCTCACTGAACTGAATATCTCCCGCCAACTGCTGGAAGAGGGGTTCCTTGATGAGAACCTCGAACCCTGGCTACCTGCGACCAGCACCAACAATTACCGCATCGCTTTGCGCAAATATGCCCAGTTTAAAACCCAACAACGCTTTACTGGCGCGCAAAAGATCGCTGTCGGCGCGACATCTGATATATATTAAAAAAGAATGTGTTATCAGGCCGCGGCTGGGCTTCACGCTCAGACGCGGCGCGCTATAGCGAATCTCTTAGTGGGGGAAGAATGAAACTAGCACTTTTGGGTCGTCAGGCATTGATGGGTGTTATGGCTGTCGCGCTGGTGGCCGGTATGAGCGTCAAAACCTTTGCCGCAGAAAATCTGCTGAATAAAGTCAAAGAGCGCGGCACATTATTAGTTGGGCTGGAGGGCACCTATCCGCCGTTCAGCTTTCAGGGTGATGATGGCAAGCTGACCGGGTTTGAAGTGGAGTTCGCCGAAGCACTGGCGCAGCATCTGGGCGTAAAAGCGTCGCTGAAGCCCACAAAATGGGACGGCATGCTGGCCTCGCTGGACTCAAAGCGCATCGACGTGGTGATAAACCAGGTGACCATCTCCGACGAGCGCAAGAAAAAGTATGACTTCTCGACGCCTTACACCGTTTCCGGTATTCAGGCGCTGGTGAAAAAAGGCAATGAAGGCAGCATCAAAACGCCTGCCGATCTGAAAGGTAAGAAAGTCGGCGTCGGTCTTGGCACCAACTACGAAGAGTGGCTGCGCAAAAACGTGCAGGGTGTCGATATTCGTACCTACGATGATGACCCGACCAAGTACCAGGATCTGCGCGTAGGCCGTATTGATGCCATTCTGGTCGACCGCCTGGCGGCGCTGGATCTGGTGAAGAAAACCAAAGATACGCTGGCGGTCGCCGGTGATGCCTTCTCCCGTCAGGAGTCTGGCGTGGCGGTGCGCAAAGGTAATGATGACCTGCTGAAAGCGATCGATGCGGCCATTGCCGAGATGCAGAAAGATGGCACCATGAAGGCGCTGTCAGAAAAATGGTTTGGCGCAGATGTAACGAAGTAATCGTGCTCTGCTAAAAAAAGGCGCTTAATCAAGCGCCTTTTTTATTGCGGCGGATATTTCCGTGCATAATAAAACCATTACGTATCTTTGCGGCTTCAGGAGGTTATATGCCCTTACACAATTTAACCCGCTTTCCCCGCCTCGAGTTTATCGGCGCGCCGACGCCGCTCGACTATTTGCCGCGCTTATCGGATTACGTTGGACGCGACATCTATATCAAACGCGATGATGTGACGCCGCTGGCAATGGGCGGCAACAAGCTGCGCAAGCTGGAGTTTCTTGCCGCCGATGCGCTGCGCGAAGGGGCCGATACGCTGGTTACCGCCGGCGCGATCCAGTCCAACCACGTGCGCCAGACGGCGGCGGTTGCGGCGAAGCTCGGCCTGCACTGCGTCGCGCTGCTGGAAAACCCGACCGGCACTCGTGCGGAAAACTACCTCACCAATGGCAACCGCCTGCTGCTCGATCTCTTTAACGCGCAGATTGAGATGTGCGACGCACTTACCGATCCCGCAGCCCAACTTAGCGAACTGGCAACACGCATTGAAGCGCAGGGTTTTCGCCCCTATGTTGTGCCGGTGGGCGGCTCTAACGCGCTGGGGGCGATGGGCTACGTCGAGAGCGCGCTGGAGATCGCACAACAGTGTGAAGGCGTGCTCGGTCTCTCGTCGGTGGTGGTCGCTTCAGGCAGCGCCGGTACCCATGCCGGGCTAGCGGTGGGGCTTGAACAGCTGATGCCGGACGTAGAGCTGATTGGCGTTACCGTCTCGCGCAGCGTTGCGGAGCAAAAACCGAAGGTGGTGACGCTGCAACAGGAGATTGCCCGTCAGCTTGAGCTGCAAGCACAGGCGGATATCCAGCTGTGGGATGACTACTACGCGCCGGGCTACGGGCTGCCGAATGATGAAGGGATGGAAGCGGTGAAACTGCTGGCGCGCCTTGAAGGGATCCTGCTCGATCCGGTTTATACCGGCAAAGCGATGGCCGGTCTGCTTGATGGCATTGAGCAGAAGCGCTTTAAAGATAACGGCCCTGTTTTGTTTGTGCATACGGGCGGCGCCCCGGCGCTCTTTGCCTACCATCCTCACCTTTAACGCAGGCAGAAAAACCATAATGCAAGAGAGCCTACAACTCGTTATCGACTCCGCCCCCTATTTGCTAAAGGGCGCGGTCTTCACGCTACAGCTCAGTATCGGCGGCATGTTTTTTGGCCTGCTGCTCGGCTTTTTACTGGCGCTGATGCGCATGTCGAAGCTGCTGCCGCTGCGCTGGCTGGCGCGTTTCTATATCTCTATATTTCGCGGTACGCCGCTTATCGCCCAGCTGTTTATGATCTACTACGGTCTGCCGCAGTTCGGTATCGAACTCGATCCGATCCCGTCGGCGATGATTGGCCTGTCGCTCAATACGGCGGCCTACGCGGCAGAAACCCTGCGGGCGGCGATCTCGTCAATCGATAAAGGGCAGTGGGAAGCGGCGGCCAGTATCGGCATGACGCCGTGGCAAACTCTGCGCCGCGCCATTCTGCCGCAGGCGGCGCGCGTGGCGCTGCCACCGCTCAGTAACAGCTTTATCAGCCTGGTGAAAGACACCTCGCTGGCGGCAACTATTCAGGTGCCGGAGCTGTTTCGCCAGGCGCAGCTTATCACCTCGCGCACGCTGGAGGTCTTCACCATGTATCTGGCGGCATCGCTCATTTACTGGGTGATGGCGACGGTGCTCTCGACGCTGCAAAACTACTTTGAAAACCAGCTTAACCGGCAGGAGCAGGATCCGAAATGAGCGCAATCGATGTAAAAAACCTGGTGAAGAAGTTCCAGGGGCAGACGGTGCTGCACGGTATCGATCTGCAGGTGGAAGAGGGCGAAGTGGTAGCGATCATCGGCCCGAGCGGTTCGGGGAAAACTACGCTGCTGCGCAGTATTAACCTGCTTGAGCAGCCGGAGAGCGGCTCTATTCGTGTGGGGAATATCACCATTGACGCCACCCGCTCTGTTGGCCAGCAGAAAAGTGCCATCCGCGAACTGCGGCAGCATGTCGGTTTTGTCTTCCAGAACTTCAACCTCTTTCCCCACCGCACGGTGCTGGAAAACATTATTGAAGGCCCGGTGATTGTTAAGGGCGAACCGAAAGAGGAGGCGCTGGCACGGGCGCGTGAACTGTTAGCGAAAGTGGGGCTGAGCGGGAAAGAGAACAGCTATCCGCGCCGTTTATCCGGTGGTCAGCAGCAGCGCGTGGCAATAGCCCGCGCGCTGGCGATGCGCCCGGATGTGATCCTCTTTGACGAACCTACCTCGGCGCTTGATCCAGAACTGGTGGGCGAAGTGTTAAACACTATTCGTCAACTGGCACAGGAGCGACGCACCATGGTGATCGTTACCCATGAGATGAGCTTTGCCCGCGATGTCGCGGATCGGGCGATTTTTATGGATCAGGGGCGCATTGTAGAGCAGGGTGCGGCGAAAACGCTGTTTGCCCAGCCAAAGCAGGCGCGCACGCAGCAGTTCCTTGAAAAATTCCTCACCCAGTAAAGCAGATCGCGCGATTCAGCAGTGCCGGGCGCTGAATCGCGACGATTTTACTTAAAGCCTTTATTAAAGTAACCAATTAGCCCACCTATGCCAGGGAAATAATGTTGTCTTTTGCGCCTTATTTCCCGCCATTCGCCGTGCTTTAATTCGGCAATAAAGTGAACTCCTTACCAATTATCCCGATATTTTATATTTATAATTAAGTTTTATGTGTTAGCTTATTGTATACAAAAATATGATTAATAAGTGCAGGGGTATTACCGGTCGGTATGCAGCAAAAAGATTTTTTAACCTGGCGTCGTGAAATGATTTCGCGTTTTCAGGAAATGACTGTGGCACAGGACGTTTATACGGAGATCCAGCAGCAGACACAGCTACTGGAGTTTGATTATTACTCGCTTTGCGTGCGGCATCCGGTGCCTTTCACCCGGCCGAAGCTGAGCGTGGAAACCTCATATCCGCCTGGATGGATGGAGCACTATCAGGCAGAGAATTACTTCGCTGTCGATCCGGTGCTGAAGCCTGAAAACTTCATCCAGGGACACTTGCCGTGGAACGATAAACTCTTTCATGATGCGATGACATTGTGGGATGCCGCACGCGACCACGGCCTGCGCAAAGGGGTTTCGCAGTGTTTAATGCTGCCTAACCATGCGCTCGGCTTTCTGTCCGTCTCGCGTTCCAGCCTGTTTGGCAAGACGATGGCCGATGATGAAATAGAGTTGCGTTTACAAACGCTGGTGCAGTTGAGCCTGCTGGCACTGACGCGCCTGGCGGACCATACGGTGATGACACCGGAGATGAAATTCAGTAAACGCGAGCGCGAAATTCTGAAGTGGACGGCAGAGGGGAAAACCTCGGCGGAAATAGCGATGATTCTCTCTATCTCCGAAAACACGGTCAATTTCCACCAGAAGAATATGCAGAAGAAATTTAACGCGCCGAATAAAACGCAAATTGCCTGCTATGCGGCGGCAACGGGAATAATTTAATAGAGTATGCGACGGAAGTCGCAAAGTGATTCCGGCTGTCAGAGCGCCTGACAGCCGGCGAGTAATTACTGGCGGTAAGCTTGTTTAATTTGCTTAACGGTGCTGGAAAATACGTCGGCCTGAGCTTCATCTTCCATCTGTGCAATTAATCTTTCCATTTTAATAATGACGCGGCCTGCATCAGCCTGGCCCATCGCTTGCAGCATCAGGGTAATCATCGACTTCAGGCAAGCGACTTCCTGCGCCAGTTCTTTTGCGTTTTCGGCGGTAGTGAAATCAGGTGTGCTCAATTTATTTTCCTCATTACATTGTCACGGACTTTCGCGACGATTGCTGTTAAGGCCGCGAAGTATACCACAAGGCTTATAAAAAAAAGCAGTGGTTGTTTTTTCACCGCTATAGAAAGTAATTGATTGAGGTCTGGTTGAAAATTAAGGCTGTTATATTGTTGCACATCAAATATATGTTTAGCGCGCGTTAAGCGTGGTTAATTGCTGTAACAACTCTATTAGGGTAATTTCTTCTGCATAATCCTGCGTATTTTGCTAACTTTCTGAAAAGAAAGAAATTATGATTTTACCGCTTCGTTTTTTATATTGAAAAAAGTTTCCAGCTTATGTACAACTTCATTTCCAAAAACGAGAACAAAATTGGCGTTCGTTGTTTTTTTGCCTTTCATTATGGGCTAAAAAAAAGCTAATATATGCCGAATTAGTTTTCGCAGCGTTATCCCTTTTCCGGAGATACTCCTTTGATCAACGTACTACTTGTTGATGACCATGAACTGGTGCGCGCAGGGATACGACGCATTCTCGAAGATATTAAGGGCATAAAAGTGACGGGTGAGGTCAACTGCGGTGAAGACGCCATTAAATGGTGTCGTACCAATGCGGTTGATGTTGTTCTCATGGATATGAATATGCCCGGTATCGGCGGCCTTGAAGCGACGCGTAAAATCGCGCGCGGCAGTGCCGACACAAAAGTCATCATGCTTACCGTTCACACCGAAAACCCCTTGCCCGCCAAAGTAATGCAGGCTGGCGCTGCGGGTTATCTCACTAAAGGCGCTGCGCCGCAGGACGTGGTTAACGCCATTCGCTGCGTTCACTCAGGCCAACGCTATATCGCTTCTGACATTGCACAACAGATGGCGCTTAGCCAAATCGAGCCAGAAAAGACAGATTCACCGTTCGACAGTTTGTCGGAACGTGAATTGCAGATTATGCTGATGATCACAAAGGGCCAGAAGGTCAATGAGATCTCAGAGCAGCTGCATCTGAGCCCGAAAACGGTGAACAGCTATCGCTATCGGATGTTCAGTAAATTGAACATTCACGGTGACGTCGAACTGACGCACCTCGCCATTCGCCATGGTTTGTGCAATGCGGAGACGTTAATAAGTCAGTGACTGAAGTTTTTGATTCCAGAGCCTTTCTGAAAACGGTAACCAGTAAGCCCGGTGTCTATCGCATGTATGACACCGGCGGTACCGTTATCTATGTCGGTAAAGCAAAAGACCTGAAAAAACGTCTTTCCAGCTACTTCCGCAGCAATCTTGCCTCGCGCAAAACCGAAGCGCTGGTCGCGCAGATCCAACAGATCGACGTGACCGTCACGCACACGGAGACCGAAGCGCTGCTGCTGGAGCACAACTACATCAAGCTTTACCAGCCTCGCTACAACGTTCTGCTCAGGGACGATAAATCTTATCCGTTTATCTTCCTCAGCAACGACACGCACCCTCGTCTGGCAACCCATCGCGGCGCGAAGCATGCGAAAGGGGAGTATTTCGGCCCCTTCCCGAACGGCTATGCGGTGCGGGAAACGCTGGCGTTGTTGCAAAAAATCTTCCCTGTTCGCCAGTGCGAAAACAGCGTCTATCGCAACCGCTCTCGTCCGTGCCTGCAATACCAGATTGGCCGCTGCCTTGGCCCGTGCGTCGAGGGGCTGGTGAGCGAAGAGGAGTACGCGCAACAGGTTGACTACGTGCGGCTGTTCCTCGCTGGTAAAGACGATCAGGTGCTGACCCAGCTTATCGCGCGAATGGAGAAAGCCAGCCAGGCGCTCGATTTTGAAGAAGCTGCGCGCGTGCGCGATCAAATCCAGGCAGTACGCCGCGTAACGGAGAAACAGTTCGTTTCCAATAATGGCGACGATCTGGATGTTATTGGCGTGGCGTTTGATGCTGGCATGGCCTGCGTCCATGTGCTGTTTATCCGCCAGGGCAAGGTTCTCGGCAGCCGCAGCTACTACCCGAAAGTGCCGGGCGGCACCGAGCTTGGCGAAGTGGTCGAAACCTTTGTCGGCCAGTTTTATCTGCAGGGCAGCCAGATGCGCACGCTGCCGGGCGAAATCCTGCTCGACTTTGACCTTACCGATAAAACCCTGCTGGGTGATTCCCTCTCAGAACTGGCCGGGCGTAAAGTTAATGTGCAGACCAAACCGCGTGGCGATCGCGCCCGTTATCTGAAGCTGGCGCGCACCAATGCCGCGACGGCGCTCAGTACTAAGCTTTCTCAGCAGTCGACCGTCCACCAGCGGCTTGCCGCGCTGGCGAGCGTGCTGAATCTGCCTGCGGTCAAACGCATGGAGTGCTTCGATATCAGCCATACTATGGGCGAGCAGACGGTCGCCTCCTGCGTGGTATTTGACCCCAACGGGCCGGTGCGCGCCGAGTATCGCCGCTATAACATCACCGGCATTACGCCGGGCGATGACTACGCGGCGATGAATCAGGTGCTGCGCCGCCGCTATGGTAAAGCCATTGAAGAGGACAAGATCCCTGATGTGATCCTGATTGACGGCGGTAAAGGGCAACTGGGTCAGGCGAAAACCGTATTTGCCGAGCTGGATGTGCCGTGGGATAAACATAAGCCGCTGCTGCTGGGCGTAGCGAAGGGCGCAGATCGCAAAGCCGGTTTAGAGACGCTCTTTTTCGAGCCGGAAGGGGAGGGGTTCAGCCTGCCGCCGGATTCACCCGCGCTGCATGTGATTCAGCATATTCGCGATGAATCGCACGATCACGCCATTAGCGGACACCGTAAAAAACGGGCGAAGGTGAAGAACACCAGTTCGCTCGAAACCATCGAAGGGGTGGGGCCGAAACGTCGGCAGATGCTGCTGAAATATATGGGCGGTCTGCAAGGGTTACAGAACGCCAGCATTGAGGAAATTGCGAAAGTGCCGGGCATCTCGCAAGGTCTGGCAGAAAAGATCTTCTACTCGTTGAAACATTAGGGGCTCTGTAGCAACATAGAGCGAAATTTTACGGACAACAGACAGTTAACGCCAACATGCGATTCAATATTCCTACGTTGCTCACCCTTTTTCGCGTCATCCTGATCCCGTTTTTCGTTCTGGCGTTCTATCTGCCGTTCCACTGGGCGCCGTTTGTCTGCGCCCTTATTTTTTGCTGCGCGGCGGTAACTGACTGGTTTGATGGTTATCTGGCGCGTCGCTGGAACCAGAGCACGCGCTTTGGCGCCTTTCTCGATCCGGTGGCCGATAAGGTGCTGGTCGGGATCGCGATGGTGCTGGTGGCGGAGCACTATCACAGCTGGTGGGTGACGCTGCCTGCGGCAACGATGATTGCCCGTGAAATTATCATCTCCGCCCTGCGGGAGTGGATGGCAGAGATGGGCAAGCGTAGCCGTGTGGCGGTCTCCTGGATTGGTAAAGTCAAAACCACGGCGCAGATGGTGGCGCTGGTGTGGCTGCTGTGGCGGCCGAACCAGTGGGTTGAGTACGCCGGCATTGCGCTCTTCTTTGTCGCCGCAGTGCTGACGCTGTGGTCGATGCTGCAATATCTCAACGCTGCGCGCGGCGATCTGCTCGAACCGTGATCGTTTCGTCGCAAATTTCAGCAAACGATCGTGCTTTTGAAAAATATCGTTGACTCATTGCGTCAGGTAAGTAGAATGCAACGCATCGGAAGGCGGCACAGCTTGCCAGAAGATAATAAAATCAAGCGATTACAACACGCTTGATGACGCGGGAATAGCTCAGTTGGTAGAGCACGACCTTGCCAAGGTCGGGGTCGCGAGTTCGAGTCTCGTTTCCCGCTCCAGATTTACGCATCGGCTGTTACAGCGGGTGCTGGCTGAAAAGCCTGAAGGATTTTGGCGCGTTAGCAAAGCGGTTATGTAGCGGATTGCAAATCCGTCTAGTCCGGTTCGACTCCGGAACGCGCCTCCAATTTCTTCCCGAGCCCGGATGGTGGAATCGGTAGACACAAGGGATTTAAAATCCCTCGGCGTTCGCGCTGTGCGGGTTCAAGTCCCGCTCCGGGTACCATGGGGAAAAAGCAGAATAATCAAAGCAATAAGCAGTGTCGTGAAACCACCGAAAGGTGGTTTTTTTGTGCCTGAAATCTGGCTTCGTCAGGCTTTCGCCATTAGGCTCCGCCATAAAAAAGGCCGCCAGCTGGCGACCTTTCTACTCTCGGGTTAAAACCCGCAGGCTTTCGTAGTTAACCCACTTCCGGCAGCCATCCTGCCACAATCAAAAACTGAATAGTAATAATGGCGATACCGCAGGCGAAGATCAGGCACAGCGCCGGTTTCCCGCCGAGTACGCGATAACAGCTTTGCGGATGATGTTTGCGGCTCTGCCACGCCAGCATCGACGGCAACAGCAGGGCTAATACCGCAAGCGCAACGCCTGCGTAACCGAGCGCCATCACAAAACCGCGCGGGTAGAAGAGGGCAAACGCCAGCGGCGGCAGAAAGGTGATGATGCCCGTTTGCAAACGGCCGCTGACACTATTGAGGCGACGGAACAGATCGGCGAGGTAATCAAACAGGCCCAGCGAGACGCCGAGGAATGAGGTAGCCAGCGCCAGATCGGCAAAGAGGTGGATCGCCAGTTCGACATGTGCAGAGGCGACGACATCGCGCAGCGCCAGCAACAAGCCATTAAGCCCTGACTGGCTGGCAAGCAGGCCCATAAAGGTATGAGAGTCGATGCTGCCAAGGGTCGCCAGCTGCCAGAAGATATACGCCACCAGCGGAATAGCGCTACCGGTAATAAACACTTTGCGCAGCTGGCGAATGTTGCCGCCCATATAGCTGACAATGCTCGGCACGCTGCCGTGAAAACCGAACGAGGTAAAAATCACCGGCAGCGCTGAGAGCGCCAGCCCTTTTTCCAGCGGCATAGTCAGCAGGTTAGCCTGATGAACATGCGGCATTAACAATGCCAGCATAACCACCAAAAAGAGGATTTTGGCGCTGAAGAGAAAACGGTTGAAGAGATCGACCAGCGAGGTGCCAATGCAGACAACGCCGCCAGCCACCAGCGTAAAGATCAGCACGCCCGCGCTCGACGAGAGCGAAACGTTAAACCACTCGCTGATACTTGAAGCAAGCAACTCGCCAGCACCGCTGATATAGGCAGCCGTCAGCGCGTACATCAGAAACATCATACTGAAGCCGGTGATCCACTGACCGTAACGACCCAGATAGCGCTGCGCCAGCGAGCCCAGCCCGGTCTCAGCCGGAACATGCTGATAGACTTCAAGCAGCAGCAGGGCGGTATAACACATCACTGCCCATAAGATGAAAAGCAGCCCCAGCGTCGTTGCAAACCCTACGCCCGCTGCTGCCAGCGGCATCGCCAGCATGCCCGCACCAATGGTGGTGCCAGCGACAATAAATACACTTCCAAGTGCCCGATTTTTCACACTTTCCTCTATTTCTGAACTCACTGCACACGCAATACGCGGCGCAGAGTAAGATAATTCCACCGTTTCGTCAAATGACCGTTACATCTGTTGTAATCTTTTGTTTACGCTTTATCGTGCGGACGAAAAAGAGCAACCACCGCTGGTGTTAAGTGCGGAATCAGGCATTTTGTGACAGAGGATAATCAGAGAGTAGTGTTGTGGAGCAGAAAGAAAAAAGGCAGTACAGAATTAACTGCACCGCCCTTATTATTAATTTTGTGCGTCGAGGGTCGCCAGCTCTTTATCAATAAAGTAGAGGCCTTCACCACTTTTACCCGCCAGCGTTAATTTATCAATTACCGATTTAAAGAGTTTCTCTTCTTCATGCTGCTCGGCAACATACCACTGCAGGAAATTAAAGGTCGGATAATCCTGCGACATCATTGCAACGTGCGCCAGCTCATTAATTTTTTGCGTAATATGCTGCTCATGTTGGTAAGTCGCGCGGAACAGTTCATCAAGGGAGGCATACTCTGCGACCGGTGAAGCAATATTCGCGATGCGCGGCAGGCTGCCTGTGTCCGTCAGGTAGTCGAACAGGCGCTGCATATGGGTCATCTCTTCCTGCGCGTGGCGGCGCAGAAACGCGGCGGCGCCTTCAAAACTGTGGTAGCTGCACCATGCGCTCATCTGTTGATAGAGCAGGGAGGAGAAGAGTTCCAGATTCATCTGTTCGTTGAGTTTTTCGATCATCTCTGCTTTTAACATCGCACGGCTCCGGAATTAAAAAAATAACAGGGGAAAGTGCCGCCACTATAATTTGTTATTTAATTATTTGCAAAAGGTAAAATAATAAAGCGTTTGATTAATAAAGAGAATGCGAATAACACGCATTGCCGGAGGAATATGTAAATGAATGAGAATTGTTTTGATTATTAATAAAAGAAAAAGCCAGCAATAATAGCTGGCTTAAGAATTTACCAGGCCGCGCGGTTGGGGTCGATAGCGATACCGCGACACTGATATTGAATGGTGATTTTGGTGTTCATGCAGCCCGAACCGCTGATCAAACTACAGGTCTGCACAGGCTGACCAAATGCCACGGCGGTAGCGTAACCCAACTGCTGGCACTGTTTGTTGGCGGTGCCCTGTGCGACATACTCATCATAACGCGCGGTCTGCATCATCTGCTGATTAAAGCTCAGACGCACCACGCCGCTGGTGGTGTCCACACTGCTCACTTCTGCTTCTTTGGTGATGGTGCACCCGGCAAGGAGTAACAGCGTGGCGGCAATAACGACTCTCTTCATGACGTTGCTCTGCTTCATTTTTTGCATCTTCTCATCTTAATCGCGCCCTTTGTGCGGCAATCGACGGAATAACCCCCCGAACACCCTCTACTAATCAGGACGGCAGGAGCGGGCCGTTCAAAACTGTGAGGCGGCTTTTGATTTTTAAAACCATTTTTCACTAAATTTGAAAGTATGTTTGTGAGGTAGTAAGGTTTAGGTAACCTTTGCTATCCGAAGCACGTCTACAGGAGATAAAAATGAAAATTGCACTGATGATGGAAAACAGCCAGGCGGCGAAAAACGCCATCATTCTCAAAGAGCTGAAAACCGTAGCCGATGAGAAAGATTTCCCGGTGTATAACGTCGGCATGAGCGACGAAAATGACCATCATCTGACCTATATCCACCTCGGTATTATGGCCAGCATTCTGCTCAACTCTAAAGCGGTGGATTTCGTGGTGACCGGCTGCGGCACCGGGCAGGGCGCGCTGATGTCGCTGAACATCCATCCGGGCGTGGTCTGCGGTTACTGTATCGATCCGGCCGACGCCTTCCTGTTCGCGCAGATCAACAACGGTAACGCGCTGGCGCTGCCGTTTGCTAAAGGCTTTGGCTGGGGCGCAGAGCTGAATGTGCGCTTTATCTTTGAGAAAGCCTTTACCGGCCGCAACGGGGAAGGTTATCCGCCGGAGCGTAAAGAGCCGCAGGTGCGTAACGCCGGGATCCTGAACCAGGTGAAAGCAGCGGTGGTGAAAGAGAACTATCTCGATACGCTGCGCGCCATCGATCGCGAACTGGTGAAAACCGCCGTTTCCGGCGAGCGTTTCCAGCAGTGCTTCTTCGAGAACTGCCAGAATAAAGAGATCGAAGCCTTCGTGCGTGAAGTGCTGGCCTGATAGTCATCTTGCCTGATGGCGCTACGCTTATCAGGCCTACGTTTCTGTGGTCGGTTTCGGGCTTTTGTAGGCCGGATAAGGCGCCATCCGGCAATGCATTGCGATTTCACAATAAAAAAGCCCGGTAGCGCAATGCGTGCCGGGCTTTGTTTTGTAGGCCGGATAAGGCGTAAGCCGCCATCCGGCATCTCTGTTTAACGACTTTTCTGCGACACCGCGCTGCCGGCATCCTTCGTCAAGCGCAGCGTATCAATCATTCCTACCAGACAGATCAACGCAATAAAGACAAACGCCAGCCGGAAACTGATCCCTTCCATCCCGCCGATCCCTAACCAGCCGCTGATATGCTCGCCAAGGCGAATGCCAATCGCGCCAAGCGTAATGCCCAGCCCCACCGCCAGCTGTGTCGCCGTGCTAAACAGCGTATTGGCATAACTCATCTGCGCGGTGGGCACATCGGCAAACGCCAGCGTGCTGACGCCGGTAAACTGCACCGAGCGAAAGACGCCGCCAAGATAGAGGATGGCAAAGATCAGCCACACCGGCGTATCGGCGGTAAGAAACGCGCAGGCCAGCAGGGCTATCACATTTAGCGCGCCGTTAATCAACAGCAGCTTACGAAAGCCAAGCCAGCGGATAAGCGGCGTGGTCGCCGGTTTAATGGACAAATTCCCGGCAAACACCGCCAGCACCAGCAGCCCGGCGTGGAAGGGATCCATACCAAACCCGACCTGAAACAGCAGCGGCAGCAGAAACGGCACTGCGCTGATCGAGGCGCGAAACAGCGAACCGCCATACATAGTGACGCGAAAAGTTGGTACCTGCATCGCGTCCAGGCGGATCATCGGCCACGCGTGGTGGCGGAAATGGCGCAGCGTAAAGGCAAACATCACCGCGCCAAGCGTCAACAGTGCCAGCGTCAATCCACCCTGTGGGTGTTGCGAACCGAGCGCTTCCATTGCGTAAACCAGGCTCACCATCGCCACGCTGGTGGTGAGAAAGCCGGTTAAGTCGAAGGGACGGCGCTCCTCTTCGCGGATGTTGGGAATAATGCGCAGCGCCAGCGCCATCCCCAGCAGTCCGAGCGGCACATTAATAAAGAAGATCCAGCGCCAGTCCGCGTAGTGGGTAATAAACCCGCCGAGCGGCGGGCCGATAATCGGGGCCACCAGCGCAGGCCATGTCAGCGTAGCGATAGCGGTAATCAGCTGATGTTTGGGCGTGGTGCGCAGCACCGCCAGCCGCCCGACCGGCACCATCAGCGCGCCGCCCATCCCCTGCAAGATCCGCATTGCCACAAACATCTCGACGCTGGTGGAGAGGCCGCACAGCACCGAGGCGAAGGTGAAGATCGCCAGCGCCAGCGTAAAGACGGTGCGCGCGCCGAAGCGATCGGCGATCCAGCCGCTGGCGGGGATCAGTACAGCAAGCGTAATCAGATAGGCGCTGATACCGATATTGAGCGCCACCGCTTCGACGCCAAAGGTTTTTGCCATATCCGGCAGCGCGGTGGCGATCACCGTGCCATCAATAAACTCCATAAAGAAGGCGCCCGCGACCAGTAATGCAGCGGGAGAAACCGCACCTCGCGTTTGCGCAGGGGAACTTTCGGTCATTGAGAGTCTGCCATCCACAAAAAATAATTGAAGAAGCTAAAAATATTTTTAGCGCGCTAACTGTCGGATTTGTCATCAGATTGCTCATAAAACTACGCCAGTTTCAATTTTTGAAACGTGATTTCGCTCTCAGATAGATTGATTTTTGTGACGGGCGTCATATTATGTCGCCCATTAAGGCTCAACACCTGCCTGACTAGTTGCCGGAGTGAAAAATGAAACTGCGTAAAATCCTGAAGCATATGTTTGAAACCTATTGCAAGACCTTCAAAGACGTACCGCCTGGCGCGATGTTCTGAGAATAAAAAAACCTGCTGCGGCAGGTTTTTTTGTCTCTGCGCAACGCGGCCGCGCGCAAAACTACTCTTGCCCGCCGTTTCCCGCTACTATGGCGCCCTTTCAATAAGGAGCTTCCCATGTCGCAAAACACCCCCGCCGACCAGGAGCTGGTCTCTGACGTTGTCGCCTGCCAGCTGGTCATCAAACAGATCCTTGATGTGATTGACGTTATCGCGCCGGTTGAAGTGCGTGAAAAAATGGCTAACCAGCTTAAAACCATCGACTTCTCGACCCATCCCGCCGCCGCCGATCCGGTGACGCGCCGGGCGATTCAAAAAGCCATTGCGCTGATTGAACTGAAGTTCACCCCGCAGGGCGAAGCGCACTAACGCGCATATTATCGACATCCGGCCACGGGTCTGTGACGCAGCGAGGATTTTGAAACGCTGTTTTGATCAACAATAACGCCACCTGTTTCACCTGACCTCAACGGCAAGGAGTCGGTCATGAAAAAAGTGGCGGTATTGTTAGCGCCGGGTTTTGAAGAAGCGGAAGCGATTATCACTATTGATATTTTGCGCCGCTTAGAGATTGAAGTAGAGACGCTGGCCTGCGCGGATACCCGCGCGGTGGTCAGCTATCACGCCATTCCTATGGTGGCAGACAGCACCTTGTCCGAGCGGCAAGCGACGCTGTTCGATGCCATCGTCCTGCCAGGCGGGCCGCAGGGCAGCGTCAACCTCGCGGGCAGCAGCGATGTCGTGCAATTTGTTAAAGCCCACGATGCGGCAGGGAAACTGATCTGCCCCATCTGCTCCGCCGCTGCGCGCGTGCTGGGCGGCAACAATCTGCTCAACGGGCGTCGGTATGTTTGCTCCGGCGATCTCTATCAACAAGTGCAAGACGGCGAGTATGTCGATGCACCGGTCGTTGAAGATGGCAACCTGATCAGCGGCAAAGGTCTGGGACACGCTTTCGACTTTGCCTTTACGCTTGCCGCGCGCCTGCTGGGCGACGAAAAACCCGTTCGCGAACACGCCGATCACATCTACTACCGCTGGTAATCGTTTCGCCCGGCCGCGCCCTGTGGCCGGGTACAAGGATAAGCTGGCTGACGTTATGGATTATCCTGCTTTCACCCTTGCGATTTGTCTGACAAAAGCCGCCGACTTTATGGCTAAATCCGCTGAATTTATGTACGGAATTACTGTAATTCAGCCGTGTGATGCCGCTCTCCTATGGAGAATCAATTTCCCGCTAAAACTATTTCCAGCACAGATGTCCATCTGATGCATGGGCGCTAATGCCTTGTTTTTTGAACTTTTAACAATAGCAATTATTTCTGTTCCCTACATAAAAGCGTGTTTAAGCCGGAGTTTACCATGCACAAATTCACTAAAGCGTTGGCGGCCATCGGCCTGGCTGCCGTTATGTCACAATCCGCTATCGCTGAAACCATGAAGCTCGGGTTTCTGGTTAAACAGCCGGAAGAACCCTGGTTCCAGACTGAGTGGAAATTCGCTGACAAAGCGGGCAAAGAGTTAGGTTTCGAGGTGATTAAAATCGCCGTCCCGGATGGCGAAAAAACGCTGAACGCCATTGATAGCCTGGCGGCCAGCGGCGCGAAAGGGTTTGTCATCTGTACGCCGGATCCGAAACTGGGCTCCGCTATCATGGCGAAAGCACGCGGTTACGACATGAAAGTGATTGCCGTCGATGACCAGTTCGTCAATGCCAAAGGCAAGCCGATGGATACCGTTCCGCTGGTGATGATGGCGGCCAGTGAAATCGGCGCGCGTCAGGGCGAAGAGCTCTATAAAGAGATGCAAAAACGCGGCTGGGATGTAAAAGAGACCGGCGTGATGGCAATCACCGCGAACGAACTCGACACCGCCCGTCGCCGTACCTCCGGCTCGATGGACGCACTGAAAAAAGCCGGCTTCCCGGAAAAACAGATCTACCAGGTGCCGACCAAATCTAACGATATCCCCGGCGCATTCGATGCCGGTAACTCCCTGCTGGTACAGCATCCGGAAGTGAAACACTGGCTGGTGCTCGGTATGAACGATAACACCGTGCTGGGCGGCGTGCGCGCCACCGAAGGCCAGGGCTTTAAAGCGGCCGATGTGATTGGCATCGGTATTAACGGTGTCGATGCGGTGAGCGAGCTGTCGAAAGGGCAGGCCACCGGCTTCTATGGATCTCTGCTGCCAAGCCCGGACGTGCATGGCTATAAAACCAGCGAGCTGCTCTACAACTGGGTGACCAAAGGCGTTGAGCCGCCGAAGTTCACCGCGGTGACCGATGTGGTGCTGATCACCCGCGATAACTTCAAAGAAGAGCTGGCGAAGAAAGGACTGTAAGGCTCTGTCGGTTGCGCTCCCCGTGCAAACGGGGAGCCTGTCGTACCCTCAACTGCTTCACGGAGACGTTATGCAACACTCCACTCCCTATCTCTCGTTTCGCGGCATCAGCAAAACCTTTCCCGGCGTCAAAGCGCTGAGCGATATCACCTTTGACTGTTATGCCGGGCAGGTGCACGCGCTGATGGGCGAAAATGGCGCGGGGAAATCCACCCTGCTAAAAATTCTTAGCGGTAACTACGCGCCCACCGGCGGCACGCTGGCGATCAAAGGCGAAGAGGTGGTATTTAGCGACACCACTGCGGCGCTGAATGCCGGCGTGGCGATCATCTACCAGGAGCTGCACCTGGTGCCGGAGATGACTGTCGCGGAAAATATCTATCTGGGTCAACTGCCGCAAAAAGGCGGCATTGTGAACCGCTCGCTGCTCAACTACGAAGCGGGCCTGCAATTACAGCATCTTGGGCTGGATATCGATCCCCAGACGCCGCTTAAGTATCTCTCTATCGGTCAATGGCAGATGGTGGAGATTGCCAAAGCGCTGGCGCGCAACGCCAAAGTGATCGCCTTTGACGAACCGACCAGTTCCCTTTCGGCACGTGAAATCGACAACCTGTTCCGCGTGATCCGGGAATTGCGCAAAGAGGGCAGGGTGATCCTCTATGTTTCCCACCGTATGGAGGAGATTTTTGCCCTTAGCGACGCTATTACCGTCTTTAAAGATGGCCGCTACGTGCGCACCTTCAGCGATATGCAGCAGGTCAACCACGATCAGCTGGTGCAGGCGATGGTCGGGCGCGAACTGGGCGATATCTACGGCTGGCAACCGCGCCCCTGTGGCGAAGAGCGTCTGCGCCTGGAGCAGGTGAAAGCGCCGGGCGTGCGTACGCCCATCAGCTTAAGCGTGCGCAGCGGTGAAATCGTCGGCCTCTTCGGTCTGGTCGGTGCCGGGCGCAGCGAACTCATGAAAGGGCTGTTCGGCGGGACGAAGATCACCGAAGGGCAGGTCTTTATCGATGGCGAAGCGATCAACATCCAGAAACCGGCCCACGCCATTCGGGCAGGGATGATGCTCTGCCCGGAAGATCGTAAAGCCGAAGGGATTATCCCGGTGCACTCGGTTCAGGAGAACATCAATATCAGCGCCCGGCGTAAATACATTCGCGCAGGCTGCCTGATAAACGATGGCTGGGAGAGCGAGAACGCCGCGCACCATATTCGCGCGCTCAATATCAAAACCCCCGGTGCCGAACAGCTGATTATGAATCTCTCCGGCGGCAACCAGCAGAAGGCGATCCTCGGTCGCTGGCTGTCGGAAGAGATGAAAGTGATCCTGCTTGATGAGCCGACGCGCGGTATCGACGTGGGTGCCAAGCATGAGATCTACAACGTGATATACGCGCTGGCCGCGCGTGGCGTCGCGGTGCTCTTTGCTTCAAGTGACTTACCCGAAGTGCTCGGCGTTGCCGACCGCATCGTGGTGATGCGCGAAGGGGAGATTGCCGGTGAGGTGCTACACGGACAGAGTGATGAACAGCAGGTGTTGAGCCTGGCTATGCCAAAAGTGAGCCAGGCGGTCGCCTGAGTGAGGAGAAAACGATGTCATCTTTAACAACGGCCCGCGCGCCGAAAAAGTCGCCCTTTAGCGTCGGACGCATCTGGGATCAGTTTGGCATGCTGGTGGTCTTCGCGGTGCTGTTTATCGGCTGCGCGGTGTTTGTGCCGAACTTCGCCTCCTTCGTCAATATGAAGGGGCTGGGGCTGGCGATCTCAATGTCCGGAATGGTTGCCTGCGGCATGCTTTTCTGCCTCGCCTCCGGCGATTTCGATCTCTCGGTCGCCTCGGTGATTGCCTGCGCCGGTGTGACCACGGCGGTGGTGATTAACCTCAGCGAAAGCTTGTGGATCGGCGTTGCCGCCGGTTTGCTGCTCGGTGTGGTCAGCGGCTTTATTAACGGTTTCGTCATTGCCCGCTTAAAGATCAACGCCCTGATCACAACCCTTGCGACCATGCAGATTGTACGCGGGCTGGCTTATATCATCTCTGATGGTAAAGCGGTCGGCATCGAAGATGAGCGCTTCTTCGAGCTTGGCTACGCTAACTGGCTGGGTTTGCCTGCGCCAATCTGGCTGACGGTTGGTTGCCTGATTATCTTCGGCTTCCTGCTTAATCGCACCACCTTTGGTCGCAATACGCTGGCGATTGGCGGTAATGAAGAGGCCGCGCGGCTGGCGGGTGTGCCGGTGGTGCGTACCAAAATCATCATCTTTGTGCTTTCCGGGCTGGTGTCGGCGGCGGCGGGGATTATTCTCGCTTCGCGCATGACCAGCGGACAGCCGATGACCTCCATCGGTTATGAGCTGATCGTCATTTCGGCCTGCGTATTGGGTGGGGTTTCGCTCAAAGGCGGCATAGGAAAAATCTCGTATGTAGTGGCAGGTATTCTGATTCTTGGCACCGTTGAGAACGCCATGAACCTGCTCAATATCTCCCCCTTCTCGCAGTACGTCGTACGCGGTCTGATCCTACTGGCAGCAGTGATCTTCGACCGTTACAAGCAGAAAGCGAAGCGCACGGTATAACGCTAACTGCTTAAATTATCGACACAACCTTTCAGTGTAATTCCCCCTTTAACCAGCCGCGAATGCGGCTGGTCTTTCATTGTTAAAATGGCGAGCGGCGTCACACTGTCTATACTTACATAGCTAATGATAATGGGCCGCAGCGAAATATCGGCTCAAATGATGAATGTAAGGAGGAAACAAGGGTGGACGACGCGTTATCAAAACCGCCTCTCTTTTCCGGTGATTTTGCCTTTTTTTTCGATTTGGATGGCACCCTCGCTGATATTAAACCGCGCCCGGATGAAGTTTTCATTCCGGAACAGGTGCTGACCAGACTTTCATTGCTTGCAGAGATGAATAACGGCGCGCTGGCGTTAATTTCAGGGCGCTCCATTAGCGAGCTTGATGAGCTCGTTAAACCGTATCGTTTCCCGCTTGCCGGTGTTCACGGGGCAGAGCGGCGCGATATCTCCGGTCAAACTGAACGGGTGACATTACCGAAAGAGGTGCTTATTCCGCTGGAGCAGGCGCTTCGGCACGGGCTGGCGTCGCTTGACGGCGTCGTGCTGGAAACCAAAGGGATGGCATTCGCACTGCACTATCGCCAGGCACCGCAGCATGAAGAAGCGGTCTTTGCCCTGGCCCAACAGATGGTTGATACCTTCCCGCAGCTGGCCATGCAGCCAGGCAAATGTGTGGTTGAACTAAAACCGTCAGACATTCATAAGGGCGCGGCCATTGAAGCCTTTCTGCGCACGCCGCCCTTCACCGGCAGGAAACCGGTGTTTCTTGGTGACGATCTTACTGATGAACATGGTTTTGAAACCGTCAATAAACTGGGCGGTATCTCGATTAAAGTCGGTTCAGGCGAAACCCACGCACAGTGGCGGCTGAATGACGTCCGGGATGTTCATCACTGGTTGGAACGTATGTCCGAGTATCAAAAACAAGAAGAAAAGGCGCTAACAAACAGGAGAGATGGCTATGAGTCGCTTAGTCGTAGTATCTAATCGAATTGCACCGCCTGATGATAAAAAAGCCAGTGCTGGCGGACTGGCAGTCGGTATTTTGGGCGCACTGAAAGCCGCAGGCGGCGTCTGGTTTGGCTGGAGCGGCGAAATCGGCGATGAAGATCAACCGTTGAAAGAGGTGAGCAAAGGGAACATTACCTGGGTCTCCTTCAACCTCAGCGAAGAGCATCACGAGCAGTATTACAATCAGTTTTCTAACGCCGTGCTGTGGCCTGCTTTCCACTACCGTCTCGACCTGGTGAAATTCCAGCGCGAAGCGTGGGATGGCTATCAGGAAGTGAACGCCTTACTGGCCGATAAGCTGGTGCCGCTACTGAAAGAGGATGACATTCTCTGGATCCACGACTATCACCTGCTGCCGTTTGCCAACGAGCTGCGTAAACGCGGCGTGAAAAACCAGATTGGCTTCTTCCTGCACATTCCTTTCCCGACGCCGGAGATCTTCAACGCCCTGCCGCCGCATGCGGAGCTGCTGGAGCAGCTGTGCGATTACGATCTGCTCGGCTTCCAGACCGAGAGCGATCGCACCGCGTTCCTCGACAGCGTGTCGATGCAGACGCGCCTCAGCACGCGTAACAGTAAAGAGCATATGGCGTGGGGCAGAAATTTCCGTACCGAAGTCTACCCGATCGGTATTGAGCCGAATGAGATTGCTCAGCAGGCATCCGGCCCGCTGCCGCCTAAGCTGGCGCAGCTGAAAGCGGAGCTGAAGAATGTGAAGAACATCTTCTCCGTTGAGCGTCTGGACTACTCCAAAGGTTTACCGGAGCGTTTCCTCGCTTATGAGACCCTGCTGGAGAAATTCCCCGAGCACCACGGCAAAATCCGCTATACGCAGATTGCGCCGACCTCGCGCGGTGAAGTGCAGGCTTATCAGGACATCCGTCACCAGCTGGAGACAGAAGCGGGGCGCATTAACGGTAAATATGGCCAGCTTGGCTGGACGCCGCTCTACTACCTCAACCAGCATTTCGATCGCAAAGTGCTGATGAAGGTCTTTCGTTACGCCGAAGTGGGTCTGGTGACGCCACTGCGTGACGGTATGAACCTGGTAGCGAAAGAGTATGTGGCGGCGCAGGATCCGGAAAACCCGGGTGTGCTGGTGCTGTCGCAGTTTGCCGGTGCGGCGAACGAGCTGACCTCCGCATTGCTGGTTAACCCTTACGATCGGGACGATGTGGCTGCGGCACTCGACCGTGCGCTGCGCATGCCGCTTGCAGAGCGTATTTCGCGCCATGCGGAGATGCTGAAGATCATTCAGGAGAATGATATCGACCACTGGCAGCAGAGGTTTATCAGCGACCTAAAGCAAATCACGCCACGTAGCGCGCAGAGCGAGCTACAAAACAAAGTGGCGACCTTCCCGAAACTGGCTTAAGCCGTAAAACCGAACGCTCCCGCGAAAACGGGAGCGTTTTTTTATCCCTCCAGCGACACCAGCAGCACATCTACCTCGCTGTTCTTCACAATACTCTTCGCCGAACAGGCCGCCCGCGAGAAAAAGGTCTGGTTATGGTTGCCGCATATCACCAGATCGACCCCCCTGGTGCGGCAGACATGCGCGATATGCTCACACAATTCGCCCGTGGCGATCAGCGTCTGCTCAATCGGATAAGTTGTACTGGTTACCAATTCGTTAAGAAACTGTTGCAATTCTTCCTGTAAGAGGGTTCGGACACTCTCCATCATCGGCGCAGCAAGCTGATTGTAGAGTTCGGGGTCGGCGGCAAGGGTAATTAATGTGATGCGGGCGTGAGAAGGGCGAGCAATATCAATCGCTTTGGCGAGTAGCTGATGACTTTCCGGGGTCATCGCCACCGCAACCAGAAGATGCGCGTAGGCCATTGCGTTCTCCACGAGGTATTCCAGTTTTTCTCACCATTACTCTGTTTCAGGCTCCAGCGCAAGCCACGAACATTGCCACTCTGTGAAGGTAATCATAAATATTCATTAATTATTCTTACGTAACAGAGCGTACATATAATAAGCAAGTTAACGAAAATTGAATACCTAACTGAAATTTAAAGAATATATCGCTAAATTCCGCCGCAGTTCATCAGGCTCATTAACGAAATCGAAATGGTAACTTAAGTCAACTAATTAGCAGTGCTAAAATCTTAACTTATTGTTTTATAAGTATATTTATTTATGTGTCTGCAATAGATACGTTTTGCTGAATCGAGGCTTTCCAGCATGTCATACCTCTGACCAGTAGCGCTTTTTTGCGGTTGGTACTGCATTAGTATTCGTACTAGTGGAATAAAAAAGGGTTCAATCGAGCAATAAAACATCAAATCACAAGCGAGACTGATAGATTTCTGATCAATAATCACGTAAATTATGTGACGTGGATCACAAAAATTTCAAATTCCCGCTCTGTTCAGATTGTATGTCTCAGCACCTACGAGTACAGTTGCGTCGAATTAGGAAAAATCTTAGTTCTTTGTAAGAAATGATTAAGAGAGCAGCAAGGCATTAACATCTCAACGAAGCGCCTTGCTCGCGAGATCCTGAGTCAGTTATGCATTTAGCCTTTCTTTTTTATACCGGGTTTTTTCCCGGCGACATCACGGGGTGCGGCTTAGCCGCATAAGATTCAAGTTGGTTATTCTGGATGGGAAAAATGCATACATCCGAGTTGCTGAAACACGTTTACGATATCAATCTGTCATATTTACTCCTTGCTCAGCGTCTGATTAGCCAGGACAAAGCCTCCGCCATGTTCCGTTTAGGGATTAATGAAGAGATGGCAAACACGCTGGGTGAATTAACCCTGCCGCAAATGGTGAAATTGGCTGAAACCAATCAGCTTATCTGTCAGTTCCGTTTTGACAATCATCAGACAATCACTCGTCTGACCCAGGAATCGCGTGTGGATGACTTGCAGCAAGTCCATACCGGTATTTTGCTTTCAACCCGCCTGCTCAACGAATCATCTAAAAACGGCGACGCGGCCAGGAAGAAAAGGGCTTAACTATGAGTGAGAAAAGCATTGTTCAGGAAGCACGCGACATTCAGTTAGCAATGGAACTGATTACGCTGGGTGCGCGTTTACAGATGCTGGAGAGTGAGACGCAGCTTAGCCGCGGTCGTCTTATCAAACTCTATAAAGAGTTGCGTGGTAGCCCGCCGCCAAAAGGCATGCTGCCATTCTCCACCGACTGGTTTATGACCTGGGAACAAAACATCCACGCGTCGATGTTCTGCAACGCCTGGCAGTTTTTGTTAAAAACCGGTCTGTGCAGCGGCGTTGACGCAGTCATTAAAGCTTACCGACTCTACCTCGAACAGTGCCCTCATTCTGATGAAGGCCCGCTGCTGGCGCTGACTCGCGCCTGGACGCTGGTCCGTTTCATGGAAAGCGGAATGCTGGAGTTGTCGCGCTGTAACTGCTGCAACGGTAACTTTGTTACCCATGCTCATCAGCCTGTTGGTAGCTTTGCCTGCAGTTTATGCCAGCCGCCGTCCCGCGCGGTAAAAAGACGTAAACTTTCGCCGGAAGCTGCCGATATTATTCCACAACTGCTGGAAGAACAGATCGATCAGGCTGTTTAACCGAATAAGGTGGAATCAAAACTCCAGCAGCGGTGCTTTAATGCCGCTGCTTTTTTTTGCCCGCCGTTCGTGAAAACCCTCCGAAATGTTTCTCTTAAGCCTTAGTCATTAGCAGAAGGATGATGTCGTGCTTATCGTAATAGGTTACCTGATAGTAGTTGGTGCAGTCTTAGGCGGTTATATGATGACCGGCGGTCACCTTGGGGCACTGTATCAACCCTCTGAACTGATTATTATCGGCGGGGCGGGTGTGGGTGCATTCATTGTGGGCAACAACGGCAAAGCCATCAAAGGCACAATGAAAGCGTTGCCGCTGCTGTTTCGCCGCTCTAAGTACACCAAAAGTATGTATATGGACCTGCTGGCGCTGCTCTATCGCCTGATGGCGAAATCACGTCAGCAGGGGATGTTCTCCCTCGAAAGAGATATTGAGAACCCGAAAGAGAGCGAGATTTTCGCCAGCTACCCGCGCATTCTGGCTGATGCCACCATGCTGGAGTTTATTGTCGATTATCTGCGTCTCATCATCAGCGGTAACATGAACACCTTCGAGATCGAAGCGCTGATGGATGAAGAGATCGAGACCCACGAGAGCGAGGCTGAAGTACCTGCCAACGCCCTTGCGGCGATCGGTGATTCGCTTCCGGCATTCGGTATCGTTGCGGCGGTAATGGGTGTGGTTCACGCACTCGCTTCGGCGGATCGTCCGGCGGCAGAGCTGGGCGCACTGATTGCCCACGCGATGGTGGGGACGTTCCTCGGCATCCTGCTGGCGTACGGTTTTATCTCGCCGCTGGCAAGCGTGCTGCGCCAGAAAAGTGCGGAAACCGCCAAGATGATGCAGTGCGTCAAGATCACGCTGCTGTCGAACCTGAACGGTTATGCACCGCCGATTGCGGTCGAGTTTGGTCGTAAAACGCTTTACTCAAGCGAGCGTCCATCGTTTGTCGAGCTGGATGAGCACGTACGTGCTGTCCGCAACCCTAACCAACAGACGACAACCGAGGACGCATGAAAAATCAGGCCCATCCTATCGTCGTAGTTAAACGAAAAAAACATAAAGGCCATGGTGGCGGCGGTCATGGCTCGTGGAAAATCGCCTATGCCGACTTTATGACGGCGATGATGGCGTTCTTCCTGGTCATGTGGCTGATCTCCATCTCCAGCCCGAAAGAGTTGATTCAGATTGCGGAATATTTCCGCACGCCGCTGGCAACAGCGGTCACCGGTGGGCCGCGTATTTCCAATAGCGACAGCCCCATTCCGGGCGGTGGCGATGACTACACACAGCAACAAGGCGAAGTGCAAAAACAGCCGAATATTGATGATTTGAAACGCCGCATGGAGCAGTCGCGCCTGAGCAAACTGCGCGGCGATCTGGACCAGTTGATCGAAGCGGATCCGAAGCTGCGCGCACTGCGCCCGCATCTGAAGATCGATCTGGTACAGGAAGGGCTGCGCATTCAGATTATCGACAGCCAGAACCGGCCGATGTTTAAAACCGGCAGTGCCGAAGTCGAGCCTTACATGCGCGATATTTTACGGGCGATTGCCCCGGTGCTTAACGGCATCCCGAATAAAGTGAGTCTTTCCGGTCATACCGATGATGCCCCGTACGCCAACGGCGACAAAGGGTACAGCAACTGGGAGCTCTCAGCCGATCGTGCAAACTCATCGCGTCGCGAGCTGGTTGCCGGTGGGCTGGATGATGGCAAGGTAATGCGTGTTGTCGGCATGGCCGCCACCATGCGCCTGGTCAACCGCGGACCTGATGAAGCCATCAACCGCCGAATAAGTCTTTTGGTGCTCAACAAACAGGCAGAAGCGGCCATTCTGCATGAGAACGCCGAGAGTCAAAGTGCGCCAATAAGCGCCATTACACAGCCTGAGCCCGCAGAGCCGGCAGCCCCCGCGCCAGCCCCTGCGTCTCCGGTAGCAGTTCCCACATCGCCACAAGCCAATCCGAGGTGATAGCGTGAGCATGGATATTAGTGATTTTTACCAGACATTCTTTGATGAGGCCGACGAACTGTTGGCCGATATGGAACAACATTTATTGGACCTGGTGCCGGAAGCACCTGATTCAGAACAGCTCAACGCCATCTTCCGCGCCGCTCACTCTATTAAAGGTGGTGCGGGAACGTTTGGCTTTACCATTCTGCAGGAAACCACGCACCTGATGGAGAACCTGCTGGATGAGGCACGGCGTGGCGAAATGCAGCTCAACACCGACATTATCAACCTGTTTTTGGAAACCAAAGATATTATGCAAGAACAGCTCGACGCCTATAAAAGCTCGCAAGAGCCGGATGCTGCCAGCTTCGAATATATCTGCAACGCTCTGCGCCAGCTGGCGCTGGAAGCGAAAGGCGAAGCCGCTCCGGCTGCTGGCAGCGCGAAGCTCTCTGTTGTTGAAAGCACCGCGCAGGCTGTCGACGCTGCCCCGGCTGCGGCGAACGACGGCAAATTGCGCGTCGTGCTTTCGCGCCTGAAGGAGAGCGAAGTTGCCCTGCTGGAAGAGGAGCTGGGTAACCTCGGTACGCTGAGCGATGTGGTCAAAGGCAGTAATAGCCTGAGCGCCACCATCGATGGCGGTCTCGGTGAAGATGACATTATTGCGGTGCTCTGCTTTGTTATCGAAGCGGATCAGATCGCCTTTGAGAAAGCCGCTGCGCCAGCCGCCGTTGACGCGGTTGCCGAAGCTGCTGCGCCAGAAGAAGAGGCCGAAGCCGCTGTTCCTGCCGTTCAGGCAGCTGCCGCACCGGCGCTGAAAGCCGTTGCCAAAGAGCCGCAGCCTGCTGGTCGTGAAAAACCGGCGCGCGCAGCCAGTGAGTCCACCAGCATCCGCGTAGCGGTAGAGAAGGTTGACCAGCTGATTAACCTGGTCGGCGAACTGGTGATCACTCAGTCAATGCTGGCCCAGCGCTCTAACGAACTGGATCCGGTGACCCATGGCGATCTGATCACCAGCATGAGCCAGCTGCAGCGTAACGCCCGCGATCTGCAAGAGTCGGTAATGTCGATTCGTATGATGCCGATGGAGTATGTCTTCAGCCGCTTCCCGCGTCTGGTTCGTGACCTGGCCACCAAGCTGGATAAACAGGTAGAACTGACCCTGCAGGGTAGCTCGACCGAACTCGATAAGAGCCTGATCGAACGTATTATCGATCCGTTAACGCACCTGGTGCGTAACAGCCTCGACCACGGTATCGAAACGCCGGAAAAACGCGTTGAAGCGGGCAAATCGCCGATTGGTAACCTGATCCTCTCCGCAGAGCATCAGGGCGGCAACATCTGCATCGAAGTGACCGATGATGGTGCCGGCCTTAACCGCGACCGTATCCTTGCCAAAGCGCTTTCTCAGGGCATGGCCGTGAGCGAAAGCATGACCGATGAAGAAGTTGGCATGCTGATCTTTGCTCCGGGCTTCTCTACCGCCGAGCAGGTGACAGACGTCTCTGGCCGCGGCGTGGGCATGGACGTGGTGAAACGTAACATCCAGGAGATGGGCGGCCACGTTGAGATCAAATCGAAGCAGGGCACCGGTACTACTATCCGTATCCTGCTGCCGCTGACGCTGGCGATCCTCGACGGCATGTCAGTGAAAGTGAATAACGAAGTCTTTATCCTGCCGCTCAACGCCGTTATGGAGTCGTTGCAGCCGCGCGAAGAAGATCTGCATCCGCTGGCGGGCGGCGAGCGCGTACTGGAAGTACGTGGCGAATACCTGCCGCTGGTTGAGTTGTGGAAAGTGTTTGACGTGGCCGGGGCAAAAACCGAAGCCACGCAGGGAATTGTTGTCATTCTGCAGAGCGCAGGTCGTCGCTATGCGCTGCTGGTCGATCAGCTGATTGGTCAGCACCAGGTGGTGGTGAAAAACCTGGAGAGCAACTATCGCAAAGTGCCGGGGATTTCTGCCGCCACCATCCTTGGTGATGGTAGCGTCGCGCTGATTGTGGACGTCTCAGCGCTGCAGGGATTGAATCGTGAACATCGTATGGCGCACACAGCCGCCTGATTTAGTTAAGAAGGTATAAAACATGACCGGTATGAGTAATGTAGCAAAACTGGCGGGCGAGCCATCAGGTCAGGAGTTCCTGGTCTTCACTTTGGGCGATGAAGAGTACGGCATCGATATTCTCAAAGTGCAGGAGATTCGTGGCTATGATCAGGTTACCCGCATCGCCAACACCCCTGATTTCATCAAGGGCGTCACCAACCTGCGCGGCGTGATCGTGCCTATCGTCGACCTGCGCGTGAAGTTCAGCCAGGGCGAAGTGGAATATAACGAAAACACTGTGGTGATCGTGCTGAACCTTGGTCAGCGTGTGGTCGGTATCGTGGTTGACGGCGTTTCCGACGTACTGTCACTCGCCTCCGACCAGATCCGCCCGGCACCGGAATTCGCCGTGACCCTGTCGACCGAATACCTGACCGGCCTCGGCGCGCTCGGCGACCGTATGCTGATCCTGGTAAACATCGAAAAACTGCTCAACAGCGACGAGATGGCGCTGCTGGACATCGCGGCAACCCACGTCGCGTAACGCATCAGGCGGGTGAAGCCCTTCACCCGCCCGTTTCTTCCTTCTGCGCTCTCCACTTCAGTTACCCTTAAGTGACTATTCAACCCTCCTAACTGCATGATTTTGCGGTGATATCATATATGGTGATATTTATCACAAATTCAGACATATATTTGTTACATTTTCAGCGCTTTCCCCCCGGTTTTGCCATTAACCCTCTGATGCAATTCATTAAAAAAGCTTACCTGTCCGTTACATTTTATCGCCCGGATAAAGTGGTTGGTTTTCAGCGCCTCATCTAAATTTCAGTTAAACCGCTTTTTACGACTGATTTTATTGACTCTTTTCCGGCCGCCTCATTGATTGGGCAATGTGGCGCGCGCGGGATCGCTGGAGATGACACATGAACAGAAAACTTCTTTATGTACTGGCTGGCGGCGCGTTAATGGTGGCCGGACAAAGTGCCTGGGCGGTCACCAGTAGCGGGACGATTGGCGCAACATTGACCCTCACGAATGGGTGTCTGATTAACGGCTCGCCGAGCCAGAATGGTATCAACTTCGGTACCCTCGATTTTGGTACCCACCCGGCAACCTTCTCCCAGCTCACCACACAGCTGACCGGCGCCAACGGCGGCAACAGCTTCACGGTGCAGTGCACCACCACCGACTACACCGTGCAGGTCACTGGCAACACTAACTCCACCGCGCCGGGTAACGTCGTCGGTACACCGGGCACACCGGCCCGTTATCTGGTGAATACCGCCGACACCACCCGCGGCGTGGCATACAGCCTCTACAGTGATAGCGGCTTCAGTAACGTTATTGCCAACAACACCAATATTCCTCGCGCCTCTACGTCCGGCGGCGTTGATAACTACACCCTTTACGGCCGTATCACCGGCGGCGGCAACAGCGTCACCGTGGTGCCGGGTACCTACACCGACGTGATCAACGTGAGCGTCACGTACTAGTCCTCCGCCAATGAAAAGGGAGAGCGTGCGAGCCGCCCGCCAGGGTGGCCGGGCAGTGCTGCGCGCATTATCAGGAGGAGTGGTGCTGGCTATGCTGGCGCAACCGGCTGCGCTGGCGGTCACCACGCAGACTTTTACCGTTGGCGCAACGATTACGCCAGGTTGCGCCGTGGTCACCGGCAGCGGCGCGGCGCTCGGCACGCTCAATTTTGGCACCCGCTCGGGCGTTGAAAAAGGGCAGGTGACCAGCGCCTTTGTCCCTAATGCCTCCCTCTCACTGGGCTGCACGCCCGGCGTGGCGCTCAGTATGAGTATCAGCGGCGGCAACTACTATTCGACGGTGCGCAATATGCAGCGCAGCGGCGGCGTAGAGCGGGTGCCATACCGCCTCTACACCAGCAGCACGCTGGCACCCAATACGGAAATCGGCGTCAACCAGCCGGTTCCGGTCACCATCACCGATAGCAATAATATTTCGCTCGCCATCTTTGGCGCAGCGCAGCTCACCGGCTTCAGCCCGGCGGGAACCTACAGCGATCAACTCACCGTGACATTGTCATGGTGATAAGGGAGAGGGAATGAATGTCAACCTGGGCCGCCGCGCGGCAGGATGTATGCTGGCGGGGGCGTTGACCCTTGCAGCGGGAAACGCGCAGGCAGCAGCCACCATTTTGATCTGGCCAATCGATCCCTGGCTGGATGCAACCACTAACGCCACCGAGTTGTGGATCCAGAATCAGGGTGAAACCCCCACCACTATGCAGGTGCGTATTGTCCGCTGGACGCAGGAGGGCGGGCTTGAGCGTTACCAGCAGCAGGGCGACGTGGTCGCCAGCCCACCGATTGTGCAGATCGCACCCGACAGCAAACAGCTAATCCGCCTGATTAAGCAGGCCGCGATCCCGGCCGGTAAAGAGCAGGCTTACCGTATTATTGTCGATGAGATCCCACAGCCGGACGATCCGAACAAACCGAAGATTGGCCTCAAGCTACAGATGCGTTACTCCATTCCGCTATTTGTCTATGGTCAGGGCGTTAAGACGGAGGCCGAAGGGGCGCATCACGCTTTTGTGCAACCGGCAAAACTCCACTGGCGCGTGGTTCGTGAGGGCGGTCAGGCACAGCTGGAAGTACGCAATGATGATGATATCCACGTACGGCTGAGCAAAGTGCGCGTGCGCCAGGGGGGGCAGATGCGGCAGGTCGCCGACGGGCTATTAGGCTATGTGCTGCCGCACAGTGCCCGGAGCTGGCCTTTGCCCGCCGGAGTGAGCAATCCATCGGCGCTGGAAGCATCGATTAACGCACGGGATGAGCAATGGCAGTCGTCAGCAGGAAACTGATTATTGCGGTGGCAATCGTGTTACCCGCCGCAGCCGCCTGGGGGCAGCCGGGAGATGATGGTTTACCCCCGCCACCGGATGCGCAGAGCATCAACCAGCAGGCGGAGTTTCACCTTGCGCTGGTGATCAACTATTACGATACCCAGCAAGTGGTGCCGGTAACGCGGCGGCTCAACGATTTTTTTCTTAAGCGTGCCGATCTGCTCCACGCCGGGCTGCCGCCGGATCATCTGCCCGAAGGTGAGGTGAATGTTTCTGCACTGCCCAACGTGCGCGTTGAGTATGACAGCGCCGGGCAGCGCCTGCTGCTGTTTGTCCCGCAGGAGTGGGTTCCGGCGCGTTATACCTCATTCAATGAAGGTGGCCGACGCAGCGAGCCAAAATATGGCCGTGGCGCGGTGCTCAACTACGACCTCTATACCAGCACGACTGAACATATTGGCAGCCAGGCCGCGTTATGGAATGAGTTCCGCTTCTTTACTGGCAATGCGGTTTTCTCCTCCACCGGCGCGCTGCGCCAGACGCTCAGCGGCTCGCTCCGTCAGCGGGAGGGCTATATGCGCTATGACACTTCGCTGATGTTTAATAACGAAGAGGATGCCACGCAGTGGGAAGTAGGGGATGTGATCTCGGAAGCCCTCAGTTGGAGCAGCAGCGTACGCGTCGGCGGGATCCGTTACGGGCGCGACTTTACCCTGCGTCCGGATCTTGTCACCTGGCCGCTACCCTCCTTCTCCGGCGAAGCGGCGGTGCCTACCTCGGTTGACCTCTTTATTAACGGCTACCGCGCCGGTAACCGGCAGCTCCAGCCGGGGCCGTTCACCCTGACCAACATGCCCTATATCAACGGCGCGGGGGATGCGGTGCTGGTCACTACCGATGCCCTCGGGCGGCGCGTCAGCACCACGCTGCCCTTTTATGTCGCCAGCGAGTTGTTAAAGCCGGGGCTGAGCGACGGGGCGATCACCATCGGTTCGTTACGGCGCAACTACGGCATTGAAAATTTTGATTACGGTCCGCTGGTGGGCAGCGGCTCATACCGCCATGGCATCACGGACTGGTTAACGCTGGAGGGGCACGCCGAAGGAGCGCAATCGCTGACGCTCGGCGGTGCAGGCGCGGTTGTCCGCCTGGGCCGCCTCGGCGTGGTCAACGGTGCCTGGACCGAGAGCCGCATGTTCGGCGATGCGGGCAACCAGCTCAACTGGGGTTATCAATACAACACCAGCCTGTTTAGCATCAACACTCAGCACAGCCGCCGCAACCGCGAGTTTGGCAACCTTGCGCTCTACGATCAGCGCGCCAGCTACGATGATATGCGCCAGAACGGGCGCTGGCCGGTTGCCAGCTACAGCCGCAACACCGATCAGTATTCGCTCTCTTTCAATATGGGCGACTTTGGCAATATTGGCGCGGCGTGGATTGGCGTGCGCAGTTTCGACAATCAAAAAACCGAGCTGCTCAACCTCTCGTGGAGCCGCAATCTGTGGGGCTCCAGCAGTATGAACCTCGCCGCCAGCCGCGATAACCAGCGCGGCGACTGGACCTTTGGCCTCTCGGTGCAGATCCCGATTGGCGAGCGTGACAGCGCCGCCTTCAGTATGGAGAGAACGCCGGATGCCGGCTCCACGCAGCGCGTGAACTACAGCCATGCGATGCCGACCGATGGCGGCCTGAGCTGGAATATGTCGCTGGCGCACCAGTCGCAGGCGAGAAGTTACCAGCAGGGCACGCTGGGCTGGCGCAATAACAATATCGAATTGCAGGGCGGCGGCTATGGCGAACGCGGCAAAATGACCTGGTGGGGGGAAACCATTGGTGCGGTGGTGCTGATGGACGGTCAGCTGTTTGCCGCTAACCGCATCAACGATGCCTTCGCGGTGATCAGCACCGGCGGCCATGCAGGCGTACCGGTTAACTATGAAAACCAGCCGGTAGGCGAAACGGATAAGAATGGCTACCTGCTGGTGAGCGGCGTGTCGGCTTACTATCCGGCGAGTTACAGCATCAACACCCTCAATCTTCCTGCCGATACCCAGCTTAAGAATACGGAGCGCAAAATCGCGCTACGCCGCCAGAGCGGTTACCTGATTGAGTTCCCGATGGTGCAGGAGCGCGTCGCCAGCGTCATCCTTCATGATGAGCAGGGGCTGGCGATCCCGGTCGGCAGCCAGGTGGAGCGCAGCGGTAAAGCGCCGGCGGTGGTGGGGTATGACGGTATCGCCTGGCTGGAGAACCTTGAGAACGTCAACCCGCTGCTTATCCGCCTGCCGGAAGGGGGAGAGTGTAAAACCGAGTTCACCCTTAGCGCCAACCCCGAACATAAATTGCAGACCTACGGGCCGCTTACCTGTCAGAGGAATCCATAATGCGTCGGCTACTTTTCCTGTTTCTGTTGCTCTGCGCGGCCCCGGTCTGGTCGGCCTGTACGGTCAGCACCGTTAATGGTGCGTTCGGTACTGTCACCTCTTTTGTCCTCAACGCCGGGGCGCAAACCACGACCGGCAGATTGCTGGTGCGCTGCGATGCGATACTGAACCTGCTGACCAATGACTCCGTCACCTTAACCCTGACGGGGGCGACGGTGACGGCAACTAACCGGGCGGCAATGAAGCGCAGTGATAACGCCGCGATCACTGATACCATTCCGGTGCGGCTCTGCGGCCAGGCCAACTGCGCAAACAACAGTGAGATGACCATCGGTGGCAATAGCTACACCTGGAGCGGTGCCGCGCTGCTCGAACTGCTCGGCTCGCGCACCTACAACTTACCGCTCTACTTTCTTACCGTGCCGGGGCAGCATGTCAGCGCCGGGCCTTACCAGGTGACGCTTAACTTTAGTGTCACTTATAACGTCTGTTCTGCGGGCGCGGTAGGGGTCTGTTTATCCTCGCAGCGGGGCACCGCGGTCACCAGCCTGCAACTTACCGGCACCATCACTAATGATTGCACCACCATCAGCGCGCCAAACGTCAACTTTGGCAGCGCGCCGCTGGTGCGAAATTTCCAAACCGTTTCGCAATCTGTCTCCATTACTTGCACCAAAGGGAGCAGTTACACTGTCGGAATTAATAACGGTCTCTACGCCAACGGCAGCGTGCGTAATATGGCGAGCGGCACTAATCGTCTCAGTTATGAGATTTATAAAGCCGGCACCACCAGCCGCTGGGGCAGTATCGGCGCGGAGCGCTGGGCCAGCGATGCTTCATCGCAGATGAGTGCCGATGGGCTGCTGCGCACCTATAACTACACCGCGCAGGTGCTGACCACGCAGACCACGCCGCCTGGCGGAACCTACAGCGATACCTTAACGGTGGATATTGTGTTTTAAGCGCAAATTTATTTCCTTTTCGCAAATGTAAAGTTCCCAGGCCGGATGCCGATAACACCGTTAATAACTCATCAATAAGGTGTTTGTTGCATGTTGAACCGTATCCGCGTCGTTACTCTGCTTATGAGTGTGCTGGTGGTCTTTGCCCTGTTACAGCTCGTCTCTGGTGGACTCTTTTTTTCGTCGCTTAAACAGAACCAGCAAAGTTTTGCGGTCTCCAACGATCTGCGTATGCAACAAACAGAACTGGGCAAAGCCTGGGAGCTGATGCTGCAAACGCGTATCAACCTGAGCCGCTCCTCCGCGCGGATGTTGCTCGACCCGAACAACCAGCAGAGCAGCGCCAAAACCGACCTGCTTAACAGCGCAAAAGCGTCGCTGGCCGATGCTGCCAAACATTACGATGCCTTCCGCCAGTTGCCGACGATGCCGGAGATGGATAGCGCGCGTCAGGCCCTTGATGAGAAATACCAGACTTACCACGCCGCCCTGAGCGAGCTGGTGCAGTTCCTCGAAAGCGGCAATATGAACAGCTTCCTCGCCCAGCCGACCCAGGGGATGCAAAACGCCCTCGGCGCGGCAATGAGCAACTATGCGACTCTGAGCGACAGCCTCTATCGCAATGCCTGGGAGCAGAGCGTCAGCGACTACAACTTCGCCAAATGGCAGATGGCGATCCTCGCCCTGGCGCTGGTGATTGTGCTGGCCGGCGTCTGGTATGGCATCCGCCGTATTCTGCTCTCGCCGCTCTCCTCGGTGATTGCCCATATCCGTGAAATTGCAGGCGGTAATCTTGCCCATACGCTGCGCATTGATGGCCGTAGCGAGATGACCGAGCTGGCGCAGAGCGTGGACCATATGCAGACCGCGCTGATCGACACCGTCACCAACGTGCGTCAGGGGTCGGATGCGATCTACTCCGGCACCAGCGAAATCGCCGCCGGGAATAACGATCTCTCCTCGCGTACCGAAGAGCAGGCCTCTGCGCTGGAGCAAACCGCTGCCAGCATGGAAGAGCTGACCGCAACGGTGAAACAGAACGCCGAGAACGCCCGTCAGGCTTCGCTGCTGGCGCAGAGCGCCTCTGAAACCGCCGAGCGCGGCGGCAAAGTGGTCGATGGCGTGGTGAAAACCATGCATGAGATCGCCAACAGTTCGCAGAAAATCGCCGACATTATTAGCGTTATCGATGGCATTGCCTTCCAGACTAACATCCTCGCCCTTAACGCGGCGGTGGAGGCAGCGCGCGCCGGTGAGCAGGGTCGCGGCTTTGCGGTAGTTGCCGGCGAAGTGCGCAATCTGGCCAGCCGAAGTGCGAACGCCGCCAAAGAGATCAAATCTTTAATTGAAGATTCTGTCTCCCGTGTCGATACCGGTTCTGTACTGGTTGGAAGTGCAGGGGAGACGATGCTCGATATCGTCAACGCCGTAACGCGCGTCAATGACATCATGGGCGAGATTGCTTCGGCCTCCGATGAGCAGAGCCGCGGTATCGATCAGGTGGCGCTGGCCGTCTCCGAGATGGACCGCGTGACGCAGCAGAACGCCTCGCTGGTGCAGCAGTCCGCAGCCGCAGCGGCGGCGCTGGAGGAGCAGGCGAGCCGACTGACGCAAGCCGTCTCCGCCTTCCGTCTGACCGCGACAGTGGGCAAAGCGCAGGCCGCACTGCAACCGGCGATGAGCGCGACGCTCGCTCCGGCACGCAGCCGCGCTGTTGCCGCCGGAAAAGAAGAGAACTGGGAAACGTTTTAAGCAGGGTTGCAACGCCGGGCGGTGACGCCCGGTAGCAGAATAAAGATGAAAAATATGTCACACCACAAAAGTGGCACCGCCAAAAGCCGTGCTCGTTGCATCCTGAACTGAGTTGAGAAGGCGCTATGACAACATCTATCCCTAACGGGCAAACGTCATCAATATTGCAGCAGATGACCCAGCGCCTGGCGCTCTCCGATGCGCATTTCCGTCGGATATGCCAATTGATTTACCAGCGCGCCGGGATCGTCCTTGCCGATCATAAACGCGACATGGTCTACAACCGCCTCGTTCGCCGCTTGCGCACGCTGGGGTTAGATGATTTTGGCCGCTATCTGAGCATGCTGGAAGCAAACCAGAACAGCGCCGAGTGGCAGGCATTTATCAACTCGCTGACCACCAACCTCACCGCGTTTTTCCGCGAAGCGCACCACTTTCCGGTGCTGGCCGAGCATGCGCGTAAGCGCACCGGTGAGTATCGCATCTGGAGTGCGGCGGCCTCGACCGGTGAAGAGCCCTATTCGCTGGCGATTACCCTCGCTGATGCTCTCGGGATGGCGCCTGGCCGCTTCAAAGTCTTTGCCAGCGATATCGACACCGAAGTGCTGGAGAAAGCACGCAGCGGGATCTACCGGCTCGATGAGCTGAAGACCCTCTCGCCGCAGCAGATGCAGCGTTACTTTATGCGCGGCACCGGGCCACACGCGGGTCTGGTGCGTGTACGCCAGGAGCTGGCGAACTATGTTGAGTTCACCACCCTCAACCTGCTGGATAAGCAGTACAACGTTCCGGGACCGTTTGACGCGATCTTCTGCCGTAACGTGATGATTTATTTTGATAAAACGACGCAACAGGACATTCTGCATCGTTTCGCTCCGCTGCTTAAACCGGACGGATTACTGTTTGCCGGGCATTCGGAGAATTTCAGCAACCTCGTGCGCGAGTTTAGCCTGCGTGGGCAAACAGTTTATGCGCTGAGTAAGGATAAAGCATGAGTAAAATCAGGGTGTTGTCCGTCGATGATTCCGCATTGATGCGGCAAATCATGACCGAAATTATCAATAGCCACAGCGATATGGAGATGGTGGCAACCGCGCCGGATCCGTTAGTGGCGAGGGATTTGATTAAGAAATTCAATCCGGATGTTTTAACCCTGGACGTGGAAATGCCGCGCATGGATGGGCTGGATTTTCTTGAAAAACTGATGCGTCTGCGTCCGATGCCGGTGGTGATGGTCTCCTCACTGACCGGTAAAGGTTCAGAAGTGACGCTGCGCGCGCTGGAGTTGGGAGCGATTGATTTCGTCACCAAACCGCAAATCGGCATTCGCGAAGGCATGCTGGCCTACAGCGAAATGATCGCTGAGAAAGTACGCACCGCATCGCGCGCCCGTATCGCGGCGCACAAACCGATGCCGGCACCGGCAACGTTAAAAGCCGGTCCGCTGCTTAGCTCGGAAAAATTGTTGGTGATTGGCGCGTCAACGGGCGGAACAGAGGCAATTCGCCATGTACTCCAGCCATTGCCGCTCTCAAGTCCGGGTATTCTGATTACTCAGCACATGCCGCCGGGCTTTACCCGCTCGTTCGCTGAACGCCTGAATAAGCTCTGTCAGATCAGCGTGAAAGAGGCAGAAGACGGCGAACGTGTATTGCCAGGGCACGCGTATATTGCGCCCGGTGATAAGCATATGGAGCTGGCCCGCAGCGGGGCCAACTACCAGATTAAGATCCACGATGGCCCGCCGGTAAACCGGCACCGGCCATCGGTAGATGTGTTGTTTCATTCGGTGGCGAAACATGCGGGGCGCAACGCCGTGGGGGTTATTCTCACGGGTATGGGCAACGATGGCGCCGCCGGGATGTTAGCGATGCACCAGGCGGGCGCCTGGACCATCGCACAGAACGAAGCAAGTTGTGTGGTGTTCGGCATGCCGCGTGAGGCCATCAATATGGGTGGCGTCAGCGAAGTGGTCGATCTTAGCCAGGTAAGCCAGCAGATGCTGGCGAAAATCAGTGCCGGACAGGCAATACGTATTTAACGAGGAGTGAAGTTATATGGCGGACAAAGAGCTCAGATTTCTGGTTGTGGACGACTTTTCCACTATGCGTCGAATTGTGCGCAACCTGTTAAAAGAGCTGGGATTCAACAACGTCGAAGAAGCTGAAGACGGCGTTGATGCGCTCAATAAACTCCAGGCCGGTGGTTTTGGTTTCGTCATCTCTGACTGGAACATGCCAAACATGGACGGTCTGGAACTGCTTAAAACTATTCGTGCAGACAGCAACATGGCCTCGATGCCGGTGCTGATGGTCACGGCCGAAGCGAAAAAAGAGAACATCATTGCTGCAGCGCAGGCGGGTGCAAGCGGCTATGTGGTGAAACCATTCACGGCGGCAACCCTCGAAGAGAAGCTTGGCAAGATCTTCGAGAAACTTGGCATGTGAGGACTGGACAAATGATGCAACCTTCAATTAAACCCACGGAAGAGCATTCACCCAGCGAGATCATTGCCCGCATTGGTAGCCTGACGCGTATGCTGCGCGACAGCCTGCGCGAACTGGGTCTTGACCAGGCGATTGCTGAAGCAGCGGAAGCGATTCCGGATGCCCGTGACCGTCTCGACTATGTGGTGCAGATGACCGCCCAGGCGGCAGAGCGCGCGCTGAACAGCGTTGAAGCCTCGCAGCCGCACCAGGATGAGATGGAAAAAGGCTCGAAAGAGCTGACCAAACGTTGGGATGAGTGGTTTGAAAACCCGATCGAGCTGACGGATGCCCGTGAACTGGTTACTGACACGCGTCAGTTCCTCGCAGAAGTACCGGGTCACACCAGCTTTACCAACGCCCAGCTGCTCGACATCATGATGGCGCAGGATTTCCAGGATCTGACCGGTCAGGTAATCAAGCGCATGATGGATGTTATCCAGGAGATTGAGCGCCAGCTGTTGATGGTGCTGCTGGAGAACATGCCGGAGCAGTCCGCGCGTCCGAAACGTGAAAACGAAAGCCTGCTCAATGGCCCACAACTCGACGTAACAAAAGCGGGTGTTGTGGCAAGCCAGGATCAGGTGGACGATCTGCTGGACAGCCTCGGCTTCTGATTTCGCATCAGATGTGGCTTTAAAAGCGGGAAGGGGAGAGCCTTCCCGCTTTTTCAAAATCGATCTATTTCCCCCCTTTACGTGGCCTGCGCGTGAATCATTCCTGCCCAAAAGGCGAAAACCCCCTCTTTTTATGCCTTACTCCGCCCATTAGACCCGCTTGACTCTGGCAATATGACGTCACACCTGTAACCCCGGACGTTGAACGTGGCCTCTGAAGATAACGACGACAAAACAGAATCGCCCACCGCGCAACGATTGCAAAAAGCGCGTGAAGAGGGGCAGATCCCCCGATCCAAAGAGCTGACCTCGGTGCTCATTATGCTGGTCGGCGTCTGTATTCTCTGGTTTGGCGGCGCCTCGTTTGGTCAACGTCTCACAATGGTGCTCTCATCCGGGTTACGTTTCGATCACAAGATTATTAGCGACCAGAACCTGATCCTCGGCCAGATCATCATCATGCTGAAGACGGCGCTGATCGGCATGTTGCCGCTGCTGGTTGGCGTGGTGATTATCGCGCTGGTCGCACCGGTAATGCTTGGCGGGCTGGTGTTCAGCACCAAAACGCTGGCGTTTAAGTTCTCCAAGCTCAACCCGATTAGCGGCATTGGTCGTCTCTTTTCTGCCCAGGTTGGCGCAGAGCTGGTTAAAGCGTTGATGAAAGCCCTGCTGATGGGCGGCGTGGCCGGGCTGTTTCTCTGGCAGCACTGGCCAGACATGATGCGCCTGATGAGCGAATCGCCGATGACGGCGATGGCCAGCGCCATGAACCTTGCCGGGCTGTGCGCGCTGCTGGTTTCGCTGAGCATTATCCCGATGGTTGGCTTCGACGTTTTCTGGCAGATCTACAGCCACCTGAAAAAATTGCGGATGTCACGCCAGGATATTCGTGACGAATTTAAACAGAGCGAAGGCGACCCGCATGTGAAGGGGCGTATTCGCCAGATGCAGCGCTCCGCCGCTCGCCGTCGCATGATGGCGGACGTGCCAAAAGCGGATGTGATTGTCACTAACCCGACGCACTACTCCGTGGCGTTGCAGTATGACGAGAACAAAATGAGCGCGCCGAAAGTGGTCGCCAAAGGCGCGGGTGCCGTGGCACTGCGTATTCGTGAGATTGGCACTGAAAACCGCGTGCCGATCCTCGAAGCACCGCCGCTGGCGCGTGCGCTCTATCGTCACGCTGAAATTGGTCAGCAAATCCCGGGCCAGCTCTATGCGGCAGTTGCCGAAGTGCTGGCGTGGGTATGGCAGTTGAAACGCTGGCGTCTGTCCGGCGGACAACGACCTGTTAAACCTGAGAATCTCCCGGTGCCAGAGGCGCTGGACTTTTTGAAAGAGAAGGACACTGATGGCTAATCTGGTGGCAATGCTGCGTCTGCCGAACAATTGGAAATCGACCCAGTGGCAAGTGCTCGCCGGGCCGGTGCTCATATTGCTTATTTTGTCGATGATGGTGCTGCCGCTGCCGGCGTTTGTCCTCGACCTGCTGTTTACCTTTAACATTGCGCTGTCGATCATGGTGCTGCTGGTGGCAATGTTCACCCAGCGCACCCTTGAATTCGCCGCGTTCCCGACCATTCTGCTCTTCACCACGCTGTTGCGTCTGGCGCTGAATGTCGCCTCCACCCGTATCATCCTGATGGAAGGGCATACCGGCGGCGCGGCGGCAGGTCGCGTGGTGGAAGCGTTCGGCCACTTCCTCGTTGGCGGTAACTTCGCCATCGGTATCGTGGTCTTTATCATCCTCGTGATCATCAACTTTATGGTTATCACCAAGGGTGCGGGGCGTATCGCTGAAGTGGGCGCGCGTTTCGTACTTGACGGGATGCCGGGTAAACAGATGGCGATCGACGCCGACCTTAACGCCGGGATTATCGGCGAAGAAGAGGCCAAGCGTCGTCGTAGCGAAGTGACCCAGGAGGCGGATTTCTACGGCTCCATGGACGGTGCGAGTAAATTCGTGCGTGGTGATGCCGTCGCCGGGATTTTGATCATGGTGATCAACGTCATCGGCGGCCTGATGGTCGGTGTGATCCAGCATGGTATGTCGATGGGCGATGCGGGCTCAACCTACACCTTGCTGACCATCGGTGATGGCCTGGTTGCGCAGATCCCGGCACTGGTGATCTCTACCGCTGCGGGCGTTATCGTGACCCGCGTCAGCACCGATCAGGACGTTGGCCAGCAGATGGTGGGCCAGCTCTTCAGCAACCCGCGCGTCATGATGCTGAGCGCCGGCGTACTCGGTCTGCTCGGCATGGTGCCGGGCATGCCAAACTTTGTCTTCCTTCTCTTTACCGCCGCGCTGCTGGGGCTTGCCTGGTGGCTGCGTGGCAAAGAGGAGAAAGCGCCGCTGGACGCCGCGCCGGTGAAATTGCCAGAGAATACCCAGGCGGTGGAAGCCACCTGGAGCGATGTGCAGCTGGAAGATAACCTCGGGATGGAAGTGGGCTACCGCCTGATCCCGATGGTCGATTTCCAGCAGGATGGCGAACTGCTTGGGCGTATTCGCAGTATTCGTAAGAAATTTGCGCAGGATATGGGCTTCCTGCCGCCGGTGGTGCATATCCGTGACAATATGGATCTGCCGCCGGCGCGCTACCGTATTCTGATGAAAGGTGTAGAAATTGGCAGCGGCGAAGCCTATCCGGGGCGCTGGCTGGCGATAAACCCTGGCACGGCGGCAGGCTCGCTGCCGGGCGAAGCGACCGTCGATCCGGCCTTTGGCCTGGCGGCAATCTGGATTGAGAGCGCCCTGAAAGAGCAGGCGCAGATCCAGGGCTTTACCGTAGTGGAAGCGAGTACTGTGGTCGCGACACACCTCAACCATCTTATTGGACAGTATGCGCCTGAGCTGTTTGGCCGTCAGGAAGCACAGCAGTTGCTCGACCGCGTCAGCCAGGAGATGCCGAAGTTGACCGAAGATCTGGTTCCGGGCGTAGTGACGCTGACGACGCTGCATAAGGTGCTGCAAAACCTGCTGGCAGAGCGCGTGCCGATCCGCGATATGCGCACCATTCTGGAAACGCTGGCCGAGCATGCACCGCTGCAAAACGATCCGCACGAACTCACCGCCGTGGTGCGCGTGGCACTGGGCCGCGCCATTACCCAGCAGTGGTTCCCGGGTACAGGTGAAGTGCAGGTGATTGGTCTTGATACACCGCTGGAGCGCCTGTTGTTACAAGCCCTGCAGGGCGGTGGCGGCCTCGAGCCGGGTCTGGCGGATCGTCTGCTGGAACAAACCCAGGAAGCGCTCTCCCGCCAGGAGATGCTTGGCGCGCCGCCGGTGCTGCTGGTTAACCATGCGCTGCGTCCGCTGCTGGCCCGCTTCCTGCGCCGCAGCCTGCCGCAGCTGGTGGTGCTGTCGAATATGGAGATGTCCGACAACCGCAGCATTCGCATGACCGCGACCATCGGAGGCAAATAATGCGCAAGCTCGCTTTGCTGCTTTTGACACTGCCGATGCTGGCGTACGCCATGGGCGAAGGGACCTGGCAGGCGAGCAGTATCGGCATCACGCTCGCCAACCGTGGCGTAGTTGCCTCCTCATCGCAGCTCGGCCCGACTGAGCCGGTTAGCGGGCTGATGACCGATGTCTCCTGGCGTTACGAGCTGAATGGCCCGACGCCCGCCGGTCTGATTGTGCGCCTCTGTTCCCAGGCGCGCTGCGTTGCGCTGGATGGCCAGAGCGGCACCACCCGCGCGTTTAATGGTGTACCGGCCCTGGAGCCGCTGCGTTATGTCTGGGAAGTGCCGGGCGGTGGGCGCTTATGGCCCGCGCTGACGGTGCGCAGCAACCAGGTTATCGTTAACTATCGCCGTCCTCCGGCGCAGCCCTGAGCTGTAAACTCAATTAGTTAGCTCATTTTTTTACCGACAATCCCGCCGTTCGCGCGGGATTTTGCTATCTGCTCCGCAATTTTGACCTCTCCTTTTGATGCAAAAGAAACGCTGTTTTATAAATCAGTGAAGCGAGTATTGGCACTCTTTGCATTTTTGCCAGATGACGCATGTTGATGGCAGAAACAGAAAGGTTTCCCCTTGCGCATCCCCTTACTTTAGCCGTGTAAGAAATTCCTTTGACTCAGCCGGATCGTCAAAGGTCCCCCAAAATGAACAGGGTTGACGGCAATGAAAACACAAAAAATTGGACTGGCTAATTACCTGGCCTACGGGTCAGGCGATTTTCTGGGTGCGGGCACGACGGCGCTTACCGCCGCATGGTTACTCTACTTCTACACCACCTTTTGCGGCCTGACGCCGATTGAAGCGACCTTTATTTTTGCCGCCGCAAGGGTGCTGGATGCGGTGGTCAGCCCGCTGATGGGCTTCCTCACCGATAACTTCGGCTCGACGCGCTTAGGCAAGCGCTTTGGTCGGCGTAAGTTCTTTATTCTGCTCGGTATTCCCTGCGTCTTTAGTTACTCAATCATGTGGGTAGGGGATATGAGCTTCTGGTACTACCTGCTCACCTATCTGCTGTTTGACGTGGTCTACACCATGATCCTCGTGCCGTATGAGACGCTGGTGCCGGAGATGACCGATGATTTCAAACAGAAAACCAAATTCTCCGGCGCGCGCATCTCTATGGCGCAGATGTCGGCGATCCTCGCCTCGTTCCTGCCGGGCGTACTGCTGACGCACTTTGGTAAAGACAACGCCGTCTCCTTCTTCTATGCCAGCCTGGTCTTCTCGGTGCTGTGCGCCATTATGCTCACCTTTGTCTGGATCTTTACCTGGGAGCGTCCGCGCGAGGAGTGGACAGAAGCCGCGCTGCGCGCTGAAGAGGAGAAGAAGAGTTTGACGCTCGGGCAGAGCCTGCGCCGCCTGGTGGTGGAACTGAGCTCTACGCTGCGTATTAAGATTTTCCGCCAGCACCTTGGCATGTATCTCGGCGGCTATATCGCCCAGGATGTCTTTAACGCCGTCTTCACCTACTACGTGGTGTTTGTGCTGATGCAGGAGGCGTCATTAGCGTCGAACCTGCTCGGCACGATGGCGATTTTCCAGTTCATCGCGGTGATCGCCATGATCCCGCTCTGCATCCGCTTCGGGCCGGCACCCTCCTACCGCATGGTGGTGGTGCTGTTTGGCCTCAGTGCCGTCTCCTACGCGGTGCTCTACTACGCGGGCTTAAGCGATGTCTACTCGCTGCTACTGCTGATCTCTGCCGTGGCGGGTCTGGGACGCGGCGGCATCAACTATGTGCCATGGAATACCTACACCTATATCGCTGATATCGATGAAGTGGTTACCGGCCAGCGCCGGGAGGGGATCTTCGCCGGGATCATGACGCTGACCCGTAAAGCCTCGCAGGCGGGCGCAGTGATGCTGGTGGGCATTGTGATGCAGGCCTCCGGTTTTGTCTCCGGACAGAAAACCCAGCTACCGGAAGTGAGCCACACCATTTTGATGGTTATGTGTTTCGGCACCGTCGCCGTGCTCTGCTGTGGTTTCCTCGTCTCGCTGCGCTTTAAGCTCAACCTGAAAACCCACAGCGTGCTGCGTGCTGAGACGGCAAAAATGCGCCAGAACGGCCGCGCAATGCCTGAGAACATCACGCCAGAGGCGCGTGAGACGGTCGAGATGCTGGCGGGGATGCCGTATGAGTCCCTGTGGGGTAATAACAACATTGGTTTCCTGAATCGCAATAAACCGGCTGCGCCCACGCTGAAAGAGGCGCATCTGAAATCGACTTATAACTGAGGTTAATACTATGAAGGTTTGGCCTGTCAAACAGAGCCCGTTACTGCGTCAGCCAGAGCGTTTTATCGCCCGTGATGAACTGAAAGCGTTGATCCGCAAGGTGACGCACAATCTCGTCAACATTCACGATGATAGCGGCGAATTTTTACTCCGTCTCGACGATGGTCGTGTGATTGACACTAAAGGCTGGGCCGGATGGGAGTGGACGCACGGCGTCGGGCTGTATGGGATGTATCAGTATTATCGCCAGACCGGCGATGAGTACATTCTTGGCGTGATTGATAGCTGGTTTGCCGATCGCTTTGCCGAGGGGGCAACCACCAAAAACGTCAATACCATGGCGCCGTTCCTGACGCTGGCGTACCGCTATGAAGAGACGCGCAACCCGGCCTTTCTTCCCTGGCTGGAGAGCTGGGCCGAGTGGGCGATGAGTGAGATGCCGCGCACCGATCACGGCGGCATGCAGCACATCACGCTGGCGGAAGAGAATCACCAGCAGATGTGGGACGACACGCTGATGATGACGGTGCTGCCGCTGGCGAAGATCGGCAAATTGCTCAACAAACCCGAATATGTGGAAGAGGCGGTCTACCAGTTCCTGCTGCATGTGCAAAACCTGATGGATCGCGAAACCGGGCTGTGGTTCCACGGCTGGAACTACGAGGGGATGCACAACTTCGCGAAAGCGCGCTGGGCGCGTGGCAACAGCTGGTTGACCATTGTGATCCCCGATTTTCTCGAGCTGGTGGATCTGCCGGAGAATAACGCCGTGCGCCGTTATCTGGTGCAGGTGTTGAATGCGCAGGTTGCGGCGCTGGCAAAATGCCAGCATCAGAGCGGGCTGTGGCATACGCTGCTGGACGATCCCGACTCTTATCTCGAAGCTTCCGCCACCGCCGGGTTTGCCTATGGCATGCTGAAGGCGTTGCGCAAGCGTTATATCAGCGCCGATTACGCGCCGGTCGCCGAGCGGGCGGTGAAAGCGATTGTCGAAAATATCTCGCCGGAAGGGGAGCTGTTGCAGGTCTCATTCGGCACAGGGATGGGCAGCAATCTCGAGTTTTATCGCCAGATCCCGTTAACCTCCATGCCCTACGGTCAGGCGATGGCGATGCTCTGTTTGACCGAGTATCTGCGCAAATATTTTTGAGTGCGATGAAAATAAAAACCCCGGCGAGCCGGGGTTTTTTATTGGGATAGCGTTGGAGATGTTATCCATCACCAGCCACTCTGCGCAACCTGATGCCGGATGGCGGCTAACGCCTTATCCGGCCTACGCGTTCATATTGGCTGGGTAAACCGTAGGCCTGATAAGCGAAGCGCCATCAGGCAACGGCATGGCAATTACATACGCTCGACGGTTTCGATGCCCAGCGTCTCCAGACCCAGCTTCAGGGTTTTCGACGTTAGCAGCGCCAGCTTCAGGCGGCTCAGGCGGATCTCATCGCTTTCGGCGGTAAGGATCGGGCAGTGCTCGTAAAAGCCGGAGAAGAGGCCAGCGACATCGTAAAGGTAGGCGCACATCACGTGCGGCGTACCTTCACGGGCAACCACGCTCAGGGTCTCTTCAAACTGCAGCAGACGCGCGGCCAGCTGCGCTTCACGCTCTTCGCGGATCGCCACCTGCGCGTTTTCCAGCACCTGCTCTTCAATGCCCGCTTTGCGGAACACCGACAGCACGCGGGTATAGGCGTACTGCATATACGGCGCGGTGTTACCCTCAAACGCCAGCATATTGTCCCAGTCGAAGACGTAATCGGTGGTGCGGTTTTTCGACAGGTCGGCATATTTCACCGCGCCAATACCAACCGCATTCGCCAGCTTCTCCAGCTCATCCGCCGGCATTTCCGGGTTCTTCTCCGCCACCAGGCGACGTGCGCGCTCCAGCGCTTCGTCCAGCAGATCGGAGAGTTTCACTGTCCCGCCCGCGCGGGTTTTAAACGGCTTGCCATCTTTGCCCAGCATCATGCCGAACATGTGGTGCTCCAGCGGCACCGACTCCGGCACATAGCCCGCTTTACGCACGATGGTCCACGCCTGCATCAGATGCTGGTGCTGACGGGAGTCGATGTAGTAGAGCACGCGATCGGCATGCAGGGTTTCATAACGGTACTTGGCGCAGGCGATATCCGTGGTGGTGTAGAGGTAGCCGCCATCCTTCTTCTGGATGATGACGCCCATCGGTTCGCCCTCTTTGTTTTTGTATTCGTCGAGGAAGACCACGGTGGCACCTTCGCTCTCAACTGCCAGCCCTTTGGCTTTCAGATCGGCGACGATGCCCGGCAGCATCGGGTTGTAGAGGCTTTCACCCATCACATCTTTGCGCGTCAGGGTAACGTTCAGGCGCTCATAGGCCTGCTGGTTCTGGCTCATGGTGATATCGACCAGCTTGCGCCACATCTCGCGGCAGTACTCATCGCCACCCTGCAGCTTAACCACGTAGCTGCGCGCGCGCTCGGCAAAGGCGGCATCTTCGTCGTAGTGCTTTTTCGCTTCGCGGTAGAACCCTTCCAGGTCCGCCAGCGCCATTTCGCCTGCGTTCTCCTGCTGCTTAAGCTCGAGGAAGGCGATCAGCATGCCGAACTGGGTGCCCCAGTCGCCGACATGGTTTGCGCGGATCACATTGTGACCGAGGAACTCAAGAGTGCGCACCGCGGCGTCGCCGATGATGGTGGAGCGCAGGTGGCCGACGTGCATCTCTTTCGCCACGTTCGGCGCGGAGTAGTCCACGACAATGGTTTGCGGCTGCGGAACACTGACGCCAAGGCGATCGGATTTCAGCGCCCGATCAACGTTTTCAGCGAGAAACTCCGGCGCGAGGAAGATATTGATAAAACCAGGACCGGCAATCTCCACTTTGTGGGCAATGCCATCGAGGGAGAGGTGAGTCAGAACTTGCTCAGCGAGTTGTCGCGGGGCCATACCCAGTTTTTTGGCAACTGCCATCACGCCGTTAGCCTGATAGTCGCCAAACTGAACTTTTGCTGACTGCCGCACCTGCGCTTCGCACTCTGCGGGGGCGCCTGCCGCAATCATGGCCTGACTGACTTTTTCTGAGAGAAGTGCCTGAATATTCACCGGGATACCTTACATTTGCGACGCCGCGAAAGAGGGCGGCGTCCGGGTGTTTATGAAAGGCGGGAGTATACTGCAAATGCCCGGTGGCGTCAGCACCGCATAACACGGTAGATTATGCGCTTTGTTATGAGTTGCGAGCACTGTTATGCGCCATTGGCAAACTATCGAAGAGTTGCAGGATATCGTGGAAGATCTGCCGCGTTTTACGACGGATCTGCAAAATTTCACTTCCCGTCTTGGGCTGGCTATCGCACCCTTAGATGCCGATCATATCTCCCTGCGTTGTCACCAGAACGCCACGGCGGAGCGCTGGCGGCGCGGGTTTGAGCAGTGCGGCGAACTGCTGTCGGAAAATATCATTAATGGCCGCCCCATCTGCCTGTTTAAATTGCACGAGCCGGTCTGCGTTGCGCACTGGCAGTTCAGCGTGGTGGAGCTGCCCTGGCCGGGTGAAAAGCGCTATCCCCATGAAGGGTGGGAGCATATTGAAATCGTCCTGCCTGGCGAGGTGGAAACGCTGAACGCCCGGGCGCTGGCGCTGCTGGCCGATGAAGGGCTGAGCCAGCCGGGGATTGCGGTAAAAACCAGCGCGCCAAAAGGCGAGCGCGAGCGGCTGCCCAACCCGACGCTGGCGGTGACTGACGGCAAAGTGACGGTGAAGTTTCACCCATGGAGCATTGAAGCGATTGTTGCCAGCGAGCAGTAAAGTCAAGGCGTGAGGCCAGCTTGCGCGGGCGATAAGAGGAAAAGGAGAAGTGATGACATTACTGGAGATCTGCTGTTACGGCGTTGAGGATGCGCTTATCGCCGAGCAGCACGGAGCCGATCGTATTGAGTTTTGCGCCGCGCCGAAAGAGGGCGGTCTGACGCCATCGTTTGGCGCGTTGCAGGCGGTGCGTGAGGCGGTGACCATTACCGTCCATCCGATTGTGCGACCGCGCGGCGGCGATTTTTGCTACCGCGATGATGAGTTTCAAGTGCTGCTGGCGGATATCGCGCGGGTGCGCGAAATGGGCTTTCCGGGCGTGGTGACCGGCGTGCTGAATGAGGACGGCGAAGTCGATGTGGCGAGAATGGCGCAGATAATGCGCGCCGCAGAGGGGATGGCGGTGACCTTTCATCGCGCCTTCGATATGTGCGCCGATCCGTACCAGGCCGTTGAAATCTTGGCACAATCAGGCGTGGCGCGCATCCTGACATCCGGACAGCAGGCGACGGCGGAAAAAGGAGTTTCACTTATTACGGAACTAAATGCACTTCCCGGTGTTCCAATCATTATGGCTGGCGCAGGCGTGCGTCCTGACAACCTTGAACTCTTTCTTCGCGCCGGTGTGAAAGAGGTGCATAGCTCGGCAGGACGCTGGACAGCGTCGCCGATGCGCTATCGCAACAGCGGATTATCGATGTCATCCGACGCGAGCGCCGATGAATATGCCCGCTACGGCGTCGACAAAGAGGCCGTAGCAGAGATGAAAGCGCTGATTGTTAACTACCGCCAGTAACCGTTTTTACCGCCGCATCATGTCGCCCAATGTGATGCTTGCTTGTACCAGGCCCCTGCCATTAACAGGGGTCTTTTTTTGTCTACGGTTTACGGGCAATCAGCACCGCGCGCAGCGGCGCAGGGTAGCCTTCCACCGTTTTAGTGCGATCGTTCGGATCGAGGAAATCGGCCAGCGATTCGGTTACCATCCACGACGTACGGCGCTGCTCATCGCAGCTTGTGACGTTGGCATCGACGATGCGCACATCGACAAAGCCACACTTCTCCAGCCAGTTTTTCAGCGCCAGCGCGGAGGGGATAAAGTAGACGTTGCGCATCTGTGCGTAGCGGTCGCCCGGCACCAGCACGGTGTTTTCGTCACCTTCCACCACCAGCGTTTCCAGCACCAGTTCACCCTCTTTAACCAGTTGATCTTTCAACTGCCAGAGATGCTCCAGCGGCGAGCGGCGGTGGTAGAGCACGCCCATGGAAAAGACTGTGTCGAAGGCATTCAGTGCAGGCAACTGCTCAATGCCGAGCGGCAGCAGATGCGCACGGCGATCGTCGCCTAATAACTTACGTACCGCTTCAAACTGGCAGAGAAAAAGCTGCGTCGGGTCGATACCGACTGCCAGTTGCGCACCCGCGCCAATCATGCGCCACAAGTGATACCCGCTACCGCAGCCGACATCCAGAATAGTGCGGCCGCGCAGGTCAGAAAGGTGCGGCAAAACGCGATCCCACTTCCAGTCCGAGCGCCATTCGGTGTCGATATCAAGACCGTAGAGTGAAAACGGCCCTTTACGCCACGGCATCAGGTTACGGAGCAGCGTCTCCATCCCTTTTAACTGCCCGGCGCTTAACGGTTCGGCACTGCGCGCGGTGACGCCGTTGACGAAATCGAGCGAATCCGGCGTCAGGCTGGGCAGAAATTCCACGGCGTTGTTCCACTGCTTGAACTGCCCATGCAGGGTTTCGCGCTGCCAGGCGGCGATTTGCGCCGGTAAAGTCTCCAGCCAGTGGGCGAGGGGACCGGTGGCGATCTGCTGATAAAAACGGCCAAACTCAATCATGACTGCGCCGCCTTCAGTGCCACCAGTGAGCCAAAGTTAAAGCACTGGAACCACAATTCGCTGTGCTCAAAACCCGCGGTGCGCAGGCGCGCTTTGTGCGCTTCGACGGAGTCCGTCAGCATCACATTTTCCAGCATGCTGCGCTTCTGGCTAATCTCCAGCTCGCTGTAACCATTGGCGCGTTTGAAATCGTGGTGCATGTTGAACAGCAGTTCGCCGACGGTGTGATCTTCAAAACTGAATTTCTCTGACAACACCAGTGCGCCGCCCGGGTTCAGCCCCTGGCAGACTTTTTGCAGCAGCTTCAGGCGGTCGTCGGGTTCGAGAAATTGCAGGGTGAAGTTGAGCACCACCAGCGAGGCGTTGTTGATCTCGATATCGCGAATATCGCCCTCAATCACCTCAACCGGCGTCGGCGCTTTATAGGCGTCGATATGACGGCGGCAGCGTTCAACCATTGCGGGCGAGTTGTCGACGGCAATAATTTTGCAATTTTCATGATGAATATTGCGGCGCACCGAGAGGGTGGCGGCGCCCAGCGAGCAGCCGAGATCGTAAACCTGCGTGCCGTGCTGCACAAAGCGCTCCGCCAGCATGCCGATCATCGAAATAATATTGGAGTAACCCGGAACGGAACGCTGGATCATATCCGGGAAGACTTCAGCTACCCGTTCATCGAAGGTCCAGTCGCCGAGGCGGGCGATAGGCGCGGAAAAAAGCGTGTCGCGGTGAGACATAGTGTAAATATCCGGGAAAACAAAGGGGCGTATTGTGCGCTAACGCAGGGAGAAAACCAACTCCCAGGGCATATACCACACATTCGCCAGTACCATCAGCAGCAGGGAGCAGAGCGTTGCGCCCATCCCGTAACGCCGCCAGTAGAGAAGCCGGTGATGCAAACCGTAGTAGTGCATCAGGCGGCCGACAATCAGCATCATGCCGCAGAGATGCACCATCCAGTTTTGCGCGCCGTTCATCTCCATAAACAGCAGCAGGATCATGGCAATGGGAATGTACTCAACGGCGTTGCCGTGAATACGCATCGCGTTCTGCAACTCACTAAACCCGCCGTCGCCAAAGCTCACACGGTACTGCATACGCAGACGAATCACATCAGAAGCAAATTTAACCAGTAACAATGCACCCAGCACGGCATACAACGCGCTTACCATACAAACTCCCTTTAAGGTTACGGCGATGGCCCATCAATGATAGGTGCTGCGCTTAAAAAAGAGAAGATTGTAACGGCAAGGAGGGGGCTTCGCCGACGATCGGCATCGCGGTGCGAAGATCCTGCCACAGGGTCTCAACCAGCTCGGGAGCGTGGGCGATATCGGGCGTATGCAGAAACAGATAGGGCGTGGTGGTCTGCTCCCAGGTCGGCAGCTTGTTTAACCAGACGGCGAAGAGTTCGCGGTTCTGCGCCATATCGTCACTGCCGATAAAGCGCACCATCGGATGCTCAGCGGTAACCAGCGCGTGCACCGGCACTTTCGGCTTCTTGCGCTGGGCTTCACGCACTGCTTCGCTGTGCGGTTTCGCGCTGTGCACCGGGCGGCTGTCGAGCATCACGCGGTTGACTTTGCGGGCGTGCAACCCCTGGTTAAGGGCTTTCTCCTCTTCGCCTTTTTCAAAGAAGGCGGGGTGGCGCACTTCAACACCGTAGGTAAAGCCTGCGGGCAGCGCATCAAGAAAAGCCCACAGCGCGGGGAGATCGCGCGGGCCAAAGGTCGCTGGCAACTGGAGCCAGTATTGGCCAATCCTGCCGGCGAGCGGCGACATGCGGCTAAAAAATTCGTGGGTTAGATCATCACAGTTACGCAGCGCCGCCTGATGGGAAATGGTGGCGGGAAACTTAAAGCAGAAGCGGAAATCATCGCTGGTCTGATCGTGCCAGCGCGCGACAATCTCCGCTTTCGGTAGCGCATAAAGAGTGGTGTTGCCTTCGACACAATTGAAGTGACGGGCATACTCCTCAAGAGAGGTGATCCCAAGGCGCACCCATTTCGGGTGCGACCACTGCGGCAGGCCGATATAGATCATAACGCGGCGATAATCTCTTCGCTGCTGCGCACGCGACCGATGCGCGGGAAGATGTTTTTCATGCTGCCCTGATGCTGTTCGGCATCGGCGGCGCTGCAGGCATCTTCAGCGATAACCAGCGAAAAGCCCATCTCCCAGGCGTTGCGGGCGGTGGATTCGACGCCGATATTGGTCGAAATGCCGCACAGCACGATGGTGTCGATACCGCGGCGGCGCAGCTGCATTTCCAGATCGGTGCCATAAAAAGCGCCCCACTGGCGTTTTGTTACCTCAATATCGCTCGCCTGTTTGCCAAGCGCTGCCGGGTAATTCCACCAGTTTTCCGGCAGGCTGTGACCGCCCATCGCGGCATCCACTGGCTGTTTCAGCGCTTCGGCAAAATCCGCCGACCAGCCGACGCGCACCAGTACCACCGGCGCGCCGTTGGCACGAAACTTCTCGGCCAGCCGTGCCGAACGTGTTACGACGTCCTGCGCGGTATACGGGCCGCCGGCAAAGGGCAGAATGCCTTCCTGAAGATCGATAACCACCAGTGCCGTTTTCGCCGTGTTGAGTTCCAGCATGTTCACTCCTGAAAAAATAATCGCATTGGGGCGTTACCTTACGCGCTCTTTCCGCGCGCCGGGTTTACAATTTTTGTTAAATTTTGTGAGAATGCGCAATAAGCGCGCAGCAAACGTGCGTACAGTCGGTAGCGGGCTTATCGTGGGTCATTATTTCCAGTATAATAGCCCCCTTTTTTCATCCAGATGTGACATACGAAAATAGCTGCCCCCAGCGCGCCTGCGCCGCAGGTGGTGGGTGATGCGCAGCTAATTAAGGGATATCTCATGCGTACAGTATATTGCGGGCAGCTCAATCAGTCCCATGTCGGACAGCAAGTAACGCTTTGTGGGTGGGTCAACCGCCGTCGTGACCTCGGTAGCCTTATCTTTATCGATATGCGCGATCGTGAAGGCATCGTGCAGGTGTTTTTCGACCCGGACCGTCAGGATGCGTTCCAGCTCGCCTCTGAACTGCGTAATGAGTTCTGCATTCAAATTACCGGTACTGTCCGCGCCCGCGAAGGCAAAAATGCCAACAAAGAGATGGCCACCGGTGAAGTGGAAGTTTTCGCCACCGAACTGACCATCATCAACCGCGCCGACGCGCTGCCGCTCGATTCTAACCACGTCAACACCGAAGAAGCGCGTCTGAAGTACCGCTACCTCGACCTGCGCCGCCCTGAGATGGCGCAGCGCCTGAAGACCCGTGCGAAAATCACCAGCTTCGTGCGCCGCTTTATGGATGACCACGGTTTCCTCGACATCGAAACGCCGATGCTGACCAAAGCGACGCCGGAAGGCGCGCGTGATTACCTGGTCCCGAGCCGCGTGCATAAAGGCAAATTCTACGCGCTGCCGCAGTCCCCACAGCTTTTCAAACAGCTGCTGATGATGTCCGGCTTCGACCGTTACTACCAGATCGTTAAATGCTTCCGCGATGAAGATCTGCGCGCTGACCGTCAGCCGGAATTTACCCAGATCGATGTGGAAACTTCCTTTATGACCGCGCCGCAGGTGCGTGAAGTGATGGAAGCGCTGGTTCGCCAGCTGTGGCAGGAAGTGAACGGCGTCGATCTCGGTGAGTTCCCGATCATGACCTTTGCCGAAGCCGAGCGTCGTTACGGCTCCGATAAGCCGGATCTGCGTAACCCGATGGAGCTGGTGGACGTTGCCGACCTGCTGAAAGCGGTCGAGTTTAAAGTCTTCTCAGGCCCGGCCAACGATGCCAAAGGCCGCGTTGCCGCACTGCGTGTGCCGGGCGGCGCGCAGCTTAGCCGTAAGCAGATTGATGACTACGGCAAGTTCGTCGAAATTTACGGCGCGAAAGGTCTGGCCTACATCAAAGTTAACGAAGCGGCGAAAGGCCTCGAGGGCATTACCAGCCCGGTAGCGAAATTCCTCAACGCTGAGATCGTCAGCGAAATTCTGTCGCGCACCGGCGCGCAGGATGGCGACATGATCTTCTTCGGCGCCGACAACAAGAAAGTGGTTGCCGATGCGCTGGGCGCGCTGCGTCTGAAGCTGGGTAAAGACCTGAGCCTGACCGACGAAAACAAATGGGCGCCGCTGTGGGTTATCGACTTCCCGATGTTCGAAGACGACGGCGAAGGTGGCCTGACGGCGATGCACCACCCGTTCACCGCGCCGCGCGACATGAGCCCGGCTGAGCTGAAAGCGGCACCGGAAACGGCGATCGCTAACGCCTACGATATGGTTATCAACGGCTACGAAGTGGGCGGCGGTTCCGTACGTATTCATAACGGCGAAATGCAGCAGACGGTGTTTGGCATTCTTGGTATCAATGAGCAGGAGCAGCGCGAGAAGTTCGGCTTCCTGCTCGACGCCCTGAAATATGGCACGCCGCCGCACGCGGGCCTGGCGTTTGGTCTCGACCGCCTGACCATGCTGCTGACCGGCACCGACAACATCCGTGACGTTATCGCATTCCCGAAAACCACGGCTGCGGCCTGCCTGATGACCGAAGCGCCGAGCTTTGGCAACCCGACCGCGCTGGCGGAACTCGGTATCTCTGTTATCAAAAAAGAGACGCCGGAGAATAAATAAGATGTCCTTTAAGCATCCCGTTTCTGTGCTGGTGGTGATTTATGCCGAAGAGACAAAACGGGTGCTGATGTTGCAGCGACGCGACGATCCCGAGTTCTGGCAGTCGGTTACCGGCAGCCTGGAGCCGGGTGAAAGCGCATTGCAGGCCGCCGCGCGCGAAGTCATGGAAGAGGTCAACATCGATGTCGGCGCAGCGCCGCATCGTCTGATTGACTGCCAGCGCACGGTGGAATTTGAAATTTTCAGTCATTTACGTCATCGCTACGCGCCGGGTGTAACTCACAACACCGAATCCTGGTTTTGTTTAGCGCTGCCCCACGAATGCCCGATTGTGTTTACCGAACACCTGGCATACCGCTGGCTCGATGCGCCCGCTGCGGCGGCATTGACCAAGTCGTGGAGCAACCGGCAGGCGATTGAAGAATTTGTTATTAACGCCGCCTGAACGGCGGTTTTTTCTGGAGAATTTTTTATGGCAGGTCACAGTAAATGGGCCAACACCAAACACCGCAAAGCGGCACAGGATGCCAAACGCGGTAAGATCTTCACCAAAATTATTCGTGAGCTGGTAACAGCAGCACGTCTGGGCGGCGGCGATATCGCTTCTAACCCGCGTCTGCGCGCGGCGGTAGATAAAGCGCTCTCCAACAATATGACCCGTGACACCCTGAACCGCGCCATCGCACGCGGCGTCGGCGGCGATGACGACGCGAACATGGAAACCATCATTTATGAAGGTTACGGCCCTGGCGGCACCGCGGTGATGGTCGAGTGTCTGAGTGACAACCGTAACCGTACCGTTGCTGAAGTGCGTCACGCCTTCAGCAAGTGCGGCGGCAACCTGGGTACCGACGGTTCCGTTGCCTATCTGTTCAGCAAGAAAGGGGTGATCTCTTTCGAAGCGGGCGACGAAGACACCATTATGGAAGCGGCGCTGGAAGCGGGTGCTGAAGACGTTGTGACTTACGACGACGGTGCGATTGATGTTTACACCGCCTGGGAAGAGATGGGTGCCGTGCGCGATGCGCTGGAAGCTGCCGGTCTAAAAGCGGACAACGCTGAAGTGTCGATGATCCCGTCAACCAAAGCGGATATGGATGCGGAAACCGCGCCGAAACTGCTGCGCCTGATCGATATGCTGGAAGATTGCGACGATGTGCAGGAGGTTTACCACAACGGTGAGATCTCCGACGAAGTGGCGGCAACCCTGTAATAGCTTGCAGCCCGCAGGGCGTTAGCTCGCCTCGCGCCCCGGTCACATTGCTAATCTGTGTGGCCGGGAACGCACCGGGTAGCCGGCTTCCTGCGAACTGTTTTGAGTATCCAGCATCACCAGGATTATTGCGTTAAGCGGAGAGGAATAATGGCGATTATTCTCGGGATCGACCCGGGTTCACGTATCACCGGTTATGGTGTGATTCGCCAGACAGGCCGCCAGCTGACCTACCTTGGCAGCGGCTGCATCCGCACGAAAGTTGACGATCTGCCGTCGCGCCTGAAGCTGATTTATGCGGGCGTGTCGGAGATCATCACTCAGTTTCAGCCGGATTTTTTCGCTATCGAACAGGTGTTTATGGCGAAAAACGCCGACTCGGCGCTGAAACTGGGACAGGCGCGCGGCGTGGCGATTGTCGCCGCCGTCAATCAGGACTTACCGGTTTTTGAGTATGCCGCTCGTCAGGTTAAGCAGACGGTGGTCGGCATTGGTAGCGCGGAGAAGAGCCAGGTGCAGCACATGGTGCGCACGCTGCTGAAACTCCCGGCCAACCCGCAGGCAGATGCCGCCGATGCGCTGGCGATCGCCATTACCCACTGTCATGTCAGCCAGAACGCATTACAGGTGAGCAGCACAAGGCTCAATCTGGCACGCGGTCGGTTACGTTAAACCCGAATAAAACGCTGCGAGTGTGATGGGTAATCTCCTCTGTTACTTCCATTCCGGAAGCACGCTCGCGCTTTTTCCTTCATTATCGGCTGGATATCTATCCAGCCTTTTTTTATGATACAGCATTACTTTTTTAGCACTTAGCGCAGGAGCGTCACGTGATAGGCAGACTCAGAGGCATTATTGTCGAAAAACAACCCCCGCTGGTCCTGCTCGAGGTTGGTGGGGTAGGGTATGAAGTTCATATGCCGATGACCTGCTTCTATGAATTGCCGGACGCCGGCAAAGAGGCGACCGTCTTTACGCAGTTTGTGGTGCGCGAAGATGCGCAACTGCTCTACGGCTTTAACAACAAGCAGGAGCGCACCCTGTTTCGTGAGCTGATTAAAACTAACGGCGTTGGGCCGAAGCTGGCGCTGGCGATCCTCTCTGGTATGTCGGCGCAGCAGTTTGTGAATGCCGTTGAGCGTGAAGATCCCGCCGCACTCATCAAGCTGCCGGGCATTGGCAAGAAAACCGCTGAGCGCCTGATTGTTGAGATGAAAGACCGCTTTAAAGGGCTGCATGGCGATCTCTTTACCCCGGCGGCAGATTTGGTGCTGGCGTCGCCAGCAAGCCCCTCTACGGATGATGCTGAGCAAGAAGCCGTTGCCGCGCTGGTGTCGCTGGGCTATAAACCGCAGGAAGCGAGCCGGATGATCAGCAAGATCGCGCGTCCGGACGCCAACAGTGAAACCCTGATCCGTGAAGCGCTGCGTGCAGCGTTGTGAGGTAGAGGATGATTGAAGCAGACCGCCTGGTTGCCGCCGCCAGCACAATTGTAGAAGAAGTTGCGGATCGGGCGATTCGACCAAAGCTGCTGGATGAGTATATCGGTCAGCCGCAGGTGCGCTCGCAAATGGAGATCTTTATCCAGGCGGCGAAACTGCGCGGCGATGCGCTGGATCACCTGCTGATTTTCGGCCCGCCCGGTCTGGGTAAAACGACGCTGGCAAATATCGTCGCTAACGAGATGGGCGTTAATCTGCGCACCACCTCCGGCCCGGTGCTGGAAAAAGCGGGCGATCTGGCCGCCATGCTCACCAACCTTGAACCCCATGACGTGCTGTTTATCGATGAAATTCATCGCCTGTCGCCGGTGGTGGAAGAGGTGCTCTACCCGGCAATGGAAGATTACCAGCTCGATATCATGATTGGTGAAGGCCCGGCCGCGCGCTCCATCAAAATCGATCTGCCGCCCTTTACGCTGATTGGCGCAACGACCCGCGCCGGTTCGCTGACTTCGCCGCTGCGCGATCGCTTTGGCATTGTCCAGCGCCTGGAGTTTTACCAGGTGGCCGACCTGCAACATATCGTCGGGCGCAGCGCGCGTTTTATGGGGCTGGAACTGAGCGAAGAGGGTGCGCTGGAAGTGGCGCGCCGTTCACGCGGCACACCGCGTATCGCCAACCGCCTGCTGCGGCGCGTACGCGATTTCGCTGAAGTGAAGCACGATGGCGATATCAATGCAGAGATTGCCGCCCAGGCGCTCGATATGCTTAATGTCGATGCCCAGGGCTTCGACTATATGGACCGCAAACTACTGCTGGCGGTGATTGATAAATTCTTTGGCGGTCCGGTCGGGCTGGATAACCTCGCTGCGGCGATTGGTGAAGAGCGCGAGACCATTGAAGATGTGCTGGAGCCTTATCTGATTCAGCAGGGCTTTTTACAGCGTACGCCGCGCGGCCGCATGGCGACGCCGCGCGCCTGGGATCACTTCGGCATTACGCCGCCGGAAATGCCCTGATACGCAGAGCCAGCGCCGGGCGGCGCTGGCAGAGGATGAGAATTTAGCTGGCGCTCTTTTTCAACATGCTGAAGATAAACAGCACCGCGGCGCAGAGCACCACAGAGGGGCCTGCTGGCGTGTCGTAGAAGGCGGAGAAGGTCAGCCCGCCGGTGACGGCAATTATTCCTACGCCGACAGCCACTGCGGCCATCTGCTCCGGCGTGCGGGCAAAGCGCCGCGCCGTGGCGGCCGGGATGATTAGCAGGGAGGTGATGATCAGCGCACCGACAAACTTCATCGCCACGCCAATGGTCAGGGCGGTGACCAGCATCAGCAGCAGCTTCACGCGCTGTAATTTCACGCCGTCGACAAAGGCCAGCTCCGGGCTGATGGTCATCGACAGCAGGTTGCGCCACTGCCAGAGTAAGATCCCCACCACCAGCACCACACCGAGGGCGATAACAATCAGATCCTCGGGCGTAACGGCCAGCAGGTCGCCAAACAGATATGCCATCAAATCCACGCGGATGTTGGACATCAGGCTGACCACCACCAGGCCAAGCGAGAGCGCGCTATGCGCCATAATGCCCAGCAGCGTGTCGATCGCCAGATGGGGACGCTTCTCCAGCCATACCAGACCTGCGGCCAGCAGTAACGTGACGGCAATTACCGCGTAGAACGGGTTGACATCCAGCAGCAAACCAAAGGCGACGCCGAGCAGAGACGCATGCGCCAGCGTATCGCCGAAGTAGGACATCCGTCGCCAGACGACAAAAGAGCCAAGCGGCCCGGCGGCGCAGGCGAGCATAACCCCGGCCAGCCAGCCGGGCAGTAAAAGTTCAATCATGAGTGTCCGTTACCCTGGCGTAAAATAATGCGGCCCTGAAGATCGTGGCGGTGATTATGGTTGTGGCGGTAAATGCCAAGCTGCTCTGCGCCGCGATGGCCGAACATGGAAATAAATTCGGGATGCATGGAGACCACTTCCGGCGTACCGGAGCAGCAGATATGGTGGTTGAGGCAGAGGACTTCATCGGTCTTAGCCATTACCAGGTGTAGATCGTGCGACACCATCAGCACCGCGCAATCCAGCTCTTTGCGCAACTCGTCGATTAAATTGTAGAGCGAGACCTGGCCGTTAACGTCAACGCCCTGGGTCGGCTCGTCCAGCACCAGCAGTTGAGGTTGATTGAGCAGGGCGCGGGCGAGCAGCACGCGCTGCGTTTCGCCGCCGGAGAGTTTCTGCATCGGGGCGTCAATCAGATGTGCGGCCTGCACGCGTTTCAGTGCCGGAATAAGATCGTCTTTACGCGTGCCGGGGCGCAAACGCATAAAGCGGCCTACAGTAAGAGGAAGCGTGGCGTCGAGCTGTAATTTTTGCGGCACATAACCGATGCGCAACGCTTTGTCGCGCTTGATAACCCCCGCGTCGGGTGCTACCAGGCCAAGCACGACGCGCACCAGCGTCGATTTTCCCGCGCCGTTAGGTCCGAGCAGCGTCAGAATTTTACCTGGACGCAAATTTAAAGAGATGTCAGAGAGCACGCGGCGTTGACCGAAAGCTACGCTGACATTTTCAAGCGTTATAAGATTCGTCATAGCATTTAAGGGGTTGCAGAAGTTGTCGAATGTTATAATATCACATTCCACACACTACTTATGATGAATAGACGCATTATGTTACATAAAAATACGCTTCTTTGCGCAGCGCTTTCCGCTGCGTTTCTCACCTTGACAGCACAATCCGCTAACGCCGCCGTCGTCACTTCTCTTAAGCCGCTGGGCTTTATTGCATCCGCTATTACAGATGGCGTGACCACCACCGAAGTTATCCTGCCAGATGGTGCCTCCGAGCATGATTATTCTCTGCGTCCGTCTGATGTAAAACGCTTGCAAAACGCGGACTTACTTTTTTGGGTTGGTCCGGAAATGGAAGCGTTTATGGTACGTTCTGCTCAGCAGGTACCTGCGCAAAAACAGGTGGTGATGGCGCAACTCGACGGCGTGAAATCGCAGCTGATGAAAGGCGCGGATGAAGATGAGCATGAGGGTCATGAAGGTCACGATCACGACGAAAATAGTGAGCATCATCACCATCATGGCGAATACAACATGCATTTGTGGTTAAGCCCAGAGATTGCACGGCTTTCGGCGGTTGCAATCCACGATAAATTAGTGGAAGTTATGCCGCAAAGTCGAGCCAAGCTGGACGCCAACCTGAAGGCATTTGAGGCATCATTAGCCCAGGCCAATAAGCAGGTCGGTAACGAGCTGGCACCGCTGAAAGGGAAGGGGTATTTCGTTTTTCATGACGCCTATGGCTACTTTGAAAAACAGTACGGTCTGACTCCGCTGGGTCAATTTACCGTCAACCCTGAAATTCAGCCTGGTGCGCAGCGTTTACATGAAATCAGAACACAGTTGGTTGAGCAAAAAGCGGTCTGCGTTTTTGCTGAGCCACAGTTCAGGCCAGCGGTCGTTGAAGCTGTTGCACGAGGAACCTCCGTTCGCATGGGAACGCTGGATCCACTCGGCATCGGTATCAAGTTGGGTAAAGAGAGCTATCCCCAGTTCCTTACACAACTCTCTTCCCAGTATGCGAGCTGCCTGAAAGGAGAATAACGAGGAAGTGAACACGTGCAACAGATAGCCCGCTCTGTCGCCCTGGCATTTAACAATTTGCCGCGACCCCATCGCGTGATGCTGGGGTCGCTCACCGTACTGACCCTCACGGTCGCCGTCTGGCGGCCCTACGTTTATCACCCCGAAAATAACGCGCCGATTGTCAAAGCCATCGAGCTGCCTAAAAGCGAAATCCGCTCGCTGCTGCCTGAAGCCAGTGAACCTATCGACCAGTCCACGGCGGATGATGTTGACGATATTCCGCAAGATGAGCTGGACGAGAAAACCGCCAACGAAGCTGGTGTACACGAATATGTTGTCTCAACCGGCGATACGCTCAGCAGCATCCTGAACCAGTACGGCATAGATATGGGCAACATCAGCCAGCTTGCCGCCGCGGATAAAGAGCTGCGTAATCTGAAAATCGGCCAACAGCTCTCCTGGACGCTGACCGCTGATGGTGATTTACAGCGTCTGACGTGGGAGATGTCACGCCGCGAAACCCGCACCTATGACCGCACCGCAAACGGCTTCAAGATGTCCAGCGAGATGCAGCAGGGCGACTGGGTCAATAAGGTGATGAATGGCACCGTCGGCGGCAGTTTTGTTGCCAGTGCGAAAGAGGCCGGCATGAGCAGCGGCGAAATCAGCTCCGTTATCAAAGCGATGCAGTGGCAAATGGATTTCCGCAAACTGAAAAAAGGCGATAAGTTCTCAGTATTGATGTCCCGTGAGATGCTTGACGGTAAGCAGGAGCAGAGCCAGTTGCTCGGCGTGCGTTTGCGCTCCGACGGTAAAGATTACTACGCGTTCCGTGCCGAAGATGGCAAGTTCTACGATCGTAACGGCACCGGCCTTGCGAAAGGGTTTATGCGTTTCCCGACCGCGAAGCAGTTCCGCGTCTCCTCTAACTTCAACCCGCGTCGCCTTAATCCGGTCACCGGGCGCGTTGCGCCGCACAAAGGCGTCGACTTTGCTCTGCCGCAGGGGACGCCGGTGCTAGCCGTCGGTGACGGTGAAGTGGTGATTGCGAAGCGCAGCGGTGCGGCGGGTAACTATGTTGCTATCCGCCACGGGCGCACCTACACCACGCGTTACATGCACCTGCGCAAGCTGCTGGTGAAACCGGGGCAGAAGGTGAAACGTGGCGATCGTATTGCGCTCTCGGGCAACACCGGGCGCTCCACCGGGCCACATCTGCACTATGAAGTATGGATCAATCAGCAGGCCGTGAACCCGCTGACCGCCAAACTGCCAAGAACGGAAGGGCTGAGCGGTTCGGATCGTAAGGATTACCTGGCGCAGGTGAGAGAGGTATTACCTCAGCTGCGACTGGAGTAATTCGCGTAATAATCAGGCGTTCAAAGCCGGTGCTTGCTTAGCATCGGCTTTTACTTTTGTGCGAAAGATAACGCATCGCTACACTATCCCCTTATCTTGTTGAGATTTTTGACCAGCGGACGATGCATGGAAACGAAAAAAAATAACAGTGAATACATTCCTCAGTTTGAGGGCGAGTTTCGCCATCCGCGTCACTGGGGCGCCTGGCTTGGGGTGCTGGCTTTTGCCGGCGTCGCCCTGATCCCGCCCTCTGTTCGCGATCCGCTTCTGGCGAAACTGGGACGTTTTGCCGGACGACGCGGAAAAAGCGCCCGTCGTCGTGCGCAGATTAACCTCTACTACTGCTTCCCGGAAAAGAGTGAAGCCGAGCGCGAAGCGATCATCGATCATATGTTTGCTACCGCACCGCAGGCGATGGTGCTGATGGCTGAAATGGCGCTGCGCGGCACGGAAAAAGTTGCCTCCCGTATTGAGTGGCAGGGCAAAGAGATTATCGACGAAATGCACCGCAACGATGAGCGCGTCATTTTCCTCGTGCCCCATGCCTGGGGTGTTGATATTCCGGCGATGCTGATGTCCTCTCAGGGCAAGCGCATCGCGGCGATGTTTCATAATCAGGGCAACAAAGTTTTCGACTATATGTGGAACAAGGTGCGCCTGCGTTTCGGTGGCCGCTTGCATGCGCGCAATGACGGCATCAAGCCCTTTATCCACTCAATACGCAACGGCTTCTGGGGATACTATCTGCCGGATCAGGATCACGGCCCCGAGCAGAGCGAGTTCGTCGACTTCTTCGCCACCTACAAAGCGACGCTGCCGGCGATTGGTCGCCTGATGAAGGTGTGCCGCGCCCGCGTGGTGCCGCTGTTCCCGGTTTACGATGCCGATACGCATCGCCTGACGATTCTGGTGCGCCCGCCGATGGACGATCTGCTGACGGCGGATGACACCACCATTGCGCGGCGGATGAATGAAGAGGTGGAGAATTTTGTCGGCCCGCATCCGGAGCAGTACACCTGGATCCTGAAGCTGCTGAAAACGCGCAAGCCGGGTGAGATCGAGCCCTATAAGCGCAAAGAGCTCTACAAAAAGAAATAGCCAAAAAAAGGCCTCTCACTGTGAGAGGCCTTTTGCATTCTGAGCAATCCGTTATTCGACGGTCAGAATACGCGTGGTGTTGGTGGTGCCAATGGTGCTCATCACGTCACCCTGCGTCACAATCACCAGATCGCCGGAGAGCAGGTAGCCTTTATCACGCAGCAGGTTCACCGCGTCGTTGGCCGCAGCAACGCCGTCGTTATGGCTGTCGAAATAGACCGGCGTCACGCCGCGATAGAGTGCGGTCAGGTTAAGAGTACGCTCGTGGCGGGAGAGGGCAAAAATCGGCAGGCCGGAGCTGATACGCGAGGTCATCAGCGCGGTACGCCCTGATTCAGTCATCGAGATGATCGCCGTCACGCCTTTCAGGTGGTTAGCGGCATACATCGCCGACATGGCAATCGCCTCTTCGACATTGTCGAACTGAATATCGAGACGGTGCTTGGAGACGTTAATGCTGGGGATCTTCTCTGCGCCGAGGCAGACGCGCGCCATCGCGGCAACGGTTTCAGAAGGGTATTGCCCGGCGGCGGTTTCCGCTGAGAGCATTACCGCATCGGTGCCGTCGAGCACGGCGTTCGCTACGTCCATCACTTCTGCGCGGGTCGGCATCGGGTTAGTGATCATCGACTCCATCATCTGCGTGGCGGTGATCACCGCGCGGTTCAGCTGGCGCGCACGGCGAATCAGCGCTTTCTGGATGCCGACCAGTTCCGGGTCGCCAATTTCAACGCCCAGATCGCCACGGGCAACCATCACCACGTCCGAGGCGAGGATCACATCATCCATCGCATCCTGGCTGCACACCGCTTCCGCACGCTCAACTTTTGCGACAATCTTCGCATCGCAACCTGCATCACGCGCCAGACGACGTGCATAGTTGAGATCTTCACCGCAGCGCGGGAAGGATACGGCGAGGTAATCGACGCCAATCAGCGCGGCGGTCACGATATCCGCTTTATCTTTATCGGTCAGCGCTTCTGCAGAGAGGCCGCCGCCCAGTTTGTTGATGCCTTTGTTGTTAGAGAGCGGGCCACCGACGGTCACTTCGGTGAACACCTTCATGCCCTGAACGTCCAGCACTTTGAGCTGCACGCGACCATCATCCAGCAGCAGGATGTCGCCCGGCACCACGTCAGCGGGCAGGCCTTTATAGTCGATACCGACTTTCTCTTTATCGCCTTCACCTTTGCCAAGGTTAGCGTCGAGCAGGAATTTGTCGCCGATGTTAAGGAAAACCTTACCTTCCTTAAAGGTGGAGACGCGAATCTTCGGTCCTTGTAGATCGCCAAGGATAGCAACATGACGTCCCAGTTTTGCCGCAATCTCACGCACTTTGTCCGCGCGTAATTTATGATCTTCCGGTGTTCCGTGTGAGAAGTTCATCCGCACCACGTTAGCGCCAGCAGCGATAACCTTTTCGAGGTTGTTATCGCGGTCGGTGGCCGGGCCTAAAGTGGTGACGATTTTGGTTCTGCGAAGCCTTCTGGACATGTAATACTCCGTTGACTGAAATAACGAGGTGTTGCGTGAACATGAATTCGGGTTACGCGCGCCGTGACAGGCAGGGCCGCTAACCGAATAGCGTAAGTAACTACCGTTTTTGTTATGGTCTCTTAATGATTATCGTCTTTGATAAGCAGTTCCTTATCAAAGCGCGATTCTTTGAGCGCTTCTTTGACTCGCTTCAAGTTATCCCGGAATTTCGCCCCGCGACGCAAAGTGAATCCGGTCGCCAGCACATCAATGACCGTCAGTTGCGCAAGCCGGGACACCATCGGCATATAGATATCTGTATCTTCAGGGACATCTAGCGTGATAGCAAGGGTTGCTTCGCGCGCCAGCGGCGTTCCCGCCGAGGTCAGCGCAATCACCATGGCATCATTTTCACGCGCCAGATGCGCCAGCTCCACCAGGCTTTTTGTGCGGCCGGTGTGGGAAATCAGCATAACGACGTCATCATCGCTACAATTCATACAGCTCATGCGTTGCAGCACAATGTCATCGGAGTAGACCACCGGCACGTTGAAGCGGAAAAACTTGTTCATCGCATCGTGGGCGACGGCCGCGGAAGAGCCCAGACCGAAGAAGGCTATTTTTTTCGCCTGCGTCAGCAGATCGACGGCGCGATTAACCGCTGCCATATCAAGGGACTGACGCACATGATCGAGGCTTGCCATCGCCGACTCGAAGATTTTGCCGGTGTAGGCTTCTACACTGTCATCTTCATCGACATTTCGATTAACATAGGGCGTGCCGTTGGCGAGGCTCTGGGCCAGATGCAGTTTAAAGTCAGGGAAGCCGCGCGTGTCCAGACTGCGGCAAAAGCGGTTTACCGTCGGTTCGCTGACCTCCGCTTGTTGCGCAAGTGCGGCGATGCTGGAGTGGATAGCCAGCTGCGGCGCGGTGAGGATCACTTCCGCGACTTTTCGTTCTGATTTGCTAAGGTGTTCCAGTCGGGACTGGATTTTTTCCAGCATATTCATAGGCGTTAATGCGCTCCTGGTGAAACGATTACACTGATTGCGCGAATCGTTACGCAGTTTGCGTCGATATTACGCCTGCGCAGGGTAGAAAGGTAAGTGATACGCTGAAATGTTGTTGTTTTTTTTCATAACATGATCAGAGTCGGATTTTCGCCAGCGGCTGGTGGGCAAATAAGCCGCGCAAACGGCGCAAATATGCGCATTTTTCATGACAACCCAATAACGCACTTCCTGACAAGGCCTGATAGTTTCGGGAATTACGTAAAAGCAGTACAGTGCAGTGTAATAAAATTACAACTGAAGCGGATGACAGCTTCAGGATAGCTAACTGAGGAGAGTGACATGGCGGTAGTCCAAACAGCCCAGGCGTGTGACCTGGTCATTTTCGGCGCGAAAGGCGATCTCGCACGCCGGAAATTGCTGCCTTCCCTGTACCAGCTGGAAAAAGCCGGTCAAATTCATGATGAGACGCGGATTCTCGGGGTCGGCCGCGCCGACTGGGATAAAGCAGCCTACACCAAAGTGGTCCGTGAAGCGCTCGAAACCTTTATGAAAGAGAAGATCGACGAGAGCTTGTGGGACAAGCTGAGCGGTCGTCTCGATTTCTGCAATCTCGATGTCAACGACACTCCCGCCTTCAAACGCCTCGGCGCGATGCTGGATCAGAAAAACCGTACCACCATCAACTACTTCGCGATGCCGCCGGATACCTTTGGTGCCATCTGTAAAGGGCTGGGCGCCGCGAAACTTAACGCCAAACCGGCTCGCGTCGTGATGGAGAAACCGCTCGGTAACTCCCTTGAGACCTCCCGTCAGATCAACGATCAGGTGGGCGAGTATTTTGAAGAGTGCCAGGTTTACCGTATTGACCACTACCTCGGTAAAGAGACGGTGCTCAACCTGCTGGCGCTGCGTTTTGCCAACTCCCTGTTCGTCAATAACTGGGATAACCGCACCATTGATCATGTGGAGATCACCGTGGCGGAAGAGGTGGGTATCGAAGGGCGCTGGGGCTATTTTGACCAGGCCGGACAGATGCGCGATATGATCCAGAACCACCTGCTGCAGGTGCTCTGCATGATCGCCATGTCACCGCCGTCCGATCTCACTGCTGACAGTATTCGCGACGCGAAAGTGAAGGTGCTTAAATCCCTGCGCCGTATCGATCGTACTAACGTGCGTGAAAAAACCGTACGCGGTCAGTACACCGCCGGTTTCGCCCAGGGCAAGAAAGTGCCGGGCTACCTGGAAGAAGAGGGCGCGAACAAGTCGAGCCATACCGAAACATTTGTCGCGATCCGCGTGGATATCGACGACTGGCGCTGGGCGGGCGTGCCGTTCTACCTGCGCACCGGTAAACGTCTGCCAACCAAGTGTTCAGAAGTAGTGGTCTACTTCAAAAACCCGGAACTCAATCTGTTTAAGGAGTCCTGGCAGGAGCTGCCGCAGAACAAGCTGACCATTCGCCTGCAGCCGGATGAAGGGGTGGATATCCAGATCCTCAATAAAGTGCCGGGGCTGGATCATAAACACAATCTGCAGACCACTAAGCTTGATCTGAGCTACTCCGAAACCTTCAACGAGACCCATCTGGCGGATGCTTACGAGCGCCTGCTGCTGGAATCCATGCGCGGTATTCAGGCGCTGTTTGTACGCCGCGATGAAGTGGAAGAGGCGTGGAAATGGGTCGACTCCATTACCGAAGCCTGGGCTGCGGATAACGACTCACCGAAACCGTATCAGGCCGGCACCTGGGGCCCGGTAGCCTCGGTTGCGATGATCACCCGTGATGGCCGTTCCTGGAACGAGTTCGAGTAAGCATCGGGGCTCATGTTGCGCAATTTTACCGGTAACATGATCTAACACAGCTCTGCGAACAATTTTTCTTTTTCAAAGCCCTGCTGGATTCACCAGCGGGGCTTTTTTTATTACACTGGCTGCAGTGATTTTGCCTTTGGGGCGCGGCGCTCGGGTGTTTTCAGCTTGTTACGTATAATGAAAAACACGGTTAGCGCGGTGTACCCGAACAGATAAATTTCAGGAGCCTCTATGAATCCAGTAATGTTACGCGTAACAAATCGCATTATTGAACGTTCACGCGAAACCCGCTCAGCCTACCTGGCGCGCATTGAGCAAGCGAAAAGTAACACCGTGCGTCGTTCGACGCTCGCCTGCGGTAACCTGGCGCACGGTTTTGCCGCCTGCCAGCCTGAGGATAAAGCCTCGCTAAAAAGCATGTTGCGTAACAACATCGCCATCATCACCTCCTACAACGACATGCTCTCCGCGCATCAGCCTTATGAAGTCTATCCCGACATTATTCGCAAAGCGCTGCACTCGGTGAATACAGTCGGCCAGGTGGCGGGTGGCGTACCGGCAATGTGCGATGGCGTGACCCAGGGTCAGGATGGGATGGAGCTGTCGCTGCTGAGCCGCGAAGTGATCGCCATGTCCGCCGCGGTGGGGCTGTCACACAATATGTTCGACGGCGCGCTCTATCTTGGCGTTTGCGACAAAATTGTCCCGGGGCTGGCGATGGCGGCGCTGTCGTTTGGTCACTTGCCCGCGCTGTTCGTGCCGTCAGGCCCGATGGCGAGCGGTCTGGCTAACAAAGAGAAGGTGCGTATTCGTCAGCTTTATGCAGAAGGTAAAGTGGATCGCATGGCGCTGCTGGAGTCGGAAGCCGCTTCCTATCATGCGCCAGGCACCTGTACCTTTTACGGCACCGCCAACACTAACCAGATGGTGATTGAGTTTATGGGCATGCAGTTGCCCGGCTCCTCCTTTATTCACCCGGATGCGCCGCTGCGTAAAGCGCTGACTGAAGCTGCTGCCCGCCAGGTAACGCGTTTGACCGGCAACGGCAACGAGTGGATGCCGCTCGGCAAAATGATCGATGAAAAAGTGGTGGTTAACGGCATCGTCTCACTGCTGGCAACCGGCGGTTCGACTAACCACACTATGCACCTGGTGGCGATGGCGCGCGCGGCAGGCATTATCATCAACTGGGATGACTTCTCCGAACTCTCTGAAGTGGTGCCGCTGCTTGCCCGTCTCTACCCGAACGGCCCGGCAGACATCAACCACTTCCAGGCGGCGGGCGGTGTGCCGGTATTGATGCGTGAACTGCTGAAGGGCGGTTTACTGCATGAAGAGGTGAATACGGTGGCCGGTTTCGGTCTGACGCGCTACACCCAGGAGCCGTGGCTCAACAATGGCGAGCTCGACTGGCGTGAAGGCGCTGCTGCGTCGCTGGATGATTCGATTATCGCCACCATTGATAAACCGTTCTCGCAGCATGGCGGCACCAAAGTGCTGAGCGGCAACCTTGGGCGCGCGGTGATGAAGACCTCCGCCGTGCCGGTAGAGAACCAGGTTATTGAAGCGCCTGCGGTAGTGTTTGAGAGTCAGCATGACGTGTTACCGGCCTTTGAGGCGGGTCTGCTGGATCGCGATTGCGTGGTGGTAGTTCGTCACCAGGGGCCGAAAGCCAATGGCATGCCAGAATTACATAAACTGATGCCGCCACTTGGTGTATTATTGGACCGCCGTTTCAAAATTGCCTTAGTTACCGATGGACGGCTGTCAGGGGCATCAGGTAAAGTGCCGTCGGCAATCCATGTGACACCTGAAGCTTACGACGGTGGGTTGCTGGCAAAAGTGCGTGATGGCGACATTATCCGGGTTAACGGGCAGACAGGTGAGTTGACCCTACTGGTTGCTGACAATGAACTTGCCGCACGTCAGCCGCATATTCCTGACCTTAGCGCGATGCGCGTGGGCACAGGCCGTGAAATGTTCGGCGCGCTGCGAGAGAAGCTCTCCGGCGCAGAGCAGGGCGCAACCTGTATCACTTTTTAAGACGACAAGATTTTATTCTGGCGAGAGAAAAGATTGATGAAAAACTGGAAAACAAGTGCAGAAGCCATCCTGAAAACCGGCCCGGTTGTACCGGTGATCGTGGTAAACAAACTGGAGCACGCTGTTCCGATGGCGAAAGCGCTGGTTGCAGGTGGCGTTCGCGTCCTGGAAGTGACGCTGCGCACCGCATGCGCGATTGACGCTATCCGCGCTATTGCAAAAGAAGTTCCTGACGCCATTATTGGTGCCGGCACCGTGCTGAATCCGCAACAGCTGGCGGAAGTTACCGAAGCGGGCGCGCAGTTCGCCATCAGCCCGGGTCTGACCGAGCCGCTGCTGAAAGCCGCCACCGAAGGTACCATCCCGCTGATCCCGGGGATCAGCACCGTTTCTGAACTGATGCTGGGCATGGATTACGGCCTGAAAGAGTTCAAATTCTTCCCGGCGGAAGCGAATGGCGGCACCAAAGCGCTGCAGGCGATTGCCGGCCCCTTCTCCCAGGTGCGTTTCTGCCCGACCGGCGGCATCTCTCCGGCTAACTACCGCGACTACCTGGCGCTGAAAAGCGTGCTCTGCATCGGCGGCTCCTGGCTGGTTCCGGCCGACGCGCTGGAAGCAGGCGATTACGATCGCATCACCAAACTGGCGCGCGAAGCCGTTGAAGGTGCGAAGCAGTAATCAGCAGGCGGGTATGAAACCCGCCTGATAACAAGCCCGGACGCACTGCGCACCGGGCTTTTTTTATCCGTTGACCTGCACCGCGTTAGCTGAGGCCACGGCGCGGGCGACCGCAATCTCAACATCCTCAGCAACCGCCAGCGCTACGCCCAGACGGCGCGATCCTTCAATCTCCGGCTTGCCGAACAAGCGCAACTGCACACCTGCATCAACGGCGTGGTGCAGATTATCAAAGGTGACATTCTGGCTATGCATGCGCGGCAAAATCACCGCAGAGGCGGCCGGGCCGTACTGGCGGATCGCGCCAATCGGCAGGCCTAAAAAGGCGCGCACATGCAGGGCAAACTCGGAGAGATCCTGCGAAATCAGCGTCACCATTCCGGTGTCGTGCGGGCGCGGAGAGACCTCGCTGAAAATGACCTCATCGCCGCAGACAAAGAGTTCGACGCCGAACAGGCCATATCCGCCGAGTGCCAGCACCACCTCGCGGGCAATCTGCTGGGCGCGCTCAAGCGCGGTCGCCGACATTTGCTGCGGCTGCCAGGACTCACGATAATCACCATCCTCCTGGCGGTGGCCAACCGGCGCGCAGAAGTGAACGCCATCCACTGCGCTGATGGTCAAAAGGGTTATCTCAAAATCAAACTTCACTACGCCTTCGACAATCACGCGACCGGCACCGGCGCGGCCACCCTGTTGCGCATAGGCCCACGCGCTTGCCAGCTGGTCGGCAGATTTAATAAAGCTCTGCCCTTTACCTGAGGAGCTCATTACCGGCTTCACAATGCAGGGCAGGCCGATTTCGCTCACCGCCAGGCGGAAGCTCTCTTCGCTATCGGCAAAACGGTAGCTCGACGTGGGAAGCTGCAACTCCTCAGCCGCGAGGCGACGGATCCCTTCGCGGTTCATGGTCAGTTTTGTGGCGCGCGCGCAGGGAACCACACGCTGACCGGCGGCTTCCAGCTCAATCAGCGCATCGGTGGCGATGGCTTCGATCTCCGGTACGATAAAGTGTGGCTTCTCCTCGGCGACCAGCGCTTTTAACGCTTCGCCATCCAGCATGTTAATCACATGGGATCGGTGTGCCACCTGCATCGCGGGTGCGTCCGCATAGCGGTCAACCGCAATCACTTCGATACCGAGCCGCTGACATTCGATAGCCACTTCTTTGCCCAGCTCGCCTGAGCCTAATAACATCACACGCGTGGCTGCCGGACGCAGCGCAGTTCCTAAAAGAGTCATAGCGAAGTACCATTAGAAAAAAGTGGGCGCAGTATAACGAAAACGTTTGCGTCTGTCTTTTTCACTTGCGGTGGTTTTTTCATCGCGCTATTATACTGTACAAATACACAGTAAAACGAGGCTGCATCATGGCGGTAGAAGTTAAATACGTAGTCATTCGCGAAGGTGAGGAAAAGATGTCTTTTGCCAGCAAAAAGGAAGCCGATGCTTACGACAAAATGCTCGACCTGGCGGAAGTGCTGGGCGACTGGTTAGGCACCGGTCCGGTAGCTCTGGAAGAGGAGACCCGTGAACGCATGGCGATGTGGCTCGCCGAGCAAAAAGATGCGCTTAACGGCATTCTGAAATCCGGCAAACTGCCCGGCACAGAGAGCGAAGAGGGCGCACCCTCGGCAAAATCCGCTGAGGATGAATCCTCTGACGCAGTCGATATTAAAAGCGCCAGCAAGCGGGCGAAAGTCGCCTGATCTTGCACCGCCAGCAATTTGTACCATGCTTTGAATGGGTATTAACCAGGAGATAAGCATGAAAATAGCAGGGGTAGTAACCGGTCTGTTTTTGCTGGCGGGCAGTATGGCGGCTCATGCCGCCACAGAGAAGGTGGTGAAGTTTCCTTCCTGTGAAGGGCTTAACGCTGAGGGCATTTCCGCCAGCGTTAAGCGCGACTATCTGCAAAACCGCATTGTGCGTTGGGCAGACGATCAGAAAAAAATTGGTCAGGCGGATCCTGTGGTATGGGTTAATCCGCAAGAGGTGACTGGCAAAGGTGATAAGTGGACGGTGCCGCTCACCGTGCGGGGTAAAAGCGCGGATATACACTACCGCGTAATGGTCGACTGTCCGGCAGGCAGCGCGGAGTACAAACCGCAGTCGTAGCGCCGAAATTTTCCTGATCTTTCCAGATACAGACACTTCCTGACATCCCCCTCGCTTACTCTTGCCTGACAACAGAGCTTAAGCGAGGGAAAATTATGAACTGGTTAAATCAATTACAGTCGCTGCTGGGTCAGAAAGGCGGTGCGTCGACCTCATCCTCCTCAGAAGGACAGGGGCTAAATAAACTTCTGATGCCCGGAGCACTGGGCGGCCTTGCCGGTCTGCTGGTTGCCAATAAATCATCACGCAAACTGCTCGCCAAATATGGCACGGGCGCGCTGCTGGTGGGCGGCGGGGCGGTTGCCGGTACGGTGCTGTGGAATAAATATAAAGATCGTATTCGCGAAACCCATCAGGATGAGCCGCAGTTTGGGCAGCAGCAGTCGCCGCTGGATGTACGCACCGAGCGCCTGATTCTGGCGCTGGTCTTTGCGGCGAAAAGCGACGGTCATATTGATGAGCAGGAGCAGGCGGCAATCGAGTCGCAGTTGCGCGAAGCGGGCATTGAAGACCAGGGGCGCGAGCTGGTGGCGAAAGCGCTGGAGCAGCCCCTCGATCCGGCGCGGCTGGCGCAGGGCGTTAAAAATGAGGAGGAGGCGCTGGAACTCTACTTCCTCAGCTGTGCGGTTATCGACATCGATCACTTTATGGAGCGCAGCTATCTTAACGCGCTGGGCGATGCGCTGAAGGTACCGCAGGACGTCCGCGAGGGCATCGAACAGGATCTTCAGCAGCAAAAACGCGCCCTTACATCCTGAGCGCCATAACGTTTCGCTTGCAACGCGCGTTTGTTTTGCCACCCTTATAGGTATGGAAAACAGAAAAAAGATAAGTGCTATGTTGCCGAAAGCAAAACAGATCCCCCACGCCATGACCGTTCATGGCGATACCCGCGTCGATAATTACTACTGGCTGCGGGACGACACGCGCTCCCACTCAGAGGTGCTTGATTATCTGCATCAGGAGAATGACTACGGACGGGAAGTGATGGCCTCCCAGCAAGCCCTGCAGGATGACCTGCTGCAGGAGATCATCTCCCGTATTCCGCAGCGCGAAGTCTCCGCGCCCTATATTCGTAACGGCTATCGTTACCGGCACATTTATGAGCCGGGCAATGAGTACGCCATCTATCAGCGCCAGTCGATGCTCAGCTCCGAATGGGATGACTGGATCACTCTGCTGGATGCCAACCAGCGCGCCTCGCACAGCGAGTTCTACACCATGGCTGGCCTCGACATCTCGCCCGACAACACCATTATGGCGTTGGCGGAGGATTTCCTCTCAAGGCGGCAGTATGGTTTACGTTTTCGCAATCTGGAGACCGGCAACTGGTATCCGGAGGTGCTGGATAACGTCTCGCCAGATTTTGTCTGGGTGAACGATTCCGAGACCGTCTACTACGTGCGTAAACATGCCACGACGCTGCTGCCTTACCAGGTCTGGCGGCACACGGTTGGCTCGCCGATGCAGCAGGATGAGCTGGTTTACGAAGAGAAAGATGACACCTTTTATGTGGGGCTGAGCAAAACTACTTCGCAGCACTACATCACCATTCACCTTGCCAGCGCCACCACCAGCGAAGTTCTGCTGCTTGACGCGGAACTGCCGGATGCGCAGCCGCTCTGCTTTCTACCGCGGCGCAAAGAGCATGAGTACAGCCTCGATCACTACCAGCACACCTTCTATCTGCGCTCCAACCGCGATGGCAAAAACTTCGGCCTCTATCGCACCAAAGTGCGCGATGAGCGGCGCTGGGAAGCGCTAATCCCCGCCCGCGATCACATTATGCTCGAAGGCTTCACGCTGTTTACCGACTGGCTGGTGGTTGAAGAGCGACAGCGCGGTCTGACAAGCCTGCGGCAGATCAACCGTAAAACCCGGGAGGTGATCGGCATCGCTTTTGACGATCCCGCCTACGTTACCTGGCTGGCCTACAATCCCGAGCCGGAAACCTCGCGGCTGCGATACGGTTACTCCTCGATGACCACGCCAGATACCCTTTTCGAGTTGGATATGGACACCGGCGAGCGGCGCGTGCTGAAGCAGACGGAAGTGGCGGGCTTTGATGCGAGCGACTATCGTAGTGAGCATCTTTGGGTGGTGGCACGGGACGGCGTGGAAGTGCCCGTCTCGCTGGTATACAACCACAACCATTTCCGCAAAGGCGAGAATCCGCTGCTGGTCTACGGCTACGGCTCCTACGGGGCGAGTATTGATGCCGACTTCAGCAGCAGCCGCCTGAGTTTGCTGGATCGCGGCTTTGTCTGCGCGATAGCGCATATTCGCGGCGGCGGCGAGCTGGGTCATGCCTGGTACGAAGAGGGGAAATTCCTCAACAAGCAAAACACCTTCAATGACTTTATTGACGTTACCGACAGTTTGCTGGAGCAGGGCTACGGCTCGCCGCAATACTGCTATGCGATGGGCGGCAGCGCAGGCGGTATGCTGATGGGCGCGGTGATCAATATGCGCCCCGCTCTCTACCATGGCGTGATCGCCCAGGTGCCCTTTGTCGATGTGGTGACCACCATGCTCGATGAGTCGATCCCCTTAACGACCGGCGAGTTCGAGGAGTGGGGTAATCCGCAGGATGAGACCTATTACCACTATATGAAGGGCTACAGCCCGTACGACAATATTGGCGCGCACCCCTATCCGCATATGCTGGTGACCACCGGCCTGCATGATTCGCAGGTGCAGTACTGGGAGCCGGCAAAATGGGTGGCGAAACTGCGGGAATACAAGACCGACGATAATCTGCTGCTGCTCTGCACCGATATGGATTCCGGGCACGGCGGTAAATCGGGGCGTTTTAAATCCTATGAAGGCGTGGCGCTGGAGTACGCGTTTCTGATCGCGCTGGCGCAGGGGACGCTGCCCGGCAAAGGGTAATTACCCCTCGCCAAGGTAGTGTTTGAGCGTTAAACGCAGCTCCGGACTCATGCTGTTAAGGTTGTTAAACAGCCAGCGCAGGTAGCCCGGATCGCGGTCAGCGATCTCGGCAACCGGTTTGCCGCGGTATTTACCAAAGGTAAAAGTGGTCATCAGCGCCGGGCGTCCGGTGATGGTGGCCATCTGTTCCGCTGTCCAGCCAGAGACCTGCATAATGTCAATCAGCAGGGCGGCGGTGATATAGCAATCATAGAGCGCGCGGTGGTGATGCAGACCGGCAGGCGTTTCTACGCTGAGCTTGCGCGAGTTATAGAGCGCCATATTGCTGTATTTGATCCCCGGCCATAAACGACGTGCCAGCTTCATGGTGCAGATCCACTCACCTGACATCTCTGGCAGCACGCGGCGGTCAAAGCTGGCGTTGTGTGCCACATACCACTCACTGCCGTGATAATAGGGGACAACTTCTTCGATCCAGGGCTGATCCGCCACCATCGCTTCTGTGATGCGGTGGATGGCCATCGCCTGCGGGCTGATGGGGCGATCCGGGCGAACCAGGTGGCTCTGCGGGTTCACGATTTTTCCGTCGACCACGTCCACCGAGGCGATCTCGACGATACCTCCCTGCAAATCGCAGGTTTCTGTATCGATAACACGTAACATAGTCGGCTCCATTATTTCACTTTCGGCTCATAGGGGAGGCGAGAGAGCGATACGGAGGCCAGCCGGTGGGCAATCAGACGCTCGCGAAACCAGCCGCGCAGATGTTCGGGCTGTTCGCGCTCAACCGCTTCGGCAATCACCGGCATATTGTAGCGCTCTTTGAAGGCAACGCCTGCGGCGGCCAGATCGACATTCACCTTATCCATCTCTTCTTGTTCGAGCTGCGCAAGATTGGTCATTATGATGTTCTCCTCAGTTCAGGCGGCAAAAGTTACTAAGGCTGTCGCAGAAAGACAAGCGTGGCGGCGATGAGACTCGACTCAACTATTGTACAGGTTTATCCTCTATATCGTATGCATAACAAAAAGGAATGATTCTATGCTTATCTCCCCGACGCAGCGCTTACGCGCTTTTGCCCTCATTACCACACTTTTTGTCGCCCCGGCGGTGCTGGCGCATGCCCACCTCAAAGGGCAGTACCCGGCTGCGGATGCCGATGTGACGGCGGCACCGCAGGCATTAACGCTCAACTTTTCAGAAGGGATTGAGCCTGCGTTTAGCGGCATTAAAGTGACAGACGCGCAGCAGAAGCCGATCAAAACCGGGGCGGTAAAGCGCAACGAAAAAGATAAGACCCAGATGATTGTGCCGCTTGAACAGCCCCTGACTTCCGGTAAGTACACCGTCAGCTGGCATGTGGTCTCGGTCGACGGCCATAAAACTCACGGGCAATACAGCTTTTCTGTGAAGTAACATGCTGTCATCGCTCTTTGTCGGGCTGCGCTTTCTCCACTTCGCCGCCCTGATGCTGTTATTTGGCAGCGCGCTGTTCAGCGCCTGGCTGGCCCCGCACGATCTGCGCCGGACACTTACCCAACACTTCCTGCCTCTACAGCGCGTCTGCCTGATTTTGACAGCATTGAGCGCGCTGTTTCTCTATGCGGTGCAGGGCGGGATGATGGCTGGCGGCTGGCCGGAGGTGTGGCAGCCCGCGATATGGCGCGCGGTTGTCGGTACGCAAGCAGGCTCGCTGCTGGCCTGGCAAATCTTCCTCGCGCTACTGACCCTCTTTGCCGGGCTGTTGCAGCCAGCGCAGCAAAGAAAGCTGCTGCTGCTGACGGCGCTACAGTTTTTGCTGGCGGCGGGTCTCGGTCACGCAGCGATGCGCGAAGGGCTTGCCGGTGTGCTGCAACACCTCAACCATGCGCTGCATCTGCTGTGTGCGGCGATGTGGCTGGGCGGCCTGCTGCCGGTGCTGTTTTGCATGCAGCTGACGCGTGATGGGAGCCAGCCTGCGGCTATTGGCGCGATGATGCGCTTCTCCCGTTATGGTCACCTGGCGGTGGCGGGCGTTATCCTTACCGGCATGATGAATGCGGTGTTGATTCAGGGGCTGGCGTGGCCGTGGCAGAGCGCCTGGGGGCGCATGCTGTTGCTCAAATGTGCGCTTGTCGCGTTGATGGTGGCAATCGCGCTTGTGAACCGGTATGTTCTGGTGCCACGCTTGAGCCTGGGCGATATAAGTGCGCGGCAGCGCTTTATAACGTTAACCCGGGCAGAATTGATAATCGGTGCGCTGGTGCTGGCGGCGGTAAGCCTGTTTGCCACCTGGGAGCCTTTTTGAATAAATCTGGTGAAAAGAATGAAAAAGAGTGTGATTGCAGTATTAATGCTGACCAGCTCAGCCGCCGCGCTGGCTGCGCCGCAGGTGATAACCGTCAGCCGGTTCGAGGTTGGCAAAGAGAAATGGGCCTTTAATCGCGAAGAGATAATGCTGACCTGCCGACCGGGCAATGCCCTGTTCGCCATCAATCCCAGTACGCTGGTGCAGTATCCGCTCAATGATATCGCGCAGAAGCAGGTCGACAGCGGTAAAAGCACCGGTCAGCCGATCAGCATCATTCAGGTTGATGACCCAGACCATCCCGGCCAGAAAATGAGCCTCGCCCCCTTTATTGAGCGCGCGAAATCCCTCTGCACGGGCTGATGAAAATCGCCTGATCCAGCATAAAAAAACGCAGGTCCGGTTAACACCGCCTGCGTTTTTTTATGATAAACGTGACAATTACCGGATTTTTCTGACCACATTTGTCGCGGACTGGAAAAGCTGGTGTCGTCATCTATTCTTAAGATGCAAGGCGACTTAGCCTGCATTAATGCCAACTTTTAGCGCACGGCTCTCTCCCAAGAGCCATTTCCCTGGACCGAATACAGGAATCGTATTCGGTCTTTTTTTATATTGTTGAATAATAAGGTTTTTTTAGGTGTTCACACTAAAATCCACCAAAATTCCACCAATTCTCTATATTCAGTCTAAACCCTAACATACTCAGCCCCACGGGAGTCCAAGTATTTTTTGGTCATTGATAAATTTTTATGGCCCAATAGCCGCTGCGCAAATTCTTCGCCTTTTTCCTTCTCATAAAGCCTACTGGCCAGACTTCTAATTTCGTGAAATGACGGCGGGTAAGGGCCAAATTTAAGCACAGTGACATCACGGGTATCTGAGAATGCCTGGGTTAACCCATCCGGCGTCAGTGGTCCGGGCTTTCTTCCACCCCGACGCACCGGCGAGTAAAGCAGGAACTCAGATGGATTGTTCGCTCTGCAACGTTCTATCACTTCTTTTAAATGAAGATCGGCCGCTTCCAGTTTCAGGTCTAAAGGGATGGCTAATTTATTCCCTGTTTTCTCCTGTATGACAAACAGTCTGTCTTCCCGGATATCAGTGAATTTCATCATGGCAATATCCTCGCGTCGCTGAGCCGTGACCAGCGCAAGATCAAATGCATTTGCCGCCCATACTGAATTAGCAGCGGCTGTTTCTCGAATCGTAAAATACGCTTCGAGCAGTAGACGTTCCCGCTTAACTTTTGGTGCCGGGGTGCGAGTAGGTTCTGCCGGGTTCCTTTCTATATGGCCCTCCACGAGCGCCTCTCTGAATACATCGAGTAGGACAGATCTCAGACCTGCAGCCATGCTTTTTTTATCGCAGGCAATGTATGTTTCCAAAAATTCCGCAATGTCTTTTGTTGTAACTGCGCTAAGAGCGATGGTGCCGAACTCTTTTCTGATCGTCTCAATCTGGTTCCTGCGAACTTTCATTGTGTTTGGTTTTAATTCCCTTCGCTCGAGAATAACGTCATACCTCTCCAGCCATTTAGCCATAGTCAGGGTGGGCATTTCTTTTATGCGCTGAAGTAGACTGGAGGGGATGTAGTTCTGATCAAGATAGCTGTTGGCTTCAATAGCCTGGGCTATCGCTTCCCTGCGATCAATGCGGCCCAGATAGATTACCTGGCCGGTTATTGGGTTGCGCCAGGAATAAAGCTTATCTCTCTTGCGAAAGGTCAGGTTACGGGGCAGGTTAGCGTCGTAACGGGCTGGCCTCTGCATTCTGTAATCTCTCCAGTAAAGTCCCTTTGGACGGAATTTTTAGATGCTGCGGTTTTAAGCGCAAATTCTTCTTGCTCGGATCAACATAGATAGCATCCGGGCGGAGCTTATACTCTTTACCGTGTAGCTCGGGGGCAGGATAGATCTTGCCTTCACGTACCCATCTGCGGAGGGTAGATAGTGAGGGAGGGGTGGAATATACGCTGGCTGCCCATTCCACCAAATTAAGAAGCTTTGCCATTCTGTTCTCCTGCGCCCACCACCCGATTATAGGGACGGAAGGCGCTGTTTGATGATAATTCGATATCAAGACATCCGGCCGGCGAGTGCACGCAGACGTCGAGCGCCGATGATCGCTGTGGCCACGTAGCTGGTGCTGCGGTTTTCCACCTCTACCTTCACCTTCATTCCGTCAACCAGCACTATGTACACGCTGCTCGTGGCCCGGCTGGCATACGCACCGAACCGTTCAACATGCCGTGCCAACGCTGCATCGCACGCCCTGCGGGCCAGCGGGGAATCTTTACTGCTTCGGTTAATCAGTCTCATTCGGCACGCTCCTGGTAAAACACATCCCAGCAGTTCCGCTCGGTGTTCGCCAGCAGGCGGGGATCTTCTATCTCGCTCATCTCATTATCGGGAGGGGTGCCCCTCCCGCCTCCCTCATGCCACGTATTCAGGCTTCATATCGAGCAGGGTAACGGCAAACTGGTCATACAGCTCGTCGCCCAGATGGCGCTTCGCAGCAGCCAGTGCCTGCTCTGCTTTGGTGAACTGCTCTGCAGCATCCGGTTCGTCAGGCTGGGGCAGGGAGTTGATCGCCGCTTCCACCTTGTTGCGGGCGTCTACCAGGTAGTAGCGCCGTACGGCTTTGTTTTTCAGCTCAGTGAATAGCGCCGAACCGAGAGCAGTTTTGGCCGCTTCGATATCCACCCGCACTGCTTTGGCGTTGTCGACGTACTGAGCCGCTTCAATGCGATCCCGAAATTCATCGGCCAGCACGTCGATATTGGCAGTCGACTCCTGTGCTGCATTTGCCACCTCAGGTTTGTCAGAGTTGACGTCTGCGGTTATCACATCCAACGTGGCTCGCGGCGGGGTAATGTCCTTTTCTTTTTGCCATACCATTTCGGTACCACGCTCCAGCATTTCCATAATTTCAGAATTATTAGGCAGGCGGCGGCAAAGGCGATGTGCGGCGGACTTTCTGGACATTGACTCATACCAGTCGACCCACGGACCGCTGTCGCTGTTACGGCTGGCCGCACGGACTTTATTGATGTCGTCAATGTTGAGCCATTCATATTGAAGCTCGCCGGATTTCATTTTCGCGTATGCAAAAGCGCCCCGCATAGTTCCGCGCTCACCGAGGCATGGCTCGTAAAGAACATGCTCTCCTTCATCGTCCAGCCAGACGCGAAATGTGTCGTTTTCATACACTACGCGGGTGGCGATAACCGATATTTCTCCTGACTGGCGTGCACGCTTCATTACCCCATCGATCATCGGCATGTACTGAGCTACCGGGATTTTACTTCCGTCAGGTTGCTTCTTTTTAAACGTTACCAGAGCAGCTTCCCTGCCATCAGGGATCAGTCCATCCTTAGCGCATGCGGTTAATGCATTGATGACAGACTGACGATCTGCGTTGAAAAGATCCCGGTTCGTTGCAAGCGCCACCGCTGCAGCATTAGTGAATCGGTCATAACTGACATGTGCCGGAAGGAGTGACTTTACCGGTACCAGTTCGGTATCAAGATTTGCTTTGATGTTAATCAGTTCGTTTGCCATGTTTCTATCCCTATGCCTGGTCGCGCAGCGCTTCGAGGCGGCGCAGATCGTAATCAGTCAGTTCGTCGGTGTAATCGTCAGTGATCGGCGCTGGCCACTCGCCAGTATCGAAAGCATTGGCAATGGCGCGCATCGTGGCGCGGTACTCCATGATGCCCAGCTCCACCAGCTCCGGAGAGGCCTCAACAATGGCAATCCAGTGATATCCTTCGTCCTTGTTGACGAAGATCCAGAAGAACTGGTCGAGGCTTGCCGTCTCCATGTACATACCGGCGCTCAGGTGGTAATCGCGATCGATGATTTCACGGTGCAGCTTCGTCCGCAGACCTGACTGCTTGATGTTCCACATAGAAATCGTTTTGAGGTCGGCACCGATACGCACGCCATCTACGTCCAGCTCAAGGTCAGGGCGCACACGGATTTCGAGGCCGGTCTCTTCGTCGATGCCGAAATAGCTAGTCTCAACGGCGCGATCAGGATGCTGCAGCAGTTTCCCTGCGGTTGCGTGAGCATGCAGCGCTGCCTGGATGTTCAGCGCGGTGGCGTACTGCTGGCGGGTCACCAGTACCTTGCCTTCCGGATTCTCGCGCCAGGCGTCCAGCAGTTCGTCGGCGAACACGGCATCCGGGCGAACCGCTTTGAGCGCCTGAATCAGATCCGTTTTGGTACCGGATACTTTCAGCGGTGACGGTTTCTGCGCTTCCTGCGCTACCAGGTCGGGATTAATAATTGCCAACTGCTCGAGGAGTGCGTCACGGCTGCCGCTGGTTTTCACCGGAGCGAGCAGGGTGGCGTTGTACTCTTTGATACAGGCTTTCATAGCTGCAGCGGTCTGCTTCTTATCAGACTCGATGCGCTGGAACTCTTCCGGCAGCGCCATATAGCTTTCTGCGGTTTCGTCTACTGCTGCGCCCAGCGGCAGCGGCGCGGGCAGGGTGGCGTTATGGGCCTCCAGCAGCGCTTTGATATCGTCAGCGCTCAGCTGCGGCGGCAGGCTGGCGTTGTACTCATCAATGCACTCGCGGATCGTCGCCGTGGTGGTGAATGCACCTTCCGGGATCTCCGGCTCAATGCTGAACTCGGCGGCCAGCGTCTCCGGCTGCAGCGCAAGCGCATGCACCAGATTGCCCATGTCGAGAACCTTCGACCGCTCCTTCTGGATGGTCTTAGAGACGTGGCGCGCTTCGAAATACATCAGGGAGACACGGGCATCCTTCACCTGTGTGCTGCTGATGCCATTAGCGGCGTGGTAAACGTCGTTCGGCAGACCTTCATAACGGCCTGGCTCGAAGTAAGCTGGCCATTCCTTAGCAGCAGCCTCTGGCTCGGAAATATCCGCTACCGGTTCTATTTCTGTCGTTTCTGGTTCGGTTGGAGGTAATTCCGGCTCATCCTGGCTAAGAGCATCGATATTCTGGTCCAGATCGGCGGCAACGTTGCTCGTCAGTTCCGGTGTGGCAGCGGCGAGGATACCCGCCGGGCTTACGCAAACTGTTTGCGCAGCAGCTTCATCAGCGACTTCGACTGCTGGTAACGCATTACAAGCTTCGACTTTGCTCGGGTCAGTCTCTTCCATCTGCACATGATCGACGTTCTCCACTTCCTGTTTTTCGACTTCATTTGAGGGGGTATTGATGACCGGGTTTGCTTTTTCACCCAGCAGACCATGGATGGAGAACATGCCGCCGCCGAGGTTGGATACTTCTGGCTGTGCGGTGGTGACAAGTTGGTGTGACGGCTCGGTGCCCTCAATGGCTCGGGCATCCACGGCCGCGCTGTCAATCTGACGCGCAGCGGCGAGGATTCTGGCCTCAGGTGTATCATGCTTATATTCATTGAGCGTCGCGCTGATATAGGCAGTCATGCGGTCCGGAAACGGTGTTATGCCTGAGGATGCTTCACGAATGAGCGCAAAAATTGCAGCGCGCGAGTAATCCAGGATACCTGCAGTTTTACGCAGTGCTGCGGACCACTCCTTCCAGGGACTTTCTTTTGCAGCAACAATATCTTTAGCCCGGCGGTGAATAGAGCCGGGGATATTGTAGATATCAAAATCCATCGGCAGAGTTGCGCAGGCGATCTCAATATCCAGTGTGTCCAACGTATGCTCATAGTCTGCATTACGGTCTGTTTTGATGCCGCCGCCCGCGTTCGTGCCGGTGTCGGTGCGCTGAATAGTTGAAACCCGGTTACCGTTAATCCATTCCTTAGCGAGCAGGCCGCGATCGATATAGTCCGTTGTTTTCCATGCCTTCATGAACTGGAGCATCAGGGATAAATCAGGCGTCGCTTTGTCAGAAGGAAATACGCGCTTAACAGCATCGGTAAGCCTCCAGAACTCGAAGTCACGAAGACTTTTCATCCCCTCGACATTCTCGGCGGCCAGCAGCAGGTTTTGCACGTAGGAGTTATCGGTGTCCATTTCCAGCTGGCGCACAGTACTCAGTTGTTCATTGTCGATGTGGTACGCGTATTCCTTCTCGGTAATAAACTGCGCGAGGAGGCGGTGACGGAACGACAGCGTAGGAACAGCGTGCAGTTCAGTAATGTCCCTATCGCGAAATGCCTGTACGTGGGCCTGGGCAACCTCTTCGGGCGTAGCATCTTGCTGATCTTCTGCATTGGAAACAGGCGCATCATCACCAAGATCGCTGGTGGTGATGAGTTCAGGGACTGGCAGTCTGCCGCCGAGCCAGTCTTCAATAAGCTGGGCGCGCTCGCTGACTTCTGTTTTTACCCAGCTCGACATGAAAGCAGCCAGCAGCGCGGGTTCGTGTTCTTTATCCTGCGGGAAAACGTCTTTAACGACCTGAACCAGTTTCCACTCAGCGTTCAGGCTGAGTTCGGCAATTTCAGGGATGTCGTTCTTCGCCAGCAGCAGGTTATGGAGATAGGTGTTGCCTTCATCCAGTGACATTTCGCTTGCAGCTAGCTGCTGCTCTTTAGTGATATGCGTCTGATATTTGTCGCTGGTCAGGTGGAAGGCAAAACGGACCGCTGGAGTGCGGTTTTCAAGCGTGACACTCTCGTCGGTAGTTTCGACTTTAACGGTCGTTACCGGTGCGGTAGTGTTGCCCACGACTTCATTCGACTCAGCACCAGCTTTTGGCAGCCATGTGCGGCCGTCTTCCTGCAATTCGTAGCGTTCACACCAGGTGTAATCCACGGTGCCTTCTTCAGGTAGGTCGCTAACCACCGGAAAATCGGTGCGGATCGGTTTTGCGTAATCTTTACCGCGGCCGGTTTCTTCAATGCCTGCTTCTTCCAGCGCCACATCGAGCTGGAGATTGGCGCGCGCTGCACTTTTCGCAGTGAACCAAATCACAGCGTCCTTCTTGCCAGACTTCTGACTGGCTTTAAGCAGATGGAAAAATTCCATGTCAGATCCTCATTTTTGGATGTAAGATCCCCGGGCCATAGATAGCGCCCATTGGGTGTCGTTTTGGTTTGGTAAAAATTCCGGTGGAACTTTGGTCGGTGTCACCGGACGTAGAGCCCGCTTCGGCGGGTTTTTTCGTTACAGGGTCACGGCTGGTTGTTCGCCGTTACGGACAATGCGCTCCACTTCGAAACACTCGCCCGCCACATGCTGCTCAACGGCAGCCGCTTCACACTGGCGCTGGTCTTCATAAACGCCCAGTACCACATCCTGAAAATCGCCGTTGGTCATACCCACGGTCAGCACTAACGCGAATAACGTATTCATCAGTGTGTGCCCGCCGGCACCAGGTGCGGCTCAATCTGGCGCGAGGCGTACGGGCGACGAATGTGACGCAGGTTGCCCAGCGGCTCGTGCCAGTAAAGTCCCTCGGTATAGCTGAACGAAACAAGCCATGCTGCGCCGGTGCGCTGGTTACGCATCGCTACTGCTTTCCCGCTGTTTGGTACTGCATGATTGGTAGTTGCCATCTCATCCTCCCGGTCTTTCCCGGCGTCAGAACGTTTGTTTAACCTGATGCGCGTTAATCACTCCACCTCATCCGACTATTCGTATGCCGTCGGCGGCTACTTCATGGGCTCCATGCCTGGGTGGTTCGTGGTGCGTCTTGGTGAGTTAGATTAAATCACTGGTTTATATCTGTGTCAACTCAGGGTTAATGTTAATTGTAAATCTGAGGTTTATATGGCTGGTTTTTGTGACGCGTCTGCCTAAACGCAGGCAAAAAAAATCCCGACGCTAAGGTCGGGATCAGAGAGTTCGGCGGGGGGGCTGCTTGGCTGCGGAGCTAGTGGGTAAGAATCTCGGCGCAGAGCTCTGATTAATGTCAGTATTAGAACATAAATTTTGCGAGGCCAAGAATCGCAACACCTGTTGCGACTGTCCAAGCTATTTGTTTGTTCACTGCTGATGAAATCGCGCTATTCATTTCACTAACGCTAGGTTTTTTTGACAATTTCTCATCAATATCAACCTGTTTTTGGAGGATGACAGCAACATCACGTTTAGTATCAGTAGAATGATTACGCAAATCCCGAATATCAGATCTTACTTCGGCGAGATTTGCTTTAATATCCTCAACGTTAGCTTCTAGCTTAGCTACTCGAGCTTCGAACATCCCACCATCTCCACCATTGCCGTTACCTGTAGGTTTAGTATCAGCGTTTTTTATGGAAGTGTCCATGCTGCTAGGTTTGATTCTAATTACATCACCCACCTAAATTACCTCCTTCAATGACTTGCACAGGTAAAACTTAGTCTGCATCTCATCCAGAATGTCATCATCTTCGCTTCTTAATGTGGCGCGTACAATATAGACGCCGGGAGTATATGCAATGTGTTGTTCGGGGGTGAGGCGTACCTCGAAAATTATAGTCCCATCATCAGACACGAAGACATTTTCGTAATCAGGCTCAAATTCATGCAGGACTTCATCTAGCTCATTTCCACTAGGCGAAAAAATGTCAAATCGTAAATCGAACTCTGGAGCATCGCGCATGAACATTACTGTTGCACCAATCGAAAAATCAAGCTTAAAGGGGAATTTTTCGACGGTGAAGGCATGGGTGATTCTTGTATCTTTGGTTGTTTTATTGATAATTCTCCCTGTATTAACAGAGAGTATTTTTAGATCCTTCATATTATCCTCTAATTTAGGCTGCTTATAGATACCTACAATCAGATCAAAATATTCAAATACCAAGTAGGTTGCACAGGCGTTAAAATTTTCACTGCTTTTGCGTATATAGCCTCACTGTATGCCTACACATATTAGATCGAAGTGATATAAATCTAATCTCCATGCGACCGAATCCGCCCCTTCATGTACTTCTCATACAGCTCATCCAGTTCCTTCAGGCGAATCGCGAAGATGCGGAGCATGTTCTGTTGCTCTTCTTCCGGCAACTGGCGGTAGAGCTCCAGCAGGCGCTGTTCGTCCGGCTTGAGCCCGTCTTTTTCGCCAACTTCCTCACCGAGTAACCAGGCGACAGAAATGCCTACAGCGTCGGCTATGGCCAGCGCCGATTTCTTACTAATCACGCCTTTTTTGAACCAGCCGTTTACCGCCTGAGGGGTGACTCCAGCTATTCGTGCCATGTCTGCTTTGGTAACGCCGCGATCAGTGATCTCAGTAAGGCGCTCTACCAGAACGAGGTTGGGTTCTTCTTTTCTCATAGGGCCATTGTAAATATTTGGTTTATACACACAATAAATCCAAAGTTTGCATGAAGTATAAATCTGTGGTTTACTTCTGCTATCAATAAGCAGGAGAAGCACATGTCCGCACTCGATAAAGCTATTAAAGCCGCTGGCTCAGCCAGAAAGCTCAGCATCGCGCTTGGTGTGACGAGTATGTCTGTAAGTCATTGGAAGAATCGTGACCAAGGGATCGTCCCGCCAAGCTACATCTTCCCGATTTTCAAAATGACAGGCGTAACCCCCCACGAACTGCGCCCTGATCTCTACCCGAACCCCACTGATGGTTTACCTAAGTAGGAGAACTGACCATGCAAACACTTACATATCAACAGAGTAATCCTTTATTGCAGGCAGCGATGATAAATCGCTCTCAAGCCGTTGACGCTTTGCCGGACCCTGGCGACATCCGCGACGCCGTGCGCGCCTGGGCAGCAGCTGCAGGGCAGGATGTTGTCGCCGCTCATATCGTGGATCAATGGCGCAGCTGCGGCGGGGAAGGAATCGAGTTTTCGGCAGATATCAGCCGCGCCCGGCAGAAGTTATTCCGTTGGCTCGATAACCGTTTCGATACCGACGACTGCCGCGAACGGGTGCGCCAGCTGACGCCTGCGATTCTGGCCGTTTTGCCGCTGGAGCATCGTGGCTCGCTGGTTGGCGGTGAATGCAAGCTGACGCGTCTGGCGCTTGCCGAAAAGGAGGTGGCTGAGGCGAAGCAGGCCATTTTACTGGATGCGCCCAGGCATCAGAAGCTGAAGGAAATGAGCGAGGGGATCGTGTCGATGTTTCGGCTTGAGCCTGATCTGGCCGGGCCGCTAATAGCAATGGTAACAACGATGCTGGGGGTTGTATGACAGGTCTGAAAAGGGTGAAAGCCGCGCTGGTGGAACAGCAACGGCTTTCGGTTGCAAAAACTGAGCGTGATTGCGGAGAACAGTATGTCAAACACCGCTGAAATATACAAATTTCCTGCGCCAGAACCGGCGCAACAGGAGAGTCGCATGGCTGATCTGGATAAGGGCTATCTGCGTTTAGCCAATCAGATCCAGGACGCCTTATGTATCGTCGAGTTATCGGGTCGTGAGTTCCGGGTGCTGAACGCTATCGTTCGTCTGACGTATGGCTGGTCGAAAAAATCCGACCGTATCGCCAACAGCCTCATCGCAGACAAAACAACGATTAAAGTGAAGCATGTTTCTGAGGCGGTGCTAAGCCTCGCGTACCGGAACATCATTATCCTGCGCCGGATCGGGCAAACCAGATACATCGGGATCAATACCAGTCTGGATAAGTGGGCTTATACCAAGCCAAACTGCATGAAATGCCCGGCGGATTTTCCGCGTGCTGAAGCTGGTATATGGGTAATTTCTACCCCTGAAAGCAGGGATAACCATCCCCAAAATCAGGGAAGAAAATCCCTGAAAACAGGTATAGCTATCCCTGAAAACGGGGATGGTAAAAACACCCCTCAAACCATCCCTGAAAACGGGGATGGTTATCCCCGAAAACAGGGAAAGGTATCCCCGAAAACAGGGAACACCAAAGACATTCTTCCAAAGACAAATATAAATACAGATCTAACCCCCTCTAATCCCCCAAGGGGGAAGGTGAAGTTTGATCCGCTTAGCATCCCGGTTCCTGTATGGCTGAATGCTGCGGCGTGGAATGAGTGGATCGCTTATCGCCGCCAGTCTGGTAAGCCCATTAAAACCGAGCTGACCGTTACCAAGGCGTTCAACCTGCTGAAAGAATGCCTGAACGAAGGCCATGATCCGATAGCCGTGATTAACGCCAGCATCGCTAACGGATACCAGGGCCTGTTCAAGCCAAAGTTTGCTCTTCAGAGCCGCAATGGTGCGCGCGATGTGAATCAAATTTCTCGGCCAGGTAACGACATTCCAGACGGGTTCAGGGGGTAGGCGTGAAAAATATTATTGGTACTGGCAGCGCCCTTGAGCGCCTGAAAAAAATCATCCCGGCTAACGTGCAGCCAAAATTCAGCAATGCCCAGGAGTGGCAGGCATGGCAGGAGTCCGAGGGCCGAAAACGCTCCGAGGAAATCGACAGGATGAATCAGCGCGCACGGTCAGAAAAGATTTTTGGCAGGGCTGGCATACAGGCCCTTCACCGCAACTGCTCGTTTGCAAACTACGACGTGTTATGCCCGGAACAGCGCCAAGCGTACAGCATGGCGAAAAGCTACGCCCAGAACTTCGGTGGTGGGTTCGCAAGCTTCGTCTTCAGCGGCGCGCCGGGCACCGGGAAGAACCATCTGGCTGCGGCCATTGGCAACCACCTGCTGGCAGTCGGGCACTCCGTTCTGGTGGTGACCATCCCTGATCTCATGCTGCGCGTTCGCGAGTGCTACGACGACGGGCAGTCCGAATCGTCACTGCTGAATGAGCTCTGCAACGTCGATCTCCTGGTGCTGGACGAGGTGGGGATTCAGCGCGGCTCCAGCGGCGAGAAGGTGATCATCAACCAGGTTATCGACCGCCGGCTTTCAGCCATGCGGCCAGTGGGCATCCTGACCAACCTGAATCATGGCGAGCTGGTCACCACTCTTGGCGCACGCGTTATGGATCGCCTTCAGATGGACGGCGGTATCTGGGTCAATTTTGGCTGGGCGAGTTATCGCAAAAACGTCAGCCATCTGCGCATCGCGAAGTGAGGTGACTATGTGCAATCGCTTAAAACCGAAGCAAAAAGCCATCGTTGATTTCATCGAGACAAACGGACCGGCAACGCCCCGCCAGATCCGCAAGCTGCTCGGCTGCGACATCCGTGAGGCCTACGACCGTCTCAAGCGCCTGGGTACGGCCGGGATCGTCAAAAATATCGGCAAACCGAAGCATCCGGAATACCAGCTGGTACAGCGCTGGCAGGAAAAAATCAAACAGCCAAAGCCGCGGTTACCAGCAGCACCTTCAGCGGCCGATGTATGCCGCCAGAACTGGCAGGGCTATCAGATCCACAAAATTATCGGGAGTGTACGGGCATGAGTGATTCACTGAGCAACAAAGAACTGGTGGCCGTTGGTCATCAGTAGGAGCAGGCAAATAGCTATCCCCCGCGGATTTGAAAAGTCGCTAAGGGATTGTGATTAAAAGTTACTACTTATAAGTTGAATAGTTAACGATTATATTTAGGTTATCACCTATTGCATTAAGAGAAGATGTGATTGTGCCACTGCCTGTAGGAATTGGGCGATTGGAGTAGGGTTCGTAAGCTCCGACCTCCTCAAGCGTGGAAGCTATCAGATTCATGTGCTGAGATGCATCGATAACATTTTTATAATTGGGCACCATGCGCATTCTGGCGAAGAAATCATAGCAAGGGATTGCTTTTGATTTTGCTATTAATAGACCAGAAGATGACTTTAACTCATTAACGAGTTCACTGCTCAGTTTAACGTTCATTATCTTACTCTGCTCGCGAAGAAAAAGAGATGATATTCTCCCTAAGTGCTCCTTGAATGAAACGTAAGGATCTAGTACGCATTTGACTAAAATTTGTCCTAAGACATATACGATTACACCTGAAAAAACCGTTGTGAAAACAGTTGCCCACATAACGAAAATCTCCCTTGTCAGAAAAATTTATGTAATATATAGCATGAGGAATTCTGCAGGAAAATGTTTATGAAGAAGTTGAACAGTACAGTCAGAACCCATGAAGATCAGGACACGGTTAACGTTGACCTTACGGCTTCCGGACTTGCCTACAAATAGCGCCTTAACATATCGGTTATCGCTGAGGTGGTGATGCTCGAGCAGTCAGAGCAATTGCGAGATTACTTCCTTAGGTGCCTGAAGTTTTATCGTGAGAAGTCGATAACTATACCGAAAGGTAGCGATGCGGTTTACCTGAAACAAGAGGAAGGGAAGTGAGCACTCATTTTTTAGCTTGCGATAAAGTCCGTAAATATAAGATTGCAACACTTGAGAACTATAACGGAGAGTCCATAATTCAGTTGCCAACCGAGGCACTTGCTTCAGATCAGACACAAACGCCGATTATGAAAGATTATTTTGTTGTTAGACATATTTTTGGTGGGGCAACATACTTGATCGCAACTCGAGATGGTGTTTTCCCTGATAATCCTCAAGACGCGATCGCAAGGCACCAAATTCCTCCATATCAGTATTGATTGATTTTTAATAGTCAACCAGCAATAATTAAATCGCAGTCGGCCTGAACACCCGATTGCGGCTTCAGCGCATTTAAGGGGACTTAAATGCGACCACAATATGAACTCCTCACCTTGTCACAGATGCAGAAATGCACCTGCGATTTCATGCATTCTGCGTTCCATCACGTAAGGGCGCATGCTCCAGCCCCACGAGCTGTACCGGGCGCAGAGCTTCCCGGAGTGGTACATCATCGACCGCGATTACATGGGCACTCGCTACGCCAAAGACAAACAGGTTGCGCGCTGCGGTAACGCGGTACCGCCGCCGTTCGCTGAGGCGCTGGTTCGTGCAAATCTGCCTGAAATGTGTCTGGTAGGGGAGAGGGCGGCTTAATTCGAACTGCCATATAAGCTATATGGGGATACCAATATCGACACCAGGGGCCTCTCCGGAGGTCTTTTTATACGCGTGGTAGGGTGACTTAAACATAATCGATATTACCGATTGATAGGGGCAAATCCTTCTATTAAGCCGATTAATTAACGGGGGCGTCGTAGCAACAAACTACCTACCTTAGGCAGCGAAATAAGAGACGGCCCACACTATCGACTTCGACATAAGCGTCCAACAGTATGATGAGTGATTGCCGATCCGGTATTTACAATCGACATTTTTGACGCTGGCATCTATTCAATAAAACGATCGCTCCTTAAGCGTTTTTTTCAAAAATAATCATTTAAATCAAATATATAATTTCATTTCTTTAAAAGTGTCTTTCTTGTGCATATTTGAGCCAAAACTATAAATGCTGTTTGTTCATACAGTAATTTAATGTAAGGTTATATCACGCCAGAAAAAATTTTCATTTTTCTTCCGGCGAACCTATTAGGAAATTTGCGCGATTTGTTATTTTGGCTCTATGGAATGGATTTCTCCCCGCCGGGAGGACGTATCTGTTGATAGCAAAGAAGGGGGTTTTTGTGAAAGAAAGTCAGGACCAAGGCGATTGGTACGATATTGTCAGGCGTTCAGACGGCAAGCTTATCGGGTCAATGCCGCTCGAAAGCCGCAACCTCGTCTACATCAAAAATGGCATGGTTTCATGTCGCCCTTTGATGGAGGATGAAGGTATTTTCAATCTGTCGTCCGGAACGCGTTTTCTTCGCCGCCTCGGCTACCGCCTCGAACAACCCTCTGATATTATGATATCAACGGACTGAACAACCGTTGACCTGATGCGCCACGGAGAATCCCATGGCGCAGTTACAACTCATTAAGCATTCTTCCAATATCCTGATCCCCGCCACGCCGGAGACCAGCGATTTCCTGCAATCAAAATGTAAGCTTGGCGCCGTGCTGGTGGCCGATTTCAAACAGGTCCGCAACCCGGCCTTTCACCGCCGTTTCTTCGCTCTGTTGAATCTCGGCTTCGAATACTGGGAGCCCACTGGCGGAGCGATCTCCTCAAATGAGCGCAGGTTGGTTACTGGCTATGCCAAATACCTGGCATCGTTCGGCGGGAGCGAAACCGCGCTGCTGGATGCTGCTGAGCAGTACCTCGATCGTATCGCCGATAAGCGCACGGGCAGCATCAGCGCCTGCAAATCCTTCGACGCCTATCGTGCCTGGGTGACTATCGAGTCCGGGCACTATGACGCCATCCAGTTGCCTGACGGAACCCTCCGGAAACATCCCCGCAGCATCGCCTTCGCCAATATGGACGAATCCGAGTTTCAGCAGCTCTATAAAGCTGCGCTCGATGTTCTGTGGCGCTGGATCCTGTCCAGGGCATTCAGAGACCAGCGCGAGGCTGAGAACGCTGCTGCGCAGCTGCTGAGCTTCGGGGGCTGAGTCGATGAAAGAGACCTGGTTTTATCACATGGAATGCACCACGGAGCAGGCAGAAGAGCTGCTGGCACAATACCGCCGCCGCGGCGTTAAGGTCGATCGCAGCCTCAACCCTGATCTCATCACCTGGACCGTCAGCGCCCAGCTGCCGGAGGGCAATCATCCTCCGCGCCCGAGCCGGGTATGGCAAAGCAAGGCGTGGGGTTGAGCATGGCTAAGAAACCTCGTCGTAAATGCGCAAACCTGAGCTGCCGCGAGTGGTTCAACCCGGTCCGCGAAGGGCAGGTGGTTTGCAGCTTCGAGTGTGCCAGCGCCATCGGTAAAGAACAGACAGCAAAAGCCCGTGAAGCCGCTAAGCAGAAGGAACTACAGCGGCAGCGCACTGAAGAGAAGGCTGGCCGTCAGCGGCGCGCTGCGCGTCGTAAGGAGCTGAAGCCGATCCGGCACTGGGTGCAGATGACTCAGCGCGCTTTCAATGACTGGCGGCGCGAAATGCTGCTGGGCGCCGGGCACGGATGTATCTCTTGCGGTACCAAAACCGCTTTTGCCTGGCATGCCGGGCATTACCGCACCACGGCCGCCGCACCGCAACTTCGCTTTAATCCGGACAATATATGGCTCCAGTGCTCTGCCTGCAACGTCCACAAATCAGGCAACATCGAGGCATACCGCGCCGCTCTTGTCGAACTGATTGGCGAAGACCGCGTGCTGGCGCTCGAGTCCAACAATGAAACCCACCAATACACCCGGGAAGAACTGGACGGCATCCGCGCCAAGGCCAGGGCAGATCTTCGAGTACTGAAACAGCAGGAGGCCGCATGAAACTTGAATCTTCACTAAAACACTTCAGCCCTCAGGGTATGAACATCAGCGACAGCGTTAAAGGCACCTCTCCTGACAGGCTGACTGGTACAGATGTAATGGCAGCGATTGGCACAACCAGCAGCCGCGCGCGCTTCGGTCTTGCTGCGTTCTTCGGGAAAGCAGGGATCAGCAAAACGGATGAGCAGCTCGCAGTACAGGCGCTGGCACGGCACGCGATGGATGTTGCGCCGAAGAATGTGCGTAAAGCTGCTGGTGGCGAGTTTGGCTGGTGCATGCAGATGCTGGCGCAGTTTGCCTTTGCTGAGTATGCCCGTTCGGCAGCCAGCAGCAGCACCTGCACCACCTGCAGCGGTACGGGTTTTTTCTCCCGGATTGAGGATGTGATCAAACATCCGGGTATTTTCGATGCTGACGGTGTCGAGCTGGTTGCCCCGAAGATTAAGCATGAGCAGGTAAAACATGCATGCACAGCCTGTGGCGGTAAGGGCATCATTCCTGCGCGCTGCCGCTGCGGCGGGAAGGGGGAAGTACTCGATCGAGTGGCGACGAAAGAGCGGGGCGCGCCGGTATTCAAAACCTGTGAGCGATGCTCCGGCATTGGCTTCTCTTCAGTGCCATCAACGGCTGCACACAAGGCAATCATTCGGCGCCTGCCGGATCTGCATGTCAGAACATGGACCCGCAACTGGAAGCCATTTATTGAATCGCTGGTGGAGATTTGTAAGCAGGAAGAGGCCAAAGCTGAAAAAGAATTCCAGTCTGCAACCAAATATCACGACGAAGACAACATAATTTAGCACTTTAACGACATAAAGCTTGATTTTGTCCGAACTTGTCGATTATGCTTCAAATCGTGGCATATAGCGCCTGTACGAAAACAAACTTAAGACCTCGCTTTCGCGGGGTTTTTTATTTCTTGAAATAGTCGATTCTGTAACTGTTAAAATAACTATCTATCTTCATGTTTTTTGAAAATTGTTGATTTTAATGCTGATTCATAATCGTTGATTTCAGTGATTGAAAGGCTATTTTCATACCTTTCTACATACATTTCTTGAAGTATTTTTATGAGTTGCTCTCGATTAAATTCTTCACGGGGGTGATTTTTCATTAAGCGCAAATTGCTTCGCCTACAATAGTGTCAACATTTTTCACAATGGTTCCTTAGTAATAATCATTGGTCGGAACCTAGGGAAAAGTTGTTTTTTATCAGTAGGTTTTTGAGTAAATAATTTTTGAGTTAAGTGATATAGATTGCTCAAGCATACACGCTTAAACTTAAAAATAATTTTTTTTAAAGAAAAGATTAACTTCTCAGATATTTCTGTCCCCTTTAAATGGAGTTTTTTTCTCGTGCTGCCCTTAGCGCATCAGTCGGAAAAACTCAGATAGCGTACTAAACCTTCTAATTCTTATTTTTAAAGGCTGCAATCTGGCGGCTTTCTTCATTTCAGTCCACAGGAAAAGCATCAAGCCCAAGCTGTCGCATGCAACCCTGTCTCCTGACCTTTTAAATCACACAGCACCGACCCGTTACAGGCGGAGGTGGAGATGAAACGTATGCCGGACAAAGACGCTGGTTTCTGGGCAGGTCTTATCGCCTGGCTATACAGCCATAAAACAGAATGGGGATATGCGGGCGTAGCGGGCATGTTTTCTCTGCTGCGCAGCGCCTATGCACAGTCCTCATGGAGTAAGCGTGTTCTCGACGCTGTATCGTGCAGCGCGCTGGCATTCTTCGCCGCGCCGACGCTTCAGGTTGTCGGTGGTGTTCTTAACTGGAACGTGCCTGATACAGCCGCTCAGGTTTTTGCGGTGTACATCGGGTATGTCGGCAATGACTACATCAGCGAGAAGCTGCGCGGCTGGATTAACCGCAGAACGGGAGATAACAGTGAAAATCAGTCCTGACGGTATTGCCCTGATTAAGCGCGAAGAAGGCGAGCGCCTGAAAGCGTATCGCGACACCAAAGGCGTTCTGACGATCGGCGTCGGTCACACCGGGCCGGTGGATGGCCGGGCAATTACTCCCACGCTGACTATCAGCAAAGAAAAATCAACCGCACAGCTTCTGGCTGATATCGCCTGGGTTGAGAAAACTATTAACGTCAGCGTTAAGGTGCCGCTTACCCAGAATCAGTACGACGCGCTATGCAGCCTGGTCTTCAATATCGGCAAAACTGCCTTTGAAGATTCCACCGTCCTTAAGCGGCTTAATGCCCATGAATATCACGGCGCGGCCGATGCTTTCCTGATGTGGAAACGCTCCGGTAACGATCCGGATATTCTCCTGCCACGCCGTCAGCGTGAAAGAGAGGTGTTTCTGACATGAACCTGATCAACCTCATCAAGAACTACTCACACGTCATTGTTATCGGTCTGATTTGCGTGGCGCTGTGGGGGCTGAATACCCGTAACGCCCAGTTAACAGCCACTAATGAGCGGCTGGAAAAGCTGGCGAACAGCAAAGACGACCAGATTAACGATCTGCGCTCAAAGAATGACGGTCTGGCCGCCAGCGTGGGCGCGCTGGTCACCGCCGTCAGGCAGCAGAACGAAGTGATGAGTCAGGTCACTGAACAGCGCGCTGTAACCGCACAGAAGAACCGGAAGCTACAGAATGAAATTAAGCAATACCTTGAAGCTGATAAGTGTGCCCAGTCTCGCGTGCCTGACAATGCTGCTGACCGGCTGCGCGCCGCAGCAAAAGCCGCTGGTGGAGTACCGGACAATAAGCCAGCCGCAAATCAGCCTGCCGGCAGAACTGACATCCCGCATTGATGCGCCTGAGCCGCCGGACGGAATGACGTTCGGTGACAGTGTTCAGCTCAGTGCGCAGCTATACGGGCTGGTGGGGCAGTGCAATATCGACCGCGCTGCCATCCGGCAGATTGAAGAGGGCAGGCAGCATGAAAAATGAAATGACTCAGGGCTTCGACGATCCGGTTAAATTCCGCGAAGAGTGGGATAAGCAGACAGAAGGGAAGTAGTCATTACAAAGCTCATCTGCGGGTGGGCTTGAAAATGAAAAAAATGCCCTCTAAATGAGGGCAACAGGAATAATGCGGGTCTTTACAGCTATTTAATCTTCTTGACGCGCTCATCCATGAGCTATCCCCTGGTGTGGGTAGGAGCCACAGTGAGGAGATTTAACTGTCGCACACAATTACTAAACAACAAGCGTGAGCGGCTGTGATTGAGAAAAAACTCGAGGTGTCCACACTTAAGAACAGAATCGAGACAAGTTGCCAGATAGTGTGGGATGCAGGGCTGAGCGTTAGGGGTGCTTACGTAAATATCCTTCATCATATTAAAGATGAAGGATTCTCATATTAGGTATCCTGCAAGCTCAGCTGATTAGAGCCTTCTATGGCTTTTAAGCACGCCATTGCTGTCGAAGATGAATAATATGTTTGCCCCCAGGCCATTCTGGCATATTACCCCATCTGTATTGACTTTGTCAGTTATACCCTGGCAAGCCATGTTACTGACGTAAGGTCTGATCTGGCATTTGAGAGTTTTACCATCCTCAATCTTGAGGTGACCTTTATCAATTTCGCTCGCAGTCGGGGCCGGGCATGTTCCGTCGCCCCAGTTAACACCATGATGTTTGTCAAAAGCTGAACATCCCTGGAGCAATAATGCGCTAGCTATCAGAGTTACAATGTGAATCTTCATTTTTAACTTCCTGTTGTGAAATGCCAGAGTATTGTTTGCACCGTGCGCTGAGCATTTTAGGCCTGACTTTACTATCGTCATTTAAGATGAATCTTAGTTGGGGGGCGTCTATGACAAAGCTACGCGGTTACAGCATTTAAGAAAGGTGGGGCAGGTCACTCCGTTTCAAAAAGGCTGTACAGTGTCAGAACTGGTTGCAATGGCAAAGCATATGCGCTGGTGGATACGATAAGAGAAATGCTAAAACATACGTCATAAACTAGCTGATTACACTCTTCCTGCAGGCTTATTGCACTCAAACATGCTATCAAACAATACAATTGCGATTATTTCTCTTTCGAGGGTATTTAATTTTTTTTTTACGTATAGACTCAGTAACCTCTTGAGAAAGATTCATCAGGATGTGTATCGCTTGTTTATTAACAGGCGGTCTCGTTATGCTTCTGGATCCATATGGGCTGAACTCTAAGTACTATTACAATGCTCATGCAGTTGCATAACCCTCTCTTGATATTTGCGTTTAAAGTTTAAGTAACATTTTACTTAACTCACATGCATGACCGGATCGAGGTAAGTTTATGAGAAAAGTTTTGGTTTTCTTTAACTCGCAGCGTGTAGAAGCAGTTAATGTGCCCAAATCTCTAACCTGCGTGATGCGAAGTTATCCTAACGGCGATGAAGTGTCGCTAAAAATAATGCTTACAGGAATTCATTCATTAACTGGCGATCATACCGAGATTTATGTCGCTTCAGATCGTGAGCTTACACAAGAAGAAGTTATCTCTGCAGTGAACAGTTCACTGTGATCCGACCTTGATCAGGCTCGATAACTGGCGTCAGAATATCGAGAAGAAAGCTGAATGCATGGCTTACCTTGTTTACAAATTATGGTGAATCCCCCTTAGCGGCGGGGCTAAGTAACCTGATGGCTCTTCTTCACTAGCGCTAATCGTGATCAATTGAAGCAGCGGGTCACAGGTGGTTAACCTAAAGGCTCACCGGGAGGCACCCGGCACCATATGCCCAAGCCCTTACAGAGATGTAGGGGCTTTTTTTCGTGATGAATGCGAGACCGCTTATGGAGTAAGAGTCTTTACCGCAACAGCTACAGTAGTGTATCTCCATCGAGCGTCTGTTATGCAGATAGTCTATAATTTATAAACAGTTATGGTTCTGGACAGTTAATCAACACTTGTCACCTTGCATGCAAATGGGAATAGTAGACATACCAGAAGAGGTAAAGATGAAAGATGACGCTCTGATACAAAAGGCAGAAGAAGAGATCTCCGCCCTGATAGCTAAGAAGATTGCAGAATTAAGAAAAAAAACAGGAAAAGAAGTCTCTGAAATCCAGTTTGTTGGTCGCGAGTCGATGACGGGTCTCGAAGGTTATGACGTGAAAATCAAACTCCTCTAATCAGCCCGTTTTTTCATTGTCAGGTCGCTAAGGCGGCCTTTTTTATTGCGCTTCACACGCCTCAAACTTTTGAACGTCGTTCGGTCGCAGTCTGAGGAAAACTGGTTTCTCGGTCGAATTCACCATGCGGCCGTCTCTCATCTAAAAGGAAGCTTTATGCAGGTCACTATTGATAGTGTCCCGTATCGCGACGTTCAGCATATCGCCTACACCGGCCAGCGCGGCGTGATGCTTTATAACCACCGCAGCACAATTGAGCGCGAAGAGGCCCGCCTCATTCGCCGCCTGTTAAAAAAATAAAGTGACATTTGTTAAGGGTTAATTATGGCAAAGCCGGACTGGGGAGACCTACAACGTCGGTTCCTGTCTGAGCACGCCAAAAGCGGTGTATCGCCAAAAGAATGGTGTGAAGCGCAGGGACTGAATTATTCATCTGCGCGCCGGTACATTAAAAAGCACGCAGCGCAAAGTGCGCAAAAATCTGCGCAGAAAAAAGTGCGCAATGCGCAGAAGGAAAAAGACGTTAATGCACTGGTTGAAAACGACGGATTGACAGCGCAGCAGCGAATCTTTGTGGCGGAATACTTGAAAGACCGCAACGCCACCCAGGCCGCTATACGTGCCGGATACAGTGCAAAGACTGCTGAGCAAATTGGTTATCAGCTCCTTCAGAAAACTTCAGTTGCCGTTGCTATTGAGAAACAGCAAAAGGCCTCCCTGATGCGAACGCTTGCCAGTGCTGATGAGGTGCTGGCACAGATGTGGCAGCTCGCTACTTTTGACGCAAACGAGCTCTCGCAATATCGCCGTGGTGCGTGCCGCTACTGTCATGGCTTCGGCCATAACTATCAATGGCGCGATATGGTTGAGTTTGAAGAGCATCGGCTTAAAGCAATCGAGAAAAAGGGTAAAGAGCCTGTGGACGTTGGCGGTTACGGCTATGACCACAACCGGGAACCTAACCCGGCATGCCCTCGCTGTAATGGTGACGGCATCGGCCAGCCGTATTTCGCTGATACCCGTAAGCTGCCGCCTGTTTCCCGTCTGGCGTATTCCGGCATCAAGCTCGGTAAAAACGGCGTTGAGATTACAGCTATCAGCCGTGAGCGCATGTATGAAGCCGTGATGAAGCGGCTTGGCCTGGCGGATAGCGAGTTTGCGCAGCAGCTGCAGCAGATCGAAATCGAACGTCGCCAGCTGGAAGTGGAAAGACTCCGCAAAGAGCTGGCAGCAGATCCGGAAGATGAGGTACCGATGCCCGTGGCAATAAACATTAACGTCGCGGATGCTCGCGTAAGGAAAGACGATGACGGGGATATCGCCGACCCTTAACGTACCGCAGGCGCAGTTTCTGGCGATGCCGCATAAATTCAAGGCCTACGTGGCGGGCTTCGGTTCCGGTAAAACGTGGGTGGGCTGCGGGGGCATCTGCAAGGGGATGTGGGAACACCCTAAGATCAACCAGGGCTACTTCGCTCCGACCTATCCGCAAATCCGCGACATCTTCTATCCGACGGTTGAGGAGGTGGCGTTCGACTGGGGCCTTAAGGTCCAGATCAACGAGAGCAATAAAGAGGTCCATTTCTACGCCGGGAGGCAGTACCGCGGCACTACCATCTGCCGCTCAATGGAGAAACCGGCCACGATTGTCGGCTTTAAAATCGGCAACGCGCTGGTGGATGAGCTCGACGTGATGCCCGCCCTCAAAGCGCAGCAGGCCTGGCGGAAAATCATCGCCCGTATGCGCTATAAGGTCGCTGGACTGCGTAACGGCATTGACGTTATCCGTAACGGCTGCACGGTGCTGGCACTGACCAGCCCGGCGCAGGCATTCCAGATCACCGCCATCAACAGCGCGACCAGCCTCACGGTGACGCCGGCAGCCAGCCCGGCGGTGCCCCCGGGCACGAAGTTCGCCATTCTGCTGAGCGACAGCCTTTCGGTTGACGGCCTGGCACAGGATATTGCGGAGACCTTCACCATGTATCAGCGTTACATGGGTGGCTTTGCTGATGTAATGGCCGGTACCGGCGATGTGACCATCACCATCAACGGGCAGCCTGTAACTGTTCCCGCGCAGAAAGCACTGGCGAAAAAAGGGGCTAACTCGGACATAACCTCTCTGAGCGGACTCACTACAGCGCTCAGCATTGAACAGGGCGGTACCGGGGGAAAGACTAAAGTCGAAGCGCGCGCGTCTTTGTCAGCAGCGTCCTCGGGCGCGAACACAGATATAACCAGTATTTCCGGACTGACCACGCCTCTGGCTGTTTCGCAGGGTGGAACGGGTGCGACCACCGAATCCGGCGTGCGCCAGAAGATCGGCGCAGCAGCATCTGGTATCAATTCAGATATTAGTCAAATCAGCGGGCTGCAGATTCCCGTCACGTCGATCACATCCATTCCCGGCAACGGTAGTCGCGGTATTTTTGCTGAGTCTTTGTCGCCAGCGAATTATGACGTCGTGACCAAGACGCTGCTGTCAGGCCTTAAAACGAATAACTGGTCGCTGTACAGTTCCTTCGGCATGTATGGCGGCGGGTCAGGAACTGCGGCGCAGGCGGGACCTGCCGTTTGCGTCACTGACGGCGGTTCATTCGGCGCGCGCTGGTTTTTCAGGGTAAACGGCAGCGTAATTTCTACCGCTAACGGCGACATCACGCCATCAGTATCAGACGAACGGGTCAAAAACATCATCCGCGAAATAACAGAGGAGGAGGCAGTCGCCTTTATAACTGGCGTCAGACCCATCCGCTACGCATTAAAATGGACGCCGGAGCAGGTCAAGGTCGGGTACAGCGCGCAGAATATTGAATCCCTTGATCCGGAAATCATCTCCACCTCGGCTCTGAGTGTTTACAATCCCGACGATGGCAGCACTGTAACGTATGAAGACGGAAAGATTCTCGACCCGGGTGAAGTAGGGGCGGCATACCTGGTGCCTGTCGTGCAACAACTGCTGCGGCGGGTCAGCGAGCTTGAAGCCGAGATTAAAACTTTGAACCTGCAGGGGTCGTAAAAAAGCCCCGGCGACGGGGCAGTTAGATTCCGTGCCTGTCTGGTGCAGGCGACGGGCTGTACTGATTTTAGACGATTTTTAAATTTCACTTTAGTAAATTCGATTACGGCTCAGCCCGATGACAAATCTTCTTGCCGCTTCGCCTTGATAAGCTCCGGAATTCAAAATACTGTATATAAAAACAGTATTAAGGAGGTGCACATTATGCCAAGAAGAGACGATATCGAGACAGCATTCAGGCAGTCTATGGTGATGGAACCGAGCGGGCGGCGCACCGTTACCACGGAGAATTTCGTGAAAACGCTGCTGACATTCAACTGGGATTGGTCACCAAAGCAGGCTAACGAGTGGATTGAGGGTCACGTCAGCACGTTCAAAGATATCTCCCAGCAAGAGGGTGAGCTACGTACCTTTATGATGTACAACCCGAACGGAGGTCTGTGATGGGATTTCCTTCGCCAGCTGCTGACTACATGGATGAAAAGATATCGCTCGACCATGAGCTGATACGTGTACCTTCCGCTACATACTTCCTGCGCGCCGGCACCGAGTCCCGCCGTGAAGCGATAAAGAAAGGGGCTTTGCTGATCCTGGACATGTCGGCCACGCCGGTAGACGGGTCGATAGTGATGTGCCATCTGGATGAGCAGATGCGTATGCTGCGATTGCGTCTTCACCCGCGACCGAGGCTTGAGGAACTGGATCGACCAGAAATCACTTACCCGATGACCACCGATGATTACGATGGGCGTCTGGTTTTCAAAGGGGTGATCACCTATATCATCAATGACGCCAGGACGGGGGAGTTTGACGACTATCCGGTGATGTAATTTGTCAGGGGTTTTACCTTCATTTTATCTTAGAAAAATTTCAGGCATAAAAAACCAGCCGTAACAGGCTGGTTTAATTGGGGAATTTTGGTCGGCGTGAGAGGATTTGAACCTCCGCCCCCTAACACCCCATGACCGAGGTTCCTATCTTAAGAGCCGCTTAGTGCCAGAAGCGGACGTTGATGCTCGGAATGAACAGGAATGTGCTGACAAAGCGAGGCTTTATTGTACTCCACAGCACCGAAACCTATCGGATAGAATCATGTTTTCAATTGCTTATTAATTAAAGCCAGCGAGAACGTTTGAGTCGCAGCCACAGTAACACACAGGCTCCCAGCGTGACCGCAATCGTTGCCGGATAGCCATAGAGCGTCTTCAGTTCCGGCATATTCTCAAAGTTCATACCATACATGCTAAAGACTACCGTCGGGATCACGAGTATGGCCCCCCAACCGGCCAGTTTCTTCACGACTTCGTTTTGCTGTACTGAAACCAGTGCCAGGTTAACGTGCATCGCGCTGCTAAGCAGCTCACGCATGTCATTTACATCCGTTACTACATGGCTTGCATGATCCTGAATATCCCTAAAATACGCCCTGAGAGATTTTGGGATAAGTTCTTCATGAATGCGGATAAGCTCTGTACAGATTTCTTCTACTGGCTGAGCAGCGTTGCGAAGTCCGAGTAGATTACGGCGGAGGGAATACACGATCTGAATAGCTTCACGGTCAAATTCACTGTGAAAGAGTGTCGCTTCTATATCACCAATTTTTGTGTTGAGTCGCGCAGTCAGCTCTGCATAACTGTCAACAATGAAATCCAGAATACAGTAAAGGGGATAAGCCGGACCGTACGAAAGCATGTCAGGGGCCTCAGCAGCGCGGGCGCGTATAGGAGCATAGCTCTCTGAAGCACCATGGCGCACCGTAATAAGGAAGTTTCGGCCCACAAACAAATGCGTTTCGCCAAACTCAATATTGTCTCCCTGTCCACTGACAGTTTTTACAACGATAAATGCCGAGCTGCCATAACGCTCTATCTTAGGCCGTTGATGTGCGTTAAGAGCATCCTCAACTGCCAGATCGTGCAGACCGAACTCCTCCTGGACTTTATACATAAACGCAGGTTCAGGCTGCCAAAGCCCCAGCCAGATAAATGCATCGGTATCCCGGATGACTTCACTGATATCCTCAATGTCTACGGTTTCGGCGGGTTTGCCTGAACGGTAGACCATACAGTTAACAATCATTTCCTGACCATCCCATAAGCATCTTTCTAAGAATCTTAACCATTTCCGTTAAATTTCCAAATTTTTAAGCCGGCAGTTTATAACATGTGGAATTGTGTTATTTATTCCTCATTCATAGCGGACCTTCAGTTCAGTGAGCCTGTCCGCTCCGTGCCAGGGGCGGACGCTGCCCGCATGATAGCGTGTGTATTGCTTACGTAATCCATGATGAATTGAACTTGTTTAAGGAGTCACTGTTGAAATTTCAATCGATTATGCTAACAAGTATATTAATGTTAACCGGTTGCGTGGTCGCTGATATGGATTCTTCTAATTACGACTATGTCCCCTGGATCCAGTTATTCCAGAAACCAGATGTTTCTGGCTTAACCAATGTTGTCCAGCGTAAGGCCGATCTGTACACCTGTGGTGTAAATCCCCGGACAAACCTTGACGATCCCATGTGGAGCCTGAATGGGCAGGCACCAGGAGAAACCAGTGAGCATGCTAATGCTAAACGCAACCACATCCTGCGTTGCATGAAAGAAAAGGGCTATAAGGTTTATGGTTTTTCTGAGTGTGGTCCGAAAAAATCTCCGACAGGACTTTGCCCGAATTAGCCGGCACCGTGATGCTGAGTCGCCAAGTCTAATCTAAACTCAGTACAGCGTGAGGTTTTCTTACTAACGCATACAAAGGGATATGGCTCATTTCCGCTCCTGGCACATAGCAGACCTTGTAGCTATTCAGGAGGTCCGCTATGTGCCAGAAGCGGACGTTATCAGGCCCGGTTACGATAACCTCAGACCTCTCGCTTTCTCGCTTCCCAGTGGTATCTGCCTGATTTTCTGAAAACGATAACCCCGGCCAGTAATAATCCAGTGATACACAGAATGATACTGCACATAAATAAACCGCTGTTATCTTTTATACCGGTAAAGTAGCCTCCCGCAACAGCTCCCGACCCGATGCCAGTATTGAACGACATAACATATAGAGCAGATGCGAATTCAGGATAATCCCGTGACGCTTCGATTACCCAGGACTGGAGGCCGACGATAACTACTGAGATGGCACAGCCCCAGAAAAACATCACTCCGCCAGCGCTGAGAGGGCCCGGCAGCCTTATCAGCAGAAAAACCTGTGCAAGCGCGATACCTGTTCCTCCCGCCAGTGTCAGTAAAGACGGTCTGAGGGAAAACCGACTTATCAGCAGCGTACCGCAGGCACCTCCCACGCCGAAAACAAAAAGCAATATGGTCAGAACGCCAGCATTAACACCCGGTATTGTCCTTAGTAAAACAGTAACATAGGTATAACTCGTAAAGTGTGCCGTAATAATTAAAAACGTTACGCCTGCCAGCAGACAGAGCACCCCGGAAATGGCAGATTTTTGCCGGCCAGAGGGTCCCGCTTTCGCTGTGGGTTCATGAACGCGAGGTAGCCATCTGACAGCAAGGCACATAATAATCAGTGAAAACAGGCCGAACAGACCAAACCCCTTTTGCCATCCGTAATAATTTCCCGTTGCAGTCGACAGCGGCACTCCCATAACTATCGCCAGCGATATGCCTGAGAAGACGATCGCTGTCGCCCTGCTTGCGGACATGGTGCCGGCCATTCTGATGGCATAAGAGGCGATTCCTGCCCAGAACACACCGTGTCCCAGTGCTGCAATTACCCGCAGTAAAAGCAGCGTAACGAAACTGTCTGTCAGCATGACCGAGCCATTACATATTGCGATAAGGCCGAGCAAAAAAATGAAAAGCTTTTTTCTGTCAATTGATTGCGTGAGCAACGTGACGGGTATGACGGACAGGGTTATTACCCATGCATATACGGTAATCAGCACGCCAGCCTTCGCCCCGCTAATCCCGAGATGCTCTGCTATCTGATTTAACAGTCCGACTGGCAAATATTCGGTTGTCTGCGAAACAAACGCGCCTGCAGCGAGAACAGATAATGCCTTAATCATGATATCTGGCCTCCTGGCTGTTGTATCTGTATACATCTTCTTCGGTCTCATCAGCGATGCGTTTTATCCACGCTACGGCTGGCACAAATCGCCAGCATGCCGGGATAATAGTTCTTCCCTTCAGGTTGAATAACTCTTGTCTCATTCTGCGCCTCACAGCCTGTCATAACATTGCATTACTCTGCAAAATTCTGCATATTAACGCAATATAAATTGCAAAATGGCGCACTTAAATGAAATTACCTGATGCAAGACGGCAGAAAATTCTCGATTTATTAAGCCATCATGGCGAACTGCAGGCCTCCGCACTGGCTGAAAAGCTGGGTATATCAGAGGACACGATTCGTCGCGATCTGATACGCCTTGAGTCTACAGGCATGCTGCGTCGCGTCCGTGGCGGCGCGATTCCCCGCTCACAGGTACCGCTTCATCACCAGGAAAGGCTGGGCAGAACGGGTACGTCAAAAAGCGCTATCGCTTCGATGGCAGTTTCTCTTATCCGGCAGGATGATGTCGTCGGACTGGACGGAGGAACCACCACGCTTGCCATCGCACAGGCTATCCCGCCCGGATTGCGTTGCACCGTCGTCACAAACAACCTGCCCGCCGCCATGGCGCTGGCCGTTCATCCGGATGTGGAGGTCATTGTGCTGGGCGGTAAATTATTTAAGCCCGCGATGGATATGACAGGCCATAAAGTGTGTGAAGAGTTACGCACCATGGCTTTTGATATCTGCTTTATTGGTGCAGCGGCGGCGAATATCACAACAGGCTTCAGCAGTATCGACTATGAAGAAACGCAGGTTAAGCGAGGTCTCGCACAAGCCGCTGAGCGCAGCGTGTGCGTTATTTCGGGAGAGAAGATGGGAAAACATTCCCCCTTTTCTTATGCATCATCCGGAGAAATTAGCGACATCATTACTGATGACGATGCGCCCGCTGACTATATTGCGCTGTTCAGGGGCGAAGGCATTAACGTTATCGTGGCAGAGCAACAGGCAAAGAAATAAGGAGGTTATCGTGAAGACAGAGATCAAAACACTAGAATCAAGACAAATTTACCGTAACCGCTGGATGTCGCTTAAGGAGGACCGGATTCTGAGAGCCGATGGCAGCGAGGGGCTCTATTCCGTTATTGAAAAAGATGATTTTGTGGTCGTCATTCCGGTTGAGAATGATGAAGTCTACCTGGTTGAGCAATACCGTTACCCCCTGGGCCAGAGAACCACGGAATTGCCACAGGGAAGCTGGGAATGTTCCCACGATGCTGCACCTGAAGACGTTGCCAGAGGCGAACTTAAAGAAGAAACCGGGTTGAGCGCTGGCAAAATGGTGTATGTCGGGTATCAGAAGCTCGCGCAGGGCTATTCAGCCCAGGGTTATCATATTTACCTTGCCACGGAACTGACGTTTACCGGCCAGCAGCTTGAGGAGGAAGAGTATGGCCTGACGGTGAAAAAAATTAAAATCAGCGCCTTTGCTCAATTAATACGTGACGGCGAAATCACTGACGCCACCTCGGTTACCGCTTTCCTGCTGGCAATAGCTAAAAATATGCTCTGAAAGCTGCCCGGCATAAACAACATGAGAACGGTGTCCGCTTTTCGCTCAAAGTGGCATGTCAGAACGTTGTCAGGTTACTGTCAGGTTATGATCGTGGTCGTGCAGGATTGTTTGGACAACACTGTGCGCTGACCACCTTCCATTCGGAGACATAATATGAGTAATACAAACAAATTCAGATCGCTGCGTCTTGCGCGAGCCTGGTCCCAGGAGCAGCTTGCCCAACTGTCCGGGCTGAGTGTGCGCACGGTGCAGCGTATCGAGAATGGCGATCAGCCCAGCCTGGAAACACTGAGCGCCCTGGCAGCTGTATTTGAGGTAAGCGTTGCGGATCTTTCTGGCCCTGATGCGCCTGGCGATGACGCGCTCGACCAGAGAATTGCCGAAGCGAAGAGCAACCTCGCTGAGGAAGGCCGTTTTTACCGGTCAGTTATTACAGCTATCGTTGTTTGTGCGCTGCTGCTTGTTCTTAACCACTTTACGGCCCCGGCCAGCGTATGGTCATTGTGGGTAGCGGGGATCTGGTTTGCACTGCTGGTTCTTCGTGGCATGAGGACGTTTGTTTTTCGCGGGCTGATCAGCCGTTGGCAACAGAAGCGGCTACGGCAGATGCTACGGCGGTAACAGCGATTCGCAACAGAGATGTTACGTTTAAAATGATGAAAATATTTAGTAGTCATCAGTAAACGTCCGCTCTTCGCTCAAAGCGGACCTTCAGCCTTAGACGTGTCGCTTCGTATCAGAAGCATACGTCGTTGAAATAAGTTTGTGTTCAATACCGGGCGGACAGGCTCCGGTATTAAACAATTCTTATGATATTGAATGAAATGTAAATTTCTAATGGTAGACAGCTAACTCTATGAGATTCAAATCTGGATCGCGGATATACACAGAAATTATTTCGCCTCTTGCACCTGTTCTGGTTACAGGCCCTTCGAGCACATGAACATTCTTCTCTTTAAGATGTGACAGAACCTCGTCGATTGATTTGTTAACTATAAAGCACAGGTCAAGAGATCCAGGTACCGGCAGGTGAGCCTTAGGTTCAATCTCCTTACCATACTCATGAATATTGATTTTTTGGTCACCAAAAAGCAGAGCCCAACGGTTCTTGTTGAACATTAAGGCCTCCATACCCAAAACACGGGTATAGAAATCCATACATTGCTCAATTGAGCGACATGTGAGTACTAAGTGATCGATTTTATTTATCAAAAGTATGCTCCATGTTTGCTAATGTTATGCGAAATCAAGATCATGTCTTGCCTGTTTACTCAGCAATAATAACTGTAGCAGGGATGTAAGGTTTTGTTAGACAGACATCTGCTCATAGCGGATGTCACCTGCGCACAGTGCAATTTGTGACAGAACGGGCGTTAAATACTGGCCAGAATATTTAAACTTTAAACCGTGCGGGGGTGGTGCCCAATACCCTGCGAAACAGTGCAATAAAAGCACTGACATTGTCATATCCAAGTTCCAGGGCTACTGTCGTCACTTGCTTTCCCGCAGCCAGAAGTTCAAGGGCCTTGAGTAGCCTTATGCGCTGTCGCCACTCATTAAAGCTAAAGCCGGTTTCAGCCCTGAATCGCCGTGTAAGTGTGCGCGATGACACTCCCGCCCAGGATGCCCATTCCTCCAGTCTGCGGTCGTCATCTGGGCTATCAGACAATGCCTGAGCAACCCTGAGGAGACGGGAATCCTGCGGCATTGGCAGCCCAAGGTTAACCTCGGGCAGCGATCCTATTTCATCGAGAATAACGTCTGACAGACGTTTTTGAGCCGCATTAAGCTCTGCATTTTTCCATGAGGCTGCTCGTGTTATCGCCTCACGTAGCAGATTTGTAATAGAGAGAACAGCAGGCTGATCAGGTAATTCGCTGCAGGCAGCGGGAGATATATACACACTCCATCCTGAATATGGGCCATGCGAGCGTAGACCATGCGGAACCTCCGGTGGTATCCACACGGCATGCGTTGCCGGTACGACCCAGCGACAATTTCCGGCATCGATGGTGAGTAGACCGTGCTCAGCTCCAAGTAACTGTCCGCAAGTGTGATGATGACGTGGAGTTTCCCTTATTGCACCAGACTGAAGAGCCGTGACAATCAAAGTGTGTCCGTTTAAAGAGAGAGTCTCAGGAAATAGCATCAGAGGGTCGGTCATGTTGGCGGATTTAAGGTATTTAATGTCTTTTATACCGTACCGAAGACATTGCGTCGACTGTAGAGTACTCATAACTTTCAATGAGGACTGACCATGCAAATGATTTCTATTACTAAAGTACTGGATGAGATTATCAACCGCCAGGATATGGCCCTGGAGGGTATACTCAATCGCTATTTTAGCCCCGGTTACCGGCAGCGCACTAATAATCAGTGGGAGGGCTTAGAGAACTTTGCTCACCATGCACGTAAACTTCGTGAAATCATAGCTTCCGGCAAAATTGAAGTGCACGACGAACTTCGAGACGGCAATCTCTATGCTACCAGGCATCTTGTTATGTGTACTAAACGCAATGGTGACGAGATAGATATGGAAGTTTACATGTTCGCTGAAACAGATGATTCAGGGCGATTTATTCGTATTGAAGAAGCCACACTTATGCTTAAAGGTCTTGAAAGTGACCGAGACTTGGGTAACGCCAGGTGATAACGTTTTAAACGTCCGTTTGTGCCAAAAGCGGACGTTGCTAACATCAGTTTGTATTGGTTTACGGGGAGCAGGGCAACTTCGCTGATTAAGGGAAACATGCTTTCGCCGCGCTACACCACACGGTTGTCAGATCTACCGATCATCAAAGCTAATTTATAGTGATTATGCCCGTCAGGATGGCGGGTATTTTATTCATTGAGTTTCACCACTAAAATTCCACGTCGAGCCCACTAATAAAGTAACAAGTGTTTGATCGCAAAAGTATCTAATGGTAAGTGTTGGAAAGTTAAAAATGGGCAAAAGGTTCTGGTAAGATCATGATATGTAAAGGAAAATCATCCGTAGACCATAAACAGGAATCGTATTCGGTCTTTTTTTATCTCTCTGGAATATGGCGTTTTTAGCGAGAGTTTCCCGAAAACATCATATTCGCTGCAAACCATAACATAACCCGCTATATGAGCGTCTAGCTATTTTTGTCATTGATGAATTGCAGCGGACTGCCCCTCCTTCTCAGTCAGATAACTGACAACTTCATGCTTTTTCGCAACGCTACTCTCAAAACGTTTATTCGTTCAGGGGGATTTCGTCGCCTGTTTTCTATACTGAAAAGAGGGGGAGTAATTATGTATCAACGTATCGACGGCGCGCAGTGGCGGCATATCTGGCTGGTCGGCGATCTGCACGGCTGCTATCAACGCTTAATGCAGGCGCTGCGGGAGCGTCACTTTGACCCTTACGAGGATCTGCTGATCTGCGTCGGCGACCTGATTGACCGCGGCCCACAGAGTTTGCAGTGCCTGGCGCTGCTTAATCAACGCTGGTTTATCACCGTACGTGGCAATCATGAACAGATGGCCATCGACGCCCTGCGGGAAAACAACCGCACGCTGTGGCAGATGAACGGCGGCGGCTGGTTTGCAAAGCTTAGCGAAGAGGAGCAACAGCAGGCGCTTGATGCCCTGCGCAAATGCGCGCAGTTGCCCTATATTCTCGAGCTTCAGACGTCCGGCGGGCTGAATGTCATTGCGCACGCCGATTATCCGGCGAGTGAGTATGGCTGGCAAAAAGAGGTGGATAGCGAGTCGGTGCTGTGGCGGCGGGAGCGGCTTAACCAGCTTCTGTGCGGGAAAGGGGAGCGCATTATGGGGGCGGATGAGTTCTGGTTTGGGCATACGCCGCTAAAAACGCGCTTCGATGCCCATAACCAGCACTATATCGACACCGGCGCGGTGTTCGGCGGTGAGTTAACGCTGGTGCAATTGCAGTAGTTAAAAGTCGCTATAGTCGCGCGCCGGATGCCAGAAGCCATCGATAAAATCTTCTACGGGAAAACAACCGCCGTGACGCATACGCTGATCGTCCATCGCAGCCAGGCACTGTTGCTCACTATTAAAGACATCAACCACGATGTCGTCACATCCACCGTCCAGGTAGCAAACAAATAAGACCAGCGCGAACATTCCATCCTCGGTTCTGTACAACGTAACGATAAGTGTAGGGGATGAATGGGGGCAGGGGAAATCAGGCAGGTAAATAACCCGTCTCACGGACGGGTTCCCATAGGATCAGGCAAGACGCATGATCCAGGTATCAGACTGCTCGTCATAATGTTCGCGATAAAGGACAGAATGCTCGCCGTTAAGGATCGCAGGAATGCTGGTTTCCGCGTCCCAGGCATCAAGCTGCATACATAAATCGGGGTCTGAACTGCATGGAATATGCAGTTTGCGCTCACCCTGACTCTCTCCCTGCAACTCGGCATCATCGATTTCGAATGCGCCAATGCGCACGCTGGTTTTCGTCATAATGCTCTCCGTCGATCGTTAAAATGTGGTACGACCAGTAAAGCCGCCCACATTTCAGCCTGGTACAACAGCCGGAAAGTCGCCAGTCAAAAAATGCGTTTTTTATGCGCTCCGTCACGCCTTTCCGGCGAAAAGCTGACCGTCGCGCACCAGCTCGCGCGGATAGCTGTTTTTCAGCCGCGAACCCACCTTTTTCGCAAGCCCCAGCGCTTGCCCCTGGAAGGTCACAATCGCTTCATCCCCGGCTGGCAAGGCCTGCGGGTAGATATCGCGGCCCCGATACCACTCTTCCGCTTCCTCTGACGTCAGCTCAAAGGCCAGCGGATTATTATCACCTGCCAGGGCGATCACCGCCTCATGCTGCCAGCGGTAGCCCTTGTTATGGGTCTCCGCGAGGCGCATGCCGAGGCGGGAAAAGCGGACTTTTCCGATCAGATCTTCAATGGCGGCAGGGAATAACCAGATCTCTTTATCACGCTGCCACAGACGCAGAGAATCGCCCCAGCGTAAGCCGACCTCAGCCGCTGCGGCGGTAACGGCAGCACTTTCGCGCGCTTTCAGCGGCGCAAATGGAAATTGACCGACTTTGTAGGTCGGGGCCGGTAAGCGCTCTACCGCTGCGGTTTTACGCAGCCGGGCGACGAAGAACCCTTCGCAGTCAAAAATTTGCGGAAAGACATGCAGAAAACCCTCAGCCGTCAGCGCCTGATCTGCACCGTCGAACAGATTGCCGAGCGGTTCGAACTCAACGGCATCTGGATATTGCTGCGCTAACCAGTGACAGACGGTTTCGTTTTCGTCGCGGTTAAGCGTACAGGTAGAGTAGACCAGCACGCCGCCGGGGCGCAGGGCATGAAAGGCGCTGTCGATAAGCTCGCGCTGGGTGGCGGCAATCTCCAGGTTGCTGGCGTGGGACCAGTTTTTCAGCGCATCGGCATCTTTGCGCACCACCCCTTCGCCGGAGCAGGGCGCATCCAGCAGAATGGCGTCAAACATTTCGGGTAACGCAGCACCAAACACGCGGCCGTCGAAATGGGTCAACGCCACATTCTGGATGCCACAGCGGCTGATATTCGCATGCAGCACTTTTACCCGGCTGGCAGAGAACTCATTCGCAAGGATGGCACCCTGATTCCCCATCCGGGCGGCAATCTGCGTGGTTTTCGAACCCGGCGCAGCGGCGACATCCATTACGCGCAGCGGCATCGCTTCCCCGGCAAACAGCGCGGCAACGGGCAGCATTGAGCTCGCTTCCTGGATGTAGAACAGGCCGCTCAGATGCTCCGCCGTGCTGCCTAAAGGCAGGCTCTCCTCCTCGTCGCGTTCGATCCAGAAGCCCTCCGCGCACCACGGCACTGGCGTTAACTGCCAGCCATAGGGCGCGACCAGCTCGAGAAATGCATCGACGGAAATTTTCAGCGTATTGACGCGAATACTGCGGCGCAGCGGGCGCTGGCAGGCGGCAATAAACTCATCAAAATCGAGATGCTCAGGCATCGCCAGGCGCATCTGGGCGAGAAATTCTTCAGGAGGGTAAACAGCGTTTTGAGCCACGGGGCGCCCCAGAAGGAAAAAAAAGAGGCGCGCAGTGTAGCATAAAGGCTCCGGCGCGGGCACGCCGGAGCACTCAGGTTAACGTGGCAGCGCGGTACCCCACTGTCGCCACTCTTTCGGTTCGCTCTCCAGCAGCAGGAAGTGTTTGCCCGGCTGCGCTTTCGGTGCCAGCGGCGTTTCCGGTGGCGTCGCGAAGGCGATCCCGCCGCGAATAAACTGATTAAAGGTGCCGGTTTTCACCACCCCGCCGGTCAGGCCAAAGTCCAGCGTATAACCGGAGGCTAACCAGAAGACCGAGTTATTGCGCACCAGATGCTGGTAACGCTTACTGACGCGCATGGCGATCATCACGCGGTCGGAGAGGGTACCCAGCGCAAGGCCGGTCACCGTTCCCACTTCAATACCGCGGAACAGCACCGGTGTGCCGATATTCATTGAACCCACTTCCGGCGCTTCAACCACAATGTTCAACCCATCAAGGTAACGGGAATCAGTAATCGTCGCTTCGGCGAGTTCAAAATCGCGGCGCGCATCGCCATGTCCAGGCTCAACGTTGATATAGGGCTGCAAAATGGTGTCGAGATGTTCAACACCACCGGCGGAGATCTGCGGCGTGATCACCGAGAAACGCGATCCGGCGCGGGCAAAGTTGCGCACATATTCCGGATAGAGCACGGCGCTGGCCTGCACTTCGTTTTTATCCGTCAGCAGATGCAGCTCCTGCACCTGGCCGATATCGATGCCGAGGTAGCGAATCGGCATCCCTTCTGCCAGCTTGCCGGCGTCGAAAGCATGCAAAGTGATCTTGCCGCCGACGGCGCGCGCTTCGGTTTCTGAGGCGTAAAGGATACGTTTATCGCCTTTACGCAACCGCGCACCCGCACCGCTGCGGTTATCGAAGCTGATGGCACCCTTGATCGCGCGCGAAAGGGGCGAAGCCTGCACCGTTAATCCGCTGCCGTTAAGCTGCACCTTCGCGCCGCCTTCCGCCCAGAAGACGCTGTCGGCGGTGAGCAAGTTGCGATACTCCGGCTTGATATGCAGATCGATATCAAAGGCATTGGCGCGCGGACGCACGGTGATCACTTCACCCACTTCAAATTTACGATAGAGCACCACCGATCCCGCCTGCACATCCGGCAGGGTATCCGCCGTCAGCGTCAGGGTGGTGGTAGGCAGATCGCTAAGGCTGTTCTCCAGCGCTTTATCAAGGTTGGCGAAGAGCGGGTAGGTGGGTTTCATCTCCCCTTTATCACCCGGAAGAATGCGGATGCCGCCGCTGATCCACTCACTGGCGCTGGCGGCGAGGAATTCCACGCCATCCAGCCCCAGCTTCACATCTACGCGACTGTTGACCACAAACTTGCTGTCGCCATGCACCAGATCGCGATATTGCGGATCGATGGCAACGGCAAACGAGACGCCTTTGTTGGTTAGCTTACGCTCCAGTACCTGGCCGACCTGCACACCGTGCAGCACCAGCGGCTGCCCGGCATCGATGCCATAACTCTCCGGCGCGGTGAGCGTCAGGGTGATGACGCCCGGCTCCTGCAGCAGATTTTTATCCGCGGGCAGCACAACGAACTGATCGCGCGGCTGGCCTTCGCCGGGAATAAGCTCCAGCGTGCTGCCGGTCAGTAGCGAGCTGAGATTGGTATTGCTTAGCGAGACTTTCGGGTTGCGCATCTCAATGCGCGTATTATCACGCAGGAGATTGACGACACCCGGATCGACGGTCAATTCACCGGTTACTTTGCCACCCGGATTAAGGGTGATGTCTGTCAGTTCGCCCACTTCCAGCCCCTGATACATCAGCGGCGTTGAGCCGGCTTTCAGCCCCTGACCGCCCGGCAGATCGAGCTTGATGATCACGCCGCGCTGGCTGTGGGCCAAATCTTTGTATAAGCCAAATTCATCATCGACTGACGCCGGTTCCGAGTTATCCGGCGAGTCGAAGGCAATAGCGCCGTTAACCAGCGCAGCCAGGCTCTCCAGCTCCACTTTCGCCCCGCTCAGACCGACGTCCGCTTTCACACCCGAGATATTCCAGAAGCGGCTGCCTTTTTTCACCAGATTGGTAAAACGGCGCTCAATCAGCACATCTACTGTGACGCCCTGTTTATTTTTGTTGATGGCGTAATCATAAACGCGGCCAACGGGGATCTTGCGGAAATAGACCAGCGAGCCGCTGTTGAGCGAACCAAGATCCGGTGCGTGCAGATGAATCATCAAATCGCCATTATTGAGGCGGTATTTCGGCTGCGTGTCGAGGGCAGTGAAGTGATCCTGCGGTTCACCTTTGCCTGGCATCATACCGATATAGTTACCGCCGACCAGCGCATCCAGCCCCGAGACGCCCGCCAGCGACGCTTTCGGCGTCACCAGCCAGAACTGCGTTTCGTTGCGTAGCGCATCTTTCATATCGGCTTTGATGCTGGCGCGCACCTGAATCTTCTTCAGATCGTCGCTCAGGCTAATATCCTGCACCGTCCCGACTTCCACCCCCTGATAGCGAATGGGCGTACGTCCGGCGACGATGCCGTCAGCGGACATAAAGTCGATGGTGATAGTGTTGGCGCGATCTTCATAGCTACTCCAGACCAGCCAGCCGGCGATCAGCAAAGCGATCACCGGCAGCAACCAGAACGGTGAAATGCGTCGTTTTGTTTTAATGCGCGCTTCAGTCGGCGAAGCGTGGTTTTCCTGACTCATGTGCATCCCAAAGTAAGCGGCTGTCCAGCCATTCCACAGCAAGAATAGTCAAAATAACCGCCGCGCCGAAATAAAACGCAGCGGGTCCCATAGTAAAGGCGAGAAGCTGGTCGCGATTGATCAGTGACATTGTCAGCGAGATGACAAACAGATCGAGCATCGACCAGCGCCCAATCCAGGTCACAAAGCGCAGAAGAAGGATGCGAGTGCGTAGCCCCTGTTCAAATTTGAAATGAATACTGACCAGCAAAGTGAACAGTACGATCACCTTGGTAAACGGCACCAGAATACTGGCGATAAAAACGATTCCCGCCACGGCGATATTGCTGTTACCGAGTGAAATAATGCCCGACATAATGGTATCGGCCTGCCGCGAACCGTTGATGTAGACCACCGAAATCGGTAGCAGGTTAGCGGGCAGCAGAAAAATCATCGAGGCAATCAGCGCCGCCCAGCACTTCTGCAGGCTGTGTCGGCGGCGATACCGCAGCGGAATATGGCAGCGTGGGCATCTGCCGCGGGCATCAGGCAAGCCGGTGAAGTGGCAGCCGAGGCAGGCACGCAGTTGCGGGTCGGGGCGCTTAGCCGGACGCTGCGGGTAAAAACGCTCCCACAGCTGCTCAACGTTCAGATGGATAAGCGTCATCACGCTGAGAATGGTTAACGCCACAAAGGCGACAAGCCCGACGCCTGGCTGCAGGTAAGCGTAATCCTGCACTTTGATTGAGGCGACGCCAATCCCGACCAGATAGATATCGAGCATCACCCACTCTTTCAGGCGCTCAAGCATCAGCAAAACCGGGCGCAGATTCATCCCGAGCCGGTTGCCGAACCATAAATAGGCGATTGCACTGACCAGCACCAGCGGCGCGCCAACGGTACAGAAGAGCACCATCGCCCCGGTAAGCGCATCGCCCTGGGCGGTCATTTGCCAGATCCCCTGCAACAAGTTGGCGTCTATACGCACGCCCAGCAGGTAAAAGTGAAGCAGCGGTTCGCCCCAGGCGAAAGGCATCAGCATCAGCATCGTCACCGCCATAGCAGCGAGACGGGTTAATGACCAGTCGCGGCCATCGCGGATTTTGGCATCGCAGCAGGGACAAAATGCACTTTGGTGCGATTTCATAACCGGTAACGCAAAAAGCGTATCGCATTGCGGGCAGCGCTGATAATGTGCCCGTGGCAAAGCTTCGCCGACATGATGGATCGCAATTTTTTTGTTAAGCGAAATGTGTTGTATCTTTAGTGCCATCGGCCGGATCAGAAAAGGGTTAGATGCATCTATATTAACTCATGATGAGAACATCTTGAGCATCAACGCATTTAATGCTTATTTTATTAGGCTTAGCCGTTTACTCAGTAAGACACCAAAGTGGTTGGATAATGAACAAAGCAGAGTTTTACGCGGACTTAAACCGCGATTTTCAGGCATTAATGGCAGGTGAAACCAGTTTTTTAGCGACGCTGTCTAATACCAGCGCGCTGCTGTTTGAACGTCTGGATGGGGTCAACTGGGCCGGTTTCTATTTACTGGAAGGCGACACGCTGGTGTTAGGGCCGTTCCAGGGCAAAATCGCCTGTGTTCGCATTCCTGTCGGGCGCGGTGTCTGTGGAAGCGCGGTCGCGCAAAACCGTGTGCAGCGGGTTGAAGACGTTCATCAATTTGACGGGCATATCGCCTGCGATGCGGCCAGCAACTCTGAAATTGTGCTGCCGATCACAGTAAGTGGTCAGATCATTGGCGTGCTGGACATCGACAGCGTCGAATTTTCGCGCTTTAGCGAAGAGGATGAAAAGGGCCTGCGCGAGCTGGTTTCTCATCTGGAACAGTGCCTTGCGGCAACCGATTATCAAAAATTCTTTGCGACTGTCGCAGGATAATCAACGGATAACGTAGCATTTACTGTTAGCGTCATTATAATGACGCCTGTTCATGCCTGCGCTTGTTGGCAACGTCCGTTGTAATCAGGAAATTTCATGGAAAATCAACCTAAGTTGAATAGCAGTAAAGAAGTGATCGCTTTTTTGGCCGAACGTTTCCCTCACTGTTTCAGTGCTGAAGGCGAGGCACGCCCCCTGAAAATCGGTATCTTTCAGGATTTAGTGGCGCGTGTTGAGGGTGAGATGAATCTCAGTAAAACCCAGCTTCGTTCCGCTTTACGTCTTTATACTTCGAGCTGGCGTTACCTGTACGGTATCAAAGCTGGCGCGACGCGTGTCGATCTCGACGGCAACGCCTGTGGCGTGCTGGATGAGCAACACGTTGAGCATGCCCGCAAGCAGCTTGAAGAAGCGAAAGCCCGTGTTCAGGCGCAACGCGCTGAACAGCAAGCCAAAAAACGTGAAGCTGCCGCTGCTGCTGGTCAGGAAGACGCACCGCGTCGTGAGCGCAAACCTCGTCCGGCTCCGCGCCGTAAAGAGGGCGCAGAACAACGCAAGCCTCGCGCTGATAAGCCGGCGGCAAAACCGCAGCGCGAACGCGCACCGCAGCAGGAAGAGCGCCATACGCCAGTTTCTGACATCTCCGTGCTGAGCGTGGGTCAGGACCTGAAAGTGAAAGCGGGTAATAACGCGATGAGCGCAACCGTGCTTGAAATCACTAAAGACGGCGTTCGCGTACAGCTTAGCTCGGGTATGTCGATGATTGTACGCGCAGAACATCTCTTGTTCTGAAACGGAGGCCTGGCCTGGCATGAACACTTTGTTTAAGCGCACAGCGTTGGCAGGCCTGTTATTCGTAACAGGCCACGCCCTGGCTGTGGAAGATATTACCCGGGCCGATCAAATCCCGGTGTTAAAAGAAGAGACGCAGCACGCCACGGTGAGCGAGCGCGTCACTTCGCGTTTCACTCGCTCCCACTACCGTCAGTTCGATCTGGACAACGCCTTCTCTGCGAAGATTTTCACCCGCTATCTTAATCTGCTTGATTACAGCCACAACGTCCTGCTGGCCAGCGATGTTGAGCAGTTCTCGCAGAAGAAAAATGAGATTGGTGACGAGCTGCGCAGCGGCAAGCTGGACGTCTTTTACGACCTCTACAATAAAGCGCAGCAGCGCCGTTTTGAGCGCTACCAGTACGCTCTTAAAGTGCTGGAGCGGCCGATGGATTTCACCGGTAACGACTCGTTTAACCTCGATCGCAGTAAAGCACCATGGCCTAAAGATGAGGCCGAGCTGAATGCGCTGTGGGACAGCAAGGTTAAATATGACGAACTGAGCCTTAAGCTCACCGGTAAAGATGAGAAAGAGATCCGCGAGACCCTCTCTCGTCGCTATAAGTTCGCCATTCGCCGTCTGGCGCAAACCAACAGCGAAGATGTCTTCTCGCTGGCGATGACCGCCTTTGCGCGTGAAATCGATCCGCACACCAACTACCTGTCGCCGCGCAATACCGAGCAGTTCAACACCGAAATGAGTCTCTCGCTTGAGGGGATTGGCGCGGTGTTGCAGGGCGATGATGACTATACGGTCATCAACTCAATGGTTGCCGGTGGTCCGGCGGCGAAGAGCAAAGCCATTAGCGTCGGCGATCGCATCGTTGGTGTCGGTCAGACCGGGCAGAATATGGTCGATGTGATCGGCTGGCGTCTTGACGACGTCGTTGCGCTGATTAAAGGGCCGAAAGGCAGCAAAGTGCGTCTTGAGATCCTGCCTGCGGGCAAGGGGACGAAAACGCGCATTGTTACGCTGACGCGCGAGCGCATCCGTCTTGAAGATCGCGCAGTGAAAATGTCGGTTAAAACCATCGGCAAAGAAAAAGTCGGCGTGCTGGATATTCCTGGCTTCTACGTTGGCCTGACCGATGACGTGAAAGTGCAGCTGCAAAAGCTGGAAAAACAGAACGTCAAGAGCGTGATTATCGATCTGCGTGCTAACGGTGGCGGGGCGCTGACGGAAGCAGTGTCGCTCTCCGGCCTGTTTATCCCGTCCGGCCCGGTAGTGCAGGTACGCGATAATAACGGCAAAGTGCGTGAAGATAGCGATACCGACGGTGTGGTTTATTACAAAGGACCGCTGGTGGTGCTGGTTGACCGCTTCAGCGCCTCGGCATCGGAGATCTTCGCGGCGGCAATGCAGGATTATGGTCGTGCGCTGATAGTCGGCGAACCGACTTTCGGTAAAGGCACCGTGCAGCAGTACCGCTCCCTTAACCGTATCTACGATCAGATGTTGCGCCCGGAATGGCCAGCGCTGGGTTCGGTGCAGTACACCATCCAGAAATTCTATCGTGTGAACGGCGGCAGTACTCAGCGTAAAGGCGTAACGCCGGATATCATCATGCCGACCGGCACGCAGGTAACGGAAACCGGGGAGAAATTCGAGGATAACGCACTGCCGTGGGACAGCATCAATGCTGCCACTTTTGTGCGCGCCGGCGATTTGAAACCTTTCGGTCCTGAGCTGCTGAAAAAGCACGATGAGCGTATCGCCAAAGATCCTGAATTCCAGTACATCAATAAGGACATCGCGCGTTTTGAAGCCCTGAAAGCGAAACGCGATATGGTCTCGCTGAACCTGGCGCAGCGTGAAAAAGAGAATGCTGAGGATGATGCTATTCGTCTTTCGCGTCTCAACGATCGCTTCAAGCGCGAAGGCAAGCTGCCGTTGAAGAAACTGGACGATTTGCCGAAGGATTATCAGGAGCCGGATCCCTATCTTGATGAGACGGTGCATATCGCGCTCGACCTGGCGCATCTTGAAAAAGACCAGCCCGCGGAATCAACCGCCTCTGCTAAGTAACTCTTCCCAACAGGCACAAGAAATTGTGCCTGTTTTTTTAACAACACCTCCTCCTCGTAAGCATCCTGCTACAAAGTGTAAAGTTGTGTTTTTCTCGTGACTTACGCGGCATTGTTGCTTGAAAATAGCCCGCACGCCCATACGATGTGGATAACCGCATAGTGCGTTTTGTTAAATCGAGGTTAAAAGAAAATTATGATGCGAATCGCGCTCTTCCTGTTGACTAACCTGGCTGTCATGTTGGTGTTCGGCCTTGTGCTTAGCCTGACGGGCATTCAGTCGAGCAGCGTTCAGGGGTTAATGATTATGGCGCTGCTGTTCGGTTTTGGCGGCTCGTTCATTTCGCTGTTGATGTCGAAATGGATGGCGCTGAAATCTGTAGGTGGTGAAGTGATTGAGCAGCCGCGCAACGATATGGAGCGCTGGCTGATGGAGACCGTTGCACAGCAGTCTCGCCAGGCAGGCATTGCGATGCCGCAGGTGGCGATTTATCACGCGCCGGATATTAACGCCTTCGCCACCGGTGCCCGCCGTGATGCTTCCCTGGTCGCCGTCAGTACCGGCCTGTTGCAAAACATGAGCCGCGATGAGGCCGAAGCGGTCATCGCTCATGAAATCAGCCATATTGCCAACGGCGACATGGTGACCATGACGCTGATTCAGGGGATTGTGAACACCTTTGTTATCTTTATCTCGCGCATTATTGCCCAGATTGCCGCAGGCTTCATGGGCGGAGACCGCGATGAGGGCGAAGAGAGCAACGGCAATCCGCTGGTCTACTTTGCCGTTGCGACGGTGCTCGAGCTGGTGTTTGGTATCCTGGCGAGCGTTATCACCATGTGGTTCTCCCGCTACCGTGAATTCCATGCCGATGCGGGTTCAGCCCGTCTGGTAGGACGCGAGAAGATGATCGCTGCGCTGCAAAGGCTGAAAACCAGCTATGAGCCGCAGGAAGCGAGCAGCATGATGGCGTTTTGCATCAACGGTAAGTCAAAATCGCTGAGCGAACTCTTTATGACACACCCGCCGCTGGATAAACGTATTGAAGCGTTGCGTTCGGGGGCATACCTGAAGTAATTACCGCCACCAATCATAAAGCGCGTCCATTGACGCGCTTTTTTTATTGTCATAAACAGCGCTGACCGGCAGGAATACCAGGAGTTGTACGCAGTGAATCCAGCAGATTATCGCGTAATACTTTCTGCCAACCTGGTATCAGGCGTAATGTCGCAGATTTGTAACGAACCAGGCATTCGCGCATTGCGGCGGATGGTCGACGAATTTATAATAAAAACCTATTCTGATTTTTATAAAACACAGGCGATGAGGTAATTAATGGCAATCGCGGATTTGGACAAGCAGCCAGATTCTGTCTCTTCTGTACTGAAGGTCTTTGGCATTCTGCAGGCTTTGGGCGAAGAGCGTGAAATCGGCATTACCGAACTTTCACAGCGCGTCATGATGTCAAAAAGCACCGTTTATCGCTTTTTGCAGACCATGAAATCGTTAGGCTATGTGGCACAGGAAGGGGAGTCAGAGAAATATTCCCTGACGCTGAAGTTATTTGAACTTGGCGCGCGTGCGCTGCAAAACGTTGATTTAATCCGTAGCGCGGATATCCAGATGCGTGAACTCTCTCGCCTGACGAAAGAGACCATCCATCTGGGTGCTCTCGATGAAGACAGCATCGTATATATTCACAAAATCGATTCGATGTATAACCTGCGCATGTATTCGCGTATCGGTCGTCGCAATCCGCTCTATAGTACCGCGATTGGTAAAGTGCTGCTGGCCTGGCGCGATCGCGATGAAGTGAAACAGATTCTGGAAGGTGTTGAATATAAGCGCAGCACCGATCGCACCATTACCAGCACCGAAGATCTGCTGCCGATGCTCGATATCGTTCGCGAGCAGGGCTACGGCGAAGATAATGAAGAGCAGGAAGAGGGATTACGCTGCATCGGTGTACCGGTGTTTGACCGTTTTGGCGTGGTTATCGCCGGTCTGAGCATCTCTTTCCCGACCCTGCGTTTCTCCGAAGAGCGTCTGCACGAATACGTTGCAATGCTGCATCAGGCAGCGCGAAAAATTTCTGAACAGATGGGTTATAACGACTATCCGTTCTGATAATTGTCAAAAAAGCCGCCCCTAAGGGCGGCTTTTTCATGGCAAAAATCAGCCGTTATCAATCACGTTTTCGCTTTTACGCATCAGCGGGCAGTTGGCAAGGCCAAAAAATCCGTTATTTGAATGAACATATTGCGCCGTGCTGGTGCCGCGCGCGGTCGCATATTTACACTGTAAACCAAGGCCTGCTGCATTCTCTTTACTGTTAATTAGCACGCCATAACCGCTCAGCAAGAGCCCGATCCACAACAGCGCGATAACGACAACGCCTCGAATAAGTGTACGCATGTTTGCTCCTTGCACATCGATTAAGTCTGGCATTAAGGCTACGTCTTTTATTGGCTGAAACAAGTCACACATTCCTAAAAATACCGAAAGGGGGTACAGTTACCCGCTGTTTAAGGAAGCCGTGTTAGTGTGGTTACACCTTGAAATGTTTCGGAGAGTGGAGTGAGAAAATTTAGATGGCTGTTGCTGATTGCCGTGGTGGTGGTCTGCCTGCTGCTATGGACTCAAATGATCAATGTGATGTGCGATCAGGATGTACAATTTTTCAGCGGCATCTGTGTCATCAATAAATTCATCCCCTGGTAAGCGCATTTCTGCAGTGAAAGATTTCCTTCCTGAGTGCCAGTGGTAAAATGCCGCGTCTACTTTGAGGGTGTGAAATGAACGAAATCTTAAATTCTGGCGCGTTAAATTTTGCGTCTATGCTGGTTTCTGTGGTGGTTCTGGTTATTGGTCTGGTGCTGTGGTTCTTTATCAATCGTGCCAGTTCACGTACGAACGAACAGATTGAACTGCTGGAAGCGCTACTCGATCAGCAAAAACGGCAAAATGCGCTGCTGCGCCGTCTTTGTGAAGCGAATGAGCCGGAAAAAGCTGCTCTCCCCGATGTCGAAAAAAGTAAGACTAAGGGTGAAGACGAGGAGTTTATCCGGCTGGTGGCTGAACGATAACCTGAAAGGAGGGGAGAGATGGCCTGGAAAAACCCCTGGTATGACCCCGCGCTCTCCCACCATACGCCCGATGGTTTTTGTAACCCGACGGCAGTAGCGCATCAACCCGGCGATGTAAAACGCTGGCGTCAGGAACGCAAAGCTGCCGGGCTTCCCCGTCCACCACTCGCAGGATATGACGCCTTTACTGAAGCCTGGTGGCAAAAAGCCGAGATTGCAGCGGGTGACGATGGCCTCTGGTGGCTTGGTCATGCCTCTGTGCTTTTACGCATGCAGGGAAAATATGTGCTCACCGACCCTGTGTTTTCCCGGCGCGCCTCCCCGCTGCGTTTCGCCGGGCCTCAGCGGCGTACGCCGCCGGCATTGGCCATTGACGATCTTCCCGCCCTGGATGCCATACTTATCTCTCACAACCATTACGATCATCTGGACCGCTGGACAATCCGCGCACTGCTTCGCCGGTTTCCTGAGGTAAGGCTTTTTGTCCCCCTCGGGTTGGGTGACACGCTTCGTCGTTTCGGCGCGCGTTTTGTCACTGAACTGGACTGGTGGCAGCAAGCCTCGCTTGATGACTTACATTTAACCGCTGTTCCCGCTCAGCACTGGAGTATGCGCACCCCGTGGGATCGTAACCGCTCGTTATGGTGCGGCTGGGTTGTTGAATCACGCGCATCGCGTTTCTGGTTTGCAGGTGACACCGGCTACAGCACCACGCTTCTGCAGATCCCGCAACGTCTTGGAAAAATTGATGCACTCGCGCTGCCCGTTGGTGCTTATGCACCGCGCTGGTTCATGTCGATAAACCATATGGATCCCCAAAGTGCGGTGTCGCTGTGGCAGCAATTAGGTTCACCGCTGGCTTTTCCCATCCACTGGGGCGTATTTGAACTGGCCGATGAATCACTGGATGAGCCGGTGCAGGAGTTACGCCGCGCTTTAAGCGAAGCGGGTGAAGAAAATGATAACTTCAGGATCCTGAAAATTGGTCAATATTTATCCCTGCCGTAATTTAAGCCGAGCGCCATAAAAAGTAAGCCGTATTAAAATTGTGCGCTTTTGTTTTACGCGAAACGTTTTATTGCCTTTAAATGATGCAGTGTCATCATAATTTCATTATTTTGGTGCACGCCTGCACTTATTCGCTCAGTAATTATTCATAGTTAACCTGAGCAATAGTTTCGTCCCGGCTCATTAATCATTTAAGAATCTTCCTAATCGAATAAACAGCATAACTATTCGCAGAAAGTTCTTAGCATATAAGCGAAACGCATGAGGGTTCCAGCTACCCTGTAAGTGCATGGAACTGCTTGATGAATAGAAAGAAATGGTCTACGTTTATCGGGTAAACCTGCTGGTGCAGCGGCTGCTATAACGGTCATTGAAGTGAATAAATGAACAGTGGTTGTTTCGATACCCTTAGAATTTGTGCGGTGGATCGAGACATATCTAAAAATGGCTTGCCATAGTTTACGTATTATGTGATAACACGTTGTGGGTCAATCGAGGTACAATTCTGTTTATGTGTGGCATTTTCAGTAAAGAAGTCCTGAGTAAAACGTTTCGTTGAATACAGCTTCTCTGCCGAACCTTATATTAGTGCCTCAAGCAGTAATGTCTCAGTTTTCTCAGTCAATGCCTGCGGGCGAAGTATATACATTAAGGAATTTTGCAAATGGCAAAGATTAAAGGTCAAGTTAAGTGGTTCAACGAGTCTAAAGGTTTTGGTTTCATTACTCCGGCTGACGGCAGCAAAGATGTATTCGTACATTTCTCTGCTATCCAGGGTAACGGCTTCAAAACTCTGGCTGAAGGCCAGAACGTTGAGTTTGAAATTCAGGACGGTCAGAAAGGCCCGGCTGCAGTTAACGTAACTGCTATCTGATTTCGACACCTCTGAGCTTGAGACGCGTTTCGCGTATCAATGTCAGTTATCAAGCCTCGCCACTGTGCGGGGCTTTTTATTTTCCCTGCCGCAACATTTGACGGTACACTTCGCCCTTTGAAAAAGTCTGTCTCCCCGGAGTGTTTATGCCATTCAGTTGCCCCCTTTGCCACGCACCGTTAAGCCGCCACGAGCGCGCATTTATCTGTCCGCAGCGGCATCAGTTCGATATCGCCAAAGAGGGCTACGTCAATCTATTACCCGTCCAGCATAAACGCTCGCGCGATCCCGGTGATAACGCTGAAATGATGCAGGCGCGCCGTGCATTTCTTGACGCCGGACACTATCAGCCGCTGCGCGATAAAATATGCAGCCTGTTTGAAGAGACGTTGCCAGCAGAGGCGACGGCGCTGCTTGATATCGGCTGTGGGGAAGGGTACTACACGCAGGCATTTGCCGCGGTAGGCCGCGCGCGCGGCGCGCAAACTGTAGGTCTCGATGTCTCGAAAGCGGCGATTCGCGCAGCAGCAAAACGCTATCCGCAGGTGATGTTTTGTGTCGCCTCCAGCCACCGCTTGCCCTTTGACGATAACAGCATTGATGGGCTGGTGCGCATTTATGCACCCTGTAAAGCGCAGGAGCTGGCCCGCGTGGTGAAACCGCAGGGCGTGGTAATCACCGCCGCACCCGGGCCGCGCCATTTAATGGAGCTGAAGGGGCTTATTTATGATGAGGTGCAGCTGCACGCGCCAAACAGCGGTGAGATCGAAGGGTTTACGCTTATTTCCGAACAGTCACTCGCTTATGAAATGGAACTGACCGGCGAAGAGGCGGTTGCGCTCCTGCAAATGACGCCGTTTACCTGGCGGGCAAAGCCGGAAGTGTGGCAACAGCTGGCGGCAACAAAAACGTTTCGCTGCCAGACGGATTTCACCATCCACTGCTTACGCCGGGAAAGCTAGCCAGCAAAGTGGCTGTAGAGGATCTGCACGCCGATACCAATAAGCACGACGCCGCCGAGGATCTCGGCGCGTTTGCCGAGTAGCGGGCCGATAAACCGGCCTACCATCATGCCAAGGGTCGACATGATCAGCGTTGCGCAGCCAATTGCCAGCGCGGTAGTGAGAATATTGACCTGCAGGAATGCGAGCCCGACGCCAACGGCCATTGCATCCAGGCTGGTAGCAATCGCGGTGGTGACCAGCAACCAGAAACCGTGGCGGTGCGGCATCTCCGCGTCGCAATCATCATTACCGCGTACGCCTTCCAGTACCATTCTGCTGCCAAGAAACGCCAGCAGCACGAAGGCTATCCAGTGATTCCACTCGAGGACAAATTGTGAGGCGAGCATCCCGAGACCCCAGCCCAGCAAAGGGGTTAAGGTTTCAATTGCGCCGAAGATAAGACCAGTGCGCAGGGCGTCGGAAAATTTAGGATTGCGGAGCGTCGCACCTTTACCGATAGAAGCGGCGAAGGCGTCCATCGACATACCAAAGGCGAGAAGCAGGGTGGCGGATAAATTCATCTGTGCGTCCTGACCGGGAGTTCCATATAACACACCACTGCCCCCAGTAAACAGCAGTTGGTGTGTCAATGGTCTCGCCTGACTGAAAATGTTCAGTCCGTACGTGCCACGTTTTGCAACGAGTATGTTGACACGTACATTTCCGCACGGCGGAAATCGGCTACTCCCCAACGACGGACGCACCTTACCATATTTTTAGAATATAAAACAACAGCAGAAAAATATTCATGGCGGAGCCCGCCGATAACGATTGTCATTTAGCTTGCGACGTGAAAATAACGTTAATAAACATAGGTAATTTCTTACAGGAAATATAGCAGAGGCTATATTAAAGCCTCTTTTTTGTGCAGGGTAAATCGAGAAGGGTATTGTTTAACTTATTGAGTTTTAACCATTACTCTGTAGATTTTTTCGAGGTCGTCTATATTTCGTACACGGATCAGTAATCGTCGCTGCTCTAATTGCATCACCAGTACGCCATCCTCCGATAAATTCATCTCTTTAATACGGTTATATTCAATCCATGCATTAGCAAAGAAGAAACCGTGTGATTTAAAGATGGCTTTCGGGGCGCGAATCCAAAAAAGGTAAATACCCAGCAGCGCCAGCGCAAATAATAACCACATGGTTAATGATGAACCACCGTTGACGCTGTTGTTATAAATCAGAATAACCAGCAGGCCGACAAAAATGGCACCATCGGTACGGCTTCTGCGCAGCAGCGGAACGGTGAGCAACGTTTCGCCTTTGCGACGGGGCATCACCACCTCGTCATACAGCGCAAAAGCCAGCAGGGCGGCGACAAACAGCAGCAGCACGCTATCCGTAATCGTCATCTCATCTCCTTAAATAAAAAACCGGGGGCAATCACGCCCCCGGTTATGACAACGTCGTTTAAAGGCCCAGCAGGCCGATAGCGTAGCCGACAATCCCAATCACGAAGAAGCCGACAATGATCCACAGCGGGTTCACTTTTTTACGCAGCAGCCACATACAGGCGAAGGTCAGCAGCAGCGGCACCAGACCCGGCATCAGCTGGTCGAGGATGGTCTGCACCGTGGTCACCGTGGTTTTACCGGTCTGGTCGGTAATTTCCGATACCACCAGCGGAATATTGACGTGTGTCCACTTGTTGACCAGCGCCCCCATCACAAACAGGCCGAGAATTGACGCCCCCTCGGTCAGTTTTTGCAGGAAACCACCGCCCATATCTTTAACGATATCGATCCCTTTGCGATAACCGTACGCAACGCCGTAATAACGGGTGGCAAGACGCACGATATTAAAGAGGAAGAAGAAGAGCAGTGGGCCGAGCAGGCTGCCGCTCATGGCGATCCCGGCACCGAGCGCTGCAAACACCGGACGCACGGTACCCCAGAAAATTGGGTCGCCAACGCCTGCCAGCGGCCCCATCAGACCCACTTTGATACCGTTAATGGCACCATCGTCGATCTCCGCGCCATTGGCACGCTGCTCTTCCATTGCCAGCGTCACGCCAAGCACCGGCGCTGCAACGTAAGGGTGAGTGTTAAAGAACTCCAGGTGACGCTTAATCGCCTGGCGGCGGGCTTCGTTATTTTCCGGATAGAGGCGTTTAATCGCCGGTACCATCGAGAAGCAGAAGCCGAGCGCCTGCATACGTTCGAAGTTCCATGAGCCCTGGAAGAGGTTAGAACGCAGGAACACGCTGCGAATATCACTCTGGGTGAGCTTTTTCTCAGTCGGAGTTTTCGTCATATCAACCATGTCGTTCACCTGTTAATCCAGTTCGTTATCAAGATCGTTGGTACCTGCGGCCGGCGCAGCGCCGCCTGCAGAGCGGTTATATTTCGGGCTAAGCTGAATGTAGAGGATGGCCATCACTGCGCCGATGACACCCAGTGAAACGAGGTTGAAGTTGGTAAAGGCCGCGGTCACGAAACCAAGGTAGAAGAACGGCATCAGATAGCCTGCGCGCATCATATTGATGACCATCGCATAACCGACCACCACGATCATGCCACCGGCGATATTCAGACCGCTGGTCACCACTTCCGGAATGGCGTTGAGCATGTTCTGCACTTCGCTGGTACCGACAGAGATAGCCACAATCACCGCCGGGATGGCGATACGCATCGCTTGCAGGAACAGGGAGGAGACGTGGATCCAGGAGAGGGCGGTAAGGTTACCGTTATCTGCGGCTTTATCTGCCGCGTGCTGGAAACCAACGGTAATGGTACGCACGATAATGGTCAGCACCTGGCCTGCCGCTGCCAGCGGGATCGCCAGCGCAATACCGGCACCAATACTCTGGTGGCCGCCAATGACCAGAATGGTGGAAATAATCGACGCCAGCGCGGCATCCGGCGCGACCGCCGCACCGATATTCATCCAGCCGAGGGCGATCATCTCAAGCGTACCGCCGATGATGATACCGGTTTTCATATCACCCAGAACGATACCGACTAACGTACATGCCACCAACGGACGGTGGAACTGGAACTCGTCAAGTATCGACTCCATACCGGCAATACATGCGACGACGAACACCAGCACAATCTGAAGAGTGGTAATCTCCATTGTACTTCTCCTATAGCTAAATCAGACGTAAGTGTGAAAACTGAGTCAATCAGGTCGTCGCGGTTACTTCGCCACTTTGCTGATCAAATCCATCATTTTCAGTTTCGGATCGTTTGAAACTTTACGGACTTCCAGCTCAATGCCGCGATCGTTGAGTTTGCGAAACGCCTCAATATCTTTCTCATCGACGGAAACAGCATTGTTTACCTGGGTTTTGCCCTGACGATACGCCATACCGCCAATATTAACCGAGGTAATTTTCACGCCGCCCTCGACGATGCGCTCGACATCGGTAGGGTTGGTGAAGAGCAGCATTACGCGTTCACCGGCATATTTCGGGTTGTTATAAACGCGGATCATTTTTGCGACGTCGACAACGTGAGCCGTTACGCCCGGCGGTGCGACCTGCGTCAGCAACGTTTTACGCACGTTATCTGCGGCCACCTCATCGCTGACAACAATAATGCGGTTGACGTTGGTCTCTTTCGTCCAGCGAGTGGCGACCTGGCCGTGGATTAAGCGGTCATCAATACGCGCCAGACCGATGACCATATAGTCGTTCGGGCCCATTGGTTTCGCGGGGGTAGCGGCTTTCGGGGCTGCCGTCGGCTGAACCGCAGCGGGAGCGGGTTTTTCCACCGGCTGCGCTTTCAGCGCCTTCACGCCTTCGCGTCCGGTCTCAACGGCCAGCGCTACCAGCTCATCGAAGGTTGGGTTGTCATCACGCGCCATCAGGGTTTCGACCAGCATCGGAATGTTGACGCCGGCGATCACTTCATAATGCTCTTTATCGACGACAATGCGGCTGGCGGCATTAAACGGGCTGCCACCCCATGTATCAACGAGAAACAGCACGCCCTGATTAGTATCCAGCTTTGCCAGCTGCGCCTGATACTTTTCGATCAGTGTTTCCGCGTTCTCGCCGGGAACAAAATCGATCCATCCGACATTCTCCTGCTCGCCGAGCAGCATCTCGGCGGTTTTAAGCAGTTGTTCTGCCGCCCAACCATGTGTGCCTATAACAATAGCAATAGTCACTTGCTACCTCCTTATTCTTGTCGTTAACATCCACGCGATGGATGTATTGTGAATCGGCACCAAAAAAGCGAATCGATTCAGAGATAAACTCAAAGAGAAGTTTAGGAACTTTCGCGAATTATTTTAGAGAGTGAAAAAATAATTTATGTGATGAAGATCCGTAATTTAGGTTTCATAAAATTGAAATTTTGTAGCGCAAAATATCCATACATTTTGCAAAGTCTGGTAAATCTTTGCCAGCTACCCAGGCTCTTTGCTATGTTTAACCTCCGTTTAAGTTACCAGGAGTAAAGGGCAGTAGCCCATCGTATGGATCGTCACCGACGTCAGTTCACTTTTTGGCCGTCCCGCGCCACGCATTCCGGTGAATTTCACCCCCTTTCAAATAGAGTCAATGTCATCACGCCTGCGCATTTTCGCGCGCCGTCTACTGTTTTCCTGAACAGGAGCCTGTCATGGAATTCTTAATGGATCCGCAGATTTGGATCGGTTTGTTGACGCTGGTTGTACTGGAAATCGTGCTGGGTATCGATAACCTGGTCTTTATCGCCATTCTGGCCGATAAACTGCCGCCGAAGCAGCGCGATAAAGCACGTTTGATCGGTCTGTCGCTGGCGCTGGTGATGCGGCTTGGCCTGCTGTCGTTGATCTCATGGATGGTCACGCTCACCCAGCCACTCTTCTCTGTGTGGAACCTTACCTTCTCCGGCCGTGATTTAATCATGCTGCTGGGCGGTATTTTCTTACTGTTTAAGGCCACTACGGAGCTTCATGAACGGCTGGAAAACCGCGATCACGATGGCGGGCACGGCAAAGGCTACGCTAGCTTCTGGGTGGTGGTGACGCAGATCGTTATTCTCGATGCGGTCTTCTCACTCGATGCGGTGATCACCGCAGTCGGTATGGTCAATCACCTGCCGGTGATGATGGCGGCGGTAGTGATCGCCATGGCGGTAATGCTGCTGGCCTCGAAGCCGTTGACAAGGTTTGTGAACCAGCATCCGACGGTCGTGGTGCTCTGTCTGAGCTTCCTGCTGATGATTGGTCTGAGCCTGGTCGCAGAGGGCTTTGGCTTCCATATTCCGAAAGGCTACCTCTACGCCGCGATTGGCTTCTCAATCATCATTGAGTTCTTTAACCAGGTTGCGCGCCGTAACTTTCTGCGCAACCAGTCGCGCCTGCCGCTGCGTGCGCGCACCGCAGATGCGATTGTGCGTCTGATGGGCGGTCGTCGTCAGAATACGACGCAAACCGAGACGGACAGCGATGCTTCCGTAACAGTGCCGGAAGGCGCATTTGCGGAAGAGGAGCGCTATATGATCAACGGCGTGCTGACGCTGGCTTCCCGTTCCCTGCGTAGCATTATGACGCCGCGCGGTGATATCAGCTGGGTGGATGCCAACCTGAGCGTTGATGAGATCCGCCAGCAGTTGCTCTCCTCCCCGCACAGCCTTTTCCCGGTCTGCCGTGGTGAACTGGATGAAGTGATCGGTATTGTGCGCGCCAAAGAGCTGCTGGTGTCGCTGGAAGAGGGCGTCGATGTTGCCGCGATTGCATCTGAATCGCCGGCGATTGTGGTGCCGGAAACCCTCGACCCGATCAAGCTGCTGGCGGTCTTGCGCCGCGCGCGCGGCAGCTTCGTGATTGTTACCAATGAGTTTGGTGTCGTGCAGGGACTGGTGACGCCGCTGGACGTGCTGGAGGCGATTGCCGGTGAATTCCCTGATGCGGACGAAACGCCGGAAATTATTGCCGACGGCGACGGCTGGCTGGTGAAGGGCACCACCGACCTGCACGCGCTGCAACACACGCTGGATCTCGATAACTTCGTCAATGAAGAGGAAGATATCGCTACCGTTGCAGGCCTTGTCATTGCCGCGCGCGGGCAGATCCCGCCGGTGGGCGAAACTTTTGCCATTGCGCCGTTGCATATCACCGTGATGGAAGCGAACGACTACCGGGTCGATCTGGTGCGTATTGTTAAAGAGCAACCGGCTCACGACGAAGAGGAGTGATCCTCAATCGTCATCAGCGGTGCCAGCCGGTCGTCATGCGCGGCTGGCGTCGCATTCCCGGCTAACCACGCCGGGAAATTCTCAATAGGCATCGGCTGTGCAAAGAGATATCCCTGCAATGACTGAACCCCCTGCTGACGCAAATATTGCGCCTGCTGCGGGGTTTCTACCCCTTCCGCCACCAGTTCAATATCCAGCCGCTGCGCAAGCGCGATAATAATGTCGGTCACCCTGGAGTTCACCGCATCGGTGCCGATCGCCGCGGTATAGGATTTGTCGATTTTCAGAATGTCCGGTTGCAGCTTCTCCAGCCAGCTCAGCGAGCTATTACCGGTGCCGAAATCATCAATCGCGATCTTCACGCCGTTATGATGCAGCTCGCGCATCATGCGCGGATCCACATCCTGCAACGCATCACGCTCGGTCAACTCAATAATCAACTGCTGAACAGGATGGTGAACAAACCACAACCGGTGCAGATCTTTCAGTAACTCGCCATCGCGCAGATGGCTGGGGGCGGCATTAATGCCGATATGAAAGTGGGCGTCGTCCGGAAAGAGGTGGCGGTGCGCCTGCACCTCAGTCAGCACATAGCGGGTCAGCGGGGCGATCAGGTGCTGCGCCTCGGCGATAGGAATAAACACCTCTGGCGAAATCGCGCCCTGGCGCGGGTTGTGCCAGCGCAGCAGGATCTCCACGCCGACGCACTTCAGGCTCTGGGCATGCAGTACCGGCTGGCAGAAGAGCGCAAATTCGCAGCCCGTTAAGCCAAGGTTAATCTCGCGGGCGAAGCTCATACGGCTGGCGGTGGTAAACCAGGTAATCACGCTGGTTAATAGCGCAATCATCAGCGCCAGCGGCAGTTGTGAAGGCAGGTGTTGCAGCGCCAGCCGCGTTGCACCCGGGCCGCTCACGCTCACTGAAAGAGGGAAGAATTGCGAGGTGCGCTGATAGCGCTTCTCATTTTCGGCCAGCGGTAAGCTTTCCAGCAGACCTTTTCCCTGTACCAGATGCCGCCCGGCGACGGAGATCGCAACACGGGTGATAAGCGGCGGCTGCGGCTCGAGCATTAAGCGGCTCAGCAGTTCAATATTGACCACTTCCATCACGCCGCTCTGCCCGTCGGCGGCCGTAGGGAACCAGACGATCAGCACCGGGCGATCTTTCAGCAGGGATTGATCCGTGGAGAGGACCAACAACGTGGTTTTCGCCGGCAGGCTCGGTTGCAACTGATGGACAGGAACATGACGATCGCCAAAGATGCTCGAGCAGTAGAGGATCCCATCGTGGACCAGCGTAATGGAGCGCACCGTCTGCAGGCTGGCGGCGATTTTGCGCAGTTGCAGATGCACCCCGTCACAGGGTTTGCCGACCAGCGGCGAAACCATCTTACGGGTCGATTCCAGCGGCAGCAGCAGGCGATCAAAATTCACCACCGCATGATGGGTAAAAGAGGCGACGCGCTGCTGGTTGAGGTTGCGCTCGGAAATAAAGCGAAAGGCGAGGGTCAATATCAGCGCGACAATGCCCGCCAGCACGCAAACCGTGGCGCGCCGCTGTCGATAGCTTTTGATGATCCGCTGAGCCGTTTGCATGCGCCGATCGCCCGTATTATCCCTGGCCTGATTGCCATGCCAGCACAGTTGAAGTGTAGCGGGGAATTGCTCAGCTTATGCACAAACGGCGGGGAATATTCTCGAACTGTGGCGTAGCGGGTAAAAAAAACGCCGTTCGGTTGAACGGCGCTGAGGGCGGTGAGTTTAGTCGCACTGCACTTTGATCGCCAGACCACCGCGCGAGGTTTCACGGTACTTGGCGTTCATATCTTTCCCGGTCTCGTACATGGTTTCGATAACCTTGTCGAGAGAGACGCGCGGCGCGCTGGTACGGCGCATCGCCATCCGCGCGGCGTTAATCGCTTTTACCGAGGCAATGGCGTTACGCTCAATGCAGGGAACCTGCACCTGGCCGGCGACCGGATCGCAGGTCAGACCGAGGTTGTGCTCCATACCAATCTCTGCGGCAACGCAAACCTGCTCCGGGCTGGCGCCCAGCAGCTCTGCCAGACCCGCAGCCGCCATCGAGCAGGCAACGCCCACTTCGCCCTGGCAGCCCACTTCCGCGCCGGAAATCGAGGCGTTCATTTTATAGAGCGCACCAATCGCTCCGGCGGCGAGGAAGTAGCGAATATAGATATCCGGGCTGACGGACTCAATAAAGTGGTCGTAATAAGCGAGCACCGCCGGCACGATACCGCAGGCACCGTTGGTCGGAGCCGTCACGACGCGACCGCCCGCCGCATTCTCTTCGTTAACCGCGAGGGCAAACATGTTCACCCAGTCCACGACGATCATCGGATCGTTGGAGAGCTTATCGCTGGAGACCAGCAAACGGCGCAGGGCTGAAGCACGACGCGGCACGCGCAGCGGACCCGGCAACACGCCTTCAGTGTTCATGCCGCGATCGATACAGGCGCGCATGGTGGTCCAGACGTTGGCGAAGTACTCTTCGATCTCTTTTTTCGAGTGCAGCGCCAGTTCGTTCTGCATCACCATCCCGGAGAGAGAAAGCCCGGTCTGTTTGCAGTACTCCAGCATCTGCGTCGCAGAGTTGAACGGGTAAGGCACAGAAACAGAATCGAGCGTCTCTTTGCCAAAATGCTCTTCATCAACGATAAAGCCACCGCCGATGGAGTAGTAGGTTTTGCTGTATACGGCCTCATCGCCGTTCAGGGCGGTAATGCGCATGCCGTTTTCGTGCAGCGACAGGTTATCGCTGTGAAAACGCATGCCGTCGTTCTGCGGGAAGTCGACTTCATGGCGACCCTGTGCCAGCAGCAAGCGCCCACGGTTTTCCACATCGCGGATAAAACCGGGGATCGCATCAATATCGACAGTGGCCGGCTCGTTGCCCGCCAGACCCATAATAATGGCGATATCGGTATGGTGTCCTTTCCCGGTAAGGGAGAGTGAGCCGTAAACATCCACCACTACGCGGGTGGTGTTTTCCAGCAATCCTTTTTCGACCAGATCATCGACGAACTGCTTCCCGGCCTTCATCGGGCCAACAGTGTGGGAAGAGGAGGGACCAATTCCCACTTTGAACATGTCGAATAGACTAATCACATTTACACTCCTGACAGGGTTACTGGGTTTCCAGTAACGATGTAATAACTGCGCATAGTGTAAGAGGGAAGGGTGCCAGCAGGTTAACTATTCACATGAATTAAACTAATCGCTGGCCTCTATTAAACTAATAGCGAGTGCGCCGTCACAAAGTGCGCAAAACAGAGTATAGCGCTTATGGACGCACGCCGATTTGCAGCGCCAGCGAGCGGATAATTCCCGCCGTCATGCCCCAGACAAAATAATGCTGATACCAGGATAACCATACCCGGTGGGCATTGCCGTGGCGATGTACATCCAGCGGATGATAACGCCCAAGCCGCAACGCTTCGGCAAGCGGCATTTCAAACACCGCCGCCACTTCATCTTCACTGGCGCGCCAGGGGAGATCCGGCGGAATAATGCCGACCACTGGCGTAACCTGAAAGCCGGTCACGCTATCAACCGGCGGCAGGACGCCAATCACCTCGACCGACTCCGGCGGGATCGCTACCTCTTCCTGCGCTTCACGCAGCGCGGCGGCGATTAGCGAGGCGTCGGTGCTGTCGACCGCGCCGCCGGGAAAGGCGACCTGGCCGGCATGTTTTCGCAGCATGGCTGAGCGCTGCGTCAGCAGCAGGCCCGGCTCTTCACGCCGCACAATCGGCACCAGCACCGCTGCCTGGCGCGCATTCAGGGTGGCGACATTAAGCTGCGGGCGCATCAGCTGAAAGCGTGATAAAAAGTTATCCAGAGTTAACACTGGTTGCTCCACGAATTACCTCTCAAGTTGCCGCAGGATACGGTTAACTTTATCAAAGGTTTCCTGATATTCCGCATCTTCGTCGCTGTCGGCGACAATTCCGCCGCCCGCCGAGCAGTAAAGTTGCCCGTCACAGGCGGTAATCGTACGGATGGTGATACTGGTGTCCATATTGCCGCAGACGCTGAGGTAGCCGATGCTGCCGCACCAGGCATTGCGGCGGTGCGGCTCCAGTTCATCGATAATCGCCATTGCCCGTACTTTCGGCGCACCGGTGATCGACCCGCCGGGAAACGCCGCGCGAAGCAGATCGCTGGCGTGTCGTCCGGGCGGCAGCTTCGCCGTCACGGTGCTCACCAGGTGATGCACCGCCGGGAAGGGTTCCACCACAAACAGCTCCGGCACCCGCACCGAGCCCGGCACCGCTACGCGACCGATATCGTTGCGCATCAGATCAACAATCATCACATTCTCGGCGCGATCTTTTGGCGAGGCGGCAAGGCGGGCGGCCTGCTCAGCATCCGCTTGCGGATCCGCAAGACGCGGCAGGGTGCCTTTAATCGGGCGGGTTTCAATCTCATCACCCGTCAGGCGAATAAAACGCTCCGGCGACAGGCTGAGGATCGCCCCCTGCGGCAAACGCAGGAAGGCGCTGAACGGCGCGCGATTCTCACTATTCAGGCGCACAAACGCCTGCCACTCATCGCCGCTATAACTCGCCTGAAAACGTTGTGCGAGGTTGACCTGATAGCAGTCGCCGCTGCGCAGCCAGGCCTGCACCTGGCGAAACTTTTCGCCATACTCTGCGCGGCTCATATTGGCCTGCCAGGCGGAGGTTAAGCGAAACCCGGGCTGTGGCGTCGCGCTCTGCGACTCAAGCCAGGCCAGGCGCGCATTGACATCTCCGTGACTCAACAGCGTTACGCGCTGTAATGTGTGGTCAACAATCAGCGCCCAGTCATAGATACCGACCGCCATATCGGGGATGGCAATATCCTTTGCGGCCAGTGCGGGCAGTTTTTCAAAGCGGCGGCCGAGATCATAACCAAACAGGCCCAGCGCGCCGCCCTGGAAAGGAAGGTCATTCCCGGGTTCAGCGTGCAGGCCGCACGCATCCAGCGCCTGTTGCAAGAGCCCAAGCGGATCGCCTTGCGAAGCGAGTCCGTCGTGATAAGTGATATGGCCCTGCGTTGTCAGCGTCGTGAGCGGATCGGCGACTAAAATATCAAAACGGTTATGGGGATGATCGGCATGCCCGGAATGGAGCAGCATCGCCCACGGCTGCGCGCTGAGCGGTGCGAAATAGAACTCCGCGGCGTCGCGGCGCCACGGAAGCGAGAGTTGGGCAGGCGTTAACTGTTTCATGATTCCTGGCTCTTGAGCGTCTTCGCTGGCGTAGTGCACAGACGCGTGGAATAATTAGCGCCGATAATTTATCAGGAGTTGACCATGTTTGCAGGATTACCCGCCCTCAGTCACGAACAGCAGCAGAAAGCAGTCGAACGTATTCAGGAGCTTATGGCCGGCGGCATGAGCAGCGGCGAGGCCATTACCCTGGTGGCGCAAGAGCTGCGCGCCAGTCATACCGGTGAGCGGATCGTGGCGCGCTTTGAAGATGAGGAAGACGAGGAGGAGTAATTACACCGCCGCGATAATCTTAATCTCAACTTTATAACGCGGATTCATCAGCTTCGCCTGCACGGTGCAGCGCACCGGTGCATGGCCCGCCACCACCCACGCATCCCAGGCCTTATTCATCGCTGCAAAATCATCGCTATCGGCAAGAAAAATAGTGGCGTCGAGGATCCGTGACTTATCGCTGCCCTGTTTTTCGAGCACCGCGTCAATCTGCGCCAGCGTGTTAGCCGTCTGCTCAAAGGCGTCGGCGTCGAGGTTTTCCGGCACGCCAGTGTAGTAAAGCGTCTGGTTATGGATCACCACATCAGACCAGCGGGCTTCCGCGTCAATACGCACAATTGTCATCACCTTTTCCTTCCTGGTTACATAGATTCGCCGGGAAGAGTGCCACAAAAACCTGGCTGGCGTAAATCCGCGCACCCTGACATAATCACTGGCGATTTAACCAGGGGGTAGTGTGACGGACGATTTTGCAACAGACGGCCAGCTTGCCAAAGCGATACCGGGATTTAAACCGCGCGAACCGCAGCGCCAGATGGCTTACGCCGTGACCGAAGCGATTGAAAAAACGCAGCCGCTAGTGGTGGAAGCGGGGACCGGGACCGGTAAAACCTACGCCTACCTTGCGCCCGCATTGCGCGCCGGGAAGAAAGTGATCATCTCCACCGGTTCGAAAGCCTTGCAGGATCAGCTCTATAGCCGCGATCTGCCCACCGTCTCAAAAGCGCTGGAGTACACCGGGCGCACGGCGCTGCTCAAAGGCCGTTCAAACTACCTCTGTATCGAGCGTCTCGAACAGCAAGCGATTGCCGGTGGCGATCTGCCGGTGCAGACGCTGAGCGATGTCATTCTGCTGCGCTCCTGGTCTAACCAGACCAAAGATGGCGACATCAGCACCTGCGTCAGCGTGGCCGAAGATTCTGCCGCCTGGCCGCTGGTCACTAGTACCAACGATAACTGTCTGGGCAGCGACTGCCCGATGTACAAAGAGTGCTTCGTGGTGAAGGCACGTAAAAAAGCGATGGAAGCCGACGTTGTCGTCGTCAACCACCACCTTTTTCTCGCCGACATGGTGGTGAAAGAGAGCGGTTTCGGTGAGCTGATCCCGGAAGCTGAGGTGATGATCTTTGACGAAGCGCACCAGCTGCCCGATATCGCCAGCCAATATTTTGGCCAGTCGCTCTCCAGCCGCCAGCTGCTCGATCTGGCAAAAGATTTCACCATCGCCTACCGCACCGATTTACGCGATACCGCGCAGTTGCAGAAGTGCGCCGACCGGCTGGCGCAAAGCGCGCAGGACTTCCGCCTGCAGCTCGGCGAGCCGGGTTATCGCGGCAACCTGCGCGAACTGCTGGCCGATGCGCGGATTCAGCGTGCGCTGCTGCTGCTCGATGACGCGCTCGAACTCTGTTACGACGTGGCAAAACTCTCCCTCGGTCGTTCAGCGGTGCTGGACGCCGCTTTTGAGCGCGCCACGGTTTACCGCGCCCGCCTCAAGCGGCTGAAAGAGTTCAACCAGCCGGGGTTCAGCTACTGGTATGAGTGCACCTCGCGCAACTTTACGCTGGCGCTGACGCCGCTGACCGTCGCCGATAAATTCCAGGAAGTGATGAAAGAGAAGAAGGGGAGCTGGATCTTTACCTCCGCGACCCTGTCGGTCAACGACGATCTGCACCACTTCACCGCGCGGTTAGGCATCGACGAAGCCGAGTCGCTGCTGCTGCCGAGCCCCTTCGATTACCCGCGCCAGGCGCTGCTCTGCGTACCGCGCAATTTGCCGCAGACCAACCAGCCCGGCTCCGCGCGCCAGTTGGCGGCGATGTTAAGGCCGATGATTGAGGCCAACAACGGTCGCTGCTTTATGCTCTGTACCTCGCACGCCATGATGCGCGATCTCGCGGAACAGTTCCGTGCCACTCTCAGCCTGCCGGTACTGTTGCAGGGTGAAACCAGTAAAGGGCAGTTGCTGCAACAGTTTGTTGACGCCGGTAACGCACTGCTGGTTGCCACCAGCAGCTTCTGGGAGGGCGTCGACGTGCGCGGCGATACGCTTTCGCTGGTGATCATCGATAAGCTGCCGTTTACCTCGCCGGACGATCCGCTGCTGAAAGCGCGGATGGAAGATTGCCGTCTGCGCGGCGGCGATCCCTTCGATGAAGTGCAGCTCCCGGATGCGGTCATCACGCTCAAGCAGGGCGTCGGTCGCCTGATCCGCGATATTGACGATCGCGGCGTGCTGGTGATTTGCGATAACCGGCTGGTGATGCGCCCCTACGGCGCGGTGTTTCTCGCCAGCCTGCCGCCGGCACCGCGCACGCGCGATATCCGCCGCGCGGTGGAGTTTCTTGCCCGGCCCGCAGCGGAGTAATTTTCCGCGAAGTGTGGTAAGATGCGCGCCATTTTGTTGAATCTGGACTGCTATACCCATGCGAATTCTGGCTATTGATACCGCCACAGAAGCCTGTTCTGTCGCCCTTTGGAATGACGGTACGACCTTCGCTCACTTCGAACTTTGCCCTCGTGAACATACACAACGGATTCTGCCGCTGGTCAGAGCCGCCCTTGCCGACGCCGATGTTAAGCTTACCGATCTCGACGCGCTGGCCTTTGGCCGCGGGCCGGGCAGCTTCACCGGCGTGCGTATCGGTATTGGTATCGCACAGGGCCTGGCGCTCGGCGCGGAGCTGCCGATGATTGGCGTTTCGACGCTGGCGACGATGGCGCAGGGTGCCTGGCGCAAAACCGGCGCGACCCGCGTGCTGGCCGCCATTGATGCCCGCATGGGTGAAGTCTACTGGGCTGAGTATCAGCGTGATGCCGATGGCGTCTGGCACGGTGAAGAGACGGAAGCGGTGCTGAAGCCTGAGGCGGTAAGCGAGCGTCTGCAGCAGCTTGATGGCAGCTGGGCGATGGTTGGCACCGGCTGGGGCGCATGGCCTGAATTAGCAGCGAATAGTCCTCTTACGCTGACCGATGGCGAGATGTTACTGCCCACGGCGGAAGATATGTTGCCCATCGCGCGCCAGCTATTTGCCGCGCAAAAATGGGTTGCCGTTGAACAGGCGGAACCGGTTTATTTGCGTAACGAAGTGGCGTGGAAGAAACTTCCTGGCCGGGAATGAATCTCAGTAGTACTAACTGAGTTAAGGGGTCGCATGATGGCGGGTCAAAAAGGGTTTATGCAGCTGTTGCTGGCAGGGCTGGTAACGGTAGCGTTGAGTGGGTGCGTGACGGTGCCCGATGCGATCAAGGGCACCAGCCCGACACCGCAGCAAGATTTAGTGCGGGTGATGAATGCGCCAACGCTCTATGTCGGCCAGGAAGGGCGTTTCGGCGGGAAAGTGATCAATGTGATCAATCAGCAGGGCAAAACCCGACTGGAGATCGCCTCTGTCCCGCTGGATGAAGGCGCCCGCCCGGTGCTGGGCGAGCCCTCTGTCGGGCGAATCTATGCCGACATCAACGGCTTTGTTGACCCGGTCGATTTTCGTAACCAGCTGGTCACCGTGGTCGGGCCGATTACCGGTACCGAAGCGGGTAAAGTGGGCAGCGCCTCCTACACCTACATGGTGATGCAGGTGAACGGCTACAAACGCTGGCGCTTGCAGCAGCAAATCATGATGCCGCCGCAGCCGCTCGACCCGTGGTTCTCCGGCCCGGGAGCCTATCCGTGGCGCACAGGCTACGGTCCATGGGGCTGGTATCCGCCCGAACCCGCTCGTGTACAAACGGTCGTAACAGAGTAATTTCTTGTTTTGACAGGAAAAATAAACAGCGGCCCGGCCGCTGTTTTTGTTTCCTGTATTAGATGACAAAAATAATTAGTGACGCGCTTCGCAACCTTCCGTCCGGTTAATTTTCAAACTGGTACGCTGAGTTAATATAATGTTAATTTCTTGTTTATTAACTGGGGCTGCGATGACAACAAACACTCATTTTAGAGGTGATGCATTGAAAAAGGTTTGGTTAAATCGTTATCCCGCCGACGTACCTGCGGAGATCAACCCTGACCGTTATCAATCCCTGGTTGAATTATTTGAACACTCAGCAGCCCGTTATGCCGATCAGCCGGCGTTTATCAACATGGGCGAGGTGATGACCTTCCGTAAACTGGAGGAGCGCAGCCGGGCATTTGCCGCCTACCTTCAGGAGGGGCTTGGCCTGCAAAAAGGCGATCGCGTAGCGCTGATGATGCCGAACCTGCTGCAATACCCCGTTGCGCTGTTCGGGATTTTGCGTGCCGGGATGATTGTGGTAAACGTTAACCCGCTCTACACACCCCGCGAGCTTGAGCATCAGCTTAACGACAGCGGCGCGGCAGCAATCGTCATTGTCTCCAACTTTGCCCACACGCTGGAGAAGATTGTCGACAAAACCCAGGTGCGGCACGTCATCCTGACCCGCATGGGCGATCAGCTCTCGACGGCGAAAGGGACGGTGGTCAACTTTGTCGTTAAATATATCAAACGGCTGGTGCCGAAATATCATCTGCCAGATGCCATCTCGTTTCGCCGCGCGCTGCAAAACGGCTACCGCATGCAGTATGTTAAGCCGGAGCTGGTACCCGAAGACCTGGCGTTTCTGCAATACACCGGTGGCACCACCGGCGTGGCAAAAGGGGCGATGCTGACCCACCGTAATATGCTGGCTAACCTCGAACAGGTGAACGCCACTTACGGGCCGCTGCTGCATCGCGGCAAAGAGTTGGTGGTCACCGCGCTGCCGCTTTATCACATCTTTGCCTTGACCATGAACTGCCTGCTGTTTATCGAACTGGGCGGGCAGAACCTGCTGATCACCAACCCGCGCGATATTCCGGGGCTGGTGAAAGAGTTGGGCAAATACCCTTTCACCGCCATGACTGGCGTGAACACGCTGTTTAACGCGCTGCTTAATAATGACGATTTCAGAAAGCTCGACTTCTCCTCGCTGCACCTTTCCGCTGGCGGTGGGATGCCGGTGCAGCAGGCGGTGGCGGATCGTTGGGTCAAACTGACCGGGCAGTATCTGCTCGAAGGGTATGGCCTGACCGAATGCTCGCCGCTGGTGAGCGTCAACCCACATGACATTGACTACCACAGCGGCAGCATCGGCCTGCCGGTGCCGTCGACCGAAGCGAAGCTGGTGGATGACGACAATAATGAAGTCGCGCCGGGCGAACCGGGCGAGCTCTGCATTAAAGGGCCGCAGGTGATGCTCGGCTACTGGCAGCGTCCTGATTCAACGGATGAGATCCTGCGTGATGGCTGGCTGCATACCGGTGATATTGCGGTGATGGATGACGAGGGCTTCCTGCGCATTGTCGATCGCAAAAAAGATATGATTCTGGTCTCCGGTTTCAACGTCTATCCGAACGAGATCGAAGATGTGGTGATGCAGCATCCCGGCGTGCTTGAAGTGGCTGCCGTTGGCGTGCCGTCCGCGAATAGCGGCGAAGCGGTCAAGCTGTTTGTGGTGAAAAAAGAGGCTTCCGTGACTGAGGAGGCGCTGATCGCTTTCTGCCGCCGACAGCTTACCGGCTACAAGGTGCCGAAGCAGGTGGAGTTCCGCCCGGAGCTGCCGAAATCGAACGTCGGAAAGATTTTGCGACGAGAATTACGTGACGAAGCGCGTGCCAAAGTGGACAATAACGCCTGAGCTATCCGTTAGCCTCCCGAACGCCGGTTAAAGCCGGCGTTTTTTATGGGCGCAAACTGAAGAGAAAATGATTTGAATTACCAGATGATAACGACGAACGACGCGCTGGCAGCGATATGTGAAGCCGCCAGTGCGTTTCCAGCCATTGCCCTCGATACAGAATTTGTCCGCACCCGCACCTACTACCCGCAACTGGGTCTGTTGCAGATGTATGACGGCGAGCGTGTCACGCTTATCGATCCGCTGACCATTACCGACTGGACGCCGTTTCGCGATCTGCTCACCAATACGGCAATCACCAAGTATCTGCATGCGGGAAGCGAAGATCTGGAAGTGTTCCTCAATACGTTTGGCGTGCAGCCGCAGCCGATGATTGATACGCAGATCCTCGCGGCATTCTGCGGTCGTCCGATGTCATGGGGCTTTGCCTCAATGGTGGAGGAGTTTACCGGAACGGCGATTGATAAAAGCGAATCCCGCACCGACTGGCTGGCGCGTCCGCTGACCGAGCGTCAGTGTGACTATGCGGCGGCGGATGTCTGGTATCTGCTGCCTATCGCCGGAAAACTGCTGGCGGAAACCGAGCAGGCGGGCCGACTGGCTGCCGCGCTCGATGAGTGTCGTTTAATGATGCAGCGCCGCCAGGAAGTACTGGCACCGGATGAGGCATGGCGTGAAATCACCAATGCCTGGCAGCTGCGCCCGCGCCAGCTGGCCTGTTTGCAACTGCTGGCATCCTGGCGTCTTCGCAAGGCGCGCGAACGCGACATGGCAGTGAATTTTGTCGTGCGCGAAGAGCATCTCTGGGCAGTGGCGCGCTATATGCCGGGCAGCCTCGGCGAGCTGGATAGCCTTGGTCTCTCCGGCAGCGAAATCCGTTTTCACGGTAAAACCCTGGTGGCACTGGTGGCGCAGGCGCAGGAGTTGCCGGAAGAATCACTGCCTGAACCGCTGCGTAATTTGATGGATATGCCCGGCTATCGCAAAGCGTTTAAAGCGATTAAAGCGCAGGTGCAGACAATCAGTGAAAGCGAAAATATTAGCGTTGAGCTGCTGGCTTCGCGTCGGCAGATTAATCAGTTATTAAACTGGCACTGGAAATTAAAGACGCAAAATAGCCTGCCGGAATTAATCAGCGGCTGGCGCGGTGAATTGATGGCCGATCGTCTGAACGCGTTATTAGCAGAGTATCCGCAATAAGGCTGTAAATAATTACAGTGTATTTGAGCGAATAAATAAAAAGGCAGAATCTCTTCTGCCTTTTTTTATTGCCCTTATTGCGAAGACTATTTCGTCTCTTCCGCTTCTGGCAACGTGACGTTCAACTCCAGAATAGAAATATCGTCCCCTTTCTGCTCCAGCTGTACGGTGACCATCTCCGGATCGATCTGTACATATTTGCAGATGACTTCCAGAATATCGCGCTTCAGCTGCGGCAAATAGTGGGGTTCAGCGTCGCTGCGGCGGCGCTCTGCAACAATAATCTGCAGGCGTTCTTTAGCGATGCTGGCGGTATTCTTTTTTCTGGAGAGAAAAAAGTCGAGTAATGCCATAACTTATCCTCCGAACAGGCGTTTGAGGAAACCTTTCTTCTCTTCTTCAATGAAGCGGAAAGGACGTTCTTCTCCCAGCAGACGTTCCACGGCATCGGCATACGCTTTACCGGCGTCAGCATTGGCATCCAGAATAACTGGCTCGCCCTGGTTGGAGGCCCGCAGTACAGACTGATCTTCCGGGATCACGCCAATCAGTTTGATGCGCAGAATTTCCAGCACATCTTCCATGCTCAACATGTCGCCACGGTTAACGCGGCCAGGGTTGTAGCGGGTGAGCAGCAGATGCTCTTTAATCGGCTCTTCACCTCTCTCCGCACGACGTGATTTGGAAGCCAGAATCCCCAGAATACGGTCAGAGTCACGCACGGACGATACTTCGGGGTTAGTGGTGATAATGGCTTCATCGGCGAAGTAGAGCGCCATCAGCGCGCCGGTTTCGATGCCAGCCGGTGAGTCGCAGACGATAAAGTCGAAGTCCATTTTTTTCAGATCTTCTAATACCTTATCAACGCCTTCACGGGTGAGGGCGTCTTTGTCGCGCGTCTGCGATGCCGGGAGAATATAGAGGTTTTCAGTGCGCTTATCTTTGATCAACGCTTGATTCAGCGTTGCGTCGCCCTGGATAACGTTAACGAAATCGTACACAACGCGGCGCTCGCAGCCCATGATCAGGTCAAGGTTACGAAGGCCAATATCGAAGTCGATAACGACCGTTTTCTTGCCCTTCTGGGCTAAACCAGTAGCGATGGCCGCGCTGGAGGTGGTCTTGCCAACGCCCCCTTTACCCGAAGTAACAACAATAATGCGTGCCATAGGAGTTCCTTGTTAAAAGGGCTTAATCTAAGGGTTGAATTGTCAAAGCGTTACCTGCCAGTTGCAGACGCGCCGCTTTGCCATAAAATTCGGCCGGGATTTGATCGCTCAGCCAGTACTCACCCGCAATGGAGACCAGCTCCGGCGTCAGGTGGGTACAAAATATTTGTGCTTCATCATCACCGCTTGCGCCTGCCAGCGCGCGCCCGCGCATCATGCCGTAGACGTGGATATTGCCATCGGCAATGAGCTCCGCGCCTGCGCTCACGTGGCTGGTGACAATCAGGTCGCAGTTCTGCGCATAAATGCGCTGACCGGAGCGCACCGGGGTATCAATCAGCCGTGTTTTAATCGCCGGCGTGGCGACGGATACCGGTTCAGCAACGGGCTCCTGACGCGGTTGCGCTTTCTCTTTGCCTTCCGACAGGATAGGAAAACCGGCGCGTTCAATTTCCGCTTTCAGTTCAGCGTCTTTGCAGCCGCTAATACCAACAACATGCAGGCCGGTGGCAGCAATGCTTTTTTGCAATTGCGGCCAGTCAATCGGACCTACCAGTGCTGAGACATTCACCACCACGGGAGCATGCTGCAAAAATGCAGGAGCCTGAGCGATTTTGTCTTCTAACGCCTGACGAATAACCTCGGGTTTTGCATCATGCAAATGAACCACAGATAAGGTAAAACTACTGCCTTTAAGCTCGATGGGCGTGTTTGACATCCTGACCTTACTCATTTTGCTCTAAACACCCGAAAACGGGGTGATATTCTGAAGACTACCGGGCATGTTATAGTCCCTGTTATATTCAGGCAAGTAACCACCTCCTAATTCCGAGTAAAAGTATGTTTTGTGTGATCTATCGAAGTGCCAGGCGTGAACAGACTTATCTGTATGTCGAGAAAAGAGACGATTTTTCCCGCGTGCCGGAAACATTAATGCAAAGTTTCGGCCAACCGCAGTTAGCAATGATTTTACCGCTCGACGGCAGTAAAAAATTAGCCGGCGCGGATCTGGAAAAAGTAAAAGCCGCGCTCAGCGAGCAGGGATATTATTTACAGATGCCACCGCCGCCGGAAAATTTACTTAAAGCCCATCTCGCGGCGAACGCTAAGCAATAACCCTCTCTAAAGGCGGCGGATTATTCCACCGCCTTTTTTTAACTCACTTAATCCCTCTCATTTTGCGATTTGACAAACCGCCGGGCGGCGCGGATAGTCATTTTTCGCTCATGTTCAACGTGTTACCGGAGAGGCAAAACATGTATCAACATCATAACTGGCAGGGCGCTCTGCTGGATTACCCGGTGAGTAAAGTGGTGTGCGTCGGCAGTAACTATGCGAAGCATATAAAGGAGATGGGCAGTGCGACGCCGGAAGAGCCGGTGCTGTTTATTAAACCTGAATCCGCATTGTGCGACCTTCGCCAGCCGCTGGTGCTGCCGACTGAGCTTGGCTCGGTGCATCATGAAATTGAACTGGCGGTGTTAATTGGTGCAACGCTGCGCCATGCCACCGAAGATCATGTTCAACAAGCGATAGCGGGCTACGGCGTGGCGCTGGATCTGACCGCGCGCGACCTGCAAAGCAAACTGAAAAAAGCAGGGCAGCCGTGGGAGAAAGCGAAAGGGTTTGATAACGCTTGTCCCATCTCGGGTTTTATCCCCGCCGCTCAGTTTGAGGGCGATCCGCAAAACAGCTCGCTGGAGCTGAAAATTAACGGCGAGATCCGCCAGCAGGGCAGCACTTCAGACATGATCCACAAAATCGTGCCGCTGATTGCCTATATGAGTAAATTTTTCACCCTGAAAGCCGGGGATGTGATCCTCACCGGTACGCCGGAAGGCGTCGGGCCGCTCAGCAGTGGTGATGAACTCGAGCTGCGTCTCAACGAACACTCTCTCTCGACCCGCGTGCTTTAATGCTTTTGCCGCTCATTCGGGCGGCAAAACTTGCATCCCTCTGCCAGAGTGGTTATAAGGTGCACCCTGGTTACCAACGGCGGATTTTATCATGAGCGACACTCCTTTCTGGCAAAGCAAAACTCTCGACCAAATGACGGACGCGGAGTGGGAGTCGCTCTGTGACGGCTGCGGGCAGTGCTGCCTGCACAAACTGATGGATGAAGATACCGACGAGATCTACTTCACCAACGTCGCCTGCCGCCAGTTAAATATCAAAACCTGCCAGTGTCGTAACTACGAGCGCCGTTTCGAATATGAACCGGACTGCATCAAGCTGACCCGTGAGAATCTGCCGACCTTCGAATGGCTGCCGCCAAGCTGCGCCTACCGCTTGCTGGCTGAGGGGAAAAATTTGCCGGTCTGGCACCCGCTGCGCACCGGGTCAAAAGCGGCGATGCACGCTGAACGTATTTCGGTTCGCCATATTGCGGTGAAAGAGTCAGAAGTGCGCGACTGGCAAGCCCATATCCTGAATAAGCCAGACTGGGCGGATTAAGGCTCTGCTTCCCATCACTGCTTTTATCAATAAAAAACGCTCCCGAAGGAGCGTTTTTTTTACCGGCCAAACAGGTCGCGTTTCTTCGGCTTAAAGAACTGCGCAATCAGCACCAGCAGTGCCACCACCAGATAGGCGACAAAGATCCCCAGCAGCCACTGTGGCATGTCGAGGTTCAGAAATTCCCACTGACGCTGCGCGCAATCGCCGGAGGCGACAAATACCTGCGGCAGCCATTTATCCAGCGGCAACCAGCTTGGGAAGCGCGCGGCGAAATCGCAGGTCATAAAAGGGGAGGGGTGAAGCTGGATCTGCGTGTGTTCCCACGCCAGCTGGATGCCGCGAATGGCGCTATAGATCCAGATGGCAAGGGCGGCAAAGCGAAGCGGCGTTTTTGGCGCAATGGCACCGACAATACCGGCACCCATCACACCAAACAGGGCGCAGCGCTCGTAAATGCATAACACGCACGGTTTCAGCAACATGACATGCTGGAACCACAGCGCTGTCATCTCAAGCGCAAAGGCGGTTAACGCCATCAGCAGCCAGGCGCCGCGCCCGTGTGAGCACTTATTTAAATATCGCAACATAATCATTTCCCTGGAGATGCGTAGAGACCGCAGTGTAAACGAAATCAATCTCAAGGCCACTAGCGGGGGCAAAATAATGCGTAATGGAATGTTTAGTCAGCAAAAAGTAAAACATCGCCTACGTCATTTTGGTCGATTTACAGTTAATTATTTGGATTTAAGGCATATTTGCGCGAAATATTCATGTAACAAATTCGCCAAAATAAAACGTTGATCGCCTTTTTTCTTCCACCCCTACGCTACCTGCCCACTGCATGCTTTGGTATGATGAGTGCTCATTGCTTAGCTGTGTTATGGAAATCTTATATGGTCATTAAGGCGCAGAGCCCGGCGGGTTTCGCGGAAGAGTACATCATCGAAAGTATCTGGAATAGTCGCTTTCCTCCCGGGTCGATTCTTCCTGCTGAACGCGAGCTCTCTGAACTGATTGGCGTCACTCGTACCACACTGCGTGAAGTTCTGCAGCGACTTGCCCGGGATGGCTGGCTTACTATCCAGCATGGCAAACCGACAAAAGTGAATAACTTCTGGGAAACCTCAGGTCTGAATATTTTGGAAACGCTGGCACGTCTGGATCACGAAAGCGTACCGCAGTTGATCGATAACTTGCTGTCCGTGCGTACCAACATTTCCACGATTTTCATTCGTACTGCGTTTCGCCAGCATCCTGAAGATGCGTTAAAGGTGCTCGCTACCGCGCGTGCAGTAGAAGATCACGCCGATGCGTTTGCTGAACTGGATTACAACATTTTTCGCGGGCTGGCGTTTGCTTCCGGCAACCCGATCTATGGTCTGATCCTGAACGGCATGAAAGGGCTCTATACCCGCATTGGTCGCCACTACTTCTCCAGCCCGGAAGCGCGTAGCCTGGCACTCGGGTTTTATCATCGGTTGGCAGAGATCTGCGAGCATGCCCAGCACGACCAGGTTTACGAACTGGTTCGTCGCTACGGTCATGACAGCGGAGAGATCTGGCATAAGATGCAGAAAACGATGCCTGGCGATCTCGCACTACAAAGTCGATAGTGACAAAAAACCCCTCACAAGAGGGGTTTTTTATATCACAGTACGTTGCTTCGCGGCGGACAGCGCTCCAGCAGCTCCACGCTGCCATCTTCGTTTTGCTGCTCCAGCAGAACATCAAATCCCCATAAGCGATGCACATGTTTCAGCACTTCGCGGCGACCTTTATCGAGCGGGGCGCGGTTATGCGGAATGTAGCGCAGGGTCAGCGAACGATCGCCGCGCAGATCGACGTTCCAGACCTGAATATTGGGCTCAAGATTACTCAGGTTGTACTGGGATGAAAGTTTCGAGCGGATCTCGCGGTAGCCCTCTTCGTTATGGATGGCGGCAATCTCCAGGTAGTTATTACGATCGTCATCCAGCACGGTGAAGAAGCGGAAGTCACGCATGATCTTCGGCGACATAAACTGGCTGATAAAGCTCTCATCTTTGAAATCACGCATGGCGAAATGGAGCGTCTCCAGCCAGTCGGAGCCGGCGATATCCGGGAACCAGTAGCGATCCTCTTCCGTTGGTGACTGGCAGATGCGCTTAATATCCTGGAACATGGCAAAGCCAAGGGCGTAAGGGTTAATGCCGCTGTACCACGGGCTGTTGTAAGGCGGCTGGAATACCACGTTGGTATGGCTGTGCAGAAACTCCAGCATAAAGCGGTCAGTCACTTTCCCTTCGTCATACAGGTGATTAAGGATGGTGTAGTGCCAGAACGTCGCCCAGCCTTCGTTCATCACCTGCGTCTGCTTCTGCGGATAAAAATATTGGCTCACTTTGCGCACAATACGCAGGATCTCGCGCTGCCACGGCTCCAGTAGCGGCGCATTCTTCTCCATAAAGTAGAGTAAGTTCTCCTGCGGCTCCGCCGGGTAGCGGCGCGCCTGGGCGACGGCCACCTCTTCATCGCGTTTTGGCAGGGTGCGCCACAACATATTTACCTGGCTTTGCAGATACTCTTCCCGGCTTTTTTGCCGTGCTTTCTCCTCCTGCAAGGAGATTTTCTGCGGACGCTTATAGCGGTCAACGCCGTAATTCATCAGTGCGTGACAGGAGTCGAGCAGTTTTTCCACTTCGACCACGCCATAGCGCTCTTCGCAATCGGTGATGTATTTACGCGCGAAGATCAGGTAATCGACAATCGAGCTGGCATCAGTCCAGCTGCGGAAGAGGTAGTTATTTTTGAAAAACGAGTTGTGCCCGTAGCAGGCGTGCGCCATCACCAGCGCCTGCATGGTGATGGTGTTCTCCTCCATCAGATAAGCGATACAGGGATTGGAGTTAATCACAATCTCGTAAGCCAGGCCTTGCTGGCCATGCTTATAGAGCCGTTCGGTTTCAATAAACTTCTTGCCGAACGACCAGTGGGGATAATTGATAGGCATGCCGACGCTTGAGTAGGCATCCATCATCTGTTCTGAGGTGATCACTTCGATTTGATGCGGATAGGTATCCAGCCGGTAGAGTTTCGCCACCCGGTCAATCTCTGCCAGGTAATCATCCAGCAGCTCGAATGTCCAGTCGGGTCCATCGCTCAGACGAATAGAATCCTTATTCATTGAGTCAATCGTAGCCATTAGCGCGCCCTCATTGTTCTCGACACTCTCTGTATGGAGCATCTCATTTCAAGCATAGAACACTGATTTAAAAGTGTACGCCAGCCCTCACCAAATCTTCACGATATTCCCGCTCGCTCACCGCGTAAAAAGGTATAGTGGCAAAATATTATGCTGCGGCGATAGAGTGCGCAGCAGGAGATGCTGAATATCCGCAGCCCTTACCGGGCGGCGATGTTGTGAGGAACATCACCATAAAAAAGCCATATGTTGAATAATATTTTCATCTGAGTTATCAATTTGTAATCAGATGATTGTGCTTTACTCACGGGAGAAGGGATATGCGAGTTGTTGTATTGGGCAGCGGCGTTGTTGGCGTCACCAGCGCCTGGTATTTACGCCAGGCCGGACATGATGTCACCGTAATCGATCGCCAGCCGGGGCCTGCACTGGAGACCAGCGCCGCCAACGCCGGGCAGATCTCGCCGGGCTATGCTGCACCGTGGGCTGCGCCCGGCGTGCCGCTGAAAGCGATCAAATGGATGTTTGAGCGCCACGCGCCGCTCGCCATCAAGCTCGACGGCTCCTCATCGCAGCTCAAATGGATGTGGCAAATGCTGCGCAACTGCGACACCCGGCACTATATGGAAAACAAAGGGCGCATGGTGCGTCTGGCTGAATATAGCCGCGATTGTCTGAAACTGCTGCGGGAAACCACCGGCATCCAGTATGAAGGCCGCCAGGGCGGGACGCTGCAACTCTTCCGCACCGCCGAACAGTATGAGAACGCCACCCGTGATATCGCCGTATTGCAGGAAGCGGGCGTGCCGTATCAGTTGCTGGAATCGGCGCGTCTGGCCGAGGTGGAACCAGCGCTGGGCGAAGTGGCGCACAAGCTGACCGGCGGTCTGCGACTGCCAAATGATGAAACCGGCGATTGCCAGCTCTTCACTCAACGGCTGGCGCAGATGGCCGAAGCCGCCGGGGTAGTCTTCCGCTTCAACACGCCCGTCGATCGCTTGCTTTACGAAGGCGAAAAGATCTACGGCGTGAAGTGCGGAGAAGAGGTGGTAAAAGCCGATGCTTACGTGATGGCTTTCGGCTCCTGGTCCACCGGCCTGCTGAAGGGGATTGTTGATATCCCGGTTTATCCGCTCAAGGGCTACTCGCTGACCATTCCGGTGGCGCAAGAGGATGGCGCCCCGGTTTCCACCATTCTTGATGAGACCTACAAAATCGCCATTACCCGCTTCGATCAGCGCATTCGCGTCGGCGGCATGGCAGAGATCGTTGGGTTCAATACCGAGCTTTTACAACCGCGGCGTGAAACGCTGGAGATGGTAGTGCGCGATCTCTTCCCGCGCGGCGGCCATGTTGAGGAGGCGACCTTCTGGACCGGCTTACGTCCAATGACGCCAGACGGCACGCCGGTGGTTGGCCGCACGCCGTTTAAAAATCTGTGGCTCAATACCGGACACGGCACGCTCGGCTGGACAATGGCCTGCGGCTCCGGGCAACTGCTCAGCGATCTGATGACCGGTAACACACCGGCTATCGCCGCAGACGATCTGAGCGTGGCGCGTTATCTTCCGGGGTTCACGCCTGCGCGTGCCCAGCATCTCCACGGCGTACATAGCTGACAGGCGTAAGGAATAGACATGTCTCGTCCGGTTCTGGCGACCCTGGATTTACAGGCGTTAGCCAATAATTTGCAAATAGTACGCCGCGCAGCTCCCGACGCCAAAGTCTGGTCGGTGGTTAAGGCAAATGCCTACGGTCACGGCCTGGAGCGCATCTGGTCAGCGCTCAATAAAACCGATGGCTTTGCGATGCTCAACCTTGAGGAGGCGATCCTGCTGCGCGAGCGCGGCTGGAAAGGGCCTCTTCTAATGCTGGAGGGTTTTTTTGATGCAGAGGAGCTGGCGCTTTATGACCAGTACCGTCTCACCAGCGGCGTTCACAGCAACTGGCAACTTAATTTACTGAAAAATGCGAAGCTGCAGGCACCCCTTGACGTCTACCTCAAAATCAACAGTGGTATGAACCGCCTCGGTTTTCTGCCGGAGCGCGTACACAGCGTCTGGCAGCAACTGAGCAGCTTTGCCAGCGTCGGCAATATCACTTTGATGTCGCACTTTGCTGAAGCGGAGCGTCCGGACGGTATTTCGCAACCGATGCGGCGCATTGAGCAGGCGGCAGAAGGGCTGCCGCTGCCGCGATCGCTCGCCAACTCTGCCGCGACGTTATGGCACCCGGAAGCGCATTTTGACTGGGTTCGCCCCGGCATTATCCTTTACGGTGCCTCACCATCGGGCAGATGGCAGGATGTGGCGAACAGCGGTATTCGCCCGGTGATGACGTTGAGCAGTGAGATCATTGCCGTCCAGACGCTGAAGAGCGGCGACGCCGTCGGCTACGGATGCCGTTACCGTGCGCAGACGGAGCAGCGTATCGGCGTGGTGGCGTGCGGTTATGCGGATGGTTATCCGCGCCAGGCTCCCACCGGCACACCGGTGCTGGTGGATGGCATTCGCACCACGGTGGTTGGTGCGGTCTCAATGGATATGCTGACGGTCGATCTCACGCCGTGCCCGCACGCCAGCATCGGCGCGCCAGTGGAGCTGTGGGGCAGGGATATCAAGATTGATGACGTGGCGGCGGCGGCCAATACGGTCGGGTACGAGTTGATGTGCGCGCTGGCACCGCGTGTACCCGTTGTGACAATGTAACTTTCAGCGAGGCGCTTACTCCGCCTCGCTTTCCACCACTTTAACACCCACTTTTGATACTAAATTTTCACTCTTCTCGGCGACTGTCCAGATCATGCCGGCAAACTCAACCTGATCGCCCACCACCGGAGCAGCACCCAGCAGTTGTTGCACAATCTCACCGAGGGTTTGCTGGTTATCGCGATGCTCAAGCCCCTCATCAAGACCATAAATCATCGCAATGTCGGCAAATTTGGCATTCGCTTCGAGGATAAAGTCACCAAAGAAGCGCTGATCCAGCGACACCGGCGGTGATTCACTGAAGAGCTTCCCGAGAGCCGGAAGATCTTTTTCGCGGCCAATCACGCAGAGCACATCGCCTTCGCGTAACCGGGTGCTGCCGGTCGGGTGCAGCAGGCTGTTATCGCGGAACAGTGCCGCAATGCGCGTCTCTTCCGGCATGTGCAAGTCGCGCAGCGCTGCGCCCACGCACCACTTGTCGGCACTCAGTTGATAGACGAACTGCTCGAAGGGGTTATCCGGGTGAATATCCAGCCCGACGCGCGAAACCGGCCAGCCCACCGGCGGCACCACCACTTTGGCTTTTTTCGCCGCCCAGCCCAGAGACGTTCCCTGGAATAGCAGCGAAATCAGCACCACGAAGAAGGCAACATTAAAGAAGAGGCGGGCGTTGTCCAGCCCGGCCATCATCGGGAAGGTAGCAAGAATAATCGGCACCGCGCCGCGCAGGCCGACCCAACTAATAAAGATGCGCTCGCGCAGGTTGAAACCGCGAAACGGCAGCAGGCTGGCGAACACCGAAAGCGGACGGGCAAAAAAGATCATCCATGCCGAGAGGATCAGCGCAGAGAGTGCAATCGGCATTAAATCAGACGGTGTCACCAGCAGGCCGAGCACGAGGAACATAGCAATTTGCGCCAGCCAGGCGAGACCATCGAAGTTTTGTAGAATGCCGAAGCGATTACGAATCGGGCGATTGCCCAGCACGAATCCGCATAAATAGACTGCCAGGATCCCGCTGCCGTGCAGCGCCGTAGTAACAGAGAAGATCAAAATCCCGCCGCTCAGCGCTAACAGAGGATAGAGGCCAGGCGGCAGAGCAATGCGGTTGATCATCTGTTGTAGCAGGTAGCCGCCCGCGCCGCCAAGCAGAATGCCAAGGCCGAACTCGCGCAGAATGTGCAGGAAGAAGGTGAAATCAATATTGGCGTGGTGGCTCTGGATCATCTCAATCAGCGTGATGGTCAGAAACACCGCCATCGGATCGTTGCTGCCGGACTCAATCTCAAGCGTTGAGCCAACACGCTCGTTCAGCCCTTTACCGCCGAGCAGCGAGAAGACCGCCGCCGCATCGGTTGAACCGACAATCGCGCCAATCAGGAAGCCTTCCATAATATTGAGCTTGAAGAGCCAGGCCGCCATCATGCCGGTCAGACCTGAAGTAATAAGCACCCCAATGGTCGCCAGCGAGAGCGCGGGACCGAGCGCAACGCGGAAAGAGCTGGCGCGCGTACGCATACCGCCGTCGAGCAGGATGATCGCCAGCGCCAGGTTACTGACCATATAGGCCAGCGGGTAGTTGTCGAAGGGAATGCCGCCGATGCCGTCAACGCCTGCCAACATACCAATCGCCAGAAAAATGACCAGAATCGGAATACCAAGGCGGGATGAGAACGAACTCAATAAAATACTGCAGGTTACCAGTACAGAACCCAGAATAAACAGACTAATTATCGCCCCAGCGTCCAATGGTATGCTTCTCCTTCTCTTCTCGGTGAGATCCCGGCACCGACCGGGATTTATTACGGCACATTATAATAACGGCAGAAAAAGCAATTTAATAAGGGCATTAAAGGCTTTTTTTACGCCGAGATTGTGGGATGGCCCGTGAGGGTCAGCGTTGATTTTTCAGCGTGTTGCAATATGGCGTGCGCACCCAGCGGCAACGTGACGGTTTTCGCTTCGTGTCCGAAGTCCAGCCCGGCGATCACCGGGATTGCCACCCGTGAACGTAACCAAGCCACCATCTTCTCTAAAGTGTAGCCCGCATCGTAATCGTTGGGTTGCGCATGGGAAAAACTGCCGAGGATCAGCGCGCGCTGCTGCGCGAGGATCCCGCTGTAGAGCAGTTGCAGCAGCATGCGTTCAACGCGGTAGGGATGCTCATTGATATCTTCAACCACCAGAATGCCGCCGGGCACCGTCGGCAGCCACGGAGTGCCAATCAGTGAAGTCAGCATGGCCAGGTTTCCACCCCATAACCTCCCTTCAACATGGCATTGCGGCCCGTCGCCGTCCCACTCAACGGTAAAGGTTTTATTGCGTATGGCCCGCCAGAAGTGCTCCTGCGTAAAGGCATTGAGCGGCTCGGCACCAAAATTGCCCGCCAGCATCGGGCCGCTAAAGGTGATGGTGCCGCCAGCCGCCAGCAGGCCGCACTGAATAGCCGTAAAGTCGCTGTGGCCGCAAATCACCAGCGGTTGCTGCTGCTGGCGTTTGACCAGCGCCTGCCAGTCAATGTCGGCCAGCAGACGGCTCGCGCCGTAGCCACCGCGCACCGGCATAACGATCAGATTATCCCCAACCAGGCGGGCCAGGTCATTGATGTCTGCCAGCCTTTCAGCTTCGCTACCGGCAAAACGCTCCTCGCGTCGCGTAATCACCTGTTGATTGTTGACCCGGTGACCCTCGCGGGTGAGCCGCTCAACGGCCAGCGCCGCAGCACGCTGATTAATGCAGTACCCGGAGGGGGCAATTAAATGGAAAGTGGACATGGCATTTCCTTGCTGACATCTCTAAACAAACAGTTATCATGCCGCTAACCCTGGTCATTGTCATCCGCCGTGATGTACAGCTTATATAAGGATTTTCTGGCGTGAAATTAAGATGGTTTGCCTTTTTAGTGGTGCTGCTGGCGGGCTGTAGCTCGACAAAACAGGATTATCGTAATCCCGACTGGAACCCGGAAGTGCCGGTTAAACGGGCGATGCAGTGGATGCCGATTAGTGAAAAAGCCGGCGCGTCGTGGGGCGTAAGCCCGGAACTGATTACGGCGATGATTGCCGTGGAATCCGGCGGCAACCCGGAGCTGGTCAGTAAATCGAATGCGGTGGGTCTGATGCAGCTGAAAGCGTCAACGGCGGGGCGCGAAGTCTATCGTCGTATGGGCTGGAGCGGGCAACCCTCGACGCGCGAGCTGAAAAACCCGGAGCGCAATATCTCAATGGGCGCGGCCTACCTGAGCATTCTTGAACATGGGCCGCTTGCCGGGATCAAAGATCCGCTGGTGATGCAGTATGCGCTGGTGGTCTCTTATGTGAATGGCGCGGGCGCGCTGCTGCGCACCTTCTCTTCGGACCGCCAGGAGGCGATTGACGAGATTAACTCGTTAAGCCCGAAGGGCTTTTTGCAGCACGTAGCGGAAAAACACCCCGCGCCGCAAGCCCCGCGTTATATCTGGAAAGTACAAAAAGCGATGGATGCGATGTAATTAGCGCACCCGGCTGGCGCGTTCGCGCGCCTCGCGCTCCAGCGCAAAGATGATGCGCTGGAGTTCGCGCTCGACGCCCGGGCTGACATTTAAAAAGCGGAAGCTCAGTCTCGGCGTGGCGATGGTGTCATTTTTACCATCCACAACTTTGCGCTCGCCCACGGCAATCAGCTGCGCATCAAAGTAGAACTGCCCCCACGAAGCCATATCCAGCTCAACCTGCGAGAAGCGCATGCCAGGCTCGACATTTTCCGGCAATTCACCATCCAGCAGTGCACCCATCCCACCGAGCGAGAGATCAAACAGACGAAAGCGCAGCTGGCTCTTATCGGGCAGTTTCGCTTTGCAGAAGTAAGCCGGGTGGAGCGGGGCGCTAATGCGGAAATATTCCCGACGTTGAATAAACCACAGCGTTTCCGGGAGCGGCGTGATAAACGCAGGCAGATCCTGATAATCGCCGGTGGTGAGCGCATTAAGCGTGAACTCAACCTTTGCGCCATGGGTTTCAGCGGTAATAGTCACTTTACCGGCACGTTGAACAGCGCTGTTCTCATACTCCTGACTGCCAAAATCCATCACCAGCGCCTCAGGGTTCACCTCAAGGATTTTGCTGATAAATTGACCGCTACCCCAGCTGATGCAAACCGGCACCTGCGTTTTTTGCAGGTCGCGCAACACACCCAGCACGGCCAGAGGATTTTGTTTCAGGAACTGCTCACTGTAATTGCTCACGCCGAATGGCTCCTCGATACTGACACAACGTCGATGGTTTATCGGCAATCTATGCCAGAACTTAATACAAATGGTAGAAATTATTTCATTAAATTATGAATTAAATCTGTGAGATGACAGCGCTTTTGCGCAAGACATCTATACTGTACGCAACGCACTACAGGGTAGGGCGTTCATTTACACGTCATAAACGAAAGGAGAAAGTGAATATGGGTATTCTCGCGTGGATTGTATTTGGCCTGATTGCGGGCGTAATCGCGAAATTCATTATGCCAGGACGCGACGGCGGCGGCTTTATTCTGACCTGTGTGCTGGGGATTGTCGGGGCAGTGGTCGGTGGTTGGCTGGCAACAATGTTCGGTTATGGCGGCGACATTACGGGCTTTGACATGCACAGTTTTATCGTCGCGGTGATCGGCGCGATTGTCGTGCTGGCGGTTTTCCGCCTTGTACGCCGGTAACGGATCTTCTCTGAAAAAAGGCCGCATTTTTATGCGGCCTTTTTTTATACTTTACTGCGCCACTTTCTGCGCCGTCGGCTCAGCGACAGGTGTGGCATTTTCCGCAGGCTGTTTTTGCGGCACGCTGTCGCACGGTTTCTCTTTCGGGCAGATGAGATCGAGCATTTTTAGCGTCACGCCGTTAGTCCAGCCAAAGCCATCCTGCAACGGATATTCACCGCCGCCGCCGCCCGTACCGGTGGAGCTGACATCATACTTTTCCACCAGCTTCTGCTCGCGATCGTAGGTGTGCTGAACGTTGGTCAGGAAGCGCCAGCTAACACTCATCGCCAGTTTTTGATGGTCATAGTTCTGCAATCCGGCGGCTGCGACCCATTGCAGTGGTGCCCAACCGTTCGGCGCATCCCACTGTTGACCGCTTTTAACAGTAGTCGTGGTGATGCCGCCCGCTTTTAACAGACGCGCTTCGGTCGCCGCTGCTACTTTGTCGGCGCGATCTTTTGCCGCCGCGTTAACAAACAGCGGATAGAGAGCCGCAGCGGTCAGCTGATTGCGCACCTTTTTGGTTTTCAGATCGTAATCGGCGTACCAGCCCTCTTTCGTATTCCACAGATTGGTCTCAATGGCTTTTTGCCGGGCGGTGGCCAGCGCGTCATAGTGGCTCGCTTTAGCACTATCGCCAGAGACCTGATAAGCGCGGGAGAGCATCTTCTCCATCTTAAACATCAGCGCATTGAGATCGACCGGCACAATGCTGGTGGTGCGAATCGTACCAAGCTGTTCAGGATCGTCCATCCAGCGGGAGCTGAAGTCCCAGCCGGAAGCTGCAGCGGCGCGTAAATCACGGTAGATCTCCGTTGCCGGGCGATTCGGGTTGTTTTTCGCTGTCGTAACATCTGCCAGCCACGACTCCGGTCTCGGCGTTGAGGAATCATCCCAGTAGCGGTTCAGAATGCTGCCATCGCTTAGTTTCACCACGCGCTTATTCGCCTCGCCCGGCTGTAGCGCATCGGTACCTTCCATCCAGTACTGATACTCTTTCTCCATCTGCGGTAACCAGGTTTTCAGTACCTCATCACCGTCATGCGTCGCCAGTAACTCCACCATCAAAGAGAAGAAGGGCGGTTGTGAGCGGCTGAGGTAGTAGCTGCGGTTACCATTCGGAATATGCCCCCAGGTATCAATTTCATAGCCGAAATTGGCGACCATATCCTCGATTTTGTCCCAGTGGCCGCTTTCGGCAAGGCCGAGCATGGTGAAGTAGCTATCCCAGTAATAGACTTCGCGAAAACGCCCGCCGGGCACGACATAGGGTTTAGGCAGCGGTAAAAGTGAGTCCCATTTGCCCGCGCTATCGGTGGTGCGCGTCAGTTCTGTCCATAAGCCGTCGATATGTTCACGCAGGTTTTGTCCGGCAGGCGGCACATAGGGCTTGCCTTTTTCCGGCAGCGTAAAGTTCACCTCGACAAAATGGCGCAGATCAAAGCTGCTCTGGTTCCGCTGCATGCGGTAATCCGCAAGGATCATCAGTGGGTCGCTCTTGGGAACCGCGTCGGCAAAGGTTTTTTGATCGGGGAAGAGTTTGGCGCTTTGCACATCACTGAATAACGGACCGAGAAGGATGTCGGGAGTTTGCGGCGGGTTTTGCGCTTCAGCCGCGAATGTTGGGGCATTTGCGGCAAGTAATGTTCCACCCAATGCAAGTTGCATGACCAGAAAGAGGGTGCGCGGCTGGCGCAAAACAGGTTTTATCATTGACGTCTCCTTAGCGAGCAAGCAGCGGGCCGCTGCATTCAACCTTGACCAAAACCATAGACGAATCTCAGACAATTCGTGTGCTGTGCCCGGCATTTTGTGTCAATCCGGAGAAATTACCTCTCGCCTCTGAGCGATCCGGCAGTTCGGGGCGGCCAGGGTAGCGAAGAGCTTTGTCTTACTGCAGAGAAGGCAGGTAGCAAAGAGAAGGTACAGCCGATTGCCTTATTTTTAATCAATGAGCTTTGGCTGAATGGATTCGGTTAAGCGCGCTTTATTAGAGTTTAGTCACACTGAATGAAATAAAGTGCGGCCGTCACCTTGTAAAAGCGATTTACTGCAGTAATAGTTTTGTCTGTAACTATCTTTTTCGAAGAATAACGGAACTAAAAGTCGATATATTTCGCAAAAAATCTGGTTGCAGCGAAGAAAAGTCCCAAATAAACATTCTTAGCGCAAAGGTTAGCCCGACAATGTGGAATATCAGCTACCAAATATTGTAGTATTGCTTCGCTCTTTTTGACTTTTAGGAATTGTCCTATCTCATATTTCGGTCTGTATACTACCGGATTATGCATATAAAATTTTTATTATTATTCATCACTTTAGGATTATAATTGGCGGCGAGGGATTCATCTCAGAACAAAATTTTGCCGTTTTTCTGCTTAAGTGAAATTAATTCTTGAGATTTATCCTAATTTGCAAAAGAATTAAGTAATAGTTTTTCAACGGCTCGGCAATGATATTGAATTGAATTATCCGATCTGTAAAATCATGTCACGATAGTCAATGAAAAGTAATATTGTTGCGGCGGTCCTTGCGGACAGGCTCGTGCGGTAGCTATGCCCTTAATTCATTAACAGGTCGTTTAACGGACAAGGAACTGAGTCATTCATAACGATTTCATTTCCCCTCTCCATAACGATGCACGTCAACACAGTAATATATTTGCAATGGAACAAACCCTATGAACATGCGAATCGTATTGGCACTTCTTTTTGTATTTGGCGTCTCTGGCTGTGTAAAACATCAGAAACCCGCACCTTCCGACGACACAATTGTTACCAGTGAAGTGAATGGCGTAACCCTGACCCACCGATATGCCGTACTGCCGCCGAAGGAGTTCGAACCGGTTAAACAAGACTACCGCGCGCTCTACCCGGCATCTGTCATGAGCAAACCTGATTTCGGCGGCAAAGTCATTCGCCAGCTGGAAGCGGGCAAAACCTACGTTGTGCTTGGTCAGGTTGAACACTTCTGGATGGCGCTGGCCGATGAAGGTCAGGAAGAGCTGATTGGCTATGTGCCGATGCGTGCGGTCGTTAAAAGCGAACTGTACGAAAAAACTCTGCGCAACGATCGCCGCAAAGTTCAGCGTAAAAAAGCGAACTGCGTAACGGTCGACGGCAGCGGTAAGGCTTGCAAAAACGTTAAATCCGGGACCTGGATCATCGATTAATCCAGCCGTGATGAGTACCTGCTATGAATAATAATTCGGTTGTACGCCAGATTAGCCTGGTGTTTTTCTTTGTGCTGGCCACCCTGGCCAGCGGTTGTGGATCGTCTTCACACAGCGTACCTACCAGCTATAACCTTCAGTTCAGGGCTCATCCGCAAATCAATGAGTCCGCTCCCCTTAAAGTCAGGGTGTTGCTGTTGAAATCGGACGCGACATTTATGTCCGCCGATTTCTGGTCGCTGCAAAACAACGCCGATAGCGCACTGGGCGGCAATCTGCTGAACAGTGATGAGTTCTTCCTGATGCCCGGTCAGCTGTCAAAAACGCTGACCGGCAACAGTTCGCCCGAAGCGCGCTACATTGGCGTGATGGCGGAGTATCAGGCGCTGGACGGCAAAAAATGGCGAATCTCCCTGCCGTTACCGGTACAGGGGGAGTCTCACTTCTATGAGTTCTGGAAATCGTCAGAAGATGCGCTGGAAGCCAACATCTTTCTCGACGTTAACGGAATACGCGTGATTTCCAAATAGCGCCATCCTGACAGGAATACAGTATGAATAAAGCAGAAAAGGTCGTCTGGACCGAAGGTATGTTTCTGCGTCCCCACCATTTTCAACGCGCGGAAAGCTATCTTCAGCACCATATTCGCGAGTGGGGAACCCTGCAGCGCCCCTATCTTTGGGGCTACCTTGATATCGAACTCGACGACGCGATGCTTCGCCAGGGGTGCATTGCCGTCAGTTATGCCAGCGGCTTACTGCCAGACGGCACCTTCTTCTCTTTCAACGATGCTCGCCAGGCACCAACCCCGCTGGTGATCCCGGATAACCTCACTAACGAACGTGTCGTGCTGGCGCTGCCAGCCCGTCGCGGCGGTCGCGATGAAGTGATTTTCAGCGAAGAGAAAGATTCGCTGGCGCGCTACGTCACCTGGGAGAGCGAAGTCGATGATGACAACGCCATGTCCGTTGGTCCCGCTGCGGTGCAGTTTGGGCGCCTGCGCCTGAAACTGATGCTGGAGAAGGACCTCAGCGCAGAGTGGACGGCAATTGGTGTGGCGCATGTGCTTGAAAAGCGCAACGACAACCAGGTGCGCATCGACAACCGCTATATTCCGCCCATGTTAAACGCGGTCAATAATCCTTCGCTCTACGCGGTGATGAACGATCTGCAGAGCCTGCTGATGCAGCGCAGCCAGCAGATTGGTCAGCGTCTGCGCCAGCCTGGACGTTTCAACACCTCTGAAATGGTGGAGTTCTCGCTGCTGGCACTGATTAACCATCACGTCGGGCAGATGTCGCACCTGAAATCGCTGCCGATGATCCACCCGGAAGAGTTATGGCGCAGCTGGCTGGCGTTTGCCACCGAGCTCACCACCTGGACCGCGGCACGCTCGCCGGAAGAGACGTTGCCGATTTATGACCATGACGATCTCGCCGGCTGCTTCAGTAAATTGCAGCTGATGCTGCGCCAGGGGCTGTCGCTGGTAATGGAAGAGCATGCCATCCAGTTGCCGCTCACCGAGCGTACTCATGGCCTGAACATCGCCACGCTGCCAACCACCACCATGGCGCGCGAGTTTGGTTTTGTGCTGGCGGTGAAGGCCAGCGTCCCGGGCGAAATTCTGCAAACCCACTTCCCGGCGCAGATGAAAGTCGCGCCAGTGACCAAAATCCGCGATCTGGTGCAGCTTCAGCTGCCTGGCATGAAGCTTCGCAGCATGCCTGTTGCACCGCCGCAAATTCCATGGCACGCCGGTTATAACTATTTTGAACTGGAAAAGGGCGGCGAGCTCTGGAACGAAATGGAAAAATCGGGCGCTTTCGCACTGCATCTGGCGGGCGAATTCCCCGGTCTTGATATGGAATTTTGGGCCATCCGTAGCCCGACGGAATAACACAGCGAGCGCACACTATGCAGCAACAACACGCCTCCGGCAGCGATGCCGTCCTGGCAGGAGCAAGTGGTAACAATGCGTTGGTGGCGGCCGCAAATCCGCTGCTCAATGCGATACCGCAGATCCGCTACTCGGTCTCTCATGACGATCAGAGCGGGCTACGTCAGCACCTGATAGATGAAATTCGCCGTTTTGAAGTGCGCTGCCAGCAATCCGGCCTGGCGTACGAAGTCATCGTGGGCGCACGCTACTGTCTTTGCACCGCTCTGGATGAAGCCGCCGCGCTCACACCGTGGGGCAGCCGCGGCGTGTGGTCCGGCAGCGGCCTGCTGGTAACGTTTCATAATGAAACCTGGGGCGGGGAGAAGTTCTTCCAGCTGCTGGCGCGTCTGTCGCAAAACCCGCGCGAGCATATCGCGCTGCTGGAGTTAATCAACTTCTGCCTGCTGCTGGGTTTTGAAGGGCGTTACCGCGTGATGGACAACGGCCGTACGCAGCTTGAAACCATCAAACAGCGTTTATGGCAGATGATCCGCGGCGTGCGGGGTAACTACCCACCGCCGCTCTCGCCGCACCCGGAAGATCAGCCGGTAATGCGCAAATTGTGGCGCCCGGTGATCCCAGTGTGGGCCTGCGCCGGGCTGGCCGGTTTCCTCGCCTGCCTCTTCTATATCGTGCTCAACTGGCGATTGGGCGATAACACCAATCCGGTGCTGGCGAAGATCTACCAGACGCAGCTGCCGGAAGTTTCAGTTCAACAGCCGGTACAGCATGTGCAGCCGGTGCTTAACCTGCGCGAGTTTCTGCGTCCTGAGATCAAGGCCGGCCTGGTGGCGGTACGTGATGAGGCCGATCGCAGCGTCGTGACCCTGAAAGGTGACGGGCTGTTTGCCTCTGCCTCCACGGTTGCGCGCGATAGCTACGAGCCGGTCATCGACCGCGTTGCGCAGGCAATGAACAATGTCAGCGGTAAGATCCTGGTGGTCGGCTTTAGCGATAACGTGCCGATTCGCAGCGCACGTTTCGCCTCCAACTATGAACTGTCGCTTGAGCGCGCGCGCTCTGTGCAGTCGCTGCTGCAAAAACACCTTTCGCAGCCGGAGCGTGTGAAAGCCGAAGGGCGAGGGGAGATGGATCCCATCGCGCCGAACAACTCGGCCGAAAACCGCGCGCGTAACCGCCGTGTCGAAATTACCTTGCTTGTGTCGCCGGAAAATACGGCCGCCGAGCTGAACGGACTGCCGCAAGGAAACTAATGGATGAACATGTTGCTTTCATTGCTGACTAACCGCATTTTGTGGGGTTTCCTTGGCGTTACCGGGCTGGCTGCGGTTATCTGGATGATCGGGCCGCTGCTGTCGGTCGTCGACTCCCGACCGCTGGAGTCCGAGCAAAACCGCATGATCGCCATTGCGGTGATGTACCTGATTTGGGTTCACAGCCACATTGTGCCGCGTCTCTATAATGCGTGGCTCAACCGCAAGCTGATGGACAACCTTAAAAGCGAAGAGGCGAAGGATCCTGCTGAGCGTCAACGTCTGACCAGCGACGACCAGGTGCTGAATGACCGTTTCGAAGAGGCGGCACAGGTACTGAAAAAAGCGCACTTTAACCAGCCGGGCCAGCGTGGCCTCTGGACCCAGCGTTTCAGCACCCAGTACCTCTATCAGCTGCCGTGGTATGTGATTATCGGCGCGCCAGGCTCTGGTAAAACCACCGCGCTGGTAAACTCCGGCCTGCAATTTCCGCTCGCCGACCGCTTTGGCAAAACCGCGCTGCGCGGCATTGGCGGAACGCGCAACTGCGACTGGTGGTTTACTAATGAAGCCGTCCTGCTTGATACCGCCGGACGCTACACCACGCAGGAGAGCGAGCAGGTTCAGGACGCCAGTGAATGGAATAAATTCCTCGGCCTGCTGCAGAAATACCGCCGCCGTCAGCCGATCAACGGTGTGATTATTACCATCAGTATCGCCGACCTGCTGACCCAGTCGGCCGAAGCCTCGCGCGAGCAGGCGCTCAATCTGCGTAAACGTCTCACCGAACTGCATGAGCAGCTGGGCATTCGTTTCCCGGTCTATGTGCTGGTAACAAAAGCTGACCTGCTTAAAGGCTTCCGCGCCTATTTCTCCGGCTTTGATAAAGCGCAGCGCGATCAGATTTGGGGCTTTACCTTCCCGTGGGAAAAAGCGAAGCTCGCCGATTTCGATCTGCAGGGCAGTTTTATTCAGGAGTTTGCGCTGCTGCAACAGCGTCTGGACGCCGGTCTGCCGGATACGATGCTGCGCGAGAGCGATCCGCAGGTGCGCGCCGAGTGCTTCCTCTTTCCGCAAGAGTTTGCCGCGCTGCGTCCGCTACTGTCGGACTATCTGGATACGATTTTTGCCCGCTCCAACTTTGAAACCGAGTTCTCGCCGCGCGGTATCTATTTCGCCAGCGGTACGCAGGAAGGTTTGCCATTCGATCGGGTGATGGGTGAGCTTAACCGCGCGCTCTCTCTGCCGCAGGGCAAATCGGGCGATAACTGGGATTCCGTCAGCAAAGATGAACCGGTGCCGGGTGGTAAAGGGCAGAGCTTCTTTATCAAGCACCTGCTGCAGAACGTTATCTTCCAGGAAGCGGGGATCGCCGGGCAGAACCGCTGGTGGGAGCTGCGCAGCCGTGCAGTGATCTGGTCTGGTTATGCCGCACTGCTGGCGCTGCTGGTCATCCTCAGCGCGCTCTGGTTCACCAGCTACGGCAACAACAAAGATTACCTTGATGAAGTCCAGGCGAAAGTGCCGGCGCTCGATCAGGAGATTAAAGCGCTGCGTAACCGACAGCAGGGCGATCTGTTTGCCTTACTGCCCCTGCTGAATGGCCTTGCCGAGCTGCCGCAGAGTGAAGAGTTCGACATCAATCATCCGCCGATTACCCGCCGGATGGGGCTCTATCGCGGTAACGATGTCTCGGATGCCTCGCAGGCGCTCTACCGAAAAGCGCTGGAGCAGATGCTGCTGCCGGAAGTAGCAATGCGAGTCACCACCTGGCTGCGTAACGACAACGGCAGTGACGTCGAGTACAGCTATGAAGCGCTGAAAGCGTATCAGATGCTCTACCAGCCGAAACATTACGATGGCAAATTCCTGCACTCATGGGTGATGCTCAACCTGGAACGCAATCTGCCTCAGAACGTAACCAAAGCACAGATCCGCCAGCTGGAGTGGCACCTGACGCAGTTGCTGGAGGAGCAGATTGTCGCTTCGCCCTATGCAAAAGATGACGCGCTCATCAGCCGCGAGCAGGCGTTGATTAACCAGCAGCCACTCTCAACGCGCGTGTATGGACGCCTTAAACGCCTGCTGGAGCGTGATGAAAACCTCAAGCCGGTGTCGCTGGCTACGCTGGGTGGTCCGCAGAGTGAACTGGTCTTCTCGCGTAAAAGCGGCAAGCCGGTGAACGATGGCATCCCGGGTCTCTATACGCCAAATGGTTACTGGAACAGTTTCAATGCGCAGATAGCGCCGGTGACCGCCTCCCTGCATGAAGATGACGCCTGGGTATTAGGCTCAACCACGCAGCCGGAAGATAAACAGCAGACCGATAATGCGGTGCGTCAGCTCTACGCTCGCGACTTCATTACCATCTGGGACAGCTTCTTAAGCGACATTCAGCTGAATAACAGCGCCGATCTCAATCAGCGCATCAATACGGCGCGCGTTCTCTCCAGCAACAACTCACCGCTGCGCCGTCTGGTGGTTAACCTCAGCCAGCAGCTGACGCTGGTGCGCGATGACCCTGCTGCGGCGGAGAAAGAGAAAAACCCTGAAAGTAGCAATCGCGGTACACAGATGCTGGAGTCGCTCTTCAGCAATCGTGAAAACAACGCTGCGGGCAACGCGGCCGCTAACCAGACGCCTGAACAGCGCGTGACCGAGCACTTTGCACCGATCATTGAGCTGGCGCAGCCGCTGGAGAAAGGCGGTAAAACCATCGTCTTTGATGATTTCCTCAAGCAGGTTGATGAACTCTATCGCTACCTGACGGCGGTGCAGGATGCAGCCAACAGCGGCATGCCAGCGCCGGGCGGAGAGGCGATCAGCCGTCTGCAGGCGAGCGCAGGGCGCTTGCCGGGCGGCCTGCAAACCATGTTCAGCAACATGGCGGTGGGTGCCAGCAGCGATACGCAACGCCGTGATATGGAGAATGTGCGTAAGCGTATCAGCGTTGAAGTGGGCAGCTTCTGCCGTCAGGCAATCGCCGGGCGTTACCCGCTGGTGCGTTCTGCCAGCGCTGAAGTGACGCCGGACGATCTGGCGCGTATGTTTGCCCCTGGCACCGGTCTGATGGATGTCTTCTTTCGCGATAACCTGACCAATAAAGTTGATACCACGCAGGCCACATGGCGCTTTATGCCGGGGATCGATGGTAAAACGCTGCCGGGAAGCGAAGGGGTGCTGGTCCCGTTCCAGCAGGCACAGTCGATTCGCGATGCCTTCTTTGCCAATGGCAGTGCAACACCCTCTTTTCGTACCACGGTGCGTACAGTGCGGATGGATAACACTATCCTCAATATGACGCTGGATGTGGACGGGCAGATCCTGCGCTACAGCCATGGGCCGCAGGCGGTACAAATTGTTAGCTGGCCGGGAACAGGCGGCACCAACCAGGTGCGCATGCAGTTGGGTCTGGCCAATGGTACAACCGCAACACTGGTGACCAACGGCGCCTGGGCGCTGAACCGCTTTTTCGATAAAGCGCGCGTAAGCCCTGGCAGCAGCAGCCTGAGCCGCCAGGCGACATTCACGGTTGACGGGCATCAGGTCACGCTGGAGTTTGCGCCTAACAGTATCCGCAATCCGTTCCAGCTTCCACGATTCGCATGTCCTTGATCCGCAAAGGAACGCCTAATGACTACGACTTCTGCAATTAGCTGGTATGGAAAATTGCCCAGTGCGGGTGATTTTCTCCAGCGCCGCTTTCCCGACGCTCTGCAGCGTCAATGGTCCCACTGGTTTCAGGTGGGATTGATGAACTGGCAAAAAGAGGAGCAGCGCGGCGGTGAACGGCAGTTCAGCAATGCGCCAATCTGGAACTTCGTTGTTCCGCCGATGCTGGGCGGACAGCAGGTTCAGATGGGATGCCTGCTTCCGGGGCGTGACAGCGTTGGCCGCCAGTATCCGCTCTGCGCGCTGATGGCGATTAACCCACTGGAGTGGTCGCCGCGTCACCTGGCGCAAGCGGGTGACTGGTATCAGCAGCTCGGTCGCACCATGCTGCACGCCGTGCGCAACGGCTATTCACCGGAGCAGCTCGATCAGGCGCTGCTTGCTATCCCGCCGGTGCAGCTGGCGGAGCCGGAAGCGCGGTCGGAAATTCTTGATGTGATTGGTTATGAAGGCGATGGCGAATCATCGATCGGCTGGCAGCAGGCCGCCGAATGCTTTGATCCGCAGCGTCAGATCAGTTTCTGGTGGACCAACCGTAGCGATGGGTATCCGCTCTACACGCATGTGCACAGCGGCAACTTTACCGGTCAACTTTTTACGCTACTGTTTGAACCGGCAGGCGGCGCAAGACCCGGTCGTCACGGTCTTTACCCACCGATGTTTGATGAATAAGCAGGTTGCGGATGACTATTGAAACGTTACTGGCTCCGGTTACTGCGGAGCAGCCGTGCGGCGAAAACCTTGAGTACGACGCCGATTTCCAGGCGATGGAGCAGGCGAGCCTTGGCAAAGCCGAGCAGCAGTTTGGCAGCACCATTATTCCGGCTGAACCGGCTGACTGGACGCGCGTGGAAAAACTGGCCACCGGCTTGCTTTCACGCACCAAAGATATCCGCGTGATGATGGCGTTGACCCACGCATGGACACGCCGCCGCGGCCTTGAAGGGTATGCGGACGGCTTGCTGTTGCTGGGCCAGGCGCTCTCCCTGTACTGGGATCAGCTCTGGCCATCCCTGACCGACGGCGGCGAGTTTGATCCCTTCTTTCGCATTAACGCGCTGGCCGGGTTAAGCGATAAATCATCGCTAACCACCACGCTTCGCCAGTCCGTATTACTGCGCAGCAACGGCGATGAGATTATCGTGCGTGATGCGCAGTCGCTGCTCGACGGCAGCAAAACCGAGTGTGCAGGCTACCCTGGTGGACGGGTGCGCCTGATTGATGAGTTGACGCGCGGCGGTCAGCCTGGCATTGAAGCTATCGGGCAAATCGAAGGGCGTCTGCAAACCATCCGTACATGGCTGCTGGAACAACTGGGCGAAAGCGGGGTGCCGGAAATGGAACAGTTACTCAAGACCGTGGGTATGATTGCAGGTGTCAGCCGTGCTTCCCGCTCCGATGAGCCTGTGGAGAGCACATCGGAGCCGCAACCAACGCAGAGCGCTGCGCAACCTGCGGCTGCCGTTCCGTTACCGGCGATGACCGACTGGCGTACCGCGCAGGTCGCCACGCGTGCAGATGCCCAGTTAATGCTGGAGAAGGTAAAACAGTACTTTGCCCAGCATGAGCCGAGCCACCCCGCACCGCTGATGATCGACCGCGTGCAGCGGTTAATCGAGCTGGACTTTATGGAGATCATTCGCGATCTGGCGCCGGACGGCGTCAATCAGCTACAAAATATTTTTGGGCGTCAGGAGTGACGCAAACCGCGTTATGACGGCAGGCGTGTTGCCTGTCATCAAACCTTCACCGCGTATATTCGATGGAGAACATCATGGCAATGAGTAACAGTGGTCAGAAATTTATCGCCCGCAACCGCGCGCCGCGCGTACAGATCGAGTACGACGTGGAAGTTTACGGCGCGGAGCGCAAAATCCAGCTTCCGTTTGTGATGGGCGTAATGGCGGATCTGGTAGGGAAACCGGTGGAGAACTTACCTTCTATTGAAGAGCGTAAATTCCTCGAAATCGACGTCGACAACTTCGATGAACGTATGAAAGCGCTGAAACCGCGCGTCGCGTTCAACGTAGACAACACCCTGACCGGTGATGGCCGTCTGAACGTGGATTTAACCTTCGAAAGCATGGATGACTTCCTGCCGGACGCCGTTGCCCGCAAAGTCGAACCGTTGAATAAGCTGCTGGAGGCGCGTACCCAGCTCTCTAACCTGCTGACCTATATGGACGGTAAAAACGGTGCTGAAGAGCTGATTGCAAAAGTGCTGCAGGATCCGACCCTGCTGAAATCACTCAGCCAGATGCCGAACAGTGACGAGAGTGCGCAAGGTAAAGAGGAATAATTGATGAGCAATCCTTCTCAACAACAAGAACTGCAGCAGGGTGCCCAGTCCTTTAGCCAGGACGAATTCAGCTCTCTGCTCAATAAAGAGTTTCGTCCTAAAACCGATCAGGCGCGTTCCGCGGTCGAAAGCGCGGTGAAAACCCTGGCGCAGCAGGCGCTGGAGAACACCGTTACTTTCTCGTCCGACACCTATCGCACCATTCAGAACCTGATTGCCGGTATTGACGAGAAGCTGTCGCAGCAGATCAACCAGATTATTCACCACGAAGATTTCCAGAAGCTTGAGAGCGCATGGCGCGGCCTGAGCCACCTGGTGAATAACACTGAAACTGATGAGATGCTGAAGATCCGCTTTATGAGCATCTCCAAGCAGGAGCTGGGTCGCAACCTGAAGCGCTATAAAGGCGTCGGCTGGGATCAGAGCCCACTGTTCAAAAAAATCTACGAAGAAGAGTATGGCCAGTTCGGTGGCGAACCGTTCGGCTGCCTGGTCGGCGACTACTACTTCGACCACAGCCCACAGGATGTGGAGCTGCTGGGTGAAATGGCGCGTATCGGCGCGGCCTCACACTGCCCGTTCATTACCGGTACCGCACCAAGCGTGATGCAGATGGAGTCCTGGCAGGAGCTGGCGAACCCGCGCGATTTGACGAAGATCTTCCAGAACACCGAGTACGCTGCATGGCGTTCGCTGCGTGAGTCTGAAGATGCGCGTTACCTGGGCCTGGTTATGCCGCGTTTCCTCGCGCGTCTGCCGTACGGTATTCGTACCAACCCGGTCGACAGCTTCGATTTTGAAGAAGAGACCGATGGTGCTAACCACAACAACTACACCTGGTCGAATGCCGCTTACGCAATGGCGACCAACATCAACCGCTCCTTTAAAGAGTACGGCTGGTGCACCTCCATCCGCGGCGTTGAGTCCGGCGGTGCGGTAGAAAACCTGCCTTGCCACACCTTCCCGAGCGATGACGGCGGCGTGGACATGAAGTGTCCGACCGAGATTGCCATCAGCGATCGCCGTGAGGCGGAACTGGCGAAAAACGGCTTTATGCCGCTGATCCACCGCAAAAACTCCGACTTTGCTGCCTTTATTGGTGCTCAGTCACTGCAAAAACCGATGGAGTACCACGACGCTGATGCCACCGCCAACGCGCGCCTGGCTTCCCGTCTGCCGTATCTCTTCGCCTGCTGCCGCTTTGCGCACTACCTGAAGTGCATCGTGCGTGACAAGATCGGCTCCTTCCGCGAGCGTGATGAGATGGAACGCTGGCTGAACGACTGGGTGATGAACTACGTCGACGGTGACCCGGCAAACTCCTCGCAGGAGACCAAAGCGCGTAAACCGCTGGCTGCTGCAGAAGTGCAGGTGCAGGAGATCGAAGACAACCCGGGCTACTACGCGGCGAAGTTCTTCCTGCGTCCGCACTACCAGCTGGAAGGTCTGACCGTTTCTCTGCGTCTGGTTTCAAAACTGCCGTCGCTGAAAACTAAAGAGGCGTAAGGCTGTAAGACCGTAAGCGCGCTGCGCTTACGGTCAACTAATACTTTTCGTAACAGAGGGATTTGTGATGAAAATGAGAGCACTACTTGTCACTATTTTAATAACAGTGCCTGTGATGGTTTTAGCGGAAACTAAAACGTATGAATATCCCAGGGCTGAATCTTTACCAGAAGATGACACTTCTGTATTCCCACGCGATCCTGCGCTTTTAACCGGGCATGATGTTAAGCTCACCGCCGAGCGTTTTTTCAACGCCTGGAATAATAAAAAAAACGAACGTGAGCGCATTAAGGCTGATATGTATTTTTTAGGCGTGCTGGATGCAACCGAAGGTAAAACGTGGTGTAACTACAAAAAAATCCTTCCCAGCTCCGCGCATGAATATATTTATTCAAGCTTATCAAAAATGAAACCAGAGGAAAGAGAACAACCTGCAGCTGAGTATATTGCAAATTCCATGGCTGACATTCTTCCTTGCGCCAAAAGGAGTGAAAAATGAGACCATTATATGAGCAGTTGAAAAGGCAGCATTACTCTTCAAATGATGTGCGAGCAGGTTTCGTGGACTCTGATGCTCTGTTTTCAGAAATAGGCTATGATTTTAAGGCCTTACTGCGACAAGGTGACCAGTACGAAAACACTTGTGCAGTAAGAATGAGCCTGGCGCTGCTAAAATGTAATATTGAGTTTTCAGGACGGTTTACGATCAGAAAAGGCCCATTAAAAGGTAAAAAATTTGAAATGGGAGCCAAACTTTTGGCCGACCAACTCAATAAATCCCATATTTTTGGTAGTGCGGAAATTTACACTGACAAAGTCGAGGGTGGTCGGGCCCTTTTAAAACGCCGTGGTGTCGTTTTTTTTTAATAGAATTGATGGTTATGGCGGTGGGCATATTGATATGCTTGAGCCCCTGACAAGTAATTCTTTTATTTGTAACTCAAACTGCTTTCCGCATTGCAAGGAAATCTGGTTCTGGGAATTAAACTGATTCACAGTAATCAAATTATCACTTTAAAAGATTAAATTTCTCTGTGTGAGAGAAAACGAATTTCTGAAGAAACAACCGTTTTTTCGGAATGTAAAGAGGCAGAGGTAAAATATGGACGGTTTTATTCAGCCCCATTCTTACCCATTTGCCATATAAGCGCTTTTTCGAAAGCAATATTTATCATTAACGAAGAGTAAATATTATGGCTATTGATATGTTTCTGAAGGTCGATGGAGTTACGGGCGAGTCTAAAGACTCTAACCACACCGGCTGGACTGATATCACATCTTTCTCCTGGGGTGCTTCACAGCCAGGGAACATGAGCGTTGGCGGTGGCGGCGGTGCCGGTAAAGTGAATTTCAACGACCTGCATGTAAATGCACTCATTGACAAATCTACTACCGCTATCCTGAAGCACTGCTCCAGCGGCAAGCATCTGACCAAAGTTGAACTCTCTGTCTGCAAAGCAGGTGGTCAGCAGGTTGAATATGCTCGCATCACTCTGGAAGACGTGCTGGTGACCTCCGTTCAGTACACCGGTGCTGACAACGGCGACACCGTAGGTGTGACCTATGCGTTCCAGGCTGCGAAAGTGAAACAGCAGTACTGGGAGCAGTCCTCTTCCGGCGGTAAAGGTGCTGAAACCAGCGCTGGCTGGAACATCAAAGAAAACAAAGAAGCGTAATTGCTTCGGTGAGCCCGCAAGGGCTCACCCTGTTTTCTTGCTACTAAACACCACACATTTCCTCTTTAGTTTTGACTTCCTCTTATCAAATAGCGTGTTTCCTGCAACAGAGAGCTATTGCTACTCAAACGCAGCAGCTTTGCTGAAAGCTGTGTCGTTTGAATGCGTATAAATATTAAAGAATATTTTGAGGATGAACGAATGAGTGTTCTGCGCAAGGGTGATCGTGGTACGAATGTCAAAGAGTTACAACAACTGCTGAGTAAGGCAGGGTTTAACGTCGGTGATGATGGTATTTTCGGCTTAAAAACGGAAATGGCTGTCAAACAATTCCAGGCAAAACAGAATCTCCATGTGGACGGTATTGTCGGGCGTCGTACGCTCGCTGCATTGGGTAAACCCGTGACAACCCGCGCACCGCAGCCGCCGATCTCCGGTAGCGCAGGGCGTCAGGCGGTTGGCGCAATGGATATTTCCGCAAGTGGCATGAGCTTCATTTTTCATCGCGAAGCCTGGGTGAACAAAAGCTGTTATCTGCACTGGCCAGGCGGCGCAAGCGGCGTTACGCTTGGGCCGGGCTACGATATGAAAGAGCGATCTGAGCAGTCCATCAAAGCTAAAATGATGGAAATTGGTATCGATGCCATTACAGCAGAGAAGATCAGTAAAGCCGCCGGGCTGAAGGACGACAAAGCGAGCCAGTTTGCGAAAGATAACGCCACCCTGGTGCGCCTGACTGACGAGCAGGAGACAAACTTACTGCGTGCAACGGTTCCCCCGTATGTCAACAAGGTGAGAAATGGTATTTTTGTGCAGCTCAAACAGTATGAGTTTGATGCCCTGGTCTCCTTCGCTTATAACCCGGGAGGACGCCTGAGCAACGTGTTTGGCTTTATCAACCGCGGGCAGATCTCTGACGCGATGACGGAAATTAAGCGCGCCAATACCAGTAAGCATAAGGTGATGAAGGGCTTGATCAATCGTCGTAACTTTGAAGTGAATTTGTACTTAAACGGCGACTATGGGAACAACTGACCGATGAAGACGCATAAAATTGTGATGCTGGCGGCGGCAATCTCCGCAGCGACCCTGATGCCGTCACTTGCGCTGGCGGCTAAGTCGCCGGTTACGGGCGAGTGGCAGGTTAAGCAAGCTTTTATCAATACGGAATCTGAACGTACTCTGAACTACCAGTTCAATGACGATCGCCTGGTGGGGCGCTTTCTTAGCGTGACCGATAAAGGGATCTCCACGTCGCTGCCGGGCGGGTCAAACTGCCAGTCACCGACGATAAAAGAGAACGGTTCTACGCTTAACGCCTGGATTGCGGCAACGCAATCTATTCCGGAGAAAGACGCAGCTAAAACCTATGAGCTGGGCTTAGACGGTAAAGCGAAGGCGCAGGTTGAGAACATTACCTGTGCATCAGGAAACTTCTCTAACGGCGATCCGGGCGCTGATGCCAGTTTCGCTGTGGTCAACAAAAGCGTACTGCTCAACTGGACCGATGGCACCATCCTGTTACTCGCGCCAGTAGATAAAAACAGCAAGCCGAAAGCGTCGTTTGACTGTGCTAAAGCGGCTTCTGCACCGGAAAAAGCGATCTGCAGCGATCGCGAGCTGGCGTCGCTGGACAGCAGCGTCGCGCGCTCCTACCGCTCCTTCCGCCAGGAAGCGGTCAAGGTTGGTAACAAGGATCTCGATAAACAGCTGCAATCGCAGCAGAAAGCGTGGTTAAGCCAGCGCAACAACTGCAATGCGGACACGCAGTGCCTGAAGAAATCGATGAACGATCGTCTGGAAACCCTGGCACACAGCCTGGATGGCGTCTGAGTCGTATCACAATAGCGGGGAGGGCGTACTGCCTTCCCCGCAGTGGGCTGAGTAACGCTTTAGATGCCCGTATTCAAACGCAGCCGCTTTACCCAAAACGGCGCCGTTTGAGTGCACATAACTCCAGCAGGAATACGCGATGCGATTCACTATTATCACCAATAAACCCGGTCATCAGCCGCCGCAAAGCCGCTGCGACTTTTATCCTCCGGGCGGCACCATTGGCCGCGGCACCGACAATAATCTGGTGCTGCCGGATAACGACCGCTCTATTTCCCGTCTGCAGGCCATTGTTCATATCTCCGGCACGGGCGAATGCCGTGTCACCAACCGCGGCAACGTTACGCGCGTCGTGCTCAACGACATTCCGCTGGAGCGCGGCCGCCAGGTCGAGCTTCAGGATGGGGACATTCTCGGTATCGATGAATACCGCATCGAAGTGAGCGATCTCATTCAGGACACGCAGCCGGTGAGCCGCATGGCCGAGGAGATGTATCCGAAGCCGACGCCTGCTCCGGCGGCGAAGCCTGCACCTGCACCGGCCGCTGCGCCAAAAAATGCCGCAGAGAGCGCACCTGCCTCCGTGCCGACGGAGATCTGGGACAGCCTGATGCAGGAGTTCTCTATCTCCGACAGCATCTCCAGCAGCCGCGCCAAATCCGCCGAGCCGCAAAACCTCAATCCCTTTGCTGAACCGAAAGAGCCGGAGCGCAACCCGGAAGACCCGCTCTCATTGTTGGGCAACCATGAGCCGCTGGTGGCACCAAAATCCCTCGATTCGGACAATCTGTTCAATGACGAACAGCTGTTTAAAAATGACAGCATCTTTAATGACGCCACGCCATCGACCTTAGTCCCGCCGGTTGAACCGGTACAGGCACCGAAAGAGAGTACGTCTGAGAGTGACGAACTCGATCCGCTGGCACTGTTTGGCGGCAGCGGTAGTGCTCCGCAGGCGCGCAGCGACGATCCCCTAGGGCTGCTGAGCGGTGCCGTTCCGCTGGCGAATGCTGATGAGATTGCCCCCGCGAAACCGCAGGAGCCGGTGCAGCCGATCATCACCGATCTGCAGGCCAGCGAGCCGCCGGCAGAGCCGCAGCCGATTATTACCGATCTGCACGCAGAGGATTTGAGCGCTACGCCGCTCTTCGCCGAAGAGGAGTCGCTGCCGCTGCAGGAAGATGTACAGGAGCCGCAGGATTATGCCGGCATCACGCTGCCAACGCCGCAGGCGGTACAGCGCAGCGCGGCGCAGACGCCGAAAGGGCGCTTGCGTATCGATCCGGTGCAGAGCCCCGGTGCGAAAACAGCGCCTGCCAGCACGTCGGGCGGCAGCGGAGATGTGCTGCAGGGCGAGCTGCTTGAAGCGCTGCTTGAAGGGATGGGGCTTGGCGATATGCAGCCCGTTCCGCAGTTTGATAAAGAGAACATGCGCCAGTTTGGCCAGATGTTAAGTATGTTCTCGCAGGGCACCGTGGCGCTGCTCTCCTCGCGTTCGATCTTAAAGCGCGGCGTGAAAGCGGATATGACCATGGTGCTGGATGATGCAAACAACCCGTTCAAACTGCTGCCGTCGGGTAAAACCGTGCTGATGCAGATGTTCGGCAACCGCATGCCGGGCTTTATGCCGCCGAAAAAATCGGTGCGCGATGCGCTGATCGATCTGCAGGCGCACCAGTTGGGGATGATCTCCGGTATCCGCGCCATTATCGCGGCGATGCTGCAATCCTTTAATCCTGAGCAGCTGGAAGAGGATGCAAAACGTGACGGCGCGACCTCACGTCTTGGCGTGCTCTCCAACCGCAAGGCCGCGATGTGGGACTACTTTGTGCGCACCTATGCGCAAACCGCCGGTGAGATTGACGATGACTTCCATACCCTGTTCGGTGAAGCGTTCCTCCACGCTTACGACATGGAGGTTAACCAGTACAAAGACTCACAAAGCGGATCGGAAGAATGAATATCAGCACCGCCTCAATATCACGACAAGGCGAGCGTGCCAGTAATCAGGATCAGACCGGAGAAACTATCGGCGAGCGTGCCGCCTGTTTTGTCGTCTGCGATGGCATCGCCGGTTTGCCCGGCGGTGACAAGGCGGCCGAACTGGCGCGCAATGCCATCATCACCGAGTTTGACGGCGATGAGCACCTCAATGCCCAGTACATTCGCAACTACATCAACGGCGCGAATCGTGCAATCCGTAAAGAGCAGCAAGCGGTACGGGATTACAACCGCATGGGCACCACCATGGTCAGCCTGTTTATCGATCGCGATTACGAGCTGGCTTACTGGGCCCACGCCGGAGACAGCCGTCTCTATCTCTTTCGCCGCGGCTGGCTCTATCATGTGACCACCGATCACAGCCTGGTCCAGCAGATGAAAGACGCCGGACATCAGGTTGAAGGCATTAACGGTAACCTGCTCTATTTCGCGCTTGGACTCGGCGAAGATGAGCGCGAGCCGAGCTACAGCGATGTGGTGCCGATTGAAGATGGTGACGCTTTCTTATTGTGTACGGATGGTTTCTGGCACGGCGTCACCGAAGAGCAGATGCAGCAGTCGCTGCATATGGTCAATACGCCCGACGAGTGGCTGACATTAATGAACCAAATCCTGCTGAAAAACGGTGCCGGGTCACAAACCCAGCAGGATAACTACAGCGCCGTGGCGGTGTGGATGGGTACGCCTCAGGAGACCACGCTTTTGCATACGATCTCTGAAGCCGCTCAGTTTTTCCCTCTTCGTGATTGATACAGCTTACAAGGACTTTTATGAAACTTTGGCTACCGGGTTTGGCCCTGCTTGCAGCATGTGGCAGCGCGCAGGCAGAAAACTACCGCATCGTGCAATCGCCTTCGCAAAAACTGGATGTCTGGATCGACAATGTTGAGGATAACACCCCCAAAAGCTGGTGCGGCAAGACGCTGCCGCTGCGCATTGTCACCGGCGGCGAGAAAAAGCCTTCCGTTCTGAATAACTTCTTACCGCGCCTTGGCGCGCTGCTGGAAAACCAGTGCGGTGCCCTGACGCAGGTGCACTGGAAACTGACCGACGCGCAGGGCGCAACGCTGGCCGAAGGTACCGCAGATAAAGCCAAAGAGTGGCAACCGGTTGTGACCACAAACGGCGCGGCACCGGCACAAGCCACCACGCTGCAACAGCCGGTTGGCCGCCCTGAAGATCTCTCCCCGCCCGCCAACCGTGCGCCGTGGCAGGAGTTCACCCTGCAGGATGGTTGCCACCTGCGCACCTTCTGGCAGGGCGACGCCAGCGCAGCGGCACTCTTCATCCCCGCTAAAGAGGATGGAAAATGCGAGAAGGGCGGCTGGCTGAACGGTCGCAGCGATGTTACGCAGGTCAGCAACGGCGCTGAAAAGAAAATTACCATGACCTTCGTTCACGGTTTCCCGGTGAGCGGCCTGAGCGACAAAGTTGATGCCGACCGTCTGCTGATCACTACCGTCAATAACGAGCGTATGGTAGTGAGCGAAGGCAGCCTGGCGCAAAGCTGGATGATCCTGCCTTACGTCAACAGCCTCAACGGCTGGCAGGCCAACGGCACCGTCGCCGTAGAGATTTCGCGCGAAGTTGCCAGCGATGCCACGCGCTTAAAAGCACGGCTCGATGAAGTGCGCAAAGTCTGGACGCCGTGGTTTGAGCCGGGCACCCGCCTCAATATTCTGCTGATTGACTCCCTGCATCCGCAGTTGCGCGATCCCGCAGTCGGGACCTACAAAACCGTCAACTAAGGAGCAGCCATGAACACCCTATTTCAACAACTGGCGGGCGAATCCCTGCAGGATAGCCTCGCGCAGCTTGAGAGCCGTATCCGCAGCCAGCCCGGCGACGCCGATTTACGCGCCGCGTTCGCGCAGCTGCTCTGCCTGGACGGCAACTGGACACGCGCGCAGGCGCAGTTAAAAAGCTGGCAGGGGCTCAAGCCGCAGGCACAGCCGACCGTCACCCTGCTGGAGCAGGCGATCGAAGGCGAGCGTCAGCGTGCCGACGTCATAGCCGGGCGGGCGCGTCCGGTTGCGCCGGTCGAGCAGTATCCGTGGCTGGCAGAGATGATTAGCGCGCTGGATCCGCAGGGCAGTGATGCCGACGCGCTACGTGACGCGGCGCTGGAGAAGGCCGACGCCAACCCCGGTCAGCTCGCCACACAGGATGGGCAGACGGTAGCGTTCGACTGGCTGATGGATGGCGACAGCCGCTTTGGGCCGGTATGCGAAGCGATTGTGAATGGTCGCTACTTCTGGCTGCCGTTTAGCGCCATCTCCGCGATGCAGTTTCAGCCGCCCGCCAGCGTCACCGATTTAGTCTGGCGCCACACGCTGGTGCGCCTGCGCGATGGCAGTGAACAGGTGTGCCAGATCCCGGCGCGCTATCCGCTGGAGGCTAATGCAGAAGATCGCTTTAAACTCTGTCGCGTTACCGAATGGCAGCAGCTTGCGAGCGAGTCTGCGCACTACCTCGGGATGGGGCAAAAAGTGTGGCTCAATGACGGTGCCGAATATTCGCTGCTCGATCTCGCCACAGTGACCTTCGCTGCGGACGCGACGAATGAGTAACTCTGCGCAACATGATGAGGGCGATCTGCTGCGCAGCGGCTGGCGCTCGCGTCGCGGCAAAGAGACCGTCGGCGCGCGCGACAAAATGCAGCCCTCGCTGCTCGATCGCCTGACCGATGACGCACCGGACAAAGCGCAGGAGCCGGCGAATAACAATCTGATCACTCACTCGGCGCTGCGCCGCAACGTGCTGCGCGATCTGCAGTGGCTGTTTAATACCATCAACAACGAAGCGCAGCAGGATCTCTCCGGCTTCGATGAGGTGCGCCGCTCGGTAGTGAACTTCGGGGTTTCGCCGCTGGCGGGCAAGCGGATGTCCGATATCGAATGGAATGATATTCAACGCAAGCTCACCGATGCGATCCTGCACTTTGAGCCGCGCATCCTGCCGCAGGGCCTGCAGGTGCGCTGCATCTCCGATACCAAATCGCTGGATCTGCACAATATCCTGTCGATTGAGATCAAAGGTCGTTTGTGGTGTGTGCCCTATCCGCTGGAGTTCCTTTTTCGCACCGATGTGGATCTTGAAAACGGGCATTTCGAGTTGAAAGACGCGGGGTAATTCATGGAAAGCAAATTACTGGAGTACTACAACCGCGAACTCGCCTGGCTGCGTGAGATGGGCCAGGAGTTTGCCGGACGCTACCCAAAAGTGGCCGGACGCCTTGGCATGCGTGGGATGGATGTTTCCGATCCTTATGTCGAGCGCCTGATGGAAGGCTTTGCCTTTCTTACCTCCCGCGTACAGTTAAAAATGGACGCCGAGTTTCCGCGCTTCTCCCAGCGTCTGCTGGAGATGGTCGCGCCGAACTACCTGGCGCCGACGCCCTCAATGGCGATTGCCGAACTGCAGCCGGACAGCGCCAAAGGCGATCTGAGCAACGGTTTTGTGGTGCCGCGCGGCACGATGATGGACAGCCAGGTGATGAAGAAGAATGGTGTCACCTGTAGCTACACCACCGCTCACGACGTCACGCTGCTGCCGCTGAAAATCAGCCAGGTTGAACTTGGCGGCGTGCCTGCCGATCTCCCTCTGACGCAGGTCGGTTTAAGCCAGCGCGGCGCGCAGAGCGCGTTGCGTATTCGCCTGAGCTGCGATGGCCCGGTCAACCTCAGCCATCTCGATTTCGACCGTCTGGAGCTCTTCCTGAGCGGGCCGGACATGCAGGCGCTGCAACTGCTTGAGCTGCTGATGGAGCACCAGGTCGGTATGGTCTGTCAGGCAAACGCGCCGCAGGCGGCACTGCATGTGCTGGCAGATGACGCGCTGCGCCAGGAGGGCTTTGAGGCTAACCAGTCTCTGCTGCCTGACGACCTGCGCAATTTTGACGGTTACCGCCTGCTGCAAGAGTATTTTGCTTTCCCGTCGCGTTTTCTCTTTATCAGCCTGCAGGGGCTGCGCACCATGCTGGAGAGCAGCGGCGAAGCCAAATCCTTCGATATCATTATCCTGCTTGATAAGGCGGACGGTCAGCTGGAGCGGGTGGTGGATAAGAGCCATCTGGCGCTGCACTGCACGCCAGTCATTAACCTGTTTCCCAAGATCGCCGAGCGGCAGAAACTGAGCGAAAGCCTGCACGAATACCATCTGGTGGTCGATAACATTCGTCCGCTGGATTATGAGATTTACTCTGTTGGCAAAATTCACGCCAGCGTTGATGGTCAGCGCGATGAGCAGACCTTCCGTCCGTTCTGGAGCAGCTGGAGCCAGGATGAGGGCAATTACGGTGCCTACTTCTCGGTGCGCCGCGAGCAGCGCGCGCTCTCTGAGCATGCCCAGCGCTACGGCACCCGCACCGGCTATATCGGCTCCGAAGTTTTCGCCTCGCTGGTGGATGAGCAGCATGCGCCGTGGCGAGAAGATTTACGCTATATCACCGCAGAAGTGCTGTGCACCAGCCGCGATCTGCCGCTGATGCTGCAGCAGGATATGGGGCAGTTTGTACTGCCCGATTCGCTGCCGGTGAAATCACTCAAGCTGCGCAAAGGGCCGACGCCGCCGCGTCCGGCGCTGGCGGAAGGGCTCAGTACCTGGCGTTTAATCAGCCAGCTGCAGATGAACTACCTCAGCCTGATGGATGGCGAAAACGGAGAAGGCGCTGCGGCGCTGCGCCAGCTGCTTGGGCTCTATACCCGGCTGGCGGAAGCGCCGGTGGCGCGCCAGATTGAGGGCGTACGCCACTGCGTGCTGGAGCCGGTGCATCGCCGGGTGCCGGAGCCGGGGCCGATTGTCTTTGCCCGTGGTGTTGGCATTACCCTTACCGTTGATGAGCAGGCCTTCTCCGGCTTCAGCCCGTGGCTCTTTGGCAGCGTGCTGGAGCGCGTCTTTGCCCGGCTGGTCGGCATGAACAGCTTTACGGAGTTTACCCTCAAGAGCCAGCAGCGCGGCGAAGTGGGCTACTGGCCGCCGCGTATGGGCAAGAGGGCGCTGATATGACCGACACGCCCGCGCTCAAGCCTGCGATCGTCCGCCTGAACAGCTTGCCGGATGCCTTCTGGCAGAACGTGATGGCGACCCCGTGGCGTTACGATCTCTTTACTCTGCTGCGTCGTGTGGATGCGCGCGGCGGTGAGCGTTACCCGCTGGGGCGCGCGCCGCTGCCGCGCTTTGAGTCACTGCGCGTCGGGCAGACGCCGTCGCTTAGCTTCGCGCCGGCAACGCTCGCCGGGGTGAAAAAGCGCGAAGCGTCGCCTTTGTATGATGTGTCGATTTACAGCTTCGGCCTTTTTGGCCCTAACGGCCCGCTGCCCATCCACCTGACGGAGTATGCGCGCGAGCGTATCGACCACCATCAGGATGAGAGCATGAGCGCCTTTGCCGATCTGTTCCATCACCGGCTGACGCTGCTCTTTTATCGTGCCTGGGCCGATGCGCAACCGACGGTCTCTCTCGATCGCAAAGATAATAATCGCTTCGAGCACTATATCGCGTCGCTGATCGGCATGGGACAGCCAGGACAGCTGGAGAAGGGGACGCTCAGCCCCCATTCTCGCTTCGCGCTGGCAGGGCACTTAACCCGCAACGGACGCGATCCCGAGGGGCTGGCAAAGATCCTGCGCGGCTATTTCAATGTGCCGGTCCACATTGTGGAGAACGTTCCGCAGTGGATGCCGCTCAGCCCGCGCGAACGCGCGCGCCTGCAGGGGGGGCGACACGCGCCGCGTATGGGGCAGTCCACCTTTCTTGGCGAGGCGGTGCGCGATGTGTGCCATAAATTTCGCATTGAGATCGGCCCGCTACCGGCTGAAACCTACCGGCGCTTTCTGCCGGGAGAGAAGTATGTCGCCGCGCTTCGCGACTGGGTGCGCCAGTATCTGGGCATTGAGTATCAGTGGGCGGTGAAAGTTATCCTGCGCAGCGAAGATGTTGTCGGCGCAGCGCTGGGCGGCGACAGCCGTCTGGGGTATAGCGCCTGGCTCGGTATGCAACCGAGACCAGAAGCGCGTGGAGATTTGGTATTTAGCCCGGAGGGGTAATCCTTCGATTTTGCATCCCTGTCTGACGTCTGCACAAAATCATTCGCGTTGCGTTGCACGGTAAGCCGGCGTATCCCGGACGCTTACACCCGTAAGCGACAAAGGAGATGGGGCCGCCATCGACGAGACAGCACGAAGGATGAAGTGCTAATTAATTATGAATAATGGAAGAACCCATGTCAGAAATCAGCCGCGCCGTCTTATTCGGCAAACTCGACACACTCTTATTCACCTCGCTGGAGAGCGCCACCGCGTTTTGTAAACTGCGGGGTAACCCTTATGTAGAGCTGGTTCACTGGCTGCATCAGTTGATGCAGCAGTCGGATGGCGATCTGCAGCAGGTTATCCGCCACTTTTCACTTGATGAGCAGGCGTTAACGCGCGATATCGTCGCGGCGCTGGATAAACTGCCGCGCGGCGCAAGTTCCGTTTCCGACCTGTCAGAGCATATTGATACGGCGGTTGAGCGCGCATGGGTCTACGGTTCGCTGAAATTTGGCGTGACCCGCATTCGCGGCGGGCATCTGTTAGCGGGGATCCTGAAAACCTGGAGCCTCGCCAACGTGCTGAAAGGCATCTCCCCGCAGTTTGATCGCGTCAGCGCCGATGCGCTGCTGGATAATTTCGACACCATTTGCGCCAACAGCAAAGAGACGCAGCAGGCAACGGTTGCGCTGAATGATGAAAGCGGCGTTGCCGCTCCCGCTCAGCAGGGAACGCTTGCCCAGTATGGTCAGGATCTCACCGCGCGTGCGCGTGATGGCAAGATCGATCCGGTTGTCGGGCGCGATGAAGAGATCCGCCAGATGGTCGATATCCTGATGCGCCGTCGCCAGAATAACCCGTTGCTGACCGGTGAAGCCGGGGTGGGTAAAACCGCCGTGGTCGAAGGCCTGGCGCTGCGTATCGCCAGTGGCGACGTGCCTGAGCCGCTGGTTGACGTTCAGCTGTGGCTGCTTGATATCGGCATGCTGCAAGCGGGCGCAGGGATGAAAGGGGAGTTTGAAGCGCGTCTGCAGGCGCTGATTAACGAAGTGCAGTCCAGCCCGACGCCGATCATTCTCTTTATCGATGAGATCCACACGCTGATTGGCGCAGGCGGCCAGCAGGGCACTGGCGACGCCGCCAACCTGCTGAAACCGGCGCTGGCACGTGGACAGCTGCGCACCATCGGTGCCACGACCTGGGCTGAGTATAAAAAATACATCGAGAAGGATCCGGCGCTGACCCGTCGTTTCCAGACCGTACAGGTCGCCGAGCCAGACGAAGAGAAAGCGGTACTGATGCTGCGCAGCACCGTGTCGGCGCTTGAGAAACATCACCGCGTACTGCTGCTGGATGAAGCCGTGGTTGCCGCCGTGAAGCTGTCGCATCGCTACATTCCGGCGCGTCAGTTGCCGGACAAAGCCGTTGCTCTGCTCGATACGGCCTGTGCCCGCGTTGCGGTTAGCCAGAGTTCACCGCCGCCGCAACTGGAAGATTGCCAGCACCGCATCGACGCGCTGGACGTGGAGATCGAGATCGCCAACCGTGAAGCCAAAGTCGCCGTTGGCGACAGCGAGCGCGTGGTGAAACTGCAGGCCGATCTGGAGAAACTGGCCGCGCAGCGCGACGAGCTCACGCAGCGCTGGGAGCAGGAGCAGGCGCTGGTGGACAGCATTATCGCCCAGCGTGCGCAGCTGCATACCGCGCCGGAAGAGGCGCTGGCAGAGTTACGCGCCACCCTTACCGAGCAGCAAAATGCGCTGCGTGCGTTGCAGGGCGATGAGCCGCTGCTCTTTACCTCCGTGGATGCCAACGTAGTTGCCGCCGTGGTCTCTGACTGGACCGGCATTCCGCTGGGCCGGATGGTGAAAGATGAGATCGACGCGGTGCTGAAACTGGCCGATACCTTAAATGAACGCGTTATTGGTCAACGTCACGGTCTGGAGCTGATTGCCAAACGTGTTCGCACCTCGCGCGCGCGCCTTGACGATCCGAACAAGCCGGTCGGCGTGTTTATGCTCTGCGGCCCTTCTGGTGTCGGTAAAACCGAAACCGCGCTGGCGCTGGCAGAGTCGCTCTACGGCGGCGAGCAGAACATCATCACCATCAATATGAGCGAGTTCCAGGAAGCGCATACGGTCTCCACCCTGAAAGGCGCGCCTCCGGGCTACGTCGGTTATGGTGAAGGCGGCGTGTTAACGGAAGCCGTGCGCCGTCGTCCCTATAGCGTGGTGTTGCTGGATGAGATTGAAAAAGCGCATCCCGATGTGCATGAGATTTTCTTCCAGGTGTTCGATAAAGGGTGGATGGAAGATGGTGAAGGTCGCCATATCGATTTCCGTAACACCATTATCATCCTCACCTCTAACGTCGGTACCGATCTGATCACCGGTATGTGCGCCGACCCGGAGCTGATGCCGGAGCCGGACGCGCTGCGTGACGCGCTGCGCGCGCCGCTGCTGCAGGTCTTCCCGCCTGCGCTGTTAGGCCGTCTGCTGGTGGTGCCGTACTATCCGCTGAGCGATGAGATGCTGGCGATGATCGTGCGTCTGCAGCTTAAGCGCATTCAGCGTCGTCTCGAAGAGAACCATGGCATCGTTTCCGAAGTGGATGAGAGCGTGGTTGAACAGATCGTCGCCCGCTGTACGGAAGTGGAATCGGGCGGCCGTATGGTTGACTCCATCCTTACCAACACTTTGCTGCCGCTTATGAGCCAGCTATTACTCGACGCCAGCGCGCGAGACGAGCATTATAAGCGTTTACGTGTCACGTTTGAGCAGGGTGAGTTTCACTGTCAGTTTGCGGCGTAACGCCATTATCAAGAGAGTTTTCCAATATGACGGATCACGATAACAACCGGAGTGTACCGAACGCACTACCACCGGGATATCGCTTCAATGAGTTTGAAATTAAAGAAGTGATCGGTGGTGGAGGGTTCGGCATCGTCTATCGCGCCTGGGATCACCAGCTTGAGCGAACCATCGCGATAAAAGAGTTTATGCCCTCTTCGCTGGCAGTGCGTAACGACGACATGACGCTGGTGCTGCGCAGTGAGCGCTTCAGTAAAGCGTTTACTGCCGGTTTGAACAGTTTTATCCAGGAAGCCCGTTTACTGGCCCGTTTTAACCACCCGAACCTGCTGCATGTGCTGCGTTTCTGGGTGCAGAACGACACCGCCTACATGGGGACGGTGTTCTACAGCGGCACGACGCTGTCGCGCCTGCGCGAGAAGAATCCGGCGCTGATCAATGAAGCCTGGATCCGCCGCATGCTGCCGATGCTGCTGGGGGCAATCAAGACCATTCACGATGAGGGTTATCTCCATCGTGATATCTCACTGGATAATATCCAGATTCAGGAAAACGGCTTACCGGTGCTGCTTGATTTCGGCTCCGCGCGCCGCAGTATCGGTTCGATTTCTGATGAAACCGAAACCATGCTGCGCCCGGGCTATGCGCCGATCGAGCAATACACCGACGATAACGAGAGCGAGCAGGGGCCGTGGACCGATATCTACGCCCTGGGTGCCGTGCTGCATACCATGATCATCGGCTCACCGCCGCCGGTCAGCGTAGTGCGCAGCATTCAGGACACCTATGTCCCGCTGACCCAGCGCGGGCTGCCGGGCTACTCTCACGCGCTGTTGCAGGCAGTCGATCGCGCGCTGGCGCTGAAGATGGAAGATCGCCCGCAGTCGATAGATGAGTTTGCCGCGCTGATTGAGATGCCGGTCGCCGGGATCGACGATGTGCTGAACGTGAAGCAGCCGGGCACCATGCTGGTGCCGGTTGAAGAGACGCCGGAAAAAGTTGAGGTTGCTGGCTGGCAGCGCTACAAACTGCCTGCGCTGGTCGCGGCAGGGGTGATTGTCGGTGTTGTCGCAGGCGCGCTGCTGTTCAGCAGCAGCTCGGAGCCAGAAAAGGCCGCGACGGAAACCGTAAGCAACACGCAGCCACAGCAGAACAGCACACCTGTTGAGCAGCCGCGCCAGACCGAGCCGGCCGCGCAACCTGCGACACCGCCAGCACAGAGCCAGAGCGAAACGCCGAGCGCCGCACCGGTGGTCTCGCAGACACCGATAGCGCAACTCTTTGTTCGTATGAACGAGGGCGAAAAACTGACGCTCAACGGCGAAAGCCAGTCCGTTTCACCAGCCACCAACGGTTTTGCCTCCCTGAAAGTGAAACCGGGTCGCTACGAGCTGGTGCTGGAAGGCAATGGTCAGACTCGCAGCCAGACTATCGATATTGCCAACCCGGGCACCTGGCTTATCAATCCGCAGCCGCGTTAGTCGTTGTTCACCCGGGCACCCTGACCCGGTCACGCGCGGGAGCGTCATCCCGCGCGTATCATTTCACCTTGCCGCAGGGAGCAATGGCTTCTTCTTTTCATCACGACCTTAGTCTCGTCCGACATACAAAAAAGACAGAACTATGAATTTATTAACACACAGTAATAACGGTGGCAGTGAATTTACGTTTGTTGTCTCTCGTGCCAGTGCCAAAGCCGATGATAAGGTTCATACCGTCGCCGCCAGAAAGATCCGCGAGCTGGAGATGACGCTCACCGATTTTCACCTCGAATCTACCCAAATGTTAGACGTTGATGGCAATCCCGCCGTCGAGCTCTTTTACCAGTTCAGCAATGACAACCGGATAATTTATCAGCGGCAAACTATCATTTTGCTGGCCGATCCCGCTGCGGGACAGAAGATGGTCAGCTATGTGGGGACCTGCCCGGGCGAATTCAGTGAGTCTTATCAACAGCAATATCAGGAAATTATTCAAAGCCTGAAATTTCATCGCGCCCGCTAACGCTGCACCGCCGGGTTCACCCTTCATCAAAACCAGATGTCACAGAGGACTTCACCATGCAAGACAGGATCACGGTTAAGCTGCCGGTAGACGGCCTGCTTTTCTGGAAACTCACCGGTCGCGAGGCGCTGTCTGAGGCGTTTGCCTTCTCCCTGACGGTGCTGGGCACCGACGCGCGTATCGACCGCAGCCAGCTGCTCGGCCAGCCGGTGACGGTGAATGTGCCGACGCAGGGGATTGCCGGCGGCATGCGCCATTTCAACGGCAAAATCACCCGCGTGGCGGTGAGCGCCACGGAGATGTCCGGGACGCGGTATGCGGTCTACCGGCTGACGGTGGAGCCGGATGTGTGGCCGATGAAGCGCGACCGCAACCTGCGTATCTTCCAGGAGCAGACGGTGCCGCAAATCGTGAAAACCCTGCTTGGTGAATACCAGGTGAACCTTGAGGACCGCCTGACGGGCAGCTACCGGAGCTGGGGCTACTGCGTGCAGTACCAGGAGAGCAGTTTTGACTTCATCAGCCGTCTGATGGAGCTTGAGGGCATTGCCTACCACTTCAGTCACGAAGCCGACCGGCACGTGATGGTGCTGACGGACGCCGCCACGGAACACCAGCCCTTCAGCGGGTACGAAACCATTCCCTACCACCCGACGCCGTCCGGCGGCAGCACCAGCGAAGAGGGCATCAGCCAGTGGGCGCTGGAGGACAGCGTCACGCCCGGTATCTACAGCCTTGATGACTACGACTTCCGCAAACCGAATGCCTGGCTGTTCCAGGCCCGGCAGAACCCGGCCTCGCCGCAGCCGGGGAGCATTGACGTCTATGACTGGCCGGGGCGCTTTGTCGAGCACGGTCACGGTGAATACTATGCCCGCATCCGCCAGGAGCGGTGGCAGGTGGAGCACCAGCAGATTCAGGCCACCGCCACGGCAACGGGTATTGCGCCGGGTCACACCTTTGCGCTCTACAACGCGCCGTTCTTCAGCGATAACGGCGAGTACCTGACCACCGAGGCAAACTACTTCCTCGAGGAGAACCGCTATGCCAGCGGGTCAGACGGCGAGACGGTGCACCGTACCGACTTCACCGTCATTCCCTCGTCGGTGGTGTTCCGCCCGGCGCCGGTGACGGCGTGGCCGAAAACCCACGGCCCGCAGACGGCGAAGGTGGTCGGCCCGCAGGGCGAGAGCATCTGGACAGATAAATATGGCCGGATAAAGGTGAAGTTCCACTGGGACCGGCAGGCGAAAGGGGACGACACCAGCTCCTGCTGGGTGCGCGTGTCGAGCGCCTGGGCAGGCCAGGGCTTCGGCGGGGTACAAATTCCGCGCGTGGGGGATGAGGTGGTGATTGACTTCATCAACGGCGACCCGGACCGTCCGATTGTGACAGGGCGCGTCTACAACGAAGCGAGCATGCCGCCATGGTCACTGCCCGATGATTCAACGCGAATGGGCTTTATGACGCGCAGTAAGGATGGCAACAAAGACAACGCCAGCTATCTCTTCTTCGAGGATCGCCCCGGCAGCGAAGCCGTTGAATTGCACTCCGAAAAAGACATGAAAGTCTCCGTCGAAAATGACAAGACGGTTAACGTCGATGGCAACCGCACCACCACTATCCTGAAAGAGCAGAAAGACGATGTTACCGGCGATGCGTCGTTTTATTACCGTGCGAAGCGTACGACCACGGTCGATCAAGAGGAAACCACAACCTTTAATAACAGCCAGACGGAAACCATTAAGAATGGGCGTAAGCTGAATATCACCAGCGGTGGTGATGTTGTGACGATAAAAGGTGAGCGTAGTACTGATGTTGAAGGGACTGAGTTGCACCATGTAACTGAGTTAGTTACGGAGAATTATGATAGTGGTCAGGTTAAAACGATTGCAGCGGGGGGCAAAAAAGAGACGATAGATGGTGGTATAAGCGTCAATGTCAAGAGCGGGGATTGGACGCAGGAAATAAAAGATGGAGCTATTACGATAAGTAGCCCCGGGATAATTAAAATAAGTAGTAAAGAACAAATAGTTATGGATGCTCCAGAGGCCGTTTTTAAACCTAAACTCCATACACTTTCTGTAACAGGATTTAGTGAGAGCTTTGCGGGTACATCCGTATCAGGGAATATAGCTTCCCTATCTGTAGTAGGTGTCAGCAATACTGTAAATGGCTTGTCGAATTCATTTAAACTTAAAGAGTTTTCTAAAACTGTTTTTAAAAAGGAATCAAGCGGAGTAGTGATTAATTTTGAAATAACTAATATTAGCAAGAGAACTCTTAACATTACTAATAACAATTTATTCATAATAACGTAAGGCGCGAGGTACGAGTATGGCTCTGGAAGATTACTCCAAATACTTTATGTATGGCGGAATTATTTTAGTGGTGGTTGTTACTGCTGCTTTTTATTTTTTAGAAAAACAAGATAAAACTGATGTTTCAGGAATTAAACTTTTCCTGGCAAGCGATCGGTGGCAGGGGGAAATAATAAATACAAAGATACAGGCGTGGAGGCAGTTAAATGCAAGGTATGGCAACGATTATTTTTATGATATTGATTTTTTTCTGCCAAATGATCAAAAGTTATATACAGCTAAAAGCTTAATTGCGCCGAGCCAAATGCATATGTTGAAAAAAGGGCAGGATATAAAAGTAAAAAAAGGAGAGAAAGGAAAAATGGCTGTTATAGAGATAGATTTTGATAGTTAACTCGAAGGTGTGCGCGTCAAGTTAAATGTATTATTTTGAGTATGCTGAACTGTCCTTTTTATCCAGCCCTCGTGCCACTCTGATTTTTAAAGGGATTAACAATAAGGTTATTTGTAGTGCCAGAAATCTATCGGCAGTTCCATGTATAGCATTGACCGATGGGAGCGCCACATTTAGAAACGTCCTGATTTCTATCTTGAGTTGTACGAGGTAGCATTGTGCAATATTTTAAATATTTACATTTTATTTTTCCGGCTATTATTGTTGTCATTGTTTTTTCAATAATTATTCGTAATTATAAAAATGGTCGAAGTGAAAAGGAAATACTTAGCAATCCAGTTTATGTTGAGGCGACCATTACAAACATAGTCCCCGACACACCGTCGAAACTTGGTGTTGTTAACATCGAGGTGGACTATGTTTTTAATGCCGAAAATGGTACGACCTACCGAAACAAACATGCACGAACTGTGATCAAAACGATGGACTTATGTAATTATAAAGTCGATGCAAAGGTTCCAGTTGTTTATTTGAAGACGGATCCTTTCCGTAATATGCTCAATGTGAAGAGTGAAATGTCATGATAATATGGGTTCATACTTTGCAATGTGTTATTTCTCGGCAATTAATTCTGGTAGAGGCTCGTTTTGCTTGATTCACTCTTCATTACTATTATAGCTATCGTTATTGCATGCGCCGGTGTGATTGCTTATTGCTACCATACTGGCGCAACCTACGATAAGTTCAAAAAAGATGGGGTCAGAGTCGAAGCTAAAATAATAAGTAAAGAAAAAATAGGTGCGTCAGGCACAGGTAATACAAAGTTCCGTATGGTCGTTGAATTTGCAACCAGGGATGGAATAGTTAAGGCAACGGCTAAAAGGTACTTTACACCTGAGGATCTCATTAAAGTAATGAGGAACAATACCATAATTCTTTACTATATGCCTCATGATCCGAAACAGGTTCTACTTATGCCGTGTGAAATGACGTGAGGCCATATCCCTCATTGAGGGCTGACTTTGGCGAGGTTGCTATTATTACACTCTATGTGCTGTATCAGAAAAAAAGAATCTAATCATGGTCGAGATTTTTCATGAAATTCTTGCCGTTTTTTCTGACTTTATCTGCCAACGATATAACTTAATCAACCGGGAACGCGTTTTTTGATATACCTGACTTAAATTTTTCCAGCACTTTGTGTCATCCTTTTTTTCTTTCTGGGGTTCCGGGATTTCAAAAAAGCGAGAATGTAAAAAGTATTGCCCGCGATCCCGTTTATACCGATGCATTAATCACTAAAGCGGTGCCGGGTACCCCGGCTTTCAATGGCATTGTCAACGTGACTCTGGATTACGAATTCAAAGACGAATCAGGGAACCGCTATATAAAGAATAATATTGTGACCGCTGTTAAAACCATAGAAATGACGCAATACAATGTTGGCGCAACGGTTCCGATCGTTTATTTGCGCAGCGATCCCACACAAAATAAACACACTCTTGCGAGCGTACTGAAATACCCTTTCTTCTCAGACGCCAACACCACTCTTAATCTTCCAAAGGAAGTTATATGAAGATTATCAAACCGCTGCGGCTAAGCGTGTTAAACCGTCCGTTCCGTTTGCATGGCCAAAACCATCTGGGCGTTGCCGTGATGGCGCTGGCTGATATGAGTGCTGCGCCAAAGCTTCGTCCCGAAGTTGAACTCTGGCAACTGGCGGCCAGCGAGCTGCAAACCAGCGGCGGCGTGCTGGATATGGCGATGCCGAAAGCGCGCGCCGAGTTTCTTGCTACCGGTTACGCTTACACGCAGTACCATCAGGATAAAACAGCCTGTGCGGTTCGCATCGAAGTCGACACCCTGACTAAAACCCTCGCCGTTACCGGCGATCGTTACTGGGCAGGCTCGAGAGCGACCGCACCGAAACCGTTCGAACAGATGCGCCTAGACTGGAGCCGCGCGTTTGGTGGTGAAGGGTATGAAGAGAACCCGCACGGCATCGGCGCGGTGTTGGAAAACCATAACGGCACGCAGTTCCGTCGCCTGCCAAATATCGAAGCCCTGCAACAACGTGTAGTTTCGCCGCGCATGAAACCCGAGCCGGCAAGCTTTGGGCCGCTGGATCTGACATGGCCGCGCCGTTTCCGCCGCATGGGCAAAAACTATGATGCCCGCTGGCTGCAGAATGATTTCCCAGGTTTCGCCCCGGACATCGACTGGCGCGTTTTTAATGCCGCCAGCCCCGATCAGTGGTGGGAGGAGCGCGACTCGCTGCCGCCGCAGGCCGCCTGGCGCATCTGGAACATGCACCCGCAAAAGCCGGTGCAGGAAGGCACTTTACCGCCTTGGCAGGCGCGCTGCTTTATTCAGCGCCAGCGCGGGGAGGAGATCCTGTTTGATGAGATCGCGCTGCGTGCCACCACCGTCTGGTTCTTCCCCCACCTTGAGCAGATGGTGCTGATTTGGCACGGCAACCAGCGGATCAACGAAGATGATGCCGCCGATGTGCTGCACCTGATGCCGGCGCTGGAAAAAACGGGTGCGACACGCTCCGTTAATCACTACCGCAAAGTTCTCACTCAGCGTCTCGATAAAGAGAAGGGGGCACTGTTTGCCTTCCGCGAAAAAGATTTGGTGCCGGAAGAGGCCATTGGCCCGTGGATCGACAATGAGGTACAGCAAAATCACAGCCCGATGCGCGAGAACCAGAATGCGCGTGCCACGCAGTTGCGTGAGCAGCACCGGGCGCGGCTGGAAGCGCAGGGTAGCGATGTCAGCGACCTGATGAAAGCGTTTGAAGAGCCCGAATTGCCCAAACTTGATGAACTGCCTGAGTTTATCGACGAGATGGAGCGTAAAGCAGCGGAAATGCAGCAGCAGGCCGAGGCACGTAAAGCGGAGATGGAAGCAAAATATCCTGATGCTGCAAGCGATGAAAATCGCCCGCGTGGCCCGGAATCGATGCACCGCATGAATGATATGCTCGAACGCAACGCCTCACAGATGAGCGAGAAAAAGCTGGCGCAAAGCCGTGAAGCGCTGCATCAGATGTACCTGATGTCCGCTGCGCAACAGCCGCCGGCGATCAAACTGACCGGCGATATCGCGCTGATCATTCGCCAGCGCGCCGAACGCACCATGGCGCAGGGCGGCGACTTTAGCGGGCTCGATTTAACCGGGGCCGACTTCTCCGGCATGGATCTGCGTGGGGCAAACTTCACTGGCACCCTGCTGGAGTGCGCGAATTTGAGCGATTGTCAGCTTGATGGCGCGAACTTCACTCAGGCGATGCTGGCGCGCGCCGATTTACAAAACACCTCGTTGCGTGACTGCTGCCTCGACAAGGCCAGCCTGGCGCTGGCGCAGTGTAAAGGCACCGGTTTTCAGAGGGCGCAGTTCAATGAAACCGAGATGACCGGCGCGTTGTTCGATACGTGTGACTTCAGCCATGCCCGCCTGAACAATCTGTTGTTGCGCGAAACAGGTTTCAGCGAGTGCCGCTTTAACCATGCCACTATTGATAGCGGCGTTTTTATGGAGCTGACCCTACCGAAGCCGGACTTCAGCCACGCGGTGATGAATAAAACCAGCTTTATCAAGTGCGAGCTTCAGCATGCCAGCTTCGCTGCGGCTCAACTGGAGAGTTGCTCATGGGTGGAAAGTCAGCTGGAAGAGGCGAATTTCGCAGGGGCCACGCTGGTGACCTGCGCCGTGGCTTCTGGCGGCACGCTTGCCAGAGCAAATTTCAGCGGTGCGCATCTCAAGCAGAGCAACCTGCGCCAGGCCGTGTTAACCGGCGCGCGCTTTACCCGGGCGAGACTCAACAATAGCGATCTCAGCGAGGCGCAGTGCGAAGCGGCGGATTTTAGCGGCGCAACCCTCACCGGCAGCATGTTTATTCGTACCGATTTTCGCCGTGCACGTCTTAACGAGGCGAATCTGATGGGTGCGATGTTGCAGAAAAGCCGCCTCGAAGGAGCCGATCTCAGCTTTGCCAACCTGTTCCGCGCCGATCTGTCGCAATCTTTTACCAGCGAGACGACGCAGCTCCAGGGCGCTTATACCAAACGGGTTAAAACATTGCCGAAGCGTGACGGGGAGGTGATATGAAGAGATTAACGGCCGCAGAGCTACAGCAGAAAATTAAGGGCGGCGAAGCGATCATGGAACTCAGCCTCGACGACCTCGATCTGCAGGGCTGCGATCTCTCTGGGGCGATTTTTCAGGAGGTGTCATTGCAGGGGGCAAACCTGCAAGGCGCGAATCTCAAAGAGAGCGTTTTTACCGAATGCCAGCTGAACGGCGCAAACCTTAAAGCAACCCTGCTGGAAGAGACGGTATTTAACCAGTGCGAGATGGCGGGCATCACCGCCAGCGGCGCGACGCTGACCCGCTGCGTCTTTAATGACTGCAATCTGACAAAGAGTGATTTTTCACGCATAAGCAGCGATACCAGCCAGTTTATGCGCTGTGCGCTGGAGCAGAGCCTGTTTAGCGGCTCGACCTTCGATCGCTCCACCTTCTATGAAACCCCGCTTGGCGGATCGAAGCTCGATAACTGCACTAATCTGATGACCACGCTGTTTGGCATCGATCTACGTGATGTCGATCTGCATGAGAGCCAGTTTGAGCGCACCGTCTTTTTCAACTGCGATCAGCGTGGCAAACACTATGTGAAGCATAAATTCACCGGTTGCCAGTTTACCGATAACCAGCTTGATGGCGCTGATTTCAGTGGTGCACAGCTTACGCAATGTAACTTTAAAGGCGCATCATTAAAGCAGGCGCAACTTCGTGGCGTGAATGCCACCCAGGCACTGTTTATGGAAGCGGACTTAAGCGGAGCGCAGGCGCAGGGCAGCCTGTTCGATCAGGCAATTTTTGTCGGCGCGACGCTCAACAAGGCCAGCTTTAAGCAGAGCCGCTTCTTCCAGAGCATCCTGCAGCAGACGACAGCGCAGGAAGCGGAATTCACCCTGTGTGATTTGACCTATGCGGACTTCTCTGCCGCCGATGTCCGGCTGGCGGATTTTCGCGGTGCGACCTTTTCGCGCACCCGTTTTCATCGCGCCCGGCAGGACAACGCGCGCTTTGCCGATCGTAAAGGCATCCTTGAATATGACGAAGAGTTACTGGCGGCGGAAGCCTGGAGCGCCGAACGCCATAGCAGAATTTACGGAGACTCAGTATGACGAATATTAATCACCAGCTGCTGATGGCGGCGATCCCCGGCGGACAATTCTCCGCACAGGTCACTCACTGCTTTGAGGATGGCAGCCTGATGGTTGAAAGCGAAGGCCGCGGCTGGCACTGCCGTCGCGCCGTGAGCTGCGTCATCGCTCCGCAAGCGGGCGATACGGTGCTAATCAGCGCTGTCGATAACCAGATGTGGCTGCTCGCGGTACTGGAGCGCCAGAACCCGTCCTCTGCCGCAGAACTGAGCGTGCAGGGCGATTTGCATATTGCCAGCCAGGGGGCACTGAGCCTGAGCAGTGAAGCGCTCAATATCAGTGCGGCAAAAGGAGAGTGTCATATCAGCGAGATGAATTACAGCGGCGACAAGATCTCCGCTTGGGTATCGCTCTCGCGTATTGTCGGCAAACGAGCGGAATCGGTCTGGCAGACGGTGACGCAAATCAGCCAGCAGCTGTTTCGCACCACTCGCCAGACGGAGCATGTTCGCGCCGGGCAACTGGATATGAAAGCGGAAGATTATCTGCGCATGCACGCGCAGAACACGGTGATCACTTCAAAAGCGATCACCAAAGTCGATTCTGAACAGATTCATATGGGCTAAGGAGAGAGTATGTTTGCTAACTGCCAGCTGATGGGCGTTGACCTGGCGTTTCCGGACGTCTGCCTGACGCCAATGCCTGCTCCGACACCTATTCCCTATCCGGATATTGCGCTCGGGCCAACGGCGATTCCGAATGCGCTGAATATCCTTTTTATGGGGATGCCTGCGCACAATATGGCGACGGTCACGCCGCTCACCAATGGCGATAACCCCGGCGTCGCAACCGGCGTTGCATCCGGCACCGTGATGGGGCCATCCCGACACCTGACGGGCGCCTTCACCGTTCTGCTGAAAGGCACACCGGCGACGCGCTTAACCAGCGTAAGCCTGCAAAACTCCACTAATGCAATCGGCATGCGCATCGTGCCGAGCCAGTTCAAGGTATTGATGCTGGCACCTTAATCCGACCATCAAACACACAGCAATTTTATTAAAACAACAAGCGCACCGATAATTTCAGGTGCGCTTTGACATAGTCGCTTTTGAGGGATTAATCACTATGTTGAACAGAATTACGGTCAAGCTGCCCGTAGACGGCCTGCTTTTCTGGAAACTCACCGGGCGCGAGGCGCTGTCTGAGGCGTTTGCCTTCTCCCTGACGGTGCTGGGCACCGACGCGCGTATCGACCGCAGCCAGCTGCTCGGCCAGCCGGTGACGGTGAATGTGCCGACGCAGGGGATTGCCGGCGGCATGCGCCACTTCAACGGCAAAATCACCCGCGTGGCGGTGAGCGCCACGGAGATGTCCGGGACGCGGTATGCGGTCTACCGGCTGACGGTGGAGCCGGACGTGTGGCCGATGAAGCGCGACCGCAACCTGCGCATCTTCCAGGAGCAGACGGTGCCGCAGATTGTGAAGACCCTGCTTGGCGAATACCAGGTGAACCTCGAGGACCGCCTGACGGGCAGCTACCGGAGCTGGGGCTACTGCGTGCAGTACCAGGAGAGCAGTTTTGACTTCATCAGCCGTCTGATGGAGCTTGAGGGCATTGCCTACCACTTCAGTCACGAAGCCGACCGGCATGTGATGGTGCTGACGGACGCCGCCACGGAACACCAGCCCTTCAGCGGGTACGAAACCATTCCCTACCACCCGACGCCGTCCGGCGGCAGCACCAGCGAAGAGGGCATCAGCCAGTGGGCGCTGGAGGACAGCGTGACGCCGGGTATCTACAGCCTTGATGACTACGACTTCCGCAAACCAAACGCCTGGCTGTTCCAGGCCCGGCAGAACCCGGCCTCGCCGCAGCCGGGGAGCATTGACGTCTATGACTGGCCGGGGCGCTTTGTCGAGCACGGTCACGGTGAATACTATGCCCGCATCCGCCAGGAGCGCTGGCAGGTGGAGCACCAGCAGATTCAGGCCACCGCCACGGCAACGGGTATCGCACCCGGTCACACCTTCGCACTTTATAACGCGCCGTTCTTCAGCGATAACGGCGAGTACCTGACCACCGAGGCAAACTACTTCCTCGAGGAGAACCGCTATGCCAGCGGGTCAGACGGCGAGACGGTGCACCGTACCGACTTCACCGTCATTCCCTCGTCGGTGGTGTTCCGCCCGGCGCCGGTGACGGCGTGGCCGAAAACCCACGGCCCGCAGACGGCGAAGGTGGTCGGCCCGCAGGGCGAGAGCATCTGGACAGATAAATATGGCCGGATAAAGGTGAAGTTCCACTGGGACCGGCAGGCGAAAGGGGATGACACCAGCTCCTGCTGGGTGCGCGTGTCGAGCGCGTGGGCAGGCCAGGGCTTCGGCGGAGTGCAAATCCCGCGCGTGGGTGATGAGGTGGTGATTGACTTCATTAACGGCGACCCGGACCGTCCGATTGTGACAGGGCGCGTCTACAACGAAGCGAGCATGCCGCCATGGTCACTGCCCGCTGCCGCAACACAGATGGGTTTCCTTAGCCGCTCAAAAGATGGCTCGGTAGATAACGCCAACGCCCTGCGCTTTGAAGATAAGGCGGGGGAGGAGCAGGTGTGGATTCAGGCTGAGCGTAATCTGGATGTACATGTAAAAAACGATGCTTCCCATTCCATTGGCAGTAATCACAGTCATTATGTGCGCAAAAACGCGCTTCATCGCGTTGAAGCCAACCAGACCCATGTCGTAAAGGGGCAAACAGAAAACCTCACCGGAAAAGGCAAGCTTGATGCTGCGGTTGAGCAATTTATTATCGCCTCTGGTACGCAGCTTCGGCTGGTCTCCGGTGACAGTGCGATTGAGTTGAACGCTAACGGCAAAATCAATCTGATCGGTAAATCGTTTAACTTTTTTGTTGAAGAGGATGGGCATATAACCACCGGCGGTAAATTGCATCTCAACACTGAAGGAACACCTGCGCCAACCGCAGCACCGGGATCGGGTCATAAAGGCGATATTCACACAGCCGTAGAGCGATTTTTCTCTCCGCAAAGTGGGGTAAAACATGCCGCACCAGCGGCAACCGCTACTGCGTCTCCTCCAGCTCAAAAACCGGTCGCGAAATATAAAGCACCGCCGCCGCTGAAAGGGGATTATGTTTACAGTAATGAAAAAAGCAAGAAACTCTTTATGCCTTTTAGCGATGGTGTGATAGAGAAAATAAACAGCTCACCTAAAATGCAACAAGATTTGAAAAAATTGCTGGATGATGAGTGGAATATAGCACCAAACGTGCCAGGTTCAGGCTCCTGGACAGATACTGATAACAAACTTATGGTTCTGGATCCAGAACATATGGCGAATGACGATGAGGGTGTTATTACCCTTGCCCACGAATTGGGGCACGCCACTAGCCCTTATACTCAAGATTTAACATCTCGAACCAATTTTGTGAATAGCATGCTCAATGATGAAGGTTATGCCACGTTGAATGAAATTGAGGTTAGGCGAGAAATTTATCACAATATGGGAGTAGATATAGGCTCAGTCTCTGGATCACAAAACGAGATTAAGTATATTAAAATATTTAAAGATATGGATAGCGGTAAGATTACACGTAACGCAGCAAGCAAAGCAATCGGTGAAATATATAGACGGGGAGAAGTTGCTTCCAGTTCGCTTACAGACGAGGTTTATGAGGAACATTATGGCAAGATGTATGATGCTAAAAAGTCGAAACCGTAACCTGGCGAGACTTTTACTTATTAGTACTTCCCTGTCTTTTTCAGCGTGTTTATGGGCAGAAGAAAAAAATATGAATACAGAATCTTTATGGTCACTTGCCTCAGAGCTTAGAAATAGTATCGGTATGAACGCAAACGTTGTTGAAAAAATAACCGGCCAGCCGCTTTCTCGTGTTGATCCAGATAATGATATTCGCTTGACAATACCACCATTTAAGCTTGATGACGGTATTCAGATTAATAATTTTATTGTTCGGTTGCATGTAAATTACCCTCACAGTATTAACATCATAAATTTTGATATTGACCAACCCTGTATTTTGGTTTCGCAGGTTGAATCGATTTACCCTCAAATTACCTTATCAAGTGTGCCAAGAAGCAGTGCAACAAATGAGAAATTCAACTGGCTTACTCCAAAGGATGATAAGGGGAATCGCATAATTTTTGGGTTTTCTCAATCTACGCCTTCATGTCTTAAAAGCCTGGGCTTCAGACATTATGATAATTAGATTCTAGTACCTATTTTATTCAGGATGAATTATGGAATATCTACTACAGGAAGGTTCCTTCTCTCTTTTACCTGCCAGTTGGTAAGATACTAGCATGACTGAGCTTCGCGATAATGGTAGTGGCCTTTCGATCATTGTCAGCCGGGGAACCATCCCCCACAGGTTTACAATTCGTGGTTTTGATAGGTTACCTCCGGCAGCTAAAAGCGCTGAAGTGGAATTACCTAAGGCTGATGAAGCTGTTAAATACTTAGGGGAGGTCTTAGATAAGAATGGCCCTCTTTATGATCTTAAAACACAACGCTGTGTAACCCATGTTTGTGATGTTTTAAGGCACGGTGGGATAGATGTTCCAAATGAACCTGGGGCGCAAATAAAGTATATTCTGAGGCTTTTAAAATAAGGACTAAAAATGTTTCTATTATGTCCTATTCACAATGTTGCCCGAAATGTGACAGTTTCATTCGCTATAAATGAGGCCTTGAAACAAAGCAGAAAACTGCCGGACATAGTCAAGGTAGTAATTATTAAGCCGGATGAGGGGATGAAGAAAGAGTATATTTTTGTTGATCGGGAATTGCTGGTAAGTCACGGCTTAAATAAAGTTGATGGCATTGTTTTCTATGGCAGGGATAAGGCAAACAAAAAGATGAATGATAGAATTACTATAAATAAAATCTCTCATCATCTCTGTAGCGTCTGTCCGGAATGCTTAAAGGAAAATCTTGGTTTAGAGGTGAATACTTAATAATTACCATCAAGAACTTTTAACTTTCGAAAAAAATGTTCTGCAAAAATACACAGATGATTTCCCGGGGGCTGTTTGTAAATGAATTTTATGATTGATATAAAGTTAAAAACTTTCGCATATTCAGAAGTGAAAACCACATTGCTTATTCGCTCCTTACTTGTTCTCGCCACCATCTGCATTTCGACTCCTCTTTATGCAGATGAAAATCTCATCAAACTAAAAGCGTTGAATGACTTTGCAGACCAACTGAAAGAGAGCATCGGTCAGGATGTGAATACCGTTGAGCCAATTGTGGGGCATCCGCTTTTTCATCTGAATCCGGCCAATGAATACTGGCTGACAACCAAACCTTTCACGCTGAATAGCGGGGTTACCCTCTCTAATCTCGCTGTGCGATTGGATCATAACCATCCACCGAAGGTTTTTATCATTCACTATGACGTGAGTGATGGATGTATTTTATTGTCAGACGTTAGAAAGATTTATCCGCAGCTAAAACTATTTAGCGCGCCACATGGGCACTCGGTTAATGAAACTTTTGCCTGGATCACCCCTTTAGATAAAAACGGTAATGCGACAGCTTTCGCCTTTCCTTATGCCAAACCGGCCTGTCTTAAGAGCATGACGGTGCGAAATTTTGCCGATGACGTATAACTTCAGTGCGCTTTGTAACACTTAACCGTCGACATTCAATCGCTTTTTATAGATTCATTCACCACCGGTGATGTATTTTGATGCGTGCAATTAAAACATCATAAGAATCAACTTAGGTTGTCAGGGAAAGAGTATGTCATATCACCGTCGCGCCTTTGGCAAAGTGCCATATTACGCTGCTTTATTAACCTGCCTGTTATTTACACTCCCTCATGCTTCAGCGGCGCTTCAGCTTAACCAGTACGATAAGTTAGACACGGTTGAAGGCATTACTGCCGACAAAGCCGTCGTTGCACAGCTTAAAAAGCTGCTGGGGAATGAATACGACACTTTCATTTCTAATTTCGATGTTTATGGCGAGCCGCACCATACTGCGGAGGGTGGCCTGTTTGTTTCTGGCTGGTTGCAACATCTTGCTCAGGAGAACGCCTCGGCGTTCGTTATCTATCCTGATGGCCGTTTGTCGGCAGCATGGGTTTTGCCTGACGATAGTGTTGTGAACTACCGGACTAATCATCCCAATGACGGCATCGACAAGGATATTCAACAGTGGGCAAGCCAGCTCGAGGGAAAAACGCTCCCGGATATGGCGCCTCAGGCTACAAGTTTCTCCGGCACATGGCAGGGCAAGGACAATGATGCCTCAACGCTAAGCCTGAAGCTCACGCAGACGGGCAGCAAGGTCACTGGGACTTACTGTTACATCACGCAGGGAGGGAATCGCATTGATTGCGCTGATGATGATAAACCTAACGTTCTGGGCTCGGTGAAGAATAACGTTGCGACAATCAGTTTCGATTCAAACTTTGGTGCCGTGAATGGTCAGGCGATATTGAAGCTTGAGGGGAATACGCTTCGCTGGGCTATGACGAAAACGCCAGTGAATGGCGAATATTATGCGCCTGAACACTTCAATCTGAGCAAAGAGGATGTCCCGGAGGGAGCGACAACCCGTTTATTACAAACCGCAAAGTTTACCCTCTTTGTGCGCAACAATTGCGGTGCGTTCTTAAAACCGTGCAATGACATGCTCTATAACGGGGTGCGCAATAGCGATAACACTACAATCAGCCTGAAGGGAAAAACGGTGCAGGATGGTGCAAACAGGGTTATCGCCGCCGAATTCCATAATGGCAACATAACCTATCGCGTCGATTATCAGCCGCCGGGCTTAGTGGTTATGCAGGGCGCAAAGGTGCTGGTTAAACAACCAGCTAAATGGCTGAACTAATGACCCAACGGAATAAAATAATGATCGGACGTTTATCCCTTGCAGCTCTGCTGCTGAGTTTCGCCACGTTGGCCGGGGCGCAGCAGGGCCTTGAAGAGCCTGATTTTACGGTAACGCTGAATCAGCAGCCCGTTTCACTGGGCCAGCCATGGAGCGATAAACTTCAGGCATCGCTGGGTAAGAGCAGCGACGACAGCTTTGTCGGTGAAGTTCCTTTTGGCGACGGTAACTACAAATTTTATCGTCACGCATTTAAAGATTTTGATCTCTACAGCGCAAACCTGTGGTGGGACAGCCAGAACCGTGATTTTGATAGTTATATCGTCGCTCAGATAACTCTGCGAGGAGCCGCCTCGCATACGGCGCGCGGTATTGCACCTGGCAGCAGCGAGGATAAAGTCACAGAGCTTTATGGGTCGGGTGAAAAAGAGAGTAGCGACGGGGCTGAGTGGATTGGCTACCAGCGCGATAACAAGCGGATCTCATTCGAGATCGTTAAAGGCAGGGTGAACTCCATCAATATCAATTACGTTGACGATCGGCAATAATGCCGCCCGAGATAAAAGCCCCCGACAGGTTTTCCTGCCGGGGGCTTTTTCGTTATTGCTGCTTACAGCCCGTGCACTGCTTGTTCTGGATCTGCTGGAAGAAGTCATTCCCTTTATCATCCACCAGAATAAACGCCGGGAAGTTCTCCACTTCTATCTTCCAGATCGCCTCCATGCCCAGTTCCGGGTACGCAACACACTCCAGGCTCTTAATGCTCTGCTGAGCCAGTACGGCAGCCGGGCCGCCAATACTTCCCAGATAGAAACCGCCATGTCTGGCACAGGCATCGGTGACCTGCTGGCTGCGATTGCCTTTTGCCAGCATGATCATGCTCGCACCATGCGATTGCAGCAGGTCTACGTAGGAGTCCATACGCCCTGCGGTGGTTGGGCCAAGAGAACCCGAAGCATAACCTTCTGGCGTTTTTGCCGGGCCAGCGTAGTAGATCGGGTGATCTTTCACGTACTGCGGCAGCTCTTCGCCATTATCAATCAGCTCTTTCAGCTTCGCGTGGGCAATATCGCGCGCCACAATAATCGTGCCGTTGAGCGAAACGCGGGTTGATACCGGGAAGGCAGAAAGCTGGGCGAGGATCGCTTTCATTGGCTGGTTGAGATCGATTTTCGCCACATCGCCTTCACCCTGCTGGCGCAGCTCTTCCGGGATATACTGCGCCGGATTCGACTCCATTTTCTCAATCCAGATCCCGTCGCGGTTGATCTTCGCTTTGATATTACGGTCGGCGGAGCAGGAGACGCCCATACCAATAGGGCAGGAGGCACCGTGTCGCGGCAGGCGGATCACGCGGATATCATGCGCAAAGTACTTCCCGCCAAACTGCGCGCCAAGTCCGAGGTTTTGCGCCTCTTCCATCAATGCCTGTTCCAGTTCAACGTCACGAAATGCCTGACCGTGCTCATTTCCTTCGGTCGGCAGGCCATCGTAGTAGCGGGTCGACGCTAGTTTCACGGTTTTCAGCGTTGATTCAGCGGAGGTTCCACCAATCACAAAGGCGATATGGTAGGGCGGGCAGGCCGCGGTGCCCAGCGTGCGCATCTTCTCCACCAGATAGTTTTTCAGCTTCGCCGGGGTGATCAGCGCCTTGGTCTCCTGATAGAGGTAGGTCTTGTTAGCCGAACCACCGCCCTTGGCGATGCACAAGAATTTATACTCGTCGCCGTCAACGCTATAGAGATCGATCTGCGCGGGCAGGTTAGTGCCGGTATTAACCTCTTTGTACATATCCAGCGGCGCATTCTGCGAATAGCGCAGGTTATCTTCGGTATAGGTGTTATAAACCCCACGCGCCAGCGCGGCTTCATCGCCGCCGCCGGTCCAGACGCGCTGACCTTTTTTACCCATGATGATCGCCGTACCGGTATCCTGGCAGGTAGGCAGCACGCCTTTGGCGGCGATTTCGGAGTTACGCAGGAACTGCAGGGCGACATACTTGTCGTTCTCACTTGCCTGCGGGTCGGTCAGAATGGCGGCAACCTGTTTCTGATGGGAGGGGCGCAGCATAAACGCGGCATCGTGGAAGGCCTGCTGTGCCAGCAGCGTTAACGCCTGCGGCTCGACTTTCAGTACCTGCTCACCTTCAAACTCTGCGACAGAGACATGTTCGCGGCTCAGCAGATAGTATTCCGTCTCATCTTTTGCCAGCGGGAACGGATCCTGATAAACAAACGGTTTGTTCGACATAGCTCATTACTCCACAAAAATAAAACCGCCGGGAAAACCCGACGGTTATGAATCAGAACATCATGGTAATCCACGGATAGCCAATCAACAGCAGAGCGGCGAGGAAGATGGCACCGAAGATGGTACCGAGACGCCAGTAATCTTTAGTCGGCAGGTAGCCGCTGCCGTAGTAAATCGGGCTTGGTCCAGTGCCGTATGGGGTGATGATACCCATGACACCCAGCGAGGTGCAGAGCACCAGCACAACGACTTCCATATTGATGCCAGGAATGGTCGCTGCGATGGTCAGCATCGCCGGCAGCAGCGCGGTGGTGTGTGCCGTGGTGCTGGCGAAGAGATAGTGCAGCAGATAGAACGCCAGCAGCAGAGCGATGGTTGCCATGCCCGGAGAGATGCCGCTCATCAGCAGTCCGCCCTCTTTGCCCAGCCAGGCAATAAAGCCCGTGGATGAGAGGCCATCAGCCAGCGCGACCAGCGTGGCGAACCAGACAAAGGTGTTCCATGCCGGTTTATTGCTGGTGATATCGTTCCAGCTCAGAACACCGGTCCACAGCATCAGCACCACAACCAGCAGGGCAGCGAGTGCCGGTTCAATAAAGTCGGCGGCAAAAATCCACATCAGCAGCGCACAGCAGACAAAGACCAGCAGCAGAATTTCATTACGGGACATTCTGCCCAGCTTCTCCAGCTCGCGACTCGCCCACAGCGGGACCTCATCGTTCACTTTCACTTCAGGCGGGTAGAACCAGTACGCCAGCAGCGGCATAGTCAGAATCAACAGCAGGCCCAGCGGCAGGAAGGCGATGAACCAGGTGCCCCAGGAGATATTAATCCCAACAATGCTTTTCACCAGCGCCAGCGCCAGCAGGTTAGGCGCAAGAGCGGAAAGGAACATAGAGCTGGTGATACAGGCAGCGGTGATCGCCACCCACATCAGATAAGAACCAATGCGGCGCGCGCTCGGATCGTTCGGTTTTGAACCATACAGAGGCGGTAGATTGGCAATAATCGGATAGATAGTCCCGCCACTACGCGCGGTGTTTGATGGGGTAAACGGGGCCAGCAGCAGATCGGCGAAGGTGATGGCATAGCCGAGCGTCAGGCTGCGGCGACCCAGGTATTTGACGAGGATCAGCGCCAGGCGACGACCAAACTGGGTCTTATCGTAACCGGCAGCAAACATAAATGCGCCGAAGATAAGCCAGACGGTGGAGTTGCCGAAACCGCTGACCGCCCATTTAAAGGACTGGCCCGCCAGCTTGAATTTCGGGTCTGCCAGCTGTTCCGGACTGAACAGCAGCCACTGACCGCAGAGCGCGATTACCACCACGCCGGTCATGCCGATCACGGCACCCGGCAGCGGCTCGAAGATCAGGCCGACAATCACGCCAACAAAGATTGCAAAATAGTGCCATGCGTAAGGCGGTAAGCCTTCCGGCACCGGAACGAACAGTAACAGTATGGCCACGATAATGGGTAGTGCCATCATCACCAGGCGGTTTTTATTACCGGCCTTTGCGCGCTCTGCAGTAGCAGAAGCTGGGGTTGGAGTTTTCTCTTTCATAGTGAGCATCTACAAGTAGTTAAGAATTCGGAGCGATCGCGGAGTAGAGTGTGATTTATTTAGTTTCGAAAGCTATTTTAGTTATTAAAATCATCTTCTCTTATTCCGCTGATCTTTATTTATCGCAAAATTGGTTGGCAATAAATAACAAAATAAGTCTGTTTCTATATTGCCCCTGGCGATGGGATTTCTATTGATTAAGATCAATAAAACGAAAAGAGATGTGCTTTTTTTAATATCTGGAATACCCACTATTAATAATGTGGTTAATTTCCAGAAAAGCGAAGAGATGTTAAATATTTGTATTGAAAATCAAGGCTTCCACGCTATGTTTGTCTATTAAGTGATTGATAATAATATATTTTTGGTGATGGTGTCTCGTCGTGCAAGATCTCGTAAGGTAATGATTATGTTACCGGTAATTATAAAAATGTGAACGCAATATTTAAAAATGATAATACAGTGGAGGTAGGTCTGTTATTGCAGGGGTTAAATAGTTTTATAACTAACGTAATTAATTTGGTAAATAAAATTCACGGTATATTAATTACACGACACCAGGATTAATAACCAGAACGAAAATAGATCCGTCACCGAATTCAAGATTTATCAATTTTAGATGTGGAGTTTATTATGACCAGCAACGAACGTATTCTCAGCCCGTTTACATTGCCAAACGGCGTAGAACTGAAAAACCGTTTGTTAATGGCACCAATGACCACCTGCACAGGTTATTTTGACGGTACCGTTACTAGCGAATTAGTGGAGTATTACCGCGCACGTTCAGGGGCTATTGGCACCATTATTGTGGAGTGTTGCTTTGTCGACGATCTCGGTCTTGCTTTTCCAGGGGCGATTGGGATTGATAGCGATGAAAAAATCGCCGGGCTGGCAAAAATTGCCGCCGCCATTCGGGAGAAAGGTTCAAAAGCCATTCTGCAGATTTACCACGGCGGGCGCATGGTTGAGCCGAAATTAATCGGCGGACGCACACCGATTGCGCCAAGCGCGATTGCCGCGCCGCGCGAAGGTGCCGCAACGCCGGTAGCGATGAGCGCTGCGGAAGTTGAAAGCATGATCGCCAAATTTGGCGAAGCGGTACGTCGCGCCATCCTGGCAGGCTTCGACGGCGTAGAGATTCATGGCGCTAACACTTATCTCATTCAGCAATTCTTCTCTCCCCACTCCAACCAGCGTGACGATGAGTGGGGCGGCAGCCGAGAAAACCGTGCCAGGTTCCCGCTGGCCGTGCTGGATATTGCTCACAAGATGGCACGGCAGTATGCAGATGATGCGTTTATCATTGGCTACCGCTTCTCACCGGAAGAGCTGGAAGTCCCCGGCATCCGTTTTGATGACACAATGTTCCTGCTGGAGAAGCTGGCCGCTCGCGGTCTCGACTATCTGCACTTCTCCGTGGGTGCAGCGCTGCGCTCCTCCATTAATGACACGACCGATCCGACGCCGCTGATCGATAAATATTGCGCGTTGCGCTCAGAAACGCTGGCGCAGATCCCGGTAATGGGCGTTGGCGGCATCGTCAACGCGGCAGATGCAGAAGAGGGGCTGGATCACGGTTACGATCTGATGGCGGTAGGCCGCGCCTGCATCGCCTACCCGGACTGGGCTTCACGCATTGCCAACGGTGAAACCCTTGAGCTCTTTATGGACAGCACCCAGCGTGAAGCCCTGAACATCCCCGAGCCGCTTTGGCGTTTCTCGCTGGTAGAAGCGATGATCCGTGATATGAGCATGGGCGCGGCGAAGTTCAAACCTGGCGTTTTTGCTGAAACCGTGCAGGACGACAGCAACACGCTGGTGTTCAATATCAGTCTTGAAACGGACTGTATTGCGGATATTACGTTGGCAGAAGGCCCGCTTGATGACGTCGAGTTTACCAGCAGCTTTGAAGAGATCCGCAGCCGTATCATCGATGCCAACTCTCCGCACGTGGACGCCATCTCCGGCGCAACCAGTCAGAGCGAGGCGGTGAAAAAAGCGGTGTCGAAAGCGATGGTCAAATCGAGCAAAGCGCGGATCGCGGAAGAGGGCGGTGATGCCAGCGCGCCGAAAAATTACGATGTAGTTGTTATCGGTAGCGGCGGTGCCGGCCTGGCTGCGGCAATTCAGGCGCACGATGAAGGTGCCAGCGTACTGATCGTCGAAAAAATGCCGACTATCGGCGGTAATACCATCAAAGCCTCGGCAGGGATGAACGCGGCGGAAACCCGCTTCCAGCGTGTAAAAGGCATTCAGGACAGTAAAGAGCTGTTCTACGCTGAAACCCTGAAAGGGGGCGGCGAGAAGAACGATCCTGCGCTGCTGCGCCGCTTTGTGGAACATGCGCCGGAAGCGATTGAGTGGCTGGCGCGTCGCGGCATTATGCTTAACGACATCACCACCACCGGCGGTATGAGCATTGACCGTACGCACCGTCCACGCGACGGATCGGCGGTTGGTGGCTACCTGATCAGCGGCCTGCTGCGCAACGTTACCAAACGCAATATCGACGTCATGCTGGATACCTCCGTCGAAGAGATCCTCTTTGACGCGGGCGAAGTGCGTGGTGTACGCCTGCTGACCGAGGAGCAGGAGACATTGAATGTCGATGCGAAGAGCGTGATTGTTGCCACCGGTGGCTTCAGCGCCAACAGTGCGATGGTCGTGAAATATCGCCCCGATCTGGACGGCTTCGTCACCACCAACCATAAGGGCGCGACCGGTAGCGGGATTTCGCTGCTGGAACGCCTTGGCGCGGCCACCGTGGATATGGGCGAAATCCAGATCCACCCGACGGTTGAGCAAAACACCTCCTATCTGATTTCAGAATCGATTCGCGGCGGCGGCGCAATCCTGGTCAATCAGCAGGGCAACCGCTTCTTCAACGAGATGTCGACCCGCGATAAAGTCTCTGCGGCCATCATCGCGCTGCCGGAGCACTATGCTTACATTGTCTTTGATGAGCACGTTCGCGCGAAAAACAAAGCGGCTGATGAGTACATCGCCCGTGGTTTTGTTACCAGCGCCAGCTCACCACGTGAACTCGCGGATAAGCTGGGCATGGATTATCATGCCTTCCTCGCCACGCTGGAACGCTATAACGGCTTTGTTGAAAAACAGCATGATGATGATTTCGGGCGCACCACCGCACTGCGCGCACCGATTAACGAAGGCCCATTCCACGCCATCCAGATAGCGCCAGGTGTGCATCACACCATGGGCGGTGTGACCATCAACACCGACACCCAGGTGCTTAACAGCGAGCAGCAGGTTATTCCGGGGGCTTTCGCGGCGGGTGAAGTTGTCGGTGGCCTGCACGGTGGCAACCGCATCGGCGGCAACGCCGTGGCAGATATTATCGTCTTCGGTTCGCTGGCAGGACATCAGGCTGCGCTGCGCGCAAAACGGTAATACATTAACGTAAACTGACTGCGCCTTATCAGGCCTCTCAACCTCCCTGGCCTGATAAGCGTAGCGCCACCAGTATGCAACAGAAGGAGTATGCAATGTCCGCTAACCCGAGCTGGCGCTACTCAGCCGTGCTGATGGGCTCGCCCATCCTTCTCACGCTCTTTGTCCATGATGAGGCGCTTGCCTCCCGCGTATTTGCCCTGATTAAGCGCTACGAAGATCTCTTCACCGTTAACCGCACCCACTCTGAAGTGATGGCAATCAATCACGCCGCAGGACGGCATCCGGTTGCCGTCAGCCGCCCGGTTTTTGAGCTTATCAAATGTGCCAAAGCCGCCAGCATGATGCCGGGCAGCGCCTTTAATCTGGCCATTGGCCCACTGGTGAAACTGTGGCGAATCGGGTTTAAAGGCGACCGGGTGCCGGAGGCGGAGGCGATCGCCGCGCGGCTACGCATCACGCGCGTGCAGGACGTGGTTCTTGATGATGCCGCTGGCAGCGTTTTTCTTGCGCAGGCCGGGATGGAGATCGATCTCGGCGCGATTGCCAAAGGGTTTATTGCCGACAGGGTGCGCGACTATCTGCACCAGCAGGGGGTGACCGAGGGGTTAATCAATCTTGGCGGCAACGTGCAGACGCTGGGAACGCCGCAGGGGCGGTGGTCGGTCGGCGTGAAAAAGCCGTTCGCACAGGCGGATGCGCTGATTGGGAAGCTTGAGGTTGCCAACCAGTCGGTAGTCACCTCCGGCACCTATGAGCGCTATTTCGAGCAGGATGGGCGACGTTGGCACCATATCCTCGATCCGCGCAGCGGCTACCCGCTGGAAAATGAACTCGACAGCGTGAGCATCATCTCCAGCGACTCACTCGACGGCGATATCTGGACCACGCTTATCTTCGGCCTCGGCGTCGAGAAAGGGTGTCAGCTTCTGAAGCAGCGCGAGGATATTGAAGCGCTTTTCGTCACTAAAAAACGCGAAGTGATCCTCTCCTCGCAGCGCCAGTTCCGCTACACCCACGCTGACGACAGCTACCGGTTTATTGACTGTACTGTTTGAGCAGGCTGTACTGCTCCGCAATAAGCTGGTAGCGATAAACCGGCCGACCGGTCGCTCCATAGTGGATAGTGGTATAGAGAATATTAATCTGCGCCAGCCAGATCAGGTATTTACGGCAGGAGACGCGGGAGATATTGACCGCATTCGCCAGTTCATCCGTTGAAAACTCAATTCCCGGATGGGCATCGATCCACTGGCAAATGGTGCGCAGGGTCTGGGCAGTGAGCCCCTTCGGCAGCTTGCGGGTGTCTGCAACTTCCGGCGCGCCGCCGTGCAGCAGGCGATCAACGTCCGACTGCTCATAGTAGGGGTGCGCATCCATCAGCTTGCGCTTCTCGCGCCAGCCAGTGAGCGCCTCTTCAAAACGCGGGAACTGGAACGGCTTAATCAGATAGTCAACCACACCGTAGTGCAGTGACGTCTGAATGGTGGCAGCATCGGCGGAAGAGGTGATCATAATCACGTCGATTGCGCGCCCGCTGGCACGAATAATCGGCAGCAGATCGAGACCGCTGTCCTGCTGCATATAGACATCCAGCAGCACCAGATCGATCTCAAGCAGCGGATTGTTCACCATCTCCTTGGCCTGACGCAGCGTTGACGCCGTGCCGCAGCACTGAAAACCGGCTATCTGCGCCACGTACATGCGGTTCAGCTCGGCAACCATGGCATCATCGTCAACAATTAATACATTTATCACGCGCTCTTCCTTTCACTATCCCACGGGAGATGGACAAAAAATTGGGTAAACACACCGGGTTCAGATTCCACGCTCAGGGTACCGCCAAGTTCAGCCAGCTGCTGGCTGGCGAGGAAAAGCCCGACGCCGCGGTTTTCACCCTTGGTAGAGAAGCCTTTGCGAAAGATAGCGTCGATATTGCCCGGCGCAATACCAGGCCCGTCATCGCTCACTTCACCTGCCAGCCAGCCATCCTGGTAATGCAGGAATAGCCCGACTTCACCCTCCTGCTGGCCGCTCATCGCATCCAGCGCATTTTCAATCAAATTACCAAGCACGGTAACCAGCACCGTCACCTGTTTCTCATTCGGGTTATCCGGCACGTGGCTCTCATCGGCCAGCGTCAGGGTAAAACCGCACTCCTTGGCGCGGTTAATTTTACCGAGCAGAAAACCGGCCACTACCGGCGACTTGATCTGATGCTGGATCGCGCCGATATCACTCTGGTAGTTCTGCGCCGTTTGCAGCACATACTCCTGCAGCTTGTCATAGCGCTTCATATTTAACAGACCGAGGATGACATGCAACTTGTTCATGAATTCGTGCGAGGTGGTTCGCAAGGCATCGACATAATTGACCATCCCATCGAGCCGCTGCATCAACTGGCTCACCTCGGTCTTATCGCGGAAAGTACAAATCGCGCCGATAATACTCTCCTGGCTACGTACCGGTACGGTGTTACTGAGCAGGAGGCGACCATTGCACCCCAGCTCGCGATCGAAAATAGGCGTGCCGGTCTGCAACACGCTCAGCAGATCGGCCAGCAGAGGTTGATGCGTGCCGGAGCCCTGCGCCGTACTGCTGAGTAACATCCGCCGCCCGGCATGGTTCAGCAGCGTCACGCGCCCGTCGGCATCGACCGCCATCACCCCCTCTTTAAGGGACTGCAACATCGCCTGGCGCTGTTTAAACTGGGCTGAAATCTCGTACGGCTCCAGCCCAAGCAGAATGCGCTTTAACACCCGCACCACCTGCCAGACGCCAACAAAACCCACCAGTGCGCTGAATATTAAGATCCACATCGCCGCCTGGCGGCTACGGCTGACCTGCTCATCGACCTCGCTTAACGAAATGCCGACTACCACTACACCGATCTGCTGGTGGCGCTCATCATAAACCGGGGTAAACACGCGCAGCGCCGGAGCCAGTACGCCGCGGTTAACCGCGGCATTCTCGTGGCCCTTTAACGCAGGCTGCAGATCCTCGCCAATAAAGTTCTGCCCGATCATGCTGGCATTCGGGTGCGCATAGCGAATGCCCTGCATATTAGTCACCACCGCATAGAGCAGATCGTTTCGCGCCGCCACCGCCTGCGCAAGAGGCTGAATAACATTGCTATTAGGCGGCAGTAACAGCCCGCGCCTGATTTCCGGGGCATTGGCAAGGGTACGCGCCACCGCGAAGCCGGTTGCTTTCACGCCGTCGCGCGTGGCGTTGCTGATTTGCCAGAACCAGAGGGCGCAGGCCAGCAGCAGCACGGAACCCGTCACGCTGCACACCATCAGCGTCACCATGGTGCCGAACTTCATTGGCCGTTTACGCGAGGAGGCCGCCGCAGGCGCTATTTGAGTCATGCCGAACCCGAATCATTTATCTGAGAAAAGTTATTATCGCTGATGGGCGGCAATTCATAAAGCTACGTTATAAATGAAGAAAAAGAGTCGCGCCGGGAAGCGTGACCCCACTCGCAAGCGAGAAGCGGAAATACCCTTATAGTGTGTGCGGAACCTTTAACAAGGAGCAGGGTATGAGCAGTAAGCCAAACGGTTCAATGGAGGCGCGTCGTAATAGCCGCACGGGCGATATCGACCGCCTCGCCACGCTGGATATGCTGACGCTTATCCATCAGGAGAGTGAAGAGGTCACGCAGGCGGTTAGCGCCTGCCTGCCGGCGATCGCCCGGCTGGTTGATAACGCCAGCGCGACGCTTAACCAGGGCGGAAGAGTGGTGCTTGCCGGGGCGGGTGCGTCGGGGCGGGCGGCAGTACATACCGTCGAGGCGTTCGCGCCGGATAGCCAGCACGGGCTGCTGGCGTTAATGGCCGGTGGCGCACGGGCGGGGAAAAGAGAGCAGGATCGCGCCGCGAGCGACTACGCCTGCGGCGGTAACGATCTCAGGGCGCTGGGGCTAACGGCGCGCGACATGCTGGTGGTGCTGTCGTTAAGCGGCAAAACACCGTGGGCAAACGGTGCGCTGCAGCAGGCAAGGGCGCTTGGGGCATGCGTGGCGTTGATCACCCGTGCACAGGCGTGCGAAGCGGCGCAGCACGACGACATTGTCATAGCGCCCGATACCGGGGCCGAAGCGGTAAGCGGTTTTAGCGAGCCAAAAGCGCAGCTGGCGCAGCAGCAGATCCTCAGCATGTTTTCTACCGGGCTGGCCATTCGTTGCGGGCGGGTTTACGGCAATCTGCGCGTCGATATAGCGCCGGTGAATCTGCACTGGGCCGAGCGACAAATCGCCGTAGTCATGGCGGCAAGCAACTGCGCACGTGAAGAGGCGAAACGTGCGCTGGTGCAGGCGAATAATGAGTGTCGCACTGCCATTTTAATGCTGCTGACCGGGGTGAATGCTTCGCGGGCGCAGGTTTTGCTGGTTGAGAACCATCGCCATTTGCGTCTGGCGATCGCCGGGGCAAAAAGTGAAAGGGTAGAGGCCTGATAATGGCTATTCGGCCGCTGCGCGCGGCCGTTATTTATTTTCCATTTAATTGAAATGCACTAAATTTTATTTCTCCCCTTAAGATAAATTCCCGCCAAAATAAGTCCACACAGAGTGCGCCACTACTTTTTTTAATTAAAAAAAGCAAAGAGCAAATAAAAACAAAATTATTCTATTTTGTGAATGATATTTTAAATTAACGTAAAAATACGTTAATATGCGTCACCACGAATCACTTGTTGTTACCTAACCGAATAATTATGCCTGCAATGAAAAAAACAATTATTGCCTTCAGCGCCGTCGCGATGCTCGTCAGCTCTGCGACCAGCGCATGGGCGGAAGAGAACCAAAAAACCGACTTCCTGCTGATTGGCGGCGGTATCATGAGCGCCTCTCTGGGCACCTGGCTGCAGACCCTGCAACCTGAGTGGAAACAGGTGATGGTCGAGAAGCTCGACGGCGTTGCGCTTGAGTCCTCCAACGGCTGGAATAATGCCGGTACCGGTCACTCGGCAAATATGGAACTGAACTACACGCCACAGCGTGAAGACGGCTCCATTGATGTCACCAAGGCGCTGGAAATTAATGAACAATTTATGATTTCCCGCCAGTTTTGGTCTACCCAGGTGAAGCGCGGTATTTTAACCAACCCGCACTCTTTTATTAATTCCACGCCGCACATGAGTTTTGTCTGGGGTGATAATGTGGATTATCTGGCGAAGCGTTATGCCGCATTGCAGCAAACCACGTTATTCCAGGGAATGAAATTCTCCACCGATCATCAGCAAATTAAGCAGTGGGCACCGCTGGTGATGGAAGGGCGCGATCCGCAGCAAAAAGTGGCTGCGACCTGGACGCCGGTCGGTACCGATGTGAACTATGGCGAAATCACCCGCCAGCTGATCGGTAGCCTGAAAAAGAGCAAAAACTTCTCGCTGCAAACCTCGTCTGAAGTCACCGATTTCAAACGTAATGCCGATAACTCCTGGCATGTGACCATCAAAGATGTGAAAAGCGGCGATGAGCACACCATTGATGCGAAATATGTCTTTATCGGTGCCGGCGGCGGCGCGCTGAAGCTGCTGCAAAAAACCGGTATTCCGGAAGCGGACAACTATGCGGGCTTCCCGGTAGGCGGCTCCTTCCTGATGACCGAAAACCCGGCGGTGACCAACATTCACCGTCAGAAAGTGTATGGTCAGGCTTCCGTGGGCGCACCGCCGATGTCGGTTCCGCATATCGATGCGCGCGTCATTGACGGTAAACGTGTGGTGCTGTTCGGGCCATTCGCGACCTTCTCGACTAAATTCCTGAAAAACGGCTCCTTCTTTGATCTGCTGAGCACCACCACCACCAGCAACTTTATGCCGATGACCCACGTGGGTCTGGATAACTTTGACCTGGTGAAATACCTGATGGGTCAGGTGATGCTGAGCGACGACGACCGTTTTGAAGCGCTGAAAGAGTACTATCCGCAGGCGCGTAAAGAGGACTGGAAACTGATCCAGGCCGGTCAGCGCGTACAGATCATCAAGAAAGATGAAGATAAAGGCGGCGTGCTGAAGCTGGGCACCGAAGTGGTGGTCGATCAGCCGAAAACCCTCTCTGCGCTGTTAGGCGCATCGCCGGGTGCCTCTACCGCTGCGCCAATTGCCCTGAACGTCATCAAGAAGATGTTCCCGGAGCAGTTCAACTCGCCGGAGTGGCAGAGCAAGATCAAAGAGGTTGTGCCGAGCTTTGGTCAGCATCTGAACGGCAACGTCGCCCTGACGCAGCAGGTGTGGGATGACACCGCCGCCGCGCTGGAGCTGACCAAGCCGCCGGTTATCGACATGAAAGACGCGCAGGCGGCGACGCCAGCCGCGCCGAAGAGCGAAAACGCGCCACAGCATGATATGGCGCTGTAAATAAGAGAGGCGCACCGCGGTGCGCCTTTTTTTATGCCCTAAAGATGACGGGCAAACCACGCGGTTTGCACCTTACTGACACGCTCAAACGCCTCTCCGCTGTAAATATCGTAATGGCGCGCACCGGCCTCTTCGTGCAGCGCTTTCTCCGTTGCTGCCACCGCTTCAAACAGCGCCCGGCCTTGTGCTGGCGGGTTGACACTATCTTCCGCCGCAATCACCACCAGCGTCGGACAGGTCACCTTTGCTGCCCACTCAGCGGGGTGATAATTCACCGTTTCGCGAACGGTCAAAAAAGGAATTTTGATATCCATCTGCGGGAAGCGGACGCGGTTCTCCTCAAAGAATGCTTTCGATTCGGCATCGGAAAGCACGCGGGTGATCGCCACCATCATCTCTTTGCCGGTCGCCTGCTGTTTCTGCGCCATCTTATCCAGCGTGTCGATAAAAGCGCGCTTTTCGCCTTCATTCATATGGCCGGTGACGATCGCTTCACCGTCGGCAAAGGCCAGCTGGCTGACCACGCATTTTATACGCGCATCCTGCGCGGCAGCAGCGAATACATGACAGCCGCCAAATGAGGTGCCCCACAATCCGATGCGCCCGGTATCCAGCGCGGGCTGCTCGGCGACCCACGCCACAACCGAAAGAATATCCTCAATCTGCATAGCCGGGACCAGGCGTCCACGCTCCCCTTCGCTGTCGCCAAAGCCGCGATAATCGAAGGTTACGGTAGCAAAACCGGCCGCGGTGAAGGCTTCGGCGAAAGCCGGCAGCAGAATCGGCTGGATGCCGCAAAAGCCGTGACACAATACGACGGTGGGGTGGGGGCCTGCCGCAGCAGGCGTGCGCAGGGTAAGAGCGATGCCATTGGCGAGCGAATAAGTTGAAGTATCCATATAACCTATGATTTCCTTTTTATCATTTGTCTGAATAATCAAACGCTTAACGGTGAATGGCTATCTTACTCGCCCGCGTCTGTTATCGCCAGATATCAATCAACAGATAATCCGCTGTGCCATGCCAGCCTATTTTTTAATGACGAAGCCGCAATGATAAAGCGTTAAATCATTTCGTAGGCCCTGTGCGCAGAGTGCGTTGAGAATAATCGCAACAACAGGAAAAGTGTCTCTGTTTACTTCCCGCGTCTCGCTTTATATATTTCACGCAGTTTTAAATCATCACTATGACCCGGTTAACAGAATCACGCTATTTCAAAAAAGGCGGGATTATTGCCGCCCTGCGTGAGTGTCAGCCCTATTTCGGAGAGAAAAGAGTGACCCCAAAAATTAAAACGGCGCTTTGCGTTGCCGCCGCGCTTTTGTCCTTTAGCAGCATAAATATTGCTTCAGCCAGTGACCGCATGGTCAGGATCGTCAACGGCACACCCGCGCAACCCGGCGAATTTCCTGAGTTTATCACCATCAACGCTAATAATACGCTCGCCGGACACCGTTGCGGAGGTGTACTGGTTAATTCCCGTTGGGTATTAACCGCCGCCCACTGCGCCACGATGTTTGATTTAACCGAAGCCAATATTTTAATTGGCGCGGAAAGTTACCAGCCGCTGAAAATAAAAGAGAGTGTGCCGGTTGAGAAAGTTGTTGTGCACCCCTCATATGATGAGTGGACAATGGAGGGGACGGCTAAATATGATATCGCCTTAATTAAACTGGCTCGCGAAACCACCAGCACCGATTTTGCGCTACTGACCGGAAATAATGCTGGCGATGAGCCTCCCGCGGCGCTGACGGATATTCCGCTTACCGGTGTCGGTTTTGGCGTGAATGAAAATGGCCTGCAACCCAATGTGCTCTATAAAGGGCACTTAAGCGTGCTGCCAGATAGCCAGTGTATCGATGTCCCGCAGTTCTATCCGCCGACTTATTTCGAGCCGCAGATGCATATCTGTGCTGGTTACGCCACCGCCGGGGGCGATTCGGGCGGCCCGCTGTTTGCTGATTACAACGGCAGCCGTTACGTTGTCGGTATTGTCTCGCGGGATCTGATTCTGCCAGCGCAGCAGTTCACTCGCGTCAGTTATTATGCGGACTGGATCAACGCCACCGTTGCCGGGTAATTTTGGTAATGAAGCCAGGCTGCCGCTTAGCGGCCTGGCTGCTCCTTCTCCAGCCGCCGGTAGAGCGTGCTGCGCGAAATGCCCAACTTCTTCGCCGCGAGGCTCATATTGCCCTGCGCATCGGCAATCGCCTGCCGGGCATCGATCTGCCCTGCGGCTTCTGTTTTAACGGCGGTGACCGGTTCGCCCGGAAGATCGCTAAGCGTAATGCGATCGCCATCTTCCGCCAGCGCCATCAGCACGCGCAGCTGGCTCAACAACTGGCGCACGTTACCTGGCCACGGTCGCTGTGCCAGTGCGTTGAGCACCTCATCGCTTAATGTCAGCCCGCGGCGGGCAGCGCCCAGCTCATGCCACAGTTTTTCAATAAAGCCCGTCAGGTGCGGCCACGCGCGCAGCGGCGGGATCGGCAGGTGAAACTCCTGAATGCGATAGAGCAGATCCTCGCGGAAGCTCCCGGCCTGCACCCGCGCGGCGAGATCCTGGTGGGTGGCGCAAATCAGCGTGAAGTTAACCTCCACACTGCTGTTGGCCCCGAGCGGCGTCACGCGCTTCTCCTGTAGCACCCGCAACAAGCGGGTTTGCAGGGCCAGCGGCATATCGCCAATCTCATCAAGGAACAGCACGCCGCCATCGGCTTCGCGACATTTACCGATATAGCCCTTCGGGTTTGCGCCGGTAAACGCGCCGGGCACATAGCCGAAGAGTTCAGACTCAATCAGCGGCTCGGGCAGCGCCGCGCAGTTGATGGCGACAAATTTCCCCTCATGCCACTGGCTGCGCTGAAAAAGTTCCCGCGCCAGATGCTCTTTGCCGCAGCCCGTTTCACCGGTAATGCACAGGGCGATCCCGGCGTTGACGATGCGCAGCGCTTTCTCCTTCTCGCGCGCCATGTGATCCGGCTGATACACCGTGCGTGGTGCGCTGTAGCGTCGGGTAGGCAGCGTCTGGCGGGCATAATAGTGCCGCGCGTGGCTCGATTCGAGGGCGCAATCACCGGCTTTTGCACTGAATCCCGGAAAGAGGGCGCCAATATCCATCGCGCCAAAGTGGTTCGCGGTGAGGGAAAACTCCTCCATCGCCAGCCGGTTTGCGCCGAGCAGTGTATTGTCTTCAAAAATAAGCAGCAGCTCCTGGGCGCTGCCGAGCACCGCCCGGTCGTGATGCAGGCTTAATAACCAGCGATTTGCGCCGAGCGCGCTGCTGGCCCAGCTATGTTCAATCTGGCACACCGCGCGGCGGATCAACGCCGAAGCATCGCGGCGCGGGGTTTGCGCCGGGGTGGAGAGATCCAATACCCCGGCAATCTGCCCATCGGGGCGGAACACCGGCGCGGCGGAGCAGAACAGCCCGGCGTTACGGCTAAGAAAGTGTTCGCCGCCGGAAACTTCGCACGGCCGTTGTAATGCCAGCGCCGTGCCGATGGCATTGGTGCCGCGCGCGTGTTCGCCCCACAAATGGCCCGGCGAGAGGGCAAAGCGCTGCGCTTTATGCAGAAAGTCGCTATTACCGTAAGTCTCCAGCACCAGGCCGGTGGCATCGGACAACACCAGAATCGATGGATGGCTGGAGAGTTGCGGACGCAGGCGCGCCAGCAGCGGGGCGACCAGGTGGTTCACCCAGCCATTCTCCGCGCGGGCGTCATTGAGCAGAGAGGAGGCCACCCAGGGCTGCACGTCATCATCCCGGGTTAATCCATAACGTGAACTGCGCTGCCAGGAATCTTCCAGTTGATGCGGCAGGCTGACCTCGTGCGAGGCGGGGGACAACGATCGGGCGCGTGATGGCATGTTACTCTCCGATAATTGAAATGTTGCAATTGTGTATCACATGAGTGTCGCGTATGTAGCGACGTGCAACACACTTCCCGTAATCGCCATCACACTTTTTTGTTACCGCACTTTACATTTCCGCAATGAAAATTTTATTAATTGTTGATTTTTATAATTTTTTTAGCTTTTTGTTGACAGTGTATAAGCGGTTGGCATAACAACTGCTTATATGCTTTTGTCCACCACGATGTGAGACGCCTCTTCTGTACCGATAATAACGAGGAACATCTTATGAAATATCTGCACCCTGGCCTTGATGGCGCGAAAGTCTCTTACAAGCCGCGTTATGGCAACTATATTGGCGGCGAATTTGTCGATCCGATTGAGGGCCGCTGGTTTACGAATACCTCGCCGGTGACCGGAGAGGTGATTGCCGAGTTCCCGCGCTCCGGGGCGGAAGATATCGAAAAAGCGCTCGACGCCGCCCATGCCGCAGCCGAGAGTTGGGGCAAAACCAGTGTGCAGGATCGCGCCAATGTGCTGCTGAAAATTGCCGATCGCATCGAAGCCAACCTTGAGCTGCTGGCGTTAACGGAAACCTGGGACAACGGGAAGCCTATTCGCGAAACGCTGGGTGCCGATATTCCTCTTGCTGTCGATCACTTCCGCTACTTTGCCGGCTGCGTCCGCGCGCAGGAGGGGACAGCGGCAGAGATCGACAGCAATACCGTCGCCTACCATATCTATGAACCGCTCGGCGTGGTCGGGCAGATTATTCCGTGGAACTTCCCGATCCTGATGGCGGCCTGGAAGCTGGCTCCGGCGCTGGCCGCCGGTAACTGCGTGGTGCTGAAACCCGCTGAACAGACGCCGCTGGGCATCTGCGTGCTGATGGAAGTGATTGGCGATCTGCTGCCGAAAGGGGTGCTGAACGTGGTGCACGGTTTCGGTATGGAAGCGGGCGAGCCGCTGGCGCGCAGCAAGCGCATCGAAAAAATTGCCTTCACCGGCTCAACGCCGATTGGTCGCCATATCCTCGCCTGCGCGGCTGAAAACATCATCCCGAGCACCGTCGAGCTGGGCGGTAAATCCCCCAACATCTACTTTGAAGATGTGCTGAATGGCGACGCCGAGTATATCGACAAAGCGGTTGAGGGCGTGGTGCTCGGCTTCTTCAACCAGGGCGAAGTCTGTACCTGCCCGTCGCGCGTGCTGGTGCAGGAGTCCATCTATCCGCAGTTTGTTGAAAAAGTGATTGCCCGCATGGAGAACATCCGTAAAGGCGACCCGTTCGACACCGAAACCATGATTGGCGCGCAGGCATCTCAGGAGCAGTACGACAAAATCCTCTCCTATATCAACATCGCCCGTGAAGAGGGCGGTGAAATCATCGCCGGCGGCGCGCACCTTGAGCATGGCGAAAAGCTGGAGAAGGGTTACTACATTCAGCCGACGCTTATCAAAGGCCACAACAAAATGCGCTGCTTCCAGGAGGAGATCTTCGGGCCGGTAATCGGTATCACCACCTTTAAAGATGAAGCGGAAGCGCTGCAAATTGCCAATGACACCGAATATGGCTTGGGTGCCGGGCTGTGGACGCTGGATATCAACCGCGCGTGGCGGATGGGGCGTGCGATCAAAGCGGGTCGCGTGTGGACCAACTGCTACCACCTCTATCCGGCGCATGCGGCGTTCGGCGGCTACAAAAACTCGGGCGTGGGGCGTGAAACGCACAAACTGGCGCTCAGTCACTATCAGCAGATCAAAAACCTGCTGGTCAGCTACAGCGGTTCCCCGCTGGGTCTCTATTGATTATCCATCAGGATGAGGATGAGAAAATGCAACTGAAAAGCATGAAGGCCGCCGTCGTGAAGGCGTTTGGTCAACCGTTGGTGATTGAAGAGGTGATGGTGCCCGCCGTGGCGCCGGGCAAAATTCTGGTCAAAATCGCCGCCACCGGGGTGTGTCATACGGATCTGCACGCCGCGGAAGGTGACTGGCCGGTAAAACCCAACCCGCCGTTTATTCCGGGCCATGAAGGCGTCGGCCACGTGGTTGCGGTGGGCGCGGGCGTGACGCATATCAAAGAGGGGGATCGCGTTGGCGTGCCGTGGCTCTACTCGGCCTGCGGGCATTGCGAACACTGCCTCGGCGGTTGGGAGACGCTATGCCATGGTCAGCAGAACTCCGGTTATTCGGTCAACGGCAGCTTCGCCGAATATTGCCTGGCTGACGCTAATTATGTCGGCATCCTGCCGGATAACGTCGGTTTTAACGAAATCGCGCCGATTCTCTGCGCCGGAGTGACGGTCTATAAAGGGCTGAAGATGACCGAAGCCCGCGCCGGGCAGTGGGTGGTGATCTCCGGCATTGGCGGGCTGGGTCACCTGGCGATTCAGTACGCAGTGGCGATGGGGATGAATGTCGCAGCGGTCGATATTGATGATGAGAAACTGGAGTTTGCCCGCCGTCTTGGGGCGTCAGTGGTGGTGAATGCCCTGAACGAGGATCCCGGCACCCGTTTTCACGAGGAGTTTGGTGGTGCGCACGGCGTGCTGGTCACGGCGGTTTCGCCGAAGGCTTTCGCGCAGGCCACTACCATGATGCGCCGCGGCGGCACAATGGTGCTGAACGGTTTGCCGCCGGGGACGTTCGATCTGTCGATCTTCAATATGGTGCTGGATGGCACCACGGTGCGCGGGTCGATTGTCGGTACGCGTAAAGATCTGCAGGAGGCGCTCGATTTCGCCGGGCGCAACAAGGTGCATGCCGAGATCGCCGTGGAGCCGCTGGAGAACATCAACGACATTTTCGATCGCATGCGCGCCGGGAAGATCACCGGCCGTATCGTGGTGGATATGGCGATGTAAAAAAATTGCCGGATGGCGCGTAAACGCTTATCCGGCCTACAGCAACGAAGCCGCCATCCGGCAATGGGCCTGGAATGTTGGATTGGTGGAATGGTTCCGTTCACCAGGCGTCTGGTGGCTGATTTAATTACCGGTGCGGTGAACGGGACAAGGGGAGCGGCCGCGCTCCCCTTGTCAATCCCCGCGGCCCCGCAAGGAAATCGGTGCTGCGCACTGCGCTCACCTCCCGCGTGCCTGACTGCGGCCGGCTCGACTCGACTTGCTCACCCCTACGGGGATTCGCTCCCTGTCTCGGTTCGCCTCTGTCCGCCATCCATGGCGTCCAGACCTTGTCATTCACGCTTCGGTTCGCCGATTTCAGCGGGGGTCAACACCCTCGCTGTGAGACCGGAGGTAAAGGCAATATCGGTGTTGCTGAAGGCTCGTTTTTGTAGGCCGGATAAGGCGTAGCCGCCATCCGGCAATCGGTGCCGCGGAGGAATTGCCGGATGGCGCGTTACACGCTTATCCGGCCTACGCCGTTTCAGTGGCTCCGTTTTTGTAGGCCGGATAAGGCGTAGCCGCTATCCGGCAAGCGGTGCCGCGGAATATGCCGGATGGCGCGTTACACGCTTATCCGGTCTACGCCGTTTCAGTAACGCCGTTTACGTAACCGCCATCCGGCAATCCGCTTACAGCCCGCGTTTCGCCATTAGCGCCGCCAGCTCAACCAGGCGGTTGGAGAATCCCCACTCGTTATCGTACCAGGCGAGGATTTTCACCATATTGCCGCCAATCACCAGCGTCGACAGTCCGTCGATAATCGATGAACGCGCATCGCCCTGATAGTCGCTGGATACCAGCGGCTCATCGCTGTAACCGAGGATCCCTTTAAGCGGCCCGGCGGCTGCCGCTTCGCGGAAGGCGTTATTCACCTCATCTACTGTTACATCGCGCTTCAGCGTCACGGTGAGGTCAACAATCGACACCACCGGCACCGGCACGCGTAACGAATATCCGGTCAGGCGACCTTCGAGTTCCGGGATCACTTTCCCCAGCGCTTTTGCCGCGCCACTGGAGTAGGGGACAATTGACAGCGCCGCCGCGCGCGCGCCGCGCAGATCTTTCTCCGGCTGGTCGTGCAGCGCCTGGCTGTTGGTATAAGCGTGGGTAGTGTTCATCAGGCCATGCTCAATGCCAAAGTGCTGATGCAGCACCTGGGCGGCGGGAGCCAGGCCGTTAGTGGTGCAACTGCCGTTGCTCACCACATGGTGTTTTTGCGGATCGTACTGCCCGTCGTTCACGCCCAGCACAATGGTTAAATCTTCGTTTTTACCCGGCGCGGAGATAATCACCCGCTTTGCGCCGCCGCTGCTGATATGTACTGCCGCTTTCTCACGGTCGGTAAAAAAGCCGGTCGCTTCGATGACAATCTCTGCACCCACGTCGCGCCACGGAATCAGGGCCGGATCGCGCTCGCTAAATACGCGGATCGCTTTGCCATCAACCCTCAGTTCGCCTTCGCCCGCCTCAACCGGCACTGGCAGGGTGCCGGAGAGCGAGTCATACTTCAGCAGGTGCGCGAGGGTTTTACTGTCAGTGAGATCGTTAATCGCCACAATCTCAACCTCGGCATTGCCCAGCGCTGCGCGTAACACGTTGCGGCCGATGCGGCCAAAACCATTAATGCCAACCTTAACCATGATGCTCTCCTTCCATTCGGGATCTGCATTCACTGTAGGCCTGGCATCTTTTGGCGTAAATGACAAAAAAGGATCACTTTACGCCAAAGTGCGGCGGTGGAAACGCTGGCGATATTCGCCGGGGGTGAGGTGCAACTGGCGCTCAAAGGTGCGGCGCAGGTTGATGCTGCTGCCAAAGCCGGTAAGCTGCGCGATGCGCTCCAGCGTGTCGCGGCTCTGTTCGAGCCTGTCGCGCGCGGCGGCAAGGCGCGCTTCGGCCACATAGCGCGCCGGGGAGATGCCTGTTTCGCGGGTAAAGACGCGGGTAAAATTGCGTGGGCTCATCGCCACCTGTTCGGCCAGCGCCTCAACGCTTAAATCCGCCGCCAGGTTTTGCACAATCCAGCTTTGCAGGGTGCTGATTGGCCCGCTGTTTTCCGCCTGCTGCAGATGGTAGCGGCTGAACTGCAACTGCCCGCCGGGGCGGCGCAGATACATCACCAGATCCTGCGCCACATCGCGGGCGAGGGTAAACCCGTAATCCTCCTCCACCAGCGCAAGGGTGAGATCGAACCCGGAGCTGACGCCGCCGGAGGTCCAGACCGGGCCATCCTGAATATAGAGCGGGCCACTCTCGACCGTAATCGTGGGATAGCAACGCTGCATCGTCTCCAGCAGCCGCCAGTGGGTTGTCGCGCGGCGGCCATCCAGCAGGCCCGCCTGCGCCAACAGCATCGCACCGCCGCAGATGGAGACCACGCGGCGCGCGTGGGGGGCGGCAAGACGCAGCCAGTCCACCACCGCCGTGCCTTCCTCTTCATCGTTACCGCGACCGGTGATCATAATGGTGTCCCAGGGCTTGCGCGGATCGATCTCCGGCAGCCGGTGGTCGGCTAACAGGTTTAAACCGGACTGGCCATGGATCACCGGGTGAGGTTGGGTGGTGGCAATACGCAGGGTGTAACGAGGTTCACCGGCACCGTCCGGGTGCAGGCGATTGGCCTGCATCAGAATGTCGGCAATACCGGCGGATTCAAACAGCATGCCGCCATCGGGCACAATAATCAGGAATGTTTTCATGTCCTGAAAAGTACGCTGATAACAAAAGAAGTCAACAGGCGGACAGAAAAATGCCCGGCGCATAAAGGCCGGGCAAGTCAGGCAAGGCACGTAGCGGGAGGGTCTTTACCCTCTGTTACTCATGTTGTTCAGCCAGCTCCTGCACCTGCTGGCGATTCGCCATCCTTGCGACGAGGTATTGCTGGAGCGGATCGAGCTTCGCTTCACGGTGCGTCTGCGGCTCAGTCTCTTCATTACTGGCCACCTGTACCGGTACGAAGGGTTTTTCCAGGCGAGTACGTTCAAACTCATCCTGCACCTGCCAGCCGAGATCGGCGCTGGTGCGCGAATTAACACGGACATTCCTTACACGTTTCAGGTTCTGTTGCATATCTCGTTCCTCATCGGTGACGGCAGCACATCTCGCGAATCGGCGTGCCGACATTGCCGCAATATGTTCCAGGAGTCGTGGGTCATAATGACCGCGCCAGTTAAAATTTACGCCGCTGATGCGCACCATGAGCGTTAAATTAGTTCAGTACGGCTAATCAAAGTGTTAAATCAAGGGATTAGGTCATTCTTATAACAATAACCGTGCTTGTTATGGCGGCTAATTTGCTGCGTAATAACAAGGAATCGCCCTGCCTGACTTTTGCCGTACCGTTTACCTTGGTGTGCGCATACTATTTCTGGCTGATAACGTCTTTAAATTTACCGGAGATTAACCCGTTGTCATTTAAAGCAATTATCAGCCCTAACGAAGTGGGGAATTATTCCACTTCTGCTTTCTGGTTAATTTTGCTGGTGGCGATTTTAGTCAGGAGATTATCAGTATTTTTCTCCTCTTCCAGCGTTTGCGCCAGCAGCTCAGCGGCTTTCTTATAGCCCAACTGTTTTGCCAGCGTGCAGAGCGTGCCGTAAGAGGCAATTTCGTAATGCTCTACTTTTTGCGCCGCGGCAATCAGGCCGGCATCGCGCAGGGTGCCTTTTTCGCTCGCTTCGATCACTTCGTTCGCTTCTTCAACCAGACCTTCCATCGCGTGACATTTCATACGTTTCAGTTTCACGTTGGCTTCTGCTTCCAGCAGCATATCGATACGTTCAATCTGACCGTGGGTCTCTTCGAGGTGCTGTTTAAAGGCCTGTACCAGTTCAGCGTTAGAGGCTTCACGCGCCATTTTGGTCAGTGCGCGCGCCAGCTGCTTCTCGGCGCTGTAAATGTCAGACAAACCATGAATAAAAAGGTCGTTAAGCGTATTAATCTGCATAATATCCACCCAATAATAGCGTTAAAAATAGCGAGCCATCGCTGGCTCGCCAGTTATTAATCTTTAATTTCAAAGCAGTGATTTTCCATCACAGCAATATTAGTTATTGCCAGACTTACGGCCGCCGCTGTGGCTATTCTGGCCGCCTTTTTTCCCTGCTTCGGAAGCGCGCTGCGGATCGTTTTTGAAATTACCGCCGCTCTGTTGACCGCCTTTGCGGCCTGCTTCTGATGCCTTTTCACGATTCTCGGCGAAATTACCTGAGCCACCACGATGTTCAGCCATAATATTTCTCCTGTTTCGTTGTTTCAGTTTAACGACACTTTATTTTTCAGCAGTGTCGCCGGCGTTCGTCATTAAATTTAGACCCGCTTGTGGAATAGTCAAACGGCAGGGGGAGGCAGGCGATCAGGAAAAATATAATATCTGCAACGAGGATATATTTTAATTAGACCAAACGCTCATCTGAAAGGCATCTTTAAAATAAACGACTTAGCGATAAATAAAAGACAAAACCAATAATAACCTACGAAACTATCGGCATTGATTGTCACAAAACATTCTTGCGCTGCGCTTTTTTTGACAAAAATTTACGTTCGAAAGGGGGTGATATATCACTTTTGCTTATGGTTTTGAGAGAAATCTTAGGCTTACGAATAAATATATCGTGGCCGTTTGGCTCAGCGGGGCGGCAGGGTCTACGTTTAAACCTTAATAACCGATACGCCACCCGAACAGGGGCGACGATGCGCGCTGAAAAGCGCGACCGATTGCACCGGGAGTGGACGTACAGCCCTTTATTGGTGAGGAAGTAACATGAGCCTGCAAAAATGTACCGTCATTTATGATGGTAAGCCCCTTATTGGCCCGGCGGACATGCCGCTGATCCCCTTCCTTGAACACTGTAATGTGAAACTGCCCCACGTCTGTTATCACCCGGCGCTCGATCCGCTGCAAACCTGCGATGTCTGCTGGGTGGAATCGGAAGGAGAGCTGGTACGCGGCTGTACCTTGCGTAGCCGCGAAGGGATGGTGATCACCTCGGCAAACGAACCTGCCCGCGCAGCGCGCGAAGAGGGGATGGATCGGCTACTGGCAAAACATGAACTCTACTGCACCGTCTGCGAACACAACACCGGCGACTGCACGCTGCATAACACCGTGGTGGATATGCATATCCCGATCCAGCGCTATGCGTTTGAGCGCAAACCCTATGTCAAAGATCACTCCAACCCCTTTTACACCTACGATCCCGATCAGTGCATTCTCTGCGGCCGCTGTGTGGATGCCTGTCAGAATGTTGAAGTGAACGAAACCCTGAGCATCGATTACACCATGGAGCACCCGCGCGTGTTATGGGACGGCGGTACACAGATTGCCGGATCCAGCTGTGTAAGCTGCGGGCACTGCGTGACGGTCTGCCCCTGTAATGCGCTGATGGAGAAGAGCATGCAGCCCGACGCCGGGCCGTTCACCTCAATGCGCCAGTCGCTGAAGCGCCCGCTGATCGACATCATCAAAACCCTGGAGAACTCCACCGGGGCGGAGATTATCTCCGGCGTCTCGGTGATCGACACCCATCTGCGTCAGCAGGAGATTAAACGCACCAAAACCGTCTGCACATACTGCGGCGTCGGCTGCTCCTTCGAGATGTGGACCCGCGATCGCCACCTGTTAAAGGTGCAGCCGAGCGTTGAAGCGCCGGTCAACAGCATCTCCACCTGCGTGAAGGGTAAATTTGCGTGGGACTTTATCAACAGCCCGGAGCGCATCACCACGCCGCTAATTCGTGAAAACGGGCGCTTCCGCCCGGCAAGCTGGGATGAGGCGCTCGATCTGGTCGCGAAACGTCTGCTCTCCATCCGCGATAACGCTGGCGCGGAGAGCATCGGTTTTATCGGCTCCAGCAAAGGCAGCAACGAAGAGGCCTACCTGACGCAGAAAATTGCCCGCGCGATTATTGGCACCAACAGCGTCGATAACTCCTCCCGCTACTGCCAGAACCCGGCAACAGAAGGGCTGTTCCGCACCGTTGGTTACGGCGGCGATGCCGGTACCATTGAAGATCTCATTAAGGCCGATCTGGTGATCATCGTTGGCAGCAACACCGCCGAAAACCATCCGGTGATCGCCTCGCGTCTGAAAGCGGCGAAAAAGCACCACGGGCAGCAGTGGCTGGTGGTCGATCCGCGTCGTCACGAAATGGCCGAGCGCGCCGACCTGCACCTGCGCATTCAGCCTGGAAGCGATCTCGCCTGGGCCAGCGCCATGTCGCGCTACATGTTTGATAACGGCTATGCCGATGAGGCGTTTCTCGCCAGTAGGGTCAACAAGGTGGAGGAGTATCGCCAGTCGCTGGCCCCCTTCACACTTGATTTTGCCGCCGAACAGACCGGCATTCCCCTCGATCAGCTCACCCGCGCCGCCGAAATGATCGGCAAGGCCGGGAGCGTCTGCATTATGTGGGCGATGGGCATCACGCAGCACAGCCACGGTGCGGATGCCAGCACCGCGCTCTCCAATCTGTTACTGGTGACGGGCAATTACGGGCGGCCTGGCACTGGCGGCTATCCGATGCGCGGACATAATAATGTGCAGGGGGCGAGCGATTTTGGCTGCCTGAAAAACTTCTACCCCGGGTATGAGTCGGTCAGCGATCCTGCCGTGCGCGCGAAATGGGCCAACGCCTGGGGCGTGCCGGCAGAAAGGCTCTCGCTGGAGGTGGGGGAGGACAACTTTATGATGGTCAAGATGGCGCGCGAAAAGCAGATCCGCGCCATGTATGTGATTGGCGAAGATACCGCCTTTGCGGATGCCGATGCTCGCAGTGTGCATGAAGGCTTCACTGACCTCGACTTCCTGGTGGTGCAGGATCTCTTTCTCAGCCGCACCGCGCAGTTTGCCGACGTGGTGCTGCCCGGCTGCCCGAGCGTGGAAAAAGAGGGCAGCTTCGTCAATACCGAGCGGCGCATCCAGCGCTTCTACCCGGTAATGCCACCGCTTGGCGACAGCCGCCCGGACTGGCAGATCCTCACCCAGTTGGCCGCGCGTATGGGCTATGACTGGGGGTATCAACATCCGCAGGAGATTATGCATGAGGCGGCGAGTATTGCGGAGAGCTTCGCGGGCGTCAGCTATCAGCGCCTTGAAGGGTGGAAATCGCAGATCTGGCCGGTGAAGGCGGATGGCAGCAGCACGCCGCTGCTCTATACCGAGCGCTTCAACACGCCGGATGGCCGCGCCAGTCTCTACCCGTTAAGCTGGAGTGCGCCGGAAGAGAGCGCCGATGACGAATACGATCTGCATCTTAACAATGGCCGTATGCTGGAGCATTTCCAGTCGACCAACCAGAGCGGGCAGGGCGGACGCACCACCAGCCTGTCGCCAAACTGGTTTGTTGAGGTCAGCCCGACCCTTGCCGCCGCGCGCGGGTTGCAGGAGGGAAGCTGGGTGAAACTCACCTCCCGACGCGGTGAGATCGACGTGCCGGTGGTGATCACCGATCGCGTGGCGGGCAATGAACTCTTTATCCCTATTCATCACGGCAAAGAGGGCGTCAATATCCTTACCGGCGAGCACCACGATCCGCAGGTGAATACCCCGGCCTACAAAGAGCTGGCGGTGCGCCTGACGCTGCTCGATCGCCCGCCGCTGCCGGATCCGCTACCGAAACACAATTTCCGCCACGGCAGCCGCACGCCGATTGATAAGGTGCCTGTCGAAGAGAAGTGGCAGCGCGACGACTACCGCCAGCCTCTCGCAAGCGAACCCCATCCGGAGAAATTTTAATGGCTAAAGCAATTGATTATCAGCCGGAGCCGGCCAAAATCGGCCCCGACGCCCATGAAGAGCTGGAGCGTCTACTCCAGACATTGCACAAACACGGCGTGCTGCGCCTCGCCAACGATGTGGTTGGTGCCAATAACGAAATCGCCGAGGTGTTAGTAAAGGGCTTGCAGCGCGAAGGCACGCTCAACGCCCTGCAAAATATCTCGGTGCTGCTGATGGCGCTCTCCAGCGTCTCGCCGGACAAGATGTACAAGCTGGCCTTTGGCCTGCGCGATATGGCTGAAGCCTTCAGCCAGCCGCCGTCGCAGGAGCAGCATAAAGCGCCGGGCGTGCAGGGTGTGTGGAAGATGTTGCAGGACGATGAGTTGTGGGGCGCCGTGCAGCCGCTGTTACAGGGGCTGAAAGCTTTTTCGCGGCGCATGGAGGAGCCGGTGGATAAACCGATCTCCGCCTTCACCGGCAAACCCAGCGACGCGTAATGAGCCAGGAGCTCGCTCTGCTGCTGGCGCGCAGCCAGTTTGCCTTCACCATCGGCTTTCATATTGTGCTGGCGGCCTTCACCCTCGGCCTCGCGCTGTTTCTGATGTTTCTGGAAGGGATGTGGCTGTGGCGCAGGCAGCCAGTGTGGCTCTCGCTCTGGCGCTACTGGAGCAAGATCTTCGCCCTCAACGTGGCGGTCGGCGTGGTCACCGGCGTGGTGATGGAGTTTGTCTTCGGCACCAACTGGAGCGCACTCTCCAGCCGCGCCGGGGCGATACTCGGGCCGATGATGTATATGGAGATCCTCGTCGCCTTCTTCCTCGAGGCAGGGTTTATGGGGGTGATGCTCTTCGGTATGGGCCGGGTGCGCCCGTGGGTGCACTTTATGGCTACCACCATTGTCGCCATCGGTACGCTGTTTAGCGCCTTCTGGATCCTTGCGGCCAACTCATGGATGCAGACGCCGGACGGCTATACCCTGGCAGCCGACGGGCGTTTTCTGCCCGTCGACTGGTGGGCGGCTATTTTCAACCCCTCTTTCCCGTGGCGGCTGGCGCATATGACGGTGGCGGCGCTGCTCGGCACCGCCTGCCTGGTGGCAGCCTGCGGTGCATGGCATCTGCTGCGCGACGCACGCGCTCTGCCCGCCCGCAAAATGTTCTCGCTGGCGATGTGGATGCTGGTACTGCTGGCACCTTTGCAGGTGGTGCTGGGCGATCTGCACGGCGAGAACACCCGCGATCATCAACCGATCAAACTGGCGGCGATGGAGGGCGCGTGGGATCCGCCACCGGCGGGTGAGGGCGAGCCGCTGCGCCTCTTTGCGCTGCCGGATATGCAGGCGCGGCGTAACCATTACGAAGTCGCCATCCCCAACATTGGCTCGCTCTATCTGCGGCACAATTTGCAGGGGCGCATCCATACGCTGAATCAGTATCCGGCGGCGGATCTGCCGTGGGTGCCGGGCGTATTCTGGGCCTTTCGCCTGATGGTTGGCCTCGGTCTGCTGATGCTGGCATGCGGGATCGCAGGCCTGGTGGTGCGCCTGCGCGGCAGGTTGTGGCAGGCGCGCTGGTTGCAGCGCGTGATGGTGCTGATGGCTCCGGCTGGCTTTGTGGCGATGCTCGCTGGCTGGTGGGTAACAGAAACCGGACGCCAGCCGTGGAGCGTGTATGGCGTGTTGCGCACCGCAGAGAGCGTCTCGCCGGTTAGCGGGCATCTGGTGCTCGGCTCGCTTATCGCCACCGTGCTGGTCTATTTACTGGTCTTCGCCCTCGGCCTGTGGTTTTTACTGAAACTGATGTCGCACTTGCCCACTGAGGATGAGCCGGGCGCGGCACCGGAAGTGGCGCAGCGTAGCGGCAAGGGGGAGCAGTAGCATGTTAACGATCCTCGGTTTTCCCTGGCTTGAAACGCTTTCCGCCGTAGCGCTGGCGGGCAGTCTGCTGATCTACGTGCTACTTGATGGCACCGATCTCGGTGCCGGGATCCTTACCGCCTTTCAGCGCAGCCCGCAGGCGCGGCAGGATATCAACCTTTCGCTGCTGCCGGTGTGGGACGGGAATGAAACCTGGCTGGTGCTGGCGGCGGGTGGCCTTCTCGGCCTCTTTCCGCTGGCGTATGGCATTGTGCTGAGCGCGCTCTATATTCCGCTGTTTGTGATGATGCTGGCGCTGGTGGTGCGCGGCATGGCGATTGAGTTTCGCCCCCACGCGCCGCGGCTTTTTGACGCGATGCTCTTTAGCGGCTCACTTCTTTCCGCGCTGGCGCAGGGTGTGGTAGTCGGTGCCCTGATGCAGGGTATCACTACCGACGGGCAGCAGTTTACCGGGACCGGGTTTGAGTGGCTGCGGCCTTTCCCCCTTTACTGCGGCGTGGCGCTGGCGCTGGGCTATGCGTGGCTCGGTGCGGGCTGGCTGGTGTGGCGCATGACGGGCGAACTGCGCGCCTGGGCGCGGCGGCTTTTGCCATGGCTGGCGCTGGTCAGCCTGTTAATGGTGGCGGGGCTGCTGGTGTGGTGCGCGCAGTTGCAGGAGAGCTGGCGGCAGCATCTGCTCAACCCATTCTTATGGGGGCCCTCTCTTGCCGTGGCGCTTGCGGGTATGGCGCTGTTTATTGTTGGCCTGCGCAAAGGGCGTGATTTTTTGCCGCTGCTCGGCGTGCTGGTGATGGTCAGCGTGGCCTTTTGCCTGCTCGCCTTCACGCTCTTTCCGTGGATCGTGCCGCCGCATCTTACTCTCAGCCAGGCGGCGGCCCCGCCCACCACGCAAAAATTCCTGCTGATCAGTTATGGCGTGCTGGTGCCGGTGACGCTGCTCTACAACACGTGGGGATTTCGGCTATTTAGTGGAAAAATTGGCGGCTAGTTTGGCAAAAGCAGTCTATAAGAATAGGGGCGATGGTTTCTACAACGGCACTACGCAGAGAGGGCTTCATGTCCAGAGCAAAAGCGTACAACCTGAAACAGGCGTATCAGATGGCGACATCGGGCAAATATCAGCAGGTCGAGCTGGCGTTTGATGTCGATGCCGATACCTTTTTTATGTTAACCACCAACTATGGCTTGAGCGGGGCGAAGATCGAACGCCACGATCGCCATTTTGTGCTGACGCTGGAGCAGGAGACTTCCCACACCTCGGGCTAAAATGCCACGCAACTGTCACACCGGCGTGACAATCATCCCTTTTAATGACCGCAAGCCTGCCGGAAAGCCTGCGGCTTGATCTGTTGTTACCCGAATTTTTGGCGGCCCTTTTGCCGCCGCACTCAACTCGTTATCACACACTTTTCCCGGCAGCCCGCCGGGATTTTTTTGCCAAAAAAAAAGCCTGCGCCCCTTTTCAGGCGGCGCAGGCGTGTATGGTGAGGCAAGCTTACAGCAGGTCGAAGCGATCCAGATTCATCACTTTCGTCCAGGCAGCGACGAAGTCAGTGACAAACTTCTCTTTACCGTCGGCGCTGGCATAGACTTCCGCCAGGGCGCGCAGTACCGAGTTGGAGCCAAACACCAGGTCGGCGCGGGTGGCGGTAAATTTCACCTCACCGCTGCGACGATCGCGGCCGTCGAACAGTTCGCTTCTCTCGTCGCTCGCCTGCCAGACGGTGCGCATATCGAGCAGGTTAACGAAGAAGTCGGTGTTCAGCACGCCCACGTTGTCGGTAAAGACGCCGTGTTTGCTGCCATCATAGTTGGCACCCAGCGCACGCAGGCCGCCAACCAGCGCGGTCATCTCCGGCGCGGTTAAGGTCAGTTGCTGGGCTTTATCCACCAGCAGCGTTTCGGTGCTGACGCCATCCCAGACGCGGCGATAGTTACGGAAACCATCGGCCAGCGGCTCCATCAAGGCAAAGGAGTCGACGTCGGTCTGATCCTGACGCGCATCCACCCGGCCTGGCGTGAAGGGAACGGTGATCTGCACCCCGGCGGCGGCTGCCGCTTTTTCCACCCCAACCACACCTGCCAGCACAATTACATCCGCCAGCGACGCTTTGCCGGAGGTTTGCTGAATGCTTTGCAGGGCAGGCAGCGCTTTCGCCGCAATGGCATTCACTTCCCAGCCGTTCTGCGGGGCCAGCGCCAGACGCGCGCCGTTAGCACCGCCGCGTTTGTCGCCACCACGGAAGGTGGAGGCCGACGCCCAGGCGACAGAGACCAGCTCGCTCACCGACAGGCCAGATTCGGCAATCGCCGCTTTCAGGCTGGCAATATCGGCACCGTTTGGCTGATGCACTGCCGCTGGCAGCGGATCCTGCCAGATCAGATCTTCTTTCGGTACTTCCGGGCCAATGTAGCGTGATTTCGGCCCCATATCGCGGTGGGTCAGCTTGAACCACGCACGGGCAAACGCTTCGTTAAACGCCTGCGGATCGTTGAGGAAGCGGCGGGAAATTTTCTCGAACTCCGGGTCAAAACGCAGCGTCAGGTCAGTCACCAGCATCGTCGGTTTGCGTTTCTTCTCCGGGTCGAATGGATCCGGGATGACGGCATCGGCATCGGCCGCTTCAAACTGGATCGCGCCGCCCGGGCTGCGGGTCTGTACCCACTCATATTTGAACAGGTTCTCGAAGAAGTAGTGGCTCCACTGCGTCGGGGTTTGCGTCCAGGCCACTTCCAGCCCGGAGGTGATGGCATCTGCGCCAACGCCGCTGCCATAACTGCTGCTCCAGCCAAGCCCTTGCGCTTCCAGCGGCGCGGTTTCCGGGTCGGCACCGACATAATCCGGCGCATGGGCCGCACCGTGGGTTTTGCCCAGCGTATGACCACCGGCAATCAGCGCCACGGTCTCTTCGTCATTCATACCCATATTGCCAAAGGTCGCGCGGATCGCGGCGGCGGCGGAGATCGGTTCCCCGCTGGCGTTTGGCCCTTCCGGGTTAACGTAAATCAGGCCCATCTCGGTCGCACCAATAGCGGCCTGCGCCAGGCTTTCCGGGTGGCGGTGGGTCAGCCACTCTTTCTCGCTGCCCCAGTCCACGTCCATATCCGGTTCCCAGACATCTTCGCGGCCTGCGCCAAAACCAAAGGTACGGAAGCCGGAGTTCTCCAGCGCAACGTTACCGGCGAGGATCATCAGGTCGGCCCAGGAGATCTGTTGACCATACTTCTGTTTAACCGGCCACAGCAGGCGGCGGGCTTTATCGAGGCTAACGTTATCAGGCCAGGAGTTGAGCGGGGCGAAACGCTGCTGACCACGGCCAGAGCCGCCGCGTCCGTCAACGGTGCGGTAGGTACCGGCGCTGTGCCAGGCCATACGAATAAAGAGACCAATGTAGCTGCCCCAGTCTGCGGGCCACCACTCCTGGGAGTCGGTGAGCACGCCGCGAATATCGGCTTTCAGGGCGCTGTAATCGAGTTGTTTAAAGGCTTCGCGGTAGTTGAACTGCTCGCCCAGCGGGTTCGAGCGGCTGGAGTGCTGATTTAACAGATCGACACGCAGCTGGTTCGGCCACCAGTCACGGTTGGTGGTAGGGCCGCTGCTTTTCGTTTCCGGCTTGCTGGCTTCATGATGAAACGGGCATTTGCCCATTCCGGCATCGCGGTTAGTCTCGTCTGACGTGCTCATAACTGGCTCCATTGGCTTACGTATGCCGCTACGATATCTCGCCGCCATATTTAAAGGTACTTGGATGAATCTACGGATTTGATAGTTAATACCTTTCTTAAAAAACAGACCGCTCAGCGGCACATTTCCCGGTTATGGAGGGTGATATATCGTGCAGCCCGCGCCACCGCTGCGTTTGCGCCGATCTGATTTGCCGTTTTCACTGGCTGAATAGCCGCAATGGGCTACCCTCATAACTCCAGATCATGATCAAAGGAGAGACAATGAAAAGGCTGGCCCTGTACCTCGTACTTCCCCTCGCTCTTGCCGGATGCAACGCCAATAACACCCCGCCGCAGACGCCGATCCCCGGTGAAAAAACCTCGGGTAAATTACAGACGCTGGAGAGCGGCGCGGCGGTGATGCAGTCCCGACCGCCTATTGACGCCATCAGCACCTATCTTGACGGCTTCCACTTCTACAGCGGCAACCAGAAGGGGCAGATGGAGGCGCACCACTATGTCACGGTGTTAAATGAAGATGTGATGCAGGCGGTGATCTACGACGGCAATACCCGCGATGCGCGCCTGATGGGTGTCGAGTACATCATCAGCGAGCGGCTGTTCAAGACCCTGCCAGCGGAGGAGAAAAAGCTCTGGCACAGCCATCGCTATGAGGTGAAATCCGGCAGCCTGGTCGCGCCGGGCCTGCCTGCGGTGGCGGATAAGGCGCTGATGAGCAAAATCGTCAACACCTACGGCAAAACCTTCCACACCTGGCACACGGATCGCGATAAAACCCTGCCGCTTGGCACACCGGCGCTGATGATGGGCTTTACCGCCGATGGGCAGCTCAACCCGGCGCTGCTGGTTGACCGCGATCGCCGCTTCGATATCAATACCGAAGAGATTAAAGCCGAGCGCGCCGATCTTCCGGCTAACCCTGTCGCCAAAGGGGCAGATGCCTGGGAGCAGGGGAAGGCGGTACAGCTTCGCGTCGTTCCGGTCTCTGAAGGCGCAGCCCATTCTCACTGACTCCTCGGGAGGTCACGATGATCGTCCATCACCTTAACTGCGGGTGCATGTGCCCGCTTGGCGGCGCGCTGTATGACGGCTTCAGTAAAGGACTACACGCGCACCTGGTCTGCCACTGTCTGCTGATTGAGACTGACCGCGACGGGCTGGTGCTGGTCGATACCGGTTTTGGCCGCGAAGATATGCAAGCCCCACAGCGCCGTCTGTCGGGCTTCTTTCGCCTGATGAACAACATCCAGCGCCGCGAGGAGCTGACCGCGCTGTCGCGCATTCAGGCACTCGGTTTTAAGGCGGAAGATGTCCGCCATATCGTGCTGACCCATCTCGACTTTGACCATGCCGGTGGCCTGACCGATTTCCCTCATGCGCAGGTACACCTGATGCAGCAGGAGATCGACACCGCCCGGCAGCGCCACAGCTGGCTTCAGCGCGAGCGTTACCGGCCCGGGCAGTGGAGCGCGCACTCCGGCTGGCAGGGTTACGCGCCGCAGGGAGAAAGGTGGTTTGGTTTCGAGGCGGTAAATGCTCTGAGCGGCCTGCCGCCGGAGATCCTGCTTATTCCCCTTGCCGGGCATACGCCGGGACATGCGGGCGTGGCGATCCAGCGTCCGGAAGGGTGGCTGCTGCACGGCGGGGATGCGTGGTTCTATCGTGAAGAGATGGGGCGTCCTGAACGCCACTGCACGCCGGGGCTGCGTTTTTATCAGTGGATGATGGGAATGGACAATCAGGCGCGCCGCGTTAACCAGCAGCGCTTACGGGAACTCTCCTGCGCCCATCAAGCGGATCTGACGCTCTTTTGCAGCCACGATGCGCTTGAACTGCGTGCATTGCAGCAGGGCAGGGCATAAAAAAACACACCCCGCAGGGGGTGTGTTTGTTAACCGCAAGCTGAATTACTTTTTCGACTTCGGTTCGCCGGTTCCCAGTTCAAAACCGGTAATCGGTTCAACGGACGGATCAGACATGGTGCGGTCGCTCATCGCTTTCACCATCGCCAGCTGTTCCGGCGTCAGTTGCACCGTGATCAGACCATCACCGCCATCAACGGCCGGCTGCGGATTGGCAACATACTCAAAGTTCTCGTCGCTGTTCCAGCTGCCGCGCGGATCATCGCCTTCCGACATGTTGTAGTAGACGTTGCTGTACTGCTCAATCGGCGGCAGTTTGCCCGGCGGGAAGTTGTTGCGAATCGAGTAGAGCGCTTTTTCAAACGACATCATATGCGCCACTTCACGAGTCATCAGGAAGCCGAGCGCATCTTTCACACCCGGATCGTCGGTGAGGTTGATCAGGCGCTCGTAGATGATTTTTGCGCGCGCTTCGGCGGCAATGTTGGAGCGCAGATCGGCTGTCACTTCGCCGATGGTGTCGATATAGGACGCCGTCCACGGTTTACCCGCAGAGTTGGTCAGCGCCGGGCCACCGCCGTAAAGCAGGGAGGTAACATGGCTGTCGTTACCGCTCTGTGTCAGGGAGCGATAGAGTTCCGCTTCGCTCTCGGTGCCTTCCGCCAGTGCGCCTTTCGCACCTTTGTTCAGCATACCGACCAGCGAGCCGATAATTTCGAGGTGGCTGAGTTCTTCGGTCGCGATATCCATCAGCATCTCTTTACGCCCGGCGTCATCATCACCCAGACCCTGAGTGAAGTAGCGGCACGCCGCGGCCAGTTCGCCCTGCGGTCCGCCAAACTGCTCAAGCAGCAGATTGGCGAGACCCGGGTTTGGCTCGCTAACGCGAACCGTATATTGCAGTTGTTTTACGTGACGAAACATTGCTTGCCTCCTGAATTCTAATAATTATTTTTTCGCTTCTACGCCATCCGCATCGCTGCGAAGCAGGAATTGTGCGGTAACGTCCGGAATATGATTCAGCGCCCATTCCGCCATTGCGACTTCTTCGGCAAGAATGCGTTTGAAAATATCTACGCTGGCAACATCGCCGGCTTTTTCCGCTGCGGTGATAAGGGAGGTGTAACAGGCAATCTCAAATTGCTCGAAGACGTAGCTGCTGATTGAACCTTTAACAACTTCATCCGGTGCAAACATGCCGCCGAAAGCCTGGCCCATGGCGGCCATTTTGCTGGTGGCATCTTTCATTACCGAACGATTAATATTATTGCGATCCATAACTTCTTCAAGTAATTGGATCTGACCCTGCGTTTCGGTTAAATGCTGGGCAATACGGGAACGCAGGTCCGGGTAGTTATCGATACGCTCGCTCATGGACTTCAGCATCGACTCAGCCTGTTTTTCCATCGCGTGGGCATCACGTAACCAGTCATGATAATTTTCTTGAGGTGTCATAATGTAATCCTTCTCTTCGTCGTTTTCGCGTAAGGGGAATTGTGTGCCAGCGTTTCGCTGTAGCACAGAAATATATTTTTGCGGTGATGATTTTTCGAATAACGAACCGGGAATGATTCGCCTTAGTCGTTAATTGAAATATGTGCAAGTCATCAGCTAATAATAATTTCCCTATGATCTAAAAACTCATCTCATTATTAAGCGAAGTTTTTTCGCACCCACAAATAAAACTAGCTGGAACTGCTCTTTAGTCAAATTACGCAGCGAAAAAACCCTTATTTCGCCGAGTTTGAGAACAATCTCAAAGCGGGCTATGCTTGAGCAGCGCAAATAAGCGAAGCGGCAGAGAATAGATGAATGACGAAATTGAACAGTACGGTATTTGACGCGTTTCGCTGTCTGAATTTACTGGCGACCGGCAACCGCGCCTTTGGCATTCGTGAGATTGGCCGCGAGCTGGCGCTGGACTCGGCGAAAGTGACGCGCCTGATGCACACCTTGCTGGCATTAGAGATGGTGCAGCAGGATGCGAAGCGCAAATATCGCCTCGGTATGGGTATTCACCGCCTGTCCGCCAGCGCGATTCATCACTCCGCTTTTTATACCGCCGCGCTGGAGATGCTGGAGGAGACCGGCAGCCATAACGTCTCGATTGTGATTGGCGTGCTCAGCGGGAACCAGGTGGTCTATCTGCTACATACGCGCGGCGGCAAAAGCATCGCCCGCGCGATTGGCAATTATGAGTCGTGGCCGGTGCGCGATTCGGTGATAGGCATCAAACTGCTCGCGACCCTCAGCGATGAGGAGATCATCAATCGTATCGGCATCCACGATTACCATCTTCTGCAAACGGACATTGAGCAGGCGCGCCAGCACCAGGTGTTTGGCAAGGCGTGGGCGCCAGGGGATTACCGGCTGGCCTGCATCATACCGGGCATGCAGGCGGCGATTGCGCTCTCCAACATCGGTGGCGACATGGTCAATATCGACACCCTGCGCCAGTTTCTTATCTCCGCCGCGCGCAAGATCAGCGGTGAATCACTCCCCCCGGTGTAATAACTGCTGGCAGCGCTGCGCAGTCACCGCCACCGTTTGCCCCGGTTTATAGAGCGATGAGCCAATCCCAACGCTGTCGTAGTGGGCGAGATAAGCCGCCGCATTACTGACATCCACGCCGCCGACGGCAGAGAAGGGCAGCGCCTTCGGGAGCGGGCCTTTGATCAGCTGTGGAAAGTTCAGCGGCAGCGCCGAGGCGGGGAAAACCTTCAACACATCCACCCCCAGTTCGCAGGCGCGAAAAATTTCACTGCTGCTGAACACCCCGGCGCAGACGCGCAGCCCCTGCTGCTGTGCGGCTTCAACCACGCGCGCGTCAAGGTTTGGCGTCAGGATAAACTGCGCTCCAGCCGCGCGGCACGCTGCCACCTGCTGCGCGGTCAACACGGTGCCTGCCCCGAGCGTGATGGCGTCGCCAAACACCGAGGCTACGCGCGCAAGGCTGCTCTCCCACTGCGGCGAGTTGGTAGTGATCTCAATGGTAGTAATGCCGTGATCGCGCAGGCAGGCCACCTGTTCGATGCACTCGGCGGGGGCGATCCCGCGCAGGATGGCGACAATCTGCTCAGGCTTCATCACGGAATACCTCATTCAGCCCGGCGATCAGCGCCTGCTCCGCGTCAAGGGTGGTGAAGGGGAGATCGAGCGCCTCGCAGGCAAAGGCATAGCGCGGCAGCAGCGCCTGGCTGCCAATAAAGCAGACCGCCTCGTCGCGCGGGTGGCCTTGTAGAATCTCATGAGCGATGAGTAATCCCGACAGCCACGCGCCCGTTGCTGCCGGGTCGAGATCGCCGAGAATATAGTGTCCGCGACAGCGAAACAGCTCGCTCACCAGCGTCGTCTCGCCGGACTCAACCTGCCGGGCGGTGCGCACACCGCGCAGAAACGCCTCGTCTGATGCCGACTGCTCTGGTAGCCCTTTGCCGACAATCGAGTGGTTGAGCACCAGATTCCACAGCTCGCCGGTCATCAGGGTGCGCAGGCTCTCCACCTGCTGCTGCGCGCGGTTAACCGTCAGCCATTTGCTGTGGGTGCCGACGGCGGCGAAGGTCTGGCTGGTGGTCAGGGTCAGCGCACCGGCAAGCTGCATCTCCTCCCCGCGGCAGATCTCCATCACCCGCCGGTCGCAAATACCGGGACGCAGGGTAACGGGGTTGGGCAGAATGCCCGGCAGTGCGCGCCCCTTTGCCGTCAGCTGGGCAAAACTGAGCGGCAGCGCCAGATAGCCCGCGTCTGCGAGGCCGATATTGCTGCCGACCATGCCGCATAACAGCACCGGCAGCGTCTCATCCCACCCCTCTTCGAGGCGCAGCAGCTGTTCGCGCAGAATATCCGGCAGCGCCTCGCGCGCGCATTTGCCCACGCCGCATTCGGCCTCAACGCTGCGAAACACCTCGCCGTTACGCACGCTGAGAGCGCGGAAATTGCTGCTGCCCCAGTCCACCGCGATATAGTTCATCGGCTCGCCTCCAGCACTGCCAGCGGCAGGGCACGGGTCAGATCGCGCAGTTCGTCGCGCGTTTCCTCATCAAGCCCTTTTGCCGGTTCACGCACCACATCGGTGGCGAAAATGCCCGCCTGGTGCAGCACGGTTTTGTGGATGGCAACACCCAGCCCCGGCTGCACGCCGTAGCGCAGGAAGGGGAGGTAGCGGTAGAAAATGGCCTGCGCTTCCTGTTTGTCATGCTGCCAGGCGTGGAGAATAGCGTTAATCACCTCCGGAAATTCGCAGGCGGGCATGGTGCCGATAATGCCCCGGCGCAGCTCCTCATAGAGAAAACCGCCATTCAGCCCGCCGAACAGCCCGACGCGATCGCCGAGTGCCTGCTTCAGGGCGCTGATCTTCAGCGTGGTCGGCGGTTGCTCCACCTTGATGTATTTGATGGAGGGGAAATCCTCGCACAGCTTCACCAGCGTCGGTACCGGGATGTTCACGCCGGTCATCAGCGGCGCATCCTGCACCATGATGTCAATGTCACAGGCGGAGCAGATATCGCGCCAGAAGTTATAGATCTCTTGCGGGCCGGGTTTCACCACCGACGGCGGGTTGACCATCACCACCTGCGCCCCCCAGCGCTGCACGCGCTGAATATCTTCAATCGCCACCACCGCAGAAGCGCCACCCGCGGCAGCAATAAGGGGCAACGCGCCGGTCAGACGTTTCACACAGGCAAACAGCGCCTCTTTTTCCCCGGTCGTTAGCGCATAACCTTCCGACGCATTGCCAAACAGCGCCAGCCCGTCGATTCCCTGGGCCAGCAGAAATTTCACTAACTTCTCGATGGAGCCAAAGTCCACCGCACCATGCTCATCAAACGCCGTCGCCAGAATTGGCACATTACCCTTTAACATGTGACCCCCATTACTGATTCGCGTACCCGCGCTTCATTGATTGCAATTCCCAGACCCGCCCCCTGCGGCAGCGCGTAATGACCCGCTTCACACACCAGCGGCGTATCGAGCAGCTGGTTGGCAAGCTCAAACACCGGCGGCTGATACTCGAGCATAAAGAGATTCGGCAGCGCGGCGGCGACATGGATCGACGCGGCAATGCAGGGCCCGAGGCCGACGCTCAGGTGCGGCGCGACCTGCAAATTCCAGGTCTGCGCGAGTGAAGCGATATGCATCAGCTCGGTAATGCCGGTGCGCCCGACGTCCGGCTGCACAATGTCCATCGCCCGCTGTTCAATAAAGGGCCTGAACTGGTAGCGGGTGCGCTCGGTTTCGCCCAGCGCAATCGGCAGCGGGCTTTTTGCCCGCAATTCGCGGTGCCCGGCGATATCCTCCGGCAGCAGCGGCGCTTCAAGAAAACCGACGCCAAGGGGATGCAGAGCGTTGGCCAGCTCTGCCGCCTGCGCCACGCTGTAGTTCCAGTGAGCATCGAGAAAGAGGCTGGCTTGTGGGCCGAGTGCGTCACGGATGGCGCGCACATTCTCAACGTCCTGCTGCACGCCGTAGCCAAGCGCCAGTTTGATGGCGTTGAAGCCTTTCTGCTGCCAGCGCAACGCCAGCGCACAGCGCGCCGGGAGATCCGGCTCCGGCAGGCCAGAGACATAGCAGGGGATCTGCTCGCGAAACGCGCCGCCGAGCAGCTGGAAAACCGGCTGGTTGAGGATCTGGCCTTTCAGATCCCACAGCGCGATATCCACCGCCGCCAGCGCGTCAATGTGATATCCGGTGATATGGCCGCGATCGCGCATTGCGTCATACATCCGCGCATTGAGCACCTGGCTGGCAAAGGGCGACTGGCCGGTTAACAGCGGCGCAAAGAGTTGCGTAATTAGCTCGGCAATCACCTGCGGCACGACGGGCGCGAGGGCTTCGCCCCAGCCGACGTGACCGCTGTCGGTGGTGATTTTGACAAGGCAGGTCTCCATCTTGCGCGAATAGACGCAGCGGTACTCCGGGCGGTAGTAATAATCGCTGTCGCTCGCCTTGACCTCGCCGCCGAGATAGGCCTGCGGCGTGGTGATTTTGAGCGGAAAACAGTCGATACGGCTGATCTTCATGACAACTCCAGGTCAGGTTAATCGAGAACTTTGCCGGCGGTCTCTTTGGCGATCCACACGACAATAAAGGAGATAAGCGCAGTGCCCATCACGTACCACGCCGGGGAGAGCGGGTCGCCGGTCAGGGTGATAAGCCCCGCCGAGGCGAATGGCGTCACGCCGCCAAACACCGCAACGGTAAGGTTGTAAGCAATGGCGATGCTGCCGTAGCGGATAGCGGTCGGGAACAGCTCGACCATCGCCGCGCCGCAGCCGCCATTAAACATGGCGACAAACACGCCGAGCAGGCTCATGGCGGCAATCGAGGCGCCCACCGATCCCTGGCTCATCAGCAGCATCGCAGGCCAGGTGAAAAGAATGAAACCGCCGCAGCCCATTAACATTAGCGGGCGGCGGCCCCAGCGATCTGAGAGATAGCCGGTGAGTGGCATACAGATCGCCACGCTCAGCAGCCCGAGGGTGGTGATGAGGTAGGAGTCGGTGCGGCTGTAGTGCAGGTGGGTGGAGAGATAACCCGGCATAAAAGATTGCAGCACCCAGCTGCTTACCGCTTTCACCACCACAAAGCCGGTGCAAAACAGCAGGGCAGTCATTGAGGTGGAGAGGGTTTTACGCAGCGGCGAGGCTTCGATTTTTCCGCTGGCTTTCAGCTTATGGAACTCGGCGGAGTCTTCCATATTGCGGCGCATATAGAGCCCACCGAGGCCAAGCGGGGCGGCAAGCAGGAAGGGGATGCGCCAGCCCCAGTCGTTCATCGTTGCTTCACCCAACGTATGGGTGAGCAGCAACACCAGCCCGGAGCCGCAGACAAAGGCCATAAAACTGAAGTTTTCGCTCCAGCAGGTGAGCGTCGCGCGGCGGTGCGGCGGCGCGCTTTCCGCGAGATAGGTAATCACCCCGGAACTTTCGCCCCCGGCGGCGAAGCCCTGCACCAGACGGGTGAGCACCAGCAGGACTGGCGCGATGATCCCGGCCTGTTGAAAGGTGGGCAAGATGCCCATCACAAAGGTGGAGATGGAGGTGATGACGATCACCGTCACCAGCACTTTGCGCCGCCCCTGGCGGTCGCCCATCGAGCCGAAGAAGAGACCGCCGAGCGGACGCATTAAGAAGCCGGAGCCGAAGACAGCGAAGGATTTCAGCAGACCAATCGCCGGGTCGTCGCTGACAAAGAAGTTGCTGGCGATGATCGCTGCCAGCGTGCCGTACAGGCCAAAGTCGAACCATTCGATAAAGTGCCCGACGCCCGCCGAGAGCATAATTTTGGCGGTGCGACGGGCCGGCACTTTCTGCTCCGTGCCGTCGTAGGGCTGTGAGGTGGTGTGCTCCATTGAGCCTCCCGTAGTGAGTAGGGTATCTGCGTTGTTGTTATCGTGCAGGGAGTGTTGGGGATCGCAGCCGGGCAGGCGAGCGCCGTGTTGCGTTGCGTGAGGCTTATCAAAAATTGCGCCGGAAAAGTGCTTCATATAGTGAAGCAATGAGGTTCAGCGCATGAGCCGATGCGATTCGCTTTTGTAGGCCGGATAAGGCGTAAGCCGCCATCCGGCATTGCGGTATTGCCCGATGGCGCTGCGCTTATCGGACCTACGAATGTCGATGTTGCGTGTTTTTGTAGGCCGGATAAGGCGAAAGCCGCCATCCGGCGTTGCGGAAGTGCCCGATGGCGCTGCGCTTATCGGGCCTACGTATGTCGATGTTGCGTGGTTTTGTAGGCCGGATAAGGCGTAAGCCGCCATCCGGCAATGCGGGGTTGCCCGATGGCACTGCGCTTATCGGGCCTACGGGGATGTGGTGGTCGAAAACTGACAAAATGTGCGCTTATCTTGACAATCCATTGACAGTTATCTGCCTGGTCAGTAATTTCATTTGTAATTATTGACCAGGCAAATAACATGACGAACTCTGCGCATAACCCTAACCCGAAGCTGCACCTCGGCCTGCTGATCCATCTGGCAAACCAGTTTAAAGACCAGCTTCTCAGCCACTACTTTTCCCCGGCGGATATCACCGCCGCGCAGTTCAAGGTGCTGATCAGCATCTATAAAGGCTTCACCAGCCCGGTCGAAGTGAGCAAAAACCTGCTGATGGACGCCGGTGCCATGAGCCGCATGCTTGAGCGCATGGTCAAGCGCGATCTGATTGTGCGCACTACCAACCCCGACGATAAACGCCAGGTGATCCTCGGCCTGACGGAGAAGGGGCGGGTGATTTGCGATCGCTTCCAGAATGAGGCGCTGACGTCGATCCTCGCCTCACTCACCGAGCGCCTCAGCCAGGATGAAGCGCAACAGCTGGTCACGCTGCTGATCAAAATGCTGCCTGATGGCGCAACCCAACCCTATCGCTAAGTTTTTCTGAAAGGTGATCAAGATGACCGATTCAGCTGCTCAACCTGCACGCGCGCCGAGTAAACGTAAGCGCAACTTCGCCATTCTGTTTGTGCTGCTGGTGATTATCGCCGCCGGCTGCCTGGCCTGGTATCTGCTCTATGCCCGCTATTACGAAACCACCGACGACGCCTATGTCAGCGCCAATCAGGTAACGCTGACGCCACAGATTGGCGGCACCGTTACTCAGGTCGCCGTTGATGAGGGCGACTTTGTGCAAAAAGGGCAGCCGCTGGTGCTGCTCGACCCGGCCGATACCGAAATTGCGCTGCAACAGGCGCAGGCCAACCTCGCCAGCACCGTGCGCCAGGTGCGCGGGCTTTACAGCACGGCGGATAACTACCGCGCGCAGGTGGCGGCGAAAAAAGTGGCGCTGCAAACCGCGCAGAGTGATTACGCGCGTCGGCAGAAGATTTTCGCCACCGGCGCAGTCACCGCAGAGGATCTCTCCCATTATCGTGACAACGTCACCAGCGCGAAAAGTGATCTGATTGCCGCCCAGCAGACGCTCAACACCAATCTGGCTATGGTCGATGACACCGTTATCGACAGCCACCCGGAGATCAAAAGCGCCATCGCCACCCTGCGTCAGCGCTTTCTCGATAACGCCCGCAGCACCATCGTTGCGCCGGTGAGTGGCTATGTGGCAAAGCGCGCGGTGCAGCTTGGCATGCGTGTCGATTCCGGCACCACGCTACTGTCGATTGTGCCGCTCGATCAGGTGTGGGTAGATGCCAACTTCAAAGAGAGCCAGATGAGCACCATGCGCCTTGGGCAGAAAGTGACGCTGACCGCCGATCTCTATGGCGATGACGTGGAGTATCACGGCACGATTGAGAGCCTCGGCATTGGCACCGGCAGCGCTTTCTCCCTGCTGCCCGCGCAGAACGCCAGCGGTAACTGGATCAAGATTGTCCAGCGCTTGCCGGTGCGCATTACCCTCGACCCTCATGATATGCAGAAACATCCGCTGCGCGTCGGCTTGTCGATGGCCGCCCGCGTCGATATTCGCGATACCGAAGGGCACCTGCTGCCGCAGCAGAGCGTCGCGCAGCCGCGTTTCGCAACAGATGTCTACCAGAACGCGCTGGATAAGGCCGACGCTCTGGTGGCGAAGATCCTTCATGATAATAGCCAGCCGGTAGCCGCCCGCTAAGAGAGACGCGATGCAAGATAAATCGGCATTTACGCCGCCCAGTCTGCTGCTGGCGACGATTGCGCTGTCGCTGGCGACCTTTATGCAGGTGCTGGATACCACCATCGCCAACGTGGCGCTGCCGACCATTGCCGGTAATCTCGGCGTCAGCGCCGATCAGGGCACCTGGGTCATCACCTCATTTGCAGTGTGTAACGCCATTGCGCTGCCGCTTACCGGCTGGTTTACCCGCCGCTTTGGTCAGTTGCGGCTGTTTGTTGGCTCGGTGGCGCTCTTTACCCTCTCCTCATTTCTGTGCGGCTTTGCCCACAGCATGACGGAGCTGATTGTCTTCCGTGCGCTACAGGGCTTTTTCGCCGGGCCGATGTTCCCGATGTGCCAGACGCTGCTGCTGGTCATTTTCCCCACCAGCAAACGCAGCATGGCGCTGGCGCTGCTCTCAATGGTGACGGTGGTGGCACCGATTGTCGGGCCGATCACCGGCGGCTGGATCACCGATAACTACGCCTGGCCGTGGATCTTCTACATCAACGTGCCGATTGGCATCTTCGCGGCGATTGTCGTCTGGATGCAGCTGCGCGAGCGGGAAGAGACCACCACCACCTCGCCGATTGATTACATCGGTATTGCGCTGCTGGTGCTTGGCGTTGGCTTGCTGCAAGTGGTGCTGGATAAGGGCAACGATCTCGACTGGTTCGCCTCGAACGAGATCATCATCATGTCAGTGCTCTCGGCGATTGCGCTGGTGTCGTTTGTGATCTGGGAGCTTGGCGAGCAGCACCCGATCGTTAACCTGCGGCTGTTTAAGGATCGCAACTTCGCCATCGGCACCGCCACGCTGACCCTTGGCTACGCGGCCTTTTTCGCCATCAACATTATTTTGCCGCAGTGGCTGCAAACCCAGATGGGCTACACGGCGATCTGGGCCGGGCTGGCGGCGGCACCGATGGGCTTTCTGCCACTGCTGCTGACGCCGTTTATTGGGCGCTACGCCCATAAAGTTGACCTGCGCATCCTGGCAACATTGTCGTTTTTGACCATGGGTGCCTCCTGCCTGCTGCGCGCGCAGTTCAATACCGAGGTCGATTTCCGCACCATTGCCGAAGTGCAGATGTTTATGGGCATTGGTGTGGCATTCTTCTTTATGCCCATCACCACCATTGTGCTCTCTAACCTGCACGGCCAGGCGGTGGCGGAAGGCTCCGGCCTGGCAACCTTTTTCCGCGTGCTGGGCGGCTCTTTTGCCTCCTCGCTCACCACCTGGATCTGGTCGCGGCGTGAGATTTACCACCATGCCACCCTCAGCGAAAGCGTCTCGCAGTGGAACCCGGCGGCGACGGATTATTTGCATAAGATGGGGGGCGCAACGCAGCAGCACCTGGCGGCGGTGGATAAAACTCTTGAGCAGCAGGCCTATATGCTCTCGACCATCGACTACTTCTGGCTGCTGGGCTGGCTCTTTTTAGCACTGATGATCGTTATCTGGTTTGCCCGCCCGCCGTTTGTGCGTAGCGGTGCGCCCGGCGCGCCGTCGGCCGGACATTAATTACCACCCATAGAGAGATGTTATGGCACCCCTGTTATCCGCCAGCGATGGCCGTTTATTGCAGCACCGATCCTTTGTCGCCTTCTGGCTGGCGCGCACCAGCTCCAGCTTTGGCTTTCAGATGTTGTCGATTATTGTCGGCTGGCAGATCTACTCCCAGACGCAGAGTGCCTTCTGGCTCGGGATGATTGGCCTGGTGCAGTTTATTCCCTCGCTGACGCTGGCGCTGCCCGCCGGGCATATCGCCGACCAGTTTGACCGCCGCCGCGTGGTGCTGCTGTCGCAGGTGTGCGAGTGGGTGGCGATTGTGGCGCTCGCCTGGCTCACCTGGCAGGGGGACGCCAGCGTTGGCGTCATCCTGGCGCTGATTTTTGTTATCTCCTGCGCCAAAACCGTCGAATCGCCGTCGATGATCTCAATGCTGCCAGCGTTAGTTCCGGCTTCGATTCTGCCACGCGCCACGGCGGCGAATGCGGTCTCCGGCCAGGCGGCGCAGATTGTTGGCCCGGCGCTGGGCGGTTTTCTCTACGCCGCGGGGGCGGACGTGGTCTACAGCGTGACGGCGGCGCTCTATCTGCTCTCGCTGCTGCTGGTGATCACCCTGAGCTATGAGCAGGCGCAGCCAAAACGCACGCCCGCCACGCTCTCTTCCCTCTTTGCCGGGGTGCGCTTTATCCGTAACCGGCCGGATGTGCTGGGGGTGATCTCCCTCGATCTCTTCGCCGTGCTGCTCGGCGGCGCGACGGCGCTGCTGCCGATTTTCGCCCACGATGTGCTGCATACCGGCCCGCTCGGGCTGGGGCTTTTGCGCAGTGCGCCAGCGGTGGGCGCGCTGCTGGTCGGCTTCTGGCTAAGCCATCGTGCGCTGACGCGCCGTGTCGGCATCATTATGTTTATGTCGGTCGCGGGTTTTGGCGTGGCGACGCTGGTATTCGCCTTCTCAAGCTGGATGTGGCTCTCGCTGCTGGCGCTGTTTGCGCTCGGCGGGTTTGACATGATCAGCATGGTGATCCGTGGCTCGCTGGTGCAGCTTGATACGCCGGATGAGATGCGCGGGCGGGTCAATGCGGTGAATTCGATTTTTATCAATACCTCCAATCAGCTTGGGGAGTTTGAGTCCGGGATGCTTGCCGCATGGCTGGGGGCGGTGCCCGCTGCGGCGATTGGCGGGGTAGGGACGCTGATTGTGGTGGCGCTGTGGATGAGGTGGTTTCCGGGGTTGCGGCATCGGCAGAGGCTGGAGAGTGATGTTGGGTGATTTGCCGTCCAGGCGATGGGGCTTGCATGGGGCATTGGTGGAATGATTCCGTTCACCAGGCGTTCGGGAGTTTCATTAATCTCTTGTGCGGTGAACGGGATAAGGGAAGCGGCCGCGCTCCCCTTATCAATCCCCGCGGCCCCGCAAGGAAATCGGTGCTGCGCACTGCGCTCACCTCCCGCGTGGCTGACTGCGGCCGGCTCGACTCGACTTGCTCACCCCTACGGGGATTCGCTCCCTGTCTCGGTTCGCCTCTGTCCGCCATCCATGGCGTCCAGACCTTGTCATTCACGCTCCGGTTCGCCGATTTCAGCGGGGGTCAACACCGTCGCTGTGAGATGGACGTCCAATGAAAAACTGTCGCTGCTGGAACCGCGTAGGCCGGATAAGCGTTCACGCGCCATCCGGCATTATCCCTGCGTCATCGATTGCCGGATGGCGGCTACGCCTTATCCGGCCTACCAAACCGGAGCCCGCTGAAACGGCGTAGGCCGGATAAGCGTTTACGCGCCATCCGGCATTATTCCCGCCACGCCCATGCCGGATGGCGGCTTCGCCTTATCCGGCCTGGGCGGTTGCAGAGGTTACTCGGGGGCACCGCCGTCGCCCTGGGCGGAGGGCCATTTCCAGCCGCGAACTTCGGGTAAATCTTCCCCGTGCTCGCGCACGTAACGGTGATGCTCGGCGATCTTCTCCGCCAGCTCATCCAGCACCGCATCCGCTTTGCCTTGCAGAGAGGGGGTGCGCACAATCGCCTCCTGCGCCAGGTGGAAGCGGTCCAGCTCATTCATCACCGTCATATCAAACGGCGTGGTGGTGGTGCCTTCCTCCATAAACCCGCGCACGTGGAAGTTGCGGTGATTATTGCGCGGATAGGTGAGGCGATGGATCAGGCTCGGGTAGCCGTGGAAGGCAAAAATCACCGGTTTATCCGCCGTGAAGATGGCGTCAAACGCCTCGTCGCTCAGGCCGTGCGGATGCTGCTCTTCCGTTTGCAGCGCCATCAAATCGACAACGTTCACCACCTGAATGCGCAGATCCGGGAAGTAGTCGCGCAGCAGATCGACCGCCGCCAGCGTCTCCATTGTCGGCACATCACCGGCGCAGGCCATCACCACATCCGGTTCTTCGCCTTCAGCGACGGTGCCCGCCCAGTGCCAGATCCCCATACCCGCCGCACAGTGTTTCTGCGCCGCTTCAAGATTCAGCCACTGTGGCGCAGGCTGCTTGCCAGCGACAATCACGTTAATGCGATCCCAGGTCTTCAGGCAGTGATCCGCCACGCAGAGCAGGGTGTTGGCATCCGGCGGCAGATAGACGCGCACAATATCGGCTTTCTTATTCACCACGTGGTCAATAAAACCGGGATCCTGATGGCTGTAACCATTGTGATCCTGACGCCAGACGTGAGACGAGAGCAGGTAGTTAAGGGATGAGATCGGTTCACGCCACGGCAGTTTGCGCGTCACTTTCAGCCACTTGGCGTGCTGGTTAAACATTGAATCGACAATATGGATAAAGGCTTCATAGCAGTTAAACAGGCCGTGCCGCCCGGTGAGCAGGTAGCCCTCAAGCCAGCCCTGACACTGATGTTCGCTGAGGATCTCCATCACCCGGCCATCGGCGGCAAGCTGCTCATCGTAGGGTTTCACCGGCTCCTGCCAGGTGCGGCTGGTGACATCAAACACTTTGCTTAAGCGGTTCGAGGCGGTTTCGTCCGGGCCAAACAGGCGGAAGTTATCCCGGTTGCGCTGGAATATTCCCGCCAGATAAGCCCCGAGCGCGGCGGTGGATTCCGCCTGCGTCTCGCCGGGCGAAGTGACATCAACGGCATAATCGGCAATCGAAGGCGTATTAAGCTCGCGGCGCAGGCGACCGCCGTTGGCCCACGGGGTGGCGCCCATACGTTTGTCACCCTCCGGTGCCAGCGCGGCCAGCTCCGGGCGCAGCCGCCCCTGCTCGTCAAAAAGATCCTCAGGCTGATAGCTGCGCATCCACTCTTCGAGGATCTGGCGGTGGCCGTCATCTTCCCGGCAGGAGGAGACCGGCACCTGGTGCGCGCGCCAGAAGTCCTCCACTTTTTTACCATCCACCGTTTGCGGCCCGGTCCACCCTTTCGGGCTGCGCATAATAATCATCGGCCAGCGCGGTAAATCTTCAGCGGCTTCACCGCTACGCGCCTGCTGCTGATAGTGGCGAATACGCTCCAGCGCCTGCTCCAGCGTCTGCGCCATCTGGCGGTGCATCTTCTCCGGCTCATGACCGCTGACAATCAGCGGCTCGTAGCCGTAGCCGCGAAACAGATGCAGCAGATCTTCGTCGCTGCTGCGCCCGAGAATGGTCGGGTTAGCAATTTTATAACCGTTGAGATGGAGGATCGGCAGCACCGCGCCATCGCGCGCGGCGTTGAGGAATTTAATACCGAACCAGCTTGACGCCAGCGGCCCGGTCTCCGCTTCGCCGTCACCAATCACGCAGGCGGCAATCAGCGACGGGTTATCAAACACCGCGCCAAAGGCGTGGGAGAGGGAGTAACCCAGCTCGCCGCCTTCGTTAATCGACCCCGGCGTTTCCGGTGCGGCGTGGCTTGGAATGCCGCCCGGAAAGGAGAACTGGCGAAAGAGGGTTTTCATCCCCTGCGCGTCCTGGCTCACCTGCGGGTAGATCTCGCTGTAGCTCCCCTCAAGCCAGGTGTTCGCCACCATGCCCGGCCCGCCGTGCCCGGGGCCGCAGATGTAGATCATATTGAGATCGTGCTGGCGAATGGCGCGGTTGAGATGAGCATAGATAAAGTTCAGCCCCGGCGTGGTGCCCCAGTGGCCGAGCAGGCGCGGTTTGATATGTTCAGGCTTAAGCGGCTCGCGCAGCAGCGGGTTATCCATCAGGTAGATCTGCCCGACAGAGAGGTAGTTGGCCGCGCGCCAGTAGCGGTCGATCAGTTGCAGTTGATCATCGGGAAGTGAGGCGTATTGCGTCATGCGTTTCTCCGCGTCAGTGAAATGAGTTCCTGTTAAGCCTGGCACAGATGCGGGAACCCTTTGCGTCACCTACGCTTAAAGCGTAACCGCACGCATAAGGATCCGAATGAAAACCGACACTCAGACCACCGCCGTGATTGATAAACACGGCATTATCGGCAACCTGCGGACCTGCGCGCTGGTGACCGTTGAAGGGGCGATTGATTTTCTCTGCTGGCCCAATCTCGACAGCCCCTCCGTTTTTAGCTCGCTGCTTGATGCTAAACGGGGCGGCTACTTCTCCGTTGCGCCGTTGGGCGAGGGCTGGCGCGCCATTCAGCACTATTTGCCGGATACCAACGTGTTGCAAACCCGCTGGCTCTCGAATGAGACGATGGTGGAGCTGACGGACTTTATCGCCATCAACGAGGATGACGAAGCCAACCCGCTGATTGTGCGGCAAATCACCCTTATCTATGGCGAGGCGACAATTAAGCTTCACTGCTCGCCGCGCTTCAATTACGCCAGCGACGTGCCGGAGGTGAAGGAGGATAAACGGGTTTATCACTTCAAAGGCAAGAAAGGGGCAGCGCTGACGCTGGCCTCATCCGAAACCTTGCAGGTGAAAAAAGGGCTGGTCGAAGGGGAGTTCAGCCTGAAAGCGGGCGAAACGGCGACCTTTGTGCTCGGCGACAGCAAAGTGAAACATGCGGCGCTAAAACAGGTGGCGGCGATGCGCCAGCGCACGCTCGCCTACTGGCAAAGCTGGGTGGCGCAGAGCAAATACAGCGGCCGCTGGCGCGAAGCGGTAACGCGCTCTTCGCTGGTGCTGAAGCTGCTCACCTCTCAGCGCTACGGCTCGATTGCCGCGGCGGCGACCTTTGGCCTGCCGGAGTTGCCCGGCGGCGAGCGTAACTGGGATTACCGCGCCACCTGGCTGCGCGACGCCTCTTTCAGCTGCTATGCGTTGATCCGCCTGGGCTACGTCGAAGAAGCAAAAGCCTTCGGCGCATGGATCGGCAGCTGTATGGAGAACAGTAAGTTCGACCCGAAAAAGTTGCAGGTGATGTATCGCCTCGACAGCGGAACCGATCTCACCGAGGAGGAGTTGCCGCACCTCGCCGGTTATCTCAACTCCAGGCCGGTGCGCAAAGGCAACGAAGCCTATAAACAGCTGCAACTTGATATCTATGGCGAACTGATGGACGCCGTCTATCTGACGACCAAATATGGCGACAACATCTCCCATCGCGCGTGGGAACATGTGATGCGGCTGGTGGATTATGTCTGCGAGATCTGGGATTCACCCGATGCCGGCATCTGGGAGATGCGCGGCGAGCCGGAGAACTTTCTCTACTCGCGCCTGATGTGCTGGGTGGCGCTCGACCGCGCGCTGCGGCTGGGTGCCAAGCGGTCGCTCTCAATGCCGTTTGCCCGTTGGGAGGCGACGCGGCAGAAGATCCGCGACGATATCTGGCATAACTTCTGGAATGAGAAGCTGGGTCACTTTACCTCAACGCGCAACGGCAGCGATGTTGATGGCTCGATGCTGCTGATGCCGCTGTTTCGCTTTATCGGCGCCAAAGATCCCGACTGGCTGGCAACGCTCGACGCCATTCGCACAAAGTTAATGCGCGATGGCATGGTGCGGCGTTATTTGCAGGAGGAGACCCCGGCGGATTCGCTCCAGGGGGAGGAGGGCTATTTTGCTCCGTGCTCGTTCTGGTATGTCGAATGCCTGGCGCGGGCGGATTTTGTCGATGAGGCGCGCATTGAGTTTGAGAAGCTGCTGCACTACGCCAACCACCTTGGGCTGTACGCCGAGGAGTTTGATGAGCGCGGCTTCCCGCTCGGCAACTTCCCGCAGGCGTTGACCCATCTGGCGCTGATCAGCGCCGCGTTTTACCTGGATAAAAAGATGTCCGGGAATCAGCAAACCTGGCAGCCGTAAGGCTGCGGTTTACTGCGGGCCGTGAAAGGTGAGGGCGAAGCCCTGCTCCTGCCAGTGGGTAAACTGCTGCGACTGGCGCTGGGTCAGCGCTTTGCCCGTCCAGACCACCAGCTGCTTTCCCGGGAAAAACTCCGGGTGCGGGGAGTCGAGCGGATCGGCGAGCACATCCAGCGACCAGCCCTGCTGCGAGAAGCGCCAGGCTTCCAGCCACAGGCGCGTACGATCGTCATTGTTCCACGCGATAAACAGTGCCTCTTTGCTTTCCTGCTGGCGATTGAGCGCCAGGCGGGTAACGGCAAAGTCGATCAGTACGCCGTCAAGCAGGCTTAAGATCACCCGCGCGGTGTTCTGATCCCGCGCCAGCAGCAGGCGCACTGGCATAATCACTTCATCGATAAGCTGATCGACGCTGTATTTACGCCCCATATCCAGCACCATGGCGCGCAGCCTGGCCGGGTTAACCTGGCGCAGGGTTGCCAGCAGATCTTCCTGCACTTTTGCCCAGCCCTGCTCGACGCCGACGGGCGTCTCATCCAGCAACGCTTTCACTTTACTGACCGAGACGCCGCTTTCGATAAAGCGTTTAATGGCCTCAATGCGCAGAATGTCCGCTTCGTCAAACTGACGATGGCCGCCCTCGCTGCGCTGGGGCTTTAGCAAACCGTAACGACGTTGCCATGCGCGAAGTGTGACGGGGTTAATTCCGCACCGTTCTGCCACTTCGCCAATACTGTAAAACGCCATGACTTCCTCGTAACCCCGATATACACCCGCAAAGCCTAGTTAAGCCTTGCAGGCTGTACAAGCACTTTGTACAGCTTTACTTAAGGAGCGATTAAGCATCGTCCTGTTTTTCTGGCCAGCAGACTGCTGGAATACCGTTGATGTCCGGGCGCGCGAAGAGGTAGCCCTGGAACTGGGAGATACCCGCCGACTCCAGCCACATCCACTCTTCAGCTTTCTCGACACCGACGGCGGAGATCTGAATTTCAAGGGATGTACAACATTTAATGATCGCCTGCACAATTGCCTGGCGTGAGCCACTTTTATGCACATCCTGGATCAGATCGCGGTTGATTTTGATGCGGTCCGGCTGGAACTGCGCCAGCAGCAGCAGGCCCGCAAAGCCGGCGCCAAAGTGGTCAATCGCCACGCGGATCCCGGCTCCTTTCAGTAATTTCACCGCTTCGGTGAACTCTTCCAGGCGCGAGATGATCTCGCTCTCGGTGAACTCCACAATGATCTGCTCCGGCACCAGGCCGTTAGCCTCAATTTCGCGCAGGATAAATTCGACCGCGCCGGGCACTTCAACCAGCGTCATCGGCAGCAGGTTAACCGAGAGAGTCTGTGCGCCAATATCGAGTGCGGTGGCCATTGCAAACGCCACTTTCTTACTCTCAAGATCGGCTTTATAGAGGTCATCGCCCGTCAGGCCCTCAAAGTAGGCCTGCGGCGCATCGCCAGAAGGGGTACGCAGCAGGGCTTCAATCGCTACCACTTTCCGGGCGAAGGGATCGATCAGCGGCTGAAAGGCAAAGCGGCAGTCGGTGCTGGTAGCGGCAACGGACGCGGGCAGGGTAACGGCGCTGCCGTCGGGAACGAACTCCCACTCGTCGTCGACCGGGATCTCGAAGTAGTTCTCTTTCTGGCCCTCTTCGACAAAGGTCTGGAAGAACTGCAGCGCGCGATCGTCATAAATAAGCTGGTATTTTGAGGTGCCTTTATCCAGCACCGTTTGCAGCACCTCTTCCCGGTCGTAGGCGCGCAGATCAAACAGCTCCATCCCGGCTTTACCAAAGCGTCGTGACGGTGCGTAGTCGCGCAGCAACTCCACAACGTTAAAGTGGCGCTCATCATTGCAGATGGCGTTGTAAATCGGATCCAGCGTCTCTTCCGGCCCTTCAAGCAGCTGGAAAAAGTGGGTGCCATTAAACAGCAGAATGCCTGTTACGTTGGCCTGGCTGTTTTTTTGATTGGCCGCTTCAACCATCCCTTCAAGCATCGAAAACGATACGTTGTCGCGAAAATGGCTGCGGTAAATGAGGGTGGTGAGCATAAGCGTTCCGAAACGGGTGAATGAGCGCTCACACTACCAGATGCAAAGTACCTCGTCTCCCTTGATTTAGCAGAGAATTATGCTGTTTGTGCCGCTTGTACACGCGGCTTTTCAGCTTGTACAACCTTGCTCAACCGCGTAAAAATTTTCCTGGTTATAATTACCTGATAAATATAAAGATTGTGAAATATTCATTAGATGGCTAACAAACTTGTACAATTACTATGTACAAACCGGCGTTTTTTGTATAACTTTAACGTTACTTTAACAAGTTAATGGACTATTTGAGGAGTGACATATGCAGCAGAACGGTTATTTTCCGAATACAGCTAATGCCATTACCCGCTATTTCAACAAGGCATCACTCCCGACTCAGCAGCAGACGCTGGGACAGATCGCCGTTGAGATCCTGAGCGAAGGACGCAACCTGAACCGCAAGGCAATTTGTACTAAATTGCTGAGCCGTCTGGAGCAGGCTTCTGGTCCGGAAGAGGAGAGCCACTATCACACGCTTATTGGCCTGCTTTTCGATCGCTAACAGAGTTTGACCAACGGCAATACTTTTGGCTTTTGAGTCAATTCTCGCGGGGTGATGAAGCGCTTCATGCGCGTGCAGAAAAGTTAATCGTCCCCAAGGGAGAATTGGCTTCATGCCGCAATTGCAGTTCGGCAAGTAGCGGCAACCCGAGATGCAGTTATGAATAGTAGTGAAATAGAGCAACTGACAGATGAACTTATCGGAGTGGCAGTATTGTCACTTCTGAAAGATAACTCACCCATTAGCACACGTGCGCTGATTAACAGGCTGCGGTCGATGGAGGCCAGCGAGCAGGACAATCAGCGGCGGCAGATGCTGGGGCGGATTATTGCTGAAATCAGCAACAATAATTTTGCCTCGTTAAGGCGCGATAAGGGAAGCGAGCGCGATGAGTGGGATGAGCAGAGCAGGGATAACGTTTTCCAGCTGTTTGGCGACAACAGCGCCAGCAGTTCGAAAAAACATTAACAGACACGGTTATTATCACTAAAAAACGGGGTAAACGATGAGCCAGGTTTTGCTGGATTCACACGAATATGAAAATTTGCCTGATCTCTCGCTTGCTGAGTATTTTCGCAGCGGTGGCGAGACGCTCGCAGAGGAGTCTGTGGTACTGGGCGCGGCGATTCGTGGTGTTATGGCAGCCGGTGAACGTATTACCCATAAAGCCTTGATCCTGGAGTTGATCAAGATGATCGAGACCACAGAGGATGTGGTGAAAAGCGATATTGTACGCCACACCCTGGAAATCGTTGTACATCATACAACGGACGATATTTAACCGTACTGGCATCACCTGCTCTGACAGCAAATCCACGCTCCGGCGTGGATTTTTTTTTGCTATTACGCGAGCGATGAAATAGTGTCGACAGGCTCATAAACATGCCATCACGGAGGATAGTATGGCCAGTAAAGTAGTGCAGATTTACTTCGATTTTAACGGCCCGTTTGGCGATGAAATGTCGCAGCAGCTGATGGAGCTGGCCGAATCAATCAATCAGGAGCCGGGCTTTCTGTGGAAAGTGTGGACCGAAAATGCGCTCGCTCAGGAAGCGGGAGGAATCTATCTCTTCGACAGCGAAGCGAACGCGCAGCGCTATATGGATAAACATATGGAGCGGTTAAAACAGTTTGGTGCCACTAACATCACCGTCAAACTGTTTGACGTCAATGAGCCTCTGACAAGGCTAAATCACGGCCAGCTGGGGTAAATTTTGTTATGCGGTAGCGAGCCTTCATCGCGCTTGTTACCGCAATCTGCTTAATGAGCATAAAGTTTTCGATGCTCGTGCCGATGCTAATAGATAACCGCACCGCTGGTTTTAATCTACTTCTACAAGGAGTTGTAGCATGGCCGTCATCAATACCAATACGCTGTCACTCATCAACCAAAATAACCTTAATAAATCCCAGGCGGCGCAAAGCTCTGCAATTCAGCGTTTATCCTCCGGCCTGCGTATTAACAGCGCGAAAGATGACGCTGCGGGCCAGGCGATTGCCAACCGTTTCTCCTCCAGCATTAACGGCATGGGCGTGGCCGCAAGAAATGCCAACGATGCTATTTCGCTGGCACAAACGGCTGAAGGCGCATTAAGCGAAATAAATAACAACTTGCAGCGTATCCGCGATCTGGCCGTGCAGGCGCAAAATAGCACTAACTCTGCCTCCGATGTCGACTCTATTCAGTCGGAAGTGAATGAACGTATGGCCGAGATTAACCGCGTGACCCGCCAGACAGACTTTAACGGCATCAAAATTCTCGATAGCGGCTCTGGTTCGTTTGGTTACGGCTTCCAGGTGGGTGCTGATGATGGCGAAGAGATTGTTCTCACGATAGGTAGCAGCGATGACTATAACCTGGGGGCAAATTCCGGTTCGATTGGCGAAGTCTCTGGCGAATTTATTCACGGTAGCGCGCGTAGCGTAAAAGCAATGGGCTTTGATGTGCTCCATGGCACCGTCACCCCCTACAGCGGTGCGATACTCAATAATCCGCTTGCCGCCATTGACGATGCGATAAAAGCCGTCGATACCCAACGCAGTTCGCTCGGGGCATTTCAGAACCGCTTTGAATCGACCATAAACAACCTCAACCAGGCGGCGACCAGTCTCTCCGCTGCGCGCAGCCGAATAAATGACGCCGACTATGGTACGGAGGTCTCAAATATGAGCAGGGCGCAAATATTACAACAGGCGGGCTCGTCCGTGCTGGCGCAGGCCAACCAGGTGCCGCAGACCATGTTGTCGCTGCTGCGTTAATGACGTAGGGCCCGTTAGTTGAATGATAAAAAATCCACGCTTATGCGTGGATTTTTGGTTTGTGGCTAACGAGGCGTAAAGCTTGGGCAAAGCAGTAAACTAATCAGCCGCCAGCACCGAATCACGCAGCAGAAACGGGCTGGCAACCCGCGTGGTCTGCTTGTGTTCAGTGCCGTTAATAATATGCAGGGCGCTCAGGCGCCCTATCTCATAATGCGGGAGCTGCACCGTTGCAAGGGAAGGGAGGAACAGCTCGCCGATGCCCACCATGTTGTCGTAGCCAACCACTGCCACATCCTGCGGAATGCGCAGCCCCTGCGCGAGTAACGTTTGATACACCATAAACGCAATGCGGTCGTTACCGCAGATCACCGAATCGAACTGCGGCTTTTGCGCGTGGATATGTGCCAGCACCTGCGCCGGAATGTCACGATAATGCTCGTCACCCAGCGCCATATAGCGGTGGGTAAGGGTGTCCGGGTTGACCCCGGCTTCGCGGCAGGCACGCTCCAGCCCTTTACGCCGACGCGCGGTGGCAAGCAGCGGTTCGGGCAGATGCAGACAAAGGGGCTGGCGGTAACCCGCCTCCAGCACCGCTTTTACCGCGCTGTACTGGCCCTGTTCATCGTCGGGAATATAGCTGGCGACCTGATCGTGCAGGCTTTCGCAGTTGGCGAGCACGCAGGGAAGGGTGAGCAGCTTGGCGGGCAGCGGCACCTGGCGCAGCCCCATGGTGGTGTAGATAATGCCGTCGGGCCGGTGGGAGAGCAGCAGATCCACAATCGCATCCGGATTGTCGTCGGTGAACATATTCATCACGAAGCTGTTCCAGCCGTGCGCCCGCGCGGTCTCTTCAATCGATAAGGTAATTTCCACCGAGAAGGGCGTGGTGACGGTATCCAGCGCCAGCACGCCGATGGTTTTCGGCGAGGCGTGCGCGCCGCGGATCTTTTTCGCCGAGAGATCCGGGACATAATTGGTCTGCTCAATCGCCGCCTGCACCCGCGCCAGCGTCTCCGGCTTGAGGCGTTGCGGGCTGTTCAACGCGCGCGAGACCGTCATCAGCGAGACATTCGCCAGTTTTGCTACATCCTTCAGAGACGCCATATCTGTTACTCCATGCGGGCTTACTTGCGCAATCACTGCGGCCAGAGAGGGCGCTATCGTAACGTATTTGCGCTTTCGTCACAGGCGCGGAGTTTGATCTCCCTCTCACTCCTGTTATGTTAACGTTAACTCTTGTGATTAACATCATGAATCTCAGCAGAACCCCATGAGTGACGCACAATGTTAACGTTATCATCGCTGCACAACTCCAATATGAGACTGTCATGATGAAAGCCCATCACGCTCACAGCTACCCACTGCTCAGTGCCTTACTGTTCTTCTTTTTTGTCACCTGGTCCGCTTCCGGCTCGCTGCTCTCCATCTGGCTTCATCAGGAGGTGGGCTTAAAAGCGGGGGATACCGGGATCATTTACGCCGTGCTCTCCGTCTCCGCGCTGTTTGCGCAGATCTGTTATGGCTTTATTCAGGACAAGCTCGGCCTGCGCAAAAACCTGCTCTGGTATCTGACCGCTATGCTGGCGCTCTCCGGCCCGGCCTTTTTGCTATTTGGCTATCTGTTACAGATCAACATCCTGCTCGGCAGCGTGTTTGGCGGCATCTATATCGGCTTAACGTTTAACGGCGGCATCGGGGTGCTGGAGTCCTACACCGAGCGCGTTGCGCGCCAGAGCCAGTTTGAGTTTGGTAAAGCGCGGATGTGGGGATCCCTTGGCTGGGCGGTGGCGACCTTTTTTGCCGGTCTGCTGTTTAACATCAACCCGAAACTCAACTTCGCGGTGGCAAGCGCCTCCGGGCTGATCTTCTTTGTGCTGCTGGCGCGCTTAAAAGTCTCCTCTGCGCCGCACGCGATGCAGGAGGCAGTGAGCGGCGGGAAGGTAACTCTCGCCGATGCGCTGGGTTTACTGACGCTGCCGCGTTTCTGGGCGCTGGTGCTGTTCGTGATTGGCACCTGTATTTACGGCGTCTACGACCAGCAGTTCCCGGTCTATTTCTCGTCGCAGTTCCCGACGTTGCAGGAGGGCAACGCCATGTATGGCTACCTCAATTCGTTCCAGGTGTTTCTTGAAGCGGCGGGCATGTTCTGCGCGCCGTGGCTGGTAAACAGGATTGGCGCGAAAAACGGCCTGATTTTCGCGGGCATGGTGATGGCGATGCGCATGATCGCCTCCGGGCTGGTGGAGGGGCCGCTGCTTATCTCCATCACCAAACTGCTGCACGCCGTCGAGTTGCCGATCCTGCTGGTGGCGATCTTTAAGTACAACAGCCTGCACTTCGACAAACGCCTCTCTTCAACCCTCTACCTGGTAGGCTTCGCCTGCACCAGCTCGGTGATCGCCTCGGTGCTGTCGCCGCTGGCGGGCTACAGCTATGAGAAATATGGCTTTGCCCAGTCCTACCTGATCATGGGGCTGCTGGTCTTCGCCACCACCTTTATCTCCATCTTCCTGTTGCGTTCCGGTAAGTCATCTTCTGACCCGCTGATGCCGCAACCCTCCACCATTTAACCGAAAAGAGTAGCGACTATGACATATTTACTTGCCGGCGCTGAACAGGCGCTTGTGGCCAAACGAGACACCCTGAACCTGCGCTGGTATCCGCGCTACCACCTCGCGGCGCGCGCAGGCTGGATGAACGATCCGAACGGGCTGGCCTGGTTTGATGGCTGGTACCACGCCTTTTATCAGCATCACCCTTACTCCACGCAGTGGGGGCCGATGCACTGGGGGCATGCGCGCAGTAAAGATCTGCTGCACTGGGAGCATCTGCCGGTGGCGCTGGCCCCTGAAGGCCCGGCTGATAAAGATGGCTGCTTTTCCGGCTCGGCGGTGGTCGATGGCGACACGCTGGCGCTGATCTACACCGGGCATAAATTTCACGGCGATGCCACGGATGAGGCCAACCTTTATCAGGTGCAGTGTCTGGCCACCAGCCGCGACGGCATCCATTTTGAACGTCATGGGATGGTGCTGGATACGCCGCCCGGCCTGCACCATTTTCGCGATCCAAAAGTGTGGCGGGAAGGGGATGCGTGGTACATGGTCGTCGGCGCGCGCGACGGCGAAACGGGTCATGTTCGTCTTTACCGCTCCGACGATCTGCGCGAGTGGCAGGACGCCGGCGTGCTGGATGAGGCGGAAAAAGCGCTCGGCTTTATGTGGGAGTGCCCGGACTTTTTCACCCTTGGCGACAAACGGGTGCTGATGTTCTCGCCGCAAGGCATCGCGGCGCAGGGCTACAACAACCGTAATCTCTTCCAGAGCGGCTATATTCTCGGCCAGTGGCAGCCGGGCGAACCTTTTGTGCGCGAGAGCGAGTTTACCGAGCTGGATCACGGCCATGACTTTTATGCCCCGCAAAGCCTGCTGACCCCTGATGGGCGGCGGATTGTTATTGGCTGGCTGGATATGTGGGAATCGCCGCTGCCGGAGCAGCAGGATGGCTGGGCCGGGATGCTGTCGCTGCCGCGCGAAGTGACCCTGAGCGCGGATAATCGCGTGCAAATGCGTCCGGCAAGAGAGGTGGAAACCCTGCGCGGGGCGTGGATGCCGTGGCCGGTTACGCGGCTTGAGAATCAGCAAATCACGCTGCCGGAGAGCGGCGAAGCGCTGGAAGTACTTTTACGCTGGGAGTGCGCTAACAGCAGCGCGGAGCAGTATGGCGTCAGCCTCGGCGAGGGACTGCGCGTCTACGTTGATGCGCAGATGCAGCGCCTGGTGCTGGCGCGTCACTATCCGCAGTATGGGCTGTGCGGGATGCGCAGCGTGCCGGTTGATATCAACGCGTCGCTGGAGCTGCGTCTCTTCTTCGACAGCTCGTCAGTTGAGGTGTTTGTCAACGACGGTGAGGCGTGCCTCAGCAGCCGCATCTATCCTGACGCTGACAAGCGCACGCTCGCGCTGTTTGCGTGGAGCGGGTCGGCGCGCGTAATTGAAGCCGGGGCCTGGCCGCTGGCGTAAGAGAGCGAAAACGCCACGTCCGCGCGTGGAGTTTTTTAATGATGGGTATAAAGCGCTTCGCACAACGCCCTAACGCAAATTGTTTGACGTTAAGGTGAGAGTACTCAAGTGATTGATATATATCATTAGACGCCATACGATCGGCGGCGTAGAGTACCCACGGGATTATCTTGTTACAGCCCCCAAATCAGGGGGCTGTACGTATGAGCAAATTGTCGGGAAAGTATGCGCAGAGAATCATATTGATGCATGGCGCTGGGCACCTGCCGGAAACCATATTCTCCGCGAGAAATAACACGATCAGAAACCGCTGCTTCAATTAATCAGCGGCTTTTTTTGCAGAAATATTTCACTTATTAAGCGATTTCGAACACACAGCAAGACGTGAGTAAAAAACAGGTTAAAAAATAAAATGACAAATTATACGGATGTGGCGGTGAAAGAGCAGAATATCGGGCCCGGATTGTGCTTTTTACTGCTGTCAGCGGTTTGGGCTGGCGTATTTTTCCTGCCTGAAGCTATTATTTTTATTCTTCCCGGGATGATGGCTTTTGCACTGCTGTTTTTTATTTATTACCTGGCATCGGAAGGGCATCTTGCCGGTATGCTGCGTGGCATGGTTATCAGCTTCATTTTGATGGTTATCGCCGCGGCCATTCCGATTATTGGTTGGATAGTTCTTATCTGCTGGATTTTGTACAACATCGGCAAAGCGTTTGAAGGTATTAAGAATTTGCTGCCGGATGCTCTGCTGAGCGTAGTGCTTTGTGCCAGCCTCTTAATTCCTGTTATTTATCACCTTAATAATAGCGACAGCAATGTGTGGCTGACGGCAGGATGTGGCGTGGTCTACTTTATCGCGGCGGTGGTATCTGTCGGGCGTCTCAATGAACGTTCGGCTACGCCAAAACACACTTTTTTCCTCTTTTGTGTGATGTTGCTGTCTGTACCGATGATTATGCTGCTGATTGCCTCGATTTTCGCTTCGCTGCGCGCGGCTTTCAGGATGAGCCTGGTAAAAACCTCTGCAACACTGCCGCAATCCGTTAGCGGGTACACTACTGCACGAGGAACCGTCGTTGCAGACTATACGCGCAACGTTACCCAAACGGTGGTCACCTCGACGATCGTTCCTGGCGCCGGAGCCGTGGGCGCATCGCTAACCCGCTCACTGGCTGAAGTGAGCACGCCTGCGGATGAACAGCCTGTCTACCTGTTGAGCCATGAAACAGAGCAGCGCTACGCGACGAACAAAGATCATCACTTCTATCGCTACGATCAACTGAATGATAAAAAAATCGCTCATTTTATTCAGGCCGTTGCCGCAGCGGGGACATTACCGCCGCTTAAAAAAGATGATCTCCTTTTCTACTTTGATGAAACTGTGGCAGGAAAGGGCGATCGTGGCGTGGTGTTAACCGATGAGGCTATCTTCTGTTTACCTGGCATGTTTGAGGCTGAAGACAAATTCTTCACGCGCTTCAGCGATATTAAGAAGGTGACTTTTTCCGGTGCGTTGAATAAGCAGATTACGCTCTGGCTGAAAGAGGGAAAAAAACAAAAAATCACGCTGACGCAATCGAACGCCGGTGCGAAAAAACTCTTTGAAGTCATTGAACTGGCGATTGCCTGAGAGAACATAAAAAAACTCCACGCAACGGCGTGGAGTTTATGGTTTACCTGATACTGCAATCAGGTAGCGTAGAAAAACCCCCTTTATTGATAAGTTATTAAACGAGCAGTTATGAATAACTTTCCCCGCGTGGCTTCGCATAGTCGTTTGATTTTACCTGGTCCATATCAACTATTAAAAAACGCTTTTCCCCGCTGAATCGCAGCGCATCTGGCTGCTTTTTATTAACTGCATCACAAAACCTTAAAAAATCTCCGCAAAACTGAAACCGGGCCCGCTCGCATCCCACTCAACGCTATCGTTGCGGGGTGAGCTACTCATTTCGCAAGTCATCAACTGACCGGTTGCTGATAACCGGCACAACCTGGCGGAGTGAGAATAATGGAGATAAACAGAAGTCACGGGCGCACACCTACACCTGGGCATGAGGATATTGCCCTGCGTTCACGTACTGCCGCGTCGACCAGCGCCGCTGCGGGCGTAGATCCTACACAAGCAGCCCGGCTACAGGAGATCGCGCGTATTGAGCGCACCCTGGAAACTGAATCTGTCGGTGGAGCAGAGGTCCGCGAACACATGCATGGTGTCGCGGTAAGGCTGGCTGAGATGGGAGAAACTGCAGATGATGTTGCAACAGTTATTCAAAACGCTCGCAAGAATGATAAAGGAACATCCGCATTAGCCGAGGCCGCCATGGGGTTAGCCTATGGGCTTTCTGGCATGCCCGGCGACCTGGCGGGTAAGGCGCTGGCGCAAAAACTGAATCTGGAACCCGGTACGCCGGGACACGATTTTGTTACTGGCCTGACCGGGGGGCTCACGGCGGTCGCTTTTAAGGCCGTCGTCTCCAAACTTGTCGATAACAGCCTCAAAGACGGGAAATGGATGCAGGCTGATAAAGAGGCACTCGAACCATTTATGCAGGAGGTGATGAAAAGGCACGAATCCACAGGGCATAAAGTGAAAAATGCGGCACTGGGAGGGTCAGGGTATAACATGCGCAACCCGGTGACCGCAGCGATTTCAGCCGGTACGCAGAAACTCGCGGAAAACGCGCCGAGCACGAAACCGGTGGAGATACTCAAAGGGATCGGTAAACCAGGGTATCTCATCAATCAGGGGGCGGGTCTGCTCTTAACAACCGGGGCCGGAGCGGCGAGCGGCGTGGTGCAGAACCAGTTCGACCATTTGCACGGTGCGGAGTATCTGTTTGGCCGCCATGACTGGCAGGAGCGTTACATGGCATTAGCCAGCGGGCGTAAGCATAGCGCTGAAGGTGGCCGGTTTGATGCCCTGAAGAATAACCTCAGCACGCCAAAAAATTGGGGTAAAGCCGTGCTCAATCTTGTCGCGCTTTCCCAGCTCGTGGAAGGCTTTGCGTTGGGAGGTGGGCTGGGGCTGGCAAATATGTCGAAAAGCGCAGCGAGTAAGGCTATGGCGTCGTCTATGTCTAAAGGACTGGGCAGTGTTAACGATGTCATGAAAAATTCGACTAACCGCGCCATTCGCGAACTCGCAGGCCAGGGCGCTTACCTTCCGGTGGCGGCGGTGGCCTATTTTTCACAAGGGGCGGCGGCAATCGCCTATGACGCGATGAAAAAAGCGACGAAAAACGCACTTGGGCTAGGTGACGGAAGCAGCACAAGTTCATCATCATCATCTACCAACACGGATACAACCGACGGCAGCGCCCATTTAACTTCAGGGGAAAGAACTCCGGAAGGCACCTCAGCGTCAGTCTCTGGCACCGAGGCAAGAGCTTCTACAGCATCGCCAGCGTCAGAGGCTGGCACCGAGGCAAGGGCTTCTACAGCATCGCCAGCACCAGAGGCTGGCACCGAGGCAAGGGCTTCTACAGAATCGCCAGCGCCAGAGGCTGGCACTGAGGCAAGAGCCTCTACAGAACCGCCAGCGCCAGAGGCTGGCACTGAGGCAAGGGCTTCTACAGAATCGCCAGCGCCAGAGGCGGGCACTGAGGCAAGGGCTTCTACAGCATCGCCCGCGCCAGAGGCTGGCACCGGGGCAAGAGCTTCTACAGAAACGCCAGCGGCAATTGCTGGTACCCGGACGAAAACGCCGTCAGAAGCAAGCAAGCCGGACAGCGCCAGCGTGCATTCCAAAGCCTCTGGCGCGCTGCCTAAGACCCCGTCTGAGTATTTACATGCGTTGCTTGAGGAGATGGATCCCCAGGAATTGGTGCGCGCCTTCCCGGAGCGGGAGGACATCCTGACCCCACATCCTGAGAGAATAACCCCGGCTATGTTTGCAGCCATTATTGAACACCTTGAGGCTGAAGCAGAGAAGATGAGCGAGCGTATCGCCGAGATGATCCCGCTGCCGGACTCCTTACCGACATCATCTGCGTCATCAGTGGCATCCGGGCCATCGGCGTCATCAGAAGCCGCAGCGCCAGCAGGATCGCCAGAGCCTGAAGCAGCGAAATCGCCAGAAGCCGCAGTACCAGCAGGATCGCCAGCGCCTGAAGAGGCGAAAAAAGCCTCCTGATACCCCCTCTTAAAAGCCGCAGCTATGCGGCTTTTTTTCGCCTGAATTTTCGCTGCAGCACGCTCTGCCCGGAACCCGCGCCTCGCGCTTTCCACTCAATCATACCCCGGTCATACCGGGAGGGATGCGTCAGGTTGACTGGCGCTAATGATGACCCTTTGTTGAGAGGACAGAAGGATGAATATCTCGTCAGGTTCGGTTTTCGGGCCGATACAGCCGCAAATGCCTGATTTTAGCGCGCTCAATGAAAAAAACTTTGCCTCGTTCAGCCCGACAGATTTTGCTGGCGGCAGCCAGGCGATTAACTTTGGCAATGATGCCATGAGCGGCACGGATTTCAGTAGCCTCACCGCCACGTCCGACAGTGAGAGCAATATGGATCCGATGCAGATGCAGGGCCTAATGCAGCAGTTGGGCCCGCAAATACAAGCATTACTGCAACTGTTGATGATGCTGCAGCAGCTCTTCTCCGGTCAGCAGCAAAATAACAGCGCAGGAGCAGGAGCAGGAGCAGGAGCAGGTAGCGGCGGCGGGGCAGGGATGCCGGGCGGCTCAGCAGAAGAGGGAGCTGCGCCCGCCGCACCGGTGAACGCCGCCGTGCAGCAGCCTGTTGAACAGCCTGCCGCCGCCTCTGCGCAACAGCCGGGCAGTGCGGCACAACCGGGCTCTCCCTCCAGTGCTGCCCTGAACACACCTGCCCAGCAGACACCGACATCCGGCGGGGTTCCGCTGATAAAAGGCGAGTCGGGACTGCATTTACCTGCGCCGCTACTCGATCATGAGAAGGCGATAATGCATGCCGCCAGAGAGACCGACCAACCGCCTGAAGTGCTGGCGGGGCAAATCTGGCAGGAGTCACGCGGGAAAATCGATGCGACCACCGTTAACGGCGGTAATGGGCTTTCCGACAGCGGCCTGATGCAGGTCAATTCGAACACCTTCGCCGATCTGCAAAGCAGATACCCGCATCTGCTGGGATCCGATGCCAGCCCGTCCAACCCTAAAGACAGCATTATGGCCGGTGCGCTCTATTTGAAAGAGCAGCGGCAGGCGTTTGGTGGCGATCTCGGTGCCGGGCTGCGGGCCTATAACTCAGGGCCGGGGAATGTGAACGTCAACGATCTGACAGATATCTCGAAAACCGGTACCGGCGATGCAACCTATGTCGGGAAAGTGCTCAATTTTGCCGACGTTATCTCCAGCGGCAAAGGTACGTTACCTGCATAGCAGGCAAAAAAAGTCCCTGTACCAGGTACAGGGACAAACATCAGCAAGGTAATAAATCAGGCAAACGGCGGCGGTTCGTTCTTCCCTTTCCCTCCGGCATTCTCCACCGCAATCTGCACGGTGTCGGTAGCGGCCGTAATGCCCCAGCCAATCGGCCCGCGCGCCACGCTCATGCCACCCTCGGCCAGTCCTTTCAGGCCACCGGTAAAGACTTCGCCCAGGTTGCGGGCCTCGCCAATGTTGTTGAAGAAAGGCGCAGCAACAGATTTGAGAATCGGGATATTCGACAATATCTTGCCGAATTCACCCATGCCCCACTGGAAGTTGTCCTTATTGGTACCATCCTTACGCACGTGCGTATCATTGGTTTGCGGCAGCTGTTTATTCTCCGGCAGCATCTTCAGCCCCTGTTCGGCGATATCCTTCAGTACGCCCGCCTCGGTGCCGTGACGCGCGTCGCCATCCTTAGTGATGCCCTCTATTTTATCGTTAGCAGAGATCTCCTTACGCTCGCTGCCATCGCGGGCATTAAGGGCTTTGATGCTGTTTAACACGCAGGCCATGTTGTACGCCGCATCAGCACGACTCTTCGGATCTTTATTGGCATCCGTCCAGTCGCCGAAGCGCTCTTTTAACTGCTCGCGCTTGATATCTTTCTGATTGCCGAGGTTTTTCAGCACCGGGTTTTCATCAACGATCTGCTCGGCGCTGCGGTTATCTCCCGGCGGACGGCCCTTCAGGTTCTCTTCCGTCGGCCTGACGCTGGTGTCTTTCTCGCTGGTCCGCACGCCATCGCCCGTTGCCTGCGGCGCTTCTTCACCTGCGGTTTCGCTGGTAAATAACGCTTCGGGCATCGTTTCCTCATTGGCGGCGGGATCAACAAGCGCACCCAATCCAACCTGCTTTAACAGCTGATCGAACTGTTGGGTCGGATCGCCCAGGCCCGCCAGCGGCGTTCCGCTGGTTCCGGAGTAGCAGATCGGCAGATCGTTACCCAGACCCGGCAAGGAAGATCCGGGCAGGGGAGTGGTTAATGGCAGGTTACCCGGCAGTTGCCCGCCGGGTGAAAAAGCGGGGGTGATCCCCCCCGCGCCAGGTACTTGCATAACCATATAAGCCCCCCTGAATTAGAGCTGCGTATTCTTCTGGGAAGATTGCCCCTGACCGCCGCCCAACAGACCCTGCAACAGTGACGTCAGCCCTAACAGCGACAGCAGGTTTTGCATCATTCCGCCCTGCTGACCACTACCGTCAGCCGCTCCCTGAGCAGGTGCCTGCGGTGCATTACCGCTCTGCTCTCCGCTCCCGGCCCCTTTGCCTTTATCGAGGCCCATCAGTTGCTGAAGCAGTTGCTGGAGCATCTGCATCAGCTGCTCAAGCGGGTTACCGCTCTTATTCGCGCCCTGAGAAGGCGCAGGGGTCGTCGGCTGTTCCGGCTGCTGCGCCTTATTACCGCCGCCCAACAGCTGTTGCAGGCCTAACAGCATCATAAGCTGCTGCATTAAGCCACCGCCCGGCAGGGAGTTGCTGCCGCTCGCAGGCGCATTTGCACCATTTGACTGGCCGTTACTTTGGCTTCCGCCGAGGCCGCCAAGCCCGGTCAGCGACGCGAGCGTACTCAGGCCACCAAAGGCGTTACTGGCAAAAGAGAGCGGGCCCATTTTCGAATTATTGAGGAAAGATAACGGCGAGGACTTGCCTGGCTGGTCGGGCAGGTCTGGTTTACCTGACGGCGTGCCCCCCGGTTTGCCTGGCATATTCGCCGGCGGGAAATCGGCTCTGTTTGCGTTTGTTGCTCCACCACCAAATCCTGGAATCTTCATAAATGTGTTCCTCAGAGTTAATAAGTCAGCGATTGGTTGGGCAGCAGCAGTAGCGGTAACATTTTGCAATCCTAATTCATGCTGATTGCACAATTTTACCTTTCGGGCTGATGCTACCTCGCACTGTGAGTGGTGATTGTTGCTGGGTAGTTCCGCCTGAAAATTTGCGTTTGTGACGCGGATTCCGAGTTTTGAAACTTATCGTCACCGCCGTGCATTCTTCAATGTTTTGTTTTTCCAACTCTTTTTTCAAATCCTGTAAGGAGATCCTTACCTGGTGAGCGGCTATCCCTACAAAATAATAATCCTGGACTGATAGCGGGGATTACGTGATTGAGTGAGAGTGAGGCCGCTGTAAATTTGTAATTCTTTACATCAGGCTCAACTTCCAAAAAATCCACAAGCGCTGAATTACCCGCGCGTCCCGTGCAAGGCGCGCTTACGTGAAGCTAATGGAGAATGTATGGTTCGTCTTACCAGGACAGAGTTAATCCAGGGGACTGCAGATGAGGGGAGTGCGGATAACGTTTTACGCCAGGTTGACTCCCGCCCACGCGCGGCGGCGGGTTATCCGGAACCTGTGACCGATATCCATGCCCATCTGTATAAGATTTTAAATACGATTGCACCGTTAAAAATTGATGTCTTGATCGAGGGGGAGACGGGTACCGGGAAAGATGCACTGGCCCGGCGGTTGTATCAACTTTCCGGCTGTCGCGGCCCGATGGTGGCGGTTAACTGTGCGGCCATCCCGGAGACACTGGCCGAAAGCGAGCTGTTCGGGGTGATGGCCGGGGCGTTTACCGGCGCGAGCACTTCCCGCGCGGGCTATATTGAGAGCGCCAATCATGGCGTGCTATTTCTGGATGAAATAGACAGTATGCCGCTCACGGTGCAGGCCAAGCTGCTGCGCGTGCTGGAGAACCGCGCGGTGGAGCGACTCGGCAGCACCAAAAGTATTGAACTCGATCTGCGCGTGGTCGCCGCCTCGCAAATTCCGCTCTCGCAGCTGGTGGCGCAGGGGCGTTTTCGCCGCGATCTCTTCTTTCGCCTCGATACGATTAAACTTGCCACGCCAACCGTGCGATCGCGGCCGGAGCTGATTCTGCCGATGTTTCGCCGCTTTACCCAGGAGGCGGCGCTGCGCCTGAATCAGCCGCTGCCGCCGGGCTCGCCCGTGCTGGATGAAACCCTGCTGCTGCATAGCTGGCCGGGGAATATCCGCGAACTGAAAGCGGCGGCGGAACGCTTTGTGCTGGGCTTACCGCCGCTGTGCTGTGAGATAAAGCAGGAGGGGCGCGGGCTATTAAAAGAGCGACTGCGGCGCATTGAGCGCAGCCTGATCCACGACTGCCTGAAACGGCACGGTAATCGTATTGATGACGTTATTCTTGAGTTAGGGATCCCCAGGCGCACCCTCTATCACCGCCTGAAGCTGTTAAAACTTACCGCCTGACATGTCGCCCGCCCCTCTCGCGGTGGGCCAGACGGCGTTTTCTGCATAAATTTTTTCTTTGCGATGGAACCAGGTGGCTTCGTTTATCACTTAATGAACGCAACACCCAAATACAACCCATCATTAACGCGAGGAATTACTATGTCAGGTGCTAGCTTACTTGCCAACGGGATCACCAACGCCGCCTCTGCTTACACTCAGGTTGCCGGTGCCTATAGTGGTGCGAAATATATGGTTCGATCGCAACAGGCGATGGACAGAATGCAGGAAAACCAGGCCGATAAAATGGATCGCGATGTAGAGTTCCAGCGCATTAACGGCATCGCCGAAAGTAATGCGCAGGCCGCATCTGCCGCAGCCCAGGTCAAAATTCAGTACTAATCGACTCCGGCAGGGAGACGTTATTCACGACTCCCTGCTCACTCACCTACAGGAGTTTTGCTGATGAAAGTCTCTCAATCTCCCTCGCTTACTTCCGAACCGGTACCGTCAGTCGAAATCTACGATGAAGCCCCGTCGGCGGAAGATATTCAATGGTTTAATGCCCGGCTTAATGGCCCTGCGCCTGAGAGCAGCACGTCGGCTTCTTCAGAGCCGGGCGTGGTCGGCAATGTTCTGCAATCCCTTAGCGGCAACCAGCGTGCGCAAAAAGATGCCTTTCACGATCTGAGAGTCGCTTCGCGATCCTCCAGTGCGGAGGATTTCTCCCGCGCCAATGCGCAGCTGTCCAATTACTACATCGAGAGCCTGATGAACGCCAAAGTGATCGCCAAAACCGTTCAGTCAGTCGACAAACTCAGCAACCTGCAGTGAATCCTATGAATGGCTCTGTCATTAAATGCCTCTGCGCCCTGTGGCTGGCGCTGCTGCTTACCGGCTGCGGTGACCAGACTCAGTTGCACAGTGGGCTTTCGGAAAACGATGCCAACGATGTGGTGGCAGAACTGAGCCGCTTTAAGATCGAGGCGGAAAAACAGGTCTCCAAAGAGGGCGTGAGTGTCAGCGTTGCGCGCGGTGATATCGAGCGGGCGGTGAATATTCTCAATGCCGCCGGGCTGCCGCATCAGGCGCGGACCAACCTCGGCGCGGTTTTTCAGAAAAGCGGCGTTATCTCCAGCCCGCTGGAGGAGCGCGCCCGCTATATCTATGCCCTGTCGCAGGAGGTAGAAGCGACACTGTCACAAATTGATGGCGTCGTGGTGGCGCGCGTGCATGTGGTACTGCCGGAGCGTATCGCCCCCGGCGAGCCGGTACAGCCCGCTTCCGCCTCGGTATTTATCAAGTATCACGAAAACCTCGATCCGGACAGTATCGAGCCGCGCATTCGTCGGCTGGTGGCCACCAGTATTCCGGGGCTGGGCGGGCGCGATGACCGCGATCTGGCGATCGTCTTTGTCCCGGCGAAAGCCTGGCAAGACAGAGTTGAAATGGTGCAACTGGGGCCGTTTCAGCTGACCCCGGAGCGTTACGGCATGGTCAAAATAGTGACAACCTGCTTAGGGGGGCTGCTGTTGTTACTGGTGGCAAACGCATTTATTCGACAGGCACTCAATCGCAAGCGCCTGGCTGCACAGGCGAAGTGACGCATTATGCTGAGCGCTGCGCCCGACGAGGAACTCGCCCTGCGCTGGCTACGCTGGTGGCACGCTGACTTTTGGTTACAGGCCGATGAAAGCTGGCGCACCCAGCCGCTGGCCCGCTTATCAGTCCCTTTGCAAAGGCACTATCTGCGCCAGCATGCCGCACGCTGGCACCGCACGCTGGGGGTAACGGGCGAGCTGGTAGCACCCGAGCCGATGGTGCTGGCAATCAGCGACTTAAGCTTTGAACAGCGCGCGCAACTGTTGGTTCTGGTGGCGGAAATTTGCGCCGGAGCCATGCCGCTACCCGCTGAGTTAAAGATCTGGCTGCGGCGTGTGGCGAAAGGGATGCGCACGGAGTGCTGGCTGCCCGCCGGGCTCTTCACCGCAGGCGGCAGCGCCGACAGCCTCTGCCTGCTGCAAGCGTTATTCCCGGCTATCTGGCCACGCCTGCGGCTGCTCTTTCCCGCCAGCGACGCGCCGGTAAGCCCGGCGCTCTCACTGCCTGTCCATCGTCTGCGTCCTTTATGGGAAGTGGCGCTCTGGCAGGTGCAACAACATTCGGAAGAGACGCGCGATGTGGAAACTTAAACGCCTGAGCCTGGCGGAAGGTAGCGCGCCAGGTGGTAATTTGCTTCGCCGCGAGGAGATTGCGCTCGGGCTTGAAGCCGCCTCAATTATCGAGTTGGCCCACAAAGAGGCGCAGACGATCCGCGAGCAGGCACGCGCCGAGGCGCAAGCTGAAAGGGAGGCCTGCCAGCGTGAATGGGAAGCCTCGTTCTGGCAGCAAGCGCAGGCGCTGCTTGCTGGCTGGCAGCAGCAGCGCACCGCCGAAGAGGCGCAGCTGGTGGTGCTTGCCGGGAAGATCGTCAACGAGGCGCTGCAACACCTGCTTGATGAGGTGGACGATGAGCGCCGTTTTCACGCGTTGCTCAAACAGCTATTGCGTCACTATCCGCGCCAGCAGCAGGCGACGCTCTATTGCGCAAGCCAACAGGAGCAGGAGATTAACGGCTGGCTGGCCGCACAGCCGCAGCTTAGCTGGACGCTGTGCGCCGACCCGGCGCTTGAGTCAGACCATTTGCGGCTCATCACCGATGCGGGCGAACTGATGGTTGACTGGCAAACGCTGCGCCAGCAGCTCGCGCCCTCGCTTGCAGAAGAGGGGGCATAAAAAAAAGCAAAATGCGTGGAACTGCTTCGCTTGCCGCACCACTTAAGAGTGGTGCCTAACAAGAGGAGTGAACATCATGAGTTCAAACGATCTGTTTCAGCGTCAGTTATCTTCCAACTCCACCCGCAAACATCATGAAGCCTATCAATTTGCCCGCGATATCTCGGGCGAATCCTTCAGTCTTGCGGATATGTATGCCTTCCAGAACCGGCTGCAGGATATGTCCAACGCCAGCTGGGCTAGCTCGCAATATACCCAGTTTAAGTTTGGGATCCGTAAAGCGATTATCGACGCTATTAACTAAGCCCCTGTCAGCAAGGAGTCAGGCGTGTTTACGTTTTCTTTTCCGGGCCGCCTGCTGGCGGCCATTACCCTGCTGGCGCTGAGTATGGGCATCACTAACGCCCGTATGCCGGATGAGTGGAAAAACGGTGCGTATGCCTATTCGGCAGATAACACCCCGCTTAGCATTATTCTTGAAGATTTTGCCACCAGCTTTGGTGTCGAGATCAATCTTGGCACGCTGGGCGACAGCAATGTCACCGGTAAACTGCGCGCAGACAGCCCGGAAGCGTTTCTTAATCGCCTGGCGCTGGAGTATCGCTTTCAGTGGTTTGTCTACAACGACACGCTCTACGTCAGCCCGCAGGCCGCGCAAACCTCTCAGCGTATTGAGATTTCACCGGAAGCCGCGCCGGATCTGAAAGAGGCGCTGCGCGGTGTCGGCCTGCTGGAGCCACGCTTCGGCTGGGGCGAACTGCCGGATGAGGGCGTGGTGCTGGTGACCGGCCCGCCGGAGTATGTGCGCCAGATAACTGAATTTGCCCGGAAATCGGAGAGCAAACCGGAAGCCGAAGAGAGTAAAGATATGATGGCATTCCCGCTGCGCTACGCGGCAGTGGCGGATCGCACCATTCGCTATCGCGATCAGGAGCTGCTGGTACCGGGGGTAGCCACCATTCTGAATGAACTGCTGGGTCAGGCCAGCAACGCCTCTGCCGGTGGCAGCTCATCAGGCCAGGGGGATGATGAGCAGGTATCACGTGAACAGTCGCAAACGATTTTAAATGAGCTGATTAATCGCAACATGCCGGTCTCCGGGCGTAAAAAAGCGCCGGTCAGCAAGCTGGCGGGGAAAGTGTCGGCGGATGTGCGTAACAACCTGCTGCTGGTGCGTGACGATCCGAAAACCCGCGGCTCCTATCAGGCGTTAATCAACTCCATTGATGTTCCGCAAAAGCTGATTGAGATCGATGCGGTGATTGTCGATATCGACCGCAGCGCGCTGAAGCGCTTCTCCAGCAGCCTGGGCGGTCAGTTCGGTAGTGTCGCCAGCGGCGCTAATATGCTCTCCGGTGCCAGCACGCTGTTCGTCACTGATTTCCAGCGCTTCTTTGCCAGTATCGAAGCGATGGAGGGGGAAGGGACGGCAACAATTATCGCCAACCCGACCATCCTGACGCTGGAGAATCAGCCTGCGGTGATTGATTTCAGCGATACCGCCTTTATTCGCGCCATTGGCGAGCGGGTGGCGGATATTCAGTCTGTCACCGCCGGGACCAGCCTGCGGGTGACGCCACGCGCCATCAGCACCTCACAAAAATCGGCTATCCAGCTTATTGTTGATGTGGAAGATGGCAAGCTCAATAAAGATGACGAGGGCGATGCACAAGGCACCCATAACGCCGCGGTCAGCACCCAGGCGCTGGTGGAAGCGCGCCGCTCCTTAGTACTGGGCGGGTTCCACTCCAAAGAGACGGGCGATCGCGAGCGACGCATCCCGATCCTCGGCAGCATTCCGCTGATTGGCAAGCTCTTTACCTCCACACGCTACGAAACCTCCCAGCGTGAGCGGCTGTTTATTATTACGCCGCATTTGATTGGCGACCAGGTCGATCCCTCGCGCTATATCGCTGCCGAGTCGCGCGAGCAGCTTAATAACGCGATGGATGAGGTGAGCAACCGGCATAAATACACCGACATTCGCGGGATGGTGGAAGGCGCGATGCGTGACCTGGCCCTGAACCGGGTGCCGACGGGGATGACCAGCGGCGGCACCGGCCAGACGCTATCGGCCTTATGCCGTATTCCGGGCGCGTTCCAGAGCGATTTCCGCCGCCATCAGTGGTACGGCAACAGCAGCGTGCAGATAACCGTTGGGATGATCACCAATAACACCCGTCAGACGCAGCGGTTTGATGAGAGCGTCTGCCGCAGCGATCGCACGTTGGCGGTGGCAGTCTGGCCGCGCGCTGAACTGCCGCCGGGAGGATCGGCGGAGGTGTTTGTCGCCTTTGACAGCAATGCTCCGGCACGCCCGTCGCGCGCTTCGCTGCTCTCGGCATCAGGCGGCGCACCGGCACAAAACTTCAACTGAGCTGATAAGGAAAAAGCATGTTACTGCGAATGATGTTGCTTGCCGCCGCCGCGCTAATGTTGAGCGCCTGCGCGCGGCCGCAGGCCGGGTGTAACGACGTAAGCTGCCGCCCGTCGTCCGATCTGCATAAGCTGACTATCTGGTGGCAACCACAACTGCGTAATGGCCCGAACGACTACACGCAGATAGCGGTCGATAACTAACTGCGTTTCGGCAGTCTCAGACCCCGGGCGATCGCCGGGGCCGTATTTGAGCGAGGATCATCATGGCTATTCACCTCCCTTTTCTGGGAAGCCTGCGTGCGGCGCAATCTGTGTCGCACGCCAGCACTGGTAACGCGATTCCGTTACGTCAGTTTTCCCGCCGCCCGCAGCAGACCGCAGGCGGCTCACTGCACCAGGAGGTGGGTAGCCAGGCCGCGCCGACCCTGCGCCAGCAGGCAGCCGAAGCCCGCCAGCGTATGGGAAACCTGCGCCAGAGCCTCAGCCGCCTGCGGGAAAGGCGCCACCCTCAATCCACACCCGCCGCGTCGAACAGCACCCGCCCGCCGGATGAGATCAATAGCGCTCCGCAGTCGGTGAGCAGGCGCCACAGTGAAGCCGCTGCCGACGAACCGCCGTTGCGCCCGATGCGCGAGCCGGAACCGCGGCCATCACGCCGCCGCCATCTGCTTTCCCCCATCGAAGAGGAGCGCTACGCCGCGCTGCAAGAGAGCCAGCGCAATACCCGGCAACAGCGGGCCTACCGCGCGGGGGAAGAGAATGCAGCCACACGGCGAGGTGGCCTGCAACCGCAGTTTGCCCGCCTGGCGCTTACGGATAACGGCAGCTTAAGCGTCCTCGACAGCGCATCGGAGCCTCTCACCGCGCTGCTCAACGAAACCCTCGCCCGACCACAGCATCGCTGGCTGGCGCACCAGGCCAGTGACGATAATTGCCAGCATCTTCTGCTGGATCCCGGCGGCAGGCTCTTTACGCTGCAAGGATCGCCGCTGGCGTTTGTCGGCCTGACCAGCAGCCGTCCGCTGCCCGGCTGGCAGCATCAAACCCCACAGCAGCGGCTTGCGGCGCTACCAGATGAGGCGACCCAGGCGCTGATGACCGGTATCTTTCGCCACCAGCGCAAACTCACCGGCGGTGATGAAGCAGGCAACCGGGCTGGGGAGCCTGTTTCGGAGCAGTTGCGCGAGCATAACGGGCGGCTCTACCGGCTTAACGAAGCCGCTACGCGCTGGGAGCAGGTCGATAAAGATGAAGAGAAAAGCTATAGCAAGTTAAGCAAGCAGCCCGACGGCATGCTGTACGCCATTTACGATAAGAAGACCCTGCATAATCTCTCCAGCGGCGAAAAGTCGGCAAAAATTGGCAAAATCACCGCCTATTGCATCAGCGTGCAGGGTTCTGCACTGCTGCTGCTCAGCGATGAGAAAACCGCCGAACAGTCGGTGATGTTGCTTAACACCCTCAGCGCGAAAAAAGAGCAGCAGCAGAAAATCACCCTCAAAACCGGGAACGGGGAAGGCGACACTCAGGCTTTTCACGCCACCGGCGTCGCGCTGCATAATCAGCGTCTCTATGCGCTGGACAGCGAAGGGGGGCTGTGGAGCGCCGCATTACCGCAGGCGCAGGAGGGCAGCGAAATCATTATGCAGCCTGATATGAAGCAGGCGGCGCTGCCGGAGCAACTGGGCGCAGGGGTGATGTTAAGCAGCCTGGTCTCCCATCAGGATGGACACCTGATGGCGGTGGTAAAAAGCGGTGCTGACCAGAAACACCTCTGTACGCTCAATGCGCAAGGCCAGTTTGCGGCGCGCTGGAATCTCAGCGAGAGCCTGGTGCTGGATCATCACGAAGGTCTGTTTCAGCCGCGCCCCTTAGCCCATGAGCGTGTCGATCTTGGCCGTGCCGGGCAGTTGCTGGTGCATGAAGGCAAACTCTATGCCTGGGATAAAAACGCCGGGCGCTGGGAGGCGAGCCAGGAGAAGGCGGACAGCATCAAGCGGGCGCAGGATGGCAGCGGCTGGGTGATCCGTGACGGGCTGCCTGCGCGCGTTAAGATAAGCCAGAAGAGCGACAAAATTGACGGTGCGCACCACCGTTTCGCCCTGCGGCAGTTAAAAGCCAGCCTGAGCGTCGAGCTGCCACTGCCGGGGTTTGATGAGAGTAATAAAGCGCGCGCCATTGCGCCGCTGGATGGCGAGAACTGTGTGGCGATAAGCGAAACCAACACCCTGCAATATCACCGCACCCAGGCCGGAACCCGTCAGGCGCATAAGATGATGCAAACCCTGACGAAAGCGGGGATCGCCAACTGGCTGCCGCACACCCGCGCCACGCTGCCTGCGAACGGCGAGGGCAACACCCTTACGGATATCACCACCGATCAGAAGCGCAACCTCTATGTTCTCGACTTGCAGGGCAGGCTATGGACGATGCCGGAAGCGGAGTGGCGCGCATCCCCCGGCAGCCGCCCGGATGCTCGCTGGCAAGCGGTGACGCTGCCCCCCGATCTCGGGCCAGTAGAGCGATTGCATAACAGTTCCAGCGGCGCGCTGATGGTGGCGGATAAAGGCGGCCGTAACGCGATTTTGCAACTGGCTGGTTTACCGCTGGAGGGGGCGGAGGCGCAGCAAGAGGGCGTAAGCCCGCCGCCAATCGCCCCCGCAGAGAGCTGGCTGATAGCGGGGGAGTTTGACCCGACAGCGCTGCCCGTCAGCACCCCTCGCCCTGAGCCGCTAAAAGCGATGGAGCGGCTGGATGAAGCCTCGAAAAGTGTCAACATTCGCGGCATGACGCTGAAGTATGAGACCAGTATCGCCGGGATGACCGGGCGAGACGGTAACCATGTCAACAGCCGCCTGCGCGACCGGCTTGGCGCGCACTTAATTAATACCCGGCTAACCACGCCAAGACCCCTGAAAACTGCCTGGTACGCCACGCGCCATAACTGGCAGGGGCGTGACGGGCTGCGTCCGCTCTATGCGCAGCAGGCGCAGCTCTATCAGCGGCTTAAAACCTTACAGGCAGCGCCTGGCGCGACGGCGCAGGAGAGTTTAGCAGCGCGGCTCGCCGCGCTCGATACCCGCCACTTTGACCGGCAGTTTATCGCCCATCTGCAAAACCTTATCGACACGGTTGCCGACAGCGCGCAGCACCACGGCACGCTGCTCGGGCAGCATATGGGCGCGTTACGCGGGGACGGGCGTGAAAAAGAGGACTTTAGCCCCTCGCGGATCAAGGCGGTTACTCAGGCGCTCAACCCCTACAGTGATGATGAGAACCTGCTGAAACGGCTGGATGAGGTTTACCGGCGCTATCCGCTGCGTGAGGGCAGCAGCACACCGGTAAGCGACTTGCAGGCGCACGGCGTGGTGGCCCGGCACCAGAAAGCGCAGCCGCCGCTGGCGCGCAGGCGCGATCCCCATGATGAGATGGGGCTGGTGAAATCCCGCCTGATCCTTGATGGATTAATGATGTCTGCCCTGCACGAGGTGGTGGATCAGATGGCTGCCTGTCATGCTAACCCGCAGGCCAGCCCGGCGCAGATCGCGGCGATTAAAGAACGGGTGCGTTTTTTGCGTGACGAGGAGTATGGCGAAAACCTGGTGCAAAAAGCCACCAGTCAGGGTTTTTTAAATAACAGCCAGCTGGAGGCCTGCTATGACGCCATCAAATCCTTTATTAATGCGCTGAGTAAGCCGCACCACGGCCTGAATATGACCACCCGCACGGTGCTGAAAACCCCCGACCAGCAGCAGATGGCGGGGCAACTTCTTAATACGCTTAAAGCGCTGGAGCCGGGGGAGAACTTTGCCTTTGGGCGTAACTATGGCGGCATGGTGACCCTGTCGGTGATCCCTGGCGGGGAGGTGATCGGTATTCCGGGCGTGCGCGGCAACCTCGATCGCGCCTACAGCGCCAGCTTCTCCCGGAACGATGGGGGGATTAATGTCACCTTTAGCCGTAACGGCGGCGGCACCGGTACGGTGTTTGGTGCCGTAGGCTGGAACCCGTTGAGTCAGCTTGCCGACAGCAGCAAAAAGGAGCCTGGCGGCAACCGCAGCATCGCCCCCTCTGTGCGGCTGGGTGGTCTGGTGGCCATCGCCATGCAGCGTCAGTTGCAAAACAGCGTCAGCTTTACGCTGAGCGAAGCGGAGCTTCAACCCTTCATCGCGCAGCTTACTGGCGGGCAACTCAATCCCGGCGAGCTACTGGAGAAGGGCGTCAGCCATAAAGTGAAGCAGGGTACCACCCTTAACTTTAATGTTGACGCCACGGCAATGGCGATGGCTGGCGGCGCTCTGCGTTTTCCCGCCGGTGGCGGTGAAGGCAAGAAAAACAGCGCCACGGTGCGCGCTGGCGGCATGGCGCAGATCGGGGCGAATATCCTCAATGCGCAACGTGAGCGCTCCACCACTCACAGCGCGACGGGCAGCACGCTCGGCCGCAGCGATAACCGCCTGCGGATGTTTAACACCGCCAGCGCCGGGATCGGCCTTAACGGCGGAGTGGGCATCACCGCCAGGCCTGCGTCTGACCTGCGTATCCCGCTGTTTGGCGTTAACAGCACCACGATTCAGGCCAGTATCGATAACCGCACTAAACACAGTATGAGCATCGATATTGCCCGGGCTGAGCCGGTTCACCCGCGCCAGCTGGAGAAGCTGATAGAGCAGGCTGGCAGCAACTTTGACGATCCGCAAACCAATAAGCTGTTGCAGGAGATAAAGGATGCCGACAAACCGCCCGAGAAAGAGAAAAGTGAGCTTTCAGCCGGGCTAAGCGCGCTGCAAAAAGCGAGCCTGAGCGCGCGCAAGGCGCACGCAGGCACCTTACGTCCGCTCTCTAAAACCGAACGCAGCACGCTTGAGACGTTGAACAAAGAAGACGGTGCGGCAAAGACAAAAGAGAAGAGCGACACGTTCAGCACCTTTATGCAGGATGAGCCGCAGACAACGGCGAACAAGCTCGATAAACTGCTGACCCATCTGCTGGCGCTGACGCCTGCCAACAATGGCCAGTACGGCGTGATTAACAGCGCCCGGGCGCTGGATTTGCAACGCCAGGCGTATGGGCTGCACTGCCATCAGCTCAACAGTGCCGAGTATCAGAGCACTTATAACAATCTGCGCAAAGTCGACAGCAATAACCTGATGCACGTGGTGCATAGCCTGTTTGCCAGCGAACTGCCGGAGAGTGCCGCCGAGGCAATCAGCCGTTTTATGGAGGAGAAGCCGCTGCTTAAAGAGGCGATCCGCGAGTTGCAAAAAAACCGCAACACCCAGGCGGTGGTGACCCTTGAGCTACATGATGACCGGCGCTATGAGCTTCAGAAAATGTGGCTGCGCCATGAAACCCAGCCGGAGGAGATCGCAGCGCTGCTGCGCGATCGGCACTGCCTGCGGGTCAAATCGATTGCTTTTAGCGAAACTGACATCAAACAAGAGGGGATCTCCATCCCGCTGTTTGTCGCCGGGAGCAGTAGCGCTGCCAGCGTCAGCGTCAGCCGTAACCTCGGAAAAATTAACTTTAACTATGGTGCAAACCAACTGTCACCTCTCGCCTTTACCCTTGAGGGCGAAATCGCCCACGCCAGCCAGGCGCTGGTGGATGCGCTGACGAATGCCGAAATTCAGGAGAAGCGCGGGCGGCTGTAACCCGCGTTACACCTTACTTTTACAGGAGTTTATGATGACGCAGCAACGACAGCTACAAGGGCTTCTGGATGATTTTGGCCGCCGCCAGGGCATCTCTCTGACGCTCGTCAATGGCGTTTGCGCGTTGCAGGATGAGCAGGGCCTGGAGGCGGTGGTGCTGGAGCTACCGCCGGGAAGCGATACGCTACTGCTCCATTGCCAGCTCTTTGCCGCCACGCAACTTGCAGAGCAACTCACCACCTGGCGGCTGTTAATGAAGCTCAACTTCGAAATGCATGCCATGCGCGGCTGCTGGCTGGCGCTGGATGAAGAGGAGCAGGTACGGCTCTGCTACCAGCAACCGCTGGCCGCTTTAACGCCGGCTACTTTTAGCGCATTAATGCTGGCGTTTATGCAGCAAGCCCGGGAGGCGCGGGCGTTACTGCCGGAGATTGTGGCTGCCTGATAAGCGCAGATCCGCGCACTACTCTTCGCGGATCTCAATCACCTCATCCAGGTAGTGATCTTCCAGCTCCCGCAGCAGGCGATAGACGTGAGCCACGGCATTTAACGTTTCGCGTGGGATATAGGAACCTTCGCGGGTAGTGCGCCAGAGGGTTCGTGTCAGCCAGATAAAGCGGATCACCGGTCTCTTTTTACGCTGCGCCTCTTCAATCAACGCCCGCGCCTCGTCATCACACGCCTTAAACAGCAGACGCGGCAGCGGCGTTTCATCCGGGCGGTAGTAGAGGCCGACGGCAAAATGGGTCGGGTTAACCAGCAGCACATCCGCCTCTTCGACGTTGATCTCGCGGGCAGGAACCGGCTCTTCATTCAGGATCTCCTGTGCCACCTGGCGGCGGTGGCCTTTCATATGCGGATCGCCTTCGCTCTGCTTGAACTCGTTTTTCAGATCTTCATGGCTCATACGCTGCTGTTTAAGGAAGAAGTAGCGCTGAATACCAAAATCGAAGAGGCTTATCACCAGCATGACCATCAGCACCCGGCGCGACACCTTCATAAACAGCGCCATCACCCCTTGCCAGAAACCGTTGAGATCGCCAAGCGCCAGCTGAGCAAGGCCGCCGAGATCCGGCAGGATCGCCTGCCATACCACCAGGCCAATCACCACCGCTTTAACGATGCTGGTCAGAAGCTGGGTAAACTGACGGGCAGAAAACATATTCTTCAGGTGATTAACCGGGTTAAGCGCATCCAGTTTCGGTGCCAGCGCTTCGCTGGAGAAGAGCGGGCCGAACTGCACCCAGCCGCCCACTACGCGCAGCACCATGGCAATGGCGCAGGCAAGGCCGACCAGCACCAGCATAACAGTGACGCTGTCACTTATTACCTCTTCCAGCGCATGATCAAACGGGTCGCGCAGGCGGGATAACGGCAGCAGCATCATCGCCTGCAACCGCTGCATACTCGAGTCGACCATCGCAAAAATGGTCTCAAGGATGCCGATAGAGATAAGCAGCTTAGGGATATCCTGGCTCTGGCTGACCTGGCCTTTTTTGCGCGACTCTTTCAGTTTTTGCGGTGTGGCGTCTTCGGTTTTTTCGCTCATGGCGCGCTCCCGGCGGAAGGGGTGAAGATCTGCGGCAGGATATGGATAAGATCGCGCAGCTCATACAGCCGCGCATTTCCCAGATGGTCCAGCAGCGGCAGATAGAGGATAAAAAAGAGCATGCCGAGCAGGCATTTTAGCGGGATCGTCAGGGCCGTTGCCTGAAGCTGCGGGCTATAGAGGCTCATAATCCCGATGGCAAAATCGAGCAGCAGCATCAGCGCCACCGGCGGCCCGGCGTAGAGCACCATATCGCTGAAGATTTTTCCCACCAGCGTAAGCCAGACGTGAAAACCTGCCTCTTTGGGAAAAGGCATCCACTGGGTGGCGGACCACAGATGGTAGCTGTCCCAGATCACCTGGGTGATGGTTGATAATCCCAGCCCGGTCACCAGCAGCAATATCAGCACCTGCTGCATCAACTTGCCCAGCGGCGTCACATCCGGCCCCAGTTGAGGGTTGATCTGCCCACCCATCAATGCGCCGCGCTGGTTATCGAATAACGCCCCGACAGACTCATAGAGCCAGAAAGGTAGCGCCAGCAGCAACCCGATCATAGTGCCGATCAACAACTCTTTGAGCACCAGCCCTGCCAGCGTCATCATCGTCGGCTCAAGCAGATCAATCTCTTCTTTGATCCCCGGCGCGATAAACAGCGCCAGCGCCACGGCAATGGCGGTGCGCAGCATCCCTTTGATGACGCTAAACGAGAATATCGGCGTCAGTAGCAGGCAGGGGAAGATTCGCGCCATGCCAAGGGATAGCGCAAGGATCGCATTGAAGGTGTCGGTAAGCGGGTAACCTATCAGCATCAGGAGCCGACCGTTGACATCATGGCAAATGCCGCCTGCGCCAGCTCCATCAGCTCAACACCGACCCAGCGCCCGGTGAGCGCCAGCGTCAGGCCGACCGCCATCAGCTTGATGCAAAACGGCAGGGTCTGATCCTGTAACTGCATCGCGGCCTGCACCAGCGAAATGATCACCCCGGAGATCACCGCCACCAGCAGCGGCGGCGCGGAGAGAATAACCACCAGCAGTAACCCCTGGCGAAACAGCGTCAGAATATCCATGCGGGCCTCATAAATAGCTGTAGAACAGACCGTCGAGCAGCCGCGTCCAGCCGCTGATGAGCACAAACAGCAGGATTTTCAGCGGCAGCGACACGGTCATCGGCGAGACCATCTGCATCCCGAGCGCCAGCAGGATATTGGAGACGATCAGGTCCACGACAATAAAAGGAATGAAGATCAGAAAGCCGATTTTGAAACCGTTTTGCAGCTCCGACAGCACGAATGCCGGGATAATAAGCAGCATATTCTCCGGGGTGACCGAATCAGCCATGCGCTTTGGCCACATACGCTGGGCGTTTTCCTGCAAATGGATAACGATGTCCGGGTCGGTGTTTTTGCGCATAAACGTTTTCAGCGGTTCGATACCGTTAGCGGCGGTATATTCGAGCCGCTCCATACTGCTGAAATCGACCGGGATCGCTTTCAGCCGGTCGGTCATATCGCTAAACACCGGCGCCATAATAAAGAGCGTTGCCGCCAGCGCGATGCCGTTGAGCGCCATGGTTGGCGGTACCTGCTGCACACCCATCGCGTTGCGCGTCAATTGCAGCACCATGGTGATCTTCAAAAAGCTGGTACAGATAATGAGCATCATCGGCAGCAGCGCCAGCGCGCCGAGAAACAGCGCCAGCATAATTGGGTTTAGCGGCCCCATCTCCATCGGAATCACCTGTTCACATCCACGACGCTCGCCACGCCCGGCAGCATATGGGTAATTTGCAGCCCCAGGCGCCCTTCGACATCGACCAGTTCGCCTTTCGCCAGCGGAAACTCGCCGTGACACAGCAACGCTTCACCGGGCACCACGTTATCGACCGTCACCGTCGAGCCGACATCCAGGCGGTTTAACTCACCCAGCGTCAGTCTGAGATGGCCGCAGCGCACGGTTAAAGCCAGCGGCAGCGCATCAAAAGGCGAGGCCGCAGGCGTCGTGGTTTCAGTCAGGTTTTCATCCGGGTGTGGGGTGTCGGCAGGCAGATTATCTTCGGGGGTCACATTCACGTAAGTATTCTCCAGACGGGTAATAAGAAAACGGGCAGGATGCCCCTCCTCGAACAGCAATTCGCCCTCAAGGTGTAATTGCGCAAGGCGAAGCTCGCCGCGACCGGTCGGGGAAAAATACGAGGTAGCAGGGAAAACCACATCATCGGGGCGAAGTGTGCGTAACTGCGCGGGGGCAAACGACACCACGCCCAGATCTATCGGCAGCGATAACGGCAGGTCGCTGCAAAGCGGCGCAGGCAGCGAAACCCAGCCAGGCTGGTTTAACAACGCCGCAAGCGTGGCGGGCGCAAGGTATAGCTGACTCTGCGCCTGCGACTCGCCGAGCGTGACGCTCATCGCAAGCCAGATACCGTCAACCGGCGCGCAGGAGGCCTCCTGCGGCGTCAGGTCGCCAAACAGCGCGCGCAGCGCCGGGCTGAGATGCTGGTTAAAGAGCGGCCAGTACCACTCAGCGCACGCGCCAGGCTCTGGCAGCAGCGGGCAGGCGGAAAAGAGGCTCAGCAGCGCTTCACTGCCCGCCAGAGATAACAGCCCCGCCTGGCAGGAGAAGCCCTGCGTTGGTGGCCGCTCGCCGGGTTCGGTAAGCCGGAGCTGAATCTCACCCGCTTCGTCCGCAAGGGTAAAGGGATAGCCAACACCGTGGCCGATACGGCGGCGCAGGCTGGCCTCCTCGCGCGGCAGAGTGCGCAGGGTCAAGGGTTTCATTCCCGGCCTCCGCGCTGCTCAAAGCGCAGGCGCACGGCGCAGGCCATCCGGCGGCGCAGCGACTCGCGGCAGCGCTCCTGGTGGGTGGCCATCATATTCATCGCCGCTGGCGCAAAACGCAGGCTGATATCCCAGCCCGCGGCAAAAGGACTCAGACGGGCATCCACTTCACCTAACAGGGGCAGCAGCAGCGTCATGGCGACCGGGCCGGCAGGCTGCTTCTCCACCATGGCGCACAGGGGCGGCTCCAGCTGTTGCCAGGCTCTGGCCGGTGAAGCGGGAGGCTCATGCTCATGGCTTAGCTGTGGCCCAAAAGAGGCGGGGCCTTCCCACGGTGTGATAAGTGGTTGTGGCACGTCGCTGGTGGGAAGCAACAACGCGTCAAACAGCGAACTCTCTTCGCGAAACGGCTCGGCGCGGGATTTACGCTCGGGGTTAGCGGCGTCTGACGCTCCTGTTTGCGGCGAACGGCGCGGCACCTCCGGGCGGGCAGGCGGCGCGGGGTTATTTTGCTGGGTGTGGGGTAAAGCTGTCATCGTAATGCCTCGCTATGCTCCATCAGGTATTCCAGTTTTTCCACATCACGCAGACGCGCCTGGGTTTGCTGCTGCGCGTGCTGCACCTGCTGCTGTTGCGTGGCCTGCTGTGTGCGGCACTGTTGCAGCTGGTTGCGCTGCCCGCTCACCGCGTCGCTGGCCTGGCGCTCCTCCGTCAATCCTTCAACCAGCCGTTCCTGCTTTTGCAGCCCCGACTGGTGGTGTTCGGCAAAGCTCTCGCGCAACTGTTGATAGTGCTGTTGTGCGGCTGCGAGCTGTTGTTCCGCTTCGGCTGACTGACGCTGCGTTTCGCATAATGCCTGCTCCGCTTGCCGTTGCAGACGTTCGCAGCGGCGTAAGCGCTGACGGCGAATCGGCAGCAGCAGAGCGAAGGCCTGCTGCAATTCAGCGCTGCCATCATCAGTCACAATGTCGTTATCAGGCAGCGGATGACGGCGCATGCTGGCTTACCTCCGATAAGTGCTGCAGGGTGTCGTCATACCCGCTGGGGGCGTGCATTGCCTGTTGCAGATAGCCGTTAATTGCCTCCTGAGCCGCTACCGCCGCATCGGTCATCGCATCGTGGCCCGGCTGGTACTCCCCAAGGCGAATTAACATCTCAACCTGCTGCCAGGCGGACATCATGCGCCGCAGCTGCGTGGCGTCGCGGATATGCTCGCGCGTGGCGACGTTGCTCATGGTTCGGCTCAGGCTTGCCAGCACATCGATAGCCGGGTAATGCCCGCGCTCCGCCAGACGGCGGGTCAGCACTATGTGGCCATCAATCAGGGAGCGCACTTCATCGGCGACCGGATCGTTCATGGAGTCGGCTTCAATCAGCACCGAGTAGAGGGCAGTAATCGCGCCGCAGGAGGTTTGCCCGGCGCGCTCCAGCAGCGTCGGTAACAGGGTATAAACCGAGGGCGGTAGCCCGCCGCGCCCCGGCGGCTCGCCGAGGGCAAGGCCGATTTCACGCTGGGCGCGGGCAAAGCGCGTCAGGGAGTCGAGGATCAACAGCACGCTTTTGCCCTTATCGCGCCAGGCTTCGGCGATGGCGGTGGCGGTAAATGCGGCTCTGGCGCGCTCCATGCTGCTGCGATCGGAGGTAGCGCAGATAAGCACCGTACGGCTGCGCAGCGCCTCGTCCAGTTCGTGGTCGAGAAACTCCCGCAACTCGCGCCCGCGCTCGCCAATCAAACCAAAGACGATGACATCGCAGGGGGTGTTACGGGCGATCTCCGCCAGCAGGGTGGTTTTCCCGCAGCCCGCACCGGCAAAGATCCCGACCCGCTGGCCGACGCCGAGGGTCAGCGGGCCGTCAATCGCGCGAATACCGGTTGGCAGCGGCGTCTCTATGCGCGGACGATCGGTGGGTGCCGGGGCATCGCCCAGCACGCCGACCGCATTCTCCACCGTACCGGGTAGGGCGAAGGCGCCAGGCTGGCCTGCATCGAGCGGGCGGCCAAAGCCATCCAGCACACAGCCGAGCAGGGCGTCAGAGACCACAATAGAGTGCGGCAGGCGCAGCGGAACCACGCGCGCGCCCCGGGCGATACCGTCGAGCTGACCAAGGGCGGAGAGCAGCGTGTGCTGCGGGTTAAAACCGACCACCTCTGCCAGTACGCTCTGCCCGTCATCCCGGGCGATCTGGCAGAGATCGCCGATCCGCGCCTGGGGCAGGCTGCTTTCAAGCAATATGCCGTTAATCCCGGTGATGCGGCCAAAACTCTCGACCGGCGAAAAGCTTGCCAGCCGCCGCCGCTGCTGTTGATACCACTCCTCCAGCGCTACCGTCATTACCAGCTCACCTTGATGTTGTCGCGACCGTTAAACTCAATCTGATCGCTGGTGATCGATACCAGCCGCAGGTGGTCCACTTCATCGCCGACAAACAGGCGCTGCCCGTCGTCGGTGACGATATTGGCGCGGCTACCGGTGGTGATTTGCACAATCCGGAAGGGCAGGCTGACCTTCAGCAGTTTGACCTGGTTATCCAGCGGAGTAGCGCTGGTGTAGGTGGCGTTAAAGCGTTCCAGCATTCGGTTAAAGATCTGCATCTGCGACTTACTGAGTCGGCCCGTCAGACGCAGCCGCTGGTTGTGCATATCCAGCTTCACCACCTTTGCCAGATCGCGTTCGCGCAACATTTTCTGTAACGGTGCCTGTAACTCTGCGGGCGTGCTCTGCGGTGTAGAGGAGGCAACCTGGGTCTGGGCAACGGTGGGCTGCAAAACCCAGCTGGTTACCGTCAGGGTGAGCAGCAACATCAGGCTCCATGAAAGCGTGCGGATGCTGCGGGTGAAGAACCCTTTGCTGGCGGCGACGGGGGGAGCGGCCTGGGGCTGTGCTTCTGTGGATCCTTCTGGCGCAGGCGGTGTGGCAGGCGGCAGGCAGGCGGCCCACGGCGTGTCGATCCGCGCCACGCACAGCCAGACGTCGGCGACCTGGAAAGGCGCTTCGATATTGACAGTAAAAGCCTCCGCACCCTCCGGCTGTGCCAGCCACTGCGTCTCTTCCCGGCGTAGTTCGCACGCCCGGGCAGTAACGCGCGCATCGCTAAGCATCAGGTCGGCCTCATCGGCCTGGCCAATCAGCCATTGATCGCCGAAGAGGGGTAACGCGGCGCCCAAATGCAGGCCAGACAGCACGCGCAGTTCGAACATGATCAACTCTCCCACGTGGTAAGCGAGTAAGCGGCCGGATCCAGCTCTATACGCCCCAGCACATTTACTGCGAGATTAGGTTGTAGCTCTGCAAAAGAGAGCACCGGCACATAGTGAAACTCTTCCTGGATAAGCCCGCGCATCGGGCTGCGCAGATCCTGGGCGACCAGCAGCACGGCGCTTTCCGGGGAGTCGGCCGGGAAGGCGTTAGCGATGACCGAGAGAATGGCGGTGATCTGCTCATGGGTGAGCGCAAAGAAGAGGTCGTTTTGCGTCTGACGCAGCGAGTCGCGCAGCTGCTCTTCCAGCTCCGGTGTCAGCAGCCAGACATGCAGGCCATCCGGACGGGCATACTGGTAACAGAGGTGATTTTTTAGCGAGATGCGCACCTGGTCGGTCAGCAGCCAGACGTCGCGCTCATGCTGCCCATGTTCGATCAGCGCTTCGGCAATGGCGCGAACCGATCGCAGCGGAATACGTTCGGAGACCAGTTTTTGCAGCACGCTGGAGAAACGAGAGATCGGCATCACGCGCTGTAACTCCTGCGACAGTTCTGGCTGCTCCGCTTCCAGCCAGCTCACCAGCGCGCGGGTCTCCTGTAGGCCGATAAAGTGTGGGCTGCTGGCGTGGATCGCGTTCTCCATGCGCTTGACCAGCATTTCGCGCGCCGTCCAGCGCTCGACCTCTTCGTTTTGCAGCAGCGGATGATCCGCCGCCAGCCAGATAAGATCGCCCTCCTGACGCCGCTCATCGCCCTCGACCACGCTCTCCCGGTCGGCTGGCGCGATCTCGTCCAGCCAGCGGCGTTTTACCGCCCGGTGCGTCACAGTAAAGGTGCCGATCACTTTCGGGATCTCATACACCGAGAAGCGAAACTCATCTTCCGTTTGCTGGTCGAGAAACTCGATATCGAAGGCGGGCAGGGTAAAGCCGAAGTGGTAAACGATACGGTTACGCAGGCGGCGAATATCCTGCACCAGCTCCAGCATCTCCGGATGGCCGCGCCATGAGGAGGGGAAGTTGATCAGATAAGGGCGCGTTGGGTTGAACTGACGTAAATCTTCTTTGCCGTTTAGCTCAGGCGGAATGACCTCATTCTCCATTTGCGGCTGCGCCAGGCTCAGGGTCTTTCTGATGCGCCAGATCTGAAAACCGCCGCTAATCATCGTTAATGCTGCCAGCAGCAGAAAAATCGCCGTTGGCATACCGGGCAGCAGGGCAAAGCCCACCATGCCCATTGAGGAGAGCAGCCAGGCTTTCGGCTGGCTGGTTAACTGCTCGGCAATCTCGCGGCCGATATTGTTATCCGCCGTCTGTTCATTGTCGGACGAGACGCGGGTAATCAGCATCCCGGCGGTAAGCGAGATCAGCAGCGCCGGGATCTGCGCGATCAGCCCGTCACCGATGGTCAAAATCGAATAGATATGCATCGCTTCGCCGGCAGGCATGCCCAGTTGCAGCACGCCAATACTGATACCGCCAATCAGGTTGATCACCACAATCACCAGCCCGGCGATGGCGTCGCCCTTCACAAACTTCATTGCGCCATCCATCGCCCCGAATAACTGGCTCTCTTTTGCCAGCTCATTACGGCGATTTTTGGCCTGCACCACATCAATCAATCCGGCGCGCAGATCGCTGTCGATGGACATCTGCTTACCGGGCATCGCATCAAGGGTAAAACGCGCCGCCACTTCGGCCACCCTTTCGGAACCCTTGGTAATCACCAGGAAGTTCACCACGGTGAGGATCAGGAACATCACCATCCCGACCGCAAGGTTGCCGCCTACCACGAAGTTACCGAAGGCCGCCACCACATGGCCCGCGTCCTGCTGAATTAAGATCTGCCGGGTGGTGGAGATGGAGAGCGCCAGGCGAAACATAGTGGTCAGCAGCAGCACGGCAGGAAAGGTGGAGAACGCCAGCGGCTTGGGCAGATACATTGCCAGCACCACCAGCAGGGATGAGAGGCAGATATTCACCGCAATCAGCGCATCAATTAATGGCAGCGGTAACGGAATGATCAACATAAACACCAGCGCCATGGCAAAAGCCGCGCCGACCACTTCGGAGCGCTGCATGGCGCTGATGGCGATTCGATTTAAGATCTGAAACAGGGTATTCATCTTGGTTGCCTCACGACGCGGCGTTCCGGTTGCGGCGCTGCTGTTGCTGCTCCGCTTTGGTGACGTTCGTAATCATGCCGCGCAGCAATTTCAACGCGTTACTTCGTTTTTCCAGGTCCGGCCACAGCGAGCGAGGCACGCCGCGCAGCAGCGGAAAAAGCGAGCTGTAAAAGAGCGGCTCATGGTGTTTGCTCTCGCCGACAATCTCCTGCGCAAGGCCGGTGAAATCACTCTGGTAGGCGCCGTTGTGGCTGATCTGTAACATCCGGCGCGCCAGCGTCAGGCTGTTCATGTCAACACTGGGCAGTTTGCTGCGCATACGCTGCAAAAATGTAGTGCTGTCGCTCAGCGTCTGGCTTATCCCGGCGGCATCGCGCAGCCCGTGGTGAATACGCCCGAGGGTAAGAGCGCTAATCGAGGGGGCAAGCGCGGCCATATCATCCGCCAGCGCGCGCTGCAAGGTACGCAGCGTCGGTATCAGATTGCGTGAGCCGATCGCCTCCAGCACCATATCCAGCATCATAATGGCGGATTGCTGGTGGACGATGCCGTCGTAATAGAGGTTGCGCAGGGACTGTTTACGCTGCGGGTCGCTGGTATACCCGGCGATGGCGGGAGCCGTGTTGTTGCCTGCACGGATGGTCTGGCCGTGGGTTTGCTCAAGCTTTTCCAGCTGTGCTCCGGCCCGCGCGGCCAGTTCCCCGTCGCCTTCATCTTCTGCCTGTTCGCCGAGCATCCGCAGCAGCAGGGCGGTGCGCGCCGGATCGCCGCCGGTCTTCTCCAGCAGCGTGTCGCTATCCGGCGGTGGGTTCTGGCGCAGGGCGTTACGCAGCCACTCCATCTGCTCAAGGGCTTGTTGTTCATCGCTGCCATCGAGCAGGGAAAAGAGCTCATTCAGCTCGCCGATTTTGCTGAGCCCATGCTTGCCACGCAGCTGGTTACGCAACCCATTACGGCGCTCCTGCGCCTTTTGCTTACGCTCCATCTTTTCGCTGAACGCGGCACCAATCTCTTCCATCGCGTCATTTAATGACTCTGCCCGCACGCGGACATTATCCGGCACGTTGGTTTTGCCTGCCGCTTGCGGCGTGTTTCTGTGCAGGGCTTTTAGCGAGTGCGCCAGCGCCGGTATCGCATGTTGTATCTTGAGCATCGCCAGCCATCCTCAGTGGTCATTACCCTCTTTCTGTGTCAAAGCACGCTTCCCGGTTCCGTAAAAAGCAGCAAAAAAAATGTGAATAATTTCATCGGGTAACCAATGCAATTTTTTGCATAACGCAGCGGCCACGCGAGGTAAAAACTGGCTCGGAAAAGTCTGTGTTCAGAATTAATTGCTTTTATAAACAGTGGGTTATTCAGAAAGGGGCCGCTGGCATATCTCTTGCTAAGTAGCAGCGCACTCATTTGTTACCTAACAGAGAGACAAGAAAATGATTAATTCAACGCTCGTGTCCACTGTCCTAGAGTCACCGGTTGCGATTAACGTTAACTGGGATGAGATCTTCGTCACACATAATAAGAAGCTCTTAAACTTCATTCGTAAACGTATCGCCAGCCAGGAGGATGCTGATGACATCTTGCAAATGACCTGTCTGGAAGTGTTGTGTAACCGGCATAAGTTTCGCGGTGCGTCCCGCCCGGAAACCTGGGTGTTTGGTATTGCCGTTAATTTGATCCGCAACTACTACAAATCGAAACAGAGCCACTATCTGTTCGACAGGCTGGATGATGAGATTACCGCCGATCTGCTGCTGGATGACGATCCCAGCGATTTGACGGAAAACAGGCAGCTCCTTAGCCATACGCTGGCATCCATCGAAATTTTATCGAAAGACGTTAAGTTGATGCTCTCAATCCTTGTGGAGGAGGAGGGCAGCTATCAGGATATTGCGCAGCAGTTAGCTATCCCGGTCGGCACCGTACGCTCGCGGCTTTCACGGGCGCGGGAGACGCTAAAAGGGAGAATTTACGCCTGAATCCGGGTTTGCTGAAAAGGACAAATTAACTGCTAAGATTATTAGCTTATTAATATTTAGCGGGTTATGACTATCATGCCGTCGGATGGCTATTCTACTGCGGCATGATATATCCGTGGAGGGAATGATGCTTTTACAGGGTGTAACCGGGCAGGTTGATAATCATGAGGTTAATATCAGCGGCTTATCCAACATTGCCTTAGACAAAATCCATGATGCGATTTATTTGATAGACAGCCAGCTGCATATCAAATATGTCAACGAAAAAGCCTGCCAGTTGACGGGATATTCCCGCGAGGCATTTTCACAACTCAGCTTTGATATTATTGATAAAGAACTGCGCGACAATGATGTTTTTGCCCTGTGGTGGAAACTCAGTACCCGTCCTGAAGGGATAACATTTACTTCGCAACATACCGGACGCCATAACGATTTTCCCGTCGAGGCAAGCTGTAGCGGATATAACCATGATGGCGAGCTGCATATATTATGTATTGTTCGCGATATGCATGAAATTCGTCGGCAAAAAGAGCAGCAGCTACTGCGTGAAAAACAGATGCACCGGGTGGTGGAAAATTCGCCCGATCTCATTTTACGTTTTGATTTGCAGACCCGCTGCCTCTACGCCAACCTGGCCGTTCGCAACTGGTTTAATTTGAGCGAAAACGATATCAGCCGCGTGCCGCTGACCGAAAGCGTGCCGCGCGGAGGCGTCGGCCTGAGCCTGTTTAAGCTGGTTTCGCGCACCATGGTGGATGAAAACATTGCCGAAGATGAGCTGGTGGTAAAGCGTAACGGGGAGAAACGCATCCTGCATGTGCGCTGCGTCCCGGAATATGATCTGCGCGGCGAGATAATGAGCGTGCTGGCGGTGGGGCGCGATATTACCGCTATCCGCAAGACCGAAGAGGAGCTACGGCAGCTGACACATAATCTGGAGCGGGCGCGGGAAGCGGAAAAAAAACAGCTGGCGCGTGATATTCATGATGAACTGGGCCAGCATTTAACCGCGTTGCGTACCGGGTTGTCGCTGCTGGCGATGCGTAAAGACCAGTCTGCCGATGCGCAGCAGGCGGAAATTCAGCAACTGATGGGGCGTCTGGACAGCACCATTCAGGTGGTGCGGGATGTCTCAACCCGGCTGCGGCCCAATGTGCTCAATCTCGGGTTGATTCCGGCGCTGGAGTGGCTGCGGGATCAGTTTATAAAAAATAACGGTATCCGCTGCATTTTGCTGGCACCCGACGAGCATACCGTGGTGCTGGATGATGCGACGCTGACGGCGGCATTTCGCGTGGTACAGGAGTCCCTCACCAATGTCGCCCGCCATGCCAGAGCCAGCAATGTCTATATCTTCGTTAAACTCACGCCGGATGCGCTGCTTATCGAAGTTGTCGATAACGGCAGGGGCTTTCATCTGCATCGTGTGAAGAGAGGAACCTGTGGTCTGCACGGGATCGAGGAGCGTGGCCGCATGCTAAATGGCGAGGCGACCATCAATAGCACACCCGGTAAAGGAACACGGGTTAAACTGAAGTTCCCCCTCTCTGTAGGTGTTAAATCAGCACCATCCTGTTCGAAAACCAGGAGGATCGATCGATGAGTGAATGCATACGTCTGATGATTGCCGACGATCATGCCATTATGCGTGAGGGCCTGAAGCAAATTTTTGCACTCGATGAGACTATCGAAGTGGTATGTGAAGCGCCGGATAGCGGCCAGGTGCTGGAGCGTTTGCGCCAGCACGACGTCGATCTGCTGCTGCTGGATATTTCGATGCCGGGCATGAGCGGGGAAGATCTGATCACCCGCCTGATACCGCTCTATCCCCAGTTGCGTATTCTGGTATTGAGTATGTTTAACGAACCGCAAATTGCCCGGCGGGTGTTAAATAATGGCGCGCTGGGCTATATCACCAAAGATAAGTCGCCAGAGATTTTACTCAAAGCGATCCGCACCGTGGCACAGGGATCTCGCTATATCGATCACGATCTGGCGCAGGAAATTATCTTTTCCGATTACCAGAACAATAATCGTGCGCCGCATGAGAGCCTGACGATGCGCGAACGGCAAATAATGATCATGCTGGCCCACGGCGAGTCGATTAATGCGATAGCCGATGCGCTCTCCATCAGTAATAAAACCGTCAGTACCTATAAATCACGCATGATGAAGCGAATGAAATTCACCAATAACGCTCATATCGTCAAATATTCCCTGCGGCATAACCTGGTGCAATAAGGGATTTCACCACCACCGCCTGACGGATGGATGATTAAATCGATGCATGCGCGAACTCATTTTTAGCGGCGCTGTAGTGAGATTGAAGATAGGGTATGAAAACAAAAATCCACGCAGTTGCGTGGATTTTATCGTTTTTGTGATGCGTGTGAGATTCAGCAAAACCTCATAAGACAATATAATCGTCAAGCGTTATCACCTTTTTAAATTTCCCCTTTTGTCCTGAGATAATTTCTCAAGCGTTAATAATTCCTGGCTTTTGACTTTGCGGCAAAGAGAAACCTATAGTAGTGCACCGCCTTCTATGAATAGACGGCCATTTAATCGCTGGAAGAAAAAGTATTGGAAAGCTGAGTACTGGGCTTTTAGGAGGCTAAATGATTGATATTTATAAAGAACTTGATGATTTAATTAGTGCAAGTGGTGAGGGAGCGCAAGGAAGTGGTCCCGCCACTGAGGATGTAATTGAGCTTTATGAGAAAGAGCTTAAGGTTAAATTCCCTCCCACATATAAGCTTTTTTTAGAGAAATATGGAACGCTTTCATTTAATGGAGAGTCATTTTATGGCATCTCAAAGTTAGGCTTGGCCGCACAATCTGCACCTGATGTCAGGTATACAACCCTTAAGGTCAGGGAACTTGGCGATATTGATAACAATATGATTTTCATAAAATCCTCTGGTTATGGCCCGCTATTTTCTATTGACGTATCTGTTCAAATTGGTGGCGAGGCAGCAGTAGTGGAAACAGACTTATCATTCAAGAGAGATGGCAGTAAAAAAATCGTGGCAAAGACTTTTGCAGATTTTTTGGTTTGTGAAACTAAAAAATCTTTGGAAGATTTATAATATCTTTGAAGAGCTTACATGCGCGCCGTGTTAACCAGGCTTCAAGGTATAGTATCCAGAGCAGGATTCAGTATGACGCTCTCGGTGGCATGAGTGTCCCAGGAATTCCAGGTATAATAAATTAGATGAACTTATGAATATAAACCAAGCATCGATCGAAAAGTTATTAAGAATCAATTGGCTTTCAAACGCAGGAAAAGATAGCTCTATTCCTGACACTATACGCGTTAAAAATATAAATGCTTTTCAAATTAATCTGGAAAGTGAAGAGTGGGAAAATGTTACTTTAGAAGCCCGAAATAATATCACAGGTTGGTTGGCGAAAAAACATGTGAATGCTTTTCTTGAGTGGAACAAGCTCGCAGATGCTGCTGCTATTATCATTGAAAGTAAAATTGTTCCACAAATCCCTCCTATAGGAGGGAATCAAAAGGCTTTGCTCAGTAATATAAAGTGGGATTTATTAAATTATCTATTAGAGGATGCTTATAGTCCCTTTTTAAATAAGTCACTTTTTTTTATGAATCTTATTTCTATTTATGAGCAAGGTCATATGCCCTGTGGCTGGGCCGGTCTGTGGCCCCAGGGCGAGCTAATAATTTACTAGCCCTACTGGCGGAATGCGCCGCGAACTGGTTTTCGAGCGCCGCTACCGCTGGGACCGCACCGATCAGAGAGTCCAGCAGATACACACCGACGCGACGCCCGCCATGCCGGGCGAGAAGTACAGCCAGTACGTATGGTCTACGACGCGGCGTGGCAGGTGACAAAGGCTGTCGAACCGCAGAAAAAAGAGCGCTTCTTCTGGGACCCGGCAGGCAACCGCACCGAAGAACACCGTAACCCGGTGTGGCACAACCTGCTGCTGCGCCTGGGCGGGCTGAAGCTCGATTACGACGGGTTCGGGCGGCTCACGCGCCGTCAGGATAAAATAGCGTGGTGCAGCATTTTGCGTATGACGATGAGCAGCAGATGAAGGAAATCACCTTCACCGGTCATGCCGAATTCAGAAAGGTGGAATACCGCTACGACCCGGTCGCCGGGCGTTATACCCAGATGGACCCGATTGGGTTAGCGGGCGGGCTGAATACTTACAGCTATGTGGATGATCCACTGGTGTGGGTGGATCCGTTGGGGTTGGTTGCATGTTATAAGCCACCGCATGAGAATGTTTTTTACAGGACCACGTCAAAAGAAGATTTTGCTGTTTTACAAAAAACAGAATGGATGCCAGGTACAACCGAAACAACAATATCTCCTACCCGTGAGTTTTCAGAATACTATGGCGGGATATTGATACAATTCAATCTAAAACCAGGTACGCGAGCACAGTTAGAAGGTATTGGCATTAGAGATAAGTCTGATCTGACTGCTGTAACTCATCCTGATATACCAAGCCCAGTAAAATCAAAAGATTGGGGATTGAAAATGCTTGATTTAAAGGCGATGATGACCAGATAAATATTGGTCCTAGAAGGGAAGGGAAGGGGGCGCTGCTTTAAAAATCTTTAACGATGGTATCGATTCTTTTAATGTGTTGAGGCAATAATGAATTCAGAGCAAAAGAAGTTAGTGCTTTCCGTGGTTAATAATAAGCCACTCCGAGCTGGAAAAATAACAGATGAAGAATTTCTAAAACTTTTTCCATGTACTCAGGAAAATGTTGAGGATTTTATAGATGACATTTTAAAAAATGCGCATTCTTCTAAAGACCTGAAAGAAGTTGAATACGCTTTATATATTGGCTTTCATTTTGGATTTACAAGCAAGCATAAAGATATCTTGATACATCTTTTGGGTGATGATTTTCATTATAAACATGATGATGTTGTGCGGGCTTTAGTTAAAACAAAGGCTAAAAGCGATGATGCAGTAAATGCCCTGTATAACTGTGCTTTGTCTGAATATGATTACTTGGCTGATGACAGAGAGGATGATAATTACATGTTGGCATTAAACTGTATATACGCTTTAGCGAAAATAGGTTCAAAATACGCTGCTGAGAAATTAAAAGCATTGTCAAGAAATTCCATCCCTGAAATAAAAAACAAAGCAGTACAGGTTGGAAAATCTTACGGTATTATAGATTAAAAATAATTTTTTATTTAAGCCGATTTCCGGCTCAAATTTTATAAGGCCGATCTTGAGGCAGAAGCGAAATTGCTAAATGTATGTCCCCAGCATCTATACACGCTTTTATCTTTTCGACAAGGCTGGTTACATCTGAAATGTTGGTAATCCATTTTTTGCAATAATCTTCAACGGCTTGATCACGTAATCCTATTTGTATGGTGCGATAGTTTAGTCTATTTAGATATAAGTCCCTTTCTGGATCCCATTGTATTATTATATCTGATTTTTTTATACCGGTGCGCCAGCTGTCTAAGCTATTATGAAGAGACTCACCATGACTGCTAAGTACTCCGCTTTTTAGTATTTCACGGAATCCTGTGTGGCTTATATCTATTGCCAGAATTCTTTTTTGTCTTGAGTCTTTTTTTGCCCATCCTGAACGGTACATCATCCATAAAAAAGAAGGCTTAATCCATGTCATTCTGCTCATACTGAACGGTGGAGATACGAAGGTTTTGTTCTCAAGAGCGCTGTCTGCTATTTCATCGGAAAACGCCTGATAAACTCGAATAAATTCATCCGTATAATATGCTCTAATTTCATTTGTTGGAGTTAAAGAGGTGGTTATTTTATCCATGGTTTTCAATTATAGATTGTAAATATCATTATTTATTATAAGCAATATCCAGGGATAATACCATGTCCCACATTGATACTTCGGGCTGTATTCCGGTAAAAATCAAGAGTAAACCAGACCCTTAAATATTTTGCTGACGGCAGCAGCTGGTAATACGGCTACGACGATGTCGGGGGATGATCTTTCTGATAGGGAGCTTACCGATTAAAACAAAAATCCACGCAGTTGCGTGGATTTTATCGTTTTTGCGAGGCTTATGAGATTTAGCGAAACCCCATAAGACACCAAATTTTATTTAGACGTTGAACAGGAAGTTCATCACGTCGCCATCTTTAACGATGTACTCTTTGCCTTCTGAACGCATCTTGCCAGCTTCTTTCGCGCCTTGCTCGCCTTTATAAGCGATGAAATCTTCATAGGCGATGGTCTGGGCGCGGATAAAGCCTTTCTCGAAGTCGGTGTGGATTTTACCGGCCGCCTGCGGAGCGGTTGCGCCGACAGGAATGGTCCATGCGCGTACCTCTTTCACGCCAGCGGTGAAGTAGGTTTGCAGGTTCAGCAGCTCATAACCGGCGCGGATGACGCGGTTCAGGCCAGGCTCTTCCAGACCCAGTTCAGCCATAAACTCGTCGCGGTCGGCATCGTCCAGTTCGGCGATGTCAGACTCAACGGCGGCGCAAACGGCAACCACTACGGAACCCTCTTTCGCGGCGATTTCGCGCACGGTGTCGAGATACGGGTTGTTCTCGAAGCCATCTTCATTGACGTTAGCAATGTACATGGTCGGTTTCAGGGTCAGGAAGCTCAGGTAGCGAATAGCCGCTTTCTCTTCAGCAGAGAGATCCAGCGAGCGCAGCATACCGGCGTTTTCCAGCTGCGGCAGGCATTTTTCCAGTGCAGACAGCTCAGCTTTGGCATCTTTATCGCCGCCTTTGGCTTTCTTCTGCACGCGGTGAATTGCGCGTTCGCAGGTATCCAGATCCGCCAGAGCCAGCTCGGTATTGATAACGTCAATATCGTCAGCCGGATCGACCTTGTTATTGACGTGAATGATGTTGTCATTCTCAAAGCAGCGCACCACGTGGCCGATGGCTTCGGTTTCACGGATGTTGGTCAGGAACTGGTTGCCGAGGCCTTCACCTTTGGACGCGCCTTTTACCAGACCGGCGATATCAACGAACTCCATGGTGGTCGGCAGGACGCGCTGCGGTTTAACAATTTCCGCCAGCTTATCGAGACGCGGATCGGGCATCGGTACGACACCGGTGTTCGGCTCAATGGTACAGAAGGGGAAGTTCGCCGCTTCAATACCCGCTTTGGTGAGCGCGTTGAACAGGGTGGATTTACCTACGTTAGGCAGACCAACGATACCGCATTTGAATCCCATGATGTAATTACCTTAATCTCTTGATAATCAACCCGTTATTGAAAACGGATTGTCGAAAAGTGAAAAACTGCGCCTAGTATACACATAACCAATGTTATGCGCGGCAAAAAAGGCGCTGGGCGCGCTTACTGCGCTTTAAAAGCGTGCAGGCGATTAGTGGCTTTGGTCAGCCCCTCTTTCAGCCACACTTCGGTACAACGCGCCGCTTCGTCTACCGCATCGTCGATCAGCGTCTGTTCTGACACCGGCGGTTTACCCAACACAAAACCGACAACTTTGTTTTTATCGCCCGGATGGCCAATTCCAATGCGTAAGCGGTGAAAATTGGGGTTATTGCCCAGTTTGCTGATGATATCTTTCAGGCCGTTATGGCCGCCGTGACCGCCGCCAAGCTTAAATTTTGCCACCCCTGGCGGCAAATCGAGTTCATCGTGCGCCACGAGGATCTCGTCGGGATTGATACGGTAAAAGGTCGCCATCGCCGCCACGGCTTTACCGCTCAGGTTCATAAATGTCGTGGGCACCAGCAGGCGCACATCTTCGCCCGCCAGCTGAATGCGCGAGGTGAAACCAAAGAACTTCGGCTCGTCGCGTAACGGCGCGCGGGCGCGCTCCGCCAGTAAATCCACATACCATGCGCCAGCGTTATGGCGTGTCGCGGCATACTCCGCGCCGGGGTTTGCCAGCCCGACAATCAGTTTAATCGTCACTTTCTCTTCCTGACCAGGTCAATGTCCGGCGCGTAGTTTACGTCGAGCGGCGCGCGATGACAAAATTCTCACAACTTATGAGCCGTTAAGGGGAAATGATTGCTCACCTCAATCATTCGAATTTCAACTAGTTCATGGGGTTATGTGTAAATTTATGTTAGGTGGATATGTGTAATTGTGATCCTGCCCGCAACCGCTAAAAAGTGCGCTGTCTATACTTTGCACACAAGGATTGGGGATATCCCATCCAACCCACTGTTCGGAGGTGACACATGAAACGTAGAAACGCGTCGTTACTCGGCAATGCGCTCATGGGGTTGGGGTTAATCGTGATGGTTGTCGGCGTCGGTTATTCGGTTCTCAACCAGCTTCCGCAGATTAACCTGCCACAGTTTTTCGCCCATGGCGCGGTGCTCAGCATCTTCCTTGGCGCGGTGCTTTGGCTGGCAGGCGCGCGCGTCAGCGGCCATGAAGAGGTGTGCGACAAATACTGGTGGGTGCGTCACTATGACAAACGCTGCCGTCGCGATCGGCAAAACCACGGCTAACCAGCACTGATTTCGATAACGGCTCCTGCGGGAGCCGTTTTTTTTGGTCTTTTACTTGACCCTCACGTAACGTGAGGCACGAAAGTGGCGTCTGTGGAGCACGAAAGGAGCAGTTATGTTAATTCAGGTAGGTGAGCTGGCGCGGCGCGCGGGCATTAGCGTTCGCACCCTTCATCATTATGAGCACATTGGCCTGCTGCTGCCTTCTGCCCGAAGCGCCGCCGGTTACCGGCTCTATAACCTCGCTGATGTGAAGCGCCTGCAGATGATTCAGGCGCTGGCGAAATCGGGGATGGAACTGGCGGCAATTGGCGACTACCTGGCGCGGGAAACGCGTCCGCTGGCTGAACTGTTAAATGACCAGATTACCCGGCTCGACAGGCAGGTGCGCGATATCGTGACCCTGCGCGATCGCCTTGTCGATCTCCGGGATGGTCTTGCCCGCGGCGCGGAGCCCGACCTCGAGTCATGGCTACAGACACTGGAGTTGATGAAAATGTACGATCGTTGGTTTACGCCGCAAGAGTTAGACGAGTTACCGTTTGCCGCCCGGGATGAAGCGCGTGACCGCGTCTGGGCGACGCTGGTTAGCGAAGCGCAAATACTGATGGACAATAACGTGGCAGCGGATGATGCGCAGGCGATGGATCTGGCGACCCGCTGGATGACGCGTCTTGAGCAGGATACGGCCAACAAGCCGGAGTTTTTAACGCGGCTTAATGAGATGCACAGCGCCGAACCGCAGATGCGCGAGCAGACCGGCATTACCCCTGCGATGACCGGGTACATCACCCGCAGTTTTGCCGAGAGCAAGCTGGCTATCTGGCAGCGCTACTTAACGCCGCAGGAGATGGCCTTCACCCGCGCACACTACTTCGACCGCATGATGGAGTGGCCTGCGCTGGTGGCAAAACTGCACGATGCCAGCCGCCGCGCGCTTGATCCACAAAGCGATGAGGCACAGGCGCTGGCGGCAAACTGGCTGGAGCTGTTTCAGTCCTACGCTGGGCGCGATCCGCAGACGCAGCAGAAGTTTCGCACGGCGATGCAGCAGGAGCCGCATCTGATGAAGGGGACATGGATGACGCCCGCGGTGTTACAGTGGCTCCAGCGGGCAATTGAAGTGATGATGCGCGCCCGTTACGGCGCGCCGGGATCAGAGATCGGCTAACGCCGCGTCGCGGTTCGGGAAGAAGGCCAGCCTGCCGGGGATCGGTTGAATACCGGCGCGGGCAAAGGTGCGCAGCGGCTGAAACTCCAGATTGCTGACGCGAAGCTCCACGCCCTCCGGCAGGCGGCTGACGAAACGGCGGAAGGCATCAAGCCCGCCGGCGTCGAGCACCGGAACCGCGTCCCACTTCAGCACCACAATGCGTTTTCCGGCGATACGCGTCTCCAGATCGCTGAACAGCCCCTCTGCCGCTGCGAAAAAGAGCGGGCCGATCACTCTCAGCACCAGCACATCATCCGGCACGCTGACATTCACCGCCGCAAGACGCGTCATGCGCGCGATGCGGCGCATAAACAGCAGCGAGGCGAGGACGATCCCGACGCTGATGGCAATCACCATATCGAACAGCACCGTCAGCGACATGCAGATCAGCATTACCACAATGTCATCGGCCGGTGCGCGGCGCAGCAGATCGACCACCTTATGCGCTTCGCTCATATTCCACGCCACCATCAGCAGCAGCGCGGCCATCGCCGAGAGCGGCAGCCAGGAGAGCAGGGGAGCCAGCACCAGCAGCGCCATGATCACCAGCAGGGAGTGGATCACCGCTGAAATAGGTGAGGTGGCACCGGCGCGTACGTTTGCCGCCGAGCGGGCAATCGCTGCGGTAGCCGTAATACCGCCAAAGAAGGGCGCGACAATATTGCCCAGCCCCTGACCAATCAGTTCACTGTTGGCTTTATGCTTGGTGCCGGTCATGCCGTCGAGCACCACCGCGCAGAGCAGAGACTCAATCGCGCCAAGCATCGCCATGGAAAATGCGGCTGGTAGCAGCGCGCGCAGGGAGTCCCAGCTTAAGGTAAAGGTCGAGCCGGGAAGATCCCATGGCAGCACCAGCTGCGGTAGCAGCTGCGGAATGCCGTTGCCCTGGCTGCCGTCGGCCAACAGATAGTGAAACTGCGACCCGATGGTGGCGACATGCCCGCCGAGCAGGTTGACCACCCCCATCACCGCACAACCGGCCAGCAGCGCCGGCAGATGCCCCGGCACGCGCAAACGCAGGCGCGGCCAGAGGATCAGCGTGCCGAGCGTCACCACGCCGATGGCGGCATCGCCCGGGTTAATGGTCGGCAGCGCCATCACCAGTGCGCCCACTTTTTGCAGGTAATGCTCCGGGACGTGCGCCATTTGCAGGCCAAGGAAATCTTTGATCTGCATGGTGCCGATGGTAATGCCGATCCCGGAGGTAAACCCGAGGGTTACGGAGAGCGGGATGTATTCAATCAGGCGTCCAAAACGCGCCAGACCGAAAAGGATCAGGAAGACCCCGGACATCAGCGTCGCCACCAGCAGGCCGCCGAGGCCAAACTGTTGCGAAACCGGGTAGAGGATCACCACAAACGCCGCTGTCGGGCCGGAGACGCTGTAGCGCGATCCGCCACTGAGCGCAATCACGATGCCCGCGACGGCAGCGGTGTATAAACCGTATTGCGGCGCAACGCCGCTGCCAATTGCCAGCGCCATCGCCAGCGGAATGGCAATAATGCCCACCGTGACCCCGGCGATCAGATCGCGGGTAAAGCGGGCAGCGGTATATTTTTCTTTCCAGCAGGCATCAATCAGCGCGCGGAAAGGCATGATGTGGGGAGAAAGTAACGTTTTCACAGGAGTCACTCTTTTGCGAAGCGTAGTCTAACTAATTAATAAATCATACAAATAAAAAAGAGGGTTAAAAAAACCCGCCGGAGCGGGTTTGATATGAAGCATCGATTAATGTTCGAACATCGCAGAGATCGATTCTTCATTGCTGATACGACGGATAGCTTCGGCCAGCATGCCAGAGAGCGTCAGCGTACGTACGTTCGGCAGCGCTTTGATCTCTTCGCTCAGCGGAATGGTGTCGCAGACCACCACTTCGTCAATCACGGAGTTGCGCAGGTTATTTACCGCATTACCGGAGAAAATCGGGTGCGTGGCGTAAGCGAAGACGCGTTTGGCGCCGCGCTCTTTCAGGGCTTCTGCTGCTTTGCACAGCGTACCGCCGGTGTCGATCATATCGTCAACCAGCACGCAGTCGCGGTTCGCTACGTCACCGATGATGTGCATCACCTGCGAAACGTTGGCGCGCGGGCGGCGCTTATCGATGATCGCCATGTCGGTATCGTTCAGCAGTTTGGCAATCGCACGTGCGCGAACCACGCCGCCGATATCCGGCGAAACCACAATCGGGTTGTCGAGGTTCAGCTGCAGCATATCTTCGAGCAGGATTGGGCTACCGAACACGTTATCAACCGGTACATCAAAGAAGCCCTGAATCTGTTCAGCATGCAGGTCTACGGTGAGGACGCGGTCAACGCCAACGCTTGAGAGGAAATCGGCAACCACTTTTGCGGTAATCGGTACGCGAGCGGAGCGGACGCGGCGATCCTGACGGGCGTAACCAAAGTAGGGGATAACGGCGGTGATACGACCTGCGGAAGCACGGCGCAGGGCATCGACCATCACAACCAATTCCATCAGGTTGTCGTTAGTAGGAGCACAAGTGGACTGGATGATGAAAATATCACCACCGCGTACGTTTTCGTTGATTTGTACGCTGACTTCGCCGTCGCTAAAGCGACCTACGGCGGCGTCGCCGAGAGAAGTGTACAGGCGGTTGGCAATACGTTGTGCTAGTTCCGGGGTGGCGTTACCAGCAAAAAGCTTCATATCAGGCACGAGAAGAACCTCAGGCATGCGTCCAGTGGTGGATAGGATACGCCAAAATGTGCGGTCAGGGCGAAAAACTATCCATGCGGTGTATTAAAGAGCGCGATGCAACGTCTGGAACAAGTGACGTTGTCACCGTGACTCAGCTTGCCCGGCGATGGTTTGTGCTAGCGGCGAGAGGTTAACGCCTCGCGCGACAAAACCGTTCAGCCATTCCGGGGCTTGCTCAAGCACCTGACGAGCGGAGGATTCGGTGTCAAATTCGGCAAAGACACAGGCTCCTGTGCCAGTCAGGCGCGACGGCGCGTATTCTAACAGCCAGGAAAGCGCCGCATCAACCTCACGAAAACGTTTTCTTGCGATAACCTCGCAATCGTTGCCGAATTCACAATTCAGTAACGTATTGATTGACCTGACGGGCGTATTGCGCGGGAGTTCGGGATCGCCAAAGATAAGCGGCGTCGGAATGCTGACGCCAGGGTGGGCGACCAGGTACCATTTTTCCGGCGGATCGACCGGCGTAAGCAGCTCACCGACCCCTTCGGCAAACGCCGCATGGCCGCGCACAAACACCGGCACATCGGCACCAAGCGTTAAACCCAGTTGCGCCAGTTCATCGACGCTCAGCCCGCACTGCCAGAGATGGTTAAGCGCCACCAGCACCGTCGCCGCATTCGACGAGCCGCCGCCAAGCCCGCCGCCCATCGGCAGACGTTTTTCAATGGCGATATCCGCGCCGCAGCCTGCGGCCAGTCGTTCGGTCGCGGCGGCGCGCTTCATCAGCAAACGCGCCGCGCGCACGATCAGGTTCTCCTCATCGGGCACGCCCTCGACCGGCGTAAGCAGGCAGATTTTGCCGTCCCGGCGCGGCTCGATGGTCAACGTGTCGCCATAATCGAGAAACTGAAACAGCGTTTGCAGGGTGTGGTAACCATCTTCACGCTGGCCGGTGATGTATAAAAAGAGGTTAAGTTTTGCCGGAGCAGGCCAGGTCATCATTTAACGATCCAGTTATCCATCTTTAACTTGATGCGCTGCTTGCCGTCGCTTAGCTCCATATTGGAAGGCAGGGCCGGCTGGGTTTTGCTGTCATAGCCGCCATACACCACTTTCCAGCTTTTACCGTCCTGGCTGTAGTTGACCTGGCTCAGGCGATACTGGTCGTCGAGTTTGTAATCGGTGGCGTCGCCCGGCAGGCCGAGGATCCACTGGCGCAGGCTGTTAAGCGGAATCGGCATGCCGGTCAGCTTGCCAATCATCTCTTCCGCGTCGTCAGCGGTGTAGTGCTTACCTTTATTATCCACCAGCTCGACGTTGCCCGGCTGCGCCTTCAGTTCAAGCTCGGTGCTGCCCAGCGGGTTGGTGAGCAGTAAGCGGTAGCGATCCTGGCCGGTTTGCTGCCAGAAGAAGCGGGCATAGACTTTTTGCTCATCCGAGAGATAAGCAAACGCGCCGCGCGTCTGATACTGGTGTAAATCGCGCACCTGCTGCTGATGCTGACGCCACTGCGGCGCATCGGGGCTTTTTCCCGGCCCTTTTGGCGCGGTCAGGGTACAGGCGGTGAGCACGAGGCTTGCCAGCGGTAGCAGGCGAATGAGGCGGAAATCCGACAGAATCATAACGATGACAAATCCTTGTAACAGTTTACAGACAGAAGCTTAATGCTAGCGCCGCACAGAAAGAGCGTCTACGTTCACGTTGTCTTAAATCATAAAAAGACCAATTACTCCGAAAGGATAGTCTCCCTTTTATTGACTCCGCTCATCCTGTATGATGCGTGCAGTCTAACCTTATCAACGTTGGTACTATTCCCGCGCCCATGACCCTTTTAGCACTCGGCATCAACCACAAAACAGCACCTGTTGCGTTGCGAGAACGTATTGCGTTTTCGCCGGAAACGCTTGATCAGGCGCTGGAAAGCCTGTTGGCGCAGCCGATGGTGCAGGGGGGCGTGGTGCTCTCAACCTGTAACCGCACCGAACTCTATCTGAGCGTCGAAGAGCGGGAGAACTTACAGGAAGCGCTGGTGCGCTGGCTCTGCGATTATCACCATTTACGTGAAGATGAGGTTCGTCAGAGCCTCTACTGGCACGAAGATAACGACGCCGTCAGCCATTTAATGCGCGTGGCGAGCGGGCTCGATTCGCTGGTGCTCGGCGAACCGCAGATCCTCGGCCAGGTGAAAAAAGCCTATGCCGACTCCCATCGCGGACACGGGAATGCCAGCGAGCTGGAACGCATGTTCCAGAAATCCTTCTCTGTCGCCAAGCGCGTGCGCACGGAAACCGACATCGGTGCCAGCGCCGTTTCGGTCGCTTTTGCTGCCTGTACCCTCGCGCGGCAGATATTTGAATCCCTTTCGACGGTTACCGTGCTGCTGGTCGGCGCGGGCGAGACCATTGAACTGGTGGCGCGCCATCTGCGCGAGCACAAAGTGCAGAATATGATCATCGCCAACCGCACCCGCGAGCGCGCGGAGCTGCTGGCGAATGAGGTCGGGGCGGAAGTGATCGGCCTGAGCGAAATTGATGAGCGCCTGAAAGATGCCGATATCGTCATCAGTTCGACCGCCAGCCCGCTGCCGATTATCGGCAAAGGGATGGTCGAGCGGGCGATGAAGGCGCGTCGCAATAAGCCGATGCTGCTGGTGGATATCGCCGTTCCGCGCGACGTTGAGCCGGAAGTGGGTGAAATTGCCAACGCCTATCTCTACAGCGTCGACGATCTGCAAAGCATTATTCAGCACAACCTGGCGCAGCGCAAAGCCGCTGCGGTGCAGGCGGAAACTATCGTCGCCCAGGAGACCAGCGAGTTTATGGCCTGGCTGCGCGCGCAAAGCGCCAGCGAGACGATTCGCGACTATCGCAGCCAGTCAGAACAGGTTCGCGATGAGCTGACGGCAAAAGCGCTCGCTGCGCTGGAGCAGGGCGGCGATCCGCAGACCATTATGCAGGACCTGGCGTGGAAGCTGACCAACCGTTTGATCCACGCCCCAACCAAATCTCTTCAGCAGGCCGCCCGTGACGGGGATGACGATCGCCTGCATATTCTGCGCAACAGCCTCGGGCTGGATTAGCACACCACACTCCTGATAATTACTAAAAGGTGCCTTTACGCCTATGAAGCCTTCTATCGTTGCCAAACTGGAAGCCCTGCATGAACGCCATGAAGAAGTTCAGGCGCTGCTGGGCGACGCGCAAACCATCGCCGATCAGGATCGCTTTCGCGCCCTGTCGCGCGAATATGCGCAGCTGAGCGACGTTTCCCGCTGTTTTACCGACTGGCGACAGACGCAGGACGATATCGAGACTGCGCAGATGATGCTCGACGACCCCGAAATGCGCGAAATGGCGCAGGAGGAGTTACGCGACGCGAAAGAGAAAAGCGAGCAGCTTGAGCAGCATTTACAGGTGCTGCTGCTGCCGCAAGATCCCGATGATGAGCGCAACGCGTTTGTCGAAGTCCGCGCCGGAACAGGTGGGGATGAGGCCGCGCTGTTTGCCGGCGATCTGTTCCGCATGTATAGCCGTTATGCCGAGGCCCGCCGCTGGCGCGTTGAGATCATGAGCGCCAACGAAGGCGAACATGGCGGCTATAAAGAGGTGATTGCCAAAATCAGCGGCGACGGTGTCTATGGTCGTCTGAAGTTTGAATCGGGCGGACACCGCGTGCAGCGCGTCCCGGCAACCGAATCGCAGGGGCGTATTCATACCTCCGCCTGTACCGTTGCGGTGATGCCGGAGCTGCCGGAAGCGGAGCTGCCGGATATCAACCCTGCGGATCTGCGTATCGATACCTTCCGCTCTTCAGGCGCGGGCGGCCAGCACGTTAACACCACCGATTCGGCGATCCGTATTACCCACTTGCCGACCGGGATTGTGGTGGAGTGCCAGGATGAGCGTTCGCAGCATAAAAACAAAGCTAAAGCGCTCTCGGTGCTCGGCGCGCGCATTCGTGCGGCCGAAGTGGCGAAACGCCAGCAGACGGAGGCTTCCACGCGCCGTAACCTGCTCGGTAGCGGCGATCGCAGCGACCGCAACCGCACCTATAACTTCCCGCAGGGTCGCGTAACCGACCACCGCATTAACCTGACGCTCTACCGTCTGGATGAAGTGATGGAAGGCAAGCTTGATGCGCTGATCGAGCCGATCGTGCAGGAGTACCAGGCCGACCAGCTGGCGGCGCTCTCCGAGCAGGATTAATGGATTATCAACAGTGGTTGCGCGAGGCAATCAGCCAGCTGCAGGCGAGTGAAAGCCCGCGGCGCGATGCCGAGATCCTGCTCGGCTTTGTCACCGGCAAAGCGCGCACCTTTATTCTCGCCTTCGGTGAAACGCCTCTTACGGACGAGCAGCAGGAGCAACTTGCTGGGTTACTGGCCCGGCGCGAGCGCGGCGAGCCGGTGGCGCATCTGATTGGTGAGCGCGAATTCTGGTCGCTGCCGCTGTTTGTCTCGCCCGCGACGCTGATCCCGCGCCCCGATACCGAGTGTCTGGTCGAGCAGGCGCTCGCCCGGCTTCCCGCCGCGCCGTGCCGCATCCTCGATTTGGGTACCGGCACCGGTGCCATTGCGCTGGCGCTGGCCAGCGAGCGGCCAGATTGCCAGGTCACCGCCGTCGATCTCATCCCTGACGCAGTCGCGCTGGCGCAGCGTAACGCCGATCATCTCGGCATCCGCAATATCGAGATTGTGCAGAGCCGCTGGTTTAGCGCCCTTGAGGGGCAAACCTTTTCGCTTATCGTCAGCAACCCGCCCTATATTGATGCGCAGGATCCCCATCTGGCGCAGGGCGATGTGCGCTTTGAACCGCTCAGCGCGCTGGTGGCGGCGGATAACGGCCTTGCGGATCTGCATACATTGATTAAAGACGCGCCGCGCTACTTATTGCCGCAGGGCTGGCTGTTGCTGGAGCATGGCTGGCAGCAGGGGGCGGCGGTGCGCGAGATTTTTGCCCGCTACGGCTGGCAGCAGGTGGAAACCTGCCGGGATTATGGTGATAACGAACGCCTGACACTGGGACGGCGGCCGTAACGGGAGCAACAGGGAATGTGCCTCTTTAACATCCTGATTACGTTACATTTGACGTCGGTGGCGCTGACCATTAGCCTGTTCACCCTGCGTTACTGGTGGCGCTGGAGCAACAATCCCCGCTTTCAGGCGCGTTGGGTGCGGGTAGTACCGCATATTGTCGATAGCGTTTTGCTACTCAGCGGCGTGGGGTTGATAGCCCTGACCGGCTATTTGCCTTTTACTGTTAAAGGCGCATGGCTGACTGAAAAGCTGTTTGGCGTTATCATCTATATCGTTTTGGGTTTTATTGCGCTCGGGCGACATCGTCCGCGCGGCCAGCAGGCAGGTTTTATCGCCTTTATGCTGGGGCTGGTGGTGCTGTACATCATCATTAAACTCGCCGCCACAAAAGTACCGATACTGGGGTAAGACATGAGGTCGTTAGCTGATTTCGAATTTAACAAAGCGCCATTATGCGACGGGATGATCCTTGTTTCCGAGCTGATACGCGATGATTTTCCTTCACAATACGTACAAGACGAACTGGAGCATCTGCTCGCGCTTGCCCGTGAAGAGATCAGTCAGGCAAAGCCTCAGGAGCATCAACTGGAGGAACTCCTCGCGCTGTTCTACGGCGAATGGGGCTTCAAAGATACCCGCGGCGTCTACCGTCTCTCCGATGCGCTGTGGCTGGATAAAGTGTTGCAGAACCGCCAGGGCAGCGCCGTGTCGCTGGGGGCGATTCTGCTGTGGGTCGCCGGGCGGCTCAATATTCCGCTGACCCCGGTTATCTTCCCGACGCAGCTGATTCTGCGCGGTGAGTGGCTGGATGGCGAAATGTGGCTGATTAACCCGTTTAATGGCGACACGCTGGACGAACATACGCTCGAAGTTTGGCTGAAGGGCAATATCAGCCCGGTGGCCGAGCTGTTTAACGAAGACCTTGATGAGGCAGACAACGCTGAAGTGATCCGCAAACTGCTGGATACCCTGAAGTCGGCGTTGATGGAAGAGCAGCAGATGGAGCTGGCCCTGCGCGCCAGCGAAGCGTTACTGCAGTTCAATCCGGAAGATCCGTATGAGATCCGCGATCGCGGGCTGATTTATGCGCAGCTGGACTGCGACCATGTAGCGCTGCATGACTTAAGCTATTTTGTCGAGCAGTGCCCGGAAGATCCGATCAGCGAAATGATCCGCGCGCAGATCAACACGATTTCCCATAAACAGATTACCCTGCATTAAGCATTCACACTCGATAAGGCGATTTTATGAAACAAAAAGTGGTCAGCATTGGCGACATCAACGTGGCGAACGACCTGCCGTTCGTGCTGTTCGGCGGCATGAACGTGCTGGAATCCCGCGATTTAGCCATGCGCATTTGTGAGCACTACGTCACCGTGACCCAGAAGCTGGGCATCCCGTACGTGTTCAAAGCCTCTTTCGATAAAGCCAACCGCTCTTCCATCAAGTCCTACCGCGGGCCGGGTCTGGAAGAGGGGATGAAGATTTTCCAGGAGCTGAAGCAGACCTTCGGCGTCAAACTGATCACCGACGTGCACGAAGCGAACCAGGCCCAGCCGGTCTCCGAAGTGGTGGATGTGATCCAGCTTCCGGCCTTCCTTGCCCGCCAGACCGATCTGGTGGAAGCGATGGCGAAAACCGGTGCGGTGATTAACGTCAAAAAACCGCAGTTCGTAAGCCCGGGCCAGATGGGCAATATCGTCGACAAATTTATCGAGGGCGGTAACGACAAAGTTATCCTCTGCGATCGCGGCGCGAACTTCGGTTATGACAACCTGGTGGTCGACATGCTCGGCTTTAGCGTGATGAAAAAAGTCTCCAATAACTCGCCGGTCATCTTTGACGTCACCCACGCGCTGCAGTGCCGCGACCCGTTTGGCGCCGCTTCCGGCGGCCGTCGTGGTCAGGTAGCCGAGCTGGCGCGCGCGGGCATGGCAACCGGTCTTGCCGGTCTGTTTATTGAAGCGCACCCGGACCCGGATAACGCCAAGTGCGATGGCCCGTCGGCGCTGCCGCTGGCGAAGCTGGAGCCGTTCCTGCAGCAGATCAAAGCGATTGACGATCTGGTGAAGAACTTCGAAGAGCTCAACACCGAAGCGTAAAAGAAAAGCCCCGCGAAAGCGGGGTTTTTTGTATCCGAATAACTCAGGCGAAGATGGTCATCAGGTAGGCGGCAAACAGCGCCAGATGCGCCGCGCCGTTAAGCACATTGGTGCGCCCGGTCGAGAAGGAGATCTGGCACAGCATCAGTGACGCCACCATCACAATCATCTCCGGCGCATCGAGGCCGAACACCAGCTTATTATCGGTGAGCCAGGCAATCAGCGTCACCACCGGTACGGTCAGCGAGATGGTTGCCAGCACCGAACCGAAGAAGAGATTCATCGCGCGCTGCACCTGATTGTTCAGCACCGCTTTTAACGCCCCAAGTCCTTCCGGCGAGAGGATCAGCAGCGCAACGAGGAAGCCAGTAAAGGCCACCGGGGCGTTCACTTCCGTCAGCAGCGCTTCCAGCGGCTGCGCGTTCATCTTGGTCACCGCAATCACCGCAATCAGATGCACAATCAGCCACGCGGTGTGCCAGAAATTACTGTGCGCCGACGGCTTACCGTGGTGCGGATCGTCGCCGTCATCTTCATGCTCATAGACAAACAGGCTCTGATGGGTTTTGGTCTGGATCAGCAAAAACACGCCATACATCGCCGCCGAGATGAGCGCCACCAGCAGCGCCTGGCCGGTGGTGAAGTTCGCTTCCGGCAACGCCATCGGGAAGACCAGCACGATAATCGCCAGCGGAAAGAGGGCGATCAAATACTGCTTGATACCAAACAGATTGACGTACTGCGTGGCAAATTTACGCCCGCCCAGCAGCAGTGAGAAACCCACCAGCCCGCCGGTGACAATCATAATGATGGAGTAGAGCGTATCGCGCATCAGCGTTGGCGCGGCATCGCCGGTCGCCATCAGAGCGGAGATGAGGCTCACTTCGAGGATAACGACGGAGAGGCTCAGAATTAACGAGCCGAAAGGTTCGCCCAGACGGTGGGCAAGAACGTCAGCGTGGCGAACCACGCTAAAGGCGCTGGCTAAAATCCCGATCAGCGCCAGCACATTGATACCGACTATCGCCGGCAGCGACTGCGAGCTTCCCCAGAAGAGCAGCACGGCCAGCGCCAGCACCGGGAAAATGAGCGTGGTCTCCTTGTGGCGGGTTTTAACCGCCTCGTGGGTTGTTGTCATTATGATTCTCCTCAGAGGGCAGTGTTGTTGAAGTATAGATAAAGAATGCAAGGTGATTAAAATAGCAAAAAAGTCGCATTTACGTGGTCATTTTTACCTATTTTTACGGCAGTAAAATTTTTTCTGTTTTAAAGCCTCGAAAATTGCTGTTTTGTGGAAATAATGAAATATAAACATAATGATAGTTAAATTAAAAAGTCATTTATGCTCCATGCCTGGCGCTCAAGCAGGTTGTCGACCAGACTTAACCTTTTAGCCCAAGAAGGAGCAGAAAAGTGCCATATAAAGCAAAATCCGAGCTGCCCGACAGCGTGCAACATGTGCTTCCTGCCCACGCGCAGGAGATCTATAAAGAGGCCTTTAACAGCGCCTGGGATCAATACAAAGATAAAGATGACCGCCGCGGCGATGCCAGCCGGGAGGAGACGGCGCACCGCGTCGCCTGGGCGGCGGTCAAAAATGAGTATGAGAAGGGAGATGACGACAAGTGGCATAAGAAGAAATAGCGCGTAGCAGCGCCACCTTCGCCATTTATAGCTTTATTCGATGAATTGATGCTGTTGCATGCGGCGCGTGAATTGCATATCGTCATATGGCGCTGCGTTGAAACGACGGCGTATGTCGGGAAGGCAGCAGTAAAGCAGTCGCAAGGACGCAGGCAGTGGCGGAGGTAGAAGATGTTAACGCGTGATTTCTTGCGAACGGCCGATTGCAAAACGGCGTTTGGCGACATAGAAGAGTCGTTGTTGTGGTCGGCCGAGCAGCGGGCGTCCTCGCTGGCGGCGACGCTGGCCTGTCGGCCGGATGATGGCCCGGTGTGGATTTTTGGTTACGGCTCGCTGATGTGGAATCCGGCAATGGAGTTCGATGAATCCTGCCCGGGAACGCTGGTCGGCTGGCATCGCGCCTTCTGTTTGCGCCTCACTGCCGGACGCGGTACCGCGTGTCAGCCAGGGCGCATGCTTGCACTGAAAGAGGGCGGGCGCACCACCGGCGTGGCTTACCGGCTGTCCGAAGAGAGCCTGCACGACGATCTCGCGCTGCTGTGGAAACGGGAGATGATCACCGGTTGCTATCTGCCGAGCTGGTGCAAACTTTCGCTCGACGATGGCCGCGAGGTCAATGCGCTGGTATTTATTATGGATCCGCGCCACCCGCTCTATGAGTCAGATACCCGCGCGCAAACCATCGCGCCATTAATTGCCGCAGCCAGCGGCCCGCTTGGCACCAATGCCCAGTATCTCTTCTCCCTTGAGCAGGAGCTGATTAAGCTCGGCATGCACGATGACTGCCTGAATGAACTGGTGGGAAGAGTGCGTATGCTGCTGGAGGGGGACAAACCAGGCCCGGAAATGGTGCCTGGTTTTGCCTGCTAAGAATGGTGTTTACGCCGCAACGTAGCTGATCGAGTGCTCCAGCGACTGGCTGTGGCTGTCGATCAGCACGCTCCAGATGCCGCTGTATGGCACCGAAAGATAGGCGCTGGCGCGGTTCTGGACACTCAGAATATCCGCCTGCGCATTCGGCCTGCGGCTCTTCTCACACATCAGATGGATATGGCAATTTTCAGAACAGCGAACCACCACCGTATCCCCGCCAAACAGTTTTAAACTTGCTTTCACTACCGCCATTTTTTTAACCCCGTCATTTAAATAACGCCATCCCTGCGTGATGTTGTTCACAAAACACTCCGTGCATCACACCAAACGGGCATCGGCCAGATGCTGATTTTGATCAAAAAATGACGTAAGGATTAAACAAAAATAACAATCTGCGGCAAGGGGGGAGATCCGGCGCGAGAAACCGAGGTTTTCACGCGCCGGTAAAAGATTAAATGCGGAAATGTCCAGCGGTGTCGGCAAGTTCACCCGCCTGGGCGCGCAGCGCCCCGGCTGCCGCGGTTGACTCGACGACCAGTTCGGCGTTCTGCTGCACCATACGGTCAAGATTAATCACCGCATGATTGATCTCCTGAATGCCTTTCATCTGCTCGCTGGTGGCGACGGTGATCTCACGCATAATCACCGATACGCTGTCGATGCTGGTGACGATATCGGTCATGCTGTCGCCCGCCAGCCGCACATAGCGCGAGCCGGTTGCAACGCTGTCGGTGGTTGAATCAATCAGGGTTTTAATCTCCTTCGCCGCCTGCGCGCTACGGCTGGCGAGATTGCGCACTTCGCCTGCCACTACTGCAAAGCCACGACCCTGCTCACCGGCGCGCGCCGCTTCCACCGAGGCGTTAAGCGCGAGGATATTGGTCTGGAAAGCGATGGCATCAATAACGCTGGTGATATCGCCAATCTTCGCTGAGGCGACTTCAATCGACTGCATGGTGTTGATCGCCTGCGTCACCACCTGACCGCCGCGTGAAGCGGCTTCTGATGCGACGTGCGCCTGGGTATTCGCCTGCGCTGCGGCATCGGTCGATTGTGCGACCGAGGCGGTGATCTGCTCTACGGCGCTGGCGGTTTCACGCAAGCTTGATGCCGCCTGCTCTGTGCGCCCGGAGAGATCCTGGTTCCCGGCGGCAATCTCCTGCGCCGCCAGCTGCACCGAGTGGGTGGAGTCGCGCAGTTTCACCATCACCACCGCCAGCTTGTCGCTGAAGGCGTTAAAGGCGTGGGCGATCTGCGCCACTTCATCGTTACCGCTCTCCGGCAGGCGCTGGGAGAGGTCGTTGGTGCCGCTGCTGATGGCGTTCATCGCATCGCGGATCACCACCAGGCGCTTAAGCAGCGCTGCGACCATCCACTGCATCAATGCCCCGGCAATAATCACCAGCACAATCAGCGACACGGCGGAGGCTTTTAACTGCGCGCGCAGACCAGCGGTGGCGTCATCCCCATCGAGGGCGACCACCAGCAGCCAGTCGGTTCCTTTCACCCGGCTGGCTAACAGCGACTTCTCATCACCGGCATACTCGCCAGTGACGGTTTTCCCACTGCTCAGTTCGGTAAAGGAGACGCCGTGAATGGCGTCAGAGAAGGGCTTCATCGTCAGCTTTTCATCGGCGGCTGCGATCACTGAGCCATCGCTGGCAAGCAGCATCCCGCTGCTGTGTGGCGTCGGGCTGATGCCGCGCACGTTAGCTACCACACTGGTCATCGAGACATCCCCGGCGACCACGCCCTTCAGCGTGCCGTTCTCTTTTACCGGCACGGCAAAGGTCACCACCAGTTGACCGGTGCTGGCATCAACATAGGGGGCGGTAACCACCGGCGCATCGGCTTTCACAGCCTGCTGATACCACGGGCGAATGGTCGGATCGTAATCCGCCGGGACGCCGCCGGGATCGGAGAACTTCGCGGTTTTGCTGGCGTAGCCAACATAGACGTTGATGAAACCCCCGGCGCGGGCGATTTGGGCAAATACCGGCACCGGATCGTCCGTTAACGCCACGCTTTGCAGGGAGGCGATCATCGCTGTTTTGCTGGCGACCCAGTCGGCAATGGCAATGCCATGGCTGTCGCGGGTGCTGGAGAGAATATCCTGCTGGGTTTGCTGGTTGTGCTGGCGCGTAACCTGGTAGTTGATGATGGTGTTAAGCAGCAAGGCGACAGTAAGACAACCTGCCGTCGCCGCCATAATCCGGGCTTTAATGGATCTGAACATTTTTATTGTACCTGCTGTGTTTGTCTTAAGTGGCTATCGGCAACACAGCAGGTAAACTTGATGACTCGACGCCATCCATAAGAAGATTGTATTAAACTCGCCTTTCCATTAGAAAGTTAATACCTTGTCTGCCGCCAGCGTCCACTGCGCCAGCTCGACAAGGGTACCGATCTCCACGCCCTCAGCCAGCGGCAGGGCGCTGACGCCGCGGCCGTCGGCGCAGGTTTTGCACAGCTTCACCGGTACGCCCTGGGCGGTAAGGATCTCCAGCATCTGCTGAATGTTATACCCCTCGGCAGGCTTCTGGCCGCGCAGCCCGGCGGTTACCGCATCGGACATTAAAAACAGCTTCAGCTCGACAGGCTCTTCCTGCTCGCGCAGCGCGATTGCCAGCCGCAGGCTGTTAAACAGCGATTCACTTCCGTAGGCCGCACCATTGGCGATGATCACAACGTTTTGCATTGTCACTCCTTCGATTAACCGTAGCGAAAAGGGCTATGCTACTGCGCCGCGCGGACGGCGCAAAGGTAAAATCACTGCCCGAAGCGGCCAATCAGCCCGGCGGCGGCAAGCGTGTTGCCTTTAAGCTTGCTGAACAGCTCCTCGCGGGTCAGCCCCTCCTCTAAGGTCGGTGGCAGCGAGGTGGCAATAAGGGTGAAGGTGTAGTGATGCGCGCCGCTGCCCGGCGGTGGACAGGGGCCATGCCAGCGGAAATTGCCGGGCGTGTTTTTCCCGCCGGTAAAGCCTTTGCCGTCGCGCAGATCGTTTTGCGCAAAGCCCGCGCTGGAGGGCGCGATGTTATAGGCCACCAGATGCGTCACGCCCAGCCCGCGCGCGCCTTCAGGATCATGCACAATCAGCGCAAAACTCTGCGTGTTGGTCGGCGCGTTATTCCATACCAGCGCTGGCGAGAGGTTTTCGCCTGTGCAGTTGGGGTTGTTGCTGGCGTTACCGGCGAATTTTTTCTCCATCATTGCGTTATCGGCAAAGGCCGGGGATTGCAGTGCGAAAAGGGGAGTGGCGCTGGCCTGCGCCCCGCAGAGCAGCATCCAGCCGCACAGCAGAGTTATTTTTGTTTTCATGACGCGTCTCTCGTGACAAGGATGCATTAACTGTAGCCGTAGCGAGGCGCGTCGATTAGGGATTTTCCTGATATATCGCCAGCGGCTGTAATCGCCCGCCAAAACCGCTAGACTAAGTGACTTACTTCACAAAACTGGCCCAGGAACCCCATTAACGTCGTGATGCGCAGCTCCTTTACCTCTCCACTTCTCTCCCTTCTTGCCTTATTAGTGGCGGGAGGCGATGCCCATGCGCTGCAGAGTAAATATGTGCAGCAGGCGGAAAACCCGTTTGATAACAATGGTGACGGCCTGCCGGATCTCAGCATGGCGCCAGAGACGGATGCGCAGGAGAAACACTTTGCCGAGGTGGCGAAGGCGTTTGGTGAAGCGAGCATGACTGACAGCGATCTCAGCGCGGGTCAACAGGCGCGCCAGTTTGCCTTTGGAAAACTGCGCGATGTGGTGAGCGGCGAGGTCAATCAGCAGGTGGAGTCCTGGCTTTCGCCGTGGGGCAACGCCACCGTCGATATGAAAGTGGATAACGAAGGGCAGTTTAACGGCAGTCACGGCAACTGGTTTGTACCGTTGCAGGACAATAACCGTTACCTGAGCTGGAGCCAGCTGGGCCTCACGCAGCAGGATAGCGGGCTTATCGGTAATGTAGGGCTCGGGCAGCGCTGGGTGGCAGGCGACTGGCTGCTCGGCTACAACACCTTTTACGACACGCAGCTGGAAGAGAACACCGGGCGCGCCGGGTTTGGCGCGGAAGCGTGGGGCGAATACCTGCGTCTGTCGGCCAACTACTACCAGCCGGTGAGCCACTGGCGCTATGACACGGCGACGCAGCAGCAGCGCATGGCGCGCGGCTATGATGTCACCGCACAGGCGCGGCTGCCGTTCTACCAATACGTCAATACCAGCGTCAGCGTTGAGCAGTACTTTGGCGACAGTGTCGATCTGTTTGATAGCGGCACCGGTAATCACAATCCGGTCGCCGTAAAACTGGGGGTCAATTACACCCCGGTGCCGCTGGTGACCATCACCGCCGAGCATCGCCAGGGGGAGAGCGGGGTAAGCCAGAACGATCTGGGGCTAAAACTCAACTACCGCTTTGGCGTACCGCTGCATAAACAACTCTCGCCCTCTGAAGTCGCCGTCAGCCGCTCGCTACGTGGCAGCCGCTACGATAGCCCGACACGCAACAATCTGCCGGTGTTTGAGTATCGCCAGCGCAAAACGCTTTCCGTCTTCCTGGCGACGCCGCCCTGGGATCTACAGCCGGGTGAGACGGTGGCGCTTAAGCTGCAAATTCACAGCACGCACGGTATTCGCAGCCTGACCTGGCAGGGCGATACCCAGGCGCTGAGCCTGACGCCGCCGGTGAATGCGCGCAGCGGTGATGGCTGGACGTTGATTATGCCGCGCTGGGACAGCAGCGAAGGGGCAAGCAACAGCTGGACGCTGTCGGTGCTGGTGGAGGATGAGAAGGGGCAGAAAGTAGAGTCCAACACCATTGTGCTGAAACTGACCGAGCCGGTGATCCCACCGGCAACGGAAGGCGGTACGGACTGGTCGCTGCCAGCCGCGCCGTGATCAGAAAACCCGCTCCTGGTGTACCCAGACCGCCGCTTCGACGCGGGATTTTAGCTTCATCTTTTTCAGCATATGTTTGACGTGCACTTTCACCGTGCTCTCGGTGATATCCAGACGGCGGGCAATCATCTTGTTTGGCAGCCCCTGAGCGATCAGCTTCAGGATGTCGCGCTCGCGCGGCGTTAACTGGGAGATATCGCGATCGGTAGTCGCGCGGTTAGCGCGCAGGCTGGCCGCCAGCACCGGGGTCAGCGCCTCGCTCAGCACCATTTCGCCTGCCGCCGCCTGCTGTAACGCCTTCAGCAAATCTTCCGGCTCCATATCTTTCAGCAGGTAGCCGTCGGCACCGCGCTTCAGGGCGGTGACCACATCCTCTTCATGATTAGAGACGCTGAACACCACAATGCGCCCGGAAAGGGTCTTCTCCCGCAGCTTATCGAGGGTTTCCAGCCCGTTCATGCCCGGCATATTGAGATCGAGCAGGATCAGATCCGGGTCCAGCGACTCCGCCAGTTCAATGCCTTGCTCCCCGTTGCTCGCCTCGCCGACGACGGTGATGTCGTGGGCCATGCTAATTAACTGCTTCACACCGGTACGCAGCATCGGATGGTCGTCGATCAGCAGGATAGTTGCCGGATCCTGATTACTCATGGTTATCTCCTTGCATGGATGAGAGAAACGTTTCGGGTATAAACGTCACGACAACGTCAGTCCCCCCGGAGGCTCCGGGACGCACCTGGCAGTCGCCGCGCAGGCTTTGCGCGCGGTCACGCATAATAATTAATCCGTAGTGGTTGGTTCGTTCCGCATTGTCCGGGATGCCGCACCCGTTATCGCTGATGCGTAATACCACCCGGTTTTCCTGTTGTTGCACGGCGACGCTGACCGCGGTAGCGCCGGAGTGTTTTAACGCGTTGCTCAGCGCCTCGCGGGCGATCTGCAACAGATGAATGGCCTGATGCGCCGGAACAACGCGGGGCGGAAGCTGGTAATCAAGCCGCACGTCAAAGCCAAAATGGGCACTGTACTCCTGACAACTGGACTCCAGCGCCGGACGCAAACCCGGCTCGGTGAGCTGTAAGCGGAAAGTGGTCAGCAGCTCGCGTAGCTGCGCCCAGGAAGTATTGAGTTCATTACGAATCTGGCTCAGCAACTGGCGGCTGCTCTCGGGGATTTCGTCACCCTGCATCTGCAAACAGCTGACCTGCATCTTCATACAGGAGAGGGACTGGGCAATCGAATCGTGCAGCTCGCGGGCAATGGTCGCGCGCTCCTCCATCACCATCAGCTGCTGCTGGCGATCCTGATGGCGATCCAGCGCCAGTGTGGCGGTAAGCTGTTCAACCAGGGTATCAACCAGCTGCTGCTGGTCATGGCTTAAATGGCGGCCCGGCGGCAGCTTCGCCAGCAGCAAGCCGTACTGCATATGGGCATCCGCCAGCCGCCATTTGAGCGTCGAGCCAATGCCGGTCGATTCAATCAATTTGCCGTCGCGCGGGCAGAGGTGGCAGCCTTTGATATCGCAGCTGGCCGTTGACTGGCAGGTAAACTCCTGGTGATTCTCTTCATCTTCCAGGTCGTAAACCCGCAGTTCAATATCATGCAGCAGGGTCAGATTTTGTAAGCCGTTGAGCACCGGCGACAGGCGCTCGCACATCGGAATGCGTGAGTGCAGGCGGTGGTTGGCCTGCCATAAGAAGGAGAGGATCTCGTTTTTCTGCTCAAGCCCGGCGGTCTTCTCCTGTACGCGCCGCTCAAGCACCGCATAACTCTCGCCCAGCTCCGCAGACATATTGTTCAGCGCCTCGCCAAGGGTCGCCATCTCGTTGCCGCCGCTGATATGGGCGCGCTGGGTAAAATCACGCTGGCTGACGGCGCGCGCCATATGCAGCAACTGCTGCCACGGACGGAGCAGACGCGCCCGCAGCCACACCAGCGCAAGCAGGATCAACAAGCCCATCAGGACAGCCATCACCCGGTGCAGCACCACCACTTCGGCGATGCGGTGCTCGGTGTTGCTGTCAAAAGCGGAGACCAGTTTATCGATGCGCCCAACGAAGACGGCGATAATCTCCGCGACCTGCGCGGGCTGCCGGGCATCCTTAATCGCCGGGATCACCACGTTGTGCCAGTAGGTTTGCAAATCAGCAAGCTGCGCCTGCTGCCCATCGCGTTTCGCCGCCAGCGCCAGTTCGGGACTGAAAGCGGTGTGCTCCATCTCATCTAACAAATATTGCTCGCTTTCCTGCAGCGGGATGGCCGACATCAGCCGGTAGCTCTGCATACGCAGCGAGCCCGCTTTGTTGATGGCGTGCGCGCTACCCTGAACGCCCTGCACCAGCCAGCCGGAGACCGCCATACCGGTCACGCCAATCAGCGTGGATAACAGCATCAGTACGGCCAGTTGGCTGACCAGCGACATCGGTGAAAAGAGGCGTTTAAGCATGGGGAAATGAGACTCCTTGGCCGCAAAAGGTGCGGGTGGCGTTATTGTCAGCTATCGCCTGGAGTATACCCATACCCACAAAGAGTTACTCCTTTATTGCCAGCGGGGTGACATTCGGAGGGACAAACGACCCGGCAGCGGTCAGCGCCGTGAAAAACCACACCTTTTTTGAAGGTAAACGCTACTCATAAATGAGCATGATGTTTTTTTGCGCTTTATAACGCCAGCTTTTCCTTTGATTTATATCAACTTAACGCGCGCCACAGAAATTAATGTGGCAGGCATCAAACTGCACATCAGAGGTGTCTATGCATCAAACATCCGTTCCGGATACGCGTTCGTCATCACGGGTTATTACCGAATGGCGTCCCGAAGATCCGGCTTTCTGGCAGCAGCAGGGACAGCAGATTGCCAGCCGCAATCTGTGGATCTCCGTGCCCTGCCTGCTTTTAGCGTTCTGCGTCTGGATGCTGTTTAGCGCAGTGGCGGTGAATCTACCCAAAGTGGGCTTTCAGTTCACCACAGACCAGCTGTTTATGCTGACGGCGCTGCCGTCGGTCTCCGGCGCGCTGCTGCGCGTACCGTACTCCTTTATGGTACCGGTGTTTGGCGGCCGTCGCTGGACGGCATTCAGCACCGGCATTCTGATTATCCCCTGCGTCTGGCTCGGTTTTGCGGTGCAGGATACCTCCACGCCATTCAGCACATTTATCATTATCTCCCTGCTGTGCGGTTTTGCCGGGGCGAACTTTGCCTCCAGCATGGCGAACATCAGCTTCTTCTTCCCGAAAGAGAAGCAGGGCGGGGCGCTCGGCATCAACGGCGGCTTCGGCAACCTTGGCGTCAGCGTGATGCAGCTGATTGCGCCGCTGGCGGTCTCGTTCTCCATCTTTGCTGCCTTTGGCGGCGGTGGCGTAACCCAGCCTGATGGCACCATGCTCTACCTGCAAAACGCGGCGTGGATCTGGGTACCGTTCCTGGCGGTGTTTACCCTGGCGGCATGGTTCGGCATGAACGAACTGGCGACCTCGAAAGCCTCCCTCAGCGCGCAACTGCCGGTGCTGAAGCGCTCGCACCTGTGGATCATGAGTTTCCTCTACCTGGCGACCTTCGGCTCGTTTATCGGCTTCTCCGCCGGCTTCGCGATGCTGTCAAAAACTCAGTTCCCGGAGGTGCAGATCCTGCACTTTGCCTTCTTCGGGCCGCTGGTTGGCGCGCTGGCACGTTCCGCAGGCGGCGCGATTTCCGACCGTCTTGGCGGAACGCGCGTGACGCTGGTTAACTTTGTGGTGATGGCGATCTTCAGCGCCTTGCTGTTCCTGACGTTGCCGTCGAACGGTGAGGGCGGCAACTTCACCGCCTTCTTCTGCGTCTTCCTGGTGCTGTTCCTCACCGCCGGGCTGGGCAGCGGCTCCACCTTCCAGATGATCTCCGTTATCTTCCGTAAGATGACCATGGAGCGGGTGAAGAAAGCGGGTGGCAGCGAGAGCGACGCGATGCGTGAAGCCGCGACGGAAACGGCGGCCGCGCTGGGCTTTATCTCGGCGATTGGCGCGATTGGCGGCTTCTTTATCCCGAAAGCGTTTGGCACCTCGCTGGCGCTGACCGGCTCGCCGGCGGGCGCGATGAAAGTATTTCTTGTGTTCTATATCGCCTGTGTGGTGATCACCTGGGCGATATACGGGCGTAAAAAACAATAATAAATGTAGTGTGTTGATTATCATTGCGCGGCTTCGGTCGCGCATTTTTTTGCCCTCTACATAGTTACAACATACTTGTGGTCATGCTGCGCCTGCTTCGGCCAGCACTGTGACCGCTATCGCATCGCAGCGGCGTCTACCCCTTAATACCTGGAGACCGGGATAAATCTGAATAATTCAGTAACTAAATATAATATATTTATGTGAATCAGTTAGTTACGTGGAAATCATCGATAACTCTTTGGGAGTACTCCGTTGTCGGCGCATCAACGGCGCGCTATGGCGGCTTGATCATCATCAATTCTCTTTGTCTTTGCGGGGGTTACCTTCGCGGCAAATGCAGCAATGTCGATTTAGCCAGAGAGCCGAAAAGGCTCCAACAGGAGAACCCCGATGAGTAAATTCCTGGACCGGTTTCGCTACTTTAAACAGAAAGGCGAAACCTTTGCCGATGGGCACGGCCAGCTTGTAAACACCAACCGGGACTGGGAGGATGGATACCGCAGCCGCTGGCAGCACGACAAAATCGTGCGCTCAACCCATGGCGTAAACTGCACCGGCTCTTGCAGCTGGCAGATTTTCGTCAAGAACGGCCTGGTCACCTGGGAAACCCAGCAAACGGACTACCCGCGTACCCGTCCTGATATGCCGAACCACGAACCACGCGGCTGTCCGCGCGGGGCGAGCTACTCCTGGTATCTTTACAGCGCCAACCGCCTGAAATACCCCCTGATGCGTAAACGCCTGATCAAACTCTGGCGTGAAGCGAAAGCGCAGCACAGCGATCCGGTAAATGCCTGGGCTTCTATCATTGAAGATGCTGATAAAGCGAAGAGCTTTAAGCAGGCGCGTGGACGCGGTGGCTTTGTGCGCTCCTCCTGGCAGGAGGTGAATGAACTGATTGCCGCCTCTAACGTCTACACCGTGAAAACTTACGGCCCGGACCGCGTGGCTGGCTTCTCGCCCATCCCGGCGATGTCGATGGTCTCTTACGCCTCCGGCGCACGCTATCTGTCGCTGATTGGCGGCACCTGCCTGAGCTTCTACGACTGGTACTGCGACTTGCCGCCTGCTTCACCGCAGACCTGGGGCGAGCAGACCGACGTGCCGGAATCCGCTGACTGGTACAACTCCAGCTATATCCTCGCCTGGGGCTCCAATGTGCCGCAGACCCGTACTCCGGATGCGCACTTCTTTACCGAAGTTCGCTACAAAGGGACAAAAACTGTCGCGATTACTCCGGACTACGCGGAAATCGCCAAGCTGTGCGACTTGTGGCTGGCGCCGAAGCAGGGCACCGATGCGGCAATGGCACTGGCGATGGGCCACGTGATGCTGCGTGAATTCCACCTCGATAAACCGAGCCAGTACTTCACTGATTATGTTCGTCGCTACACCGACATGCCGATGCTGGTCATGCTGGAAGAGCGTGATGGCTACTACGCCGCGGGCCGCATGCTACGCGCCGCCGATCTGGTCGATGCGCTGGGCCAGCAGAACAACCCGGAGTGGAAAACCGTCGCGCTGGATAGCGAAGGCAATATGATCGCCCCGAATGGTTCCATCGGTTTCCGCTGGGGCGAGAAAGGGAAGTGGAACCTTGAGCAGCGTGATGGCGGCAATGGCGCGGACGTTGAGCTGACCCTCAGCCTGCTGGGCAAACACGATGATGTCGCACAAGTCGGCTTCCCCTACTTTGGCGGCGACAACACCGAGCACTTCCAGGGCGTCACGCTGGATAACATCCTGCTGCACAAACTGCCGGTCAAACGCCTGCAACTGGCGGATGGAAGTATCGCGCTGGTGACCACCGTTTATGACCTGAATATGGCTAACTACGGTCTGGATCGCGGTCTGGGTGATGAAAACTGCGCCAGCCGTTATGACGAAATCAAAGCCTATACGCCGGCCTGGGCAGAGAAAGTGACCGGTGTGCCGCAGGCGCAGATTATTCGCGTTGCGCGCGAGTTCGCCGAGAATGCCGATAAAACTCATGGTCGTTCGATGATCATCGTCGGTGCCGGGATGAACCACTGGTATCACCTCGACATGAACTATCGCGGGCTGATTAACATGCTGGTCTTCTGCGGCTGCGTTGGTCAGAGCGGCGGCGGTTGGGCGCACTATGTCGGCCAGGAAAAACTGCGTCCGCAGACCGGCTGGCAGCCGCTGGCCTTTGCCCTCGACTGGCAGCGTCCGGCGCGCCATATGAACAGCACCTCCTACTTCTATAACCACTCCAGCCAGTGGCGCTATGAAACGGTGACGGCGCAAGAGTTCCTCTCGCCGATGGCGGATAAATCCCGCTACAGCGGCCATCTGATTGACTTTAACGTCCGCGCCGAGCGTATGGGCTGGCTGCCTTCCGCGCCGCAACTGGGCACTAACCCACTGCGCATTGCCGCCGAAGCGGAAAAAGCGGGCATGTCAGCGGTGGATTACACCGTGAAATCCCTGAAAGAGGGTTCGCTGCGCTTCGCCGCTGAGCAGCCGGAAAACGGTAAAAACCATCCGCGCAACCTCTTTATCTGGCGCTCCAATCTGCTTGGCTCCTCCGGGAAAGGGCATGAGTACATGCTCAAATATCTGCTCGGCACCGAGCACGGTATCCAGGGCCAGGATCTGGGCAAACAGGGCGGCGTGAAACCGGAAGAGGTGGAGTGGCAGGATAACGGCCTCGACGGCAAACTCGACCTGGTGGTGACGCTCGACTTCCGTCTCTCCAGCACCTGTCTCTACTCTGACATCGTGCTGCCGACCGCGACCTGGTATGAGAAAGACGACATGAATACCTCGGATATGCATCCGTTTATTCATCCGCTCTCTGCCGCCGTCGATCCGGCATGGGAATCAAAAAGCGACTGGGAAATTTATAAAGGTATCGCCAAATCCTTCTCTGCGCTCTGCGTGGGCCATTTAGGCAAAGAGACCGATGTGGTAACGCTGCCGATCCAGCATGACTCCGCCGCCGAGCTGGCGCAGCCGCTGGGCGTGAAGGACTGGAAAAAAGGCGAATGCGATCTTATTCCGGGTAAAACTGCACCGCACATTATTCCGGTTGAACGCGATTACCCGGCAACCTACGAGCGCTTTACCTCTATCGGCCCGCTGATGGAGAAAATCGGTAACGGTGGCAAAGGCATCGCGTGGAATACCCAGAGCGAAATGGATCTGCTGCGCAAGCTCAACTACGTGAAAGCGGATGGCCCGGCGAAAGGCCAGCCGATGCTCAACAGCGCCATCGACGCGGCAGAGATGATCCTCACCCTCGCCCCGGAAACCAACGGCAACGTGGCGGTGAAAGCCTGGGCGGCGCTGAGTGAATTTACCGGTCGCGACCATACCCATCTGGCGCTGAATAAAGAAGATGAGAAGATCCGCTTCCGCGATATTCAGGCGCAGCCGCGCAAAATCATCTCCAGCCCGACTTGGTCTGGCCTTGAAGATGAGCATGTCTCTTATAACGCCGGTTATACCAACGTTCATGAGCTGATTCCGTGGCGTACGCTCTCCGGCCGTCAGCAGCTCTACCAGGATCACCAGTGGATGCGTGACTTTGGTGAAAGCCTGCTGGTCTACCGTCCGCCCATCAACACCCGTTCGGTAAAAGAGATGCTGGGCGTGAAAGGCAACGGCTACCCGGAAAAAGCGCTCAACTTCCTGACGCCGCACCAGAAGTGGGGGATCCACTCCACTTATAGCGACAACTTGCTGATGCTGACGCTTGGTCGCGGTGGCCCGATTGTCTGGCTGAGTGAAACCGACGCCAAAGAGATGGGCATTGCCGATAACGACTGGATCGAAGTCTTTAACAGTAACGGCGCACTCACCGCCCGTGCGGTGGTCAGCCAGCGCGTACCGTCCGGTATGACGATGATGTACCACGCCCAGGAGCGCATTGTGAACCTGCCAGGCTCGGAGATCACCGGCCAGCGCGGCGGCATTCATAACTCGGTCACGCGTATTACGCCGAAACCGACGCACATGATTGGCGGTTACGCGCAGCTGGCCTACGGCTTTAACTATTACGGCACGGTCGGGTCCAACCGCGATGAGTTTGTGGTGGTACGTAAGATGAAAAACATTAACTGGTTGGATGGCGAAGGCAATGACCAGGTACAGGAGAGCGCAAAATGAAAATTCGTTCACAAGTCGGCATGGTGCTGAATCTCGATAAGTGCATCGGCTGTCATACCTGTTCAGTCACCTGTAAAAACGTCTGGACCAGCCGCGAAGGGATGGAGTACGCGTGGTTTAACAACGTCGAAACCAAACCGGGCACCGGCTTCCCGACCGACTGGGAAAACCAGGAGAAGTGGAAGGGCGGCTGGATCCGTAAAATCAACGGCAAGCTGCAACCACGCATGGGTAGCCGCGCAATGCTGCTGGGCAAAATCTTCGCCAACCCACATCTGCCGGGCATCGATGACTACTACGAGCCGTTTGATTTTGACTATCAGAACCTGCATAACGCGCCGGAAAGCAAGCATCAGCCGATTGCGCGTCCGCGCTCGCTGATCACCGGCCAGCGGATGAACAAAATCAGCGCTGGCCCGAACTGGGAAGACGATCTCGGCGGCGAGTTTGAGAAGCTGAGCCGCGATCAGAACTTCGAAAACATGCAGAAGGCGATGTACGGCCAGTTCGAAAACACCTTCATGATGTATCTGCCGCGCCTGTGCGAACACTGCCTCAACCCGGCCTGTGTCGCCACCTGCCCGAGCGGTGCCATCTATAAGCGTGAAGAAGATGGCATTGTGCTGATCGATCAGGATAAATGCCGCGGCTGGCGCATGTGCGTTACCGGCTGCCCGTACAAAAAAATCTACTTCAACTGGAAGAGCGGCAAGTCTGAGAAGTGCATCTTCTGCTACCCGCGTATCGAAGCGGGCATGCCGACGGTCTGCTCCGAAACCTGCGTAGGGCGTATTCGTTACCTCGGCGTGCTGCTGTATGACGCGGATGCGATTGAGAACGCGGCCAGCACCGAAAATGAGAAAGACCTTTATCAGCGTCAGCTGGATGTCTTCCTCGATCCGCACGATCCGGCGGTGATTGCTCAGGCGCTGGAAGATGGCGTACCGCAGAGCGTGATCGACGCGGCGCAGAAATCGCCGGTTTACAAAATGGCGATGGACTGGAAGCTGGCGCTGCCGCTGCACCCGGAATACCGCACGTTGCCGATGGTCTGGTATGTGCCGCCTCTGTCACCGATTCAGTCTGCCGCCGATGCGGGTGAGCTGGGCAGTAACGGTATTCTGCCGGACGTCGAAAGCCTGCGCATTCCGGTGCAGTACCTGGCGAACCTGCTGACCGCCGGGGATACCCAGCCGGTGCTGCTGGCGCTGAAACGTATGCTGGCAATGCGTCACTTCAAACGTGCTGAAACCGTCGACGGTGTGACTGATACCCGTGCGCTGGAAGAGGTGGGCCTGACTGAAGCGCAGGCGCAGGAGATGTACCGCTATCTCGCCATCGCCAACTATGAAGACCGTTTTGTGGTGCCGTCCAGCCATCGTGAACTGGCGCGTGAAGCCTTCCCGGAGAAGAGCGGGTGTGGCTTTAGCTTCGGCGATGGGTGTCATGGTTCGGATAACAAATTCAACCTGTTCAACAGCCGCCGTATCGACGCGGTGAATGTGACAGTGAAAACGGAGCCGCACGCATGATTGAACTGGTGGTTATCTCCCGCCTGCTTGAGTACCCGGATGCTGCCCTGTGGCAGCATCAGCAGGAGCTGTTTGATGCGCTGGCCTCCGGCGACAATCTGTCGAAAGCGGACGCCCAGCAGGTAGGTATCTTTTTACGTGACCTGACTTCGCAGGATCTACTCGATGCGCAGGCAACCTACAGCGAGTTGTTCGATCGCGGTCGCGCCACCTCGCTGCTGCTGTTCGAACATGTGCACGGTGAATCGCGCGATCGTGGCCAGGCGATGGTGGATCTGCTGGCGCAGTATGAGCGCCACGGGTTGCAGCTCGACAGCCGCGAACTGCCGGACCATCTGCCGCTCTATCTGGAGTATCTGGCGCAGCTGCCAACCGCTGAAGCGATTGGCGGTTTGCAGGATATCGCGCCGATCCTGGCGCTGTTGCAGGCGCGCTTACAGCAGCGTGAAAGTCACTACGCCTCGCTGTTTGATGCGCTGTTGACGCTGACGAAAACCGAGGTGGATAACGCGCAGGTGGCGGAAAAAATTGCCGGCGAAGCGCGCGACGATACGCCGCAGGCGCTGGACGCGGTGTGGGAAGAGGAGCAGGTGAAGTTCTTTGCTGAACAGGGCTGCAATGATTCCGACATCACTGCGCACCAGCGTCGTTTTGCCGGTGCCGTCGCGCCGCAATATCTGAATATCTCAACAGGAGGAGAGCGCTAATGCACTTCCTTAATATGTTCTTCTTTGACATCTATCCCTATATGGCGGGCGCAATCTTCCTGATTGGCAGCTGGCTGCGGTATGACTATGGGCAGTACAGCTGGCGCGCGGGCTCGAGCCAGATGCTCGACCGTAAAGGGATGAACATCGCGTCGAACCTGTTCCATTTAGGCATCCTCGGGATTTTTGCCGGTCACTTCCTTGGCATGTTGACGCCGCACTGGATGTACGAATCCTTCCTGCCGATTGAAGTGAAGCAGAAGATGGCGATGATCGGTGGCGGTGCCAGCGGCGTGCTGTGCCTGGTCGGCGGCCTGATGCTGCTCAAACGCCGTCTCTTTAACCCGCGTATTCGTGCCACGTCGACGGCGGCAGATATTCTGATCATGACCCTGCTGATGGTGCAGTGTACGCTCGGTTTGCTGACCATTCCGTTCTCCGCGCAGCATATGGACGGCAGCGAAATGATGAAGCTGGTGGCCTGGGCGCAGTCTGTGGTGACGTTCCATACCGGTGCCTCCGCGCATCTTGATGGCGTTGCCTTTATTTACCGCGTGCATCTGGTGCTCGGTATGACGCTATTTGTGCTCTTCCCGTTCTCACGCCTGGTACATATCTGGAGCGCGCCGGTGGAGTATTTAACGCGTAAATACCAGATTGTCCGCGCCCGCCGCTGATAACGATGGTTGACGATGATAAACCCTGCTTCGGCAGGGTTTTTTGTTTTCGGCGCGGTGCGGTTTGCGTGCCGGATGGCGGCTGCGCCTTATCCGGCCTACGGGGTGGTTGCCACATGCTCGGATTTGGCACGATGTTGGAGTGGGGATTGATTTCGTAGGCCCGATAAGCGGAGCGCCATCGGGCAATGGCATGTTGCACGATTCAACATTGGGCGCTGGTTTCGTAGGCCCGATAAGCGGAGCGCCATCGGGCAATGGGCCTGGTCTGTGGCCTTTATCGGAAATAAAGAACAGTAGCGGAATAAGCAGGGGGAAGGATTACTCGTCGCTGCGCTCCTCGCCCTTCGGGTCGTTGCCTGCGGCAACGCTCTCTCGCGATGCTCGAGTCGAGCCTTAGTCGAAGCTTCTCATCCTTCCCCGAACGGAGAATATGGGTGAACAGAACGCGTATAAGAATGGGAGTTTTATTCGAGAGATGGTGGTGGGGGAAGGATTCGAACCTTCGAAGTCTGTGACGGCAGATTTACAGTCTGCTCCCTTTGGCCGCTCGGGAACCCCACCACGGGGTGACTACATTGTCGCGGTGTTGCAGAGGAAGGATTATTCGGAGCTACGCTCCTCACCCTTCGGGCCGTTGCCTTTGGCAACGTTCTCTCGCTGGTGCTCGAGTCGAACCTTCGAAGTCTGTGACGGCAGATTTGCAGTCAGCTCCCTTATGATCGCTCGGGAACCCCACCACGGGGTAATTCAAATTGTGATGCAGGACGTAGATGGTGGTGGGGGAAGGATTCGAACCTTCGAAGTCGATGACGGCAGATTTACAGTCTGCTCCCTTTGGCCGCTCGGGAACCCCACCACGGGGTCACTACATTATTGTGGTATTGCAGAGAAAGGATTATTCGGAGCTACGCTCCTCACCCTTCGGGCCGTTGCCTTTGGCAACGTTCTCTCGCTGGTGCTCGAGTCGAACCTTCAAAGTCGGTGACGGCAGATTTGCAGTCAGCTCCCTTATGATCGCTCGGGAACCCCACCACGGGGTAAAACTTTTTACTGGCCGCTTCCTTCTCGGGAAGCGGGGCGCATCATACCAAATGACGCGCCTCTGTAAAGCATTCAATCGTGAAAAATGAATCGGTTGCCTGCTTTTTACCCGCAACGCTGTAAAGCCAGGCAACCTGAAGAGAGAGCGCTTAAAGAATGATCGTCCGGTTACCGTAAACAAAGACGCGCTGGGCCAGCACCTGGTAGAGCGCGCGGCTGAGCACGTTCTTCTCCACGTCGCGACCGGCGCGCATCATATCTTCAGCAGTATAGGTGTGATCGACATGGATCACGTCCTGCATGATGATCGGGCCTTCGTCGAGATTGTCATTCACGTAGTGCGCGGTAGCACCAATAATCTTCACGCCGCGCTCATAAGCCTGGTGATAAGGGCGTGCGCCGATAAACGCCGGCAGGAAGGAGTGGTGAATATTGATGATCTTATTCGGGAAGCGCGAGACAAAGTCCGGCGTCAGGACGCGCATATACTTCGCCAGCACTACATAATCAGGCTGATGAGCTTCAATCGCTTTCACCATCAGATTGTCATGCGCTTCGCGCGTTAAGCCTTCGTGGCTGACCAGCTCGAATGGAATGTCGAAGCGCTCAACCAGCGGGCGCAGCGTTTCATGGTTGCCGATCACTGCCGCGATCTCAACATCCAGGCCGCCATAGTTGGCTTTCATCAACAGATCGCCGAGGCAGTGCGCCTCTTTGGTCACCAGGATCACCACGCGGCGGCGACCCGCCGCATTCAGTTCGCGAACTGAGCCTTCCGGCAGCGCGCTGTCGAGATCGGCCAGCAGCGTGGCATCGTTAAAAATGCCCTCAAGCTCCGTACGCATAAAGAAGCGGCCGGTACGGTGGTCGACAAATTCATTATTCTGAACAATGTTCAGCTCGTGCTTATAACAAATGTTAGTGATACGAGCGATAAGGCCCTTCTGATCGGGGCAGATGGTGCGCAGAATTTTACGTTGTAAAGAGTGCATTGCCGGGTAAATCCTGTTGAGTGTGTTTGTTAAGGGTGCTGCCGGGCTTATTGTCCGCAGCACTTTTTGAATTTTTTACCTGACCCGCAGGGGCAGGGATCGTTACGACCAAACTGCGGGCGCGTGCCGTCGATGTAAAACCATTCGCCGTTTTCCTTTAAAAAACGGGAACGTTCAATAATTGCGCCATTTTTGTCATTCTCGCGAAAGCGAGCAACAAAACTGACATAACCTTCATTGTCATCGTGGCCGTAAGCGTGCTCAAATAGCGTCAGTCCGAGCCAGGTTGTGGCCGCGAAACCGGCCTCAATCTGTTCGCGAAAGGTGTGTGCCGCGCAGGAGGGATGCCAGGTTTTCACCAGATAATCCGTCTGATGTAAGACAAAAGCGGTATAGCGAGAACGCATCAGGCGAGAGGGATCCGGCGCTACGTGTTGACCAGACAGATAAGGCTGGCAACATACGCTATACTCCTGAGCGCTACCGCAAGGACATGTTTGAGACAAAACAGCATTCCTGAAACAATAATAACGGCGCAGCACGCGCCAGGGTGGCAATATGTTAACTGAGCCGCCGCGTTGTGGCTACAGTAAGCCGGGGGAAGTGAAGCACGCGGAATGAGAACGGTAAAAATCGGTCTGGCGCTGGGTTCTGGCGCAGCCAGAGGTTGGTCGCATATTGGCGTCATTAATGCGTTAGAGCGCGCCGGCATTACTATTGATGTCGTGGCAGGATGCTCAATCGGGTCATTAGTTGGCGCGGCATACTCCTGTGGACGTTTGTCTCTGCTGGAGAATTGGGTGCGCTCTTTCCGCTACTGGGACGTACTGCGGCTTATGGATCTCTCCTGGCGCCGCGGCGGTTTGCTGCGCGGTGAGCGCGTGTTCAATCAATACCGCCAACTCCTTCCTTTCGACGACTTTAGCCACTGTGAAAAACGTTTTGGCGCGGTCGCAACCAATCTCAGCACCGGACGTGAGTTATGGTTTACCGAAGGCGATCTGCACCGTGCTGTGCGCGCCTCATGCAGTATTCCGGGTTTGATGTCGCCCGTTGCGCATAATGGCTACTGGCTGGTCGATGGCGCGGTGGTTAACCCGGTCCCGGTCTCATTAACCCGCGCGCTGGGTGCTGATATCGTTATTGCCGTTGATCTTCAGCATGACGCCCATTTAATGCAGCAGGATTTGCTCTCCGTAACGCCTTCCGATAGCGAGATGGAAAAAGGTAGCGGTGAAGCCCTGCGCTGGCATCAGCGCCTGCGCGAGCGGCTGAGTCGCACCACGCCGAAACGCCCGGTGACGCCGACCGCGATGGAGATCATGACTACGTCGATCCAGGTGCTGGAAAACCGCCTTAAGCGCAACCGTATGGCGGGCGATCCGCCGGATATTTTGTTGCAACCCATTTGTCCGCAAATATCCACTCTCGATTTTCATCGTGCTGATGCGGCGATTGCCGCCGGGCAATTAGCGGTGGAAAAGAGGATGGACGAGTTACTTCCGCTGGTGCGGACTTTAGCGTGAACATAATTTTTATAAGACTTCAGCAAATTCTGACAGGCGAGTGTCGGCGAAGCATGCCACTATTGATCTACTGTCAGGCAGGGGAGAAGAGATGACGCAGCCGTTGGTCGGAAAACAGATATTGATAGTGGAAGACGAACTCGTTTTCCGATCGCTGCTGGATTCATGGTTGCAATCTCTTGGCGCAACGACGTTGCTGGCCGGAGACGGAGTGGATGCGCTGGAGCAGATGGCTGGCAATCAACCCGATTTGATTATTTGCGACCTGGCCATGCCGCGTATGAATGGTCTCGCGATGGTTGAAGCGCTGCGCAACCAGGGCATGCAGACGCCGGTGCTGGTGATTTCCGCTACCGAAAATATGGCCGACATCGCAAAAGCCCTGCGTCTTGGCGTGCAGGATGTCGTCCTGAAACCCGTTAAAGATTTTAATCGTCTGCGGGAAACTATCTTCGCCTGCATCTACCCAAATATGTTTAATTCCCGGGTCGAGGAGGAGGAGCGTTTATTCCAGGACTGGGATGCGCTGGTGGATAACCCGCAGGCGGCAGCGAATTTATTAAAAGAGCTTCAGCCTCCTGTGCAGCAGGTCATTTCTGGTTGTCGGGTAAATTATCGCCAGCTTGTTTCCGCTGAAAGCCCTGGACTGGTGCTGGATATTGCACCGCTTTCCGGACACGATCTCGCTTTCTATTGTCTTGATGTAACTCGCGCCGGCAATAATGGCGTGCTGGCGGCGCTGCTGCTGCGCGCATTATTTAACGGCTTACTTCAGGAACAATTGTCACATCAACGCCAGCGCTTACCTGAAATGGGTGCTTTACTTAAGCAGGTAAACCAATTGCTGCACCAGGCAAATTTGCCGGGGCAGTTCCCGTTACTGGTGGGGTATTACCACAGCGAGCTTAAGAATTTGTTATTAGTTTCGGCCGGTTTAAACGCCACGTTAAATACCGGTGAACACCAAATTCAAATCAGCAGCGGCGTTCCTCTCGGTACGCTTGGGAATACCTATCTGAACCAAGTAAGCCAGCGCAGCGAAGCGTGGCAATGCCAGGTTTGGGGTGCAGGCGGGCGGTTACGCTTAATGTTGAACGCGGAATGAGCGATCGCGTGGCGAAGCTCAGATAGATTTACCCGTCATTTAAAAACGGGTGCTAATATCGCCGCAGTTTCTTCGTATTAATCCTAATTAGTTGTTAGCGCGTCCTTTTCAGACCTGGTCATTGGGTTGGTACTGATATACTCAGACGCGAGTTAATTCATGAACCTGTTCAAATCATGGACAGTCCAGGAGATTTCAATGGCTGCAATAAATTCGAAAGTGACTAAAGCAGTAATCCCGGTCGCGGGGTTGGGAACGAGGATGCTACCAGCTACGAAGGCAATTCCGAAAGAAATGTTGCCGCTGGTTGATAAGCCATTAATTCAGTACGTGGTCAATGAGTGCATTGCCGCGGGCATTACTGAAATCGTTCTGGTAACACATTCATCTAAAAACTCTATTGAAAACCACTTTGATACCAGCTTTGAGCTTGAAGCAATGCTGGAGAAGCGCGTTAAACGTCAGCTTCTTGAAGAAGTGCAATCTATCTGCCCGCCGCACGTGACCATCATGCAGGTGCGTCAGGGCCTGGCGAAGGGTCTTGGCCATGCCGTCATGTGTGCGCATCCGGTTGTCGGCAACGAGCCGGTCGCTGTTATCCTGCCGGACGTTATCCTTGATGAGTTCGAATCCGATCTGTCGCAGGATAACCTCGCTGAGATGATCAAACGCTTCGACGAATCGGGTGCCAGCCAGATCATGGTTGAGCCGGTTGATGACGTTACCGCGTACGGCGTAGTGGACTGCAAAGGCGCCACGCTGAACCCGGGCGACAGCGTGCCGATGGTTGGCGTGGTTGAGAAACCGAAAGCGAACGTCGCGCCGTCAAACCTGGCGGTTGTTGGCCGCTATGTCCTGAGCGCTGAAATTTGGCCGCTGCTGGCGAAAACGCCTCCGGGAGCCGGTGATGAGATTCAGCTTACCGATGCAATCGATATGCTGATCGAAAAAGAGACCGTTGAAGCCTATCACATGAAAGGCAAAAGCCATGACTGTGGTAATAAACTCGGCTATATGCGCGCCTTTGTAGAATATGGCATTCGCCATAACTCTCTGGGCGAAGAGTTTAAAGCCTGGCTGAACGAAACGGTAGGCGCTGCTAAAGCATAACCCCCAGCGCAGACAGTAAATAAGGTCGACGTTAATCGTGCTCAGCACTGATTATCGTCGGCCTTTTTTATTGCGCGTTTATCAGAAGGCCTTTGTGAAAAGGGGAGATAAGAAAAAGCCTATAATGCTGGTAATAAAAATGGCGGGTTTTTGAGCGCAGCCAGCGGCGAAAACAAACATCGTCATCGTCCGGCCTATTTGTGAAGAAATTGTGTAGAACGGACAAAAAAAATCCCGCCAGCGGCGGGATATTAAAAGCAGATAAGCGTTTACTCACTTAAGCGAGCAGAAAGTCTTCCAGCTTTTTACCTTGTTCATCGATAGCTTTTTTGATTACGGCTGGAGTACGACCCTGGCCGGTCCAGGTTTTCGTTTCGCCATTTTCATCTACGTAGCTATATTTAGCCGGGCGTGCAGCGCGTTTTGCTTTAGTACCCGTTTTAGCCGCAGCCATGCTGTTCAGCAATTCATTCGGGTCAATACCATCAGCAATTAACATTTCACGATACTGCTGCAGTTTACGGGTACGCTCTTCAACTTCAGCTGCGGCAGCGTTCTCTTCTTCACGACGCTCATTAACCACGACTTCTAATTTTTCCAGCATCTCTTCCAGTGTTTCAAGCGTGCATTCTCTTGCCTGTGCGCGCAGAGTACGGATGTTGTTCAGAATTTTAAGGGCTTCGCTCATTGTAGTAATCTCAAACTTATATTGGGGTGGTTTGTTGGGCTAATAATAGAGCGTTAAATTCAGCAGTGCAATAGCCGCGAATGTAAGGAATTCAAAATAGCCCTTTATTTAAGTCTTTTCTAAATACCGCTATCTTAAATTTTTAATCAACAACCACACTGCCAGACAGGTATAAGCGTGCAGTCCAGGTTCGTTCATATGCAAAGGTTAAGCGATATTTTTTGATTATTCCTTCAGGAGAAATAGCCATAATGGATAAATAACAACCGCGTGTATTACCGTGTTAAATGCGCTTACTTTAGTAAAATATTAATAATTTCTGGATGATATGATAAGGATCATCGCATAACGACCGTATGCTAACTTCCTGAATTCGTTACGGCTGTTTCTTTTGCAGCTACAACCGCTGCGATCGGAAAATGCGTGTTTATGCGTAAATCTGTCTACAGGATTAACCTAAGCTACAACGCTTGCTCAGGTCCGGCCGTTAAAACATGATACAATTCGCCGCAGGATCATCACACTTTGATTAGGGTTTTGCGCGCAATGGCACAGCTTTATTTCTACTATTCAGCAATGAATGCAGGGAAATCGACGGCATTACTACAGTCCTCGTACAATTATCAAGAGCGAGGCATGAGAACGGTAGTTTATACCGCAGAAATTGATAACCGCTTTGGTGCAGGGAAAGTCAGTTCCCGGATTGGTTTATCCTCGCCCGCACGTCTGTTTAATCAGCACACCTCGCTGTTTGACGACATTAAAGCTCAGCACGAAGAAGAAGCCGTGCACTGTGTGCTGGTGGACGAATGTCAGTTTTTGACGCGGGAGCAGGTATACGCTCTTTCAGAAGTGGTGGATGAGCTTGATATTCCCGTGCTCTGTTATGGGCTGAGAACAGATTTTCGCGGTGAACTCTTTGGCGGAAGCCAGTATTTGCTGGCGTGGTCAGATAAATTAGTTGAGCTTAAAACCGTCTGTTTTTGCGGACGCAAGGCAAGCATGGTGTTGCGACTCGATCACGAGGGGCGTCCTGATAATAAAGGCGAGCAGGTTGTTATTGGCGGCAATGAACGCTACGTCTCCGTTTGCCGTAAACATTATAAGGAAGCGCTGTCCGAAGGCTCTCTTGCGACAATACAGGCGCGGGTAAGAGGGTAGTGATTGCACTGTCGGTACCCGAGTAAATACCTTCTGATAAGCAGAAAATAAAAAACCCGCCGAAGCGGGTTTTTTTATGACGCTATATCATTAAGCGGGTTTCTTGGCTTTTTTGTCAGCTTTAACCGGTGCAGCTTCCACTTTTGGCGCGGCAGCGGCTTCACCCTCTTTATATTCGCGACCGTAGAAGGTATCCAGTAGGATCTGCTTCAGCTCTGCGATCAGCGGGTAACGCGGGTTCGCGCCGGTGCACTGGTCGTCAAACGCATCTTCAGAAAGTTTGTCGACGTTGGCCAGGAAGTCCGCTTCCTGCACGCCAGCTTCGCGAATTGATTTCGGAATACCCAGTTCCGCTTTCAGGCTCTCCAGCCAGGCCAGCAGCTTCTCAATTTTTGCCGCGGTGCGGTCGCCCGGTGCAGAGAGACCCAGGTGATCGGCAATCTCTGCGTAACGGCGGCGTGCCTGCGGACGGTCATACTGACTGAACGCGGTCTGTTTGGTCGGGTTGTCATTCGCGTTGTAGCGGATAACGTTGCTGATCAACAGGGCGTTAGCCAGACCGTGCGGAATATGGAACTGCGAGCCCAGTTTGTGCGCCATGGAGTGACACACGCCGAGGAAGGCGTTAGCAAACGCGATACCAGCGATGGTTGCGGCACTGTGGACACGCTCACGGGCAACCGGGTTTTTCGACCCTTCGTTATAAGAGGCCGGCAGGTTCTCTTTCAGCAGTTTAAGTGCCTGTAACGCCTGACCGTCGGAGAACTCAGAAGCCAGTACAGAGACGTACGCTTCCAGCGCGTGGGTTACCGCATCCAGACCACCAAAGGCGCAGAGGGATTTCGGCATATCCATCACCAGGTTGGCGTCAACCACCGCCATATCCGGGGTGAGGGCGTAATCCGCCAGCGGGTATTTCTGGCCGGTGGCATCATCGGTAACCACCGCAAACGGCGTGACTTCAGAACCGGTACCGGAGGTGGTGGTCACAGCGATCATTTTCGCTTTGACGCCCATTTTCGGGAACTTGTAGATACGTTTACGGATATCCATAAAGCGCAGCGCCAGCTCTTCGAAGTGAGTTTCCGGATGTTCATACATCACCCACATGATTTTCGCGGCATCCATCGGGGAACCGCCGCCGAGGGCGATAATCACGTCCGGCTTAAAGGAGTTCGCCAGTTCAGCGCCTTTACGCACCACGGTCAGTGTCGGATCGGCTTCCACCTCGAAGAACACTTCAGTTTCCACGCCCGCAGCCTTCAGCACGGAGGTGATCTGGTCAGCATAACCGTTGTTAAAGAGGAAACGGTCGGTCACGATCATGGCGCGTTTGTGACCATCAGTAATCACTTCATCCAGCGCAATAGGCAGAGAGCCGCGGCGGAAGTAGATTGATTTCGGAAGTTTATGCCACAACATGTTCTCAGCTCGCTTAGCAACGGTTTTCTTGTTGATCAGGTGCTTAGGACCAACGTTTTCTGAGATGGAGTTACCACCCCATGAACCACAACCCAGAGTCAGGGAAGGCGCAAGTTTGAAGTTGTAGAGGTCACCGATACCACCCTGAGAAGCCGGGGTGTTGATAAGGATACGCGCGGTTTTCATCATCTGGCCGAAGTGGGCCACACGCTCAGGCTGGTTGTCCTGGTCGGTGTAGAGGCAGGAGGTGTGCCCGATACCGCCCATGGCGACCAGTTTCTCCGCTTTCACGACCGCATCGTCGAAATCTTTCGCGCGATACATTGCCAGCGTCGGAGAGAGTTTCTCATGGGCAAACGGCTCGCTCTCATCCACAACGGTAACTTCACCGATGAGGATTTTGGTGCTTGCCGGTACGCTAAAGCCCGCCAGTTCAGCAATTTTGTGCGCCGGTTGCCCGACGATAGCCGCGTTGAGTGCGCCATTTTTCAGGATGATATCCTGAACCGCTTTCAGCTCCTGACCCTGCAGCATGTAGCCGCCGTGGCTGGCGAAACGTTCGCGCACTGCGTCATATACGGAGTCAACAACCACAACAGACTGTTCAGAAGCACAGATCACGCCGTTATCGAAGGTTTTCGACATCAGCACAGACGCAACAGCACGTTTGATATCGGCGGTTTCGTCGATGACAACCGGGGTGTTACCCGCGCCAACACCGATTGCCGGTTTACCAGAACTGTAAGCGGCTTTCACCATGCCCGGACCACCGGTCGCGAGGATCAGGTTGATATCCGGGTGATGCATTAAAGCATTAGAGAGTTCGACGGAAGGTTGGTCGATCCAGCCGATAAGATCTTTTGGCGCACCTGCTGCGATTGCCGCCTGCAGCACAATGTCCGCCGCTTTATTGGTGGCATCTTTTGCACGCGGGTGCGGGGAGAAGATGATTGCGTTACGGGTTTTCAGGCTAATCAGTGATTTAAAGATTGCAGTAGAAGTTGGGTTAGTGGTCGGGACGATACCGCAGATAATGCCGATAGGCTCAGCAATAGTAATCGTGCCGAAAGTATCATCTTCCGATAACACGCCGCAGGTTTTCTCATCTTTGTACGCGTTGTAGATATACTCAGAAGCAAAGTGGTTTTTAATCACTTTGTCTTCAATGATACCCATGCCGGATTCAGCTACGGCCATTTTCGCGAGGGGGATTCGAGCATCTGCGGCAGCCAGGGCGGCGGCGCGGAAGATTTTATCTACTTGCTCTTGAGTAAAGTTGGCATATTCACGCTGGGCTTTCTTCACACGTTCAACGAGTGCGTTCAGTTCAGCGACATTAGTAACAGCCATAATGCTCTCCTGATAATGTTTAAACTCTTTTAGTAAACCATCTGCGCAAACTGTCAGTATAGTCAGCCTCACTCTAAGTTGTGTAAAGCCTGACAAGACAACAAGTTAGATGGTTAATATGCCGCTGGTTTACTAAAAGAGCCTTAACGAACCGGGAGCAATTATTGACATTTCTGCTCTCTATTCGTGGCATCAAGATTACCCACTTCTGAGTAATTAATGCGTGATCCATATCAAGTTTTAACGAAGCTGACACCTTTCAGCTAGCTCATTTTCAGTGAGTTGTATCAATTGTTAACGGTTCGCCGCAGAAGGTGGCTCGGATTTTTCACATCTAGCTCAACTCAATAACACCCTGTTTTATCAGGGTTATTGGTGAATGAACTGATGGACTCCAGAAAAAAATCGCGTATCTTCTGCATGGATTTTCCTGTCACGCTATTGTTTCTAAGGTACTGGCGATAACGCGGAGCTTGCTGTGGATCACTTTGGGTTTGATATTCCTCTCTATTTTAAATTTTTCGTCGGTCTCTTTGCGCTGGTGAACCCGGTTGGCATCATCCCGGTTTTTATTAGTATGACCAGCTATCAAATGGCCGACGCCCGCAATAAAACCAACCTTACCGCGAATGTCTCAGTCGCTATCATTCTCTGGACGTCACTCTTTCTGGGCGACACCATTCTTCAACTGTTCGGTATCTCGATTGACTCTTTCCGCATTGCCGGCGGCATTCTGGTCGTTACCATCGCGATGTCGATGATCAGCGGCAAGCTGGGGGAGGATAAACAGAACAAGCAGGAGAAATCGGAAACCGCTATTCGCGAAAGCGTGGGCGTGGTGCCGTTAGCGTTGCCATTAATGGCAGGGCCGGGGGCAATCAGTTCCACCATCGTCTGGGGGACGCGCTACCACACGCTTGCACACCTGATTGGCTTCTCAGTGGCGATTGCGCTGTTCGCGCTCTGCTCATGGGGACTGTTCCGCATTGCGCCCTGGCTGGTGCGCCTGCTCAGGCAAACCGGCATTAACGTCATTACGCGTATTATGGGGCTGCTGCTGATGGCGTTAGGCATTGAGTTTATTGTTGCCGGCGCGAGGTCGCTTTTCCCCGGCCTGCTGAATTGATTCATTCTTTCATTTATATAGGTTTTATTTTTTCCTGAGCGCGAGAACATCGCGCTTTCGAATGTAAGCCTGCTCGCATAATTAGCAAAAGATATGAAGAATCAGCAGAAGGGCGGCAGGCATAACAAATTACAATAATCAGAAAAGCTGTTTTCTATCATAGAATTATAAGTTTCATGAATCATTGATGTCTGCATTTTGAGCAATTAAATCTGTTATTTCTCTCACATCATACTATTGGGCTTGCCGAGTCATTATCGAAATGATATTAGTACTTTCAATCTCCTCGCAGAGTAATGTGCTAAAAAGTAGTCAATTGTTGATTTTTTGTGCAAATCTCTGCCAAGGCAGCCAACAAGCATCACAAGGCGGTGATGCTTCTTTATCTGATTGATAATTCATAAGAAAAAACCAACAGGGAGACGCAGTCGTCATCTCGCTGCGGCTGTCGCTACGCCGTAAAAGAGAAATGGTTAACAAATTTGCAAAATGTATTGGCGGCGGTCTCGGGCATTTGTTATTTTCCGGCGAATGTCTTTACCAGCCTCATAATTTACAGCGTAAAGCGATTTGTTGAGAATCGTTTTCAATTAGAAAATAAATAGCATGAATACAACGCGGCTCGACAGGGGAGGCGCGTTAATGAATCGACGCGAGATTGCCGTTCGAGCGATCCGTAATAAAAAAGTCGGTGATAGCAGAAGTAAAAAAAGATGTCTGAAAGCGCCAAAAGCTCCTGCGCTATTCAGGCCCCCGAACAGGGGATGATACAGCTGGCATAAATGTCGGTAATTATAATGATTGGAGTCACAACACAATGTCCATCATCACAAAGAAAAGCGTAGTTGCAGCGGGTATTTTAGCAGCGCTTATTTCCGGTAACGCCGCCTTCGCGGCCGACGTTCCGGCTGGCGTTCAACTGGCGGAAAAACAGACGCTGGTGCGTAATAACGGTGCTGAAGTGCAATCTCTCGATCCGCATAAAATCGAGGGCGTTCCGGAATCAAACGTTAGCCGTGACCTGTTTGAAGGTCTGCTTATTTCCGATGTTGAAGGCCACCCGACTGCCGGTGTTGCTGAAAAATGGGAAAACAAAGATTTTAAAGTCTGGACATTCCATCTGCGTAAAAACGCCAAATGGTCAGACGGCACCCCGGTTACCGCCCATGACTTCGTTTATAGCTGGCAGCGCCTGGCCGACCCGAAAACCGCTTCTCCGTACGCCAGCTATCTGCAATATGGCCACATCGCCAATATCGACGACGTGATCGCCGGTAAAAAACCGACCAGCGAACTGGGCGTAAAAGCGATCGATGATAATACCTTCGAAGTCACGCTGAGCGAGCCAGTTCCCTATTTCTATAAACTGCTGGTTCACCCGTCCGTTTCCGCTGTGCCAAAAGCCGCGATTGAAAAATTTGGCGATAAGTGGACCCAGCCTGCAAATATCGTTACCAACGGCGCTTACAAGCTGAAAGATTGGGTGGTCAACGAACGTATCGTTCTTGAGCGCAACACTAATTACTGGGATAACGACAAAACCGTTATTACTCAGGTGACCTACCTGCCAATCTCCGCAGAAGTGACGGATGTTAACCGCTACCGCAGCGGCGAAATCGACATGACCTATAACAACATGCCGATTGAACTGTTCCAGAAACTGAAAAAAGAGATCCCGAAAGAAGTTCACGTCGATCCGTACCTATGTACTTATTACTACGAGATCAACAACCAGAAAGCGCCGTTCACTGACGTTCGCGTGCGTACCGCCCTTAAACTGGCGCTGGACCGCGATATCATCGTTAATAAAGTGAAAAACCAGGGTGATCTGCCTGCTTACAGCTACACTCCGCCATACACCGACGGTGCAAAACTGACCGAACCGGCCTGGTTCAAAATGACCCAGGAGCAGCGTAACGCCGAAGCGAAGAAACTGCTCGCCGAAGCGGGTTACACAGCCGATAAACCGCTGAGCTTCAGCCTGCTGTATAACACCTCCGATCTGCACAAAAAACTGGCGATTGCCGTTGCCTCGATCTGGAAGAAAAACCTCGGTGCCAACGTCAAGCTGGAGAACCAGGAGTGGAAAACCTTCCTCGATACGCGTCATCAGGGCACCTTTGACGTGGCACGTGCCGGCTGGTGCGCGGATTACAATGAGCCGACCTCCTTCCTGAACACCATGCTTTCAGACAGCTCGAACAACACCGCGCACTATAAGAGCCCGGCGTTTGACAAGCTGATTGGCGACACGCTGAAAGTGACCGACGAAGCGCAGCGCGCTGAGCTTTACTCCAAAGCTGAACAGCAGCTTGATAAAGACTCCGCCATCGTTCCGGTCTACTACTACGTGAACGCCCGTCTGGTGAAACCGTGGGTGGGTGGCTACACCGGTAAAGACCCGTTAGATAATATCTACGTGAAAAACTTGTATATTATCAAGCATTAATGGCAATGAGTGGGGCAGGGCAACCTGCCTCACAGTGTCTTATTTTTATCGCACCAGAACACACATCGGTCGCAGACGGCACCTGGGTCGTCTGAAAGAGAATGTGTAAAAGGCACAGGCCAGAAGGTACGGGCAATGTTGAAATTTATCCTGCGTCGCTTTCTTGAAGCGATTCCAACACTCTTTATTCTGATTACCATTTCGTTCTTTATGATGCGTCTTGCACCGGGAAGTCCTTTCACCGGTGAACGTGCGCTTGCGCCGGAAGTCATGGCCAATATCGAGGCGAAATACCATTTGAACGATCCCATCACCACCCAGTATTTCAGCTACCTGAAACAGCTGGCGCATCTGGATTTTGGTCCGTCGTTCAAATACAAAGATTACACCGTGAATGACCTGGTGGCAGCGAGCTTCCCGGTTTCCGCCAAATTGGGCGCCGCGGCGTTTATCCTCGCGATTGTGTTCGGCGTGACGGCAGGCGTTATTGCCGCCTTGAACCAGAACACCAAATGGGACTACACGGTAATGGGGTTAGCCATGACCGGGGTCGTGATACCCAGCTTCGTTGTCGCTCCTCTGTTGGTGATGATATTTGCCATTATGCTGCAATGGCTACCGGCCGGCGGCTGGAATGGCGGGGCACCTAAATTTATGATCCTGCCGATGGTCGCGCTTTCGCTCGCCTATATCGCCAGCATCGCGCGTATCACCCGTGGTTCGATGATTGAAGTGCTGCACTCCAACTTTATCCGCACCGCGCGCGCGAAAGGGCTGCCGATGCGCCGCATCATCTTCCGTCACGCGCTGAAACCGGCGCTGCTGCCCGTGCTCTCCTATATGGGCCCGGCTTTTGTCGGCATCATTACTGGCTCCATGGTTATCGAAACGATTTATGGCTTGCCGGGCATCGGCCAACTGTTTGTGAACGGCGCGCTTAACCGCGACTACTCGCTGGTGCTGAGCCTGACCATTCTGGTCGGCGCGCTGACCATCACCTTCAACGCGATTGTTGATGTGCTCTACGCCATCATCGATCCGAAAATTCGTTATTGAGACTGGAGTTCGCCATGATGTTAAGTAAGAAAAACAGCGAGGCGCTGGAAAACTTCAGTGAGAAACTCGAAGTCGAAGGGCGTAGCCTTTGGCAGGATGCGCGTCGCCGCTTTATGCACAACCGCGCGGCGGTCGCCAGCCTGTTTGTACTGGTGCTGATTGCGCTATTCGTGACGCTGGCACCGATGCTGTCGCAGTTCAGCTACTTTGATACCGACTGGGCGATGATGTCTAACGCGCCGGATATGGAGTCAGGGCACTACTTCGGTACCGACTCCTCCGGGCGCGATCTGCTGGTGCGCGTGGCTATCGGCGGGCGTATCTCGCTGATGGTCGGCATCGCCGCCGCGCTGGTGGCAGTGGTTCTCGGCACGCTCTACGGTTCGCTCTCCGGTTACCTGGGCGGCAAAACCGACTCGGTGATGATGCGTCTGCTGGAGATCCTCAACTCCTTCCCGTTTATGTTCTTCGTTATCCTGCTGGTCACCTTTTTCGGGCAGAACATCCTGCTGATCTTCGTGGCTATCGGCATGGTCTCCTGGCTCGATATGGCGCGTATTGTGCGTGGCCAGACCCTGAGCCTGAAGCGTAAAGAGTTTATCGAAGCGGCGCAGGTGGGCGGGGTCTCTACCGCCAATATCGTAATGCGCCATATCGTGCCGAACGTGCTTGGCGTGGTGGTGGTGTATGCCTCGCTGCTGGTGCCGAGCATGATCCTGTTCGAATCCTTCCTGAGCTTCCTCGGCCTCGGTACGCAGGAGCCGCTCAGCAGCTGGGGCGCGCTGTTAAGCGATGGCGCAAACTCAATGGAGGTTTCTCCCTGGTTGCTGCTCTTCCCGGCGGGTTTCCTTGTGATCACCCTGTTCTGTTTCAACTTTATCGGCGATGGCCTGCGTGATGCCCTCGACCCGAAAGATCGTTAAGGAGTGCCGTTATGAGCATGACTGAAACCGTAGTAGCGTCAACGACGCGGCAGCAAACGGACCTCCTGCTGGATGTGAAAGATCTCCGCGTAACCTTTGGCACGCCGGATGGCGATGTCACCGCGGTCAACGACCTGAACTTCTCCCTGCGCGCAGGCGAGACGCTGGGTATCGTGGGCGAATCGGGCTCCGGTAAATCCCAGACCGCCTTTGCGCTGATGGGGCTGCTGGCTTCCAACGGGCGTATTGGTGGCTCGGCGCTGTTCAACGGCAAAGAGATCCTGAACCTGCCGGAACATGCGCTGAACAAACTGCGCGCCGAGCAGATCTCAATGATTTTCCAGGACCCGATGACTTCGCTGAACCCCTATATGCGCGTCGGCGAACAGCTGATGGAAGTGTTGATGCTGCACAAAGGCATGAACAAAGCCGAAGCGTTTGAAGAGTCAGTGAAAATGCTCGACGCGGTCAAAATGCCGGAAGCGCGTAAGCGCATGCGCATGTACCCGCACGAGTTCTCCGGCGGGATGCGCCAGCGCGTGATGATCGCCATGGCGCTGATGTGCAGGCCAAAGCTGCTGATTGCCGACGAACCGACAACCGCGCTGGACGTTACCGTGCAGGCGCAGATTATGACATTGCTTAACGAGCTGAAACGCGAATTCAACACCGCAATTATCATGATCACCCATGACCTCGGCGTGGTGGCGGGCATCTGCGATAAAGTGCTGGTGATGTATGCCGGTCGAACCATGGAGTATGGCAAAGCGCGCGATGTCTTCTATCAGCCATCCCACCCGTACTCTATCGGCCTGCTGCATGCGGTGCCGCGTCTGGATGCCGATGGCGAAGCGATGCTGACCATTCCGGGCAACCCGCCAAACCTGCTGCGTCTGCCGAAAGGCTGCCCGTTCCAGCCGCGCTGTCCGCACGCGATGGAGATCTGTAATAACGCGCCGCCGCTGGAAGAGTTCGCGCCGGGCCGTCTGCGCGCCTGCTTTAAGCCGGTGGAGGAGTTAGTATGAACGCCGTAACCGAAGAGAGAAAAGTGCTGCTCGAAATCGCCGATCTGAAGGTACATTTCGATATTAAAGATGGCAGACAGTGGTTCTGGCAGCCGCCGAAAACCCTGAAAGCGGTTGATGGCGTGACGCTGCGCCTCTATGAAGGTGAGACCCTTGGCGTGGTCGGTGAATCCGGCTGCGGCAAATCCACCTTCGCGCGCGCGATTATCGGCCTTGTGAAAGCGACCGACGGGAAAGTCGCCTGGCTGGGTCGCGATCTGCTGGGCATGAAGCCGGATGAGTGGCGCGCCGTGCGCAGCGATATCCAGATGATTTTCCAGGATCCGCTGGCCTCGCTGAACCCGCGTATGACTATCGGTGAAATCATCGCCGAGCCGCTGCGCACCTACCATCCGAAGATGCCGCGCCAGGAAGTGAAAGACCGCGTCAAAGCGATGATGATGAAGGTGGGCCTGCTGCCCAACCTGATCAACCGCTATCCTCATGAGTTCTCCGGCGGTCAATGCCAGCGTATCGGCATCGCACGTGCGCTTATCCTTGAGCCGAAGCTGATTATCTGCGACGAGCCGGTCTCCGCGCTCGACGTGTCGATTCAGGCACAGGTGGTCAACCTGCTGCAACAGCTACAGCGTGAAATGGGGCTGTCGCTGATCTTTATTGCCCACGATCTGGCGGTGGTGAAGCATATCTCCGATCGCGTGCTGGTGATGTACCTGGGCCATGCGGTAGAGCTGGGCACCTATGATGAGGTGTACCAGAATCCGCTGCACCCTTACACCAAAGCTCTGATGTCGGCGGTGCCGGTGCCCGATCCGGATGTCGAGAAGAACAAAACCATTCAGCTGCTGGAGGGGGATCTGCCATCGCCGATCAACCCTCCATCCGGCTGCGTCTTCCGCACCCGGTGCCCGATTGCCGGGCCGGAGTGTGCGAAAACCCGGCCGGTGCTGGAGGGCAGCTTCCGCCACGCGGTCTCCTGTTTGAAGGTCGATCCGCTTTAAGCGAGGCATAAAAAAAGGGCTGACAACATGTCAGCCCTTTTTCTTTCCAGCGTTTATTCGCGCCAGAGAATATGGCACAGCTTATGGTCTTTCTCACGGCACAGCAGCACGCGCGCAAAGATATCATTCAGCTCACCGCCGTCCGTCTCCGCCAGGCCAATGACCACCTCAGCAAAGAAATCGGGGTTTAAATCGAAATCCACATGCTCCTGCCAGTCCTCGCCGGGATCGAACAGTTCTGCACCGCCACGCTCTTCAAACTGCAGGTTGAAAAGAATGATGTCCGCCGGATCCAGGTTGTCCGCCGCCAGTTCCAGGAAGATGTCGTACGCTTGCTCAAGCGTTTCATCTTCCGTCAGGCGGTTATTCAGGTCCATTTCCATAAATTACCTCATCACGTCTGTTGGGCACGTTTTACAGCAACGGACTAAAGAAGTAAAACAGTCGTTCAGCAATGCGGTGCCAGAAGGGGCGTTTTACCCATAAGCGCGCATCCAGTAAGCGCGAGCGGGAGATGTAATCATCCTGCACCGCCGCCAGATCGCCGCCAAATCCCGCATCGTCAATTACCAGCGTAATCTCAAAGTTGAGCCACAGGCTACGCATATCGAGGTTCACTGTGCCGACCAGGCTTAGCTCGCCGTCGACCAGCACGCTCTTGGTATGCAGCAATCCGCCTTCAAACTGGTAAATTTTCACCCCGGCGGCCAACAGCTCGGTAAAGAATGCGCGGCTGGCCCAGCCGACCAGCACGGAATCATTTTTGCGCGGCAGAATAATGCTCACATCCACTCCACGCTGCGCGGCGGTACAGATCGCATGCAGCAGATCGTCGCTGGGGACAAAATAGGGGGTGGTCATGATCAAATATTCACGCGACGCATACACCGCCGTCAGCAGCGCCTGGTGGATCAAATCCTCCGGGAAGCCCGGGCCAGATGCAATGGTGTGAATAGTGTGCCCGCTGGCCTCTTCAAACGGCATGATATTGGCATCGGGCGGCGGCGGCAGAATGCGCTTGCCGGTCTCAATCTCCCAGTCGCAGGAGTAGACGATACCCATTGCCGTGGCGATGGGGCCCTCCATGCGTGCCATCAGATCGACCCACTGACCGACGCCGGAGTCCTGTTTAAAGTAGCGCGGATCGACCATGTTCATGCTGCCGGTGTAGGCAATATAGTTATCGATGAGTACGATTTTGCGGTGCTGGCGCAGATCCATACGCCGCAGAAAGACACGCATCAGATTGACCTTCAGCGCTTCGACGACATCAATGCCCGCATTGCGCATCATTCCCGCCCACGGGCTGCGGAAGAAGGTGACGCTGCCTGCTGAGTCCAGCAGCAGACGACAGTGCACGCCGCGCCGCGCTGCCGCCATCAGCGACTCTGCCACCTGATCGGCCATACCGCCGGGCTGCCAGATATAGAAAACCATCTCGATATTGTGGCGGGCGAGCTGGATATCGCGGATCAGCGCCTGCATCACGTCATCTGAGGAGGTCAGCAGTTGCAACTGATTACCTTTGACCCCGGCGATACCCTGGCGGCGCTCGCACAGCTTAAACAGCGAGGAGGCAACGCTGCTGTTCTCGGTGGCGAAGATATGGTTGAAGTGTTTAAGATCGCTGAGCCACTTGGCAGTGGAGGGCCACATCGCCCGCGCACGCTCCGCGCGCCGCTTACCGAGATGCAGTTCGCCCAGCGAGAGGTAAGCGATAATGCCCACCAGCGGCAGGATATAGATGACAAGCAACCATGCCATGGCCGACGTGACCGCCCGGCGCTTCATCAGAATACGCAGCGTAACACCAGCAATAAGCAACCAGTAACCAACAACAATGAGCCAACTCATTACGGTGTAAAACGCGGACATCGACAAAAATCCTTTTACAATCTGTATTGGTTGAGTTTACGCATACGAATTCATCTGGCAAATAAAAACGCCGAAAAGCGCTGGCCTGAAAGAGGCGACGGACTATAATGGCGGCTTCTCTTGTGTATAGAGTTGTAACAATGAAGCGTAGTCGAACGGAAGTGGGGCGCTGGCGTATGCTGCGTCAGGTTGGCCGCCGGAAAGCGCGCTGGCTGGAAGCGCAGTCCCGCCGTAATATGCGAATCCACAGCATCAGGAAATGCGGCGTTAACCGCCATCGTAATGTGCTGCTGTTTGCCATCTACGATATCTGAATCCCGGGCACCGAAAAGGTGCCCGCGGTCGTTTATAGCCCCTTAGTTTAAGGAGAAAGACGATGTCACCGATCGACAGCCTTATGGCGTTTACCTTCGCCGCTACGCTCTTAACGCTCACGCCGGGTCTTGATACCGCGTTGATCTTGCGCACAGCCACGGTAGAAGGGCGTAAACAGGCTTTTCAGGCGCAGATGGGGATTAATGCCGGCTGCCTGATCTGGGGTGCAATGGTGGCATTCGGACTTGGGGCGCTAATTGCCGTTTCAGAACTGGCATATAACGTCCTCAAATATTGCGGTGCCGCGTACTTATGCTGGTTGGGGTTAACTATGTTGCTGCGTCCGCGCGGGGCATTGAGCGGTATCAATAGCGTTGAGAACCCTTCGCAGAACTGGTTTATCAAAGGGATGTTCGGCAATGTACTTAATCCGAAGATAGGGATTTTTTACGTTTCGTTTCTGCCGCAGTTTATCCCTCACGGGCAACCGCTTATTGCCTGGACATTTGGCCTGGTGATGATTCATGTGCTGATTGGCACATGCTGGTCAACGGCATTGATTTCGGCGACCCGGCCGCTGGCAACCTTCCTGCGTAAGCCGCGCGTCATCCGCTGGATGGATCGCTGTACGGGTATCGTATTCCTGCTTTTTGCTACCCGTTTAGCATTAAGCAAGCGTTGAAGCCATGCGGGGCAATGGAGTGCATTGCCCCGTACTGACTTAAAAAACTTTCTTGTACGGTTTAACCGTCACAGTCTGATAGACGCCCGCCGCCACGTAGGGATCGGCTTCCGCCCAGGATTTCGCCGCTTCCAGCGATTCAAACTCAGCAATCACCGTGGAGCCGCTAAAACCTGCAACACCGGGATCGTTACTGTCGACTGCCGGCAGTGGGCCTGCGGTTAACAGACGGCCTTCATCGCGCAGCAGTTGCAGGCGTGCGAGGTGGGCCGGGCGTACGGAGAGGCGTTTTTCCAGAGAATCGGCAATATCTTCAGCAAAAATAACGTATAACACAGAGCAAGCTCCTGTCTTTTCAGAAAGGCATAACGTAAGTGAAAGGTGGATTGACTGCAATGCAAAGATTGCAACCGGCAGGAGATCCTGCCAATTAACGGGGCTTTTTTACCCGTAGCAGCGATAAATTTGATCTGCACCAGGCTGGCTTGTTGAATATGATTGCTATTTGCATTTAAAATCGAGCCCTGGTTTTTTAACTGACATGATTATGACTTCAATGACCCTGGATTTACCTCGCCGCTTTCCCTGGCCGACGCTGCTCTCCGTCGCCATTCACGGTGCTGTTGTGGCGGGTCTGCTTTATACCTCGGTACATCAGGTTGTTGAACTGCCCGCGCCCGCGCAGCCTATCTCTGTCACCATGGTGTCGCCTGCGGAGCTGGAGCCTGCTCCCGCCCCGGCACCGCCGCAGCCGGTTGTCGAGCCGGAACCAGAACCGGTTGTTGAGCCAGAGCCGATCCCCGAGCCGCCTAAAGAGGCACCGGTGGTGATTGAGAAGCCAAAGCCAAAGCCAAAACCCAAGCCGAAGCCTAAACCGAAGCCGGTGAAAAAAGTGGAGCAGCCGAAGCGTGAAAGCAAGCCGGTTGAGCCGCAGCAGGCGAATCCGTTTGAGAACAGCGCTCCGTCACGTCCGGCGGCAAGCACCACGACTTCGACCGCGACAAAACCGGCACCGTCTGTTCCGGCAGGCCCGCGCGCACTGAGCCGCAACCAGCCGCAATATCCGCCGCGCGCGCAGGCGTTGCGTATAGAAGGGCGCGTAAGAGTGAAATTTGACGTTACGGCCGATGGCCGCGTTGAGAATGTGCAGATCCTCTCGGCGCAGCCAGCGAATATGTTTGAGCGTGAAGTAAAAGCCGCAATGCGCAAATGGCGCTATGAGGCCGGTAAGCCCGGCTCGGGGCTGATCGTCAACGTGGTCTTCCGCCTCGACGGCAGCACCTCGATGGAGTAAGAAAAAAAGCCTCCCTGCGGAGGCTTTTTTTATGGCAGTTCGGGCAACGGCCGAGGTTTGCCCTCATTGTCCACCGCGACATAGATAAACAGCGCTTCGGTGGCTTTATAGCGCTGACCAATCGGTTCAGACATCACTTTTTTCACCCACACTTCGACGTTAATCGTGATCGAGGTATTGCCGCGTTTGACGCAGCGGGCGTAGCAGCAGACCACATCACCCACCGCGACCGGGCGCAGGAAGGTCATGCCGTCTACCCGCACGGTTACCACGCGCCCGTGGGCGATCTCTTTCGCCTGAATGGCACCGCCCATATCCATTTGCGACATTAACCAGCCGCCAAAAATATCGCCGTTAGCGTTAGTATCGGCGGGCATTGCGAGTGTGCGTAGTACAAGTTCGCCCTGAGGCGCAGTTGAAGGCGTTGTCATTATTATCTCTTCTGTGATGAGGGATTTCTGGCGGGATGCTACTACGAATGCGGGAGGTTCGGAAAGAAAAAAGCCAGGCATTGCGCCTGGCTTTCTGCATCAGGATTTCTCATCCTGCGCCGGCATATGCCGGTAGATATAGACGCCGCTCAGCACGGTGAACAGCAGGGTGAGAATAGTCAGGCCAAAGACCTTGAAATTGACCCACACGTCGAACGGCAGCCAGAATGCGATATAGATATTCGCCAGCCCGCAGACGATAAAGAAAAGCGCCCAGGCGATATTAAGCTTCGACCAGACGGCGTCCGGCAGCGTCAGCTCTTTACCGAGCATGCGCTGGATCAGCGTCTTCTTCATTACCCACTGGCTAAAGAGCAGCGCCGTGGCAAACAGACCGTAGATCACCGTCACTTTCCACTTAATAAATTCCACATCATGGAATTTAATCGTCAGCCCGCCAAATACCGCCACCAGCACGAAGGTAATCAGCGCAACTTTTTCTACCTTGCGATAGCGGATCCAGCAGTAAATCAGCACGATGGCCGAGGCGACAATCAGCACCTTGGTGGCGGTGAAAATGTCGTACATCTTGTAGACCACAAAAAAGAGCGCCAGCGGCAGAAAATCAAGAAACTGCTTCATTCTACGATTCCATCAAAAGGGCCACCCGGACGGGTGACCGGGGTAATTATTTGCGCATCAGCATATAGAGGCGGAAAAGATAAATCAGCAGTGCGGCTGAGAGCAGATTGCTCAGGGTGTTGGCAATCACCGCGCCCACTTCCGGTGTGAACACCGCAAGGTGGTGGGCATAGAGCAGCAGCACGGTTTTTGCCAGCAACCAGCCGATCACCGCCGGTGCCACCAGGCGCATATTTGCCCAGCCAAGACGCACACTGCTGCGCATGGCGGCGAAAATGCCTATTTTCTCCTGCACCAGCATAATCGGCGCTAAGGCGAGCAGAATCGCCAGAATCACGCCGGGTACAATGATAAACATAATGCCGAACTGCACAATGAAGGTGGTAAGCATGATGAGCAGGAATAACTTCAGCAGCATCGGTGCGCTGGCACCAATCGCCCGTAACGCGCTGACCGGCTGACCGGCAGAAACCATCTGAATCAGCAGTAACATACCACCGGCCAGAATCGCATTGCCGATCAGCCCCGAAAAGGTTGCCGCTCCAGACGCGCGTAGCAGCACCATCTGCTGTTCCTGGGTCATATTCTGCACCAGATCGAACAGACCTACGCTGCCCGCCAGGTTATCTCCCTCTGTCAGAATGGAGAGTTCCTCTTCACTGGGTGAAAAGGCATGCCCAATAACAGCGGTGATAAAAGCACACAACAGCGCGATCAGTAAAATCGTAATGAACTGATTACGAAAAAAATTCCCCGTGTCACGGTAAACGGATTTCGCCGTGATAGACATGCACTCTCCTTGAGTATGGCGATATTAATTGACGGGCGATTGTACCCCGAATAGGCCCTCAGTGGCAGCATCACGGCTTGTATGGAAAAGCATATCTTTGTAAAGGGGCGCTAAACCGTAGCGCGCCCGCGCCCGATCGCAGGCTTCATTCACTTCGCCCGCTTCGCCTGACATCTGAAATTCACGGCAGGGAGAGGGGCGCTGCGCATAAATGCTGCAGGTTGCGTTTTCGCCTGGCGTACCGACCAGCGCCACACAGCGGCTCTGTTTTTGATTGGTTCCGCTCATACAGCGCAAAAATGGGGTGAGAGGCTCCGTTAACTGAACCGGAACCGGGCCGCCAGCATCATCAGCTTCAGCCCAGTAGAAAGAGACACGAAAATACGCACAACAGGCTCCGCACGACATGCACGGGTTGAGATCACTCATAGCGCACCTGCACTTAACGACGCATCAACAGTAAAAGTCAGGCAGATAAATTATCGCTGCTCAAACGGGCGCACAAGAGGGGGTGAAAAGAATATTTTTTTGCCTTCATAAGGCAAAAATTGATGCAACAACAAAAGTTAAGGAGTGTAACGAAACGCAAAAATTAACCCAGATCAATGAATGTTAAATTACAGGGTTAAGTGTGATCCGGATTGGATCACATCCTACCTAATACCAGGTATAGTGCGCGGCGATAAAACCTCAAACATGGAGTGGATATGAAGAAGTTAGCCGTGGCAGCACTGATCCTCAGCACCCTTTCCGGGGTAGCATACGCGCACGACGCAGGCGAGTTTTTCATCCGGGCCGGTTCGGCCACCGTCCGTCCAACGGAAGGTTCAGATAACGTTTTAGGCGCGCTGGGCAGTTTCAACGTTGATAACAATACGCAGCTTGGCCTGACCATGACATGGATGGCGACCGACAACGTCGGTATTGAACTGCTGGCCGCAACGCCGTTCCGCCACCACGTTGGCACCGCGCCGACCGGCGATCTGGCTACCGTAAGTCATCTGCCGCCTTCACTGATGGCGCAGTGGTACTTTTTTGACTCCCAGAGCAAAGTGCGCCCATACCTGGGTGCCGGTATCAACTACACCACCTTTTTCGATGAGAAATTTAACTCCACCGGCAAAGAGGCAGGGCTCTCTGATTTGAGTCTGAAAGATTCATGGGGCGTAGCGGGACAGGCGGGCGTGGATTATCTGATTAACCGCGACTGGCTGATCAACATGTCGGTGTGGTGGATGGATATCGATACCGATGTGCGCTTCAAACACAACGGCGTACAGCAGAACGTCCATACCCGTCTCGATCCGTGGGTGTTTATGTTCTCTGCTGGTTACCGCTTCTGATGGTAATGACGGAAACAGGCCTTTGCAGATCTGTTTCCGTTTTTTACGTCCCTTAACTCGCCAGCGTGGCGGCTTTCAGGCGCTGCACAAACCCTTTCAGTTCGGCCAGCATTGCGGTCGGGTTATCCAGATTGCTCTCGATAATCTTCACAATCGCCGATCCAGAAATCGCCCCCGCGGCACCGGCTTCAATCGCGGAAGCCACCTGATCCGGCGCCGAGATGCCAAAGCCCTGCAGCGCAGGCGCGGCATGATACTCCGTCAGTTTCTCCACCAGATGATGCAGCGGCAGCGCCGCGCGGTTCTCCGCACCGGTCACACCTGCACGCGACAGCAGGTAGGTGTAACCGCGGCCGTATGAGGCAATCTGGCGCAGCAGATCGTCATCAGCATTCGGCGGGCAGATAAAGATAGGCGCGATATTGTGGCGCATCGCCGCCTGGCGGAACGGGGCGGACTCCTCAATCGGCACGTCGGCGACCAGCACCGAATCGACGCCGACGCTGGCACACTGGGCGTAAAACTCATCAACGCCGCGGCTAAACACCAGGTTGGCATACATCAGCAGGCCAATCGGGATGGTCGGATGCTTCTGGCGGATCGCCGCCAGCATTTCAAAACAGTGGCCGACGGTAACGCCCGCAGCGAAGGCGCGCAGCGTGGCGCTCTGAATGGTCGGGCCATCCGCCAGCGGATCGGAGAAGGGAATGCCCAGCTCCAGCGCATCCGCGCCGCCTTCGATCAGCGCGTCGATAATTTGCAGCGACAGGCCCGGTTCCGGATCGCCGAGGGTGACAAACGGGACAAAGGCACCTTCCCGGCGCGCGTTGAGCTGGTTGAAGAGGTTGTCATAGCGTTCCATCAGATTTCGCCTCGCGCTTTCAGAATGTCATGGACGGTGAAGATATCTTTGTCGCCGCGCCCGGAGAGGTTAACCACCAGCAACTGCTCCTTCTCAGGGTTTTCGCGCATCATCTTCAGCGCGTGGGCCAGCGCATGGGAGGACTCCAGCGCCGGGATAATCCCTTCGTGGCGGCAGAGCGTTTTAAATGCTTCCAGCGCTTCATCATCGGTAATCGAGACATACTCAGCGCGACCGGTGCTGTTGAGATGGGCGTGTTGCGGCCCTACTGACGGGAAATCCAGCCCGGCGGAGATGGAGTAGGACTCCTCAATCTGCCCATCTTCGGTCTGCATCATCGGCGATTTCATGCCGAAGTAGATGCCGACGCGGCCATGTTTCAGCGGCGCGCCGTGTTCGCCAGACTCGATGCCGTGACCCGCCGGTTCCACGCCAATCAGGCCGACGGCGCTCTCTTCGATAAAGTCGGCAAACATCCCGATGGCGTTAGATCCGCCGCCAACGCAGGCGATCACCGCATCCGGCAGACGTCCCTCTCTTTCGAGGATCTGCGCTTTAGTCTCTTCGCCGATCATGCGCTGGAACTCGCGCACAATGGTCGGGAAGGGGTGCGGGCCGGCTGCGGTGCCGAGCATATAGTGCGCGGTTTCGTAGCTGCCGGACCAGTCGCGCAGCGCTTCGTTACAGGCATCTTTCAGGGTGGCTGAGCCGCTGTGCACCGGGATCACTTCCGCGCCCATCAGTCGCATACGGAAGACGTTCGGCGACTGGCGCTCCACATCTTTTGCGCCCATATAGATGCGGCACTTCAGGCCGAGCAGGGCGCTGGCAAGCGCAGACGCCACGCCATGCTGACCCGCGCCGGTTTCGGCAATAATCTCGGTTTTGCCCATCCGTTTAGCAAGCAGCGCCTGGCCCAGCACCTGGTTAGTTTTGTGCGCGCCGCCGTGGAGCAGATCTTCACGCTTAAGGTAGAGCGTGGTGCGGGTACCGGCGGTCAGGTTCTGACATTTGGTCAGCGCCGTCGGGCGACCGGCATAGTTTTTTAGCAGGTCGTTAAACTGCTGCTGGAACGCCGCATCGCTCTGCGCGCTGACAAACGCCTCTTCCAGCTGGCGCAGCGCGGGCATCAGAATTTGCGGAACGTACATACCGCCAAATTCACCAAAGTAGGGGTTCAGTAGTGTCGTCATCTTGCTTCCTTAATATGCACGCAGCGTACGGAACACCGAGGCCAGTTTGCTGGCGTCTTTAATACCCGGCTCCGACTCTACGCCAGAATTGAAATCTAATCCGGCACAGCCAGCTTTCGCCGCCTGTACGCAGTTATCCGCGCCCAGCCCGCCGGCCAGCAGTACATTGTCGAGCGTTTCGCCGGTCAGCAGCGACCAGTCAAAACTTTTGCCCGTGCCGCCCTGGCCGTTATCCAGCACATATTTATCGACGTGCTCAAGGTTGCGCGGCGGCAGCGTTGTGGTGACGCTAAGGGCTTTCCAGATTTGCGTCTGCTCGCCAAGCTGTGTGCGCAGGGAGGAGATGTAGGCCTGATCTTCATCGCCATGCAGCTGAACGGCACTCAGCTTAAGTTTAGCTGCGGTCGCCACAACCTCGTCGGCTGGAGCATTACGGAACACGCCAACATAACTCAGGGGCGCGCCCTGCATCACTTTTTCTGCCTGCTCAACGTTTACCGCGCGCGGCGAGGCGGCCACAAAAATCAGCCCACCGTAAATGGCTCCAGCGTCATGTGCCGCCTGCGCATCTTCAGCGCGGGTCAGGCCGCACACTTTGTTTTCACCCAGCAGAACGCGTTTTACCGCCGCATCCAGATCGTCGTGAGACATCAGCGCAGAGCCAATCAGGAAACCGTTGGCAAAGTGGCTCAGTTCACGCACCTGCGCATAAGTGTTGATGCCAGACTCGCTAATTACCGTGACGCCAGCGCCAAGACGCGGGGCCAGTTCACGGGTGCGGTTGAGATCGATGGAGAGGTCGCGCAGATCGCGGTTATTAATGCCGACAACTTTGGCGCCCAGCGCCACCGCGCGCTCCAGCTCCTCTTCATTACTCACTTCTGTCAGCACGCCCATATTGAGGCTGTGCGCCACGGCGGAAAGCGTGCGGTACTGCTCATCATCCAGTACCGAGAGCATTAACAGGCAGGCGTCGGCATGGTAGTAGCGCGCCAGGTAAATCTGGTAGGCATCGATAATAAAGTCTTTGCACAGCACCGGCTGCGGCGCGATGTCGCTGACGATACGCAGGAAGTCGAAGCTCCCCTGGAAATATTTCTCATCGGTCAGCACCGAAATTGCCGAGGCGTGATGCTGATAGATATCCGCAATGCGCGCCGGGTCGAAATCTGCGCGGATCACCCCTTTCGAGGGCGACGCTTTTTTGCACTCGAGGATAAACACGGTATGTGTTCCACGCAGTGCATCATAGAAGTGGCGTGTGCTCGGCTGCACCTCGTTCTGAAAAGAGGCCAGCGGTTGTTGCTCCTTGCGCGCCGCAACCCATACAGCTTTGTCGGCGACGATTTTCGCTAAAACGGTCTGCATTGTTTACCCTCTTGCCGCAAGTGCGGTGACTTTGTCGTAAGCGGCCCCGCTGTGCAGGACGTCCAGTACCTGTTGCGCGTTAGCCTTCAGATCTTCTTTGCCGTGCAGCCGCATCAACATGGCGACGTTGGCGGCGACGGCAGCCTCGTGAGCAGGCTCGCCTTTACCTTGTAATAAGCGGGTCAGAATGTCACGGTTTTCTTCCGGCGTGCCGCCCGCCAGCGCCTCCTGATGGTAGGCGGTCAGGCCGAAGTCAGCTGCCGTTAACTGATAGCTCCTGATTTCGCCATCGTGCAGTTCGGCAACCACGGTTGGCGCATGCAGCGAGACCTCATCCATTCCGCCGCTGTGCACTACCGCCGCACGCTGATAACCGAGCACGCGCAGGGTTTCGGCAATTGGCAGCACTAGCTCCGCGCTGTAGACGCCAATCAGCGCTAGCGGTGGGTGCGCCGGGTTAATCAGCGGCCCGAGCACGTTAAACAGTGTGCGGGTTTTTAGCTGCTGGCGAACCGGCATCGCGTGGCGAAACCCGGTGTGGTACTTCGGTGCGAAGAGGAAGCAGACGCCGAGCTCATCGAGCGCCGTGCGGGATTTGTCCGCATTCATATCCAGATTGATGCCAAACGCCGCCAATAGATCGGACGAACCAGAGCGGCTTGAGACGCTGCGGTTGCCGTGCTTGGCCACTTTCAGGCCGCAGGCGGCGGCGACAAACGCGCTGGCAGTGGAGATATTGATACTGTTGCTGCCATCCCCGCCGGTGCCAACGATATCGGCAAAGGCGTACTCCGGGCGCGGGAAGGGCGCGGCGTTCTCCAGCAGGGCAGTCGCCGCACCGGCAATCTCCTGCGGCTGTTCGCCACGGATCTTCATACTGACCAGCGCCGCCGCCAGCTGCTCCGGCTTCAGCTCACCGCGCACCACCGCAGAGAAGAGCTGGTGGCTCTCCTGCTGGCTCAGCGTCTCGGCCTGGTAGAGCTTCTCCAGGATCGGTTGCAGGGTGTTTGCCTGTTCAAGCTTCTGTAATGCCCACGCCAGCGTCTGCTCCAGCAGGCGCGCGCCTTGGGTGGTGAGAATCGATTCCGGGTGGAACTGGAAGCCGCAAACGCGATCGGCGTCATGGCGCACCGCCATCACCATGCCATCGAAATGGGCATTGATGGTGAGCCCGGCGGGAATATTACTGCCAACCAGTGAGTGGTAACGGGCAACCGGCAGCGGGTTGCTGAGGCCTGCGAACATCGCCTGGCCGTCATGTTCAATGCTGGAAGCTTTACCATGCAGGATCTCACCGGCCTGGCCGACATAACCGCCATAGGCTTCGACAATCGCCTGGTGACCGAGGCAGATGCCGATGATCGGCAGTTTGCCGCGCATACGCGTCAGCAGCTCCGGCATACAACCCGCTTCCGAGGGCGCGCCCGGACCAGGTGAGAGCATCAACACCGGGTTTTGCATGGTCGCCAGACGGTCAATTAAGGTTTGAGCCGGAACATGGTTGCGGTAAATCACCACGTTGTGTCCGCTTGCGCGCAGCTGATCCGCCAGGTTGTAAGTAAAGGAGTCGATATTATCGAGCAGCAGAATGTCAGCCATCAGAAAATCTCCTGTGCGTGGTGGGCGGTGGCGATAGCGCGCAGAACCGCGCGGGCTTTGTTACGGGTTTCATCGGCTTCGGACTGCGGAACGGAATCCAGCACCACGCCTGCACCGGCCTGAACGGTAGCGATACCATCCTCCACCCACGCGGAGCGGATGACGATGCAGGTATCGAGATCGCCATGGGCGGTGAAGTAACCCACCGCGCCGCCGTAGCTGCCGCGACGCGTGCCTTCGGCTTCGGCAATCAGCTGCATAGCGCGTACTTTTGGCGCGCCGCTGAGGGTGCCCATATTCATGCAGGCGCGATAGGCGTGCAGCACATCGAGATCGTGACGCAGCTCGCCCACCACGCGGGAGACCAGGTGCATCACATAGGAGTAACGGTCGACTTTCGTCAGATCCGCCACGTAACGGCTCCCCGGTGTACAGATACGTGCCAGGTCGTTACGTGCCAGGTCAACCAGCATCAAGTGTTCAGAGAGCTCTTTGTGGTCGGTACGCATTTCAAGCTCAATACGGCTGTCGAGATCGCGATCCAGTGAACCATCGGCGCGACGACCGCGTGGGCGCGTCCCGGCAATCGGGTAAATCTCAATCTGGCGGTTGCTGGCGTCATATTTCAGGGAGCTCTCCGGCGAGGCGCCGAACAGCGTGAAATCCGCATCCTGCATAAAGAACATATAGGGGCTGGGGTTGCTCTTTTTCAGCACTTCATACGCGGCGAGTGGCGACGGGCAGGGCAAGGTGAAGCGGCGCGACGGCACGACCTGGAAAATTTCACCGGCGCGAATCGCTTTTTGCATTTTGCGCACCACATCACCATACGCCTCATCGCTCTGGTTGCAGTCGCACTGCATATGTTCAACGGTTTCTACCGGCAGCGGCGTGACCGGCGCATCAAGCTGCTGGCGCAGCGTCTCGACGCGTTGCAGCAGGCGATCTTTTTCGCTCGCAGACGGGGTAAAGAGGCTCGCCTGAATGCGCGTCTCTTTTTTCTGGTGGTCGATCACCAGTAAGGTTTCAGCGAGATAGAAGCAGTAGTCCGGGCAGTTGCGGTCGTGCTTCAGCGCCGGCAGATCTTCAAAACCCGCGACCAGGTCATAGGCAAACAGGCCACCGAAAAACATCGCTTCACGCTCATCGGCCGGCAGTTCAACCAGCCCCTGCAGCAGACGAAACGCATCAAACACCGAGAGCGAGCAGAGGCGGGCATCTTCATCAAGCAGCTGGCTAACCGCCGGGAAGCGCAGTTCGCGACCATTTTCCAGCACGTTATTTTCGACGCCTGAAGGCAGCACGGCATCAAGCAGTGTCAGCAGGGCGGCACCATTAGCGGTCAGTGCGGTAAGTGTGACGGTGTCACCTAATGCGGTAATGCGCAGCGCGCTGTCGACCAGCAGCAGGCTTTTGAGATCGTCTTTGCTGTCGATGTCGGCGGATTCAAGCAGCAGAGTCGCAGGACGGGCGTCGCACAGCTGGTGGAACAGCGCCGTCGGGTTGCTGTGGTAACGCGCCTGGGTGGTCAGAAGGTCGAGTGCTGGTTTTTGCATCTGCATCGCTCTCATTAATTTGTTCAAAAAAAAGCCCGCTGAAAAAAGCGGGCCTGGTATCGGTATGCTGAATGCGCACGTGATCACAAAGCCCTTAACAGGGAGTGCGCCACCAGCGATTGTTAAAGAGATGTGCATTCATTTTTGCGATACCGTTGTCGAGTGAACTTGCGTACTAGTTAACTGGTTCATGAAAAGAAAGTCAACCATGAATTCAGAAAATGTGTGCTACCCGTTATGATAGGTCACAAATTGCAGTTTGATGAATTAGCGGAGCCGCTTTGAGCGACACGAATTACGCCATTATTTACGATCTTCACAGCCACACGCTCGCCTCTGATGGCCTGCTTTCCCCCGAGGCGCTGGTGCACCGCGCGGTCGAGATGCGCATCGGTACGCTGGCGATCACCGATCACGACACTACCGACGCCATTCCTGCCGCCCGCGCTGAAATCGCCCGCGCCGGGCTGGATCTCAATTTAATCAGCGGGGTGGAGATCTCAACGCTTTGGGAAAACCACGAGATCCACATTGTTGGGCTGAATATTGATATCGACCACCCGGCGATGCGTGCTTTTCTTGAGCAGCAATCCCAGCGCCGCACCGAGCGCGCAAATCTTATCGCCGAGCGGCTGGAGAAAGCCCATATTCCCGGCGCGCTGGAAGGGGCGATGCGTCTGGCGCAGGGCGCGAATGTCACACGCGGCCATTTCGCCCGTTTCCTGGTTGAGCAGGGTAAAGCGGGCAATATGGCCGATGTTTTCAAAAAGTACCTCGCCCGTGGCAAAACGGGTTACGTTCCGCCGCAGTGGTGTACAATAGAACAAGCCATTGATGTGATTCATCATTCTGGCGGGACGGCGGTAATGGCCCATCCGGGGCGTTATAATCTTTCTGCCAAATGGCTTAAGAGACTGCTGGCGCATTTTGCTCAATGCGGCGGTGAGGCGATGGAAGTTGCCCAATGCCAGCAGGCTCCCAATGAGCGAACCCAGTTGGCGGAGTATGCCCGCCAGTTCGGTCTGTTAGGGTCGCAGGGGTCTGATTTTCATCAGCCCTGTCCCTGGATTGAACTGGGACGCAAACTTTGGCTTCCGGCAGGCGTCGACGGCGTCTGGTCGGCGTGGGAGCAGCCGCAGAACAACACAGAGAGGGTTGTATGAGTCAGTTTTTTTATATTCATCCAGATAATCCGCAGCCGCGTTTAATCAATCAGGCCGTCGATATCGTGCGCAAAGGCGGCGTTATCGTCTATCCCACCGACTCCGGCTACGCGCTGGGCTGCAAACTTGAAGATAAAGGGGCGATGGAGCGTATTTGCCGCATCCGTCACCTGCCGGACGGCCACAACTTTACGCTGATGTGCCGCGATCTCTCGGAACTCTCCACCTACGCGTTCGTCGATAATGTGGCGTTTCGCCTGATCAAAAACAACACGCCAGGTAACTACACCTTCATCCTGAAAGGGACCAAAGAGGTGCCGCGCCGCCTGTTGCAGGAGAAACGTAAAACTATCGGCCTGCGCGTGCCGTCAAACCCGATTGCGCTGGCGCTGCTGGAGACGCTCAATGAGCCGATGCTCTCGACGTCGCTGATGCTGCCGGGCAGCGAGTTTACCGAGTCTGATCCCGATGAAATTAAAGATCGTCTGGAGAAGCTGGTGGATCTGGTGATTCACGGCGGCTATCTCGGCCAGCAGCCGACGACGGTGGTCGATCTGACCGACGATGCGCCGGTGGTGATCCGCGAAGGCGTCGGTGACGTTAGGCCTTTCTTATAGCGGCGCAAGTCGCTATACTACGCGGCCATTTCAGACGCGGCTTAAGCCGGGCTGATGACCCTATTCGACGCCTGTGAAGGCGACATAAAGGATGCTCTATGAGCGAGAAACTACAGAAAGTGCTGGCGCGGGCCGGCCACGGCTCCCGCCGTGAAATCGAAACTATTATCCAGGCAGGCCGCGTCAGCGTTGATGGCAAAATCGCCACGCTGGGCGACCGCGTCGAGGTCACGCCGGGGCTGAAAATCCGTATCGATGGTCATCTCATTTCGGTGAAAGAGTCCGTCGAACAGATCTGCCGCGTACTGGCTTATTACAAACCGGAAGGCGAGCTCTGCACCCGTAACGATCCGGAAGGGCGCCCGACGGTGTTTGACCGTCTGCCGAAACTGCGCGGTGCGCGCTGGATTGCCGTCGGTCGTCTGGACGTCAACACCTGCGGTCTGCTGCTTTTCACTACCGACGGTGAGCTGGCGAACCGCCTGATGCACCCGAGCCGCGAAGTCGAGCGCGAATACGCCGTGCGCGTGTTTGGCGAAGTGGATGACGCGAAGCTGCGCGATCTGTCGCGCGGTGTGCAGCTTGAGGATGGTCCGGCAGCGTTTAAGACTATCAAATTCAGCGGCGGGGAAGGCATTAACCAGTGGTACAACGTTACGCTGACCGAAGGGCGCAACCGCGAAGTGCGTCGCCTGTGGGAAGCGGTCGGTGTGCAGGTGAGCCGTCTTATCCGCGTACGCTACGGCGATATTCCGTTGCCGAAAGGGCTGCCGCGCGGCGGCTGGACCGAGCTGGATCTGGCGCAGACTAACTACCTGCGTGAGCTGGTCGGTCTGGATGCTGAGACGCAATCAAAAGTCGCGGTGGAGAAAGATCGCCGTCGCATGAAAGCGAACCAAATCCGTCGCGCCGTGAAGCGCCACGCTCAGCCGACTGGCGGTAAGCCTGCCGGTGGTAATCGCCGCCCGGGTGGCGGACGCACTAAAAACGATTAATGAAAAAGGGGCGCAAGCCCCTTTTTTTATCGTTAATAGTCGATGCCGATCTGCGCTTTTATTCCCGCCTCAAACGCATGCTTCACCGGCCTTAACTCACTCACCGTATCCGCCGCCTCAAGAATATCGCGATGGCAGCCGCGTCCGGTAATGATCACCGTCTGCATCGGCGGGCGGTTTTGCAGGGCGGTTAACACCGTCTCCAGCGGCAAATAGTCATACGCCACCATGTAGGTCAACTCATCCAGCAGCACCATATCCAGCGCCGGGTCGGCCAGCATCCGCTCGGCATGCTGCCAGACTTCAAGGCAGGCGACGGTATCGCTTTCGCGGTTTTGCGTGTCCCAGGTAAAGCCGGTGGCCATCACCTGAAATTCGACGCCCAAAGGTTCAAGTAAGTTACGCTCACCGTTTGGCCAGGTGCCCTTGATAAACTGAATGACACCCACCTTTTTGCCATGCCCGACGGCGCGCGTGGCGGTGCCAAAAGCCGCCGTGGTTTTGCCTTTGCCGTTACCGGTGAAAACAATAACAATCCCGCGCTCATCCTGGGCGGCGGCAACCCGTGCATCGACGCGCTCTTTCACCTTCTGCTGGCGCTGCTGGTAACGTTCATCGCTCATTGGGCGATCCCCGGCTTGCGGCCCGGTTGCGCATCGAAGGTCATGCCGGTTTTGCGGCGGCTGTCATCGCCCATCAGCCACAAGTAGAGCGGCATAATGTCGGCCGGGGTTTTAAGCTTCTGTGGATCTTCCGTCGGGAAGGCGCTGGCGCGCATGCTGGTGCGCGTTCCGCCGGGGTTGATGCAGTTGACGCGCAGCCGGTTTTGATACTCTTCCGCCAGCACCTGCATCATCCCTTCGGTGGCAAACTTCGAGGTCGCGTACGCGCCCCAGTTGGCGCGCCCCTGGCGACCGACGCTGGAGGAGGTAAAGACCAGCGAGCCACAGTCCGATTTGAGTAATAAAGGAAGCAGTGCCTGGGTGAGGTAGAACGTGGCGTTAACGTTGACCTGCATCACTTCGTTCCAGACGGCCGGATCCTGCTCGCTCATCGGGCAGATATCGCCGAGCAGGCCGGCGTTATGCAGCACGCCATCCAGATGGGGTGTGGTGGTTGCGATTTCACTGGCGAGCTGTTGGCAATCTTCGGGGGTGCAGGTTGCCATATCGAGGATAAACCACTGCGCGGCCTGGCCTTCGTCGTTCACCTGCTGCGCGACGCGGCGCAGTTTCTCTTCATTACGACCCAGCAGAATCAGGCTGGCGCCGTGGCGGGCGTAGGTTAATGCCGCCTCTTTTCCAATACCGTCGCTGGCACCGGTGACAAGAATGATGCGACCGTTTAGCAGGTCGCGTTTGGGCTGATAGTGCACTCTGTCTCCTCAGGCCGCAGCCTGTAATCACCTTCACGTGTTGGCTTTATGCCTTAAACGTCCGGCTATTTCAATCGGTGAAGGGGAGAGTTACATACCCTTTACCCTAAGGAGTGCTAAAAAATTCAGCAACATGGCGAAGCGGCCGCACGCCTGGCGCGAGACGCGCCCGCACCGCTCATGTACACTGAGCCGATTATTGAGTGAAGTCACCGAGGTGGTATGCATGGAATTACTCTCTGAATATGGTCTGTTTTTAGCCAAAGTTGCCACCGTGGTGGTGGCGGTGGCGATCGTTATGACGCTTGTCATCAATCTGCGCCAGCGCAAACGTCAGCGCGGCGAGCTGAAGATCACCCGCTTTAACGAGCACTATAAAGAGATGCAGGAGGAGATGTCCGTCGGCCTGATGGATACTCACCAGCAGAAGCAGTGGCATAAAGCGCAGAAGAAAAAGCTGAAGGCAGATGCGAAGGCGGCAAAAGCCCAGGCGAAGGCGGGCGTGTCAAAAGAGCCGGTCAAACCGCGCGTCTACGTACTCGACTTTAAAGGCAGCATGGATGCGGGTGAAGTGCACGGTCTGCGCGAAGAGATCACCGCCGTGCTGAGCGTCGCAACGCCGAACGATCAGGTGCTGCTGCGTCTTGAAAGCCCGGGCGGCGTGGTGCACGGTTACGGTCTGGCGGCCTCGCAGCTGCAGCGCCTGCGCGATAAGCAGATCCCGCTCACCGTTGCCGTGGACAAAGTCGCCGCCAGCGGCGGGTACATGATGGCTTGCGTGGCGGATAAAATTGTCGCCGCACCGTTTTCCATCATTGGCTCCATTGGCGTGGTGGCGCAGGTGCCCAACTTCAACCGCTTCCTGAAAAGCAAAGATATTGATATTGAGCTGCATACCGCCGGGCAGTACAAGCGCACGCTGACGCTGCTGGGTGAGAACACGGAAGAGGGTCGGCAGAAGTTTCGTGAGAACCTTAACGAAACTCACGATCTATTCAAAGGTTTTGTCAGCCAGATGCGGCCGCAGCTTGATATTGAGCAGGTCGCGACCGGCGAGCACTGGTACGGTAGCCAGGCGCTGGAGAAGGGGCTGGTGGATGAAGTCGGCACCAGCGATGAGCTGTTACTGGGTCTGATTCAGGAGCACGAAGCGATTGGCGTGCGTTACCAACAGCGTAAAAAGTTGCTGGAGCGCTTTACCGGTAGCGCAACAGAAAGCGTTGATCATCTGCTGATGCGCTGGTGGCAGCGCGGGCAAAAACCGATGATGTAAACAAAAACGCGAGGCTCAGGCCTCGCGTTCTTTTTTAGTCGATCAGGTGGTACTTTCCAGAAAGTTCATGGGCTAAATATTTGAACATATTGAATACCGCCGTGCTTTTCCCCGTTGGCAACCCTTGCTCATCCAGGTAGTACTCTCCGCTAAACACCAGCACGCCGTTGCGCTGCGTCACACCAGTGGCCTCAATGCCCGCCAGCGTGTCGTCATGATCGCGAATTAGCTGATTCGCCAGCTCAAGCAACGCCTGACGATCGATAGGTTGAGATGTCTCGCTCATTTTCATCCTCCTCAATTTTTGTCGAAGTTTACCGCCAGCAAAGGTGAGGGGCAAATTTTCCCTTGTTTTGTGAGGGGCTTACGGGCTCGTTAACCTGGCGCGATGCGTTTTTGCATGCTAATAAAGTTGCTTAACAAATTTTATCAGGTACAGTGTGACCCTTTCGTCAATCTGGCAACAGAATTGCTTGACATTCGACCGGATTATCGTCTTGCTATACCACGCTGATATGAAAAAGCCTGAAATCTCAGTCACCTGAATGCCTCTATTCGCGTGACCGGCAACGCCAAAGGGTTGATATCCCTTGACGCCGCCGCAATAGTGACTGTTTATCAGTGGATGTGACGCAATACGCGACGCATTTCCGGAAGAATACAATAGGTAAAGGTGAATATGGGTAAAGCTCTCGTTATCGTTGAGTCCCCGGCAAAAGCCAAAACGATCAATAAATATCTCGGTAATGACTACGTGGTGAAATCCAGCGTAGGGCATATCCGCGATTTGCCGACCAGTGGCTCAGCACCTAAAAAGAGCGCCGACTCCACCGCCACCAAGCCGGCTAAAAAGCCTAAAAAGGATGAGCGGGGCGCGCTTGTAAACCGCATGGGCATTGACCCGTGGCACAACTGGGACGCGCATTATGAAGTGCTGCCCGGTAAAGAGAAGGTGGTTTCCGAGCTGAAATCCCTCGCTGAAAAAGCTGACCACATCTATCTCGCAACCGACCTTGACCGCGAAGGGGAAGCCATCGCATGGCACCTGCGGGAAGTGATCGGTGGCGATGAGACACGCTATAGCCGTGTCGTATTTAACGAAATTACCAAGAATGCGATTCGTCAGGCCTTTGAAACGCCTGGCGAGCTGAATATCGACCGTGTTAATGCCCAACAGGCGCGCCGCTTTATGGACCGCGTTGTGGGTTATATGGTCTCGCCGCTGCTGTGGAAGAAGATCGCGCGTGGTTTGTCCGCCGGTCGTGTGCAGTCCGTCGCCGTTCGCCTGGTGGTAGAGCGCGAGCGCGAGATCAAAGCGTTTGTGCCGGAAGAGTTCTGGGAAATTGACGCCGCAACGACAACGCCAGGCGGTGATACTCTGCCGTTGCAGGTGACCCACGAAGGGGATAAAGCCTTCCGTCCGGTCAACCGTGAGCAGACGATGGCGGCGGTCAGCCTGCTGGAAAAAGCGCGCTATACCGTTATCGATCGCGAAGATAAGCCAACCAGCAGCAAGCCTGGCGCGCCGTTTATCACCTCCACGTTGCAGCAGGCCGCCAGCACGCGTCTTGGCTACGGCGTGAAGAAAACCATGATGATGGCCCAGCGCTTGTATGAAGCGGGTTACATCACCTATATGCGTACCGACTCCACCAACCTGAGCCAGGACGCGGTCAGCATGGTGCGCAGCTATATCGGCGATAATTTTGGTAAGAAATATCTGCCAGAAAACGCCAACCAGTACGCCAGCAAAGAGAACTCTCAGGAAGCGCACGAAGCGATTCGTCCTTCCGATGTGAGTGTGCTGGCTGAATCGTTAAAAGATATGGAAGCGGACGCGCAGAAGCTTTATCAGCTGATCTGGCGCCAGTTCGTTGCCTGTCAGATGACACCGGCGAAATATGACTCCACCACGCTCACCGTCGGCGCGGGCGATTTCCGCCTGAAAGCGCGCGGACGTATCCTGCGTTTCGATGGCTGGACGAAAGTGATGCCTGCGCTGCGTAAGGGCGATGAAGATCGCACCCTGCCGGCGGTTAATAAAGGTGATGAGCTGACGCTGGTTGAGCTGACGCCTGCCCAGCACTTTACTAAACCGCCTGCGCGCTTCAGCGAAGCATCGCTGGTGAAAGAGCTGGAAAAACGCGGTATCGGCCGTCCGTCTACCTATGCGTCGATCATCTCGACCATTCAGGATCGTGGCTATGTGCGCGTGGAAAACCGCCGCTTCTACGCGGAAAAAATGGGTGAAATCGTTACCGATCGTCTGGAAGAGAACTTCCGCGAGTTGATGAACTACGACTTTACCGCGCAGATGGAAGATAGCCTCGACCGCGTCGCTAATCACGAAGCTGAATGGCGCAACGTGCTGGACAGCTTCTTTGGTGATTTCTCGCGTCAGCTGGAGCAGGCTGAGCAGGATCCGGAAGAGGGCGGCATGCGCCCGAACCAGATGGTGCTGACCAGCATCGACTGCCCGACCTGTGGCCGCAAGATGGGTATTCGTACCGCCAGCACCGGCGTTTTCCTGGGCTGTTCCGGTTATGCGCTGCCGCCGAAAGAGCGCTGCAAAACCACCATCAACCTGATCCCGGAAAATGAAGTGCTCAACGTGCTGGAAGGCGATGACGCCGAAACCAATGCGCTGCGTGCCAAACGCCGCTGCCAGAAGTGCGGCACGGCGATGGACAGCTACCTGATCGATCCGAAACGCAAGCTGCATGTCTGCGGTAATAACCCGACCTGCGACGGCTACGAGATTGAAGAGGGCGAGTTCCGCATCAAGGGCTATGACGGTCCGATCGTTGAGTGTGAAAAGTGTGGTTCTGAAATGCACCTGAAGATGGGGCGTTTCGGCAAATATATGGCCTGTACCAACGACGATTGTAAAAATACGCGTAAGATCCTGCGCAATGGTGAAGTCGCGCCGCCGAAAGAAGATCCGGTGCCGCTGCCTGAGCTACCGTGCGAGAAATCAGACGCCTATTTCGTGCTGCGTGACGGTGCAGCGGGTGTCTTCCTCGCGGCCAACACCTTCCCGAAATCGCGCGAAACCCGTGCGCCGCTGGTGGAAGAGCTCTATCGCTTCCGCGATCGCCTGCCGGAGAAGCTGCGCTATCTGGCTGATGCGCCGCAGGAAGATCCGAACGGTAATAAAACCATCGTGCGTTTTAGCCGTAAAACCAAGCAGCAGTACGTCGCCTCTGAGAAAGAGGGGAAAGCGACCGGCTGGTCCGCTTTCTATATCGACAACAAATGGACTGAAGCGAAAAAGTAATCGCTATCAAGCACCTAGCGAGAAGGGCCGGATAATCCGGCCCTTTTTTATTATCTGTTATTATTCTTAGTTCCTCGCTATACACAGAAGCTATAAATGATATAGTGGTTATAGTTTTTCTCTTTTTTATTATCAAATCGTCTTAAGCGCTCGCCGCTTGCCTCATTCGGATGGTCTGTCATGAAACTACAGCAGCTTCGCTATATTGTTGAGGTGGTCAACCACAACCTCAACGTCTCCTCTACGGCCGAAGGCCTTTATACCTCCCAGCCAGGCATCAGCAAACAGGTGCGGATGCTTGAGGATGAACTCGGTATTCAAATCTTCGCCCGTAGCGGAAAGCATCTTACGCAGGTGACGCCAGCCGGGCAGGAGATTATCCGCATCGCACGGGAAGTGTTGTCCAAAGTGGAGGCCATTAAATCGGTCGCAGGAGAACACACCTGGCCGGATAAAGGCTCGCTCTACGTCGCGACAACGCATACTCAGGCGCGCTATGCGCTGCCTAACGTGATTAAAGGCTTTATTGAGCGTTATCCGCGCGTCTCGTTGCATATGCATCAGGGATCGCCGACACAAATCGCTGAAGCGGTCTCTAAAGGCAATGCTGACTTTGCCATTGCCACCGAAGCGCTGCATCTCTATGACGACCTGGTGATGCTGCCGTGCTACCACTGGAACCGCTCGATTGTGGTCACGCCGGATCATCCGCTGGCGGCGAAGCAGTCCGTGTCGATTGAGGAGCTGGCGCAGTATCCGCTGGTGACCTATACATTTGGTTTCACCGGCCGCTCGGAGCTGGATACCGCCTTCAATCGCGCCGGGTTAACGCCGCGTATTGTCTTTACCGCGACAGATGCCGATGTGATTAAAACCTATGTCCGCCTCGGTTTAGGCGTAGGGGTGATTGCCAGCATGGCGGTCGATCCCGTATCAGACCCGGATCTGGTGAAACTTGATGCTGATGGTGTTTTCAGCCACAGCACGACCAAGATAGGCTTCCGTCGCAGCACCTTCCTGCGCAGCTATATGTATGATTTTATTCAGCGCTTTGCGCCGCATTTAACGCGCGATGTGGTCGATGCCGCCGTGGCGTTGCGTTCTAACGACGATATCGAAGCGATGTTTAAAGATATTAAGCTGCCGCAAAAATAATACCGACGGGTATCTTATCGCCCGAAAAGATACCCATAATGCCGTCTAAACCTAAATTAGAATTATCATCAACTCTGATAAAATCCTTTCGCAGAGTGATTGACGTCACATTTCAAATCCGCACCGTCTCTATTTTGCGACAAACATAGAAACTAAATAGCAACTCTGCAAATCCATTACTTCAATTATTTATTTGTTGTCAAAAGATTAAATATTTCTTTGGAAATGGTGAGTAAATTCACTGGATTTTCCGCTAAAGTTCTTTTAGGATTTGTCTCATCCCATGATTACTAATACCGATTGTTGGTGCACAGAATGATAAGCGATGTCGATTGTACGAGGTTAGCAATGCCAACAGGAAGTGAAGAGCCGCAAAGGGACCCTGAGCTGAAGCGTAAAGCCTGGCTGGCGGTATTTCTTGGCTCTGCCTTGTTCTGGGCAGTGGTTGCGTTACTGGTCTGGAAATTTTGGGGGTAAAATGGCGATAGCAGGTCGATACGAACCCGTTAAGCGAGTGTGTCAGCTTCATGACACGCCACCAAAAGCAAAAAGCAAAACTGTGACCGCTCTCCCGGCCTCCTGGAAGCTGACGCCACAGCAGAAAGCGTTTATTGACGCCTTTGCTGAAGACGACATTAAAAAACAATAAATATACCAGCAAGATCAATGTGGGGAATTATCCCGCTATTCATTGACGTGCTCTTTTGTACTCTTTAATTAATACGCAGCATAAATGAATTGAGTAAAAACTCAGTTTCGATGAATAGATTCAAGGGGTAAATTTTTATGATTAATAACCTTGGTATGAAATATTGGTCATGGCTCACAGCGTTCTCGGTTTCCGCCCTCATCTGGGGTGAACTGGTCTGGCTGGCCCTGCAGTAACGAATTGAAAAACCTCGCATCGGCGGGGTTTTTTATTATCTCCGCCTTATCCCCGCCCGTAAGATTTTCCCTTTTGTAGCAATTTAGGGTGTTATCAAAACGTTACGATATGTTTGTGTTATCTTTAATACAGACCCTGATAAGCATCAGGGTAAAGCTATCCCTGTAATAAAGGAGGAGCACATGTCGTCGACCCTACGCGAAGCCAGTAAGGACACGTTGCAGGCAGAGAACAAAACGTACCACTACTACAGCTTGCCGCTGGCTGCGAAACAACTTGGGGATATTTCGCGCTTACCCAAGTCCCTGAAAGTGTTACTTGAGAACCTGCTGCGCTGGCAGGATGGTGAATCCGTCACCGAAGAGGATATCCAGGCACTGGCCGGCTGGCTGAAAAATGCCCATGCCGACCGGGAGATCGCCTATCGTCCGGCCAGGGTATTGATGCAGGATTTTACGGGCGTACCGGCCGTTGTTGACCTCGCCGCCATGCGCGAAGCGGTTAAACGCCTCGGCGGCGATACCGCCAAAGTGAACCCGCTCTCACCGGTCGATCTGGTGATTGACCACTCCGTCACCGTGGACCACTTCGGTGATGACGACGCGTTTGAAGAGAACGTGCGTCTGGAGATGGAGCGCAACCACGAGCGTTACGCCTTTTTACGCTGGGGCCAGCAGGCCTTTAGCCGCTTCAGCGTCGTGCCGCCGGGCACCGGCATTTGCCACCAGGTCAACCTCGAGTATCTGGGCAAAGCGGTATGGAGTGAGTTGCAGGATAAAGAGTGGATCGCCTATCCGGATACGCTGGTCGGCACCGACTCGCACACCACCATGATCAATGGCCTCGGCGTGCTGGGCTGGGGCGTCGGCGGGATTGAGGCTGAAGCCGCTATGCTCGGTCAACCCGTATCAATGCTGATCCCCGATGTGGTCGGTTTCAAACTGACCGGCAAACTGGGCGAAGGCATCACCGCGACGGATCTCGTCCTGACCGTAACGCAGATGCTGCGTAAACATGGCGTGGTCGGCAAGTTTGTCGAATTTTACGGCGACGGGCTGGACTCGCTGCCGTTGGCCGACCGTGCAACCATCGCGAATATGGCACCAGAATATGGCGCCACCTGCGGCTTCTTCCCGATTGACAGCGTTACGCTCGGCTATATGCAGTTGAGCGGCCGTAGCGAAGAGCAGGTCGCGCTGGTAGAAGCCTACGCGAAAGCGCAGGGGATGTGGCGTAATCCGGGCGATGAACCGGTCTTCACCAGCACGCTGGCGCTCAATATGGGCGAGGTCGAGGCGAGCATCGCCGGGCCGAAACGCCCGCAGGATCGCGTTACCCTTAATGAGGTACCAAAAGCCTTTGCCGCCAGCAACGAGCTGGAACTTAACACCGCGCAGAAAGATCGCAAACCGGTGGGCTATGTTCACAAAGGCCATCAGTATGAGCTGCCGGACGGGGCGGTGGTGATCGCCGCAATTACCTCCTGTACCAACACCTCTAACCCGAGCGTATTGATGGCGGCCGGCCTGCTGGCGAAAAAAGCCGTGACTCTCGGGCTGAAACGCCAGCCGTGGGTGAAAGCGTCGCTGGCACCGGGATCGAAAGTGGTCTCCGACTACCTGGCGCAGGCGCGTTTAACGCCATATCTCGATGAGCTGGGCTTTAACCTTGTCGGTTACGGCTGCACAACCTGTATCGGTAACTCCGGCCCGCTGCCGGAACCTATCGAGCAGGCGATTCGCGAAGGCGATCTGACCGTGGGCGCGGTGCTGTCCGGTAACCGTAACTTCGAAGGGCGTATTCACCCGCTGGTGAAAACCAACTGGCTGGCCTCGCCGCCGCTGGTTGTCGCCTATGCGCTGGCCGGGAATATGAATATCAACCTTGCCACCGATCCGCTCGGGGTCGATCGTAAAGGCGACCCGGTCTACCTGAAAGATATCTGGCCATCGAGCGCCGAGATTGCGCGCGCGGTTGAGCAGGTATCAACGGATATGTTCCGCAAAGAGTATGCGGAGGTGTTTGAAGGCACCGACGAGTGGAAATCGATCGAGGTTGAGCGCTCCGATACCTACAGCTGGCAGGATGACTCCACCTATATCCGTCTGTCGCCCTTCTTTGACGAGATGCTGGCGGAGCCGAAACCGGTTGAGGATATCCACGGTGCGCGCATCCTTGCGATGCTGGGTGATTCGGTGACTACTGACCATATCTCACCGGCGGGCAGTATCAAAGCGGACAGCCCGGCGGGGCGCTATCTGCAAAGCCATGGCGTAGAGCGGGGCGATTTCAACTCCTACGGTTCGCGTCGCGGCAACCATGAAGTGATGATGCGTGGTACCTTTGCCAATATCCGTATTCGCAATGAGATGGTTCCGGGCGTCGAGGGTGGCATGACGCGCCATCTGCCGGGCAGTGAAGTGATCTCTATCTATGACGCGGCGATGCGTTATCAGCAAGAGGGCACGCCGCTGGCGGTGATCGCCGGGAAAGAGTATGGCTCCGGCTCGAGTCGCGACTGGGCAGCGAAAGGCCCGCGTCTGCTTGGCATTCGTGTGGTAATTGCCGAATCCTTCGAACGTATTCACCGCTCGAACCTGATTGGCATGGGCATCCTGCCGCTGGAGTTCCCGCAGGGCGTCACGCGTAAGACGCTGGGCCTGACCGGGGAGGAGCGACTGGATGTTGCCGATCTGCAAAATATCAAACCGGGTGGTGAGCTGCCGGTGACCTTAACGCGCGCCGACGGCACGCAAGAGGTGATTCCGTGCCGCTGCCGTATTGATACCTCGACAGAGCTGACGTACTACCGTAACGACGGCATTCTGCACTATGTGATCCGCAATATGCTCAACTAAACAAAAAGGCCTGCTTGTGCAGGCCTTTTTTATTACTTCAGCAGATGTCCCATCTTTTCCGCTTTCGTATCGAGATAGTGCTCGTTCTTCGGATTGCGCCCGACAATCAGCGGCACGCGTTCAACGATATTGATTCCGGCTTCGGTCAGAATCTCGACTTTCTTCGGGTTATTGGTCAGCAGACGCACTTCATCTACCGCCAGCAGTTTGAACATATCGGCGCAGAGGGTGAAGTCACGCTCGTCGGCGGCAAAACCAAGCTGATGGTTGGCTTCGACGGTGTCATAGCCCTGATCCTGCAGCGCATAGGCGCGGATCTTATTCAGCAAGCCAATGTTACGGCCCTCCTGGCGATGATAGAGCAGGACACCGCGGCCCTCTTCGGCAATGTGATTGAGCGCCGCTTCAAGCTGGAAGCCGCAGTCGCAGCGCAGGCTGAATAACGCATCGCCGGTTAAACACTCGGAGTGTACACGTGCGAGAACGGGCAACTGCCCGGAAATATCACCATAGACCAGGGCCACATGATCCTGTCCGGTCGCCAGTTCTTCAAAACCCACCATCAGGAAGTCGCCCCATGGGGTTGGCAGTTTGGCTTCTGCCACACGTTTAAGTTGCATGTGAATCTCCGGATTATTTGGGCGCAGCGCGCACCGTTAACCTGTAAGTTTTCTGAATCGCGCCATTTTGCCACAAGCTGCCTGACGACGCCTACATCTGCGCGGTGAATACCGCATAAACGCACAAATGCGCCGTTTCAGCGAAACTGTCATTTTTCGGTTATGATTGTGTCACTTACGCACAAGGAGATGAGATGCTGTCCATTGCTAAGCGAACAACCGCCGGTGCGGCGATTTTATTAATTATGCCGCTGGCGGTCTGGATCTCCGGCTGGCACTGGGAGCCCGGGCAAAACCACTGGTGGCTGCGCGTACTCTTCTGGATGACCGAAACGGTAACGCAACCCTGGGGCATTATTACGCACGTGGTGCTCTGCGCCTGGTTCCTGTGGTGCTTACGTTTTCGCCTCAAAGCCGCATTGATGCTCTTTGTCATCCTCGGTTGCGCGATTGTGGCCGGGCAGGTGGTGAAATCCTTTGTCAAAGGGCAGGTGCAGGAGCCGCGTCCCTTCGTCTTATGGCTGGAAAAAGAGCACGCTATCCCAACCGATCAGTTCTATAGCCTGAAGCGCAAAGAGCGCGGCGCGCTGGTAAAAGAGCAGCTCGCCAGCCAGCATGATATTCCTGCTTTTTTACGCCACCACTGGCAAAAAGAGACCGGCTTTGCTTTTCCGTCCGGGCACACGATGTTTGCCGCCAGCTGGGCGTTGCTTGGCGTCGGGCTACTGTGGCCGCGCAGAAGGACCTGGACTATCGTGATTTTGCTCGCCTGGGCGACGAGTGTGATGGGCAGCCGTTTATTACTTGGCATGCACTGGCCGCGGGATTTAGCCGTCGCGACGCTTATCTCCTGGATTCTGGTTACGCTGGCGACATGGCTGGCGCAGCGCATCTGCGGGCCGCTCACGCCGCCAGCGGAAGAGGTGCCGGAGATCGTCGAGCGTGACAGCGAGACTTGATTTCCATCATTTTGGCCGCAAATCAGAAATTAACATTATGCGTCCCCATTTCGCGGCGGGCGCTAAAATGGTAGTTTATAAGGCTTGTGGCAGTCAGTTGCACATAAATTCATCGCACGAACCACATAACGGGATGTAATGTGAAATATTTACTCATTTTTCTACTGGTGTTAGCGATTTTTGTCGTGTCGATTACGCTTGGTGCGCAAAACGATCAGCAAGTCACGTTTAATTATCTCCTCGCACAGGGTGAATATCGCATCTCTACGCTGCTGGCCGTGCTGTTTGCTACCGGCTTCGCGATCGGCTGGCTGATTTGCGGTCTCTTCTGGTTACGCGTTCGCGTCTCTCTCGCACGTGCAGAACGTAAAATCAAACGCCTCGAGCAGCAGATTGCTCCCGCCGCGGACGTTCCGGTTACGCCCGGCACGCCGGCGGTGAAGGAATAATATTTTATGCTGGAGTTGCTGTTTCTGTTGTTGCCTGTCGCAGCGGCCTATGGCTGGTATATGGGGCGCAGAAATGCTCAACAAACTAAACAGGATGAGGCTAACCGCTTGTCGCGTGAATACGTGGCCGGGGTTAACCTTTTACTGAGCAATCAGCAGGATAAAGCGGTCGATCTCTTTCTCGATATGTTGAAAGAGGATACCGGCACGGTTGAGGCGCACCTTACTCTCGGGAATCTGTTCCGTTCGCGCGGCGAAGTTGACCGCGCTATCCGCATCCATCAAACCCTGATGGAGAGCGCCTCCCTCTCTTACGATCAGCGCCTGTTAGCGGTGCAGCAGCTTGGGCGCGATTATATGGCGGCCGGGATGTACGATCGCGCCGAAGATATGTTTAACCAACTGGTGGATGAGACCGATTTTCGCGTCAGCGCGCTGCAACAGCTGCTGCAAATCTACCAGGCGACCAGCGAATGGCAGAAAGCGATCGACGTCGCCGAGCGGCTGGTGAAGCTCGGTAAAGATAAGCAGCGCGGTGAAATCGCCCACTTCTACTGCGAGCTCGCGCTACAGCAGATGGGCAATGAGGATATGGATCGCGCCATGGCGCTGCTGAAGAAGGGCGCAGCGGCCGATCGCGACAGCGCGCGCGTCTCCATCATGATGGGGCGCGTGTTTATGGCCAGCGGCGATTACGCAAAAGCGGTAGAGAGCCTGCTGAAGGTGATCGATCAGGATAAAGACCTGGTCAGCGAAACGCTGGAGATGCTGCAAACCTGCTATCTGCAATTGGGTAAAACCGATGAGTGGGCGGATTTCCTGCAGCGTTGCGTCGAGGAGAATACCGGTGCTGCTGCCGAGCTGATGCTGGCGGAGATTGTTGAGCGTCGCGAAGGGGCGGATGCCGCGCAAGGGTACGTGACGCGCCAGCTGCAACGCCATCCGACCATGCGTGTGTTCCATAAACTGATGGACTACCACCTCAACGAAGCGGAAGAGGGGCGCGCGAAAGAGAGCCTGATGGTGCTGCGCGAAATGGTTGGCGAGCAGGTACGCAGCAAGCCGCGTTATCGCTGCCATAAGTGCGGTTTTACGGCCTATACCATGTACTGGCACTGCCCATCCTGCCGCGCCTGGTCAACGGTTAAACCGATTCGCGGTCTCGACGGGCAGTGATTTTTTAAAAGTCTTCATTTTAGTTACAACATACTTATTAGAGTTTTTGAAACGGTTTCATCAACTCCTGTGCAGTCAGCGCTTTGCAGGTAGGGGAAACTGTTATTTCGCTCGCTGCGCAGGTAGAATGCTGCCCGTTTACCCATTTTGCGCCTGAGCGGGTGCCCTCATTTCAGAAGGTCTGATCATGACGTCCACTACTTTATCGACTTCCCGCGCGGTTACCGACTCTCCGGTCGTTGTCGCCCTCGATTACGCCAACCGCGATAACGCCCTGGCTTTTGTAGACCGCATCGATCCGCGCGATTGCCGCCTGAAAGTGGGCAAAGAGATGTTCACGCTCTTCGGGCCGCAGTTTGTGCGCGAGTTGCAGCAGCGCGGTTTTGATATCTTCCTCGATCTGAAATTCCACGATATTCCCAACACTGCCGCCCATGCGGTAAAAGCGGCGGCGGATCTTGGCGTCTGGATGGTCAACGTTCACGCCTCGGGCGGCGCACGCATGATGACCGCAGCCAAAGAGGCGCTGCTGCCGTTTGGCGCAGATGCGCCGCTGCTGATTGCGGTTACCGTGTTAACCAGCATGGAAGCGAGCGATTTGCAGGATATCGGCATTACCGCCACGCCTGCGGAGCATGCCGAACGCCTGGCGCGTCTCACACAGCAGTGCGGGCTTGATGGCGTGGTCTGCTCGGCGCAGGAAGCGGTGCGTTTCAAAAGCGAGCTTGGGCAGGCATTTAAACTGGTCACGCCGGGTATCCGCCCGCAGGGCAGCGACGCAGGCGATCAGCGCCGGATTATGACGCCCGAGCAGGCGCTGCAGGCCGGTGTCGATTATATGGTGATTGGCCGCCCGGTTACGCAATCTGCCGATCCGGCGCAAACCCTGAAAGCAATCAACGCCTCATTAGGCAAGGGGAGAGCATGAGCGATAACAACAGCCGTCTGGTCTACTCCACCGAAACCGGCCGCATTGATGAAGAGAAAGCGCCCGTAGAGCGCCCAAAAGGCGACGGCATTGTGCGCATCCAGCGCCAGACCAGCGGACGTAAAGGCAAAGGCGTCTGTTTAATCACCGGCATCGATCTTGATGACGAGGCGCTAAGCAAACTGGCGGCCGAGCTAAAGAAAAAATGCGGCTGCGGCGGGGCGGTGAAAGAGGGCGTTATTGAGATCCAGGGTGATAAACGCGATTTGCTTAAAACCCTGCTGGAAGCCAAAGGCATGAAAGTAAAACTTGCCGGTGGCTAAAAAAGAAAGGCCGTGTTATTCACGCGGCCTTTTATTTACCTATTTTTTAAATCAGACCTGAAAGAAAGTAGATTTCTTGATATTTATTTGCCGTAGTACCGACTAATTATTTACCGACCTGATGGCCAATAATACCGCCGACTGCTGCGCCGCCCAGCGTGCCGAGCGTGCTGCCGTCTGTTAATACAGCACCGCCAAGCGCACCCGCACCCGCGCCAATCGCGGTGTTACGAGAACGTTTATCCCAGTGACCACAAGCGCTCAGAGACATTGCCAGGGTAACTGCCAGTACTGCTGCGGCCATTTTTTTACTTGTTAACATCATCATACTTTCTCCTGAATAATCGATTCACGGAATCAGAGGCTCTCTAAGTATAGTCTTAGAAATAATCTGAAAGATCTTCCGTGAAACCTTGCTGCGCAGGGGCAATGCAATCACCTGAGTGATAATTACTCCCTGTTATATCGCTGATAATAATTTTACGCAGCGGCACGCAACAAACCAGGTAAAAACTCTTAATAAAATGCTCAGAATCGTCTCAGAAAAGAGAGAGATAGCCCGCCTTAGCGGGCGAGGGAATCAGGCGTTGGATGGGCTTTGAACAATATCAATAATCAGACCTGCCTCTTTAAGCTGGCGCTGTGCCTCGGCGGTAATGGCGTCATCTGTAATCACCCGCTGAAAGCGCTCAACCGGCCCCAGCGTATAAGGATGCACGACGCCAAATTTTGAGCTGTCGGTCAGCACAATCGCCTCGGTGCCTTTTTCCAGCACCGCGTTTACCACATCGGTGCGCATCATATCGCGCCCGGTAAAGCCTGTTTCCGGCTGCCAGCCATCAATGCCGATAAAGGCTTTACTGAAATGCACCTGCGAAATGTACTGGCGCGTCAGCGGCCCCACCATGCTTTCACTCTTCTTCTGGTAAATGCCGCCGAGCAGAATCACTTCGCACTGCGCCGATTTAAGCAGATGCGCGATGTAGCTGCTGACCGTGATAATGGTGATATCACGCTGCTCGCCAAGCTTGCGAGCGAGGAGGGCGTTGCTGCTGCCGTTCTCGATGAACACCGTTTCACCGGCGCTAACCAGCGAGGCGGCAAAATCGGCCAGTTCGCGCTTTACGGCATAGTTAGTCAGCATCCGCGTTTCGACATCTTCGCTGTCGAGCGGCACAGCAAACCCGTGGGTGCGACGTAGATAGCTCTGCTTCTCCAGCGTGTTCAGATCCTGGCGAATCGTCACTTCAGAAACGCCGGTCATACGGGCAAGATCGGCAACGCTCATCTGACCTTTGTCGATGACCGTTTGCAAAATAAGTTGTTGTCGGGAATTCATAGCCACACTTTTTTATCTTTCGCGCGAATGTAAATCGCCACGACTGCGGTGGCATTCCCGGCTGCCGCGTCATGGCGAAAAGAGATTACTTAAATTTCCCAGGGCGTTTTCTGCGTGCCTGAGTTGGGGGACTGGTCGCTATTATCGAGATCCCGCAACTCCGTCTTCAGAATTTCCAGATTACGGATAGCGGACTGATAATCTCCGGCCACCAGAATATCAAGCACGGTATCGATCCGGCCGGCCAGCTGTTTCACATCGATCTCTGCCATACCTTCACCTTCATATCGAAAAACGAATAAATTCAATGATGCAGAAAAGCGTTTAAAAAGAGAAGGGAAAAAACCACATCTCAGGCGCTTCTCTGCATGAAGTATATATTTATCCCTCCGCCCGTGGTCGGTTCAGCGCGTGACGTAGTCTTTGCAGGCGCGCAACGCGCACTATCTGGAGGAATACGCAATGACGATAAGTAATCAACCGACCTGCAAACTCTTTACCGATGAACAACGTTTCACGCAACTCTCAGGTTTTTACGAAGAGGAGCGGCGCACCGTGTGGATGATGCTGCGCGCGAGACCACGCCCCTGCTTCAACCACCAACTGATTGAGGAGATCATGAACCTCTCCTGGCTGGTCAGGCAGAGCGGGTTTGCCGTTGACTTCTGGGTCACCGGATCGCTGGTTCCCGGTATGTTCAACACCGGCGGCGATCTGCACTTTTTTGTCGAGTGCATCAAAAACGGACGCCGTGAAGCGTTACGCGCCTATGCCCGCGCCTGCGTTGACTGTGTGCATGCCGCTTCACGCGGTTTTGACACCGGCGCAATTTCGCTGGCGATGATCGAAGGCAGCGCGCTCGGCGGTGGCTTTGAAGCGGCGCTGGCGCACCATTTTGTACTGGCGCAGCGCGATGCGCGCCTCGGTTTCCCGGAGATCGCCTTTAACCTCTTTCCCGGCATGGGAGCCTACTCTTTGGTGACGCGCCGTGCGGGGATGAAACTGGCGGAAGAGCTTATCTACAAAGGAGAGTCCCATTCGGCGGAGTGGTATGCGTCAAAAGGGCTGGTCGATGTCGCGTTTGAAGAGGGGCAAGGCTTTATGGCCGTGCGTACCTTTATCGATACGCTGCAACCCCGCCTCAATGGCGTGCGTGCCATGCTCAGGGCGCGCCAGCGCGTGCTGCAACTGCCGCGCAGCGAGCTGATGGATATCACGGAGGATTGGGTAGATGCCGCCTTCTGCCTGCAAGCGAAAGATATCGCCTATATGGAGCGCCTGGTGCTGTTGCAAAACCGCCATACGGCGGTTGCGCTCAGTAAAGCCGGTTAACGCGCCTTGCGTGGCTGGTAGCGTGTAAACCAACGTTCAAACGCGGCAGCGGGCATCGGTCTGGCGAACAGAAACCCCTGCCGCTCATGGACGCCGTTGTCGGTCAAAAACGCATCCTCCTGCGCACTCTCCACCCCTTCAGCAATCACCTGCAGATTAAGCGCCGCCGCCACCGCGACAATGGCGCGCACCAGCGATTGCGAAATCGGTTGTTGATGAATATCGCGCACGAAACTCTGGTCGAGTTTGATGGCGTTAAGCGGAAAGCGCGCCAGTTGTGACAGTGAGGAGTAACCGGTACCAAAATCATCCAGATGCACCTGCGATCCCAACGCGCTGAACTGCTGAATCACCGAGAGCGCCAGCGCTTCGTTTTCGATTATGCAGCTTTCGGTCAATTCAACATCAATCGGACAGTCAGCAAAATGAAGCTCGCTGAGTGCCCGTTTCAGATCGCTAAAGATGGTCTGATCGGCCAGCTGTCGCGCAGAGACATTCACCGCCACGCGCAGGTCAATCCCCTGGTCGCGCCATTTTGCCACTTGCCTGACCACATCAAGCATCACCCAGCGGCCGAGTGGCACAATCAGGCCGGACTCTTCGGCGTAGGAGATAAAATCGAGCGGTGGGATCAACCCGCGCTCGGGCGACTGCCAGCGCACCAGCGCTTCGAGGCTGCGCACTTCGCCCTCCCGGTTCACTTTCGGCTGGTAGTGAATCACCAGTTGCTCTTTATCCAGCGCCTTGCGCAGATTGGTATCAAGCCAGAGATACTCAAACACCCGCAGGTTCATCTCGGCGCAAAACACACAAAACTTGCCGCGGCCACTCTCTTTGGCGGTGTACATCGCGGTATCGGCATTACGAATCAGGTTTTCGCGATCGTTGCCATGTTCGGGGGCAAGGGCAATACCAATCGAGCAGCCGGAGTAGATCTCAATCAGCCCGATGCGGAACGGCGCACGCAATCGACATAAAATGCGCGATGCCATCGCCTCCAGCGCCACTTGCGAAGTGTCGGTCGCCAGCACGATAAACTCATCGCCGCCAAGCCGCGCCAGCACCTGGCCCTCCTTAAGACAGCCCAATATAGCCAGCGCAACGGCCTGCAACAGCTGGTCGCCAAACATATGCCCATAGGCATCGTTCACTTTTTTGAAGTTATCGAGATCGAGATAGACCACGCCGACCTGCGAGTCGCCGCGCGCGGCAATGGCATCGCTGATGCGATCCTGGATAGCGTTGCGATTGGGCAAACCGGTGACGGTATCGGTATTCGCCAGCACCCGGAGCCGCTCCTGGGCGTGGCGCTCCTCGGTAATGTCGGTACCGGAGCAGATGAGGTAAACCTCGTTTTTACCGCTGCCGCTGTGCACAAACTTATTGCGGAAGATAAAGAGCCGCTGGCCTTTTCGCGTCTTTACCCAGCGCTCCACTTCGTACGAGGAGCCATCGCGGAAAAACTGGGTGATATTGCGCTTTGAGGCCGCCGCTTCGCTGCGGCTCATAAACAGCTTAAAGACGTTTTGCCCAATCACTTCGTGCTCTTTCAGGCCGGTGTACTCTTCGCTAAGGCGATTAAAACGCTGAATATTGCCCAGCCGGTCGAGGATCACGATCACCGAATTGGCTTCCGACACCACCTGCTCAGCAAAGGAGAGGCCCTGCACCAGATCGCGGGCGACAGCCTGGGTATCGTCCCAGGCCGATGCGCTACCCGCCCAGGCATTACGCGTAATTTTCCGCCCGACAAGGTGAACCGTCACCTCTTCGCCAAACAGGGTGAGGGGCATGGTCAGGCTGGAGGTGATCACCGTCATCGCGCGGATCTGCGCCGCCTGCTCATTCGTCAGCGCCACCACCTGCGTTGTATCGGCATGCTCTTCAGGGGCGAAATGCAGGGCGTTGCTGTCAGCCGTAAGCCGCCAGTAAGGACTGTGTGAACCCAGATAGCGAAACAGCACGCTCTGTTCCTGCGTCTCTCTCATGCGTTCTCCCAACCTACCCGCCACAGGACGGGCACCTGTTGATGACCGACAACCGCCGTTAATGACAAAGCGGTTCTCCGTTAACGTATTGTTTTTATAGGGGTGGTGAGTAAAGCGTTACCTGGTGTGAAAAGCAGAGACGGCTGCCGCACGCAAATGTGGGCGGTAAACAAACCGCTGCATGATGAGAAGTGTGGTCGGTTTTCGCTATTTGTGGGAGGGAAAGTGCTTAAAAATGCGCGATATATTGGTAGATAAGCGCTCCCTCCCGGGCGGGAAGGAGCGTAGAAGCGTTACATCACCGGACGAGCGATCACGCTGCGGGTTTCCATCCGCACTTCGGCGATGGTGACATCAATGACATCCGTCACTTTGAACACCACTTCACCTTTGATCTGCACGGTGCCGCTCTCCTGGCTACACACCAGCTCATCACGCACGGCATGAATGAACGGGGCAGGGATAAAGGCGACTGCACCGTTATCCACCAGGCGAACGCGCATCCCGCCGCGGCTGACATCGATGATTTCCGCTGCGAAGCGGGTGTCGGTGCCGGCTTTGTTTTGCAGGAAACGGGCATAGAGCCAGTCGCCGACATCGCGCTCGGCCATGCGGTTCAGGCGACGGCGCTCCGCCATCTGCACGGTAGTCTCATCCTGCGGACGCACCGGCGTTTCACCTTTGATGATCGCTTTCAGCAGGCGGTGGTTGACCATATCGCCATACTTACGAATCGGCGAGGTCCAGGTCGCGTAAGCATCCAGCCCCAGGCCGAAGTGCGGGCCTGGATTGATGCTGATTTCGGCGAAGGACTGGAAGCGACGAATGCGGCTGTCGAGGAACCCGGAAGGCTGCGCGTCGAGTTCACGGCGCAGTTTGCAGAAGCCTTCCAGCGTCAATACTTCTTCAGCGTTCACTTCAACGCCGTGGGTTTTCAGCATCGCCACCAGCTGCTCGCTGTTCGCCGGGTCGAAACCTAAATGGACGTTGTAGATACCAAAGCCCAGCTTGTCGCGCAGCACGCGCGCAGCGCAGATGTTGGCGGCAATCATCGACTCTTCAACGATGCGGTTAGCAATGCGGCGCGGCTCGGAAACGATATCCAGCACTTCGCCTTTTTCGCCCAGCACAAAGCGGTAATCCGGGCGGTCTTTAAACACCAGCGCATGGGTCTGACGCCACTGGCCGCGCAAATCGCAGGCGCGTTTCAGCAAACGTATCTGCGACGCGATGGCGTCGCTACCTGGCTGCCACTCGCCGCGGTTTTCCAGCCAGTCAGAGACATCGTCATAGGCCAGTTTGGCTTTTGATTCGATGGCGGCGGCGAAAAACTCAATGTTCTCTTCAATGGTGCCGTCGCTGTCCAGCGTCATGCGGCAGACCAGCGCCGGGCGCACTTCGTTCGCGCGCAGGGAGCAGAGATCGTCAGAGAGTTCGCGCGGCAGCATCGGAATGTTGAAGCCCGGCAGGTAGTTGGTGAAGGCGCGAATTTTCGCCGCATCGTCAAGCTTGCTGCCTTCGGCGATCCACGCAGTAGGATCGGCAATCGCTACGGTCAGTTGCAGCTTGCCGTCGGCCAGCTCTTCGGCGTAAAGCGCATCATCCATATCTTCGGTGCTGGCGCTGTCGATGGTGACGAAATCAAGCGCGGTCAGATCGACACGCTGCAATCCGTCATCAAGCATCTCTGTTGCCACGCCGTTCGGTGCCTCTTTCTCGAGGTTGTGACGGGCAAGCGTTACCCACCACGGCACGAAGTGGTCGTCGGAGAAGGTGATAAATTGCGTGAGTTCCGCGTAGAAGCCGCGATCGCCTTTCAGCGGGTGACGGCGCATCTCGGCGACCGCCCAGTCACCCTCTTTAAAATCATGCTCCACGCCGCGCGCGGCGCGACAGGGAATGGAGTCTTTGAGTAAAGGATGATCCGGCACAATCGACAGGCGGTCATCTTTTTTGTGCACTTTGCCCACGAAACGGGTGAGAAAAGGCTCGACCAGCGTTTCCGGCTCCGCGCTTTCGCGCTCTTTTTCCGTGTGAATAACGGCAACGATACGATCGCCGTGCATCACTTTTTTCATCTGCGGCGGCGGGATGAAATAGCTTTTTTGAGCATCGACTTCCAGAAATCCGAAGCCTTTCTCGGTGCCTTTAACAACACCTTCTGCACGCGGTGTCTGAGAGTGGAGCTGCTGTTTAAGCTGCGCGAGCAGCGGGTTATCCTGGAGCATAATCATCTATTTTCGTGGCTAAAAGAGCGGCTGACAGTTTTACGCGATTCCGCCTGTTGCAGCAAGCGCTCTTTCAGCAAAATCTCTCTGCACGCCGCCCCGTTTCTGCTCTCACGACGCGGGCTTGCCGAGGGCGATCTTCAGCCGGTTGATCCAGCCGCACAGGGCGCAGCGCAGCAGCAGACTGAATGAAGCCTGGGGGCTAAAACCCGCGTCCGAGAGCGCTGCAAGCTGGGCCGGGCTGAATCTGTCCGGCGCGCAGGTCAGCATTTGCACCGCCTGCACCAGAGTGCGCTCTTTATCGTTATCCGCCAGAAACGCGCTGAGGGCAGGTTCGCCCTGGCGCAGCGCTTCCCGCAGCCCGGCAGCATGAACGCCTCGCTGCAGGCGTTCAGCAAAACAGCCGGTGCTGCCGTTGATGCGCGCCGTACAGGCACCGACCAGCCAACCCAGAGTTTTATTCGGCGTAATGGCGTTCACCTGCTGGCAAATCTCGCCCAGCTCGTTAAGCAGCAGATGCTCGTGCGCCAGTAGCGGCGCAAGCTGGCGCAGCTCGGGCAGCGGCTGCCAGTGGGCAAGGGAGCCCATCTGCGCGGCGTTTGAAACACGGGGATCAACCCCCTCAATCGCCGGTTGCCAGCCCGCGTTTTCATCGGCAAACAGGCTGGCGTCGGCGGGCGGCTGCGTCTCCATGCCGGGAATATAGCGCACCGGTTGTCCCAGCAGCGCCTGCAAAATGGTGAGCACCCGCGCCTGGAAGGCGATAAACCCGACAATCTGGTTGAAGAGCACAATATCGAACAGCGTCAGGCCCACCTCTTCGAGCTGCTGGCGGGCACGGGCATCAATCACCGACGGCGAAGCGGCAAGCTGACGCGCATATTGCGTAATTTGCGCCAGCCGGCAGTTGCTCTCGCGCGATGAGTCGGGGGCCGCCAGAGGAGCAAGCCGTGCGGCGTAGTGGTTGCACAAACGCTGGACGCCAAACACCTGCGCCACGGTGAGCGCGGTGCTGAGCCGATCATAGGCGCTGAAGGTGCGCAGCCGCGTGGTCTGTACCCGCTGCGCAAAGAGCAGGGCGTAGAGTTTGCGTGCGGGCGCGGCAATGGCCTCGACATCGCCATGCAAATCATCCGGCACAGTCAGGTCGAGCAGAAAGGGGTCATTAACGGTAGCGGCTTCGGGAACCAACGGTAGCGCGTGTACCCGGCTGGCGCTTGACTGGGTCTCATGATACCAGTGGCTTTTGCCTGCAATCCGGCGTTGTTCCATGGTCGTTCCTTGGTCTCAAAGTGGCGATCCGGGGACGACGTCAGGTCTTGGCTTGCCGGATCGGTGGTGCTGCTTAATCCTGGCGTAAGGGGGAGGCGGGATAAAAGATTGTTAGGTGATAACAAATATCAGAAAGGCATAAAAAAACGCCCCTTCGGCAGAAGGGGCATTGGGGAATTATTTGATTTCCAGCTCGTTCATCGCAGCGATGTTGAAACCGCCGTCGACGTGAACCACTTCACCGGAGATACCGGCAGAGAGGTCAGAGCAGAGGAACGCCGCGGAGTTGCCGACGTCTTCGATGGTCACGGTGCGACGGATCGGGGTAACCGCTTCGCAGTGTGCCAGCATTTTACGGAAGTCTTTAATACCGGAAGCCGCCAGGGTGCGGATCGGACCGGCGGAAATGCCGTTGACACGCACGCCTTCCGGACCCATCGCGTTCGCCATATAGCGCACGTTCGCTTCCAGAGAAGCTTTCGCCAGGCCCATCACGTTGTAGTTCGGGATAGCGCGCTCTGCGCCCAGGTAGGAGAGAGTCAGCAGCGCGGAGCCCGGGTTCAGCATTTCGCGGCAGGCTTTAGCCATCGCTACAAAGCTGTAGGAGCTGATGTCGTGGGCAATTTTGAAGCCTTCACGGGTTACGGCGTTAACATAGTCGCCGTCCAGCTGATCGCCCGGTGCGAAACCGATGGAGTGCACGAAGCCGTCAAATTTTGGCCAGACTTTCGCCAGGTCAGTAAACAGGGCGTCGATGCTCTCATCTTGCGCCACATCACACTCCAGCACGATGCTGGAACCCAGCTGGGCGGCAAACTCTTCAACACGGCCTTTCAGCTTGTCGTTCTGGTAGGTGAACGCCAGCTCCGCGCCTTCGCGATGCATAGCCTGCGCGATGCCGTATGCGATGGAGAGTTTGCTGGCTACGCCAGTCACCAGAATGCGCTTACCGGAAAGAAAACCCATAGCTTTAATCCTTATATTCATTGTTGTGGCGCTCGCGGCTCTGTTGGGGCGAGCGTCGTTAAAACGCGGCGATTCTATCATGAGTCGCCGTCTCCGTTAATCCGACCACTGAAAGGTTTATCTCAGCGGTCTTTTCGCCAGGCGTCGGCGGTTAAGGCTTCGCCAAAATGACCGGCAATTAAGCGTTTTGTGAGATCGTGCAGCGGCGAGGCGAGCACATCGGCGGTGCTGCCGCGCTCCACCACTTCACCCTGATGCATCACCAGCACCTGATCGCTGATATGTTTCATCATGCCGATATGCTGGGTGACATAAATATAAGAGATACCCTGTTTCTCCTGTAATTCCAGCATCAGGTTGATTAACTGCGAACGCATCGACATATCGAGCGAGGCCAGCGCTTCATCGGCAATAATCACTTTCGGGCGCAGGATCAGCGCGCGCGCCAGCCCAAGGCGCTGTTTCTGCCCCGGTGCCAGCATGTGCGGATAGTAGCTGACGTGATCCGGCAGCAGGCCGACCATGCGCAGGGTTTCCAGGATGCGTTTACGCCGCGCTTCCGGCTCCAGATCGGTGTTGAGACGTAAAGGGAAATCGAGGATCTGCGACAGCCGCTGGCGTGGGTTAAGCGAGGTGGTCGGGTCCTGAAAAATCATACGGATATGCTGGCTGCGGAAGGTGTAATCGCCGTAATGCAACGGCTTATCGTCAATCACCAGTTCGCCGGCTGTGGGCGCGATCATCCCTGCCAGCATTTTCGCCAGCGTCGATTTTCCTGAGCCGTTCTCGCCAATAATCGCCAGCGTCTGCCGTTCGCGCAGGGTAAAGCTGAGCGGCTTCACCGCTTCAACGGTCTGGCGGCGGAACCAGCCAGTGCGGTAGCGAAAGGTTTTGCTCAGGTTGCGCACTTCAAGCAAGGTTTCAACCATCTCACTCACTCTCCATATTCAGCGGGAAATGGCAGGCAAACAGGTGATTACGCGGTCCTGCAAGCCGCGGCGTTTCAATACATTTGCGCTGGGCATAGGGGCAGCGTGGCCCCAGACGGCAGCCAATCGGCAGATGCTCAAGCAGCGGGATCGCGCCTGGCAGCGTATTCAGGCGGCTTTTATGCGGCATCGCGCTGCCAAAATCGGGGATAGCGCGGATCAGTGCCTGGGTATAGGGGTGATGCGGCGTGGCGATCAGATCTTCGCTCGGCGCGGTCTCAACCGTCTGCCCGCAGTACATCACATTGATACGGTCGGCCCACTTGCTAAGCATCTGCAAATCGTGGCTGATCAAAATGATGGTCGTATTGTTGTTCTGATTGAGCCGGTCAAGCAGACGGAAAATCTGTGCCTGGGTGGTCGGCTCCATTGCGTTGGTTGGCTCATCGGCAATCAGCAGACGCGGCTGGTTGGCCAGCGCAATGGCGATCATCACTTTCTGACATTCGCCTTCCGTCAGCTCGTAAGGGAAACTGCGCATCGCATCTTTATGATCTTTAATGCCGACGCGGTGCAGCAGCTCAATCGCCCGGCGTTTGCGCCAGCCCATGCGCTGCCACCATTTGCCTTTAAAGGTCCAGCGCGGGATGTTTTGCATCAGCTGCTTGCCGACACGCTCGGAGGGATCGAGACAGGATTGCGGCTCCTGGAAAATCATCGACACGTTGTGGCCCAGCAGCTTGCGCCGCTCGCGCGCCGAGAGACGCATCAGGTCGATATCATCAAAGCGCATCCGGTCCGCCGTGACGCGCCAGTTATCCTTGGTGACGCCACAAATCGCTTTCGCAATCAGGCTTTTACCGGAGCCGGATTCACCCACCAGCCCGCGAATCTCGCCCTCGGCGAGGGTCAGGCTGACGCGGTCTACCGCTTTCACCCATTCAGAGCCGGTTTTGACTTCAATGGTCAGGTTTCGGATATCAAGAAGCGGCATTACTCCACCCCCGCAGTGATGGCGCGACGGATGCCATCGCCCAGCACGTTAACCAGCAGCACGCTCACCATAATCGCCGCGCCCGGCAGCATCACCGTCCACGGCGCAACATAAATCAGCTCCAGCGCATCGCCCAGCATCGCGCCCCACTCCGGGGAGGGAAGCTGCGCGCCGAGATCGAGAAAGCCGAGCGCGGCAATATCAAGGATTGCCATCGACAGCGCGCGGGTAATCTCCGTCACCATACCCGCAGTGATATTCGGCAGAATGGCGTACCACAAAATATTCATCGTCGACGCGCCATCAAGACGGGCGGCAACAACATACTCTTTTTCCAGTTCGTCATGCACCAGGCTGTAGACCGAGCGCACCATGCGCGGCAGCAGCGCCAGCCAGACGGCAAACATCGCATGGGAGAGATGCGGGCCGACAAAGGCGACGACAATAATCGCCAGCAGCAGGGTTGGCAGCGAAAGCAGGGTATCGAGAATATGGTTCAGCACCGCCGAGCGCAGGCCGTGCGTCGCCCCGGCGAAAACGCCGAGCAGCAGCCCGCACACCGTAGCGGCGAGCGTAACCAGAAACGCGCCGCCAACGGTAGGCGCCGCGCCGCTCAGCAGGCGGCTTAACACATCGCGGCCGAGATCGTCGGTGCCGAGGAAAAACGACACATCGCCATAGCGCGACCACGATGGCGGCAGAAGCTGGTAGCCAAGAAACTGCTGGTCGATGCCGTAAGGGGCGAACCAGTGACCGAACAGGCAGAGCAGCGCCAGCGCGCCGCAGCCATAGAGGCCGATCATCGCGGTGGGATCGCCATAAAAGTGGCGCCACGCGGTACGCAGCGCGCCGGGCGCACGTTTTTCGCTGTAGACGCTATCGTAAGGCATACCATTCCTTATGTTTTAACGGGTTCGCCAGCGCGCCGAGAATATCGGAGAGCACGTTGACGATAATCACTAATGAACCGATAACCATCACGCCAGCGGAGATCGCGGCATAATCCTGCTGGCGGATAGCGTTGATCAGCCAGCGGCCCAGCCCCGGCCAGCTAAAGACCACTTCGGTGATCATCGCCAGCGTCAGCATGGTGGAGAATTGCAGCCCGAGGCGCGGGATCACTGGCGGCAGGGCGTTGTGCAGCACATGGCGGCGCAGAATAGTAAAGCGCGACAAACCGCGCGTCGCCGCCGCTTTAATGTAGTTTTTCTCAAACACGTCAATGGTGCTGATACGCATCAGGCGAATCACTTCGGTGGTCGGCGCCACCGCCAGCGTCACCACCGGCAGGATGACATGGCGCAGGGCGCTCATCAGCATCTCATCGCGCCACGGCGAGTCCGAAATCCAGGCGTCAATCAGTGAAAAACCGGTAACAGTTTTCACTTCATACAGCAGATCAAAACGTCCGGAGACCGGCAACCAGCCGAGATTGAGAGAGAAGAAGAGGGTAAGCAGCAGCGCCAGCCAGAAAACCGGAATGGAGAAGCCGAGCAGCGCGACGGCGCTGATGGCTTTATCCTGCCAGCGGCCGCGCATCACGCCCGCCAGCATCCCCACCGGAATACCGACCAGTAACGCCGAGCCAAAGGCCAGGATACAGAGCTCCATCGTCGCCGGGAAAACTTCCTGCAACTGCTCGGAAATCAGCTGTCCGTTAATGCTCGAGACACCAAAATCCCAGTGCAGCAGGCCGTTAAACCAGAAGATCCACGCATTCCACAGCGTCGCGCCCTGCAAGGGCGCATGGGGGGTAAAGTAGCTCAGGCTGAAGCCGACAAAGGTCAGTAAAAAGAGGGTGACCAGCAGCAGCAGCAAACGACGCAAAGTAAAAATAATCACGGCGACACCTCTTTTTTATCCCGCGACACGCCAGCGAAAGAGGCGCTGCCGAACGGGCTCAGCACCAGGCCTTTAATATCGTACCGGTACGCCTGCAAGCGCAGGGAGGAGGCGAGCGGCAGCACCGGCAGTTCGCGGGCGAGGATCTGCTGGGCCTCATCATACTCGTCGATGCGCGACGCCAGCTGCTGCGAGGCGAGCGCTTTTTGCAGCACCTCATCAAACTCGCGCTGGCACCAGTGGGCAAAGTTGGTTTGCGAATCAATCGCCGCACAGCTCAACAGCGGGCGGAAGAAGCTATCCGGATCGTTACTGTCCGTTGCCCAGCCGGTGAGCGTCAAATCGTGATTCATGTCCATCAGGCGCGCCTCCTGGAAGCGCCCCTCAACCGGCACAATCACCACTTTCACCCCCACCTGCGCCATATCTGCCTGAATCAGCTCGGCGGTTTTCAGCGGGCTGGGGTTCCAGGGTTGCGAACTGGTTGGCACCCACAGTTGCAGGGTGAGGTTCTCCAGCCCCAGCGCTTTCAGGCGCTCGCGCGCCTGTTTTGGATCGTATTCGGTAATTTTCGCGTCATTATCGTATGCCCACGAAGCGCGGGGCAGGATCGACGCTGCAGTTTCCGCCGTGCCGTAATAGATCGACTGCATCAGGCGCTGGTTATTGATCGACAGCGCCAGCGCGTGACGCACTGCCGGATTGTTGAGCGGCGGTTTGTTGGTATTGAACGCCAGATAAGCGATGTTCATCCCCGGACGCAGGGTTAAACGCAGCCGCGGGTCGTCACGCAAAATGGTTAGCTGGCTGGCAGCAGGCCACGCCAGCACATCGCACTCGCCGGTGAGCAGTTTCGATAAACGACCGGTGCCGCCAGAGCCGAGATCGACAACCACTTGCTGCATCAACGGTTTGCCGAGCCAGAACTTTTCGTGACGTTGTAACCGAACATACTGCCCGGCGCGATACTCATCCAGCTGGAACGGCCCGGTGCCGACCGGCTGACGGTCAATCAGCTCCTGATGGTCGGCTTTTTGCAGTTGCGCGGCATACTCTGCCGACATCACCGAGGCGTAGTGCGTGGCGAGATGCCATAAGAAGGAGGCATCCGGCTTTTTCAGGCGAAACTCGACGGTGCGGTTATCCAGCTTGCGCACGCTCTCCACCGAGTCGGCAAATTGCAGGCTGTCGAAATAGGGGAAGCTGTCGCCATTGACGTTATGCCACGGATGGTGGCGATCGAAAATGCGCTGGAAGGTAAACACCACATCGTCAGCATTCAGCGTGCGGGTGGGGGTAAACCACGCGGTATGCTGGAAATTGACGCCGCTGCGCAGGCGAAAACGGTAGGTTGCGCCGTTATCCAGTACCTCCCAGCTCTCTGCCAGCTCCGGCACCAGACGATAAGTATAAGGATCAACATCCAGCAGGCGGCTATAGAGCTGCGCGGCGAGGGTGTCGACAATCAGCCCGCTGCTCGCTTTTTGCGGGTTAAAGGTATTAACCTGGCCATTCACGCAATAGACAAAGCCGCTGTCGCGGATATCTGACGTGGCCGCAGGCGCAGCCTGAGCCGTACCGGTCGCCAGCAGTGCGGTGAAAAGCAGGGAAGAGAAAACCAGACGCATGATTTTTTCAACGGTTTTAAAGTAATGGGCAAAGTGTATCGCACTTACCTGGGCTACGTACAAATGTCTGCGGACAACTGCTGTTATTGTCGACGATTTCAGCGAATTTGATGCTTTTTCAGCAGGGCGCGCAGCTGGTTATAGGTTAAACCCAGCCGCTCTGCCGCCCGTTTCTGATTAAATTCGGCCTGTTGCAGGCTCTGCTCCAGCAGGTTTTTCTCCTGGTCGAGCTGGAACTGGCGCAGATCCAGCGGCAATTCCGGCAGTGCATGAGCATGGTTTTCGCGCTCTACCGCGGGCGCTTTCTCAAGTGTGTCGCGGCGGAAAGGGTCGAGGATAATGGTGTCCAGCGGCGTGTCGCTACTGCCGTGACGGTAGACGGATCGCTCCACCACGTTTTTCAGCTCGCGGATGTTTCCCGGCCAGCCATAATTCATCAGAACTTCGCGGGCATGCTCGGTAAAACCCGGAAAAAGCGGCATATGCAACTCACGGCACATCTGGATGGCGAAATGGTCAGCCATCAGCATGATGTCGCTCTGGCGCTGGCGCAGCGGTGGTAACAGCACCACATCAAATGCCAGCCGGTCGAGCAGGTCGGCGCGAAAGGTTCCTTCCTGCACCATCTGCGGCAGATCGGCGTTGGTGGCACACACCAGCCGCACATTAACCTGTAACGGCTGGCTGCCGCCAACGCGCTCCAGCTCGCCATACTCAATCACCCGCAGCAACTTCTCCTGCACCAGCATTGGCGCGGTTGCCAGCTCATCCAGAAACAGCGTGCCGCCGTCGGCGCGTTCAAAGCGGCCGGGATGGCGCTTCTGCGCGCCGGTAAACGCGCCCGCTTCATGACCAAACAGCTCGCTGTCGAGCAGGTTTTCATTCAGCGCCGCGCAGTTTAGAGAGATAAACGGCCCCTGCCAGCGCGAGGAGAGGTAGTGCAGGCGGTTGGCAATCAGCTCTTTACCGGTGCCGCGCTCACCGATAATCAGCACTGGTTTATCGATCGGCGCAAGGCGGGAAACCTGCTCCAGCACCTCAATAAAGCTGTTAGCTTCGCCAAGAAGGTTATCTTTCTGCTCTGCCATGATGAAATTCGCCACAAGTTGGTGTGATTAACCACTCTAGTCTAAGTTATGGTTAAGGTAAAATCATTCATTCCCTTTATAATCAATCAGATGAAAAGTTGGCACGGAGATTGTATTAATCAGGCAGCAGGGCTCAGCCCGATAACAGAAATCAAGAGGATTAGATTATGGGTATTTTTTCTCGTTTTGCCGACATCGTGAACGCCAACATCAACTCGCTGCTGGAGAAAGCGGAAGATCCGCAAAAACTGGTCCGCCTGATGATCCAGGAGATGGAAGATACGCTGGTTGAAGTGCGCTCCACTTCTGCACGTGCACTGGCTGAAAAGAAACAGTTAACCCGCCGTATTGAGCAGGCGAGTGCACAGCAGGCTGAATGGCAGGAAAAAGCCGAACTGGCGCTGCGTAAAGAGAAAGAGGATCTGGCGCGTGCGGCGCTGATCGAAAAACAGAAAGTCACCACGCTTATCGAAACGCTGGAGCAGGAAGTGACGCTGGTTGACGAAAGCCTGGCGCGCATGAAGAAAGAGATTGGCGAGCTGGAGAATAAACTGAGCGAAACCCGTGCCCGCCAGCAGGCGCTGACGCTGCGTCACCAGGCTGCCAGCTCCTCGCGCGATGTGCGCCGTCAGCTCGACAGCGGCAAAATGGATGAAGCAATGGCGCGCTTTGAGTCCTTCGAGCGTCGTATCGACCAGATGGAAGCCGAAGCGGAGAGCCACGGTTTTGGTAAGCAAAAATCGCTGGATCAGCAGTTTGCCGATCTGCAGGCAGATGATGAAATCAGCGAGCAACTGGCGCAACTGAAAGCCAGAATGAAACAGGACAACCAATAATAACGAGCGGCGGCATCAGAAGATGCCGCTGGCATCCCTGTAAGGAGTACACATGAGCACGCTTTTTCTGGCTATACCCCTGACGTTATTCATTCTGTTTGTTTTACCGGTCTGGTTATGGCTGCACTATAACAACCGCGCTTCGCGCGGCGCGCTTAACCAGAACGAACAGCAGCGTTTGCTGCAACTGACGGATGAAGCAACGCGGATGCGCGAACGCATTCAGGCGCTGGAAGATATTCTGGATGCAGAACATCCAAACTGGAGAGATCGCTGATGGCTACCCTCAATCTGAATAAAAAATTATGGCGTATTCCGCAGCGCGGTAAGCTCGGCGGCGTCTGCGCCGGTATCGCGGAATATCTCGATATCCAGGTCAGACTGGTGCGTATCATCACCGTGCTGGCGATGCTGTTTGGCCTCTTTTTCTTTGTCGTCGTCGCCTATATCGCGCTCTATTTTGCGCTTGATCCGCTGCCGGATAACTACACTGAAGGTGAGGTGCCCGCCAGCAACAGCGAGTTGCTGGATGCAGTAGATGCCCAGTTGGCTGCCGGCGAGAGCCGTTTGCGCCAGATGGAGCGTTATGTCACATCCGATACGTTCTCGCTGCGTAGCCGTTTTCGTCAGCTTTAAGAGGTGAATATGAATCGACACTGGCAACAGGTAAACCGCAATGTCAAACCCGGCCTGAAGCTGGTCGGCAAACTGATGTTGCTGACCGCACTGCGCGTTGGACCTGCGGGCGTGGCGGGCTGGGCGGTAAAATCCGTTGCCCGTCGACCATTGAAAATGGTGCTGGCATTCGCACTGGAGCCGCTTCTCAAGCGCGCGGCGAATAAGCTCTCCCGCCGCTTTGATAACAAGCCTGTTACGCGCAAGCGTTGACAACTGCGTCGCCGTCCATATCTCATAGTGAGCAGGACTCTTCCGGATTTAAGGGCGCATACGCATGGCGATGGAACGATTACGAAACGAAATCAACTCGCTGGTCAACCGCGGCATGGACAAGCATCTCCGTCTCGCGGTGACCGGCCTTAGCCGCAGCGGTAAAACCGCATTTATCACCGCACTGGTTAACCAACTTCTCTCAATTCACACCGGCGCGCGCCTGCCGCTGTTCAGCGCGGTGCGCGAAGAGCGCTTACTCGGTGTTAAACGCGTTCCCCAGCGTGATTTCGGCATTCCCCGTTTTACCTATGATGAAGGGCTGGCCCAGCTTTACGGCTCGCCGCCGGTGTGGCCAACCCCGACGCGCGGCGTGAGTGAAATCCGCCTTGCGCTGCGCTTTCGCTCCCGCGACTCGCTGTTACGTCACTTTAAAGAGACCTCCACTCTCTATCTGGAAATTGTCGACTACCCCGGCGAATGGCTGCTCGATCTGCCGATGCTGGCGCAGGATTACCTGAGCTGGTCGCGGCAGATGACCGGTCTGCTTACCGGGCAGCGCCAGGCGTGGTCTGAGAAGTGGCGCGCGCTCTGCGCCGGGCTCGATCCGCTTGCGCCCGCCGATGAGAACCGGCTGGCAGAGATTGCCGCTGCGTGGACTGAGTATCTTCATCAGTGCAAGCGCGAAGGGCTGCACTTTATTCAGCCGGGGCGATTTGTGCTGCCGGGCGATATGGCAGGCGCACCGGCATTACAGTTCTTCCCGTGGCCGGATGTCGACGGCACCGGCGAGGCGAAGCTGGCGCAGGCCGACAGGCACACCAACGCCGGGATGCTGCGCGAACGCTACCAGTACTATTGCGACCACGTAGTAAAAGGCTTTTATAAAAACCACTTCCTGAAATTTGACCGCCAGATCGTGCTGGTTGACTGCCTGCAACCGCTCAACAATGGCCCGCAGGCCTTTAACGATATGCGCCTTGCGCTTACTCAGCTGATGCAGAGTTTCCACTACGGCCAGCGCACGCTGTTTCGCCGTCTCTTTTCGCCGGTGATCGATAAGCTGCTCTTTGCCGCCACCAAGGCGGACCACATCACCGTCGATCAGCACGCCAATATGGTGTCGCTCCTGCAACAGCTGATTCAGGACGCGTGGCAAAACGCCGCCTTTGAAGGCATCAGCATGGATTGTATGGGGCTGGCTTCCATTCAGGCGACGCAGAGTGGCTTGATCGAGGTTAACGGCGAGACGATTCCGGCGTTACGCGGTCACCGATTAAGCGACGGTTCGCCGCTCACCTTCTACCCTGGCGAAGTGCCGGCGCGCTTGCCGGGGCAGGCATTCTGGGAGAAGCAGGGCTTCAATTTCGAGGCGTTTCGCCCGCAGGTGATGGATGTCGATTCGCCGTTGCCGCACATCCGGCTGGATGCCGCGCTGGAATTTTTACTGGGAGATAAATTGCGATGAACGAGCCGCTAAAACCGCGTATCGATTTCACCGGGGCGCTTGATACGCCAGCGCAGGAGCAGTTTAAACAGGCGCAGCGCTTTGACGCTCTCGCCGCCGAGAAATTTGCCCCGGTCGCCGTTGAGGAGCTGCCCGAAGAGGGCCAGGCGGAAGCGGTGGTTGAGGCCGCGCTGCGCCCGAAGCGCACGTTATGGCGCAAAATGGTCACCGCCGGGCTGGCGCTGGCCGGTATTACCGTTATTGGTCAGGGCGTGCAGTGGGCGATGAATGCCTGGCAGACCCAGGACTGGGTGGCGCTCGGCGGCTGCGCAGCGGGTACGTTGATCGTCTGCGCAGGCGTCGGATCGATTGCCAGCGAGTGGCGGCGGCTGTGGCGTTTACGTCAGCGGGCGCACGAGCGCGATGAAGCGCGTGAACTGTTGCAGAGCCACGGCACCGGTAAAGGGCGCGCTTTTTGCGAAAAACTGGCGCAGCAGGCGGGGCTTGATAAATCGCATCCCGCCTTGCAGCGCTGGTACGCCGCGATCCATGAAACCCAGAGCGACCGCGAAATCGTTACGCTCTACGCCCATCTGGTGCAGCCGGTGCTGGATGCGCAGGCGCGGCGTGAAATCAGCCGCTCGGCGGCGGAATCGACGCTGATGATTGCCGTCAGCCCGCTGGCGATGGTCGATATGGCGTTTATCGCCTGGCGCAATCTGCGCTTAATTAACCGCATCGCCGCGCTCAATGGTATTGAGCTGGGTTATTACAGCCGCCTGCGTCTTTTTCGCCTGGTGCTGCTGAACATGGCTTTTGCCGGGGCCAGCGAACTGGTGCGCGAAGTGGGGATGGACTGGATGTCGCAGGATCTTGCCGCGCGTCTCTCAGCGCGCGCAGCTCAGGGGATCGGTGCCGGGCTGCTTACCGCACGCCTCGGTATTAAAGCGATGGAGCTTTGCCGCCCGCTGCCGTGGATCGATGGTGATAAACCGCGGCTCGGCGATTTCCGCCGTCAGTTAATCACGCAGGTCAAAGAGACGCTACAGAAAGGCAAATCCTCCGGCACAGCCGGTTAGAAAGCAGGCGCTGCGCGCTTATCTTTACGCCGTCGCGCCGCTTTTTTCCGCAGGCTGTCAATATTTGTTGACAGACATCTTCCTGCCGACCGTTAAGTGGCATATCATCCTTTCATTACGTGAATGAATAAGGGTGAAGGTTCCCATGCGTCTTGAAGTTTTTTGTGAGGACCGGCTTGGTCTGACACGCGAATTACTTGATCTGCTGGTGCTGCGCGGCATCGATCTGCGCGGCATTGAGATCGATCCCATCGGGCGTATCTACCTCAATTTCGCCGCGCTCGACTTTAACAGCTTCAGCAGCCTGATGGCGGAGATCCGCCGTATTCAGGGCGTCACCGACGTCCGCACCGTGCTGTGGATGCCCTCCGAGCGCGAACACCGCGCGATGAGCGCACTGCTTGAAGCGCTGCCAGAACCGGTGCTGTCGCTCGATATGAAGTGCAAAATCGAACTGGCAAATGCCGCCAGCGCGCAGCTCTTTGGTCAACAGCCGGATAAGCTGCTCAACCATAATGCGGCTCAATTAATCACCGGCTTCAACTTCCAGCGCTGGCTGGAGGGCAATCCGCAGCATTCGCATAACGAACATGTGGTGATCGGCGGGCAGAACTTCCTGATGGAGATCACGCCAGTGCACCTGGAAGGGGAAACCGGCGAAGCGGTGCTGACCGGCGCGGTAGTGATGCTGCGCTCGACGGCGCGGATGGGCCGCCAACTGCAAAATATCAGCCAGCAGGATGTCAGCGCGTTCAGCCAGATTGTCGCCGTCAGCCCGAAAATGCGCCACGTTATTGAGCAGGCGCGCAAGCTGGCGACGCTCACCGCGCCGCTGCTGATTACCGGCGATACCGGTACCGGGAAGGATCTGCTGGCGCACGCCTGCCACCTTTCCAGCCCGCGCGCGGCAAAACCCTATCTGGCGCTGAACTGCGCCTCGATTCCTGAAGAGTCCGTCGAAAGCGAGCTGTTTGGCCATGCGCCGGAAGGAAAAAAGGGCTTTTTCGAGCAGGCAAACGGCGGTTCGGTACTGCTGGATGAGATTGGCGAGATGTCGCCGCGTATGCAGGTGAAACTGCTCCGTTTCCTCAATGACGGTACTTTCCGCCGCGTTGGCGAAGATCACGAAGTGCACGTTGATGTGCGGGTGATCTGCGCGACGCAGCGTAACCTTGTGGAGCTGGTGCAGAAAGGGCTGTTCCGCGAAGATCTCTACTACCGCCTGAACGTGCTGACCCTCAATCTGCCGCCGCTGCGCGACCGCCCACAGGATATCGTGCCGCTGACCGAACTGTTTGTTGCGCGCTTTGCTGATGAACAGGGTCTGCCGCGGCCGAAACTCGCCCACGATTTGACGCAGCTGCTTAGCCGCTATAACTGGCCGGGCAACGTGCGCCAGTTGAAAAACGCCATCTATCGCGCCTTAACCCAGTTGGAGGGGTATGAACTGCGCGCGCAGGATATTCAGCTGCCGGATTATGATGCGGCCACCTTGCCGGTCGGGGATGATGCGATGGAGGGATCGCTGGATGATATCACCAGCCGCTTCGAGCGCTCGGTGTTAACCCAGCTCTATCGAAACTACCCCAGCACGCGCAAGCTGGCGAAGCGCCTCGGCGTTTCGCATACGGCGATTGCTAACAAGCTGCGGGAGTATGGCTTAAGCCAGAAGAAGAGCGACGAGTAACGTTGTAGCGATAAAAAAAGGCCGGATAGCGGTAAGCGCTTATCCGGCCTGTTTCATTCCAGACGCAATTAGCCTTTCAGCACGTCCAGTGCAGCGGTGTAATCCGGCTCGTTGGTGATCTCATTCACCAGCTCGCTGAAGATGACCGTATCGTTCTCATCAAGCACCACGACCGCACGTGCAGCCAGGCCTTTCAGCGCACCGTCGGCGATACCGACGCCATAGTTGTCGAGGAAATCTGCACCGCGCAGGGTGGAGAGGGTGATAACGTTGCTCAGGCCTTCCGCACCGCAGAAGCGGGACTGGGCAAACGGCAGGTCGGCAGAGATGCACAGTACAACGGTGTTGTTCACCTCTGTCGCCAGCTGATTGAATTTGCGCACGGAAGCGGCGCAAACACCGGTATCGATGCTCGGGAAAATGTTCAGCACTTTGCGCTTACCGGCGAACTGGCTCAGCGCAACATCGGAGAGATCTTTAGCGACAAGCGTGAACGGCTGCGCTTTTGCGCCAACCTGCGGAATAGCGCCAGCAACGGGAACCGGGTTGCCCTGAAAATGAACGAGTTGCGACATAATAGCTTCCTGTTTACATATAGTTAACGTCGGCGCTAGTTTATGCCATCGTCCGAGACCACGGCAAACCAATTTTCGTATCTATACTGGTTTACATTCCGTCAAAGGAGCATGTATGAGAAATGTGAACGTTTATGAGGAAACCTGGCCGTTGCATTCGCCGTTTGTGATTTCGCGCGGCGCGCGCAGTGAAGCGAAAGTCGTCGTGGTCGAACTGGAAGAGGACGGGATCAAAGCGGTTGGCGAATGTACCCCTTACGCGCGCTACGGCGAGAGCGAGGCCTCGGTGATGGCGCAAATCATGACCATTGTGCCGCAGCTGCAAAACCGCCTTAGCCGCGAAGCGTTGCAAACCCTGTTGCCGCCCGGTGCGGCGCGCAATGCGGTCGATTGCGCCCTGTGGGACCTGGCGGCGCGCAAAGCGGGGCGTTCGCTGGCGCACTATACCGGCGTAACCCTGCCGGAAACCGTCATCACCGCGCAAACGGTGGTGATCGGCACACCAGAACAGATGGCCGCCAGTGCGGCGGCGCTGAGTGAAACCGGCGCCAGGGTGCTGAAGATTAAACTGGATGATCATCTTATCAGCGAGCGGCTGGTGGCGATCCGCGCCGCAGCGCCAGAGGCAACGCTGATTGTCGATGCTAACGAGTCCTGGCACAGCGAAGGACTCGCCGCGCGCTGCCAGCTGCTGGCCGATTTAGGTGTGGCGATGTTAGAACAGCCGCTGCCCGCCAGCGAAGATGCGGCACTGATCAACTTTATCCACCCGTTACCGATCTGCGCAGATGAGAGCTGCCACACGTGCGCAAGCCTCGATGCGCTGCAGGGGCGCTATGAGATGGTCAACATCAAGCTGGATAAAACCGGCGGCCTGACCGAAGCGCTGGCACTGGCGCACGAAGCCGCCGAGCGCGGCTTCGGATTGATGCTCGGTTGCATGATCTGCACGTCACGCGCCATTTCGGCTGCGCTGCCGCTGGTCAATGGCGTGCGCTTCGCCGATCTTGATGGCCCCACCTGGTTGGCGGTGGATGTCGAGCCGTCGCTGCGTTTCTCCACCGGTGAGCTTCACCTTTCGGCATCCCAGCAAAGCAGCGAGGTCATTGCCGCGAGATAGTTTTCGCTGGCGGCATCGGCTGAGATGGGCGGCAGTTCCATGGTAATGCAGGGCAGGTTGATCTCCGCACACCAGCTGCCGAAGGAGCCGGGCGTTTCATACCCGACGCTTTTGACTAACGGCAGCGAAAAAGCCTGCGCCAGCCACTCGCCGAGCGGGCTTTCGCGCGGATCTTCCACGCAGGCCAGCGGATCGTGAAAGCTGACCACCCACGCCGGATGCAGGCGATGAATTAACTGACAGAGCGCACGGGTTTCCGGCTCGGAACCCGGAGCCGCCCCCGTATGCAACACCACATCCCGCTCGGGCGCCGCGCTGTTCCAGCGATAAACAGTCTCGCCCGCCTTCCAGTTTGCCGCCGGAAAGTTACGGTTGAGATCGACGCCGTTGGCATTGGCGCGCAAACCGAGCTGACAACCATCCGGGTTCACCGCCAGCACCACGTGATGATGGCGCAGATCGCTCTTGAGCGAACGCATGGCGCAGGAGAGGGCGACCATCGCGGCATTCTCATCCCCGTGCGTACCGGCAATAATTAGCCCGCTTTTCGCTGTTGCCAGCGGTGCCGGAAACCAGAAAAGCGGGGCACCGAGCAGGGACTCGCCATACTGCTGACGGCTGTCGGCAAAGTTTCCCCGTAAAGAGCGCGGACGTGTCGCTGGCATAGGTTTACCTGTTTCTGCGTTGAATAAACCAAGTGTTGGATATAAAGCGGTGCGACGCAAATCATTTTCCTGATGTATGAGTTTGCATTCCTTAGAGCTAAAACAAATAATTACCGCATCTTTTTTGCGGGATGTGGCACATCACAAGGGGCTTTCATGACATACCGATTTTCAAAACTTTGCTGCGCGCTGGCGCTGTGCGGCTTATCTGTCAGCGTGTTTGCAGCGGATGTGCCGCCGGGAACCCCGCTTGCGGAAAAACAGGAGGTGGTGCGCCACCTCAAAGATGAGCCGGCAACCCTCGATCCGGCAAAAGCCGTTGGCCTGCCGGAAATTCAGGTGATCCGCGATCTGTTTGAAGGCCTGGTCAATCAGAATGAGAAGGGTGAAGTCATTCCCGGCGTGGCGAAAAGCTGGCAGAGCAGCGATAACCGCATCTGGACCTTTACCCTGCGTGATGATGCCCGCTGGTCCGATGGCACGCCGGTCACGGCGCAGGATTTTGTCTACAGCTGGCAGCGGCTGGTTAACCCGCAAACCACATCGCCTTTTGCCGGGTTCGCAGCCTTAGCGGGCATTAGCAATGCGAAAGCGATCACCGATGGCAAAATGGCAGTCGATAAACTGGGCGTCAGCGCGGTGGATGCAAAAACGCTGCGCGTGCAGCTTGATAAACCCCTGCCGTGGTTCCCGAACCTGGCGGCCAGTTTTGCGCTCTATCCGGTGCAGAATAAAAACGTCGAGAGCGGCGCGGATTGGACGCGTCCCGGCAATCTGGTCGGTAACGGCGCATTTGTGCTGACTAACCGTGTGGTGAATGAAAAGCTGGAGCTGGCGCGCAATAAACAGTACTGGGACGATGGCAAAACGGTGATCAATAAGGTGACCTTTGTGCCGATCAATCAGGAGTCCGCCGCAACCAAACGCTATCTGGCGAATGGCGTTGATATCACCGAATCTTTCCCGAAAAACCTCTACCAGAAGCTGCAAAAAGAGATCCCGGGCCAGGTCTATACGCCGCCGCAGCTGGGCACCTATTACTACGCGTTCAATACTCAGAAGGGGCCGACGGCAGATGCGCGCGTGCGCCTGGCGTTGAGCTTAACCATCGATCGCCGGGTGATTGCAGAGAAAGTGTTGGGCAGCGGCGAGAAACCAGCGTGGCGTTTTACCCCGGATGTCACCGCCGGGTTTACGCCGAAGCCGTCGCCGTTTGAACAGATGAGCCAACCCGAGCTCAACGCACAGGCGAAAACTCTGTTGCAGGCGGCAGGATACGGCCCGCAGCGCCCGTTGAAGCTGACGCTGCTTTATAACTCCTCTGAGAACCATCAAAAGATTGCCATTGCGGTGGCGTCGATGTGGAAGAAAAATCTCGGCGCGGAGGTGAAGCTGCAAAATCAGGAGTGGAAAACCTATATCGATAGCCGTAACAGCGGCAATTTCGATGTCATTCGCGCCTCGTGGGTGGGGGATTACAACGAGCCATCGACCTTTCTCTCGGTGTTGACCTCCAACAGCAGCAGCAACATCCCGCGTTTTAGCGATGCGGCCTATGACAAAGCGTTCAATCAGGCGACACAGGAAAATACGCCGGAAGCGCGCAATGCGGATTACAACGAAGCGGAGCAGATTATCGCCAGCAAAGCGCCGATTGCGCCGATTTACCAGTACACCAACGCGCGGTTGATCAAGCCGTGGCTGAAGGGCTACCCGATCACTAACCCGGAAGATGTGGCCTACAGCCGTACGCTTTACATCATCAAGCACTGATAAAAAAATCCCCCTTACATCACGGGAAGTAAGGGGGAAAGTCGTTGATTGCTGAAAGTTTCCTGTCTGGGCAGGTATACCGAAAATTTTAGTTAGGCATTGTGGAGGCACAATGGAGGAAAAAAGGAGACGCAGCCGCAGATGAGCAAAGGGTAAAAAAAAGCCCGCTACAGAGAGCGGGCAAAAAATACTGGAAGCAATGTGAGCAATGTCGTACTGAATAGTTGAGTGGGTTACTCAACTATTCAGTAATGAGAAAGATAATCTTTATCATTTGAACATGCAACTCCTTTTTACATTTTTCCCGCAGGCCGCGTATAGCGGGCGTTTCCGGCAGATCTTTCCGACTTTGGTCAAAAAACAGGCAGCCATTTGTGCTATAGTGCTGATGTTTTAACCAACCAAGAGGATGTTATGTCGAACCCACTCAACCCTACCGAACTGGCCATCGAATACCTGCGTCGCGACAAAAGCGCGCTCACCCCGGCTGAATACCTGAAAAGACTGAATCTGCTGAAACTTGAGTTTGAAGATCTGCTTACGCTCTCCCATAGCGAACTGAAAGAGGAGATCGACTTTGCCTGGCGGCTTGGCATTCACTGATCGTCGCACCACGTTAAAAACGAAAGAGGCGTTATGCTTGCTTGTAAACAAGCAGCAGCGCCTGTTTGATTTCGCTATTAAAAAAATAAACGGCTGGATTTAACATATTATTATCGGCATTAATAACCAAATCTTTAATTATTTAAATAATCTTTATTTTGGCTAAATTAAATATGTAGCGCGTCAAAATTATCTCGCTAATTAAACTATTTTTATATGATATATTGTTATGCCCGATATCTGTTTTTGCGCGGTTTATGGTGTTTTGTGCTGCTTGCTTGGCTGCTGTAAGGTTACTTACTATCACTTAAGTAAAATCTAAGGCGCTTTAAGGCAAACCTCGCATTGCGCTAAATTAGCCGTGTCAAAGCGGATTGCGAGTGTTATAACGAGGCTACCGTTCTCCGGTGTTCTGGCGAGTCTCATTATGTTAAGAAATCTCAGTGTTCGTACCTTTATATTTTTTTACCTTCTGGTCTCTTTTGTTATCGTTGATGCGATAGTGATCGTGCTCTCGAAAAATATCCCATTAATTGCTGCGGTAAGTAGCGTATCCGTTATTTCGCTGGCGTTAATATGGGTATATTTAACGCAGTATCTGGTGACACCAATTAATACGGTGAAGAGAAGTATTGAAGCGGTGACAGCAGGTAATCTGTCGATTGTTATTCCTGAATTTGGTAATAACTGTGCCGGCCGGTTAATCCCCGGTATCAATAGTTTATCTGCAAGTATTGCCGTGCTGGTCAAAGAGATCCGCCTCTCTTCCGATAATGCGCTTGGGCTTTCCGCTCAGCTCGCTTCCCGCAGTGCCGATCTGTCGGTGAAAACGGAAGAGCAATCCGCAGCCCTGGTGCAGACCGCTTCCAGCATGGAGGAGATGGCCTCCAGCACCAAAAACAATGCCGATAACACGCGGCTTGCCAGCACCCGCGCTAATGATGCTTCTTCCTGCGCTGAACGCGGTGGGCAGTTGATGGGGCAGGTGGCGAAGAATATGCAATCCATTACCGATTGCGCGGAGCAGATGCGCGAAATTATCTCCATTATTGATGGCATCGCTTTCCAGACCAATATTCTGGCGCTTAATGCCGCGGTGGAAGCGGCGCGCGCCGGCGATCACGGCAAAGGTTTCTCGGTGGTAGCGGGTGAAGTGCGCAGCCTTGCGCACCGCAGCGCCGAGGCGGCGAAAAACATTAAATCGCTGATCGCGGTCACAACCGATAACGTCACTCAGGGCGCGACGGTGGTGAACGAAGCCGGGCAGAACATGCAGGAGATTGTCTCTGGCGCCAGCATTGTCAGTAAGCTGATGGATGAGATCGCTGTCTCCACGCTGCAACAGGAGAAGGGCATTGCGCAAATCACCCTTGCGCTGGCGGAGCTGGAGCAGGTTACCCAAAGCAACGTGTCGGTGGTCGATGAACTGGCCGGCTCGTCGGATTTGCTGAAACATCGCGTTGAAGAGTTACAGCAACGCACCAGTAAATTCAGCCTGGCTGATGATAAACCCGCGCCTGCGCGTCAACGCGCTGCGCAACCTGAAAAACGGCAGGTGTCGCTTACGGCAGCGGTCGGCGGCGGCCAGGAGAACTACTGGCACTCGTTTTGATAGCCTCTTCGTGGAAAAAAAGCCCGCACTGCGGGCTTTTTTTATGGCAATTCACCGTAATTTGTTAGCAAATTCAGCGCCATGATTGCTTAACGTTGGCGCATGGCTAGACTGTCATCAACTAAGACTGAATGTGGAGGCGCAGTGGAAGCTATTAAAGGAGCGGACCTGCAGGTGCCGGACGCGGTTTACGCGTGGCAGCTTGACGGCAAAGGCGGCGTCAAATCGCTGGCAGCAGATGATGAGATCACCGCCCAGACACCCTGCTGGGTGCACCTGAATTACACCAACCAGGAGAGCGCGCAGTGGCTTGAAACGACGCCCGTGTTACCGAACAGCGTGCGTAACGCACTGGCGGGAGAAAGTTTGCGCCCCAGAGTGAGCCGCATGGGCGAAGGGACGCTGATCACGCTGCGCTGCATTAATGGCAGCACCGATGAACGTCCCGATCAACTGGTCGCCGTGCGCGTTTATATGGACGAGCGGATGATTGTCTCGACGCGCCAACGAAAAGTGCTGGCACTGGATGATGTAGTCAGCGAGCTGGAAGAGGGCAGCGGGCCAACGGACTGCGGCGGCTGGCTGGTGGATGTCTGCGATTCGCTCACCGATCACGCCAGCGAGTTTATTGAATCACTCCATGACCGGATTATCGATCTCGAGGATGACCTGCTCGATCAGCAGGTTCCGCCGCGCGGCATTCTGGCGCTGCTGCGCAAGCAGCTGATTGTGATGCGTCGCTATATGGCACCGCAGCGCGATGTCTTTGCGCGGCTGGCCAGCGAACGTTTGCCGTGGATGAGTGACGATCAGCGCCGCCGCATGCAGGATATCGCCGATCGCCTCGGGCGCGGGCTGGATGAGATTGATGCCTGCATTGCGCGTACCGCCGTGATGACCGACGAGATCACCCAGGTAATGCAGGAGTCGCTGGCGCGACGCTCCTACACCATGTCGCTGATGGCGATGGTTTTTCTTCCCAGCACCTTTTTAACCGGGCTGTTTGGCGTCAACCTCGGCGGCATTCCTGGCGGCGGCTGGCACTTAGGTTTTGCCATCTTCTGCGCCGCCTTAGCGCTACTGATCGGTGGTGTGACCTGGTGGCTGCATCGCAGTAAATGGCTGTAAAATTTAACCTTTTTAACATTAATTGAACATTAAAACGCCACTTAAGTTGAGCGAGGTCAATAAACGCCGCCGCTATTCAGGGCAATATTCACGTCGCAGGTGAATGCAACGTCAAGCGATGGGCGTTGCGCTCCATATTGTCTTACTTCCTTTTTTTGAATTACTGCATAGCACAATTGATTCGTACGATGCCGACTTAATCAGTCGGCTTTTTTTTTGCCTCTGCGCCATGAGCTTCTACCTTTAAAGTAACGACAATGCTGAAGTGGAGATCACCATGGCTACTCTGACGTTACGCAACGCCCTCTATTCACTGCCGCCCGATCCCGTGCCGAACGACCCGGTGCCTATTCCCGACCCGATCCCCAAACCGCAGCCGTTGCCGGATCCGCCGCCGGATGAAGAGCCGATTAAAATGTCGCGTTAAGGGGGCAGATCTGAGAGGATACGCGCCTGCTGAACCGAAGCCTTTTATCGCGAGACTTTATTTTGACCGCTTTTTCAACACTGAACATGCTGCCCGCCGCCCAGATCGACAATCTTAACGAACTGGGCTACCTCACCATGACGCCCGTGCAGGCTGCTGCACTCCCCCTGATTCTGGCCGGAAAAGATGTCCGCGTGCAGGCAAAAACCGGCAGCGGTAAAACAGCGGCATTTGGTCTTGGCGTATTGCAGCACATTGACAGCAGCCGTTTTCAGACCCAGTCGCTGATTTTATGCCCGACGCGCGAGCTGGCGGATCAGGTAGCCAGCGAACTGCGCCGTCTGGCGCGCTCAATGCCGAACACCAAAATTTTGACGCTTTGCGGCGGTCAGCCGTTTGGCGCGCAGCGCGATTCCTTGCAGCATGCGCCGCATATCATTGTCGCCACGCCGGGCCGCCTGCTGGACCATCTGCAAAAAAGCACGGTCTCGCTGGAGAACCTGCAAACGCTGGTGATGGATGAAGCCGATCGCATGCTCGATATGGGCTTTAGCGACGCCATTGACGAGGTTATTCGCTTCGCCCCGGCGCAGCGCCAGACCTTACTCTTTTCCGCCACCTGGCCGGAAGCTATCGCGGCAATCAGCGGGCGTGTACAGCGCAACCCGGAAACGGTTGAGATCGATACCGTCGACGATCTGCCGGCTATCGAGCAGCAATTTTTTGAAGTCTCCCGTCACGGCAAAATCGCGCTGTTGCAAAAACTGCTGAGCGTTCACCGCCCGGCCTCCTGCGTGGTCTTCTGCAATACCAAAAAAGATTGCCAGGAAGTGTGCGATGCTCTGAATGCCGCAGGTCAGGAGGCGCTGGCGCTGCATGGGGATCTGGAGCAGCGCGACCGCGACCAGACGCTGGTGCGTTTTGCTAACGGCAGCGCCCGCGTGCTGGTGGCGACTGATGTCGCCGCGCGCGGTCTGGATATCAAATCCCTTGAGCTGGTTGTGAACTACGAGCTGGCATGGGATCCGGAAGTGCACGTTCACCGTATCGGGCGCACCGCGCGCGCCGGGAATCAGGGGCTGGCAATCAGCCTCTGCGCACCGGAAGAGGCGCAGCGGGCAAATATTCTCTCTGAAATGCTGCACCTGAAGCTGAACTGGCTGACTGCGCCAGCCAATGTCGCCATCGCGCCGCTGGCGTCAGAGATGACCACGCTCTGCATTGACGGCGGTAAGAAAGCCAAAATGCGTCCGGGCGATGTGCTGGGTGCGTTAACCGGGGAGATGGGGCTGGAGGGGGCCGATATCGGCAAGATCACCGTCCATCCCGCGCATGTCTATGTCGCAGTACGGCAGAGCGTGGCGCGCCAGGCGTGGAAGCAGCTGCAAAACGGTAAGATTAAAGGCAAAGCCTGCCGCGTGCGCTTGCTGAAATAACGCCAGCATCATTAAAAAAGCCTCTCAGTGAGTGACCTGAGAGGCTTTTTTTTACTTCACTTCAATCACATTCAGCCGTAGCTCATCGAGCTGGGCATCATCCTCTTCCGGCTGCCAGCCAACCGGCTGCGTCGGGATCTCTTCGCGATCGAATGCCAGATCGCCGCCGTTGACCACTTCCGAACCATGTTTGATCCCTTTGAAATCAAACAGGTTGATATCACTCAGGTGCGACGGCACAACATTCTGCATCGCGCTGAACATGGTTTCGATACGGCCCGGGTAGCGTTTATCCCAGTCGCGCAGCATATCGGCAATCACCTGGCGCTGCAGGTTCGGCTGTGAACCGCAGAGGTTGCACGGAATAATCGGGAAGCCTTTGGCTTCGGAGAAGCGCTCAATATCTTTCTCGCGGCAGTAGGCCAGCGGGCGGATAACAATGTGCTTGCCATCATCGCTCATCAGCTTCGGCGGCATGCCTTTCATCTTGCCGCCGTAGAACATATTGAGGAACAGGGTTTGCAGAATATCGTCGCGGTGGTGGCCGAGAGCGATTTTCGTCGCGCCCAGTTCGGTGGCGGTGCGGTAGAGAATGCCGCGGCGCAGGCGTGAACAGAGCGAGCAGGTGGTTTTGCCTTCCGGGATCTTCTCTTTCACGATGCCGTAGGTGTTCTCTTCGACGATTTTGTACTCGACGCCCTGCGCTTCAAGGTACTCAGGCAGAATATGCTCCGGGAAACCAGGCTGTTTCTGATCGAGGTTGACCGCAATCAGCGAGAAGTTGACCGGCGCACTCTGCTGCAGGTTGCGCAAGATCTCCAGCATGGTGTAGCTATCTTTGCCGCCGGAGAGGCAAACCATAATCCGGTCGCCTTCTTCAATCATATTGAAGTCGGCAATCGCCTCGCCGACGTTGCGGCGCAGACGCTTCTGCAACTTGTTGAGGTTGTACTGTTCTTTTTTGCTAATTTCTTGATTTTGCGACATGAAAAAGGCTCAATTCGGTTTTTTTGCGCCAGCGGTCCATAAACCACAGGCAGAGATACGCGATTAGGGCGGGATTGTACCAATGATTTACGCCTGTGGCAGGTATTTATCACCTGGTAATGGCAGCTCAGGCGATGCGCTTTTCCTTATATTTGCCTTTCACCACGCCATCATAAAAACGGCCTTTCGAAACGACGGTAAGAAAAAGGGTAAAAATGCGCTCAGGCACCTCGTGATATTGAAAGGTGCGCTTGTCGTGAAAGCGGATCTCCAGCGTGCGGCTTTGCGGGTCATACCCGACAGAGACAATTCGTGATGATGTAACAGGGTGATGACGCATGAAGATGTCCTGGCCGCCGGGTTGAGTGGTGATTATTAGCCAGCTTGCCGCCCGTTGTCATGCAAAACAGTGACATAAAAAAGCCGCCGGGCGTCAACCGGCGGCTTTTATTTGCTTTGAGCGTTATTCAGCCGCGCTTTTTTCCGCTTTACCGGCCAGTTGCGCGAGGAAGTCGTAGCGTTTTTGCAGATCTGCCGCTGCATCTTTCCACAACTGCTCAGCCACTTCCGGCTGCTGCGCATTCAGGCGTTTAAAGCGCTGCTCATTAAGCAACGTTTCTGCCAGCGCATCCGAAGGCGGCCGGGAGTCGAGCGCCAGCGGGATTTTGCCCTCGGCTTCACGACGTGGATCGTAGCGATAGAGCGGCCAGAAGCCGGTGGCGGTCAGCTGGCGCATCTGATCGTGGCTCAGCGCCAGATCGTAGCCATGCTCCTCGCACGGGCTGTAGGCGATAATCAGCGACGGGCCGGGGTAAGCCTCCGCTTCCTGAATCGCTTTCACCGTCTGGTTAAGCTGCGCGCCGAGAGAGATCTGCGCAACGTAGACATGACCATACATCATCATGCTGACGCCGAGATCTTTGCGCGCTTTGCGCTTACCGTGCTCGCCAAACTTGGTGACCGCACCGAGCGGCGTCGCCTTCGAAGCCTGTCCGCCGGTGTTGGAGTAACACTGGGTATCAAGCACCAGGATATTGACGTTCTCGGTCAGGCTCATCACATGATCCAGGCCGCCAAAACCGATATCGTAGGCCCAGCCATCGCCGCCAATCAGCCAGATCGATTTCTCGACCAGCGCATCGGCATCGGTCAGCAGCTGCTGCGCGCCTTCCACATCGGCCAGCACACTGCGCAGGGCCGCCACCTGATCGCGGCGCACCTCTGGCGTGGCATCGGCACGCAGAGCCGCAAGCAGGTCGGCGGGCAGCGCGTCAGCAAACTGCTCTACCAGGCGCATAACGCGCTGGCGATGCTGGTCGACACTCAGGCGGAAGCCAAGCCCGAATTCGGCGTTATCTTCAAACAGCGAGTTGGCCCACGCCGGCCCGCGCCCGTTCGCATCGGTGGTGTAGGGGGTTGAGGGTAGATTGCCGCCATAAATCGAGGAGCAGCCGGTGGCGTTAGCGATCATCATGCGGTCGCCATAAAGCTGGGTCAGCAACTTAATATAGGGCGTTTCGCCGCAGCCGGAGCAGGCACCCGAGTACTCAAACAGCGGCGAAATAAGCTGCGAGGTACGAATATCAATGCGCTCCAGCTGGCTGCGGTCAATCTCCGGCAGGTCGAGGAAGAAGTCATAATTGGCTTTCTCCTCTTCAACATGCTCAAGGCGCGACATCATATTGATCGCCTTGATCTCCGGGTTCTGGCGATCTTTCGCCGGGCAGACCTCAACGCAGAGGTTACAGCCGGTGCAATCTTCCGGCGCCACCTGCAGAACATATTTCTGGCCGCGCATATCGCGCGCTTTCACATCCAGCGAATGCAGGCTTGCCGGCGCATCCTCCATCGCATGCGGCGGCACCACTTTGGCGCGGATCGCCGAATGCGGGCAGGCGGCTACGCAGTGGTTACACTGGGTGCAAAGTTCCTCTTTCCAGATCGGGATCGCCTCGGCAATATTGCGCTTCTCCCAGCGCGTGGTGCCCACCGGCCAGGTGCCATCCGGCGGCAGCGCAGAGACGGGCAGGGCGTCGCCAAGCCCGGCCAGCATCGCTGCCGTCACGGTTTTAACAAAGTCCGGAGCGCTGTCTGAGACCACCGGCGGGCGATGGGCGCTTTGGCTATCAACCTCTTGCAGCGGCACTTCGGCCAGCGATTCGCGCGCCAGCGCCAGTGCCTGCCAGTTGCGCTCAACTAACTCCTGGCCTTTGCTGCTGTAGCTTTTCGCAATCGCGCCCTGCAACGCCGTTAACGCGCTATCGCCCGGCAGGATGGCGGTGAGGTGGAAAAAGGCCATCTGCATCACGGTGTTAATGCGCGCACCCAGCCCGCATTCGCGGGCAATTTTTGCCGCGTTAACCACATAAAAACGGGCGTTTTTCTGCCTGAGCACCGCCTGCACTTCCTGCGGCAGACGCGACCACACTTCATCCGCGCTGTAAGGCGTGTTGAGCAGGAAAATACCGCCCGGTTTCAGGCGCTCTGCCATCTGATATTTGTCGATAAACTGCAACTGGTGACAGCCGACAAAATCGGCCTGCGATACCAGATAGGCCGAGTTGATCGGCCTTTCGCTGACGCGCAGGTGGGACACCGTCAGCCCGCCCGCTTTTTTGGAGTCATAGACAAAGTAACCCTGGGCGTACCACGGCGTCGCATTGCCAATGATCTTGATATTGTTCTTGGTCGCCGAGACGCTGCCATCGCTGCCGAGCCCATAAAAGAGCGCTTCCAGTTTGGCGTGCGACGGCAGGGTGTTTTCCGGCAGCGGCAGGGAGAGGTGAGTCACATCATCATAAATGCCGACGGTGAAGCGCGGCTTCGGTTTATCGGCGCGCAGCTCATTAAAGACGGCCAGGACACACTCCGGACCGAACTCTTTCGACGACAACCCGTAGCGGCCGCCAATCACGCGCGGCAAGGTTTCGCGCTCACCGCGATTAAAGGCTTCCGCCAGCGCGGTCATCACATCGAGATAGAGCGGCTCCGCCTGCGCGCCTGGCTCTTTAGTGCGATCCAGCACCGCCACGCTGCGCACGCTTTGCGGCAGCACCGCCAGCAGATGCGCGGCGCTGAAGGGGCGATAGAGCCGCACTTTCAGCACGCCGACTCTTTCACCGCGCGTCAGCAACTCATCAATCACCTCTTCGCAGGTGCCAATCGCCGAGCCCATCAGCACGATCACGCGCTCCGCCTGCGGGTGGCCATAATACTCAAACGGTTTGTAGTGGCGACCCGTGGCGGCGGCAAAATCATCCATCGCCTGCTCAACATGGTCGTAAACGGCGTTGTACCACGGGTTTGTCGCTTCGCGGGACTGGAAATAGGTGTCCGGGTTAGCAGAAGTACCGCGGATCACCGGGTGTTCCGGGTTGAGAGCCCGCGCGCGATGTTGGTCAATCTCATGTTCAGGCATCAGCGTGCGCAGGGTGTCGTCTGAGAGCGGCACGATCTTATTAATCTCGTGCGAGGTGCGAAAACCATCAAAGAAGTGAATAAATGGCACGCGGCTCTTTAGCGTGGCGATATGGGAGATAAGGGCAAAATCCTGGGCTTCCTGCACGCTGCTGGCGCAGAGCAGGGCGCAGCCGGTCTGGCGCACCGCCATCACATCGGAGTGGTCGCCAAAAATCGACAGCGCATGAGTCGCGACGGTTCGCGCGGCAACATGCAGCACGAAGGGGGTTAACTGCCCGGCCAGCTTATAGAGGGTCGGGATCATCAGCAGCAAACCCTGCGATGAGGTGAACGACGTTGAGAGTGCGCCGGTCTGCAATGCCCCGTGAACGGCGGCAATCGCAGCCGCTTCTGACTGCATCTCTACCACGCGCGGCGTGTCGCCCCAGATATTCTTCAGGCCGTTTCCTGCCCAGGCATCTGCCTGTTCAGCCATCGTTGAACTGGGGGTAATCGGGTAGATGGCGATAACTTCACTGGTGCGGTACGCAACGGATGCGACTGCGCCATTACCGTCAATTGTGATCATAAAGCACCCTTACATTGCTCAAAAGAAGGGACGCGTTTTACGGCGACGAGTCCTGTAATTGTTAAGCAAGTATAAGACTTTTCTCTAATCCCCTGAACTTACGTGGTCTTCGAGTGCACAAATTGATCCAGGCGGTGCAATAAAAAAGCGGAACATAATGTTCCGCCTTACGCTGTTACCACCAACTGCTGGCTTCTTTTTCTCTGGCTTTACCTTCGCTTTGCATTAACGCTTTCCCCCCTGATGAGAGGTTACGCCGGGCGTCAGCTTCAGACTGAATGACATCCGTTTGTGCCGCTCGCTGTTTAAGCTCTTGCTCAACGAAATCCTTCTCTCGCTGCACGCGAGCTGATTTTGCCTGCAGCTCCAGGCGCCGGTTTTCAATCTCAAGATCGCGAAGTTGATCCTCAAATTGCCGATCGCGTTTTTTATCTGCGGCTATTTCAGCTTCACGCTTCGCCTGCCTGGCATTTATAGCCGCACGCTGAGCCGCGGCCGCTGCTCTTTTTTTCTCCAGGTGCTGGCGTCTTTTTTCTCGCCAGTACTCTTTTTCCTGCTGTGCCTGCATTTCGCCTTCACTTTCAGCAGTAGCGACTGCTTTTAATTGCTCCTGAAGCGTTGCGGCACAAAGATAATCAGGGGTAAAAGTTACGGCCGCCAAAAAAACAAATAAAGCTGCGCGTTTCATTTTTGACCTTTTATTTTTTCTCAGGGCAGGTGGCGTTGGGTTGAATACGCGTCTCGTCTTTGCCCATGGAGATAATTACCGCAAGGCCCGGTGTAAACATGCAGCTTTTTCCCACCTGGGTGGAGGAGAATACATGTTTACCCTCTTTGTAGCTTAAGGTAACGGCTTCAACCAGAACCTTATCTTTGACGAGAGAGCCCGCCGCCGCACCGATCGCGCCGCCGCCCACGCCGCCAGCTACGGTGTTCAGCGTAGAGCCACTCTCGATATTGTGCCCGGCAACGCCACCGGCAACCGCGCCCAGTACGGCACCAAATGTCTGCGCGGCTTTTTTATTCTCACTATTATCCACCGCAACTTTAGCTGGCAGGACCGATAAAATTGTGACGGTTTTCGTTTTTTGTTTGGCATTAACCTGACCGGCGCTGTAAACATCTGCCGCCAAATAATCAGCATTTGATTGACAACCCATTAACGAAAAGCAGGAAAGAAGCGTTGCTGCACAAAACGTTTTTTTAAATAACATAACGGTAACCATTTTTTTAATTAAGGGAAAAATCTGTGCGCGATATTAAGGGAGCGTGTAATTATTTTTCAATTACTTTCGGAAATATTGAGATCTGTTTGAATAAAAAATGGTGTAAATATAATTCGTGTATATTTATTATAAGGAAAACATATAAAAAAGAAATAAAAGTGACCGCCGTTATTAAAAAAAACGTTAAACAGTCTCGCGTGATCGAGGATGCAACCGCTTCTCCCATCCGCCGCAGCGAACAACCACGTGCGAGGGGCGATCCCGGGGCATTATTAGAAAAATCGCAAAAAAGTGTTTCACCACGCCACAAAGATGAGTTTCAGCTCTCGACGTATTGCGCCGGGCTGCCTATGATGCTTGGGTTTCGCTTTTTTGATGGGGGAGAGGAAGAGATGCGTTCAGCATTATGGATCGGGTGTGCCGCACTGTTATTGTCAGCCTGCAGCAGTGAACCTGTTCAGCAGGCAACCGCCGCGCACGTTGTGCCAGGGTTAAAAGCGGCGATGTCCAACAGTGGGCAGGCCAACTGCGCGATGATCGGCGGTTCAATGTCCGTCGCACGCCAGCTTGATGGGTCAATGACAGGGATGTGTGCACTGCCAAATGGCAAACGCTGCAGCGAGCAGTCGCTTGCCACCGGCAGTTGCGGAAGTTACTGAGCGTTCGCGGCGCGGGTGTAAATCAGGGTCTGCGTCGCGGTGGTCAGCGTCAGCTGATTCCCGGTCAGATCGACCTGCGCGCCCTCGGCGAGCATTGCATTAATGGTGTGATCCAGTTCGTTACGCTGCGCGTCCGGACACATCATCATCGTCATCGCCAGATGTTTCACGGTTAAGGCACCTTCAGAGAGCTTGCCCTGGCCGGTGAAACCGTTACACATTTTGCCGGATACGCGCAGATCTTTATCAAAACGGATCTCGGGTTTCGGCTCGTCTGGCGCAACGCTTTTGCCATTAAATGTAGTCAATACAAAGCGCTGATTTTCCAGTTGTTCTGGTTTCAGCTGTACGGCGCGGGAACTGACGCAGCCAGCAAGCACTGCGCTCAACGCGACCAAAGCGATCAATTTTTTCATCTTTTCCTCTGGGTTCGTTCCATCAAAACGGTGGGAATTGTACCCGGTCGAACAGCCGTGTCACCGGGGTTACTCTTAAAACGCTCCCCGGCGATGGGGAGCGCGTCTCAGGTCAGCGCGTTCGGGCAGCTTTCGCCCTCATGCAGCTGACGCAAGTTTTCCAGCGTCGTTTCCGAAATACTGGTCAATGCTTCGGCGGTCAGGAAGGCCTGATGGCCGGTAAACAGCACGTTGTGGCAGGCGGACAAGCGGCGGAAGACATCATCCTGAATCACATCATTGGATTTATCTTCAAAGAAGAGATCGCGCTCGTTCTCATACACGTCCATCCCCAGCGCGCCAATCTTCTGCGTTTTTAATGCTTCGATCGCGGCCTGGGAATCCACCAGCCCGCCGCGGCTGGTGTTAATGATCATCACGCCGTTTTTCATCTGCTCAAACGCGGTCTGGTTGAGCAGATGGAAGTTCTCCGGCGTCAGCGGGCAGTGCAGTGAGATGACGTCCGACTGCGAAAAGAGCGTTTGCAGATCGACATACTCGACGCCCATATCCAGCGCCGCTGCGCTCGGGTAGGGATCAAACGCCAGCAGGCGCATACCGAAACCTTTCAGAATACGCAGCGCGGCAACGCCGATTTTCCCGGTGCCAATGACACCCGCCGTTTTACCGTACATGGTGAAACCGGTGAGGCCTTCAAGGGAGAAGTTGGCATCGCGGGTACGCTGATAAGCGCGGTGAATGCGGCGGTTCAGCGTCATCATCATACCGATAGCATGCTCAGCCACTGCTTCCGGAGAATAGGCCGGTACGCGCACCACGCTCAACCCTAACTCTTTTGCCGCATCCAGATCGACGTTGTTAAAGCCGGCGCAGCGCAGGGCGATAAACTTCACGCCGAGCTTTTTTAGCTCTTCCAGCACCGGGCGGCTGCCGTCATCATTGACGAAAATACAGACACCTTCGCAGCCATTAGCGGTTTTGGCGGTCTTTTCCGTTAACAAAAAGTCGAAAAATTCAAGATCGTAGCCATAACGCTCGTTTACCTGCTGCAAATACTTTTTATCGTATTGCTTTGTGCTGTATATCGCGAGTTTCATAAGACTTTTCTCCAATGATTTTCTGCCTCTATTATCACGTTTTAAAATTATTAAGTAAATGCTCAACTATTGTTTAGAGACAGAGGCGAGGTGAATGCTTCCAGATTGAGTATATGTCCATCCCGCGAAGAGAGATCAACGGCTCATCGTCTGAGCGCCCATTAGGGGTAAACGCAGCGGCCAGTCTATGATTAACGAGGCGTGTGCGTTCAATATCGCGCCGCGACGTGGCACAATAGACGCCAGTTTCGCCTCAATTAGATGCAAAATCAGGATATTAGCCGCCCATGAAGGGTAAATACAAGGCCGCCATCGCACTGGTACTACTGTTTATACTGCTGCCGCTCACGCTGCTACTGACGCTGGCGCAATGGGTGCCGACGCTGGTCGGCATCTGGTTGCCCGCCGGCACGCGCATCGCCATGAGCGACAGCCCGCGCCTCACGCTCCGCTCCCTCTATATACCCGATTTACGCTACATCACCGATGACTGTACCCTCGCTGAGCTCAGCAATGCCCGGCTGACCCATCCTAGCCGCTGGCAGCTGCATATTGATGCGCTGGAGATTAACACCGCCTGCCTGAATAAACTCGCCAAAAATGACGAAGATAACAGCGCGCCGCGCTCGCTGGCGCAGTGGCAATCGCTGCTGCCTTACAGCTGGGTGACCGTCGATCGCCTGACGGTATCACCGTGGAAAACGTGGCAGGGCAAACTTTCGCTGGCGCTGACGCCGCAGGTTCAGGCGCTCACTTATCAGGGCGATCGCGTTGAACTCAGCGCCCGCCTGCAAGGCCAGAAGCTGAACGTCAATCGTATGGCGCTAAAGCTGTTTAACGATCAGCCGCCGTTTAATCTTGGCGGTGAATTTACGCTGCCCAACGATCCGGCGGGCATCCCGGTGAACGGGCATATGGAGAGTACCCTGACGATGCCGCAGCAGCCGCACATTCTCGATGTCGATCTCGACTGGCGCGATAACCAGGGGCAACTGATTGTGATGGCGCGCGGCGAAGGGGAGCCGCTGCTGGATCTTCCCTGGCAGATGAGCGAACAGCGCTTCGCCATCAGCGACGGGCGCTGGAACTGGCCTTATCAGGGCTTTCCGTTAAGCGGACGCGTCGGCGTGAATATCGACAACTGGCAGGCCGGACTTGAAAATGCGCGCATCAGCGGTCGGTTAAATGTCTTAACTCAGGGCGATGCCGGCAAAGGCAATGCTGTGCTCAACTTCGGCCCGGGACGCCTCAGCCCTGGCAACAGCGATATGCCGCTACAGCTGACCGGTGAGGCGAAGCAGGGCGATTTGATCTTCTACGCCGTGCTACCCGGCCGTCTCAGCGGTAGCGTTGAGGATCCGCACCTGGCTTTCAGCCCCGGCGCGCTGCTGCGCTCTCGAGGGCGCATTATTGATTCGCTCAATATTGATGAGGTGCGCTGGCCGCTGGCGGGTGTCAGCCTGACGCAGCGCGGCATCGACGGGCGCTTGCAGGCCATTCTGCGCGCCCATGAGAATGCGCTCGGCGACTTTACCCTCCATCTTGACGGCCGCGCCGAGGATTTCCTGCCGGATAATGGGCTGTGGCGCTGGCGCTACTGGGGCGAGGGTCATTTCACGCCGATGCACGCCCGCTGGGATGTTGCCGGACGCGGGGAGTGGCGGGGCGAAGCCATCACTTTAACGGAACTCTCTACCGGCTTCGATCAGTTGCAATATGGTGCCATGCAGATGAGTAAGCCGAGGCTGGTACTGGATAAACCGGTCCGCTGGCTGCGTGATAGTGCAAAACCGCGCTTTACCGGCGCTCTGACGCTGGATGCGGGCAAAACGACCTTTAGCAGCGGCAGCGTTTTGCCGCCTTCAACTCTGCATTTCAGCGTCGACGGCACAGAGCCGACGCGCTTCCAGTTCAAAGGCGCGCTGAATGCCGAAGCGATTGGCCCAGTGCAGGTGAATGGGCGCTGGGACGGCGAGCGCCTGCGCGGCCAGGCGTGGTGGCCACAGCAATCCCTGACGGTGTTCCAGCCGCTGGTGCCGCCGGAGTGGAAAATGAATCTGCTCGACGGCTCGCTCTATGCGCAGGTCGCCTTTTCCGCCGCAGCCGATCAGGGCTTTGAAGCGGGCGGTCATGGCGTGCTGAAGAACGGTAGCGTCTGGACGCCGGATAACGAAATCCACGGCGTCGACTTTGTGCTGCCGTTCCGCTACCGCGATGCTACCTGGCAACTGGGCACGCGCCACCCGGTGTCGCTGCGCATCGGTGAAGTAGTTAATCAGGTGACGGCGAAAAATATCACCGCCGATTTACAGGGTGCGTGGCCCTACAGCGAGGAGAACCCGCTAACCCTCAGCGATGTCAGCGTCGATGTGCTCGGCGGCAAAGTGACTCTGCAACAGCTCCGTCTGCCGCAGCACGATGCGGCGCTGCTGCGCCTGAAGCATATTGAAGCGAGTGAAGTGATAAGCGCGGTGAATCCGAAGCAGTTTGCGCTCTCCGGCCCCGTTGACGGCGCGCTGCCGCTGTGGCTCGATAACCCACGCTGGATTATTAAAGATGGCTGGCTGCATAACCCAGGGCCGATGACGCTGCGACTCGATAAAAACACCGCAGACGCCATCGTCAACGACCATATGGCAGCGGGCGCGGCGATTAACTGGCTGCGCTATATGGAAATTTCGCGCTCGTGGACGAAGATCGATGTCGATAATCTGGGGCAATTAACCCTGCGCGCGAAACTCTCGGGCACCAGTTATGCCGAAGGCAAAAGCGGGCGTGTTAATCTCAACTACACCCATCAGGAAAATCTGTTCACGCTATGGCGCAGTCTGCGTTTTGCTGACAATTTACAGTCATGGCTGGAGCAACATGCGGCGCTGCCCGATACGCGCTGCAAAAAGGGCACGTCGTGCGAGGAAAAGAGATGAGAACCCTGAAAATCGTGCCAGGCCTGCTGGCGGTAACGCTGCTGGCTGGCTGTACGCCACGGATTGAAGTGGCGGCGCCGAAAGAGCCGATCACCATCAACATGAACGTCAAAATTGAGCATGAGATCCATATCAAGGTCGATAAAGATGTGGAGAGCCTGCTGAAATCCCGAAGCGATCTCTTCTGAGGCGATGATGAAAAAACGAGTCATATGCGCGCTGCTCGCGCTAAGCCTGGTAAGCGGCATCGCCCAGGCGCTCACGCTGGATGAGGCCCGCAGCCAGGGCCGCGTCGGCGAAACGCTGAACGGCTATCTCGCACCGCTGCGTCAGGATCAGGAGACGCTGGCGCTGGTTGAACGCATCAATAAAGCGCGTACCGAGAGCTATCAGCAGTTGGCAGACCGCAACAATATTCCGGTGGATGATGTCGCCAATATGGCGGGGCAGAAACTGGTTGCGCGGGCGAAGCCGGGTGAGTATGTGCGCGGCATCAACGGTAAGTGGCTACGGAAGGAAAATTAACCCTCTCACCTGCAGGTGAGAGGGTACAAACTTACGCAGCAACGATGCTGTCGATAGCCGCTTTCGCGTCGTCCTGCGCTTTTGCTGCCACTTCCGGGCCGTAGGCGATGCCTTCAGCGAAAACAAAGTTAACGTCGGTGATGCCGATAAAGCCGAGGAACAGCGTCAGGTACGGAGCAACCAGGTCAGACGGGGTATCTTTATGAATACCGCCACGGCTGGAGACGATTACCGCACGTTTGCCAGTAACCAGACCTTCCGGACCGTTTTCGGTGTAACGGAACGTCACGCCAGCACGCGCCACCAGGTCAAAGTAGTTTTTCAGCTGCGTCGGGATGTTGAAGTTGTACATCGGCGCGTTGATAACAATCACATCATGCGCCTGCAGTTCAGCAATCAGCTCGTCAGAGAGCAACAGCGCTTCCTGCTGACGCGGTGTCAGCGGGGCATCGCTCGGGCGCAGCGCGCCAACTAACTCACCGTCCAGCACCGGAATCGGGTTTGCGGCCAGATCGCGCACGGTGATCTCATCATCAGCGTGCTTTGCGCGCCACTGTTCAACGAAGTAGTCAGAGAGCTGCGAAGATTGAGAATACCCTGCCAGAATGCTGGATTTAAGAACTAATACTTTACCCATTGGGTTGTTTCCTTTGTTGTATTTACGCTGGGTTGCCCCCGTGAATTCGTCACACTCTATTCACAATCCGCAATCATGAATAGCGCAATATATCGAAGCCCATGTTCGAATTTCTTGAACAAGAAAAGGGATGTTGCGATGTGCTATTCTACGCACATTGCAAACTGATCCAGTTTCCCGGCAGTGCTCTGCCCGATAAATCTATGACTGAACAACAAAAATTGACTATTAACGATCTCTACGCGCAGCTCGACACGCTGATGCTGCGCGATAAACAGCGCTTCGCCCGCCGTCTGCAGGGCAGCAAGAAAGTTAAAAATCCTGAATCTCACCAGGCCTTGTTACAACAGATCGCCGCAGAGACCGCCCAGGCGGCAGCGAAAGTGGCGCAGCGCGAAGCGTCTCGTCCGGTAATTGACTACCCGGAAAATCTGCCGGTCAGCCAGAAGAAGCAGGCGATCCTCGAAGCGGTACGCGATAACCAGGTGGTAATTGTCGCCGGTGAAACCGGCTCCGGTAAAACCACGCAGCTGCCGAAAATCTGTATGGAGCTGGGGCGCGGAATCAAAGGGCTGATTGGTCATACCCAGCCGCGTCGCCTTGCTGCGCGTACCGTGGCGAACCATATTGCCGAAGAACTGAAGACCGAGCCGGGCGGCTGCGTTGGTTATAAAGTCCGCTTTAACGATCACGTCAGCGACAACACCCTCGTTAAGCTGATGACGGACGGCATCCTGCTGGCAGAAATTCAGCAGGATCGGCTGCTGATGCAGTACGACACCATCATTATCGATGAGGCACACGAACGCAGCCTCAATATCGATTTTCTGCTCGGCTATCTGCGCGAGCTGCTGCCGCGCCGCCCGGATCTGAAAATCATCATCACGTCGGCGACCATCGATCCTGAGCGCTTCTCGCGCCACTTTAACAATGCGCCGATTATTGAAGTCTCCGGGCGCACCTATCCGGTGGAAGTGCGCTATCGCCCGATTGTTGAAGAGGCGGATGACACCGAGCGTGACCAGCTCCAGGCGATTTTCGACGCCGTGGATGAGCTGGGACGTGAAAGCGCTGGCGACATTCTGATCTTTATGAGCGGCGAGCGCGAAATTCGCGATACGGCAGATGCGTTAAATAAACGCGACCTGCGCCATACGGAAATTTTGCCGCTCTATGCGCGCCTCTCCAACAGCGAGCAGAACCGCGTCTTTCAGCCGCACAGCGGGCGGCGCATTGTACTGGCAACCAACGTAGCGGAAACCTCGCTCACCGTGCCCGGCATTAAATATGTGATCGATCCCGGCACCGCGCGCATCAGCCGCTACAGCTACCGCACCAAAGTGCAGCGTCTGCCGATTGAGCCGGTGTCGCAGGCCTCTGCCAACCAGCGTAAAGGGCGCTGCGGCCGAGTCTCGGAAGGGATCTGTATTCGTCTCTATTCGGAGGATGATTTCCTCTCGCGCCCGGAGTTTACCGACCCGGAGATCCTGCGTACCAACCTGGCGTCGGTCATTTTGCAGATGACCGCGCTGGGGCTGGGCGATATCGCCGCTTTCCCGTTTGTTGAAGCGCCGGATAAACGCAATATTCAAGATGGTGTGCGCCTGCTGGAAGAGCTGGGCGCAATCGCCACCGACGAACAGCAGACCGCCTATAAACTGACGCCGCTTGGTCGCCAGCTTTCGCAACTGCCGGTCGACCCGCGTCTGGCGCGCATGGTGCTGGAAGCGCAGAAGCATGGCTGCGTGCGCGAAGCGATGATCATCACCTCGGCGCTGTCGATTCAGGATCCGCGCGAGCGGCCAATGGATAAGAAACAGGCCTCGGATGAAAAGCATCAGCGCTTCCACGACAAAGAGTCCGATTTCCTCGCCTTTGTGAACCTGTGGAACTACATTGGCGAGCAGCAGAAAGCGCTCTCCTCAAACCAGTTCCGCCGCCAGTGCCGCGTCGATTACCTCAACTACCTGCGCGTGCGCGAATGGCAGGATATCTACACCCAGCTGCGCCAGGTGGTGAAAGAACTGGGGATCCCGGTGAACAGCGAACCGGCAGAGTACCGCGAAATTCATATTGCGCTGCTTACCGGGCTGCTTTCGCATATCGGCATGAAAGATGCCGATAAGCAGGAGTTTACCGGCGCGCGCAACGCCCGTTTCTCCATCTTCCCTGGCTCCGGTCTGTTCAAGAAGCCGCCGAAGTGGACGATGGTGGCCGAACTGGTAGAAACCAGCCGCCTGTGGGGGCGCATTGCTGCGCGCATCGATCCCGAGTGGGTTGAGCCGGTCGCGCAGCATCTGATTAAACGCTCCTGGAGCGAACCGCACTGGGAGCGCTCGCAGGGCGCGGTGATGGCGATGGAGAAAGTGACGCTTTACGGTCTGCCAATTGTCGCCGCGCGTAAGGTCAACTACAGCCAGATCGATCCGGCGCTGTGCCGCGAGCTCTTTATTCGCCACGCGCTGGTGGAAGGGGACTGGCAAACCCGCCACGCCTTCTTCCGCGACAACCTTAAGCTGCGCGCCGAAGTTGAAGAGCTTGAGCATAAATCCCGCCGCCGCGACATTCTGGTCGATGATGAGACGCTGTTTGAGTTTTACGATCAGCGCATCAGCCATGAGGTGATCTCCGCCCGCCACTTCGACAGCTGGTGGAAGAAGGCGAGCCGTGAAACGCCGGATCTGCTCAACTTCGAAAAGAGCATGCTGATCAAAGAGGGCGCGGACAATGTCAGCAAGCTTGATTACCCGAACTTCTGGCATCAGGGCAACCTCAAGCTGCGTCTGAGCTATCAGTTTGAACCGGGCGCGGATGCCGACGGCGTGACGGTACACATTCCGCTGCCGCTGCTTAACCAGGTGGAGGAGAGCGGTTTCGAATGGCAGATCCCCGGCCTGCGCCGCGAACTGGTGATTGCGCTGATCAAATCGTTGCCGAAACCGACGCGCCGCAACTTCGTCCCCGCGCCGAACTATGCCGAAGCGTTTTTAGGCCGCGTGACGCCGCTGGAGATGCCGCTGCTCGACGCGCTGGAGCGCGAGCTGCGCCGCATGACCGGCGTAACCGTCGACCGCGACGACTGGCACTGGGATCAGGTGCCCGATCACCTGAAAATCACCTTCCGCGTGGTGGATGACAAGAATAAGAAGCTGCTCGAAGGCCGCTCCCTGAGCGAATTGAAAGAGCAACTGAAGGGCAAAGTGCAGGAGACGCTGTCGGCGGTGGCCGACGACGGCATTGAGCAGAGCGGGCTGCATATCTGGAGCTTTGGTCAATTGCCGGAAAGCTACGAGCAGAAGCGCGGCAGCTACAAAGTGAAGGCGTGGCCAGCGCTGGTTGATGAGCGCGACAGCGTGGCGATCAAGCTGTTCGATAATCCGCAGGAGCAGCAGAATGCGATGTGGGCCGGTATTCGCCGCCTGCTGCTGCTGAATATTCCGTCGCCGATTAAGTATCTGCACGAGAAGCTGCCGAACAAAGCCAAGCTGGGGCTCTACTTCAACCCGTACGGCAAAGTGCTGGAGCTGATTGATGACTGCATCGCCTGCGGTATCGACAAACTGATTGATGAAGCGGGCGGCCTGGTGTGGACGGAGGAGGGCTTTGCCGCGCTGCATGAGAAAGTGCGCGCCGAGCTGAACGACACGGTGGTGGAGATCGCCAAACAGGTCGAGCAGATCCTGACGGCGGTGTTCAATATCAACAAGCGTTTGAAAGGGCGGGTTGATATGACCATGGCGCTGGGGTTATCGGATATCAAAGCGCAGATGAACGGGCTGGTGTATCGCGGTTTCGTCACCGGCAACGGCTTCCGCCGCCTCGGCGATACGCTGCGTTACCTTCAGGCGATTGAAAAGCGGCTGGAGAAGCTGGCGGTCGATCCGCACCGCGATCGGGCGCAAATGCTGAAAGTGGAGCAGGTGCAGCAGGCGTGGCAGCAGTGGCTCAACAAGCTACCGCCCGCGCGTCGTGACGATGAAGAGGTGAAGGCGGTTCGCTGGATGATCGAGGAACTGCGCGTCAGCTTCTTCGCCCAACAGCTCGGCACGCCCTACCCCATCTCCGACAAACGCATTTTGCAGGCAATGGAGCAGATTAGCGCGTAATGCCTTTGTAGGCCGGATAAGGCGCCAGCCGCCATCCGGCAGTTAACCACGGCTTACCAAACGGAACAGTTCGACATCCGCGCAGGATTGCCGGATGGCGCTACGCTTATCCGGCCTACGATTTTTACGAATTCACCCATGCCAGCGTAAAGCCATCCCATCCTTTGGTGCCGACGGTCTGCATTGCCGTCGCCGTCAGGCGCGGGTTGTCGCCAATCATCTCAATAAATTTACGCACCCCCTGTACCCGGTCATCGGTGGAGGAGGGGTTGGTGACTTCGCCGTCGCGCACCACGTTATCGCCAATAATCAGCGTGCCGGGACGCGAATAGTGCAGCGCCCACTTCAGGTAGTTCGGGTTATTGGGTTTATCGGCATCAATAAAGATCAGATCGAACGGCGGGCGCTCGCCGAGAGATTCCAGAGTTTCCAGCGCCGGGCCCTCTTTGACCTTCACCTGGCGGGTTAAACCGGCAAATTCGACGTTCTCCCGGGCAATCGCGGCATGTAACGCATCGAACTCCAGCGTCAATAATTCGCCATCGGAGGGCAACTCTCTCGCCATCCACACCGTGCTGTAAGCGCCCAGCGTACCGATCTCAAGAATACGTTTCGCGTGCGTCATGCGCACCAGCAGCGCCAGCAGCTGGCCCTGCATTGGCGAAACATCAATTTCAGGTAACCCGGCGCGCCGGTTATTGGCGAGGATCTGCGTCAGAACCTCATCATCAGGGAGAAGCTGTTGTGCTAAGTACTCATCTACCGCGGACCATTTCTGCTGCATAGCATAACTCCTGGTTTCGTTGAGAATTACTGCATACCGGACCAGCCTCCACCCAGCGCGCGATAGAGATCCACCTGCGCCAGTAACAAATTATTTTTCACCTGCACGGCGTTGAGCTGCGCGCTAAAGAGCGTGCGCTGCGCATCAAGCACCGTCAGATAGGAGGAGTAGCCGTTCTGGTAACGATTTTGTGCAATGCGTAACGTTTCTTCCGCCACCTGCTGCTGGCCTTCCAGCTCGCTCAACTGCTCGCCAAGCCGGGTGATGGCATCGAGGCTATCGTTCACCTCTCTGAACGCATTGCGCACGGTACTTTCATAGCCATAGAGCGCCTGATTGCGCTGTGACATGGAGACATCCACCTGCGCATTCAGCGCCTGGCGGTTGAGCAGCGGCGCCAGAATGCTGCCGCCAATGTTCCACAGCCGCAGCGGGTTATCGAGCAGGCCGGGCAGGGTGTCGTCCTGCATACTGCCGCTGGCGGTCAGGTTGAGCGCCGGCAGCAGTTTCGCCTGCGATACCGCAAGACCCGCGTCGGCGGCAACCAGCTGGCGCTGGGCCTGTACGATATCAGGCCGCCGGTTGAGCAGCGTTGACGGAAGCTGCGCAGGCAGCGACAGCGGCGTCAGCGCCGAAAAATCGCCGCGCTGTATTGCGCCCGGGTTGCTGCCGAGCAGCACGCTGAGCGCATTCTCCTGCTGGCTAATCTGGTGCTCCAGTTGCGGGATCTGCGCCCGCGTTGCGCGTAGTTCCGAATCCGACTGCATCAGCTCCAGCCGCGAGGTATAGCCGGTTTCATACTGACGGCGGGCGAGCCGCCAGGCATCTTCCCGCGCTTTTAACGTCGAGCGAGTGACGCGCAGCTGCTCATCCAGTGATAGCAGGGTGAGATAACCGGAGGCGACATTGGTGGCGACGGTTAAATCCGCCGCCGCAGCCGCCGCTTTTTGCGCCTCCAGCGAGGCTTCTGCCGCCCGTGATGCGCTGCGGCTGGCTCCCCAGATATCGACATCGTAATTGGCGGTTAAATTGCCCTTATAGAGCGTGCTGTGCACCGGCTGACCGGTGGCGGCGGATTGCGAACGGGCGCGGGTGCCGGATAAACCGACATCCACTTCTGGAAACAGCGCGCCGTTGGCGGCATAGACCCGCGCCTGGTACTCATTGACCCGCTCGCGGGCGACCAGCACGTCGCTGTTATAACGCAGGGCCTGATCGACATAGCGGTTGAGCTGGCTGTCGTGAAAGTTGCGCCACCAGACGCTGTCGACTTTGCCCAGCGGCCCGGTTTCGCTGCGCCACGCCGCCGGGATCTGTAACGAAGGCTGTGCGCGTTCCACATCCACCGACTGGCAGCCCGCCAGCAGCAGGCTGAGCGCGATAAGTGTCGGATAGCGCCTCATTGCTGCGCCTCCCGCGTATCAATATGCACCTGCACGGACATCCCCGGACGCAGACGGGCGATCTCATCGGCTTTGCCCTCGACCTGAATGCGCACCGGAATACGCTGGGCGATTTTGACAAAGTTGCCGGTGGCGTTGTCCGGGCTGATGGCGCTGAACTCCACGCCGGTGGCGGGCGAAATACTCTCGACACGGCCGTTAAAGCTGCGGCCATCAAGGGCATCAACACTGAAGGTGACCGGCTGGCCGACAACGACATCGGCCAGCTGCGTCTCTTTGAGATTGGCAATCACCCAGCGCTGGGCAGGAACCAGCGAGGTGAGATGCGTTCCGGCAGTGACATACGCGCCGAGGCGCACGCTGATCTGCCCAAGCTGTCCGTCGCGCGGGGCGACGATGCGCGTGTTTTGCAGATCGATCTGTGCCAGTTCCAGCGCCGCCTGGGCGTTTTCCACATCCGCCTGTAGCGAGGCGCGATTGACGATGGTGGTTTGCAGATCCTGGCGCGACATCTCAAGGGTCGCCTGCGCCTGAGCGATATTGGCGCTGTTCTGCGCGGCGGTTGCCAGCGCGGCATCACGCTCGCGAACCGAGAGGGAACCGTCCGCCGTCAGCGCTTTGACGCGTTTTAAATCCGCCTGCGCCTGCAAGTTCTGCGCTTTGGCGCTGGCGAGCGCCGCTTCATTACGCGCGATCACCGCCTGCGCGCTTTTGCGCTGTTGCAGGTTGTTTTCCAGCGCGGCGCGCTTCATCGCCAGCGTCGCTTTCGCCTGATCGACGCGCTGACGATAGATGCGGTCGTCAATCTGCATAATCAGGTCGCCTTTTTTCACATTGACGAAATCCTGCACCGGCACTTCGGTGATATAGCCATTGACCTGCGGGCTGATAAAGGTCGTCTGCCCACGCACATAGGCGTTATCCGTCGACTGCGTATGCCGCGTAAACGGCGGCAACTGCCAGGCGTAAAGGATCACCAGCACGCCGACGATCACGATCGCCGCGGCGGTAAAAAGGGACACCACGCGCACATTGCTGCGGGTACTTGCCTGCTCTTTAGCGGCGTCCTGCTGGCTCATAGTAAGAACTCCAGTAATGTCATCATTATTATTTGCTACCCGTTGCCCGTTTCAGGGCCAGACGAGCGGTAATACGCAGGCGCAGCAAGCGCCATACAATCCATAACAGCGTGGCGGCGGCGACGCTCGCCGTCAGCATATAAGTGTCGTTATAAGCCAGTATCGTCGCCTGTAACGTCGAGGCGGTCTGCAACTGGGTTACCGCCTGCACGCTGAGCAGGCTGCTGTCGCCGATCATGCTCTGGTACATCTGGCTATAAAGTTGCAGGCGCTCATTGACCAGCGGGTTAAGGGTGGTGAGCTGATCCGCCAGCAGGCTTGAGTGATACTTTTCGCGCCACGTCTGAAAGGTGCCGAGGATCGCCGAGCCCATCAGCCCGCCGATATTCTGGCTCATGCCAAACAGCACCGAGAAGCTGACCAGGTTGCGCGGTTCGGCGATGACACCGCCAATTCCGGCCAGCATCGCGGGGGCGATAAAAAAGGCGCTGGCAAAGCCGAAGAGGAACTGGCTTATCATCAGCTGATCCGGGCGCGTCAGGCTGGTCGACTGGCTATCCATTAGCGAGGCGATAATCATCAGCGCCAGCGCAGTGAGGATCGGCCACCCCAGCCGCTGTGGCTTGATGGTCAGGCAACTGGCGACAATCCCGCAAATAATCCCGGCCAGAATCGACCACGCCAGCCGGGTCATCTGCTCGTTTTGCAGGCCAACATACTGCAACCAGCCAAAAACCCCGGTGTTCTGTTCGGCAAGCACAATGCGGATCAGCAGCATAATCAGGCCGAGGCGCACAATACTGCCGCTGGATAGCCAGCGGGTGTTGAGCAGCGGGTTTTTCCGGTTGTGCTCAAATACAATCGCCGAGACGATCAGCACCAGCGCACCGGCCAGCGCCCAGCCGAGCCACGGTGTTTCAAACCACCAGTCGAGACGCCCGAGGGACAGCACCGCGCAGAGCAGCGCCATGCCTGGTGCGAGCAGGAAGAAGGTGATGAAATCCTTCTTCTCAAATACCTTTTTACGATCGCCCGGCGGCAGCTTCAGTGCTATCACGCAGCCGAGCGAAATAAGTGCCAGCCCCAGCTCGAAGAGATAGAGCCCGCGCCACTCGTCGAGTTGCAGCAGTTCGGTAGAGAAGAGGCGGGCAATCGGGATTGCCAGCGTCGAACCGGTAATGCCGATGGTCAACGCTTTTAACCGATGTTTCGCCGGCCAGGCCTGGATCTGATAGTAGATCCCCAGCGAGCTGAGCGCGGCGGCCACCATGCCATGCGCACCGCGTACCAGTAGCGCGGAACTGAGATCGTTAATAAAGAGGTGGAAAAAGGTGACCAGCACATAGAGCACCAGAAACCCTTCGGTAAACGCCCGCAGGCCATACTGCTGGCGAAACTTTACCAGCAGCAGGTTGATGGAGACGTTGGTCATCACGTATACCGCCGGTAGCCAGGCGATCTCCGTTGACCAGGCGGCAAAGGTGCCCTGCAAATTTTGCAGGTTCGCCGTCACCATTGCGTTACCCAGTGCGCCGGTCATGGAGACCAGCAAACCGACAATGCCATAGGCGATGCGCCGCGGCGTGCTGTGCCAGGGCGTTGAAGGGGAGCCGAGCAGCATCGGCTTTTCATGAGCGGCCCATTCACGCGGCGCGTAGGGGTCGCGTTTGGGTTCAGACATTACTTTTTGACCTCATGGGTAACGATAGACGGCAGAGAAAAACATCGAGTGTGGTTATGCATGAAGACCTAAAGATTATCTTGCTGAATAGTTAGGGGGCTAACGATTCTACGTGCGCCCATAAATGCAATGCAAGTGCATAAGAAAAATATAGATTACGCGCTACACCGTGGCAGGGGAAGCTAACAAAAATAGTCGCTCGTTGCGTGACGTTGTCACGAAATGTTTTCTTTTTGTGCGGTGCTGAGTAGTGAAAATCGGGATTAGGAGAGATCCTCTGTTCACTATTCGGCGTGCGGTTAGGCTGGAGACAGCAATGTGAAGGAGGTTTCCATGCTTAAAACAACATTTCCCGCTCTGCCTGAGCCGACGCTCGCCGCCGTAAACAGGCTCGGTGAATGGCTGGCGCAAAATGACTTCACCGGCAAACCGTCGCCGGTGCGGGCAGATGTGGTGATCCTGGCGGGTAATGCCGTCATTCCGACCATTGAAGCTGCCTGCGGACTGGCGGCAGCGCAAAAAACACCGCTGCTGATTAGCGGCGGTCTTGGTCATTCAACCACCTTCCTCTATTCAGCGATTGCCCGCCATCCACGCTATAACGTGATTCGTACCACCGGGCGCGGCGAAGCGGCGATCCTCGCCGACATCGCCCGTCAGTTCTGGAAAATTGGTGAGAGCCAGCTGCTGATTGAAGACCGCTCAACCAACAGCGGTGAAAATGCCCGCTTGAGCCTTGAACTGCTGATGAGCCGACAGATTGCGCCGAAAACGGCGGTGATTGTTCAGGACCCGACCATGCAGCGGCGCACGATGGCGACCTTCGCCCGCGCCAGCCAGCAGTGCGCTAACGCACCGCACTGGTTCAGCTGGCCCGGCTTTACGCCACGGTTGATCAACACGCCGGATGGGTTGGCTTTCCAGCCCCGCGTTCGCGGCTTATGGCCCGTTGAACGTTATCTTTCCCTGATGATGGGGGAAGTGCCGCGCCTGCGGGATGACGCGAACGGTTATGGCCCTAACGGGCGCGATTACCTGGCGCATGTTGAATTTCCCCCGGAGATCGAGCAGGCCTGGCAAACCCTGCAGGCGGATCCTCAACTCACCGACGCCTTATCCCAGCGCGCGCTGTAAGGCCAATGCCCGTTTGCGTCAGCTGTGGCGCAAACGGGCAGCGCCATCCTCTAAACGCATAATTTTTTGTTCGCTTTTCCCGCCGCTTTTTTGCGTTCCCTCACAAAAGTTGCTCCTGAGCCTCGGCATCGCCCATTGCGGCGATAGATTTTTAACAACGCGTTAGCTTTTTAAAAACAATGCCATTACAGGAGCAGATCATGACAGCACCCGTACAACACCCGATGTTTATTGATGGGCAATTTGTCAGCTGGCAGGGCGAAGGCTGGCTTGATGTGGTCAACCCGGCAACGGAAGAGGTTCTCGCACGTATTCCCGACGGGCGCGCTGAGGATGCTCGCCAGGCCATCGAGGCCGCCGAGCGGGCTCAGCCCGGCTGGGAAGCGCTGCCCGCCATTGAGCGTGCAGGCTGGCTGCGTAAAATTGCCGCTGGCATTCGTGACAACGCCAGCGAAATTAGCGCGCTGATTGTCGCCGAAGGGGGCAAAATCCAGCAGCTCGCCGATGTCGAAGTCTCCTTTACCGCCGATTACATCGACTATATGGCCGAGTGGGCGCGCCGTTACGAAGGGGAGATCCTGCAAAGCGACCGCCCGAACGAGAATATCTTTGTCTTTAAACGTGCGCTGGGCGTGACTACCGGCATCCTGCCGTGGAACTTCCCGTTCTTTCTTATCGCCCGCAAAATGGCGCCCGCGCTGATTACCGGCAACACCATTGTGATCAAACCCAGCGAGTTTACCCCGAGTAACGCCATCGCATTCGCCAAAATCGTTGAGCAGGTTGGCTTACCTAAAGGGGTCTTCAACCTTGTGCTCGGGCGCGGCGAAACCGTCGGTCAGGAGCTGGCGGGTAACCCGAAAGTGGCGATGGTCAGCATGACCGGCAGCGTTGGCGCGGGGGAGAAGATCATGGCGGCGGCGGCGAAAAATATCACCAAAGTGTGCCTGGAGCTGGGCGGTAAAGCACCAGCGATTGTGCTCGACGATGCCGACCTTGAGCTGGCGGTGAAAGCAATTGTTGACTCCAGAGTGATCAACACCGGACAGGTGTGTAACTGCGCCGAGCGCGTCTATGTGCAGAAGGGCATTTACGATCGCTTCGTCAACCGCCTCGGCGAAGCGATGAAAGCGGTGCAATTTGGCGATCCGGCGCAGCGCAACGACATTGCGATGGGGCCGCTTATCAACGCCGCGGCCTTGCAGCGAGTGGAAGAGAAGGTGGCGCACGCCGTCGCCGAAGGGGCGCGAGTTGTCCTCGGCGGCGAAAAAGTTGCAGGAAAAGGGTACTTCTATCCGCCGACGCTGCTGCTGGATGTCAAGCAGGAGATGGCGATCATGCATGAGGAGACCTTTGGCCCGGTGCTGCCGGTGGTGGCGTTCGACACGCTTGATGAGGCGCTGGCGATGGCCAATGACAGCGACTATGGCCTCACTTCTTCGATCTACACCCGCGATCTCAACCAGGCGATGAAAGCGGTGCGCGGGCTGAAGTTTGGCGAAACCTACATCAACCGCGAGAATTTTGAAGCGATGCAGGGTTTTCACGCTGGCTGGCGCAAATCGGGCATTGGCGGCGCGGATGGTCGCCACGGCCTGAATGAATATCTGCAAACCCAGGTGGTCTACCTGCAATCCTGATCACAGCGCCCCCGCAGCGGGCGGGGGCGTTTTCACACCTTGCTTTCGATCCACGCCATCATCAACTCCGGCCAGACGGCAACCGGTAAGCCCAGCGCATCGCGAATACCAAACCCATGTTTTCCCTGCTCAAACAGATGCATCTCCACCGGCACGCCGAGGCGGCGCAGCGCGGAGAACATCACCACGCTGTTTTCCACTTTTACCGCCGGATCGTCGACCGCATGCAGCAAAAAGGTTGGCGGCGTCTGGCTGTTGACCTGCTCCTCGGCAGAGTAGCGGCGGATCTGCGCCTCATCGGGCGTATCGCCAATTAGCTGCTGGCGCGACATCGGGTGATCGATATCGGCATGCATGGTGATCACCGGGTAGACCAGCGCCATAAACGCCGGGCGCGCGCTCTGCTCATCGATGGCGTCCATTGGTGTATAGACCGAATCGTGGTAACGCGTGCCGAGACTCGCCGCCGCGTGGCCGCCAGCGGAAAAGCCCATCACGCCGAGTTTGTCGCCGTCAAGCTGCCAGCGCTCCGCCTGCGCGCGGATAAGGCGCATTGCCCGCTGCACATCCGCCAGCGGCGCGTCTGCTCCCTCGGCATGACCATCGCCTGGGAAGCGGTAGGTCATCACAAACAGGGTATAACCGCGTTCATTAAAGAAGGGCGCGAGGGCGCTGCCCTCTTTATCCAGCACCACACGGCGGTAAGAGCCGCCGGGCGTCACCAGAATGCCGACACCGTTGGGGTGCTGTGGCGCATAAACGGTGATTTCCGGTGCCCGCACGCCGGTCACCGAGCGATCGAAAGGCGAGGGGCCGGTATGCTCTGTTTCCAGCTGAAACTGTACCGGGCTGACCTTCGCGCCGGGCGCTTCGCCCTGCGGCCAGACGGAAAAGGTGGTGGCGCGCGCGACGGCGTCCTCCATTAAACTCAGTAGTGTTTGCGGCGTCAGCTTATCCACACAGGCTCCTTATGTTTTGTGCTTATTCAGTATTGCGTTGTCGGTTTTTATTGCGTAAACCACGCGCGCCGCGTAAGCGCTAAGTGGCTGAAAAGTGATACAGAAAAGTTAATGAATTTTTAAGGAAACCCCGTTATGTTGAAAGCCGGTTCGTTCTTTCAGGGGTTTCATATGCGTAGCAACTATTCAGGCCCGCAGATCGCCATCCACTGGTTGGTGGTGCTGCTGGTCGTCGGCGCATACTGCGCCATGGAGTTTCGCGGGTTTGCGCCGCGCAGTTACCGGCCATATTTCAATATTGTCCACGTCTCATGCGGTATCTCTGTTCTCGTGCTGATGGTTGCGCGGTTACTGGTGCGGCTAAAACATCCGGCACCGCCTATTGCGCCTAAACCCTCCGCGATGATGACCGGGCTGGCGCACCTCGGGCATCTGGCGATTTATCTGCTGTTTATCGCCTTGCCGCTGCTTGGCCTGCTGATGATGTATAACCGCGGCGGCCCGTGGATCGCCTTTGGCCTGCCGATGCCCCACGCCGCCGAGGCTAATTTCGATCTGGTCGACACGCTTAAGGAGTACCACGAACTCCTCGCCACGCTCGGTTACTTTATTGTTGGCCTGCATGCCGCCGCCGCACTGCTGCACCATTACATTTTCAAAGACAATACGCTGCTGCGCATGATGCCGAAAAAGCGCGAACGATAACGCCTTCTGCCCGGTGACATCCGTGACCGGGCTGCATATCCTGCGAAATTCCTTAACCGTTTTTGCGTAACTTGCCCCAGAATGCTGTGATCCCGCCTGATTTTTGTAAGAAAAAGCTGGGGAGAAATCACATTTTCTATCATCGCCTGTGGGCGAAATTCGAACAAGCAGTGTAGATAGTATATCTATTATAGAAACACTATCGAGAGCGGGAGAGGCAAATGACACAGCCAGTACAGGAATCACTCGACCGGGTGGCTGCCGATGCGCAGGCCGGCGGATCGCGCAAATTACGTAAAGTTCTGCTCGCCACCGGCATCGGTCACTTTGTGGAGTGGTTCGACTTCGGCCTCTACGGCACGCTGGCGGCAATTATCGGCCTGCAATTTTTTCAATCCTCCAGCCCCAGCGTTGCGCTGCTCTCCTCGTTCGCGGTATTTGGCGCCGGGTTTATCATGCGCCCGCTCGGTGGACTGTTCTTCGGCTCGTTGGGCGATCGTAAAGGCCGACAGAAGGTGCTGGCGACGGTGATTTTGCTCACCTCGGGCGCAACGTTTGTCATGGGGCTGCTGCCGACCTATCACCAGATTGGCATTACCGCCACGGTACTGCTGGTCATCACCCGCCTGGTGCAGGGCTTTGCCGCAGGCGGTGAAAGCTCGGGCGCAACAACCTATCTGGCAGAGTACGCACCGACCGCCAGACGCGGTTATTTCACCTGCTGGATCGACAACTTTGGCTTTATGGCCTTCGTTGTCGGCTCCGGGCTGGTGTTCTTGCTCACCGCCGCGCTGGGTGAAAGCACCATGAACGACTGGGGCTGGCGCATTCCTTTCCTGATTGCCGGGCCGCTCGGCTGGGTCGGGCTCTATCTGCGCAGGCATCTGGAAGATTCGCCGGAGTTTCTTGAGGCGATGAAAAGCGGGCAGATTGAAACCGCGCCGCTGCGCAAAGCAGTGACGACCGCCTGGCGCGCGCTGCTCTTCTGTGTCGGGTTTGTGGTGATCAAAGCGGTAGGGCACTGGACGCTCCAGACGTTTATGCCAAGCTACCTCGCCACTGAGCTGCATTTCAGCAAACTTAATGCCTACGCCATCACCACTATCGGTCTCTTCTCCGTTGCGGTATTGGTGCCATTTATGGGTTATCTCTCTGACAAGTACGGACGTAAGCCGCTGATGCTGGCGGGTTGTGCGGGGTTTATTCTGCTGAGTTACCCGGCGATGATGATCATGGCGAACGGCGATGTGCTCTCAGCGGTGCTGGCGATGGTGATGCTCGGCGCGTTTATCGCAGCGTTTGATGGCGCATGCACGGCAGCGATGGCGGAGCTCTTTCCTACCAACGTGCGCTACGGCGGCCTGTCGATTGCCTATAACTTTGCCGTGGCCTTCTTTGGCGGCATCACGCCGTGGTTCTCCGCGTGGCTTATCACGTCGACAGGCGATAAGTTTTCACCCGCCTTCTATGTCATGGGGGCTGCGTTAATCACCTTCATCACCGTGATGCGCGCCCGTGAAACGGCCGGACAACCTTTAAAACGTTAAAATAATGCCCGGTGGGGATTATCTTGCCGGGTTATAAAATGATCGATATATTCTTATGGTGAAATATAATATATCCACTGCGAAAGCGCCTAGGTCGAAAGTTTTATGCCATAGGGGCACAGCGGAAATAAGCATTCGTTTTGTTTATCACATTCGCGCAAAGAAATATTATCATTCCCTGGACATGAGCAACTATTTTTTAAAGTTTTCCAGATGGTGGGGAAATAGGGCATGGTATGGATAACTTTGAATTCATGCATTCTGCCATCCATGATAATTCCTTTTGAATCAGTAACTAATATATTCCCCGGGCGCAGGAAATAGTGGCCCCGGTACCAGACGATCACCGCTTTGTCCTGCTGTGTCCTGGCTAAAGCAAATGCCGTACCCGTGGCAGGGGAAACTAACATATCCGTAATATTCCAGCGCATACATCTTCCTTACATAATATCTACTCATTCGCCAGGAAGAATCTTAGCAAACAATATAGAAAGAACCTAAGCGAAACGTTAATTTAAGTTCAATATGCTAAACGAGAATAATATTTAAAAATTTTTACGCTAAGTTGTGCGCTGAAACATGCTAACGGGAACAGTGCCATGCGAAATTAATAACCTGAGTTAATATATGGTTATTTCACTGGCAGGCGAAAAGTCCCCTTTAACTATTATCTTTTGTGATGCTATCGAGATATCAATTCATAATTAATCCCTCAGTGGGTCAATCGACGAGCAGGATAATTAACGCATTTACCCCGCCAGCGCTTTTACAGCCATACTCTTTTTCTTCCTCTAACGTTTGTTTGCATGACCATCGCCGCTAAGTTACCATACCCCCCTATAGTATCCAGGAGGTTCTATGCCCCATTCACCTGAAGATAAAAAACGCGTGCTGACGCGGGTGCGGCGTATTCGCGGCCAGGTTGACGCGCTGGAGCGGGCGCTGGAAAACGGCGAACCCTGCATCGCAATTTTGCAACAAATCGCCGCCGTGCGCGGCGCAGCCAACGGCCTGATGGGCGAAATGGTTGAAATTCACCTGAAAGATGAGCTGGTCGCCGGCGAGACCACCGCCGATCAACGCGCAGTGCGGATGGCAGAAGTCGGCCATCTGCTACGCTCTTATCTAAAATAAGCAACACCGTATACATAAAAGGAAAGCGAGATGAAATCACGTGCAGCTGTAGCCTTCGGGCCAGGCCAACCCCTCAAAATTGTCGAAATCGACGTTGCGCCACCGAAAAAAGGGGAAGTGCTGGTACGCATTACGCACACCGGTGTTTGCCATACCGATGCCTTTACCCTTTCCGGTGACGATCCGGAAGGCGTTTTCCCGGCGGTGCTCGGCCATGAAGGCGGCGGCATCGTTGTGGAAGTGGGCGAGGGCGTCACCAGCCTGAAGCCGGGCGATCATGTTATTCCTCTGTATACCGCCGAGTGCGGCGAGTGCAAATTCTGTAAATCGGGCAAAACCAACCTCTGCCAGGCCGTGCGCGCCACGCAAGGTAAAGGTCTGATGCCGGACGGCACCACCCGTTTCTCCTATAACGGCGAGCCGATTTATCACTACATGGGTACCAGCACCTTCAGCGAATACACCGTTTGTGCTGAGATCTCGCTGGCGAAAGTCAACGAGGAAGCGCCGCTGGATAAGGTCTGCCTGCTGGGTTGCGGCGTTACCACTGGTATTGGCGCGGTGCACAACACGGCGAAAGTGAAAGAGGGCGATACGGTTGCCATCTTTGGCCTCGGCGGTATCGGGCTTGCGGCCATTCAGGGCGCGGTACAGGCAAAAGCGGGTCGCATCCTGGCTATCGATACCAACCCGGATAAATTCGCGCTGGCGAAAGAGATGGGCGCGACCGACTTTATCAACCCGAAAGATCACGATCGCCCGATTCAGGAAGTGATTGTGGAAATGACCGATGGCGGCGTTGACTACAGCTTTGAGTGTATCGGCAACGTCAACGTTATGCGCGCAGCGCTTGAGTGCTGCCATAAAGGCTGGGGCGAAAGCGTCATTATCGGCGTTGCGGGCGCAGGCCAGGAGATCAGCACCCGTCCGTTCCAGCTGGTTACCGGTCGCGTGTGGCGCGGTTCCGCATTCGGCGGCGTCAAAGGCCGCAGCCAGCTGCCGGGCATGGTGGAAGATGCGATGGCGGGCAAAATCCGTCTCGACCCGTTTATCACCCATCGTTTGCCGCTGGACAAAATTAACGAAGCCTTCGATCTGATGCATGAAGGTAAATCGATCCGCACCGTTATCCATTTCGGCGAAAAGTAATCTCCCTTCGCGCCAGCGGGCCCTCCGCTGGCGCAACCAAACTCCAAATCTGTGACCGCCGTTGCGCTTTTCACCATAAGAAAAATCCAATTATTGCCGATGCCTATATATCATTCCTTTGTACTTAGCAGACTAATACGAGAGTCGACGCCATGGATAACAAAGCAGCAATGCAACAAACACAAGGCATTGGTTTTATGCACAATATTCGCCTGGTTCCCCTTTTTTCCTTTATCCTTTCCGGCATTTTGGTGCTATTTGCCTTAAGTTCCGGATTAGCAGGTTACTTCCTGATGCAGGCCGACCGCGATCAGCAGGATGTGACGCAGGAGATCCAGGTGCGCATGGGATTATCTAACAGCTCCAACAACCTTCGCGTCGCCCGAATTAAATTGATTCACGCAGGTGCTGCAAGCCGTATCGCCGAAATGGAAGATGTAAAAACCAACATCGCCGAAGCGGAAAAGCGCATTAAACAGTCGCAGGAAAACTTTAAACAATATATGGACCGCCCGGTGAAAACCGAGGCCGACCTGACGCTGGATAACGATCTCACTGCCCGTTTTGACGCCTACACCGCCGGGCTGCAACCCATGCTGAAATATGCCAAAAACGGCATGTTTGAAGCGATTATCAACCATGAAAGCGAGCAGGCGCGCCAGCTGGATGACGCCTACAACGCCGTATTGTTGAAAGCGATTGAGATCCGCACCGAGCGCGCGCAGCACCTGAAAGAGGAAGCCCACAGCCGCACACAGCTTGGCCTGATCTTTATGGCCGCCGCGTTTGCTTTTGCACTGGTGCTGACCATCATCACCTTTACCGTACTGCGTCGTGTGGTCATTAATCCGCTGCAACGCGCTGCCCAGCGTATTTCACGTATCGCCTCCGGCGATCTGACGCTGCCGGACGAACCAACAGGCCGCAGCGAGATTGGGCGTCTGAGCCACGACTTACAAGCCATGCAGCACTCACTGGTTACTACCGTCGCCACCGTGCGCCAGGGGGCGGAAGAGATCTATCGCGGTACCAGCGAAATCTCCGCCGGTAACACCGATCTCTCTTCGCGTACCGAGCAGCAAGCGGCCGCGATTGAAGAGACCGCCGCCAGCATGGAGCAGCTTACCGCGACCGTGAAGCAGAACGCGGATAACGCGCATCACGCCAGCGGTCTGGCGCGCGACGCGTCAGGCAAAGCGACGAAAGGCGGCCAGATTGTCTCCGGCGTCGTGCAGACAATGGGCAATATCACCACCAGTTCGCGCAAAATCTCTGAAATTACCGCCGTGATCAACAGCATCGCCTTCCAGACCAATATCCTGGCGCTCAACGCGGCGGTGGAAGCCGCGCGCGCCGGTGAGCAGGGTCGCGGCTTTGCCGTCGTTGCCAGCGAAGTACGTACTTTGGCAAGCCGCAGTGCTCAGGCGGCGAAAGAGATCGAAGCGTTGATCAGCGAGTCCGTCAGCCTGATTGAGCAGGGCTCCGGCGAAGTGGTTTCCGCCGGGGAAACGATGGATGAGATCGTGACCGCCGTTAAACGCGTCACCGATATCATGCTGGAGATTGCCGCCGCATCGGATGAGCAGAGCAAAGGCATCACGCAGGTAAGCCAGGCGATCACCGAAATGGATAATGTGACGCAGCAGAACGCCTCGCTGGTTGAGGAAGCCACAGCCGCAGCTACGTCGCTGGAAGAGCAGGCCGCGCGTCTGACCCAGGCGGTCGGTGCATTCCGGCTGAACGGCGCAGAGGCGCAGCGCCAGAACAGCGCCACGCCGACGGCAAAACCGTTTACCCCGCAGCGACCGGCACTGGCGAGCGGTGATAACTGGGAAACCTTCTGACGTTGAGATAAATGTTGAGATAAAAAAAGAGGCCGGATTATCCGGCCTCTTTTATTTTGTCATTCAAGCAAACAGCAACTTAGCAGGTGCCGATATTGATCGCGTTGATGACGTTGTTGTAATGCTGCATCAGATCGCGAACATCATTTCCCTGCGTGGATTGCATCATGTGGAACTGCTTCGGCTCATTCGCCTCTTTTTCGTAGGTGCCATCTTCGGTATGACTAATCACATCACGACCGGTAGAGAGATAGGAGTTAGCGGTGAAGATCAGGCTTGAACACCCTTTTTTATTGCTCTCACGCATTTTGGCGTCATAAGCAGTCAGCGCTTCGTTGAACTGATCCAGTGATTTCTTGAAAGCGTCCTTTTTATCACCTAAACCTTCGCCATTAATAAAGCCACTGGCGGCATCCATGCTCTCTTTCAGGTAGTAGATAGAGCCGATGCGGTAATAAGCAGCGGTGTCTTTCGGCGTTTTCTCGTATTCGGCTTTAATACGCTCGCGGTCTTTTTTATCAATGGCATTTAAGAAATCTGCCTGCGCGACAACCAGTTTCTCCATTGCACTAATAAACTTCGGCTGCAATTCGCGGCCTTTGTCACCGTTGTCGCTTTTATAGGTTTTGGAGTTGATGTAGTTATAGAGTTCGCGGTTGACGGGTTCAGCCTGCCCCAGCGCTTCGCTATAGCGAGTGGCCGAGTCATCGAGATCTTTCATCGCTGGCTCCATCGCGTGGGCTTTATCTAACAGATCCTTGACGCGAGGGATGGTGGTGTCAGAACCGGGGAAGAAGAGATCGCTCCGCGACTTTTCTCCGGAGAAGGCAGGAGCAATATATTTTTTATACTGATCCAGTTGCTCACCAAATGAGGAGGAGGACATATTAGCCGCCTCAATATAAGAGTTATATTTTGTGATCTCAGCTTGTTCTGCCGAGCTTTGCGAGGCTTGTTGAGGCTCATCTGCTTTTTTATCGTCACACGCCGACAGCGCAAACAAGCAGGCGGCAACTGCCAGCGATCGAGCAATTGTTTTTGCGAACATTCCCTTCTCCATATTCAGCATATGATGGTGTTTTTTTGAACCCACCTGGTGTGAGTGCTGCGTAGCGTAGCATCAATATATGATGCACTTTGCGCAGACTACTGGATCTGGTAGGGAAAGCGGAGAGGGGAGTGATGGGCTGGATCTACGCGATATGGCGCTGAAACAGGCCGGATAGCTGCGGTGCTATCCGGCGCAGGAAGTGATTTAAGCGTTAAATAAAGCTGTCGTCATCGTTACTGAAATCGTCACTGCCGAAATCATCATTTTGATAATCGCTGACGCTGTCTGCCTGGTAAGGATCGCTATTGTCGAGAAAGTGCGTGTCGGAAGCGTTATTAAATGCATCGGAATTAAACGCATCATTTTGCGTGACGTCGCTTGCGGCGGCCGCTGGCTCTTCGATGATATTAACGATCTCTTGCGGCTGGGAGTGGTGAAACATACTGGTCAGCATATCGGCGATCACCACACCGCCTGCCACGCCCGCAGCGGTTTGTAGCGCGCCCGCCATAAATCCGCTCCCGCGCGACGCAGTAGGTGGCTGGGAAGCATACTGCTGCGGTTGTTGTTGCACCGGCGGCGCGCCCCAGTTTTGCGCGGGCTGAACAGGCTGGTTTTTATTACCGCCAAACAGACCGCTGAGGAAGCTGCCGCCGCCGGATGAGTGCTGGCTCTGCTGCTGCGCCAGCTGATTTTCCAGCTCCTGCACACGCGCCTGCATGCGTTTTAATGCCGCTTCCTGGATCAGCATCGATTGCGCCATATAGTAGGGCGCAGCCGGCTGCTGCCTGACCAGTTCGGCAATCTGGCGCTCGGCTTGCGCATCGCGCTGGCCGTTTTGTTGTTCAGCCTGTTTCAGGCGCTGAAAAAGCCCATTGATAAGCTGCTGTTCATCATATTGCATAACAATGATCTTCCTCTTGCTGTCGTGAGTACCTTTGAGTCTATCAGCGCCTTTCGCTGGCGTCCTCGTGCTGAAATGTTTGTTTAAGATTGGTTTCAGGTAAAGGTAAACAAGCCTCTTTCACAGCGAATTTAGAGCAGAGAAGCATCAATCGGGCAGCGTTTTACGGATATAGCTGATTAAGGTGAGCGCCGCCGGTGAGAGCGGGGCGTCGACGCGGGTGATAATACCAATCGGATCGCCGATGCCCAGCGGTGGAATAGGCAGCGCCACCAGGGAGCCAAGGCGCAGATCGTCTTTCACCGCGCCAGAGGGGACAAACCAGACATAGTCATATTCGACGGTCAACTGCCGCGAAAGGGAGGCTGAGAGAGTTTCAATACAGCCTGTCGGCAGGGTGCAATTCTGGCTGGCGAGCAGTTCCTCGGCGTTCTGTCGCGGCACCGTGCCCTGCGGCAGAACCACCACCGGCCACTCCAGCACCCGGCTCAGGGTGACGGTGCTCTGCAACAGCGGGTGGCGCGGGCGCACCACCAGTTCAAGCGACTCCAGAAACAGCAGTTCATAGTGTAAGCCGCACATCAGGTCAGGATCGGACATGCGTCCGATACCGACATCCAGCTCGCCGGTCTTCAGCCCGGCCAGCAACATCGGGTTATTAGCGGTCGCCACCTGAATAGTGATATCTGGCTGCTGCTTGTGCAGTTGGCCAATCACGGCCGGTAAAATACCCAGCGCCGCTGTGGGAAGCGCGCCGACGCGAATCAACTCACAATTTTTCTCTTCCTGATCGCTTAACGACTGCCCGGCAATATTGACCGCGTCCAGCACCCGCACCGCATGGCTTAAAAACTGCTCGCCAACGTGGGTAAGCTGCGCGCCCATGCGTCCACGCTCAAACAGCCGTTTGCCGGTAAGCTGTTCAAGTTCATTTAAGGTCTTTGAGAGAGCAGGCTGGCTCAGGTTGAGTGTTTCAGCAGCGCGACCCAATGTTCCTTGTTGCGCGACCGCGACGAAAGTATGCAGGTGGCGCAGTCGGATGCGCTGTGAAAAGAGAGCGTTTTTTTCCATAAGATAATGTTAAAACCGAGTGGCGAAGGTGGCTCGCAGATTTGTTTAATTTTGATAACCAGTTTGCAAAATATTATTAACATCCAATCCTTTTGAGTTACAAACACATTCTGCCCGCAATGTGACGAAACCAGCATGTTTCCAGGGTTTTGTCCGCGCTGCGTTCCATAATCTTTTGTTATGTTCGAATACGAACGGAAGAGGCGCGTTTTTTGCCACGATCACACTTTGTAAATTTCCCCGCACGGGCGCGTGCAGGCTTCTCTACACTCCAGAGATAATAGCGTGGAGAGAGAAGACTATGACGTACAGCATCACGGCAGATGAGATCAGGGAACAATTTTCACAGGCGATGTCGGCCATGTACCAGCAGGAAGTCCCGCAGTATGGCACCTTGCTGGAGCTTGTGGCTGATGTGAACATGGCTGTACTGGAACACAATCCACGTCTTCACGAACAGCTGGTGAATGCCGATGAGCTTGCCAGGCTGAACGTCGAGCGCCACGGCGCGATCCGCGTCGGCAGCGCGGAGGAGCTCTCCACCCTGCGGCGCATGTTTGCGATTATGGGGATGTTCCCGGTCAGCTATTACGACCTCTCCCAGGCAGGCGTGCCGGTTCACTCCACCGCCTTTCGTCCGATTGACGATGAGGCGCTCTCACGCAATCCGTTTCGTATCTTCACCTCGCTATTACGCCTGGAGTTGATTGAAAACGAGACGCTGCGCGACCGGGCGGCCGCGATTCTTTCGAAGCGCGACATCTTCACGCCCGCCTGTCGGCAACTGATTGAAGTGCATGAACTGAACGGCGGCTTTACCACTCAGCAGGCGCAACTGTTTGTCAAAGAGGCGCTGGAGACGTTCCGCTGGCATCGCCATGCCACCGTCGATGAAAAAACCTATCAGGCGCTGCATGACGAGCATCGCTTAATTGCCGATGTAGTTTGTTTCCCCGGCTGTCATATCAACCACTTAACCCCGCGCACGCTGGATATCGACCGGGTGCAGGCGCTGATGCCGGAGTACGGCATTGAGCCAAAAATCCTCATCGAAGGGCCGCCGCGCCGCGAAGTGCCAATCCTGCTGCGCCAGACCAGTTTTAAAGCTCTTGATGAGCCGGTGCTGTTCAGCGGCGAGCATCACGGTACCCACACGGCGCGCTTTGGTGAGATTGAGCAGCGCGGCGTCGCACTGACGCAGAAAGGGCGCGAACTTTACGACCGGCTGCTGAACAGCGCCGGGACGGGCAAAGATAATCTCACGCATCAGCTCCATTTGCAGGAGGTGTTTAAAGCCTTTCCCGACAGCGAGATGCTGCTGCGCAAGCAGGGGCTGGCCTGGTTCCGCTATCGCCTGACGCCGACCGGGGAGGCGCACCGCCAGGCGATTCGCCCCGGTGACGATCCGCAGCCGCTGATTGAGCGCGGCTGGGTCGTGGCGCAGCCCATCATCTATGAAGACTTCCTACCTGTCAGCGCCGCCGGGATTTTTCAGTCCAATCTCGGGAATGCTACCCAGGCGCGCAGCCATGGCAACGCCAGCCAGCAGCAGTTTGAAGCCGCGCTCGGCTGCCCGGTGCTTGATGAGTTTGCCCTTTATCAACAGGCTGAAGAGCGCAGCAAACGCCGTTGCGGGCTGCTTTGACAGGGCAAAGTCAGATTTTTGCTCTCATTTGCATAAAAATGCATGCGCATACAGCTACCCTGTCAGGCTCTTTTCCCGCCTAATAAACCTTCACGAAAGGCCGCCAACCAGGCGGCTTTAACCTCTGATTCATGTTGCCTTAGCCAGTAACTGGCCCCCATTTTAATGCTCACTGCAAATGGGCGCAGCAAGCGCCCGGCGCGGATCCTTTTTTACGAAGTCTCATCGGCGACAGCCATCGCCAAGCCTTGTACATCACAAGCGTTCACGCTTTCCCTCTTCAGTGCCAAAAAACACTATGCTTAAAAAGCAACCTTCTTCCATTTATGCGGAGTAACCTATGTTTGCGTACATGGCAAAAAAAAATCTGCACGCGCAGCGTTCAGAGGACGTTAATGAAGATCAAGGGGATAGTCACCTGACCGCTGGCAGGCATACAACCATAACCGATTTACTCTACGCCGATGCGTTTAAGCGTGTGGCGATGAAATACAATGTGGTGCTCGGGATCAGAATGCCCAATCCTTTGGGTAGGACGCTATTAAGCGAAGGTTATCCTTCGAAAAATTTTCATATTAAAGCGAAATCAAGTCAGACTGGACCGACAGCAGGATTTATTGCGGAAAAGCCGGTTTATTCCAAAATTTCGCCGTCTTCTCACCATAAACAGAGTGATTATATCGCCTCGGCGGTAAAAAAAGGCGCTTTAGCCATTGATTTAAAAATCAGCAAATACCGTATAAATGAGCTCATCAGCACCGGAAACTTAACGGAGATGGGTAATGGTCATTATTACGCTGACTATCCCAGTGGACGCCAGGAGTTTATTATCAACAGCGATGGACAGGTGTTTGATGATAAATCCAATCCTGTGCGGGTAATGACCAACCCACCTGAATCTGGTAGTGATTATGCTGACTCCAGGCCCATCACCGCAGATTATGATTTATTTTCTATCATTCCAAATGTTAACCAATCGGTTAATGTCCGGCCATTAACATCATCACCAAAAGCCCTGCGGGGGAATTTCAAACAGGATTTTCTCAAACCAAAAGCCTTACCCGGCCAGGGTGAGGATGCCAACATGGGCAACTTGCATTTTTTTGGTATGACTATTGTTCAGGCATTAAACAGAGAAATAGCGAATGAGGGATATAAGGGGGGGAAACTCGTCTGGCACAATGATGAAACGGGTAATCCTTTCAGCCCTGGTTTTGATATTGCTGATAGACCCATATTTATTCATCCTGCCGGATATGTTATTCAGATTAACTCGAAAGCCGAGTTGCTGGATTTCTATGCGCAACTCAGAAAAGAAAAATATGCTCCCGAATACAGTCCGGTCTTTGGCTTTTAACTCTCTCGACTCCGGTATGGCGTAACGACATTGTTGCGCCTGGCTTTCCTGAAGATATTTCAATAAAACGGGACGTTGCCCCCGATTACGAGTAGCTATGCCTGGAATGAGAACACACAAGGGAAGTGTTTGGCTTTAGTGGCAAACAGATCTTTACATAGTTTTCAGGCTGCTCCTAAAGCCTGGGAAAATTTCGCGATTTGCTCAGATAATCAGCGGCCAACAATTGGATTCTCAATGAATTTTGTCTAGAGTGGTGCCTTCATCAGTCATACGCTTTTGCCGCTGTTTCGCGATATCGCGAAATGCCATTTTACGACCAGAAGGACGTGTTACCAGGCATGAACCGCAGACGATTTATTCAAGCATCCATGGCCCTCGCGGCAACTTACGGCACCACTGGCGTTGCCTCGCTCTTCTCGCGAGCGGCATCTGCAGCGCAGACCGACATCGCCGATGGTCAAAGCCGCCGTTTCGACTTCTCCGTGCTGCAATCTATGGCGCACGATCTGGCCGAACAGCCATGGGGAGGCGCGCCGAAAGCGCTGCCGCCGACGCTGGCTAACCTGACGCCGCAAGCCTATAACAGCATTCAGTATGATGCGCAGCACTCGTTATGGAATAACGTTGAAGGCCGCCAGCTGGATGTGCAGTTCTTCCATGTCGGCATGGGTTTTCGCCGCCGCGTGCGCATGTTCTCGCTGGATCAGGCGACCCACCAGGCGCGTGAAATTCACTTCCGCCCGGAGCTGTTCAACTATCACGACGCGGGCGTTGACACCAAACAGCTTGAAGGGCAGAGCGATCTCGGCTTTGCCGGTTTCCGCGCCTTCAAAGCCCCGGAGCTGGCGCGCCGCGACGTTGTCTCGTTCCTCGGCGCGAGCTATTTCCGCGCGGTAGATGACACCTTCCAGTACGGCCTCTCCGCGCGCGGCGTGGCGATTGACACCTTTACCGATACGCCGGAAGAGTTCCCGGACTTCACCTCGTTCTGGTTCGAAACGGCGAAGCCGGGCGATACCACCTTTACCGTCTACGCGCTGCTCGACAGCGCCAGCCTGACCGGCGCCTATAAGTTCGTTATCCACTGCGAGAAGAGCCAGGTAATCATGGAGGTGGATAACCGCCTCTACGCCCGTAAGGCGATCAAGCAACTGGGCATCGCGCCGATGACCAGTATGTTCAGCTGCGGCAATAACGAGCGCCGCGTCTGCGATACCATCCACCCGCAGATCCACGACTCCGACCGCCTGGCGATGTGGCGCGGCAACGGCGAGTGGATCTGCCGCCCGCTGAATAACCCGCAAAAGCTGCAATTCAATGCTTTCCAGGATGAGAACCCGAAAGGCTTCGGCCTGCTGCAGCTCGACCGCGATTTCAGCCACTATCAGGATGTGATGGGCTGGTACAACAAACGCCCGAGCCTGTGGGTAGAGCCGCGCAATAAGTGGGGCAAAGGCGCGGTGAGCCTGATGGAGATCCCGACCACCGGCGAAACGCTGGATAACGTGGTCTGCTTCTGGCAGCCGGAAAAACCGATTAAAGCCGGCGACGAGCTGGCCTTTGAGTATCGCCTCTACTGGAGCGCACAGCCGCCGGTGCGCTCACCGCTGGCAAACGTCTATGCAACGCGAACCGGCATGGGCGGCTTCCCGGAAGGCTGGGCGCCGGGCGAGCACTATCCGGAGAAGTGGGCGCGTCGTTTCGCCATCGATTTTGTCGGCGGCGATCTGAAAGCCGCCGCGCCGAAAGGGATTGAGCCGGTGATTACGCTCTCAAACGGGGAAGCGAAACAGGTGGAGATCCTCTACGTCGAGCCGTTTGACGGTTATCGCATTCAGTTCGACTGGTATCCGACCAATGCGTCGACCGACCCGGTAGAGATGCGCATGTTCCTGCGCTGCCAGGGCGAGGCGATCAGCGAAACCTGGCTCTACCAATACTTCCCACCCGCGCCGGAGAAGCGGAACTACGTAGATGACCGCATCATGCGCTAAGCTTTTTAATCGCCCCCTAATGGGGGCGATGTTTTTCAGGAGGAACGATGTTACAGGAACCGACTTGCCCGGATGCGGTGATTAAGGTTGACGAGCAACTCACGCTCGAAATGATTGATGAGTGCTTTGTTCACGATCTTCACCAGTTGATTGTCAAAAACCGCGACAGCTTACAGCGCTATCTCGACTGGCCGCAGTATGTCACATCCATTGAGACCACCCGTAAAACCGCCCAGAGCAACCGGCTGTTACATCAGCGCGGTTACGCGAAGATGTTCCTGATCCTGCACGATCACCTGCTGGTCGGTGTTCTCTCCCTCAATGCCATCGAGCCGACCAACAAAGCGGCCTACATCGGCTACTGGCTGGATGAAGCGGCGCAGGGGCAGGGGATTTTGTCCCGCGCGATGCAGGCGATGATGCGCTTTTACGCCGAACGCGGCGATATCCGCCGCTTTGTCATCAAATGCCGGGTTGCTAACGAGGCCAGTAACCGCGTCGCAGAGCGTAACGGCTTTACCCTCGAAGGCTGCCAGAGAGAGGCCGAATTTCTCAACGGCCGCTTCGACGATCAGAATATCTGGGGCAAAATCGTCACGCTCAATGATGAATAAGCCTTAGCTGTTCGCCTGCGAAACCGCTTTTCGCAGCCCGTTTACCGCCGGGGAGTTCAGCGGCGTAACCAGCGCGTAATTGTAGTGATCGTCGCTCCAGTACTGCGTCATCACATCCTCAGCCTTGCGCTCACCGTGGGGTAATTTCCCCGGGCTTAAGGGGCGGATATACCAGCCAACCCGCGTGCCGCGCGGATCCTGATACATAATCAGCGCCGCCGGACCCTGCGCCGTGGCAACAAGCCGTGCGCCGACCAGCGTAAAGCCATACTGCTCCAGATTTGGCGGCTGATTGCCGTTGATAAAGTAGCGCCCGACCCAGTGGGTAAGCTCCGTTTGCTGCGTCGTCGCCACATCCATTGGGGTGATAGCGGTGTTATCAAACAGTTTGTAGGCCTGTACCGCGTCCTCCATCGGCGCATGCGCCAGCGCCATCTGTGACTCTTTCAACTGCCAGCCGGTAAAACCGCCGACGCCGAGCGCCATCACCAGCGCGAAGGCCGTTGCCAGCTTCCACTGCCGCAGCTGACGCTGCTGGCGGCGCAGCGCGCGGGGTTCCGGCATCTCAAGCGAAACAGTATGGCGATCCATTGCCTGGCGCAGGCGCTGCGCATCCTGCCGCCAGCCTGCAACCTCGCGGGCGGCCTGCGGGTTTTGCGCCAGATAGTGTTCAATGCGCGCTGAGGTCGCCTCATCGGTCTCGCCATCAAGCCAGGCGTGCAGATCGTGTTCATCCGGTGGCAACGTCATTTCAATCTCCTTAACGCTAACGGCGTTGGCTGGCCTTCCAGTTTTTCATGCAGCATTTTGCGCGCCCGTGACAGGCGTGACATCACCGTGCCGGGCGGAATGTCGAGGGTTTGCGCCACCTCTTTATAACTCAGCCCTTCAACGCTCACCAGCAGCAGCACGGCGCGATACTCCGTCGGCAGCGTGGCAAAGAGGGCGAGCGTGTCATCGGCAATAGCCAGCGACTCGGTGGTAAAACCACCAGGTTCTTCGCCGGTGAAAAAGGTGAGCACTTTCAGGTAGCGTTTGCGCCGCCGTTCACCATCGACAAACTGACGATAGAGAATGGTGAAGAGCCAGGCGCGCAGGCTCTGCTCGCTATTACGCTGCCGCGTAAGGGCTTTCGCCAGGCAGCTTTGCACCAGGTCTTCCGCAGTATGCGGGTTATGCGCCAGCCACAAAGCAAAGCGGTAGAGATGCGGCATCACCTCGCGGATTTCATCATCGTTCATCGTCTGCGGCTTCCCGACATGCTCTCAAACACCCCATCGCGCAGCACCAGTGCATGCAGCAGTGCGGCGGCGAGGTGCGCCATTACGGTGACAAACAGCGCCAGCGCCACCACAGAATGCAACGGACGCAGCAGCGCATACCAGTCATTATTCACCGGGACTATCGGTGGCAGCACAAATCCACCGCCGAGCGTCACCGGATAACCAGCCGCCGAGAGCATCGCCCAGCCAATTAACGGTTGTGCCAGCATCATCGCATAGAGCGCCCAGTGCGAAAGATGCGCCATCGCGCGTTGCCAGACCGGCAGCGAGGCAGGCAACGGTGGCGTGGCGGTATAGAAGCGTAACCACAAACGCACCAGCGCCAGCAGAAAGATCATCAAACCCAGCGGTTTATGGATCGTCACCAGCAGGCTGTGCAGGGAGGAGACCGTAGAGACCATCACGACGCCGATAAACAGCATTGCAATAATGGCGGCGGCCATCAGCCAGTGAACCGCGCGCAGCAGCGGGTGGAAATAAGCGACCTGTTTCATCAGTGGGCTCCGGCTTGTTCGCGGGTGCGAAGGTTGTAGGATTTGGCATACGCGGATGAACGGGCATTCAGCAGCGGGTCGTTCGAGGCGGCGATACCGTCCGGCAGGATCAGCGGATCGTAATTGATGTCATTGCAGTCACCCTGCGCCTGCTCAACGGCGCGGTTCAGCACCAGCGTACCGGCATTGATCGTTTGCCGCCCGGCAGGCCAGGCCCGCGAGGCATCGCTGCCGTCATCCTGCGCGTTGGCGACGGTAATGACCAAATCCCACTTCAGCGAGGCCTGATCGAGGCGCTGGCGCAGATCGCGCTGTAAAAAGTTTTTATCCTGCTTCTGCTCTGCGCTGATGGGTTGATAAGGCGTCTGCGGCACCATGCTCCAGCGAACCAGCTGCTCGTTGCCAGTTTTGTCGATCATGCGAAAGGCATTTAGGCTGTTAAAGCGGTCACTGGCCCAGCTGCTGGAGGGCACGTTCGCTTTTGCCCACGCGAGAAAAGGCGCGGCTTCCGGGTGCTTCTCAAGAAACGCTTTTACCTTTGCCGGGTCCGGTTTGCCGGTGGCGGGATCGAGGCGCGTTGCCAGTTGCATATCATAAAAACCCTCTACGCTGCGCACCGGGAAAAAGGGCATCGCGTTCATGCCGGTGCGCCACTGCTCGCCGTCCGGGAGTTCAAAGGCCAGCGCCAGGCTGCGCACCGGCACGGCGTAATCCGGCGCGGAGGGGTTGCCGCCCGCAATAGCAAAACGGCCAATCACCGGCGTAGTTCCCGGCGCAAACAGCGCGGCGCGAGAGATAACGCCTGCCTTGCCGCTGGAGATAAACTCGCCGCTGACGCAGATCCCTTTGGCATGGTTGCGGCGAAAGCCGGGGTGCTCGCCGCCGGACTGCTGTAACGCATTAACGAGTTTGTCCGAAGTGAGCCGTTCGGGCGCCAGCCAGCCGCCGCCCCAAAGAAACAGCAGCATAACCAGAAGCGGCACCAGGCCAATCAGCGCAAGGCGCACCGTTAGCTGCGTGGAGGTTAAAGGAGTGTTGTTCATCATTCGCTCATCCTGCTCATAGTGAGCAGATAAGACGAAGGGCGCGGCGCTTTATTCCCGGCGGATGAAAATAAATTTATAGGTGCTTGTCAGAGTGAGCCGACCAGCGGGGTGCGGGTGATGTGTTGATCGCCGTTAACTACTTTCGGGCCGCGCAGCAACAGGCTGTCATCCTCTGGGGCAATAATCACCGCGTTATCGGCGATCTCCACTTCATGCGCGATAAGCACATTTCCCTCGATGCGCGCGTTGCCCTGAATCACCACCTTTTCATCGAGCTGTAGTGGCCCGCCGCGCAGCTGCGCATGGCCGCCAACTAATACGTGATGTTTCAGTACACAATTGCCTTCGACGCGGGCATTTTCCGCCACCTGCGCACTGTAACGAAGGGTCGGGATCTCATCCTCCTGTCGACCGGCAATCACCCGGGCGTAGCCATAGACTTTGGCGCAGTCGCACACCCAGACGTCGTTAATCTCATTGCCGTCGAGGAGAGCAAAATCAAACACCTCGGCGCGGTGCTCGATAAAGGCGTAATTGACGATGGCATCGCCATAAATTTGCGCCTGGTGAACCACACGCGACTGGCTGACCGTCGCGCGATCGTAAATTTGTAGTACCTGTTCGTGCTCCTGGGTTAACCCACGCGCAGCAATGATGTCGCAGCCGCTAAGGATGCGCGCCTCATCGCGCAACTGGCAGACGCCGCGCACGGTAGAGGATTGCACCGTGACGTTGTCACGCAAAATCGCGCCGTGGCTTAGCTCGCAGCCATCTACCCAAGCGTTATCGCCGATCTCGACATTCAGGCAGATGACGCACGATCCCGTAATGCGCGCGTTGCCCCGGATGCGGCAACCATCAAACACCATGCTGTTTTCATCGTAGATCCAGCAGTTTCCCTCCTGATCGAGCACCTGCTCATCATCAACCCAGCCGCCTGCGCTGCCGGCGGTGACATCATTAAAATCGCGCAGGGCGATAATCTGGCGCAGCGCAACGCTCTTTTTCTCGCCGCCCAACTGATAACTGAAGAGGCGCGTCTCATCACTGAGGCGGTATTTGCTCATGCTTATCTTCTCCGGGTGTCATCACTTAACCGTAGCAAATATTTGGGCGCTGGCTATCAACGGGTGAAATTCATAAAATGCATGCAAAATACCAATTAAAGGCTGTGAATAATGACCATGCGTGATGAGAACTACTTTACTGAAAAATATGGGATGACCCCGACGCACTCGGAAGTGCTGAACGCGATGAATTACATCACGCCAGGCAAGGTGCTCGATCTCGGCTGCGGTAACGGGCGTAACAGCCTCTACCTGGCAAATAAAGGTTTTGATGTCACGGCCTGGGATAAAAACCCCAACAGCCTGAGCAATCTCCAGCGCATCCGTGAAGCAGAAGGGCTGAATAACCTGCATATCGACAGCGTTGATTTAAACAGCCTGAGCTTTGAGGGCGAATATGATTTTATTCTCTCCACCGTGGTGATGATGTTCCTCGAAGCGAAAACCATTCCGGGGCTGATTGCGAACATGCAGCGCTGCACCAAACCGGGCGGGCATAACCTGATTGTCGCGGCGATGGATACCGCCGATTACCCGTGCAATGTCGGCTTTCCGTTTGCCTTCAAAGAGGGTGAGCTGCGTAACTACTACGCGGGCTGGAAGTTGCTGAAATATAACGAAGAGGTGGGGGAGCTGCACCGCACCGATGAGCAGGGCAACCGCATCAAACTGCGCTTCGCCACGCTGCTGGCGCATAAACCGGCGTGATAAAAAAAGCAGCCCGTTGCCGGGCTGCATTATCTTAACGGGCCGCCAGCAGGCAGAGCTGTAACGCCACGTTGTAGGAGGCTTCAAACGCGCGCAGGGGTAAAAACTCAAAGCGCGAGTGGAAGTTGTGCGCGCCAGTAAAGAAGTTTGGCGTTAACAAACCCTTAGCCGAGAGCGCCGCACCGTCTGTACCTCCGCGCATCGTCGTCGGTTTCGGCGTAATGCCGAGCGTCTCCATCGCTTCGAACATCAGGTCGATGGCGCGGCGGTCCTCACCAATCGCGTTGCTGATATTGCTGTAGATATCGCTGACGCGGTACTCCACTTTTGCCGTCGGGTATTGCGCGGCAATCATCTCAGCTACCTCGCCAATCTGCGCTTTACGGCGGGCGAAACTCTCTTTATCGAAATCACGAATGCTGGCGCTCAGGCTGGCATGTCCCTGAACGGCTTCCATGCCGTTAAACCAGATATAGCCTTCGCGGCCTTCGGTATTTTCCGGCGTCTGCTGGCGGTCGAAATGGCTGATGTAATCCATCGCCATCAGCAGCGGGTTAACCAGCACGCCTTTGGCCGACATTGGGTGCGCAGTCACGCCAGTAAAGTCGATCTGCGCGCTGGCACCATTGAAGTTCTCGTAAACAATCTCGCCCAGCTCGCAGCAGTCGATAGTCCACGCGAAATCGACGTCAAAACGCGCCAGATCCAGCGCTTTCGCGCCGCGCAATCCAACCTCTTCATCGGGAACAAAGGCCACCACAATATCGCCGTGGCGTTGCTCTGGTGTCAGGTTCTCCAGCAGCGTCATCACCACCGTTACTGCGGCTTTGTTATCCGCGCCGAGCACGCTGGTGCCGTCGCTGAAAATAATCTCCTCCCCGGGATAGGCGAGGATCTCCGGGTGCTCCTGCACGCGCAGCCAGATATCTTCTTTGGCATTGAGGCAGAGATCTTCTCCCTCAAAACGCAGGATCTGCGGATGAATATGCGGCGATAAACCGACATCAACGGTGTCGATATGGGTGATAAAACCGATGCGCGGCGCGCCCTCAACGTTGCCTTTTTTCACGGCGGTAACGGTGGCGCAATTGTCGATAACAATCTCCTCAAGACCGAGGGATTTCAACTCGTTGGCCAGCTCACGGGCCATATCAAACTGGCCGGGCGTAGTGGGAAGGGTGGTGGCATTTGCGTCGCTTTGACTGGTGATACTCAGGTAGCGAAAGAAGCGCTGCGTTAATTGACTGGCTAGCGGCGAGGGCATAGTGATTCCTTCTTTATTCGTATTATCAGGTGTTTGCAATTTCACTTTAATGTTATTTATGAGCAGGCAAACAACAAGCATTAAAAATAAAACAACAGGAAACACTATGATTAGCAAACCGACAACACTTGCTCTGGCGTTGACCACGTTGATAGTCACTTCTTCTGTGGCGGCAAAAACACTGGTTTATTGCTCTGAAGGCTCACCGGAAAACTTTAACCCACAGCTTTACACCTCCGGCACCAGCGTGGATGCCAGCGCGGTTCCGGTCTATAACCGGCTGGTCGATTTCAAAGCCGGTACCACCGAGTTACAGCCGAGCCTCGCCGAGCGCTGGGAGGTCAGTGAAGATGGCAAGGTCTACACCTTTCATCTGCGAAAAAATGTGAAGTTTCAGAGCAATAAATACTTCAAGCCGACGCGGGACTTTAATGCTGATGATGTGATTTTCTCGTTTATGCGGCAAAAAGATCCTAAAAACCCCTACCACAACGTCTCTAACGGCACTTACTCCAATTTTGAAAGCCTCGAATTTGGCTCACTGATTACCGCCATCGATAAAGTCGACGATCACACGGTTCGCTTTACGCTGGCGCACCCCGAAGCGCCGTTTGTCGCCGATCTGGCGTGGTACTTCGCCTCGATCCTCTCCGCCGAGTATGCCGATGCGATGTTTAAAGCCGGTACGCCGCAGCGCGTCGACAGCGATCCGGTCGGCACCGGGCCGTTCCGCCTGGCGCAGTACCAGAAAGATTCCCGCATTCTCTTCACCGCTTTCGATGACTACTGGCAAGGGCGATCAAAAATCGACAGGCTGGTGTTCAGCATCACGCCGGATGCCTCGGTGCGCGTGGCGAAGCTGGAGAAAAATGAGTGTCAGGTGATGCCGTTCCCGAACCCGGCCGATCTGCCGCGCCTGAAAGAGAACAAAGATATTACGCTGATGAGCAAAGCGGGGCTGAACACCGGCTTCCTCGCCTTCAACACGCAAAAAGCGCCACTCGATAATGTCAAAGTGCGCCAGGCGCTGGCGATGGCGATTAACAAACCGGCGATCATCAAAGCAGTCTTCCAGGGCACCGGCACGGCGGCGAAAAATCTGCTGCCGCCGGGCGTCTGGAGCGCGGACAGCGAGCTGAAAGATTACGACTACGATCCGCAAAAAGCGAAGGCGCTGTTGAAAGAGGCCGGGCTGCCGCCGGGCACCACCATCGATCTCTGGGCGATGCCGGTTCAGCGCCCCTATAACCCGAACGCCAAGCGTATGGCGGAGATGATCCAGGCGGACTGGGCAAAAGTGGGCGTGCAGGCGAAAGTGGTGACCTACGAATGGGGCGAATATCTGAAACGGGTGAAGGGCGGCGAACACCAGGCGGCGTTAATGGGCTGGACCACCGCCACCGGCGACCCGGATAACTTCTTCGGCCCGCTCTTTACCTGCACTGCCGCTAACGGCGGCTCTAACTCGGCGAAGTGGTGCTACAAACCCTTCGATCAGCTGATTGCTGAAGCGAAGGCGACCACCGATCACGACAAACGCGTCGCGCTCTATAAACAGGCGCAGCAGATGATGCATGACCAGATGCCGGCGGTGATGATTGCCCACTCGACGATTTTCGAGCCGGTGCGCAAAGAGGTGCAGGGCTATGAGGTCGACCCGTTTGGCAAACACCTCTTCTGGCAGGTGGATCTGAAAAAGTAAGCGCTTTGCCGCCTGAATCCCAGGCGGCATTCTCTTAACAGAGTGACGGTCTGCGCCGCACGAACCACGTCTCCGGGCGGGTAAACATCACCAGGTTGCCCGTCAGGATCAGCCCCAGCCCCAGCACGCCCTGCGCATGCCACTGGTACCCCTCATAAAAGGTTGAAACGGTCAGCGCCACCAGGGGAAAGAGCAGGGTGCTGTATGCCGCTTTGCCGGGGCCGATGCGCCCAACTAGCGTAAAGTAGGCACCGAAGCCAATCACCGAGCCAAACAGGGCAAGATAGACCAGCGCGCCAAGATAGTTGACGCTCCACAACGGCGTGAAATCCTCTCCACGCAGCAGCGCAACCGCCCCCATAATCAGCGTGCCGTAGAGCATCGCCCAGCTATTAGTGGTGGCGATCTCAAGCCCGTTGCGCTGATGGCGCAGGCTGATCATATTGCCAAACGAGAAGCCGAGCGTGCCGAGCGCCGACAGCGCAATGCCCAGTAATACACTGCTGCTCCAGCCGCTGGCCACCAGATCCTGCCAGAAGAGGGTGACGATCCCGGCCAGCCCCATTAGCGCGGCGGCAAAAAAGCGCGCGGGCGGTTTCTGCCCGAAGAAAAGGAAGCTGTTAACGGCGTTGAACAGCACCGCCATCGAAAAGATCACCGACTCCAGCCCGGTGTTAATCCACGCCGCAGCGGTATAAAAGCACCAGAAGTTGAAGCCAAAAACGCACGCGCCCTGCAACAGGCAGAAGAGGTGATCGCGCCGCGACAGCGCACGCAGTTTGCCCCGCGCCAGCAGCACCAGCATCATCACCGTGGTCGCCAGCGCAAAGCGCCAGAAGATCGACACCGGTGCCGCCACCGGCCCCTGCTGCAAAAATATGGCAATCCACGTTGTGCCCCAAATCACCACCACCAGACTATAAAGTAATGCGTTCATATCGCTTCCCGTTCGCTTTCATGAACGCCTATTGTCGTCAGGCACGACAAGCCTTGCTTGCACCCGCTTGCGGGCGACTTGCATATTCTTGCGCTTTTCTTTACACAACGCTGGCTTCTGCTATTCGCTCTTCATAGACTGGGGATCTGGTGGAGAAACGATAAGTGCCGCGAATGACTGATAGCTATGACGCCTTTGAAAACCTGCGCAAACACAACGCCGTGCTGCATAACTCGGTGGCGCTGCACGACGGGATTCAGCTGGCGGCATGGTCCAACAAACGCGATAACATCACCCAGTATTGTAACCACCACACCCTCAGTCTTTATATTGCCGACGGTTATGAGAGCTACCACAAAACCGCCTCCGGCTGGAAAAACGGCGGCGGGCCGGATCGCTTCTGTTTGATGCCAAAAGAGAGCGAATCGGTGTGGGATATTCGCGACAATCTCGCCTTTGTGCACCTCTACTGCACCGATGAGCATCTGCGCGAGGTGGGGGAGAAAGTGTGGGATCGCAGCCCGGCAACCTTCACCCTCGATGAAAAGACCTTCTCCCAGGATGCGCGCATCACCGCGCTCTACCGCCAGTTTCTGCTCGGCTGCGACTGGCAGCAAAACGCCAACCAGTTGACGCTCAGCACCGCCTCGACGCTGTTGCTGACGCACCTGGTTCAGCACTACAGCAATGTGCAGTGGCAGTTGCCGACGGTTACCGGCGGCCTGGCACCCGTCGCGCTGCGCAATGTGCTGGAGTATATCGAGTCGCATCTTGGCGAGCCGCTGCTGCTCTGCGATCTTGCGGCACAGGTTTCGCTCAGCGAGTACCACTTCGCGCGGATGTTTCGCCAGTCGATGGGCGTGGCGCCGCACCAGTTTGTGATGCAGCGCCGCATGGCGCGCGCGAAGGCGCTGCTGCTGAGCAGCAATCAGTCGCTAACCGATATCGCGCTGGCCTGCGGTTTCAACTCTGCCAGCCACTTCAGCAACCGCTTTAAAGCGGCAAACGGCATCACGCCCTCGCAGCTTCGCGCGACGCAAAAGCGTTAATCCGCCTCCTGCGCTACGGGCGTTAACCCGCGTCCAGGCAGCGTGCGGCAGGCTCCGCCTTGCGCAGACGGCGCAGTATCCGGGTAGATGCCATCTGGCGTGATATAGACCTGGCTTGTCGCCACAAATCCATCGCTGAAGGTCGCCTCTACAAACGTCGCCTGCCACCCGGTTGCCGGCGTCATCAGCGTTACGCTGAGCGTGTTGCCTGACATCGCCGGTGGCGTAAAGGCTTCATATCTGACGCCGCAGGCATAACGGAAATCCCGTGCCAGCGGGTTGTTCGCGCGCCAGACGACCACTTTTTCCGGCTGCCCGGAGAAATGGAGTACCAGCTTATCTGCACCCTGGCGGCGCTCGGTGATGGCAGGAAGGGATTTACGCGCCTGGAAACGGTTAACGAAGGCAATCAGCGATGGCTCGGCGACCGAAAGCACCGCCTCATGGGATGCGTTCGCCACCACTCTAAGCGACTTCTCGCCGGGTAAGCGCGGGTAGTAGAAGCGGCTGTTGTCCGGCGTGTAAAAATCGTCGCCGCTGGCATTAATCACGTACTTCTTAATTTTCAGCCGCTCGCCCGCTTTGCTGCGCAAATAGGCCAGCGGATCCAGTACGCGTATCAGCCGGGCGAAATTGTCGGTGTCGATCTGTTGATCGATTTGCTGGCGATAGTAGGGATAAAACGCGACAGGCCAGTTGTTGCCATAGGAGCGATACATATGATCCAGCGCGGCGCGGGTGTTGAGCAGATCGACGGCAAACGGCACCACGGCGACCACATCCGGGTCGGATATCGCTGCAAGCCAGGCGGCCCAGCCACGCTTTGACGCGCCGGTGACGATAAACCTGGTGATTTTCTGTTGCGAAAGCTCCCGTTTCACCAGCCGGAAAGCCTGAGACACCGACGCTGACATCGGGATCTGTAGCGGCGCATCGCCATTCTTAAGAAAGCGTTTCCAGCTGTAGGCAACGCTGTCATCTTCCGTCAGCGGCGTTGAATTGCCCTGATAGTGCAGCGGCTGGTTCGGCACATTGCTGACCGAGACCACCACGGTATGGGTGGCAAGCGCAATGCGTGCCAGCGACGCTTCATTGAAACTGGTCGCTTTACCGGCATCGTTATTCACTACCATCAGCGCAACGGTCGGTTTGGCGGCATCAGGAAGATAGATATCCACCTGGTGCTCCCAGCGTATCGGGCGTACCGCATCTTGCGGTGACCAGTTTTGCGAATGGAGCACATAGCGCTGCACCTTTACGCCGGGCAGTTCGCGGGTATCCATCCGCACATAATTGACCGGGTGCGATGCAAGTGACTGACGATAATCAGAGAGAGTATCGGCAAGCGACGAGGGAAGTGGGGTCGCAAGCGAGAGCATAAAAAACAAGGTGGCAATTTTCACCGCAAGACTCCTTTCATTAATTCATTACAGATCCGCTGTAGGGCGAGGTCATCTCATAACTTAATGGAATGCCTCTGTACGAATTATGATCAGGAGGGATTAAAAAGTCACCTGTTTCATTGCTCAGGCTTTAGGTGCACGGCTGAAGGTGAAATAGCAGAAACCGCCGATAACCAGCCCCCAGAAGGCCGATCCCAGCCCGAGCAGCGTAATGCCGCTGGCGGTAACCAAAAAGGTGACAATTGCCGCATCGCGTTCGCGCGGGGCGTTCAGCGCCTGGTGCAGACTGCCGCTAATGGTGCCGAGCAGCGCAAGGCCCGCCAGCATCTGCAACCCGCTTGCGGGCAATGCCGCCAGCAGCCCGGTAATCGAGCCACCAAACAGCCCGGCCAGCAGATAAAACACCCCGGCAGCGGCAGCGGCTAACCAGCGCTTGCTGGCATCCGGGTGCGCATCCGGGCTTTGACAGATCGCCGCAGTAATGGCGGCAATCGACACCGAAAAGACGCCAAACGGCGAGAGCAGCAGCGCCAACGCGCCAATAAAGATCATTAACGGCGACACCGCAGGCTTGAAACCTGCTGCCTGCATGGTGGCGAAACCGGGCGCATTCTGCGAGGCCATGGTAACCAGAAAAAAGGGCAGGCCAATGCTCACCAGCGACGCCCAGTGAAACTCCGGCGCGGTAAACTGCGGCGCAACGGGGGCGAGGCTAACGGCTTGCGGCGTCACGTTCCCGCTCAGCCAGGCGACCAGCGCGCCAATCAGCAGCGTGGCGACAATCGCGTAGCGCGGTGCAATGGCTTTGGCGATAAGCCATGCCAGCAGCATCGATCCGCCGAGCACAATATCCCCCTGAAGGTGCGAAAACGCCTGCAAACCAAAACGCAGCAGGATCCCCGCCAGCATCGCGGCGGCAAGCGTCTGCGGAATGACTTTCATCAGGCGGGCGAACAGGCCAGTCACGCCGCACAGCACAATCAGCCCATTGGCGAAGATAAAGATGCCGACCGCCTCATTAAGTGAAACGCCCTGCAAACTGGTCGCCAGCAGCGCCGCGCCCGGCGTCGACCAGGCGGTTAATACCGGCATGCGATACCAGATGCTTAGCACCAGCGTACTGATACCCATCGCCACGCCGAGGGCGGTCATCCAGCCAGCGATCTGCTCAGGCGTTGCTCCGGCAGCGGAGGCCGCCTGCCAGATGATCGCTGCGGAGCTGGCATAACCGACCAGCACAGCGACAAATCCTGCCAGTAGGGTGTTAAAGGGAAGAGAGGAGGAGAGTGAGAGTGTGGCCGGGCGCATGTGGGTGCCTTGTGCGTTATAACATCCGCACAAGGTAGCACCGTGCGCTATAGCGCACAAGATTGTGGCAGGCATTTTGTCTATGCGCCAGAGGTAAAAATGTGAGCCATCTCCGCTCCTGATGGCGATAGCAGATTTCTCAATGTTGCTAGCAGCTAATTTCATCCGGCCCGGAATTTTCTGCGTTATGTTTCCGGTAACAATGAGGAGAAGCTGATGGATAAATTACTGTTTGGTGCCGCCTATTACCGCGAATATTTGCCGATGGAACGCCTGCACGAAGATATTAAATTGATGAAAGAGGCGGGTATTAATTATGTGCGCATCGCCGAGAGCACCTGGAGCACGTTTGAGCCGCAGGAAGGGGAATTTGATTTCAGTTCGGTACTTACGGTACTGGATGAAATGCATAAAAACGGTATTGCCGTGATTATCGGCACACCGACCTATGCCTTACCGGCATGGCTGGCAAAAAAATATCCGGATGTGATGGCCACCACCAGTAGCGGGAAAAATGTCTACGGTCACCGGCAAAAGATGGATATTACCCATCCCGCTTTTTTATGGTACGCCGAGCGCATTATTCGCGCCTTATTAACGGCAACGGCGAACCATCCGGCTGTCATTGGCTTTCAAATCGACAACGAAACGAAATATTACGACACCTGTTCAGCCGGGGCGCAAATCGAGTTCGTGAAATACCTTAAAAAGCAGTTCAACAACAGTACAGAGGAGATGAATCACGCCTTTGGGCTGGATTACTGGAGTAACCGCATTGATGCCTGGGAAGATTTCCCGCCGATTGAAGGGACGATTAATGCCAGTCTCGGCTGCGCCTTTAAACAATTTCAGCGCTCGCTGGTGACGCGTTTTCTCGGCTGGCAGGCAGAGATTGTGAAAGGCTATAAAAGCGATGCGCAGTTTATTACCCACAACTTTGATTTTGACTGGCGCAACTGGTCGTATGGTATTCGCGCCGAGGTTGATCATTTTAAAACCGCCAGCGTGCTGGATATTACCGGCGTGGATGTTTATCACCCGAGCCAGTTTCAACTCACCGGCGCGGAAATTGCCTTTACCGGCGATCTTGCGAGAGTGACAAAAGACCAGCCCTATTTTGTGCTGGAAACCCAGGCGCAGGCCTTTAAAGAGTGGACCCCTTTCCCGGGGCAACTGCGCCTGCAAGCCTGGAGCCATGTTGCCAGCGGCGCAAGGCTGCTGGGTTACTGGCACTGGCACTCGATTCACAACTCGTACGAAACCTACTGGAAAGGTTTGCTGAGCCACGATCTGCAACCCAATCCGGTCTACCATGAGGCCTGCACGATTGGCGCGGAGTTCAACCAGCACGCGGCAACCGTAACGCGCTTCTCACGCCGCAGCCGGGTGGCGCTGGTGATCAGTAACGAATGTTTAACGGCCATCGACTGGCACCCTTTTCACGGCCATCAGTTTAGCCGCGATGCGCTGCACCAATATAATGACCTGTTCCGCGACTATTACGACACGCTCTATAAGATGAATATCGAAGTGGATATTATCGCCGTCGACGATGCGCGTTTATTCCGTTATGAAATGCTGATCTTCCCGCTGCTCTACAGCGTTAGCGACGAGCGCTTACAGCAGATTAATCGTTATATTGCGCAGGGCGGCCATGCCATTTTCTCCTTTAAATCCGCCTTTGCCGACGAGCATATGAAAGTGCGCACCTGCGTACAGCCGGGAATTATCAGCGAAGCCGTCGGCGCTCACTATCAGCTCTTTGTTGATCCTGACCGCACCTTATTGCATTCAGAAAGCCTCGATCTTTCTGCCGACGAGGCGCAAATCAGCGACTGGATGGAGTTAATCACTCCTGATGAAAACACCGAGGTGCTGGCGCGTTACGACCATCCTTACTGGCAACACTATGCGGCAATCACGCACAACCGGTACGGGCAGGGAACCGCCAGCTATATTGGCTGCCATATCACCCCCGCAGCACTGGAAAAAGTGTATCGCCATCTCCTGCGCAATACCCTCTATCAACACGACACGATGCCGACAGAAACCTTCCCGGTGATTATTAAGCGCGGCGTTGATAAAGATGAAAATATCCTCCTCTACTACTTCAACTACAGTAGTGAGCCGCAAACCGTCACGTTTACTGAGCCCGGCGGGCGACTGCTGTTTAGCGGTAAAACCCTCAGGCAGAGTGAGGTAATAACGCTCAAGGATTGGGATGTGCAAATTATTCTCGTGGAGAGTACAAAATGAGTGCATTAACGATTGAAGAGCAGCAAAGCGAGACCAGCACGCCCGGTTTTCGCGAGCGTTTCGCCTTTGGTCTGGGTGATTACGGTACGAATTTAACCTATACCCTGATGGTGACGTTTCTGGCCTATTTTTATACCGACGTGGTCGGTATTTCAGCGGTGCTGGTTGGGTCGCTGATGTTTTTCGCCCGCGTTATCGATGGCGTTATTTGTGTCTTTGTCGGGATCCGCATCGATAAAACCGATACCCGGCTGGGTAAAGCGCGCCCGTGGGTGTTATGGACCGCCGTACCATTTGGGTTGTCAGCATTTTTAATGGCGACGGTGCCCGGCATCAGCGATAGCGGCAAGATTATCTATGTTTGCGTCACCTATTTACTGGCAAACATCTTTTTCACCGCCAACAATATTGCCTATGGCTCACTGCTGGCGTTGATAACCCGCGATACCTATCAGCGCGGTATTTTGAGCGTCTTCCGTAAAGGCTTATCAACCTGCGGTTCGCTGACGGTAGGCGCATTTACGCTGCCGCTGGTTGCCGCCTTCGGAAATAGCCACACCTCATGGGTAATTGTGTTCGCTATTTTTGGTTTCTTTACTGCGTTGTGCCTGTTATTAACCGCCGCCTGGACACGGGAGCGCATCAAACCGGTCAATAAGGAGAATCGCAACAATATCCGTGCGGGGGTCGTCGCCGCCTCGATGCTGAAAAACCGCTACTGGCTGATGATCTTCTTTTATCTGCTGATCACCTTTACCAGCTTAACGGCGCTCTCGACCACCAGCGTCTACTACTCGCGCTATATTTTGCAGGATGTCTCAATGATGTCGTGGATTAGCGTGGCGCAATATCTGCCGGGGCTGATCACGCTATTAGTTATTCCTTATCTCATCAAGCGGCTGGGTAAACGCAATTTAGCGCTGCTCGGGCTGACCATTTGCAGCATTGCCTATTTACTGCCGTTAATTGATAAAACCAGCTCGCTGTTTGTCATTCTTGCCACCGTGGTGCGCAGTATCGGTTTTTGCGGCATCGGTGCCACGATGTTCGCCTTTCTTGCTGACACCATTGATTACGGCGAGTGGAAAACCGGGCTGCGCATCGAGGGGATCTTATTCAGCGCCGGAACGTTAGGCCAGACGCTCGGCATGGGCCTGGGCAGTGCAAGCGTAGGCTGGATCCTTGGCGCGGCCGGTTTTGTCAGCGGCGGCAACGCCCAGCAGTCAAAGCATGTGCTTGATATGATTGAGTTCTTGTTTATTTTTTTCCCGTTTATCCTCGCCATGCTGAATATGGTGCTGATCTGGTTTTATAAACTGGATGGTTTTTATGACCGCGTGGCGGCCGATCTCTCGCGTGGTGTATTCGCCAAATAAATGACTCGCCGCAGGCGGCTGCGGCTTTTCCTCTTTGCCTGTGCTAGCGTAAGGACGCTCAATAATGTGGCCGCAAACACTTCCCATGAATGACGTCGATGATGAATTGCTGATCTACTCGCCTTTAATGCGCAGCTTTACCTTTAACGCCTATCTGGTGGCGGGTTATACGCCTATCGTCAAAGGCAATAAGCTGGACTTTTTTATTAACCGCCAGCAGGGGATGAAAGGCTATATTTTAAATATTACCCTGCGTGGCGCGGGGGTAATTCACCGCAATAACGAGACGTTTATCTGCCGGGAGAACGATATTTTGCTTTTCCCTCCCGGTTGCCCGCATCACTATGGCCGTGAAGCGCAAAGTACTTACTGGGATCATTTGTGGATCTATTTTATTCCACGACCTTACTGGATTGACTGGCTGAAATGGGATCGTAACTGGCATCAGATTGGCCTGACGCAAAGCGCCGATGTGGTTTTTGTCGAGCAGCTAAAAACAGCGGTGAAAGAGGTGATTCGGCTTAATTCCTCGCCAGACCGCGTGGATAAGATCCTCGCCATGAATAGCCTGGAGAAAGCGCTGCTTTACTGTTTCAAACAGCAACCGGCGAGTAATCGCGCCTCGGTTGACCCGCGCATCAACGCTATTTGCCAATATCTTGATGAGAATCTGGCGGCTAAACTGACGATTAGCGAGCTTGCGGCGAAAGCCTATCTTTCATCCTCGCGGCTGGCGCATCTTTTTCGTCAGGAAATTGGCATGACGATTTGGGGCTGGCGGGAGAAACAGCGGATGAGCCGGGCAGCGATGTTATTACAGCATACGCAGCTGACTATTTCGCAAATCGCCCAGGTCGTGGGCTATGACGACGCGCTCTATTTTTCGCGTCTCTTTCATCAGCAATACCATGTCGGGCCGCGGGAATACCGCAAACGGTATGAGCAGTTACATTCGCTTTAGTTTCGCTCTCTAAAATAGAAACGCTGCGCTATACTCGCTGCGTTTTAATTTCCCGGAGACGGTATGAATATCGCGGATTATCTGGCAAAAACCCTGAAAATGCTGCGTCAGGCGCGGGGCTGGAGCCTTTCAAAACTCGCAGAAGAGACCGGCGTATCAAAAGCGATGCTCGGGCAGATCGAACGCAACGAGTCGAGCCCGACGGTGGCGACGCTGTGGAAAATCGCCACCGGCTTGAATGTCCCGTTCTCAACCTTTATTGCGCCGCCGCAGAGCGACACGCCGCACGCTTACGATCCCGATCGGCAGGCGATGGTGATCACACCGCTTTTCCCGTGGGATGAACAGCTCCATTTTGATCTCTTCTCCATCACCCTCGCGCCGGGCGCGCTGAGTGAATCAACGCCTCACGAAAAAGGGGTGATTGAACATGTGGTTGTTATCAATGGGGTGCTGGATATGCAGCTTAACGGTGAGTGGCAGACGCTGGAGGCGGGGAGCGGGGTGCGTTTCGCGGCCGACCAGGCGCATGCCTATCGCAACAGCACCGCGCAGACCGTACATTTCCACTCGTTAATCCACTATCCAAAAGAAAAAGCCGCGAGCGAACCCGCGGCAAAAAACGACGACGATTAATACCCCATAACATCCACACCGTGACGATTTCTGTTCCTGTCACCACACTAACGCGCCAGCGACGCCGGGGGAAATAGCGATTTCGGCATAGCATTGTCGCCTGGCGCAAATTCCCGGCACGACAGGTGGTGTAACGCCCCGGTTCTGACTACAATAGCCGCCATTTTGCACATAATGGATAACGACGATTGTATGCGCCTGCACCCTCATCATCTTGAACTGCTCAGCCCGGCTCGCGACACCGCCATTGCCCGTGAAGCGATCCTTCACGGCGCGGACGCAGTCTATATTGGCGGCCCCGGCTTCGGCGCCCGCCATAACGCCGGCAACAGCCTGCGCGATATTGCCGAACTGGTGCCGTTCGCCCATCGCTATGGCGCGAAGGTGTTTATCACCCTCAACACCATTCTTCATGATGATGAACTGGAACCGGCGCAGAAACTGATCGGTGATCTCTACCAGGCCGGTGTTGATGCACTGATTGTGCAGGATATGGGCGTGCTGGAGATGGATATCCCGCCGATTGAGCTGCATGCCAGCACCCAGTGCGATATCCGCAGCGTTGAAAAAGCCAAATTCCTCTCCGACGTCGGCTTCAGCCAGATTGTGCTGGCCCGCGAGCTGAATCTGGAGCAGATCCGCGCCATTCACCAGGCGACGGACGCGACCATTGAGTTCTTTATTCACGGCGCGCTATGCGTGGCCTACTCCGGGCAGTGCAATATCTCCCACGCGCAAACCGGCCGCAGCGCCAACCGTGGCGACTGCTCGCAGGCCTGCCGCCTGCCTTACACTCTGAAAGACGATCAGGGCCGTGTGGTGGCCTATGAAAAGCACCTGCTGTCGATGAAAGATAACGATCAGACCGCTAACCTGGCGGCGCTGATCGACGCGGGCGTGCGCTCCTTCAAAATTGAGGGGCGTTACAAAGATATGAGCTATGTGAAAAACATCACGGCTCACTATCGCCAGATGCTCGATGCGATTATCGACGATCGCCCGGAGCTGGCGCGCGCTTCCGCCGGGCGCACCGAGCACTTCTTTATTCCCTCGACGGACAAAACCTTCCATCGCGGCAGCACCGACTACTTTGTTAACGCGCGCAAAATCGATATTGGCGCGTTTGACTCACCGAAATTCGTCGGCCTGCCGGTGGGTGAAGTGCTGAAAGTGGGCAAGGATCATCTCGACGTGGAAGTGACCGAACCGCTGGCCAATGGCGACGGGCTGAACGTGCTGGTGAAGCGCGAAGTGGTTGGTTTCCGCGTTAACGTCGCGGAGAAAACCGCCGAAAACCGCTACCGCGTCTTCCCGAACGAAATGCCGGATGCGCTGAAAACCCTGCGTCCGCACCATGCGCTCAACCGCAACCTCGATCACAACTGGCAGCAGGCGCTGCTGAAAACCTCCAGCGAGCGGCGCATCGGCGTCGATATTGAGCTGGGCGGCTGGCAGGAGCAGCTGGTGCTGACGCTGACCAGCGAAGATGGCGTCAGCGTGACTCATACGCTGGATGGTCAGTTTGACGAAGCTAATAACGCGGAAAAAGCGCTCGATAACCTGAAGGATGGCCTGGCGAAGCTGGGGCAGACCCGTTACTACGCGCAGAAGATCGACATCAACCTGCCGGGGGCGCTGTTTGTGCCCAACAGCCTGCTCAACCAGCTGCGCCGCGAAACGGTTGAGATGCTGGAAGAGGCGCGTCTGGCGAACTATCAGCGCGGCAGCCGTAAAGCGGTGGCGACGCCTGCGCCGGTCTACCCGGAAACCCATCTCTCGTTCCTTGCCAACGTCTACAACCATAAAGCGCGTGAATTCTATCACCGCTATGGCGTGCAGTTGATTGACGCGGCGTATGAAGCCCACGAAGAGAAGGGCGAAGTGCCGGTGATGATCACCAAACACTGCCTGCGCTTTGCCTTTAACCTCTGCCCGAAACAGGCGAAGGGCAATATCAAGAGCTGGCGCGCGACGCCGATGCAACTGGTACACGGCGATGAGGTGTTAACCCTGCGCTTCGATTGCCGCCCGTGTGAAATGCACGTGATCGGCAAGATGAAAAATCACATCCTCAAGATGCCGCTGCCGGGCAGCGTGGTGGCCTCAATCAGCCCTGATGATTTGCTGAAAACCTTACCGAAAAACAGATAACCCGCAGGGTGGCGCAATGCCACCCTGTTTTGTTTATGGCGCTGAGTTGTAGCGCCAGTAGGGGGGCGATCCGAAACTCGCCAGCAGAAAGTCGATCACCGTGCGTGTATTCAGCGACGGGTATTTTCCGCCCGGGTAGAGCATCCACAGCGACTGCTCGCCCGGCGAATAGGAGGCGGTGTACTCCGGCAGCAGGGCAACCAGCTCGCCGCGATTAAGCAACTCGCCCACCTGCCAGTCCGGAAAAAGCAGCATCCCCGCGTCGTTGCGCGCCGCCTGCAACAGCAGCTCCGCATTATCCGAGAGAATTTTCGCTTGCGGCGAGAAGGCGAAATCCTGCTCGCCGCGCTGAAAGCGCCAGCGCTGCAACCCGGTTTTCCCGCGATAGGCCAGCAGGCGGTGCGTCAGCAGATCTTCGGGCGAGGCGGGCGCGCCGTAGCGGCGGATATAGTTGGGCGTCGCCACCAGGTGGCAGGTCTGTTTTGCAATCAGCCGCCCGTGCAGCTCCGAGTTTTTCAGCGAGGCGATGCGCACCAGCAGATCGGTGCCGTCGGCAAAGGGATCGATATAGTCATCGTTAAGATTGAGTTCAATCTGCAAGGCGGCGTAGCGCTCGCTCAGTTCGCTGATGCGTGGCCCGATATGGTTCAGGCCAAAGGAGATGGGGGCATTGATGCGGATACGGCCGCCCGGTTCGCCGCGCCGCTCGCCGACCTGCGTCTGCGCATCGCTCAGTTGCTGCAACATCGTGCGGAAGGTCTGGGCATAAATATGCCCGGCATCGGTGGCGATCACCGCGCGGGTGTTGCGGTAGAGCAACTGGGTTTCCAGCGCCTGCTCAAGCTGCTGCACTACGCGCGATAAGGACGAGGCGGCAAGCCCCTCGTTGCGGGCAACTTCCGAGAGATTGCCTTCGCGCACGATGGCAAGAAAGAGGTGCATGGAGCGGGCGCTAATCTGGCTGAGGTTTTTCATCTGTGCGTAATCCGCAAAGGTCCATGGCGCATTGTAGTGTTTTTACGCACGGAGTTCATCGTTAAGATACGCCGACACTCAGCACGGAGACTATTTATGAGTACGCCTGTTTTAGCTTTCGATGAAACCGTCCGCCAGCGCACCTCGGTACGCGCCTTTTTGCCCACGCCGTTGACGAATGAGCAGATCCACGCCGTCCTGCAGGATGCGCAATACGCGCCCTCCAACTGCAACACCCAGCCCTGGCATGTGCATGTGGTTTCCGGTGAAACCAAAGATCGCCTTGCGCAGTTGATGATCGAGAACGATATTGCCGGCAAACAGACGCCGGATTTCACCTTCGCCTATGAGGATTTTCACGGCGACTATTTTGACCGCAGCCAGCAGCAGGCGAAGCTCTATTACGAAGCGCTGGGCATTGCGCGGGATGACAAAGAAAAACGCCGTGAATACTACCTGCGCAACTATCACTTTTTTGATGCGCCGCACGTGGCGTTTTTGTTTATGCCGAGCTTTGGCGATAACGTTCGCGTGGCGTCGGATATGGGCATGTACGGGCAGACCTTTTTGCTCTCCTTAGCCGCTCGCGGCTTTGCCGGTATTCCGCAGACGCTGCTCGGTTTTCATGCCGATCTGGTGCGCGAAGCGTTGGGCGTGTCGGATGAGTACCGCCTGTTATTTGGGATCTCATTTGGTTACGCCGACACCTCGAATATCGCCGCGACGCTGCGCATGCCGCGTATTCCGGTGGAAAGCAGCGTGGTAATGCACAAGTAGGGGTGATTTGCCGGATGGCGCTTGCGCTTATCCGGCCTACAACATCGCCCGGTCTGCGTAGGCCGGATAAGGCGGAGCCGCCATCCGGCAAAAAACCAGAAAAAAGGCCGGAAGCGTTCGCACGTTTCCGGCCTTTGTACTTAATGGGATTTAAACCCGGCGGCTGACATCAACAGCCGGAACACCATGCTGACGGCAGCCAGCGCCAGTACGCTTCCGCCCCAGATGACGACCAGCCACATCAGCCGTTTCCATAGCGGTTGTTTCATCAGTGATACCCCTCGCCATGCTGGATTTTGCCGCGGAACACATAGTAGCTCCAGAAGGTGTAAACCAGAATGATGGGGATGATCAGCAGCGCGCCAACCAGCATAAAGCCCTGGCTTTGCGGCGGTGCAGCCGCCTGCCAGAAGCTGATATCCGGCGGGATAATGTTGGGCCAGATACTGATCCCAAGGCCGCTAAAGCCGAGGAAAATTAACCCCAGCGTCAGCAGGAACGGGCGTCTGTGTACCTCTTCATTGCCGAGGCAACGCCAGAGCCAGATACTGAGCGCAATCACCAGCAGCGGCACCGGCGAGAAGAAGAGCAGGTTCGGCATGCTGAACCAGCGATCGGCAATCGCACCGTGGGAGAGCGGCGTCCACAGGCTAATAACGCCCATCACCACCAGTAACGCCAGCAGCAGTTTTTTCGCCGCCGCACGCATTTTGCCCTGCAACGGTTCGCCGCTCTTCATCACCAGCCAGCTTGCCCCCAGCAACGCATAAGCGATCACCAGGCCAAGGCCGCAGAAGAGGTTAAACGGCGTCAGCCAGTCGAGCGCGCCGCCGCTGAAAGTGCGTCCAGTCACTTTAAAGCCATTGATAAACGCGCCAACCACCACGCCCTGCGAGAAGGTCGCCAGTAGCGAGCCAGACAAGAAGGCTTTATCCCAGAAGGGACGGTGCGCTTCAGTCGCTTTAAAGCGAAACTCAAAGGCCACGCCGCGGAAGATCAGGCCAATCAGCATCAGCGTCAGCGGAATGGTCAGCGCGTCGGTAATTACCGCATAGGCCAGCGGAAAGGCGCCAAACAGCCCCGCGCCGCCCAGCACTAACCAGGTTTCGTTCCCATCCCACACCGGCGCAACGCTGTTGACCATCACATCGCGATCGTGACCGTCGCGCGTCACCGGGAAGAGGATGCCGATGCCCAGGTCAAAACCATCCATCACGATATACATCAGGGTCGCGAAGACGATAATGACAAACCAAATTAACGGAAGATCGATACCCATTATTTATCCTCATCAGCCGGAAGACGTTCACCTGCCGCTGAAAGCGGACGTGCCGGAGTGCCCTGCGTGGTGTTTTCATCGTGCGGCTGCGGCCCTTTGGTGATCAAACGCACCATATAGAGATAGCCGACGCCAAACACCGAGCAGTAGACGATAAAGAAGGCCAGCAGGCTGAGGCTCATCTGCAAATCGCCGTGACCGGAAACCGCATCAGCGGTGCGCAGCAGACCGTAAACCACCCACGGCTGGCGACCCACCTCGGTAGTCACCCACCCGGCGAGAATGGCGATCAGCCCCGCTGGCCCCATCCAGAGCGCAAAGTGCAGGAAAGGCCGCGACTCATACAGCCGCTTGCGATAACGCAGCCACAGCGCCATCACGCCAAGACCAATCATCAGCATGCCCAGCGCTACCATAATGCGGAATGACCAGAAGACGATCGGCGAGTAGGGGCGCTCATCTTTGGGGAACTCTTTCAGCGCCGGGACCTGCTTATCGAGACTGTGGGTCAGGATCAGGCTGCCGAGCGCCGGGATCTCCACCGCGTAACGGGTGCGTTCCTGTTCCATATCCGGCAGGCCAAACAGCAGCAGCGGCGTCGCTTCTCCCGGCGGGTTCTCCCAGTGGCCTTCAATGGCAGCAATCTTCGCTGGCTGATGCTCCAGCGTATTCAGGCCGTGCATATCGCCGACCATCGCCTGAATCGGTGCCACAACCAGCGCCATCCACATCGCCATGGAGAACATTTTGCGGATCGCCGGCGTATTGTTGCCGCGCAGCAGGTGCCAGGCCGCAGAAGCGCCGACAAACAGCGCGCTGCTGAGGAAGGCGGCAATCGACATATGGAACAGGCGATAAGGGAAGGAGGGGTTGAAGACAACCTTAAACCAGTCCACCGGGATCACCTGGCCATTCTCAATGGCAAAGCCCTGCGGGGTATGCATCCAGCTGTTGGAAGCGAGGATCCAGAAGGTCGACATCAGCGTGCCGAGCGCCACCATACAGGTGGAGAAAAAGTGCAGCCCGGGGCCGACTTTATTCCAGCCAAACAGCATCACGCCAAGGAAGCCCGCTTCGAGGAAGAAGGCGGTTAACACCTCATAGGTGAGCAGCGGGCCGGTAATGCTGCCCGCAAATTGCGAAAATCCGCTCCAGTTGGTGCCGAACTGATAGGCCATCACCAGACCGGAAACCACCCCCATGCCGAAGTTAACGGCAAAAATCTTCGACCAGAAGTGGTAAAGGGTTTTCCAGTCCGGGTTCCGGGTTTTCAGCCACAGACCTTCCAGCACCGCGAGATAACTGGCCAGGCCAATGGTTATCGCCGGAAAGATGATGTGGAACGAAACGGTGAAGGCGAACTGTATCCTCGCCAGGTAAAACGCATCTAAACCAAACATGCACATCCTCAGAATCAATGGTGTGGCGTCAATGTTAATGACTACGCCCGCCGACTTGCAGAGACAGTTGACAGCAATTTACATATAACAGTCCCTTACAAGGGTACGGCAGGTTGCAGGATAGTCCAGGCGAAACGGGAAATATTCACCAGAAAGTCATGGTTGTAACTGTCTATAACAGTTCGGCGCATTGCGCACTTTTTCTAAACTGATATAGCGGGATCGCCATTAGCGTGCCATCATGACGTACTCTTCGGTCACGTGAACAACCATGAAAAAATATCAGCGCCTGGCGCAGCAAATCGTTGAACAAATTGAACTTGGCGTCTGGCGTCCGGGTGAAAAGCTGCCGTCGCTGCGCGAACAGGTGGCGAGCAGCGGGCTGAGCTTTATGACCGTCGGGCATGCGTATCAGCTGCTCGAGAGCCAGGGGCGGGTGATTGCGCGCCCGCAGTCAGGCTATTTTGTCGCTCCCGCGCCAGGGTTGACGCGCGCGCCTGCGCCGCAGGTGATGCGTGACGAAGCGGTTGATATCAACACCTATATTTTCGACGTGTTGCAGGCGAGCTGTGATGCCTCGGTGCTGCCGTTTGGCTCCGCGTTTCCCGACCCGAAGCTCTTCCCGATGCCGCAGCTTAACCGCTCGCTGGCAAAGGTAAGCAAGAGTGCAGGGGCGATGAGCGTGATTGAGAACCTGCCGCCGGGCAACAGCCAGTTACGCCATGCTATCGCCCGGCGTTACGCCCGCCAGGGGATAAATATCTCGCCGGATGAGATTGTTATTACCGCCGGTGCCCTCGAAGCGCTGAACCTCAGTTTGCAGGCCGTCACCGAGCCGGGCGACTGGGTGATCATTGAAAGCCCCTGTTTTTACGGCGCGTTACAGGCGCTGGAGCGGCTGAAACTGAAAGCGCTCTCGGTACCGACGGATGTGAAAGCCGGTATCGATCTCGACGCCCTTGAGCAGGCGCTGACCGAATACCCGGTGAAAGCCTGCTGGCTGATGACCAACAGCCAGAACCCGCTCGGCTTCACCCTCAGCCCGGAGAAAAAGGCGCGGCTGGTTGAGTTGCTGACCGCGCACAACGTCACGCTGATTGAAGATGATGTCTACAGCGAGCTCTATTACGGCCGTGAGCAGCCGCTGCCCGCCAAAGCCTGGGATAAGCAGGAGATGACCCTGCACTGTTCCTCTTTTTCAAAATGCCTTGTCGCCGGGTTTCGCGTCGGCTGGGTGGCGGCCGGGCGTCACGCGCGGCGCATTCAGCAACTGCAATTAATGAGCACGTTATCCACCAGTTCGCCGCTACAGCTGGCGCTAGTTGATTATCTCTCCACCCACCACTACGACGCGCACCTGCGCCGCTTACGCCGCCAGCTGGCGGAACGCAAGCATCTCGCCTGGCAGGCGCTGCTGCGCCATCTGCCGCCGGAGGTGAAAATCTACCGTAACGAGAGCGGCTATTTTTTATGGCTCGAGTTGCCGAACGGCCTGGATGCGGGCGTGCTCAGCCAGCAGGCGCTGGCGCACCACATCAGCATCGCGCCGGGCAAGATGTTTTCCACCTCCGATAACTGGATCTCCTTCTTTCGCTTTAACTGCGCCTGGGCGTGGGGCGAGAAAGAGGAGCGGGCGGCGATGCGCCTCGGCGAACTGATACGCCAGATGATGCAATAGCCTTTTGCCGCTGCGCTGACCGCTATTCATAGGAAATGTGAATAGCAACACAGATCGGCACTGGCTGCCCACCCGTTCTCTCTGCGCGCCGTCTATTTTTAATAGAGTGGGGGCCTTGCGGCTAATCCGTAAACAGACTTATTGACCGGGCAGAGGGAACGCGATGCAACATCAACTGTTTATTAATGGCGAACTGGTTAACGGCGAAGGTGAAGAGCAGGCGGTTTACAATCCCGCCACCGGCGAGGTGCTGCTGTCGATCGCCGAAGCGTCACACGCGCAGGTCGATGCGGCCGTCGAGGCGGCGGACCGGGCATTTATCGAGTGGGGGCAGACTACGCCGAAAGCGCGCGCCGACGCGCTGCTGCAACTGGCGCAGGTGATTGAGGATAACGCAGAGATGTTTGCGCGCCTCGAGTCGCTCAACTGCGGCAAGCCGTTGCACTGCGTATTAAATGATGAACTTCCGGCGGTGGTGGATGTTTTCCGCTTCTTCGCCGGTGCCGCCCGCTGCCTGAACGGGCTGGCGGCAGGCGAGTATCTGGAGGGGCACACCTCGATGATTCGCCGCGATCCGTTAGGCGTGGTGGCCTCTATTGCACCGTGGAACTACCCGCTGATGATGGCGGCATGGAAACTCGCCCCGGCGCTGGCAGCGGGAAACTGCGTGGTCATCAAACCCTCCGAAATTACACCGCTGACCCTGTTAAAGCTGGCGGAGTTAGCGCAAGGCATCTTCCCGGCGGGCGTGCTGAATGTGCTGTTTGGCCGCGGGCAGAGCGTCGGCGATCGCTTAACTGGCCATCACAAGGTGCGCATGGTCTCGCTGACCGGTTCGATTGCCACCGGTGAGCACATCATTTCCCATACCGCTTCCTCTATTAAGCGCACCCATATGGAGCTCGGCGGCAAAGCGCCGGTGATTGTGTTTGATGATGCCGATCTCGACGCGGTGGTCGAAGGGGTACGCACCTTTGGTTTCTACAATGCCGGGCAGGATTGCACCGCTGCTTGCCGCATCTATGCGCAAAAGGGCATTTATGATGCGCTGGTTGAGAAGCTGGGCGCAGCGGTGGCGAGCCTGAAGATGGGTGAGCCGAACGATGAGTCCACCGAGCTTGGGCCGCTCAGCTCGCAGGCGCACCTTGAGCGCGTGGCGCGCGCCGTCGAAGAGGCAAAGGCGCTCGGGCATATCAAAGTGGTGACCGGCGGCAATAAACAGCCGGGCGCGGGTTATTACTATCAGCCAACCTTGCTGGCCGGGGCAAAGCAGGAAGACGCCATCGTGCAGCGCGAAGTGTTTGGCCCGGTGGTCAGCGTTACGGAGTTTGATGACGAAGCGCAGGTGCTCGGCTGGGCCAACGACTCCAACTACGGCCTCGCCTCATCGGTATGGACCAAAGATGTCGGCCGCGCGCACCGCATCAGCGCGCGGTTGCAGTATGGCTGCACCTGGGTCAACACCCACTTTATGCTGGTCAGCGAAATGCCGCACGGCGGGCAAAAACACTCCGGCTACGGCAAAGATATGTCGGTTTACGGCCTGGAGGATTACACAGTGGTGCGGCATGTGATGATAAAACACTGAGTAAGATTTAAGCGGCTGTAATGCAAGATTATTGTGTTGCAGCCACTTTCTTTTGGGGCACTGATGGGGCAGTGAAGGCAAAATTACTGTTAAGAATGACAATCTGATCACCATTCAGTTCTGCCATCCATTACCTGTACACATTGAAAACCATCTGTGCATTTGTATGTCCCATCTGACTGGCAATAAAGCTCGGGCTTGCCTCCGCGCTTAATGCCCAGCATGCAAATGTATGGCGATACTCATACGCTTTTCGGTGACGGATTCCAGCTCTCTTCAACAGGTGATTCCATGAAGCCGCGATTGATCTAGGGATGTAGCAGATACTTTTAGTCGAGTACCGCCCGGAAACGGAAGGGTTGAAAACGAACATGCATAGGTGTTTTCTCTTCTTAACGTACTTGCGGAGGTTAATGACGTAACAGGGGCGACCAGGAGGGGGAATGCGAAGAAATGCGCCGCTGGGTTACGCTGGCGTGATGAAGTGGAAGGGATTGCAGAACCGGCGGGAGATAGAGCGGTCAATGTGCCTGGCTGAAAGCAGAGATGATCTCTACTAGAACGCGGTTGCCGCTCTGCTCCTGCTTGCTGCTCTTTTGTCTCTCGCCTGGGCAGTTAATCATTACTGCGACAACGCCATCGCCTTCAAAAACCAGCGTGACGATGCCGGTCATAACCTGAGGCTGGCGAGCGAAGCAATCGCCGACATGAAAGTGCGCTAGCGTGACGTCACTGCACTTGATACTAAATAGACGGGAGAACTGGCAGATGCTAAAGCCACTATCGTTTAGCTTGAGCGCGATGTTGCTGCTGGCAAGCGCCGGTTGCAGTTCAACGCCAGACGTCCAGCGGACGGAGCGTCCGGCACCGCCAGCTTAGATGACGCTCCTTCCCCCCGACTGACTGACGCCGCTCAACGGGATTATCTCCCCTCAGAAAGCGAATCGAAACCGTCACCTGATTGATGCAGCTCTGGGCGTCCGACTCGTTCGCGAAGAAAGGGCGCTATGTGATTGGTCACCCTGAACAGGTAATGCTGCGAGATGGTGGATGGCAGAAAGCCAGAATGAAGCAGCAGAAGTATGAATGGTTCGGTTGCATCCTGACATTCATTATCATGCTGGCAGCTGATTACTGCTCACAATGTAGCGACCTCGGATTCTGCGCAGGTGAAGCATGAGCTTTACTACTTGCCCAGTCCACTGATGATTTTGGCGCAGCCTAAGTTCAACAAAGAGACCGGGCAGCCGATCATGATGTCGAAGAGTTCGTAGGTGTTGTGCGGCGTTACGGTGCCAGTGTGGAAGTGCAGGATCTGGTTGATGCGGCAAATGTACCAGCGGAAGCGCCTCACCTCAATATCGCCAGATCGTGCGGAACGTGCATACTCAAACTGGCGTGAATCTTATGACTAATTATGACAGACAGGTGATCTATGGCGGCACTGAAAGGTGAGGTCATAGCCTTTATCGTTCAGTCTCTTGCCTGCTTCTATACCCCTCCCAAGTAATTGAGTCGGTCAAAAAAGAATTTGGCCTGAGTATCACACGTCAGCAGGTCGAATCTCACGACCCGATGAAAGCAAACGACAAGGGGCTAGTGTGGTAATGGGCAGACATGTTTAATGCCACCCGTGAACGCTTCCAGAATGAAATCTCCGACATCCTGTCGCTAATAAGGAGTATCGTCTTCGCATTCTCGATCGATTGGCAACGCGCGCCAAGAACATGAAGAACCAGGCGCTTAGTGCTGAGCTTATCGAACTGGCGGCGAAGGAATGCGGCGATGCCTATACCACTAAGCACAAGTTTGAACATTCCTGTCCGGATAGTGGCGCTATCCAAACGATCACCATGAGCAAAGAGGAATACAAATCCGCACAGCAGGAGATGATGGGGGATGACGACTGCTGAGCAAAGGGCTTTTGCCCGCATGATTGAGTGCGAAGAAGACGGGCTCTACTACGCTCGATACTTCTTCAAGCAACGCACCGGTGGCAAGATAACTATCGCACCTCACCACAAAGTAATTCAGCAAACACTTGATCGTCGTGTTATTAATGGCGAGATTCAGCGCCAGATAAACAACGTACAGCCTGGCTACACGAAAACGGAACTGGCGACCATCAACATGATGGGTGACAGGCTGGCGCTGAACTACCGGGCCCGCTTCATGCACCTGTCGTACTCGCAAAACCTTGCGCTGCTGGACTCCTCCACAGCGTGTGGCATGATTAAGTCTCAGGCCTATCAGTCAATGTGGCCGATAGCAAGGCTATGTGGTGGACTGAACACGGAGGAGGCGTTTATGCGTCGTCAGCTGCCGGGCAGGTTACCGGGTTCCGAGCCGGACACATGGAGCCAGGCTGGCAGGGTGCGCTGATTATTGATGATCCGGTTAAGCCGGATGACGCTTACTCCGAGATTGTCCGCGACGGAGTCAATAACCGCTTTAACGAGACAATCAAATTACGACTGGCGATCGAGACGACGCCGATGATTGTAATTATGCAGCTCATTCACTACCACGACTTGAGCCGCTATCTGCTGCATGGCGCGAGCGGTGAGAAGTTGCATCATCTGAATCTTCCGGTGATAGTCGACAATACTGAGCCATACGCTACGCAATATCCTGAAAACACTCACGCTATACCAATTGATCATGGGCTGCCTAACGCATGGCTATGACCATTTAAGCATAACGAGTCGCACCGAGTATCGCTATTTTCTCACCGGCGCACCGCAGAAGCTCAGTACATGCAGGAGCGGAGCCTCGCAGGTTTAATGCTGAAGGCGCTCTGTGGACAGGGGAGGGGGGATGATCAGCACAGCGCGTGAGTTGCAGATTCATCACTACAAGGTTCGCACCGTAATAGCGATTGACCCGTAGGCAACCAACAGTGATGAAAGCGATGAGACCGGGATTATTGCTGCCAGTTCATATGGTGCCGGTGACAAAAAACAATTCTCTGTTGATGGCCATTACAGCGGGAAATATTCGCCTGAAGGATGGGCAAAGAAAACCATATTGGCTGATGAATAACACGAAGCTGATGTGTTAGTTATTGAAACGAACCAGGGTGGCGATATGGCAGAGAGTTGGAGTGATGATTCCAAAACGACTGCAGGGCAGATAAGATGCGTATTCGCTCAAGTTTGCAAATGGATAGACCATGAAAATCGAGTTTGATGAAGTTTCTGAAGGACAGGTTAGGGCTACCCTTACTCTGAAGCGAGTCCCAGGTGAATATGTACGTAGTTACGGGGTTTTCGCAAAGGATGAAGAAACAAGCGCAAAACAGTTACTCGCTTGGATGAAGGAAGAAGGCAAGGTGCCTGAAGATTTCGAGTAATTTTTACAAAATACAAGGTCGCTCCGGCGGCCTTTTTTATTGCTAAAATCCCACAAACGGACAATCCATGACTGAAAAATTAACTCTCTCCGTCAACCATGCGTTGAAAGATGCGCGGATGGCGCGCGCCCATATAGGGCTGCTGGCACAGGCAATGAGGCTGGACAATAAGCGCAGCTCGGCGTGGTGCGAGTATGGCTTACCCGAGCAAATCATCTACGAGAACTTATAGCACGGCATTGGACGTTTCATTAAGTATTATTACACCGAAATCAGCAATCGTCGCCAGCCTGGAATCTGGGTTCGCATGGAATACAGCCTGAACACTTTCATCGTTACATGAACATCACTGCCCTGAGCTCTGACGGCGGCACAAATGACATCGTGTCGCTTACTACTGAGTTCAAAGTGGGTGACGCCAGCTCGATTCAAGGTTATCGACCCCGACAAAACCGTGTCGGCAACCGGTGTAACCGTAACTCCAGTGACGGCAAGTCTTGCTATGGGCACAACCCGCCAGCTGACCGGAACTGTTCAGCCTACCGATACATCTGATCGCACCGGTACATGGACGACTTCAGACGCATCGAAAGCGATCATCAGCAGCACCGGTCTCGTCACCGCGGTAGCCGCTAGTTCGGCGGCGATCACGTTCAAACCCAATAACGGCAACTTTACCGGCACCTGCGCGGTTGCTGTCACAAGCTGATAATCGAGCGGGCATTATCTGCGCGCGCGCTTTAACAGCTTTTACTGCTGAGAGGTTTGACAAAGGTTCTAAGAGCCGTTATCATTTAGGAGAAAATGAAGTTCTTTAGGCTAGGTGGTGTCGGGAGTTCAACTCTCTCTCTAATCGCAGCAGGCATTCTATTTTCAATCAGTTATTTAGCTGGTTATAAAAAGAACAAGTTAATTGCTCAGCAATCCACCAAGTCAGAAGGAGCTAAATAATGAAAATCTTCAAAAATAAAATCCATGAAATCAGCTTTTACGAATCCATCCAAAACTTCAGTAACAACGGTGCATTTGTTGCGTTAGGTTCCGGTCAGACACTACTATCCTAAGTAACTTCATTTTCATAACCCCGCTGTTGCGGGGTTTTTTCTTGGTAATTTTATGTCGCTCTTAAAAGAAATTGGCGAGTGTCTAATATCGCTGGGTGAACGTGATTACTTTTTCCGGTCATCACTCGCAAACATCATGCGAATCGGCGAACCCGCCGCGATTGTTCAGGCGTTTTATGACCTGCACAATGCTGAATACTCTTCGTTGATTAAGCGCTCAGTAGCAGCTTCGGTGAAATCATCACTAATCTGATCATAGAATTACGCCAAGGCAAGTCTGAGAAGTAGCTGTTTGTGTACCGCGAAGGCGCAATGCCAGTTAGTGACATGGTTCTGATTGCACAGCTTCTTATTCAGCATGAAATCATCGATAAAGCCAAGGTGTGAAAATTGCAGAAGCATGAAGTCAGCCAAGCTGACAACAGAGTTTAATTCTTTCGAGTACATCAGCGCCGCACGCACCTCGGCATGAGCCGCGAGGAGGCGGAGCAGCTGACGATGACTATCTGGCAAAGAAGACCAAGCGACAGGGTAATGCAATTTGAATTTTTTGCTGTAACGTAAAAGGAAGAGCATGATTTGAGACTCAACCTAATCTCAGCAAAATTCGATGGCCGGATAGCTTGGCAAAAATTACAAATAAAACACTCCAATAAATTCCGAATAGAGCCAATAAACATTATTTTTTTGCACTAATTAATAAATTCACTTATTTTGACGTCTGTTTATCATTGGAGGGTATGTCATGAATCAGATTGAATTGCCATTTATTGATCGCACAGAAAATAATGTAATAATCTCGCAAAATGCCTTAGACGGTTACATAAACGCAACATCAATGTGCGATGCCGCTGGGAAAAAATTAAGTCACTACCTTGAAAATGCCTCGACTAAGGCTTTCGTAGGTGAGCTATCAAACGATACCGGGATTCCGATATCGCAATTAGTTCAGATAGTTAAAGGCGGCTATCCTCAACAGCAGGGGACATGGGTTCATCCCCAAGTTGCGATACACTTGGGACAATGGGCATCGGCAAAATTTGCTGTTTTAGTGTCTAAATGGGTATTCGATTGGATGTCTGGTGCTAAGCCACAACAATCCAGCATGCCTTACCATTTGAAGCGCTACATGATAAATAGAGAAAAAATTCCACCAACACACTTCTCTATGCTTGACCAGATGACGTTAAAATTGCTTGCACCGCTAGAATCTCGGGGGTATGTTTTACCGCAAAAAATGATGCCCGATATATCGTTGGGTCGGTTTTTTAGTGGGATTCTTCGAAATAAAGGCTACGATCCCGACTCATTCCCTACCTACATCCATGAATTTAATGACGGTAGGAGGCCTCCTGTTGAAGCGAGGCTTTACCCAAACGAAATGATGACAATGTTCAATTATGAAATAAATAATTGGATAAAAGACAAATCGTTATCTTATTTTACGGGTAAAGACAATACAGCAATACCACACTTAAACCAAATAATTTTAGCTCTCCCCGCTCCAGAATAATAGAGAGATGTAAACTCTCTATCTTGAGACCTGCTCTGGCAGGTTTCTTGCTTTCCATTGCATCAGGTACGCTTTAGGATTATCCCCATGCTTATTTATGGAGATAGGGTTATGAAGAAGCTGATTTTGGGTGCATTGGCGATAGTTTCAGTTACTGCGAGCTAGCAAGCCGCCTTATAAGCTGCACGTGCCGTCAGATACCAATGCGACTTATACGAAACAAAGGGAATCTCTCCACCATCATAACTAAGCGACAAGCAGATTCGGGTACAACTTATTCGCAGCGCGTCTACGATTGCAGCGAAAAAAGTGATGTATTTAGGTTCTGGCGAGACCTTAGAAGAAATGCACTCATCTAGAGCAGATGATCACCTTTCACAAATAGTTAATAGCTCAATTGCAGATTATGTTGGTAATGAGGCCTGCAGTTAAATTTAACCTGTTTATAAAACAACCCGCTACAGCGGTTTTTTTATTGCCCGGCGATCTTAATGTCAGAGAAAGTTGGAGAGATTTATAACGATGTTAGCGCTGACATTGCTCCATTACTGCAAGGGGCATCGCAAGCCAAATCAGCGTTGGTTTTCATGGGAAAAGGGGCCGAAATAGCTTCAAATAGTATGGAAGAGCTTGAGCGATCTGCGCAAAAAACTGGAAATGCGGTTGCACGGTCCGCTAATGACGCCAGTCAGGCATCTAAAGGCAAGGGCCGCTGTTGTTTTGGCAGATGAGCTTCAGGCGGGTTCGCAAGCTACTACCTCACAAAGAACAGAAATTGCATCGTTAGCTGGTCAGATTTATGACCTGAAGAACGCTTAAGATGCAGCAACAGCATCATCAACTGAGAAAGCGGTCACTTCATTTGGAAGGATGGAGATGATGATGAACAGAGTTGGTTTGGCTATAGCAAGTGCTTTTACTCTACAAGCTGCCGGTCACATCATATCTGTGGCGGATCAAATGTCTATTCTAAAGGCTAGGGTTGAAAGGCTTTCTCCTTCAATTGAAGTGGCAAAGGATACCATGACCAGTTTAAGCGCTATCGCTGCTCAAACTGATAGCAGTGTCGATGATACTGAAAGGCTCTGGGAAAATTAACTCAGTCATTGAAATCCACTAGCGTGTCAAATTCTCAGATCCTCGCTCTTACAGAAACACTCTAAAAATAAGTACAGTTTATCGTGCCCGGTCAGAAATAAAGGGGCCAATTCAGATATCAACTCGCTCAGCGGGATGACTACAGCGCTGAGTATCACGCAGGGCGGCACTGGGGCTAAAACAGCGTCAGATGCCGCAGCAACCTTGGGCTTGGTAGTTCTGCACTAAAAAAGTTCGGGTTGTGTAATGGGGGGCGGGGCATTCTCATTCGGAACTGACCTTTCATCAGCACCATCGAATTCAGGAGGTTACCCGGTGAACCGGTTTATCCAGATCCCTTCTGCGGGTGGTAATAACCCTGTTCCCCTACCGGAGGCGTAGGGCTCAACTTCGCCCTCAGCGCTAACTATGTTTTCCATTTGCTCGCAAGCATCGAAACAACAGCTAGGCTGTTTGGGCAAAGCGTTAAAACGCAGTCCAGATTTGACGCGCGAGTGGAGCTATACAGCACAGATAACACTATGAGGGCTACAGACGGGTCAATCAAGGCTGCTTCGCCTATCGTTCGCATTGTGAAAAGCAAAGAGGGCTGTAAGCGTCCTGATATCGATGAGGCAGACTTCGCGTGGTGCGTTGCAGTAGTGGCGAATGCCGAAGCAGAGGGCGTTAGTCTGACTCGTAAAGCGATGGGCGTGTACCCTCTCTGCCTGGCTAAATCCGGGTGGCAAATGTCGCCTCATCGTGCCCCACAGGATTCCGTTGACATGGGCATCGTTTAAGCAGAGCAGGAGAAAGATGCCTCGCTTATCATTAGGCCCTATAAACGGCGTTATGTTCTTTCCGAAGACGAGGATATCGAACTACAAAAAGGCGCAGCGATCGACGTCCCTCCGACGAGTTGGATCGATGTCCGTCTAGATATGCCGGAAAACAGTACCTGAAATCAGCGCGTTGAGAGCGCACAGGAAGAATAAATAAGCCCCGGCGACGGGGCGACATGCTTATTGTAGGCCGGCACTGAGGCTTGCCGTGATGAAATTGACACCAGCCGATCAGCCAGTCACTCAGCAAGCCACTTTCGATAAGCTGGAGCGGTATCGAACGTGACAGGAAAGGGGGTTAATTGGGATGCAGCTAAGATAAAGCGGAACGGGAGTAAGGAGGTTAACAAAACATAGAAAAACCGACCCAGCGGCCGGGTTAGACAAAAAATCGGGCATGAAAATGCCGTAGCCGATGCGCTTGTTTCAGGCTCCCATAAAACGTTTCAAAGTGTCTCCGTGTCACAAAAGCGTCAATTAACAGGGCTAGCGTCATTCACAGGCAAGGTTATTGTTTGAATACAAGGATAAAAAATGAAAGCCCGTATGACGCTGTTAACCGCTTCCCTGCTGCTTGCTCATCAGGCGATGGCGAAAGATATCCCTTTGACTGCTGCACGCGACATCGCAAATACCACTACGCCGGCTTCGGTAAGCCAGGCATTTGATGGTCTGGAAAGCCAGTCTCTGTCCGCGCTGCGTGACGCGTTGAAAGGCGACGGTGCAAAAGTGGAGCGTGGACAGCTGGAGAAAGCGGCGCAAAGCGCAAAACAGGCCGATACCGCCTGGCTGAAAGCCAGCGGCTATGACTTCAAAGTGAAAGACAACCAAAAAGCGGGCATTGAACTGCTCTCCGCGTTCAGCAAGCTTCCTGCACCGGTGCTGGACCAGAACCTGAAAACCGTTGAGACGATTAACCTCGATGCCACCCAAGGGCTGCGCCATCAGGCGCTGGCGGATGCAGAAGGTATCAGCTACCTCTATTTTCTCTCTGACGCGCTCGGTCCTCGTCTGGGTAAAGCATTTATCGCCGCCTATGATAAAGGCGAATTAAGCAAAGCCGCGGCGCTGATCAAAACCAGCGAAGTCAGCACCGGCGCGGCGAAGAAGCACTTTGACTACAAACGTCCGTTTCTGATTCAGGGCAATACCATTCACCAGGTCCCGGATGATGTGGTAGTGAAAGATAACAAACCATACTCGGCCGACGGCGGCTCCTTCCCGAGCGGCCATACCAATACCGGTTACACCGATTCTCTACTGATGGCGGAGATGATCCCGGAACGCTTTGACTCGCTGGTAGAACGCGGTGCGCGCTATGGCTATTCACGCATCGTGCTGGGCGTGCATTATCCGCTGGATGTGATGGGTTCAAGAATGGTGGCCCAGCGTAACGTGGCGCATTACCTCAATGACCCGGCTTATCGTAAGTTGTTTAACGAAGCGCGCGATCAACTGCGTACGGCACTGGAAAAAGAGTGCGGCACCTCCCTTGCAGAGTGCGCGAGAACGGCTGGCAAAGACGATCCCTATCGTGACCCGGCGATGAAAGAGTTTTACCGCTTCACCATGACCTACGACCTTCCGCAGCAAAAAGGCAACGTGCAGCCGGTGAAAGTACCGGAAGGGGCGGAAGTGCTGCTGGAGGCGGCGTTACCGCATCTGTCGGCGTCCGCACGGCGCGATCTGATGGTGAAAACGGCACTGCCGGGTGGTTATCCGCTGTCTGGCGAAACCGCCGATCAGAACTTCTGGCAACGTCTGAACCTGCCAGAAGCCTATGCGATGGCGCATAAAACGAAGTAAGTTTTCGCAACGATTCGGGCACGACCAGCACGGTAGACTTGCGATAGATGGGATTTTATCGGGAATGGCTCACCCTCTGAACGTATGCAAGATCCAATGGGTAAGCCAGCGTCCACATGCTGATGCTGGATATGTCGTCCACGCTATTCCGGTGATGTGAAGAATGGGGCATGGATGGGGCAAAAAATTAGCGCAAAGCAAATCAAAACCTCTGAAGGTGTCGATTCGTCTTGCGCTAATGCATTGCTTTCAACCTGCTTTTCGCTTGCTTCATCTCACATCATAAAAAATATCCCGTACACGATAATAAAACACTGACAGATATTTAAGCGGCTGGAATACAAGGTTATTGTGTTCCAGCCGCTTAAATTTTTGTTATGGACGTTAAACCTTCCTTAAAAAACCCTTCGCATTACTATTTTGTTCCGCCACTCCTTTAGCACAGATTTTGAGGATCATTTTTATCACCACGACTGGCTGGTAATTAAGTCTGAATGTTTTTAGATGTTTACACCCCGGCGAGGAAAGCAGGCGCAATATTACAAGAGTACAGAAAATACTCGCTAATAAATATATCGTATAGCGAGATAGTTAACCGTGCCAATCATTATTCCGGGATAATGAGACAAGTTTCACATCTCTTACTTTTGAAGTAGTTACAAAATGTTATTGTGCTAGACTCGATATTTTGGGTTTCCCCGGATTGTGAAAAAATGATTTTCAGTTCCCCCGAATTCGTTTTTGCATTTTTGCCAATAACTTTTCTGGTCTACTTTTTACTAAACCGATTTAAATTTATTTATTTCGGCAAACTCTGGCTTGTTGTCGCCAGTTTATATTTCTACAGCTACTGGAGTTTAAACTATCTTCCCTTAATGCTTGGATCGATAATCATTAACTACAGTTTAGGCATGCAATTAGCTAAGGGGGCGAAAAGGAAAAAGGAGATGCTTACCGTTGGCATTGTTGCCAACCTGGCTGTACTTTGCTATTACAAATACATGAACTTCTTTTTAGATAATATAAATATAATAACCGAGCAACAGTTTCACATCGAAGGAATAATTCTTCCAATTGGTATCAGCTTCTATACATTTACTCAAATTGCCTTTCTGGTTGATAGTTATAAAGGCAGCGCGAAAGAGTATGACCTGGTAAATTACGCTCTTTTTGTGACTTTTTTTCCTCATTTGATCGCAGGGCCTATCCTGCACCATAAAGAAATGATGTCACAATTTAAATCTCTCCGAACCGTGCCGATAAAATACAATAATATCTTAATGGGTCTGATGATCTTTGGTATTGGCCTTTTCAAGAAAACCATAATAGCTGATACCTTTGCGCAATGGGCAGAGATTGGATACGTTGCAGGAACTCATCACGACTTCTATAGCGCCTGGGTTACAAGCCTCTCCTATACATTTCAGTTGTACTTTGATTTTAGCGGTTATTGCGACATGGCAATTGGCGCTGCTCTGCTATTTAATATCTGGCTTCCAATAAACTTCAACTCACCGTACAAAGCGATCAATATCCAGGATTTCTGGCGTAGATGGCATATTACCCTGGGAAGATATCTACGCGACTATCTGTATATCCCGCTGGGTGGCAACAGGTGCACGGTATCAAAAACCTACTGCAATCTATTTTTGACGTTTGTCATCGGCGGCTTGTGGCATGGAGCAAGCTGGATGTTCATTATATGGGGCGCAATGCATGGGCTGGCATTAGTTATACACAGAGTATGGTCCAAATTCGGTATCGCTATGTATAAGCCGCTGGCGTGGATGATTACCTTTCTCTACGTTCATATTGCATGGGTCTTTTTTAGAGCCCATACGGTGCAAGATGCCATGAATATAATAACGGCTATGTTCAATATCGATTCGGCGAGAGCGATCTCCGTTTCAGCCATACCGATTACCAATATGACACTGATCGGGGTCAACGCCGACGTATTGCTTGCCGCGCTCCCCGTGGGCCTGGTGGGGTACTCAATGCAAATCGCAGCGATCGCCTGTGCATTCTTTATTGTTTCAAGTAAAAACGCTTTAGAAATCGTTAGAACACAAGAGCAAAGCATAATAAAGGTTGGGGTATTGAGTTTACTCACAGTAACCGCTCTTTATATGGTATTGCATACTACCAGCCCGGTTTTCCTATATTTTAATTTTTAATGGAGTTGACTGTGAGAATTAAAGTTTCTGTTTTTATGATTATAGTCATCTCGATACTGATGTTACTACCGGCTTACAATTATTTTATGTTGGAAAAACCCTTTAAGGAGGTTACGTTACTGGGAAAAATTCAGGGGCTGTATAATATGGATGCTATTGAGGGTGAGTTGGCGTATCTGGCTTTTAAAGCAGGAATATCTGTAGAGCCGAATAAAGTTATCATCGGTAAAGGTGGCTGGCTTTTCCTTGGTAATGAATATGCAAATACACTGGTTGCGAAACGTGATGGCGTCAACGCAACAACAGCTCCTGCGATCGCTTCACTGCATGACGCTATGCATGAATGGAAAAAATACTTAACCGCCCAGGGCGTCCAGTACTTTATGGTGACTGTTGGCCCTGATAAAGACACGCTTTATTCTGATCACTTGCCTGCATGGACGACGCATGCTGATGCTTCGATAATCAAAAAAATATTAGACGATAATAGTGATATCTATATCGATACGCTGAGCGCTCTTCAGGCCGAAAAGAACAGATCATCTACGCCTTTATATTTTTATACCGATACGCACTGGAATCATTACGGTGCCGCTGTCGTTTTTAATCTGTTGCGTAATGTTATAAAGGATGATGAGGTAGCGTGGCAGAGACCTTTTTCTGAAAATGATTTTGCCCTAGAAAAAGGCACGGGTGGTGATTTGGCGGCCTTTCTGAGAACAGCTAAAATCAGTGACATTAAAGTTAGTATCAAATCTGAGGAGATTAATAACCTCAATATACGAAAGGTTGACTACCAGACAGGGAAAGAAATTTCCACTGAAAGGATGACCACCGTTGAAGCGCCGACTGTGCCTACTCTTATTATTTCTGACAATGCACTGAGCAACAAAAAAGTGCTCTGGCTAAGGGACTCTTTTGGTAATGCCATGTCACCTTTCATGTCCAGAGAGTTTAAAGAAATATTGCAAGTTCACCATGGAAGAGTCACACCAACGCTGATGAAGCAGATGGTGGCGTCCTTCAAGCCTGACTATGTCATCATCACTGTTGTCGAACGCGATGCGTTAACCAGCTTCTTTACCTCGCCGCCTTCATGGGGATAGTTTTCAAAGCCCGCTTCGGCGGTTTTTCCCGCCTTGAAAGCAGGGTACTACGTATGACCGTACGCCGGTTAAGGCTTCTCTCCCGGCCGGGAGTGGAAGAACGGGAACCTCGGCTGCATATCTTCAGAGGCGGCGATAAATTACTTACAAATAATGTCATTACCCCGTCACAAAAAGCGGTAATAATAGCTGGCTTTTTGAATAATCAGGCAGGGGAATTAAATCATAATGAGTAAAATCGTAGTCGTACTGATTCCCGGGCGTGCTGCCGAGTTTTTGACGGTGGATGACGACGACACAACTATCTCCTCAACACTCTCAAATGGCGCAATGCCGATTGAAAGTTACTGGTGTGAAGGAGAGGAGTTTTATTTTGCCCGCGCACAGCTGGCGCTAACAATGGAATGTAGCGTGGCGGCACAGTAATAAAAAAAAGGGCTCAGTTGAGCCCTTTTTTCGCGTAATTTAACGGCGCAGAAACGCTTCGTTTTCGCGCGGTGCCCAATCCTTCTCTGAAAAATCGTAGGTAGGTAGCGCCTCATCTTTAATGCCCTGCGAGCGCAGCACGGCGCGCACTTCTGTCGGTAAGTTTTCGTCGCGGAACAGCTCGGCGAGCACAAACAGCGTATCGATGAAGGAGAGCTGTTTTACTTCAAACGGCTTCCAGCCGGTGCGTTTAAAGATTAAATGGTAGAGTGCCTCCTCACCGGCGAGGGGAACAAAGTTACTGGCATACTTTTCACGATGGCGCGCCAGCAGGACTTCGAGGATAAAAATTTGCGCAATGCGCTGCCTCGCAGCATGGCCCCGCACGCTATCCGTGGTCCAATCGTTAAGCGTGATGTCATTATTTTCACGCACCCGAACTTCAATGGCTTGCCACAGATCGTCATATTTCTGCATAAACTTACCTTGTTTCACCTTTTCTTTGCCTGTTAAAAACAATAACAGAGAAGATTCTGGCTCGCCAAATATAGCAGTACTAAATTACTGGCTTTCGCTATTAATAATCAGACTTAAGTTAAATCTCACGTGGAAATGCGCATGGATGGGTCGGGTTGTTTTTAATCAATATCCAACAGGCATAATAAGAATATTTTTATGATTCATACCTTCACGGGATACGAAAATGAAAATAGCGACGTGGTTGGCAGGCTTTATTGTGGTTAGCAGCGCGATGATGGCACCGCAGGGAGTGGCAAAAGAGCAGGCGCTAAGCGATGCGCAGGTGAAACAGGCGATTATTGAAGAGTCGATCGCTGAGTATCCGGGCACCTGCGCCTGTCCGTTTAATCGCGCGCGGAACGGCAGTTCATGCGGACGGCGTAGCGCCTGGAGCAAAGCAGGGGGCTATGCGCCCATTTGTTACGCTAATGAGGTGACGAAGGAGATGATCAGGGCGTGGCGCGAGCGCCAACAATAACCAGAAAAGAGACGTCCGCTGACGCTGCGTTTATCCTCCCCATCAAGGGTTACTCCCGGCGGACGTTTATCAGTAGATTCAGCCCGTTAGATCAAAATAGCGACATATAGCCTCTTTTGAGAAACTATTTAAACTTGATAAAGGTCAATTAAAAGAGCATATTGCGCACGTTTTGTTACTTCTGGGTTAATGTTTGTTATGTCCTTATACCAAAAAATGTTGGTGTTCTATTGTGTCATGGCGTTGATCTGCGCCTTTATCACCTGGTTTCTGTCGCACGATCGTAAACGCATCCGCCTGCTGAGCGCTTTTCTGGTCGGTTCCACCTGGCCGATGAGCTTTCCGGTGGCGCTGCTGTTCTCCATTTTCTGATCTCTGCCTGACCGCTAAAGCAAAGCGTGACCGCCCCGACAGCATGCGGGCAAAAAAGGGAGCAGCATAGGGAAGTGCACGTTGGCCTATGGACAGGAGAAGGTGGATGGATCTCTACACAAAACTGCTGATTTTTTACGGGGTAATGGCGACGATTTGCGCGCTTGTCACCTGGTTTCTCACCAAAGAGAAGCGCACCATGCGCTTGTTGAGCGCCCTGTTAGTCGGTGCAACATGGCCGATCAGCTTCCCGGTGGCACTTCTTATTTCACTCTTTTGAAATCGCTCGCAATCTTGCGCTGGAATGCTGTATAAAATACCAGTATCACGCAAGAGGGGGAGCAAATGGACGAACTCTATTCACACCACGCGCAGTGCCGCGTTCGCTGGCACGCCTTACCGGGCGAAGGCGATCCGGTGGTCTTTATTCACGGCCTGGGCTGCGCATCATCGTTTGAATATCCACGCATTATTACCGACCCGGCACTCGCCGGACGACGCGCAGTACTTATCGATCTGCCCGGAAGCGGTTACAGTGAACGACCCGCCAGCTACGCCTATCGCACCACCGATCAGGCAAAAGTGGTGGTGGAGGTGCTCGATCATCTTGGCCTGGATGCCTTCTGGCTCTACGGTCACAGCATGGGCGGCAGCATCGCCATTGAGGTCGCCTCACTTATTCACTCTCGTCTTAACGGACTTGCCGTTTCCGAGCCTAATTTTTACCCCGGCGGTGGGCAGTTTAGCCGCGACGTTGCAAGCATGGACGAAGGGGATTTTGTCACCTGCGGCTATGCGGCGATGCTGGCGCGGGAGACCTCACCGTGGGCGGGCAGTTTGCAGAGCACCGCGCCCTGGGCGATGTGGCGGGAAGCGAAAAGCCTGGTTGAGGGCATCACGCCCGGCTGGATGAAGCTGTTTGTCGACCTGCCGCGCCCGAAGACGCTGATTTTCGGCGCACACTCGCTGCCGGATAACGACGCCGATGAAGTCCGCCAGCAGGGGATCGATCTGCGGATTATCGCCGACGCCGGGCACTCAATGTCGTGGGAGCAGCCAGCGGCGCTGGCGCAGGCGATAGGGTCGTTTATTGCGCAGCACGAATAAAAAACCCGGCGGAGTTCGCCGGGTTGTGGGTTAAGGCAGCAGCGCTTTGAGCGCGGCGCGCGCCTCAGGGGTGACATCGAGCGGGTGGCGGTAGCCGATATTCTCAATCGCCCGGTTGTAGAGCGCGACCAGCCAGTCGTAGACGTAGCGGGTTGCGGCGTGCACCGGCTGATCGCCGAGACGCGTCAACCGCTCGCCGCCCACTTCAATCACCGCGGTAGCAAAAATGGTGCTGCCTTTCTGCACGCGGCTGGCCGGGCGGCTCTCCGGCGGAAGATCGGCATAGCCGAGCCAGGCAACAAAGTTGCCAATGGCCGCATGCAGCTGCGCTGCGCAGGCGGTGTCGCGCTGCATGATTTGTTGCAGGGTTTCCGGCAGGCGCAGGCGGTAGCTGCTGATAATCACAATCTCCGCCATCTGGCGCAGCGTCGCCGGGCTGACGCCCAGGCGCACGGCATTGTCATCGTTGCGGCTCCACTGGCGCACGTGGTTAACCCACAGCGCGTGCGCCTGCTGACCGACATCTTTCGCCATTGCCTGCGGCTCGGCGCTCTCAGCCGATTCAGCAAACAGATCGATCGACTCGTTAAACAGGCCGCTCACTTTCTCTTCCCGCGGCTGCTGCACCTTCCAGAGCGTATCGAACTGCTGCATATCCGGCATTAATCCTTCCAGCAGCTCGCCGTGGCGTGATGCCTGGACCTGCAATTCACGCACCACAGACTCCGCCCGTTTACGCTGCTCATCGGCATCCTGTTCCGGACTGACGACCCATGCCTGCAACAGATCGCGCAGGGCGCGCTGCTGGCGCTCGCTCAGCGCTTTCAGCCGCTGCTGGCGCAGGGCGGGCGCTGTGGCTTGCGCCAGCCACTCGAGCAGACGCTGCAAACTGCTGGCATCCAGCGCCTGCAATGTGCCCCAGTGCTGGCCCGGTTTGCCAATCAGCTGCTGGACGGTTTCATCCAGATTTTGCGCCAGCGTAAAGCGCGCATCCTGCGGCGTGATCGCCCAGACCAGACCCGGCAGCGCCGACTCCTGGCCCGACTGCGTCTCCTTCACCCAGTTCAGCAGCGCGCGTGCGATTGTCGCAGTTTCCGCGCGTTCCAGCGTGGCGTTGCAGATCATCAACACATCCGGTTGCAGGCGCTGGCGGTAGTTCTCCAGCAGCCAGCGGCATTTACTGCGCCACAGCGGCTGGCCTTCACGCGGGCCGGGGGCGGGGATATCCAGAATATCGACGCCCGGTAACAGGCTGTTTTCCACCGGCAGCACCAGCTCGCGGGTGATCAGCGCCAGCGTCGCCAGCGGAATGCTGACCGCATTTTGCAACTGCTCATTGGCCCACGGGTGGACTACGACTTCATCCTGGATCGCCTCTTCCTGCTCAACCGCCGGGGTTAAAAAACCGTCGGTCGGCAGCGCGAAGGTATCCACCAGAATGCTCAGCGGTGCTGCGATCTCGGTGGCATTACCGGTCTGGTGCAGGGTATGCGCAAGGGCAAACCACTGCTGGGTTAACTCTTGCTGTTCGCCCCACAGGAGCGACCAGGCGCTGGCGCGTGCGGTCAGATCAAGGGAGGGCAGCAGGGCGGCGAACTGATACCAGAGCGCATCATCCATCTGCTGCTGCGCAGCAGGCACTACCGAGCGCCAGAAGCGGGCGATTGCGCCAATCTCCTCGGCGGTAATTCCCGGCACGGCGTTAGGCTGGCGCAGCGCGCGCCATTTCGCGACCCGATCCTCAATCACCGCTTTATCAACCGCACGCACGTCCAGCTGCTGATGCGCATGGGCGATAAACAGCTGTACCAGCTCCGCTTCGCTGAGAATGCGCAGGCAGAGCGGGAAGCCCTCATCCATAAACGGCACGCGCTGGCTAAAACGCAGCGCCATGCTGGTCAGGGCATGGCCGGGGTTAATGTGGCTGAAGTAATCCAGCGTCTTTTCGCCAGGACGCACATGCATGCGGCCATTGCCGCTGCCGCACAGGGCGGCGAGCAGATGCGCTTTTGCCGCCTGCGAGCGACCATACAGCCCGACGGTGCAGGGAGCGTCAGCCACCTCCGTCAGCGCCTGTTCATCAGCCGCGGCGGCGGTAACGCGCGCCAGCAGGGCATCGGCGTCATCATCGAGCAGCGGTGAGTGCTGACGGTTGTTAGTGATCCATGCAGTTAAGGCTTGGGTGGTTTTTACGCTCGCACTCATTTCAGGTACACACTCCCGCTGTCGATCCAGTAATGGCTTCCGCTGTGTCGGCGGTCGGCCAGCGTATTCAATTTAAACGTTAACGCATCGGCAGGAACCGGGGTGCCATCCTGCAACCAGGCTTCGCTCAGGGTAAACGCCTCCGGGCCGTGGTGTTTATTGCCGCCGCTAAACTGTAGCCGCACATTCAACACCCCGTCACCGGCGATGGTTTTCGCCAGCTCCTGCGAGTTGATACTCAGCGTATAGAGCGGCGTCGCCGGCCAGCGGGCGTTCGCCAGTTGGCGAAAACCGAGCGTGACATTGCCGCGCAGCGGGAAGTGCAGCCGCGCATCCAGCTTGGCTCCGGGTTTATCCAGATCGATATCGTGATACCAGATGTTCTCATCGCGCAGGGTGTTCACCACGTTATCGAGCACACCGAGGTAGCGCACCGTCGAATAGGCACCAATATCTGCCGCTTTAAAGTTAAAGCGCGGCAGACGCAGATCGAGCGCCAGGCTGCACAGCATCGCGCCAACGGCGGCGGTCGATTTCGGGTTGCCGATTTTGCCCTGCTGGCTGAAGGGGTACCACTCATGCACGCGGTACTTATCCAGCCACACCATGCGGTTGACCGGCACCGGTTGCAGGTGGCGAATCAGCGCCTGCACGCCCGGCAGACAGCCCGGACGACCGGTAATCAGCAGTACGTCGCAGCTGTAGTGGCTGATCGCTTCACACACCGCGTGCAGCGGGGCGGTGAGGGTAAACTGCCCGGCCAGCATCGCCTCCTGCAAATCGCGGAAGGTGATTTGCAGCGGTACCGACAGCACATCAAACTCCGCCGAACCGGCAGGCAGGGCGTGGTCGATCGCCTGCTTCAGGTAGTTCATCACGTTGCGCGTCGGCGTCTGCTTCAGCAGTTCGCCAAAGGTCGCATAAAGGCCAGCCAGCGGATCGTTAATGTCGCTCTCTTCCCAGGCCGCCAGAATTGCATGGCCAACCGGCATAAAGAGTTGCAGGGTGGTTTGCTGGCGCAGCACCGCCTGGGTGTCGATACGCCCGGAGTCGCCAAATAGCGTCGCCATGATCGCCGCCGCGTCGGTAATGCCCGCTTTCTGCATATGTGTTTGCAGCGCAGGCAGCACGCAGCGCTGGATCACATCTAACAGAATGTCATCGCCCGCCACTTTAAACCCTTCACGGAAGAGCAGTTGTGGGGTGATTTTGACATTACTGCCGGTGCCATCATCCAGCTGATAATGGGTGATCGCCATATCGGTGGTGCCGCCGCCGATATCGACGGAGGCCACGCGCAGCGAGCGGCCCGGCACCGCGCCCGGCGCTTCGGTGCGATCCGGGCGGGCGAGGGAGGCAAAAAAGGTTTCGGTCTGCCCGGCGAAGCGGGAGATCGCTTCGTTATAGAGCCATACCAGCTGGCCGCAGCTTGCTTCGTCCCACTCCATCTGGATATAGGGCACCGGCACCACGCTCTTTTCCTGCTGCTTACGCTGGGCAAAATCCTCATCCTGCGGATGCCAGCCCATCGCTTTCCACACCAGGGCAATTGCTTCAAACATGCGGCGGCGGAAGATCTCGCGCTCCTGCTTCGGCATCGCCGACGGCAGGGTCAGAATAATGGTGCGCAGCTGGCGCGGCGAGGCCGGGAAGCCAAGGCGCAGGCGGGTCGCAACGCTGTTGATCTGCCCAAGCGCCTGCGAAAGCAGTTCACACAGCATATGGGTCATCAGCGTGCTGCGGCTATACTGCGGCGAGAAGACTGGCAGACGCTCATCCAGCGGCAGGCTGTAGAGCGGCTGGCCTTCGTCATTCATCAGGTTCATCAACGGGAAGGCGGTCGCCAGCGGTTCACGCTGCGTTTTGCTGTTCATCTGGCTGAAACGCCAGTCCTGCAATACCGGGGTTTCATCCCACAGATAGCGACGCGGGCTGGAGATACCGCTGTTGCCTTCGGTACCGATACGCTGCATCGCCAGCTTGCGTGCTTCATCGCCGACACGGACGATCGACGGCCAGATAAAGGCATCTTCACGCCCGCTCTCGACCGAAAAGTGCTGCTTGCCGAAGCGCGCTTCAGAAAACTCAAGCCGGCTGGTAAACAGCGGCTCGTTAAGAAATTGTGGCTCGCTGAGCGAGCGCACCTGCAACTCAGCGGTCTGGCGCAGGCCATCGTTGGCGTCGCCATGATCTTCAATAATCACGCCGCAGGTGTGCGTATTGCCGACATCAAGGATCAGATCGACCGGAATAGCCGGGGTGCTGAGCGTATGGGTGACGATTTTCACTTCCGGCACCTGAATCTGCATGCCGAGCAGCGACATCACGTTCAGCCAGTGCGCCTGGTACTCAAAACCGCGCAGGGCCTGATGAATTTCGCGCTCGCTGCGGCTTTCATGCTGGGTAATAAAGTGCAAAAACGCTTCGCGCAGCCAGCCATCAACCCACGTCTGGTCGAGAAAATCGGCCACTTCATCATCGCGCCAGGCGAGCGAAAAGCGGGTGCCGTTGAGAATGTCATTCTCCTGCGGCGCAAGGGCGGCAGGCGAGTTGCCGTTGATCTGGCTGTCGAGGGCCAGCGCTACGCGGTGCGTGTTTCCGGCGCTGTCCGGCTCGGGAAGTTTGCGGATCTGCACGCGCGCCCAGTTATCCGGGCCTTCAACGAAGGTGCGCGGCGGGTTAAAGCGCAGAAACGGGATCGGCAACCAGACGCCGTCGAGGATCGACAGGGAGTATTGCAGCGGGTGAGTGCTCTCGGGTTTGACCACTTCCGGCTGACCGCCGTCGCGATTGGGCAGGGTATAACGCTCATTCACCACGTCGAAATCGAGGCGCAGCAGCGGCCCGTTCGCGGTTTTACGCACAAAACGGCCGCTGTTCGCCGAGTCCTGCGGCGTCAGGCCGAAATCGAGAAACTGCACGCCGCTATTGGCGATCAGCGTGACGCTCTGTTTGTAGTCGCAAAGATTAACCAACATAAATCAATCACCTGTGTTTCTGAACGTCACCGGAACGGTGGTTTTTGCGTCAAAACGCGCGCTGCACTCCGCCACGTCGTTGGTGCCTGCTTTACAGGAAATATCCGGCATCGGGTAGCGCGTCCCGTCGCTGCAACGCGCATTACCGCGGCTCTTGATCAGCAACTCGCCCGTCTGATGCAGGCCGGAGAAGAGATCGGCGCGACAGGTGACGTTCTTGCCCATCACAATGCGGGCGCTGCCTTTATTATTCTGAATCTGATAACGCACGTTCGGCGCTTTGCCAGTGACCGGATCTTTAATATCCATCGCCAGTCGCCAGGTGCCGTTGAGGAATTTGGTCGAGCCCATTTTGACCTGCTGGGCATCCATTACCATTGCCCCTTTCGGGATTGGCATAATCACCACCGGCTCGTTTTCCGCCGGTTTCTCTGCCGGGGCTTTCTCTTCAGCCGGTAATACCGCGGCCTGGTGCAGCGGCAGATTGGCTGACAGGGCCGGGATCGGTTCCGCCTCAATCGGCTTCGGTGCAATGGCGACCGGTTTTGCCGGCTCGGCAACCGGCGCGGAAGCAGTTTCTACTTTCTGCTGCTGTTGTTTGAGCACAACCGGCACGGCAACGGCGGCGGCAACAGCGGCGGCTAACGGCAGCAGCCACAGCGCGGTGCGGCGACGTTTTTTCGTTTTCGGTGCGGGCGCAGTGGCGGCGGGCTCTTTCGCCGGAGCAGGCTCCTGATCGGCATCCTGCACCGCCTGATAGATCGGCGCGACATTCATCGGCTGCGGTTTAACCGGCGGCGGGGTAGTTAAGAGCGGGGCATCGGCCTGGCTGAAGCTCGCTTCCGCTGCAGGTTCACTCTGCGCTTCTTTTTCCGGCTCTGGCTCAGGTTGCGGCTCTGGCTCCGGTTCCGGCTCGATAATGATCTCCGGCACTTCCGGCTCAGGCTCGTAGAGACACTCAAGCACATTTTCGCGCGCGCTTTCATTAAGATTGACGAAGCCCCAGAAGGTGATGACCGGTTTGCCATCAACGAGGAAAACATGGTTTTCGCCGGGGAATTGCAGCGCTTTTTCCAGCAGCGAACCGAAGAGTTGCTGGGCGGTTTTGGGCGACTGCATACATTTACGGCTCAGGGCGGCCGCACTGTCGAGCGTGCTTTCGAGAAAGCGCAGGGCGCGGGCGCGCGCCTCCGGCTCAGCCGCTTTCCATGAGCGGGAGTGTCCGTCGATGGGCGAGTACCAGTCGACGCGATCGCCTTCATCATTAACCTGCGGTATTGCCAGGCAATCCACTAACGCCTGCTGTTTACGCAGACGCAGCGCTTCCCGAATTTGTAGTGCCGAATCGAATACGGCCTGACCGCCGCCGCCAACGGCCTGGAAATCATCCAGATCGCCGCTGCGCAAGAGTGTTTTTGCCACGTTTTCATCCCATAGACTTCTTCACGCGTCTACTATACGCGTTCCCGCCGCCAGTAAAAGGCAGAGGAAAGCGCAAAACCATTGAATTCTCGACGCATTGAGCGCATCGAGACCTTATGACGGTCAAAATACGCCCTACAGTAAATTTTCTTATTAAGCATGGTGGATATTTCAGCAAAAACAACCGCTTTAGCATAACTTGATAGAGATTGGTTATTTGCCAGTTCGCCCGGCCTGTGCTGAGATTACCACTCCATATAAAAATAGAAGGCTCCTGCATATGACCACAGGGAAAACACTGCTCGCGCTGGCGTTGAGCACACTCTTACCGGCAAGCGCCGCGTTTGCGGCTTCCAACGACACACTGATCTACTGCTCCGAAGCCTCACCGGAGTCCTTCAACCCGCAAATTGCCAGCTCCGGCCCGTCGTTTGTCGCCAGCTCGCAGGTGCTTTATAACCGCCTGGTCACCTTCGATCCGGTAAAAAACACTCCGGTACCGTCACTGGCAACGGAGTGGAAAGTCTCCGACGATGGCAAAACCTGGACCTTTACGCTGCGCCAGGGCGTCAAATTCAACAGCAACAAATATTTCAAACCGACGCGCGACTTTAATGCCGATGACGTCATCTTCTCCGTGATGCGCCAGATGGATGCCAAACATCCGTACCACAACGTCTCAAAAGGCAACTACGAATACTTCACCGATGTCGGGCTGGATAAGCTGATTAAAGAGGTGAAGAAGGTCGATGATTACCACGTTCAGTTCGTGCTCAATGAACCGAACGCCGCCTTCCTTGCCGACTGGGGAATGGATTTTGCCTCGATTCTTTCGGCCGAGTATGCCGACGCGATGCTGAAAAAAGGCACGCCGGAGAATGTTGATAACTGGCCAATCGGAACCGGCCCCTACGCCTTGCAGCAGTACAAAACCGATGCGCTGATCCGCTATATCGCTAACCCGAACTACTGGGATGGCCCGGTGCCGACTAAGCACCTGATCTTCTCCATCACCCCGGATGTGCAGACGCGTCTGGCGAAACTGCAAACCAACGAGTGCCAGATTATTCCCGCCCCGGCCCCAGTGCAGTTTGAGCAGATCAAAAAGAATAAAGATTTAACTCTTCACACGGTTGAAGCGCTGAACGTCGGCTATCTGGCGTTTAACACCGAGAAAAAACCGTTTGATAACGTGCTGGTGCGCCAGGCGCTGAACTACGCCACCGATAAAAAAGCGATTGTGAATGCCGTGTTCCTGGGCTCCGCCAGCGTGGCGAAATCGCCGCTGCCGCCAAACATGCTCGGCTATAACAAAGACCTGCCGGAGTACAGCTACGATCCTGAGAAAGCGAAAGCACTGCTGAAACAGGCGGGGCTGGAGAAGGGCTTTGAGGCGACGCTCTGGTCAATGCCGGTGCAGCGCCCCTATAACCCGAACTCGCGCCGTATCGCCGAGATGATCCAGAGCGACTGGGCGAAAGTGGGCGTGAAAGCGAAGATTGTCTCCTACGAGTGGGGCGAGTACCTTTCCGGCATGCGCAAAGGCGAGCACGACACCGCGCTGTTTGGCTGGATGTCCGATAATGGCGATCCCGATAACTTCGCCGATACGCTGCTCGGCTGCGACAGCGTGAAGACCGGCTCCAACGCCGCGCGCTGGTGTGACAAGCCTTACGACGAGCTGGTGAAAAAAGCGAAGCTGGTCAGCGATCCGGCTGAGCGCGCGAAACTCTACGGCCAGGCGCAGGAGATTTTCTATAAGCAGGCACCGTGGATCCCGCTGGCAAACGGCAAAACCTTCTACGCGACGCGCAGCAACGTCACCGGCTACAGCGTCAGCCTGATGGGCAGTGATTTTTCCAAAGCGAAGCTGAATTAAGGAGAGCGTATGTCACATCTTGATGAGGTTACCGCCCGCGTCGATGCCGCCATTGCCGACGGGGCAATCATCGGCATGAACGAACTGCTGGTTATCCTGAGCGATGATGGCGAACTGAGCCGCGAAGCGCGTTACGAGCAGCAGCAGCGCCTGCGTAACGCCATCGCCCATCATGGACGCCAGCATAAAGAGGATGCGGAAGCGCGGCGCGAGCAGCTCACCAAAGGTGGCGAGATTCTCTGATAGTGCACTGACAAAACGGGCCAAATGGCCCGTTTTTTTATTCCTCAAAACTGTCGCCGGGCGACCAGCCAGGCCCCGATCACCAGTAACACCGCGCCGCATACCGGGCCAATCAATGCCCGCAGCGCCACGCCTTCGCTCTTCACCACATCCATCACCAGGCCGCCGATAAGCTGACTGGCGATCAGCACGGCGATGGTGGTTGCCGCGCCGACATTTTGATAGCCGCTGATGCTGGCGAAAACAAAGAAGGAGCCGAGCAGGCCGGGGATCAGCGTCCACCATTTGACGCTGGCAACCAGCTCCTGAAAGCCACCAACGCCCTGTTTGATGAGCAGAATAGAGACAAACAGCACAATGCCGACCAGCGAGTTGAGCAGCATGGCGATCAGAATGGTGGAGGAGGACTGGGTAATGCGCACCATCAGCGTGTTCTGGATAACCAGCCCAATACCGGCGGCAACCAGAAAAGCGAGGGTCAGGGACTGGTTCATGCCGGGGCGTCCGGATCGGTGCGGTTATCGAGCTGAAGCTGCATAAAGGTGAGATCCAGCCAGCGGCCAAACTTGGTGCCGACCTGCGGCATCTGCCCGGTAATGGTAAAGCCGAGCTTCTGATGGAGATGGATCGAACCCTGGTTTTGCGCTTCGATACCGGCAACCATCACATGTTTACCGATGCGCCTCGCTTCCTCAATCAGCCGCACCATCAGCGCCAGACCAAGGCCTTTGCCCTGGTGATCCGGGTGGACATAAACTGAGTGTTCAACCGTGTGGCGAAAGCCGTCGAACGCGCGCCAGTCGCCGAAGGAGGCGTAGCCCGTGACAACGCCATCCTCTTCGCTCACAATCACCGGATAGCCGAGCAGGGCGCGCGCCTCAAACCACGCAATGCGGTTATCGGCATCCACCGTTTGATCATTCCAGATCGCCGCCGTATTGATCACGGCGTGGTTATAAATAGCGGCAATCGCCGCGCAATCCTCTTTCACGGCATAACGAATCGACATGGTTGAACCCCTGATCTGTACACTATAGTATGACGTTATGAATACTATCTCAGACAATATAAATCAACGGATCAGTGCGCGAATTCGCCTTGAGCGCGAGTCACGCGGCTGGTCGCTGACGGAGCTCGCCGAACGCGCAGGCGTGTCGCGGGCGATGATCCACAAAATCGAGCGGGCAGAGAGCAGCCCGACGGCAACGCTGCTGGCGCGCATCTGCGGCGCGTTTGCCATTAGTATGTCGACGCTGATTGCCCGCGCCGAGATGCAGGAGGGCAAACTGCTACGCTTCGCCAGCCAGCCGGTGTGGCGCGATCCGCAAACCCACTATCTGCGCCGCCATGTCTCGCCGCGCAGCGACCTGCCAATCGATCTCGTGCAGATTGAGCTGCCGCCCGGCAGCGATATCCCGATGCCTGCCTCCTCTTATGCGCTGGCGCGTCAGCTTATCTGGTTACAGGAGGGCAGCCTGGTGTTTCTTGAAGGCGAGACGCGCCATGAGATGCAGCCTGGGGATTGTCTGGAATTGGGCCCGCCGAACGACTGCCGATTTATCAACGAAACCCTTGCGCCGTGCCGTTATCTGGTGGTGCGCCTCAACCATGCCGCCACGTAATGCCAACGCGCGGGGGACGTTAACCGTCTACTATCATTAGTTAGTCCATACTGCACAGGAGAGCAAAATGAACCAACATTCACACCGCAACCGCCGCTGGGTACTGGCTTCGCGTCCGCATGGCGCGCCAACCACAGAGAATTTCCGGCTGGAGGAGGATGAGGTCGCCTCACCGGGCGAAGGCCAGGTGCTGCTGCGCACGGTCTATCTCTCTCTCGATCCCTATATGCGCGGACGCATGAGCGACGCGCCATCCTACTCGCCGCCGGTAAAAATCGGTGAAGTGATGTGCGGCGGCACCGTCAGCCGCGTCGTCAAATCGCAGCACCCGGACTTCGCCGAGGGCGACTGGGTTCTCGCCGGTAGCGGCTGGCAGGATTACGACATCGCCAGCGGTGACGATCTGGTGAAACTCGACAGCAACATTCCGCACCCGTCCTGGGCGCTGGGTATTCTTGGCATGCCGGGCTTTACCGCCTATATGGGCTTGCTGGATATCGGCCAGCCGAAAGCGGGCGAAACGCTGGTGGTTGCCGCAGCTACCGGGCCAGTTGGCGCAACGGTTGGTCAGATTGGTAAAATCAAAGGTTGTCGCGTAGTCGGTGTTGCGGGCGGCAGCGAGAAGTGTCGCCATGCCGTGGAAGTGCTCGGTTTTGATGAGTGTATCGATCACCATGCCGACGATTTTAGCGACCGTCTGGCGAAGGCCTGCCCGCAGGGCATCGATATTTACTATGAGAACGTCGGCGGCAAAGTATTCGATGCCGTGCTGCCGTTATTAAATACCTCGGCACGCATTCCGCTCTGTGGTCTGGTGAGCGATTATAACGCTACCGACCTTCCGGAAGGCCCGGATCGCGTTCCATTATTAATGGCGACGATTCTGAAGAAGCGTATTCGGTTGCAGGGGTTTATTATCATGCAGGATTATGGTCACCGGCTGCATGAATTCCAGCAGGAGATGGCAAGCTGGCTGAAACAGGATCGCATTCATTACCGTGAGCAGGTAACGGAGGATCTTGAGCAGGCACCAGAGGCGTTTATCGGCCTACTCGAAGGGAAAAACTTCGGCAAAGTTGTAGTAAAAGTAGCCTCAGAAAACTAAATAAAAAAATGGCGGTAAAAACCGCCATTTTAAATTGGGCATTTTTGTGAAAAACAGCTTTAATTATACATGCATAAGGAATTGTTGACCTTGTGGAGGCAGTTCCTGGTGGTCGTGCATAATAAATAACTTTTTGTTCTAACTTTACGCAATAACCCAATACCAGGCATGCACTTATAAAATATATCTTTAGGCATAACCATATGGACACGCTACCAGGCTGAGAAAATAAAGAATTTATACAGGATGCAAACATGCTTGATTTGGAGAAAGCGCAGCGAACGAGTCTTACCATGCAGGTCGAGGCAAGTTTAAAGAGTGCGCTTATTGTCGGTGCCCTGAGACCCGGCGCCAGACTCATCACGAAGGAAATCGCCGATCAGCTGGGTACGAGCATTACCCCGGTTCGTGAAGCGTTGCTGCGATTGGTTTCCGCAGGTGCGCTGCATGCCACACCGGCGCAGGCTTTTCTCGTGCCGGAGGTCAGTGCGGAACGCTATAACGAAATCAATCAGATTCGTAAAAACCTCGAAGGCATGGCCGCGCGAGCTGCCAGCCAGAATATGACCAGCGATAAGCTGCGCGAGCTGCGTACGCTGGCAATTAATGTTGATGAAGCGATGAAAAGCGGCAACACCGAGCAGGCGTTACAGGCCAATCGTGTGTTTCGTTTTAGCGTCTATGCCCACGCCGGCATGCCTACGCTTAGCGCTTTAATTGAGCAGCTATGGGTGCGAATTGGCCCTTGCTATAACTACTTATATCCGTCATCTGAGCATCTGATGCGCGTGCAGCATTACCACGATCTGCTCTGTGCATTAGAAGAGGGCGATGCTTTTGCCAGTGAGCGCGCCGTGTGGCGAGCCATTGATGAAGGCTCAACCATTGTGCACAGACAATTTGAACGCTAAGTGATAATTCTCTGACTCAATAATTTCATGAGAAATATTGATGCACCCCGGTAATAATTTGCGAATGGGGCGCATCAATATCACACTTTTTATCTATAACCTCTCCGCTACCTGAATCCGCTTATTTTCCTGCCGATAACTTGTCGCGTGCGCAGTCGGGCACTCACTATGGACGTTAGACAAGGGGAAAAAATGTCAATTAGCCAACGGGTAAGCAATATAAAAATTAGTCGAAAGCTGTCGGTCGGATTCGGGGTAGTTCTTTTTCTGGTCGCGTTTGCCACCATTCTCAGCGTGCTGCGCTTTAAAGAAATTCGCGACGTCTATGAAAAAACAAATTTGATGTACAACATCAATATTGAAGTATTCCAGGCAAAAATTAATCGGCTGAAATATTTTTATGGCGATGATAAATCAGGCCAGGTGATGGCGAACTATGTCCGTCACGCCTCCGAACTGACCGCAAGCGCCGACGCGCTCAGCTGGTCAAGCAACGAACGTAAAATTATTAATGATGTTGCCCGCAATTTAGCGACCTTTCAGGCCAGCATTGGCGAGATGCAAAAAGCGACCGCCGACCTGCGCACCCTGCGTGAAAACCTCGATAAACTGAGCACGGAAGATCTCTCTGCCCGCTATACCACGCTGGTGCGCACCCCGGTGGCCGACCCGGCGGTAATGGCGCAAATCTACGAGCAACTTTTTGCCATCAGCAGCGTGCGCGATGCAGCGCTGGTCGTGCGTTATAGCCCGGACCCAGCCACGCGCGATCGCCTTGAGCAGCAGTTCGCCGCCACCGCAAGCCACGTGCAGGCGCTGAACAGCCAGTTGCCGGGCGAGCTGCAAGCGCCGTTGCAAGCTATCTGGGACAACACCGTTAGCTATCGCAGCCAGGCGCTGAACTACTTTACCGCCTGGCAGGCACTGAAAGCGGCGGAAGATAAAGTCAAAGTGGGCGGCGACGCCAGCAGCGCCTCGCTGCGTGACATTATCGCGCTGGTGAAAGCGCACAACGAAGAGCTGGCCTACACCTCCAGTTCGATTACCGCCATTACCGGCGCGATTGCCATTCTGCTCGGCATGCTGGTCTCCTGGTGGGTGATTCGCCAAATCACCCGGCCGGTTCACCGCAACCTGGCGCTGGCAGAACGCATTGCCAGCGGCGATCTGAGCTCACAAATTCGCGCGCAAAGCCGCGACGAGCTGGGGCAGTTAACCGGCGCGATGGGACGGATGAATGACCGGCTGCGCGATATGATCCATGAAGTGCGCAACAGCGTTACGCAGCTCTCCCGTGCGGCAACCGAGATTGCCGATGGCAACACCGATCTCTCGTCGCGCACCGAACAGCAGGCCGCTGCGGTAGTGCAAACCGCCGCCAGCATGGAGCAGTTAACGGCCACGGTGAAAAACAACGCCGATAACGCGCGCAACGCCAGCAGCCTGGCGGCGCAGGCGTCGAAAACGGCCAGTGAAGGCGGGACGGTGATGCGCCAGGTGGTGGATACGATGGGCGATATCAACACCAGTTCGAATAAGATTGCCGACATTACCGCGGTGATTAACAGCATTGCCTTTCAGACCAATATTCTGGCGCTGAACGCGGCGGTGGAAGCGGCAAGGGCGGGCGAGCAGGGGCGCGGTTTCGCGGTGGTTGCTGGTGAAGTCCGTAGCTTGTCCCAGCGCAGTTCGCAGGCGGCGAAAGATATCGAACAGCTGATCAACGAATCGGTTTCGCGCATCAATATTGGCAGCAAACTGGTGGTCAAAGCGGGCGAGACGATGGATCAGGTGGTGCAGTCGGTTACGCGCGTCAACGATATTATGGGCGAGATCTCCTCCGCTTCAGAAGAGCAGAGCCGCGGCATTGAGCAGATTGCCCGCGCGGTCGGCGAGCTTGACAGCACAACCCAACAGAACGCCTCGCTGGTAAGCGAATCCTCCTCCGCCGCGGGTTCGCTGGAGGAGCAGGCGCGCCTGCTGGAAGAGCTGGTTGCCGCATTCCGTCTCGCCAGTGATGAGGTAAAACCGGCGAAAGTTAAGGGCGGTAAAAGCACGCTTATCCCGCCAACACCGCGTGCAGCGGCACTCGCCGAAGAGGGCTGGACCACCTTTTGATGGCCTGAAGCGATAAAAAAGCCCGGCGCATGATGGCCGGGCTTTTTATTGCCTGCGGTGTAGATTAATTAAACTGGTAGGCCACCGATAAGCCAACGCCGTAGTTACGCCCCGGAGCCGGTTCGTAGTAACGGTTGTTGGATTCGTTGACGATCACCGACCCGACATAGTTGCGGTCGAAGAGGTTATCAACGCGGCCAAAGAGATCCATCATCCAGTTGCCATAGTTGAACTTATACCCGGTATTCAGCCCGGCGACGGTGTAGGAAGGGGCTTTGGCGCTGTTCTCATCATTAGCCATGATGTTGCTCATATAACGCACATCAGCCCCGGCATACCAGCCTTCCTCCGGCATCCAGCCGAGTGAAGCAAAGCCCATATTGCGCGCGATGCCCGGAATGCGGTTGTCTTTGCAGGAAGCGTCACCACACACTTCGCTGCGGTAGGTAGCGTCCAGCCAGGTCCAGGCCGCTTTCGCGCGCCAGTTACCGGCGAACTGCTGATCGACAGAGAGTTCAACGCCCTGGCGACGCGTTTTCCCGGCGTTTTTATAGCTGGTGCGCCCGCCGCTGCTGCTGTCGGCAACGATTTCATTATCGGTATCGGTGCGGAACAGCGCCGCCGTCAGCAGACCGTTACCGATGCGGGTTTTGCTGCCGATCTCCAGCGTGTCGTTGGTGGCCGGTTTCAGCGCGAAGTTCAGCCCGCTCTGATCGCCGGAGCGGTAAGAGAGCTCGTTGATGGTCGGCGTTTCAAAACCGCGCCCGGCGGCGGTGTAGATATTCCATGCCGGGGTGACGGCATATTTCAGCGAGGCGGCCGGGAGCCACTTGTGGTAGCTCGCATCACCGCTGTCATCGCCATTCTGCGCGGTCACATAGTGGTCGTTGGAATCAAACCAGACTGAGCTATAGCGCACGCCCGCATCCAGAGAGAGTTTCTCAGTAAGCTGCCAGGCGGTTTGCAGATAGGGATCGACGTTCCACATCAGGTTGCGCTCGTTACGACGCAGGTTGCCTTTCTGCCCGTACTCCGGCGTGGCGCCACTCATGATGAAGTTTTCGTAGCCTTTACGCTCTTCACTCATGTTTTCGTAGTTCAGCCCGGCGGTGAAGGTCATCGGCACGCCCAGTTCGCCTTTGTGCGTCCAGCGCGTATCAATGCCCTGGTAGTGGCGGCTCAGGTTGATCACTCCGCCAGCATGAGTCGGTTTGAGCTGCGGCGCGCGGGGGATGGACTGGTACTGCGTGGTTTCGCGCTCACCGGCATACATCATCACGCTCAGATCGTCGCGCTCGGTCAGTTGACGCTCATAGCGCAGGCCCGCCTGGGTCTGTTTGATGGTTTTGCGCGTGTGAAACGCATCGGCGCGCGGCGACTGGCGCGGATTGGCCCGCCACTCTTCGCGGCTCAGCCCGCCCGCATCGTCCGCTTTAATATCGACGCTGTTAAAGATGAGGTTCAGTTTGCTGGCCTCATCGATGCGCACGCCCAGTTTGGCGTTAGCCAGATTTTTGCGCGCACCGCTGCGGTCGCGATAGCCGTGGGTAACAAAGCGGGTGGTCGAGGCGGTGTAATCCACATCTCCCGCGTGGGTGCCGTCGCCCATTGCGCCGGTGGCTTTCATGCCATAGCGCCAGCTGCCAAAGCTGCCGTAATAGCTGCTCGCTTCCACGGTGGCCGGTTCGCGCCCGGTCTGCGTCGTCACGTTCATCACGCCGCCAGAAGCATTGCCGTAGAGAGCAGAGAAGGGGCCGCGCAGCACATCAATATGCTCGACGCTGTTGAGATCGATATTCGAGGTCTGCCCCTGTCCATCCGGCATGGTGGCGGGAATACCATCGACATAGAGGCGAATACCGCGCACGCCATAGGTTGAGCGCGAACCAAACCCGCGAATAGAAAGTTGCAGATCCTGGGCGTAGTTCTGGCGGTTTTGCACCTGTAACCCCGGCACGCTGCCCATTGATTCAGAGAGGTTCACGCGCGGCGCGGCCTGGCGAATATCATCGCCCTGAACCACGCTGACGGCGGCGGGGCTATCCAGCTCCGAGACCGCCTGCGGCGCAGCGCTGACGATCATGGTTTGTTCACCAGAGGCCGCCCAGGCGGAGGTAGAGAGTGCAACAGGCAGCAGCAAAACGGGCAGCGTGACCTTTGTAACTGAAATGATTTTCATGACGGAACCGAGTTGAAAGAGGAGCAAAAAAAGAAAAATGCGGCAACATGTTAATGGATATGTAAATTTTTTGAAAATGTTGAACGCACGTTAGGTTAAGAATGAGCGTACAGCGCGACAGAAATTTTGCCACACCCGGCGATTAAGGCTCCACTTTATGAACATTAATGATTACTATTCTCACCTACAACAACAAACGAAACCACAGTTTCGTGCACTGGACGCATGTGAAAACGTAATCATCATTTCAACAAAGGGAGTCGTTATGTCTTTAGCTCAATTTTCCCCGTCGCGCCTGCACCGCGCGCTGTTCCTCGGTTCGCTGCTGCTGGCAGGCTCATTCAGTGCCCACGCTGCCGAAGAGATGCTGCGCAAAGCGGTCGGTAAGGGTGCGTATGAGATGGCCGTCAGCCAGCAGGAGAACGCCTTATGGGTTGCCACCTCGCAAAGCCGCAAAACCGACAAAGGCGGGGTGATCTATCGCCTCGATCCGGCCAACCTTGATATCACCCAGGCCATTCACAGCGATGTGAAACCGTTTGGCGCGGCGATCAACCAGCAGACGCAGACGCTCTGGTTCGGCAATACGGTGAATGGTTCAGTCACCGCCGTCGATGCAAAAACCGGCGATATTAAAGGCCACGTAGTGCTTGATGCGCGTAAACGCTCCGACACGGTGCGTCCGCTTAGCCCACGCGAACTGGTAGTAGATGACACCACCAATACCGTTTACGTTACCGGCGTGGGTAATGAGAGCGCGATCTGGGTAATTGACGGCGCGGCGATGACGCTGAAAAACACGATCGCCAACACCGGCACATACAGCACCGGTCTGGCGCTGGATGCAGCCGCGAAACGCCTTTACAGCACCAACGGCGATGGCGAACTGCTGACCATTGATACCGCGACTAACAAGATCATCGACCGCAAGAAGTTGCAGGATGACGGAAAAGAGCACTTCTACCTCAACCTGAGCCTTGATATCGCCGGTCACCGCGCCTTTATCACCGACTCGAAAGCGGCGGAAGTACTGGTTGTCGATACCCGCTCCGGCAAGGTACAGCAACGCATCGCCGCACCGGAATCGCTGGCGGTGCTGTTTAACCCGGCGCGCAACGAAGTCTATGTCACGCACCGCGAGGCGGGCAAAGTCAGCGTTATCGATGCGAAGAGCTACAAGGTCGTGAAGACCTTCGACACGCCGACGCATCCGAACAGCCTGGCGCTATCGCCGGACGGCAAGACGCTCTACGTCAGCGTAAAACAGGCGTCGAGCCGCGAAAAAGAGGCCACCCAGCCGGACGATATCATTCGTATCGCGCTGTAACAGCCAGATGCAAAAAAGCTCCCTGCGGGGAGCTTTTTTTATCACCGATCCTCAACCGTTTCGACGCCGATAAAATGGCTGACACGCCCCAGCGGGCCGATGTCGTGAAGCATCAGCGAAACCGGATCGGTTATCGGCGGAACGTTTTTCTCATCCAGCAGCAGCGGATTCGCCGGGCAGATGGAGCCGCAGCAGTAGGCAGCCACGCCAGCGAAGGTCGCTGCCATCGCGCGGTGTACATGCCCGCAGCAAATCGCCAGCGGCGCGTGCGGCAGGCGGTGAATCAGCGCCGCCAGTGCCTTGTCGCCTTCGCACATTGCAATATCCAGCGGCGCAATACCGCTCGGGAAGGGGTGCTGATGCAAAAACAGCATCGCCGGTTGCGACGACTCGCGCAAAGCCTGCTCCAGCCACGGCAGATGGGGCGTAATATCGCCGCCGCTCTTCCCGGCAACCGTCACATCCACACCAATCAGCGAAATTCCTTCAACCGTTTCATTGAAATGGAGTGGTTCATCGGCTGAATATCCCGCCAGTTGCGGCATCGTGGCGCACATCACCGCTTTATCATCGGCGTTACCCGCCAATAACAGAGCGCGGCAGGGCAACCGGCTGAGTTGTGCAGCAATATCGCGATACCCCTCAGCCCAGCCATCGTCCACCAGATCGCCGCTTACCACCACGATATCGGGCGGGAAGGCGAGAAGCCACGCAATGGCGGCACGCAGGCGGGCGAGGTTGTCATTATCCGCTGCGGCGTGAATATCGCTAAGTTGAGCAATGCGCATCGTGTCCCCGGATGAGGTGAGTTGTCACTCAGCAGTATGGCAGCGCTGCGCCATCAGGCATAATCCGGCAGATATAATATTCATTCCACGACAAGGATTATCGCTATGCATCTGCCTGCTAAATCATTTCTCGCGCTGCTGCTGCTCGGTGCGTCAGCCGCCAACGCCGCCACCATCGATTCGGCAACGCTTACCGCCATTGCCCGTTTGCAGGAGGAGAAGCTGCACGCGCGCATCGGTATTGCGGTGATCGATACCGCTTCAGGAAAGAGTGTCAGCTATCGCGGTGATGAGCGTTTTCCGCTGAACAGCACCCATAAAGCGCTGCTCTGCGGCGCGCTGCTCAGCAAGGTTGATCGGGGTGAGTTTGCCCTCAGCGACACTACGCAATTTAGCAAAGAGACGCTGGTGGACTATTCGCCGGTTACCAGTAAATTTGTCGCGCCAAAAAGCATGAGCTGGCAGCAGGTGTGCAGCGCCGCGATTGAATACAGCGATAACACCGCCGCTAATCTGGTGGCGCAGAAACTGGGCGGCCCGCAAAAAGTCACCGCCTGGTTTGCCGGTTTAGGTGACAACGTCACGCGACTGGATCGTAAAGAGCCAGAGCTGAACAGCGCCGTGCCCGGCGATTTGCAGGACACCACCACGCCGCTCGCCGTCAGCCGCACGCTGGAGAAACTGACGCTTGGCAACACGCTCAAACCCGAAAGCCGCGCGCAGCTGGTGCAGTGGATGAAGGATGACAAAGTTGCCGATGCGCTGCTGCGCGCGTCGCTGCCGTCCGGCTGGAAAATCGGTGATAAGACCGGCGCAGGTGCCCACGGTTCGCGCTCAATTATCAGCGTCGTGTGGCCGAAAAAAGGGCAGCCAATAATCGTCTCTGTCTATATTACGCAAACAGAAGCGACGCTGGCGCAAAGTAACGATGCCATTGCACGCATCGGTAAAAGCATATTTGAGGCAACGCGCTAAATAAACGGGCAGAGATAAAAGCGGCTTAAGTTAAATCTTATCTCTGCCTCGACAAGATGAACGACGGCCCGTTCCCGGAACAAAACGAACCCATCAAATTGCCGATTGGCACCAACCCGCTGCACCCGCAAGTGGTTTCCAGCCCGGTGGCAAGGATCTTTGCCAGTGACCGAAACAACATGGGCAACGCGGAAACATTTCCCTATGTCGCCACCACTTACTCGATTACCGAGCTGTTCCGCCACTGGATGATGGTGCTCGCCTTTTTCCTCAAGGCGCTCTCGGGCATCGCGCTCTTTTCCCGTCGAGCTGGTGCCTGCTGTTTCACGCTACCTCAGCGATTATTCTGCTGCTCGCCATCCTGGTGCATATCTATATGGCCTTCTGGGTGAAAGGCTCAATCACCGGAATGATTGAGGGGAGAGTGAGCCGCCGCTGGGCTAAGAAGCACCATCCGCGCTGGTACCGTGAGGTCGAAGCGCAGGAGGACAAGCAGAGACAATAACCACTATCGCCCGGTATACAGCGCTGTACCGGGCGACGTACACCGCCGACCAGCGCCCATCGGGTTGCAAATTATCGTCTATGATTGTTCATCGTGGCATCGTGGAGAGGTAATTGCATGGCGACCAAAACGTTTTCAAAAACATGGGGTGCAGAGCGACTGGCCGACGGCGCGGTTCGCTTCCGTTTGTGGGCCACCGGTCAGCAGAGCGTAACGCTGCGTCTTGACGGGCAGGAGAAGCCGATGACGCGCAGCGAAGAGGGATGGTTTGAAACCACCGTCTCCCGCGTGAACGCAGGCGCGCAGTATCAATTTGTCCTCGCCGACGGTATGGCGATCCCCGATCCCGCCTCGCGCGGCCAGCTGGCAGAGGTTAACGGCCCGTCGCTGGTTGTCGATCCTGACAGCTATCAGTGGCAACACGCTGACTGGCAGGGCCGCCCGTGGGAAGAGGCGGTGGTTTACGAATTACACATCGGCACCTTTACGCCGCAGGGCACCTTTCAGGCGGCCATCGAAAAATTACCTTATCTCGCCGAGCTTGGCGTCACCATGGTTGAGGTGATGCCGGTCTCGCAATTTGGCGGCACCCGCGGCTGGGGCTACGACGGCGTGCTGCTCTATGCGCCGCACTCCGCCTACGGCACGCCGGATGATTTCAAAGCCTTTGTTGACGCTGCCCACGGCTACGGCCTGTCGGTAGTGCTCGATATCGTGCTTAACCACTTTGGGCCGGAGGGCAACTACCTGCCGCTGCTGTCGCCCGATTTCTTCCACAAAGAGCGGCAGACGCCGTGGGGCGCGGGCATCGCGTATGATGTCGACGCCGCGCGCGCCTATATTGGCGAAGCGCCGCTCTACTGGCTGCATGAGTACAACCTCGACGGCCTGCGTTTCGACGCTATCGACCAGATTGAGGACACCAACGAGCCGCATATCCTGGTTGAGATCGCCAAACGCATTCGCCAGGAGATCACCGACCGTCCGATCCATCTCACCACCGAAGACAGCCGCAATATTGTCTCGCTGCATCCGCGCGATGAGTCCGGCACCGCCACGCTCTTTACCGGCGAGTGGAACGATGATTTCCACAATGCGGTACACGTCTTCGCCACTGGCGAGACCCATGCCTATTACGAAGATTTTGCCGACAGCCCGGAAAAATGGGTGGCGCGTGTGCTGGCAGAAGGCTTTGCCTACCAGGGCGAAGTGTCGCAGCACGCGGGCGAACCGCGCGGCGTCGACAGCACTAAACAACCGCCGGTGGCGTTTGTCGACTTTATCCAGAACCATGACCAGGTGGGCAACCGCGCGCAGGGCGATCGCCTGATCTCATTAGCCGGAGCCGATCGCACCCGCGTGATGCTCGCAACGCTGCTGCTGTCGCCGCATATTCCGCTGCTGTTTATGGGCGAAGAGTATGGCGAAACCAATCCGTTCCTCTTCTTTACCGATTTCCACGGCGATCTGGCAAAAGCGGTGCGCGAAGGGCGCACGCGCGAATTTGAAGGCCACGCCGGGCATGAAGGGGAAGATGTGCCCGATCCGAACGATCCGGAAACCTTCACCCGCTCCCAGCTCGACTGGACGCGTCCGCACAGCGTGGAAGGGCAGCGCTGGCTGGCGTTCAGCCGTGAACTGCTCGCACTGCGCCAGCAGCACATCGTGCCGCTATTGCGCGGCGCAACCCGCCAGCAGGGCGAGATTATTGCCACCGCGCCCGGTTTTATCGCCGTGCGCTGGGCGCTGCCGCAGGGCACGCTCTCCATGGCGCTGAATATCGGTACGGCCAGCCAGCCGTTACCGGAACTGCCGGGCGAAACGCTTTTTGCCTGGCCTGAGACGGGTGCCGAACTGGCGCAGAATGCCATTATCGTTCGTTTATCGCAGGGAGAAGCCGAGTGAGCACGCCAACCGCAACCTACCGCCTGCAGTTTCGTAACGGCATGACCTTTGAGCGCGCCGTAGCGCTAGTGCCCTATATCAAAAAGCTGGGCATCAGCCATCTTTATGCTTCACCGATTTTTACCGCCACTTCCGGCTCCACGCATGGATATGACGTCACCGATGCTAACGAGATCGACCCGACCCTGGGCGGTCGGGAAGGGTTCGACAAGCTGGCGCAGGCACTAAAAGCCGCCGGGCTGGGGCTGATCATTGATATCGTGCCGAACCATATGGCGGCCTCGCTGGAGAACGCCTGGTGGCGCGATGTGATTGCGAAGGGCGAAAAGAGCCCGTGGGCGCGCCATTTTGATATCGACTGGTCGCGCCGCCTGACGCTGCCGTTCCTCGGCGACGATTTTGACGCCGTGGTGGAGAAGGGCGAGCTGAAAGTGGAAGCCGACCCGCAAACCGGTAAACCGGCATTTGTCTATTACGAGAGCGTCTACCCGCTGGTGGAAGAGAGCTGGCAGGGGCGCGAGCAGGAGATTATTGGCCTGACCGATGCGGCGAAAATCGCTGAACTGCACGCGCAGCAGCCCTGGCGGCTGATGAGCTGGCGCGATGCGGCAAGCGATCTCTCCTATCGCCGCTTCTTTGAGATCACCGGCCTGGTCGGGATGCGCGTGGAAGATGATCAGGTGTTTGATGACACCCATAAACTGATCCTCGAACTGGTGCACAGCGGCGCGGTCGATGGCCTGCGCGTCGATCACGTCGACGGCCTTGCCGACCCGCGCGGTTACCTGATGCGCCTGCGGCAGAAAGCGGGCGATGACTGCCATATCACCGTTGAGAAGATCCTCGGTAAAGGTGAGCATCTGCCCGAGGACTGGCCGGTCTCCGGCACCACCGGGTATGAGTTTATCGCTGCGCTCTCCGATGTGCTGGTTGATGATGAGAATCTCGACGGCCTGCGCGAGGCCTACGATCAGGTGGTCGGCAAACCAGTCGACATGAGAGCGGAGCTGCGCTCGGCGAAGCTGCTGATGGTCGATCGTAACTTCGCCGGTGAGTTCAGCGTGCTGCTGCGGCTCGCCGGTGACATCGCCGGGCATGAAGCTTCTGCACCTGCTGAAGAGGCGCTGCGCCAGGCGTTGCGCGAGTTGCTGATTGCCTTCCCGGTCTATCGCACCTACGGCACGGCGCAGGGTCTGCCGCCTGCCGACCTGGCGCTGCTGCAAAAAGTGGTCTCGAAGGTAAAAGCCAGTAGCTTTGCTCCGGAGCCAACTGCACTCGATTTTATCACCCGCATTCTGACCGGCGATCTGCCCGACAGCGCGCGTGAAGAGGCTGCCCGTTTCCGCACCCGCTTCCAGCAACTGACCGGGCCGCTGATGGCGAAGTCGGTGGAAGATACGCTCTTTTTCCGCCAGAACATGGATCTCGCCCTTAATGAAGTGGGTGCCGAGCCGTTACGCCGTAACTTTTCTCTTGCCCGTTTCCATCAGGAGATGCAGACACGGCTTGAGAAGCAGCCCGACGCGCTCTCCGGCACCTCGACCCACGACACCAAGCGCGGGGAAGATGCGCGCGCCAGGCTCTACACCCTGACGGAAGCGCCGGCGCGCTGGGCCGAGTGCGTTACCCGCTGGCGTGAAATGAACAAAGAGAAAGTGAGCATGCTGGAGGATGGTCCTGCGCCGCGTCCGGCGGTGGCATGGATGATCTACCAGGCGCTGGCAGGCGTCTGGCCGGTGACGTTACAGCCGGACGATGCCGAAGGGCTGAAAGCGCTGGAGGGGCGTTTTGTTGAGTTTGTCGAAAAGGCGCTGCGCGAAGCGAAGCAGCGTACCGACTGGGTCGACAGCAACGATGCCTATGAAAGCGCGGTGCTGGACTACGTTCGCCACCTGCTTTCACCGGATAATCAGCCATTTTTACAGGATTTCACCACATCTTTGCTGCCATTTATCCGCGCCGGTTTGGTTAATAGTCTGACCCAGACGCTGATCAAACTGGCTGCACCGGGCGTACCGGATATCTACCAGGGCAGCGAAGCGCTCAATTTCAGCCTCGTTGACCCGGACAACCGCCTGGAGCCGGACTACCCGGAACTGGAGCGCCTGCTCGATGCCCAGGAGCACGCCGACCCGCGTTTGCAGGAGGGTTGGTCGAGCGGCCAGCTGAAGCAATCCTTTATCGCGCGCCTGCTGCACCTGCGTCAGGAGAAACCGGCACTGTTCCGCCACGGTGAGTATCTGCCGCTGAACGCTGACGGCGAGCAGGCAGATAATGTCATCGCCTTCGCGCGAGTTGACGAGGACGACGCGCTGATTGTGCTGGCACCACGCCTGCTGTTTGGCGCGCTGGATGGCAGCCTGAACGGCGCGGTGATCCCGTTACCGGAGCGGCTGGCGCATCGCCATTACCGGGATATGCTTAGCGGAGAGGATGTGTTGCTCAACGATCGCGTCAATTTGCGGTCGATTGGCGGTTTTACGTTTGCAGTACTGGTCAGCGCATAAAACGACTTTATGCGTCTGGTTGGGTTAAGTCAGGTGACGCTCTAAATAAGAGAAAGAGGGATCATGTCTAACGGTAAGCCATATCACATCACGGCGGGGCACGGCCAGCAACTCGGTGCGAATTACGACGGTGAGGGCGTGAACTTTGCGCTCTTTTCAGCTCACGCTCATCGCGTGGAACTCTGCTTATACGATCCGAGCGGCAAACAGGAGATTGCCCGCCTGGAACTGCCGGAATATACCCATGAAATCTGGCACGGCTACGTGCCCGGCCTGAAACCCGGTGCCCTCTATGGCTACCGTGTGCATGGCCCGTACGACCCGGAAAACGGCCATCGCTTCAACCCCAACAAACTGCTGGTTGACCCGTACGCGCGTGAACTGGTTGGCGATATCGAGTGGAACGAAGCGCACTTCGCCTACGATCTGCTGCACGAAGATAAAGATTTAACCTTTGACGAGCGCGACAGCGCGCCGTTTACGCCGAAGTGTCGGGTTATCGATCCCAACGAGTTTGAGTGGCAGGATCAAAACCGCCCGGATATCGCCTGGCCGAGCGCCATCATTTATGAAACTCACGTCAAGGGCTTCACCCAGCTCAATCAGGCTATCCCGCAGGATCTGCGCGGCACCTTTGAAGGGATGGGGCACAAGGCGACGGTCGACTATATCAAGAGCCTCGGCATTACTTCTGTTGAACTGCTGCCGGTGCACTGGTTCCCGGACGATCAGCATCTGCTCGATAAAGGGCTGCACAACTTCTGGGGCTACAACACCCTCGGTTTCTTTGCGCCTGCCTCGCGTTACTATGGCCCGCGCGGCATTCAGGGTTTCCGCGACATGGTGCGCGCCTTCCACGATGCGGGTATCGAGGTGATCCTCGACGTGGTTTATAACCACACCGCCGAAGGCAACGAACTCGGCCCGACGCTCTCCTTTAAGGGCATCGACAACTTCTCTTACTACCGCACGCTGCCGGATCAGCATCGTTACTACATCAACGATACCGGTACCGGCAACACGGTGAATACCTCCCATCCGCGTGTGCTGCAGATGATCACAGACTCCCTGCGCTACTGGTCGGAATCGATGCATATCGACGGTTTCCGCTTCGACCTCGGCACCATTCTTGGCCGCGAGCCGGAAGGGTTTGACCAGCGCGGCGGCTTCTTCGACGCCATCACCCAGGATCCGGTGCTCTCAAAGCTGAAACTGATTGGTGAGCCGTGGGATATCGGCCCTGGCGGTTACCAGGTTGGCGGCTTCCCGCCGGGCTGGGCAGAGTGGAACGATAAATACCGCGATACGCTGCGCGAATACTGGAAGGGCGATAACGTCTCGACCGATTTCGCGGCTCGTCTGCTCGGCTCCGGCGATCTCTACGATCTGCGCGGGCGTCGCCCGTGGGCGAGCGTCAACTTCATCACCGCCCACGACGGTTTTACGCTGAACGACCTGGTGTCGTACAACGAAAAACATAACGAGGCGAACGGCGAAGATAACAACGACGGTCACAACGACAACCGCTCCTATAACTACGGCGCGGAAGGCCCGACCGACGATGAAGGCATCAACGCCGTGCGCGAGCGCCAGAAACGCAACTTCCTCGCCACGCTGCTCTTCTCCCACGGCACGCCGATGCTGCTGGCGGGCGACGAGTTTGGCCGCAGCCAGTCCGGGAATAACAACGGTTACTGCCAGGATAGCGAGATCTCCTGGGTGCACTGGGATACCTTAAACGGCGCGAACGAAGCGCTGCGCGAGTTTACCCGCCAGGTGATTGAACTGCGCGCCGCGCAGCCGCTGCTGCGTCGCGAAAACTGGCGCGACGGGATGGAGATCAAGTGGTACAACGCCGGCGGCGGCGAGCAGCTGCCGGAGCAGTGGGAAGAGGGAACCACGCTGGGCGTCTATATTGGCCGCGCCGATCTGCAAGAGGAAGAGGGCATCTGGCACGACGTGCTGATGCTGTTCAACCCGTTTGAAGGCAACGTACCGTTCCGCATTCCGCAGTTTGGCGAAGGCGGCTGGGTGCTGGAGCTGACCACCTCCGATACGGTGAAACGCGGGATCGTTATCACCAAAGAGAAGGATTTCGAGCTGGAAGGCCGCAGCATCGCGCTGTTCCGCCGCCCGTAATAGTTTCCTGTTACTCCGCACTTTTTCAGGCGCACTCGTTGCGCCTGTTTTTTTATTTCACTTTTTTAGCAATATTTCCCGCGCTCATTCGTCTACTTCATCACAGGCATTTATTCGCTAATCTGATGAGGAAGAAAAACAATGAGAGATTTTCATATGAATGAACGGCAGCGCGGTTTTGGTCGCCATCGCGGCGCGAAGCCGCTGATCATTGGCGCCGCACTGTTTGTGGTGCTCGGCCTGGTGGTGATGTCGCTGTGGAACGCGCTGTTGCCAGCAATTCTTGGGGTAAAAAGCATCGGCTTCTGGCAGGCGCTCGGGATCCTGGTGCTGTCGCGCATTCTCTTTGGCGGCCTCGGTTTTCGCCCCGGCATGTTCGGCATGGGCCGCGCCCACCGTCGTATGCATGAGCGCTGGATGGCGATGACGCCAGAGCAGCGTGAAGAGTTTGTCGAGAAGCGCCGCGAAGGTTTTCGTCGCCACGGCCACTGCGGCTGGCACGAACGCCGCGGTGAGCCGGAGCAGCAGCGTCCGAACGCGGGTGAGCGCGATGACCCGCGTCATGACGACTGAGTCCGCACTTGTCACGGCGCTGAACGCTTGCCGCTCAAAGCTGAAAGCCTTTATCCGCAGCCGCTCACCGGTGAAAGAGGAGAGCGAAGATATCCTGCAGGAGATCAGCTGGCAGTTAATGAAAGTCGAGCAACCGGTGGAGAATGTCGCCGCCTGGCTGTTTCGCGCCGCGCGCAACGAGATGACCGACCGGGCGCGTAAAAAGCGCGAAGTGCCGTTATCGGGTCTGTTTGCTGAGGGTGAAGAGGAGTCAGACTTCGTTGAAGATGAGGTGGCCGAAACGCTGTTTGGCATCGCCCAGACGCCGGAAGAGGAGTATCTGAAGGGGCTGTTGTGGGAGGAGCTGGGTCAGGCGCTGGCAGAGCTGCCGGAGGCGCAGCGCGAGGTGTTCGAAAAAACCGAGTTGCAGGGTTACACTTGCAAAGCCCTGGCGCAGGAGCTGGGCGTCAGCGTGCAGACCCTGCTGTCGCGCAAGCATAAAGCGGTGCTCTATCTGCGCGCGCGGATGCAAACGCTCTATGACGCGTTAACCGGGGAGTAACTAACGGCCACCAGTAAGGAGAAGGGCGTGACGGATGAGGAGCTAACTCGCCTCGTGCACGACAAAAGCGACTACAGCAAGCGGCTGGATCTGATTGCCCGCCTGCAACAGGAGCAGAGTGCGCGCAGCACCGAAGCGCTGGTCACGCTGGCGAAAGAGGATTTTGTCTTCGCCGTGCGCCACGCGGCATGGGAAACGTTAAGCGAGCGTGGCGTAGCCCTGAAAGAGCCACGGCTACGCTCGCGCTTTGCGGACTGGCTGGAGAGAGTGCTTCATCGAATAGGGCGCTTTTTCAGCGTCATCACCGATTACTGGTGGTTCTGGCACTGGTAATTACCGCCCCCAGCGCCCCTGTAAATAGTCCACCGCCTGGCGGGTCTGCGGCTGCGTCAGGTAACCTTCGCGGAACAGGATCGTCCCCGCAATGCCCGGCAGGGTTTCATTCATCTCAATCTGTTTTCTCAGCTCCGGCACGCCGCCGTCGCGCGTCCACTCCGGCTCCATTTTAGACGGCTCACCCACTTTATAGAGCGCCACACCAATATAGAGCTTAGTATTTGTCGGTTTCACCACCTGCGCCCACCACTTCGCCAGCACATCGTAGCGCGCGGCATCGCGGGTAAAGGGCCAGTAGATCTGCGGCGCAATATAGTCGAGCAGCCCCTGCTGCACCCAGCGGCGGGTATCGGCAAAGGATTCATCATAGGCTGCCGCGCCGCGCGTCTCTGAACCTGCCGGATCGAACGAGCGGTTACGCCAGACGCCCGCCGGGCTGACGCCAAACTGCACGTTAGGGTTAAGCTGCTTGATGGTGCGCGACACCTGCTCAATCAGCAGTTGGGTGTTGTGGCGCCGCCAGTCGGCTTTGGCGACAAAACCTTGCCCGTACTGGCGAAACGTCTGGCTGTCATTCAGCGTCGAACTGGCCGTTTCGCTGTAGAAGTAGTCATCAAACTGCACGCCATCCACCGGGTAGCGCGCTACCACTTCAGCGACAATGCTGGTGATCCAGTCGCGCACTTCCGGAATACCGGGGTCGAGCACATAGCGGTCGCCCGCCGTGCGGATCCACTCCCGGTGCAGAACAAAAATCGACGCCGGGCGCAGGGAGAGGGTGCGGTTAAGCTCCGCAACCGTGGAGGGTTTGGTATTGGTCGAGACGCGGTAAGGGTTAAACCAGGCGTGCACCTTCATGCCGCGCTGGTGCGCCTCATCAAGGATAAATTGCAGCGGATCGTAACCCGGATCCTGACCAATCACCCCGGTAAGCGTGTCTGACCACGGCAAAATTTTTGACGGCCACAGCGCGGTAGCGTCCGGTTTCACCTGGAAGAAGACGGTGTTAATGCCGAGGCGTTGCAGCTTATCGAGCTTAGCGGTTAGCGCCGCTTTCTGCTGCTCTGCACGCAGCGCCGGGCTGAGGGTTACCGAGTTGATCGGCGGCCAGTCGAGACGGGAAACCGTCGCCAGCCAGATGCCGCGCATGGTTTGCGGCTGGCTCAGCCCGCCATCGGGCAGCGGCTGTTTGCTCACCGGCGGGTTCGGCGTCACAAGAGATTTCGGCGGTTTCGACGCGCAGCTGGCCAGCAGCAAAGCAGCCATCAGCACGGACATCTTTTTCAGGCGGCCTGTCCGGGTAACACAACGCGGGTGTGTGGTCATAGGTTTCTGTTTTTTCAGCGAGATACGGGGCAAATACATTCTGGTCGGATTACCGGCTAAGTCAAACAATTCGGTGAGTGAATCTATCTAGCGAATGCTAAAGGTCTCGTGAACCCGTTTCAGGCTGCCGTCCGGCCTCTCCTCGTAACTTGTTTCACCAAAGCTATAAACGGTTTTCTTGCCGGGATGGATGAAAATCAGCATCACCATCTCTTTATAGATGCAGTTTTCCGGCGCGCTGATATCGGTGAAGCAGTTGTAGTCATCAATACTGCCGTCGCGGGTGCCTGTCGGCAGGCGATCGTAGCGGTCAAAGTTCATGATCATCACCACGGCTTTACCGGGGCGCACCAGCAGGGGAAACTGCTTTTGCAGCGCTGCGCGGTTGTCGCGCCACCAGTTCACTTTGCCTTTCTCGCTTAACGGCAAATTCTTCACGTAGAGCGCGCTGTCATCGGCTCTGATTACCTGCGGCGTGCGCAGAAACAGCCACGCCAGCCAGACCACGCCGATAAGTAACAGCAGTGCCGCTGTTTTCTTCACCATATCCTGACCCTCTCCCTGTGATGTGAAGTGGCATTCTCACCCGCCCGCGCCTGATGTCAATCGCGGCGGCACACTTCTTGCTTTAGTGAGGCTACGGTTTTCTGGAGAAGGGTGTGCGATGACGCTTTCAGCTCTCGATTTTGTGCTCGCCTCGCGGCGCAGCGAAATCACCGGCCTGCAACAGCTGTTGCAGATGGGCAAGCTGGTCGGCGCGGTGAGCCAGCTTATTCATCTGCTGCAACGCGAGCGCGGCACAGCCAATATTTTTCTCTGTTCGCAGGGGAAAACCTGGGGAGGGCGGCTGCGCGAGCGGGCAGAGCAGGTGGAGCGCGCCGCGCAGGCGGTGCATCAGCAACTGGCAACGCTCGATCAGGAGGGGCTGGCGCGGGGCAACGCTGCGCGGCTCTTCAGTCGCATTGCCAGTGTGCTGCACAGCCTGAGCACGCTGCCGCCGCTGCGCGAGCAGGTGCAGCAGCTCGCCATTGCCCAGCCGGAAGCGATGCAGCGCTACAACGAGGTGATCCGCTGCCACCTGGCGCTGATCGTGGAAACCGCTGATACCTCCGGAGATCCCAGCGTTTCGCGCGCGCTGCTGGCGCTGTTCAGCTTTATGCAGGGCAAAGAGCTGGCCGGGCAGGAGCGGGCGCTGGTGGCGGCAGGCTTTACCATTGGTTCGGTTGATGAGTCAGCAAGCCAGCAACTGGTGGAGCTGATTGATGCCCAGGAGCGCTGTTTTCACACCTTCAGCGAGTTTGCCGATGCTGCAAGCCTCGCGCTGTGGCAGCAACAGCAGCAGGAGGAGAGCCGCGAGCTGGAGCGCTTTCGCCGCCTCGCCTGTAGCCGCACGCTGCCGCCGGGCGAGCCAACGGAGGCCGCACTGCGCTGGTTTGAGGTCACCACAATGCGTATCGATGCCATGAAACGTATTGAAGATGCGCTTGAGAAGGCGGTGATGCAGTGCTGCCGCCAGCGTATTGCTGCCGCACAGCGCGACGCCGAGCAGCAGCGCCAGGAGATCGCCCAGCTGCCGCAGGCTGAGGAACACTTTACGGCGCTGATCCCGCCGCAACTGAGCCGCGCGGTGCTGGAGCTGGTTGAGCAGCAGTCCCGCCAGTTGCAGGCGCTGGATGCGGAACTCGCCGGGCTGCGCGCCACCCTTGCCGAGCGCAAGCTGGTGGAGCGGGCGAAAAGCCTGCTGATGCAGCACCACGCGATGAGCGAGCCGCAGGCGCACAAAACCCTGCGCGAGATGGCGATGCAGCAGAACAAGAAGCTGGCGGAGATCGCCGATGCGATGCTCTCCGTCGCCGCCGTAATGGGTAAAAAACCCACCTAACCCCAAAGGAGTAGCTGCACCGCAGGTGTGCATTTCGCCGCCCGTTGCGGTGCAAATTTTGTGAGCCAAATCGCTAATCCCCTGTTTTTACAGGCATCAGAAACCTGGCACACATTCTGCTTATCTCATCTACGAAGGTGCTGGCTAATGGCGGCCAGCATCACTTCCCGGATAAAGGCGTCCGTTAGCGTTCAGGAGACTGAGCGCTAACCGGACGCTTTTTTTTGCCCCTTTTTAACTGACAGGATGCCGCAATGACGCAAGACGATGACAACACCGTGAGTAAACTTTCGCGCCGCCGCTTTCTGGCGGGCAGCGCGGCGCTGGGCGGCAGCCTGCTGATCCCGGGCCTGATGAACAGCGCGTGGGCGGCAGGTTCAGACGCGCCGGAGAAGAAGACCCTGCGCGTCGGCTTTATCCCGCTCACCGACTGCGCGCCGGTGGTGATGGCGGCGGTGAAGAAGTTTGATGAGAAGTACGGCATCACCATTATCCCGAGTAAAGAGTCGAGCTGGGCCTCGGTGCGCGACAAGCTGCTCTCCGGCGAACTCGATGCCGCCCATGTGCTTTACGGCATGGTCTACGGCTTGCAACTCGGCGTCTCTGGCCCGCAGCGCGAGATGGCGGTGCTGATGACCCTCAACAACAACGGCCAGGCGATCACCTTATCGAATCAATTAAAAGCAGCGGGCGTTACCGATGGCGCATCGCTGAAAAAGGTGATTGCCGCCAGCCCGCAGGGCACCTACACCTTTGCGCAGACCTTCCCGAGCGGCACCCACGCCATGTGGCTCTACTACTGGCTGGCGAATGCCGGGATCGATCCTTTTGCCGATGTGCGCAATGTCGTGGTGCCGCCGCCGCAGATGGTGGTGAACATGAAGATCGGCAATATGAGCGGCTTCTGCGTTGGCGAACCGTGGAACCAGCGCGCCATTCTCGACGGCATCGGCTTTACCGCCGCCACCAGCCAGCAGATCTGGCCCGATCACCCGGAAAAAGTGCTCGGCACTACCTCGGCGTGGGTCTCGGCAAACGGCAATGCGGCGCGCGCCCTGACCGCCGCAGTGCTGGAGGCCTCGCGCTGGATCGACGCCTCCGATGAAAACCGCCGCGAAACGGCAAAAACCATCGCCGCGCGCGCCTATATCAACACCGCCGTTGAGACCATCGAAGGCCGGATGCTCGGCCACTATGAAGACGGGCTGGGGAAAACCTGGCAGGACGCCCATGCGATGCGCTTCTTCAACGATGGCGCGGTGAGCTACCCGTGGCTCTCCGACGGCATCTGGTTTCTGACCCAGCAAAAACGCTGGGGCTTGCTGAAAAGCGATCCCGACTACCTCGCCGTCGCGCGCCAGATCAACCGCAGCGAACTCTACACACAGGCTGCGACGGCGGTGGGCGGCATCAGCGTACCCACCAGCCAAATGCGCAGCAGCACCCTGATTGACGGAAAAGTGTGGGACGGCAGCGATCCTGCGGCCTACGCCAACAGTTTTGCCATCCACCGCTAAGTGAGGCCGAGAATGTCTGCGAACACCCAACCGAAAGTGATCCCGCTGGAGCCAACGCCGCAGAGCGCGGCGATTGTGCCGCTGAAAACCGCCGCGCCACAGGCTGCACCTTTAGTGGCGAAACGCACGCCGGTAAACCGCCTGCGCAAAATGATGCAACGCTTTATTACCGCCGCGATCCCCGGCCTGCTTGGCGCGATTGTGCTGATCGCCCTCTGGCAGGTGGCGGCCCTTAACAGCAAAGGCTTTCCGACGCCGCTGCAAACCTGGGAAGCGGCAAAAACGATTTTCGCCGAGCCGTTTTATATCGATGGGCCGAATGATATGGGCATCGGCTGGAACGTGCTCGCCTCCCTTGAGCGCGTGGCGCTCGGCTTTGGTCTGGCGGCGCTGGTCGGCATTCCCGTCGGCTTTCTGATTGGCCGCTTTCGCTTTATCGCCCGCATGTTTGGCCCGCTGATCGCGCTGCTGCGCCCGGTCAGCCCGCTGGCGTGGCTGCCGATTGGTCTGCTGCTGTTTCAGCGCGCCGAACCGGCTTCAACGTGGACGATTTTTATCTGCTCCATCTGGCCAATGATCCTCAACACTGCCGAAGGGGTGATGCGTATTCCGCAGGATTACCTCAACGTCGCGCGCGTTTTGAAGCTCAGTGAGTTCACGGTGATGCGCAAAATCCTCTTTCCCGCCGTGCTGCCGCACATCCTTACCGGCGTGCGCTTATCGATCGGTATCGCCTGGCTGGTGATTGTCGCCGCCGAGATGCTGACCGGCGGCGTCGGCATCGGCTTCTGGATCTGGAATGAGTGGAACAACCTCAATGTGCAAAACATCATCATCGCCATTCTGCTGATTGGCGTGGTGGGGATGGCGCTGGAGCAGGGGCTGATGGCCATTGCCCGCCGTTTTAGCTACGACACTCGCCGGGAGTCATAAATGAAAAAGACGCACGCCATTATCCGGGTCGAAAACGTGACCCAAACCTTTGCCACCGCCAGCGGGCCGTTTGTCGCCCTTGATGATGTCAGCTTTACCATCGCCCAGGGGGAGACGGTGAGCCTGATTGGTCACTCTGGCTGCGGGAAGTCAACGCTCTTAAACCTGATTGCCGGGCTGAGCCGCCCGACGCAGGGGGTTTTGCTGTGCGATAACCAGGAGATCGTCGGCCCCGGCCCCGAGCGCGGGGTGGTGTTTCAAAACCACTCCCTGCTGCCGTGGCTGACGGCGGCGGAGAATGTCGCGCTGGCGGTACACCAGGTGTTTAAGGGCGAGATGAGCAAAAGCGAGATGCAGGCGTGGATCGCCCACAACCTTGAACTGGTGCATATGGGGCATGCGATGAATAAACGCCCCGGCGAGATCTCCGGCGGCATGAAGCAGCGTGTCGGCATTGCCCGCGCGCTGGCGATGAAGCCCAAAGTGCTGCTGATGGATGAGCCTTTCGGCGCACTCGATGCCCTGACGCGCGCCCATTTGCAGGATGCGGTGATGGAGATCCAGACCCAGCTCAACACCACCATTGTGCTGATCACCCATGACGTCGACGAAGCGGTGCTGCTCTCTGACCGGGTAATGATGATGACCAACGGCCCGGCGGCGAAAGTGGGCGAGGTGCTGGAGGTGACGCTGGCGCGTCCGCGCTCACGGCTGGCGCTGGCTAACGATGCGCAGTTTCATCACTACCGCCAGCAGGTGCTGCACTTCCTGCATGAAAAACATAAAGCCGTGGCCTGAGGAGTACGCCGATGGAGAAACCGCGTCTGATAGTGATTGGCAACGGCATGGCAGGTGCGCGGCTGGTCGCACAGCTCTGCGAACGCGCGCCTGGCCGCTTTCACATTGTGCTGATCGATGAGGAGGCGAGAGCGGCCTATAACCGCATTCTGCTGACGCCGGTGCTGGCGGGCGAGAAAACCTTCGATGAGATCGTGACGCATGACAAGGCCTGGTATGCCCGTCACGGCGTGACGTGGCTTGCAGGCCAGCCGGTGACGGCGATCGATCGCGCCTCCCGCACCGTGCGCCTCGGCGGGGAATCACTCGCTTACGACCAACTGGTGATCGCCACCGGTTCACGCCCCTTTATGCCGCCGCTTCCCGGCATCGACCTGCCAGGCGTCTACGCCTTTCGCCAGCAGGCGGATGTTGAGGCGATGCTGAGCCAACTCAGCGCCAAAGAGACGGCGGTGGTACTGGGCGGCGGGGTGTTGGGAATTGAAGCCGCGGCGGCGCTGGCGCAGCGCGGTATTCACAGCGTGATTGTGCATCGCGGCCCGCACCTGATGGATCAACAGCTGGATGCGCACGCGGCAACGCTGCTGCAAGCGAGCCTCAACGCGCGCGGCATCGACACGCTGCTGGCCGTTGAGACCCGCGCCTGCTGCGCCGATGCGCAGGGTCGGGTTTGTGCGGTGGAGTTGCAGGATGGACGGCGGATCCCGGCGCAGGCCGTGGTGGTCTGTGCAGGTGTGCGGCCCAATATCGCCCTCGCGCAGGCCGCCGGTCTGCCGTGCGATCGCGGCATCCTGGTGGATGGTCACTTGCGCACCAACGATGCGGCGATTTCAGCGATCGGCGAGTGCTGCCAGTTTGGCGAGATCACCTTCGGGCTGGTGGCACCCTGCTGGCGGCAGGCGGAAACCCTTGCCGCAAGGCTTCTCGGTGAAGCGCTCGCGCCGTTCACGCTTGAAGAGGTGCCGCTGCGCCTGAAAGTGAGCGGCCTCGATCTCTACTGCGCCGGGGCGCGCGACGGCGGTGCGGTTTATACCGCAACCGATCCGTTTACCGGCGATTACCGCCGCCTGGTGATGAGCAATAACCAGCTGCGCGGCGTGCTGCTGTGGGGCGATATCAGCGACGGGCCGGGGTACTTCGCCCGGCTTAATACCCCCGGCCAGCCGAGCCTCTTTGCCGCTGAAGAGGATCTTTCCCCCATTCTGAACCAGCCGTTATCCACTGAGATAGCGAGGAGCGATGTGATGTCAAAACCCGTTTTAGTTGTCGCCGGACACGGCATGGTCGGCCACCACTTTCTGCAACAGCTGGTGGAGCGCGAACTGCATCTGCGCTACCAGGTGATTGTCTTTGCCGAGGAGTCGGTACCGGCCTATGACCGCGTGCATCTCTCGGCCTGGTTCTCCGGGCGCAGCGCCGCATCGCTGTCGATGGTGGAAGAGGGCTTTTTCGAGGCCACCGGCATTGAGCTGCGCCTGAATCAGGGGATTACGCAGATCGACCTTCAGCACCGTTTTGTCGTCGATAAACTGGGTCGCCAGACGGCCTGGGATCGGCTGGTGCTGGCTACCGGCTCGTCGCCCTTTGTCCCGCCGATCCCCGGTAACGATGCACCAGGCTGCCTGGTCTACCGCACCCTTGACGATCTGGTGGCGATCAAAGCTTGTGCCGACGAGGGCAAAACGGGCGTAGTGGTCGGCGGCGGTCTGCTGGGGCTGGAAGCGGCGAACGCGCTGCAAAACCTCGGCCTGCAAACCCATGTGGTGGAGTTTGCGCCGCGGCTGATGGGCGTACAACTGGATGAAGGCGGGGCGGCGATGCTGCGGCGCAAGATTGAAGCTCTTGGCGTGCAGGTGCATACCGGCAAAGAGACGCGCGAAATCGTCGCCGGAGAGACCAGCCGCTATCGCATGAACTTTGCCGATGGCACTTTTCTCGAAACCGATCTGGTGCTCTTCTCGGCAGGCATTCGCCCGCGCGACAACCTGGCGCGCGACTGCGGGCTGGCGATTGGGCCGCGCGGCGGCATTGTGATTGATGATCAGTGCCGCACCTCCGATCCGGACGTCTTCGCCATTGGCGAGTGCGCGCTGTGGAACGGGCAAATTTTCGGCCTCGTCGCGCCAGGGTATCAGATGGCGCGCACGCTGGCGGAGACGCTGGCCGACGGCGAGGCGAAATTTACCGGCGCGGATATGAGCACCAAGCTGAAGCTGCTCGGCGTTGAAGTCGCCTCGATTGGCGATGCCCACGGCCGCACGCCGGGGAGTGAGAGCTACAGCTGGGTCGATGGCCCGGCGGAGATCTACAAAAAAATTGTCGTCTCAGAAGATGGCAAAAGATTGCTTGGCGCGGTGCTGATTGGCGACAGCGAGTCTTACAGCGCGCTGTTGCAGATGATGCTCAATGAGATGCCGCTCCCCGCGAGGCCGGAGACGCTAATACTGCCTGCCAGCAGCGGGGAAGCCGCGCCGACGCTCGGCGTTGCGGCGTTGCCCGACAGCGCGCAGATCTGCTCCTGTCATAACGTTAGCAAGGCGGATATCTGCGGCGCGGTGAATAGCGGCTGTAGTGATATGGCAGCGATCAAATCCTGCACCAAAGCGGCGACCGGCTGCGGCGGTTGCGCGGCGCTGACCAAACAGGTGATGGAGTTTGCGCTTGAAGAGATGGGCATCGAGGTGAAAAAGGATCTCTGCGAACACTTTCCCTATTCGCGCCAACAGCTCTACCACCTGGTGCGGGTGGGCAATATCCGAACCTTTGACGAACTGCTGGCGAAACATGGGCGCGGGCACGGGTGCGAAATCTGCAAACCGCTGGTTGGCTCGGTGCTCGCCTCCTGCTGGAATGAGTACCTGTTGAAGCCGCAGCACCTGCCGTTGCAGGATACCAACGACCGCTTTTTTGCCAACATCCAGAAAGATGGTACCTACTCCGTGGTGCCGCGCATTCCCGCAGGGGAGATCACGCCGGACGGGTTAATTGCCATCGGGCAGATTGCGCGGCGCTATAACCTCTATACCAAGATCACCGGCGGCCAGCGCGTTGACCTGTTTGGCGCGCGCCTCGAACAGCTGCCGGAGATTTGGCAACTGCTGGTTGAAGCCGGTTTTGAGACCGGGCACGCCTATGGCAAATCTCTGCGCACGGTGAAATCCTGCGTCGGATCCAGCTGGTGCCGCTACGGCGTGCAGGACTCCACCGCGCTGGCACTGCAACTGGAGCACCGTTATAAGGGGCTGCGCTCGCCGCACAAAATCAAGATGGCGGTCTCCGGCTGCACCCGCGAATGCGCCGAAGCGCAGAGTAAGGATGTCGGCGTCATCGCCACCGAGAAGGGCTGGAACCTCTATGTCTGCGGCAATGGCGGCATGAAGCCGCGCCACGCCGATCTGCTGGCGCAGGATTTGAGCACCGAGGCGTTAATCCGTACCGTCGATCGCTTTTTGATGTTTTACATCCGCACCGCCGACCGCCTGCAACGCACCAGCACCTGGATGGATAATCTCGACGGCGGCATGGCCTACCTGCGCGAGGTGGTGCTGGAGGATAGCCTGAACATCGCCGCCGAGCTGGAGAGCGAGATGCAGACGGTGATCGACGCTTATCAGTGTGAGTGGCAAACCACGCTGGCTGACCCGGATCGGCTGGCGCTGTTCCGCCCGTTCGTCAACAGTGACCAGCCCGATGAAGGGGTAATGATGGTGCCGGAGCGCCAGCAGATCCGCCCGGCAACCGCGCAGGAGCGCGCCGCGCTGCCCTCAACTGTACACAAACCGCTGCCGCAGGGCTGGATAGATCTGTGTTCATTGGCGGAAATCCCGCACCATGCGGGGATGGCGGCGCGGCTCGGCCATCAGCAAATCGCGCTCTTTCATCTGCCGGATCATCCGCAGCAGGTGTTTGCTCTTAGCAACCATGAACCGGATAGCGAGGCGAACGTGCTGGCGCGCGGCCTGCTGGGGGATGTTAACGGTGAACCGGTGGTGATTTCGCCGCTCTATAAGCAGCGCTTTCGCCTGCGCGATGGCCGCAGCCTCGATGATGAGCAGACCGCGCTCAGCGTCTGGCCGGTAAAAGTGGAGGGCGGGCGCGTGTGGGTGCTGGCGCAGCCGCAAAGCGTCGCGGCAGGGCGCGAACACCGTATCGCCACGGTGAGCCTGTGACGGGCGCGGCGGTTTCCACCACCTGCGCTTACTGCGGCGTCGGGTGTGGCGTGCGCATGCAGCCCGAAGGGCAAGGGTTTAGCGCCCAGGGTGATACGTTGCACCCGGCGAACCACGGGCGGCTCTGTGTGAAGGGCAGCGCGCTGGGTGAAACGCTGGATCTCACCGGGCGACTGTTGCAGCCAGAGATCGACCAGCAGCCGGTAAGCTGGGAGCGCGCGCTGGATGCGGTGGCGGAAGGGTTGCAGCGGGTGATTGCGCAGTTCGGCCCGCAGGCGGTGGCCTTTTACGGCTCCGGCCAGCTGCTGACGGAGGATTACTATGTCGCCAATAAGCTGATGAAAGGCTTTATCGGCAGCGGAAACATGGATACCAACTCGCGCCTCTGTATGGCCTCGGCGGTGGTCGGTTATAAACGGGCGTTTGGTGCCGATGCGGTGCCGTGCAGCTATGAGGATCTGGAACTTGCAGAGTGCGTGATCCTCACCGGCTCAAACACTGCCTGGGCGCACCCGGTGGTCTATCAGCGGCTGGTACAGGCCAAACAGGCGCGCCCGGAGATGCGCATTATTGTTATCGACCCGCGTATTACCGCCACCTGCGATCTCGCCGACCTCCACCTGCCGCTGCACCCCGGCAGCGATGCGGCGCTGTTTTGCGGCGCACTCCATTTTATAGCGCAGCAGGGCAAGCTCGACCGGGAGTTTCTCAACCATTACACCACTGGCGCAGCGGAGACGCTGGCGGCGGTCGAAGAGTGGACGCCTGGGCGCACCGCCGACTATTGCCAGCTGCCGCAGGAGGCGCTGCTGGCCTTTTACCAGATGATTGCCGCCAGCGACAGGCTGGTGACGCTCTACTCAATGGGCATCAATCAATCCACTTCCGGCGTTGATAAGTGCAATGCCATTATCAACCTCCACCTGGCGACGGGGAAAATCGGCCGGGCTGGCTGCGGGCCGTTTTCGATAACCGGTCAGCCAAATGCGATGGGCGGGCGGGAAGTGGGCGGGCTGGCGAACCAGTTGGCCTCACATATGGGCTTCTCGCCACAGGAGGTCAACCGCGTCGCGCGCTTCTGGAAGAGTGACAACGTCACAAAAAATCCCGGACTGAATGCCGTCGATCTCTTTCGCGCCGTAGAAAACGGGGAGATAAAAGCGGTGTGGATTATGGGCACTAACCCGCTGGTCTCGCTGCCGGATGCCGACCGCGTGCGCGCCGGGCTGGCACGCTGCGAGCTGGTGATTGTTTCAGATGTAATGCGCGACACCGATACCACCCGCGCGGCGCATATCCGCCTGCCGGCGCTGGCGTGGGGCGAGAAAAATGGCACCGTCACTAACTCTGAGCGCTGCATCTCCCGCCAGCGCGCCTTTCTGCCGCCGCCGGGCGAGGCGCGCGCCGACTGGTGGATGGTAAGCCAGGTGGCGCAACGCATGGGGTTTGCCGAGGCCTTTAGCTGGCAGCATCCGTCGGAGATCTTTTGTGAACATGCCGCGCTGTCGGGGTTTGAAAATGACGGCACGCGGGCGTTTGATATCAGCGGCCTCGCGACGCTCACACGTCAACAGTGGGACGATCTTAAGCCCGTGCAGTGGCCGGTAAATGCGCTGCATCCCCACGGCACGGCGCGCTTATTTACCGATAACCGCTTCTTTTTTGCCGATGAGAAGGCGCGCCTGATTGCCGTGACGCCGCGTCTGCCCGCCAACCCGCCGACGCCGCGCTGGCCGCTGGTGATGAACACCGGACGCATCCGCGATCAGTGGCACACCATGACGCGCAGCGCCAAATCCCCGCGGCTGATGCAGCATATCAGCGAGCCGTTTTGCCAGTTTCACCCCGACGATGCGCCGCAGATTAGCGCCGACGATCTTGTGCGTGTTTCATCAACGCACGGCTGGCTGCTGCTGCGCGCGCAGCCGGATGCGCTGCAACCGCGCGGCAGGGTGTTTGTGCCGATGCACTGGAACAGCGCCTTCAGCCAGCAGGCGCGGGTCGATGCGCTGATTGCCGCCGAGACCGATCCCCTTTCCGGTCAGCCGGAGAGTAAACAGATGCCGGTCAATATTCAGCGCTGGCAGGCCGCCTGGCAGGGCGAACTCTTTCTGCGTGAAGATACGCTTTCAGCGCCGAAAACCGCCTACTGGAGCCGCATTACTCAGCCCGGCGTCACGCACTTTGCGCTCGCCGACAGTGCGTGGCCAACATCATGGATGGCGTGGCTGCGCGAACATTTTCTGCCCGACGCGTGGCTGTGCCAGCCTGCCACTCTTGGCGACGAGGGGTTTAATCTGCTCGCCTGGGCGGATGGCGAACTGCAACTGGCCTTTTACGCGCAGCGCCAGCGCCCGCAGCCGGACCGGGCAGCGGTGATCGCCGCCTTTTCCCAGCCGCCACAAAACGCCGCACAACGGCTGGCATTGCTGGCCGGGCGCAGCGCCAACGGCAAAGCGCCTGCCGGTGCGACAATCTGTAGCTGTTTTGCTATTGGTGAGCGGGCGATCAGCGAGGCGATTCAATCAGGGTGCAACAGCGTCTCGCGCCTTGGTGAAAAGCTTAAGTGCGGCACCAACTGCGGCTCCTGTATTCCCGAACTGAAAAGGTTGATTGCCCGCCCGCAGTGACGCGCGTCTGCTATCTTTTGAAGGCATAAACTGCTTTCAGGAGAAGCACTATGTCAGCCAGTCAACCGCTTCGTTTTGCCATCAATCTAGGCAATGCCGTGCTTGCCCGCCAGACCGCGGCGGGTGAGCCTGCCGGGATCACCGTTGAACTTGCCCGGCGGATTGCCGCCGATATGGCAAAAGAGGCGCAATTTATTACCTATCCGACCGCCGGAAAAGTGGTGGAGGATGCAGAGAACGGCGTCTGGGATATCGCTTTCCTCGCCGTCGATCCGAAACGCGAAGAGACATTACGCTTCACCCAGCCCTATATCACCATTCAGGGCACGGTGCTGGTAAAGGCGCAAAGCCCGTGGCAGAGCGTGGCGCAGATGGATAAACCCGGCGTAGTGATAAACGTCGGCAGGGGCGCAGCGTACGATCTCTACTTAACCCGCGAGCTTGATCACGCCACGCTCAATCGTCTGAGCTCGTCGCAGGCGGCGATCGAGGCCTTTCTTCACGGTGAGGGCGATATGGTCGCCGGGATCCGCCAGCCCCTGGAGCAAACGGCGGCTCAACACCCCGGATACCGCGTGCTGGAGGATGATTTTATGCAGATCGCCCAGGCGATTTGCCTGCCGCGCCAGCAGGATGCGCTCTTTCACGCGGTAGTGGAGAAACTGACGCGCTGGCAGACAGAAGGGGTGGTTAAAGAGATAATCGACAGTGAGTTGATTGCTTCGAATAATTCAGGAACCCAATGAATGACATCACCATTGCGGCAGCCCGCGCCGGGCATCTCGCCGCGCTAAGAGAGATTGAGCTTGCCGCTTTTGAAACGCTGCGGGCCGCCGGGGCGGTAAGCGGTGAACCGGCGGCCTCCAGCCTTGAGGATCTCGAACACTTATCCCGCGACGGTCTGCTGTTGGTGGCTTTTACTGTCGACCAACAGCCGATCGGATTTGCCGGGGCGCAGATCGAGGATAACTGGCTGCATATCGCCGAAATGGATGTTCACCCAACGTGGCAGCGCAAGGGGATCGGTCGCCAGCTGCTGCGGGCGCTGCTAAGCGCAGGAGAGAGGCGCGGTTTAGCGGGTGCGTCACTGACCACCGATCGCTATGCGCCATTCAACGCCGCGTTTTACGCCTCACTGGGGTTTGAGCCGATCAAAGAGGAGGCGCTTTCGCCACGGCTTAAAAGAGTAATTGCCGCAGAAGCGGCAAGCGGGCTGGATGCAAGCCGACGGATTGCGATGCAGCGTGATTATTAAATCGCAGGCAAAAAAAATGCCCTCACGGGAGGGCAGCAGAGTCAAAATACTATTTTTGCTTTTAGTACATCATCAGTTTTGCTCAGTCACGAGCGGGTCTTGATTAGGCAGGAGACACCGTCAAGACAAGAGTAAATATCGCATAAAAATAGTATCGATCAACAATAATTGCCTACCATAATTAATGGTTTTGCAATGATCTGAGATTTATCTGTGCTCAAAAAGCGCGCTCTCTCATACTTTTTTACATTGATAAACAATCTGTTATCTTCACAGACTTTACGTCACGATCTCCACCTCCGGCTGCCCGGCGCCGTTATTCCAGCTAAACAACACCAGATGCCAGAGACCCGGCGCTTTACGCGAAGGGTCAATTAAACCCGCCGCACCCAACGTTTCCAGCTGCTGACGCACGCGCCAGGAGGAGGGCGTGCCACCCGACGCGACAATCTCCTGCCACGGCGCAACGGCATCAGCAAGATCGATACCGGCGGCCGTTAACGCAGCAGCGTTGCGTAAATCGAAAATGCGGGCGGCGTGAACGCGCAGTTGAATGATCTCCTGCTGCGCGCTGCGGTTCGCTTTATGCGCCTGCATCGCCGCGTCGACGCCCTCGGGCGAGGAACTCAGGTAGAGCGTCGGTTGATCGGCGCGCGAATATCTGCCCGCGTTTCGCGACCCCGCCAGCGCCAGATCGCGGTAAGCAGGGTCGATTGCCCGGTAAAAAAGGCCATCGATGGTAGTTAAGGTTGGCTGCATGGTGAACTCCGGTAAAAAAAAGCAGGCAAAGGCTGCCTGCTTTTGATGTTAATCAGTTGGAAAGGAGCTGAACCACCACAAGCCTGCCGCCTTCTTCCTGGGAGAGAACGAATTGCGCGTTGTCCGTCAGCTCGATTTTGTCGCCAATCGGGATGATCTTTTTATCCGGGAGCGACATCAGCCCCTCAATCCCTTCATTCACCAGCCACCACTGATCGTTATGGTAAACAAAGTAGCCGACACGCTTTTTCTGCTCTGCGGTGGTGCGCTCGTTTGGCGCAATCAGCCGGTTCACGTGCCAGGCGTAAAGGGACTGACCGCTCCAGACCATTAACCGGTGATCGTCAGGCCGGAAGCTGCCTGCCTTACGGGAGGAGTAGAGGTTAAGAATCGGCAATTTCCCGCTGTAGGGCGTTCCGCAGTAAGGGCAGACCGGTTTGGTTTTCCCGGAGAAGACATACCACTTCTGATCACAGCTGCTGTTCTGGCAGGGCTGGATCAGATCTACGGTTTTCACCAGTGCGCTTTCCCACTCATCAGCGGTCGGGCGACGGGTGGGGTTATGTAACCCCTCGATAAACGCACGATCGAAGAGCGGCGTCAGGTAAGGTCCCATAATGGTATAGGGAATTTTTTCCGGGTCGGCCCAGGGCAGCGCAAACGGGGAGATCTGGTTAAGCTTGACGGCATTGCTTCTGTCCGTCGGGTGTTCGATAAACAGCGCCCGCTCGCCCATCGCCAGCGTTTCGTCCCGTGTCTCATCATCGAGATCGTGGATTTTTCCACCTCTGAGCGGGTGGCGGAAAAAGAGATACATATAGATCAGCACCGCCAGCGCATGGCGATCCGTCGCGATGCTCGGCAGCACGCGCTTAGGATCCTCTTTCGCGAGGTGACTGGTTTCCACCACTTCCGGCGCGATGAAATCGGGGGTGCCAACCACGTCAGGCGGGTATTTTCCCGGCACCACCAGCCCATCGACGTCGATAATACAGGCGTGGCCCTGCTCGGGATCGACGAGCACGTTTTTGTAGCTCAAATCACTGTGGCAGAGGCCTGCGGCATGCATCCTTCTTACCGCGCGGGTCAGCAGCAGGCACACCTTCAGATAGGTGAGGGTGTTGCCGCGTTCGCGCGGATCGAGGAATTTGTTCTGGTTACTGGCGCTGGCGAACCATTTCCCCTCTTTTTCGCGCCCTTTGATGCCGAGGAAGTCATCATTCTTCGAGCCATACTTAAAGAAGAAGTGCTGCTGATAGACGGGAACGACAATACCGATTTTATTGTTGTGTTCCACGACATGCGTCGGCCAGCAGAAGAGATCTTTCCAGTAATCCCCGCCCGCCTGCTCAAAAATATTCTGCCGGTAGCGCCCGGTGATCATATCAATCCGCTCTCGCGCCTGGGCGTTTTGCGGCTTGTGGTAGAAGGCCACCACATAGGACTTGTCCGGCGAGAAGTAGACATCTTTCATCGAACCGGATCCGATGACTTCGTCGACGTACTGCACCGTCTGCCCATCTTTTGTTGTACATGTAACGATATTTGCCATATTCAGTCACCCGTAACGCGTGTCAGTCACCATGCCAGCACAAGGGTGCGGTCATCATGGTTGCCTGGGGAGAAAAAGTTGAGCCACTCGGCGAGACGTTCCGGTGCCTGCCCGGCATCCGCAAGCAGGGGTGAAAGCTCGTTGACCAGCTGCGTCCACTTCTCGTCGCTGCGCAGGCCGTTATCCGTTTCAAAGCGCGGGTCGGAGACGCCATCGGTCATCAGGATAAGATGCGAGACATCCTGCCACTTGCCGACGCTGATGCGCCCGGAGAAGGCGGGATCGGCAATAATCGACGCGTCGAGAAAGCGCGTCTGCCCGGCATACTCGCCGCTGTCAGGATTGCCCAACACGCGCACTTTGCCCGAGGGGCTGTAAGCGGCAATTGCGCCATCGCCCAGCCAGAACGAGGCGGCAAACAGCTGCTCGCCAAGCCGCAGTGAGACGGTTGCCAGCAGCGTGGTGGAGTAGGTTTTGACCGGCTGCTCCGCGCGAATAGCCTCATTCGAGATGCTGTTAACCGCAAGGGTTGCCGCCTGCTTAAAGTGGTGCAGCATCGCGTTAATGGTGTTTTGCTGCTCCTCTGTGCCCCAGCGCGCGATCTGCTGCTTTAACTCCGCGCCTCGCGGCCCGCGTAACTGGCTGAAGAGATACTCCCCGGCCACTTCGGCGGCAATTCGCGATCCTTCGCGGGAGTTTGCCGCGCTGCCTGCGCCATCGGCCACCAGCATCACGCTCCAGCCCGTCTCTTCGCTGTGGTTGAGATAGAAGTCATCATCGCGGAAGCTGCCCGCATGTTCATGGGAGCGCCCGCGGCGGCTCGCCCCGGCGATCTTCACGCCATCGCGGACAATCCCTTCATGTTCGACATGCGCTTTCGGGTAGGGGGCATCCGCCGGTGGCTCAATAATTTTCCACAGGCTGCGCGGATCCGGGTTCACCACAAACAGCAGCGGCGTTTCACCATTGGTATGCGAGGCGCAGGACCAGCGCACCAGCATCTCGATATCGCCGCTCTGTGTCGGTACGCCGCTCAGTACCTGCTGCGCCTTGTCGAAATGAAGCCCGCACGCGTCAGGGATCACGACATCATTAATGGTTGCCGTCTGCCCATCATCAAGGGTAATCACCAGCGGGGCACAAAAGGCTTCGCCTGCGCGGGCATTCGGCACGCTGATGCGTGCGCAGGGCGCTGGGCGCGGTCTCGGCGTTTCAGCGGATCGCGCTGGCGGCACCTGGCCTGGTTTCAACACTGGCGGCGTTGGCTCAAGGGTCGCTTTTGCCGGGGTCTCAAATTCGTAGTAGGGCATTAACTTCCACAACTCCTTGCGCGGCGCGGCCTGCACAGCGTCGGGTTCTGTTACCGTTTCGTCTGGCGGTTCGATCGCTTCAGCGCGCTCCTCAGCCTGCGGTGTTGTGGCGTGATCCTCGACGGTCGCCAGCTGGTTCTCCAGCTCGGTGAATAACGCGTCGAGTTTGTCCCGCAGCGCAGGCTCCCCGGACAACGCGGTTAACTCTGCCTCACCGACTTCATGCCCGCGCGACTGCAGAATAAAGCCGATAATCTCTTTTTCAGCGCTCATTAGCCTCGTCCTCTGCTGACGTCAAAATCGGAATCTCCGCCGTTATCTCTGAAGGAGAGCACTCTTTCGCACCAGGGGCAGACCACCTCATCTGGCCCATCGATGCAGAGCAGTTTGCCGCAGGCGCACATGGCAAACGCGCTGGCGTTACCGCAGTGGGGGCAGCCCGGCACACCGTGCAGATCGCGGGTATTCACCTGCACGTTGTAGGTCGATGCATCAGACCAGTCGAAGTACTCTTCATCGATAGGGTAGCAACCGGCAATATTGAAGTTGTTCAGGTTAAGCCGGAAATCGAGACCGGAGACGTTCACCGGCGGGCGCTCATATTTCATCAGATAGGGGCGGCGGGTTTTACTACACCGCCCGGTGAGCGTCACGCAGTTCTCATCATAGGCGCGGATAACGTCCTCTTTCGCCAGCCGGACGATATACTCCGTCTGGTTGAGTTCGGGCGGTTTCTCTTCACCCACGCTGCGGCTGTGGGCGGTGACGGAGGCGGTGATCCACTTAATAAAGCGGGTAAAGTCACCTTCGCGGGACTCGGTAAACAGCATCACATTTTCCGTCAGCTGCCTGAGGATATTGAGATCTGCCGAGGGGCCAAGACCGACCGCAATAAGGTTAACTTTGCGGGCGTAGTGCTCTTTCCAGCGTTTGATCTCCGCGCTGGGATCATCCGTCGGGCGGCCGTCGGTCAGCAGGTAGACCACCGGTTTCCAGTCCCCTTTAACTTCATGGGTGGTGACCCTCACCTGGGTGTCGATCTGCACGCTTAGCTCCCGCAGCGCGGCGCCAAGGTGGGTGCCACCGCCAATCGGCAGGCGCGGCGGATAAAACGAGGCGATTTCATGGAGCGGAACAATGGTGCGCGCAATGCCTGCAAAGGCGATGACCGAGACCCAGGCGGTCTCCAGCGCATGGGGATCCTTTCTTAAATCACTGACGATCATTTGCAGACCATCGTTCATTTTTTTCAGGTTTTCACCAATCATGGACTCTGAGCAGTCCAGGACAAAAAATACCGGAAGGCGTCTCATGTCTTATCCTCGTGAGGGCCGTGTAACGCGAACAAAAGGGGAGTGGCAGAGAGGCGCAGCACGGCAGCGCGTTACCTCTCCTGTTCCTTACAGCACCAGCTGGATCTCCGGCGGTGGCGGCGGAAGGTTATCCGAGTCGTTATTCACGCCCGCGCTGGAGCTGCCCGATGAGACACTCGCCGAGACCCATTTAAAGAAGCCCGCGAAGGCCGTTGAGTCGAGGGTTTCGAGCGACACCACTTTATCTGTCACCTGTTTGAGATGCTCGTGGCCCGCTTTTGGGCCAACCGCACAGGCGATGATCGAGCCAAACGCGCGGCTGCGAATCGCTTTCACCGCTTCACCATAAGCGAAGGCATCTGAAGGCGTGCCGTCAGTCATCAGGAAGACCAGCGGCCGCCAGTCACCTTTCTGGTCGCCATCGGCGCGACGCACATCCCGGTCGACGCACTCAATCAGGCACTCCAGCGCCGCACCGGTAAAGGTGGCTCCCGCGCTTGGCACCACGATGTCGGCGAACTGGAAATCCTCCAGCGGCGTCAGGGGAATAAACTCACGCGCCGCGTTATCGAAGGTGATGATGGAGATATGGACGCTTTCAAGGGCGTAGGGATCCTGACGAAGGGCGCTCAGCATCGCCTGGATACCGACGTTAACGGCGTGAATTGACTCGCCGCGCATCGATCCGGAGGTGTCAATTACCAGGTAAACGGGTAAGCGGCGCATCACATATAGTTCCTCAGGTGGGCGACAAAGGAGTCTGAAGGGGACGGTTCGCCGATGGCATTCAGCTTCCAGCCGGTCGGTTCACGCACCAGCTCGGCAAAAACCATTGAGCGCTGGTGCGTAAAGTTCGGCCCGCCGGAGAGGTCAAAGCGCGCCATCTCAACGTTACGGGCATCAACGGCACGGATAAATGCGTTCTGCACTTTACCGAAGTGCTGCTGCAATTTTTCCCCGTTATAGATCTGCACAATAAAGACAATTTTTTCATATCTGGCGTCCAGCGCATTCAGCTTGACGATGATCTGCTCATCGTCGCCGTCACCCGCGCCGGTGCGGTTATCGCCCGTCAGCCAGATATCGCCCGATTTGTGGCGCAGGCTGTTGAAAAAGATAATGTCGCCATCGACCAGCGTCGGTTTGCCATTCTCCACCTTGCCGAGATCGGTCACCTTTCCGGCGGCGTTACAGAGGAAGGCGATCACATCAAGGTCATACTCCTCCTCTTTCTTACCAAACAGCCCGCCCAGTAAGCCTTTCTTCTCTTCGTTGATATCCCAACCCAGACCAATGGTGACGGAGGAGAGATCGTGCTCATTTTTCTTCAGGCTCACGCCCTGGCCTTTGCTCAGACTGACAGACATAACGTCCCCTTAATCAAAGATTTATAAAACGACATTCACTTCCGGCGGCGGTGGCGGCAGATCATCGAGGCCAATCACCTCTTTTTTGCTGGATTCCACCTTCTGGCTGCCTACCGAGATGCTGGCGCTGACCCATTTGAAGAAGGCTTTGATGGATGAGCTGTCGGCGGTATCAAGCTGCAGCACCACTTCGGTGATCTCTTTCAGCACGCTGGTGTCCGCATCATGACCCGCTGCGCAGGCGACGACGACGCCGGTGCGCGCCGATTTAAAATCCTGCAACCCTTTGCGCCAGTCGTCGGTGGGGGAACCGTCGGTCATCAGAAACACCAGCGGTCGCCAGTCACCTTTGGTATCTGCGGTGGTTTTCTGCACTTCACTGCTGATAGCGCTGGCGGCAAGCGAGAGCGCTTCGCCAAGGGAGGTTGTACCGCTGGCGGCAAGTGTCGGTAACTGAAAGCTCAGCAGATCGGTCAGCGGAACCGCCTGGCGTGCCGATGAGTCAAAGGTGATCACCGAAACATAGGCGGTTTCCAGAGCGTAGGGATCTTGCTTCAGGGTGGTAAGGAGGGTCTGCACGCCGTTTTTGACGGCTTCGATCGGTTCGCCATGCATCGAGCCAGAGGTATCAAGCAACAGATAAACGGGTAGTCTTCGCATTATCTAATCCTGTTAGAGGTATGAAAGGTTTGTATCCAGCAATAGCAGAGAAAGCCGGGAGAGACTGTGAATTGCAGCGAAGCGCAGGAAAAAAAAGAGAGCCTTAAATGAAATTTGCGCTTTTTCAACAACTACATAGCGTTATGCCGCGCGGCCTCTGCGAAGTTTAGTCCGCATTCAGCGTGGCGACCATGCGCAATGCGTGTCAAGACGCCAACTTTTATAGGCATCAACAGGGAAAAATAAGAAGAGGGGCAAAAAGAGGCGCCCGGCCTGCTGCCGGGGCACGGGAATTAACGCGCGAGCTTTTTAGCGTTGAACTCTTTAATCAGATCGTCGACGGCGCGTTCGGCCAGTTTTTCCACCGCTTCACTGCGCGTCGTGCCGCTGAGATTCGCCAGACGATCGATTTTGCGCAGGATGCGCATACGCAGCGAGAGCGAGACGGCGGTTTTTTTATCCTTATCGAGATAAACTCTGCCGCCCGTTTCGCTGGTTTTCAGCTCGGCGTGCGCCGCGAGGGCTTCATTCATACGACGCAAGGTCTTCTTATCCAGATGCCCCGGATTAACAAGATGGTAAGAGTGCGCCGCCTTGCTGTACTTGATCTCCGCGGAGTAGGATTCACGCAGCTCTTTCAGCGCCCGGGTGAGCGTCGGCTCCGAGCATTCAAGGCTGGTGATAATATCGGCCGCGGCGACGGGTTTACCGGAACCCAGTAAATTGGCGAGCTTAAAAATCCTTTCCTGTCTGGTGTTTAATTGCATCGTTAGGTTTAGCCTGCCTCAAAGGTAGTGGATCAATTGCGTTCAAACGTCTGACATTAACGTTGCGCTATTCTTCTCTCAGTTCGCTTCCCTGAACAAAATGGCCATCAATGCTAGCAGGCCGATCCTCAATATGAGCTAAATCACGCGCGCCTCAAGCTTATTGATGCTGAGAGGCGGGAAGCAGCCTGATGCCATCTGCGCTTTGCTCATTCACCAGACCATACACCTGCGCGCGTTCAAGGATACCGGCGGCCCAGCGACGGTGCGTGGCCGGCTCGCACATCGATCCCTGGGATTTAAAGACCGCCTGGGTCGAGTTGAGAATGCGCAGGGCGTCGGAGTGCTCTCCCTGAGTGACCATCAGCGCTCGCTCAATGACCGCAATCTGCCGCGGGTGGATCGCCGTTTTACCGACCAGGCCGTGCGCCATATCCAGCGCCAGCTCGCGCGCCATCACTTCATGATCGTCAATGTGTTCACAAACGGGCGCGGTCAGCGCGAAATCTCGCGGTGCAAAAACTGACACCAGCATTTTGATCACGTACCCCATCGGGCTGTCGTAGAGCGTCAGATCGCGCGGACGACGCAGGGAGACCACGTTCATCAGATCGTTGCCGCCGATGCGCAGCGCAATAATCCGGCTGTGACAGGGGTGGGCAAGCAGGGCAATAGCCAGCTCGCGCATCTGAACGACGTCAAACACCTCTTCGGTTTCGAGGGTAGGCATCATGCAGAGGTGCGTGTTGCCCATGATCTCCCACCACTGCGGCAGTGCGCTGAGGGTGAATTTCGGCAGCACAAACCCATCAACGGCCGAGAGATCGAAGTGCTCCGTCAGCCATTTCCCCATCTCTGGGTGGCGCGGGCGAATGAACACCAGCGGCCACTCCGCATTGCCGCCGGCCTGTTTAGCGTCATTGAGAGTGTGTAACAGCTGCGCAAGGTTAGCGAGGGCATCCGGCATATCCGTTTCGCTGACCGCGTCTTCCAGACAGATCACCAGCGAGCGCAGGCCGGGGATCTTCCCGTCGAGGATCGCCCCGGCAATATCGTTACGTGTCGCGGGCATGTAGAGCGTCGCGCCCAGATGCCAGGGGGAGAGGCGTGTAGTCATCAGAGTACCTTCTTGATTATCGTGACGGCCCGGTACTGCCCGAGCTGCTCGCCCATCTCAGTAACGGCAATGCCTTTTTCGCGCGCCAGCCCGACGAGCAGGGCAACGTCCGGATCGTCGGTTGCACGCACAAAGACGTGATCGGGTACGCGGCGCAGCACCGCGCGGGTCGCTTCCGCAATACCTGGTTTAATCCGGTTGACGCTGTCGACGTTAAACTGCTCAGCGAGATCGGCGATCACCTCGCGGCTTTTTTGCCATAACGCCTGCGCGGCATCCAGATCCCAGTGCAGGGCAGGGAGGCTCGCGGGTTGCAGCGTTTTGCGAAACTGCGCAACGGTATCGACCAGCATGCGGCTGCACTCATATTCACGCAGATGATCGCAGACCACACAGCCATGCAGCCCTTCCTCTCTCCAGACCGAGCGGGAGATGAGACCCGATACCGGCGCACCCATAATACCAAAGGGGATCAGCCAGTCGTCGTCGCTGGCCGCCAGCCATGAGCAGCCGCAGGGATCGGCCAGCACCACCAGACGCGGCTGCGGCGGATAGCCCTCGCGCCCTTTGAGGGTGCGAATCAGCTCCCCGGTGATTGCCCCTTTACCGGTCCAGCCATCGACAAACACAATGCCGCGCGTGCCGTGCTGACCCTCGATAATATTTAGCGCTTCGCCATCGATGCCACGGTCACGGATGATGCTGATACCGTAGTGAAAAGAGCTTTTGCCCATATCGCGCAGGGCCTGGTGCAGCATTACGCCGAGCGGCACGCCTGCGCGCACAAGGCTGACCAGAATAACCGGTTCGTCGCCAAAACGCGCCGCCAGTTCGCGGGCAAGCTGCGTGACCTCTCTGGCGAGCCGTTCAGCACCGCTGTCGAGCGCCCGCTTAAACAGATCGAGGTGCCACGATGTCGGGGCTGGCTCCTGGCTGAGCATATCGGAGTAGTGCTTTTTGCCTGACTGGATCAACGCCTCTTTTTGATCGACCGGGGTCATCTCCATCTCAACAGGCTGAAGCAGGAACTCAACGTCGCCGGGTAAGTAGGAACCGGAAAATCTCTCTTGTGGCTGCATGTTAACCCTCATTAAAAATGCGCTGCGCAATGGCGTCGGCAAACTGGCTCTGACGCGGCATGCCAAACCAGCTGCAAAGCTGCATAAAACGGTGATCGCTCAGGCTGTCGCCGAGGCCCAGCACCGGGAAAATGCCGCGCTCGGCGCGCAGCTTCTCCAGCAGCCAGCTCACGGCCAGCCCTTTTTCGACGGGCTGCGGAAGCCACGCGACATTGTTGCTGTTGCGGTGAATGTAGAAACCGTCGGTCGGGAACTGCTGCTCGATCTCATCGGCAATGGCATTCAGCTCATCAAGGCGCGTGCTGTCCCGGTGTTTCATCACCATATAGACCGGCGTGCCGTCATACTCATAATTGAGTCTCGCCCAGGCGTTGATACCCTTTGCCTCCATCATTTCGGTGATAAGGCGCTGCATGGTGACCAGTCTCTCCCCATAGGCAGACAATTTATCGAGCATATGGGCTTTCCACGCCTCATCGGGCTTGCCCTCTGGCGTCAGGATCACCGCCCCATGGGTAGTGATGGCCCACGAGCGAAAAGGGATCTGCACGCGGCTGATCTCTTCCGTCCCCCTGGCGGTGACCGGAATAAGCTCGGCCTGCTCCAGCAGCCAGTCCACTAACATCGCCTGCTCTTCGGTCATAAAACTGCGTGGCGACAGCGAGCGGTCCACGGCACCGGTGCGAAAATGCTCCAGCGCCAGCTCATCGACCATTTTGCGGCGCGTCTGGAACAGGGTGTCATCAAGATCGCTCAATACGACCGGCTTATTCATAGGTAACAACCTCAACAACAGGGGCAACATCCGCCAGCGCCTTCAGCAACAGGGGATCGATACTTTCAGCCGCCGTCTCGGTGCAGAGCAGCACGCGGTCAAAACGCTGGTGGCCGACGTTATAGACAAAATTGGCAATGCCGAGACCATAATTGTCGGTAAAGGAGATAACCGACTCGATGGCAAAGCCGAGCGCAATCGGGGAGCGAGTCGTCGAGCTGTAAAAGGCCTGTGCGCCGGCCTTTTCAAGACGCTCCGCCAGCAGGAACGGCTCCCAGACAAACTCACCGCTGCCAAGAACCAGCACGCGTTCACCCGGCGCAACGCGAATCTCACGGCCCAGATCGGCGGCTGGCGCGATCATCCCGAGACGGCCCCAGCTCTGTTTTCCGGTAATGTCCCACGTGCCACGTGAGGTGACATTCACGGCGGGCATGACGGGTACAGGCGCATCGGGAAACGGTGTCCAGCTCCATTCGCCGCTGACAAGGGAGATCGCCGTGACCGGCAGCGGGCAACGCGCCGGTAAGGCATTGTTGCTCCAGTCGGTCAGCGTAATGGCAACCACCTGCTCCAGTTGCGGCAGGTGGCCGGTTTCACGGAGCGCCGCCAGCAGGTTGATGAAGGTGTTGCCGGTTGTCGCTTCGTCATCAATCATCACCAGCGTGCGCGCGTCGCTCACCCGGCGGCGCTTCTCTTCATCATCCGGCCAGTAGATCAGATGGTCGGTGGCATGGCTGTGCTCCTCTTTAAACTCGCAGAGCAGTTCACCCTCAACAGGATGGCGGGTCGAGGTGAGATAAACCGACTCTCTATAGGTATGGCGCAGTTCGTCAAATACGCCAGCGCCCAGACCGACAGCGGTTTCCGCCATGCCGATAAACAGCACCGGGCCCGGCAGATCGGCCGGAAATTGACTGGCAAGCTGCCTGTAAGCCTGGCGCATGATGGCAGGCGAAACGGGAATATGGCGGCCGAGCACTTTACTGACAAAGAGAAACGCCCGTTTAGGGTTGCGTCGCTCGGCTATTTCGAACAGGTTTTGCAGCGCGATCTCTCCCTGGTTGCGCGTCACCTGGATGACGCCGCAGGAGAGCGTACGGCGATAGAGTGCATCTTCAGGCACTAAAGACATAATCCAGCCTTAGTTCAGTCGGTTAGAGAGGGTCTGCGGATAGAGCAGCACGTCTGTCACTGCTCTCACGGCGACGGAGGAAAAGGCGGATGCTGCACGCCCAATGACCTCATCTTTTGTCAGCAGGCCAAGCTTAAACGCCGCAAACAGGCCCGGTAAGTTGACGCCACTATGTTGGGTATAGCCGATCCCGCCGGAAGGGCGCATGTTAATCTCCAGCAACAGCGGTGTTCCCTGATGATCGTTGCGTGTCTGCACGTTAACCAGCCCGTCTGCTTTCATCACGCGGGCACACTCACAGGCCAGTTCGAAGGCGGCTCCTTCATTAACCAGATACTGAATCGCTCCCTCTTTTCTGCGACCAACGGCCGCGAGGATTTCGCCGTTGTCGGCAAAAATATCGACGGAGTACTCCGGGCCTGGCAGGTAGGGCATCAATACCAGCGGCTTAAACGACTCCGCACTGGCGAGCGCGGCAAGATAGTGCTGCGGGTTAACCGTGCGGTTTTCGGGATGGTTAAAGAGATCCATCGCCGCTGCGGTGTCATCAAAGCGCCAAAAACCCATGCCATAAATGCCGGTTACCGGTTTTACGCAGATCGGGCTGTCAGAGAAGGGCGGCGACGCGAGATAGGTTTGCAGATCGCTAACGGAATCAATCCGCCATGAGGGGACGACCGGCAGCGCGTGCTGTTGCATCAGCCCGGCAAACGCGACTTTATCTTCGGCTAATGCGAGCCAATCTGCGCTGGTGGATCCGGTAGTGAGGGTGACGCCGGTGGCCTCAATGGCGGCGCGGTTCTCTTCAAACCACAGGGTGTTGCGGCCGGCGTGGATATGGTGAATGCCGTGTGTCGCCACATTATCGGTGATAAACGACAGGCGCTCAGAGGCATCTTGCGGCTCGATCAGCGCGTGGTCGGCAACGGATAAGATCTCATTGCGCTCATGGCGATGTGAGGCGTAAACGGTCAGTTGAAGGTGATGAGCTGCGGCGAAGGTTTTAATTCCCTGAATAATATCTTTTTGGGATGACAAACCTTCCATGAGCCAAATTTTGTTATTCATATTTTTTATTACCCGAAAAAGCATGCGCCAGGAGGTGATGGGTGAGTCTAAGAATGTCATCAGAGCATGTCAATCATAATATGATGAGTAAAAGTGGCGTCAGTGTGCGCTTTGCTAAAAAATTTATCTGAAAAAATAAATATTATTTTCAGTTACTTAATCATGTAAAACAGGCCAATTGCAGGGCAGGGATTTTGCCTTTTCGCCAAAACCTACCAATATTTACCTTGTCAGAGAACTTCATCATGATATGATTTTTTTCGTTCGCGATTAGCCTACCTTTGATTGTCATGACCATTACCAATTTAAGGAACAAAGCATGGTTTCATTAACGAAGAACCAGACGGTATCACTCAGCAAACAATCCTCGGCACTCAGTCAGCTTCAGTTTGGTCTCGGTTGGGATCCGATTAAGAAAAAGGGCCTGTTCGGCGGGCTGTTTAGCGGCAGCGACTCTATCGATCTCGATGCGGGCTGCGTATTGATGGACAGCTCCGGCAATACCATCGACACCATCTGGTTTCGCAAACTGACCTCCAGCTGCGGCTCCGTCGTCCACAGCGGTGACAACCTCACCGGGGAAGGCGATGGCGATGATGAGGTCATCACCGTTAATCTCACCCGGTTACCTGCCAACGTTGAATACCTCGCCTTCACAGTAAACAGCTTTCGTGGCCAGACCTTTAATGACGTTGAAAATGCCTTCTGCCGCGTGGTCGATCAGTCTGGCAAAGAGCTGGCGCGCTACAAACTGACCGAGCAGGGCTCCCACACCGGTATTGTGATCTCCTCGCTGCGCCGTAACGGCGGGAACTGGGACTTTACGGCCCACGGTCACGCCTGCCGCGGTCGTACCATTGACGATATGCATACCGATATCGTCGCAACGGTCGTACGCTAATGAACCTGACGCCGGGGGGCAATGCCCCCGTTCCAGCACAGGAGCTTCGGGTTCGCGTCACCTCTGGCGGCGCGGTTGATGCCTCAGCGTTTCGCCTCTATGCCAGCGGCAAAGTGCAGGGCGATGCGGATATGGTCTTCTACGGCCAGCCGCGCAACGACGATGGCTCAATCAGCCTCGCCAGCGAAGGCCAGTACTCCACCTTTACTGTGGCGCTTAATCGCCTGAAGCCTGATGTACAGAAAGTCGCTTTTACCGTCACCTGTGACGGCGGGCAGACGGTTGCCGGGCTGCGCACGCTGACTATCGATGTAGAGCAGGGCGCAACCAGCCTGGTGAGCGGCGTTGTCGATGTTAACGGTCGTCAGGAAGCCGCGCTGATTCTGGGTGAGTTCTATCGCCGTAACGATGAGTGGAAATTCCGCTTTGTCGCGCAGGGTTTTAACGGCGGCCTGAAACCGCTGGCAGAGCATTTCGGTGTCAACATCGCCGACGATCCTGCGCCTGCGCCTGTTTCACCACCACCCGCGCCGCCTGTGGCTCCTCCGGCACCGCCGAAAGAGAGCAAAATCAGCCTGAGCAAAGTGTCACTCACCAAAGAGAAACCGGCGATTAGCCTGACCAAACGGGATAACTTTGGCGAGATCCGCATTAACCTCAACTGGCACCGTGGCAACGGGAAATCGGGTCTGGCCGGTATTTTCGGCGCTAAGGGCATCGATCTCGATCTTGGCGCGTTTGTTGAGCTGCAGGATGGCTATAAGTCGGTTATCCAGGCGCTCGGTAGCGCGTTCGGGAACTATCACGGCGAGCCGTACGTTCAGTTGCAGGGCGACGATCGTACCGGTGAAGTGTCGGATGGCGAGTGGTTACACATTAATGGTCGTGAATGGAAACAGATCCGTGAAGTCCTGATCTACGCTTTTATCTACCAGGGCGTGCCGAGCTGGGATAAGACGGATGGTGTTGTCACGATCCATATGCCGGATCAACCGCCCATTGAGACGCGTCTTACCGAAGGTGAGAACCGCCGTACACTGTGCGCTATCGCCAGGCTGGTAAACGAAAACGGTGCAATCAAAGTCGAGCGAATTAACCAGTACTTCAAAGGCCAGGACGAGATGGACCGGGCATTTGGCTGGGGGTTTCGCTGGAGTGCCGGCTCTAAATAACACAGTAATAAAGGAAACCGCTATGAGTTTTTTTGACAAAGTAAAAGGCGCCATCAACTCCAGTCGTGATGAACTGACCCGACAAGTTGGCCGTTTCAAAAACAAAAAATTTATGCAGGGCACCGTGGCAGTATGCGCGCGGATCGCCGTCTCCAGCGACGGCGTAAGCTCTGAAGAGAAGCAGAAGATGATGGGCTTTCTGCGCGCTTCCGAAGAACTGAAAGTCTTCGATACCAATGAGGTGATCGATTTCTTTAACAAACTGGTCTCGAGCTTTGATTTCGATATCGAAATCGGTAAAGGCGAAACCATGAAATACATCCTGGCGTTAAAAGATCAACCGGAAGCAGCGCAGCTGGCTCTGCGTGTTGGTATTGCCGTTGCGAAAAGTGACGGCAACTTTGACCAGGATGAGAAAACTGCCGTGCGCGAAATTGCTCTCGCGCTGGGCTTCGACCCGGCTGAATTTGGCCTCTGATCTGCATCCCTAAGGGTAAATTATGGTTTCAACACACATCGGTTTTCCGACTGAAACAGTTATTGTCTTTATCGCGCTCTCAGTCGGTGCCATCTTTATTGACTTGTTTATGCACCGTGACGACAAGCCAATATCCCTGAAGAGTGCCGCGCTCTGGTCGCTCTTCTGGGTTGCGGTTGCGATGGCATTTGCCGGTTTCCTCTATATTCATCACGGCGCGGAAGTCGCCAGCCTGTTTGTGACCGGTTACGCGCTGGAGAAAGTGCTCTCCGTCGATAACCTGTTCGTGATGATGGCCATCTTCTCCTGGTTCGCCGTGCCGGATCGTTATCGTCACCGCGTGCTTTACTGGGGTGTAATTGGTGCCATCGTGTTCAGGGGGATTTTCGTTGCGATTGGTACCAGTCTGCTGAGCCTTGGTCCATACGTTGAAGTGGTTTTCGCCATTATTGTGGCCTGGACTGCGGTGATGATGCTGAAAAGCGGCGACGACGATGATGAAATCGAGGACTACTCCCAGCATCTGGCGTACCGCATGGTGAAACGCTTCTTCCCAATCTGGCCAAAGCTGAAGGGTCATGCCTTCCTGCTTAATCAGAAGGAAGTGGATGCGGAACTGGCAAAACCAGAAAACAGTGATGTGACCATCGGCCGCGGTAAGAAAGCCGCCCTGTATGCGACGCCGCTGTTCCTGTGTGTGGCCGTCGTTGAACTTTCGGATGTTATGTTTGCATTCGACTCTGTCCCGGCCATTATTGCTGTTAGCCGTGAACCGCTGATTGTTTATAGCGCCATGATGTTTGCTATCCTCGGCCTGCGTACGCTCTACTTCGTTCTCGAAGCGCTGAAGCAGTACCTGGTTCATCTGGAGAAGGCGGTTATCGTTCTGCTGTTCTTTATCGCAGTGAAACTTGGCCTCAATGCCACCGACCACATCTGGCACCATGGCTACAGCATTTCGGCGACGACCAGCCTGTATGTTGTACTGGGTGTGTTGGCGCTGGGCATTATCGCCAGCGTGATGTTCCCGGCAAAACCCGATTCAGAGGAAAAGGGGAGTTAATCCCCTCACGCATTACGCTTAATTCACAACTATTTGAGAGGTTATTTTATGAGTGTTTCTCTTTCCAAAGGTGGGAACGTATCCCTGAGTAAAGCCGCGCCGTCAATGAAAAATGTCCTGGTGGGCCTTGGCTGGGATGCGCGCTCGACTGATGGTCAGGACTTTGACCTGGATGCGTCAGCTTTTCTGCTGGCGGCTAACGGCAAAGTGCGCGGTGACGCCGATTTCATTTTTTATAACAACTTAACCTCTTCTGACGGCTCCGTAACCCATACCGGTGATAACCGCACCGGTGAGGGCGACGGTGATGATGAATCGCTGAAAATTAAACTGGATGCGGTGCCGTCTGACGTCGACAAAATCATCTTCGTGGTGACAATCCATGACGCGCAGGCGCGTCGCCAGAGCTTCGGCCAGGTTTCCGGCGCGTTCATTCGCCTGGTTAATGATGATAACCAGACTGAAGTGGCTCGCTACGATCTGACCGAAGATGCCTCAACCGAAACTGCGATGCTGTTTGGTGAACTCTATCGCCACAATGGCGAGTGGAAATTCCGCGCGGTCGGCCAGGGTTATGCTGGTGGCCTGGCATCCGTTTGTGCTCAGTACGGCATCAACGCATCTTGATCTCATACATGGGCTGACTATTCAGCCCAAACATAACTGTTAGCAGGAGCTAAAAATGGCAGTCTCTCTCGTTAAAGGCGGTAACGTATCTCTGACTAAAGAAGCACCTACCATGAATATCGCCATGGTCGGTCTGGGTTGGGATGCACGTGTAACTGACGGTCAGGGTTTCGACCTGGACGCCTCCGTATTCGCAGTTGGTGATGACGGTAAAGTGCTGTCAGACGCCCATTTCATCTTCTTCAACAACAAAACCAGCCCTGACGGCGCAATCGAGCACCAGGGTGACAACCGTACCGGCGAAGGCGACGGCGATGATGAGCAGGTCAAAATCGATCTGACCAAAGTCTCTGCTGACATCAAAAAACTGGTATTCGCGGTAACCATCTATGAAGCCGAAGCGCGTAAACAGAACTTCGGTATGGTAAGCAACAGCTTCATGCGCGTTTACAACAACGACAACGGCACTGAAATTGCTCGCTTCGATCTCTCTGAAGATGCGTCAACTGAAACAGCAATGATCTTTGGCGAACTCTATCGCCACGGCGCAGAGTGGAAATTCAAAGCCGTTGGGCAGGGCTTCGCGGGCGGTCTGGCTGCGCTTGCTTCCCAGCACGGCGTTAATATCTAAACGCTATAAAAATATAAAACCCCGGAGAGTAAGCCGGGGTTTTTATTTGCTTCTTATATTTAAAGCGTTGCCGCTTTTACAATTTTTATGGCTATTGTGGCATCCGCGCTATCACTTCCTTAACGACGCAAAAGAGATGAATCCGCTTCAGCGCTTCAGGCACACCCGCATGTCTGAGGGCAGAGAGCAGGGTTATTGATAAGGACAACACGTATGAGATTACAACCGGGACAAAACACGCCGCTGGCGGAGAACGTCATCACCCTGAACCTCAACTACACGGTACGGGCAGGGTTTAAGAGCGAAGTCGATACCTGTCTGTTTATGCTCAATGCCGGGGGAAAAGTGAGCGGCGATGCCGACTTTATCTTCTTCAATAATCTCACCTCTGCGGAGGGCGCGGTCAAACTGGCGCTCGGGCAGCAGCAGTCCAGCGTCACGATCGCGCTCGATCGGGTTCCCGCCAGCGTCAGCAAGATTAGCATCACGGTCGTCATTGACGGCAGCGAAAGCATTGATGCACTGAGCCGGTTAAGTATTGAGGCTCAGGGCATTGCGGACTTTCACGTTGAAACCGCAGGACGCAGCGAAAAAGCGATCATTCTGGCTGAAGTCTATCGTCACAATAGCGCCTGGAAATTACGTGCAATGGGGCAGGGCTTTAACGGCGGGCTTGAACCATTAGCCGTCAGCTATGGCGTGGATGTTGCCCAGCCTGCCGCACAACCTTCAGCGCCGGCACCAGCGCGCATCAGTCTTGAGAAAAAGCTGGAAGATAAATCGCCCCGGCTGGTTAGCCTGGCGAAGAAAGCCACGGTCAGCCTGACGAAGAATAAACTGGATACGCTGCAGGCAAGCGTTGCGTTTGTTCTTGATGCTTCCGGCTCAATGAGCGGGCAATTTAACAAAGGTAACGTTCAGGCGGTACTCGATCGCATCGCGGTGCTTGCCGTTCAGTTTGATGATGACGGCGAGATGGATCTGTGGGCTTTCGGCAAGAAACATAAAAAATACCCGAACGTCACGCTGGATAATCTTGACGATTACATTGAGACAATACGCAAGGACGGCAAGCGTACGATGTTTGAGATCCTGCCGGGGCTGGGCGGTGTGAATAATGAGCCGCCGGTGATGGAAGAGATCGTCGACTACTTCAAAGATACCAAACTGCCGGTTTACGTGGTCTTCATTACCGATGGCGGCATCAGCAAGACGCGCGAGATTAAAGAGGCGATTCGCCGCTCCGCAAACTATCCGATCTTCTGGAAGTTTGTCGGCCTTGGCGGGTCGAACTACGGCATTCTTGAAAATCTGGATGACTTTACCGATCGCCGGGTAGATAACACCGATTTCTTTGCGATGGATGATTTCGGCACCATGAGTGACGAAAAACTCTATGACAACTTGCTGCAAGAGTTCAGATCCTGGATCGATGAGATCAGGAAGATGGGGATTCTCTGACGATACGCATAAAAGAGCCGGGGATCCTCCCGGCTTTTTTTATGGTGATAACGGGGAAGCGGTTTCTGCAAAGAGAAGCCGCTTTGATCGCAATGGAGTATGGAGCGCGTAACCAGACGGCTGATATGAGGTTTGGTCATTGCCGACCAGAAGGATGAGTGGAGCAGGGAACAACACGAGAGGGGCGCGAAGGCTGAGACAACAGAGAGTCTGGATGGATAACCAAATATGTCATTTAACATAATATACATTATACGCACCAAAGGAACTAAAAGCCCAATCCAGCATTTCCCGGCAATAATCGGCTTGCTCAACCGCGCTGTTCAACACGCCTCTGGCGTACCCTGATGAAACTGCATTTGCCACGCTTCACCCGTTTTTATCCATATCGATGCGCGCAGCGTTGGCCTGGCGATCTCGCCTTGTGCATCAACGGTAAAACTGCGATACGTCAACAACGCACATCCTTCGCTCAGCACCGTGACTGCGAAATCCTCCGCGTGGATTTCATCTTCCGGCGCGTCGTTGATCAGCGCATCAACAACCTGCGATCTGTCGTAACGTCTTCCGGAGCGACCAATCTCAAAAAACGCTTCATGCAATAAATCATCGACCACCCGGTGTTGATTACGTGTCTGTAAGCAATGCAGCTGCTTTTCAAGTTCGCTGAGCTTCGCGCATAACTTTTGGTCATCGTGCATGATCTGCTCCAGTTTAGAATCGTTTGCCATTGTCCTACTTCTTTCGCTTCGCGATAATTCTTCTTTAATATTCTTACGCCTGATATTTTGATATAAAGGCATACGCAAAAAGTAAGCATATGATTGTTGTAGACAAAAGTGCTATGTGCTTTCAAAAATGCCGCCAGATCGGCTGCTCAGCGTCCCGATACCTTTATGTATCGAACTATCGCGCAGTTGACCTGATTACAAACCGGGTCTCGATTGGCGATTTTGAAAACAGTGAGAAGATAACTCATGAACCAAACGGTCTTGATCATCGCAAAACAAAAAGGGGTTAGTTAACTATGGATTTTTTTCGTAAAACGCTGGGCGGTTTAAAAGCCAGTTATTACATTCGTCATTTTATTTTTGGTGCTTTAATCTCCGCGATCTTCATCTATTTCTCCCTGCACAACCCGCATGGGTACAAAACGGGAAATATGATTGTCTTTGTTATCAATGCGTTCCTCTACCCCTATTCCCGTTTTGTCTATGAGACAATCGTTGGATTCATCATGGGTCAAAATGTCTTTTTTGTTAACGCACTCCTGATGCTGATGGTAAAAATGATGACCATGCTGGTTTGCTGGTTCTTATCCATCTTTATCGCGCCGCTGGGCCTGGCTTACATCTATTTCTACCACACCAGAGCTGAAAAGCAGCGTTAACAAAGGTGCTGCGGGATAGCGATCCCGCAGCACCTTTTAGCCTTAATGAGCGACCTTATCGCCCTTCTCTTTTGCAGCCGTGTTTTCTGGCAGATCCTCGCGCCCCAAAATCTGATACTGGATAAATTTATCTCCAGTGGTGCATTTCACCACCACGCCGTGTAAATCCCCGTCCTTCAGGAAAAAGCCTCGGTACTGATTTATACCCACCGCTAAATAACGCGCTTTTTCGCCAAGTTCATCAATCGTCTGATAGCGATCGCCGCAACGAAATGTGCTGCGCGTATCGAATTGATAAAAGTTATTGACCAGTGCACCGCCAAGAGTACGGATATTCGACATCATTAATCCCGGCATGACGCAGGCAAAGGCAACCACCAAAAATATCTGGCTGCTCATCGGCAGTGCGACACGCTTTTTACGTCGCAGCACGCTGATTTCCATCACCCCTGAAATAACCATAACTAAAAAATAGGCGATGTTGAAAGTAATAAATGCCGCCATAAATAGCGTCAGGCACCAGGTGGTATAAGGCATTTGCGCGGCGAAAACATCCCAGGACTCAAGCAAAATAGCGCTGGCAAACATTTTGGCGAAAAAAAGTACCAGCGCGAGCACCAACGGCCAGAGTTTACCGAGCAGCGAGGCGGCCTGTTTTGACAATACCGATGTGCAGAGTAAGTAGAAACGTACCAGACAAGCGATACCCAGCGCGCAGCAAAGTGCAATCAGAAACCAGACAACAATGGCGCTGGCATGGGCGATCGCCAGCAGAAAGCTTGCCGAGAACAATAGTGTTATCGTTCGCGCCATCGACACAAGCACTTTAACTTTGCTGTACTGCTGGCGCGGCAGAAAACGCTTCAGCCGTTTGCTTTCCTGCGCATGAAACAGTGCGCTCCCTTTGTATTCGGTGATATACGCACAGACCCACAGCATATTGAACCAGACTGCCGCACCGACGAGGGACGGGTGATGGGTTTTATTGGCGATGGAGAGCAGAATCAGCGTAATGAACCAGTTAATGCACCAGAAAAGAATTAGCGCGGGTATCTGGCGCGACAATTTATGCAATAAAACGAACATGACCTTCCCTTCTGTCAGAAAAAACTAACCATAAAGCGGAATATTTCTGCTGGCAACCTGACCACACGGGTTTAATTACGCAGCGTCACTATCAGCAAAAAAACATAAATACCTGGCCCCCTAATTAAGGGAGGCCAGGTGTTATCTTAAGGCGTTACTGACTATACTTCGCTGCTTGCCTGAACAGGTGTTATAGAGAGATATGAGGAAGAGATGCATACATTAGGAATGATTTGCGGTGCACTGATTGTCATTTTTATCGTTATGGCGATGAAAAAGCGTAAGCGTTAATCGCTCACGCCAGCGCCGCTTTGCTGCGGCGCTTGTGCGCTTAAGCCACCGCTCCTCCACGAACTTCCCTCCACAAGATTAATGGCTTTTCCCCTTCAGCTTTCGCCATAAACTCATTTTACTGATGCCCAGCGTAGACGCGGCTTGCTCCTGATTCTGCTGATATCGGTCAAGATAAAACCGTATCACCTGGCGCTCCACATCTTTGGTGATCTCTTTCAGTGAGCCTTTTGTCAGATCGACATGCAACGATGCGCTGGGTTGCGGTACTGGCGCAGCAGAAAAAACCGAGCCGGTAAGCGAGAGCATCTCCGGCAATGAGTAATGCGGAAAGCCGACAGAGAGCAGCGCCAGCCGCTCAATGATAAACCGCATCTCGCGCACGTTGCCCGGCCAGGAGTAGGCCGCGAAAAAATCGATAAACTGCCCGAGCAGGTGTTCTGCCGCCGCGTCACACAAAAACTTACTTGCCAGGTAACGAAAATCACCTGCGCGCTCGCGCAGCGGCGGCACGGTCAAAGGTAAAACATTGAGCCGGTAAAAGAGATCGCGGCGAAAGCTTCTCTCCCCGGCCATGCTGGAGAGCGCGCGATTGGTCGCGCCAATAATTCTCACATCAACGGGAATAATGTCTTTCCCGCCGATATACATGATTTCATACTCCTGAAGAACGCGCAGCAGCCGGCTCTGGATCGGCAGCGGCAACTCGCCAATCTCATCGAGAAAAAGCGTGCCCTGATGCGCCAGCTCAATCAACCCCTCCTTCCCTTCCCGCTTTGCGCCGGTGAACGAACCGCCCTCATAACCAAACAGTTCGCTCTCCAGTAAACTCTCCGGAATGGCGGCGCAGTTGATGGCCACAAACGGGCCGCTTTTGCGGTTACTGTGGTTATGAATACTTTGGGCAAACAGCTCTTTGCCGGTGCCGGATTCGCCATAGATCATCACCGGCGAATCGGTTCGCGCATATACCTGCGCCAGCTTTTTCACTGCCTGCATTGCACTGTCGGCAGTCAGGATATGATCGAAGGTATAGCGGGCATGAAAGCCCTTCTTCTGTAATTTGCCGCGAATGATGCGCTCAACTTTCTGGATCTGCGGCGTATCGGTAAATGAGCAGACCACGCCGATGCAGGCTTTCCCCATAAACATCGGTACGCGGCTGGTTATGATCGAGGTGTTTTCCAGCTCCTGCAGTTCGCGGATCTCCGGCGACTTCGATAACAACACCTGATTAATGCGAGTGTTTTTAATGATGGCGTCAATCTGTTTTCCCAGCGCCTGCGGAGCGGTTATCCCAATGATGTTTTCAGCCGCTTTATTGAAGAGCTGAATGTCATTATTTTCATTGGTGACGATAATCCCCTCGGTGATAGAGGACAAAATGATCTCCAGCCGCGTCATATCCAACATTTTGCGTTTGGTCGTCTCAACGATGGCCAGCGCCTCTCGCAGTGCGCTGTTAACTGACTCCACGCCGTTTTCAATCAAAATCCCCTGCATCTGATAGTGCCGTGCCGTTTCGGTCACCGGGCAACCGCCCGCTACAATCGTGTAGTGCCTGGCATAACACTGCTCCAGTTGTGACGTCATATCCTCATGAGAAATAAAGACAAACTCATCAATAACGATATCCAGGGAGGATGCCAGCAACACAACATCGGGTAAATAGCGCTGGTAATTAAAAAAGGCAATCGGTCGCTGACAATCCCGAACTGGAATTAATGCTTTCAGTAAATCAGAAATCGACATTTGAATAGTGACGACAGGAATATCCGTCGCGCGGGCTATATACTCTGCGGTTCCGCCCCGGCTCAGGATCACATCGTAATACTCTCTATCAAGCGTACGTGCGATAGTCGCCGCTTTTTCCAGACTGCCATGATAAACATGACAATTAAATAATCCGGCGCACTGTGCAATTACGACATTCGCTAAATAAGGGTAAGGGGTAATTAACGCCAGGTTGGGCAATGATTTATGTTTCATATTTCCGTTCTGCTTTGTTGTTATCTTATTAACTGAATAACATATTTGAAATTGCTAACACAATTGCTATAAACCCATTACGCCACGCAGATCATTAATAATCATTAAAACATATAACTATCAATAAGTTAAATATAAAACTTACGCACAATATTTCTGGCACACATCTTGATTACTCTTTAACGGGTGCAATAAATGCCCACATATTCATTGTTAACGTTAAAGGAGTAATTTATGAGTCATCAGTCAGGTGTATTATCCGGCGTGAGGGTTCTCGATTTAACGCGCGTATTAGCCGGTCCCTATTGCGGTATGATGCTGGCGGACTTTGGTGCCGATGTGATTAAAGTTGAATTGCCGGGCAGAGGCGATGATTCACGCGCTAATGCACCGCAAATAAATGGCGAAAGCGCCTATTTTATGAACTTAAACAGAAATAAGCGCGGCATCACACTTAATTTAAAATCAGAGGAAGGCCGTACTATTTTCCTCGAGATGGTACGTAATAGCGATATTGTGCTTGAGAATTATCGCCCCGGCGTAATGGAAAAGCTCGGTCTCGGTTACGAAGATTTGCGCAAAGTTAACCCGGCGATTATTTATGGCGCCGTCTCTGGGTTTGGTCATACCGGTCCCTACTCCAGGCGCGCGGGTTACGACATTATCGGCCAGGCAATGAGTGGCCTGATGAGCACCACCGGCTGGCAAGACACACCTCCAACCCGCACCGGCACGGCCATTGCGGATGTTGTAGGCGGCATGAGCTGCGCCATCGGCGTGCTGGCGGCCTATGCGAACCGCCTGAAAACCGGGGTCGGCGATAAAGTCGATATTGCGCTGGTTGATTCCATGGTCTCTTCCCTTGAGATCATCAATATCATCTACCTGAATACGGGGCGTATTCCGACGCGTATCGGCAACCGTTATGAAGCCATCTACCCCTACGACTCCTTCGAAGCGCAAGATGGCTACGTCATCATCGCCTGCGGTAACGACAAGCTCTATGGCCTGCTAAAACAGACGCTCAATATTCCGGCGCTGGAAGATGAACAATTCCGCACCAATATCGATCGCGTCACTCATCACGCGGAGCTAAAAACAATTATTGAGGCCTGGACGCGCACGCAGCCTATTGACAGCATCGTTGAGCGCCTGCTGGAGGCCGGTATCCCCGCCGCGCCGATCAATACCATCGATCGCGTCACGCAAGATCCGCATATTGCCAAAGCGCGCGAGATGTTCGTCGATATTGACCATCCGGTCGCTGGAAAAATCACCATGACCGGAAACCAGGTCAAATTCACCAATAAGAAAGCCTCGATTCGTTTCCCTGCCCCTACTCTCGGCCAGCACAACCACGAAGTATTAAAAGAGCTGCTGGGCTACTCCGACGAAAAAATCGCAGAGCTTATTCAGACAGGCGTTTTATAAGGAGATGACGATGCCAACAGCTATTCAGATTACCGAAGTAGGCCCGCGCGATGGTTTTCAAAATATTAAATCGTTTATCGACACCGATTTAAAAACGCTGATCATCGACAAACTCGTTGACGCAGGATTAACCCAGATTGAAATAACGTCGCTGGTCAGCCCAAAAGCGATCCCGCAAATGGCAGATGCCGCTGACGTTATTGCGCATGTGCTGGCTAAACATCCGCAAATTATTCCCTGGGTATTAGTGCCTAACAGTAAAGGCGCGCAGTTAGCGCACGAGCATCAGATTAAGCACATCAACTATGTGATATCGGTCAGCCCGGCGCATAACAGGGCCAATATCAATCGCAGCCATCAGGAGTCGCTGGCGGATCTCTGTGCGATTCGCCACCGCTGGCCGGAGTTAACTATCACGCTGTCGCTGGCGACAGCATTTGGTTGCCCCTTTATTGGCGCAACGGATAGCAACACCCTGCTGGAGATCATCGACTCCGCCCATCAGCTGGGCATCCGCCGCGTCACCCTGTGCGACACCATTGGCGTTGCCAACCCGCGCCAGACCGCGCAGGTGCTGCAAACGGTGCAGCTGCGTTTCCCGAATGTCGATTTCGCCCTGCATATGCACAACACCCACGGCATGGCGCTCGCCAATATGTTGGTGGGGTATCAGAACGGGATCAGGCGCTTCGAAACGGCGGCGGGCGGGCTGGGCGGTTGTCCTTTCGCTCCCGGTGCGGCCGGGAATTGCGCCACGGAAGACGCGGTAAATATGTTTAACCGCATGGGCGTCAACACCGGTATCTCTCTCGAAGCACTGTTAACCGTTACCTCAGGCATACGGGAAACCATTGAGCCGCAGCTATTAAGCGCCCTTTCCCGTGCGCGTCCTTACAGCGAATTTGATTTTTGCGCTGATAAAAAATAATAAACCCTACGGAATTACCTATTATGGATAACAAAAAAGTCAGACCTAAAATGACGCACTACAGATGGTGGGTGATGAGCTTTATTTTTGTCATCTACACCGTCGCCAATGCGGATCGCGCCAATATTGGCTTTGCCATCCCTTTTATTCAGGAGGAATTTAACCTCTCTAACACCATGGCAGGTGTGCTTATCAGCCTGTTCTTTGCCGGTTATGCCTTCTTTCAAATTCCCGCCGGTTATTTAATTAAACGCTATGGCATGCGCAATATTTTTGCCCTCGGCATGCTGCTCACCTCAATATTCACCGGCTTGATGGGCGTGGTAAATAATGTCTGGCTGTTGAAGCTGCTGCGCTGCCTGGTGGGCATCAGCGAAGCGCCGGTAGTAATTGGCTCCACGGCTACCATCAATCAGTGGTTCCCGGCGAAAGAGAAAGGCACGGCAACCGGGCTGTTTCTCGCAGGCTCCAAATTTGGCCCGCTGATTGTGCCCGCTCTTTGCGCCTGGATAATCATGACCTGGGGCTGGCGCTATATTTTTGTCTTCTTCGCCATTCCCGGCATCCTGCTCTCCTTGTTCTGGTATCTCATGGTGCGTAACAAGCCGGAAGAGAGCCGCTTCGTAAATGCGCAGGAGGTGGCCTATATTCGCGAAGAGTCGACGGCAGTCGCCCAGAGTGCGCACCAGGAGACGCTGAAATATGGCTGGCTGGATAAGCTGATTCGCACCAGGCAGGTGGATGAACTCACCACCTCAAAACAGGTGTTTCGCTGCTGGGATATCTATGGCGTGGCGCTGGGCTACTTTTCGATGGTCGGCATTGTCAGCGTGCTGATGTCCTGGCTGCCCAAATATCTGATCACCGAACGCGGTTTCGACTTAACCAGCTCCGCCGTGCTGGCGGCGGCCCCCTTCCTTGGCACGGTATTAGGCAATTTTCTCGGCGGCGTGCTGTCGGATCGGGTGTTAAATAAACGTCGCACACCGCTGATGCTGCTGAGCGCCGGTGCCACCATCTTCACCATGTATTCGCTGGTCTATGCGCCGGAGAGCAAAATAGTCCTCTCGCTGATGCTCTTTATGCTTGGGTTGATGCTGTCGCTGGGCTACTCGGCCTACTCCGTTTACGCTATGGGCCGCGCCAGTAAAGAGATCTACCCGGTGGCCTACAGCGTTATCAATATGGGCGGGCAGCTCGGCGGGATGTGTATGCCGCTGCTGGTCGGCGTGATTCTCGATACCTGGAACTGGGACGCGGTATTTATTGCAATGACCGGCTTCTGCGCGCTCTGCTTTATTATGGTCTCGACGGTAATTGAACCCCTGTCGAAGAGCATAAAAATCATCAGATAAGCGTTATCAGGGGCGGAAACGCCCCTTTTTTCCCTCTTATGCCTTACACGAGGTTTCAGCCAAATCGCAGATCATATCAATGCACTTCAGATCCGCTCCCGCCAGCTTCGAGTGGTAAACGCTCTCCCGCACTACTTTAAACCCACGTTTTTGATAGAAGCTGCAAGCATTGGGCGTTGCCTCAAGCGTCAGACGGCTAAAGCCACGTCTGAGCGCCTCCTGTTTCAGAGTATTCACGATGCGCGTCGCCAGCCCGCGGCCTTCCCACTCCGGCAGGGTAAAAATCGCCTCGATGCTGCCAGTGGCAATATCAAGAAAGCCGGTCGCCACCGGCTGCCCCGCGTCAGATAGCGCGACATAAAAGGGGTTTTCGTTAATCATCGCTACCTGCCCCTGCGGCATCTCCTCCGGCGTCCAGGCAGCAATAACCTCATCGGCGTAGACCCCCTTGCAGCCATGGCGGATCGCCGCATTGCGAACGCGCCAGATAGCCGGTGCTTCATTGGCTTGTGCCAGCCTGATCTCCATCCTCTCTCCTTACGTATTCTCCGATTCCATCCGCATGCTCTGCACGCGCGCGATGGGCTGCTACAGTTTTACGGTAGTGATTCGAAACGCGAGGCGCATCTGCCGCGATACGAACATTAATGAATAACCAGCAAGAATGTGTCACCACTCAACGATGAGGTAAGGCAATGAGTACTATCAAAACGCAAGATGGAACGCAGATCTACTACAAAGATTGGGGTTCAGGTAAACCGGTGCTGTTCAGCCACGGCTGGCCGCTCGATGGTGATATGTGGGACAGCCAGCTCAACTTCCTCGCCGAGCGCGGTTACCGGGTTATCGCCTTTGACCGTCGCGGCTTTGGCCGTTCTGAGCAGCCGTGGAACGGCTATGACTACGATACTTTTGCCTCCGACATCAACGATCTGATCACCGCACTGGATCTGCACGATGTCACACTGGTCGGCTTCTCCATGGGTGGCGGCGATGTGGCGCGCTACATTGGCCGTTATGGCACCTCGCGCGTGGCAGGCCTGGCACTGTTGGGCGCCGTCACCCCTATTTTTGGCAAAACGGACGACCATCCAGAAGGCGTCGACAAGAGCGTGTTTGATGAGATCAAAGCGGGTCTGCGTAAAGATCGCGCGCAGTTTATCAGTGATTTCGCTACCCCATTTTATGGGCTTAACGCCGGGCAGAAGGTCTCTGATGGCGTACTGACGCAGACCCTGAATATCGCCCTGCTGGCGTCGCTGAAAGGGACAATTGATTGCGTCACCGCGTTCTCAGAAACCGACTTCCGCGAAGACATTAAAAAAGTGGATGTGCCGACGCTGGTGATTCATGGCAGCAATGACCAGGTGGTGCCGTTCGAAGCGACCGGTAAGCTCTCAGCCGAGATGATCCCCGGCGCCGAATTGAAGGTTTACGACAACGGCCCGCACGGCTTTGCCGTTACCCACCAGGATCAGCTTAACAACGATCTGCTGGCGTTCTTGCAGAAGGTTTGAGTTACACACTCCGTAGGCCTGATAAGACGAAGTCGCCATCAGGCATTGCTTGCCGGGTGGCGCTGCGCTTACCCGGCCTACAACACCGCGTAGGCCTGATAAGGCGGAGCCGCCATCAGGCACTGCTTGCCGGATAGCAATCTGACAAAAGCCCGGCGACATCATTGTCACCGGGCTTTCTCGTTACTTCTTATGGAACAACTGACTGGCGGTATCGCTGATCACCTGCACCGCGCCGCGATCCCCTTTCGCCATCGAGGCCATAAAGGCTTTCGCTTGCTTAAAGGTAATATGCGGCGGCAACGGTGCCACTTCCGGGTCCGTCTTCACCTCCAGCACCACCGGGCGGTCGGACTGCAACGCCTGCTGCCAGGCGGTTGAGAGCGCATCCGGGTTATCAACAAAAATCCCGCCCAACCCCAGCGATTGGGCAAACTCGGCATAACGCACATCCGGCAGCTGCTGAGTCGCTTCAAAGCGTGGATTACCCTCCATTACCCGCTGCTCCCAGGTCACCTGGTTGAGATCCTGATTATTGAAGACGCAAATCACCAGCCGCGGGTTCGCCCACTGCTGCCAGTACTTCTGAATGGTAATCAGCTCTGCCATATTGTTCATCTGCATTGCCCCATCACCCACCAGCGCGACAACCACCTTCTCCGGTGCGGCAAATTTCGCTGCAATCGCATATGGCACAGCAGCACCCATACAGGCAAGCCCGCCGGAGAGCGACGCGCGCTGCCCCTGCTTAACGCGGTAATCGCGGGCAAACCAGTTGGCGCAGGAACCGGAATCGGAAGTGACTATCGCGTCATCTGGCAGCAGCGGAGACATCTCCCACACCACGCGCTGCGGGTTAACCGGGTTCGCCGGTGCCATCGCACGCTGCTCCATCAGCTCCCACCAGCTCTGCACATTTTTAGCAATCGACTCCTGCCAGCTGCGGTCGGTTTTCTGCTCCAGCAGCGGCAGCAAGGCGCGTAACGTCTCTGCCGAATCGCCGTGAAGATTCACTTCGCAGGGGTAACGCAGGCCCAGCATCGCCGGGTCGATATCAATCTGCACGGCGCGGGCGCTGCCTTCCGCTGGCAAAAATTCGGTCCACGGAAAACCGCTGCCAATCATCAGCAGCGTGTCGCACTCCTGCATCAGTTTCCAGGAGGGTTCGGTGCCGAGCAGGCCAATCGAGCCGGTAACAAACGGCGCATCGTCGGGAAGGACATCTTTACCGAGCAGCGCTTTCGCCACGCCGGCACCCAGCACATTCGCCGCCTGCACCACTTCCACCGCCGCATTGCGCGCGCCTGCACCAATCAGGATCGCCACTTTTTTACCGGCATTCAGCACGTCAGCGGCGCGTTGCAGATCGACCTGATGAGGAATAACGCGCGGGCGCTGATAGCCCGAGCCGGAGTGGGTAAAGCCGTGGGCATGCTGCGGAGCCTGCCAGGGTTCGTCCTGCACATCTTTCGGGATAATGAGTACCCCGACGCCATTCTGCGCCATCGCCACGCGCACACCGCGATCCACCAGATGACGCACCTGGGCAGGCGTTGCCGCCTCCTGGACAAAGTTGGCGACATCAGAGAAGACGCGATCGAGGTTCATCTCCTGCTGATAGCTCGCCCCGCGCGCGGTAGTCTCTGCCTGGCCGGCAATCGCCAGCACCGGGGCGTGATCCATCTTCGCATCGTAGAGACCGGTCAGCATATGGGTCGCCCCCGGGCCGCCGGTTGAGAGACAGACGCCCAGTTCGCCGGTAAATTTGGCATGGCCAACCGCCATAAACGCCGCCATCTCTTCATGGCGAACCTGGATAAACTCAATGCCGTCGCCGGATTTATTCGCGCGCTGAATTGCCCCGAGCACGCCGTTGATGCCATCTCCCGGGTAACCATAAATGCGTGTAACGCCCCACTCTTTCAGGCGCTGAACGAAGAAATCGCTGGTTTTCATGCTCATCGTGCTCTCTCCTTGCAGCTTCATTAGAAACATTAAGGGTAGTCGATGATGATGCAGGTATTGGATTTGGTCGTCCCAGGCCGGGTAAGCATCGCGCCACCCGGCAGAATGCCTGATGGCGACTTCGTCTTATCAGGCCTACGGGAATTTGCAGTCCCAGGCCGGGTAAGCGCAGCGCCACCCGGCAAGGCCAGATATCAGGAAGCGGACAGCGCCCGGTCGCGCCCGTCGATTTTCGCCTGGTAGAGCGCCTTATCCGCCCCCTCTTTCAGGCGAATGGCGTCATCATAATTTTGGTCGGCAACCAGGCTATAACACCCGGCGCTGATGGTCACAATGCTCTGCTGCGCGCTGGTCTTAACGTGCGGGATCTGCGCATTGCGCACCGCGGTCACCGCCTGACGGGCAACAAACAGCGCCGCTTCAGGCCCGGTATCCGGCAGAACAATGGCAAACTCCTCGCCACCGTAACGGGCAATCAAATCATTCGGCCTGAGTTTCAGCTTTTGCAGGATCTCACCCACCATCCGCAGACAGTTATCCCCGGCAACATGGCCGTAAAAATCGTTATAGCGCTTAAAGTAGTCGATATCGATCATGATCAGCGCCACCGGTTTTTGCGTCAGCGCAGAGGCCTTCAGGCTTTTATTTAAAAAGAGATCGAACTGGCGACGGTTCGCCAGCCCGGTCAGGCCATCGGCCAGCGCCATCAGTTGCAGCGTATGGTTAATACTGGTCAGCTCATCACGCAGCACCGCAAGCTCGGTCTGATTTCGCACGTTGAGCCGCACCTGGCGAAAAATAATCGACCCCATTAACAGAGTGCCAAGCAGCAGCATACCGTTAAGCACCAGATCCGGCAGGCTCTCCTGCAACCACCTGTTCCACAGCGCCGGTCTGTCGTAACCGGCAGCGACCACCAGCGGATAGCGCTCAAGCCGGGCAAAGCCGTAAGTGCGTTCAACGTGATCGAGCGCGGAGATCCAGGTACCGTTACCGCGATCTTTACGCGCCAGCTCCCGCGTAAAGAGCGGGCTGGCAGAGAGATTGCGGTTGATGATCTCGTCACCATAGGGGCGCACATAGAGCGCGGTGCCGTCAATATTCAGCAGCGCCAGCATGTCGCGGTTACCTAGTTCGAAGTAGGCATAAAAATGGCGGAAATAGTCGATTCTTACCGTTGCCAGCAGGATGCCTTCAAAGCCGCCCGCTTTGTCGCTGATGCGTAATGACACCGGGATCACTAAATCGCCGGTTGTGCGGCTACGGATCACATGACCAATGTGGACGCTACCGTGACCATTACGGCGGTGATAGATGAAATATTCACGGTCGCTGTTGTTCGACATCACCGGGATTTTGCCAAACGACGTCGATTTCATATTGCCCTGTGCGTCATAGACCATCAGGCCATGCAGCTGCGGCAGGCGGGATTTCAGATCGGCGAGATAGATATCAAACTGTGGTGCATTGATCTGGTCAACGTTCTCGACCGGCAGATTACGGCGAATGTCGCGCAGCACCAGCTCCGCCTGAAGAAAGGTATCTTCCGCTTGCCGCGCCTGCGAGATCGACAGGTTAACCGCATCACGCTCGATATCCTCGACCGCGCGCTCCCAGGAGCGGGTCAGCGTCCAGGTGGTGGTCGCCACTCCGGCCAGCAGCAATGCCACGATAAAAAAAGTGATACTGCGCCCCAGCGAAGATTCGAGAGCCAGTTTCCGTGCGAGCTGCTTTCTAAATTTCATCCACGCTCCTTTTGTCACATCCACTGTCGATACGTTAAGCATAGAAGCACGATGATCCATAAGCCAAACCGGTTAAGCGGTTCGTGCTATGAAGGTTTCTTGTTAACAGGAATACGCTCAGGCCAGTTAATCGCCGGGACGCCATTTAACATCGGGCGGGCAAACAGGAAGCCCTGAAAACGCTCGACGCCAACGGCTTCAAGCCAGCACCACTCTTCCACCTTCTCCACCCCTTCTGCGACAACGCTAATTTGCAGCTCGGCGCAGCACTCGAGAATGGCTTTAACAATCGCCTGTTTCGGGCCATGAAGATGAATATCGGTAACGATAGTGCGGTCGATTTTCAGCTTATCGGGCTGAAACTTCGCCAGCAGCGACAGGCCGGCGAACCCAGAACCGAAGTCATCAATCGCCAGGCCAATCCCCGCTGCACGCAGCTGGCGGATCGCCCAGGTGAACTCGTCATAGCTGGAGATCACCTCATCTTCCGTCACTTCGACAATAATCTGCCCGGGGCTGAGCTTATTACTTGCAATGTGCCCAAGGAGCATATCCACCGCGCCCGGGATCTTGACCAGCGACATCGGCAGCAGGTTAAGGGCGATTTTGTGATTGCCGATGCCAATACGACGCGCCATTGCCAGCGCCCACGCTTTGGAGGCGAGGTCCGCTTCGTGCAGTTTCTCCGGTGCAATGGTCGCGAAATAGTCCTGCGGGCTGCCGCCGTCCGGCCCGCGGATCAGTGCTTCCAGCGAGGAGATTTTGCCGCGCAGTGGTTCGATAATCGGCTGAAAGGCAAACTGACAGGGCTGCCCCTCAAGCATGGGCAGCGTCTCCTGGCTAAACGGCGAGGCTTTGCGGGTAAAGCGCCACTCGTCGGGCGAAGTATTGCGCACCCCGCCGTTGTTATTGGCAGAAGAGATAAAATTGCGGATAAATTTGTAGGCCCGATCGCTGCTCGCCTGGTTGTAGCGCACCATGCCAAAGCGCAGGACGGCGCGTAACACCGCCGCAGGTTGCACCGTTCGCAGATCAAACAGCACCATGCCGCGATCGACAAAGCGGCGGCGCGGCGCAAAGTCCCGCAGCAGTTCGACGATATTACCGTGGCGAATATCGTTGTTGATGCGCTCAAAAACGCTGTTAACCGACTCCAGCGGTCCTTCAAGAACCTGCAAAAAGTACTCGCCGTCGAACAATAAGATACCCGTCACCTGCAACGTTGCGTTGCTGTGGTTTGCTCGCTCGACAATAGCAGTCAGTTGAGAGGGGATTAATGCCCGATTCAGTCGGCTACGGTATATCAAAGTCGCTAACACGCGATGCTACCCTCAAAATGCCCACAAAGAACCCGAATGGATGATGCCATCGCGGGAGTCTAGCAATAGTCTGCCCATCCCGTTGGCTGAACAGAGGCCAATCTGTTAGCGTGATCGCAGATTAAAGTGACTTTATGGTACACATTCCTTCACGCACCCTTCGCAGCCCAATGTTAAGACCTCCTTTTCGCCGCTGCGTTTTTTTGTCCCCTTCCTACATCGCCAGCTATCAATTTGGCTTAAGGATTTACTTAATGCTAGCTGATATTTCGCAGCGCATTTTTATTTTTCAAAATAATAACAATTATGATCATCACTCGTTAAGCGCCACTTAAAAAATAATTAACCCAACCGCTTTTCGTGTCGCACAACTTCATGGAAAATGACGGAGTAAAACAATAACGGTATTCCCGTAAGAAAAATGAAAATGCTATTTGCGCTTGCGACAATAACTGGCGCGATCCAGCGTGGGATTATTATGAAACTCAACACACCCGTTACACAAAATGAATATTTGCTTAACGAAGGCTCGACATTATTGTCGACGACCGATACGCAGAGCCATATTACTTATGCCAATACGGCTTTTATTGAGGCCAGCGGTTTTACAGAAGAGCAGCTGAAAGGTCAGCCACACAATATTATTCGCCATCCGGACATGCCGCCCGCCGCCTTCGGCGATATGTGGTTTACCCTGCAGCAAGGCGACAGCTGGACCGGGATCGTCAAGAACCGCCGTCAAAATGGCGATCACTACTGGGTGCGCGCCAACGTCACGCCGGTCTACCAGCACGGGAAATTAACCGGCTATATTTCGGTGCGTAATATTCCGGCACGCGAGGAGATTGACGCCAGTGCGGCGCTTTATCAGCGTGTTAATGAAAATAAAATTAAAGGTTATAAATTTTATAAAGGACTACTGGTTCATCGCGGTTTACTTTCATTTTTATCTTTATTTCAGCGCATCAGCGCCGCCGGGCGCATTTATTTGTGCGCTATCACCGCTGCTGCCCTGTTAGTGGTATTGCAATTCCTCTCCCTTAATGCCGTAGAAAAATCCGCAGCGGTGTTAATTATTTTTTCCCTGCTCACGCTCTTTTTGCAGCAGCAATTTTCCCGACCGCTGAAAATTGTGCTCGCGCAAATGCAGCGCGTGGTTTCCGGGCGTAAAGCCGATTACCAGCACTTTAATCGCGTCGATGAAATTGGGCTTCTGATGCGCCTGGTTAATCAGTCCGGGCTTAATCTCAATTCGCTGGTCGGCGATGTCTCGGCGCAAATTGCGGGTATTCGCGAAGTTAGCGAGCAGATCGCCCGCGAAGGCGACGCGCTGCACAGCCGCACGGCAGAAACCTCCGCCGACCTGCACCAGACGGCAGCGGCGGTAGAGGAGATTGCCAGCGCGGTGAAACAGACGGCGGAAACGGCGGCAGAGGCCATGAGCCGGGCGGACGAAACCAGTGCCAGCGCCGTGAAGAGCGGAGAAGCAATGAAACAGGCGATCGCGACGATGCAGGCGGTCTCGGCAGATAACAGCAAGATCGTCGACATTATCGGCGTCATCGACAGCATTGCTTTCCAGACCAATATCCTCGCTCTCAACGCTGCGGTGGAAGCCGCACGCGCCGGTGAGGCGGGCCGCGGGTTTGCCGTGGTAGCCGCCGAGGTGCGTAACCTGGCCCAGCACTCCGCCTCGGCGGCGCGGCAGATCCAGACGCTGATTGAACTCAACGTGGCAAACGTTAAAAGCGGCGTCGGTATGGTCGCCAGCACGGAGAGCCACCTGACGGCGATGATCGACAATGTCGTTACCATGTCGTCGATGATTAAAGAGATCGGCACCGCCACCCATGAACAGACGCTGGCGCTGGCGCTGATTAACGATTCGGTCTCCCGCGTGGGCGGCATGACGCAAAACAACAGCGGCATGGTTGACCATGTCACCCAGGCGGCGGAAAACCTCTCTGCACGCGCCGCGCGCCTGCAGCGTGCGGTGCATGTGTTTGGCGGCAGCTGAAAAACAAACGACCATGCTATAGTCCCCCCTCCAGTAGCGGAAGGAGAACGTAGCATGGTGTTTCTGCGCGCAGGGCTGATCTTAATCCTCTTTACCGCGGCAACGCTCGCCGCCCCTCTTGTCCCGCCCGCAGGCTTTACGCAGCCTCCGGCAACGCACGCGCTGGCTAAAGCCTTCTCCTGCCCCGACGCGCCGCCGCCTTTTACCGGTGCGCTCGACTTTCGCAGTAAATATGAAGGCTCAGACAGCGCCCGCGCCACGATCAATCCGCAGGCGGAAGCGGCGTTCCATCAGCAAACCCGTGCCATCGCGGATATGGAAAAATTTGTCAGCGCGCAAATCACGGCCTGGCACCGTAGCGGCGATGCGCGTGATGTCACCTGTGTTGTCACCGCGCTCAATCGTTGGGCAACGGCCGGGGCGCTGCTCGGCGAGGCGCGAAACCACACCGGCAAATCGATGCGCAAATGGGCGCTGGCCACCTTCTCATCAAACTGGATTCAACTGCAATTTTCAGCGAGCCATCCGCTGAACGCCTGGCCCGCGCAGACGCAAAATATCACCCGCTGGCTGGGCGAAATGGGGGAGTTAACCGCCAGCGAGTGGCAGGGTTTGCCGCTTAGCAAGGTGAATAACCACAGCTACTGGGCGGCCTGGGCATTAATGGCTACCTCGGTGGCAACCGGGCGGCAGGATCTCTTTGACCAGTCACTGGCGATCTACCGCACCGCCATGCAGCAGATTGATGCCGACGGTTTCCTGCCTAATGAACTGCGCCGCCGCCAGCGGGCGCTGGCCTATCACAACTACGCCCTGCAACCGCTGGTGATGATCGCCCTTTTCACCCGCGCCAATGGCGTCGATATGCATCAGGAGAATAAGGCTGCGTTACAGCGGCTTGCCACGCAGGTAATTGCCGGGCTGGATAACCCGCAGCCCTTTACCGACAGAAGCGGTGTCGGGCAGGATATGGCCTTTTTGCAGCAGCCGACAAATCTCGCCTGGCTCGAGGCCTGGTGCCAGATCTCAACCTGCGATAACGATTTACGCACGCGGCTGGCCAGCCTGCGACCACTGCAAAACAGGCGTCTCGGTGGTCCGCTGACGCTGTTACTCGGACCAAAAGCGTGATGCGGCGCACAGGTCAGCGAGACTGTTCTTAAAAGTGCCCGCCAGGGTTGAGATTTACGCAACGATAGCCGAGGATAATCTTTCGGTATGGAAACATACCTTGCAATGATGTGATTGTATTTCGCCCGGCCATTTACCGGGCTTGTCCTTGAAACACGCAACTGGATTAAGGAGTAAGCATGAAATCGAACCGTCAGGCACGTCATCTTATGGGACTGGATTACAAAGTGTCGAACACCCGTAAGGTTGTCACCAAAGACAACAACGAGGAGACCGTTGTCTCCCACCGCTCCGGCCGTCATCGCCGCGCGGGTTAAGACCCACTCCCACACCACCCTGCGGGGTGGTGTTTATCCCAGCTTTGCTTCGCGCTACTCCCTCTTCTGTTTTATGCCCCCAGCATCACATTTCAGCTACCCACACGCCGCTTACCAGGAAAGTTGATAAAAATTCAATCAACGAATAGGTCAATCGGGAAGTATTTGCTCATTCAATGCTTTATAATTGCGCCCGCCGCTGTACCCGCGTGCGACCTCACCCCCCGTGCGCGCGTTCGTTTCTCAAGGAGCTGTTAGATGAATGCCAAACATAATAAGAATCGGTCACTGTATATCCCCTACGCAGGACCCGTGTTGCTCGAGTTTCCCCTGCTGAACAAAGGTAGCGCCTTCAGCGTTGAAGAGCGCAGCAGTTTCAACCTGCTGGGCCTGCTGCCGGAAGTGGTGGAAACCATTGAAGAGCAAGCCGAGCGAGCCTGGTTGCAGTATCAGGGCTTCAAGACCGATATCGATAAACACATTTACCTGCGTAACATTCAGGACACCAACGAAACCCTCTTCTACCGCCTCGTCGAAAATCATCTTGAAGAGATGATGCCGGTGATCTACACCCCGACGGTCGGCTGGGCGTGCGAACGCTTCTCAGATATCTACCGCCGCGCGCGCGGTGTGTTCATCTCCTGGCAAAACCGCGGCAGCATGGATGACATCCTGCAAAACGTGCCGAACCACAATATCAAAGTGATTGTTGTCACCGATGGCGAGCGCATCCTCGGCCTCGGCGACCAGGGCATAGGCGGGATGGGAATTCCTATCGGTAAGCTGTCGCTCTACACCTCCTGCGGCGGCATCAGCCCGGCTTACACCCTGCCGGTGGTGCTGGATGTCGGCACCAACAACCAGCAGTTGCTCAACGATCCGCTCTATATGGGCTCCCGCCATCCGCGCATTACCGGCGATGAGTACTATGCCTTTGTGGATGAGTTCATCCAGGCCGTGAAACAGCGCTGGCCGGACGTGCTGTTGCAGTTCGAAGATTTCGCCCAGAAAAACGCCATGCCGCTGCTGAACCGCTACCGGGATGAGATCTGCTCCTTTAACGATGACATTCAGGGCACGGCAGCCGTCACCGTCGGTACGCTGATTGCCGCCAGCCGCGCGGCGGGCAGCCAGCTCAGCGATCAGAAAATTGTCTTCCTCGGGGCCGGTTCCGCTGGCTGCGGTATCGCCGAGCAGATCATCGCTCAGACCCAGCGTGAAGGCCTCAGCGAAGAGGCTGCCCGCCAGAAAGTCTTTATGGTTGACCGTTTCGGCCTGCTGACCGACGGCATGCCGAACCTGCTGCCGTTCCAGACCGGATTAGTCCAGAAGCGCGAGAACCTGCAAAACTGGGATATCAACGTGCAGAACGAAGCGATCTCCCTGCTTGATGTGGTGCGCAACGTGAAGCCGGATATCCTGATCGGCGTCTCCGGCCAGACCGGGCTGTTCACGGAAGAGATCATCCGTGAGATGCATAAACACTGCCCGCGCCCGATCGTAATGCCGCTCTCTAACCCGACCTCACGTGTGGAAGCGACACCGCAGGACATCATCAGCTGGACCAACGGCATGGCGCTGGTTGCCACCGGTAGCCCGTTTGCCCCGGTGCAGTGGCAGGATAAAGTCTTCCCGATTGCCCAGTGCAACAACGCCTATATCTTCCCGGGCATTGGCCTTGGTGTGATCTCCTCCGGCGCGTCGCGTATCACTGACGATATGCTGATGGCGGCAAGTGAGACGCTGGCCGAGTACTCGCCGCTGCTGCTTAACGGCGAAGGGCTGGTGCTGCCGGAGCTGAAGGATATTCAGGTGGTGTCGCGCGCGATTGCCTTTGCCGTTGGCAAAATGGCGCAGCAGCAAGGCGTGGCGGTGAAAACCTCCCCTGAAGCGCTGAAGCAGGCCATTGATGACAACTTCTGGGAGCCGCAGTACCGCAACTATCGCCGTACTTCGATTTAACTCTCCCCGCAACCCGGAGCACGCTGCTCCGGGTTTTTTGTTGCTGGTAAATCATTCACTTCCTCGCTAAACTCCTTTTTACCCATCAACTTACTGAATATAAAAAAGGAGGCTACCTATGCTGTATTGTGAATTGTTTGACTATTCACATGCATTTGGCGATCGCGCCAGCTCAAGCGTTACCGGTATCGTGCTGCGATAACCTCCGCTTGAGCGAAGCATAACTCTCCCTTCCCTCGGGCTTACCGGGTTGTCGTCAGCGATGTTTGACGAGGCGTTTTCACGCCTGTAACTCTTGAGTAAGCAATGAGCACACTACTATCTGCACAATCAATCCGTGTTGAGACCGCCTTCGGTCCGCTGTTTTCCGACCTCTCCTTTACCCTGAAAAAGGGCGATCGCCTCGGGCTTATTGGCGACAATGGCTGCGGCAAAAGTACCCTGCTGAAGGTGCTTGATGGCACCATCTCCCCGCTTTCCGGTATGGTGACACAGGCGCATCACTGCCTGCTGGCGCGCGTGGAGCAACATCTGCCCGATGAATTGCTGGCGATGACGCTGCTTGATGCGGTGCTGGCGCAGCTCCACTCTGCTGAACGGCAAACCCAGCGCTGGCGCGCTGAAACGCTGCTCGCCACCATGGGGCTGAACGAGCAGGAGATTGCCTTAACGGCGGCGACGCTGAGCGGCGGGCAACATACCCGCCTGCTGCTGGCGCGGGCGCTGATCCGCGAACCCGACCTGCTGTTACTGGATGAGCCGGGCAACCACCTCGATCTGCCCACTCTGCTGTGGCTGGAGCAGTTTCTGCAAAGCTGGTCCGGCAGTTTTGTGATGGTCTCTCATGACGCCGCGCTGCTGGATGCCGTCACCAACGGCACCTGGATCCTGCGCGACCACACGCTGCACGGTTTCGCCTTACCCTGCACTCTGGCACGAAAAGCGCTTGAGGAGCGGGATGAGAGCGATGCCCTGCGCCACAAAGCGGAGCAGAAGGAGATTGACCGCGTGACCGCCAGCGCCAAACGGCTGGCAACATGGGGTCGCGTCTACGACAACGAGGACCTGGCGCGTAAAGCAAAACAGATGGCACGCCAGGTGGATCGCCTGAAAGCGAGCCAGACGGCGCTGACCGACGGTAGCCAGTGGCGGCTGGCGCTGCATGGCGAACCCTTAGCGGCTGACCGCTTGCTGGAGATGGAGAACCTGGCGGTCTCCCCCGCGCCGGGGCTGCCTGCGCTGTTCCGCATCCCGCTTGCCCGCCTGAAAAGCGGCGATCGGGTGGCAGTGCTTGGGCGCAACGGCTGCGGGAAATCCTCCCTGCTGAGGCTTATCTGGCAGGTTTACCACCAGCCGGAACATGACGCCCTGCGCCTGCATCCGCGGTTGCATGCCGGATATTACGATCAGAGCCTGCACCAGTTGCCGGACGAGTCGACCCTGTTCGACGCACTGGAGCCTTTCGCCCCCGCACCGGGTGACAGGAAAATGGCCTTGATCAGCGCCGGGTTTGCCTTTCCTCGCCATGGCCAGCGCGTGGCAACACTCAGCGGCGGCGAGCGCTCGCGGCTGCTTTTTGTCGGGCTGTCGCTGGCGCGCTTTAACCTGCTGATGCTCGATGAGCCGACCAACCATCTTGATATGGCGGGCAAAGAGGCGCTGGCGCAGGCATTAACGCAATTCAGCGGCGGCGTGCTGCTGGTGAGCCACGACCGGCAGCTAATCAGCCAGAGCTGTAACCGTTTCTGGCTGGTGGAAGATGGCGAACTGAGCGAGTGGCATGACGCCGACGCGGTGTTTGGGCGTCTGCGTGAACGCGCTGGCTCGCCGGTTGCGGCGGTTGACGCGCAATCCCTCGAGGCTGCGGCACCAGATGATGATGACGCTTTGCTGGAGCGGCTTATCGATCTGGAAACGCGGCTGGAGGAGGATCTGGCGCGCAAAGAGAAGCATCAAAAACCGCAGTTGCAGGCGCAGTGGCGCGATGAGATTGCGCGTCTTCGCTTACTGTTGTAGCCGTTTTATCTCCTCTTCAAAGGCACCGTAAGGTGCCTTTTTTGCATATTCACTACACATGCAACACATCTATGCAGCACGTTTTGTAACCACGTTAACCGTCTGATTACCAACCATTTACCCTACCTGATATAAGGGTAATGGCGGCAAAGTATGTCATTCTGTTGCCAGACTATTGAATCCCTGACCTAAACCATTAACTCTTAAGGGGTATTGAGGGATGAGGCGATAGCGCTTCACCGTACTTTTGCCAGCAAGGAGATTAAAGATGAAAGCTGCCGTTGTTACTCAGGATCACCAGGTTGCTATTGCAGAGAAGACGCTGCGCCCGCTGAAACATGGCGAAGCGCTGCTGAAAATGGAGTGTTGCGGCGTATGCCACACCGATCTGCATGTTAAAAACGGTGATTTTGGCGACAAGACCGGGGTGATCCTCGGTCATGAAGGGATTGGCATCGTTACCGAGATCGCCGAAGGCGTCACCTCGCTGAAACCAGGCGATCGCGCCTCTGTTGCGTGGTTTTTCCAGGGCTGCGGCCACTGCGAATATTGCAACAGCGGCAATGAAACCCTGTGCCGCGAAGTGGTGAACGCTGGTTATACCGCCGATGGCGGCATGGCGCAGGAGTGCATTGTGGTAGCGGATTACGCGGTAAAAGTGCCGGACGGCCTTGGCTCTGCGGAAGCCAGCAGCATCACCTGCGCGGGTGTCACCACCTATAAAGCGGTGAAAGTGTCGCAGATTAAGCCGGGCCAGTGGATCGCGATTTATGGTCTGGGCGGCCTCGGCAACCTGGCGTTGCAGTATGCGAAAAATGTCTTTAATGCCAAAGTGATCGCCATTGATGTGAATGAAGAGCAGCTTAAGCTTGCCGCCAGCATGGGAGCCGATCTGACCATTAACTCGCGCAGCGAAGATGCGGCGAAAGTGGTGCAGGAGAAAACCGGCGGTGCACATGCGGCCGTGGTTACCGCCGTGGCGAAAGCGGCCTTCAACTCGGCGGTCGACGCCGTGCGCGCCGGTGGACGCGTGGTCGCCGTTGGTCTGCCGCCGGAAGCGATGAGCCTCGATATTCCGCGTCTGGTGCTGGACGGCATTCAGGTGGTGGGTTCGCTGGTCGGCACCCGTCAGGATCTTACCGAAGCATTCCAGTTCGCCGCCGAAGGGAAAGTGGTGCCGAAAGTGGCGCTGCGCCCGCTGGAAGATATCAACGCCATCTTTAAAGAGATGGAACAGGGCCAGATCCGTGGCCGTATGGTGATCGATTTACGTCATTGATCGCACACGGTGCAGGGTGTTCGCGCCCTGCACCGCTCTTGCGGCTTCAGCCCCATCCCGCTGTTTTGCGCTTTCCTGAAAAGCTTATCTCATTTCCTTTGTTCCCTTGTTCTGACGCTCCCCGGATGATGAAGGCGACGTTAAAACAAGAGATAACAAAGGAATTCACCATGCGCTTCCCTTTTCGTAGACCGCTGTTAGCGGCGTTGATCGCGGCTGCTCCGCTGCTGAGCCAGGCAGCGCAAACGCCGGTTAAAGGCGGCACGCTGATCTATCTTGAACAGCAGGCACACACCAACCTTTACCCCCCGGCAGGCGGTTTCTACCCGAATGGCGGCATCCTCAATCAAATTACCGACAAACTCACCTGGCAGAACCCCAAAACGCTGGAGGTGGAGCCGTGGATCGCCGAAAGCTGGAGCAGCAATGCCGACAAAACGGAGTACACCTTCAAAATTCGCCCCGGTGTGACCTTCTCCGATGGCACGCCGCTGGATGCAACAGCAGTGGCGAAAAACTTCGATACCTACGGGCTGGGGAATAAAGCGCAGCGCCTGCCGGTCTCAGAGGTGATCAACAACTACGACCACAGTGAAGTGATCGATGCGCATACCGTGAAGTTTTACTTCAAAAAACCCTCGCCGGGGTTCCTGCAGGGCACGGCGACCATCGGCTCCGGCCTGGTCTCCCTTAGCACACTGCAACGCAGCTTCGATTCGCTGGGCGATGCGCGGCATATTATTGGCTCCGGACCGTTTGTGGTCAGCGATGAGAAACTCGGCCGTGAAGTGACCCTCACGGCGCGTAAAGATTACCGCTGGGGGCCGAAAAATATCGCCCAGCAAGGCCCGGCCAATCTCGACGGCATAAAAATCATTGTCACGCCGGAAGATAGCGTGCGCATTGGCGCGCTGCTGGCAGGCCAGGCCGGGTTTATCCGCCAGGTTCAGGCCTACGACGAGAAGCAGGCCACCGACCAGGGCTTTACCATCTATGCAGCACCGACGCGCGGCGTCAATGACAGCCTCAGTTTCCGCCCGGACAACCCGCTGGTCGCCGACCTGCGTGTACGTCAGGCGCTACTGCATGCCACCAATGCGAAGCAGGTGGTTGAAACCCTCTTCTCCCGCAACTATCCGCAGGCCACCTCGGTGATCGCGGCCTCCGCCGCCGGGTATGTCAATCTCAGCGACAAACTGGCGTTTGATCCGGCAAAGGCTAACCAACTGCTTGATGAAGCAGGCTGGAAAACTGGCGCGGACGGCGTACGTGCAAAAGAGGGGCAGCGGCTGGCGCTGACGGTGTATGAGTCACTGCCGCAGCCGCAAAACAAAGAGGTGCTGCAACTGGTGGCGCAACAGTGGAAACAGGTCGGCGTGGCTCTGAGCGTAAAAGCAGGCGATGCTGGCAGCCGCACGCTGGATAACCTCGATCCGCTGAAAACACCATTAACCGTTTCTGAAGTGGGCCGTGCCGATCCGGACGTGGTGAAAAGTATGTTCTTCCCGGCCAACCGCGATGCGCTGCTGCAAAAAGGCGGCTCCAGCGACAAAGTGAAGAATTTCCGCGACGACCAGCTTAATGACAAGCTGACGGCGATTTCAGCCGAAGTAGACCCGCAAAAACGGCTGCAACTCACCGGCGATGCGCAGCGCTACCTGCTCGATAACGCCTATGTGATCCCTATCTTTGAAGAGCCGCAGGTGTTTGCCGGTGCGCCATCGGTGAAAGGCGTTGCCTTTGAAGCCGTCGGACGCCCCTCATTCTATGGCGCCTGGATCGAGAAAGAGTAAGGGGATCGTGATGAGCCACTATCTGCTGCGACGCGTCGGGCAAGGGCTGCTGGTGCTATGGGCCGCCTTTACCCTCTCTTTTTTTCTGCTCCAGGTGCTGCCCGGCGATGCGGTACTGATTAAATTTCAGAACCCGGACCTGGGCCTTAGCCCGGCGCAAATCGAGGAGATGCGGGTTGCTTACGGCGCGGATAGCCCGCTGTGGCAGCAATATTTCCACACGCTGTTTGCCATGCTGCGCGGCGATGTTGGTTACTCCGTACAGGCCGGGGTGCCAGTGAGCGAGCTGATCGCCAGTAACCTGCCCGACACCCTGACACTGGCACTGCCCGCCTTCTTACTGGCGGCGGTGCTGGCCTTTACCCTGGCGGTCGCCTCGCGCTTGCCGGCGCTGCGCTGGCTGAGCAACGTGTTCCAGTCCCTGCCGGTGCTCTTTATCTCGCTGCCGACCTTCTGGCTCGGCATCGCACTTATTCAGCTCTTCTCCTTCCAGCTGCGGCTGATTCCGGTGATTAACCCGTCGCCGTTGCAGGGGCTGATCCTGCCGATTATCACCGTGGCGATCCCGATCTCCGCGCCGCTGGCGCAGATCCTGATGCGCAGCATCGATCAGGTATCGGTTCAGCCCTTTGTCGGCGTGGCGCGGGCAAAAGGGATGAGCGAAACCGGCGTGTTGTGGCGGCATGTGCTGGGCAACGCCCTGCTGCCGGTGCTCAATATCGCCGGTTTGCTGCTCGGTGAACTGATTGCTGGCGCATTGATCACCGAAACCGTGTTTGGTCGTGCCGGGCTGGGCCAGCTTACGCAGCAGGCGGTCAATAACCAGGATATTGCGGTGCTTCAGGCGGTAGTGATGATCTCCGCACTCGGCTTTGTGCTGATCAATCTGTTGGTGGATTTACTGATGCCGTGGTTTGACCCGCGGTTGCAAACGGTCACCGGAGGCGCGTCATGAGTCTGGTTGATTATGCGGCGGCGGCCCAAAAACGCACACCGCTACGCAGCCCGTTGCGCTGGCAACCGGGCTTATGGCTCGCGTGGCTGGTTCTCATTGCGGCGCTGCTGGCCGCCTTTTTCCCGGCACTGTTCACCGGCTGGAACCCGGAAGAAGGCGTCGCCGGTGCGCAGCGGCTTGCGCCGCAGGCCGGACACTGGCTCGGCACCGACCAGTTGGGTCGCGATCTCTACGCCCGGATTGTTTACGGTGCCAGGCACTCGCTCTCCGCCGCGCTGGCCGCCGTCACCATGGGGCTGGTAGTGGGCACGCTGATCGGTGTGCTGGCCGGCGCGTTTGCCGGTCGGGTGGAGTCGATTCTGATGCGTCTGGTGGATGTGCTGCTCGCCATCCCGTCCCTGCTCTTATCCCTGACGGTGATTATTTTGCTGGGCTTCGGAACGGTGAATGCGGCCATCGCCGTCGGCGTCGCCTCTGTTGCCAGCTTCGCGCGGCTCGCCCGCGGCGAAGTGGTGCGCGTTCGCCACACCGATTATGTCGAAGCTGCCTGGGGCAGCGGCGGCACCTTCTGGACAGTGGTGTGGCGGCATATCTTGCCCAATTCGCTTACCGCCGTGGTGGCCTTTGCCACCCTGCAGTTTGGTCAGGCCATCCTGGCGCTCTCGACCCTCAGCTTTCTGGGTTACGGTACCCCGCCGCCGGTACCGGAGTGGGGATTGCTGATCGCCGAAGGGCGCAACTACTTATCTACCGCCTGGTGGCTGACGACCTTCCCGGGGCTGGTGGTGATCATGGTAGTACTGGCCGTCAACCGCATCAGTCGTCAGCTCAGTGGAGGCCACGCATGACGCTTCTGTCCGTAGAAAATTTGACCCTCAGCTACCGCACCGGGCAGGCGTGGCGCGAAGTGGTACATAACGTCAGCTTCAGCCTCAAGCGCGGCGAGATGCTGGCGTTTGTCGGTGAATCCGGCTCGGGGAAAACCACCACCGCGCAGGCGATCATTGGCCTGTTGGCAGAGAATGCCCGCCGCGATCGGGGCGAGATCGTGCTCAATGGCGAAACCATCAGCCACTGGTCGGCGAAGCGTCTCGACAGCCTGCGCGGCGCGCGCATAAGCCTGGTGCCGCAGGATCCGGGTAACGCCCTCAATCCGGTAAAAACCATTGGCGAGCAGGTCGGCGAAGTGCTGCGCCTGCACCGCCAACTGAGCGCTGCCGAGCGCAACGCGCAGGTGCTCTCGCTATTGCACAAAGTGGGGCTGAGTCACCCGGAGCAGCGCATGGCGCAATATCCTCATCAGCTCTCCGGTGGTATGAAGCAGCGCGTGTTGATTGCCATCGCCATTGCGCTGCAACCGGAAGTGATTATTGCCGATGAGCCGACCAGCGCTCTCGACGTCACGGTACAAAAACGGATCCTCGATCTGCTGGACACGCTGCGGCGCGAATCGGGCACTGCGGTGCTGTTTGTCACCCATGATCTGGCGCTGGCCGCCGAACGCGCCGACCGGTTGCTGGTGTTTCGGAATGGCGAGATCCAGGAGCACGGGGATACCAGCGCTATCCTTCGCGCACCGCGCCACCCCTATACGCGACAGTTGCTTAGCGATGTACGCGGCGAGGCTCTGACCATCGCCCCGGTGTCCGGCGATCCTCTCGCCCTCCCGGCGATTCGCCTGCAGGGGATCGCCAAACAGTTTTCGCTGGGTAAAGGCCATACATTGCAGGCGCTGGAGGCGGTAAGTTTTGAGGTATGCCGCGGCAGCACCCATGCGCTGGTGGGCGAATCCGGCTCCGGTAAAACGACCCTGGCGCGTATTCTGCTTGGTTTCGAGCAGGCGGACAGCGGAACGGTGGTAATTAACGGCAGTGACGTCACGCACCTGAACCGCGAGGCGCGTCGCCAGCTGCGACGCGAGATCCAGTTCGTTTATCAGAACCCCTTCGCCTCGCTCGATCCGCGCCAGACGCTGTTTGAAATCATCGAAGAGCCGCTGAAAAATTTCGCGCCGGTGGATAAAGCGACGCGCAGAGCGCGGGTCGAGGCGGTCGCCGGTCGGGTTGCCTTACCCGTTGAACTTCTGAGCCGCCGCGCCCGTGAACTCTCTGGCGGGCAGCGCCAGCGTGTGGCGATTGCACGAGCCTTGATTCTGGAGCCCTCCATTCTGGTGCTGGATGAAGCCACCTCCGCGCTGGATGTGACGGTGCAGGCGCAGATCCTCGCTCTGCTTCAGCAACTCCAGCAGCAACTGGGGTTGACCTATCTGTTTATCACCCATGACTTGGCGACGGTACGGCGTATCGGGCATAGCGTCACGGTACTGCGCAACGGCCGGGTGGTTGAGCACGGCAGCGTCGAGGCGCTGTTCGCCGCGCCGCAGGATGCTTACACCCGCGAGCTTATTGACGCCATTCCCCATTTTCAACCCGCTACGGAGGAGTTCGCATGACGCGAAAACGCCTGGGCTTTTTTACCCGTCTACTGGATAACGCGCCGCCTAAAGAGCGCTATCGCCTGGCGACAGAGCAGATCCGCCACGCTGAGCGTCACGGCTTTGACAGTGCGTGGATCGCCCAGCACCACTTTCATGAGCATGAGGGTGGATTACCCTCGCCGCTGCTTTTCCTCGCCCATGCGGCGGCGCATACGCAGACCATTCGCCTCGGTACGGCGATTATCACCCTGCCGCTGGAAAATCCGCTGCGCGTAGCGGAGGACGCGGCGGTACTGGACTTGCTGGCGGATGGGCGGCTGGAAGTCGGCTTTGGTTCCGGCGGCACGCCGACATCGTTTCTGCCATTTGGCCTGACGATTGATCAACGTGCCGCGGTATTTGAGGAGTCACTGCATCTGATTCAGAGCGCCTGGCGCGGCGATTCGCTCGCCCATCCGGATAATCATCTTTATCCGCCGGCACCGCAGCTGACGGAGCGGGTCTGGATCGCGACCTTTTCTATTGAGGGCGCGGTGCGTGCCGCGCGGGCCGGACACGGTTTGATGCTCTCGCGCACGCAGCCGCGCCCTGCTGATAAACCTCGCTTAAGGCTGGATGAGATTCAGAATCCGATAGTCGATGCCTATCTCGATGCCCTGCCAGACGGCGTTGCGCCGCGTATTCTCGCCTCCCGCACCGCGTTTGTTGCTGATACCACCGCGTATGCGCTTCAGGTCGCCACGCCGGGTTTGACCCGCCAGGCAGAGCAGCATCGCGCCGCAGGTCATACACTCATCGGTGACAACGTCACGGATTATATCCAGCAGTTCGACGCGCATATTGGCGATCCGCAAACCGTTCTCGCCTCGCTCCAGCAGGATTCCGTGCTGCTGCGCGCCACGGATATCTCTTTCCAGGTGCACTCGGTGGAGCCTTCCCATGCGGACACGCTGCGTTCTATTGAACTGATTGCCGGGCATATTGCGCCGCATATTTTATAAGGAGTCACCATGAGCTTAAGTCACGATATTCTCGCCGATCTGGCCGGGATCGCCCCTTCATCTGCCCTCGCCGCCGCCCGCCAGACCCGCGAGGCAGCAACGCGACATGCGCAAGGCAGCTACGACGCACTTTTTACCACCCATGATGAAACTTTCTCTGCCGAGGCGCGCTTTAGCGTGGCGGCCAAGGTGGCGAAATGGCATAACGCGGACGATCTCGCCGCGCACTATGCGGGCCTGGGTCTGACCGATCCGACGTCAGCGCAGCTGGCACCCGCGATTGAGTTTGCGCGCCTGCTCACCTTCTCGCCGGTTAAAGCGACGCCGGAGGCGCTAAACAGCCTGCAGGCCGCGGGCTGGACTGCAGAAAATATCGTTACGCTGGCGCAACTGATCGCCTTTGTCAGTTTTCAGAGCCGCCTGCTTGCCGGGCTGCGTCTCCTGAATGGCAAACCGGTATTACGTAATGACGCTCCTGTTGTCGCAGGCAGCTGGCACACAAGTGCGCAAACGCGAAGCGGCAAAGTGGCGCCGGTGCGTTTCACGCAGCAGGAGTTGGGCTGGGAGCCATGGATCGCCGCAAAACCGCTGGAAGAGTTCAGTGTGGATGAGCAGGCCGTTCTCGCCAGGTTTGGCCACAGTAATTCCGACTATTTTCGTCTGCTGGGACGCAACCTGCCGGTGCTTGAGCAGCGCACGCTAACGGATAAAGGGATCTTTTATACGCCCGGTGGCCTGCCGCGTGCCGAGCGCGAACTGGCCGCGACGGTCGCAAGTAAGGTGAATGGCTGTATCTATTGCGCCTCGGTACACGCACGCAAAACCAGCCAGTTATCAAAGGAGGATAACGCCGTAGAGAGGTTGCTGGCGGTGGCGCCAGGCGGCGCGTTACATGAGGGGCAATCAGCGCGCTGGCAGGCGGGAATTGACGCCGCCGCCGCGCTCTCCGTGACCCCGCCAGCGCTGACCAGAAACCATATAACGCGCCTTGACAGCGAGGGACTGGATACGCTTGAGCAGCTGGATCTTATTCAGTCCGCCGCCTTTTTTGCCTGGGCCAACCGGCTGATGTTAACCCTGGGCGAACCGTTCGTGCCGTAGAAACGTTCCTGACGTAGCCTCGTGTCGGATGGCGCTACGCTTATCCGACCTACGAAACCCCGCAACCTTTTATCTCCCGCAGGCCGGATAAGGCAAAGCCGCCATCCGGCGTTTTATCATCGTGCCTCAACCCCTCACATCGGCATTGCGTTACACTGTCACCACTTCTGCCTGATGTCTGGCGATACGACGGTTATAAATCAGCAGCGAGGTTAGCGCGGCAAAGGTCAGCACCGCCGCTGGCAGCGCCAGATAGTTATAGCTAAAACCGAAGGCGAAAATCAGCCCGCCAAACCATGCCCCCACCGCGTTACCGAAATTAAACGCCATCTGCCCACCTGCGGCACCCAGCATTTCGCCCCCCTTCGCATTTTGCAGCAGCATGATTTGCAGCGGCGCAGAGAGCGCAAAGAGGCCGGCGCAGCAGATGAAGCCCAACGAGAGCGCCCCCGCTTTGCTGTCGCCGAGGAAAAACAGCGCCACCATCGCCAGCATGATCACCAGTTCGGTCGCTGCCGCGATGCGTATTGGGCTGAATCTCGCCGACACTCTGCCGCTGAACATGTTCCCCAGCACCATCCCCAGCCCCATCAGCATCATAATCAGCGTCATGGCATTTTGTGAAAAGCCGGAGACGCTCACCATAAAGGGCTTCACGTAGCTGAACCAGGCAAACACCCCGGCATTGCCGAACATGGTGGCGGCGAAGATGAGCCACGGCTCCGGTTTCTTCAGAAAGTGAAACTGTTCGCTCAGGCGGGTCGGCGCGGTGTCATAGAGACTCGGCACCCAGAAAATGACCGATACCAGCACCAGCACGAAAAAGAGCGAGATCAGCACAAAGGTGTAACGCCAGCTAAAGAGATGCCCAATCCATGTACCAAGAGGAATACCGATCAGGTTAGCGACGGTCATCCCGGCGATCATCCCGGCTACCGCCATCGTCACTTTCCCCGGCGGCGCGATTTTCGAGAGGATAATGGCACCGACGCCAAAGATAGCGCCGTGTGGAAAACCTGAGATCAGCCGGCCAATCACCAGCATCGGATATGCGCTGGAGAAGGTGAAAATCGTATTGCCGACAAAGCAGAGCGCCACCAGAAAGAGCAGCACATTTTTCAGCGAGAAGCGGTTGGAGAACATCGCCATGATCGGCGCGCCAATCACCACCCCCGCCGCATAGGCGGAGATCATATGCCCCGCCGACGGAATGGAGATCCCGACATTATTCGCAAGTTCGGTCAACACGCCCATAATACCGAACTCAGCCATCCCAAGACCAAAGGTCGCAAGTGCCAACGAAAAAACCGTTTTTTTCATACCACTAACCACTTGTTAAAAGTTTGCGACGGGCATTATTGACCATTCGCGTAAGGCAGACCAGTTGAAACCCGTCCGCTGACGTTTTAATCCATGAATACAGTTTTTCTGCCCCTGTTTAATCAACGGGGCTTTGCAGCCCCTGTTTAATCAACGGGGCTTTGCAGCCCCTGCTGCAGAAAATCAATCAACGCCCGCGTTTTGACCGGCAGATAGCGGCGGCTGGAGTAGATCGCAACCAGACGCAGCGGCGCTGCCGCCTGCGGGAAGACGATCTCTACCAGACGCCCCTCATTAATCGGCTGATGGCAGGCCTGTTTTGACAGAATGGCGAACCCCACACCCGCCAGCGCAGCTTTGAAGGCCATTTCACCACTGTTGACGCGGTAATGCCCTTTCACGTTGACCACCTCATGCTTGCCCGCGGCATCGACAAATTGCCAGGCTGCGCCGTTCAGCGCGCTGACGGTGGTAATGCAGGGTAAGGTTTCAAACTGGCGGATGGAAACCGGCAGACCGTAACGCTCAATTAACGCAGGCGCAGCCACGATGTTGCAGGGAAAGGTCGCCAGAGGCCGGGCAATGTAGTCGCTGTCATCCAGATCGCCACGGGTAACGATAACGGCGAGATCCACCTCTTCGCGCAGGGATTCGAAGCCGGAAAGATTGGTTATGCAACTGATCTCCAGTTCCGGGTAACGGCAGGCGAAATCCGCCAGCAGATCGCCGAGCAGCGCCGGCCCCATCTCGCTCGGAATGCAAATGCGTAGCGGCCCTTTTAGCTGCACCTGGCGCGACATCAACTCCGCCTCCGTCTGCTCCAGCGACTCAAGCAGCGGCTTTGAGCGCGTATAGAGAAGCTGCCCGGAGGGTGTCAGTTTACGGTGACGGGTTGTGCGCTCAATAAGCTGCACGTTGAGCATCTCTTCAAGCCGGGCAACCGTCCGGCTGACGTTCGATGTCGGCATGGTCAGCGCCTTCGCCGCCGCCACAAAACTCCCTTTATCTACCACCGCACAGAAAATCTTCAGCGCGGTAAAATCCAGCCCTGTCCGCATTTTTATCCCACTTTTGATAACAATGATGGTCATTTTTACCGGCTTATTCTCAAAACCGCCAGGTATTAGAGTGCCTGCTCCTCTTTTTTACAGGTTTAACTCGTTGCTTATGTCACAACAAAATGCCTCCCGGACGCTTACCAGCATGGCCATCGTAATCTCCTTTATCCAGTTCGCCAACGCGCTGGAATATATGGCCTTCAATCCAATATTCGCCTTTATGGCTCCGTCCTTTGCGGTTCCGCTCGCCTTCTCCGGCTATGTCTCTGCTGCCTACACGCTCGCCGCGATGTTCTCCGGAGCGATCGCGTTCTACTTCATCGGCGCAATCAATCAGAAGCGTTTTTTACTGAGCAATATGGCGCTGCTGTGCATGCTGACTGCCATGACGACTCTCACTACCCACTTTGGCGTGCTGCTGGCGCTGCGCTTTTTTGCCGGGCTGGTCGGCGGCACAACCATGGGTGTAGCCATAAGCCTGTTGATCAATGCCGCGCCAGCACAGCTGCGCGGCAAAATGGTGTCGACGGTGATCGCCGCGTTTTCCATGATCAGCATTGTCGGCATGCCAGCGGTGTTGTTTATCTGCTCACGCTGGGGGTGGAAAATTTCACTGCTTTCAATCAGCGCCTGCTGCCTTGTAGCTCTGGTTCTGATCGTGCGCTTTATTCCCGCGCAGCAGGTAATCTCAGCCACACGCAAGAAGATCGCCCTTGATGCGCAGACGCTGCTCTTCGCCTCCGGCAATGCGCTGGTGCAGTTCAGCCCGATGCTGCTCATTCCTCTGCTGGTGCCGCTGTTGCAACTGCTTGGCGCAACGGTCACAGAGCTTGCCTGGCTCTTTTTTGCCGGTGGCATCGCCGGGTATCTCGCGACCCGGTTTACCGGTCTGCTCACACAACGCTATACCACCCTGACGCTGGCGCTGACCTCCAGCGCCCTGTTTGTTGCCAGCCTGCTTATTCCGGCGCTGCACTACGCTAATCCCTGGCTTTTTATGGTGCTGTTTCTCGCAGCGGCCTACAGCCGCCTGGTCTCTTCATCGGTGCTCACCCTGCAGTTCCCGGATAATGCACAACGCGCAGGATTTAGCTCCTTGCAAACGGCGCTGATGCACCTCGCCACCACCGCCGCATTTTCACTCTCTTCGTGGCTGCTCTCCGCCCGGGCGCTGACCCTCGACGCTCTGCAACCGTTGCTGATAGTTTGCGCCCTCAGTGCCCTTCTTTTTCCTCTGCTGGTGCCGCTGTTGCAGAGGAAGCTGGCCCTACGCAGCGCAGCGTCACACCCATAACAAAAAGCGCCCGGCACGCTCCTCGCCGGGCGCCATCATCGTCATAACGCCGCGCGCCGTCACCAGGAAAACCAAAGGGAATGCAGGATTCTGGAAGATGCCTCGCAAAGATTTTCACCGTTTGCATAGCGTTGCTTTATTCAGGAAGCGACCTCGCAATTTCTGCACAAGCCTGAAGAAAGGACGTTGTTTGCATGATGGCGGATTGCTAATTTTCGCAGCACAAAGCCAGGGAGGAGATGATGGGAATGGATGGAGAAAAGAGAAGATTACGTTGCGTTGAGTCGCGCGGCAACGCGGGAATAGAGCGTAATCAGGCGCAGCTAAAAAACCGCTCCGGACACGATGCCGGAGCGGTTAGCGAATTACTTAATGCCTTCCGTACTCTCTTTTTTCGCTTCGAGACGTTCGACGTCGCGATACCAGCGCGGATGGTGCTTCATCGCCCACCGGCGGCTCACTTTGCCTTCGATCATGCCTTTGATCGAGCCTTTCACCCAGAAAGCCATATACATATGGATCAGGATGGCGTGGATCAAAATAATCGCCGAGGTCGCGTGCAGCAGCAGGCTGTAGCGAATGACCTGTATCGGAAAGCAGTGGGCAAAGTACGGACGCCAGATCACCACACCGGTGACCAGCAGCACGGTCATCATGCTCATAATGGTCCAGAACATCATCTTCTGCCCGGCATTATACTTGCCGACCTTCGCCACTTTGTGTTCGTTGCCCTTCAGTACCTCAACGATATTTTTCACCCACGGCCAGTCTTTCTTGTCCGGGATGTTGTGATGCACGAAGCGCACGAACATAAACATCAGCGCCAGGAAGATCACCACTCCGAAGAAAGGATGCAAAATGCGCCCCATCTGCGGTGTGCCGAAGGTTTCCGTCAGCCACTGCAGCGTCGGAAAGAAGAAGGAGATGCCGGAGAGCGCCACCAGAAAGAAGCAGATCACCACCGTCCAGTGACAGGCGCGATCGATAAATTTAGTGCGCACAATCATTTTCGACTTACTCATGATGATCTTCCTCTTCGTCATCCACCTCTTTATTGGGGCCAATGCCAATGTAGTGGTAAATCAGCCCGGCGAACGTGGCAAGGAAGCCTGCCGCCGACAGCGGTTTCAGCACCCCTTTCCACAGCCCAACCGCCGTATCGATATGCGGATCGTTGGGCAGTTCATGATAAAGCTGTGGTCGATCGGCATGATGCAGCACATACATCACATGCGTGCCGCCCACGCCCTGCGGATTGTAGATTCCCGCATGGCTGTAACCGCGCGCTTTCAGCTTCTCAACGCGCTGCTCGCCAAGTTCCAGCATCTCCTTTTTGGTGCCGAAATGAATAGCGCCAGTCGGGCAGGTCTTCACGCAGGCGGGCTCCTGGCCGACGCTGACGCGATCGACGCAGAGCGTACATTTATAGACCCGGTTATCCTCTTTACTGAGGCGCGGGACATTAAATGGACACCCGGCGATGCAGTAACCGCAGCCGATGCAGTTCTCCTGCTGAAAGTCGACGATACCGTTCGCGTACTGAATAATTGCGCCAGCAGAGGGGCACGCCTTCAGGCAGCCCGGCTCCGCGCAGTGCATGCAGCCATCTTTGCGGATCAGCCACTCCAGCTTGCCGTTCTGCTCGGTTTCGCTAAAGCGCATCACCGTCCAGGATTTGGCGCTGAGATCGGCGGGGTTGTCATAGACCCCGACGCAGTGCCCCACCTCATCGCGGATGTCGTTCCACTCCGAGCAGGCCACCTGGCAGGCTTTGCAGCCCACACAGGTGGAGACATCGATAAGCTTGGCGACCTCCGCTTTATAGTCACGCGCCCTCGGTGGCGGCGTGACGGGGTTGGTCGCAGAGCGTTTAATAATGTCCTGAGTTTCCATAACCATAATGTCGCGCCCTTACGCCTTCTCGATATTGACCAAAAACGCTTTATATTCCGGCGTTTGCGAGTTCGCATCGCCGACGTTAGGCGTCAGGGTGTTGGCGATATACCCCTTCTGCGCTACGCCTTCAAAGCCCCAGTGCAGCGGAATGCCCACAGTCTCAACCTGCTGACCGTGCACCTGCAGGGTTTGCAGACGCCTTGTCACTACCGCTACCGCGCGAATAAAACCGCGCTGGCTGCTGACCTTAACGCGATCGCCATTGCGGATGCCTTTTGCCGCGGCCAGCGTTTCGCTGATTTCAACAAACTGCTCCGGCTGGGCAATGGCGTTAAGCCGCGCGTGCTTGGTCCAGGTGTGGAAGTGCTCCGTCAGACGATAGGTAGTGCCGACATAAGGGAAGTGCTCTTTTTTCCCCATACGCTTCACATCCTCTGCGTAAATGCGTACCACCGGGCTGGAGACCACATTCGGGTGCAGCGGGTTAGTGCCGAGCGGCGTTTCCACCGGTTCATAGTGTTCCGGGAACGGCCCTTCGGCGAGTTTATTGAGCGCAAACAGACGCCCCATCCCTTCCTGCTGCATGATAAACGGCCCGGTGTTGCTTCCCGGCGGCGCGGTGTTGTAGTCCGGAATATCATTCCCGACCCACTTCGTACCGTTCCACTGGATCAGCATCCGTTTCGCATCCCAGGGTTTACCCAGGAAATCCGCCGACGCGCGGTTATAGAGCACCCGGCGGTTCATCGGCCACGCCCAGGCCCAGCCGAGCGTGTTGCCCAGCCCCGATGGATCGGCGTTATCCCGGTTTGCCATCTGGTTGCCCTGCTCGGTCCAGCTGCCCGCATAGATCCAGCACGACGAAGCGGTGGAGCCATCATCACGCAGCAGCGCAAAGCTGTTCAGCAACTGGCCTTTCTTCGCCAGAAGTTGACCGCTGGTGTCATAGAGATCTTCCAGCGCGTAGCCGTTGTTCTCTTTTGCCACCTCTTCGGAGTGCGGGTTATGCGGCTGGCTGTAGTGCCAGGACATATTGAGCAGCGGCTCCGCGCCTTTACCGCCTTCCGTGCGGTACATTTCGCGCATCCGGTGGTAAATACCCGCCAGGATCTCACCGTCGTTAAGCGCTTCGCCCGGCGCATCCTGCCCTTTCCAGTGCCACTGCAGCCAGCGCCCGGAGTTGGCAATCGAACCATCCTCCTCCGCAAAACAGGTGGAGGGCAGACGGAACACTTCCGTTGCAATGGCCGACGGGTCAACGTCGTTCATCTCGCCGTGGTTCTGCCAGAAGCTGGAGGTTTCGGTGACCAGCGGATCGATCACCACCATGTACTTCAGCTTGCTCAGGGTGCTGACAACCTTGTTCTTATCCGGGAAGGAGGCCACCGGGTTGAAGCCCTGGCAGATGTAGCCGGTCACTTCACCTTTCGCCATCATGTTGAAATATTTGATGACGTCGTAGGATTGATCCCACTTCGGCAGCCAGTCGAAGCCCCAGTCGTTCTCTTGTTGCGCCGCATCGCCATAGAACGATTTCATCAGGCTGACGAAGAACTTCGGATAATTGCTCCAGTAGTTCACCTGATCGGGCAGCATTGCTTTCGGCGTATTCGCCGCCAGGTACTGTTGCAGATCGGTCTGTTTTTCCGACGGCAGCGTCAGGTAGCCCGGCAGGCTGGTCGAGAGCAGACCCAGATCCGTCAGCCCCTGAATGTTGGAATGGCCGCGCAGGGCGTTAACCCCGCCGCCAGCCATGCCCATATTGCCGAGCAGCAGCTGGATCATCGCCATGGTGCGGATGTTCTGCGCACCGACCGTATGCTGCGTCCAGCCCAGGGCGTAGAGGAACGTCGTGGTTCTGTCTACGGCGCTGGTCGAGGCGAGCACCTCGCACACCTTCAGGAAGTCCGCTTTCGGCGTGCCGCAGATATTCTCCACCGTTTCCGGGGTGTAGCGGTCAACATGCTCTTTGAGCAGGTTCCAGACACAGCGCGGATGGGTCAGCGTTTCATCGCGTTTTGCATAGCCGTTGTCATCAAACTGGTAGTTCCACGTCGTTTTGTCGTACTGCCGTTTTTCAGCATCGTAGCCGCTGAACAAGCCCTCTTCGAAGGCAAAGTCATCCCGCACCAGCAGGCTGGCGTTGGTGTAGTGCCTGACGTATTCCGCGTTGATCTTGTTGTTTTCAATCAGGTATCGCAGCACGCCGGAGAGGAAAGTAATATCCGTTCCGGAGCGGATCGGCGCATAGATATCCGCCACCGACGCCGTGCGCGTAAAGCGCGGATCGACAACGATAAGCGTTGCGTCATTGTTGTTTTTGGCTTCCATCGCCCAGCGGAAACCGACCGGGTGGGCTTCAGCGGCGTTGCCGCCCATCACCATCACCACATTGGCGTTTTTGATATCAACCCAGTGGTTGGTCATCGCACCGCGACCAAATGTTGGAGCAAGACTTGCTACCGTTGGTCCGTGTCAGACGCGCGCCTGGTTATCTACCGCCAGCATGCCGAGAGAGCGCACAAATTTTTGCGTCAGCATGCCCGTTTCATTGCTTGCCGCCGAGGCGCACAGCATGCCGGTGGAGAGCCAGCGGTTAACCTTCACTCCGGCGTCGTTGGTTTCGACAAAGTGCGCATCGCGGTCCGCTTTCATCAGGCGAGCGATACGGTTAAACGCTTCATCCCAGCTGATACGCTGCCATTTATCCGAGCCAGGCGCGCGGTATTCGGGGTAACGCAGGCGGTTTTCACTGTGGACATAATCGAGCAGCCCCGCCCCTTTCGGGCAGAGCGCGCCCCGGCTGACCGGATGATCCGGATCCCCTTCGATATGGTAAATCGCTTCTCTGGCGTTCTTTGCGCCATCGCCGAGGCTATACATTAATAGCCCACAACCCACGGAACAGTATGTACAGGAGTTTCGGGTCTCTTTTGCGCGCAGTAATTTATAATTTCGCGTCTGAGCCAGTGCCATCTTCGGGGCGAACCCTAAAGCAGCGACCGTGGTTCCTGCCATCCCGCCCGCGCAGATACGAAAAAACTGTCTGCGGTTGACGTTCATTGCTTTCCTCAATAATCAATCTTCGCTTGCGGCGGGGAAACTAAACATTTCGCGGGGTTTAATAATTGCGGTAAATCAATAACGCCGGGAGCCTGACACCTAATAGTCGCTGCCGTTGCGTTTTAGTGCCTCCTAAGAGGTAGGAGAGTTCCGGCCGCCCGGAAGATGGCAACGGTTACGCAATCCGTGTCTGGTATCGGGTACAAGAAGGTGAATCTATTGCGGGGAATTAGAGGGATGGGCGCCCCGCTCTTTTACTGCTAGCGGAGCGCCCTGTTGCGGTGATGGGATCAGCTTTTCTCAACGCGTGCGAGGCTAAACCACATCCCTATTGCCAGAACCACTAACAGCATGCTGGCGGTGCTGAGCGCGACGCTGTGCGAGTGGGTAAATGCCATTTTTGCTGCGGCAATAATACCCTCGGCCAGCGCCGGATCGGACTCGCGCGCCAAGCGGAACGCTTCACCGATGGATGACGACGCCTGTGCCGCCGCTTCGGTGCTCAACTGCTGTGGCAGGTTGATGGTCGCAGAGAATGTACGGCTTAAAATCAGGCCGAAGACCGCAATACCGAGACCCGCGCCCAGCTCGTAGGACATGGTTTCAATCGCCCCTGCCGCTGCCGCTTTCTCCTTCGGCGCGGCGGCCATAATGGCCGCCGTCGAGGCCAGCAGCGCGCTGGCGGCGCTAAAGCCGAGCAGTGCCATCAGCACCGCCGCCTGCACCGGCTGGGTCGAGAAGTTGGTCAGCGACAGCCCAAAGAAGCTAATTGCGCTGAGCGCCATCCCGCCTGCCGCCACGCAGCGTAGCCCCAGTTTTGAGACCAGCACCCCGGCAATCGGGCCACTAAAGCCACTGGCGATCATCACCGGCAGCATAAAGACCCCGGCGGCGAAAGGTGTAAAGCCGTGCACAAATTGCAGCTCCTGCGCCATCAGCAGCTCGAAGCCCACCAGCGTCACCATGGCCATGATTGCCATCAGCGCGCCGCTGAGGATCACGCGGTGCGTAAAGAGCCGCATGTCGATCATCGGGCGGCTCGCCGCCAGCTGGATGCGCACAAAACCGGTGAGTAACAGACCACCAATCAGCAGCGTGCTGGTGACCAGCCACAGCGGCAGCGTGCCTTTCATGGCGGTTTTCGCGCTCCACACCAGCAGCAAGATGGCGGCAATCAGCGCCAGCGCCTGGTTGAGGTGCAGCGGCTGATCGGCCCGCCCTTGCTGGCGCGGAACATACCGGGCGGTAAGCGCCATCACGACCAGCACAATCGGCACGTTGATGAGAAATACCGAGCCCCAGTAAAAGTGCTCAAGCAGCATACCGCCAATCAGCGGGCCAAATGCCGCGCCGCCGGAGCCAATCGCCGCCCAGACGCCGAGCGCGGTGTTGCGATGGTGCGCCTGAGAAAAGGTGGTGCGGATCCCGGCAAGCGTGGCGGGAACAATCATTGCCGCACCCACGGCGAGCAGCGCACGGGTGGCAATCAGCCAGCCTGCGGTAGGGGCAAATGCTGCCAGCAGCGACGCGCCGCCGAACAAACCGCTGCCAATCAGCAGCAGGCGCTTAAAGCCGATTTTGTCGCCCAATGCGCCCATCGGCAGCACCATCCCTGCCATCACCAGCGAATAGATATCGATGATCCAGAGCAGCTCATTCCCGCTGGCATCCAGCGCAGTGCTGAGCGTCGGCGCGGCAACATGCAGCACCGTCGCATCAATCGCCACCGGAATATAAACCAGCACAATGATGACCAACGTTAACCACTGACGAAACATAACTTCTTCCTCTTTTATCCGTTCTGGACGCCTGTCCAGAAATGCGATCCTACGGATTGTTGAACACATGTCCAGATTTTTGTTACACTCCGCGGCACGTTTTAAGGGGAAAATATTTCATGAGCTATTTAAATCGGGACGATCGCCGGGAAGTTATCCTGCAGGCCGCCATGCGTGTCGCGCTGGCGGAGGGCTTTTCCGCCATGACGGTGCGCCGCATCGCCAGTGAGGCCGGGGTGGCAACGGGCCAGGTGCACCACCATTTCATCTCGTCAAACGAACTCAAATCGCAGGCCTTTATTCGGCTGATCGATGAACTGCTGGAGGTTGAACTGGTGCCGGAAACCGCGCCGTGGCGCGAGCAGCTGTTTGCCATGCTCGGCAGCGATGAAGGCGGGCTGGAGCCCTATATTCATCTGTGGCGCGAAGCGTTGCTGCTGGCGAGTAAAGATCCGGAAATCAAAGGCGCCTATCTGCTGACCATGGAGATGTGGCACGTCAAAGTCGTCAGGCTTATCGAACAGGGCGTGGCGGCAGGCGAATTTACCCTGCATGATCCGGCGGCGGATATCGCCTGGCGGCTGATTGCGATGGTCTGCGGCATGGACGGGATTTGCATCCTCGGCATGCCAGATGTCGATGAATCAGCCTTCAAACGCCATCTGGCACGGATGATTGAGAAAGAGCTCTGCTAGCGCTTGCCGCTTTGCAGATCAAAGCCGTCCATCACGGTTTGCAGCTGTTGCAGGGTAAAGCCCGACTGCGCATCGCTCACCCCCAGCCCGAAGCGCTGCTGTAGCGTCTCATAAAGCGCGGTAACGTCGGGCAGATGCGTCTCCTCCACCACTTTGCCCTGCTGCCAGTGGGTAAAGTGGAAGTTGGTGAGGGTCATTTTGCCGCCGTCCGGCAGATGGCGGCACATCAACAGGTGGTGGCGAAAATGGGAGGTCGGCCAGTGTGCGGAGTGGAAGTTGCCGAGCACGTAATCCGCCTGGTACTGCTCCCCCATCTCAAACTGATACATCGTCTGCCAGTGCTCATGATGGCGGAACTGCAACTGCCAGTTTTCACCCGCACGCAACAGGCGATAGAGACCGTGCGGCGTCGCCTGCTCAATCTCCTCCTGCAGGCGGATTGGCGCCGTCAGGCTCTGGCCGCCGAAGCCGACATCGGCGATCCACGGCTCCCCATCAAGTTGCACCAGCAGCAGGCGGTGGGTGCGCGGCGGCATCTGCTCCGGGTTGGCGAGCAGCACGCGCGCCAACAGGCTGCGCACCTCAAACCCCATCTCGCGCAGCGCGCGCTCAAAAAGGCCGTTCTGCTCAAAACAGTAGCCGCCGCGCCTGCCGACGACCAGCTTGGCGAAAATCGCCTCATCGCTGAGATCGATTTCACGCGGCAACACCACGTCGATGTTTTCGAACGGGATCGCGGCGTTATGGTGCAGATGCACGGCGCGTAAGGTTTCAAGGGTGGCATCCGGCGTGTGATGCCAGTCGATGCGATCCAGATAAGCGCTTAAAAACGGGGTCATACAGGCTCCTTGCGTGTGGTGTCCATTGGTTATAACCCATATTTTTCCGGCCACTGGCGTTTTCGTGCCCTCACTTTATCCCTTTGTGCTCCGCTGCATGATGGCCAGCGCCGTCAGCATCAAGCCCAGCCCGGTAATCAGCGTCAGCGTCGCCATCGCCATCCCCTGACCCACCGAGCCCTGCTCAAACTGCCGCCAGATAAAGACCGCCACGGTTTGCGTGCCCGCAGGCGACAGCAGCAGCGAGGTGACCAGTTCGCGTGAGGCAATAGCAAAGACCATTAACATCGAGGCGAGCATCGCCGGGAAAATCAGCGGCAGCACAATAAAGCGCAGCGCCTGAAACGCGCTGGCACCATGCACCCGCGCAGCCGGTTCAAGGTTACCGCCGAGCTGGCGCATGGCGCTGCCGATGTAGCGCACCGGCCAGGGCAGTAACAGACAACAGTAGGAGAGCAGCAAAATCGCCCACGTGTTATAGGGCGAAACCGGCCAGAACGCGCGGTTCCACAGCAGGATCAACCCGACCCCGACCACCACCCCCGGCAGCGCGGCGGGCATAAGCGATAGCGCATCGATAAGTGCGCGCCCTTTTATCTTCTGCATCACCACCAGCCAGGCGGCGCATAACCCGAGCAGGCCGGTAATGAGCGCCGCCGCAAACGCGAGGGAAACGCTGGTGCCAAGCGCAGGCAGCGCATCACCTCGCTGGGCAAAGAGTGCCGCAAAGTGAGCGCCGGTGAGATTGTCCCACGCCAGCCCGCCGGAGAGCGTGGCACTAAAACCGGTCACCGCCATCGACAGCCCCGGCAACACCACCGCGATAAAACCGACCAGCGCCATCACCGCCACCACCGGCGCGGTAAGCAGCCCCAGTTTTGCACCGACATGCGCGGCGGGTTTGCCGGAGACGCTGGTGACATCGGTGCCGCCGGTCAGTTTACGTTGCAGCGCCCAGCCGCCGAGGGCGACCATAATCAGCACCAGCGACAGCAGCGAAGCGCCGGGCAGATCGATCGGCCAGTCGGCGAGCTTCTCCTCAATGCCGACCGTCAGCATCACCACGCCTGAGCGGGTGCCCAGCGCCGCCGGCACGCCATACTCCTCAATCGCCAGCGTGAAGGCCAGCAGCATGCCTGCTGCTAATGCGGGTGACAGCAGCGGCAAAGTGATGTGGTAGAAAGCCCGCCACGGCGTGGCGCCATGCACCCGCGCGACCAGCCCCAGCCGCTGACCGCTGGCAAGCAGGCTGCGCGAGACGGCAAAATAGACCACCGGGAAGATATTGAGCGTCATCACCAGCACAATGCCGCCCTTGCTGAAGAGCAGATTATTGAGATCCAGCCCGGTGAGCTGCATCAGGTAGCCCTGGGTTTGCAGCACCAGCATCCACGAGAGCGCGGCGATGTAGGGCGGCGTGAGAAACGGGATGAGAAACAGCAGATCCCATAGCTTAGGGCACGGCAGATCGAACAGCCCGCGCGCGACGCCAAGCGGCAGGCCAATCACCGCGCTGAGCAGCGCCACGCCAAGCGCGATTTGCAGCGTGCCGCTGAACATCGCTGGCAGCTGCGGCTCGGCGAGCAGGTGCGGGATCGCCGAGAATGCACCGCCGAGCGAGCCTGCGCTGAAGTGGGGAAAGAGTGCCTGTAACACAATAAAGAGTAACGGCAGCGCTACCAGTATCACCAGCAGCGCCGTGGTTATCCGGGCGATAACGGTCTGATTCACGACAGAGATCCTGAAAGCGGGGTTGCCCCCGCGGTGGGTTTTACTGGGCAAACAGCGTGTTGAAGCGCTTGAGGATCTCGCCACGCTCGGCACCGTTGTCGCTCTGGGTCGGCAGCAGTTTCAGCTCGCTTAACAGCGGGCGTTTGGCGGCAACATCGGTACGGGCAGGCATCAGCCAGGCGTCGGCGACCATTTTCTGCCCTTCCGGCGACAGCACATAGTCGATAAAGGCTTTTGCATCCTGCTCATGCTGCGTGGATTTGAGGATCATCATCGGGCGCGGCGCAATCACCGTGCCGCTGGCCGGGAAAATGACCTTCAGCGATTCGCCCTGCGCGATATTGCCATAGGTGACGTAATCGACCGCGCCGAAGACTGCCGCTTTCGCCCCCTGCATCACCGGCGTCACCGCCTGCGCGTTCGGGCCGCTCACCACCATGCCGTTCTTTTTCAGATCGTCAAACAGCTGCCAGGCGTTATCGCCCATGCCATTTTGCAGCCCGATCAGCAGATCGAGCGATGCGCCGGAGAGCGCCGGGTCGGGCGTTGTGACTTTATCCTTGAACGCAGGCGCGGTCAGATCGCGCCACTCTTTCGGCTCCGGCGTGCCGCTTTTGCTGTTCCAGACAATGCCAAGCGCCGAAATACCCTGCGCCACATAGTCCGCGCTTTTCAGCGTCTGCGGCACTTTTTCCGCATTGGCGCTGGTAAACGGCAGCAGCCAGCCGCGTTTGTGCAGATCTTCCGCCGTCTCCCACGAGGCGGAGATCAAAATATCCGCCTGCGGATTGGCCTGCTCCGCCTCGAGGCGCGCCATCACTTTGCCGGTGGTGGCCTGGAAGATATTCACTTTTACCCCGCTCTGCTGCTCGAAGCCGCTGGCGAGATTTTTCGCCAGCGAGCCCGGCCCGGCGGTGTAAACCGTCAGCGCATGCGCGCTGGAGATGATCATCGATGACAGCGCCATAGCGAGGGCGACTCCTTTTTTCACGGACAGTAAGCCTTTCATGCAGATTCCCCTGAGGTTGACGTAACGGTGCGAACAGACTCCACCTCGCCGGAGGCGAGATGAACAATGCGGTCGGCGAGCAGCTCTGCTTCACGGCGATCGTGGGTGACATAGACGGCAGTGGTACCAAGCTGGCGCAACAGGCGCGCCATCTCATGGCATAACGCTTCGCGCAGCGCGGTATCGAGATTGGAGAGCGGCTCATCAAACAACAGCACGCCCGGCTCGGCGACAATGGCCCGCGCCAGCGCGACGCGCTGCTGCTGGCCGCCAGAGAGCCCGGCGGGTTTGCGATCGGCGAATTCCGCCAGCCCGACGCGGGTCAGCGCCTGCACGACGCGCGCATCACGCTCAGCGCGAGGGACATTGCGCATCTTCAGCGGAAAGGCGACGTTTTGCGCCACGCTCATGTGCGGCCACAGCGCGTAATCCTGGAACACCATGCCGATATCGCGCGCTTCGGGCGGTAATGACCAGCCCGCTTTCGCCACACAGCGATCGCCAAACCAGATGTCGCCAGCGGCCGGTTGAGCCAGACCCGCCAGCAGGCGCAGCAGCGTGCTTTTGCCACAGCCGGAAGGGCCGAGCAGCGCGACGATTGTGCCAGCCGGAATGGATAAGTCGATTCGATTGAGAACGGTATGCGCGCCGAAAGCGTACGAAACGCCTTGCAGCCGGATGTCAGTGAATGCGCTCATCGACGCCCTCCAGTTTCAGGAAGCCGTGCGAAACCCGCGGTCTGCATCCGCAGGGCGCATCCACCTGAGCAGAAGTCAGGGGAGCAAACATCTTGTTATCCTCTTTGGGATTTGATTGCGGCTGACTATAGGCAGGGAGTGTGACGGTGAAATGACACTGATATTGCGCCTTGATTTTTAAGGAATGTCTACACTGAAAAGAACGCTGTTTTTAACCGAAAAGGGATGCCCGTGCGGATCGCCACGATAACCAATTTTGCCTATATCGCCACGGTGGTGTTAACGCTCAGCTCCGGCGTCGCGCTATTTCTGGCCTCCAGCGCGGAACACAATGAGCGCGAGGCGGTGACGCAAAGCCGCCTCTTCGACACCCTCACCGATTCGCTGGAAAAAGAGGCCTGGGCGTTAAGCGAGCTGGCGCGCGAAGCGGTAATCAAAAAGCAGCCGGAAGCGATTCAGAGCTGGAAGACCCGCGCGGAGCAGGATATTGAACTGGAGAATCATCTCGCCGCACTGCGCGATAACGGCGCTTCCGACGAGGAGTTGCTTATTCTGCGCGACGGTCTCTCAACCCTCGATCAGCTGGAAGATGAGCAGCGGATCGCCATCAGCGACGTTGAGGCGGGAAAAACCGATGAGGCGATGAACCTGCTCTTTAGCACCAGCTATGAAGAGCGCCTTTCAGAAACCGAATATCGTTTTGCGCACTTTCGCAGCCTGATCGATCAGCGCACCCAAAGCGCTATCGCTAACGCCACTGGCCTCTCCCTGCGCCTGCGCACCCTCTCTGAGATCATGGTCGGCCTGACCGCCCTGCTGTTTCTGTTTGTGCTCGGTTTTATTATTAAACACCGCATCCTGCGCCCGGTAGTGACGCTAAGCGACGTGGTGAACCGGCTGGCAACGCAGGATTACAACGTCGAAGCGCCGGTGCTGGCGCAGGTCGATGAGATTGGCGATATGGCGCAGGCAATCCGCATTTTTCGTGAGAACGGGCTGGCCCGCCAGCGCCTTGAACTGGAGCGCGATGCGGAATGGGCGACGCGCACCCTGCTGGCGCGCATGACCCAGCGTTTGCAGGGGTGTGACTCTTTGCAGGCGATTGTGCGGGTGGTAAGCCGCTTTGCGCCGCAGATCATTCCCGATATGGGCGCGCGGCTCTATCTGCTGGATAACAACACGAATCGTATGAATTGTGTCGCCCGCTGGGCGCTGCCGCCCGGCGAAGATGCTCCTTTCGCGCCGGAAAGCTGCTGGGCGCTGAAGCGCGGCCAGTTACACAGCCCCGGTAACGGCGACGTTGATATGCCCTGCGATCACATCGTGCCCGAGATCGCCGCGCGGGCGATCTGCGTGCCGCTGAATGCGCAGAACAAGAGTATCGGCCTGCTCACTTTTGACAACTACACGCCGGGGAAAGAGCCGCCCTATATCTATCTTGAACTGCTGGCAGAAACCCTTGCGCTGGCGTTAGCCAACCAGATGCTGCGCGATACGCTGACCGAAAAAGCGAACTATGACTCCCTGACCGGCCTGCGTAACCGCCATAGCCTTGAAGAGACGCTGCGCAATATGATCGATCAGGCGATGGTCGACAATACGCTGCTGAGCTGCCTAATGCTGGATGTTGATTACTTCAAAAAACTCAACGACCTGCACGGGCATGACGCGGGCGATAAAGTATTGCGCGAGCTGTCGCGCATTATTACCGACACGCTTGGCGAGTCCGGCGTCGCCTTCCGCTACGGCGGCGAGGAGTTTTTGCTGATCCTGCCGGGTAAGAGCGAAACCGAAGCGAAAATGCTCGCCGAGCGGCTGTTAAACACCATACTTAAACACCCGATGCGCTATGAGTCGCAGGATATCGGCCCGGTGTCGGTCTCCATCGGTCTCGCCACCTGGCCACGCCACGCCAGGGCTGATAACCTGGTGCGTGCTGCCGACCTCGCGCTCTATATGGCGAAGGAGCAAGGCCGCGGGCAGATTGTGGTTGCCCGCCACGCCGGGTAGTTGCGGAAATTTTGCTAAAGGAGAGGTTATGAGCCATTTTCGTCCGGTGGCGTTAGAGCACGCCAGCCGCCTGTTAAACCACGGCCCGACCGTGATGATCACCAGCCGCGATGAGCAGATCGACCGCCGCAATGTGATGAGCGCCGCCTGGTCGATGCCGGTCGAGTTTTCACCGCCGCGCATCGCCATCGTGGTGGATAAAAGCACCTGGTCGCGCGAGCTGATTGAGCGCAGCGGTATGTTCGGCATTGTCATCCCCGGCGTTGCCGCCGCGAACTGGACCTACGCCGTCGGCAGCATTACCGGGCGCGATGAGGATAAGTTTAACTGTTATGGCATTCCGGCGATTGCCGGGCCGGTGCTGGGCCTGCCGGTGGTGGAAGAGAAGTGTCTGGCGTGGATGGAGTGTCGCCTGCTGCCGCCGACCGCCGCGCAGGAGAAATATGACACGCTGTTTGGCGAAGTGGTCTCTGCCGCCGCCGATGAGCGCGCTTTTGTGCAGGGGCGCTGGCAGTTTGATGATGATCAGTTGAACACTATCCACCATCTCGGCGGCGGTACCTTTGTCGCCAGTGGCAAAAGGATGATTGCCGGGCAGTAAGGCCTGCCCGGCCAGCCGTTACATACTGTAGCCGGGCTTTTTAATCAGCTTCTCCATCTGCGGCGCAATCTCTTTATCCCAGGCGTTCACCTGCCACTCTTCCGGTGCGATCTCGGTGAGCGCCACGCTGATGGAACTCTCTTTGCTGTTGAGATGGCGAATAATCACCTCGGTGATATCCGCCGCCAGCGCACTCTTCTGCTCATCGTTCAGATCGCGGGGGAAACATTTGATATCAATATGCGGCATGGTCTGCTCCTTGTTTTTAATAAAAAATGACGATAACACAGCGGTCAAAGCGCGCTAGCCGATAATCTCGTTACGCCGCAGCACCGCCTCCAGTTTTGGCAGCGCACAGACGGCATCGGCAATGGCGTTTATCTTCGGCGTGTTGCTGGCAAACCACGCCTGGCGCGGCCCCCAGCTCCGCATTACGCAGAGATAGATGTCCAGCAGCGTAAGCTGTTCACCGAAGGCGTAAGGCGCGGCCTGCAACTGACTTTCCAGCCACAGATAGAGGGTTTTGCGATAAGCGATGCAGCTCTCCTTCAACTGCTCCGCCGCGTCCGGCGCCCAGCGCTGCGGGTAATCGGCATAGGTAAAGGTCGGGTAGACATTCGCCACCAGCCATATCAGCAGCCGCCAGAACTGCTGGCGCTCCGGCGTCCCTTCTGCCGGAGCCAAATCCGGATGCCTGTCGAGGATCATCAGCGCCACGGCGGCGGACTCGGTCATCACGCTGCCATCCTCCAGTTGCAGCGTCGGCACCTGGCAGAGCGGGTTGAGCTTGCGCAGCATCTCCTGCTGCGGGCCGGGCTGGTCAAAGCCTTTAACATCGTGAAACTGATAAGGGATATCAGCCAGCGTAAGCATCGCTTCGCTGATGGCCGAGCCAAAGCCGGGTACGCCATAAACGGTGATCATCGGGTTACCTCGCACGTCATATGAGGCTTAAGCTTAGGTCAGAGTGGCGAGAAATTCGTCAGCCTGCTGCGGCGAGGTCAGGCGCACAAAGCGCAGGTGCTGATAGCGCGGATCGGCCATATCACGCGCGTAACGCACGCGGTTGCTGCGCCAGGTCTTGATGGTCCAGAGAATAATCGACTCGCGGCTCAGGAAGGAGCGGCGAAAGCTTTCGCAATTGCCGGTGCCGGGCCACAGCTCCTGTTTGTGCCACGCGCGCTTTATCGCCCGCAATACCGCCTGGCGCAGGGTGCGCCAGAAGCCGTAATCGATCCAGATAATCAGATCGACGTTGCGCCATTTGATATCACGACTGCGGTTATAGTTGCCGTCCAGCACCCAGCCCGGCTGTTGCAGGATTTGCTCAAGTTTCGCGTAGAGCTCTTCGTCCGGCGTCCCCTGCCAGTTGGGCCGCCAGTAAAGGGTGTCCATATCGATATAAGGGACGTCAAGCTGGCGCGCGAGACGCTTACCCAGCGTCGATTTGCCGCTGCCGCTGGTACCAATAATGTTGATTCTCATCTTTTTACGCCGATTCCCGCTCAGTCAGGTGAAAGCCAATATCGATAATCTGCTCGCCGTCGCTGCGCCCTTCGATGCGATTAGCCAGCAGAGTCGCCGCCCGCGCGCCAATGGCGCGACGGTCGAGAGCAATAGTGGTAATGGAGGGCACATTTGCCGCCGCAAAGTCGAGATCGCCAAAGCCGGTTACCGCCACGTCCTGCGGCACCCGCAGGCCGCGCGCCTGAAGCTCGCTAATCGCCCCCTGCGCAAGGATGTCGGAACCACCGATAATCACATCTAATTCTGTTGTTTCCAGCAACTGCGCCGCCCCCGCCCGACCATCAGCAAAGCGGGCAGGCAGTTGCGACTCAACACAGGGGGCGTCGGTGATGCCATGACGCGCCAGCGCCTCACACAGGCCAGCTTTACGCTGCGCGGCCGCCCGCTCTCTCGTCCATACCAGCCCCGGACGCCGGTAACCTTTGCCGAGCAGATACTCTGCCGTCGCCTGGCCCGCTTTCTCATGGGAGAAGCCGACCAGCATGTCGATGGGCGTTGGCGTGATATCCCACGTCTCCACCACCGGCACGCTGGCGTTGAAGATGATCTTTTTCAGATCATTACTGTGATGGATGCCGGTGAGCACAATGCCGTCCGGGCGGCGTGACATCAGGTTCGACACCAGCTCGGTTTCCGTTTGCGGCGTGTAACCGGCGCTGCACAGCAGCATCTGATAACCGCGCTGCGACAGGGTTTCCCCCATTGTCTGAAGCGTATCGGCAAACAGCGGATCGTTGATGTGGGGCACCAGCACGGCAACCAGTTTGCTGCGCCGTGAGGCCAGCCCACCGGCCAGCGCGTTGGGAATGTAGCCCGTCGCTTTAACCGCGGCGAGCACCCTTTTCACGGTTTCCGGCCGAACCTGGTCCGGCGTGTTAAGCGCCCGACTGACGGTCATGGAGGAGAGCCCGGCGGCGCGGGCGACGTCATCCAGCGTCGGCGCACGGGAGATAACAGCACGAGAAGGTCTTGCCATCTTCACTCACAGAGCCCGCAGAGGCGTTAGCATTGGCTACGTTATATCTTGTAGTATAACCATAACTCCAATCAATACCTCTGTTCACTTTTAAATCAGTGTATTACCACACCATTTTGCTTAAAAAATGTTAGCGCTAACATTAGCAAGCACGCCAATTACCACTGAGTTGACACCCTCCTGACGGACATTTTTGCAGCCGATCGCATTTTCACTTTTTGTACAAGTTTGGTGCGCTAAACAAGCTGCAAAAACCCACCATAATCATGTTAGCGCTATCATTTTTTACCAGTTCACGCCCGGCGGATTGACCTGCGACGTTTCCACCCCTTCGCCCTGCTCACCCCAGCGAGCCAGCACCTGTTGGTACTCGCCGCGCGCGATAGCGCCGTTAATCGCCGCCTGCAAAGCCAGCACCAGGCCGTTACCCTTTTTGCTGGTGGTCGCCACCCAGGTTTTCTTCGGCCCCAGGCCGACCACTTTTGTTGAGCCATTCAGCGCCGCTTTATATGCCGCGACCGACTGCGGACCAAACACCACGTCCGCGCGCCCGGACTGAATATACAAATTGCCGGAAGCGTCATCCGTCAGGTAGATCGGTTTTGCTGCCTCGCGCCCGGCGGCGCGGTTCTCCTCATTCCAGCGCAGCAAGATCCGCTCCTGATTGGTGCCGGAGCCAACAATTACCCTGCGCCCGGCCAGGTCGGCTGAGCCGCTAATCGCCTTTATCGGGCTGGTGGCTTTCACTGAAAAAGCAAGTGAGTCGGCGCGATAAGTGGCGAAGTCAAACTTCTGCTTACGCGCCTCGGTGACGGCAATATTGACCAGCGCCACATCGTAGCGCCCGGAGGTGATGCCGAGCGGCCAGTCCTCCCAGGCGGTCGGCACCAGTTTCAGCTTGAGACCAAGACTGCTTGCCAGCAGCCTGGCGATATCCGGGTCGCTGCCAATACGTGTGCGGTTATCACTCGCCAGTAAAGCCAGCGGCGGCGAGTTAAGTGCGGAGATGGCAACCGTCAGCGTGCCCGGCTCGACAAAACGGTAATTGGCCGGGATTTTAGCGATCGCCGCCTCATCCCGCGTCGCCACAATCGGCTGCTCGTTGGCGCGCAGATCGATCTGCCCGGCCACAACCGGGCCTGTACTGAACACTATCAGCGCCAGTAATACCTTTTTCATACGCACTCCTTACAGCACTTTCGAGAGAAACTGGCGCGTGCGGGCGTGCTGCGGCTGGTTCAGCACCGCCTCACTACTCCCCTGCTCCACAATTTTGCCGTCGACCATAAACACCACCTGGTCGGCGACCTCGCGGGCAAAACCGATCTCATGGGTCACCACTACCAGTGTCGATCCGGCCCGCGCCAGTTTTTTGATCACATCCAGCACCTCACCCACCAGTTCCGGATCGAGCGCGGAGGTCGGCTCATCAAACAGCATCACGCGCGGGCGCAGCGAGAGCGCACGGGCGATGGCGATACGCTGCTGCTGGCCGCCGGAGAGATGACGCGACCAGGCATCGGCTTTGTTACGCAGCCCGACCACATCCAGCAGTTCAAAAGCCTGCTCGACCGCCGCTTTACGGCTCAGCTTTTTATGGGCAATCGGCGCTTCAATCAGATTCTCCAGCACCGTCAGGTGCGGAAAGAGATTGAAGTTCTGAAACACGTAGCCGACGTTGACGCGCTGGCGCAGGATCTCCTTCTCTTTCAGCTCGTAGAGTTTGTCCCCCTGCTGGCGGTAGCCGATGTACTCGCCGTCGATACGGATAAAGCCCTCGTCGACGCGCTCAAGGTGATTAATGGTGCGCAGCAGCGTCGACTTGCCGGAGCCGGAGGGGCCGAGGATCACCGTCACCGTGCCGGGCGGGATCTCCAGCGACACATTATCCAGCGCTTTATGGCGGCCAAAATATTTGCTGACGCCGCTAATCGAAATATGGCCTTCAGGAGAGATGGGCATGAGCAGGCTCCGTGGCGTGTGAAGTGTGAGTTGTCGCTGCCGCACGGTAAACGGACGGATTGATAGCCGAGCGGCGTTCGCTGCGCGCCAGCCAGCGCTCAACCAGATACTGGATCGCCGACAGCACGCTGGTGATCACCAGATACCAGGCGGCGCCAACCATCAGCAGCGGGATCACCTCCTGGGTGCGGTTGTAGATCATCTGGATGGTATAGAAGAGCTCCGGCATCGCCAGCACGTAAACCATCGCCGTGCCTTTGGCGAGGCTGATAATTTCATTGAACCCCGAGGGCAAAATGGTGCGCAGCGCCTGCGGTAAAATAATGCGCACCGTGCGCCGCCAGGCGGGAAGCCCAAGCGCGGCAGCGGCTTCATACTGACCGTGATCGACGCCAAGAAAGCCGCCGCGAATGATCTCTGCGGTATAGGCGCTCTGCACCAGCGTCAGCCCGACCACCGCCGTGGCGAACTGGCCGAGCACATTAATCGTCTCGTAGCGCGCCCACTCAATGCCGGTAAAAGGAATGCCGATGGCGAGCGAGTCATAGAGGTAGGAGAAGTTATACAAAATGATCAGCACCACAATCAGCGGCAGCGAGCGGAACAGCCAGATATAGCCCCAGGCGAGGCTGCTCAGCAGCCACGACGAGGAGAGCCTCGCCAGCGCCAGCAGCCCGCCGAGTATGACGCTCAACACCGTGCCGACCAGCGTCAGCAGCAGCGTTTGCCCTAACCCTTCAAGGATCACCGGATCAAAAAACCAGCGGGCAAAGACGCCCCACTCCCAGCGCGGATTGAAAGCCACGGACTGGATCACCGCCGCCAGCACAAACAGCGCAACGATGGCCCCCACGGTGCGCAGCGGGTAGCGGGCCGGCACCACTTTGATTGTTTCGGTACTTTTCATGGTCGCTCCTCAGGCAGTTTTGCTCAGACGGGCCGATGACAGCACTTTGCTGAAGCGCAGCCGACCATCAAACGGCGGCAGGCTGTACTCTTCCGCGTCACGCGTCAGGTCGAAGTGCGGCTGGTAGCCCTGGCTCAGGTAGAGCCGCACCGCTTCCGGCTGGCGAAAGCCGGTAGTCAGGTAGATCTGGCTATAACCGGCAAGCTCGGCGCGGCGCTCCAGCTCCTGCACCACGCGCGCCGCCAGCCCCTGCTGGCGCAGCGAGGCATCGGTCCAGATGCGTTTGATTTCGGCAGTGCGCTGATCAAAAGGTTTGTAAGCGCCAGTGGCGATAATTTTTCCCCCTCGCTCCAGCACGATAAACAGCCCCTGCGGCGGTAAATACCACTCGGTCAGCTCCACCTCGGCGTCGCGGGAGAAGTAGTCCCCGTAGCGGGCGGCATACTCGGCAAACAGCCCGGCGAGGATCGGTTGCAGCTCGTCGTCTTCGGGTGAGACATCACGGAAACGTTCGTTCATCCTCTGCTCCTTAATCGCCAAGGCCTGGCGGGTTGATCTCAGATTGCGCGATACGCTCTACCCCTTCGCCCCAGCGGTTGAGCACCTTGTCGTAATCGCCGCTCGCCATTGCGCCATTCAGCGCGCTCTGCACCGCCGGTGCCAGGCCGCTGCCTTTACGCAGCGTCACGGCAATATGCGCCGCTTTTGGCCAGCCACCGTCGACGCTACCCACCAGCCGGGTTTTGCCGGTCAGCGCCGCTTTCCAGGCACCAATCACGTTGGGGCCGAAGAAGGCATCCGCGCGGCCCGATTGCAGCGCCAGCGTTAGCGCAGCGTCATCTTTGGTGTAGACCGGCGTAAAGGGTTTAAGCCCCTTCTTCAGGTTTTCCGCGTTCCAGGCCAGCAGGATCGCCTCCTGATTGGTGCCGGAGCCAACAATGATGCGCAGCCCGGCGATATCCGCCGCTTGCTGAATCTGTTTGATGGGGCTTGCGGTTTTGACATAAAAACCGAGGGAGTCTTTGCGGTAGGTAGCGAAATCAAACTTCGCTTTGCGCGCCTGGGTGACGGTGATATTGCTGATCGCGGCATCATATTTGCTGGAGGTCACCCCCAGCGGCCAGTCCTCCCAGGAGGTCGGCACCACATTCAGTTCAAGCCCGAGGCTGTCGGCCACCAGTCGGGCGATATCCACTTCGCTGCCGAGCAGGGTTTTGTTATCGGCGGCAAACACCGTCAGCGGCGGCGAATTAAGTGCGGCGACCGCCACGGTGAATTTACCCGGCTGCACAAAGCGGTACCCTTGCGGCAGCTGGCTTATCGCCTGCGGGTTTTTCGCCGTATGGATCGGCGTGGAATTGGCCTCAAGGCTGACGCCGGTGCCGTTGATGGTCACGTCGCTGGCCTGCGCCAGCGGCGTCAATGCAAGCGTTGCCGCCAGCAAAAGGGTGCGTCTCTGCATACGTTCTCTTCTTCTATTGTGTTGACCGGGGATGTTCGGGCAGCGCCAGGCCTAAACTTTCGCGCAGGGTGGTGCCGGGGTATTCGGTGCGAAACAGGCCGCGCGCTTGCAGGATCGGCACCACTTTTTCGACGAAGCGCGGGAAGGTATCCGGCGTGCCGCCCTGGATGATGAAGCCATCGGCGGCGCGGCTCTCAAACCACGCCTGCAAGCCGTCGGCCACCTGTTCAGCGGTGCCGGAAAAACGCGGGCGCGGCGAGGCGCTCTCCAGTGCCACCTGGCGCAGCGTCAGCTGGCGTTCGCGGGCGTTGCGTTTGATCTCATCAGTGGTGCTGCGAAAGCTGTTCTGCCCTAAATCGCCAATCTCCGGGAAGGGTTCATCGAGCGGATACTGGCTAAAGTCGTGGTGCTCGAAGTAGCGCCCGAGGTAGTTGAGCGCATCATTAATGGAGACAAGCGTGGCGGTGGTTTGATACTGCTGCTCGGCATCCGCTTCGCTGTCGCCGACAATCACGCTGACGCCCTGGAAAATGTGCAGTTCGTCGTGACGCCGCCCGTGCTGTTCCAGCTGCTGTTTCACGTCGCGGTAGAAGTCCTGCGCCTCCGCTAAGGTTTCATGGTGAGTAAAAATGGCATCGGCATGGCGCGCCGCCAGTTTTTTGCCATCCTCCGAGGCGCCCGCCTGGAAAATGATCGGCCTCCCCTGCGGCGTGCGGCCAATGTTCAGCGGGCCTGCGACCTGGAAAAAGTCGCCGTGGTGGTTGAGGGTGTGCAGTTTTGCCAGGTCGAAAAATTGCCCGCTGGCTTTATCGCGAATAAACGCGTCCTCCTCCCAGGAGTTCCACAGCCCTTTCACCACATCGAGATACTCATCGGCAATGCGGTAACGCAGGGCGTGATCCGGGTGCTTTTCACGGGAGAAGTTTTTCGCCGAACCTTCGAGCGGTGAGGTGACGACGTTCCAGCCTGCCCGGCCATGGCTCAGGTGATCGAGGCTGGCAAACTGGCGCGCCACGGTAAAGGGTTCGCTATAGGAGGTTGAGAGCGTGCCCACCAGGCCAAGATGCCGGGTGACGCTCGCCAGCGCCGACAACACCGTCAGCGGTTCGAAACGGTTTAAGAAATGGGGGATCGATTTTTCATTGATATATAAGCCGTCAGCGACAAATAAGAAATCGAGTTTCCCCTGCTCCGCGAGACGCGCTGTCTCCTGCACAAAGTCAAAATTGATACTGGCGTCGGCGACCGCCGCCGGATGTCGCCAGGCGGACATATTTCCCGATGCGCCATGCAAGATGGTGCCAAGCCGCAATTGTCGTGCTGTAGACATACTTCCTCCGGAATTCAGGCAACAGGTGGCCCGGAGCCACCGCCCCAGGTCAATTCAGGTTTCGTTAAGCGTGCTGTAAGGCTTTTTCTGCCAGGCGTGCAAAGTAGCGCGCCGCCTCATCAATCAGCCCTTCATCAGGATTGAACGCCGGGTGATGCAGACCGTACGGGCTGTCACTGCCAATACTGACAAACGCGCCGGGTATCTGCTGGAGATAGACGGCGAAATCCTCCCCGCCCATATGCAAATCCGCCTCTGCGGTACGGTAGCCGTGTTCGTTGGCGACCTCACGGGCGAAGTCTGCCCACTGCGGGTGATTGACCAGCGCATCCGGGCCGTCGAACCAGGTCACCGCAATACCGGCATCGAAGGCCTGTGCCAGCCCGGCGGCGATTGCCTCAACGCGTTTTTTCACCTGCGCGCGAATAGCCGCATCGTGGGTGCGCAGGGTTCCCTCCAGCTCGACATGCTCCGGCAGCACGTTCCAGGTATTGCCTCCCTGAATACGCGTCACGCTTAACACCACCGATTCGAGGGTGTTGACGTTGCGGCTGGCGATACTTTGCAGCGCCACAACCAGCTGGCTGGCGAGCAGAATGGCGTCGTTGCCCTCATGCGGCCGGGCCGCGTGTGCGCCCTTGCCGCTAACCTTCAGGCTGAAGCGATCGACATTGGCGTAAAACGCGCCGCCGCGGGTGGCAAACGCGCCGACCGGCAGGCCCGGCTCGTTGTGCATGCCAAATATTGCGCTCACACTCTCAAGCGCACCGGCCTTAATCAGCCGCTTCGCGCCGCCAAAGCTCTCCTCCGCCGGCTGAAACAGGATGCGCACCCTGCCCGGCAGCGCCGCTTCCCGCTCTTTTAACAGCAGCGCCGCGCCAAGCATGACGCTGGTATGAATATCGTGCCCGCAGGCGTGCATCACGCCGGGGTTGCGCGAGGTAAACGGCGAGTCGACCGCCTCCTCAATCGGTAACGCGTCGATATCGGCGCGCAGGGCGATCACCTTCTCGCCGCTTCCTACTTCCGCGACCACCCCGGTCGGCAGATCGAGCGGCAACAGGCGCAGCCCGGCATGCTCCAGCCAGTGGCGAATGCGCCGCGTGGTTTCAAACTCCTGGAGCGAAAGCTCCGGGTACTGATGCAGCTCGCGCCGCCACGCAATTAACTGTTCGGTAAAACTCATCCCGCCACCTCCTGTAGGGTTTGCGTCTGCGCGACCGCCTGCGCCAGCAGCAGGAGCGAAGTTAAGCGCGCGCGTCCCTCCGCCACCGGCGTGTCGATAATAAATTCGTCAATGCCAAACTGCTGATGCAGCCCATCCAGCCCGGCCCGCACCTTTTCTGGCGTACCGGCAATGATGGCGCTTTCGCGCCGCGCAATGCGTACCGCCGGGCTACCTGCCTGGCGGGCAAAGGCCTGCCCCTGCGCTTCACTTGCCACGCTCACTTTTTGCCCGTTCGCCAGCTCAACGCCCCACACTTCAACCTGCTGCGCCAGCGTGTCAGCCTGCGCCTGGGTTTCTGCCACAATCACCTGCACGGCAACCAGCGTGTCGCGGCGGCTTTGCTGCTGCCATTTCGTGACAACGTCACGCAAAAGGTTTTTGTCGCCATTCAGATGCGCGGCGTAGACAAAGTTCCAGTCGAGGGATGCCGCAAGCGTTGCGCTCTCAAGACTTGCACCGAGCAGAAAACGCTCTGCCTGCACTGGCGCAAGCGGCGTCGCCAGGAGGGATTCCTGGGCATTTTCATCCGGGGCCAGCGACAGCCAGTTGTCCAGCTGCGCCAGCTGATCGGCAAAGCGCCCCTTCTCTTCGGGGTTGACGCCCTGCTGTAAAGCGCGGGTGGAGAGCGGTAATCCGCCGGGCGCTTTGCCCACTCCCAGGTCGACGCGTCCCGGGGCGAGGTTTGCCAGCAGGTTAAAATTCTCCGCCACTTTATAGGGGCTGTAGTGTTGCAGCATCACGCCGCCGGAGCCGACGCGGATGCGCCGCGTCTGGCCGAGTATCCAGGCGATCAGCAGCTCTGGCGACGGGCTCGCCAGCTGGGAAGTGTTGTGGTGTTCCGCTATCCAGAAACGGTGATAGCCCCAGTTTTCCGCCTGCTGCGCCAGTTGCAGCGTGCGCAGGAGCGCGTCCTGCGCGGTTTCATGCTCCGCGATGGGGCTTTTGTCCAGCAAACTCAGTCGGTAAGACATGGCACGCTCTCGTGTCAGAGAAGATGGGCCAATACTGGAGCGTGCTGAATCTGCTGTGAAACAATTAATTTACATTTGGTAAGCAAAAAATTCGCAAAGTGAGCGTTGCCAGGCGCTCACGCTATTTGTTCTGCAAATGGATGATGCCGAATGCCGGTGCGGACCGGGTAAAACACCGTTTTATGCTTGTGGTTTTTTCTGTTGCATTTTTCACCATCCTGAATCATTTCCTCTGCTTGATGGAGTTGACTTCACAATTTCGACTAATAGTGTGCTGTTTACGGCTGGGTATGTTTTGCGTCAGTAAACGATTGCGGTTACGATGCTGCGCCATGTTTTCCCTTATCCATACACAGAAACAATGGAAAGAGAGAACGTGTAGCCGACGGTGCAAATCGTGTGGTTTTTGTGCTGCGGCTTGAGACATTCCGCAAGGTCAGACAGGTCAACAGGGTAATGCAATGAAAACAGAGAACAACAACACCACGGAGCATCACGCGGCGAAACGTCGCTGGCTGAACTCTCATGAAGAGGGCTACAGCCAGGCGATGGGTAACCGCCATGTACAAATGATCGCCATCGGCGGCGCAATCGGTACCGGTCTTTTCCTCGGTGCCGGCGCGCGTCTGCAAATGGCCGGGCCATCGCTGGCTATCGTCTATCTCGTTTGCGGTATCTTCTCGTTCTTTATTCTGCGTGCGCTGGGCGAACTGGTATTACACCGCCCTTCCAGCGGCAGCTTCGTCTCGTATGCCCGTGAGTTCCTCGGCGAAAAAGCGGCCTATGTCGCCGGCTGGATGTACTTCATCAACTGGGCGATGACCGGCATTGTCGATATCACCGCCGTTGCGCTTTATATGCACTACTGGGGTGCCTTCGGCGACGTGCCGCAGTGGGTCTTTGCCCTTGGTGCGCTGGCGATCGTTGGCACCATGAACATGATCGGCGTGAAGTGGTTCGCCGAGATGGAGTTCTGGTTTGCGCTGCTGAAAGTGCTGGCGATTGTGCTGTTTCTGGTGGTCGGGACGGTTTTCCTCGGCACCGGCAAACCGCTTGATGGCAACAGCACCGGCTTCCATTTGATTACCGATAACGGCGGCTTCTTCCCCCATGGCATGATGGCCGCGCTGGTGCTGGTGCAAGGCGTGGTATTCGCCTTCGCCTCTATTGAGCTGGTCGGTACCGCCGCAGGCGAATGTAAAGAGCCGCAGACCATGGTGCCGAAAGCGATCAACAGCGTGATCTGGCGTATCGGCCTGTTCTACGTGGGCTCGGTGGTGCTGCTGGTGCTGCTGCTGCCGTGGAACGCTTACCAGGCGGGACAAAGCCCGTTCGTCACCTTCTTCTCGAAGCTTGGCGTGCCGTACATTGGCGACGTGATGAATATCGTGGTGTTGACCGCCGCGCTCTCCAGCCTGAACTCCGGCCTCTACAGCACCGGGCGTATTCTGCGCTCAATGTCGATGGGCGGTTCCGCGCCGAAGTTTATGTCGAAGATGAGCCGCCAGCAGGTGCCGTATGCCGGTATTCTGGCGACAATCTGCGTCTACATCGTCGGCGTGTTCCTGAACTACCTGGTGCCGTCACAGGTGTTTGAGATTGTGCTTAACGTCGCGTCGCTGGGGATTATCGCCTCGTGGGGCTTTATCGTGGTGTGCCAGATGCGCCTGCGCAAAGCGATCCGCGAAGGCAAAGCGGAAGATGTCAGCTTCAAGATGCCCGGTGCGCCGGTGACCTCCTGGCTGACGCTGCTGTTCCTGCTCAGCGTGCTGGTGCTGATGGCGTTCGACTATCCGAACGGTACCTTCACTATCGGCTCTATTCCGCTGATCGCCGTTCTGCTGATTGCTGGCTGGTTTGGCGTGCGTAAGCGCGTGAACGAAGTGCATGCCACCGCGCCGGCTGAACAGACGCCGCGTACTTAATCCCGCGCCTTTGGCGCTGCGCCATGCCGGACAGCGATTTTGGCTGTCACGCAGGCGCAGCGCCTGTTTTATCCCCTGCCTCGCTTACGCTTTTCTGCATAATTGTCGTTTTTTACAGCGCCATGCTGCTACTTTGAGCGGTTACGCTTAAGAATATCCTCATTACCTGTACACTTACCGCTTTGCTGGCCTATATTTTTAGCGCTAAAGGTCACTTTTTTAGTATCAGGCGCACGCTTCGGCTATTCAGGGTGTGTTATAAGCTTATATATTTGTAATACTTATACAAAAGTACACGGTGTACGGGGTGGTGAATGTTTTCTTTTGTGGCCAGACAGGCGATCTTTGATAACCAACTGAACACCGTCGGTTACGAACTGCTGTTCCGCAATAGCATGGATAACCGCTTTCCAGAGATCTCTGCCGAGCAAGCCACGACCCAACTGATCGAAGAGCAGTTTCTCAGTGCGCCTGTCGGACGTAAGAACGATCTGACGACGGTATATGTCAATTTCCCCTACCAGCTACTGATTGACGGCCTGGCCGAAACGCTGCCGAAAAACCGCGTGGTGATCGAAGTCCTCGAAGATGCGCAGCCGGACAAGCAACTGCTGGAGACGGTAAAACGCCTGCAGAACCTCGGCTTTCGCGTTGCCCTCGACGATTTCGCACCCGGCAACCAGTGGGACGCTTTCCTGCCCTATATCGATGTGATTAAGTTCGATATCAGACGAAGCTCACTGGAAGAGATTGATGCCTGGGTTAGCGCCAATCGCGATGCGCTGCGCCACGCGGTGCTGCTGGCAGAAAAAGTGGAAACCTATGAGGAGTTCGAAGCCTATAAAAAACTGGGCTTTCGCCTCTTCCAGGGCTATTTCTTCAGCAAGCCGGTGGTCTCGAAGCGCAACAAGCTGGTGCAGAACCGCGCTTTCGCACTGCGGTTGATGCAGGAAGTTAACGTCGAGTCGCCGAACTTAAACCGCATTGAAGAGCTGTTGAAACGCGATGTCTCCCTCTCATTTAAGATCATGCGTTACGCGCAGAACATCTTATATAACACGCGCGGGATTAGCGGTTTTCGTAACCAGTCCTTACGCGACATTGTGGTCTACCTCGGCATCAATGAGATGCGCCGTTTTGTACTGGTAGCCTGTCTTACGTCGTTTGAGCACGTGACCAATACTGAGATCTACTATCTGAGCCTGATACGCGCTAAGTTTTGCGAGCTGGTGGCGGCGCGCACTTCCAGCAATAATGTCGCCAATGACGCTTTCCTGGTGGGGCTCTTCTCCCTGCTGGATGTGATCCTCGGCCTGCCGCTTGAGGAGCTGATGGAGCAGATCTCCGTCTCGCCGGATGTGGCAACAGCGCTGGAAAAAGAGAGCGGCGAACTCTACCCCTATGTTCACCTCGCCCGCGTCTATGAACAGCGTTTATGGGATGAGACCAGCGCGATCGCAAACAAGATTGGCCTGCCTTACTCCGCAGTATCAGAATTAATGACGCAAGCCACCAAGTGGGCAGATGAACTGCCGCTGAGTCTTAAAGGTTAATTATTTGCGCACGTTAGGCGTGCGCAAATAATATTTATCGATTTAAGTGAAATATTATTTCAATTAATTAACACACCTTCCCGATCTTATTTAACACCCTTGTCTGCCTTAAATAAAACTGATGCCACTCGTAAGATATTTGCCCAAATATCAGTGCGATATGTGATCAAGATCGAACTTTAACCTCAATCTTTCTACGGTTTCTGCCGTTATTACCATTACCACTCTTTTTTATAACTTCAGGATCATGAAAAAATTTGCGCACGCGACCGTATTAACGAAACTGCTGGTTGGTTTCTCTACTCTTATTGTGATGATGTTAATTGTTGGCATCGTCTCGATTTATCAGCTTAACGCCAGCAAACAACAGATCGATAAATTCCGCCAGCAGCGTATGCCGGGCATTCGCTACACCCTTGAGATGCGCGGCGTATTAGCGGAAATGCGCTTACAACAGGTGCAGTACATCTCCTCAACAACACCTGCCTCCCTCGATCAGCATCGCAATGAACTGCTGCAAAATCAGGAGACGTTCCTCAATGCCCAGCGGCAGTACGCAAAAATCTCTGCCGGTGCGCCGCCAGAGATGAACGCGCTGTTTGTAACTGTGGTCGATAACTTCAAAAACTTCATCGACGTTAATGCGAAAGTAATCGAGGCGATGAACCACGGTGACGCGGCAGAGGCGGCGAAGATCAGCGGCGTAGTGTCGGCGAAATACCGCACACAGCTGATGAAAGACCTGGCGACGCTGGTGGATATGGAAGTAGCCATTGGCGAGCGCATGGGCGAAACGACGCAGGCGAATTACAACCACGCGCTCTATGTGCTGATTGGCTTACTGCTGCTGGCGCTGATCGCCACAGGCGTGAGCGCGCTCTTTATCTCGCGCAGCCTGGCGCGCCAACTTGGCGGCGAGCCGGATTATGCGATGTCGATTATGCAGGCGGTGGCCGCCGGCAAGCTGGAGACGGCGGTCGATCTACGCGAAGGCGACAGCAATAGCCTGCTGGCGACGATTAAATATATGAACAGCCAGCTGGCGGAGATTATTCGCGGCATTATTGATGGCAGCGAATCAATCTCCCATGCCGCAGGCGAGATCGCCGAAGGTAACAATGACTTGTCGCAGCGCACCGAGGAGCAGGCCGCGTCGCTGGTGCAGACCTCTTCGAACATGCAGCAGATCACGGAAAACGTGAAGAGTAATGCGGAGAACGCCCGCAAAGCGAGCGAGCTGGCGCGCCAGACCTCAGATACCGCGCTTAAGGGCGGTAAAGAGGTTAACGACATGCTGACGCGCATGCATGAGATCTCCGCCAGTTCGCAGAAGATTGTCGACATTATTTCGGTGATTGAGGGGATCGCGTTCCAGACTAATATTCTGGCGCTCAACGCCGCAGTAGAAGCTGCGCGCGCCGGTGAACAGGGCAAAGGGTTTGCGGTGGTCGCAGGCGAAGTGCGTAATCTGGCGCAGAAGAGCGCCGATGCGGCAAAAGAGATTAAGCAGTTGATTGAGGGGACGGTGGAAAAAATCACCGACGGTTCGCGTTTTGCCGATACCGCCAGCCGTGCGATGGAGGAGATTGTCTCGTCGGTGAATAAGGTGACGGATATTGTCGCTGATATCTCCGCCGCCTCAACCGAGCAGCATCAGGGGATTAAAGAGATTAGCGTCGCCATCGATCAAATGGACCAGGTGACCCAGCAGAACGCCACGCTGGTGGAACAGGCTGCGGTAGCCGCGCAGTCAATGACGGAGCAGAGCGAGGCGCTGCGTAACTCGGTGCGTTTCTTCCAGCTGGCGCATTAATGGTTGGGTCATGAATACAGTACCCCGGTTCATTGAGCCGGGGAGTATTGCCGGATGGCGCTGGCGCTTATCCGGCCTACGAAACCGCATGACTATTCGAGATTCGCGCGATCGAGGCCGTAGGCTTTATCCAGCGCGCCCGGTGCGGTTTGCGACACAATCATCAAACGGTTCCAGGTGTTGATTATCGAGATAGCAAACGCCAGTTCTGATAACGCCACTTCATCAAAATGTTCACGCGCTGCGTCATAAATGGCATCGCTCACCCCTTCAGCTGCGGGCCGGGTCAGGGCTTCGGTCAACGCCAGTGCCGCCTTCTCTTTCGCGGTGAATAACGGCGATTCGCGCCAGATGGCGACATGATGCAGCCGTAACTCCCGCTCATCCAGAATCCGCGCCTGTTTAATGTGCATATCCAGACAGAAAGCGCAGCCGTTTAGCTGCGAGGCACGAATATCAACCAGATTTTTGAGTGTGCTGTCGAGGCCACTGTTGTGTGAGGCCTGGCTGGCTTCGGAAAGGGCTTTGATCAGGTCAGGAATGCGCTGGAAGAGATTGATGCGGGTGCTCATATTATTTGCCTCGTTTATTGTTTCAACGGGGGCTATATTACGCGTCAATGTCGCAGGAAAAAGACGCAAAACAGCAAGAAAAAGGTAGGACATGAAGCCGGGATACAGGGCTATTTATTCGCAATATCGCGAGAGCATCACACAGGGTTTGCTTAAGCCCGGGGAGAAAGTCCCTTCGGTGCGCGTGCTGGCCAGCGAACTGGGCGTGGCGCGAAAAACCGTGGAGACCGCGTGGTCGATTCTGGTCGGCGAAGGGTTTCTGGTCAGCGATGGCGCGCGCGGCACACGCGTCAATCCTGAACTGGTACTGCCGCCAGTGAAGCGTAAGGCGTGCGATAAAACTCCCGTAACGGCGACGTCAGCGTTTGGCGACGCCGAGCGTAAACAGAGCGGTTTCTTGCGCCTCGGCATTCCGGCACTTGATGCCTTCCCGAGCAAAAAATGGCTGCTGCTCAGCGCTAAAGCCCTGCGCGCACTGCACCCGAGCGAAATGCTTACGCCGCCATTGATGGGCTACGCTCCTCTGCGTGATGCTATCGCTCACTATCTGAATGTTTCGCGCGGGCTCGCCTGCAGCCCGGAACAGGTGGTGATTACCGGCGGGTATCAGCACAATTTGCGGCTGATCCTCACCCTGCTTGTAGGCCCTCAGCAGAAAGTGGTGTTTGAAGAGCCGGGCTACTTTTTAGGCCAGCGCATATTGCAACATTCAGTCCAGAACCTGCATAGCGTACCGGTCGATAACGACGGCCTGGATATCAATTATCTGCTGCGCCATCACAACAACGCCCGTCTGCTATTTGTGACACCGTCACACCAAAGCCCACTGGCGGTTACCCTCTCCCTGCCCCGCAGACAGCAGCTGCTGGCGTGGGCAGCGCAGCGCAATAGCTGGATTGTTGAGGATGATTACGACGGCGAGTTTCACTACACACGCAAAGTGGTACCTGCGCTGAAGAGCCTTGATAGTGATGACCGGGTTATCTATATGGGCACCTTCAGCAAAACCATGTTGCCCTCCTTACGCACCAGTTATCTGGTGCTGCCGCGCGCGCTGCTTGCGCAGTTCAGGCAAACGGCGGAACTCACCGAAAGCGGCCAGCCGCTGTTAACGCAAAAAATTCTCGCCGCCTTTCTCAGCGAAGGCCAATTTTATAAGCATCTGAAGAAGATGCGTAACCTCTACTCTGCCCGGCGCGGGTTCGTGCTGGCGGCGCTGGCGCAGATCTATCCGCAGATATTTGATGTGGAGGTACGCGATGGCGGCATGCATATCATCGCCTTTTTGCGGGAAAGCACGCAGGATGTGGCGCTGGCACAGCTCTGGCAACAACACCAGTTGCAGGTGAGCCCACTTTCAGAATGGTACAGAGGTGATGCGCCACGCTACGGTTTGATTATCGGTTATACCAATGTCGCGTCGGCTGAAGAGGCGATTGCATTGTTGCAGCGCCCGGTGCAAAAGACACAGGCGCTGCTGGCAGATGGCTCACGGCAGGCTGCTAAAGAGTGAGATATCCCATGCCGTGGCGAGCAGTGACAGGCCAACGATAAACGTCAGCGCGAACGAGAAGGTTTTATCGGACTTTTCCATCGCATGTCCCTCTTGTTAGATGACCTGAGCCAGGAGAGTGAAAAAATCTTACGGCTTACGCCCCTGTAAGTTTAGGTCAACTGGTAATTTTTGTCCGGTGTCAGTTTCACCGGCAGATCGTCGGCGTCTTCCATTTGCAGCAGATCGATTTCAATCGCGTTGCAGTAGGCATCCAGCGGCAGGTCGTTATCCTCTTCGCCAAACGGATCTTCCAGCTCTTCCGCCAGCGTATCGAGCGAGATAAAGGTGTAGGAGATAAGCACCGAGATAAAGGGCGTCATAAAGTGCAGATCCACCACCAGCGCAAACGGCAGCATGATGCAGAAGAGATAGACCGTGCGGTGCAAAATCAGTGAATAGGCGAAAGGCAGCGGCGTATTAAAGATACGCTCGCAGCCGGCCTGCACCGCGGACATATCGTGTAAGCGCTGAGTAATGCTGTGGAACATAATATCCGACAGCGCCCCTTGTGCCCTGCGCTCGCCCAGCCACTGGCCCATCAACAGCAGAATACGGTTTGCCGGCGAGTGAGCATTTAAGACCTGGCGTAACTCATCGGCCGAGAGATATTTTGACAGCACGTCGCCCTGCGGTTTGCGTCGCAGCGTCATGCGCAGCGCGTGGGCAAAGGCGAACTGTAGCTGCATAAAATGGCGCACGTCGCTCTCGTCAGGCAGCGTAGTTTTCACTTCCCGCAGCAGCGAGCGCGAGGCGATCATCAACTGCCCCCATAACAGACGCGCTTCTGAGTAGCGGGCGAAACAGGCGTTGTTGCGAAAACCGAGGAAGATAGCAATGGCTACCCCGAGAATGCTGAACGGCGCGACCGTTAGTTTAATGCCCAGCGAGGTATACCACGGCAGCATCCAGATGACGGCGACCGAAAGCAGGAAGTTCATGGTCAGGCGTGAAGCGATTTTCGGCAGTACGGAGCCGTGCCAGACGAAGAGACGAGCAAGCCAGTGTTTTTCAGGACGGACAATCATAATTATTCAGGGGGAAAAGGAGCGCAGCGGCTATTAAACGTGATCGATGTCACAGTTGCAAGTTTGCTAACGGATTGTGACGCAATTTCGCCCTGCCAGACGAAGTATTGGCGCAGTGGTTGCTGAAACCTGTTATACAACTCCATTAAAGTATGTTGTAACTATAATGCTTACTTTCAGCTATTGCTGCTTTGCCGGATGGCGGCTGCGCCTTATCCGGCCTACGGGGATCGAGGGGATTGTGGGAGGGGGAAATGTAAGCCGGATAAGCGCCAGCGCCATCCGGCATTTTACAGGCAGCTATCAGCAGAGCGGTTTTACCGCTTCGCGCATGCCGCGCAGCAGAATGGCGTCCAGATCGAGCGTCACCTGCTCCACCAGGCCCGGCACCTTGCTCAGATCCTGCTCCCAATGATCGCTCACCGACAGCACCGACCTCACCAGCTCACTGGTGCTGATTTGACGGTCGCCACGCTGGCTCCACAGCTGTTGATAACGCTCAATCCAGTGTGCATCATCCTGCACCGGGTAACTTTTCCCGTCACGCTCGCCGCGATAGAACGCAATCAGCGCCGCCAGAGCAAACGTCAGGCGCGCAGGCAGTTTTCCGCTGGCTTTCTGCCCTGCCAGCAGCTGCGGCAGAATGCGGGTGCGGTATTTGGTCATGCCGTTCAGGGCGATGGAGAGCAACTGATGTTTGATATACGGGTTACGGAAACGCCCGGTCACCGCGCTGGCGAAAGACTCCAGCTCATCGCGCGGCAGATCCAGCACCGGAATGATCTCTTCGTAAATCGCCTTCTCGACAAACGCACAGATCTCCGTGTCGCTCATCGCTTCGCCAACCGTATCGATACCCGCCTGGAACGCGACCGGCACCAGCGCCGTATGCGCCCCGTTGAGGATAGCCACTTTACGCTCTTTATATGGCTTGATGTCGTCCACAATCAGCACGTTTAGCGGGTATTTATCCAGACGCAGCTCAGCGGCCAGCGATTTTGGCCCCTGAATCACAAACAGATAGAAGTGCTCGGCGGTATCGAGGAAGGCATCCTGATAACCCAACTCCGCTTCCAGTTTCGCCACTTCATCACGCGGATAACCGGTAACAATGCGGTCAACCAGCGTTGAGCAGAAGCTGTTTGCGGTTTCAAGCCACTGGGTAAATTCCGCGCCCAGCGCCCACTCGTTAGCATAACGCAGCACCAGTTCACGCAGCGCGTCGCCGTTATAATCGATTAATTCACAAGGGATAATGATCCAGCCTTTATCCTGCGCGCCGGCAAAATGGCGGAAGCGCTCAAACAACAGGCGGGTCAGCTTAGCCGGGTAGCTTACCGCTGGCGCGTCGTCGAATTTATCGCCTGCGTGGTAGCTGATGCCCGCTTCAGTAGTATTGGAGAAAACGAAACGGATATCCGCATTGTGGGCCAGCTTAAGAAACTCGTCATACTGCGTGTAAACACTGATTTCACGGTTAACGGAGCGGATAAGACGCGCATCGCTCACCGCTTCGCCCTGCTCGTTGAGACCGCGAATAATGGTGGTGTAGAGGCCATCTTGCGTGCTCAGAGAAGGCGGGAAATCACTCGCGATTGGGCGAACCACCACCACACCGGCGTTGAGGTCGGTGTGCTCGTTCAGCAGATCGATTTGCCAGTCGACAAAAGCGCGCAAAAAATTCCCTTCGCCGAACTGAATAATACGTTCTGGATAGTCAGCACCAGGAAAATTGCGACGGTTTAATGTGTTCACAGTGGGTTCCTTTTTTTAGATTAGTCATACAACCTTGGAAGATTGGTGTAATAACTTATCAGACTTTACGACCATGAAACCCTGTTTTGATCAAAGTGGCGCGGCTTATTGACCCCAGTTATATGAACTTATAAAAAAGTGTCGTCGCCGTCACATTTCCATCCGGCATCAGCGCATAACGCGGAATTTCACCCACCCGCTGCCAGCCGCAGGTGATGTAGAAGTTCTCCGCCCCGCTGCCGGTCGCCGTATCCAGCACCAGCACGCTTTTGCCGTGCGCCTGCGCCTCATGCTCCAGCGCAGTCATCAGGCGACGCGCCAGGCCCTGACGTCGCGCTTTATCATGCACCAGTAATTTCGAGACATCGGCGCGGTGCGGCTGGTTTTCCGGCTGATCGAGCACCACCTGAACGGTGCCGACAATCTCACCCGCCTCATCCTGCGCCGCCAGCACAATGCGTTCACCGCGCGTTACGCTTGCGGCAACGCCGGACCAAAATTGATGGGATTTTTCCCGCGAGAGCGGATGCATAAAGCTGACGGAGGCGCCGCCGGCAACGCAGTTTTCCAGCACGTCGCACAGGCTGTCGATATCGGAGAGGATCGCCTCACCAGAGAGGCGATTGATATGATAAGCGGTCATTTAGCTTCCTTGTAAAATGACCACTATTCAACGCGGGGCGGGCTAACTCAAGCACCGCGCTCATACAATTTTATTATGGTTTAACGCCCGCGATTGTTGCGGGATTTCATGGCATACATCTTCTCATCCGCCTCTTTCATCCAGCTGCGCAGATCGTCACTGCCATCGTGATTAAACTCGCTGACGCCCCAGGAGAAACCGAGCTTCCACGGTTTGCCCGACTGCTGGTTCCAGGCCTCAACCTGTTCGACCAAATGCTGCATCGCAATCCATGCGCCCTCTTCATTGGTATCAGAGAAGACAATCGCGAACTCGTCGCCGCCGTAGCGAACCCGCAGATCCGCTTCACGCAGGCTGGCGGTCATCACCTCCGCCATCGCCTTCAGGGCTTCATCCCCTTCGCCGTGGCCGTAGGTATCATTAATCTCTTTGAAGTTATCAAGGTCGATCCACGCCAGCGTCAATGGCTGCGCGCGGCGGCGTGCGCCAACGATCGCAAACTTCGCCAGGTTATCAAAGCCACGGCGGTTAAAGAGGCCGGTTAACGCATCGGTGGTCGCCGCGCTCATCACCGCGAACTCATCTTCGACGATCATGGCGAAATCTTTCAGGGTGTCGACTTCCGAGCCAGAAAAGCCGCGCGCCGCTTTATCAATCACGCATAGCGATCCCACCAGCGCACCGTCCGGCAGGCGCAGCGGGTAACCGGCATAGAAACGAATATACGGTTCGCCGGTCACCAGCGGATTATCGGTAAATCGCTCATCAAGATGGGTATCTTCGATGATCATCGCCGTTTCAGACAAAATGACGTGACCGCAAAAGGAGATGTTGCGCGGCAGCGTCTGGGCTTCTGCCGGATCACCGCCGGTGGATTTAAAATGGAGCGTCTCTTCATCGACCAGCGTAATCAACGCCGCCGGGACATTGAACATCCGTTGCGCCAGGCGCGTTAAGCGGTCTAAACGGGCGTTGGCGCCACCCTCCAGCAGGCCGGAGTCATGCAATGACGCCAGGCGCTGTGCCTCATTTGCGGGAATCGCAGGTGTTTTCATAGAGTGCCGATCTCATCATTCTCAGTCTGGACCGCCGCGCTCGGGCAAACGGGCGAGTAGACAACGGTTTACAGCATTAAGCGTAGCCTATTCGGCACGTTTGTCAGGGTGAGCGAATCCGCAGCTTGCGACCGCGCGACGTTAATCATATTGGTCTCAAAAATCAGCCGCAAGATATTTATAAGTTATTAATATTTATTGTGTTGCTTATTTCACGTTGCGGGCGAGATAGTGACTTCCGGCTCGCCGCTGTGGCTATCCGTAGTGCAGTTTCTGCCGTGCCTCTTCGAGCGGTAGAGATGCTCATCGGCCTCGGCCAGCAGATCGTTGAAACCCTCTGTTAACTGGCGCGGGTCGGGCGTGCCGTGCCCGATGCCGACGCTCATCGTCAGATGTAGCGTCTGTTGCCGCCATTTAAAGGGATGGTTTTCCACTGCGCAGCGCAGCGCCTCCGCAAGTCTCTTCCCTGCTGTCGCATCTTTTGTGACGGCGACCACCACAAACTCCTCGCCGCCCATACGCGCCACCAGCCCGCGCTCGCCAAGCTCCTGCTGCACTTTTTGCGCGAAGGAGGTCAGCACCCGATCGCCACACTCGTGACCATAGCTGTCATTGACGCTTTTGAAGTAGTCGATATCCATCAGCATCACGGAGAGGTGTTTGCCGGCAAAACGCTTCTCCTCTTTGCGCAGGGCTTCATACAGCCCTGAGCGGGAGTAAACGCGGGTGAGAAAATCAAAATCGGCGCGCAGCGACACCTGGCGCATCAGGCGGTTAATAGCTTCAACGCTGACCGACACAATCACCGGGCAGATCGCCATCGTCGCTACGCCGAGCCGCGCCGAGAGCATCTGCGGAATATCAAACGGCGAGTGGACGTGAATATCAATCTTCCCACTGGAGACCAGAATAATCTCCAGCCCGCCGGTGATAAGCGTCACCAGGCAAGTCAGCGGAAGTGAATAGCGCACCGCGCACCAGATCAGCGCTGGCAGCGGAAACGCCAGGCTTCCGGCACCGCCAATCATCACCGAGGCGGCAACCGACACCGCCAGCGCGAGGATCGGCATCACCTGCGGCAGTGAAAAGCCCTTCAGCGCGCGCGGGCGCGTCATGGTCAGCAGGCATGGCAGGATCAGCACGCCCGTTGAGAACTGCTCGCCAAACCAGTCCGCCAGCAGCGGCCAGAAACCCTGATCGTTAATCCCAACCGAGCCCAGCGCGCCAAAGAAGGCACAGAGCAGCGCAGCCACCAGACAGTAACTAAAAAGTTTCAGCGCATTGATCGGCTGTGGCGTCTTCACCATCTGGCGGCGCTCACGACCGATAAGCTGCGCCATGGTGATGATAAACACCATATTGGAGAAGTTGATGATCAGCGACGCCATGCCCCAACTGGTGGTGACGGCATCATAAGCCAGCATCGCGACATAGCTGATTAAGTAGTAGTGCCAGCGGTGCAAAAACGCGTAGCGGGCGAAGACCCCGGCCATTACCGCATTCAGCGGCCAGAAGAGCGACAGCTCCTCGACCAGGCGCATCATCGCACCGATAAAATAGAACAGCGTGGTCAGCGCAAAAATCATCCCCGCATTTATCAGCGGGGTCTCTTCCCTGAACGGACGCCAGGAGGACAACAAAGCTCGCATCAAATCTCAGTTCCTGTCGCGGGCGGCAGGAGCAGCCCGAAGTAGCGTCGGAAATAGCCTAAAGCTTAGCATGCTTGTTTTCCGCTATAGAATGTTGCGCAACCGCCGTCAGCGCGGCGAGTTCATCTGGACAACCAGCCAGTGATAAATCACATCAACTACATACTGCTGTTGCGCGGGCGACAGCGGCTGGCCCGCCGCAATGGCGTGCCACTTTGCAAGGCAGCCACGACAGCAGGTGGCGGTGGCATGCTGGGCGATAAATACCGGGTGACCGCGCATCGGCGTCTGTTTACCGTCATTATTAGGCTGCGCAGGCGCAAGGCGCTGAGCGACAAAATCGGCGGCGTGGGCAGCAATCACCTCTGCCCCCTTCTCTTCGCAGTAGTGCCGCTCCTTTGCGCCTAAGCGAAAACGGGAGCGAAAGGTTGAGCGCCCAAGGCGGGCAAACAGCGCATCGAAATCCGCCATCAGTAGACCGATCTGCCAAGGCGCTGGCTGAGCGCTTCCAGCAGCGCGACGCCCGCCAGCGAGTTGCCCGCGTCATCCAGCTCCGGGCTCCAGACGGCAATCGCCATCTCATGAGGCACAATCGCCACGATCCCACCGCCAACGCCCGACTTCGCCGGCAGGCCAACGCGGAAGGCAAACTCCCCGGCGTTTTGGTACATGCCGCTGGTCGCCATCAGCGCGTTGATCTGCCGCGCCTGCATCGGCGTCACTACCGGCTGGGCGAGATTCACCGCCTGGCCGCTCTGCGCGAGGAAGAGAAAGGTGCGCGCCAGCTCAGCGCAGCTCATCTTCAGCGCGCAGTAGTGGAAGTAGTTTTGCAGAACCGTCGTGACATCATTGTGGAAGTTGCCGAAAGATTTCATCAGCCAGGCGATAGCCGTGTTGCGCGCAGCGTTATCAAACTCCGATCGCGCTACCGCCGTGTCGTAGACAATATCGTCGACGCCTGCGAGCTTGCGCACAATTTCCAGCATGCGCTGGCGCGGCGCGCTAAGGCGGCTTTGCAGCATATCGCACACCACCAGCGCCCCGGCGTTAATGAAAGGATTGCGCGGCTTGCCCTGCTCAATCTCAAGTTGCAGCAGCGAGTTGAAGGGCTGGCCGGAGGGATCTTTACCGACGCGCTGCCAGATCTCCTCCTCGCCGTAGTGGTTCATTGCCACCACCAGGCTAAGCACTTTTGAGATCGACTGAATTGAGAAGCGCTCATCGGCATCACCCGCCTGATAGTGCTCCCCATTGACGGTGCTGATCGCGATCCCCAGTTTATTGCCGCTGACTGCCGCCAGCGCCGGGATATAATCCGCGACCTTACCGCGTCCCAGCAGCGGGCGTACCTGAGCGACTATCGCCTCCAGCACGCCATTATCCATCACCGATGCCACTTTCACTCCTCGCCCACAGGCCAAATCGGGCTGCGAGTATACCAGAGCTGTTTTGTCGCGTCAGGCGCTGAGACGAAAACGCGCAACCGCTTGCATCAATACCTGCGAATCGTGATAAAGCTGTTCGGAGGCCGCGGCTGCCGTAGTCACCAGTTCGCCGGTGCGCCGTGCCACGCTGTTGAGTGAGTGGAGACGTCGGGTCATCTTGTGAATACTCTCGCCTTGACTAAGCGTTGCAGCTGAGATTTCACTCAACACCCCGCTCAGATGCCCGACCAGGCCAGTCACCTGTTGCAGGTTATCTTCAAGACGGTTCACCGCCTGGGTGCCATCATTGATCCCCTGCAATGAGTGGTTAATCAGTTGCTGAATGGTTTGCGTCGAGTGGCTGCTCTTGCGCGCCAGCAGGCCCACCTCTTTCGCCACCACCGCAAAGCCGCGTCCGTGGTTGCCCGCATGCGCCGCTTCGATGGCGGCATTCAGCGCCAGAATGTTGGTCTGAAACGCCACGCCGTCGATCAGTGAGACGATATTGCGCATCTCGGCGGAGCGGTCGACAATCTCGCGCATCGACTGCGTCACCGTCTCCATCATTCTGTCGCCGCCCGCCGCCACTTTACGCGCTTCATCCGCCTGCTGGCGCGCCTCTTCGGCAAAACCGGTATTGCCCTCGACGTGCGACTCCAGCGTGGCGATATGTTCAGTGACATCGTTCAGCTCCTGCGCCTGCTTCGCCGATTGCTGATTAAGCGACTGGTTGCCTTCCGCCAGGCTGCCGATGGTGCCAATCATCGACGCGGTGGCGTCGCTCACCTGCATCACCAACTGTTGCAGCCCCTGCTGCATGGTGCCGACGCTGTGGCTAAGCTGCTTGATTTCGCGGTTGAAGCGCTGCACCGGCGGCAACGGCGTGCCGAGATCGCCGGCAGCAAGAATATTGATATGGGCAATCAGTGCGCGCAGCGGCGTGATGACCCAGCGCGACATGCCGAACCACACCAGCAGCGCAATGACCACCAGCAGAGCCGGGATCAGCATAAACACCTGCTGCAAACGGCTAAGGCTGGCAAGCAGCGACTGCCTTCCCTGCTCGGCGTGCTGCGCGCCAGCCTGCTGGAAACGGGCATAGTTATCATTGAAATCGGCCTGGAATGCCTGCGCCGGGACGGCAAAAAAGGCATCGATCGACTGGGTTTTTACCAGCCCGTCGGCCTGCTCTTTCAGCGCGCCATAAAAGAGCTGATAACTGTTGATCAAGCCTTCATCTTTTGGCGGGTTGAGCGCCTGAAAAGCAAGCCAGGCTTTGTTGGAAGCCGCCAGCGCCTGCTGGGTCTCATCCATCAGGCTGTGCCAGCTGCCGTCCGAACCGGTCGCTTTATCCTGCATAAAGTAGACCCCGGCGCGGTTGAGCAGATCGCTTGCGGTGAGGAGTGCAATGCGCGCTTCATCCGCCCGCACCTGTTGCAGATGCGCCTGTTGATTCAGGCTCTCGTCGTGCTGCGCGCTGCGAAGCGAGGCGGTAAGGAAAAAGGAGGAGGCGATTTGCAGGGCGGAAAAGAGCGCGATGATGCAGAAAATCCCGGCCAACAAACCAAACTGCTGCGGTGCGATACGCCGAAAAATTCGGCGAAAAATTTGTGTTAAGTTCATGATATTCTTCTGTAACCACTAAGTTGCGGTGAGTCTACAAAAGGATCATGACACATCCATGACAGCCAGAGCTGACGCGCCCCACAGGGGCGCGTTTAGCTTACAGGCGATCTTTCCACACGGTCTGAACGTTGCAGAACTCATGCAAACCAAAGTGGGAGAGTTCACGCCCGAAACCGCTCTTCTTCACGCCACCGAAGGCCACGCGCGGATCGCTGGCGCTAAAACCATTGATAAACACGCCGCCGCACTCGAGGTTATCGGCAAACCACTCGGCCTGCGCGCTGTCGGCGGTGAAGACCGTGGCCGAGAGACCAAAGTCGCTGTCGTTGGCAAGCGTCAGCGCATGCTCTGCATCGCGGGCGGTGCTGATCGCCGCAACCGGGCCAAACAGCTCCTGGCGAAATGCTGTCATCTGCGGCGTAACGTTGGTCAGTACGGTGGCCGGATAGTAGTTGCCGCTGCCCGGTGTCTTCTCGCCGCCGAGTCGCAGGGTAGCGCCCTCTTTGATGCTCGCCTCAACCTGGGCGTGCAGTTCGTCGCGCAGATCGAAGCGCGCCATCGGCCCAAGGTAGTTCTCCTCATTTTCCGGCGCGCCCTGCTGTAGCGCAGCCGCGGCGGCGACAAATTTCTCGGTGAACGCGTCGGCGATCCCCTCTTCAACAATGAAGCGTTTCGCCGCGGCGCACACCTGCCCGGTGTTCTGGTAACGCCCGGCAACGGCGGCTTTCACCGCCAGATCGAGATCGGCATCGTTGAGCACGATAAAGGGATCGGAACCGCCCAGTTCGAGCACGCACTTTTTCAGCGCCGCACCAGCCTGCGCACCGATTGCCGCCCCGGCACGCACACTGCCGGTGACGGTCACCGCAGCAATGCGCGGATCGTTAATCGCCTGGCTGACGCCTTCGTTCGTCGCGTTGACCCAGCCAAATACGCCCGGCGCAAACCCGGCTTCGCTGAACATCTCGCCGATCAGCGCCGCAGAACCCAGCACATTCGGCGCATGTTTTAACAGATAGCTGTTGCCCGCCAGCAGGATCGGCACCGCGCCGCGCAGCACCTGCCACAGCGGGAAGTTCCACGGCATCACCGCCAGAATCGGCCCCAGCGGGCGATATTCGATGCGCGCGCGCTGCGCTTCAACTTGCGTGGCTTCGCTGCCGAGCATTACAGGGCCATGTTCGGCGTACCAGTCGCACAGCGCGGCGGATTTCGCCACTTCTGCCCGCGCCTGTAAGATCGGTTTGCCCATCTCTTCACTCATCATCTGCGCCATCTCTTCTGCGCGGTTACGCAGCACGACGGCCAGATCGCGCAGCTTCTGCGCACGGTCATTAACGCTGGCGTTGCGCCACAGGCGGTAGCCGCTATCGGCCAGCGCCAGCGCGCGATCAACCTCTTCGCGGCTGGCCCACGGCGTGGCGCGCAGGGTTTCGCCCGTTGCCGGGTTAATGGAGAGTGCATGGGTGGTTACGGTCAGAGACATTATTTTTCCCCTCAATGATTTCAGAACTTGCATTAGGGTGACGCAGTTTGTTATTTCTGAAAACTGAATAATATTAACTTCACCATTCACGTTACGAGAACAACATGGATTTAACCCAGCTTGAGATGTTTAACGCCGTGGCGCAGACCGGCAGCATTACCCAGGCCGCGCAGAAGGTGCACCGGGTGCCGTCAAACCTGACGACGCGCATTCGCCAGCTGGAAGCGGATCTCGGCGTCGATCTCTTTATCCGCGAAAATCAGCGCCTCCGCCTGTCGCCTGCCGGGCACAGCTTTTTGCGCTACAGCCAGCAGATCCTCGCGCTGGTTGATGAGGCGCGGATGGTGGTGGCGGGCGATGAGCCGCAGGGGTTGTTCTCGCTGGGCGCGCTGGAGAGCACCGCCGCGGTGCGTATTCCGGCGACGCTCGCCGCCTATAACCAGCGCTACCCGCGTATTCAGTTCGATCTCTCCACCGGCCCTTCCGGCACCATGATTGACGGCGTGCTTGAAGGGAAGCTGAGCGCGGCGTTTGTCGACGGGCCGATTATGCACCCGGGGCTGGAGGGCATTCCGGTCTATCGCGAGGAGATGATGATTGTCGCCCCGGCGGGCCATGAGCCGATTACCCGCGCTTCGCAGGTGAACGGTGCCAGTATTTATGCCTTTCGCGCCAACTGCTCCTACCGCCGCCATTTTGAGAGCTGGTTTCAGGCCGATCGCGCCACGCCGGGGAAAATTCATGAGCTGGAGTCCTATCACGGCATGCTGGCCTGCGTGATTGCCGGCGCCGGGCTGGCGCTGATCCCGCGCAGTATGCTGGAGAGCATGCCCGCCCATCAGCAGGTCAATGCCTGGCCGCTGGCGGAGGAGTGGCGCTGGCTCACCACCTGGCTGGTGTGGCGACGCGGCGCGAAGAGCCGACACCTTGAGGCGTTCATTGCGCTGTTGCCGTAGCGTTTTGGCTGCGTGCAGTTTGTTATGCCGGATGGCGCGTTACACGCTTATCCGGCCTACGTGAACAGAGCCACTGAAACCGCGGCTGACTGCCGGATGGCGGCTACGCCTTATCCGGCCTACAGGAAAGGTGCGGCTGAAACCGCGTAGGCCTGATAAGCGCAGCGCCATCAGGCATTGTCTTCCCGCACCCATTGCCGGATGGCGGCTTCGCCTTATCCGGCCTACCAAAACGCGCTTTCAGCGATACCGGTGCGGTTTTTATCTGCAATATGACAGCGAGGGGGTTGTGTCCCCGCTGAAATCGGCGAACCGAAGCGTGAATGACAAGGTCTGGACGCCATGGATGGCGGACAGAGGCGAACCGAGACAGGATGTCGAGTCAAGCCGGCCGCAGTCAGGCACGCGGGAGGTGAGCGCAGTGCGCAGCACCGATTTCCTCGCGGGGCCGCGGGGATTGACAAGGGGAGCGCGGCCGCTTCCCTTGTCCCGTTCACCGCATAAGTGATTAATGAAACTCCCCAGCGCCTGGTGAACGGAATCATTCCACCAATGCCACATGAAAACCCCATCGCCGGATGGCGGCTATGCCTTATCCGGCCTACAGAACCCCTTCCACCGAGTCAACGTGCCGCGCCGATCGCCGGATGGCGGCTACGCCTTATCCGGCCTACGCGCGCAACGCCTTCTGCATAAACACGCTTAACGGGTCGGGATCATACGGCGCAAACGCCTCGCAAATCTGGTATCCGCAGCGCTGGTAAAGTTTCACCGCCGCGTGCTGTTCGACGCCCGTCTCCAGCCGCAGCGTGTGGCACCCCTTCTCGCTCGCCGCCTGCTCCAGCGCGGCAATCAGCTGCTCGCCCAGCTTCTGCCCGCGGTGCGTCGGGTCGATAAATACCCGCTTCATCTCCGCGCTGCCATCCTCATTAAGTAGCACCGCGCCGCAGCCAACGGCATCCTGCTGATGCACGATTTTACGCAGGATCAGCGTCTCTTCGGGAAAAGAAGCCAGGTCAACCAGATGGTTGCTCTCTGCCGGATAAAGCGCGGTCTGGTAGCGGTCGAGGGCGGCGATGAGGGCAATCACCTCCGGCTGCGTCGCGGTGGCATCAACAATACGGTACATAGCGGCTCCTTATAGTTATCACGTTGTTAAATTAGCGAAAATTCCGCCGCTTAACTCATATGAATAACCTATAGATTCGCGACAATATTGCACGCCAGCAATAACAGGCTGTACTTTACGCAAGAGAATATTCTGACAAGGGAATCGCCATGAATACAAAAGCTCGCAAAGTGATGATTATCGGCACCGGTAATGTTGGTGCATCTGCCGCTTACGCTCTTTTAAACCAGAACATTTGTGAAGAGCTGATCCTGGTGGATGTTAACGCCCCGCGCGTAGAGGGACACGCGCAGGATCTGGCGGATGCCGCCGCGTTTATGCCGGGGATGATGTCTATCTCCACCCGCTCCATCGAGGCGTGCGCGGATGTTGATATCGCGGTAATTACCGTTTCCGGTGGCGCGCTGAAGCCTGGCCAGACGCGGCTGGATGAGCTTGGCAACACCGCGCGCATTGTTAAAAACATTGTGCCCACCATGATGGCATACGGCTTTAACGGCATTTTTCTGGTGGCGACCAACCCTTGCGACATCATTACCTGGCAGGTGTGGTCCCTCTCCGGCCTGCCGCGCAACCAGGTGATCGGTACCGGCGTCTGGCTCGACACAACGCGTCTTCGCCGTCTGCTGGCGCAGGCGCTGGATATCGGCGCGCAGAGCATTGACGCATTTATTATGGGCGAACATGGCGATACGCAGTTCCCGGTGTGGTCGCACTCATCGATTTATGGCTCGCCCATCGCCGACGTCTATCAACAAAAGACCGGCCAGCCGCTGGATGCGGATGCGCTGGCGGATCGCGTGCGCCGCCACGGCTTTGAGATCTTTGCCCGCAAAGGCTGCACCGAATATGGTATTGCCGGCACGATTGCCGAGATCTGCCGCAATATCTTTACCGGTAGCCACCGCGCGCTGGCGATCTCCTGCATTCTTGACGGGGAGTATGGCGCGCACAATGTGGCAATTGGCGTGCCGGCGGTGCTGACCCACAGCGGCGTGGAGCAGATTATCGAACTGCACTTAACCGAGGACGAAGTGGCGAAGTTCAACCACTCTGTTGAGGTGATCAAAACCAATATCGCGCGCTTGCCGTAATAAGCGCGCTGCGGGGGCGCTATCGCCCCCGGTCATTGTGCTAGCGCAAATAGACTTTGCCGATTAAATAGAGCGTCGCCTGGCCACCAATCAACACCCGATCGCCCCGCCACTCGCAGCGCAGATCGCCGCCGCGCGCGGAGACCTGGCGCGCCTGCATCACCGTTTTGCCGAGCTTCTCGCCCCAGTAGGGGATCAGCATGCTGTGCGACGAACCGGTAACCGGATCTTCGGCTACCGACTCGCCCGGGCAGAAGAAGCGGCTGACAAAGTCATACTCCTCTCCCGGTGCCGTGACGCAGACCATTTTTCCCAGCGGTTTCATGGCGGCGATATCGGGCTGTAAGGCTTCGACCTGCGCCTGGTTCTCCAGCACGACCATGTAATCGCGCCCTTCATACACCGCCTGCGCCTGCGCAATGCCCAGCGTTTCCAGCAGCAGCGGCGGCGGATTTTCAACAATCTGGGTTGCCCATGCCGGGAAATTGAGGGTCAGCCAGTCGCCGTTGCGCGCAACGGTTAACTCGCCGACAAAACGGGTGCTGAAGCGGATCTCAGTCTCTGGATAATCGAGGTATTCGAAGATAACGTGAGCGGCGGCAAGCGTCGCGTGACCGCAGAGGTTGATCTCATCCTGCGTGGTGAACCAGCGCAGCTCGAAACCGCTGTCGTTGCGCACAAAAAAAGCGGTTTCCGATTGGTTATGCTGCTGCGCCATTTTCAGTAACAGATCGTCCGCCAGCCATTCGGTGAGCGGACAGACCGCGGCGGCGTTACCGCCGAAGGTATGGTCGCTGAAGGCATCGACCAGATAGAAGTCAATTGTTTGCATTGTTTTTCCTCATCTTTTCTTTTGTTCTGACGGCAAAATTTCAGCGGCGCAACCGCTATTTTTTTGCTGAATGAAAAATGAGATCTACATCACAAAAAGTTTGTCTTTCCGCCAGCAAAAGCATTAAGATCTTCGCCTCTTCTTCCCTCCAACCAACCCAAAGCACTCTTATGATGACGAATACTGTTTCACGTAAAGTCGCGTGGCTACGGGTGGTTACGCTTGCCGTTGCCGCTTTTATTTTCAACACCACCGAATTTGTGCCGGTGGGGTTGCTCTCTGATATCGCCCAGAGCTTCGATATGGAGACCCCGCAGGTCGGGATTATGCTGACCATCTACGCCTGGGTGGTGGCGCTGATGTCGCTGCCCTTTATGCTGCTGACCAGCCATATTGAGCGGCGAAAACTGCTGATTGCGCTGTTTGTGCTGTTTATCGCCAGCCATGTTCTCTCCTTCCTGGCGTGGAATTTCGAGGTGCTGGTGATCAGCCGTATCGGTATTGCCTTTGCGCATGCCATCTTCTGGTCGATCACCGCTTCACTGGCGATCCGCCTGGCTCCGGCGGGAAAACGCGCCCAGGCGTTAAGCCTGCTTGCCACCGGCACCGCGCTGGCGATGGTGCTCGGCTTGCCGATTGGCCGCATCGTCGGGCAGTACTTTGGCTGGCGCACCACCTTCTTTGTGATTGGTATGGGCGCGCTGGTGACGCTGATTTGCCTGGTCAAATTGCTGCCGACGCTCAACAGCGAGCACTCCGGCTCGCTGAAAAGCCTGCCGCTGCTGTTTCGTCGCCCGGCGCTGGTCAGCATCTATGTGCTGACGGCGGTGGTGGTCACCGCCCATTACACGGCGTACAGCTATATTGAGCCGTTTGTGCAGAATGTAGCGGGCTTTAGCGCCAATTTCGCAACTATTCTGCTGCTGTTGCTTGGCGGTGCGGGGATTATTGGCAGCGTGCTGTTCGGTAAGCTCGGCAACCGGCACGCCTCCGGGCTGGTGTGCAGCGCCATCGGGCTGCTGGTGATTTCGCTGGTGATGCTACTTCCCGCTGCCGGGAGCGAAAGCTATCTCGCCGTGCTGAGCCTGTTTTGGGGTGTGGCGATTATGATTATCGGCCTTGGTATGCAGGTGAAAGTGCTGGCGCTGGCACCGGATGCGACCGACGTGGCGATGGCGCTCTTTTCCGGGATTTTCAATATCGGTATCGGCGCAGGCGCGCTGGTGGGCAATCAGGTTAGCCTGCACTGGTCGATGAATACCATCGGTTATGCCGGTGCCGTCCCGGCGATTGCCGCGCTGGTGTGGGCGGTGGTGATTTTCCGCCGCTGGCCGGTGCAGCTCGAGGAGCAGAGCGAACCAGTGTGATCGTTCTGGAACCGTGTAGGCCGGATAAGCGTGTAACGCGCCATCCGGCATTATCTCCGCGGCACCATTGCCGGATGGCGGCTACGCCTTATCCGGCCTACGCGGTTTCAGCAGCAACGGTTTTTCATTCGACACCTATCTTACAGCGACGGTGTTGACCCCCGCTGAAATCGGCGAACCGAAGCGTGAATGACAAGGTCTGGACGCCATGGATGGCGGACAGAGGCGAACCGAGACAGGGAGCGAGTCCCGGAACGGGCGAGCAAGTCGAGTCGAGCCGGCCGCAGTCAGGCACGCGGGAGGTGAGCGCAGTGCGCAGCACCGATTTCCTCGCGGGGCCGCGGGGATTGACAAGGGGAGCGCGGCCGCTTCCCTTGTCCCGTTCACCGCATAAGAGATTAATGAAACTCCCGAACGCCTGGTGAACGGAACCGTTCCACAAAATGCCATATGCCAGACCCATTGCCGGATGGCGGCTTCGCCTTATCCGGCCTACGGTCGCTTCCACCGGGGCAACGTGCCGCACCGATTGCCGGATGGCGCATACGCTTATCCGGCCTACGCGGTTCCAGCGGCTACTATGAATCAATCATGGCGCGGCGGTGATAACGTCGTTCATCACTGAATTTTGCCATGCAAACCAAGGGTTCCACGTCAACCGGGCGTGAATTTTCCCCGACGTCACTAATCCCCAGTCGGAATACCACACCTCTTCACCTTTCAGGCAGCGCCTTGCCGCCTCTTCCGACTGGCCATTGCCGCAAAGCATAACGCTGCCTTTACGGCCATAGAGCGGATTATCAGGTGAAAAAAGCACCGACATATGGGAAAACTGGCTGATGCGCTCCTGCGGTAGAATATCGGTTTTCACGCGTAAGCGTGACATTGTCACTGATTCGGAAGGCGGTGTGCCGTACCAGATTATGCGGCTGGCGGGATGGGTAAAGGCGCGGTCGAATTGATCGAGGATCCAGCGCGTATCCAGCACCGAATCATGCTCCGTTAACACCACCAGCGTCGGTTTATTAAAGGGCTTCTGCGCCAGCAAACTCTGCGCGCTGGCGCTGGTTCGCCAGAACTGGGCAAAACCGTTGGTCGGCACGCGCAGATAGCGGGTTGCGATTTGCTGGGGGAAAAGCGTACCCGGCGGGCGCAGCCAGTCGCGAAACAGCGCCAGCGTCGGTGCCAGAAAAGCGTAGCGGGTACTTGGCCTGAAGGCTGGCGAGAAGAGCAGCAGCCCCTGCACGTTGTCATGCGCCATGGCATATTCCAGCGCCAGGTTGCCGCCGGTAGAGAAGCCGCCGAGCCAGAGCGAGTCGACCTCTTTCGCCAGAATCGCCGCCTGCTCATTCACCACCTGCCGCCACTGGTCAACGCTGACGCCAATCAGCTCGGCGGGACGCGTGCCGTGCCCGTCCAGCAGCACGGTGCGAACCAGAAACCCTTTGCGGGCAAGCTCAGGGCCGATATCGACGAACGATCCCGGCCCGTCGCCGAGCCCGTGGATCAACAAAATCCCCTTGCGCGCTTTCTGCGCAGGACGCCACTCCTGCGGCGTATTGAGCCGCAATTCGGCGGGTTTATCCAGCGTCTGAAAGGCGCGGTGGGCGGCGACATAATCGCGCGTCTGCTGTTGATACGCAGCAAAGCTGTTCTGCCCGAGCGGCGCGGTGACGCGCTGTTGCTGCTGGCAGCCGACGATCAGCAGAGAGCAGCAGAGAATGAAGCCGGAGAACTGGCGCATCAGGCGCCTGCCGGATAGGTCGAGATAATCTCCAGCACGCCATTAATGATGAACTGCACGCCCATGCAGACCAGCAGGAAGCCCATTAGCCGCGAGATGGCTTCAATCCCGCCCTTGCCTACCAGCCGCATAATCGCACCGGAACTGCGCAGGCTAATCCACAAAATCAGCGCCACGGCGGCAAAAACCAGCGGCGGCGCGACGGCGATTACCCAGGCGGGAAAATCAGCGCCGTGGCGAACGGTCGACGCCGAACTGATGATCATCGCAATGGTACCCGGCCCGGCAGTGCTCGGCATCGCCAGCGGTACAAAGGCAATATTGGTCTCCGGCTCATCCGCCAGTTCCGCCGTTTTGGCTTTTGTCTCCGGCGACTCATGGCTCTTTGCGGGTGGAAAAAGCATGCGAAAGCCGATAAACGCCACAATCAGCCCACCGGCAATGCGCAGGCCTGGAATCGAGATGCCAAAGGTGTTCATCACCACCTGGCCCGCGTACCAGGCGACCATCATGATGATAAAGACATAGAGCGAAGCCATGCGCGCCTGCTGATTACGCTGGACGCTGTTCATGTTGCCCGCCAGGCCTAAAAACAGCGCTACGGTGGTCAGCGGGTTAGCCAGCGGCAGCAACACCACCAGCCCCAGACCGATAACTTTGATCAATTCCATCATGGTACGTTTCACCTCTCCCCGGTTAACAACCCCGCCAGTATAGCCGCAACGCGGCGGCAAAAGCGCCTTCACTTATGCTGGTAATGGGTAAAAGTTACGTAAATTCAAGCAGATGAAATTAAAAACATTCTTAAGCATGAAAAGTTTTAGCAATTAGTGGCATCCGATACCCATTTGGTTGACTTATATTTGCCTGAGCAATAATATCTGCCGTGATTAAACTACTTGCCGGGGCAACCATTGTGAAAAGCACGAATGATCTATTCAACGACATCATTCCTTTAGGCCGCTTGATCCACATGGTTAACCAAAAAAAAGATCGTTTACTCAACGACTATCTTTCGCCGCTGGATATCACCGCAGCCCAGTTTAAGGTGCTCTGCTCTGTCCGCTGTGAAGGGTGTATTACCCCGGTTGAGTTGAAAAAAGTTCTCTCTGTCGACCTTGGCGCACTGACCCGCATGATGGACAGGCTGGTGTGTAAAGGCTGGATTGAACGCAGCCCGAATCCTAATGACAAGCGCGGCGTGCTGGTGCGATTAACACCTGAAGGCGCGACGCTCTGTGAGCAATGTCATCAATTAGTGGGTCAAGACCTGCATCAGGAATTAACAAAAAACTTAACCGCAGAAGAAGTGGCAACACTTGAGCATTTGCTTAAGAAAGTCTTGCCGTAAAAACAAAGAGGTATGACGATGTCCAGACGCAACACTGACGCTATTACCATTCATAGCATTTTGGACTGGATCGAGGATAACCTGGAGTCGCCGCTCTCCCTGGAAAAGGTGTCAGAGCGTTCAGGTTACTCTAAGTGGCACCTGCAACGGATGTTTAAAAAAGAGACTGGTCATTCACTGGGACAATACATTCGCAGCCGCAAGCTGACGGAAATTGCGCAGAAGCTCAAGGGAAGCAATGAGCCGATCCTGTATCTGGCGGAGCGTTATGGGTTTGAATCGCAACAGACCCTGACCCGCACGTTCAAAAACTATTTTGACGTGCCGCCGCATAAGTTCCGGGTCACGGATATGCCTGCGGAGTCCCGCTATCTCTATCCGTTAAATCACGCTTGTTAACTAATCGCCTGTAATTAAAGACGTATCGAGGAAAGTATGAAACGTATTACCTGTGCCGCAGCGGCATTTTTGGTGCTGCTGAGTGGCCAGAGTTATGCGGAGCAGTTTGATCACAGCACCGGGCAAAATGCCCGTGACGCGATGATCATACCCGCCGCCCAACAAACATCGCCGTATGACTTCAACCATATGGGGGCGGGAAGCGACAAATCTGACGAGTTAGGCGTAGCGTATTACCATCAACGCAGCTAACCGTTTGCCCCGTACCGTGCGGGGCTTTTTTTTACCTTCAGTTTGCCGGTGCCGCCCGGCGCAGACGAAAACCAAACACATTGATATAGAGCCCCGCCATCACCAGCACGGCACCGGCCAGCTGCATCACGGATAATTTCTCATCCAGCAGCAGGGCTGCACTCGCCATGCCGACCACCGGCACCAGCAGGGATAACGGCGCAACGCGCCAGGTTTCATACCGCCCCAGCAGCGTTCCCCAGATTCCGTAGCCGAGAATAGTGGCGATAAAGGCCAGATAGACCAGCGACAGCAGCGTTGTGGTATCGATCGCCACCACGCTTTCCAGCATCAGGGCCGGGCCGTCAAAAATCAGTGAGCAGACCATAAACGGCACAATCGGGATCAGCGCGCTCCATACCACCAGCGACATCACCGCCGGGCGCGAGCTGTGCTGCATAATTTTTTTATTGAAGATATTGCCGCAGGCCCAGCTAAAGGCCCCCGCCAGCGTGAGCATAAAGCCGAGCAGCGGAATATGTTGCCCCGTGAGGCTCGCCTCAATCAGCACCAGCACGCCGACTACTGCCAGCGCAATGCCGACCAGCTGTTTGACCTGCAACCGTTCGCCAAAGATCCCCGCACCCAGAACAATGGTGAAGAAGGCCTGCGCTTGCAGAACCAGCGAGGCTAATCCTGCAGGCATACCGAACTTGATGGCGCAAAAGAGAAACGCAAACTGCCCGAAGCTGATGGTCAGGCCATAGCCGAGCAGCAGACGCATCGGCACTTTTGGGCGGGCGACAAACAGCAACGCCGGGAAAGCGACCAGCAGAAAGCGTAACCCCGCGAGCATCAGCGGTGGCATGGCGTGCAGACCCACTTTGATCACCACAAAATTGAGGCCCCAGGCCACGACTACCAGCATTGCCAGCAGCACATCTTTACGCGCCATCTACGCCCCTTTTTGTTTACAAATTTGTAAAAAATTTACGTTAACTGAAAAAATAGTCCAGTAATAGATCATTAAATTCGGTAGGTCGTTTTTGGCACCTACAGACAAATTGGCGGTTGTGCGCCTCAGTTTCGGCGTGTTATTGCTGTTGGTATCACAAAAACGAAAATAAACATGCCGGGTAAGAAAATGACCTCGACACAAACACGCTCCACCGCCGCATTACTTTTTTCATCACTTTTGTTAACGATTGGCCGCGGCGCAACGCTGCCGTTTATGACCATCTATCTCAATCGCCAGTATGGCATGGCGGTCGCTCAGGTCGGTTATGCGATGAGTATCGCCCTGACTGTGGGGGTGATCTTCAGCCTTGGCTTTGGCATGCTGGCGGATAAGTTCGATAAAAAACGCTATATGTTGCTGGCAATTATCGCCTTTATCGGCGGATTTGCCGCCATTCCGCTGACCCACCATGCTGGCCTGGTGGTGCTCTTTTTCGCGCTGATCAACTGCGCCTATTCGGTCTTTTCAACGGTATTGAAAGCCTATTTTGCCGATACGCTGCTGCCAGCGACGAAAGCAAAAATTTTCTCGCTCAACTACACCTTCCTCAATATCGGCTGGACCGTCGGGCCACCGCTCGGCACGCTGCTGGTGATGCAGAGCATCAATCTGCCCTTCTGGCTGGCGGTGTTCTGCGCCGCCTTTCCGCTGGTGTTTATTCAACTCTATGTGCAGCGCATCGCCGTTGGAGAGGGCCACGATCCTGCCGCCTCCTGGTCCCCGTCGGTGCTGCTGAAGGATAAAGCGCTGGGCTGGTTTACCCTCTCAAACTTTCTCGCCTCGTTCGTTGCCGGCTCTTTTGCGTCCTGCCTGTCGCAGTATGTGATGGTGGTGGCGAGCAGTGAGTTCGCCGAGCGCGTGGTGGCGGTGGTTTTGCCAGTCAACGCGGCGATAGTCGTCACCTTGCAGTATGCCGTTGGGCGCAAACTCACGCCGGGTAACCTGCGGCCGTTGATGGGGATTGGTACACTCAGTTTTGTTATCGGCCTCGCGGGCTTTATGCTCTCTGGCGACAATTTATGGCTGTGGGGCCTCTCTGCCGCGGTGTTTACCCTCGGCGAGGTGATCTATGCGCCGGGCGAGTATCTGTTGATTGATAACATTGCGCCGCCGGGCATGAAAGCGACCTACTTCTCCGCGCAGGCGCTCGGCTGGCTGGGCGCGGCGATGAACCCGCTGTTAACCGGCGTGATCCTCACCACGCTGCCGCCTTGGTCGCTGTTTGTTATCCTGATGGTCACTATTGTGATCGCCTGGCTGATGATGCTCAAAGGGATGCGCGTCCGGCCATGGGGAGTGTTGCAGACGCAATAAAGAGATGCCCGTCATTCCGGATCGTAACTGCGCCTTATTCGGCCTACGATAACGAAGCCGCTGAAACGGCGTAGGCCGGATAAGCGTGTAACGCGCCATCCGGCAATGACGCCGCGGAAATAATGCCGGATGGCGCTAACGCTTATCCGGCCTACAAAAGCGAGCCCACAGCCACACCAATGTTGCTTTTATCTACGATATGACAGCGAGGGGTTGTGTCCCCGCTGAAATCGGCGAACCGAAGCGTGAATGACAAGGTCTGGACGCCATGGATGGCGGACAGAGGCGAACCGAGACATGGACTCGTTCCAGCATGGAACGAGTAAGTCGAGTCGAGCCGGCCGCAGTCAGGCTCGCGGGAGGTGAGCGCAGTGCGCAGCACCGATTTCCTCGCGGGGCCGCGGGGATTGACAAGGGGAGCGCGGCCGCTCCCTTTGTCCCGTTCACCGCATAAGAGATTAATGAAACTCCCCAACGCCTGGTGAACGGAACCCTTTCACAAATGCCAACCCCATTGCCGGATGGCGCCTGTTACCACACCTGCTCGGCGATACGGGTCACCAGGCGGACTTTCTCCCACTGCTGCTCTGGCGTCAGGGAATTGCCCTCTTCGGTTGAGGCAAAACCGCACTGCGGGCTGAGGCAAATCTGGCTGATATCAACATACTTCGCCGCTTCCTCAAGACGTGCTTTCACTCCCTCCGGGTTCTCAAGCTCACCGTTTTTAGTGGTGATCAGGCCCAGCACAACCTGCTGTTTACCCGGACGCACAAAGCGCAGTGGCGCAAAGTCACCGGAACGATCGTTGTCGTACTCGAGGAAAAAGGCATCAACATTAACGCCGCCGAACAGCACTTCCGCCACCGGCTCGTAACCCCCTTCGGAGATCCAGGTCGAGCGGAAATTACCGCGGCAGACATGCAACCCGATGGTCAAATCTTCCGGCTTACCCTCCAGCGCCTTGTTCAGTACGCGGGCGTAAATGCGTGCCAGCTCCTCCGGGTCGTCACCACGGGCGACAATCTGTTTGCGCTGATCGTCAGAGCAGAGATAGGCCCAGACGGTATCGTCCAGTTGCAGATAACGGCAGCCAGCATCATAAAACGCGCGGATCGCATCACGCCAGGTGGTGGCGAGATCGTCAAAATAGGCATCCAGCTCGGGATATACCGTCGCGTCGATCACCTTACGGCCGCCGCGGAAGTGGAGCACGCTCGGGCTGGGGATAGTCATTTTCGGCTGCGCATCGCCGCTGATACTCTTCAGGTAACGAAAATCTTCCAGCATCGGGTGGTCTTTAAAACGGACTTTGCCCGTCACGCGCACACCGTGTGCTTTGGTCTGCACGCCATTGAACTGGATCCCCTGCTCGGCCTCAAAAAGCTCGACGCCCTCCAGCCCGGCAAAGAAATCAAAATGCCACCAGGCGCGGCGAAACTCGCCATCGGTCACCACGTGCAGACCGCAGGCGCACTGCTGTTCCACCACATGACGAATCTCTTCGTTTTCAACATGACGCAGCTGATCGGCGCTGATTTCACCCTGCGCAAACTGCTGACGCGCCTGCTTAATGGCGTCGGGACGTAAAAAGCTGCCAACTACGTCTGCACGGAACGGGGCCTGATGTCGCTGCATAATTCTCTCCTTATGCGCCGTGGCAGATGGTTGCCCGGCGTGATAATTCATTATTTGAATATTTAGACTTCTGGACGGCTAAATGTCCAAACAAAATGTCACACCGGGGCAACGGCGGCAAACGAGAAAATTTCACGTGCCATGAAAAAAATTCATGTTCGATGCAGAAAAGTGAAAAATTTCGGGTCAGGCGGCGTGCTCTATCCCGCTGGCGAAGCTAAAACCTTCATCTTGCCAGCCGGTAATGCCGCCGATCATGATCTTTACCGCCAGTCCAAGACGCGCCAGCTTAAGCGCTGCGAAATCCGCGCCGTTGCAGTGCGGGCCAGCGCAGTAGACCACAAACAGCGTGTCGGCGGGCCATTCCGCCATTCGCTCCGGCGTGATGGTGTTATGAGGCAGATGGATTGCGCCGGGCAGATGGCGACGCGCAAACGCATCCGGGCTGCCGACCACATGCAGTAAGACAAAATCTTTCTCGTTATGGATCAGGGCGTGGTGCACGTCCGCGCAGTCCGTCTCAACGCTCAGGCGGTGCATAAAGTGGCTGGCGGCTTCTTCCGGGGAGGCGGCGGGAATATCGGTTACATAGCTCATCGTCTTTTCTCCGTGGTTGTGTTAACACTAATCTAACCAAAACAGCGCGCCCTGAATGCGCCCTTCTCTGCCAGATAACACCAGGATAATGACAACTTTACGACACCCGACCGATCGCCATCGCGTGGTCGCCCTCGCCTATGATGGGCTCTGTACCTTTGAATTTGGCGTCGCCGTGGAAGTGTTTGGCCTGCCACGCCCGGAGATGGGCGATAAGTGGTATGACTTTGCCGTTGCCGCCGTTGATGATGGCGAACTGCGCGCCACCGGCGGCATTCGTATCATGACGGCAGGCGGCCTTGAACTGCTTGCTGAGGCGAATACCGTGGTGATTCCTGGCTGGCGCGGCGCCGATCAGCCGGTGCCACCCGCGTTGTGCCGTGCGTTACAGGAAGCCTGGCAGCGCGGCTGCCGGATTATCTCGATCTGTTCTGGGGTGTTTGTGCTGGCGGCCGCCGGGTTACTCAACGGCCGCAAAGCCACCACGCACTGGCGCTATACCGACCTGTTACGTGAACACTATCCGGCCATCGTCGTGCTGGACGACGCTCTCTATTATGACGAGGGCAATGTGATGACCTCGGCGGGCAGCGCGGCGGGCATCGATCTCTGTCTGCACGTGGTGCGCGAGGATTTTGGTATTGAAGCGGCTAACAGCGTCGCCAGACGGCTGGTAGTGCAGCCTCACCGCGACGGCGCGCAAACTCAGCACCTGAGTCGCCCGGTGGCGCGTACGCGTGAAAGCCGTCAGCTCGGCCTGCTGTTTGATTATCTGCACCAGCACCTGGCGGGCAACCATACGGTCGCCGCGCTGGCGCAGCGCACCGCCATGAGCGAGCGCACTTTTCTGCGCCGTTTTCAGGAAGCCACCGGCACCACGCCCGCGCGCTGGATATTGCAGGAACGGTTGCTGCGCGCGCAGTCACTGCTGACGCAAACGCGGATGAGCATCGAGCTTATCGCCCGTCATAGCGGGTTCGCTAACGCCGCCTCGCTGCGCCACCATTTTCAGCAGCAGCACGCACTGTCGCCTGCGGCGTACCGGAAAAAATTTACCGAAGCGGTGAATTAATTCACATTATTAAGCGTTTGTTGATATTTAGCAGGCTATTATCTCTCCATTGCAGCGATAAAATTTTCAAGTGAGGCAAATCAGTGAAATAAATGGAGAGGTACAAAATGGGAAATATGCATGTATTTATGGCGGTTCTGGGCATTATTTTGTTTTCAGGTTTTTTAGCCGCTTATTTTAGCCATAAATGGGACGATTGATGAACGACGATAATCCCCCACCGCGACGGCTTCTTACATTATGTGTAAGAAGCCGTTTTTGCTTTATCTGGCGCAAAAAAAAACCGCCGGTTATGGCGGTCAATGCTTGCATGGATAGATTTGTGCTTATTGTTACACGCTAACTCAGTTTTCAATGTTAACGGGCTGATGTCACTTTACCAGTTACAACCTCAACAGAACCTAAACAATGCCCGGCCTGAAGCCTGCAACAGGCGAAACCATCGAAACGATTGCCTGACATAAACTGACCTTTTTCTTTGAAAATAAAGAGGATATATCCCTTTTAACCTAATGGGCGTGTTAGGCTGGTTTTTCAATTCCACAGACCGGAGGGGTTATCCCCAATCTAAAATTTACGTGCCCGGTTTGCAGTAGCCATAAGTTTACCTTTACTACCTATTGTTCCGATAAACTTCCCTCGCACGGCGCAATTTGCTCAGTGTGCGGCGCGCGACTTACTGCGTTAACCTGTATTCCTGCACTCAGAAGACGGCGCTGGCCGAAACACGTTTTATAAAAATGGGGCCTCTTTTCCGGCCCCGTTTTTTTGTTTACGCGTTTTTTGCTTTGCCTAATGAAAAACCACTAACCTTCGCAATATGCACCCGTAATATTGTGCCCTTTACGCTCGTCCAGCCGCCATTACCTGTCAACCATGATGGATCTTTAATATGCAGGTAATTAAGCGGAATCTCATGCTCGTCGTCGACGCGGTAATCTTCTGCCAGCTGATCGAAAAAAGCGGCGATAGGATTTTTAATATCCTCATCACCGGCAACAGAACGAATCGCCTGCGCCGTTGACAGCGCATACTCTTCACCTGATACCAGTTCACCTGCCACTACCTGACCGCCAACCACCAGCGTGACCACCATGCTTGCGCCAAGGTTTGCGCAGGAGACCAGATGCGACAGCGCGCTGTCCTGCGTGCTGATGGTCGGCGTAGCGGCTGTTACTTCACGTTCTGTTTCCATCGATACCTCCACATACAGGCAGAAAAAAACCGCCCGCAGGCGGTTAGGGTTTAATGAAACTTGCGAATAGCTTGCTCCGTCTCCTGCTGGGTGACCAGATCGGAGAAACGGGCGACGAAGTAGGTCTCGCCGTCGAGCTCCCAGGGCTCGATCGGGATTTCCAGAAAAGCGCTTTGCTCATTTTTAAAGGTGACCGATTTGGCGTTATCTTCCACGGACACCTGCTCAACCTTACCACCGGCGCGAATTACCACTACATTTTTGGTCATGTCGGTTACCTCAGTTGCTTAAATTGCCTTCGACATTAACACAGCCATGCTCATCATGCCTGCACCATGCCATAGATTGTTAAGCGCTAAAAATTAGGTCCTATAATTTGGCTTAATGAGAGGGATAACGCTACGGCGGGAAACGTGAGGTGGACCACACTTTCGCAATTGTGTGGGTATAAAAAGGCGGCAAAAAGCCAGAGACCGGCCAAATAACCCGTCTCTGGCTAAGGATATTTCGGTGATGCCGGGTGCCTCCCGGTGAGTGCGCGCCAGCCCGCACAACTCGCTTTCACCCCAAAAGATGTGGCTGGTAGCCCCTCCGCGTAGGGGGATTCATCACCACGTTTAACGTTATTAAGCGAAGGGAGATCGGTCAATGCTCATGCGGGTTATGTAAGTTTTTAAAGCATAAACCTTTATCGCAAGGCGGCCTCGCTCACTGCTCTTCATCGCGCAGCACGTAGAATCCCGCGATTTCAATTTTTGATAAAGAATAAAGGTCTTCTGGTCGATAACGGTTAACAGGAAACGTTCACGAACGCTGACAGGGTCAAACCGGACAGGTCAGTGTTCAGCGCCTTTTCACAAAACTGCTGTGGGCTGTACCGTTTAGCGTTAATCGTTTTCAGAAATGGCTTGTCCGTTTTAGACACGTCGCGTGGCGTTAACTTATTCAGGTAGTCTCGACAGAACGTTTTTTAACCAATCGATATGATGCATCAAAGCATTTCTTAAGGAGAGATGATGAAGACAACCGAAGAAACGATTAACGATCTGCAGTGTCGCGCTTTAGCTTATGAAGTCATTTTCCAGTCCATCTTCTCTGAGCTGCCGCACGTGTTCATTGAAAGAGCCGCTGAGAAGATTGAAGGTAACTTCAAAGCTTTCGAATCAGGCACCCATTCTGAAGCAGGAAAAGCCAAGCTTGATGCGGCGAAAGCTGTCGTTTCGCGGATCATGGGAACAAAGATTTAACCGCCTTGACATGTAGCTGATGAAGTCGTGCGGTTTGAAACAATGCTCTTAATTTACGGCTGCCAGTTGCATCTGCTATCGACGGAACCGCTTGAGCATAAAAAAACCGGGCATCTCGCCCGGCTCTTTTTCCATCCCGCGAAGGCTTACTCGCTTAAGCCACGGTTTTTCAGCATCGGCTCGATCTGCGGATCGTGCCCGCGCCACTGGCGATAGAGCTCAGCTAAATCGGTACTATTGCCGCGGGACAGAATGGCGTCGCGGAATTTCTGCCCATTTTCACGGCTCAACCCGCCCTGCTCAACGAACCACTGATAGCCGTCATCGGCGAGCATTTGCGTCCATAAGTAGGCGTAATAACCCGCAGCATAACCGCCGCCGAAGATATGGGAAAAATAGCTGCTGCGATAGCGCGGCGGTACGGCGGCCAGGTCGAGCTTCTCTTTGGCGATAGCCTGTGCTTCGAAGCTTGCCACATCGTTGACTTCTGCATTCGCCGCCAGCCCATGCCAGTTCATATCCAGCAACGCCGCGCTCAGCAGTTCGGTCATGTCGTAACCTTTATTAAACTGCGTGGCGCGCAGCATCTTGTCGCGCAGGGCATCCGGCATCGGCTCGCCGCTTTGGTAGTGGCGAGCGTAATGGGCAAACACCTGCGGCTGGCTGGCCCAGTGCTCGTTGATCTGCGACGGGAACTCAACAAAATCGCGCGGCGTGTTGGTCCCGGAGAGGCTGGCGTAGCGCTGGCTGGCGAACAGCCCGTGCAGCGTATGGCCAAACTCGTGGAAAGTTGTAATCACCTCATCCCAGGAGAGCAGCGCAGGCTGCCCATTGGCCGGTTTCTGGTAGTTGCAGACGTTGTAGATAACCGGCTGCGTGCCGTTAAGCGTCGACTGCTCGATAAAGTTCCCCATCCAGGCGCCGCCGCTTTTCGAGTCGCGGGCAAAGAAGTCGCCATAGAAGAGCGCCAGCCCGCGATCGTCAGCATCAAAAATCTCCCATACCCGCACGTCCGGATGATAGACCGGGATATCAAACCGTTCTTGAAAGCGGATGCCGAACAGTTGGCTTGCTGCCCAGAAGACCCCTTCCGTTAACACTGTGTTCAACGCGAAGTAGGGTTTAATCTGCGTCTCATCGAGATCGTATTTCGCCATGCGAACCTGTTCCGCGTAGAAAGCCCAGTCCCAGGCCTGCGCGGTGAAGCCACCCTGCTGGTTATCGATAACCTGCTGAATATCTGCCAGCTCACGTTCAGCGCGCGCACGGGCAGCCGGCGCGATATTGCGCATAAATTCCAGTGCCGCCTGCGGCGTACCGGCCATCTGATCGGCAATCTTCCAGCTGGCGAAATCATCAAAGCCGAGCAGATGCGCCTGCTGAGCACGCAACTGTGCCAGACGCAGCACCAGCGCGCGGGTGTCGTTGGCATCGTTGCGCTCGGTACGCAGCCAGCTGGCTTTAAACAGATTCTCTCGCGTCTGACGATCGCGCAGTACGGCCAGCGCCGGTTGCTGTGTGGTGTTAAGCAGTGTTAACAGCCAGCGATTTTCCAGCCCTTTGGCTCTCGCCGCTTCGGCGGCATGCTCAATCTCTTCAGCGCTCATGCCGTCGAGTTGGCGGACATCGTCCACCACCAGACCGCCTGCTTTATCCGCGGCCAGCAGGCGCTGATTGAACTGGCTAATCAGCGACGCTGCTTCAGTATTAAGCGCTTTCAATGTCGCTTTATCCTGCTCATCCAGCATCGCGCCCGCCAGCACAAATCGCTGATAGGTCACTTCAACCAGACGCGTTGATTCAGCGTCGAGGTTCGCGGTATCCAGGCTTTTCCATACCGCTTCAACGCGGTCAAAAAGCTGTTCATCAAGATAAATGTCGTTCGCCAGCCCGGCTAATTCCGTGGAGAAGGCCTCATCAAGCTGCTGGAGGAAATCATTGGTGTCTGCCGAGGTCATGGCAAAAAAGACGCTGGTCACGTAAGTGAGCAGGGCACCGCTCTGCTCCAGCGCCAGGATGGTGTTGTCGAAATCCGCCGGCGCGCTATTTTGCGCGATCGCCGCAATCTGCTCGCGTTTTTGTCGCATCCCTTCATCAAAGGCCGGGCGATAGTGCTCCTGCTCAATAAGATCGAAAGGTGGCGCCTGATACGGTAGCGGGCTGGCAATAAAAAAGGGATTGGTGACCGACATAGTTTGCTCCTGAATGCGGTAAGTCTCCTCAGAGTAGGCATCCGCCGCGCGCGGCGCAATGCTTTCTCGTCCCTGCACAAGCCACCATTTTTTGCCACACTCTTTAACAGTCAAAACTTGTATTGCCGCCTCTGTGCGGTGCATGCTATGTCACGACATCACAAAAATCGTTGAGGAACAAAGAGATGATTATTCTTGTTACCGGGGCAACCGCAGGGTTTGGCGAGAGCATTACCCGCCGCTTTATTCAGAATGGCCACCACGTGATCGCCACCGGCCGCCGTCAGGAGCGTCTGCAGGAGCTGAAAGAGGAGCTGGGCGAGAATCTCTACACCGCGCAGCTGGATGTGCGTAACCGCGCGGCGATCGACGAGTTTATCGCCGCCCTGCCCGCGCAATGGCGCGAGATTGATGTGCTGGTCAATAACGCCGGGCTGGCGCTCGGCATGGAGCCCGCCCACAAAGCCAATGTGGATGACTGGGAAACGATGATCGACACCAACAATAAAGGGCTGGTCTATATGACCCGCGCCGTGCTGCCGGGAATGGTTGAGCGCAATCGCGGCCATATCATCAACCTTGGATCAACGGCCGGTAGCTGGCCTTACGCGGGTGGCAACGTCTACGGCGCGAGCAAAGCCTTTGTGCGCCAGTTCAGCCTCAACCTGCGCACCGATCTGAGCGGTACCGCAGTGCGTGTCACCAATATCGAGCCGGGTCTGGTTGGCGGTACCGAATTCTCCAACGTGCGCTTTAAAGGCGATGACGATAAAGCGACTAAAACCTACGAAAACACCACCGCGCTGAGCGCGGAAGATGTGACCGAAGCGGTGTGGTGGGTGGCGACACTGCCGAAGCATGTCAATATCAACACACTTGAGATGATGCCGGTCAGCCAGAGCTACGCCGGTCTGAGCGTGCACCGCCAGAGCTGATGCTTCCCGCCCGGCCTGCGGGCCGGGTATGGGATGTGCGCAGAAACAATGGTATGGTAGCCGGGTTAACCCTTTAAAAAGTAAGAGCGAATGGCCTCCGAAACGCAACTCAATCCTACGCAACCCGTTAATCAACAGATCTACAGCATCCTGCGAAGGGATATTGTCCACTGCCTGATCCCACCGGGCACCCCGCTCTCGGAAAAAGAGGTGTCGGTGCGTTTTGACGTCTCGCGCCAGCCGGTGCGTGAAGCTTTTATCAAACTCGCGGAAAACGGCTTGATTCAGATCCGCCCCCAGCGCGGAAGCTACGTTAATAAAATCTCGCTTACACAAGTGCGCAACGGTTGCTTTGTCCGCCAGGCGATAGAGTGCGCCGTGGCCCGCCGCGCCGCGCTGATGATAGATGACAGCGCCTGTTATCAGCTTGAGCAGAATCTCCACCAGCAGCGGATCGCCATTGAGCGTAAGCAGCTGAACGATTTCTTTGAACTGGATGATGATTTTCACCACAAGCTGGCGCTGATCGCTGATTGCCAGCTGGCGTGGGATACGATTGAAAACATCAAGGCGACTATCGACCGCGTACGCTATATGAGCCTCGATCACGTTTCACCCCCGGAGATGCTGCTGCGCCAGCACCAGGCCATTTTCGAGGCGCTGGAAAAGCGCGACGCCGATGCGGTTGAAAATGCCATGACCCTGCATCTGCAGGAGATCAGCGAATCGGTTAAAACCATTCGCCAAGAGAATCGCGACTGGTTCAGCGAAGAGTAACTCCCCTCTTTTCCCCTTATCAGGTCACCTTTTTTGCCGGAAAAAAGTGTGACCTTGATCAAAAGCAAAAACTCATCATCTCAGTGGCGTATTTATAGGGCGTCCGTTTTGGGGCCATCTTCTGCCCCGGTTCGTTTTATGGATATTATCAAGGAGAAACCATCATGATGACTTATGACCGTAACCGTAACCCTATCACCACCGGCTCACGCGTGATGATTAACGGCACTGGCCGCACTGGCAAAATTGTCGCTATTCACGCCGAGGGATTAAGCGCTGAAAAAGTGCGCCGTAACAAAACGGTGGAAGTGGAAGGGTGCGAAGGCAAATTCGAGCCGGTAGAGCTTATCCGCCTCGGCCTGCACTGATAGGCAAAACGTGATGAGGATGAATGCCGCCGCCGCGGCATTCATTATTGAGTTACAGCCCGGCAGCAAACTGCGCGACCGTCGCTCTTGCCCCTTTCGCCAGCAGCATCTGATACGCCTTTTGCACCTGCGCGACAAACGCTCTCTCTTTCGGCAACTCACGGCCAAAGATCGCCTCTATGCCCAGCAACGCCTCTACGCGAGCTTCCCCTTGTGTACTGCTGTTCACTGCCTGCTGAATCACAGCCAGCAGCGGATCGCACACTTCAATGGCCTGCCCCTGCTCGTCAACGCCACCGACATAGCGCATCCAGCCCGCGATACCTAACGCCAGCAGTGAGAAATCACTGCCCTGCGCCAGATGCCAGCGCACAGAATCGAGCATCCGCTGCGGCAGCTTCTGACTGCCGTCCATGGCGATCTGCCAGGTACGGTGGCGCAGCGCGGTGTTGCTGTAACGCGCAATCAGCAGATCGGCGTAATGCGCCAGATCGACGCCTTCGACTTTCAGCGTCGGCGCCTGTTCGCGCAGCATCAGCGCATGCGCGGCGCGGCGGTAATGTTCATCTTCCATGCACTCATTGATGTGCTGATAACCTGCCAGATAGCCGAGATAAGCGAGGAAGGAGTGACTGCCGTTCAGCATGCGCAGCTTCATCTCTTCAAACGGCACCACATCGCTCACCAGCTCAGCCCCCGCTTTCTCCCATGCCGGGCGGCCTGCGACAAAGTTATCTTCAATCACCCACTGGCGGAACGGTTCACAGGCGACGCCCGCCGGATCGCGCACGCCGGTAAGCTGTTCGATCTTCTCAAGGGTTTCCGCCGTCACTGCCGGGACGATACGATCGACCATCGTGGAGGGAAAGGTGACGTTCTCTTCAATCCAGCGCGCCAGCGCGGCGTCCACCGTGCGGGCATAGGCACAGACAACGTTGCGCGTAACGTGGCCGTTTTCCGGCATGTTGTCGCAGGACATCACGCTGAACGGCGGTAAACCTGCGGCTTTGCGACGCGAGAGCGCTTCGACAATCACCCCGGCGGCGGATTTTGGCTGATGCGGGTTTTGCAGATCGGCTACGATCAGCGGGTGATCGAGCATCAGTTCCCCGGTCGCCGGTGAGTGGCAGTAGCCTTTCTCGGTGATGGTCAGCGAAACAATGGCGACCTGCGGCTCACACATGGCATCCAGCACCGTTTCCAGCCCGTCTACCTGCGCATGCAGCGCGCGTTTCGCCACGCCAACCACGCGCGCGGTCCACGCATCGGCGGACATCTCCGCCACGGTGTAGAGATTATCCTGCTGTTTCAGATCGGCAATCTGCTGCTCGCCGCCGATAAGATTAACTTCGCAGTAGCCCCAGTCGCTGCCGTGCTCTGCGGCGAGAATATCGGTGTAGACCGACTGATGCGCGCGGTGAAACGCGCCAAAACCAAGATGCACAATGCGCGCAACCAGGGTGCTGCGATCGTACTGAGGTAACGTGGCTTTCGCCGTTAACAGCCTGTTTTCCATGGTGAGACTCGTCTTATTAAATGAAACAGTGGTTCACTAGATTAAGGCGTAGCGCAAACCCGACTATGATTTGCGACAGGATTTGCTGACTGCACCAACTAGAATGGTAACCAAATGTGTCTTATGCCTGAGTAAAAATGGTTCAACTCAGACGTAGTGGCGAGAGGCTACAGGCTGCGCTGCGCTTTGGTTCTGGCTTTGAGGTTCGGCGGCGTCTTGCAGAATACTCAAATCACGGTCGCGTACTTCCGGCATCAGCACGGCAGAAACGAGGCCAATCACCGAGTAAGCCATTAACATCACCGCGATTGGCCACCACGCACCGGTCATATTACAGAAGATACCCGCCAGCACCGGCCCGAAACCGACCGCAATCAGACCACCCGCCTCTTTTGAGATCGCCATGCGCGTGAAGCGGTTACGCGAGCCAAACATCTCCGCCATGGTGATGTTCTCCAGCGCGAACAGCCCCAGTACGGCGATATTATGGATAACGATGATCGACAGCATAATCACGCCGGGCGCGTAGCTTTTATCGACAATCACCGCCATCATTGGCCAGGCAAGAAGCACCGATGAAACGCAGAGACAAATATAGGGCAAACGGCGACCCACTTTATCCGACAACCAACCGAGCAGCGGTATGGTGATAAAACCAATAATCGAGCTAATCATTAACGCATCGGTGGGGATGCGCTTCTCAAACAGCAGCGTCTGCACCAGGTAGCCTGCGAGGAAAGTCTGAATCAGACCGGAATTACCCGCCTGACCAAAACGCAGCCCCGTCGCCAGCCAGAAGGTTTTACTGCTGAACATCGCACCCAGGCTAGTCTGCTCCGGGGCGATCTTCGCCGGGGAGTGTTCGCCTTCATGCACCTGTTCAAACACCGGGCTCTCTTTCAGGTTCAGACGTAACCAGATGGCGAACAGCATAACCACCACGCTGGCAATAAAGGGAACACGCCAGCCCCAGGCCAGCAGCGCTTCACGATCGAGCGCAAAGAACATGATCGCCCAGATGGCAGTGGCGCTCAGCGTACCGCAGTTGGTGCCCATCGCCACCAGCGAGGAGATGATGCCGCGCTTACCCTTCGGCGCATATTCGGCAAGCATGGTGCCGGCACCAGAAATTTCTGCCCCGGCGCCAAAACCCTGAATGATGCGCAGCGTCACCAGCAGCACCGGTGCGAATATGCCAATCTGCGCGTAGGTCGGTAATACGCCAATCAAGGTCGTACAGATACCCATCATGGTGATGGTGATAAAGAGCACTTTTTTACGCCCGATGCGATCGCCCATTTTGCCAAAGACAAATGCGCCGATAATTCGTGCGATATAGCCCGCTCCGTAGGTGCCCATCGCGAGGATGAGTGCCATCGCAGCGGACTGCTCCGGGAAGAAAATTTCATGAAAAACCAGCGCCGCGCCGAGGGAGTAGAGCTGGAAATCCATAAATTCAAGGGCGGTGCCCAGCCAGCCGGACACCGCCGCCTTCACCAGGTCCGAGGTCGTTCTTTCAGCTTTTACGTCAGTCATAATCGCCTTCTCAATCGTGTTGAATGCGTACGCCTGCAACGCACTTATTGTTATTTAATTGAACGTTAATAAAACCTTGCAGCAGCGACGCTGGTCTTTTTCAAACAGTTCAATTGCATCTGTGACGTGGTGATACGCAAATTTATGCGTCACCAGTTTGCCCGGGTCGATAAGCCTGCGCGCCAGCCAGTCGATAACCACCGGGAATTTATTGGCGTTGAGCCGGGAGGAGAAAATCGACAACTCTTTACCGGTAATGCCCTGCTGGACAATGGTGCTGGGCTCGCTGGAAAAACCCATTATCACGATGCGCGCCGCGGGCGATGCCAGCGCAATCGCCTCCGGCAAAATCGACGGATGACAGGCGGCATCGATAATTAACGTCGGTTTGATGCCAGCCTGTGTCAGCACCTCGGGCAGCGCTTGCTGGCTGTTGTTAATCACCCGATCGGCCCCGCTGCGCTGCGCCATCGCCAGCCGCTCATCGATTCGGTCAACGACGATGACCTGCTTAACGTTGTAGACCCCTTTCAGCACCTGCAACGTGGTCAGCCCCATCGGCCCTGCGCCGTAAATCAGCGCCACATCATTTTCGCCGGGCTGAACCTGGCCGGTAACATTTGCGGCGATGGTAAAGGGCTCAACCATCACGGCATCTTCGTCGGAAATCGTGTCGGGGATAACCCAGGCGTTGCGTGCCGGAACCGTTGCATATTCGCTAAAGCCACCATCGCGGTGGACACCGAGCACCACCAGTTCGGTACAGACATTCGGTTTACCGACTGAACAGGGGTAGCAGTGGCCACAGCTGATCACCGGATCGACCGCCACCCGCTCACCAATACGTGAAGGTGAAATGCCTTCGCCAACGGCATCAATCAGCCCGAAGAATTCATGACCAATAACCCGCGGATATCTGGCGAACGGATTATGCCCGCGATAAATATGGCTATCGGAGCCGCAAATCCCGGCGAGCTTAATGTTGACGCGCACCTCCCCGGCAGCGGGCTCTGGCAGAGGACGTTCAGCAAGGATCAGCTGATTAGGTTGTTCAATTACCACACTTTTCATAGAGATATCCTTTATGACCGGTTCCACAACGAGCCAGACAGGCCATTCAACGTTGGGCAAAGATAAGAGTCAGGTGTTGAGATGAAGCCGCGATGGCGACCGCCAGGCGAGGCGTCGCCCGGCCTAATCAGGCCGTTATCGGGGCAGTGATGCGGTGAGAAACGTTGGCACTCCGCCAGGCTGGCGCAGCGTTTTACAGGTGTAATTTTCATCGGAAATCCCTTACATCAAATGAATGTGTTGTAAGGGAACTTACGGAAGGTGGCAACTACCATACAAGTATAACGATCGAAATTTACGCGTTCGATCACAGAACTTTAACACTTACCTTCTCAATTACGTGACCACCCTGCGACGATGATCAACATACCGCACAGAGCAATCCCTGCGCCCAGCCAGTCATAAACGGTCAGTTTTACCCCTTCGACAACGCGCAGCCAGAGAAGCGCGGTGCAGACGTAAACCCCGCCGTAAGCGGCATAGACGCGCCCGCTGGCAACCGGATGCAGCGTCAGCAGCCAGACAAAAAGCGCCAGTACGATCGCGGCAGGAATCAGCAGCAGTGGTGAGCCGTCGCGTTTTAGCCACAGCCAGGGCAAGAAACAGCCTACAATTTCACACAGAGCGGTGACAAAAAAGAGCAGCGTAATTTTCAGCATAGTCAGGTCGTTTATTGAAAATAGGTTGAACCATCTTACCTGATAATGCTCTTACAGTCGGTTTCGCCCCGGTATGCTGGCAGGCGGAGATCGCTTAGAATAGAGACGTTTTTCCTCACTTAAGGACCATTGCCATGACTTCTACACTTAGCAAACGCCTGTGCCTGACCGCAATGCTGACGCTGGGTGCCATTGTGTACACCACTTCCGCACTGGCTGAAACCAACCGTCTGGTGATCGAATCGGGCGACAATGCGCAGTCCCGTCAATCCGCCGCGATGGAAAAAGAGCAGTGGAACGATACCCGCAGCCTGCGCCATAAAGTCAATAAACGCGTAGAGAAAGAGTGGGACAAAGATGATGTCGCCTTCGATGCGCGCGACAACTGCCAGAAAAGCAGCAACCTGAATGCGTACTGGGAACCCAATACCCTGCGCTGCCTGGATCGCCGCACCGGGCGTGAAGTTCAGTAATCTCGTCGGGCGCGTGCTGCGCCCGCCTTCATCTCAGAGAAAGGATTTTTATGAGTGACGACTATCCTGTCCGGCTTCGCCCGCTTGAGCGCGAAGACCTTCGTTTTGTCCACCAGCTCGACAACAACGCCAGCGTAATGCGCTACTGGTTCGAAGAGCCTTATGAAGCTTTTGTAGAACTCTCCGATCTTTACGATAAGCACATCCACGATCAAAGTGAGCGCCGTTTCGTCGTCGAGTGTAATGGCACCAACGCCGGTCTGGTGGAACTGGTTGAAATTAACCATGTGCACCGCCGCGCGGAGTTTCAAATCATTATCTCGCCGGAATTCCAGGGCAAAGGGCTGGCGTCTAAAGCCGCTAAGCTGGCGATGGATTATGGTTTTACGGTATTAAACCTCTATAAGCTCTATCTCATCGTTGATAAAGAGAATGAGAAAGCGATTCACATCTACCGCAAGCTGGGTTTTCAGGTGGAGGGGGAATTAATTCATGAGTTCTTTATTAATGGCGAATACCGCAACACCATCCGCATGTGTATTTTTCAGCAGCACTATCTGCAGGAACATAAAACCAGCGGCAGTACGCTGTTAAAACCCACCGCGCAATAAGCGCGGTGAGCGGACAGCATCAATAATACTCGATGGTGTTTTTGATGCTGTATTTATGTGTCACCTGCGGCGTTACGCTCTCATCAACAATCTCGAGGCTACAACTCAGCGGATTATCATGTTTGTCGTAGTCGCAGGTCTGCTGCACCTTACTCAGCGGCTTATCATTGAGCGTACTTACCGCGGCATAATCGAGCTTCTTGCGCTTATCTTTCGCCGGCGTGGAGGCGACATCGAGATGCACATCTTTTGAAGTGGTTGATTTGCCCAGCGGGTAGCCTTCGTCATCATAGCGATACTTCACTTCCATATCTTTGCCTGATGCGCGCACCACAAAGCCGTTATCGTCGGTGTCCCAGGTGACGCCCGCCGACGGGAATTCTGCCAGCTGGCATTTCCCCTGTAGCCGCAGTCGCTTCTCCTGCGTTTCGGCTTCGATATAGTAGTTGGCATCCAGCACCAGCGATACGCCGCTATTATTCTCCAGGTCGTGAAGTTCGAGCGTATCGAAACAGCCCTCTTTCGACAGCGTTCCGCTGACGCGCTTCATCACCTCGCCCTTCTCGTTAAGCAGGGTCTGACTAAAGTTTTTTACCGCGCCGCGCAGAGGATCAAAATCGAATTCATTCGAAAAACTTGCCATCTCCGGCGTGAATGCGACCGGGCCTTTTTCCTCATCACATCCGGCCAAAATCAGGGTCAGAGAGATGAGTAATAACTGTTTTTTCAAAGGTTTCACCACAGTTTTCTTTAGAATGGCGCTTATATTAGCAAAACATTTACCCTATAGCGTAATGAGTTAACGACTTCCTTATCGGGTATCTGCGGAATTTCACATACAGGTAAGATGATTCAGAGATTTACCTTTTGTCGAAAAGAGAAGTGCTAAGCTTAAAGCGCACAATAAATAAGGAGACAAGCATGCACTATTCACGTTGGCTGTGCGCTGCACTGCTGGTAGGTTCTGTTCCTGCTTTCGCCGCGCCGGATTCATGCGAACGCGTAAAAACGGATATCCAGCAAAAAATTATTAACAATGGCGTCCCGGAGTCCGGGTTCGAATTGACCGTGGTACCAAACGATCAAGCCGAACAGGCGGGCGGCCAGGTGGTTGGCCACTGCGCCAACGACACTTACAAAATTATCTACGCCCGTAATGGCGGCGCATCATCTCAGAACGAAAACAGTAACAGCAATCAGTAAAATCTAATCCCCCTGAATTTTAGGGGGATTCCCCTCTATTTGATCGTGCATAACATTCCCCTACTCCTTAATGATTACCATACCTCCATCATTAGCCTGCTTTTAATTTGCGCGGGTAAGTTTTTATTTAAAAAATAATAATGGAGTGAGTCATGTCGAAGACGGAATATGCCGGGGGTATTAGCCGACGAACGCTGGTAAAGTCGACCGCCCTTGGATCGTTAGCGCTGGCAGCAAGCAGTTTTTCTCTTCCGTTTGGTATGCGCTCCGCCGCTGCCGCGGTGCAGCAGGCGATGCAACCCGCGCCGGATAAAGTGGTCTGGGGCGCCTGCTCGGTCAACTGCGGTAGCCGCTGCGCCCTGCGTCTGCATGTGCGCGATGAGGAGGTCTACTGGGTCGAAACCGATAACACCGGCGATGACGAATACGGCAATCATCAGGTGCGCGCCTGTCTGCGCGGGCGCTCTATCCGGCGGCGTATCAATCACCCGGATCGTCTCAACTACCCGATGAAACGCGTCGGCAAACGCGGCGAAGGCAAATTTCAGCGCATCAGCTGGGACGAAGCCCTCGATACCCTCGCCGCCCGCCTGAAAGGGGTGGTGGAAAAGTATGGCAACGAAGCGGTCTATATCAACTACTCCTCCGGCATCGTCGGCGGCAACATTACCCGCTCATCCCCGTCCGCCTCGCTCGTCGCCCGCCTGATGGCGATGTATGGCGGCTTTCTCAACCAATATGGTACCTACAGCACGGCGCAAATCGCCTGCGCGATGCCCTACACCTACGGCTCCAACGAAGGGAACAGCACTTCCGATATTGAAAACAGCAAGCTGGTGGTGATGTTCGGCAACAACCCGGCGGAGACCCGCATGAGCGGTGGCGGCATTACCTACTTTCTCGAGCAGGCGCGCGAACGCTCAAATGCGCGAATGGTGGTGATTGACCCGCGCTATACCGACACCGCGGCCGGACGCGAAGATGAGTGGGTGCCGATCCGTCCCGGCACCGACGCCGCGTTAGTCGCCGGTATGGCCTGGGTGCTGATCAGCGAAAACCTGGTCGATCAGCCCTTCCTCGATAAATACTGCATCGGCTACGACGAGAAAACGCTGCCCGCCGGTGCACCGGCAAACGGCCACTACAAAGCCTATATTCTCGGCCAGGGCGATGACGGCGTAGCGAAAACGCCGCAGTGGGCGTCGCGTATAACCGGTATTCCGGCAGACAAAATCATTAAGCTCGCCAGAGAGATTGGCAGCACCAAACCGGCCTATATCTGCCAGGGCTGGGGCCCGCAGCGCCAGGCCAACGGCGAACTGACCGCCCGTGCGATCGCCATGCTGCCGATCCTCACCGGCAATGTCGGCATTAATGGCGGCAACAGCGGCGCGCGCGAGTCGACCTACACCATCACCATCGAGCGGATGCCGATGCCGGAGAACCCGGTGAAAACCGCCATCTCCTGCTTTAGCTGGACCGACGCCATCGCCCGCGGGCCGGAGATGACGGCAACGCGCGACGGCGTGCGCGGCAAAGAGAAGCTCGACGTGCCGATTAAGTTCATCTGGAACTATGCCGGTAACACCCTCGTCAACCAGCATGGCGACATCAATCACACCCACGATGTTCTACAGGATGAGAGCAAGTGCGAGACGATCATGGTGATTGAGAACTTTATGACCTCGTCGGCGATGTACGCCGACATCCTGCTGCCGGATCTGATGACCGTTGAGCAGGAGGATATCATCCCCAACGACTACGCCGGCAACATGGGCTACCTCATCTTCCTGCAACCGGTCACCGCGCCGAAGTTCGAGCGTAAAGGCATCTACTGGATCACCAGCGAGATCGCCCGCCGCCTTGGGCCGGATATCCACCAGCGCTTCACCGAAGGGCGCACGCAGGAGGAGTGGCTGAAATACCTCTACGCCAGAATGGTAGAGAAAGACCCCGCGCTGCCCTCTTACGAGGCGTTGAAAGCGATGGGTATCTACAAGCGTAAAGATCCGAACGGCCACTTCGTTGCCTATAAAAAATTCCGTGACGACCCACAGGCTAATCCGCTGAAAACGCCGTCGGGCAAAATCGAGATCTACTCCAGCAAGCTGGCGGAGATCGCAAGCCGCTGGGAGCTGCAAAACGATGAGGTGATAAGCCCGCTGCCGGTCTACGCCTCCACTTTTGAGGGCTGGGACGATCCGACGCGCGCCACCTTCCCGCTGCAACTTTTCGGTTTTCACTACAAAGCCCGTACTCACTCGAGCTACGGCAACATTGATGTTCTGAAAGAGGCCTGCCGCCAGGAGGTGTGGATCAACCCGCTTGATGCCGAACGGCGCGGGATTAAGAACGGCGATCTTGTTCGGGTCTTTAACGACCGCGGCGAAGTGCGGATTGCGGCGAAAGTGACGCCGCGCATTATGCCGGGCGTCAGCGCCATGGGTCAGGGTGCGTGGCACCAGGCGGATATGGCGGGCGATCGCGTCGATCACGGCGGTTGCGTCAATACGCTGACCACGCACCGCCCTTCGCCGCTGGCGAAAGGTAACCCGCAGCACACCAATCTGGTCGACATTCAAAAGGTTTGAGGAGTAGCCGATGAGCACCCAGTATGGATTTTTTATTGATTCCGCCCGCTGCACCGGTTGTAAAACCTGCGAACTGGCCTGTAAAGATTACAAAGATTTAACCCCGGACGTCAGTTTCCGCCGCGTCTATGAGTACGCGGGTGGCAACTGGCAGGAGGATAACGGCGTCTGGCAGCAAAACGTCTTTGCCTACTATCTCTCCCTCTCCTGTAACCATTGTGAGGATCCGGCCTGCACCAAAGTCTGCCCCAGCGGCGCGATGCATAAACGCGAAGATGGCTTTGTGGTGGTCGACGAAGAGGTCTGTATCGGCTGTCGCTACTGCCATATGGCCTGCCCGTACGGCGCGCCACAATACAATGCGGCAAAAGGCCATATGACCAAATGCGACGGCTGCCACGAGCGCGTGGCAGAGGGCAAAAAGCCTGTCTGCGTCGAGTCCTGCCCGCTGCGCGCCCTCGATTTTGGTCCGATTGAGACGCTGCGTAAAAAGCACGGCACGCTGGCGGCGGTCGCGCCCATTCCGGCGGCGCACTTTACCCGCCCGAATATTGTCATCAAACCCAACGCCAACAGCCGTCCGACCGGGGACACAAGCGGCTATCTGGCTAATCCACAGGAGGTATGAAATGGGAAACGGATGGCATGAATGGCCGCTGGTGCTTTTCACGGTGCTCGGCCAGTGCGTCGTGGGCGGTGTCATTGGCACCGGCCTGGTATGGATGGCTAATGAGGGCGATCGCCGCGGTCAGCTGCATATTGTGCGCAGCCAGTTTTTCCTCTGGCTGCTGATGGGCATCGGCTTTGTCGCCTCAATGATGCACCTCGGCTCGCCGCTGCGCGCCTTTAACTCCCTTAACCGCATTGGTGACTCTGCGTTAAGTAATGAGATTGCCGCCGGCTCGCTCTTTTTTGCCATCGGCGGCATCTGGTGGCTGCTGAGCTGGCTCGGCAAAATGCCGGCTGGCCTCGGTCGCATCTGGCTGCTGATCGGTATGGTCTCTGGCGTGCTGTTTGTCTGGGCGATGACGCGGGTCTATCAGATTGAGACCGTGCCGACCTGGCATAACGGCTACACCACTGCCAGCTTCTTCCTCACCATGCTGATCGGCGGCCCGCTGCTCGCCGCACTGTTACTGCGCTTTGTCGGCATGCGCTTTCCGGCCTCCCGTTTTGCGGCGATAAGCGTGTTCGCGCTGCTGGCAAGCGCGGCGGTGGTGGTGATGCAGAGCATGCAGCTTGGCGAGATTCACTCCTCCGTGCAGCAGGCGACCGCGCTGATCCCGGATTACGGCTTGCTCCAGGCGCTGCGACTGCTGCTTTTAGCGCTGGGGCTGGGCTGCTGGATCTGCCCGCTGGTGCTGCGCAGACAGCCGCGTGTCAGTAGCCTGCTGGTTGGGTTTGCGCTGGTGGTTGCCGGGGAGCTGATTGGCCGCGGCCTCTTTTATGGGCTGCATATGACCGTTGGCGTCGCCGTTGCCGGGTGATCGATTGCGGGGCCGGATAGCGATTAGCGCTTATCCGGCCTTCGGCACTTTTTCGGGAAATACCATGACAGTTGAAAACCGTGAATCGTTTATTTTCACCGCCCGCGTGCTCGGCGCCCTCTTTTACTATCCCCCGCAGAGCGAACCTTCTGCGCCGCTGGTCAGCGCCTTTACACATAATGAGTGGATGGCATCATGGCCACTGGCGCAAAACCTGCTGCTTCCGCTGGCTGAACAATTTTCAGCGGATGGCGAAGAGCCGTTAACCGACGCCTGGCAGCGGCTGTTTATCGGCCCGTGGGCGCTGCCTGCGCCGCCGTGGGGCTCGGTATGGCTGGATAAAGAGTGCGTGCTGTTTGGCGACTCGACGCTGGCGCTGCGCCAGTGGCTGCGCGACAACAACATTGCTTTCGAGATGCAGCAAAACGAGCCGGAGGATCATATCGGCACCCTGCTGATGCTGGCGGCCTGGCTGGCGGAGCAGGGAAAGACGCAGGCCTGCGATGAGCTTCTGGCGTGGCATTTGCTGCCGTGGTCGGGCCGCTTTCTTGCCGTGCTGGAGGAGCAGGCGCAGCACCCTTTCTGGCAGGCGCTCGCCCGGCTGGCACAGCTTACTTTGGCAGAGTGGCAAGCGAACCTGTTAATGCCGGTGGCGCAGAAGCCGCTTTTTCGTTAACACCCTCTCTTTCACATGCCGGGATAGTTTATCCCGGCAACCATATGTGACAACGTCACTCCTGCCGCTTCGCTTTTAAGACAATTCTTTAATATTCCGATCGGCCTTTACGCGGTAAGGCTTACTGTGCAAAAGCCGCCTGCCGCTGGGTTTTAAAAAGCGGCCTCAGAACTGGAAGCATCCCCGCACGCTTGCTATAGCTCAAAGCACCCTGCCGAACATGGCATAACAACACGCAACCTGCCGTTGCTATAACGCATGCAAACAGGGAGAGACACTGCCATGCAGACTTCCATGCTTACCCGCGCGCTGCTGTTTATCGCCGGGATTGTCGCCATACTGGCGCTGATTACCTGGGGTGTCGGGCTGGAGACGATAAAAGCCCGCCAGGTGGATTTGATTTATCTCGGGCAACAGCACCTGATTCTGGTGTTCAGCTCAATGTTTTTTGCACTCTTAGTCGGTATTCCCAGCGGTATCGCCCTTAGCCGCCCCGCCGCACGCGGGGTAGCCGAGTATGTAATGCAGATTTTCAACGTCGGTAACACGCTGCCGCCGCTTGCGGTGCTGGCCCTGGCGATGGTGGTGATTGGCATTGGCGATACGCCAGCGATCATCGCGCTGTTTCTTGCCTCACTGCTGCCGATTGTGCGCAACACCTATGCCGGGCTCTGCTCGGTGCCCGCCTCGTTAATTGAAGCGGCGAATGGGATTGGCATGACCAAATGGCAGCGCTTACGCCAGGTGGAGCTACCGAATGCCCTGCCGGTGATCCTCTCCGGGGTGCGAATTGCGACAGCGATTAACGTCGGTACCGCGCCACTGGCGTTTCTGATTGGCGCCAGCAGCTATGGCGAACTTATCTTCCCCGGTATCTATCTCAATGATTTCCCGACGCTGATTTTAGGCGCAGCCGCCACGGCGCTGTTCGCCCTGATCCTCGATACCCTGCTGGCGGCGCTGGGCCGTCTTCTTAGCCCGCACACGGCGTGATAACAATAAGAGGAAGTGTGATGAAACGACTTTTTCATACGCTGGGCTGGCTGGCAGCAACGGCGCTAATTACCGCCAGCGCCCATGCGGCACCGCTGATTGTGGCGACCAAAAGCTTTACCGAGCAGCATATTTTGTCGGCCCTGACCGTGCAGTATTTGCAGAAAAAAGGCTTCCAGGTGCAGCCGCAGACCAATATCGCGACGGTGATTTCCCGTAACGCGATGATCAACAAGCAGGTCGATATGACCTGGGAATATACCGGCACCTCGCTGATTATTTTTAACCACATCAACAAACGCATGTCGGCACAGGAGACCTACGACACCGTCAAACGCCTCGATGCGAAACACGGTCTGGTGTGGCTTAACCCGGCCAACATGAACAACACCTATGCTTTCGCCATGCAGCGTAAACGCGCCGAGGCTGAGCACATCACCACCATGTCGCAAATGGTGGCGAAGATTGAAGAGATCCGTAAAACCAACCCGAAAAAGAACTGGCTGCTGGGCCTCGATCTGGAGTTTGCCGGGCGCAGCGACGGCATGAAACCGTTGCAGCAGGCGTATGGCATGGAACTGGATCGCCCGCAAATCCGCCAGATGGACCCCGGCCTGGTCTATAACGCCATCCGCGACGGCTTTGTCGATGCTGGTCTGGTCTACACCACCGATGGCCGTCTGAAAGGCTTCGATCTGAAAACGCTGGAGGATGATAAAGGCTTCTTCCCGAGTTATGCGGTCACCCCGGTGGTGCGTAAAGACACCCTTGAGGCCAACCCGGGCTTAGAAGAGGCGCTCAATACGCTCTCCGGGCTGCTGAACAACGAGGTGATTATCTCCCTCAACGCGAAAGTCGATATCGATCACCAGACGCCGCAGCAGGTCGCCCGCGACTTCCTGCGCGAGAAAGGGTTGCTGTAAGGAGAGCCTATGGACACGATTCACTACATGATGGACAACGCAGGCTACCTGGCGAGCCTCACCTTCCAGCATCTCTGGCTGGTGCTGCTGGCTGTGGGCCTGGCGATACTCATTGGCGTACCGCTGGGAGTTTTGATTGTGCGCCACAAATGGCTGGCAACGCCGGTACTCGGCCTGGCAACGCTGGTGCTGACCATTCCATCAATTGCCCTGTTTGGGCTGATGATCCCGCTCTTTTCTCTGGTCGGCCAGGGGATTGGCGCATTACCGGCAATTACTGCGGTGTTTCTCTACTCGCTGCTGCCGATTGTGCGCAACACCCACACCGCCCTCGACAGCCTGCCGCCGGGGCTGCGTGAAGCGGGCCGCGGGATTGGCATGACCTTCTGGCAGCGCCTGCGCTGGGTGGAGATCCCGATGGCGCTGCCAGTGATTTTCGGCGGGATCCGTACCGCTGTGGTGATGAATATTGGCGTAATGGCTATCGCCGCCGTGATTGGTGCGGGCGGGCTGGGACTGCTGTTGCTGAACGGCATTGGCGGGAGTGATATCCGCATGCTGATTGCCGGCGCGGTGATGATCTGTGTGCTGGCGATTGTGCTCGACTGGTTACTGCACCGCTTACAAATCGTGCTGACGCCGAAGGGGATTCGATAATGATTAAACTGGAAAATCTGACCAAACAATTTACGCAAAAGAACGGCCAGAGTGTGAATGCCGTCGACAACGTCAACCTGATGGTACCGGAAGGTGAAATGTGCGTGCTGCTCGGCCCTTCCGGCTGTGGCAAAACCACTACGCTGAAGATGATTAACCGCCTGATTACGCCAAGCAGCGGCAAGATCCTGATTAACGGTGAAGACACCAGCGGCATGGATACGGTTACTCTGCGGCGCAATATCGGCTATGTGATCCAGCAGATCGGCCTGTTTCCCAATATGACTATCGAAGAGAACATTACCGTGGTGCCGCGCATGCTGGGCTGGGATAAAGCGCGCTGCAAAAGCCGTGCGGAAGAGTTGATGGAGATGGTGGCGCTTGATGCGAAAAAGTTCCTGCACCGCTACCCGCGCGAGATGTCCGGAGGCCAGCAGCAGCGTATTGGCGTGATCCGCGCGCTGGCGGCCGATCCACCGGTGTTGCTGATGGATGAACCCTTCGGCGCGGTCGACCCGATCAACCGCGAAGTGATCCAGAACCAGTTCCTTGAGATGCAGCGCGCGCTGAAAAAGACGGTGCTGCTGGTCAGCCACGATATCGACGAAGCATTAAAGCTCGGCGACCGCATTGCGGTGTTCCGTCAGGGACGCATCGTGCAGTGCGCCAGCCCCGATGAGTTGCTGGCAAAACCGGCGAATGAGTTTGTCGGATCGTTTGTCGGCCAGGACCGGACGCTCAAGCGCCTGCTGCTGGTTTCTGCCGGGGACGTCACCGATCAGCAACCGACCATTACCGTGCGCGAATCGACCCCCGCCGCTGAGGCGTTTGCCATTATGGATGATAACGATATGCGTGCCGTAACGGTGGTCGACGGTGCCGGTAAACCGCTCGGCTTTGTCAAACGTCGCGAAGCGCGCCATGATGCCCGCGACTGCGCTGCCCTGCTGCATCCGTTCCGCATCACCGGTAAAGCGGAGGATAACCTGCGCGTGGTGCTTTCAAGGCTCTATGAGAGCAATACCAGTTGGATGCCAATCGTCGATGAAGAGGGTCGCTATAACGGCGAGATTTCACAGGACTATATTGCTGAGTATTTAAGCTCCGGGAAAACGCGCCGGGCGCTGGCGATCCACAGCGAGAGTTAAGGGAATTTGCCAAATGGCGTTAACCGCAGGCCGGATAAGCCGCGGTTAGCGCCTTCAGGTCACCGATTTCATTTTGCGCGCAAGATAAGCTTTAATATTTGGCCAATTCCGCTGCTCTGTTTTCCCGTACAAATCACTGAACCCTTCGGCAAAAGCCTCTTCCGCCCCGCCGCTGGTGCCGCCCTGCCAGTAGTAGTTATCAAATGATTCCGGCGATGTGTTGCCCAGATCTTTTTCCCAGGCAGAAATAAAACTGGGTCGTTTGCTTAAATAATCTCCCGCTTCGCCCGTGCCCTTTGGCCCCATTAACGCTTTTTCGCCAAAGCTACGATCAATCGCGTGGGCATATTCATGCAGCACTAAGTTTGTCGAGCTGTGATTCGTGGCCGGTGCCCATTCACCGAATTTGTCTTTACTCAACGACACTATGGTTTCGTCGGGGTGAATGCCCTGCGTCGCAATTTTCCCGGCAGCGCCGATACCCGGCACAGATGCCCATGTTTTGCCCTCCGCCCAGCCTCTTGGCGCAACGTTTTTCAAGCCGCGCCTGCCAGCATGGTTGGTAATATTGTCGTTTGTCGCGGTAATAAACTGCCCCAGAGAGATGGCCTTGTTAAGCACCGGAAAGGGAATCTTTTGCAGTGCATCTTTCACCTTCGTCACATCCATCGGCATATTGTCCGGCGTCGTGCTGGTATAGATGGATCGCGAAATCATTTCCCGGGCAACAATAAAATCCGCAATCGCCGCCATATGTTCAGGGGTGATCATCGCTGTGCTGTTTAAGGGGATGGTGTCGCCAAGCGCGTACCAGATCTCTTTGTATACCGTTCCGCCATAAACGTTATAGACAGCCTGAAATGCTTGCTGGTACGTCTGAATAGATTTCGCAAGGCCAGCGCGCCGCGCCTGTTTTGCAATAAGATGGCGCGCGGTATCTTCCGCGTCATCTTCTGAAGATGATTCGGCATTGCTTTGGTTTTGCGCCCTGGCTTTCTCTTTTGCATAGGCATACATCAGTTTCTCTCCAGGGCTTTGATTTACCGAAGCAACGCGATGAACAGCCGCCAGGATCGTTATCTGTACAACCTGTAAATATCACCTTTATATTTTTTCACTTCCGCAGGTGATTGCTCAACAAAGCGATAGGTGGTCCCACTTCGCCCCATATATTTAAATTTGGTTCCTACTGGAAAAATACTCTCCTTCTCGGCAACGTTACCAAATTTAAACTCTTTTGGATTACCTATAATGTCGTATATCACGCCCAACTCATCATTATCTGAAGAAGTATTATATTTACCGACAGCAAACCTTTCTGCCATCTTTTTATCCTGGGTGACCGACATAAGAAAATTGGCGCTAACTAACATACCAGGTTCGATGATATTGAGAACTGATCTGTATTTCGTTCCTCTTAAATAGGTGTTCAACCCCGAAAACTTTGCCTCTTCCGTAGCCTGTTTCATAATTGCAATCGCATTCCCTTTTTTGCTCAATATTTTTATGACTCTTTTTATATCTATCCCGGGCGCGAAGGGCGCTGAATTTTCGCCGCCTTCAAACTGTTTTTTGGCATCTTTCGCCAGTGAAGCAGGATCAGGGACCTCAATGTCTTGTCCTTTTTCCTTTCTGATAAGAGAGTTAATATATAGTGCCCCTTCGTTTGTTGCATATAAATAGAGCGCACCATCCACCACATCGGCAGGGAATTTTTTATTTGACTTGTCTATTGATGTTGATTTTGCGCTTCTGGATGAAGCAGCGCTTGCGTTACTGTTGCCACCCGCAGTCGCACCTGAGCGATATTTGCCGACCAGCAGATGAGGCTCTTTTAATTTCGGATTGAGCTGCTTTATTTTATCGAGAATACTTTTAAGGTCATCCTTAGGGATATTATTTATTCGCAATTGCTCAAGAATTTCATCCTCTGAAGGCGCGGCATTATGTGCGGAAAGCGGGGATTTAGTTTTCTCTTTTGCATATGCATACATGGCCTTTATCTCCAGGGACATTTTTCAATTAAGCGTAGCCCTCGCCGGAAATCTCTAACTTCCCTTTCAGATATTTCATTCAAAAATATGCAGAGTAAAACAGGCGTAGCGCGCTGGTCGGAATGCGCCAGGCCGGACAGGCATCAGCGCTATCCGGCAAAAGATTCAGAAAAGCGGCTCAGGCGAGCACGCGGTCAGCGACCAGCATGCCGGTGGCCATTTGCAGATTGATATAGTGGGCGAGATCGCGCTGTTCAGGCCGCGGGAGATAGGGCAACTCACCCACCAGCGGTGCGGGCAGTTTTTTGCTGAGCACGTTGATGATCTCGGCATAGTGCGCAAGGCCTGGGTTGATGCGGTTTGCCACCCAGCCAATCAGCGGCAGGCCATCGCTGGCGATCGCCTGAGCGGTGAGCAGGGCATGATTGAGGCACCCTTCCTGAATCCCCACCACCATCACCACCGCCATCTGCTCCTGCACCACCCACTCGGAGAGCGGACGCAGATCGTTCATCAGGCTGCGCCAGCCGCCGGTGCCTTCGACAACGACGTGATCGACCTGCTTACACAAATCGGCCAGTCCGTTCGACAGCAGGGTGTAGTTGATGGGACAGCTGTGCGCTACGCTGCTCTCCTCTTCACTCAGCGCAATCGGGTTGATGGCGCTGTAAGGCAGTTCGAGGGAGGAGACACTTTGCAGCACCAGCGCGTCTTTATTACGCAGCCCTTCCGGCGTTGCCTGACTTCCTTTTGCAACAGGCTTATAACCTGCCACCGTTTTGCCGCTGGCAGCCAGCGCCTGGAGCAGCGCGCGGGACGCCACTGTCTTCCCGACAGAAGTGTCTGTACCCGTAACAAAGAAACGCTTAAGCATAAGTAACTCCACCGTTAAGCAACGAAAATATAATCCGGAAATATAATTCAGAGCAGAAAGTCTACGGGAAGTGGTGGAGGCTCAATTTGAGATAGCGCAATTTTTATCGCGACTGGGTAAAAATGTTACCCCTGTAACAAACGAATCAGCAGCGATCCGTTATACATCGCGTCTTTTACCAGCGCGGCACCCGCCATGGTGCCCTGATTGGTGAACTGCGTACTCTCAACAGAGATATGTTGGCTGTACGCGGGTAGCGCCTGCTGGCGAATGCAGTCGGCAATGGTGGGAAACAGCACATCTGCCGCAAGGCTCAGCGGAGAGCCAATCAATATTTTTTGCGGGTTGAACAAATTGACCATGATGGCGAGAATGCGCCCGACATTCGCCCCGACGCCGCTGATGATATCTTTTGCCAGCAGATCGCCCTTCAGCGCCGCCTGGCAGAGCCACTCCACCGTCAGGGGTTGCTGGTGCAGCATCGAACTCATCGACTGGCTCATGCGCAGCTGCGCCAGCTCCAGCACGCTCTCCACGCTGGCAATGGTCTCGAGGCAGCCGTGGTTGCCGCAGTAGCAGCGCTTGCCGTAAGGGTCGACCTGCGTATGTCCAATCTCCACCAGGCTACTACTGCCCGCATGGAGCAGGCGTCCATCGGTGATCACCCCGGCGCCGACGTTATGGTCGATCACCACCTGAATCACATCCCGTGCGCCGCGCGATGCGCCAAACAGCGCTTCCGCCATCGTCCAGGCGCTGATGTCATGCTGCACATAGACCGGCACGCCGGTGTGCTCCTCCAGCGCTTCGCCGAGCGGCATCTCCTTCACATCCTCATAAAAGGGCATGCGGTGAACAATGCCATTTTCCGTATCAATAATGCCCGGCAGCGTGATGGCGATCGCCGTCAGCCGCTCAAGCTTGTGCTGATGGCGGATAAAAAATTGATCGATTTGAGTAATGATGCGGGTGAGTAAGGGGTCGGCGGCGGTTAAGGGAAGATCGAGACGATCCTCAACCACCAGCTTGCTGCTTAAATCGCGCAGGGAGAGAAAAATTTCGCCGCGGCTAATGCGCAGCGAGAGGTAGTGCCAGGCTTCGGTCTCCACCACCAGCCCGACCGCCGGACGCCCGCGGCTACCCGGCTCCTGGATCTCCGTCTCCTGCACCAGATGGGCTTCCAGCATTTCGCGTACGATTTTGGTGATGCTTGCCGGAGCCAGTTGCGCCAGACGGGAGAGGTCGATACGCGAGACCGGGCCAAGCTGGTCGATGAGGCGATAGACTGCGCCCGCATTGGTCTGCTTTATTTGATCAATATGCCCCGGCTGGCTATCAGCGACCACCTCATACTCCCTTATTTTCGCGCTTCGAAATAAACATTCGGCTATGGTGAAACACTTAACGGCTGTCGTCAAATATTTACCCATGCTTGTGATTTAACGCACATTTTGCCCGCCGTTATGGGTGAAATTCAGCCGTTTGCCGCGTCAAGGAGCTGCTGTTTGAAACGCGCCGCCGCCGCCCCCTGCTCCTGGTGTTTTGACCACACCAGCCACATCTCCGAGACGGCATCCTCCTCAATAATCGGTATCCAGCACATCTCGCTGAGCTGAACGCGGTGAAACGAGGCGGGCAAAATCGAAACGCCAAGCCCCGCCGCTACCAGGCCGATAATGGTCATCGCCTCGCCCACTTCCTGCGCGATGCGCGGCGTCAGCTGGTAGCGTCGCATCAGGCTGAGGATGTCGTCATACAGGCCGGTGCCAACATGGGGATCGAAAAAGACAAACGGCTCCTGCGCCAGTTCGTGCAGCGAGACAGCCGTACGTGTTGCCAGCGGGTGGTTACGCGGAACCATCGCCAGCAGCGGTTCGCGCAGGATCACCTCCCACGCCAGCGTCTCCGGCAGCGGGGTGTTGCGCATTAAACCGAGATCCAGCGTTCCCTCATTAAGTGGCGCTATCTGTTCGCGGGTGTTGATCTCTCGCGTCTGGATATGCACATCCGGGTAGCGCTGGCGAAAGGAAGAGAGGGTGTCTGAGACCGCTTTAATAAAGGGCGCGGAGGAGGTAAAGCCAATGCGTAACTCGCCTGTCTCGCCCTGGTGTAAACGCAGCGCACGGGCGGCGGCTTCATCCACCTGGTTTAAGATCTGCCGGCTGTCGGCCAGAAACTGGCGCCCGGCCGGGGTCAATGAGACGCTACGATTTGTGCGGGCCAGCAACCGCGCGCCGACCTGCTGTTCGAGGATCTGAATTTGCTGGCTCAGGGGCGGCTGCGAGATGTTCAGCCGTGCGGCGGCATGACCAAAATGGAGCTCTTCCGCAACGGCGATAAAGTAGCGCAGATGGCGCAGTTCGATATTCATATTTTTAACGTCTTATTTGAGATTATTAATATATTAGACAGAATAATGCCGCTTTCATACCCTTACGCCGTGGTAAGCCCGTCCCCGTAATGACGGGCCAAAAAGGTAAGGATCTCAAGTGAGTCGTACAACAACGGTTGATAGCGAACCGACACACATCGTTAACGAAAAACCCGCCGCCCTGCCGGGGCAGTTTATTAAACGTGGCACTCCCCAATTTATGCGCGTCACGCTGGCGCTCTTTTCCGCCGGGCTGGCGACCTTCGCCCTGCTCTACTGCGTTCAGCCCATCTTGCCGGTGCTCTCCCATGAGTTCGGTGTTTCGCCCGCCGGCAGCAGTATCTCCCTCTCTATTTCTACCGCCATGCTGGCGATTGGCCTGCTGTTTACCGGGCCGTTATCGGATGCCATTGGGCGCAAAAATGTGATGGTTACCGCGCTGCTTCTGGCGTCGTGCTGCACGCTGCTCTCAACGATGATGACCAGCTGGCACGGCATTCTGGTGATGCGCGCGCTGGTGGGGCTATCCCTAAGCGGCGTGGCGGCAGTCGGCATGACCTACCTGAGTGAAGAGATCCACCCCAGTTTTGTCGCCTTCTCGATGGGGCTTTATATCAGCGGTAATTCCATCGGCGGCATGAGCGGCCGCTTGCTGAGCGGTGTTTTTACCGACTTCTTTAACTGGCGGGTAGCGGTGGCGGTGATTGGCTGCTTTGCGCTGGCCTCGGCGCTGATGTTCTGGAAGATTTTGCCCCCCTCGCGCCACTTTCGCCCCTCCTCTCTGCGGCCAAAAACGCTGCTGATTAACTTCCGTCTGCACTGGCGCGATCGCGGCCTGCCGCTGCTCTTTCTCGAAGGCTTTTTGCTGATGGGATCGTTTGTCACGCTGTTTAACTATATTGGCTATCGCCTGATGCAATCCCCGTGGATGCTGAGCCAGGCGGTGGTTGGTCTGCTGTCGGTGGCCTATCTGACCGGCACCTGGAGTTCGCCAAAAGCGGGCGCGATGACCAGCAAATATGGCCGCGGCCCGGTGATGATTGCCTTTACCTCAATCATGCTGCTCGGTTTACTGCTGACGCTCTTCTCGTCGCTGTGGGCGATCTTTATCGGCATGCTGCTCTTTACCAGCGGTTTTTTTGCCGCACACTCCGTTGCCAGCAGCTGGATTGGCCCCCGCGCTAAGCGCGCCAGAGGCCAGGCCTCGTCGCTCTATCTCTTCAGCTACTACCTTGGCTCGAGCGTGGCAGGAACCCTGGGCGGCGTATTCTGGCACAGCTATGGCTGGAACGGCGTCGGCGGGTTTATCGCGGCGATGCTGGTGCTGGCCCTGCTGGTCGGCACACGGCTGCACGCACGTCTGCGTTAGCGCGTATAAAGGAAGGCGGCCCTGCGCAAGCGGGGCTTTTTTATTGTGATGTAGCGCGGCAAAGGGCTAGAAAAGCGCGAAGACCGAGCTTGCGCCCATCAACTCCCGCACAGCGTCAAGCGCCATTAAACTGCAGATCACCCAAATGAAAGGATTCATGGTTTTTTGCTGTGTTATGCGTTTATTGGTTAAATGAATGTGTTCTCTATTATGGTACAGATTTTAACATTAGCCGCAGAACTACTATTTTTGGGCGTTCAGGTTAATAAAATGCAAAAAAATCAGAGGCATTATGGATAAGCAGAACTATCAACAACTCACCCGTACCTTCCTTCGCCTGTCACGTTTCTCACACCTTGCTGCCGTTGCCGGCTGGGATATGTTCGCCATGATGCCGCCGGGCGGCAGCGCTGCGCGCGGTGAAGCGCTGGCAGAGCTGAGCGTGCTGCGCCACCAGATTTTAACCAACCCGCAGGTTGGTCAGTGGCTTGCCAGCGCCGCTCAGGAAGATCTCAACGATGTTGAGCAGGCTAACCTGCGCGAAATGCAGCGCCACTACGATGAAGCAGCCCTGCTGCCGGAAGCGCTGGTGGAAGCTCTGTCACTGGCGGGCAGTAAATGCGAACACGCCTGGCGTACCCAGCGCCCGGCCAATGACTGGGCGGGCTTCTCCGCCAATCTGAAAGAGGTGGTCAAACTCACCCGCGAAGAGGCGAAGCTGCGCGCGGCGGCGAAAGGCTGCTCCCCCTATGATGCCCTGCTGGATAAGTTCGAGCCGGATATGACCAGCGCCCGCCTTGATGAGCTGTTTGGCGAGGTCAAAAGCTGGCTGCCGGATCTGCTGAAACAGGCGGTAGAGAAACAGGCGCAGCAGACGCTTATCGCCCCGCAAGGGCCGTTCCCGATTGCCGATCAGCGCGAACTGGGTTTGCAGGCGATGAAGACGCTCGGTTTCGACTTTAACGGCGGACGCCTTGATGTCAGCGCCCACCCCTTCTGCGGCGGCGTGCCGGAAGATGTGCGCATCACCACCCGGTACGATGAAAATGAGTTGCTGAGTGCCCTGTTCGGCGTGGTGCATGAAACCGGTCACGCCCGCTACGAGCAGAACCTGCCGCGCAGCTGGCCAGGTCAGCCGATTGCGCTGGCGCGCTCGACGGCGATCCACGAGTCACAGAGCCTCTTCTTTGAGATGCAGCTTGGCCGCAGCGAAGCCTTCCTGCGCCGTCTGCAGCCCGCGATTATTGAGCGCTTTGGTATGCAGCCTGCCTTTGAAGAGCACAACTTTATCGCCTGGAACCAGCGCGTGAAGCCGGGCTATATTCGCGTCGACGCCGACGAGGTAAGTTATCCGGCACACGTTATTCTGCGCTATGAGATTGAGCGGGCGCTGATCGACGGTGAGATTGAGGTCGACGATATTCCGGCACTGTGGAATGAGAAGATGCAGGCCTGGCTTGGACTCTCGACCGAAGGCAACTACCGCAACGGCTGTATGCAGGATATTCACTGGACCGACGGCGGCTTTGGTTACTTCCCCTCTTATACGCTGGGCGCGATGTACGCCGCACAGCTGTTCCACGCCGCGCGCCGTGCGCTGCCGGGTCTCGATGACGCCATCGCCGCCGGTGATTTCAGCGCGCTGTTTGAGTGGCTGCGCCAGAACATCTGGCAGCACGGCAGCCGCTTTAGCACCGCACAGCTGATTGCCAACGCCACCGGCGAGCCGCTGAACGCGGACTATTTCCGACAGCATCTTACCCGCCGTTACCTCTGATCACCCCGCGCCGGAGCCGCTTTCCGGCGCGTTTTCCCTCTCTGTACATTCCGTTACACGCCGATACCAATCACTCACGGAAACGCTTCGATAACAGGGATATAGTTCTTTCAACGGCCCCGCAGTGGGGTTGAATGAAGAAACTAATTCGAGGATATCGGAATGAAAAAAGTATTAGCTCTGGTTGTTGCCGCTGCAATGGGTCTGTCTTCTGCTGCTTTCGCTGCTGACACCGCTGCCACCTCTCAGGCGCCGGCTGCTGCGCCGACTACCACTACCGCTGCTCCGGCTGCTGCTGACACTAAAGCTGCTCCGGCGAAGAAAGTTCACCACAAGAAACACAAAAAAGCCGCTGAGCAGAAAGCTCAGGCTGCTAAAAAACAGCACAAGAAAGCTGCCGCTAAACCGGCTGCTGAGCAGAAAGCCCAGGCTGCTAAAAAGCACCACAAAAAAGCAGCCGCTAAACCGGCTGTAGAGCAGAAAGCCCAGGCTGCTAAAAAACACCACAAACACGTAAAACACACTGCTGCTAAACCGGCTGCACAGCCGGCTGCATAAGCCACGTGTCTGTAACCGGCGCTCGCCATGAGCGCCGTGCTAAAACGCGGCGCTGAGCCCTTCGGGTGAAGCGCCGTTTTTCTCTGGAGGCCTGAGCATGCTGCGACGTTATCGTTTTGAAGTTATCCTGATGATGTTAATTCTCTGCGCGCTTATCGCCCTCCGTTTTTATCTTTATTGATGTAGCACGCTGATTTTACTCCCGCTTTCTATGCGTCCCGTCTATATTTATTACTCATGGCTCGACCTTAATAATCATAATTTCCCCACCTGAGAGTACTATGCGAAGAACCGTTGTGCTGTTGCTGGGACCGCTGCTTTTGTTTTCCGCTGTTGGACATGCTGATGATGGCGATGAGGACGCGGTTAGCGCCAGGGATATAAAAACCCTCTTTTTTGGGCATGACGATCGTGTCCGTGTCGCGTCACCGACCACCGCACCGTGGGATGCGATAGGTCAGCTCGAGACCGCCAGCGGCAATCTCTGCACCGCCACGCTTATCTCCCCGCATCTCGCCTTAACCGCCGGGCACTGTCTGCTGACGCCGCCGCGCGGCAAAGTCGATAAAGCGATAGCGCTGCGCTTTGTGTCGCAAAAAGGGATCTGGCGCTATGAGATCCACGGTATTGAAGGGCGCGTTGATGCCTCGTTGGGTCGACGCCTGAAGGCCGACGGCGAAGGGTGGATTGTCCCCTCCTCGGCTGCCTCATGGGATTTTGGGCTGATCGTTTTACGCTATCCGCCCTCCGGCATTACGCCGCTGCCGCTGTTTAGCGGCGATAAAGAGGCGCTTACCGCCGCGCTGAAGGCGGCCAACCGCAAAGTGACGCAGGCGGGTTATCCGCAAGATCATCTGGATAATCTCTTCAGCCACCAGGATTGTATTGTGACGGGCTGGGCGCAGAGCAGCGTGCTGTCGCATCAGTGCGATACGCTGCCGGGCGATAGCGGCTCACCGCTGATGTTAAAAACCGATGAGGGCTGGCAGTTGATCGCCGTGCAAAGCTCAGCCCCGGCGGCAAAAGATCGCTGGCGCGCCGATAACCGCGCGATTGCGGTGACCGGTTTTCGTGACAAGCTGGACGCGCTGGCCAGCGATACGGTGCAGTAACTCACTCCTGCCGCTGGTGATGCTGTTGTAGCAGCCTCTCCAGCGGCATCGGTGCGCTAAAGTAGAAGCCCTGCAACTGATCGCAGCCCGCATCACGCAGTAGCGCCATTTGCGTTTCGTTTTCCACCCCTTCCGCTACGACCTGCATCCCCAGCGCGCTGGCAATGCGGATTGTGCCGCTTACTAATGCTGACGCCTGCTCATCGTTATCCACTAATCCGGCAAGGGATTTATCAATTTTGATGGTGTCGAAATTAAAGCGCCGCAGGTAGCCGATGCTGGAGTAACCGGTGCCGAAATCATCGAGCGCCACCGCCGTGCCCAGCGCTTTTAGGTTGGCAATCGCCGCCTGCGCGCGCTCCGGGTTCTCCAGCACGTACGTTTCCGTCACCTCCAGTTGCAGGCGCTGCGCCGGAAAGCGGCAGGTCTCCAGCACCTGGGCCACTTTGTCTTCAAACTCCGGGTCGCGAAACTGCGCGGGAGAGATATTAACCGACAGTTTGAGCCCCGCCTGCGGATAGAGATCGCGGCAGGCGCGACGCAGGACAAACTGCCCCAGCGCGTAAATCAGGCCACTGGTTTCAGCAATCGGGATAAACTCGTCCGGTTTCAGCTCGCCATCCGGACGCCGCGGCCAACGCGCCAGCGCTTCAACGCCGTTCATCTTGCCGCTACGGGCATCGATAATCGGCTGATACCAGACGTCAAACTCTTCGCGCTCCAGCCCGTCACGAATATCGTTTTCAATCATCAGCTGGCGCTCGCGGGCGCTGTTTAGTGCGGCGTCATAGTGCGTCATCCGCGCTTTGCCGCACATTTTCGAATGGTACATGGCGATATCGGCCCGGCGGAACAGCTCGGAGCTTGAGCATTCCACCAGCGTTCCGCTGGCGATACCGATGCTGGCGCTGATATGCAGCGAACGTTTGCCAATGCGCACCGGTGCGCGGAAGTAGTCGAGCACCGTTTGCGCAAAGTCGGCGGCTTTTTCAACCGACCACGGCCCGCTCAGGGTCATGGCGAACTCATCCCCGCCCATGCGCGCCAGCATGCCGTCGGCCGGTACTTTTTCCTGCAACGTCTGCGCAATCGTGACGATCAGCCGGTCACCCACGTCATGACCATAGATATCGTTCACATCTTTAAAGCCATCAAGATCGATAAACACCACGCTGATTAGATCGCTGTTGCCCCACTCGCTCCACTGATCTAACTGCTCAATCAGCGCGCGTCGGTTAGGCAGACGGCTGAGCCAGTCGGTTAGCGCAATGCTGCGCGCCAGCTTCTCCCCTTTCGCCAGCTTATAAAGCCCGGCGCTGCTCAGCACAATAAACAGCAGAATAAGACCCGAGGCGAGCATCGCGATCTGGCGAATATCGTCTGCCGCCGCGTCTGCCGCTTCCGCGCCAGGTAAGTGCGGTTTCCAGCTCATATAACCGAGGAATTCATCTGCAGATCCATGTAACGGGATACTGCTCGCTGGGGTATTTTGCGACGACAGTCGCAGGTTCTGGATCTGAAAGGTGCTGCCGAGTTCGCTGAGCAGTTCATCATCAAGATGACGGGTCATCACTAAGTAACGACGCGCGCTGCCCTGCTTCTCAAGCCGCCCCGATACCGGGCGGATCAGGCCTATGCTGACAAATGCTACCCCCCGCTGTGTGCGGGTGATACCGGCGAAAATGTCCTTGCCCTGCTGCAACGCCGCGGCATGGTTGCGAATAAGCGCCGCCAGCCCGTCACCAAAAAAGGCGAGATTGCGCTCGGTAAAAGGCTGGCTGCGAAACGCCCCCCACACCACTGCAAAGTGTTCATCCAGCACAAAGGTGCCGTCATAAAGATTATCGACTTTAAAGCCCGCGCCCCAGGTGTTGTAGAGCCAGCCGGTATCCATCGGCGTGCGGTAGACGACGCGCACCGCTTCATCCCACACCGCGTTATCGAGGCCGAGAGATCGCATCCTGTTGACCGAAGTCTGAATTGCCCCCTGCACGGCGAGCGCCGCGCGGTGCTCGTCGATTTCATTCGCTTTGCTGCTAATCAGGTGCAGTGAGAGATAGAGGAGCGCAACGACGGAGATGATTAAGCTCACTCCCGCCAGAAAAATCATCACAAAGAGCGTTCTTGCTGTGGGAATATTGCGCCAGCTTAGCGGATTGAGCATCGACGACCCTTACTGGTGTCCCGTAACGTTTGTTATTGTCCTCTAAGCGTAATACAGCCCACAAATTTCGTTGCCCGCAAACGCGGGCAATATCACATCAGGCAAGTTTTATCAGCATCATCCCAATAAGCAGCAGCGCCAGGCCGATCCAGCCTTTGCCATTGAGGCGCTGGCCGAAGAGGATCCAGCCGGCGGCGAGCGTCGCCACGATACCAAACCCGCCCCACAGCGCATAGGCGACGGAGAGATCGATCCCCTTTACCGCCTGCGACAGCGCGCTGAACGCCGCCAGCACCGCCACTAACGATCCGCAACCATAGAGTTTGCGACGAAAGCCGTCAGAAAGTTTTAAAAAGATGTTGGCGACAATTTCCAGAATAATGGCCATCGCCAGCCATAACGCGTGCACCCACTCAAGCAGTAACATGACCCTGCTCCTGACGTGGGGCCTTACGCGTGCCGGACTTGATCAGCACAATACCGAGCGCCAGCGCCACCAGACCCGCCGCTTTCAACGGTGAGAGGGGTTCATCAAACAGCAGCACGCTAAACAGCGTAATAATGGCAATACCGACACCTTCCCATAATGCGTAGGCCACGCCGAGGGCGATTTTTTTTACCGCAAACGCCAGGAAAATATAGGAACAGGTGATCATCACCAGCATTAAAATAAAACCGCTGTGACTGTCGTTAATACTTGCCCATTTCATAGATAGCGTGCCGGTTATTTCCGAGACAATCGCCATCGCTAATAAAATCCAGTAAATCATATTTTTTCTCCTGCTTGAGAATAGAGATCCTTGCGATTTACCGCATAGCGGAAAACCGTAAAAAAATTAACAGTTGCGCACAGGGCGCCGGATCGGGCAGGAGAGGACTACAGCGCAGTGCGCCAGTATTGTTCGCCCGCAGGCGGGCAGCAGAAGGAGACAGGAAGTGAAAAACAGGGGGTAAGACTACTGAACCGAATGTCCATATTTTTACAATTTACCGCGCATTGCTTCTCTTCGTGGCGGTTAAAAATTGTCCTCAGTTGTTGTACATGCCTTATATTTAGCACAAGCTAAGATTTTACTCAAAGTATTTGCAATTCTTTACCGCTCACCAAATTAATTAAACGAAGAGTAAACGAACGCTGCCGGTTTATTTCCGGCAGCGGATTACGTTTTATTCCTGCGGCGTATTAAGCGCATTGGCACGCGCTTCTGCCAGCAAGTTCCAGGAGGAGATAAACAGCCCTGCGATCAGTGGCCCAAGCACAAAGCCGTTGATGCCGAAGAATTGCAGACCGCCAAGGGTGGTGAGCAGGATCAGGTAGTCCGGCATACGGGTATCTTTCCCCACCAGCAGCGGACGCAGCAGGTTATCTGCCAGCCCGACCACAATCACAAAGTAGAGGGTCAGCAGCGTGGCAGTGAGCAGCTCGCCCGTGGAGTAGAGGAAGATCACCGCCGGGATCCAGATAAGCGCGGTACCGACCGCCGGGATCAGCGACAGGAACGCCATCAGCGCGCCCCACAGTAGGCTGCCGCTCAGGCCAGCGAACCAGAAGCCAATCCCGCCCAGCGCGCCCTGCGCAATCGCCACCACCAGCGTTCCTTTTACCGTCGCGCGCGCCACACCGGCAAATTTCAGGAACAGACGGCGTTTGATTTTGGCCGACAGCGGCATCACCTCGTAGATCTTCTTCACCAGCGCAGCGCCATCTTTTAGCAGGAAAAAGAGCAGATAGACCATCAGTGAGAAGCTGATGGTTAGCCCCAGCGTCCCTTTACCGATAATCACCGCGCTGCCCGCCAGATAACGCCCGACGCTGAGTGCCACACCGGAGAGTTTTTCGCGGATAGCGTCTACCGAATCAAAATTGTTTTCCCGCAGCGCATGTTTCGCCCACTCCGGCAGGTGCGCAATGCCGTTGCTTAACAGCTGCGGCAGATCCGTCGCGTTGGTTTGCAGGCGCTGATAGAGCGCGTTGATCTCTACCGCCAGCGACGAGAGCACGATCATCATCGGAATAAAGACGAGGATGCAGATCAGCAGCACGGTGATCAGCGAGGCGATACCGTTTCGCCCGCGCAGTAGCGCGGTGAGCTTTGTGCGCAGCGGATAGAAGATCAATGCCAGGATCACCGCCCAGATAATGGCGGAGTAGTAAGGCTGGATCAGGGTGAAAAACGCCACGCTGACCAGTAATAACAAAATGGTAAAAAAGAAGTTGTTGCTCTTGAGCGTTGTCATGCGGACCGTCCAATGGAAAGATTCCCTCTAAGTGTAGTGGCTTACCCTTTGATTGCAAAAGCATTAACCGGCAAAACACACAGCCCGCCGCGCGCACGCTGAAAATGATTGTGCAAAAAACTGCCAATATCATCAGGATCTTTCAATGATCCTTGCTTCAGGGGCTTGATCCTTTCGTGCGAACAGCGATACTGTATTTATATACAGTAATAATAAAAGATCGACACCCATTATGACTACCAGCGCTTTTCCGAGTCCGGCTGCGGACTACATTGAAGATGCGATCGACCTGGTGAGCAGCCTGATTGCCCACCCGTCGGCCACCTATGTGATGCGGGCTTCCAGTGATGCCATGTGCGAGGCGGCGATCCTGCCAGGGTCGCTGTTGCTGGTTGATACCAGCCTGCAACCGGGCGATGGCGATATCGTTGTCGCCCGCCTGTTAAGCGGTTTTATGGTAAAGCGCCTGCGGCTGCGGCCTTATCCGCAGCTGGTGGCGGATAACCCCGCTTATCCGCCGATCAGGATCGATGAAGAGGAAGGCGCGCATATTGTTGGCGTCGTGACGACCGTGATCACTTTGCCGCCCCGCCATCATGTACGCGCTCGTTGATGTTAATTCGTTCTATACCAGCTGCGAGACCGTCTTCCGGCCCGATTTAACGGGGAAGCCGGTGGTGGTGTTATCCAATAACGATGGCTGCGTCATCTCCCGATCGTCCGAAGCCAAAGCGCTCGGCATCACGATGGCTGACCCCTACTTCAAGCAGAAAGCGCTGATGGAGCGTCACGGCGTGGCGGTGTTCAGCAGTAACTACGCGCTGTATGGCGATATGAGCCATCGTGTGATGACGCTGCTGGAGGAGCTCTGTCCGGCGGTGGATATCTACAGCATCGATGAAGCGTTTGTGGATTTGACCGGCATTCCACAGCTGCGCGAATTTGGGCGCACCCTGCGTAACGCCATTTATCAGCGCACCATGCTTACCGTCGGCGTCGGCATTGCGCCGACAAAGACGCTGGCCAAGCTGGCGAATCACGCCGCAAAAAAGTGGCCGCAGGCGTCCGGCGGCGTGGTGGATCTGTCGCGCCAGGCGCAGCAGCTAAAGCTGATGGCCGCCCTGCCGGTAGGCGAAGTGTGGGGGATTGGCCGCCATCTGAGCAAGCGGCTGGAGGCGATGGGTATTGATACCGTGCTCAAGCTGGCACAGAGCGATTTATGGCTTATCCGCAAAAACTTCAGCGTCGTGCTGGAGCGAACGGTACGTGAACTGCGCGGCGAATCCTGTCTTGGATTTGCTGAATTCGCGCCGGCGAAGCATGAGATCATCAGCTCCCGCTCCTTTGGCGATCGCGTCAGTGACTACGCATCGGTGCGCGAAGGCATCTGCACCTGGGCAGCGCGGGCCGCTGAAAAACTGCGCGCGGATCGTCAATATTGCCGCTATGTCGGTGCTTTTATTAAGAGTAGCCCGCACGATGACGACGAACCTTATTACAGCAACAGCGCAGGCATACGTTTGCTAACGCCAACCCATGACACCCGCGATATTATTGCGGCAGCAACGCGTAGCCTGGATATTATCTGGAAGCAAGGGCCGAGATATCAAAAAGCGGGCGTTATGCTGGGGGATTTTTTTAGTAAAGGCGTTGCGCAACTTAATTTATTCGATGAATTTACTCCGCGAGAAAATAGCGAATCGCTAATGAATGTTTTAGACACGCTTAATAAGAAGGGAAATAAATTATGGTTTGCCGGCCAGGGCGTTACGCCGGGCTGGAGGATGAAGCGCTCCCTGCTCTCCCCCGCCTGGACCACACGCTTAGCGGATGTTCCGCTTGTCGGCTAGCGGCTGCGCTTGGCGTGCCGCTCCCAGTTCTCCTGCTTTGCCTGCTCGGATTTGCGCAGGGCGACATAGCATGCGCCGCTGCCGCCGTGGTGCGGCAACGCCGGGCAGAACGCCTGCACATCCTCAAACTCCGGCAGCCAGCGCGCCAGGTAGCTACGGATGATATTGGCGTGCGAGGTTTCGTCGCGCCCTTTTCCGTGAATGATCAACACATTGCGCAGCCCATCCTTACGGCTCTGATGCATAAAGCTAAACAGCATCTGCCGGCACTGCTCGACGGGCTGGCGCAGCAGGTTCAGGCTCGCCTGCTGGCTATATTTGCCGAGCCGCAGTTTATCAAGCACGCCGATTTGCAGCCCTTCGCGGCGAAACTCCAGCGGCGTATCGAGCGCAACCGGGTCAAGAAAACCGGTGGTCAGAAAATTATCGAGCTGCAGGGTGTCAATGCGCTGCAATGGTCGGGATTTATGGTTCGGGTGCCAGTGCACATCGGCACTGCGCTTCAGGGGTTGGACATCCTCCATGGCGTCAAGAAACAGCGATTTTTCATCCGGGTTCATGGGGCAGTCCTCCAGCAACATCTGCTGAAGTACTATAGCTGGCACAGGAGCGCTTCTCAATGCTGTGGGCAAATTACGCGTAGGCACAAGGGGTTATAAAAAGAGTATAACGGCGTGCCTTTTTATACCCTGAACCTTTGTTAAATAATCGTGAAATTAATCACTGATTAAAACTGGCAATAATTATTATGGCCGCTATAAATATAAAGAAGGCGCAAGGATCGCGTGCAAAAAATAAAGATTGGATGCTCAGTTTGTGTGTACTCTGGAGCCTGACGGATGTCGGCAGGCTCTATTTTTTTAATTAATAAACGTTAGTAACCTTATATTTCCTCCGTCAATTAACTCTTAAGGGTTATTTCCTTATTGACACCTAAAATTGCCACCCTTTCAGGGTATGGTGAAGCATTTTTTTGTTTGCTAAATTATCGCCGCTATTAAGTGATAAGGACGCGAGATGCTCACCCTGCTTGAAGATAAAATCTCCACCCCGCTTGGCCCGCTGTGGGTCATCTGCGATGAGCAGTTTCAGCTGCGCGCCGTCGAGTGGGAAGAACATGATGCCCGGATGGTTGAATTGCTGAATATTCACTATCGCCGCGAAGGGTATCAGCGCCTGGCTTCCCGTAACCCAGGCGGGCTGAGCCAAAAACTGCAGGACTATTTCGACGGGGATTTGGCGGTGATTGATACCCTGCCGACCGCGACGGGCGGTACCCCTTTTCAGCGCGAAGTGTGGCAGATGCTGCGCACCATCCCCTGCGGCCAGGTGATGCATTATGGTCAACTGGCGACAATTCTTGGTCGCGCCGGCGCGGCGCGTGCCGTGGGTGCGGCGAACGGTGCCAATCCGATTAGTATTGTCGTCCCCTGCCACCGCGTAATCGGCAGCAACGGCATGCTAACCGGCTATGCGGGCGGTGTGGCGCGTAAAGAGTGGCTACTTCGCCATGAACGCTACTTACTATTGTGAGAAAACAGGTCTGTTTGGTATGTATTTCATGCACTTCGCTCGCTAAAGCCTTAGTGAACTAGTGGAAATTCAATAACATGAGACAAAGTAAGTCTTTACCGTTTCGCTCCACTGTTTCATTTATGGTGAATTGACGTTTTGCCAGGCTTACGTGCGCCATAAAAAGATGTTAAAATTGACCAATATCAATTACGGCGTAGAGCAGACCTATGATCCCGGAAAAGCGAATTATTCGACGCATTCAGTCTGGCGGTTGTGCTATCCATTGTCAGGATTGCAGTATCAGCCAGCTTTGCATCCCCTTTACTCTTAATGAACATGAGCTGGATCAGCTCGACAATATCATTGAGCGTAAAAAGCCCATCCAGAAAGGTCAGACCCTGTTTAAAGCAGGCGATGAGCTGAAATCGCTCTACGCTATCCGCTCGGGCACCATCAAAAGCTATACCATCACCGAACAGGGCGATGAGCAGATCACCGGGTTCCATCTGGCGGGCGATCTGGTGGGCTTTGACGCCATCGGTACCGGCCATCACCCGAGCTTCGCTCAGGCGCTGGAGACCTCAATGGTGTGTGAGATCCCGTTCGAAACGCTGGACGATCTCTCCGGTAAAATGCCGAGCCTGCGCCAGCAGATGATGCGTCTGATGAGCGGTGAGATCAAAGGCGATCAGGATATGATCCTGCTGCTGTCGAAGAAAAACGCGGAAGAGCGCCTGGCGGCGTTTATCTACAACCTCTCCCGTCGTTTTGCGCAGCGTGGTTTCTCGCCGCGTGAATTCCGTCTGACCATGACCCGTGGCGATATCGGCAACTATCTGGGCCTGACCGTTGAGACCATCAGCCGTCTGCTGGGTCGTTTCCAGAAGAGCGGCATGCTGGCGGTGAAAGGGAAATATATCACCATCGAAAATGGCGATTTGCTCTCTGAGCTGGCGGGTCATGCCCGTAACGTTGCCTGATTTTTACCCCCACCTTTTGCCTTTTTGCCGGTTCATTACATTTTTCTGATTTATTGATCCGGCAAAAGGTTTCCGCTGTTTCATTCAGCTTATATGGGTTATCTTTTACTGTCAGAGAGTGGTGACAGATGTAAGGAGACCCTGTATGGCTAAGTATCAGAATATGTTGGTCGCCATCGATCCTAATCAGGACGATCAACCCGCATTACGACGTGCCGTGTATTTGCATCAACGGATTGGCGGTCGGATCAAAGCATTTCTACCGATTTACGACTTCTCATACGAGATGACCACCCTTCTGTCCCCCGATGAGCGAACGGCGATGCGCCAGGGCGTTATCAGCCAGCGCACCGCATGGATCCGCGAACAGGCGAAATACTATCTCGACGCGGGTGTGCCAATCGACATCAAAGTGGTGTGGCATAACCGTCCTTTCGAAGCGATTATCCAGGAAGTGCTCTCCGGCGGCCACGACCTGTTGCTGAAGATGACCCACCAGCACGACAAACTGGAATCGGTGATTTTTACCCCGACCGACTGGCATCTGCTGCGTAAATGCCCCTGCCCGGTTTGGATGGTCAAAGATCAGCCGTGGCCAGAAGGCGGTCGCGCTGTGGTTGCCGTTAACCTTGCCAGCGAAGAGATCTACCACAACGCGCTGAATGAGAAGCTGGTGAAAGAGACCCAGCATCTGGCTGAGCAGGTCAACCATACTGAAGTGCACCTCGTCGGTGCCTATCCTGTCACCCCTATCAATATTGCGATTGAACTGCCGGAGTTTGATCCGAGCGTCTATAACGACGCCATTCGCGGCCAGCATCTGCTGGCGATGAAAGCGCTACGGCAAAAGTTTGGTATCGATGAGAAAATGACCCATGTCGAGAAAGGGTTGCCGGAAGAGGTGATCCCGGACCTGGCGGAACATTTACAGGCCGGGATTGTGGTGCTTGGCACCATCGGCCGCACCGGTATCTCCGCCGCGTTTCTCGGCAATACCGCAGAGCAGGTGATCGATCACCTGCGCTGCGATTTGCTGGTTATCAAACCGGATGATTACCAGTCGCCCGTTGAGCTGGATGACGACGAAGACGACTAAGCAACTAACCCGCCGCGAGGCGGGTTTTTTTATACTGCCGGTTGTTCACTCTGCGGCTCTACGGAGGGCGTTTCAACTGCCAGCCCCCCTTTCACCACCACGCACGGTATCGCCAGCTCAATCCCTTCTGCTGCCAGCTGCTCCATGATGCGGATATTGATCTCCTGCTGAATATCCATGTAGGTGTTGTAATCCGCCGAATTAACAATGTGCACCACTTCAAAGTTCAGCCGATCGGTACCAAAGCCGAGGAAGTGGGCGCGATCGAAACGCGTATTGCCCACTTCGGTGATAATGGTTTTCACCATTTCGCCCACTTTACGCAGCTTATCCGGCGGCGTGGTAAGCGCCAGGCCAAAGGTGAAGACGATACGGCGCGTCTGCATACGTTTATAGTTATGCAGGGTTTGCTGCAAGAGAATGGCGTTGCCGCAGACAATCTGCTCCCCGCTCAGGCTGCGAATACGGGTGGTTTTGAGACCAATATGCTCAATGGTACCGGCAACGTCGCCGAACACCACAAAGTCACCAATCTCAAAAGGTTTATCGAAGCCGATGGAGAGCGAGGCAAAAACGTCGCTCAGAATGGTTTGCACCGCCAGCGCAATGGCGATACCGCCTACTCCGAGGCTGGCTACCAGCGCGGTAATGTTGACGCCGACGTTTGCCAGGATCGACAGCAGCATCATCGTCCAGAGCATCATGCGCAGCAGCAGACCGGCAATCACCATAGTGACCGGGTTTTTGCTGGTGTTAGGGGAGTACATCAGGTGGCGCATCCATGACACCACGCCCTGATCAAGCCAGAGCGCGATCTGGATCGCCAGCACTAAAAACCAGGCGTGCCCGAGGGTGTTAAAGAGGTGATCGGGAAGGTCGACGAAGCGCAGGCTGAAGAGTAACGCCGCCACAAAGAGCAGGAATTTGCTGGTGCGCCTGAGCATATCCACCACCACATGCTGCAGCGTGCCGACGCCGCCCTGCTTTTCACTCCAGTTGCGCGCGCCTTTTAGCACCATTTTCAGTAAGTGGGTGAAGAGCCAGTAGACAACCAGCGTCACAATCACCACCGTACCAAGACCAATCCAGAATGAGGGCATCATCAAGATGGATATAAAGTCAAAACGTGACAAAAACGTCATCCTTCCTCCTTATAAAAAAGATCAAGCAAGAAGTATAGACGCTCTGGCAAGCCTTACTGCGGGCGAAAAAATACCGCTCCGAAGAGCGGTATCGTTAAGCCATCAACCTTACAGCGCTTTGAGAATGGCATCGACGCTGGCTTTGGCATCGCCAAACAGCATCTGCGTATTCTCTTTAAAGAAGAGCGGGTTCTGCACACCGGCGTAACCGGTGTTCATCGAACGTTTAAAGACAATCACGTTCTGCGCCTTCCACACTTCCAGCACCGGCATACCGGCGATGGGGCTGCGCGGATCGTCCTGCGCCGCCGGGTTAACGGTGTCGTTCGCGCCAATCACCAGCACCGTGTCGGTATCGGCGAAATCATCGTTGATCTCATCCATCTCCAGCACGATGTCATACGGCACTTTCGCTTCCGCCAGCAGCACGTTCATATGGCCCGGCAAACGCCCGGCGACCGGGTGAATACCGAAACGCACTTTCACGCCGCGGGCGCGCAGTCTTTCAGTAATTTCCGCCACCGGATACTGCGCCTGCGCCACCGCCATGCCGTAGCCCGGGGTGATGATCACCGAGTGGGAGTTTTTCAGCAGCTCCGCCGTCTCTTCAGCGTTGATTTCGCGGTGCTCGCCCGCTTCCTCTTCGCTGCCGCTGGAGGAGCCGTCGGTGCCAAACCCACCGGCAATCACGCTGATAAAGGAGCGGTTCATCGCCTTACACATAATGTAGGAGAGGATTGCCCCGGAAGAACCGACCAGCGCGCCGGTGACGATCAGCAGGTCGTTGCTGAGCATAAAGCCCGCCGCCGCCGCCGCCCAACCGGAGTAGGAGTTAAGCATTGAAACCACTACCGGCATATCCGCCCCGCCAATTGACGCCACCAGATGCCAGCCGAACACCAGCGCGATGATGGTCATCAGCAGCAGCGCCAGCACCTGCAGGCCAACGCTGTCGGTACGCACGAAAACCAGCAGCAGCACAAAGGAGACCACCAGCGCGGCAAGGTTCATCTTGTGACGATTCGGCAGCATCAGCGGCTTCGAGGAGATTTTCCCGCGCAGCTTACCGAACGCGACAATCGACCCGGTAAAAGTGACGGCACCGATAAAGATACCGATAAACACTTCGGTGAGATGGATATTCACCAGCACCGGATCGATGCCCGGGTTGTGATCAAGATAGCTGTTGAAGCCCACCAGCACCGCTGCCAGGCCAACAAAGCTATGCAGCACCGCGACCAGCTCCGGCATTTCGGTCATTTCGACGCGCTTCGCCAGGCGCATACCGATTGCGCCACCGATGATCATCGCCAGCAGGATCCACGCGACGTTGCCAGCATCCGGACCAAAGATGGTCGCCACCAGCGCGATCGCCATCCCGGCGATACCGAAGTTGTTACCCTGCTGGGAGGTTTCGTGCTTTGAAAGCCCCGCCAGGCTGAAAATAAACAGGATCGCGGCAACAATGTATGCAGCTGTAACTAATCCACCAGACATTTGTTACCCCTTAGTTCTTCCGGAACATTTTCAGCATGCGCTGAGTGACGGTGAAACCACCAAAAATATTGATACTGGCAATCAGCACTGCGATAAAGCTGAAGAAGCTGACCCAGCCGCCGTGCCCCATCTGTAACAATGCACCGACGACAATAATGCCGGAGATGGCATTAGTGACCGACATCAGCGGCGTATGCAGCGCATGGGAGACGTTCCACACGACGTAGAAACCGACGACGCAGGAGAGCGCAAAAACGGTGAAGTGACCAAGGAACTCTTTCGGTGCGACATCAGCAAGCCAGCCAAACAGCACAATCGCCAGCGCCATCAGCGCATATTTACGCCACGGTGAAGCCGGTGCCGGCTCCTCTTTCGGCGCAGCGGGGGCCGCTTTTGGTGCGGCCTGCGGCTGGGCAGAGACCTGAATCGGCGGTGCCGGCCAGGTCACTTCGCCTTCACGCACGACCGTTACGCCGCGCACCACCACATCGTCGAAATTAACCGCCACGTTGCCATCTTTCTCAACGCAGAGCAGTTTCAGCAGGTTAACCAGGTTGGTGCCATAGAGTTGTGACGACTGAGTCGGCAGGCGACCCGGAAGATCGGTGTAGCCAATCACTTTGACGCCGTTGGCGGTAGTGGTGACCTGGTTTGGCACGGTATATTCGCAGTTACCGCCGTTTTGCGCCGCCAGATCGACAATCACGCTGCCCGGCTGCATGGAGTCAACCATCTCGCGGGTGATCAGCTTCGGCGCCGATTTACCCGGAATGAGTGCCGTAGTGACGATGATGTCGACCTCTTTCGCTTGCGCGGCAAAGAGCTCCATCTCCGCTTTGATAAAGGCTTCCGACATCACCTTGGCATAGCCGTCGCCGCTGCCCGCTTCCTCTTCAAAATCAAGCTCAAGGAACTCGGCGCCCATACTTTGCACCTGCTCCTTCACTTCCGGGCGGGTATCGAAGGCGCGGACAATCGCACCAAGGCTGTTGGCCGCACCGATGGCGGCAAGACCGGCAACGCCTGCGCCAATCACCATCACTTTGGCTGGCGGTACTTTACCGGCGGCGGTGATCTGCCCCGTAAAGAAGCGGCCAAACTCGTGGGCGGCTTCGACAATCGCGCGATAACCGGCAATATTCGCCATCGAACTCAGCGCATCCAGCGACTGAGCACGAGAGATGCGCGGAACAGAGTCCATCGCCATCACCGTGACGTTGCGTGCCGCCAGCGTCTCAATCAGCGCCGGGTTTTGCGCAGGCCAGATAAAGCTCACCAGCGTTGTGCCCGGATTGAGCAGCGCAATCTCCTCCTCCAGCGGCGCGTTCACTTTCAGGATCACATCCGAATGCCAGACATTGTCACCGTCGACAATGGTCGCGCCCGCCTGGGCAAACGCCTCGTCGTCAAAACTTGCCAGCTTGCCCGCGCCGCTCTCAATCGCGACGGTGAAACCCAGTTTAAGTAGCTGCTCGACCGTTTTCGGCGTCGCGGCCACGCGGGTTTCATTGGCCAACCTCTCTTTAGGTACACCAATACGCATAGTTTTCCCTTCCATCGGTTTTAGTAGATGGTTTGTCCGTTTTTCGCGGTGGCTTATTAACGCCGTGCGGAAAATAAAACAGTAACAAACTTTCTATAACCTACTGAAAATAACGCCTGCGATCCACCGTCAGAAAAGCGAAATGCTGCACTAATCCGTGAAAATTAAGCGCTGAAGCGGGCTGACAGGGTTATTTGACTTAAATTAACGTGGAAAGGCTGATATTCCGCTTAAGCGAAGCGGCAAAACATGATTTATCTCCGCCCCACCATCCCTTTTAACATTACATTAACTTTAAAAACTCATAACCTTTATCGCTTTTGCTGGTCAAGGGGCTATTTTTTCAACATATCACTAAAGGTTATGGTTTATTCCCTTAGCCGCGCACACTCTGTAAAAAATGACGCAGACAGTCGCGCGGTTTAAATGCAATAATCACCGACGTTTTATCAATAACAACTTATGGTTTGCGCAAGGCGAAGGATTATTTTTATGAAGCTCAAGTACACCCTCCTGGCGTCAGCACTTCTGTCCGCAACCGCGTTTACTGCTAACGCCGCGACAGAGTTAACACCGGAGCAAGCCGCTGCGGTGAAGCCTTACGATCGCATCGTGATTACCGGACGTTTTAACGCGATTGGCGATGCGGTTAACGCCGTCTCCAAACGTGCAGATAAAGAAGGCGCAGCCTCTTTTTATGTTGTCGACACCTCTGATGCCAACAACAGCGGCAACCAGCGCGTCACCGCCGATCTCTACAAAGCAGATGCGGCGAAAGCAGACAAGCCGACCTATCGCGTGATCAATGGCGTAACAGAATATCCAAAAGATAAAGCCATTGCGCTCGAGCCTTACGATACCGTAACGGTACAGGGTTTCTACCGCACCCAGCCTGAAGTTAACGACGCTATCAGCAAAGCGGCGAAAGCTAAGGGCGCTGATGCGTTCTATATCGTGCGCCAGGTTGATGCCAACCAGGGCGGCAACCAGCTGATTACCGCCTTCATCTATAAAGCCAATGCGAAAAAACGCGTGATTCAGAGCGCAGACGCGATCCCACGCGACTCCGAAGCGGGCCGTGCAGCGCTGGCGAAAGGCGGTGAAGAGGCGAAGCGCGTTGAAATTCCGGGCGTAGCGTCAGATGCCACCGCAGGCGTCGGCGTCGGCCGTTTCTTTGAAACGCAATCTTCTACCGGCGGTCGTTACAGTGTCACTCTTCCGGACGGTAAAAAGATTGAAGAGCTGAATAAAATCACCGCCGCGCAGATGGTGCCTTTCGACAGCGTTAAGTTCACCGGCAACTATGGCAACATGACTGAAATCTCTTATCAGGTCGCCAAACGTGCCGCCGCGAAAGGCGCGAAGTACTATCACATCACGCGTCAGTGGTCTGAAAGCGGCAACAACATGACCATCAGCGCCGACCTCTATAAATAAGGCGACGCTCAGGGAAAAGGCGGCGCAGAAAGCCGCCTTTTTTTTCAGTTTTATCTACTTTTTCACAAAATTCCCCTCGCCCTCATTGCATGCCCTGGCGACTCTCCGTAAAATTCCGCGCCTTAGTGATATCCACCATATTTATGCGCTCCGGCAAAATAATTATTCTGGATGAGTTGCTTTTTTGACAGGATAACAATGGAAAAGAAACTTGGCCTTAGCGCTTTAACTGCGCTGGTCCTGAGCTCAATGCTTGGTGCGGGCGTCTTCAGCCTGCCGCAAAATATGGCGGAAGTCGCCAGCCCTGCCGCGCTGATTATCGGCTGGCTGATCACCGGCGTCGGCATCATCCTTCTCGCCTTCGCCATGCTGATCCTGACCCGCATCCGCCCGGATCTCGATGGCGGTATCTTCACCTACGCTCGCGAAGGCTTTGGCGAGCTGATTGGTTTCTGCTCCGCCTGGGGCTACTGGCTATGCGCGGTGATCGCCAATGTCTCCTATCTGGTGATCGTCTTCTCTGCACTTAGTTTCTTCACCGACAGCCCGTCATTGCGGCTGTTTGGCGATGGCAACACCTGGCAGTCGATCGTCGGTGCCTCTGCGCTGCTGTGGATTGTTCATGCACTGGTGCTGCGCGGCGTGCAAACCGCGGCGAGCATCAACCTGGCGGCAACGCTGGCGAAACTGGTACCGCTGGGGCTGTTTGTCGTGCTGGCGGCGCTGGCCTTCAACCTCGATAAATTCTCCCTCGACTTCAGCGGCGTGGCGCTTGGCGTGCCGGTGTGGGAGCAGGTGAAAAACACCATGCTGATCACCCTGTGGGTGTTTATCGGCGTGGAGGGCGCGGTGGTTGTCTCTGCCCGCGCGCGTAATAAACAGGATGTTGGCCGCGCAACGCTGCTGGCGGTGCTGGCGGCACTGACGGTCTACCTGCTGGTAACGCTGCTCTCTCTCGGCGTGGTCGCACGCCCGGAGCTGGCGGAGATGCGTAACCCGTCAATGGCCGGGCTGATGGTGAAACTGCTGGGCAGCTGGGGCGAAGTGGTGATCGCGACGGGGCTGATTATCTCTGTGTGCGGTGCTTACCTGAGCTGGACCATTATGGCGGCGGAAGTGCCACTGCTGGCGGCAACGCATAAAGCCTTCCCGCGTATCTTCGCGCATCAGAACAAACAGAGCGCGCCTGCGGCTTCGCTGTGGCTGACCAACGCCAGCGTGCAGATCTGCCTGGTGCTGATCTGGCTTACCGGTTCGGATTACAACACTCTGCTGACCATTGCCTCAGAGATGATCCTTGTGCCCTACCTGCTGGTCGGTGCTTTCCTGCTGAAAATCGCGCGTCGTCCGCTGCACCGCATGGTCGCCGTTGGGGCTTGCCTTTACGGTTTATGGCTGCTCTATGCCTCCGGCCCGATGCACCTGCTGCTCTCGGTGGTGCTCTATGCCCCCGGTCTGCTGGTCTTTATCTACGCCCGCAGCACCCATAACGACACCATCTCGCTGATGCAGCGCGAAAAAGTGCTGATTTTCCTGCTGCTGGTTGCCGCCCTGCCGGCCACCTGGATGCTGGTGCGCTGAGATCAGTGCAGGCGACTCCAGCAGTAGATTAACAGCCAGGCGCTGAGGCTCCAGCAGATCACCGCACAGCCCAGCGCCGGCCCTACCCGCATAAAAGCGGTGAAGTACCAGAGCGAAAGCAGATAGAGAAAGTAAGGGATGATCGCCCACATGCCAAAGATAATGGTGGTGCGCAGCGCCTCGACACCGCGCTCGGTGGCGACAATATAGTGCGCAATCATCGCAAAGGTGGGAAAGAGCGGGATCAACCCGGCTATATAGTAATTTTTTGTCTTCGCCAGCAAACCAATCAGCACCACCACCAGCGCGCCAATCGCTGCTTTCATCAGCAAGCCCATCATTTTTCCTGTTAACACTTCAACAACATAGACCGCCAGCATAACGGAAGCACATTCGTTTAGAAAAGAGTAATGGCAGGTTCCATCAAGGCGGTGTATGTTGACGTTTTTGTTAATCATGTTGGCTTATGAATAAGATCGTTTTTGTAGAAGACGACCCGGATGTGGGCGCACTGATTGCCGCGTACCTTGGCAAACACGATATGGATGTGATTGTCGAGCCGAGAGGCGATCGCGCTGAAGAGGTGATCGCGCGGGAGAACCCGGAGCTGGTGCTGCTCGATATTATGCTGCCTGGCAAAGATGGTATGACCCTGTGCCGCGATCTGCGCAAACAGTGGACCGGGCCGATTGTGCTGCTGACCTCGCTCGACAGCGATATGAACCATATCCTGTCGCTGGAGATGGGCGCCAACGACTATATTCTGAAAACCACTCCGCCCGCCGTGCTGCTGGCGCGGCTGCGGCTCCATCTACGCCAGCGCAGCGCAGCGGCCGCCGAGCCTGCGGTGCCATCGCTGAAACAGCATAAAACCATTACCTTCGGCACGTTGTCGATTGACCCCGTTAACCGCCAGGTCCTGCTGGCAGGCGTTGAGGTGGCGCTTTCAACCGCTGACTTCGATCTGCTGTGGGAGCTTGCCACCCACGCGGGACAAATTATGGATCGTGATGCGCTGCTGAAAAACCTGCGCGGCGTAAGCTACGACGGGATGGATCGCAGTGTTGATGTGGCAATTTCGCGCCTGCGCAAAAAGCTGCTCGACAGCGCCACTGAGCCCTATCGTATTAAAACCGTCCGTAACAAAGGCTATCTGTTTGCTCCCCATGCGTGGGACAACTGAAATCCGTAACCAGGTGTCACGATGAAAAAGCTGTTCGTCCAGTTTTACCTTCTGCTGTTCGTCTGCTTTCTGGTGATGACGATGCTGGTCGGTCTGGTCTATAAATTTACTGCCGAGCGCGCCGGCCGCCAGTCTCTCGACGACCTGATGAAGAGCTCGCTCTACCTGATGCGCAGCGAACTGCGCGAAATCCCGCCCCACGAGTGGGCAAAGACCTTAAAAGATCTGGACCTGAATCTCTCTTTTGATTTGCAGGTCGAGCCGATGAACAAATTCACCCTCGATCCTGCCGCTGCCCAGCGTCTGCGCGAAGGCGATATCGTCGCGCTTGATTCGGAATACACCTTTATCCAGCGCATTCCGCGCAGCCACTATGTGCTGGCGGTCGGCCCGGTGCCCTATCTCTTTTTCCTGCATGAAACGCGGCTACTGGATATGGGGCTGATGGCGCTGATTGCCATCTCGCTGGCCTTTCCGGTCTTTATCTGGATGCGGCCGCACTGGCAAGAGATGCTGCGGCTGGAGTCCGCCGCCCAGCGTTTTGGCGAAGGCCATCTTGAGGAGCGCATTCACTTTGACAGCGCCTCCAGTTTTGAACGACTCGGCATCGCTTTTAACCAGATGGCGGACAATATCAACGCCTTAATCGCCAGTAAAAAGCAGTTAATTGACGGCATCGCTCATGAACTACGTACGCCGCTGGTCAGGCTGCGTTACCGGCTGGAGATGAGCGATAATCTCAGCGAGGCGGAGCACACCGCGCTGAACCGCGATATCGGGCAACTGGAGGGGTTGATTGAGGAGTTGCTGACTTACGCCCGCCTCGATCGCCCACAGACCGAATTGCAGCTGACGACGCCGGATCTGCCCGCCTGGTTCAGCAGTTATCTCGACGATGCGCGCAGCATGAACCCGCAACATAGCTTACTGCTCGACTGCCAGGCCGGCGACGAGTATGGCGCGCTCGATATGCGCCTGATGGAGCGCGTGCTGGATAATCTGGTCAACAATGCCCTGCGCTACAGCGAAGGGACGATTAAGGTGACGTTGCAGCGCCAGGGATCGCTTGCCAGCATGACGGTAGAGGATGATGGCCCCGGTATCGCCCCGGCTGAACGGGAGCGCATTTTCGAACCCTTTGTGCGCCTCGACCCGAGCCGCGATCGCGCCACCGGCGGCTGCGGCTTAGGGCTGGCCATTGTGCACTCTATCGCCCAGGCCTTTGGCGGCAGCGTCAGCTGCGACGAAAGCGAGCTGGGCGGCGCGAAATTTACTTTCCAGTGGCCGATCTACCATAACCTTCCGCTTCCTGTTTAACCCTTCAATGCACAGTGGCTAATGCCCGGCTCCTGTGCTATAAACCATAAGTATGTTGTAACTACAGGAGTGGAATATGGCCCCGTTAGATCTGATTGACCGCCTGAACAGCACCTTTCGCCAGCTGGAGCGTGAGCTGGCGGCGCTGAAGGCTGAACTGAGCGAGTGCCGCCTGATGGTCGCGCGCGTCTTTACCCTGCCGGAGATTGCCAAAGGCGCCGAGCACGATCCGCTCCCGACCATCGCGGTGAAGCAGCATATCGGCAAAGCGGCGGCCGGCCTCGCACTCAACCACTACACCCACCTTTTTATTCAGCAGCAGTCGGAAAATCGCAGCAGTAAAGCCGCCGTGCGGCTGCCCGGCGTGGTCTGCTATCAGGGAAGTGACGCGATGTTGCAGGCGCTGGAGGCGCGCATTAACACCATCAATTCGCTCAAACAGGCGTTTGAAAAGATAGTCACGGTGGAATCCGGGCTGGCGCCCACGGCCCGCTTCGAGTGGGTACATCGCCATCTGCCGGGGCTGATTACCCTCAATGCCTACCGCACGTTAACACTGCTGCGCGCACCGGCGACTATCCGTTTCGGCTGGGCCAATAAGCATATTATTAAAAATTTCACCCGCGATGAGGTGCTGGCACAGCTGGAGAAGAGCCTGAAATCACCGCGCGCGGTGGCAGGCTGGAGCAGAGATGAGTGGCTGGCACGCGTTCAGCAGGAGTACAACGATGTCGCCGCCCTGCCGCAAAAAGCACGGTTGAAGATCAAACGCCCGGTGAAGGTGCAACCTATCGCCCGCGTCTGGTACGCCGGCTCGCAAAAACAGGTGCAGCACGCCTGTCCGACGCCGATTATCACGCTGATATCGGAGGAGAATGGCGGCGCGGTGCCGGACGTCGGCGAACTGCTGGACTACAACGCCGATAACGTTCAGCACCGCTACAAACCGCAGGCGCAGCCGTTAACCCCGATTATTCCCCGGCTGCACCTCTACGTGGCGGATTAGGCTGGCTTCATGCTGCCGACCATCGATTCCGGACGTACCCAACTATCGAACTCGGCTTCCGTCAGGTAGCCGAGCGCCAGCGCCGAGGCTTTCAACGTCAGCCCCTCTTTATGCGCCTTCTTGGCAATCTCCGCCGCTTTGTCATAGCCAATATGGGTATTGAGGGCGGTCACCAGCATCAGCGACTCATTCAGCAACTGGTCGATACGCTCCCGGTTCGGCTCAATGCCAACCGCACAGTGCTCATTAAAGCTCTCCATACCATCGGCCAGCAGGCGAATTGATTGCAGGAAATTATGGATCACCATCGGGCGGAAGACGTTAAGCTCAAAGTTACCCGACGCCCCGCCCATATTGACCGCCACATCATTGCCCAGCACCTGACAGCAGAGCATGGTCATCGCTTCGCACTGGGTCGGGTTAACTTTGCCCGGCATGATGGAGCTACCTGGCTCGTTTTCCGGAATCGAAATTTCGCCAATGCCGCAGCGCGGGCCGGAGGCGAGCCAGCGCACATCGTTGGCGATTTTCATCAGCGACGCGGCCAGCCCCTTTAACGCGCCGTGGGCATGCACCAGCGCATCGCAGGTCGCCAGCGCTTCAAACTTGTTCGGCGCGGTAATGAACGGCTGCTGCGTAAAGCTTGCCAGCTCTTTCGCCACCCGTTCGGCATACTCAGGATGGGTGTTGAGCCCGGTCCCCACCGCGGTGCCGCCGAGCGCCAGTTCGCCAAGATGCGGCAGGCTCTGTTCGATATGTTTAAGATTGTGCTCCAGCATGGCCACCCAGCCGGAGATCTCCTGGCCGAGGGTCAGCGGCGTTGCATCCTGCAAATGGGTACGGCCTATTTTGACGATATCGGCAAAGGCGGTGGCTTTTTCACTGAGGGTCTTTTTCAGTGCCTGAAGCTGCGGGATAAGCTGCTCGCGCACGCCAATCACCGCCGCGACGTGCATTGCCGTCGGGAAAACATCGTTGGAGCTCTGGCTCTTATTGACGTCATCATTGGGGTGGATTTTGCGCGCCATACCGCGCTCGCCGCCGAGGATCTCGCTGGCGCGGTTTGCCAGCACCTCATTCATATTCATATTGCTCTGGGTGCCGGATCCGGTCTGCCAGATCGCCAGCGGGAACTCCTCAGGGTGTTTCCCGGCCAGCACCTCATCGGCCGCCGCCATAATTGCGCGCGCCTTCTCTTCCGGCAGCAGGCACAGATCCTGGTTCACTTTCGCCGCCGCGCGTTTGGTCAGCGCCAGGGCGTGGATCAGCGAGACCGGCATCTTCTCTGTTGAGATACGGAAATGCTCAAGCGACCGCTGGGTCTGCGCGCCCCACAGCTTATCTGCCGGGACGTCAATCGCGCCCATCGAATCTTTCTCACTGCGATGCGTTGTCATTACTCTCTCCTTGGGTACAAAGTGATAGGGTTTTCGACTGGCTCACTTGCAAACAGGTAAAAGTATTGATGCTTTTTAGAATGTTGTTGTGAAGTTCGTGCTTTATAACGGCCAAAACGGGGAAAAAACCGCCCCGCAGGGCGGCAGGGACTATTTCAGGCAGCTGGCGCACTGGCCAGACTGGATCTGCTGGAAGAAGTCATTCCCTTTGTCATCGACGAGGATAAAGGCCGGGAAATCCTCCACCTCAATTTTCCAGATAGCCTCCATACCCAATTCCGGGTAGGCGACACACTCAAGATGCTTAATGCTGTTTTGCGCGAGGATCGCCGCCGGGCCACCGATGCTGCCAAGGTAGAAACCGCCATGTTTCGCGCAGGCATCCGTCACCTGTTTACTGCGGTTGCCCTTCGCCAGCATGATCATGCTGCCGCCCTGGGATTGCAGCTGATCGACGTAGGAGTCCATACGTCCCGCAGTAGTTGGGCCAAGCGAGCCGGACGCGTACCCTTCCGGGGTTTTCGCCGGGCCGGCGTAGTAGATCGGGTGATCTTTTACGTACTGCGGCAGATGCTCGCCGCTGTCCATCAGCTCTTTCAGTTTGGCGTGGGCGATGTCGCGGGCGACAATAATCGTTCCGGTCAGCGACAGGCGCGTGGAGACCGGATAGTGCGACAGCTGAGCCAGGATCTCGCTCATCGGGCGGTTGAGATCGACTTTTACTGCCTCACCCTCACCCGCCTGGCGGAGTGCTTCCGGGATGTATTTGCCAGGGTTCTGCTCAAGGCGCTCAAGCCAGATGCCGTCGCGGGTGATTTTGCCTTTGATATTGCGGTCTGCGGAGCACGACACGCCCATCCCAACCGGGCAGGATGCGCCGTGGCGCGGCAGGCGGATCACGCGGATATCGTGGGCGAAGTATTTGCCGCCGAACTGCGCGCCAAGGCCAAGGTTGCGCGCCTCTTGCAGTAACTCCTGCTCAAGCTGCACATCGCGGAACGCCTGGCCGTGCTCGTTACCCTGGGTCGGCAGCGCGTCATAATATTTGGTCGAGGCCAGTTTGACGGTCTTCAGCGTCGCTTCCGCAGAGGTTCCGCCAATGACAAAAGCGATGTGGTACGGCGGGCAGGCCGCTGTGCCGAGGGTGCGCATTTTTTCTACCAGATAGTTTTTCAGCTTCGCCGGGGTGATCAGCGCTTTTGTCTCCTGGTAGAGATAGGTTTTGTTCGCCGAGCCGCCGCCTTTGGCGATAAACAGGAACTTATACGCCTCGCCGTCAACGCTGTAGAGATCGATCTGCGCCGGCAGGTTGGTGCCGGTGTTGACCTCTTTATACATATCCAGCGGCGCGTTTTGCGAGTAGCGCAGGTTATCTTCGGTGTAGGTGTTGTAAACGCCCTGCGCCAGCGCGGCTTCATCGCCGCCGCCGGTCCAGACGCGCTGCCCTTTTTTACCCATGATGATCGCCGTGCCGGTATCCTGGCAGGTCGGCAGAATGCCTTTGGCAGCGATTTCCGAGTTGCGCAGGAACTGCAGGGCGACATATTTATCGTTCTCGCTCGCCTCCGGGTCGCTCAGAATATCGGCAACCTGCTGCTGATGCGCCGGGCGCAGGAGAAACGAAGCGTCATGGAAAGCGTGCTGCGCCAGCAGCGTCAGCGCCTGCGGATCGACTTTTAGAATATCCTGCCCCTCGAACTGAGCAACGGAGACGTGGTCGCGGCTTAGCAGATAGTATTCGGTGTCATCCTCTCCGAGGGGGAAAGGATCCTGATAGCAGAAGGGTTTGTTCGACATTGTTCTCTCACTTACGGCACGATTTGGTTATTGTTCAGGCAGGAGATCCCTCAGCCTGTGTTAAAGCGAGTCGACCTATCCTACACAAATTTTTAACAAAAACTGAGACTAGTACGACTTTTTACCCTCACTGATTACTTCCGCCGGGTTTGTTGCTTTAATGACGCGATAATTTTCCTAATCAAAAAGGGCTTGATAATGCAAAAACTCATCAACTCCGTGCAGAACTATGCCTGGGGTAGTAAAAGTGCGTTAACGGATCTCTACGGCATCGCCAATCCGGACAATCTGCCAATGGCCGAGTTGTGGATGGGCGCACACCCGAAGAGCAGCTCAAAAGTGCAGGACGAACAGGGGCAAACCCGTGCGCTGCGCGAGGTGATCGAGGCCGATAAGCGCCGCCTGCTCGGCGATGCCGTGGCTGAGCGCTTTGGCGAACTGCCGTTCCTGTTTAAAGTGCTCTGCGCTGACCAACCGCTCTCAATCCAGGTTCACCCGAACAAGAAAAACTCAGAGCTGGGCTTTGCGAAAGAGAACGCGGCCGGTATCCCGCTGGATGCCGCCGAGCGCAACTACAAAGATCCTAACCACAAGCCGGAACTGGTCTTTGCCCTCACCCCTTTCCTGGCGATGAACGCGTTTCGTGAGTTCTCTGACATCGTCTCCCTGCTGCAACCGGTCGCCGGTGCGCACCCCGCCATTGCGCACTTCTTGCAAGCCCCCGGTGCCGATCGCCTGAGCGAGCTTTTTGCCGCGCTGCTCAATATGCAGAACGAGGAGAAATCCCGCGCGCTGGCGGTGCTGAAATCGGTGCTTGATAAAGAGCATGGCGAGCCGTGGAACACCATCCGCACCATTGCCGAATTCTACCCGGACGACAGCGGCCTCTTCTCACCGCTGCTGCTTAACGTGGTCAAACTTAACCCCGGCGAAGCGATGTTCCTGTTCGCGGAAACCCCGCACGCTTATTTGCAGGGCGTGGCGCTGGAGGTAATGGCCAACTCCGATAACGTGCTGCGCGCCGGGTTGACGCCGAAATATATTGATATCCCGGAACTGGTGGCGAACGTCAAATTCACGCCGAAAGCGGCAGATGACCTGCTGACGCAACCGGTTCGTGACGATGCCGCCCTCGATTTCCCAATCCCGGTGGCTGACTTTGCCTTCTCGCTGCACGATTTATCTACCCACGAAACGCCGCTGGCGCAGCAGAGCGCGGCGATTATCTTCTGTGTCGAAGGTGAAGCGGTGCTCAGCAAAGGTGAGCAGACGCTGGTGCTGAAAGCGGGCGAATCGGCGTTTATCGGCGCGGATGAGTCACCGGTCGCCGCAAGTGGCACCGGACGGGTAGCGCGCGTGTTTAATAAAATCGACTAAGTTACTGAAGTTTTAAGCAACTATTGCTAAGCTTTAGCGAACTTCATTCGACAGTCCAGGCGGTTTGTACCGCCTGGTTTCTTTTTCAGGGATAAGCGCTATGAAAAAAACGTTGGTTGCCGCCGGGGTTATTGTTGCATTAGGTGTCGTCTGGGCAGGCGGAGCCTGGTATACCGGCAAACAGCTGGAGGGACGTCTGGGTGAGATGGTGAGCCAGGCAAATGCCCAGATCAAACGCAGCGCGCCGGACGCCAATGTTGAGCTTTCGGCGCAGGATTATAAACGCAGCCTCTTCTCCAGTACCTTCACGCTGCAGGTCAAGCCGATTGCCGGTACCACCAGCCCGTGGCTGAAGCCCGGCCAGAGCGTGGTTCTGCATGAAAATGTCGATCACGGCCCCTTCCCGCTGGCACAGCTGAAATCCTTCAGCCTGACGCCGGCGATGGCCTCCGTCCATACGCAACTGGTCAATAATGACGTCACCAAAGCGCTGTTTGAGATGGCGAAAGGCGAATCGCCGTTTATCGCCGAAACGCGTATTGGCTACTCCGGTGATACCCGCAGCGACATCAACCTGCGCGCGCTGAATGTGGAAAAAGAGGGTGAGAAAGTCGCTTTCGGCGGCGGTAATTTCCGCGTCAGCGCTGATAAAGAGGGCAATGCGGTTGCGGTAAGCGGCGAAGCGCAAAGCGGCCTGGTTGATACGGTCAACGAGTTTGGCCAGAAAGTGCAGCTCTCCTTTAATAACTTCAAGACCGATGGCTCGAGCGAAATGAGTGCTTTTAATGAGCGCACCGGCAGCCAGAAGATGAGCCTTGATAAACTTGCTATCTCCATTGAAAACAAAGAGATGGCAATTCTTGAAGGGATGGAGCTTACGGCTAAATCGGACGTGGCGGACGATAAGAAAAATATCAACAGCCAGGTCGATTACACCCTTAACAGCCTGAAAGTACAGGGTCAGGATCTCGGCAACGGCAAACTGACGCTGAAAGTCGGCCAGGTGGATGGCAATGCCTGGCATCAGGCCACGCAGCAGTATGATGCGCAGATCCGCGCCCTGATGGCGCAGCCTGATATCGCTCAGAATCCTGAGCTGTACCAGCAGAAAGCGACCGAAGCGTTTCTCAGCGTCGTGCCGCTGCTGCTGAAAGGCGAGCCGGTGATTACCGTTGCTCCGCTGAGCTGGAAAAATGCGAAAGGCGAATCGACCTTTAACCTCTCGCTGTTCCTGAAAGATCCGGCAAAAACCGCTGATGCCCCGCAGACGCTGGCGCAGCAGGTTGATCGCAATGTGAAATCTCTCGACGGCAAGCTCTCCATTCCGGTGGATATGGCGACCGAGCTGATGACCCAGGTAGCGAAGCTGCAAGGGTATCAGCAAGAGGATGCGGCAAAGCTGGCTAGCCAGCAGGTGAAAGGCCTGGCGGCAATGGGCCAGATGTTCCGCATCACTACCCTTGAGAACAACACCATTCTCACCAGCCTGCAGTATGCCAATGGCCAGGTGACGCTGAACGGCGAGAAGATGCCGCTGGAGCATTTTGTCGGCATGTTTGGCCTGCCTTCAATGCAGCCAGCCGTGCCGGGCGAGGCGGTTCCTCCCGCTCCGCCGGCCATCCCGCAGCAGTAAGCAAAACGCCCCTCACATGAGGGGCATTTTTTTGCTTCCCTCTGAAAGATATATCCTCCGTAAGCCCCTTTTCCCTTCCCTATCTATTTCTTTCAGTTATTATTAGCGAGCAAAATTCGGGGCTGCTGAATGCTTTGTAGCGCGAGGCTGATAACCGAATCAGTCCGTTGATGCAAAATCATTCTTTTGGCATTTAGCCCGTTGAAGAGAGGACAGTCGTGAAAGGTTTCCAGGGTAAAGGTCCGGATGAGAGTGCGTTCTTCCAGCCGGGTTGCACGCTCTCGCAAGAGGAGCTGTTAGGTGAGATTGTGATCGAGCTTTTGCGTGAAAAAGGCCAGGTCAGCCGACAAAGCCTCTGTATCAAACTGGCGGCGCGCCTCGATAAAGCCAACGATCCGTTAACAGAAGCGCGCTATGGCGATCTGCTGAAGCTGATTTTTACCAGAAAAATGGGCTCGTCATTTCCATAATCTTAATGAATAAGCTATAACATGCAGCATAACGTTACTAAGATGCATGACCGGGAAACCTTTGTACGGTGCAGCAAATGTGTGAGGCAGAATGAGTAAAAATGAGTCAGATAAGCTTGTAGATACGGTAATGGGCGAGGCGGTACTGGCCCTGCTTGATTCAGATGATGATGTCTCTTTCGATGCGCTGATTGGGCAGTTGCAAGAGTCCCTGATGAGTGAAGTCGACAGCACACGGCGTAAAGCACTTCAAACCGCGATCAGCGGTATTCACCACTATAAAACCCAGCCGGCCACGCGCGGGCGCAAAAGCAGTTTACAGGCCAGCCGCCTTAAGAGCCGGTTGCCTTTATCAGGCCCGGGCATCGATAACAAAGCCCGCAAGCACTGATTTTTCCAGCAACATCTCTTCACCAGGTCTGGCGTTCCCTACCGGACCATTATTTTCACCCTTCTATTCAGACTTGCTTCGCATGTTTCGACGAATGCACAGTGGATTTGATCTGGCCCGCAGGCTTAGAAGAAAAAGTCACCAGTGCAATAAGGGAGAATCATTGAACGACGATGTGCAAGTTCAACCCGCAGAGATCCATGAGGCTATCGGCTTAGCCGCCACCTACCTTATGCATTCTCAACGGCCTGTGAAACCCAGCAACCTGATTATGGTGCTGCGTGCGCAGAGCAGTATAACCACCGATCCCAGACAGAAGCGCGTGTTCGATGCCGCCCGGCAGCTTATCCTCGACAGGATAACCTACTCCGCCTGATTAACGTGAAAACGCCTTCGTCTGTTATGAAGGCGTCTTCGTTGATAAATCGATGCCGGTTTAGATATGGTCCGGCGTTTTCTGCACCACTCTTTCTAATGCGTTGCGATACACCTCCAGCATTGCGGGGTTCTCTTCTGTTTCCAGCAGCCCAATCAGTGCCAGGATGAGATGTTTATCGTTGACGTCGCGCTGCTGCAAACGCAGGTTCGAAAGGATGGTGCTAATGACCTGCTTTTCAGCCTCTTCATCACGCGCGGTCACGCCAAAATAGGCGTTGAACTGCTCTTCTGTGGTTGTCGTTTGCATACTCATCCTGCATAGCGATACGAAAAGCGGGCCTCCGCATCAGGGTCGGAGGGTGTAATTTCGCCGCTAAAAATAGTCGTGGTTTTAAGCCTTCGCAACAGGATATATAAAATTTTCTCAGCCATTTACCAAAGCTGGAAAACAGCTCGCAAATCCCCCTCTATCTTGTTGAATTCCTAATTAAGATCGTCAGGATGATTAGCTCTGCCGCCAGCGCCAGAAACCTGATACAACGCTATACGCATAGTCAGGAAGCCTGCCGTTCGCTTACTTTTTTGAGGAGTTGTTATGACGGGTAAAAAAAGGTCGGGTAATGCCATATGGGAATTTTTTCAGCAGCTGGGCCGCACCTTTATGCTGCCGGTCGCGCTGCTCTCCTTCTGCGGCATTATGCTGGGTATTGGCAGCTCACTGAGCAGCCGCGATGTGATTACCCTGCTGCCGCTATTAGGCCATCCGTTACTGCAAGCGATCTTTATCTGGATGAGCAAAATCGGCGCATTTGCCTTCACCTTCTTACCTGTCATGTTCTGTATTGCCATCCCGCTGGGCCTTGCGCGGGAAGATAAAGGCGTCGCCGCTTTTTCTGGCTTTGTCGGCTATGCGGTGATGAACCTGGCGGTCAACTTCTGGCTCACCGCGCAGGGCATTTTACCCACCAGCGACGCTGCCGTGCTCAAGGCACATAATATTCAGAGCGTGCTCGGCATCCAGTCAATTGACACCGGCATTCTCGGCGCGGTGATTGCGGGGGTGATCGTCTGGCGGCTGCATGAGCGTTTTCACACCCTGCGCCTGCCGGACGCGCTGGCCTTTTTTGGCGGCACGCGTTCCGTCCCGATTGTCACAAGCGTAGTAATGGGCATTGCTGGCCTGCTGATCCCGCTTATCTGGCCCTGGTTTGCGCTCGGCATTAGCGGCCTCGGACAGCTTATCGATCGCGCGGGCGACTTCGGACCGATGATCTTCGGCACCGGCGAGCGGCTACTGCTCCCCTTCGGTTTACAACATATTCTGGTGGCGCTGATCCGCTTTACCGACGCGGGCGGCACCATGGAGGTGTGCGGTCATCAGGTAAGCGGCGCGCTGACCATCTTCCAGGCCCAGCTTGGCTGCCCGCAGACGCACGGCTTCTCTGAGAGCGCAACCCGTTTTCTCTCACAGGGGAAAATGCCCGCATTCCTTGGCGGGCTGCCCGGCGCAGCGCTGGCGATGTACCACTGCGCGCGACCGGAGAATCGCCATAAGATTAAGGGGCTGCTGATCTCAGGTGTTATCGCCTGCGTGGTTGGCGGCACTACCGAGCCGGTTGAGTTCCTGTTTCTTTTTGTCGCTCCGGCGCTCTATCTGATTCACGCCCTCCTCACCGGCCTGGGTTTTACCGTTATGGCGGTGCTTGGGGTAACGATTGGCAACACCGACGGCAATGTGATTGATTTTATCGTCTTCGGCGTGCTGCACGGGCTGGCGACCAAATGGTATCTGGTGCCGCTGGTCGCCGCGGTGTGGTTTATCGTCTACTACGCGCTGTTCCGCTTTGCCATTACCCGTTTCGATCTGAAGACGCCCGGCCGTGAACCGCAGACGATTGAGAGCGAGCAAAGCACGACGCCAGAAGCGAGAGGTCGCTCCGGCTATGATGTCCCGGCCTTGCTTGCCGCCCTTGGCGGAGCGCAAAATGTGCAGAGCCTGGATAACTGCATTACCCGCCTGCGCCTGTCGGTGGGCAGCATGGCGCAGGTCGATGCCGCCGCGCTGAAAGCCCATCGCGCCCTCGGCGTGGTGAAGGTCAACGACCACAACCTGCAGGTAGTGATTGGGCCGCAGGTGCAGTCAGTAAAAGATGAAATGGCGCAGCTCATCGCGGCAGCGCAGGTACAGATAACCCCAGAGGCAAGTAGATGAAGCGCGACGTTTCCTTTGATTTTTCCACCCCAGTCGATCGCCACGGCACCTGGTGCACACAGTGGGACTACGTGAGCGACCGTTTTGGCCGCGCCGATCTGCTGCCTTTTACCATCTCGGATATGGATTTCGCCACCGCGCCCTGCATTCTCGACGCCCTGCAAACCCGCCTTGCGCACGGGGTCTTTGGTTATAGCCGCTGGCAGAACGACGACTTCATCGGCGCTATCGAATACTGGCTCGCCAGCCGTTTCGACACCCGAATCGACTGCGACGCCCTGGTCTATGGCCCGTCAGTTATCTGGATGATTGCCGAGACCATCCGCCAGTGGACGCAGCCCGGCGATGCCGTTGTGGTTCACACGCCCGCCTATGACGCCTTCCCGAAAATGATAAGCCACAATCAGCGCAAGCTGCTGACGGTGCCGCTGCATCAATATCACGGCGGCTGGGTGTGTGACATGACGCAGCTCGAAGCGGTGCTGGCACGGCCGGAAAGCAAGGTTCTGCTGCTCTGCAGCCCGCATAACCCGACCGGCAAAGTGTGGACGCATGAAGAGCTGACCGCGATGGCATTACTGTGCGAGCGCCACCAGGTGAAAGTGATTAGCGACGAGATCCATATGGATATGGTCTGGGCCGCGCAGCAGCACATTCCGTGGTGCAATGTCGCGCGCTCAACGTGGGCGCTCTTCTCCTCGGCATCTAAAAGTTTCAATATCCCGGCATTAACCGGCGCATGGGGGCTGTTTGGCGACAAGGCGTCGCGCAACGGCTACCTCGATGCGTTAAAAAACGCGAACGGCTTATCCTCGCCGGCGGTGCTGGCAGTAGCGGCGCATGTTGCCGCCTATCGTGAAGGCGCCCCGTGGCTTGAAGCCCTGCGCAGCTATCTGCGCGCTAACTTGGCTTACCTCGCCACTGCCCTGAACGACGCCTTCCCGCAGTTGCGCTGGCAGCCGCCGGAGTCGACCTATCTGGCGTGGATCAATCTGCGGCCACTCGATATTGATGATGACAGGCTGCAAAAAACGCTGATTGAGGAGCAGCAGGTGGCGATTATGCGCGGCGATGTCTACGGGCCCCAGGGACGCGGGTTTATTCGCCTCAACGTCGGCTGCCCGCGAGTGAAGCTGGAAGAGGGAGTAAAAAGGCTGATTGCCGCGCTGCGTTCATGTTAGCCTGTGGCGAAATTTATCAACGGAGTGAATGATGGTCTGGGGCGTGTCGCTGGTTTACTTTGTTCTCGGCTGGATCTTTTTTACCCGCACGTTCCGTCTTTATGCGCTGGTGTCGAGCCTGCTATTAGCCATCGCGCTGCACAATGTGCTGCAGAGCCACTTGCTGGTGATCCTCTATCTTGCGGTGCTGGCGGTGACCTTTATCACGCTCCTGTTGCTTAAACGTAGCCCGGACAAAAAGGGCACGCTCTTCTTTTCAGTGCCCTGCTGGCTGCTGATCGTCACAGTGATTTTCAACGTCTTCTTCTGAGGGTGTAAGCGGTGCCAGCCCGGCTTGCGCTGGCATCAGCAGGTGCATATTTTTCCATCGCCTTTGCGCACCCTCCTTTGTTATCCCGCTAATTTTATTACTATTTTTAATAAGTTAACGAAGTGTTGTATAATGCTTTGCACTTTTACAAAAATATGAGTGCGATCATGATTGATTTAAAACTGCCTTTAACCGATATCCATCGTCATCTTGACGGCAATATCCGTGCCCAAACTATCCTCGATCTTGGCCGCCAGTATAATTTAACCCTCCCCGCGCAAACCCTCGACGCGCTGCGCCCGCATGTGCAGGTCACCTCGAACGAACCCGATTTAGTGAGCTTTCTCGCCAAACTCGACTGGGGCGTAAAGGTGCTGGCCTCGCTGGATGCCTGCCGTCGCGTAGCTTATGAAAACATGGAAGATGCGGCGCGAAATGGCCTGCACTATGTTGAGCTGCGCTTCTCGCCGGGCTATATGGCGATGACCCACAACCTGCCGGTGGCAGGCGTGGTGGAAGCGGTGATTGCCGGGGTACGCGAAGGAAGCCGCGATTTTAATGTGCAGGCGCGCTTAATCGGTATTCTGAGCCGCACCTTCGGCGAAGCAGCCTGCGAACAGGAGCTGGACGCCCTGCTCGCTCATCGCGACAGTATCACCGCTCTCGATCTGGCGGGCGATGAGCTCGGTTTTCCGGGAAGCCTGTTCCTCTCCCACTTTACCCGCGCCCGCGATGCTGGCTGGCAAATTACCGTGCATGCTGGTGAAGCCGCAGGCCCGGAGAGTATCTGGCAGGCGATCCGTGAACTGGGTGCCGTGCGCATCGGTCATGGCGTAAAAGCGATTGAAGATGCCGCGCTGATGGACTTCCTCGCCGAGCAGCGGATTGGTATTGAGTCCTGCCTCACCTCTAACATTCAGACCAGCACCGTGGCCTCTCTCGATCGCCATCCGCTGAAAACCTTCCTCGATCACGGCATTCTGGCCAGCATCAATACGGACGATCCGGCGGTACAGGGGATCGACATTGGTCACGAGTATGAGGTTGCCGCTCCGGCAGCCGGTTTGAGCGCAGAGCAGATCCGCCAGGCGCAGATTAACGGGCTGGAGTTGGCCTTTATCACTGCCGAAGAGAAACAGGCGCTGCGCGAGCGCGTCGCGCAGGCTTGATGAGCATGGCTCACGGCCTGCCGTGAGCCATTCGTTCAGGTGAGGCTGAGGGTTGCGCGGTGTTTTGCCGACTCGATACCAAGCTCAATCAGCTCCATAATGCGGATCGCCTGGCTGGCCGGAACCGGATTCTCGCCGCCGCCCATCAGCGCATCGCGGATTGCCGCGTAATAAGCCGGATAGTTGCCCGGCAGTGTCAGCCAGGTCTCCTCTTTACGTGTTTCACCATCAATGCGGGTCAACACGCCATCGCGCATGTCGTAGCCCCAATCCTCCTGCGGTAAGCGCGCCCCGCTTTTTAAGCGCTCCTCCTGCGGATCAAGGCCATATTTCACATAGCTGCCGCGCGTGCCGTGGACGATATAGCGCGCGGATTCCGCCGCCGCCAGCAGCGTGCCGTGCAGCACCACGCGGCGCTGGGGATAGGTCAATACCGCGTGAAAATAGTCGGTGGATTGCGCACCAGGGCGCAGTTGGGCCAGATCGACAGTTAATGATACCGGCAGACCAAACAGATTGATCGCCTGGTCGAGCAAGTGCGGGGCTAAATCGTACCAGATGCCGCTCCCCGGGCCGCCCTGTTCGCGCCAGCGGTCACGCACCTGCGGGCGGAAGCGGTCGAAATGGGATTCGAAATAGGCCACTTCACCCAGTGCACCATCGGCAAGCAGCGCTTTCAGCGTCAGGAAGTCGCTGTCCCAGCGGCGGTTGTGAAACACCGATAACAGGCGACCATAGCTGCGGGCCAGCGCGTCCAGCTCGCGCGCCTGTGACAGTGTCACGGTAAAGGGTTTATCGACCACCACATGTTTGCCCGCTTCCAGCGCCGCTTTCGCCAGCGGAAAGTGGGTATCGTTAGGCGTGGGGATGACAATTAAATCAATATTGGGATCGTTAAACAGACGTTTGGGATCGGCAACAACATCGACGTTGGGCCAGTCCGCTTTGACCTTTGACTCATCACTGCTGGAAATAGCCGCCAGCGCCATACCGGCGGTGCCAGCGATCAGCGGAGCATGAAATGTTTTACTGGCGTAGCCATATCCGATCACGCCAACCCGAATAATATCACTCATATCACGGCCTCTTTTCAGTGAACCTCCATTTCACACTATCTGCCTGATGCCGACAACCGCTGTTGTAACGCATTTTTAAGGTGAATAATTCAGCGCATTCTGGTCTGGTTTCCGCTTACAAAATCTGCTTAAATCTGCGCCCAACACCCGTTAATGACTACCGGCGTGTGATGTGAATCCCAGGGAGCAGTATAAATATGACCGCAATATTCAATCGGATTGTTGAATTAATGGGCTGGATTGTGCTCGGCGTATCAACCATTCTGTTGGTGTTTGCCAGCCATATTGATAATTATCAGCCGCCTGAGCAAAGCGTGGTAGTGCAAAAGAAATAAAGGTATTCCCTATTGCTGCGATAGCCTATATCGCGCCAGAAGCGGGTTGCCCGTCATGAGGAAGGACGTTAACCTTCTTCGCCCGGCGCCTTTGTGGCGCCTGGTTTTTATCTGAAAAGAATATGCTTAATTTAATGGCAGATTATTCTCACGCTAGTTACGCCCGGATAATAACGTCTATTATTTGCGCGCATAGCCGTTCTTTTTTTGCCTCTTCATTATATGGACACCCTCCGACATGACCGTGCAGGACTATTTATTAAAATTTCGCAAAATCAGTTCGCTTGAAAGCCTGGAAAAGCTCTTCGATCACCTTAACTACACCCTGACCGAGAGCAGTGAGATCATTAATATGTACCGCGCAGCCGATCACCGCCGCGCTGAGCTGGTCTCCGGCGGGCGGTTATTTGACATTGGGTGCGTTCCGCGCTCGGTATGGCGCTACGTGGTCTGAGGCCGCTGGCAATCGCCGTGCGATGCTTTATACTCGTCGCCCGGCAATGTTTGCCGCAACTGAATGTGTTAACAGAGGAAATGGCATGACAACAACACCCGCAGAACGTATCGGAGGCTGGTTACTCGCCCCTCTGGCCTGGTTGCTGGTCGCGTTATTAAGCACCTCGCTGGCGTTAATGCTGTATGTCACCGCCCTGTTAACGCCGCATGCGCTCTCGGCCCTGCTGGCGCAGCCGTCGAAAGCGATGCTGCTGTTGATCTTATCCTTTGTTTTTGCCGCCGCGCTCTGGTGCTATACGCTCTGGCTGACCATCGCCTTTTTCAAACGCCGCAGCCTGGTGCCGAAACACTACATTATCTGGCTGCTGGTCTGCGTGCTGCTGGCGATAAAAGCGTTTGCGTTTTCACCGGTTTCCGATGCGATGGCGGTTCGCCAGCTGATCTTCCCTTTGCTGGCGGCGGCGCTGTTTGTGCCCTACTTCAAGCGCGCGGTGCGCGTGAAGAAGACCTTTATTAACCCGTAAATAACCTTACAGTTAACCTGTTGTCGCCCGGGGCAGTTTGCCCGATAATAGGCGGCTTTTTTCATTTCAGGCCAAATAATGACAGACTATCTTCTGCTATTTATCGGAACGGTACTGGTCAACAACTTCGTACTGGTGAAGTTTCTTGGCCTGTGTCCGTTTATGGGCGTTTCCAAAAAGCTGGAAAGCGCAATGGGTATGGGGCTCGCAACCACCTTCGTCATGACCATGGCTTCGATCTGCTCATGGCTTATCGACAACTGGGTGCTGATCCCGCTGAACCTGGTCTATCTGCGCACCCTCTCCTTTATCCTGATTATTGCCGTGGTGGTGCAGTTCACCGAGATGGTGGTGCGTAAAACCAGCCCGGCGCTCTATCGCCTGCTCGGTATCTTTCTGCCGCTTATCACCACCAACTGCGCGGTGCTTGGCGTCGCCCTGCTCAATATCAACCTTGGGCACAACTTTATGCAGTCGGCGCTGTATGGCTTTGCCGCCGCCGTCGGCTTCTCACTGGTGATGGTGCTGTTCGCCGCGATCCGCGAACGCCTTGCCGTCGCCGATGTTCCCGCGCCGTTTCGCGGTAATGCGATTGCGTTAGTTACCGCCGGCTTAATGTCTCTGGCCTTTATGGGCTTTAGTGGTCTGGTAAAACTGTAATGAATGCGATAACCATCGCCGTTGCAGTCCTGAGCGTACTTGGGCTGCTGTTCGGCCTGATCCTCGGTTACGCCTCGCGCCGGTTTGCGGTCGAGGACGATCCGGTTGTTGAACGTATCGATGAACTGCTGCCGCAGAGCCAGTGTGGGCAGTGCGGCTACCCCGGCTGTCGCCCCTACGCCGAAGCGGTCGGCACCCAGGGTGAAAAGATCAACCGCTGCGCCCCCGGCGGCGAAGCGGTGATGCAGAAAATCGCCACGCTTTTAAACGTTGACCCGCAGCCGATTGATGGCGATGCCGACGCGCTGGAGCCGGTGCGTATGCTTGCCATCATCGATGAGAGCAACTGCATCGGCTGTACAAAATGCATTCAGGCCTGCCCGGTCGACGCTATCGTGGGCGCAACCCGCGCCATGCATACGGTGGTAAGCGATCTCTGCACCGGCTGTAATCTTTGTGTGGATCCGTGCCCGACGCAGTGTATCGACCTGCGCCCGGTTGCGCCAACCACGCAGAACTGGAAATGGGATCTGCACACCATTCCGGTGCGCACTATTCCCGTGGAGCACCATGCTTAAGTTATTTTCCGCATTCCGAAAAGAGAAACTGTGGGATTTCCACGGCGGCATTCATCCGCCGGAGATGAAAACCCAGTCTAACGGTACGCCGCTGCGTCAACTGCCGCTGGCGAACCGTTTTGTCATTCCCTTAAAGCAGCATATCGGCGCTGAAGGCGAACTGTGCGTCAGCGTGGGCGATAGCGTTTTGCGCGGTCAGCCGCTGACCCGTGGCCGCGGTCGTATGCTGCCGGTGCACGCGCCGACCTCCGGCACCGTTGTGGCGATTGCCCCTCACGCTACCGCGCACCCCTCCGCCCTGCCTGAACTGAGCGTCATTATCGAAGCGGATGGCGAAGATCGCTGGATTGCGCGTGAAGGGTGGCAGGATTATCGCGCCCAGAGCGTTGAAGCGCTGATTGAGCGCATCCATCAGTTCGGCGTTGCCGGGCTGGGCGGAGCTGGGTTCCCGACCGGTGCCAAGCTGCAAGGTGCAGGCGATAAAGTCGATACGCTGATTATCAATGCCGCCGAGTGCGAGCCCTATATCACCGCCGACGATCGCCTGATGCAGGATTGCGCCGCGCAGATTATGGAGGGGGTGCGCATCCTCGCGCATATCCTTCAGCCGCGCCAGGTGCTGATCGGTATCGAAGATAATAAACCGCAGGCGATCTCGATGATGCGTGCGGTGCTGGCGGGCAGCCACGATATTCAGCTGAAAGTGATCCCGACCAAATACCCCTCCGGCGGCGCAAAACAGCTGACGCAGATCCTCACCGGCAAGCAGGTGCCGCACGGCGGCCGCTCGTCCGATATCGGCGTGCTGATGCAGAACGTCGGCACCGCCTACGCGGTGAAGCGTGCGGTGATTGACGGTGAACCGTTAACGGAGCGCGTGGTGACCCTGACCGGTGAAGCGGTTGCCCGCCCGGGCAACGTCTGGGCGCGGCTCGGCACGCCGGTTCGCCACCTGCTTGATTACGCGGGCTTCCAGCCTTCAGCAGAACAGCTGGTAATCATGGGTGGCCCGCTGATGGGCTTTACCCTGCCGTGGCTGGATGTTCCGGTGGTCAAAATTACTAACTGCCTGCTGGCCCCTTCGGCCAGTGAAATGGGCGAAACGCAGGAAGAGAAAGGCTGCATCCGTTGCAGCGCCTGCGCTGACGCCTGCCCGGCGGACTTGCTGCCGCAGCAGCTCTACTGGTTCAGCAAAGGCCAGCAGCACGACAAAGCCATCGCACACAATCTCTCTGACTGTATCGAGTGCGGTGCCTGCGCATGGGTCTGCCCGAGCAATATTCCGCTGGTGCAATATTTCCGCCAGGAGAAAGCGGAGATCTCCGCGATCGCCGAGGAAGAGCGACGCACCGCCGAAGCGAAGGCGCGTTTTGAAGCCCGTCAGGCGCGCCTTGAGCGCGAGAAACTGGCGCGTCAGGCACGTCACAAGCAGGCCGCCGCGAAGCCTGGCGAAGAGGATAAGCAGGCGATTGAAGCCGCACTTTCCCGCGTGAAAGAGAAACAGGCCGCTGCCGCAGAGCCGGTGGTGGTGCAGGCTGGCGCCGAGCCTGATAACCGTGAAGTGATTGCCGCCCGCGAAGCACGTAAAGCTGAGGCGCGTGCGCGTCAGGCAGAAAAAGCGCAGGCGACGGCTGAAGGCGACGATCCGCGCAAATCCGCTGTCGAAGCAGCGATTGCCCGCGCCAAAGCACGTAAAGCCGAGCATGCGCAGAAAGTCGCTGCCGCGACCGAGCCGGAAACTACCGAACTGGTCGACCCGCGCAAAGCCGCCGTTGAAGCGGCGATTGCCCGCGCCAAAGCGCGTAAAGCGGAGCAGGCGCAGAAAGAAGCTCCTGCTGCCGAGCCAGAAACCAGCGAGCCGGTCGACCCGCGTAAAGCCGCCGTTGAAGCGGCAATCGCCCGCGCGAAAGCGCGTAAAGCGGAGCAGGCGCAGAAAGAGATGCCTGCCGCCGAGCCGGAAAGCAGCGAGCCGGTCGATCCGCGCAAAGCCGCCGTTGAAGCGGCGATTGCCCGTGCGAAAGCGCGTAAAGCGGAGCAGGCGCAGAAAGAGGCTCCTGCTGCCGAGCCAGAAACCAGCGAGCCGGTCGATCCGCGTAAAGCCGCCGTTGAAGCGGCGATTGCCCGCGCCAAAGCGCGTAAAGCGGAGCAGGCTCAGGCGCAGAAAGAGACTCCTGCTGTTGCACCGGAAGCCAGCGAGCCGGTCGACCCGCGTAAAGCCGCCGTCGAAGCGGCAATCGCCCGCGCCAAAGCACGTAAAGCAGAGCAGGCCCGCGCGCAATCCAGCGCAGAAGAGGCCTCCACGCACACCCAGGCTGCCAATGACGATCCGCGTAAAGCGGCGGTCGCGGCGGCCATTGCCCGAGTTCAGGCTAAAAAAGCCGCGCAGCAAGCTGTTAACGAGGATTAAATGGTTTTCAGAATCGCAAGTTCCCCTTACACCCATAACCAGCGCCAGACCTCGCGCATTATGCTGCTGGTCACGCTGGCGACGATACCGGGCATCGCCGCGCAGCTGTGGTTCTTCGGCTGGGGAACCTTGATCCAGCTTATCCTCGCTATCGTCAGCGCCCTGCTGGCGGAAGGGCTGGTGCTGAAACTGCGCAAGCAGTCCGTCAGCACTATTCTGGCGGATAACTCGGCCCTGTTAACCGGCCTGCTGCTCGCCATCAGCATCCCCTCTTTTGCACCGTGGTGGATGGTGGTGCTGGGCACTGTGTTTGCAGTGATTATCGCCAAGCAGCTGTATGGCGGTCTCGGCCACAACCCCTTTAACCCGGCGATGATCGGCTATGTGGTGCTGCTTATCTCCTTCCCGGTGCAGATGACCAGCTGGTTGCCGCCCCATGATATTGCGCGTACGGTGCCCGGTTTGCTCGACGCTATTAGGGTGATCTTTACCGGTCACAGCACCACCGGCGCGACGATGGATGCCCTGCGCATGGGCGTGGATGGCATCAGCCAGGCGACGCCGCTCGATACCTTTAAAACCTCGCTCCATGCCGGACACAGCGTTGAGCAGATAATGCAGTACCCGATCTACAGCGGCGTGCTGGCAGGTGCAGGCTGGCAGTGGGTCAACCTTGGCTATCTGGCGGGCGGGATCTTTTTGCTGTCGCAGAACACCATTCGCTGGCATATCCCGGTCAGCTTCCTGCTCTCGCTGACCCTGTGCGCCACCCTCGGCTGGCTCTTTGCCCCGCAGAGCTTCTTAGCCCCGCAGCTACATCTGCTCTCGGGTGCGACGATGCTCGGCGCGTTCTTTATTCTTACGGATCCGGTTACGGCTTCGACCACCAATAAAGGTCGTCTGATTTTCGGCGCGCTGGCCGGTTTGCTGGTGTGGCTGATCCGCAGCTTCGGCGGCTACCCGGATGGTGTCGCCTTTGCGGTGTTGCTGGCGAATATCACCGTGCCGCTGATTGATTACTACACGCGCCCGCGCGTGTACGGACATCGTTAAGGAGCCGTCATGCTAGAGACAATGCGTAAACATGGCGTCACGCTGGCACTTTTTGCCGCCGGCTCCACCGGCCTGACCGCCGCCATTAACCAGATGACCAAAAGCACCATCGCCGACCAGGCGGTATTGCAGCAAAAAGCGCTCTTCGATCAGGTGCTGCCGCCCGAGAGCTATACTAACGCGCTGGCGCAGAGCTGTTATGTGGTGAGCGACCCGGCGCTCGGCAAAGGCCCGCATCGCGTGTGGATTGCGCAGAAGGACGATAAACCGGTAGCGGCGGTGATTGAATCCACCGCGCCGGATGGCTACTCCGGTGCTATCCAGCTGCTGGTCGGCGCGGATTTTAGCGGCACGGTGCTGGGCGTGCGTGTTACCGAACACCATGAAACGCCGGGCCTGGGCGATAAAATCGAGCTGCGCATCAGTAATTGGATCACCTACTTTACCGGCAAGAGAATCGATGGCCCGGCCGACAGCCACTTCGCCGTGAAGAAAGATGGCGGTGATTTCGATCAGTTTACCGGTGCGACCATCACCCCGCGCGCGGTGGTGAATGCGGTGAAACGTACCGGGATTTACGCCATGACGCTGCCTGAGCAGCTGTCCCGTTTGCCTGAGTGTGGAGAGTAAACGATGAGCGAAGTAAAAGAGGTTATTGTCCAGGGGCTGTGGAAAAACAACTCCGCGCTGGTGCAGTTACTCGGCATGTGTCCGCTGCTGGCGGTAACGTCGACCGCTACCAATGCCCTCGGGCTGGGTCTGGCGACCACGCTGGTGCTGACCCTGACCAACCTGTTTATCTCCCTGCTGCGTCGCTGGACGCCGTCGGAGATCCGTATTCCCATCTACGTGATGATCATCGCCTCGGTGGTGAGCGCCGTGCAGATGCTGATCAACGCCTACGCTTTCGGCCTCTATCAGTCGCTGGGGATCTTTATTCCGCTGATCGTCACCAACTGTATCGTGGTCGGTCGCGCAGAGGCCTTTGCGGCGAAAAAAGGGCCGGCGCTCTCGGCGCTGGACGGTTTTGCCATCGGCATGGGGGCGACCGGCGCGATGTTCGTGCTTGGCTCGATGCGTGAAATACTCGGTAACGGCACGCTGTTTGACGGCGCGGATGGCCTGCTGGGAAGCTGGGCCAAAGGACTGCGCATCGAAGTGTTCCATACGGACTCCCCTTTCCTGCTGGCGATGCTGCCGCCGGGCGCGTTTATCGGCCTCGGTATGATGCTGGCGGTGAAATACTTAATCGATCAGAAAATGAAAAAACGTCGTGAAGCCGCCGCCGCACAGGTCAACGACGCGCCAGAGACCTCGCCCGGGAAGGCATAATGAATAAAGCGAAACGCCTCGAGATCCTCACCCGGCTGCGGGAGAACAACCCGCATCCGACCACTGAACTGAACTTCACCTCGCCGTTTGAGCTGCTGATCGCCGTGCTGCTCTCAGCCCAGGCGACGGATGTCAGCGTCAATAAAGCGACGGCGCTGCTCTATCCGGTTGCTAATACGCCGCAGGCGATGCTGGAACTGGGCGTGGATGGCGTGAAGCAGTACATCAAAACCATCGGCCTTTACAACAGCAAAGCGGAGAACGTCATTAAGACCTGCCGCATTTTGCTGGAAAAACATGGTGGCGAAGTGCCGGAAGATCGCGCCGCGCTGGAAGCCCTGCCGGGCGTCGGGCGTAAAACCGCCAATGTGGTGCTGAATACCGCTTTTGGCTGGCCGACTATCGCCGTTGATACGCATATTTTCCGCGTCTCTAACCGCACGCGCTTTGCGCCGGGGAAGAATGTCGAAGAGGTGGAGGAGAAGCTGCTGAAAGTGGTGCCGACGGAGTTTAAAGTCGACTGCCACCACTGGCTTATTCTGCACGGGCGATACACCTGCATCGCCCGTAAACCCCGCTGCGGCTCCTGCATCATTGAAGATTTGTGCGAATACGACAGCAAGACCGATTAACGCCTCAGAAGGGGCGTACCACTGCCAGCAGCGTAATCACCACCGTAAACAGCACCAGCAGCAGCGTAGCGTTGTTCAGCGCGCCTGTACGCTTCAGGGTTTCACCGTTAGCGAGACGGCGCAGCGTGGCGGAGAGAAAGCCGTGCAGGCCCGATAGCAGCACCACAAACACGATCTTGACGATTAACCACAGGTGCGGCATCTGCCCGTAGGCCACCAGCATGGCGATCCCGGCAATCCACAGCACGATCATCGCCGGGCTGGTCATTCTGCGGTTCCAGCTGCGTACATCGTTAAGCAGAATCAGGGTGGTACTTTTATCTTTCTGTCGCAGGCTCCACTGCGCCACCATGGCGCTCATCAGCATGCCACCAATCCAGACGATTGCGCTGACAATATGTACTGCGTTGATCCACGGATGAAAATTCATCGCTTTGCTCCCGTAAAAATGAAGTCAGAAGTCTGCCACTGCAGCCCCCTGCTGTCATGAACAACCGGCTTATGCGGGCAAGAATTGTTAATTATTTCTCTGTTAAGCGTATCGCTTGCAAAAAATGCCGCCACAAAGTGGCTGATTTTAGGAGATAACTCATTGTGATATGTCTCACAACTCTGCAAAAGAGTCACGCAGTGACACGATCTGGCAGCCGAATGGCGCTTTGAGCAAATAATCATCCACTTATACACTTTCTGACAGTCGAAACCTTTTTTTAGAAGAAAAAAATCCAACGCTGAGCCCTTTGGGGCTTATTTGCTAAGGTAATGTTAATAAAGAGCTAAATGTTAAAATTTACGCGTCCCTGATATCCATCCCACGCCCTCTCTGGCGGGACATCCAACCAGATATGTCTCAGAAACCAGCCCGATGCACTGCCTGTGCGCGAAAATAGCCGAACATATCCCTTACTGCCGTTTCAGCATGTTAAGAACCAGTAGAAAAATCCACTTTTACCAAAATGATAAAATTAAACTCTGAATAACAATTCAGTTTGCCGAGCAAAGTTATGCGCTGGATCTATGTAACAGAATATGTCAAAAGACTTGCCTCATGAGCCAGGATAGTGAACATTACCCGCCGTTTCTCCTCCCAATATAACTAAAAGCGTGATGCAAACTGGTTATCGCGCGCTGAACACCCCCGTTAATATGGGATGTAAAAAAAGAGGTCTACGTGTCAACTGCAAACAAACCAACAGAAAGCGTCAGCATGAACGCTTTCAAACAACCGAAAGCGTTCTATCTCATCTTCTCGATCGAATTGTGGGAACGTTTTGGTTACTACGGCCTGCAAGGAATTATGGCCGTTTACCTGGTTAAGCAACTGGGAATGTCGGAATCAGACTCCATTACGCTCTTCTCCTCCTTTAGCGCGCTGGTCTATGGCCTGGTGGCTATCGGCGGCTGGCTGGGCGACAAAGTGCTCGGCACCAAACGTGTGATCCTACTGGGCGCGATTGTGCTGGCGCTCGGTTATGCGCTGGTGGCCTGGTCAGGTCACGATGCCAGCATCGTCTATATGGGCATGGCAGCGATTGCCGTCGGTAACGGTCTGTTTAAAGCCAACCCCTCTTCGCTGCTCTCCACCTGCTATGACAAGGATGACCCGCGTCTCGACGGCGCGTTCACCATGTATTACATGGCGGTGAACGTTGGCTCCTTCTTCTCAATGCTGGCAACGCCGTGGCTTGCTGCCCGCTTTGGCTGGAGCACCGCGTTTGGTCTGAGCGTCGTTGGCCTGCTGATCACCATCGTTAACTTTGCTTTCTGCAAACGCTGGGTGAAAAACTACGGCTCCAAACCGGACTTCGAACCGCTGCGCATCGGTTACCTGCTGGCGACCATCGTCGGTATCGCGGTGCTGATCGCCATCGCCACCTGGCTGCTGCATAACCAGGGTATCGCGCGTATGGTACTGGGCGTGATCGCACTGGGCATTATCGCTATCTTCGCGAAAGAGACCTTTACCCTGCAGGGCGCGGCGCGTCGTAAGATGATCGTTGCCTTTATCCTGATGGTGCAGGCTATCGTCTTCTTCGTGCTCTACAGCCAGATGCCGACCTCCCTGAACTTCTTCGCAATCCGTAACGTTGAACACACCCTGTTCGGCATCGCGTTTGAGCCGGAGCAGTATCAGGCGCTGAACCCGTTCTGGATCATTATCGGCAGCCCGATTCTTGCCGCTATCTATAACAAAATGGGTGATACCCTGCCGATGCCGCACAAGTTTGCCATCGGGATGGTGCTCTGCTCTGGCGCGTTCCTCGTGTTGCCGCTGGGTACCAAATTCGCCTCTGATGCCGGGATTGTTTCCGTAAGCTGGCTGATTGCGAGCTACGGCCTGCAGAGTATTGGTGAGCTGATGATCTCCGGCCTTGGCCTGGCGATGGTCGCGCAGCTGGTGCCGCAGCGTCTGATGGGCTTTATTATGGGTAGCTGGTTCCTGACCACCGCGGGCGCGAATATCATCGCTGGCTACGTGGCTAACCAGATGGCGATCCCGGAGAACGTTACCGACCCGCTGATGTCCCTGAACATCTACGGTAGCGTCTTCCTGCAGATTGGTATTGCGACGGCGGTGATTGCCGTGCTGATGGTGCTGACTGCGCCGAAGCTGAACCGCATGACGCAGAGCCGTGACGACGCGGATGAAGCGTCCAAAACCGCCACTGCGTAATCGCAAGCGGGTAAAAATGAAGAAGCCGTTAACGTCAGTTAGCGGCTTTTTTTTTATGCAACGGCGTACTACTCTATGCCGGAATTCAGATAAAAGGAAACGTCGATGAAACTGTTCTACAAGCCAGGTGCCTGCTCACTCGCCTCCCATATCGCGCTGCGCGAAGCCGGGAAAGAGATCGCCCTTATCAGCGTCGATCTGATGAAAAAACGTCTGGAAGATGGCGAAGACTTTTTCGCGATTAACCCGAAAGGCCAGGTTCCCGCGCTGCTGCTGGATGACAACACGCTGATCACCGAAGGCGTTGCCATTATGCAATACGTTGCGGATAACGCGCCGCAAAGCCAGCTGCTGCCCGCTGTCGGCACCCTGCCGCGCTACAAGGCGCTGGAGTGGCTGAACTATATCGCCACCGAGCTGCACAAGGGCTTCACCCCGCTGTTCCGCCCGGATACGCCGGAAGAGTACAAACCGACCGTGCGCGCGCAGCTGGAGAAGAAGCTGCACTACGTTAACAACTCCCTGAGCGGTAACGGCTGGATCGGTGGTGAGCACTTTACCATTGCCGATGGCTATCTCTTCACCGTGCTGCGCTGGGCGCATGCGGTAAAACTCGACATGAGCGGTTTTGGTAATATCGAAGCCTACATGGCGCGCGTGGCGGCCCGTCCGGCAGTCGCTGCGGCGCTCTCTGCGGAAGGCATTGCCTGATTTACAGCAGCCTGCCTGAACGCAGGGCAAAGAAAAAGGCGGGAATATCCCGCCTTTTTTATCGTCTGAAGCCAGAGAATTACTTCCAGCACACCAGGCAGTAGTTCTTTTTACCGCGACGCAGCAGCGTGTAGCGACCAAACAGACGGTCAGCATCGGTGAAGAAATACTCCGGATCGGCCTGCTTTTCACCGTTAATGGTGACAGCATTGGAGGCGATGGTTTTGCGCGCCTGGCCGCGAGACGGTTGCAGCTCGGAATCAACCAGCGCCTGCATCAGATCCGCGCCCTTCTCCATCTCAACCATCGGTACGCCATCCTGCGCCAGCTGTTCAAAGTCGGCTTCGCTGAGATCGCTCAGCGTGCCGTTGAACAGGCTTGCGGTGATGCGTTTCGCGGCGGTCAGACCCTCGTCGCCGTGAACCAGACGTGTTACCTGCTCAGCCAGCACATACTGCGCGCGCGGCGCTTTCCCGCTGTTCTTATCCTCTTCTTCCAGCGCGTTGATTTCGGCGATGTCCATAAAGGTGAAGAACTTCAGGAAGCGATAAACATCGGCATCGGCGGTGTTGATCCAGAACTGGTAGAACTTGTACGGGCTGGTTTTCTTCGGATCGAGCCACACCGCGCCGCCTTCGGTTTTACCAAACTTGGTGCCGTCGGCTTTGGTGATCAGCGGTACGGTCAGGCCGAAGACCTGGTTCTGATGCAGACGACGGGTCAGGTCGATACCGGAGGTGATGTTGCCCCACTGATCGGAGCCGCCAATCTGCAGCGCCACGCCGTAGCGCTCGTTCAGGCAGGCAAAGTCATAGCCCTGCAGCAGGTTGTAGGAGAATTCAGTGAAGGAGATGCCGACATCATCGCGGTTCAGACGCTGTTTGACCGCTTCTTTGTTAATCATCTGGTTAACAGAGAAGTGCTTACCGATGTCGCGCAGGAAGGTCAGCACGTTCATGCTGCCGAACCAGTCATAGTTGTTCGCCGCGACAGCCGCGTTCTCGCCGCAGTCAAAATCGAGGAAGGGTGCCACCTGGTTGCGGATCTTGTCGACCCACTCCTGCACGGTATCTTCGGTATTGAGTTTACGCTCGGTGGCTTTAAAGCTCGGATCGCCGATAAGCCCCGTTGCGCCGCCCACCAGCGCGACCGGTTTGTGACCCGCCTGCTGGAAGCGTTTCAGGCATAACAAAGGAACCAGATGCCCCAAGTGCAAGCTGTCTGCGGTGGGATCGAAGCCGCAATAGAGCGCGATTGGCCCCTGCGCCAGTCGCTCTGCTAACGCTTCCTCATCCGTCACCTGGGCCACCAGGCCCCGCTCTTGCAATTGTTTAATCAAGTTACTGCTAGCCATCAAATTCTCCATGTATAAAACGGACTGCACCTATGCCGGTACACGACTTTTCGCCAGATGCGAAAGGATACTTCAGGGGGGCAGATAGCATAAAGCGCCGGGCTACGTTGCACCAGCGCTTATCACAACATTTTCGGCGTTTTACGGTGCCAGACGGTCGATTTTCCACGCACCATTTTCACGCTGGTACAAAAAACGATCGTGCAGGCGATTTGCGCCGCCCTGCCAGAACTCCATCTGCTCAATCGGGATGCGATAGCCACCCCAGAAACTGGGCAGCGGCACTTCGCCCTGCTGGAATTTCTGTTTCAGTTCGAGGAATTTGCTTTCGAGGATACCGCGCGCGGAGATGCGGCTTGATTGCTTCGAGACCCATGCGCCGATTTGGCTGTCGCGCGGGCGGCTGTGGAAATACTTCACCACTTCAAGGGTGGAGAGACGCTCTGCTTTGCCGGTCACCATCACCTGGCGCTCCAGCATGTGCCACGGAAAAAGCAGGCTGATGGCCGGGTTATGTTCCAGATGCTGCGCTTTACGGCTGCCGAGGTTGGTGTAGAACACCAGCCCTTTTTCGTCGTAGTGCTTGAGCAGCACGATGCGCTGATAAGGCTGCCCGTGCTCATCGACGGTAGCGACCACCATGGCAGTCGGGTCAGCGAGCTGCGCTTCACACGCCTGGCCAAGCCAGCGCTCAAAGAGCGTTAAGGGTTCAGCGGGAAGATCGGCGCGGCGCAGACCGCCTTTGGTGTACTCACGGCGCAGGTGCGCAATGTGCTGCAATTGATCGTTATCAGTCATGGCGTTAGCGAAAGTTGTCCTCAGGGAGAGCTATTATGCGCCCCCCGGTGAAAATCTCAACGCTGCGGAATTAACTGACAGTTGTTTAACACGATGCGGTCGCGTTTATAGACGGTGGCACCGTCGCCTTTTGACCAGAATACGTACACGCCGTCGGTGTAACGCGCGCCCGAGGCGGAGAGCCCCTGCTGAAGTGTTAGCTGCTGGTTATCAAGCACGAAACTCGCCTGCTGGCGGGTCTGGTTAATCTTCACGGTCAGCGGCTTTTCATCGCACTGATAGGCGAGAGTGTCGGTGTGCATGCGCTCGACGAACTGGTTGTAATAGCTGCATCCGGCGAGCAGCGCGGGCAGGCAGATGATAAGGATTTTTTTCATAGGATACTCCGGGACGCTCCTGGTCACGGAGAGCGAAGCGCCCTCCTTAAACCCGGTCAGTCTAGCGGCGTACCCCTGAAGTGGAATGCGGTTAACTCTGATTCTGCCATGGGTTAGCCGGGAAGATCGCCCCCAGCACCGTTGGTGCGGCCGCCCCGGTCACCGAGGGGAGATTGCCCGGCAAGCCCGCCAGCGTGCGCCATGCAAGCCACGCAAAGGCGAGCGCTTCCATATCGTCGCCGCTGATCCCGGCATCATCCGTTGGTGCCACTTCAATCCCCGGCAGCTGGCTTGCCAGACGCGCCATTAAAAGCGGGTTGCGGCTGCCGCCACCGCACACCAGCAGCCGCTCGCAGCCACCGCTGAGTAACACCTGTTCGGAGATGGTGATCGCCGTCAGCTCCACCAGCGTCGCCTGTACATCGCAGGCGGCAACTCCCGGATAGTGAACAAGGTGGCGCTCCAGCCAGGCGGCGTTGAAATACTCCCGCCCGGTGCTCTTCGGTGCCGGCTCGGCAAAATAGGGGTCGCTCAGCATTCTTTGCAGCAGCGGCAGGATCACTTTGCCTTCGCTCGCCCACTGCGCGTTCTCATCATAGGGTTTGCCCTGATTACGCCAGATCCACGCATCAAGCAGCATATTGCCCGGCCCGGTGTCGAAACCTCTGACCGGCTGGCCTGGGATCAAGAGTGAGAGATTGGCGATACCGCCGATATTGAGCACCATGCGCCGCTCAACCGGGTGCGCGAGCAGCGCGTGATGAAAAGCGGGCACCAGCGGCGCGCCCTGCCCGCCGAGCGCCATATCCCGGCGGCGAAAATCGCCCACTACGGTAACGCCGGTACGCGCGGCGATCTGGTTGTTATCGCCGATTTGCAAGGTGTGCGGTGCCACGCCCGTCGGTTCGTGCCAGACGGTCTGGCCGTGACAGCCAATCGCCACGATATCCTGGGCAATGAGCTGCTCTCTGTCCATCAGGGCTAATACCGCATCGGCAAAGAGTTTGCCGAGCTGCGTATCGAGGCGACCGAGCTGCGAGAGGGTCAGCTCCTGCCCCTGACAGATGCTCAGGATCCCCTCTTTCAGCGGCAGCGGAATGGGAAAGGTCAGGCTTGCCTGCTGCGCGACCATGGTGTCGTCTATGGCGGCCAGCACCACATCCACCCCGTCCAGGCTGGTGCCCGACATCACCCCAATATAGCGACCTGATTTCATACCCCTTCCTTTAATGTATGGCAAAGAGGCTCCACTCCACCATAAAGCGTCCGTTTACGCCATCGACTGCAAATACTTTTTAACAATCCTCACCCTTCTGCTTAAGTGTAAATGGCGCAAAGTACGCTTATAATCGCTTCGTTTAGATCGGGTTGATCGCGCTTTGTGTATCATTTTTTTCGGGAATTGGCTGAAGATTCGAGTGGCATTGCGAATATGCCATATAATTTAGCCATGACGGATGCTCGCAAGGGCGTTTCATGGTGAACAGGAGATTCATAAATGATGTTACGTGCACTGGCAGTTTCGCTGGTTGGTTTTACATTGGCTGGGTGTGTGAATAACGACTCGCTCTCCGGCGACGTCTACTCTGCATCCGAAGCCAAACAGGTGCAAAATGTCACTTACGGCACCGTGGTTAACGTTCGTCCGGTGCAGATTCAGGGCGGTGATGACAGCAATGTTATCGGTGCGCTGGGCGGTGCCGTACTGGGTGGTTTCCTGGGCAACACCATTGGCGGCGGCGCAGGTCGTTCGCTGGCAACCGCCGCAGGCGCTGTAGCCGGTGGCGTTGCGGGTCAATCCGCGCAGGGTGCGATGAACAAAACCCAGGGCGTGGAGCTGGAAATTCGTAAAGATGACGGCAACACCATCATGGTGGTGCAGAAACAGGGTAAAACCCAGTACGTTGCAGGTCAGCGCGTCGTGATGGCGAGCAACGGCCGCGAAATTACCGTTTCCCCGCGTTAATCATAAGCGTGTGCGGTCATGCTGATGGCCGCATAAGCCTGCCCTTAACTGGCATAAAAAAAGCCTTGCGATTGCAAGGCTTTTTGCTTTTAGTCTCGCGACTGGAGGTCGGTAATATTGTGCTCCAGCCGGGCGATCATCTTAATCAACATCTCAAGCTCCTCCGCAGAGAACCCGGATAAAATCTCACCCCGGGTCTTACGAATTACCGTCTCCATCTGATCGATGATAGGCGACGCTTTGTCAGTCAATTTAATGCGTTTTGCCCGCCGATCGCTGGCGCAAGTCTGGCGAGAAATCAGGCCCTTCTCTTCCAGTTGATCGAGCGTGCGCACCAGTGAAGGCTGCTCAATGCCGATCGCTTTTGCCAGTTGAATTTGCGACTGGTCGGGCGGTAACTGATGAATATTGTGCAGCGTCACCCAGTGTGTCTGCGTTAATTCCAGAGGTTTTAGGCGATGGTCAATCAAAGCACGCCAAATGCGCACTAAGCGTGCCAGATCAGAACCTAATGGCGATTCCAATTTCATCTCCTTATAATTAGTTTGCTAAGTTATTATACTCATTTTAGAATAGTTTGCAGCATTTATATTTGTAAAACAAATATATTGCTCGCCTCGCCAGGGCTTGTGCCGCGCCGCTTTCCGCGCGCTGGCGCACTTATTTTAAACAGGACAGTGACGCGTGAAGTTAACCTCAAGTTCTCCCGATTTACCCTTCCAGGATCTTATCTTTGGCGCCTCGGTCTATTTTCCGCCGCTCTTCAAAGCCGTGATGCTGGGTTTTCTTATCTGGCTGATGGCGCACCGCCTGCTGCGCGACTGGATCTGCGCGGGCGACATCTGGCACCCGATGCTGATGGATCTCTCCCTCTTTGTGATTGCGCTGAGCCTCGCGCTCGGCCTGTTGATGGTGTGGTAACGATGCGGCTTAACTCACTGAAGTATTTCTCAACGTTATTGGTCGTGGCGATTGCGCTGGCCGCAGGCTGGTGGATGTGGAATGTCTATATGCAGTCGCCCTGGACGCGGGATGGCAAAGTGCGCGCCGAGCAGGTGAGCATCACGCCGCAGGTCTCCGGCAGCATTCGCCAGCTGGCGGTGAAAGATAACCAGTATGTTCACGCAGGCGATCTGCTGTTTCTGCTTGACGATACCCCTTATCACATCGCGGTAGTGAATGCCGAAGGGCAACTGGCGAAGGCGCAAACGGAGCTGGCAAAAGCTAACAACGAAGCCAACCGCCGCCGCCACCTCTCACATAACTACATTTCGGCTGAAGACCTCGACACCGCCAATATTGGCGTCAAAGCGGCGCAGGCCGATGTCGCCGTCGCCACGGCGCAGCTTAACCAGGCGAAATGGCAGCTGGCGCAAACCCGCGTTACCGCGCCGGTTGATGGCTGGGTGACTAACCTCTCTGCGCGCACGGGCAACTACGCCACTGCCGGTCAGCCGGTATTTGCGCTGGTCGACAGCCACTCGTTTTATGTCGTCGGCTATTTCGAAGAGACCAAACTGCGCCATATTCGTGAAGGTGCCGCAGCGAAGATTGTGCTCTACAGCAGCAACAAAACGTTACAGGGTCACGTATCCAGCGTTGGTCGCGCCATTTATGATCAGAGCGTGGAGGCGGACAGCGGGCTGGTGGCGGATATAAAACCGACGGTTCCATGGGTGCGGCTGGCGCAGCGTGTGCCGGTACGCATTCAGTTTGACGCCCTGCCGCAGGATATGACGCTGGTGGCCGGCACCACCTGCACCGTGACCATCAGCGAACAGCCGTGAGCAGGCTAATGCTGCTGTGGCAAAACCTGCCGTGGGTCAAGGCGACCGGCGGACAGTGGCGCTACGCACTGCGTAACGGCATTGCCATGTGCCTGGCGCTGACGCTTGCCTATGCGCTCAATCTGGATGAGCCCTACTGGGCGATGACCTCTGCGGCGGTGGTCAGTTTTCCCACCGTCGGGGGTGTGATCAGCAAAAGCCTCGGGCGCATTGCCGGTAGCCTGCTTGGGGCGTGCGCCGCACTGATTATCGCCGGGCAAACCCTTAACGATCCGTGGCTTTTTCTGTTTGCCATGGCGGGCTGGATAGCCTTCTGTACCTGGGCCTGCGCCCAGTTCACGAACAATGTCGCCTACGCCTTTCAACTGGCGGGTTACACCGCCGCCATCATCGCCTTTGCAATGACCAATATCACTGAAATTACCGAATTGTGGGACATCGCCCAGGCACGCGTCTGCGAGGTGATTCTCGGCATTCTGTGCGGCGGCCTGATGATGATGATCCTGCCTGGCACTGCCGATGGCCCGACGCTGCTCGCCGCGCTAAGAAGGATGCATGCCCGGCTGCTGGAGCACGCCAGCCTGCTCTGGCAAGCCGAAACAAACGACGCCATCCGCAACGCACATGAGAGCCTGATTGGGCAGATCCTCACCACGAACCTGCTGCGCATTCAGGCCTTCTGGAGCCACTATCGCTTTCGCCGCCAAAACCGCGTGCTCACCTGGCTGCTCCATCAGCAGTTGCGCATGACCAGCGTCATCTCCAGCCTGCGGCGAATGATGCTCAACTGGCCCGACGCGCCTGCCACGCTGCGCCCGGTGCTTGAGCAACTGCTGGCAGAGCTGGCGCATCACGATGCCGATGCGCTAACGGTCGCCCGCATTATTGCTCCGCTGGCACCTGCGCCGGACGCTGACTATCGCCATCACGCTTTCTGGCAGCGGCTGCGCTACTTCTGCCGTTTATACCTCGCCAGCAGCCGCTGGTTACGCCAGCTGGAAAACGCCTCGCCGGTAAGCGAAGCGCTGCCGCCGCGCAGCCCGGCGTTAATGCGCAATATCGACAATGCCGAGGCGTTGTGGAGCGGGCTGAGAACCTTTGTCGCGCTGATCATGGTCGGAGCATGGAGTCTCAGCGCGCAGTGGGAGCATGGCTCCGCCGCGCTGACGCTGGCAGCGATCAGCTGCGTGCTCTACTCCGTTTCGCCTGCGCCGTTTAACTCTTTAACCCTGCTGTTGCGCACGCTTGCCCTGCTGACGTTGTTCAGCTTTGTGGTGAAATTTGGCCTGATGGTGCAGATCAACGCGCTGGCGCTGTTTCTGCTGTTTCTCTTTCCACTGCTTACCACCCTGCAATTGCTCAAGCTTCAAATGCCAAAGCGCGCCGGGCTGTGGGGGCAGTTGATTGTCTTTATGGGTTCGTTTATCGCGGTGAGCGACCCGCCGGTGTTTGATTTTGCCGATTTTCTCAATGCCGATCTGGCAAAAATCCTCGGTGTGGCGCTGGCCTGGCTTGCCTTTGCGGTGCTGCGACCGGGGTCGGATGCGCGTAAAGGCCGTCGCCATATTCGCGCCCTGCGCCGCCATTTTGTTGACCAGCTGAGCCGCGCGCCAAGGTTGCAGGAACACCAATATGAGTCGGTTGTTTATCACCACATTAGCCAGCTTAGTAACAGCCAGGATGCGCAGGCGCGGCGCTGGTTGTTGCGCTGGGGCGTGGTGCTGCTCAACTGCTCGCATGTGGTGTGGCAACTGCGTGACTGGGAAACGCGTTCTGACCCGTTGAGCCGGGTGCGCGATCGCGCAATTGGGCTGCTGCGGGATGTGATGAGCGAACGCGGCGTTCAGCAACGATCGCTGAATGCCACGCTCGCAGAGTTAGAGCGGATTTGCGCGGCGCTGGGCCAGCATCACCAGCCCGCCGCGCGCGAACTCGCCTCGCTTATCTGGCGTCTCTACTGCGCGCTTGCCCAACTGGAAAACGCGCCTGCGCCAGGTACCATCAGCGAGCCGGTTACTTAATTACGCCGCAGGCATAACGCGCCCCGCCGCCGCCGAGCGGTTTCGGCTGATCGGACATGTTATCGCCACCGACATGGATCATCAGCGCCTTGCCTTTCACCTCATCCAGCTTTTTCAGACGCGGCGCAACAACGGCATCGGTCGCTTTGCCATCGTTATTGACCACCAGCACCGGCAGGTCGCCTAAATGGCCTTCCCCCTCTGGTCCTGCATGTTTGCCTGTTTTATGGGGATCGAGGTGACCGCCCGCGGCTTCAGCGGCAGAGGGCTTGCCCTCTTTCATTGCTGGCTGACAGCTGCCTTTGGCATGGACATGGAAACCGTGCTCGCCGGGCGGTAGCGCATTGAGATCGGGCGCGAACTCCAGCCCTTTATCGGTTTCGCTGATCTTCACGCTACCGACGGACTGCCCGACACCCTGCGCGGTAACGAGGTTCATCTGCACTTCTTCACTGGCGGCCTGCGCACCCGCACAGGTGAGCAGAGCCAGCATTGCCAGACTAAAACGCTTCATATGACCTCCGTTGGATTTTTTTCGCTCTGTAAGTGTAGGCCAGAGCGGCAGATTTCACCGGGAGGTCATAGCGTTAGCTTACGGCACGTCGTAGCCGAGCGCCGCTTTACGGATGCGGAACCACTGCTGGCGGGACATCTGAAGATTGAGCGCGCCAAGAGATGAACGCACGCGCTCAATTTTGCCGGAGCCGATAATCGGCAGCGGCGAAGAGGGTAAACGTAGCACCCAGGCGTAAATCACCTGCTCAATATTTTCGGCGTTCAGCTCCGTTGCCACCTGGTGCAACTCATCGCGCAGCGGCTGGTAGTCGGCATCGCTGAAGATGCGCCCGCCGCCCAGGCAGGACCACGCCATCGGGCGGATGCGCAACTGCTGAAGCTGATCGAGCGTGCCATCAAGCAGCAGCGGCTGGTGCACAGGCGAGATCTCCACCTGATTGGTGACCAGTGTAAACGGCAGCCGTGATTGCAGCAGGGAGAATTGCGCAGGCGTAAAGTTGGAGACGCCGAAGTGGCGCACTTTACCGCTCTGGTGCAACTGTAAAAAGGCTTCGGCAACGTCGTCGGCATCCATCAACGGATCCGGGCGATGGATCAACAGCAGATCGAGATAATCGGTCGCCAGGTTGCGCAGGGACTGCTCGGCGCTGTGAATAATATGGTCGCGCTCGGTGATGTAGTGGCCGAGCGCGTGTTCCGGCTTCGCGGTGGTGGCGATGCCGCATTTAGTGACCATCTCCATACGCGCGCGCAGATGCGGGGCAAGTTTGAGGGCTTCGCCGAAGGCGGCTTCACACTGATAGCCGCCATAGATATCGGCATGATCGACGGTGGTAACGCCAAGATCGAGATGGGCTTCAATAAAACTCACCAGCTGGCGCGGGGTAAAGTTCCACTCCATCAGACGCCAGTAACCCATCACAAAACGTGAGAACTCAGGACCTTGCGGCGCAAGGGCAATACGCTGGACCATCATGGTTTCCTCGAAGGTAATTTGCCCCGAGTATACCCATTTTTGCCCTTAAAACAGCGAAGGTTGATCAGGTTCTTCCGGGGGTTGGTCACGCATTGCGCGCAATTTACGCTGCCAGCGCTGGCGGCAGAGGCGCAGCACCTCCTGCTTTTGCGCGTCGCTCATCGCTTGCCAGTTAAAGCGCTCATCGCGGCTGCGCATACAGCCACGGCAAAAGCCGCGCTCATCTGACTGGCAGATGCCGCGACACGGACTCTGGACCGGGAAAAACTCCAGTTGTTCAGGCAATGGACGCTCCATAGATGCAGGCTTTCTCTACATTCAAGACCGCGGTGAGATATTGCGCAACTGTTAAAAACGCATTGTTCGCCAATTGCCATCACAAAGTTCGCCCGCTAGAGTGTGTCGATGCGCAAGAATTCTGAACACGACACACGCGAACACTTACTGGCAACCGGCGAGCAGCTCTGTATGCACCGCGGCTTTACCGGCATGGGGTTAAGCGAATTACTGAAAACGGCGGAAGTGCCGAAAGGCTCCTTCTACCACTACTTTCGCTCGAAAGAGGCGTTTGGCGTGGCGCTGCTTGAGCGCCACTATGCGGGTTACCACCAGCGGCTGGCGAACCATTTTGCCAACGGCCCGGGCACGGCACGCGACAGATTGCTGGCCTATTATCAGGAGACGCTGAATCAGTTTTGCCAGCAGGGCCACATCAGCGGCTGCCTGACGGTGAAGCTCTCGGCGGAAGTGTGCGATCTCTCGGAAGATATGCGCACCGCCATGGACCGCGGCGCGGGAGGGATTATCGCCCTGCTCGCTAAAGCGCTGGAACAGGGACGCGAGGATAAAAGCCTCGCCTTTGCCGGCGAAGCGCGCTCCCAGGCACAGGTGTTATATGCTCTGTGGCTCGGCGCAAATCTGCAGGCAAAAATTTCGCGCAGTGCCGTGCCGCTGGAAAGCGCGCTGGCGCATGCGCAGCAGATCATTACCCGGCCTGAATAACATCAGGCTTTTTATTTCATCTTTTACTAGTCGACCGGTCTATTCAGGAGTTGTTTATGTCCAGTAAATTATTTACGCCGTTGAAAGTCGGTGCCATTACCGTACCGAACCGCGTGTTGATGGCGCCCCTGACGCGCCTGCGCAGTATTGAACCGGGCGATGTTCCGACGCCGCTGATGGCCGAGTACTACCGCCAGCGCGCCAGCGCCGGGCTTATCATCAGTGAAGCGACGCAAATCTCCGCCCAGGCCAAAGGCTATGCGGGTGCGCCGGGTCTGCACAGCGACGAGCAGATTGCCGCATGGAAAAAGATCACCGATGCAGTCCATGCCGATGATGGCCGCATTGCGGTTCAGCTGTGGCACACCGGCCGTATCTCTCACAGCAGCTTACAGCCGGGCGGTGCCGCACCGGTTGCGCCGTCTGCGATAAGCGCAGGTACCCGTACCTCGCTGCGTGATGAAAACGGCAACGCCACCCGTGAAGATACCTCCATGCCGCGCGCGCTGGAGACCGATGAGATCCCGGGCATCGTTAATGATTTCCGCCAGGCCGTCGCCAATGCGCGCGAAGCTGGTTTTGATCTGGTTGAGCTGCACTCTGCCCACGGTTACCTGCTGCACCAGTTCCTTTCACCTTCAGCTAACCAGCGTACCGACCAGTATGGCGGCAGCGTTGAAAACCGTGCGCGCCTGGTGCTGGAAGTGATTGACGCGGTGTGTGAAGAGTGGAGCGCCGATCGCATCGGTATTCGCGTCTCGCCAATCGGCTCTTTCCAGAACACCGACAACGGCCCGAACGAAGAAGCTGACGCGCTCTATCTGATTGAAGAGCTGGGTAAACGCGGTATCGCTTACCTGCACATGTCCGAGCCGGACTGGGCGGGCGGTGAGCCCTACAGCGAAACGTTCCGTGAAAAAGTGCGTGCGCGCTTCCACGGCCCGATTATCGGCGCTGGCGCATACAGCGTTGAGAAAGCGGAAGACCTGATCAACAAGGGGCTGATCGATGCCGTGGCGTTTGGCCGCGCCTATATCGCCAACCCGGATCTGGTAAAACGCCTGCAGCTGAAAGCGGAACTCAACCCGCAGCGCCCGGAAAGCTTCTATGGCGGCGGCGCGGAAGGTTACACCGACTACCCTTCTCTCTGAGAAGCGGATTGAGATTTGATAGCGGCCCGGATCGGCCGCTATACTAAAACCGTGTTTCGAACCGGAACGTTAACGCATTCATAAAAGAGGATATTATGCGCTTACTTCACACCATGCTGCGCGTCGGCGACCTGCAACGCTCAATCAATTTCTACACCAACGTGCTGGGCATGAAACTGCTGCGCACCAGCGAAAACCCGGAGTACAAATATTCGCTGGCTTTTGTCGGTTACGGTGATGAGAGCGAAGAAGCGGTGATTGAGCTGACCTACAACTGGGGTGTCGACAGCTATGAGCTGGGCACGGCGTATGGTCACATCGCGCTGAGCGTAGAAAACGCGGCGGAGTCCTGCGAAGCGATCCGCAAAAACGGCGGCAACGTCACCCGTGAAGCTGGCCCGGTTAAAGGCGGCACCACGGTTATCGCCTTCGTTGAAGATCCGGACGGTTACAAAATCGAACTGATTGAAGAGAAAGACGCCGGACGCGGTCTGGGTCACTGATCCCCCCGGGCGCGCAATGCGCCCGCTGTTTTACATCTTTCCGTAAAATTTGCCATAATGCGCTGCCCTTTTTTCCTATCAAGAGATCCTGATGTCCGATAATGCTCAACTGACTGCTCTGTGCGACCGTTTTCGCGGTTTTTACCCTGTGGTAATCGATGTTGAAACCGCCGGGTTTAACGCCAAAACCGACGCCCTGCTGGAAGTCGCCGCCGTTACGTTAAAAATGGATGAGCAAGGCTGGCTGATGCCTGACAGCACCCTGCACTTTCACGTTGAGCCATTCGAAGGAGCTAATTTACAACCAGAAGCGCTGGCGTTTAATGGGATCGACCCGACGAACCCGCTGCGCGGCGCGGTGAGCGAATATGACGCCCTGCACGCCATTTTTAAACTGGTGCGCAAAGGGATGAAAGAGCAGAACTGCAACCGTGCGATCATGGTGGCGCACAACGCGACCTTCGATCACAGCTTTATGATGGCCGCCGCCGAGCGCGCGGCGATGAAACGCAATCCGTTTCACCCCTTTGTGACCTTTGATACCGCGTCATTAAGCGGGCTGGCACTGGGTCAGACCGTGCTCTCTAAAGCCTGCGCGGCTGCCGGTATCGACTTTGACGCTACCCAGGCGCACTCGGCCTTATATGACACGGAGCAGACCGCACGGCTGTTTTGTGAAATCGTTAACCGCTGGAAGCGGCTTGGCGGCTGGCCGCTGCCGACGCCAGAAGTCGATTCAGAAGCCTGAAAAAAACCGGTCTGTTGACCGGTTTTTTATTAAAAGTGGTAGACCAGCCCGGCGGTGGTGAGCAGCGCGGAGTGTTCTATCCCGGCGCTATCCTTGAAAGAGGCGCGCGCATAGGTACCGTCCCTGGAGAAGATGGCGGTATTGGTCCCTTTTTTGTTTAACGTGCGATCCCACGTGCTTTCCAGATAGAGCTTTACCTGCTGCGTGACGTAATAGCCGACGTTAGCCGAAAGGGAAAAGCTATGCTGGTGCCGGGTAGTATCCCTGAAGGTGATGCTGCGTAAGTAGTGCTGGTCTGTCGCTTGCGCTCTTACCCAGCGGCTATATTTCAGACTGGTTCCTGCTTCAACATTGCCATAGCGATAACGACCGGTCAGGCCAACATAGGGTATGTTGAAACGCTGTGAATATCCGAGAACTTTCACATCATCGAAACGGCCAACCTTTGCGCCATTATTACGGCTGAACGTGCCGCCGTGCGCCGTGCGCCGTGAAGCTGGTTCGGCTTTGCCGATAACCGCCCATCACGCCAAGTCGCCAGTCAGGCTGGTGAACGAGCCAGCCCGTCAGATGGAGATCCCACTGGTTAGCGAAATTGAGCCACGTATGAGGGTGAGAGCTATGGTCGATCCATCGGGTTTGCGATGCCTGCTGCCAGTCGTAATCATCCATCTTGCTGCCACTGTGCGCGACAGTTGTCCATCCGGACGCACCGACAGTGAGCCATGACTGCACCGGCCACTCGATAGAGCCCTGCACCACGACAGCGTGACGATAGCGCCAGTCTAGCTGGCTGACTTTGCGTCCGCCCTCATCGGTATCGTAGACCCGCTCCTTCGCCGTTCCGCTCAGGGTGCCCAGTGAGAGAGTGGTCACCACATCTTCCCTGCTTGCCAGCGGCTGCTGCTGAGCCGTTACTGAAAAAGCAAAGAGAAGCGTCATCAACGTAATTATCTTGTCTATTTTTTTCATCATTCATCCTGAATTAAGGCAATCCTGTTCACAGCTTGTCATCAGAAAAAGCATGCCTGGGTTTATCAAAATTCTTAAAATAGGATAATTAACAATGGGTTACACTTAAATCCGCACAGTAATACCCAATAATTTTGGTTAAGTCAACACGCCGTGAGCAGGTGACAGGCAATAAAAAAGGGCTCATGTCGAAACATGAGCCCTTTCCAGGCAGAGCCAATAACTGCGGGTTATTCGGCGTCCGGTACGCCTTTATATTTAGCGGCAGCCTCTTTGATCAGCGGCTGCAATTCGCCACGCTGATACATTTCGATAATGATATCGCAGCCGCCAACCAGCTCACCCTCAACCCATAGCTGCGGGAAGGTTGGCCAGTTTGCGTATTTTGGCAGTTCGGCACGGATATCCGGGTTTTGCAGAATATCCACATAGGCAAAACGCTCGCCGCATGCAGAGAGCGCCTGTACCGCCTGGGCGGAGAAACCGCAGCTTGGCAGTTTCGGCGAGCCTTTCATGTACAGCAGAATCGGGTTCTCAGCGATCTGGCGCTGAATTTTCTCAAGAGTCTCACTCATTGTCTTTGCTTCCTTCAACTTCTTCTACGGCAGAGATCGAACATTGTAGCGGGTCAGGCTGGCTTCGGAAAATAACATTTTATTCAGCGCGCGGATTTAAGGTGTTACAGGCACGATAAGGTAAAGGTGACTTAAGCCAACCCGGCGCGGTTCAGGCGGCGGAAAATCCGTTTTTAGCGAAACGTTTTGCTCGTTTTTTTGCGCTTGTTAACGAAACGACGCTATAGATGCAAAAACAGTATTAACGTTTGGGCTTTTTATAGATTAGAATCGACGAGTTTTTTAAATCATACGCAAGCATTATAGATGCCTGCCCTAACAGGGGATTGCTCAGTGGCGCGGATACCAAAAGCTTCAATCACGCTCTGTGCTTTGTTGTTCACCACGTTGTCTTTCACGCCATTAGCGAGCGCTTCTGAACAAGCGCCAGCCTCGGCCGTGCAAAAAACACATCTGGCGAAAGCATCCGAACGTAAGAAAAAAAACAGTTCTACAAAAACAGCAAAGAAAAGCAGTGGCACTCCAGCAGAAAAAGCCAGCAGTAAAAAAACCGCAAAAACCAAAACGTCGACCAAATCGATAAAAAAGAAAAACAGCGCTACCCCGCAGAAAACCGCTAAAACTCCCTCGCGTCGTAAAGCATCCAGTTCACAGAAAACCGCAACCGTTAGCTGGACTGAGAAGTGTACGCCGCGCAAAGGCCACAAGCCGCACTGTATTAAAGTGAAAAGCAGCCAGGCGGGCACGCTGGCAGACGTGCATAAACTGCGCGTGCAAAAAGTGCAAAAAACCGCGATGTCGAAGCTGATGAACCAGCTTGGCAAACCCTACCACTGGGGCGGTACCTCGCCGAAAACCGGTTTTGATTGCAGCGGGCTAGTCTATTACGCCTATAAGGATCTGGTGAAATTCCGTATTCCGCGTACCGCCAATGAGATGTATCACCTGCGTGATGCCTCACCGGTTAACCTGCGTGAACTGGAGAGCGGCGATCTGGTCTTCTTCCGCACCCAGGGCCGCGGCACCGCCGATCACGTTGGCGTCTACGTTGGCAACGGCAAATTTATCCAGTCACCGCGCAGCGGCCAGGATATTCAGGTCACTTCATTAAGCGAAGATTACTGGCAGCGCCACTATGTTGGTGCGCGCCGCGTGGTCACGCCGAAAACCATTCGCTAATCCCCTCTCCCACCTGCCGCTCGCGCGGCAGGTGTTACTTCGCCTTACTCCGCTGCCGCGCAGACGCGCGACGCTGAATCACGCCCGGAGAAGAGCACCAGCAGCAGCCCCAGCCCGGCAATAATCGCCCCCATCACCGGAACGAAGCTGTAGCCGAGGCCGCCGGAGATCACCGCCCCGCCTGCCGCCGCGCCAAGGGCATTACCGAGGTTGAAGGCGCCAATATTGACCGATGACGACAGCCCCGGTGCTTCATGGGCAACACGCATCACGCGCATCTGCAACGGCGGCACTACCGCGAAGGTTGCCGCGCCCCACACCACCATGGCGATCGCCGCACCGATCTCACTGCGCGCCAGCAGCGGGATAGCCAGCATGATGGCAATCAGCAGCAGTAAAAAGCCTTTCAGCGTGCCGGTTACCGAGCGGTCCGCCAGTTTCCCACCCAAAAAGTTACCAATCGAGAAACCAACGCCAATCAGCACCAGCATGGCGGTGACAAACACCGGCGTGGCATCCGTCAGCGTGCGCAACACCGGTGAGATGTAGGTATAGAGGGTAAACATTGCCCCGGCACCGAGCACGGTGGTCAGCAGCGCCGTCAGCACCTGCGGGCGCATCAGTACCGCCAGTTCGTTGCGCACGTTGGGTCGCGCGCCCGCGCCGCCTTTCGGTAATGAGAAGAAGAGCGAGACCATGGAGATCACCCCAAGCCCGGCGGTTGCCATAAAGGACATGCGCCAGCCGATGGTCTCCCCAAGCCAGGTGGCGGCGGGCACACCGCCGATATTGGCGATAGTCAGCCCCATAAACATCGTCGCCACCGCGCTGGCCTGCTTCTCTTTCGCGACAACGCTTGCGGCAACGACCGAGCCAAGGCCGAAGAACGCGCCGTGATTAAGGCTGGTGATAATACGGGCGATCATCAGGGTGGCGTAATCCGGCGCAATGGCAGAGAGCACATTGCCGACGGTGAAAATAGCCATTAAGAAAATCAGCGCATTACGACGACCGCGATGGGAAAGCAGCAGCGTCATCAGCGGCGCACCCACCATAACGCCAATGGCGTAGGCGCTGATCAGCATCCCCGCCGCCGGAATAGAGACCCCAACGCCCTGCGCAATCACCGGCAGTAACCCCATCGGCGAAAACTCAGTGGTGCCAATGCCAAAGGCACCAATTGCCAGCGCAAGCAGGGGGAAATTTATTTTCATCTTTTGACTCCGAAATGGACATGCCGACCCTCTACCGGGTCGCGAAAGGCAAAAGTATGACAGGTGTCACAAAAAACAGAAGTGAGCGTACGGAGAAAAGTTTATTGCGCAACGGGTAACAATGGGGACGCAAGAACCGAGGGAGAGGGCTCTCCCTCGCATCAGATCAATGCAGTGCAGCGGTCAGCGCGCCGAAAACGATCAGGCTCAGAACGATGACGGTGGTGAAGAGTGAATACTTAAGATCGGTGCTCATCAATTTTTCTCCATTTAATTTCCCCACAAAAAGTGAGCCTGCGCATTTTTGCACAAATTATCTGAAAAATCTTGCGCGAATTGGCAGCAGAACCGTTTTAATACTTCCCCTTTTGCTCAAGATCAGACAAAATTCGACGCTAAATTTATTAGCGTACCGGCCATTGACTCCCCTCCTGACGTCCAGTGTCGTTTTCCCGGCGTACCGCACTCACTTTGATGGGTTCAGGGTGATTAAAGGCAAACGTTTACCTCAAGAATTATCAGGAGCTTACGATATGGTCTGGAGTAATATCTGATGGCAACGATTAAAGATGTCGCGAAACGAGCAAACGTTTCCACTACAACCGTATCACATGTAATTAACAAAACCCGTTTTGTCGCCGAAGAGACGCGCAACGCCGTCTGGGCGGCAATCAAAGAGCTGCACTATTCGCCAAGCGCCGTCGCGCGCAGCCTGAAAGTGAATCACACCAAATCGATTGGTCTGCTGGCAACCAGCAGTGAAGCGGCCTACTTTGCCGAGATCATCGAAGCGGTTGAGAAGAAGTGTTTCCAGAAGGGTTACACGCTGATCCTCGGCAACGCCTGGAACAGCCAGGAGAAGCAGCGCGCCTATCTGTCGATGATGGCGCAAAAGCGTGTCGATGGCCTGCTGGTGATGTGCTCTGAGTACCCGGAAACCGTGCTCACCATGCTTGAGGAGTATCGCCATATTCCGATGGTGGTGATGGACTGGGGCGAATCGAAGGCGGACTTCACCGATTCGGTGATCGATAACGCCTTCCAGGGCGGCTATATGGCCGGCCGTTACCTGATCGAGCGCGGCCATCGCGATATCGGCGTAATCCCGGGTCCGCTGGAGCGCAACACCGGCGCAGGCCGTCTTGCCGGTTTTATGAAGGCGATGAACGAGGCGATGATCAACGTGCCGGAGAACTGGATTGTGCAGGGCGACTTTGAGCCGGAGTCCGGCTACCGCGCCATGCAGCAGATCCTCGGCCAGTCCTCGCGCCCCACCGCGGTCTTCTGCGGCGGCGACATTATGGCAATGGGCGCACTCTGCGCCGCCGATGAGATGGGGTTGCGCGTGCCGCAGGATATCTCCGTCATTGGCTATGACAACGTGCGCAACTCGCGCTTCTTTACCCCGGCCTTGACGACGATTCATCAGCCGAAAGACTCGCTGGGCGAAACGGCATTCACCATGCTGCTCGATCGCATTGTGAATAAGCGTGAACAGTCGCAGTCGATTGAGGTGCATCCGCGCCTGGTGGAGCGCCGCTCGGTGGCCGATGGCCCCTTCCGCGATTACCGCCGTTAATCCCCTCCCGCGGGAGCCTTACTCCGGCTCCCGCAGCCACTCCTTATTCAACGTTTCGCTGTCCCCCAAGTAATCGAGCAGCCAGTTCAGTGCAGGTGACGCCTCGTTTTGTTGCCATGTCAGGCAGCAGGCGGCATCCGGAAACGGGTTTTCCAGTTCAAGCGCCACCCAGTCACCGCTATCGAGCCTCGGGCGGGCAAAATGGGCTGGCACCATCCCCACACAAAGCCCCGCCGACAGGCACGCTTCCGACGAGGCCCAGTCAGGCACCATCACCCTTTTCTGGTTATCCAGCAGCCAGGTAATACGCTTTGGCAAAGAGCGGGAGGTATCCTCCTGAATCAGCGACGGCCAGTTGCGCAACGTCTCATCGCTTAACGGACCGTCGAGCTGCGCCAGCGGATGCTGACGTGAGACGACACACTTCCAGCTCAAAGTGCCCATATCGCGAAAAGCATAGCGCCCCCCGACGGGGATCGCCTGCGTAGCGCCAATCGCCAGTTCAACACGGCCATCGGCGAGCGCATCCCAGACGCCGTTGAACACCTCCTGGTAGACAACCAGCTCGACATCGCTGAAGTGACGGTAGAAATCGACGATCATCTGCCGGGTGCGCGCGGGTTTCACAATGTTATCGACAGCAATCGGCAACTGGCCGCGCCAGCCATTGGCGATCTGCTGACACTGCTGGCGGGTGATCAGCATTTTTTTGATAACAGATCGCCCCTCCTTTAAAAACCAGACCCCGGCGGGGGTGAGTTCCACATCGCGGTGGCGGCGCATAAACAGCGGCACCGCCAGCCACTCCTCCAGCTGGCGCACGGTGTAGCTCACCGCCGAAGGCACGCGGTGCAACTCCTGCGCCGCGCCGCTAAAGCTGCCGTTACGCGCTACGGCATCCACCACTTCAAGGGAGTATTCTGACCACATATTCTGCCTGCAAAATTTTTGAAACCAATGTGCAAATATTAGCGTTTCACAACCAGGAAAGCACTCCTTACACTTCCCCACCCTGATTACCTGCAATTAAAGAGAAATGAGAATGCAACCTGGCAAAGGATTTTTAGTCTGGCTCGCGGGCTTAAGCGTGCTGGGCTTTTTAGCCACCGACATGTACCTGCCCGCTTTCAGCGCGATTCAGCAAGATTTAAACACCTCTCCCGCCGTGATCAGCGCCTCGCTGAGTCTGTTCCTCGCCGGGTTCGCGGTGGCACAACTGCTGTGGGGGCCGTTGTCGGATCGCTATGGTCGCAAACCGATTCTGCTGATTGGGCTGTCGATTTTCGCCCTGGGCTGTCTTGGCACCCTTTGGGTGCGCGACGCCACCTGGCTGCTGGTGCTGCGTTTCGTGCAGGCCGTCGGCGTCTGTGCCGCTACCGTTAGCTGGCAGGCGCTGGTAACGGATCACTATCCGGCGCACCGCGTTAACCGTATTTTCGCCACCATTATGCCGCTGGTCGGCTTCACCCCGGCGCTGGCCCCGCTGCTCGGTGCCTGGCTGCTGGCCCATATTGAATGGCAGGCAATTTTCGCCACCCTGCTGGCCATCACCGTGGTGTTGATGATCCCGGCTTTCCGCCTCAAATCGCCGGTAAAAAAAGTGGCGCACGACCAGCAGGCGCTCACCTTCCTCGATCTGCTGCGCGCCCGTGATTATCGTGGCAACGTGATGATCTACGCCGCCTGCTCCGCCAGCTTCTTTGCCTGGCTTACCGGCTCGCCGTTTATCCTGCACGAAATGGGCTATGGCCCGTCGGTGATTGGCCTGAGCTATGTGCCGCAGACGTTCGCCTTCCTGATTGGTGGTTACGGCTGTCGCGCAGCGCTGCAAAAATGGCAGGGATCGCGCATGTTACCGTGGTTACTGAGTGGCTACGCCCTGAGCGTGCTGGCGACCTGGGCAGTCGGCTTTATTCCCGGCGTCTCGCTGACCGCGCTGATGATCCCCTTCTGCCTGATGGCGGTGGCGAACGGGGCTATTTACCCTATCGTGGTTGCGCGGGCGCTGCGTCCCTTCCCGCAGGCGACGGGGCGCGCGGCGGCGTTGCAGAATACCCTGCAACTGGGGCTCTGCTTCCTGGCAAGCCTTGTCGTCTCGTGGCTGATCATTACCCCGCTGCTGACCACCACCAGCGTGATGCTCGCCATGGTGCTGCTCGCGGCACTCGGTTATGGCATTCAGCATCGCGCAGGCGAAGAGCAGGATGAGGTGCGTGAGCCCTCCTCCGCGCGCGGGTAGTTGCTGACGGGACTGTCGCTGATGGCGTAATTAGCACGCTATTAGCGACAAGTTGAATCACCTGATATTGAGGCCTATACTAATTTTCGGCTATCTCATAAATACGATAAATATTATGCAGTAACGGGCACCGGAGCGTGCTCGTTTCCCCAAGGAGGGCCTTTTCTGGCAAGGGTCTCTCCCTTCCTCTGTTCTACGTCTGATATCAGCCTCACGGTGCAAACCGTGAGATTTCTCACAAATTCTGCCAGCGTCTACGCTTGTAGAGTTCTGATCGCTATTCGTGATGGAGAAGGTATGAGTTCATCGTGTATAGAAGAAGTGAGCGTGCGGGATGACAACTGGTTCCGTATAGCAAACGAACTGCTGGGCCGCGCAGGTATTCGTATCAACGGCCCCGCTCCCGCAGACATTCGGGTGAAAAATCCTGATTTTTTCAAACGCGTTTTACAGGACGGATCGCTCGGACTCGGCGAAAGTTATATGGACGGCTGGTGGGAGTGCGAACGGCTGGACATCTTCTTTACCCAGGTACTGCGCGCCGGCCTGGAAAAACAGCTTCCACACCATCTCAAAGATACCCTGCGCATTGCCGCCGCCCGGCTCTTCAACCTGCAAAGTAAAAAGCGGGCGTGGATTGTCGGCAAAGAGCACTACGATCTCGGCAACGATCTCTTTACCCGCATGCTCGACCCCGCAATGCAATACTCCTGCGGTTACTGGAAAGAGGCGACTACCCTTGCCGAGGCGCAGCAGGCAAAATTGCGGCTTATTTGTGAAAAATTGCAGTTAACGCCCGGCATGCGCGTGCTGGATATCGGCTGCGGCTGGGGCGGCCTGGCGCAATTTATGGCACAGCACTATGGCGTTCGCGTGGTCGGCGTCACTATTTCGGCAGAGCAGCAGAAAATGGCGCAACAGCGCTGCGCCGGGCTGGATGTGGATATTCTTTTGCAGGACTACCGCGATCTGCGCGATCAGTTTGACCGCATCGTCTCCGTCGGCATGTTTGAACACGTCGGGCCGAAAAACTACGCCACCTACTTTGATGTGGTCGACAAAAACCTGAAGCCGGACGGCCTCTTTTTACTCCACACCATCGGCTCCAGACAGACCGATAACAATGTTGACCCGTGGATCAACCGCTACATCTTCCCGAACGGCTGCCTGCCCTCGGTTCGCCACATCGCCACCGCCAGTGAATCGCACTTTGTGATGGAGGACTGGCACAACTTTGGCGCTGATTATGACCGCACGCTGATGGCCTGGTATGGGCGTTTTCTCGCCGCATGGCCGGAGATCGCCGACAACTACTCCGAACGGTTTAAACGCATGTTCAGCTACTATCTGAATGCCTGCGCCGGGGCGTTTCGCGCCCGCGACATTCAGCTCTGGCAGGTGGTATTTAGCCGCGGCGTCGAGAAAGGTCTGCGCGTCGCGCGTTAATACCGTGTTTGAGTAACAAAAAAGCCGCAACGGGTACGCTGCGGCTTTTTGTTCTCTGCGGCGTCGGATTATTCGACGACGTTTACCACGACAGCGGCCTCTTTTGCCGCCAGTACGCGCTCGACGGTGTCGACAACGGCCTGGGTTTGCGGATCGATCTCAATATTGACGCGCTGGCCCAGCTTTTTGGCACTCAGGGTGGTGCGCTGCAGCGTTTCCGGGATCAGGTGCACGCAAAAACGCGTGGCGGTGACTTCGCCGACCGTCAGGCTGATACCGTCGATGCCGATAAATCCTTTATAAAGGATGTATTTCATCAGCGTCGGATCCTGCACTTTAAACCAGATCTGGCGGTTATTTTCCGAGGCGAGGATTTTGACGATTTCAGCGGTCGACATAATATGGCCCGACATTAAATGTCCGCCAATCTCATCGCTGAATTTCGCCGCGCGCTCAACGTTAACGATATCCCCGACTTCGAGTTCGCCAAGGTTGGTAATACGCAGCGTCTCTTTCATCAAATCGAAGCTGATATGGCTACCGTTAATCTCGGTGACGGTCAGACAGCAGCCGTTATGCGCAATGGACGCCCCGGTTTCAATTCCGTCCAGCATCGTTTCAGGCAGCTCAACAACGTGGGTGCGAAAATTCGGTTTTTCGTCAATCGACACCACTTTTGCCGTGCCCTGTACAATACCCGTAAACATAATCATCACTCCTGTTTCATTCTTACGGCATTACCGTGTGCTTCACGCACAATAACAGGTGAAAAATTCCCTTGCCAGCCTGAAGCCCGCTTTGCGGCGAAAGATAATTTTGATTTATGGATAACGTGGCAAAAAGAGGCGTTAACAGGTACTATTTGAGCAGATGTCGCACCTATCGCAGTGCGGCATTTTTTGTCGCACAAGGATATAACTCCTTTCTCTTAAGTATTTCCATTCTCTCTTATAACAACAATATATAGGTGTTCGCGTGCAGAAGTATGTAACAGAGGCGCGTCAATTACTGGCACTTGCCCTGCCGGTGATTTTTGCGCAAGTTGCCCAGACGGCGATGGGCTTCGTCGATACCGTGATGGCCGGGGGCTATAGCGCCACGGATATGGCTGCGGTCGCCATCGGTACCTCTATCTGGTTTCCCGCGATTCTTTTTGGTCACGGCCTGCTGCTGGCGATGACGCCGGTTATTGCGCAGCTGAATGGTTCCGGACGTCGCGATCGCATTGCCCATCAGGTTAGCCAGGGGTTCTGGCTGGCGGGTGCCGTATCGGTGCTGATTATGATTGTGCTGTGGAACGCCGGTCATATTATTCGCGCCATGCATAACATCGACCCGCTGATGGCCGATAAAGCGGTCCACTTTTTACGCGCGCTGATGTGGGGCGCACCGGGCTACCTCTTCTTCCAGGTGTTGCGCAACCAGTGCGAAGGGCTGGCGCGAACCAAACCCGGCATGGTGATGGGCTTTATCGGCCTGCTGGTCAATATTCCGGTTAACTACGCCTTTATCTATGGCCGTTTCGGTATGCCGGAGCTGGGCGGCGTCGGCTGCGGCGTGGCGACCGCGTCGGTCTACTGGGTGATGTTTATCTTTATGCGCCTCTACGTGAAACACGCCGGTGCCATGCGCGACATTAAACATGCTGCCCGCTTCGCACGACCCGATATGGCAGTGCTGAAACGGCTGACCCAGCTTGGCTTGCCGATTGCGCTGGCGCTCTTTTTCGAAGTGACCCTGTTTGCCGTGGTCGCGCTGCTGGTCTCGCCTCTCGGCATTGTCGATGTTGCCGGGCACCAGATTGCGCTTAACTTCAGTTCACTGATGTTCGTGTTGCCGATGTCGCTGGCGGCGGCGGTCACCATTCGCGTCGGCTTCCGCCTCGGCCAGGGCTCAACGATTGATGCCAAAACCTCGGCGCGTACCGGGTTGATGGTCGGCGTTTGCATGGCGGCTATTACCGCGGTGTTTACGGTGCTGATGCGCGAACAGATCGCCCTGCTCTATAACGACAACCCGGAAGTGGTGGCGCTGGCATCGCATCTGATGATGCTGGCGGCAATCTATCAGATCTCTGATTCGATTCAGGTAATCGGCAGCGGTATCCTGCGTGGCTATAAAGATACGCGCTCGATCTTCTTTATTACCTTTATCGCCTACTGGGTGCTGGGGCTGCCGACTGGCTACATTCTGGCGCTGACGGATCTGGTGGTCGCACCAATGGGTCCGGCAGGTTTCTGGATGGGCTTTATTATTGGCCTCACCTCGGCGGCAGTGTTGATGATGCTGCGCATGCGTCATTTGCAGCGCCAGCCTTCGAGCCGTATTTTGCAGCGCGCGGCACGCTAAACCGCTGTAGCCGCCTGCGGGCGGCTACTTTCAGCGCGTTTTGCTCAGTTGTTCCGCAATCGAGTGAATTCAGTAAGAAATCTGCCATTTTCCGCTTGCCACATCTGCGGGCTGCCGCTAATATTCGTCCCCGTTGTCAACCACAACATTGCGTTCATAGCTCAGTTGGTTAGAGCACCACCTTGACATGGTGGGGGTCGTTGGTTCGAGTCCAATTGAACGCACCATTCTTCTTCAGTGCGTCCGTAGCTCAGTTGGTTAGAGCACCACCTTGACATGGTGGGGGTCGGTGGTTCGAGTCCACTCGGACGCACCATTCGTTGTTACTCTCTGTTTTATCCCCTTTATTTCATCTCAGCTTCAGCATCACCCGCACGCCCTCTGCGCGTTACCGGCCGTGATAAAAACCTCCCAACAGAAATAAGAGATAAAAAAAACCGCACCTTGCGGCGCGGCTTTTCATATTACTGCAAGGCTTATCAGAAGCCGACTTTCAGCGTGATTTGACCGCCGTAGCCCCCGGTACCCGCGTCATCAATGCTGCGGGTATAGCCCGCGCGCACCCCGAGGGTCACGTTGTCGCGGATCTGGCCATCGATGCCGATATCCAGCGCTGCTGCGGTGCCATCCTGATCCGGATTGAACGACGTTTCGCTGCCTGCCACACCCGGCGCGCTGACATTCAGCGTGCCCTTCGAGTCGAAGGTCTGAATAAAGGACGGACGGATAAACCAGCTTACCGGTACCGGTTTGCCACTCTCTTTCAGCGTCGCGTTGTTGCCCAGACGCAGACCGGCACGCACCTGCTGGCTGTGACCATCACCGAACTGGACGTCAGCCACATCATCACTACCATCTTTCAGGTTCACGCCGCGATACTGGTACTGCACCTGCGGTTCCAGCACCAGGCCGCTGCCAATCTCAAACGGCAGACCGGTTTCGAAGGAGCCAACGTAGCCCCAGCCGTGGGTTTTCAGGCCGTCGCCGTCGCGCGGATTAGTGTCGAAGTTGTGGCGAGTACCCTGTGCCACTACGTCCATCCACCAGCCGCTCTCATGCACGCCATTAAGGTAGAGACCGCCGCTGTAAGCGTCATCGCGAACCGTACCGGCTTTCGACTTGTTGTTACGCTGCACGTCGATAGCGGAGAGACCTGCCGCACCGTAGATCCCCGCGGTCCACTCCATGCCCGAGCCTGAGCCCTGCCACAGATCGCTACCGATCTGCAGGAAGGTGTAGCCGCCTTTGCTTTCCGGCGTGTTGCCATTGCTCAGGTCACTGCCGCCGTGATCGTGGCTCAGCTGACCGGCCTGGAAACGGGCCCACATATTGCTGCCGCCTTCGGTCGGGGTACGCGCCGCATAGCGACGGGCATCCAGCGAGCCGAGGAGCGCACTGTCATAATCCATTGCCTGAGCGTAGACGGAGCTGTAGAGGTACATCGCCGAACGGTAGTTCTGCGGGCCGTCTGCGTTACCGCCTGCCTCAGCGGTGGTCAGATACCAGCTCTCGTCGGCGCTGCCCTGTTGCAGGGTGTAGTTATACGCACCCGCCTGCAGGCTGCCGTCAAGACGGAAAGCATCATCGGTGGTGGTCGCGCCGTTAATGGCGTTCACCACCTGAATGCCGTTACCGCTGGTACGTGCCCCAAGGCCGCCCTGGCTGCGAATGGCGATATTGGTGTTACCGGTGGCAGTACCGCCATCCAGTACCAGGCTGTCACTCACTGCGGTATTACCATCAAACAGAGTGTTAAGGGTGATGGTGCCGCCATTGCCCACCAGGTTAGTGACGGTCAGGGTTTTCGGTACAAACGCCCCGGTCGGTGCCTGGTAATCAATGGTGCCGCCCAGCGTCAGGTTGTCGAGCAGGGAGCTGTCAGTCATCAACCAGTTTGAACCCGCGTCAACGGTCAGGTCGGTCGGGTCAATCATCCCGGTCAACGTGGAGCCGTTGCTTAACTGCAAAGAGGTCCCGGCCTGGGCGATGATGTCGGTCACCGCATCCAGCCCGCTGAACACGAGGGTACCGCTCTGCAGGTAGGTGCCGCCCGCCTGATTAAGCGCACCGCTCAGGGTCAGGGTGTTGTTACCCTCTTTATAGAGCGTACCGTTGCCGTTGATCGCCGCGTTAACGGTGCTGGCGCTGTCCTCAGTGGTGATGCGCAGTTCGCCGTCGTTGTTCACATTACCGGCCAGCGTACCACCATCATTGATTTTGGTGACCCCGGTCAGCATGCCGCCCTCGGCGACGCTCAGCGTACCGTTTTCGCTGACCACGGTGTTGTTGGCACTGCCGTCTGCGGCAACCGCCAGCAGACCGCCGCTTTCCAGCAGCAGGCTATCGGCGATCTTATTGGCAATGGAGAAGCTGCCGTTGGCGTTAGTGCCGTTAAGCGTGGTGTCGGTGCCCGCCATCAGCGCTGCGCCGCTGTTGAGATTGATATTGGTGACCGTTGCGCCATCTTCCAGCGCCAGCATGCCGCCGCGTTCAATGGCCGTCAGATCCGCCACGCCCCCGGCGCGAACGAATTGTGCCCCGCCTTTGCTGACGGTGGTGGCGATAGCCTTGCCGCCGAAAGTGACACTCTGGGCGCCGTTTTCGCTAACGGTGGAAGATGCGACAGTGCCGCCCTGGTTAACCACCTGATCGCCAACCACTTTGTTGTCGATGACGATCGCGCCGTCATTGACGTTCTGGATCCCGCCTTCACGGATGATGGTGGAGATCACCGTCCCGCCGCTGTTGACGTTCTGCGTACCGCCACCGTTAATGGTTGTGTTGCTGGCGATGCCGCCGGTCAGCACGTTCTGGATCCCGCCGACGTTGATAACAGCAAAATCTGATGAACCACCGCTATAGATATTCTGCGTGCCTCGCTCGTAGAGCGTGGTGCGTGTTGCCGTACCGCCGCGGTAGACGTTCTGCACGCTGTTTGCGGAGAGATCGGTATCTACCGCGCTGCCGCGCACGTTCTGCTGGCTGTCGTTACCCAACGAGGTGTTGACCGCCGTTCCCCCGGCGGCGATATTCTGCACCGCAAAGTTATCCATCAGGTTATTTTCCGCACGGCCACCGCTGTAGATATTCTGGATGCCGTGACGGTTGCGGGTATCGGTGACCACGGCGCCGTCGTAAATCCCCTGTACCGCATCGTCGTTCAGCACGGTAGAGATGGCTGAACCGCCGCTGTAGATACGCTGTTCTGCACGGGTGATTTCCGAACCGGTGGTAGTGCCGAACACCTCCTGGATACCGCCATCAGTCACGATGGAGACTTCGGCGTTGGCATTTTTGTTGATTACCTGACGCCCGCCGTTTTTCACGATGCTGACAATCGACGTGCCGTCAACCACCTGCAGGCCGCCGTCGACGAAGGTGAAGTCGGTGACGCCGCCAGCGGCAACGTTTTGTCTGCCACCCTCAGAGATAGTGCCGCCGTAGGTGTAACCGCCATCATTAACGTTCTGCACGCCGCCCTTCTCAATACTCGCTTCGAAAGCCTGTCCACCGCTGCCGATATTCTGCGTCCCGCCCAGCACGCGCGCAGCGAAGGATTTCGCGCCGTTATTGACGTGCTGCTCACCGCCGTTCAGCACGGTGGAGATTGCCACCGCCGCGTTGCTGAGGATCTGCTTGCCGCCCGCGTTAATTACGCTCTGGCGCGACCAGCCGTACGGGTCAACAATCTGCTGGCCGCCGTTATTGATCACCGCATCGAACGACTGGCCGTCGACGCGCTGGACGCCGCCGCTGTTAACCAGCGTGCCGCGAGCCTGGCCGCCTTTGGTGACCAGCTGTACCCCGCCGTCGCTGATGCTGGTACCGGAAGCCGTACCCTGAACCAGCTGCGTACCGCCGCCAAACACCGTGCCGTCTGAAGCCGCGCCACCGGCTGAAACGTGCTGCACGCCGCCGTTTTTGACGATTGAACCGGCAGCGAGGCCGCCGTTGTTGACGATCTGCTGACCGCCGTCGTTAACGACCGACGAGATGGCGGTGCCATCTACGCTCTGCACGCCGCCGTTGTTAATGTGGGTATCGGTAGTTTTACCGCTCGTCTGCACGATCTGCTGACCGCCATCGCTCAGGCTGGTGCCGGATGCCGTGCCCGCAACCACCTGTTTGCCGCCGCCAAATACCGTGCCGTCGGAAGCCGCGCCGCCAACATTGATGTGCTGCAAACCGCCGCTGTGCACCGTGGTGCCTGCCGCCAGACCGCCCCGGTTCACCAGTTGCGTACCGCCGTCGCGCACGACCGATGAGGTAGCGTTACCGTCGACGCTCTGCACACCGCCATTGTTGATTTGGGTATTGGTGGTTTTACCGCTCGCCTGCACAATCTGCTGACCGCCATCGCTGACGCTGGTGCCGGAAGCCGTACCCGCCACCAGCTGTTTGCCGCCGCCGAAGATCGTGCCGTCAGAGGCCGCGCCGCCGACATTAATGTGTTGCAGGCCACCGCTGTTAACGATGGAGCCCGCGGCAAGCCCGCCGCTGTTAACCAGCTGCACGCCGCCGTTGTTGACGACGGCTGAGGTCGCCGAGCCGTCAACGCGCTGCAAACCGCCGCTGTTAATAAGCGATCCCGTGGCACTACCGCCCACCTGTACGTGCTGGATGCCGCCGTCGCCGATGACCGTATCACCCGCCAGCCCGGCAACCTGCTGCGTTCCGCCCAGCAGAGTCGTTTTTGAAGCCGCACCGTTGGCACGCACAATCTGCACGCCATCTTTATCAACGCGGGTATCGTTCGCGTGACCGCCGCTGCGGATCAGCTGTTTACCGCCGCTGTAGACGGTGGTGCCGTTCGCCGTGCCGTCAACATCCTGGAAACCGCCGTCATAGATTTTGCTGTCGGTGGTTTTGCCGGTCACATGAACCTGCTGCACGCCGCCTGCATCGACACGGGTGTTGGAAGCTGTCCCTTCAACAACCTGGGTACCGCCAAACAGCAGCGCATCCGACGCTGCACCGCCTTCGTTAATATGTTGCAGACCGCCGCTGTTCACTTGCGAACCGCTGGCCAGCGCGCCGGAGTGGATCAGCTGTACGCCGCCGTCGTTGACTACGGCAGCAATGGCCGCGCCGTCTACCGCCTGGGTGCCGCCGCTGTTAATGATGGTGTCGGTGGCTTTACCGGTGGCCTGCACCAGCTGATGACCGCCGTTATTGATGCTGGTTCCGGACGCCGTCCCGGCAACAACCTGCTTGCCGCCGCCAAACACCGTGGTGTCGGACGCCGCTCCGCCTTCATTAATGTGCTGCAGACCACCACTGTTTACGGTCGCGCTCTTCGCCAGACCGCCGTTATTGACCAGTTGGGTGCCGCCGTCATAGATAACCGAGGAGGTGGCCGTGCCATCCACGCGCTGCAGGCCGCCGTCGTTGATAAGCGATCCCGTCGCGCTGCCGCCCACCTGCACGTGCTGTACGCCGCCCGCACCGATAATGGTGTCTGCCGCCACGCCCGCCAGTTGCTGAATACCGCCCAGCAGCGTGGTGGCAACGGTTGAACCGCCCGCAAGCACGCTCTGGATGCCGCCAGTGTTGATCACCGCGCTGGTCGCGCTGCCGCCGCTGCGCACTTTTTGCAGGCCGCCGTCGTTCACCTCTGCCGAGAGCGAAACGCCGTCAACATCCTGTTCACCGCCCGCGTTAACCACCGCATCTTTGCTCATGCCGCTGGCGTGGATCTGCTGCAAACCGCGGTTATTGATGACGGTACCGGAGGCCATGCCTTCCACCAGTTGGGTGCCGCCGAGTAGAGTGGCGTCGGATGCCGCACCGCCTACGCTGATATGCTGTAGCCCGCCGGTGTTGACCACGCCGCCGGTCGCCAGACCGCCGCGGTTAACCAACTGCGTACCGCCCGCGTTGACCACGGAGTCGATCGCCTGGCCGTCAACGGTCTGGGTGCCGCGATTGTTGATGATGGTTCCGGTGGATTTACCGGTCTCCTGAACTAACTGCGCACCGCCGTCGCTGACGCTGGTGCCGGATGCGGTGCCCGAAAGAACCTGGGTGCCGCCGCCAAACACGACGCCGTCGGAAGCTGCGCCGCCCTGTTTGATATGCTGGATACCGCCGCTGTTGACGGTGGTGCCCGCCGCCAGACCGCCGCTATGCACCAGTTGGGTACCGCCGCCGTTGACCACCGCAGAGATCGCGGTGCCGTCAACGGTCTGGGTGCCGCGATTATTGACGATAGTGCCAATAGCTTTACCGGTTTGCTGAACCAGCTGCGCGCCGCCGTCGTTGAGATGGGCACCGGATACCGTGCCAGCGACGATCTGGTTGCCGCCGCCAAAGATAGCGGTGTCGGCTGCGGAACCCCCGACGTTAACGTGCTGGATGCCGCCGCTGTTGACCGTCGCATCCTGGGAGAAACCGCCGTTGTTGATAAGCTGCGTGCCGCCAGCGTTGACCACGCCCTCGACCGATTTACCGCTAACGGCCTGTACGCCGCCGTTGTTAATCACTGTCTGGCTTGCCAGCCCGCTTTGCAGCACGGTTTGCACGCCGCCTGCACCAACCACGGTGCCGCTCGCCTTACCGGAGACCGCCTGCGTGCCGCCGCTGTTAAGCTGCGAGCCGATTGCCGTGCCGTCCACTTCCACAATCTGTACACCGTTAGTAACAACGGTCCCGCTGGTCTGGCCGTTCTGGCGCACAATCTGCGAACCACCATCCTGCACGCGGGTGTCAACGGTCTGACCGCCCGCCACGATCTGGGTGCCACGGTTGCCGATAGTATGGTTAGTGGTTAATCCGCCGGTGCGCACATTCTGTACGCCCTCCTGCACTACCTCATCCCGCACCGAATCGGTGACATCGGGGGTGAATGCCATTGCCCCGCTGCTGGCGAACAGACCGCCTACCGCCGCTGAGATTAATACCGCGCCACCTGCGCGCTTGCCTTTTGCCCGTGTCAGTTCTGAAACCACCACGAACGCCCGCTGAACGTCATTCCACACCAGCCGGTAACTGCAGTTAAGACTTTTCTTCATTTCAATGTCCTCGAAACTCGTTTCTCATCCGCTATGCGGCGTGTTGATCGGGGTCTGCCAATGCTGTTGTTTTGATGCCAAAGGGATTGCTTCGCAGGGCAATCAGCCGGCGTAAATGGCCGATGACCTGCTTGCCAGTGATAAATCGTGTGCATTCGTACTGCCGGTCCGTGCCTTTGTGGCGCGGACACCAGAAATAGTCCTGATGATCGAAATTGAGCCGCACGTCATCCCAGCAGCCGTTGCAGACATGGGTGTTGATGACGCGCCAGGGGGTATAAAACTCGCTGTTCGGCAGGCTGAAACCGCTGATCAGCACCACCGGGATATGGCAGCCCCAGGCAAGCCAGGAGAGGCCGCTGCCGAGGCCGATAAAAAAGTCGGCGTGCTCCAGCAGCGCCACGCGTTCAGCCAGCGGCAGATTGCCGGTGAAATCTTCCGCGCCGTGGGGGATTTTGTTCCAGACGTAACCGCGGCCGACCACGCGCTCTTTGTCGATGCAGAGCACGCGGTAGCCCTGGGCTTTCAGATAGTCGATGACCTCATGCCAGCCGGTGCCGTTGTTCCAGAATTTGGCCTGGCTGGTGGACTGGGTGGCGATGCAGACATAGGGCTCAGCGATGCGGCGCGGCGTATGCTGGCGCAGATCGGGAATGATTTCGCTCGGATCGACGCCGAGAATATGCCCGGCGGTGCGGTGCAGGCCGACAGAGCGGAAATCAAAGGGCTGCTTGTCGAGATCGCCATTAAAAAAGAGCCCGACGCGCCAGCTGGCGTAGGGTGGCGTGCTCTCGCCCGACCCGGCCAACCAGCTTTCCGGAGTGTAGAAATTGAGCTGCGGATAGACCGGCGAGAAGAGATCGGCGATCGGCTGCGCCAGGGTGCAGTCAACACTGCACTGGAAGGTCTGACGGAAGCGTTCAGCGTAAGGCACCCAGCCGACCAGGTCGCCAAGTGTGCCGCTGGGGAAAGAGACCAGTACCCTTTTGCCGCGCATATCCAGCGCATGATCCAGCACGGGCTCCGACTGTACCCCGTCCCAGACCCGCAGACGAAACGGCACATAATATTTTTTGGTGCTGATGACCCACCCCTGCCCGACATTGTCAGCAAAGAGGATATTTCCCGTTTCGTCATCGCTTATTTCTACCCGCCAGTTACCCGCTGGCAACAATAATCGGGCACCGTCATTAAAATCATACAGGATACCCATCGGCCCCTGTTGGGTCGGAATTTCCGGCGGTGAAATAAAAGCATATTCATGACCAACAACTGTGGAAGTCGTCATCGCCTAACCTTCATCAAGAGTCATCGCATTAAATAGGGCTGGCGGTAAATAACGAGCAGGCACCAGCCGACCTCCGGGAGTGATTCCCCGGAACGAATGTTTTTATAAATTTTTTGGGTCTCATTAAGAGTCGCTTAAGCGTAGTTACGCCGTGCTTTATTGCAAATTATCTCAAAAAGTTAAGATCTATATATTTCAATGAGTTAGTTTTTTAGCTTTGTCACGCTGCGTTACAAGAAACTAACTAAAACAAAAAGTTAGCCACGCTTAAATGCAAGCATTTTAGGATTTTCCTTAATCTAAATTTCGTGCAAAAACGTGATATTGATTCGGAAATATAAAATATATTTCTGCGCTATTGATGACGTAATGAACGATATATCCGCTTCGTTAAAGGTCAATGCGATTAAAAAAATAGCTATCGTGGTAATTAATTAGAGTGCAAGCAGTTTGTCTTTTATTTATTTATTTAATCCCCCTGCGTGTACGGTTAGTCAACCGAGATATATGGAACTTTCTTATTGCTAATTCTTTTGAGTAAAAGAGTGGCTCGATAAATAAGCACTTGCGCAGGTGTACAATATTGTTGCCGCATAATGAGGTCATTCTCACACTACTGTTAGCTTCGTGTTGGGCAGCAGAGGGAGCGCATACGGTAGTGCAACGGTTGCGCAATTATGTGATAACGGTTGCATAACGAAACGATGCTGCTCATCAATTCGCATTTTGAAACAGCGTTTTTAATTCCTTTCTGTCACTGTGGACGCTATAATGCCGCAATCCTAATTTGAATGGATTCAGCTGATTGAACTGTAAAGCAGATAACTCACATCAATGTTTTCCCAGACTGGCTGAACCTCAGGCACACATTCCTCTGCACGCTTTTTTGATGTCACCTATCCTTAGTCTGTGGCATCGCTCTTTTCGCAACACAGGTTTGACTCCGGCGCCGTGCGCATCCCGGAGCGTGAATTCCCATTCCTTCTCAACCCAAACTTAAAGACCAGAAACTGTCATGAAAAAGACCAAAATTGTATGCACCATCGGGCCGAAAACCGAATCCGAAGAGATGTTGACCAAAATGCTGGACGCGGGCATGAACGTCATGCGTCTGAACTTCTCTCACGGTGACTATGCTGAGCACGGCCAGCGCATCCAGAACCTGCGCAACGTGATGAGCAAAACCGGTAAGAAAGCGGCCATCCTGCTGGACACCAAAGGTCCGGAAATCCGCACCATCAAACTGGAAGGCGGTAACGACGTTTCGCTGAAAGCGGGTCAGACTTTCACCTTCACCACCGACAAATCCGTTGTCGGCAATAGCGACACCGTTGCCGTGACCTATGAAGGCTTCACTAACGACCTGAGCGTCGGCGATACCGTGCTGGTCGACGATGGTCTGATCGGAATGGAAGTGACCGCCATCGAAGGGAATAAAGTTGTTTGTAAAGTGCTGAACAACGGCGATCTCGGCGAAAACAAAGGCGTGAACCTGCCGGGCGTCTCCATCGCCCTGCCGGCGCTGGCGGAAAAAGATAAGCAGGATCTGATCTTCGGCTGCGAGCAAGGCGTCGATTTCGTTGCTGCCTCCTTTATCCGTAAGCGTTCTGACGTGGTTGAAATCCGTGAGCACCTGAAAGCGCACGGCGGCGAAAACATCCAGATCATCTCCAAAATTGAAAACCAGGAAGGCCTGAACAACTTCGACGAGATCCTTGAAGCGTCGGACGGCATCATGGTTGCCCGTGGCGACCTGGGCGTTGAGATCCCGGTTGAAGAGGTGATCTTCGCGCAGAAGATGATGATCGAAAAATGTATTCGCGCACGCAAAGTGGTGATCACCGCGACCCAGATGCTCGACTCCATGATCAAAAACCCGCGTCCGACCCGCGCTGAAGCTGGCGACGTGGCGAACGCCATCCTCGACGGCACCGATGCCGTGATGCTCTCTGGCGAATCCGCAAAAGGGAAATACCCGCTGGAGTCCGTCTCTATCATGGCGACCATCTGCGAGCGTACTGACCGCGTGATGACCAGCCGTCTGGACTACAACAACGACAGCCGCAAACTGCGTATTACCGAAGCTGTCTGCCGTGGCGCAGTGGAAACCGCTGAGAAGCTGGAAGCACCGCTGATCGTTGTGGCAACTCAGGGCGGTAAATCTGCGCGCGCCGTGCGCAAATACTTCCCGGATGCGACCATCCTGGCGCTGACCACCAACGAAGTGACCGCGCGTCAGCTGGTGCTGAGCAAAGGCGTTGTCGCCCAGCTGGTGAAAGAGATCTCCTCTACCGATGACTTCTACCGTCTGGGTAAAGAAGTGGCGCTGGAAAGCGGTCTGGCGAGCAAAGGCGACGTTGTGGTGATGGTCTCCGGGGCGCTGGTTCCGAGCGGCACCACCAACACCGCGTCTGTCCACGTACTGTAATAATTACCGGACTTTCCGGCAGATTAAAAAAGCGCCCTTGCGGCGCTTTTTTTTTTAATATTTCGGCTTGCGGATTGAATTAAAAGTTTCAATCGGATTTTGCTATTTAAATCGCCCTTTATCTAAGATGAATCCGATGAGAATCCGCTGTTTTAATAGGCGTTTTTAGCAAGTTAAATCAAAGTCGGTGCTTCTTTGAGCGAACGAGCAAATTTAAGTGCATTCTCATCAAAAAAATATTCTCAACATAAAAAACTTTGTGTAATACTTGTAACGCTACATGGAGATTAACTCAATCTAGAGGGTATTAATAATGAATCGTACTAAACTGGTACTGGGCGCGGTAATCCTGGGTTCTACTCTGCTGGCTGGTTGCTCCAGCAACGCTAAAATCGATCAGCTGTCTTCTGACGTTCAGACTCTGAACGCTAAAGTTGACCAGCTGAGCAACGACGTGAACGCAGTGCGTTCTGACGTTCAGGCTGCTAAAGACGACGCAGCTCGCGCTAACCAGCGTCTGGACAACCAGGCTCACTCTTACCGTAAGTAAGAGTTCCTGTAATGAAAATGGCGCACATTGTGCGCCATTTTTTTTGCCTTCCTTCTACCCCTCTAACCTACTGCATCACCACTTCGCTCTGCCCTTCGACGCTTCCAGTCGGCTTAATGCTGTTCTGTACCGACAATACCGGAGTTGCCGCAGAGGTGGCTTTCCCGGCGGTAATCACTACCGGATAACCGGCGCGACGCGAGAGCGCTTTCTCAATCATCGAATGGTCACCGCCTGACTGCTCAATCATCGCGCCCAGCGCCGGTGAGAAGACGATAGGCTGCGTCTGCGTGTCCTGTTCGACGGTCTGCGCCAGTGGGCGATGCACTTCAATGTAGTGCTTACCATCAGGTTCAACGGCATACTTCACCGGTTCATTGATGATGGCTACCCGCGTACCGGCAGCGACCTGGGCAAACAGCGCTTCGATATCGGGCGCGTTCATACGAATACAGCCGGAGCTGACGCGCAAACCGACGCTGTCCTGCGCATTGGTGCCGTGAATCAGATACTCGCCATTGCCAATTCCCAGACGCATGGCAAAGCGTCCCAGCGGGTTATTTGGCCCGGCGGGCACCACTTTCGGCAGTTCCACGCCACGCTCCAGCGAGCGCGCACGGATACCGGCGGTCGGCGTCCAGGTCGGATTAGGGATCTTCTGACTGATGCGGGTCACCGACACCGGCGTTTCCAGCCCCTGCTGACCAATGCCAATCGGGTAGACCTGTACGCTGTTTTTACCCGGCGGGTAGAAGTAGAGCCGCAGCTCTGCGAGGTTGACGACAATCCCCTCCCGCGGCGTATCCGGCAGCAGCATCTGCGTTGGGATCGTCACCGTCGTACCCGGCGCAGGCACCGGCGCGATGGTGTTGTTCGCCTCAAGGATCAGCATTGCCGCCGTATCAAAATGGCGGGCGATGGCCTGCAGATTTTTATCGCTGGCCTGTACGGTGTAGGTCTGGTTCTGGCCAATCAGGCGACCGCCGTTCGCAGGCAGGCTGTATTCCGCCCCATGGGCCAGCTGAAGTGTGCTTAATGCACCAAAAAGAGAAAGAAAGAGTAAAGACGCGCGTTTCATGCTGTGTTTCCTGTAATCACTGACAGGCTGTCAGAAAGCTGAAGAATCAGCGAGGCGGCAAACGCCCCGCGTAAACAGGATAGAAGGGTCTTTTGAGTTTAGCTAAGATTGGCAGCTTTGGTACGGATGGCGCGGATCATCGCTTCCAGCCCCTGCGAGCGCGAGGGGGTTAAGTGCTGCGTCAGGGCAAGTTTTTCAAACCACGGGCGGACATCGAAGGCCACGATGTCCTGCGGAGTCATCTGCTGATAGAGGGCGAAGACAATCGCAATAAGCCCTTTGACGATGGCGGCATCGCTGTCGCCGGTCAGCTCAATCATGCCCTCTGCATTCCGCTCCATCACAATCCACACCTGGCTCTGACAGCCCTGAATAAGATTGTCAGCGTTATGCGCTTCAGGACTCAGCGCCGGTAAGCGCTGGCCCAGTTCAATGATGTAGAGGTACTTCTCTTCCCAGTTGGCGCAACGGTTAAAGTTGCGCACCAGCTTCTCTTTATCGGGTAGTGCGGCCATGGCGTGCTCCCTGTTAGCCCAGTAACTGATGAATACGTTTCAGGCCGGTAACCAGACGATCCACCTCTTCATGCGTGTTGTACATCGCAAACGACGCACGACACATTGCCGGGACATTATAGAAGGCCATCAGCGGCATCGCACAGTGGTGACCGGTGCGCACCGCAATACCGTAATTATCCAGGAAGCTGCCCACGTCATAGGCGTGATGTTTGCCGAGATTAAAAGCAATCACCCCTTTTCTGTCGGCCGGGCCGTAGAGCGTCAGATCCGGCACCTCGCGCAGCGCATCGAGGGCGTAGCGCATCAGCGTCTGCTCATACTCGCCAATCGCGTCCAGACCGAGGCGCGTCACATACTCCATCGCCGCGCCAAAGCCCATAATGCTGCCGGTGTTCGGCGTACCGGCCTCGAAGCGCCACGGCGCTTTCGCATAGGTTGTGCCTTCAGTCAGGCTGACGGTGGCGATCATCGCCCCGCCCCCTTCCCACGGCGGCATTGCCTGCAAAATATCCTCTTTGGCGTAGAGCACGCCAATGCCGGTCGGCCCATAGAGTTTATGGGCAGAGAAGACGTAGAAGTCGCAATCGAGCGCCTGCACATCAATGGCGTGGTGCATTACCGCCTGCGCGCCATCCACCAGCACCTTCGCGCCGTGCTGATGCGCCAGCGCGATGATCTCTGCAACCGGGTTTTCCGTGCCCAGCACGTTAGAGATATGGGTAATCGCCAGCAGTCTGGTCCGCGCATCCAGCAGGCCGGGTAACGCCTCAAGTTGCAGGGTGCCATCCTGATTCAGCGGGATAACACGTAGCTCAGCACCTACCCGTTCACAGAGCATCTGCCACGGCACAATGTTGGCATGGTGCTCCATGGCGCTGATGATGATGTTATCGCCCGCTTTGACCTGGCTGTTGCCCCAGCTATTGGCAACGAGGTTGATCCCTTCGGTGGTGCCGCGCACAAACACGATCTCTTCCGGCAGACGAGCGTTCAGGAAGCTCGCCGCCTGCACCCGCACATTTTCCATGCGCTGCGTCGCTTCCGCGCTGAGCGTATGGATGCCGCGATGCACCGCGGCATAGCCGAAGCGGAAGAACTCCGCTTCGGCTTCGATAACCGCATTCGGTTTTTGCGCGCTGGCGGCGCTGTCGAGATATGCCAGCGGGAGTCCGTTTACTTCACGTTGCAGTACCGGAAAATCGGCACGTACCTCGTTCACGGGAAAACTCATGCTTCGCCCCCTGCAAGACGCTGGCTGATACGCGCCAGAATCTGCTGTTTTAGCGCCTCGTCGCTGATGGCTTCGGTCAGCTCAGCGGCAAAGGCATGGATGATCATCTGCTGCGCCGCGTTCTCATCAATGCCGCGCGAGCGCAGGTAAAACATCTGCTCATCGTCGATGCGGCCAATGGTCGCCCCGTGGCTACATTTCACGTCATCGGCATAAATTTCCAGCTGCGGTTTGGTATCCACTTCCGAAAGACGACCGAGCAGCAGGTTGTTGTTGGTCATCTGACCGTCGGTCTTAATGGCGTGTTGCGCCACCTTGATCAGACCGTTGAACACCGCCCTTCCCTTGCCGCTGACAATGGTTTTATGCAGCTGGCGGCTGTTGCAGTAGCCCTTATTGTGCTCAAGCCAGGTGCGGGTGTCGCACACTTCGCTCTTCACCGGCATCGCCAGGCTGTTGATATTCAGCTGCGTGTTTTCACCGTTCAGTTGGGTACTGGTGTTATGTCGCAGCACCGCGCCGCCGAGCAGGAAGCTGTGGCTGTCGGCTGCGCCATCGTCGCCGAGCACAATATCGTTATGGGCAAAGTGGTAGCTGAGCGGGTTCTCGAAAGCCAGCTTGAAATGGTGCAGCCGCGCATTGGCGCCGACCTGCATGGTAAAGCGCGAGCCGGTAAAATGGCGTGCGTCGTTGAGGCTGACATAGTGTTCATAAACCGTCGCTTCTGCGCCCTGCGCCAGTTCGATATGGTGGCGATAATGCGCCGTGTTCATCTCCTCCCCGGCCAGCCCTTGCGTAACGTGCATCAGCAGCAGCGGCTTTTCAGGGCGCTGGTTGCGCGCGACCTCGATACGGGTGACGTTCTGCGCCAGGCTTTCGGTAAGGTGTAAGAAGACCTCTGGTTGCACCGGCGCTGGCAGGTTTTCGGCAGCTTCGCTTACCGTCACCGCAAACCCGGAGCCGGTGATGTCGTCGCTTAATTCTGCGCTGAACAGGCCGTCAACGAAGACCAGACGCAGCGCATCAACCGGCAGCGCCAGCGCATCACGCTGTGCGGCGTCGAGGGTCGCATTGCTGGCGACAAACTGGCTGTTTAACAGGCCATCCAGCGGCGTATATTTCCAGTTCTCATGTTTACGCGTCGGCAGGCCGAGACGCAGCATCTGTTGCAGGTGCTGCTCAGCCGTGGCCGAGTGCGCGCCTCTTTTTGTTTCAAACAGATGGTGCCACTGTTGCAGCGCGTTACTGCTGTTCTGTAAGCCAGCCATAGCCCTGCTCCTCCAGTTGCTTAACCAGCGTGAAATCGCCTGATTTCACGATGCGCCCCTGATACAGCACATGCACAAAGTCCGGTTTGATGTAGTCGAGAATGCGCTGGTAGTGGGTGACGATAATAAAGGCGCGCTTCTCATCGCGCAGCGCGTTCACCCCTTCGGCAACAATCTTCAGCGCATCGATATCAAGCCCCGAGTCGGTTTCATCAAGAATGCAAAGCTCCGGCTCCAGCACCGCCATCTGAAGAATGTCGTTACGCTTCTTCTCACCGCCGGAGAAGCCAACGTTAACCGAGCGGGTCAGCAGATCTTCCGGCATCTTCAGCAGCTTGATCTTCTCTTCCATCAAATCCTGAAAATCGAAGCGATCCAGCGCCTCTTCGCCGCGATACTTACGCACCGCGTTGAGCGCCGTTTGCAGGAAGAACTGGTTGCTGACGCCCGGGATCTCCACCGGATACTGGAAGGCCATAAAGACGCCTTCGCCCGCGCGATCTTCCGGTGACAGTTCCAGCAGATCTTTGCCGTTGAACTCCACGCTGCCGCCGGTCACTTCGTAATCTTCACGCCCGGCGAGGGTGGCGGAGAGCGTACTTTTCCCGGAACCGTTCGGGCCCATAATGGCGTGCACTTCGCCCGGACGCACCTCAAGGCTCAGGCCGCGCAGAATCGACTTATCTTCAACACCAACCTGCAAATCTTTGATACTTAACATTTATTATCCTTTAATTCTTAACCGACGCTGTGTTCAAGGCTGATGGCCAGCAGTTTTTGCGCTTCGACGGCAAATTCCAGCGGCAGCTCGGAGAAGACATCTTTACAGAAGCCGTTAACAATCATTGAGATGGCGTCATCTTCGCTGATGCCGCGCTGCAGACAGTAAAAGAGCTGATCTTCACCGATACGCGAGGTGGTCGCTTCATGCTCCAGCTGCGCGCTGTTGTTGCGGCACTCGACATACGGGAAGGTGTGCGCGCCGCTATCGGGGCCAATCAGCATCGAGTCACACTGGGTGAAGTTTCGCGCGTTGGTCGCCGTCGGCATGATTTTCACCAGCCCGCGGTAGCTGTTCTGGCTGTGTCCGGCCGAGATCCCTTTCGAGATAATCGTCGATTTGGTGTTCTTACCAATATGGATCATCTTGGTGCCGGTATCCGCCTGCTGATGCCCGCTGGTCAGCGCCACTGAGAAGAACTCGCCAATCGAATTGTCACCGCGCAGGATGCAGCTCGGATACTTCCAGGTGATCGCCGAACCGGTTTCTGACTGCGTCCACGACATTTTGCTGTTCTCGCCTTCGCACAGCGCACGCTTGGTGACGAAGTTGAGGATGCCGCCGGTGTTGTTATCGCCCGGGAACCAGTTTTGCACCGTCGAGTATTTCACTTCCGCATCTTTGTGGATGATCACTTCCACCACCGCCGCATGCAGCTGGTAGCTGTCGCGCACCGGTGCAGAGCAGCCTTCGATATAGCTGACGTAGCTCCCTTCATCTGCCACCAGAATGGTGCGCTCGAACTGGCCGGTCTTCTCCGCGTTGATGCGGAAATAGGTCGACAGCTCCATCGGGCAGCGCACCCCTTTCGGGATGTAGATAAAGGTGCCATCAGAAGCGACGGCCGCATTCAGCGCGGCGAAGAAGTTATCGTTCGACGGCACCACGGTGCCGAGATACTTCTGCACAAGCTCGGGGTGATCGTGGATCGCCTCACCGAAGGAGCAGAAGATAATCCCCTGCTCGGAGAGTTTTTCGCGGTAGGTCGTGGCAACCGATACCGAGTCGAAAATGGCGTCAACCGCCACCTCTTTGCCTTCACGCACCGGCACGCCGAGCTGGTTAAAGGCCTCTTCGACCTCTTCGGTCAGCCAGGTATTGCCATTCGTTTGCTGTACCGCGCCGGGCTGCGAGGCGCAGGCGTCGTCGCAGTTGCCGCAGGAAGGGGCGGAGTAGTAGCTGTAATCCTGGTAGTTAAGCTTGTCATAATGGGCTTTTAACCAGTGCGGCTCTTCCATCTCCAGCCAGGCGTGAAAAGCGTTCAGGCGAAACTCCAGCATCCACTCAGGCTCGTTACGTTTCGCCGAAATGGCGCGCACGACCTCTTCGTTGATGCCTTTCGCCAGCTCATCCGTATTCAGCCGGGTGAAAAAGCCCTCTTTATAATTGATATTGCCGGTCCAGGTTTTGACATCGTCAGTTGCTTCAGTATTACGAGACATAGTACCGCCTATACCCCAAAGCTTTCGCCGCAGCCGCACTCGTGCTGAGCTTTCGGGTTATTAAATTTGAAGATCTGGTTCAAGCCTTCGCGTACGTAATCCACTTCGGTGCCATCGATAAACGGCATGGCCTGTAAAGGGACGTAGAGGCGAGCGCCATCAGATTCGTACAGCAGGTCGTCGTCGTTCGGCTCGCTTACGGTGTCGAGCACATAACCAAAGCCTGCGCAGCCGGTCTGTTTAATGCCAAGCCGCACGCCGAGGAGGCCGGCCTGTTTTTCGGTTAGCTCACGGATATGCTCCGCGGCGGCCGGCGTCAGGGTGAGCCCGCGCCATGCAAAATCTTCGGGATTAAATGATTCCATCGTGTTACCTCACTTCATCTGAGCTGAAGGGCATAACGCTATGTTAGTGATAATAATTCTCACTTCAACCTTCTTACCGCAGGGTTATTCCCCCACGGGCCCTTTTTACAGCGTATCTGTTAAGCATAGACCCTGTTGAAAGGGTATAGAGCACGTTAAAAAAATGATTAATAAATTGATAAATAATGGCTTTAGCAAGCGTAACGCGTTAAATCGGTAAAAGCGCAAAAAATGTATAGGAAATGCCTATTTTTATTATAGGAAGGGCTTAAAGATGACCGCCCGCTGAAGAATAGGAATTTGCAGGCTCCCGAGGGGATCGATCTTTTATATGATGAGCGCACTTTTACCGCGCTCACGCCAACGGGCGCTCATATAAGGAAAAGAGTGATGCAGACACCATCTACCCTGTCATACATCGATAGCGGCAGCGGCTATCCCCTCCTGCTTGGTCACAGCTACCTGTTTGATAAGACCATGTGGTCACCGCAGCTGACCGCGCTGGCGAAGCAGTTTCGCGTCATTGTGCCCGATCTATGGGGGCATGGTGAATCGCCCGCGCTGCCCGCAGGGAGAAGCACCATGGCCGATCTCGCCGCCGATCATTTGCAGATTATGGATGACCTCGGCATTGAGGAGTTTGCGGTTGTCGGGCTGTCGGTAGGGGGAATGTGGGGCGCTGAACTTGCCGCCATGGCCCCGCAGCGGGTTAAAGCGCTGATGCTGATCGACACCTTTGTTGGCAGTGAAACGGATGAGGCGCGTGAAAAGTATTTCGCGATGCTCAACGCCATTGACGCCGCAGGTGCCCTGCCCGCACCGCTGCTGGAGTATGTCGTTTCGCAGTTCTACTCTCACAATGCCGATCCGTCTGACGTGCAGGCGCTCACCGCCCGGCTTGGTGCACTCAGCGCAGAGCAGCTGCGTGAAAGCATTGTTCCGCTAGGCAAACTTATTTTCGGGCGTCCCGATCGCATGGCGGTGCTGGAGAAAATCACCTGTCCGGTGCAGATTGCCACCGGGGAACTCGATTTACCGCGCCCGCCGCTGGAGGGGCAATTAATGGCGGAAAAAGTGGGCTGTGAATTTAGCCTAATCCCCAACGCTGCCCATATTAGCAACAGAGAAAACCCTGAATTTGTTACCCGGCTGATTATCGACTTCCTGGCTCATCACGCTTAATTGGCGTTTTTTTCTCCCGGGCGCGCCTATTTTCCTCTGGCGCGCCCGCGCTATTTTCATCATGACCGGTGATTTATTGGCAGCGGTGAGTGGCTGTTTAAACAATTAATGCTTTTATTGCGGCATAAAAAACAAAACCCAGCGATAGCAGGGCCGTTTCATGACGATTTTTTCAGACAGTATAGAAATAAATTTTTCACGTTTTATCAGCGATAACAAGAAGATAAGAAAAACCCAAAACAAACCTACAGATAATAATATGCCGTTAATCGGAATATTACGTCGATAACGCTAACCAATTATATAGATTTAAGCGATCGGTTTTGTAATAGCAATAGATAGAGGCTATCAAACAGCAACAGATCGATCACTTAAAACAATTTTCAAATGTGATGATTGCGTAGGTAAAATTGCGCTCTTGTATATTGGAAAAGTCCTGTTCTTTTGAGTAGGGAGCTTAATCAGGGAAATGAAATCAATAATAGTCGATATTGCTGATAAGAAACTTCTCGTGACGGCAGAATTTCTGCCAGTGACCGATCTGTCGGGAAAAAATATTCTTTGTTACCAGACGAGCGCGCGTTTTTTTGAATACAGCGAGCAGCCCACGCTTCCTCGTCCGGTAGAGATAACCTGCGCGCAGCCGCCTGGCGTGGACGATTTTATTTTTACCACACTGTGCCGGCTGGCGAAAAAGAAAGAGACGCTCTGCTTCTCCTTTACGTTACCGCCGCAGCGGCTGAACGATAGCGATTATCTCGCCACGCTTTATCATCTTTGCACCAGCAATGATGTCGCCGCAGAGCGTATTGAGATCGTTCTTGATAAGCGCATCGCGCACGAGGACCTGCAACAGAGCCTGCCCTTTTTACGCGAGATAAAAGCCTGTGGCTTTATGCTGGGGCTGCAAAATCGTGCAGAGCACCTTCTGCAGAGTCGCGACAGCGAATGGCAAAGCCTCTTTCCTGCCGTTAAAGGCTATGCGCTCCCCCACGCTCTGACCCTTTCACAGCTGCAGTTATGGGAAGATCTCAGCAGTTAGCCCAGCGCCCGTCTTTACGGTGACGGCGTTTCCTGCTGCTGGCTACAGAGGATCGCTTTGTCATCGGTATGGTTATTATCTGAATAGAAAAAGGCTTTTTTACCGCTTCCCAGCTGCGTAATGATATGGATCGCAACCCAGTTTGTTTCTGCGTTCTGATCCTGCTTATCGCTGTAAAAAAGCGAACGTCCGGTGTATTGATCGCCAATCTCATACGGCTTCTCTTGCGGATCGCTGAAGTGCCGCCCGTTTACCGTAAGCCCGTTGGGCTCCACCTCAACGCTGTACTCATCGCAGAGCAGCGCGATGCCGGCTGACCATGAGCAGGCAGAGAAAAGTGCAAAACAGCCTGCGGCAATAATCCTGACCATAACCACTCCCTTTAATTAAACGGCAAAACGCCCCTGAAATGGGGCGTTAAGAAAGATTAGCTGTAAAGCGAAGGTTCGCCGATCGGGCGCGTTTTGAAACGCCGGTGGATCCACAAATACTGTTCCGGCGCGCGCAGGATTTCACGCTCGATCACCCGGTTCATATAGCTGGCTGCGGCAAATTCGTTATGGGCGGGATAATCATCCAGCGCCTGGCCGATGTGCAGCGAGTAGCCGGAGCTGTCCTCTTTGCGCACCATCGTCACGGTCAACATTTTTGCGCCGGAGAGACGGGAAAGCACGAACGTACCGTTGGTGGTCGCTGCGTCCTTAACCGAGAAGAATGGCGCGAAGCTGCTGCCCTTACGGCCATAATCCTGATCCGGTGCAAACCAGACGGCTTCGCCCTGCTTCAGCGCCTGTACCAGCCCTTTCAGGTTGCGGCGATCGATCATCGATTTATTAGAACGCATGCGTCCGCGGGTCTGCACCCACTCCATCACCGGGCTGTTATGCGGGCGATAGGTTGCCATCATCGGCTGGCAGAGCCCCATCACGCGGCCACCAAGCTCCAGTGACATAAAGTGCACACCCACTACCATCACGCCCTGTCGGCTTGCCTGTGCAGCCTGCAAGTGCTGATAGCCGTCGACATCAAACCAGCGACGCACGCGTTTATCCGACCAGAACCAGGCCATGCCGGTTTCAATCAGGCCCATGCCCAGCGAGACAAAGTTTTTGGCGATAAGCGTTTCGCGTATCTCGTCGCTCATATCAGGAAAACAGAGTTCGAGGTTACGCTTTGCGATCTTCTCGCGGCGTTTGAGGAAGCGGCGTGATTGTCGCCCCAGACCGGCGCCAAGACGCGAAAGAAAAGGATAAGGGAGTTGCACCAGCAACCAGAGAAACCCCAGACCAGCCCAGGTGAGCCAGTAACGCGGGTGGAGAAAAGCCCATTTAAATGCCGTCATTCATCAATCCTTCAAGCATGTATCCAGTAGCGCTTAAAGAGACAATGAAGAACTTCATCAGGTCATTATGCGTTACAGCCATTCGCTTGCATCAGAGCGCAAGCGTTACATCCCGTAGCGCGCAATATAGCACGGAGTGCTAACTGATTATCTTAAGAATAGTGAATAAATCGTGAATATTTTCGGCGGTTACCCGCCGAAATTTCTCATACCACGGCGGTGGTCAGCCGCGAAGAGCAGCAGAGGCGCGCCTGCTCATCGAAGATATCGATCTGCCACACTTGATGACGGCTGCCAGTGTGCAGCGCTTTACAGACACCGCGCACCCGACCGCTGCGTACCGAGCGCAGGTGGTTGGCGTTGACCTCCAGCCCGACCACCTTTTGCTCCCCTTCCGTGCAGATATAACCCGCCACCGAGCCGAGGGTTTCGGCCAGCACCACCGACGCACCGCCGTGCAGCAGGCCAAAGGGCTGATGCGTGCGCTCATCAACAGGCATCGAGGCTTCCAGCGTATCGTCGCTGATGCGCTCAAAACGGATATCCAGCAGGCCCACCATATTGCCGTCGCCCATGGCGTTGAGCGCTTCCAGCGTAACCGCACGTTTCCAGATCATCACACCATCTCCAGCAGAGCCTGTAACGGATGGCGCACACCGTTTCCTTCGATGCGCTTCACCTGGCTGCGGCATGAATAGCCCGTCGCCAGACAGCGGTTGCGCGGAAGTCGCTGCATCGCCTGATGCCACGACAACTCATAAATACCGAGCGAATTGGCGTGGTTCTTCACTTCGTGACCATAGGTGCCAGCCATGCCGCAGCAGCCGACGCTGACATTCTCCAGCTGTGCGCCGAAACGCGCGAAGATAGCCGCCCACTGCGCAGGCGCACCGGGCAAGGCGGTCACTTCGGTACAGTGGCCGAAAAGATACCAGGGCTCGCCGCTCACAGTGCGTGGCTCAACCTTTTCCAGCACGCCCGGCAGCCACTCATGCACCAGCTGTACATGGAAGTCGCCGCGTTTATCCGCCAAAGCCAGCTTGTACTCATCGCGATAACAGAGCACCAGCGCCGGATCGACACCGACCATCGGCATCCCCAACTCCGCAACGCGGTTGAGGAAATCGGCGGTCTTCTGCGCTGTCTTCGCAAAGCGATTCAGAAAGCCCTTGATGTGCTGCGCTTTGCCGTTAGGTGAAAATGGCAGCACTACCGGCCTGAAGCCGAGGCGCTCGACCAGACGGACAAAATCCGCCACCACCTGCGCGTCGTAGTAGCTGGTAAAGGGATCCTGCACCACCAGCACCGTTTTCGCGCGCTGCTCTTCGCTCAACGCTTCAAGCTGCTCCAGCGTCATATTGGCAGAGTGATGGCCGACCATCTGTCGCTGCAACGACGGTACAGAGAGTAACGGCAGATCGACCATGCCGATATGCTTCGCCGAAAGATCCCGCACCCACGGCTGGCTCATAAAGAAGTTGAAAGTTTTTGGCGCACGCGCCATTAGCGGTGCATAGCTTTCGACCGTGGCTACCAGATGATCGCGCAGCGGGCGCAGGTAGCGACCATGGTAGATTTGCAGAAAACGGGAGCGGAACTCCGGGACATCAATCTTGATCGGGCACTGGGTTGAACAGGCTTTACAGGCCAGGCAGCCGGACATCGCCTCTTTCACTTCGTGAGAGAAGTCATACTCGCCGCGGCGCGCATGCCAGCTGTTGCGGGTGCGCTCAATCAAGGTGCGCAGCGAGGCGCGTTTTTCCGGCAGCTCTCTCTCAAGCTTCAGCGGATCGATACCGCGGTCGGCCAGCAGGCGCAGCCATTCGCGCACCAGCGTGGCGCGCCCTTTCGGTGAGTGAATGCGGTTGCCGGTGATCTTCATCGACGGGCACATCGGGCTTTTCACATCAAAGTTAAAGCACAGCCCGTTACCGTTACACTCCATCGCTCCGCGCCAGGCGGTGCGCGAGGTGGTCGGGATCTGCCGGTCAAACGTTCCGCGCTTCACCGCATCAACCTGCTTCATCGGCGCATCAAGCCCCTCTGGCGGGCAGATTTTCCCCGGATTCAGGCGGTTCTCAGGATCAAACGCCGCTTTGATTTTCCGCAGCTCGCCATAGAGCGCCTCGCCGAAGAAGGCCGGGCTGTACTCGGCGCGGAAACCTTTACCGTGCTCGCCCCACAATAACCCGCCATATTTCGCCGTCAGCGCTACCACCTCATCAGAGATAGTTTTCATCAGCACTTCCTGCTGCGGATCGCACATATCCAGCGCCGGTCGCACGTGCAGCACACCGGCATCGACATGACCAAACATGCCGTAGCTCAGCCCGTGCCCGTCGAGCAGGGCCCGAAACTCAACAATATAATCGGCCAGGTGTTCCGGCGGCACGCAGGTATCTTCCGCAAAGGGGATTGGCTTGGCCGCGCCTTTGGCATTGCCCAGCAGGCCAACCGCTTTTTTGCGCATCGCATAAATACGCTCAATCGCCGCCAGCTCATCGCAGCGCTGCCAGCCAATCACGCCGCCTTCGCCGCGCGCCATCAGCTCATCCAGACGCTGACAGAGCGAGGCGACCTGCGTATCGATCAACGCTTCATCATCCCCGGCAAACTCGACGATATTGAGGCCGAGCAGGGTTTTGTCCGGCACATCGGTAATCAGCTCTTTGACCGAGTGCCAGACGATATCTTCCCGCGCCAGGTTGAGCACTTTCGAATCGACGGTCTCCACCGACAGGGCGCGCGCCTCGACCATAAAGGGGGCGTTGCGCAGGGCAGAGTCAAAAGAGTCATATTTGATGTTCACCAGCCGGCGCACTTTCGGCAGGCGGGTGATATCGAGCCGCGCTTCGGTAATAAAGGCCAGCGTGCCCTCCGAGCCGGTTAACACACGCGTCAGGTCAAACTCGGTCATCTCATCATTAAAAACGTGGCGCAAGTCGTAGCCGGTGAGAAAGCGGTTGAGTTTCGGAAAATTATCGATAATCAGTTGGCGGTTATCGCGACAGCGCTCAAGCACGGTTTTATAGATGCGGCCGATAGCGGTGCTGGCCTTGCCGAGGGTCTCGGCCAGCGCAACCGGCATCGCCTGGGTATCAAGGATATCGCCGCCCAGCAGCACCGCGCGCAGACCGAGCACGTGGTCGGAGGTTTTACCATAAACCAGTGAACCCTGGCCGGAGGCATCGGTGTTGATCATGCCGCCAAGGGTCGCGCGGTTGCTGGTAGAGAGCTCCGGCGCGAAGAAGAAACCGTACGGTTTAAGAAACTGGTTAAGCTGATCTTTGATGACGCCCGCTTCAACCCGCACCCACCCCTCTTCGGGGTTAATCTCAATAATGCGGTTCATATAGCGGGACATATCAACAATGATGCCCTGGTTCAGCGCCTGGCCGTTGGTGCCGGTACCGCCGCCGCGCGGGGTAAAGACCAATGCCTTAAAACGCGCTTCGGCGGCGAGGCGTGTGATCAGGGCAACGTCTGACGTTGAACGTGGGAAGAGAACGGCGTCGGGAAGTAGCTGGTAAATACTGTTGTCTGTCGCCATTGTTAGCCGGTCGGCGTAACTGGTGGCGGTATCACCTGTAAAACCTTGCTGCTCCAGTGCTTGCAAAAAATTGAGCACCAGTTGAACGACGCCTGGTGCCTGGGAAATCTGTGGGATCATTATGCTTGACCCTGCCTGACAGTTAATGTTGTTAAAAGTTAATCGTTTGCTTTAAGCCCTCATCGTTGTATCACATTTTTTTCTTAGGCGCTCAGCAGAATTGCAGGCAGAATCAGGCGGTGCAAATCAGCGCATATCGCTTCGCATAATAATGGGTGCTTGCCTGCCGCACCGCCCCTTCAGTACTGGAAAGGTGAATAATGGATAAAGTTGATAGTCGTCACTCCAGGGATGTGCCGCAATTAATGCTGTCGGTACTGTTTTTAGCCCTGATGATCATTGCCTGCCTGTGGGTGGTGCAGCCGTTTGTTCTCGGCTTCGCCTGGGCAGGAACCGTGGTGATCGCCACCTGGCCTTTGCTGCTGCGCCTGCAGCGATTACTCTTCGGCCGCCGCTCGCTGGCGGTGCTGGCGATGATGCTGCTGCTGATCCTGCTGTTTATTATCCCGGTCGCCCTGCTGGTCAATAGTCTTGTCGACTCCAGCGGCACGGTGATCCACGCCGTGACCAGCGGCGTCTCTTCACCGCCGGATCTGGCATGGCTGAACAGCATTCCGCTGGTGGGCGGCAAACTCTACGCCGCCTGGCACAGCCTGCTCGATATGGGCGGTAGCGCGATTATGGCAAAACTGCGCCCCTACGTCGGGACAACAACAACGTGGTTTGTCGGCCAGGCCGCGCATATTGGTCGCCTGATGCTGCACTGCGGCCTGATGCTGCTATTCAGCGCCCTGCTTTACTGGCGCGGTGAGCAGGTGGCAGAGGGTATTCGCCACTTCGCCTTCAGGCTGGCGGCTGAACGCGGCGATGCCGCGGTGCTGCTGGCAGGCCAGGCGATCCGCGCCGTCGCGCTCGGCGTGGTGGTGACGGCGCTGGTTCAGGCGGTGCTGGGCGGTATCGGGCTGGCCGTCTCCGGCGTGCCTTACGCCACCCTCTTTACCGTGCTGATGCTGATGACCTGTCTGATTCAGATTGGCCCGCTGCTGGTGCTGGTGCCAGCGATTATCTGGCTCTACTGGAGCGGGGATTCTACGTGGGGAACGGTGCTGCTGGTGTGGAGTGCGGTGGTAGCAACGCTTGATAACTTTATCCGCCCGGTGCTGATTCGCCTCGGAGCCGATCTTCCGCTGATCCTGATCCTCTCCGGCGTTATCGGCGGCCTGGTAGCCTTTGGCATGATTGGCCTGTTTATCGGCCCGGTGCTGCTGGCGGTCTCCTGGCGTCTCTTCTCTGCCTGGGTTAATGAAGTCCCGGCACCGAAAACGCCCTCAGACGACGCGCTGGCGCAAGTTGACGATTTAGACAAGCCTGCCTGATACCGTTAAGGCGGGGTAGCCCGCCTTAATAATCATTAAGCATTGCTTATCATTTTAACACTGCTGTAGCACTCACTCTGTATAATCTCCGGTATATCGCCCCTTTTGCAGCATATATTCTTTACCTGCGTTTAACTAATGAGACGAATCTGATCGACGCAAAAATTCTGCATGCCTACTATAAGAGCACGGTTATAAATCAACACCTTGATTTATAAGCATGGAAATCCCCTGAGTGAAACAACGAATTGCTGTGTGTAGTCTTTGCCCATCTCCCACGATGGGCTTTTTTTTATCCTTTTTTTATTGATATCGCTGATAAAAAAGAAACCCGCTTTACATAGCGGGTTTCGTCTGAAATTAGCGACTTACTTCACAATTACTCATCATTCGCCAGCGTTGCGGCAGCACTTTTGTCTGCCCGGTTACCGTTACGGTTGCGCGCCCGCGGATATCCGCCGAAGACGCACCGACCTGCAACTCAAACTCTCCCGGTTCGACAATGCGCTTTCCGTCCCGGCGGGTGAAGTTGAGCATATCGACCGGCAGCGTAAAGGTGAGCGTCGCCGTCTCGCCGGGGCTTAACGCCACGCGCTGAAACGCTTTTAACTCCTGCACCGGCCGCACCATTGAGGCGACCTTATCGCGCACATAGAGCTGCACCACGTCACTGCCGCTGCGCTCTCCGGTATTGCTTACCTTCACGCGCAGCGTAATTTCGCCGTCGATATCGACCTGACTGCTCGCCAGTTCAGGCTCGCCGTAGGCAAACTGCGTCCAGCTCTGTCCATACCCGAAGGGGTAGCGTGAGCCAAAGTGGAAGGCGAAAGGCGTTCCACCGCTCTTAAGTTTGTGGTTGTAGTAATAGGGCATGGCGCCCGCGCTCTTCGGCACGCTCACCACCAGCCTGCCCTGCGGCTCCGCGCGTCCGGTAAGCACATCGGCGATCGCCCAGCCGCCCTCCTGCCCCGGTGCCCATGCCATCAGCAGAGCGGCGACGCGCGTTTCCAGCCCCTGCAGGTTGTAGGGACGCCCACCGGTCATCACCACCACTACCGGCTTGCCGGTTTCCACCAGCGCCTCCAGCAGTTGCTGCTGGACGCCGGGCAGGGTCAGGCTGTCGGTGTCGGAACCCTCGCCGACCGTGCCGCTCTGAAACAGGCCAGCAAGATCGCCCACGCAGGCAATCACTACCTCACTCTCTTGCGCCGCGCGCACCGCGTCGGGGATCAGGCTCATGTCATTTGAGACCGGTGACGCCTGCATCGGTTTTCCTGAGGCGTCGCCCGGAAAGACCGGCGCGCCCGCCATCCGTTTTTCAATGATATGGCAGCCTTTGGCGTAACGAACCTGCGCCTCACCAAGGGTCTGGCGCAGCGCGGCAAGCGGTGTGGTGACCTGCGACGTCTCCTCCAGCATATCGCTGATAATCAGATGCACCGGGAAGCTGTAGCCGCTTAATAAGGCCAGCGGATCGTCGGCGGTCGGGCCGATAACCGCCACCTTCGGCGCACCGCTCAGGGGAAGCACGCCGTTATTCTCCAGCAGCGTCAGCGATCGGGTTGCCACCTCGCGCGCTACCTGCCGCGTCCCCTCCGCTTGCAGAACAATCTTCTGCTCATCGCTGTAGGGGTGTTCAAACAGGCCGAGGCGGAACTTCACCGCCAGCAACCGCGCGACAATCTCATCCACTTTTTCCATAGTGATCAGACCGCGCTCCACCGCCTGCGCCAGATGACGCGCGCAGTCATCTTTCGGCAACTCGACATCGAGCCCGGCGTTAAAGGCCAGCGCCGCCGACTCGGCGGCATCATGAGTAACGCCGTGATGCTGGTGCAGCAGGCTGACGCCGCCATAATCCGCTACGATAATCCCCTCAAAGCCCCACTGTTCACGCAGCACGGTGGTGAGCAGGAAGCTATCGCTATGGCCGGGCTGGTTATCGATATCGTGATAGGCGGGCATCACCGATCCGGCATTGGCGCACTTCACCGCCATCTCAAAGGGCAGCAGGAAGGTGTCGTTCAGCTCGCAAAAACCGAGATGCACCGGCGCGTGGTTGCGCGCCCCTTCACTGAATGAGTGGCCGACATAGTGTTTGAGCGTCGCCAGCATATCGCCCTTCTCGCCCTGCAATCCCTCGACGTAGGCGCAGGCCATCACGCCGACCAGCCAAGGGTCTTCACCGAAGGTCTCCTCCGTGCGCCCCCAGCGCACATCGCGCGAAACATCCAGCACCGGAGCCAGCCCCTGTTTACAGCCGGTCGAACGCGCCTCATCACCAATGTGTTGCGCGGCGCGTTTAATCAATTCCGGATCCCACGTTGAGCCGTAGTTGAGTGAGGAGGGAAACAGCGTGGCATCTTTACAGAGCAGCCCCACCAGACACTCCTCATGGAACAGCGCCGGAATGCCAAGGCGCGTCTCCTCCATTAGCGTTTTTTGCAGCCGGTTGGCGGCACGCACGCCCTGTTTCGCCTCGACAATATGCGTGCCCAGCGGGCGGGTGATTTGCCCGACGCCGAGTTTCAGCCGCTCCGCCAGCGCCTCCTGCGCGCTTACACCGGCAAATTCATCGCTTAAATCGGTCCGCTCGCGGTGGTCGCCCTCTTCTGAGAGCACCAGCCACAGCCCATGCATCTGGGCGAACTTCTCCTCTGGCGTCATACGGGCAAGAAGGTCGGCCACGCGCTCGGCGACGGGGCGGTTTGCGTCTTTGTAAATTGCGGTCATCGGGTCACTCCTGTGTTGCTGAGATCCGGGGTGGTTTGCGCGTCGGCGGCTTCATTACTGCCCCCGCGCTTGCGCAGAAGTTCTTGTGCAATGCTGTCAGCGACGCTGCTGTTCAGTTTGTAACGGGTCAGCAGCAGCACCATGCAGATAAATAACAGGCAGGGAATCAGGGTAAACAGCGCATTGATGGTGGTGAGCACGGTTGCGCTCTGCTGAGCCTGGTTCGGAATATAGTCAACCGCACCGAGCACCCAGCCCACCACTGCGCCGCCGAGGGCCAGACCAAATTTAATGGCGAAGAGCGCGGTGGAGAAGACCAGCCCGTCGAGGCGGCGTCCGCTGCGGTGCTCTTCATAATCGACCACGTCGGAGAACATCGTCCATTGCAGCGGCGTGGTCAGGTTCTGAATAAAGCTGAAGACAATATTGAGGGTGAAAATAAGCCACACCTGCGACGGCGGAATGATAAAGATCAGCGCGGCAAAGATGACGAAAGTAATAATCGTCCACTGGTAAGCGCGTACGCGATCGAATTTACCGAGCAGACGCGCCGATAATAGTGCACCGGCCAGCGAAGCAATCATGCCGGAGACAATAAAGGTAAAGACCATTTCCGGGCGCAGTAACACATATTTGACGTAATACATAGTGGCTGAACCGCGGGTCACGACGGCGGTCAACAGCAAAATATTAAACAGGAAAACAATGCGCCACTGGCTATTTGCTGCCAGCAGTTTGAGATCGCCAATCATCGAGCCGGAGGTGTCATTACGCGGCGTAAAGCGTTCGCGGGTCATAAAGAAACAGCTAAAGAAGAGCACAATCCCCAGCACGCCCATCATGCTCATGGCGTAGAAGTAGCCCTTCTGCACGTTGCCATCGCCAAGGTGCGCCACCAGCGGCAGGGCAATGACGGTGACAATCAGCCCGCCGATAAAAGAGAGGCCAAAGCGCCAGGATTGCAGCGAGTGGCGCTCGTGGGGATCCATGGTCAGCGCGCCGGGCATGGCGCAGTAAGGGACGTTAATGGCGGAGTAGATAAAGCTGAGAATGGCGTAAGTGACGCAGGCATAAATAATTTTCGCCGTGGCCCCCGCTTCCGGCACATAGAAGGTGATGACGCAGCTGACGCCGAAGGGAATGGCAAACCAGAGCAGCCACGGGCGGAAACGGCCGTGCCGGGTTTGCGTGCGATCCACCAGCGCGCCGATGCAGGGATCGACAAACGCATCAATAACGCGAACAACTAAAAACATGGTGCCCATAATGGCGGCGGGTAAACCAAAAACGTCGGTATAGAAATAGGCGAGAAATAGCGTCGCCGTTTGCCACACCAGGGCGCTTGCCATATCGCCGAGGCCATAGCCTATTTTGTCTTTCGTACGCAGGACAGAGGAAATTGTCATTGTTATTAGCCTTGTGAGGTGAAAAATTATTTCATCCTGGTGCGTTATTTCTTATCGCACCGCTCACTACAGGCTCAAGTATTAGAAGAAGGCAGCATCGGAACAATTGCAATAATTGCCAGGCTTTTTACGTTTTTTAGTTATTGTGATCGGCCACATATTCGCGGCTGAAATAAAAAAATCCCCGACATTTTGCCGGGGATTTTGTTTTCGCCGTTATTTTTTCAGTTCAGCGAGGCTAAGCCAGGTTTGCACCACGGTATCCGGGTTGAGCGACAGACTGTCGATGCCCTCATCCATTAACCATGCGGCAAAGTCCTCATGGTCAGACGGCCCCTGGCCGCAGATGCCGACATATTTGCCCTGCTTTTTCGCCGCGCGGATTGCCATCGACAGCAGCGCCTTCACCGCCTCGTTACGCTCGTCAAACAGCTCCGACACTACGCCGGAGTCGCGATCCAGCCCGAGTGCCAGCTGGGTCATGTCGTTCGAGCCGATGGAGAAGCCATCAAAATGTTCGAGGAACTGCTCCGCCAGCAGCGCGTTCGACGGAATCTCGCACATCATAATGATCTTCAGCCCGTTCTCGCCGCGCTTCAGCCCCTGGCGCGCCAGTTCATCCACAACCGCTTTCGCCTGGTCAACGGTACGCACAAACGGGATCATGATCTCGACGTTGGTCAGCCCCATCTCGTTGCGCACGCGTTTTACCGCTTCACACTCCAGCGCAAAGCAGTCGCGGAAGCTCTCTGCCACATAGCGGCCCGCGCCACGGAAGCCGAGCATCGGGTTCTCCTCTTCCGGCTCGTAGCGCTCACCGCCCACCAGGTTGGCATATTCGTTGGATTTGAAGTCGGAGAGGCGCACGATAACGCGCTTCGGCCAGAAGGCCGCGCCGAGCGTTGCGATCCCCTCCGTCAGGCGGCCGACATAGAACTCAACCGGCGAATCAAAGCCCTTTATCATTTCGCGGATCTCGTTCTGCAGCTTCGGCTCCTGGTCGTCAAACTCCAGCAGCGCGCGCGGGTGGACGCCGATCATGCGGTTGATGATAAATTCGAGACGCGCCAGCCCGACGCCTTCGTTTGGCAGGCAGGCAAAGTCAAAAGCGCGATCCGGGTTACCGACGTTCATCATGATCTTCAGCGGCAGATCCGGCATGGTGTCTACGCTTGAGCTTTTCACGCTGAAATCGAGCAGTTCGGCATAGACATAACCGGTGTCGCCTTCGGCACAGGAGACCGTCACTTTTTCGCCGGTTTTGATGCGCTCGGTGGCATCGCCGCAGCCAACCACCGCCGGAATGCCCAGCTCACGGGCGATAATCGCCGCATGGCAGGTGCGCCCGCCGCGGTTGGTAACAATCGCCGCCGCCTTTTTCATGATCGGCTCCCAGTCCGGGTCGGTCATGTCGGTGACCAGCACGTCGCCAGGCTCAATCAGGTTCATCTCGCTGATATCATGAATCACTTTCACCGTGCCCGCGCCAATACGATGGCCGATTGCACGCCCCTCGGCGATGATTTTGCCCTGTGCATGCAGGGTGTAGCGCTCCATCACCTGGCCGCGTGAGCGCACGGTTTCCGGGCGCGCCTGCACGATAAAGAGCTTGCCAGTGTGACCATCTTTCGCCCACTCGATATCCATCGGGCGACCATAGTGTTTTTCAATCTGCACCGCCTGTTTCGCCAGCGCCTGCACTTCCTCATCGGTCAGAGAGAAGCGATCGCGCTCGGCCTGCGGTACATCTTCGATCTGCACCTGCTTGCCATGCTCCTGATTCGCTGCGTAGACCATGCGGATTTTTTTCGAGCCCATGGTGCGGCGCACAATTGCCGGGCGATCGTTGGCGAGCGTCGGCTTATGCACGTAGAACTCATCCGGGTTGACCGCGCCCTGCACCACCATTTCACCCAGCCCGAACGCGGAGGTGATAAACACCACCTGGTCGAAACCGGATTCGGTATCAATGGAGAACATCACGCCGGAGGAGGCGAGATCGGAGCGTACCATGCGCTGCACGCCCGCTGAGAGCGCCACGCCGCGGTGATCGTAACCCTGATGCACGCGATAGGAGATGGCGCGGTCATTAAAGAGGGAGGCGAAGACGTGCTTAATCGCCACCAGCACGGCGTCATAGCCCTGCACATTGAGGAAGGTTTCTTGCTGGCCGGCAAACGAGGCATCCGGCATATCTTCTGCGGTAGCCGAGGAGCGCACGGCAAACGAGGCCTCTGCGTCATCGGCGGAAAGTTGGGCGTACGCTTCATGTACCGCCTGCTCCAGCGCTGGCGGGAACGGGGTATCCACAATCCACTGGCGGATCTGCGTCCCGGCTTTCGCCAGTTCGGAGACGTCGTCGATGTCGGTTTTATCAAGCAGTTCATAAATACGCTGATTTAAACCGCTCTGTTCGAGGAACTGATTAAACGCGTCGGCGGTGGTCGCAAATCCGTTCGGTACGGAGACGCCCATACCGGAAAGATTAGTAATCATTTCACCCAGGGAGGCATTTTTGCCTCCAACTCTGTCTACATCATTCATGCCGAGTTGGTCATACCAAAGCACCAGCGGTGACGAGCCATTGTTGGACATCGAGACAATCCTTTTGTGATATATGAAGGGGTACATAACGTCTTACAGCGTTTTTTATCCTGGCATAATAAATTGCGTTGAAAAAACGGTGAATCGTGTAAGCAATTACCCTTTGCGGTTTTTCGGACAGATACCCATCAATAAATGGCGACCAGGTTAATTCTCACTACCCCGGCGCTTCGCGCACTGCTCTTTGCTAAAAAATGAACCGTACAGTTCATTAAAAATAAAAACAGTATTTCATTTTAAAATGAGATAAAGGTTATACGCAGCAGCAGGCTTTTTAATTTAAGCTTTCAGATAATTGCGCATCACATTCAGGATGGGATTAATGGACAACGCAGTCGATCGTCACGTGTTTTATATTTCCGATGGAACCGCTATCACCGCTGAAGTATTAGGCCATGCGGTGATGTCGCAATTTCCGGTTGCCGTCAGCAGTATCACCCTGCCTTTTGTCGAAACCGAGAGTCGCGCCCGCGCGGTCAAAGAGCAGATAGATGCGCTCTACCAGCAAACGGGTAACCGCCCGCTGGTCTTTTACTCGATTGTGCTGCCGGAAATCCGCGCCATTATTTTGCAAAGCGAGGGTTTTTGTCAGGATATCGTGCAGGCGCTGGTGGCCCCATTGCAGCAGGAATTAAAACTCGATCCGACGCCGATTGCCCATCGTACTCATGGCCTGACGCCGGGAAATTTGACCAAGTATGACGCGCGTATCGCCGCCATTGATTACACGCTGGCGCACGATGATGGTATTTCGTTGCGCAACCTCGACCAGGCGCAGGTGATTCTGCTCGGCGTCTCCCGCTGCGGTAAAACACCCACCAGCCTCTATCTGGCGATGCAATTTGGTATTCGCGCCGCAAACTACCCCTTTATTGCGGATGATATGGATAATCTCGGGCTGCCTGCCGCGCTCAAGCCATTGCAGCATAAACTCTTTGGTCTGACCATTAATCCTGAACGCCTTGCCGCCATCCGCGAAGAGCGCCGCGAGAACAGCCGCTATGCGTCGTTACGCCAGTGCCGTATGGAGGTGGCCGAAGTAGAAGCGCTTTACCGCCGCCATCAAATCCCCTGCCTTAACAGCACCAACTACTCCGTGGAGGAGATCGCCACCAAGATGCTCGATATGATGGGATTAAGCCGCCGCATGTACTAATAAGCTAGTACATGAGTGCATTCTGCGCTATCATGCTTCCCACTGATGTGTTGCGCCCCGTAGCGGGCTTGTTTTCAGCCGCGATTGGTTTATGGTGAGCGCATCACTTCCGGCACTTTTGCCGCTGAAGCCCCTAATTTCGAGATCTTTAATGAACAAAACAGATGAACTTCGCACCGCGCGTATTGATAGCCTGGTGACGCCTGCGGCGCTGGCGCAGCGCTATCCTGTCAGCCCGGAGGTCGCCGCCCATGTGACGGCTTCCCGGCGACGTATCGAAAAAATCCTTAATGGTGAAGATCGCCGCCTGCTGGTGGTTATCGGCCCCTGCTCTATTCACGATCTGGATGCGGCGATGGAGTACGCCCGGCGTTTGCAAGCCCTGCGTACACAGCACGAGGCGCAGTTAGAGATTGTGATGCGTACCTATTTTGAAAAACCGCGCACGGTGGTCGGCTGGAAGGGGTTGATCTCCGATCCCGATCTGAACGGCAGCTATCGCGTGAATCACGGTATCGAACTGGCGCGCAGGCTGCTGTTGCAGGTCAACGAACTGGGTGTGCCGACCGCCACCGAATTTCTTGATATGGTGACCGGCCAGTTTATTGCCGATCTGATTAGCTGGGGTGCCATCGGCGCGCGTACCACCGAAAGCCAGATCCACCGTGAGATGGCCTCGGCGCTCTCCTGCCCGGTGGGCTTTAAAAATGGTACCGATGGCAATACCCGTATCGCCGTCGATGCAATCCGCGCCTCGCGCGCCAGCCATATGTTCCTGTCGCCGGATAAAGATGGCCAGATGACCGTCTACCAGACCAGCGGCAACCCGTGGGGCCATATCATTATGCGCGGCGGCAAGCAGCCGAACTTTTACCCGCAGGATATTGCCAATGCCTGCGACACGTTGCGTGAGTTTGATCTGCCCGAGCAGTTGGTGGTCGATTTCAGCCACGGTAACTGTCAGAAGCAGCATCGCCGCCAGCTTGAAGTGTGCGATGAGATCTGTGCGCAAATCCGCAATGGTTCAACGGCCATTGCCGGGGTGATGGCGGAGAGTTTCCTTAAAGAGGGGACGCAAAAAATCGTTGCCGGGCAGCCGCTGGTCTATGGTCAATCGATCACCGACCCGTGCCTTGGCTGGGATGACAGCGTGCTGCTGCTGGAGAAACTGGCCGCCGCCGTCGCCACGCGCGGTTGAGCCAGGCTCACCTTTAAACCAGGCAGAGGTACCTACAGATTTTAGGGGGATCGGCGCGATCTCCCTGCAACCCGCTTGCCTCACTGCGCGGTTTATCGATAATAATTCTCATTGTTGATTTACCGTTAAGCGCGACTTTGCCTATGGACAGCTCCGCCACGCCCACCAGCCGGAACGAAAAACCGGATCATATTAATCCTGACGATCGGCACATCACCAGCCAGGCGCTGCTCGGCGAACAGCGCCGTGTTGTGATTGAGCATAACGGGCAGCGCTATTTGCTGCGCGAAACCCATGCCGGCAAGCTGATCCTCACCAAATAAGTCAACTTGAGCAGCTTACTTCCAGCCGTTTGCCCCAGTCCGGCGGACGGCGGGCATAATCGTCGCTGCGATCGCTAAAGGGCTGGCGCAGGATCTCATGCAGCCTTTCCAGTTCTGCCGTATCGCCCTGCTCCGCCGCATCGATGGCACGCTGCGCCAGCCAGTTGCGCAACACCACCGCCGGGTTAACGCTCTGCATCTGCTGCTGCCGTTGCGCATCGTCAATCCCCTCCTGCTGCAGACGCTGGCGATAGGTTTCGAACCAGTTATCAAACGCGCCGCGATCGATAAATTCATCGCGCAGCGGCGAGGCCGCGCTCTGCTGCTCGGTGTGGCTTAGCATGCGGAAGGTGCGCGTGTAGTCACTCCCTTCCCGCGCCATCAGCGCAAACAGCGCGTTGAGGATCTCGTTATCCCCCTCCTGCGGCACAAACAGGCCGAGCTTGCTGCGCATCAGGCTGCCATACTCGGTCAGCAGCTCTGTCTGATACTCATCCAGCGCCGCATTCAGGGCATCGACAGCAATAAACGGCGACAGAGACTGCGCCAGGCGTTGCAGGTTCCACTGCGCGACCACCGGCTGATTTTCAAAACTGTAGCGCCCCTGGTAGTCAGAGTGGTTACAGATAAACGCCGGGTTGTAGTCGTCGAGAAAACCATAGGGCCCGTAATCCATCGTTAACCCGAGGATCGACATATTGTCGGTGTTCATCACGCCGTGGGCAAAACCGACCGCCTGCCAGCGGGCAATCATCACGGCGGTACGCCGAACCACATCGCGGAACCATGCGACGTAGCGGTCAGGCTCCTCCTGCAGATGGGGCCAGTGATGACGAATGACAAAATCAGCCAGCTCTCGCACTTTTTCAGGCTGACGACGATAGTAGAAGTGTTCGAAATGGCCGAAACGGACATGGCTTTCCGCGATACGCATCAGCATCGCCCCCTGCTCGCGGGTCTCGCGCATCACCGGCGTGTCGCTGGTGACAATGCTTAACGCACGGGTGGTGGGAATACCGAGATAGTGCATCGCTTCTGAAGCAAGGCTTTCACGAATGGTCGAACGCAGCACCGCGCGGCCATCGCCCATGCGCGAGTATGGCGTAAGCCCGGCGCCTTTCAGGTGCCAGTCGCGGGTCGAGCCATCCGCCAGCTGCTGTTCGCCGAGCAGAATACCGCGCCCATCGCCCAGTTGCCCGGCCCAGACACCGAACTGATGCCCGCTGTAGACCTGCGCCAGCGGCGACATACCGGGCAGCAACGTTTCACCGCCCCAGACGCCAGCGCCGGATTCAGGGTGAAAGAGCGCCTCGGGCACGCCGAGGGTTTCTGCCAGCGGGGCATTGCGCCAGATAAGGCGCGCATTGCTGAGCGGGGTGGGCGTTAACGCAGTGTAGTAATCTGGCAGTTCATCACGCCAGCGAGTGGTAAAAGTCAGGGTCATAGATCCTCCAGCCTTTTAGTGTAGTGCCTAATGCGGTGTTTAAACACCGGGCAACACAAGGGCTATGGGTGGATCAGTGACGTCAGCTGCGCGGGGCTAACCGCTGGCCAGAGCGCGCCTTGCATAGCGCTGAACTGAAACGCCCTTGCGCGCTTCAGCGACGGCTCATCATCAATGCCCGCAATCATCACCGCATCGCAATAGGGTTCGACCTGCGAAATGATGGCGCGCATAAAGGGTTCGAAGGCAAGCGTAGATAAACGTTGGTGAATGAAGTTTTTATCCAGCATGACCTTTTTAAACAGCCCGTCAAATACTGCTCTGGTTGACGCAGCGCCAACGCCAAAATTCCACAGCACCAGCGGATATTGTTTCGCCAGTAGAGACAGAATTTTGTTCTCTTTTCCGCTATTGAGATCTGGATAATTCTCATTGATGGCTAATTCAAGGCACGGGAATTTTCTTACCTGCGCCGCCAGGGTGTCATCCGTCAGTAATTGCTCGGCAATTTCCGGAGAAATATTAATCCAGGCGGTAAGATGATGCTGAATTAAAAAGAGCTGGCAGACTTCAATTAGAGCAAGTTGCTCAGTAAACAGCGTCACTTTTTCAGCGACCGTCAGGCGTGGCAAGACCAGCTCTGTCGGGGCGCGGACGGTGCTGTCCTTTCCAACAAAGTTAACGATAATTTCGACACCCTGAAGCATTCCGTTACCGTCTCTTGCCGGTAGTAATAAAAGCTCAGAGCGATAGCTGTAATCGAGTGAAACTATCATTTTGCCAGCCCCGCATTATGGGTTAAATCCGGCGTTAACAAACCTGTCTGACGATATTCCATATTTACTGATTTTAATGAGATTGGCTTCATTTTTTTCCCGTTCTATTTTTCTACCCTCCCCTCCGTTGTTATTCGTTTGCTCCCGCATTCTCCTGCCCCCTGGCGGTGAGTCGCGAACAATCATAATTAATTTAAAAAAAGCGAATTAGTGGAAACGTCCTGGTTTATATGAAAATGTTCCGCCGCCAGAAACAAAAAAGGGAGGCTTGCATTACGCGCGCTCCCTTTTTTTGCACCGTCTGTCGATGTCACGTCAGATACGTCGCGCCTGCCAAAAATTTTTGCGCCAGTAGACATTATCCAGCGAAGAGCGCATCACGCCCCGGCTGGTTGAAGCATGAATAAAGGCGTTATCGGTGTCGTAGATGCCAACATGCAGCCCGCTCTCACCGGAGCCGGTTTTAAAGAACACCAGATCGCCAGGCAACAGATCCTCTTTGTCGATCTCGGTACCGAGCTTCGCCTGTTGACGCGTTTCGCGCGGCAGCTGCAACGCGAATTTGTCGCGGAACGTCATCATCACAAAGCCAGAGCAGTCGACGCCTGAGCGCGCCATGCCGCCATAGCGATAGGGCGTGCCGCGCCATTCGCTCAGCTGATCGTTCAGATTGGCAATCACCGTAATGGAGTCCGACAGCCTTGGGTTCGGCGGTGGCGCGCGGTGAGAACTACATCCTGCAAGGAAAAGCGCCGTCGCCAGTAAAAACCAGATACGCATTCTGCAATACGCCTCGTTATCTCTTTTTATCGGATTAATCTACAGTGGGAGCGCGCGCTGTGGCAAGTCACCATTGCGTCACACGGCCGGGATTAGCATTCGGTGGCCTTCCACCTCAACCTGCTGGAAAGCCATGCCGTAGGCGTCAGCCAGATGCGCAGGCGTCATCACCTGCGCTTTTGTGCCGCTCGCCAGTAACTTTCCCTCACGCAATAGCCAGACCTGATGGGCCTGGCACAACGTATGATTGAGATCGTGGCTGCTCATCACTACCGTGATACCCGCGCTTACCAGTTCACCAATTACCCCATCCAGCGCCGCCTGCTGCGCCACATCGAGGCTGTTCATCGGTTCATCCAGCAGCAACAGCTGCCCGCGATCGTTACCCTGCGGGTGGATCTGCAAAATCACCGCCGCCAGACGCACCCGTTGCCACTCGCCGCCGGAGAGCTGGTTGGTTGCCCGCGCCAGCTTATCGTGCAGGCCGAGTTGACCGGCAATGTGGGTCAGCAGGGCGTGCTGGCTTTTGTCAGGCTGATGCAGCGACAGGTAGTGCCACACTGGCATAGCAAAGGGTGCACTCTGCTGTTGAGCGAGGTAGGCGCGATGCCGGGCCAGCGCCGTCGCTGACCACTGCTCAAGCAGTTGTCCGCCAAAGGTAACCTTACCCGGCCCGCTGGACAGCCCGGCGATACGCATCAAAAGCGTGCTCTTCCCTGCCCCGTTCGGCCCGACAAGATGCACGATCTGCCCGTGGGGAAGTGACATGCTCATCGGCTCCAGCCTGCCCGGCTCAGCAACCTCCTGTAGCTGCATCAGCGTCGACATTACTTCGAGACGGCCTGCTTAATGGCGTTGACCAGCAGCGGATCGTCCGGCGTCATATCGGGTGAAAAACGCTGAATGACCTGGCCGTCGCGACCAATCAGGAACTTTTCGAAGTTCCATAAGATATCGCCCGGTGCCTGCGGTGCACGGCCTTTGCTGACCATGCGCTCATAAAATTCGCTGTCTGCCGGTGCGAGCGCCGTTGGTGCGGCAGCAATCAATTTTTCATAGAGAGGATGGCGCGCGTCGCCATTGACGTCGATCTTGCTGAACAGCGGAAAGGTGACGCCATAGGTGGTGCTACAGAAGGTTTTGATCTCCTCTTCCGAGCCCGGCTCCTGCCCGAGGAACTGGTTGCACGGGAAGCCCAGCACGCTAAAGCCTTCCCCTTCCCACGCCTTCTGCAGGTTTTCCAGCTGCTCGTACTGCGGCGTCAGGCCACATTTTGACGCGACGTTAACCACTAAAAGCACCTTGCCGCGCCAGGCGCTGAGCGAGCGCTTTTCGCCATCAATGGTGGTGACTTCGGTATCCAGAATATTCTGTTGCATAACATCCCCTTAATGAATGTGATGGTTGCCGGGCTTAGCGCCCGACCCTCAATAATAGCCAGATAAACACTGGCGCACCTAGTGTCGATGTAACAACACCTATCGGCAGCTCTGCGGCGCTGAGCGCGAGGCGCGAGACAATATCGGCAAACAGCAATGCAACCGCGCCCGCCAGCGCGCAACCCGGAAGCAGAACGCGATGATCGCTTAAGCCACATAAGCGCAAAATATGCGGGATCACGAGCCCGATAAAGCCGATAGCCCCGGCAATCGCCACGCTGACGCCAACCATCCAGCCGGTAGCCGCCACCAGCAGATTACGCCATAACCAGAGCGGCAACCCAAGCTGTCGGGCAGAGATTTCACCCAGCGCTAACACGTTCAGTGCCGTGGATTGCAGGCAGATCCATACCATCACCGGCAGAAGTGCAGCCATCAGCCAGCCCTGCTGCCAGTCGACGCCGCTGAAGCCGCCCATCATCCAGTACATTAACTGGCGTAAATCGAGCGAGGTGGAGAAGTAGACCGCCCAGGTCATTAAGGCGGTACAGATAATGCCGAGCGCCACACCGGCCAGCAGTAAGCGGCTGGTGGAAAGATGGCGGCGCGCAAAGCGCAGCAGGATAAGCGTAACCATCAATGCGCCTGCAATGGCACAGAGACCGAGTGCCCAGTCGGGCAACATCCCGCCGCCGAGAAACACCGCCGCAACCAGGCCTACGCCCGCGCCGCTCGAGACGCCAAGCAGCCCTGGCTCTGCCAGCGGGTTTTCAAATAAAGCCTGCATGGTGGCACCGCACAGCGCCAGTGCGGCACCGACCAGCAGCACGGCAAGAGTGCGCGGTAAGCGTATCTGCCAGACAAAAAGCTCACCCTCAGGGGTGAACCAGCGATCGGGGGCTATCCACTGCTCGCCTGCGCAAAGGCTCAAGGTCAGCGCAAGCAGTAAAAGCAGCGCCAGCGCGCCGAGCCAGCGGCGATTGTGGTGCTGTTGAAGGTGGGCATATGCCAGCATGGTTTCACGTTTACTCATCAGCCAGGTGACTGATTCTAAGAGGGATAGCGAATGCTGAAAAGAAAAAAGGCCGCGAGGCGGCCTTTTTGGTTAGTGCAAAAAAATCATTCAGCTTTGGGCGAAGCGTTTTCAACGCGGCTCTTTAACTTCTGGCCGGGTCTGAAGGTCACCACGCGCCGTGCTGTAATGGGAATATCTTCGCCGGTTTTTGGGTTACGGCCCGGACGTTGATTCTTGTCACGCAAATCAAAGTTGCCGAAGCCGGAGAGTTTGACCTGCTCACCATTTTCCAGAGCGCGACGGATCTCTTCGAAAAACAGCTCTACCAGCTCTTTTGCGTCCCGCTTGCTAAGCCCAAGCTTATCAAACAGATATTCTGACATTTCAGCTTTTGTAAGCGCCATAGGTTCAATCCCTCAATGATGCCTGGAATCGCTCTTTTAATGCCTCTACACATCTGGCAACGGTAGCGGCAATCTCCTCTTCTTCGAGTGTACGGCCGGTATCCTGAAGGATCAGACTGATGGCAAGGCTTTTCGACCCTTCCACGACGCCCTTACCGCGGTACACGTCAAACAAGTTTACGCCAACTACCTGATTTGCGCCAACTTTCTTACATTCAGCCAAAACATCTGCTGCGAGTACATTTTCATTGACCACAACAGCGATGTCGCGGCGGTTCGCCGGGAAGCGAGAAATCTCCTGAGCCTGAGGCACGGCGCGGTCTGCGAGGGCATTCCACTCCAGTTCAAACACCAGCGTACGGCCGTTCAGATCAAGCTTACGCTCCAGCTCCGGATGCACCACGCCGATAAAGCCAATGCGTTTATCTTTCAGATAAATCGCGGCAGATTGACCCGGATGCAGCGCCGGATTGGTCTCTGCGCGGAATTCGATAGCGCCTAATTTGCCGGTCAGCTCGAGCACAGACTCCAGATCGCCTTTCAGGTCGAAGAAGTCAACGCTGTTTTTCGCCAGGTCCCAGTGCTCTTCATAACGGTTTCCGCAGATAGCGCCCGCCAGCATCACGTCCTGACGGATGCCGAGGTTCGCCTGGGTATCCGGCACGAAACGCAGACCGGTTTCGAAAATGCGTACACGGCTCTGCTGACGGTTCTGGTTATAGACAATGGTGCCCAGCAGACCAGTCCACAGTGAGAGACGCATCACCGACATTTCGCTGGAGATTGGGCTTGGCAGCACCAGCGCTTCTTCGCCCGGGTGGATCAACTGCTGCAGTTTCGGATCAACGAAGCTGTAGGTGATCACTTCCTGGTAGCCTTTGTCGTTAAGCATAGTTTTCACTCGCTTAAGGGACAAGTTGGCTTCGCGATGTTCGCCCATCACCAGCCCGGCCTGCACCGGCTCGTCAGGAATATTGTTGTAACCGTAAACACGGGCAACCTCTTCCACCAGGTCCTCTTCGATCTCCATATCGAAACGCCAGCTCGGCGCAACCGCCAGCCACTCATCCTGGCCTGCGGTCACTTCGCAGCCAAGACGGGTCAGAATATCGCTCACCTGCTCGTCGGCAATGTGATGGCCAATCAGGCGATCCAGCTTGCTGCGACGCAGACGGATAGTGGCGCGTTTCGGCATTGACGCTTCGTCGGTAACGTCAATGACCGGGCCTGCTTCACCGCCGCAAATATCCAGCAGCAGGCGCGTAGCACGCTCCATCGCTTTGTATTGCAGTTGCGGATCGACGCCGCGCTCGTAGCGGTGAGAAGCATCGGTGTGCAGACCGTGACGACGTGCGCGACCGGTAATGGAGAGCGGGTTGAAGAAGGCGCACTCCAGCAGGACGTTTTGCGTTTCGCTGTTCACACCGGAGTGTTCACCGCCGAAGATACCGCCCATCGCCAGCGCTTTTTTCTGGTCTGCAATCACCAGCGTGTCGGCACTCAGTTTCGCTTCGTTGCCATCAAGCAGCACCAGCGTTTCGCCCTCTTTCGCCATACGTACCACGATGCCGCCTTCAAGGCGATCGCTGTCGAAGGCGTGCATCGGCTGGCCGAGCTCAAGCAGAACGTAGTTAGTGACATCGACTACCGCATCGATTGAACGAATGCCGCAGCGGCGCAGCTTCTCTTTCATCCACAGCGGCGTCGGCGCGCTGACGTTGATACCTTTGACCAGGCGGCCAAGGTAACGCGGACAGGCCTCTTTCGCTTCCACAACGATCGGCAGCGTATCGTTAATGGTTGCAGCAACGGGCGCAATTTCTGGCTCGTTCAGCGGGGATTTATTCAGCACCGCAACGTCGCGAGCCACGCCGATAATGCCCAGGCAATCGGCACGGTTTGGCGTAACGCTGATTTCGATAGTGTTGTCGTCAAGCTTCAGGTATTCACGAATATCGGTGCCGATCGGCGCATCTGCCGGCAGTTCAATGATGCCGTTGTGATCGTCGGAAATACCGAGTTCGGAGAAGGAGCAGAGCATCCCTTCAGAGGGTTCGCCGCGCAGTTTCGCCGCTTTGATTTTGAAATCGCCTGGCAGTACCGCGCCGACTGTCGCTACGGCCACTTTCAGCCCGAGGCGGCAGTTTGGCGCGCCGCAGACGATATCCAGCAGGCGATCGCCGCCCACATTCACTTTTGTTACGCGCAGTTTGTCAGCGTTCGGGTGCTGAGCGCACTCCATCACTTCGCCAACCACCACGCCATGAAACGCGCCGGCGACCGGTTCAACGCCGTCCACTTCCAGACCGGCCATGGTGATCTGCCCGGAGAGCGCTTCGCTATCAACCGCTGGGTTCACCCATTCGCGTAACCACAGTTCACTGAATTTCATTGTTTCGCCTGCCCTTATTTAAACTGTTTGAGGAAACGCAAATCGTTTTCGAAGAATGCGCGCAGATCTGTCACACCGTAGCGCAGCATGGTGAGACGCTCCATCCCCATGCCAAATGCGAAACCGGAGTAGATTTCCGGGTCGATGCCAACGTTACGCAGTACATTCGGGTGGACCATGCCACAGCCCAGCACTTCCAGCCATTTACCGTTTTTACCCATCACATCCACTTCGGCGGAGGGTTCGGTGAACGGGAAGTAGGAGGGACGGAAGCGGATTTGCAGATCCTCTTCAAAGAAGTTACGCAGGAAGTCGTGCAGCGTCCCTTTCAGGTTGGTAAAGCTGATGTTTTTATCAACGATCAGCCCTTCCATCTGATGGAACATCGGGGTGTGGGTCTGATCGTAGTCGTTACGGTAGACGCGGCCCGGGGCAATAATGCGAATCGGCGGCTGCTGGTGCTCCATGGTGCGGATCTGCACGCCTGAGGTCTGGGTACGCAGCAGACGCGTAGCGTCGAACCAGAAGGTGTCGTGATCGGCACGCGCCGGGTGGTGGCCCGGAATGTTCAGCGCGTCAAAGTTGTGGTAATCGTCTTCGATCTCCGGCCCGGTGGCGACGGTAAAGCCCAGCTCACCGAAGAAGCTCTCGATACGATCGATGGTACGGGTCACCGGGTGCAGACCGCCATTTTCAATACGACGGCCTGGCAGAGAGACATCGATGGTCTCAGCGGCGAGGCGGGCATTCAGCGCAGCGCTTTCGAGATCGTTTTTGCGCGCGTTCAGCGCTTGCTGAACCTGCTCTTTCGCTTCATTGATTACCGCTCCGGCAGCCGGGCGCTCTTCTGGCGGCAGCTCACGCAGGGTGGTCATCTGAAGGGTCAGATGCCCTTTCTTACCCAAATATTCGACGCGTACGTTGTCCAGCGCGGCGACATCTGAAGCATCGTTAATGGCTGCCTTCGCACTGGCAACCAGCTCTGCGAGATGTGACATGGTTTTCCTCGTTATATGACGATATTTACACGCGGCAGATACAAAAAAAGCCTCCACAAGGGAGGCTTTCTGGCGCTGTTTTCCGTTTCTTCTTTCACGCGCAAGCCCCCTGGGTTCAGGTGCTAAAGTAAAAAAAGAAGCGGAAAATAGCAGCATTCATGCTTGCATTACCTTAATCGGCTACGTGGCGACGATGGGCTATTGAAAACGCATCACGGCAAAAAGTCAATGTATTGATACTGTTAAAGCAAAAGAGGGAGCCAGGCTCCCTCTCTTAAACTGGCTTACGCCAGAGCTGCTTTCGCTTTTTCAACCAGGGCAGAGAATGCCACTTTGTCGAATACGGCGATGTCAGCCAGGATCTTACGGTCAATTTCAACAGAGGCTTTTTTCAGGCCGTTGATGAACTTGCTGTAAGAAATACCGTTCTGACGTGCTGCTGCGTTGATACGTGCAATCCACAGCTGACGGAACTGACGCTTTTTCTGACGACGGTCACGATAAGCGTACTGACCAGCTTTGATAACAGCCTGGAAGGCAACACGGTAAACGCGTGAACGCGCGCCGTAGTAGCCTTTAGCTTGTTTCAAAATTTTCTTATGACGTGCACGTGCAATCACACCACGTTTTACGCGAGCCATATGCTCTCCTGTATATTCTAATTAAAAAGTTAAAAGGTTAACGACTTATGCGTACGGTAGGCACGCGATGACCAGGCCCAGATCGCCTTTAGAAACCATGGCTTTCGGACGCAGGTGACGTTTACGCTTGGTAGCTTTTTTGGTCAGAATATGACGCAGGTTAGCATGCTTGTGCTTAAAACCACCTTTACCGGTTTTTTTGAAGCGCTTAGCAGCACCGCGTACGGTTTTGATCTTTGGCATTTTTCAATTTCCACTTCGCATTGTTAATAAACGAAACAAAGGCGAACTAAACCCGCGAGCACGAGGCCCACAGGTTTAATTACTTGATGGCCTTACTGTTTCTTCTTAGGAGCAAGCACCATAATCATCTGGCGGCCTTCGATCTTCGTAGGGAAGGATTCGACAACTGCCAGTTCGACCAGATCTTCTTTCACGCGGTTAAGCACTTCCATACCGATCTGTTGGTGGGCCATCTCACGACCGCGGAAACGCAGCGTGATCTTGGCCTTATCGCCCTCTTCAAGAAAGCGAATCAGGCTGCGGAGTTTTACCTGATAGTCGCCTTCATCTGTACCAGGTCGGAATTTGATTTCCTTGACCTGAATAACTTTTTGCTTCTTCTTCTGTTCCTTAGAAGATTTGCTCTTTTCATAGAGGAACTTGCCGTAGTCCATTATACGGCAAACGGGCGGCTCGGCGTTAGGGCTAATTTCGACTAAATCAACCCCGGCTTCTTCAGCTTTTTCCAGAGCTTCTCGCAGACTCACAATACCAAGCTGCTCGCCTTCCAGACCAGTTAAGCGAACTTCCAGGGCGCGGATCTCGCCATTAATACGATTGGGACGCGCCGTTTGAACTCGTTTTCCGCCTTTAATACCTTATTCCTCCAGTTGTTTAAGACTGCGGCTGCGAATCTCTTGTTGCAGCTTCTCGATAACTTCATTTACGTCAAGGCTACCCAGGTCTTTACCGCGACGGGTACGCACAGCAACTTTGCCGGCTTCAACCTCTTTGTCACCACAAACAAGCATATAAGGGACACGACGTAAAGTGTGCTCGCGGATTTTAAAGCCTATCTTCTCGTTTCTCAAGTCTGCTTTTACACGAATGCCCGCATTTTGCAGTTTCTGGGTCAATTCGTTGACATATTCAGACTGTGAATCAGTAATGTTCATGACTACGACCTGCACCGGCGCGAGCCAGGTTGGGAAGAAGCCAGCGAACTCTTCAGTCAGGATGCCGATAAAGCGCTCCAGTGACCCAAGAATTGCGCGGTGAATCATAACTGGAACCTGACGCTCGTTGCTTTCGCCTACATAAGAGGCGTTCAGACGAGCCGGCAGGGAGAAGTCCAGCTGTACCGTTCCGCACTGCCATGCACGATCGAGGCAGTCATAAAGGGTAAATTCAATTTTCGGACCGTAGAATGCGCCTTCACCCAGTTGATATTCAAATGGGATATTGTTCTCTTCCAGCGCAACTGCCAGATCCGCCTCAGCACGATCCCACATCTCGTCACTACCGATACGTTTCTCGGGACGGGTGGAGAGTTTAACAACGATTTTTTCGAAGCCAAACGTGCTGTACATATCGTAGACCATACGGATGCAGGCGTTCACTTCATCGCGAACCTGCTCTTCCGTACAGAAAATGTGCGCATCATCTTGCGTAAAGCCGCGCACACGCATCAGACCGTGCAACGCGCCCGAAGGTTCATTACGGTGGCAGCTACCGAACTCCGCCATACGCAGCGGCAGGTCGCGGTAGGATTTCAACCCCTGGTTGAAAATCTGCACATGTCCCGGGCAGTTCATCGGTTTGATGCAGTACTCACGATTCTCCGAAGAGGTCGTAAACATAGCATCTTTATAGTTGTCCCAGTGGCCGGTTTTTTCCCACAGCACACGGTCCATCATAAACGGGCCTTTCACTTCCTGGTACTGATACGCTTTCAGCTTAGAGCGTACGAACGTTTCCAGTTCACGGAAAATGGTCCAGCCATCGTTGTGCCAGAAGACCATACCCGGCGCTTCTTCCTGCATATGGTACAGGTCAAGCTGCTTACCGATTTTACGGTGGTCGCGTTTTGCGGCTTCTTCCAGACGCAGCAGATAGGCATTAAGCGCTTTTTTATCTGCCCATGCGGTACCGTAAATACGCTGCAGCATCTTGTTGTTGCTGTCGCCGCGCCAGTAAGCGCCCGCCGTTTTCATCAGTTTGAAGTGGTGGCAGAAACGCATATTCGGTACGTGCGGACCACGGCACATATCGACGTATTCTTCATGATGATACAAGCCAGGCTTGTCATCATGGGCAATGTTTTCATCAAGAATGGAGACTTTGTAGTTTTCACCGCGTGCGACAAACGTTTCACGCGCTTCCTGCCAGCTCACTTTCTTCTTGATAACGTCATAGTTGGATTCGGCGAGCTCGTGCATACGTTTTTCGAGCGCGTCGATATCTTCCTGAGTCAGGGTGTGATCGAGATCAACGTCATAATAGAAGCCATTGTCGATAACCGGACCAATTGCCATTTTAGTGTGCGGCCACAGCTGCTTGATCGCATGGCCCAACAGATGCGCACAGGAGTGGCGGATAATCTCCAGCCCTTCCTCATCTTTTGCGGTGATGATAGCAAGGTTTGCATCACTGTCGATGATATCTGAAGCATCGACCAGTTCACCGTTGACACGACCAGCGATGCAGGCTTTCGCCAGACCAGGGCCAATATCAAGCGCAACATCCAGGGGACTTACGGCGTGGTCATAATGGCGTTGACTGCCATCAGGAAGCGTAATTACAGGCATTTCATTTCCTTAATTTGCAGTGGTGCGCCACACGAAAGAGCACATGCAAAATGAGATTTCAAAGATATAACAGCAACTTAGATAAGTTTTCTCGCTTCACTCTGCGGAATATGTATCGAACGGTGATGACCGGACTTTACCCTTACCCGCTGCTGTTAAGTACCCGACAATAGTACACATTTGCACTCGGCGTTGAAAGGGCTAGTGTGACGGGGATCATTTTTGCGCCCTTTTCCGTCGCTATGGAGGAGAGCCGCCATTTAACCGTGCTGGCGCAAGGAAGGTATTATCTGATTTTTCGTTTACATCTTGACACAACAGGGGTAGAAGCAGTCTATTTGGCTACCCAGCAACCCCTAACCCACTGATAAATCATGGTAATAGTTTATATCTTAGCCATTATTCTGTTGATTGCTATTGTTATTTTTGCCTTCTACAAACACAGCAAAGTGAAATATTCACAAACCCTTCCGGTTTCACCGAGAAAACGACGCTAGGGCTTTCGCTTCTCCCGGGCACGCAGCAATGCGTGCCCTGTTGAAACCCGGCTCAGGCGTCAAAACCAAGGGCTCGGATCACCTCTTCCATCGCCGCTTCTGTCAGTTCGCTACGTTTAATTCTCTGATTAGCCAGCATGGTTCTCACCACACCCGCGATAACAATATGCTTAGGCTCCTGCCCCAGGTCACGCATCTCAAGCACGACCTTGCCCACTACCCGGCACATCTCATCGTACAGCGCCGCATCATTTAACTTGCCCATACCGCCCCATCTCCCCGTTTTTTTTCATTAGAAAGCCTTGAGTAACACGCAGCCTACCCTTATTGCAGTTGCCTGTAAGTGTGCCACAACACTGCAAATCTTTAGCGAAAATGTAAAAGGACTTGTTTTTTATACAGTTGCACAAAGTTAAATTTCCTTATCGATTTACCTTAAAGAAACTCGCTACTGTTGCCGATAAATAGAGCATTCGTGGTTTGAATGATAAAGCGACGGTAATGCAAGCGATCAATTACAACGAGATGACGGGCTTGAACCTGACGGTTCGCAAAACAACCTCATCGACTCTGCAGGAGTCAATTGAGCGTTTATCGTCAGGCTTACGAATCAATGGCGCAAAAGACGATGCGGCAGGACAGGCCATCGCTAATCGTATGCGTTCAAACAGTAACGCAGACACCGTGGTTTCCCGCGGGCTTGATGACGCCATCAGCATGGCGCAGACCGCCGATGGCGGCCTGAGCACCATTAGCGAACGGCTGATCCGCGCCAAAAGTCTGGCTATCCAGGCCGGTAACAGTACGCTTTCTGAAAGTGACAGACAAAGTATCCAGAACGAATACAAAAGTATTCTCGATACCATTCAGTCGATTTCCGAAGGCACCGAGATTTTCGGCTCTTATCCCCTGGCAACGGACGCCCCGGAACTTCCACCAGCGCTTATCGGCGATGTTCCGCCGCTGAGTACTAAATTTCCGGTGAGCGGAACGGACTATTCGTTCAGCTCAGGTATCGTCTCGCTGGCCTATATTCCGGCGGGGGCGAAAAATATTGCTATAACCATCGACTCATTGGGCCTTGATGACGACATCCAGCTCTTTACGCGCGACGGTAAACATCTGGCGGGAACGCCGATTAACGGCAGCGATCCGGATTACACCTGGAAAAGCCGCGGCATCACAGATTCAGCGAAGGCGACCAGCCGCGTATTGACCGCATCGAATGGTTTTGAGAGTGGCGCCACTTACGATGACTCGCTGTTGATTGAAGGGGGTTCTTCCTGGGCATTAAATGGCAGTGCGACGCTCTCCTACAACGGCATGACCATCAAATACAGTGGCGATGGCGATCGTTATGAATCCGCTGCGGCCTACAATGACGGCAGCAACGGTTCGAACCGCCTTGAGCGATTAAAGATTGATGACGTCACCGAAGATCTTGTCGTCATGGTCGTCGGTAGCGGCTCTTTTACCAGCAACCTGACCTGGGGCGATCTGCCAAAACCGACCATCACACCGGCAGAGCCGCCTAAGCAGAGCAGGCCGTGGGAAGTGGTGACCAGCGCCACTGTCGGGGATGAGATCAAATCAACGACCATTCCAGCCACGCCCGCAGATGTTAAATCCCTCGGCTTAACCAGCACGGATCTGCTGTCGGAAACCACCGCTGGCATGACGATGGGTAAACTCGACCAGGCGCTGGAGAAAGTGAGCGGGTATCGGGCGCAATACGGCGCTTTTATTAATCGTTTTGAATCAAACAAATCGGTGCTGGCGCAGCAGAGTGTCGCCACGCAGGCGGCAAGAAGCCGGATAGAAGATGCGGATTATGCGCTGGAAGCGAGCAAGATGGCCAAAGCGCAGCTTTTACAGCAGGGTCAGGATGCCGTATTAAAAGTGGCTAACCAGGCGGCGGAGAATATTCTCTCGCTCCTGCGTAGTTGATAGTCTGAGATTTAACGCAACCAGAAATAAGCGTTATTAGCGCACCTTTTGCAAATAACCTGTCAGAAAGAACTCATTCCTAAACCTCTCTTGCCAACTTTAAAAACCGGTACCACATAATCCGGTTTTTAAAATAAGCAGATGAAACGGCTAAGAATAATCTTTATTCCCACTCACCGGCTACCAGCGTATGCGCATTAAAAGCAGCGGCGTTAGAGCCGTTTACTGCATGCGTACCGGGGATCATGTTTGAACCCGCTTCGATGGTGGTGACGTGATTAGTAGATTGTGCAGGCTGTGCCGCGAATACGCTAAAAGAGAGCGCAGAAATAACCAGCGCGGCTGCGGTTGTTTTGATTGTTTTCATGATCAAATTCTCTTGCTTGAATAGATTTAACTGGCCGGGCAGCAAAATGCCCACAGCAAGAATTGTAGATCTGGATCACACTTTTTCCCAGTCAATTTATTTAGCCGTTCGTGTCAAATAAACTGAATATGTTTCTCAAATAGGAAATGTGGAGAGAAAATGCAGGAGCGGACTTAAATAAAATTAACTGGCTAACTGCGCACTTCACGTAAATAAAAACGGGCCGGATAATCCGGCCCGTCCAATTAAATTTTGTAGCCTAAGGTAATCGACGTTCTGCGATCGGTATGATCCGGTGCCGATGACGGCGGCTCAGAGTTCCAGGTCACGTTGTAGGCGACCTTCAACGCGAAGTGGGAGTTAATCGCCACGTTCAGCGCGGTTTCGGAGTTGACGGTAGTATCGTCCGCACCAAATACCGAAACGCCCTGGGTAAATTTCGCATTGTCAGAGAACTGCCACGCGTATGTACCAGACGCGTAGCCCAGCGCCGTCGTTTTGGTATCGCCGTTTGTGTACTTGTCATAACGCACACCCGGACCGAATTCGAGACGGAAGCTGTGAACCGGGCCATTCAGGAACTGACGACCATAACCAGCGGTAGCGATGTCACGGGCATGATAACCGTTGTAGCGATCGGTCAACCAGCTCGCCTGGCCGAACAGGTAGTCGTAGTCAGTCATGTTATAACGGCTACGGCCACCAACAGCATACTTCTCGGAAGAACGTTCGTCGTTAGACGAGGTGTTACTGGCGTTGCCCCACAGGGACCAGGCCGTAGAATCGCCATACCATGTCAGGGTAGAGTCGGCCGTCAAAGAGGAACTCTTTGTGTTGCCTGACTGACCGAGATAGCCACCGTTGACATTACCTTCAAACGGTTTTTTCGCGGAGGCGGGGTCATCCATGACAGTAAAAACGGTATCATCTGCGACAGCATTCATCGACGCAAGCACGCCCGCAGCCATAACCAGCGCGGGTACTGTCTTAAAAAGCTTCATTTTTTTTAAATCCGTACAGTAAATGAGACCAACACGGTCCCGGAAACTTTCTTATGGATCAATGACCAACGGTCCGCAGAAAGGTAACAAATTATAAAAAGACCGCTTAAACATATCAATGAAATCTTATTTGATTTTTTGAATAAGAGAGATCTCAGAATAATTGTTATAGATTCCGAAATATCACCGTAAAAATAATATCGTATTTAAAATCATACTGTTATTTACTTTCCCTTCACTGTAAATGGTGCCAGGCTTACTGCACGCTACGTAACAGGAGGTCAAATATGGTACCGATTTATACGCTTACCCTCGCGCCATCCCTCGATAGCGCGACAATAACGCCGCAAATTTATCCGGAAGGAAAACTCCGTTGTACCTCGCCAGTATTTGAACCGGGCGGCGGCGGCATTAATGTTGCCCGCGCCATTGCCCACCTCGGGGGCAAAGCCACCGCGATTTTCCCGGCGGGCGGCGCAACCGGTGAACACCTGACTGCCCTGCTCGCCGATGAGCATGTCCCGACCCTCAGCGTGCAGACCGCCGACTGGACGCGACAAAACCTGCATGTGCACGTTGAGGCGAGCGGCGAGCAGTATCGCTTTGTGATGCCCGGTGCCGCCCTCAGCGAAGATGAGTTCCGCCAGATAGAAGAGAAAGTGCTGACGATAGAGAGCGGCGCGATTCTGGTCATCAGCGGCAGTCTTCCGCCGGGTGTCCAGCTCGAAAAGCTGACGCAGTTGATTACCGTTGCGCAAAAACAGGGGATCCGCTGCATTATTGATAGCTCAGGCGACGCACTGGCCGCTGCGCTGGAGATTGGCAATATCGAACTGGTCAAACCCAACCAGAAAGAGCTCAGCGCGCTGGTGGGCAGACCGCTCAACCAACCCCATGACGTGCTGCGCGCGGCGCAGGAGATCATTACCAGCGGCAAAGCGCGTCGCGTGGTGGTCTCGCTCGGACCGCAAGGCGCGCTGGGGGTGGATCAACAGGGCCATGTGCAGGTTGTGCCACCACCAATGAAAAGCAAGAGCACCGTTGGCGCGGGCGACAGCATGGTCGGTGCCATGACGCTTAAGCTTGCCGAAGATGCTCCCCTCGACGATATGGTGCGTTTTGGCGTCGCGGCCGGCAGCGCGGCAACCATTAATCAGGGTACCCGCCTGTGTGCCAGTGAAGATACGCAGAAGATCTACGACTATTTACGCGGTGCGTAAGCGCAGCGGAATCTCTGGCATCCAGTCGACAAATATTTGTCGCCGACTATGCTAAAAAAATTTGCATTAACAACGAGGTGAAATATGAGTAACGATGGCATCACCCGCTACGTCGTCACGGTGAAATTTCACGATGAGACGTTAACGGACATTAACGAGCTAAATAACCACTTTACACTTGCGGGCTTTCTTATCACCATGGCGGACGACGATGGCAAGGTGCACGATCTCGGCACCAACACCTTCGGCCTGATTAGCGCCTTAAATGAGCAAGAGGTTCATGAGCTTGCCAGCGGCCTGGCGGAAAGTGCCGTCGGGCGAAAAACAGACGTTACGGTTTCCACCTGGGAGACGTGGCGGCAACAAGAGCAATAAGTGCCATCCTGCGCCGTGCGTGCGCCTGGTGTGCGTTAAGTCGAATTTTTTCACAGCTTTAGTGCGCTAACCTAATGATCTGGCTGATTACATGGGAGAAATATCATGTGGCAAGCGATAAGTGGTCTGTTAAGCGAGCAACTGGGTGAAGGCGAAATTGAACAACGCGATGAGCTACCGGGCGGTGAAATTCACGCTGCATGGCGCATACGTTACGCAGGACGCGACTGTTTCGTTAAATGTGATGAACGCGCCCTGCTTCCCATCTTCACTGCCGAAGCCGATCAGCTGGCGCTGCTGGCGCGCAGCAATACGGTACGGGTTCCTGAAGTGTGGGCAGTCGGCAGCGACCGCGACTACAGCTTCCTGGTGATGGAGTATCTTCACGCCCGCCCGCTTGATGTGCATAGCGCCTTTTTACTGGGTCAGCAGCTTGCCCGGCTTCATCAGTGGAGCGATCAGCCGCAGTTCGGTCTCGACTTCGATAACGATCTCTCCACCACGCCGCAGCCCAACGCCTGGCAGCGCCGCTGGTCAACCTTTTTTGCCGAGCAGCGTATCGGCTGGCAGCTTGAGCTGGCAGCGGAGAAAGGGCTACAGTTCGGCAATATCGATGCAATTGTTGAGCATGTTCAGCAGCGGTTAGCTGGCCACCAGCCGCAGGCCTCTTTACTGCATGGCGATCTCTGGTCCGCCAACTGCGCGCTCGGCCCGGACGGCCCCTATATTTACGATCCCGCCTGCTACTGGGGCGACAGGGAGTGCGATCTGGCGATGCTGCCCCTCCATCCGGATCAGCCGCCGCAGATCTACGACGGTTACCAGTCCATCTCCCCGCTCCCGCCCGACTTCCTTGACCGCCAACCGATTTACCAGCTTTACACCCTTTTCAATCGCGCCATTCTCTTCGGCGGTGAACATTTGATGAACGCACAGAAGGCGCTGGATCGCGTATTGGCCGCGTAAAAGTGAAAGGCTAAGAAGCCCGATCGCGAATGCCATCGGGCGCTGTAACTTTACAGAAAGCCGAGCAGCTTAAAGAAGAAGTAGCCCGCCACGATAATGATCGCTGGCAGCCCGTAAAGCGGGAAAATCTGCAGGAAAATGGTGTGGTTTGGCACGTTAATGCGCGCTTCTATCTGCTCGCGGCTAAGCCCCTCATCGCCTTTGGCTTTTTCGAGGATCAGCTGGTTTTCCACCCCTTCGCGCACAAAGCGCGCCTGGCGGCTCATGCGCGCGCCGGAAGCCTGTAGAGCCAGGCCAACAAAGATCAAGGCGAAAATAATCCAGAACAGAACGTTCAGGCCCTGCTGAAAATGGGGCGTCGGCGAGTTGTACCAGAAGAGATTGAGGAATGGCGTATTGAACCGCATCATCTCAATCATTACATGGGCAAAATCGAGCATCACGGCGTTAATGCCGGGCTGTTTATCACTATGCTCATACATAAACTTCAGGATCGAAATAACGGTCGAAATAACGGCCGGAATAAAAATCACCCAACCCAGAACGCGTTTCAGTACGGCGATGCGTCCAGCTTGTTGATACGTCATGGATTCCCCTTGTTGTTGACGCACTGTTTGTGCCTTAGTCTACCTGCTGATAACTATTTTCGCCTGATTTTTAAAGACGCCAGGGTGAACGCATTGCCATACTCACTACCTTCACCCTGTTTTATTTCGCTAACCGGAGAGGTGTTATGTCTGCCCCGCGCCAAACAGTTGCAGCAATTTTTGATATGGATGGTTTATTAATTGACTCGGAACCGCTGTGGGATCGCGCCGAACTTGAGGTGATCTCAAGCCTCGGCGTCGACATCTCGCGCCGCGGCGAGCTGCCTGACACGCTGGGCCTGCGCATCGATATGGTGGTTGATTTGTGGTATGCGCAACAGCCGTGGAGCGGCCCGTCCCGCCAGCAAGTGACCGCACAAATTATTGAGCGCGCAATTGCGCTGGTAGAAGCAGAGCGTCCGCTGCTGCCGGGCGTGCGTGAAGCGCTGGCGCTTTGCAAAGCGAACGGTCTGCGCGTCGGGCTGGCCTCCGCATCGCCGCTGCATATGCTGGAGAAAGTGCTGGCGATGTTCGACCTGCGTGACAGCTTCGATGCGCTGGCCTCCGCCGAGAGCCTGCCTTACAGCAAACCGCACCCGCAGGTTTATCTCGATTGCGCGGCGAAGCTCGGCGTCGATCCCTTAGCCTGCGTGGCGCTGGAGGATTCCGTAAACGGGATGATTGCCAGCAAAGCGGCACGTATGCGTTCGATTGTCGTTCCTGATGAGGAGCATCGCGCTGATCCGCGCTATGTGCTGGCGAACGTCAAACTTGAAAGCTTGCAGCAACTTACTGCCGCCCATCTGCTCGGTTAAAAATGTGCAGGAGCGGTGCAAAGCCGCTCCTGCATCACAAAAATATTGAAACATCATTTCATTTGTTTGTATTTTGCGCTCCCGCCTTCTATTCTGATTCGCAGGCATTGACGCCCGTCACGACATGACATCACGCCGGAGTAGATATGATACTGGATGCTTTTAAGCTAACGGGTAAGGTGGCTCTTGTAACCGGATGCGATACCGGTCTGGGCCAGGGAATGGCAACAGGGCTGGCGGAAGCGGGCTGCGATATTGTCGGTGTTAACCGGAAAATCCCTCATGAAACGGCACAACGCGTCGAGGCGCTTGGTCGCCGTTTTCACGCGATTCAGGCCGACCTGCGCGACCAGCAGCAGCTGACGTCGATTGTCGATGAAGCGGTAGCGAAGATGGGGCACCTCGATATTCTCATCAATAACGCCGGAACGATCCGCCGCTGCGACGCCATCGATTTCAGTGAAAAGGATTGGGATGAGGTGATGGATCTCAACCTCAAATCGCTCTTCTTCCTCTCGCAGGCTGTCGCCCGGCAATTTATCGCCCAGCGCAGCGGCGGCAAAATTATTAATATCGCCTCGATGCTTTCATACCAGGGCGGCATCCGCGTTCCCTCTTACACCGCCTCAAAAAGCGGCGTGATGGGGCTGACGCGTCTGCTGGCCAACGAGTGGGCGAAGCACAATATCAACGTCAACGCGATTGCGCCCGGCTATATGGCGACCAACAATACCCAGCAACTGCGCGAAGATGCTGAACGTAATCAGGAGATCCTCGATCGCATTCCCGCTGGCCGGTGGGGCACGCCGGAGGATTTGCAGGGCGCGGCGGTTTTTCTCGCCTCTTCGGCGGCTGATTACATAAATGGTTACACGCTGGCGGTCGATGGCGGCTGGCTGGCGCGCTAAATTAGCAGGATTGTGACAAAGAGTTACACCGTCACCTCTTCCGCCTACTGTACAAACATCCTATACTGTATGCATCGACAGTTTAGCGAGTTTGATCATGACGGCGGAAGGACACCTGCTTTTCTCCATAGCCTGCGCGGTGTTTACCAAGAATGCCGAATTGACGCCCGTGCTTGCACAGGGCGACTGGTGGCATATTGTGCCTTCAGCCATTCTCACCTGCCTGCTACCGGACATCGATCACCCGAAATCCTTCCTTGGACAGCGGCTAAAGTGGATCTCAAAACCCGTTGCGCGCGCCTTTGGTCACCGCGGTTTCACCCATAGCCTGCTGGCGGTGTTTCTTGCGCTTATCCTCTTTGCCTTAAAAGTGCCTGACAGCTGGATCCTGCCGGCGGATGCGCTGCAGGGGATGGTGGTCGGCTATCTCAGCCATATCGTTGCAGATATGCTCACACCCGCCGGCGTGCCGCTGCTTTGGCCCTGCCGCTGGCGCTTTCGCCTGCCGATCCTCGCGTCGCAAAAAGGTAACCAGATGGAGCGTGTACTCTGCATGGCGCTGCTCACCTATGCCGTATGGATGCCGCAAACCCTGCCCGAAAATGGTGCAATCCGCTGGTCATCCGAAGCGATAAATATCCTGCAAAATGAGTTCAATCGCTTTATTGATCGCCAGTCTGCACGATAAATAGTCGATTTCGAACACTTCGCTATAAAGCATTCCATTTGGATATAAGCCGCCCCGGGCACTTCTGCTAACCTTGCGCCACAGGATGACCTCGATGTCATCAATATAATGAAATCAGGAGAACGGGGATGAATTTTCCATTAATCGCGAACGTTGTCGTGTTCGCAGCACTGCTGCTTTTGCTGGCGCAGGCGCGCCACAAACAGTGGAGCCTGGCAAAAAAAGTACTGGTTGGTCTCGGGCTTGGCGTGGCGTTCGGCCTCGCGCTGCAGGCCATTTACGGTGCCGATAATCCGGTGCTGAAAGAGTCTATTCAGTGGTTTAACATCGTCGGTAACGGCTATGTGCAACTGCTGCAAATGATCGTCATGCCGCTGGTTTTCGCCTCGATCCTCAGCGCCGTTGCGCGTCTGCACAACGCGTCGCAGCTGGGCAAAATCAGTTTCCTTACCATCGGCACGCTGCTGTTCACCACCCTTATCGCCGCGCTGGTCGGTGTGCTGGTGACCAATCTGTTTGGCCTCACTGCTGAAGGGCTGGTTCAGGGCAGCGCGGAAACCGCGCGTCTGAACGCCATTCAGAGCAACTACGTCGGTAAACTGGCCGATCTGACCGTGCCGCAGCTGCTGCTGTCGTTTGTGCCGAAAAATCCGTTTGCCGATCTGACTGGCGCAAGCCCGACGTCGATCATCAGTATCGTTATCTTTGCCGCTTTCCTCGGCGTTGCCGCGCTGAAGCTGCTGAAAGATGATGCGCCGAAGGGCCAGCGCGTGCTGACCGCCATCGACACCTTGCAGAGCTGGGTGATGAAGCTGGTGCGTCTGGTGATGCAGCTGACGCCTTACGGCGTGCTGGCGCTGATGACTAAAGTGGTCGCAGGCTCCAACATCCACGACATCATCAAGCTGGGCAGCTTTGTTATCGCCTCTTACCTCGGCCTCGGCATTATGTTCGTGGTCCATGGCGTGCTGCTGGGCGTGAATGGCGTAAGCCCGCTGAAGTTCTTCCGTAAAGTATGGCCGGTGCTGACCTTTGCCTTTACCAGCCGCTCCAGCGCCGCCTCTATTCCGCTGAATGTGGAAGCGCAGACCCGTCGCCTTGGCGTACCGGAGTCGATCGCCAGCTTCTCCGCCTCCTTTGGTGCGACCATCGGCCAGAATGGCTGTGCGGGTCTCTACCCGGCAATGCTGGCGGTAATGGTAGCGCCGACAGTTGGCATCAACCCGCTGGATCCGATGTGGATTGCAACGCTGGTCGGCATCGTCACCATCAGCTCTGCCGGTGTGGCGGGCGTGGGCGGCGGTGCAACGTTCGCCGCGCTGATTGTGCTGCCGGCGCTTGGCCTGCCGGTTACGCTGGTTGCGCTGCTGATCTCCGTTGAACCGCTGATCGATATGGGCCGTACCGCGCTGAACGTCAGCGGCTCAATGACCGCCGGGACGCTGACCAGCCAGTGGCTGAAGCAGACGGATAAAACCATTCTCGATAGCGAAGAGCACGCCGAACTGGCACATCGCTAAGCTTCCCGCGTAAAAACAAAAACGCCTGCACACTGCAGGCGTTTTTTTATTCCTCTATCTCGCCTTCCTGGCGCATCTGCGTCGCCCAGCGCTGCGCCGCATCCGGCGTAGTGAAAGTCGGCGAGCGGCGAAAATGCTCGCCCATCAACACAAACGCGACATATTTAGCGCGCAGCCTCCAGACATCACGATAACCTTCGACCTTTGACGCATGATCGGGGGGCGCCGGTTCGACGCGCGGGACATAGCTGATAATGACTCGATTCTGTTGACGAAGCGTTTTCATAAGCGATGCATTCACTAAAGACAAATTTCACACACACACGAAATCCAATGATAGCCGATTGTGACCCCGCGCGTCGCGCCCGGCGTGAGCTTCTGCGCGTTTTCCAGTCGCGGCCGGTTAACGGGCGCGACCGGGACATTGTTCTATAGTTAGAAGGGTTAATGGCAACAACCTGCCTTTTTAGTCATGGATAACAGGAGACGAGTTCAATGTCGCAGCATGAGAAAGAGACGCAACCTTCCCGCGCGCCGGTTGATGATGAAAACGAAGCCCGCCCGGGACTGGATTCCCTCGCACCATCTGATAATTCCCACCGCCCTTCGCCAAAACCGACCGCACCCGGTGAAGAGCCCACCGCACCAGGCAGCCTGAAATCACCCGATACCGCCAATGAGAAACTGAATGCGCTGGAGCCGTTCCGCAAGGGCGGCGAGAATGCCGCGCTGACCACCAACCAAGGGGTGCGCATCAGCGACGATCAGAACTCGTTGCGCGCAGGCTCACGCGGCCCGACGCTGCTGGAAGATTTTATTCTGCGCGAGAAGATCACCCATTTTGACCATGAGCGCATCCCTGAACGTATCGTGCACGCGCGCGGCTCGGCGGCGCACGGTTACTTCCAGCCCTATCGCAGCCTGCAAGATGTCACCAAGGCCGATTTCCTCTCCGACCCGGAGAAGATCACCCCGGTGTTTGTGCGCTTCTCAACGGTGCAGGGTGGTGCCGGTTCAGCGGATACCGTGCGTGATATTCGCGGTTTCGCCACCAAGTTCTACACCGAAGAGGGTATCTTCGATCTGGTCGGCAATAACACGCCAATCTTCTTCTTGCAGGATGCGCACAAATTCCCCGATTTTGTCCATGCGGTGAAACCGGAGCCACACTGGGCTATTCCGCAGGGCCAGAGCGCACACGACACCTTCTGGGATTATGTCTCCCTGCAACCGGAAACGCTGCATAACGTGATGTGGGCGATGTCCGACCGCGGCATTCCGCGCAGCTATCGCACCATGGAAGGGTTTGGTATCCATACCTTCCGCCTGATTAACGCCGAAGGAAAAGCGACCTTTGTGCGCTTCCACTGGAAACCGCTGGCGGGTAAAGCCTCGCTGGTGTGGGACGAGTCGCAGAAGCTGACCGGGCGCGATCCGGACTTCCACCGCCGTGAGCTGTGGGAAGCGATTGAAGCGGGCGACTACCCGGAATATGAACTGGGGCTGCAACTGATCCCGGAAGAGGATGAGTTCAAGTTCGATTTTGACCTGCTCGACCCGACCAAGCTGATCCCGGAAGCGCTGGTGCCGGTGCAGCGGGTCGGCAAAATGGTGCTCAATCGCAACCCGGATAACTTCTTTGCGGAAAACGAACAGGTTGCCTTCCATCCGGGCCATATTGTGCCAGGGCTGGATTTCACCAACGATCCGCTGTTGCAGGGGCGTCTCTTCTCCTATACCGATACGCAGATTAGCCGTCTCGGCGGGCCAAACTTCCACGAAATTCCGATTAACCGCCCGACCTGCCCGTACCACAATTTCCAGCGTGACGGCATGCACCGGATGGATATCGACACCAATCCGGCCAACTATGAGCCGAACTCGATCAACGATAACTGGCCGCGCGAAACGCCGCCGGGGCCGAAACGCGGCGGATTTGAGAGCTATCAGGAGCGTGTTGAAGGGCATAAAGTGCGCGAGCGCAGCCCCTCATTTGGCGAGTATTACGCCCATCCGCGCCTCTTCTGGCTGAGCCAGACGCCGTTTGAGCAACGCCATATCGTCGATGCCTTCAGCTTTGAGTTAAGCAAAGTGGCGCGTCCCTATATCCGTGAGCGCGTGGTCGACCTGCTGGCGCATATTGATGTCAACCTGGCGCAGTCCGTCGCGGAAAACCTGGGTATTACCCTGACGGAAGAGCAGTGCAACATTACCCCGCCGCCTGCGGTAAACGGCGTGGAGAAAGATCCCTCCCTCAGCCTGTATGCCATTCCGGATGGCGATGTGAAGGGCCGTGTGGTGGCAGTGCTGCTGCATGACAATGTTCGCGCGCAGGACGTGCTGACTCTGTTGCAAGGGCTGAAGAATAAAGGCGTGCACGCCAAACTGCTCTACTCGCGCATGGGCGAAGTAGTGGCTGATGATGGCTCGCGCCTGCCGGTGGCGGCAACGTTCGCCGGTTCACCTTCGCTGACGGTGGATGGGGTATTTGTGCCCGGGGGCGATATCAGCACGCTACTGCAAAATGGCGATGCGAAATATTACCTGCTGGAAGCCTATAAGCACCTCAAGACTATCGGTCTTGCCGGTGACGCTCGCCAGTTTAAAGGGGTGATCCACGTCAACCCGCAGGGTGAAGAGGGCATTATCGAAGGCGATATCGCCTCGACCGCGCTGGTGGAGGATTTTATCGAGCAGCTTTCAGCGCACCGTGTCTGGTCACGTATCAGCAAGATAGATAACGTGCCGGCATAAGGCATAAAAAAACCGGCCAGCTGGCCGGTTTTTTGTTTGCTCAGGCGAAATCAAAAAATTACTGCAGAGGTTTTTTCTGCTGAGACTGCTGCTGCGGTGCCTGCGGGTCGGTGTCGTATTCGGAACAGGTCTGATAACCCGAGTTCAGCACGTGACCGGTTTCGTCCAGTGCAACGAAGTAGGTTTCAGTTTTGCCGTTACGCTGGCCCAGGATATAAGTCTGGCAGGTACCACGAGCGTGAACCATGCTCACTTCTGATGACGGACGGCCTGCAATCTGCATTACCTGCTGGCGGCTCATCCCTTTTTTCACATCTTTAACGACCGGCTGACTAACCTGATCTTTCGCGCGATCGTAAGCGGTACAACCTGCCAGCATAGTCAGTACTGCTGCGGCGCCCAGAATTCCTGCGATATTCTTATTCATATTCCATCCTCTTTAGTATCCGCTTCTGTATCAGCGTGTTAACTAAGCCTGGAATATAATATTGGATTTTTCAACTCGGGACAGAAAATGATATATCTTTCAGAAAAATCTAATAAAAGTGCGTAAACGACCTGAATCGGCGCAAATTACGGCACGTAAAACTGTGAACCTTGTCGTTTTCCCACGAAGGGGTTAGCTTTAATGAATAACAATTTGCAACCTGCACAGCAGGATTCAACAACGGAGGGGTTAATGGCTCTGCAACAAGAGATTATTCAGGCACTGGGCGTCAAGCCAACCATCAATGCCGAAGAAGAAGTTCGCCGCAGCGTGGATTTTCTGAAAACGTATCTGAAAACCTATCCCTTTATCAAATCACTGGTGCTCGGCATCAGTGGTGGCCAGGACTCGACGCTGGCGGGGAAAATCTCCCAGTTAGCCATCTCGGAACTGCGTGAAGAGAGCGGCGACAGCGAGTTACAATTTATCGCCGTACGTCTGCCCTACGGCGCGCAGGCGGATGAGCAGGATTGCCAGGACGCCATTGCCTTTATCAAACCTGACCGCGTGTTGACCGTAAATATCAAAGCGTCGGTGCTGGCAAGCGAGCAGGCGCTGCGCGATACCGGTATTGAGCTGAGCGACTTTGTGCGCGGGAATGAGAAAGCGCGCGAGCGTATGAAAGCGCAGTACAGCATCGCCGGGATGTGCAAAGGGATTGTTGTCGGAACTGACCACGCGGCTGAAGCGGTCACCGGCTTCTACACCAAGTATGGCGATGGCGGCACCGATATTAACCCGCTGTTCCGCCTGAATAAGCGTCAGGGCAAGCAGTTGCTGGCGCACCTTGGCTGCCCGGAGCATCTCTACAAAAAAGCACCGACTGCCGATCTGGAAGATGACCGCCCTTCTCTGCCCGATGAAGCCGCGCTCGGCGTAACCTACGAAAATATCGATGATTATCTGGAAGGCAAAACGCTGGATGAAGCAACCGCCCGCATTATTGAGGGCTGGTATGTGAAGACCGAGCACAAGCGCCGTCCGCCGATCACCATTTTCGACGATTTCTGGAAAAAACAGTAAATCGTGACGCCCGCTCAGGCCTACAGATAAGCTGTAGGCCTGCTAAGCGAAGCGGCACAAGCTTCTCTCTCCCACCTGCACTTGCCTGATCTTTCCAAATGTTTCTTTTTTAACCTGAAGTAGCCTGCTACACTGTACAAGTAACCAGTATCAGGAGTTCCGTGTGGCAAGGCGTCAATCGGCCCCGCGTCTTTCATTTGAGGCGGCGGCAATCTATGAATACCCCGAACATCTGCGTCAGTGGCTTGAGGCGATGCCTAAGCACCCTGGCGTCTATATTTTTCACGGTGACAGCGAGGCGATGCCGCTCTATATCGGCAAAAGCGTCAATATTCGCAGCCGGGTGATGTCCCATTTCCGCACCCCGGATGAAGCCTCCATGCTGCGTCAGTCCCGGCGCGTTAGCTGGATCTGCACCGCCGGTGAGATTGGCGCGCTGCTGCTGGAAGCCAGGCTTATCAAAGAGCAGCAGCCGCTGTTTAATAAACGCCTGCGCCGTAATCGCCAGCTCTGCTCACTGCGCGTGGAGGAAGGTAAGCCGCAGGTGGTTTACGCCCGCGAAGTGGATTTCTCCTCTTCTCCCCATCTTTTTGGTCTGTTTGCCAACCGGCGCACGGCGCTGCAATCGCTGCAATCCATCGCCGATGAGGAGAAGCTCTGTTACGGCTTGCTCGGGCTTGAGCCGCTCAGCCGTGGCCGCCCCTGTTTTCGCTCGGCGCTAAAACGCTGCGCCGGTGCCTGCTGCGGAAAAGAGAGCGTTGAAGAGCATAACAGCCGTTTTCTCGCCGCGATGGCGCGTATGCAGCTGGTGTGCTGGCCGTGGCAGGGGCCGATCGGGTTAAAAGAGAGCTTCGGTGAGATGACGCAGTATCACATCATCCATAACTGGCTCTGGCTGGGTTCGGTCAATACGCCAGGCGAGGCGGCAGCGTTGCTGCGCACCCCCGCTGGCTTCGATCACGATGGCTATAAAATTCTGTGTAAACCGCTGCTGTCGGGCGAGCATGAGATTGTAGAGCTGGCTTAGTGCCCGGCCAGCCAGGTGATTTCGCTAAAGAGTAACTGCCCTTCGGCGCGGAGCAGCCGCAGGGTCTGCCGCCCCTCCTGCCAGCACGCGCCCTGATCGGCGGTGAGCAGTTTATCGCCCAGCTGCCATGCGCCGCTCAGCACGAAAACCACCCCGCCGCGCGAACCGAAGGTGGTGAAGGTGCGATCGGCGATGCGCACGTTCGCCTGGCAGCGATCGCGGCGGGTCATAATATTAAAATCCATCGACATACGGCCTTCGCAAAGCTCGGCCTTGACCGGCTGATCCCCTGCGAAAGTAAAAGGCTGGTGGCGCTTCAGGGTATGGCGCACACTGCCGCCGTTGAGCGTCACTTCCCCACCTTCTATCAGCGTGATCACGCGATCGACGCCGGGGAAAGGCGTAAATTCGCCGTTCCCGGCCAGCGAGGCAATGCTGGCGCGCCAGTTAAATTCGCGGGTAGCGGGCGGAAAGCAGCAAATCTCGCGGGTTTCGCCTGCGCCATTTCGCCAGAGATTGACCGGCATTTTGCGAATATCAAAGAATTCCATCATCACTCCTGAATAGCACAGCGATACGCTGCGCCGCTGCTTCTGAAACAGCGTGCATTCTTGTTCTTGTTCACATTGCTATAAACAGGTTATCGGCAGCCAGGCAGCGATGCCTTAGGCTACGACGTAACCAGAGATGTAAAAAAGTATAAACTTCAGATAAGTAGCAACTTCGGGCACACAGGAACAACGAGGATACCGCGCCGGTAGCGGCTGGCAAGAGGCAGGCGAGAAAAAACCGCCGGTTCTGCCCATCATGTGCTACTGGCGATGGGCAAAACCGGCGGTCTTAAGAGGGGTCGACTAATTTATTCAGCCGGTGCAGGAGGCATTTTATCGCCTGCGGCAGGACGTTCTGTCAGACGCTTCTCAAAATTGGCATTGAACTGTTTTTTCTGATCCGGCGTCAGAATGTTGTAAATCTTGTTCTGCGTTTCCATATGTTTGAGCATGTCGGCTTTGCGCTGCTCATCCATCTTATTGATTTGCGCTTCAGCTTTGGCTTTATCGAAGCTGTCGCTGGCGACAATCTCATGCATCGCGCGCAGTTCTTCCACAGGCGGACGCTTCATCTCTTCACGCTGGCTCTTCATGATGTCGCGGATTTGCGCTTTCTGCGCATCGGTCAGGTTCAGACCCTGGAACATCATCTCATGCGGCCCTTTTCCTTTGTGATGATGCATCATCGGTTTGGCATCAGCCGGTGCAGCCGGAGCATCATCAGCGTGCGCAAGGCTTGCAGCACCAAACGCCAGGGTAGAGGCAACAAACAGGGCAGTCAATTTACGCATAATATTCTTCCTTACTTCAGTTTTATATACGGCGGTTGCCGTGTTGACGCTAATCACTTTAGCGCTTCAAGCGTCAATTAATCAGAGCGATGGTAAAACAGTGAAAGTGTAAAAGTGAGAATTTAATCAAATATGAAGGAAATAAGGATAAACGGTGAAGAGTGGAAATAAAAATAAACAAGCCGCTGAAATATAAGTTTTTTATGGAGATAAGAAAAACCTGAGTATGCTATTTTTTTCAGCACTCAACAAGATAATTCCGTAATAAGTTCAGAGAGCAAAAATAAGCCCTGCGGTGGCAGGGCTTAACGCTACGCTATTTTTTCCAGCATTAATCCGGCGCGTAATCCAATCTCGACATTGGGGTTGGGAAATAGCACATACTCCTGCGGGTGCGTCACCAGATAGCGCTCGCCGCGATCCTCCGCCAGCAGCGTCCCCTCGCTGAACGGGGTAAAGTTCAGCGTCTCATTGTCCATATAGAGGGTAAACGCCTCACTGCGCCGGGTGAGTTGCTGCACCACCCGGTAACGCAGCGGAGGATGCTCGGTATCAGGCGCGGGTTCGCCGGCAAGCAGCGCCGCCAGCGCCCAGGCGGTGCGTTGAAACTGGCTGAGATCGTTGGCACCAAACGGCAGCGCTTTGCCCAGTTCCAGCGTGCAGGCGAGCGCATCGAAGGATTCACAACTGAAATGGGTAAAGGTTCCACCAGGTGCCTGGTGGAACACCAGCGCTTCAAGCCCTGCCGCGCCGAGCCACGTCAGGAAAGATTCATCCCACGGGGTGGCGCGCTGCGGCAGAACGCCAAAGCGCACATGATGCGAGCCGCGAATAGCGGTATGCAGATCGAGATGCCAGCGCGTCTCGTCGCCCTCAGAGAAAAAGTGCGTCACCGCGCGCTCAAGCTGCGCCGCGCGGATGGTTTCATCACTCGGCGGAAGCTGCTGCCAGCGCCCGCCGAACATGCGGTTGAGATCGCTTTTGATATAGCGCTTACCCTGCGCCAGCGCCTGCGGATTGCCAAGGATAATCAGCAGACGCCAGCTCAACGGCTGCTCACCGGAGAAGAGGTTGTGCAGCAGTTGATCGATAAGCTCTACCGGCGCTGTCTCGTTGCCGTGAATGGCGCAGGAGATCACCAGCGAACGTCCTGTCGGCTGCGGCGGCACCAGCTCGAGGATCCCCTGCTCATGCCACAACCAGTGAATTCCGCCCGCTTCACCGGACATCTTGCGTGGAATATCGCCCGCAATGGTTGCTGCCAGAAAGTTCTCCATACCGCCTCCGCTTAACGCTGAAAAGGATAAACCGACCCGAGATCCAACAGTTGAGTGAGGCGATCCAGTGCTTCACGCCCTTCGCGCAGCAGCTGAGGATCGGCTAAATCGGCCTGCGTAAGACGGTCGCGATAGTATTTGTCTACCCACGCATTAAGCGCGGCAAACAGCGTATCGTTCATCATCACCGCCGGGTTTACCGCCCGCTGCTCCGCCTCGCTCAACACCACCCGCAAACGCAGGCAGGCTGGCCCGCCACCGTTCGCCATACTTTCGCGCAGATCGAAGACCTGAAGGGCGCTAATCGGGTTATCCTGCGCCAGCAGGTCATTGAGGTAACGCCAGACGCCTGCATGCTCCTGCGACTCCTGCGGCAACACCAGCGTCATGCGGCCATCATCATGGCTCAATAATTGACTATTAAACAGGTAAGTTGCCACCGCGTCTGTGACCGATACCGCCTGTTGCGGCACTTCGATCGCCATAAAGCCCGGCACTTTTGCCGCAAGCTCAGCCAGCAGCTGAGCTTGCCCGGCAAACGCCTGCTCGTGGCAGAAGAGCAACTGGCGGTTGGAGACCGCAATCACATCATTATGGAAAACGCCCAGATCGATAACGTCCGGGTTTTGCTGAGCATAGACCACCTGATGCGCACGCACCTGGTTGAGGCGGGCCACCGCCTGGCTCGCCTCCAGCGTCTGGCGCGCCGGATAACGTCCGGGAGCCAGTTCGTTGCCCTCCTCGCGGCCATACACAAAGAGCTGCACGCCCGCATCGCCATACTCGCCGCCGAAGCGGTTATGGTTAGCGGCCCCCTCGTCACCAAAACGTGCCACCTGCGGCAGCGCGCCGTGTACGCTGAAGGTGTGCGGATCGCGGAAAATCGCCCGCAGCAGCGCTTCAGTCGTCGGCGCTTCGATTGAGCGGTGGAACTTGTTGTTGAGGTTCGCCACCGTCAGGTGGACTTTGCCATCCTCGGCATCTGCCGACGGGCAGACGGTGGCGGCATTCGCCACCCACATCGCTGAAGCGGAACTGGCGGCAGAGAGCAATTCCGGCGCCTGGGTTGCGGCTTTTTCAACGACCTGCTCATCGCTGCCGCAAAAACCTAACTGGCGTAACGCAGCAATGTTCGGGCGCTCGTGAGGCGGAATAACCGCCTGCGGAAAGCCGGCGTCCGCCAGCGCTTTCATCTTCAAAAGCCCCTGCTTCGCCGCCAGCTTCGGGTTGGAGCGCTGAAAACGGTGTTTGGTCGAGGCTTCATTACCAAAGGATAAGCCCGCGTAGTGGTGCGTCAGCCCGACCAGGCCATCAAAGTTTACTTCACGCGCGCTCATGGCTGCTCCTCACGCAAATGACTAAGCCCCGGGCTGAGGCTTTGCGGCAGAGTCAGATCTGCCGTCTCCAGGCTCGCCATCGGCCAGGCGCAGTAATCCGCCGCATACCAGGCGCTGGCGCGATGGTTGCCGGACGCGCCAACGCCGCCGAACGGCGCAGTACTCGCCGCACCGGTTAACGGTTTATTCCAGTTAACGATCCCGGCGCGCGCCTCCAGCAGCAGGCGATCAAACTTCTCCCGCTGCGGCGAAACCAGGCCGCAGGCGAGGCCATAACGCGTGTTGTTCGCAAGCGTGATGGCATCGTCGAAGTCGTCATAGCGCCAGACGCAGAGCAGCGGGCCAAACACCTCTTCATCAGGCACGTTGCCCACCGCGGTCATCTCAATAATGCCCGGCGTCAGCAGAGAGGTGCCCGCCGCCAGCAGGCGCGGAGCCAGTAACGTTTTGCCGCCGCGCGCTTCATGCTCCTGCCAGGCGTGATAGACCTGCTCCGCCGCCTGGGGTGAGATCAGCCCGCCGAAAAAGGGCTGCGGCTCGGCGTCCCAGGCAGCCGGTATCAGCTTGCTGGCGACCTCCACCAGCCTTTTCAGGAAGGCATCGCCCGCCGCCGAGCGTTTCACCAGCAGCCGCCGCGCGCAGGTGCAGCGCTGTCCGGCGGTCACAAAGGCGGACTGGATCGCCAGATGCACCGCCGCATCAATATCGTCCGGATCTTCAACAATCAGCGGGTTATTGCCGCCCATCTCCAGCGCGAGGATCTTCTCCGGCTGACCCGCCAACTGGCGATGCAGCTGATAGCCAGTATTGGCACTGCCGGTAAACAGCAGCCCATCCAGCCCCGGCAGCGCGCTCAGCGCCTGGCCGGTCTCGCGCCCGCCCTGCAACAAGTTGAGCACTCCAGCCGGTAAGCCAGCCTGCTGCCACAGTTTCACCACCGCCTCGCCGATCCACGGCGTCAGCTCGCTCGGTTTAAACAGCAGCGTATTGCCCGCCAGCAGTGCCGGGATGATATGCCCGTTGGGCAAGTGGCCGGGGAAGTTATAGGGGCCAAAAACCGCCAGTACGCCGTGCGGACGATGACGCAGGGTCGCTGCACCGTCTGCCATCTCCGTCTGCTGCTCGCCGGTACGCGCGTGATACGCCTTCACCGAGATCGCCGCTTTGTTGATCATCGCGGTGATTTCGGTCGCTGCTTCCCAGCGCGGTTTGCCGGTTTCACGGGCGATGATCGTCGTTAACTCCTCTTTATTGCTCTCCAGCAGCGCGGCAAACTTTTCCACGATCGCCTGGCGGGCGCTAAAGGGCTGACGCGCCCAGGCGGGGAAAGCCGCGCGCGCGGCCTGATAAGCCGCTTCGACCTGAGCGCTATCCGCATCAAAGCCCTGCCACAGCACCTCGTGATTCACCGGGTTGGTTTTCTCTCGCCGTGCGCCCTGGCCCTTTATCCACTCACCGTTGATCCATAAACTCATTGCGCTCTCTCCTCACCACTCTTCTCTTCCGCACACAGGCGCACCAGCCGGACGCTATCGCCGGGCTGACACTTCAGCGCATCCAGTTCGCCCGCCGACAGCAGCAGCCGTTCGGTCTGCGGGTCGACGTTGATCAGCATCGCGCGAAAATCGTCATAGCGCTCATTCGACACCATGCAGGCCGGCCACTCGCCCGGCGCACGCTGCCCTTCGCCAACCGCCACCAGGCGACTTTTGCGGATTGCCCGCACGCGGTCGATATCGCACTCCAGCGTTGGCCCGCCATCAAAGATGTCGACATAGTTACGGTAGCGGAACCCCTCTTTCTCCAGCACAGCTCGCGCAGGCGCGGTTTGCGGATGGACGTGACCGATCACCGACTGCGCCTCTTCCGAGAGGAAGTGGGTATAAATGGGGTGTTTCGGCATCAGCTCAGCGATAAACGCTTTCTGCCCGGTGCCGCAGAGATAATCCGCGCGGCTGAACTCCATTGAGAAGAAGCGTTTACCCACGCTCTCCCAGAAGGGGGAGTAGCCATGCTCATCAATTACTCCGCGCATCTCGGCGACCACTTTCTCGTTGAAGCGATCGCGAAACGCCGCCATAAACATAAAGCGCGATTTCGACAGCAGGTAGCCGTTGCCTGCTTTGCGCCAGGCGGGATCGAGAAACAGCGTGCAGAGCTCGCTGCTGCCGGTGTGATCGTTACTGAGAAACAGCGTCGGCAGCGCGTTGTAGACATTCAGCTCTTTCGAGGCGTGCACCTGGGTACCAACGCGGTAGTTGTACCAGGGATCATTTAGCCCGACGGCGACCTCAATGGCGCAGATGCCGCCCACTTCGCCGCTCTGCGTATCTTCCAGCACAAAAACATAGCCCTGCTCGCCCTTCGGCAGCGTGCCTTGCCAGGTCTGGCGGGCGCGCTCAATACGCGCCGCCAGGGTTGCCTCATCGGCGGGCAGCGAGGTTAAACCGCCGCCGGTTTTGCCGGCGAGTTTCATCAGGGCTGCGAGATCGCTTGCCGCGACCGGACGAATCACCATCATGTTGTGCTCTCCGAGAGGAATTTTTCACAGGCGCGGGCAAAGCGCTCAAGGCCGATGCGCACCTCCTCTTCGCTGATGTTCAGCGCCGGGGCGAAACGCAGCACGTTGCTACCGGCAATCAGCACCATTACCCCTTCCGCTGCCGCCAGCTGGGAGATCTGCTTCGCTTTACCGCTGAAGGCGGGCACCAGCTGGCAGCCTATTAACAGCCCAAGGCCGCGAATATCGCTGAACAGCAGGTGGCGGGCGTTGATGGCGTTAAGCTGTTCGGTGAACCACTCGTGGCGCTGTTTCACGCCGTTGAGCATTTGTGGGGTGTTGACGGTATCAAGCAGCGCGCCTGCCACCGCGCCCGCCAGCGGGTTACCGCCATAGGTGGTGCCGTGGGTGCCGACATTCATCACCTTGCCGAAGGTTTCGGTAGTTAGCATCGCGCCAATCGGGAAGCCGCCGCCGAGCGCTTTTGCGGTGGTTAACACATCCGGCGTCACGCCATAGTGCATATAGGCATAGAGTTCGCCGGTGCGGCCGACGCCGGTCTGCACTTCATCAAAAATCAGCAGTGCATTGTGGCGGGAGCAGATCTCGCGCAGCCCCTGTAAAAAGGCTGGATCGGCAGGCACTACGCCGCCCTCACCCTGCATCGGCTCAACAATCACCGCGCAGGTGTCGTCGTTAATCAGTGCGCTGGCAGAGGCGAGATCGTTAAAGGTGGCATGCTGGATCTGCGGCGGCAGCGGCGCGAAATCCTGCGAATAGGCGGGCTGACCACCGGCGCTGACGGTAAAGAGCGTGCGGCCGTGGAAGGCATTTTTGAAGGCGACAATGCCGCTCTTCTGCGCGCCAAAGGTGTCGTGGGCATATTTACGCGCCAGTTTCAGCGCCGCTTCGTTGGCTTCCGCCCCGGAGTTACAAAAGAAGATCCGGTCGGCGAAGGTGGCATCAATCAGCCGTTTTGCCAGCCGCAGCGCCGGCTCGTTGGTATAACCATTGCCGGTATGCCAGAACTTCGCCGCCTGCTCGCTTAATGCTTTGCACAGCACCGGGTTAGCGTGGCCCAGCGCGTTAACCGCAATGCCACCAGCGAAGTCGATATACTCCGTACCCTGCTGATCCCACAGACGTGAGCCCTCGCCGCGAACCGGGATAAAGGGCGCAGGCGCATAGACCGGCAGCATCCATTGATCGAAATTTTCACGCGTAACAGACAGAGACATAGCGACCTCACCCGTAAATAAATAGTTGAATAAATGTTAATAAAAATGACGTTTTCGCCCTTAATGTAGATTGCACGCTTCGTGCCAGCCAGAGGGAAAAATGCATAAACGGTGTACAAGAACGTTATTTCAATAACTTACAACCGAGCGCTATTCACTTATCATGCATAAAAAGTGAATAATTTTAGATATTGCGGCGAAGCAGGGCGGGATTTAGCGATAGTTTATGCATTTATAAAATTTAATTCTGGAACTGTGACTGTCCTCGAAATTAATTCTGCCAGAACGCCCCATTTTGGCGCAGCGCGCCCTGAAAAGAGGCAGCTGGCCTGATTTTTGCGCAGACGCGATGCGCGCGGGAATAAGTGGCAGTGATTGAAAGTAAACTCTGATAACATTCCTGCATCTTTCACCCCATTAAGTGGCTGCGACTATGAAATTTGTCTCGTTCAATATCAACGGCCTGCGCGCCAGACCCCACCAGCTTCAGGCGATCGTCGAACAACACCAGCCCGATGTGATTGGTTTGCAGGAGACGAAAGTCCATGACGATATGTTCCCCCTCGAAGAGGTGGCGCGTCTCGGTTACAACGTCTTTTATCACGGGCAAAAGGGTCACTACGGCGTGGCGTTGCTGACCAAAGAGACACCGGTTCTGGTGCGTCGCGGCTTCCCGGAAGATGACGAAGAGGCACAGCGCCGCATCATCATGGCGGAGATCCCCTCCCCGCTTGGCAATATCACGGTAATTAACGGCTACTTCCCGCAGGGGGAAAGCCGCGACCATCCGACCAAGTTCCCGGCAAAAGAGAAGTTCTACCGGGATCTGCAATACTTCCTCGATAACGAACTGAAGCGCGAGAACCCGGTGCTGATTATGGGCGATATGAATATCAGCCCGACGGATCTCGATATTGGGATCGGAGAAGAGAGCCGTAAACGCTGGCTGCGTGCCGGCAAATGTTCCTTCCTGCCGGAAGAGCGTGAGTGGATGGAACGCCTGAAAAACTGGGGGCTGGTGGATACCTACCGCGAAGCCAACCCGGACACCACGGATCGTTTCTCATGGTTTGATTACCGCTCAAGAGGTTTTGATGATAACCGTGGGCTGCGTATCGATCTGCTGATGGCGAGCCAGCCGCTGGCGGAGCGCTGCATTGAGACCGGCATCGATTACGATATCCGCGGCATGGAAAAACCCTCTGACCATGCACCAGTCTGGGCGACGTTCAAACTCTGATGACGCAGACGCCAAAGAGCATCGACGTGGTCGCCGCCATCATTGAGCGCGACGGCCATATTCTGCTGGCGCAACGCCCGCCGCACGCGGATCAACCCGGGTTATGGGAGTTCGCAGGCGGCAAGGTGGAAGCGGGTGAAACGCAGCCGCAGGCGCTGGTGCGCGAGCTGCGTGAAGAGTTGGGTATCGAGGCGGTTCCGGCGCGCTTTGTTGCCAGCCACCAGCGGGAAATCTCCGGGCGGCTGATTACGCTTCACGCCTGGCACGTGTACACCTTTGCAGGCGAGCCAACGCGCCATTATCACAGTGAGCTTGCGTGGGTGACACCCGCCGACGCGGTCAACTACGCGCTGGCTCCGGCGGATATCCCCCTGCTGGAGGCGTTCAGGGTTTTACGCGACGCCACACCAGCGGATTAGTGGAAATCGTGCGTTCATCGCGCTGGCACTGCAACAGCACCCCTTCCATTTTGATCACCGACCCTTCGCTGTAATTTTGATTGCCATAGACGCAGCACTGCATGCAGGGCTGTGTCGTTTGCGTCTGCCCGCCGCTGCTGAATACTTCAGCCGGCACATTCACTTCCACACCCGGCGACGGGTAGCGATCCGCGAGCGCGCTGCCCGATGCGACCAGCAACAACGCGGCGGCAACGCCTGTAAATCGGCTCATAGCCTCTCCTTTTTGATTGACTGCACTTATTACTATAACGGATCTATTTTCCGGGACTTTAGTTTCCCGCTTCATCGTTTTTCATTATGACCGTAAACAGGTTCTTAATTTATCTGATGAGCGAGATTTTCCCTTGCGGCGTGGCCTGTCGCCGATGTTATAGTCGAAAAGCGCCCGTTTTTTGCGCATTGCAAACACAACAACACTCATCAACATAATAAGAGACGCTTATATCTATGGATCAGACCCCCTCTCTTGCAACATTCCTTGATACCGTTCATCAGCGCGATCCGCACCAGCCGGAGTTCTCCCAGGCCGTTCGCGAAGTGATGAGCACCCTCTGGCCCTTTCTCGAAGCCAACCCGCGCTACCGTCAGCTTTCGCTGCTTGAACGTCTGGTGGAGCCGGAGCGCGTGATTCAGTTCCGCGTCGCCTGGGTGGACGATCGCAACCAGGTGCAGGTTAACCGCGCGTGGCGCGTGCAGTTCAGCTCCGCCATCGGCCCCTATAAAGGCGGCATGCGTTTTCACCCCTCGGTAAACTTATCGATCCTCAAGTTCCTCGGCTTCGAACAGACCTTCAAAAATGCCCTCACCACGCTCCCGATGGGCGGCGGTAAAGGCGGCAGTGATTTCAACCCTAAAGGCAAAAGTGACGGCGAAGTGATGCGCTTCTGCCAGGCGCTGATCACCGAACTTTATCGCCACCTTGGCGCAGACACCGACGTGCCTGCCGGCGATATCGGCGTGGGCGGGCGCGAAGTGGGCTTTATGGCCGGGATGATGAAAAAGCTCTCCAACAACACCGCCTGCGTCTTTACCGGAAAAGGCCTCTCGTTTGGCGGCAGCCTGATCCGCCCGGAAGCGACCGGTTACGGCCTGGTCTACTTCACCCAGGCGATGCTGGAGCGCCACGGCCTTGGCTTTGAAGGGATGCGCGTGGCGGTTTCCGGCTCCGGCAACGTTGCCCAGTATGCGATTGAGAAAGCGATGTCGCTCGGCGCGCGCGTGATTACCGCCTCTGACTCTGCGGGAACGGTGGTGGACGAAGCGGGCTTCACGGCAGAAAAACTGGCGCGCCTGTGTGAGATCAAGGCGAGCCGCGACGGCCGGGTAGCCGATTATGCGCGCGAGTTTGGCCTGACCTATCTGGAAGGTAAACAGCCGTGGTCGGTGCCGGTCGATATCGCGCTGCCCTGCGCCACGCAGAATGAGCTGGACGTCGAGGCCGCGCAGACGCTTATCGCCAACGGCGTCAAAGCGGTGGCCGAAGGGGCTAATATGCCGACCACCATCGAAGCGACGGATCTCTTCCTCGATGCGGGCGTGCTGTTTGCCCCGGGCAAAGCGGCGAATGCTGGCGGCGTGGCAACATCGGGTCTTGAGATGGCGCAGAATGCGGGCCGCATCAGTTGGAAAGCCGAAGAGGTGGATGCCCGTTTGCAGCACATCATGCTGGATATTCACCAGGCCTGCGTGGAGTACGGTGGCGAAGAGAAGCAGACCCATTACGTGCGCGGTGCGAATATCGCGGGCTTTGTTAAAGTCGCCGACGCGATGATCGCCCAGGGCGTGATTTAACCGCAGCACACTGCCGGATGGCGGCGTAAACGCCTTATCCGGCCTACGGGCTGTCACGCTCTTGTAGGCCCGATAAGCGCAGCGCCATCGGGCAGGTTTTCAGACACGCTGCGGATTGCCGGATGGCGGCGTATCGCCTTATCCGGCCTACGGGTCGGCACGCTGTTGTAGGCCTGATAAGCGCAGCGCCATCAGGCAGGGTTTCAGACCCTGTGCGCACTGCCGGATGGCGGCGTATCGCCTTATCCGGCCTACGGGTCGGTACGCTGTTGTAGGCCTGATAAGCGTAGCGCCATCAGGCAGGTTTTGAGGCACGGTGCGGATTGCCGGATGGCGGCGTATCGCCTTATCCGGCCTACGGATCGGCATGCTGTTGTAGGCCTGATAAGCGTAGCGCCATCAGGCAGGGTTTCAGGCACGGTGCGCATTGCCGGATGGCGGCGTATCGCCTTATCCGGCCTACAAAACCGTAGGCCCGATAAGCGCAGCGCCATCGGGCATTGCTGACGGGATTACGAGGCAGGTGCTTCCGCCGCGGGCGGGCGTTTCTTACTCTTTCCTTTGACGAAGGATTTTTTCTTATCGCCGCCGGGTGCCATCAGGCCGCGGAACTGCCGCACCGGGGTGCTGCGCGCCTGGTGGATCAACTCATGCAGCGTGCCGACCAGCGGTTGCATAAAGTCCTGGTAACGACACTCCTTTTCGCTGATCTGCGTCAGCACCGACTCCCAGTGCGCGGTCATATCCGGCCGCGCCGCCATCTCCGGCAGCGAGTGAATCAATGCCCGCCCTGCGTCGGAGGAGTGAATATAGCGCCCTTTCTTCACCAGAAATCCGCGCTTAAACAGCAGTTCGATAATGCCCGCGCGCGTCGCTTCCGTGCCTAATCCATCGGTGGCGCGCAGGATCTTTTTCAGATCCTTATCCTGCACAAAGCGCGCAATACCGGTCATCGCAGAGAGCAGCGTCGCATCGGTAAAATGGCGCGGCGGCTGCGTCTGGCGCGCCACTACTTCGCCCTTCTCACACAACAGCTCATCGCCTTTTGCTACCACCGGCAGCGGCGTGCCGTCATCATCTTCATCGCGCTCTTTCGCGCCAAGCAGCGTCCGCCAGCCCGCTTCCGCAAGGAAACGCGCTTTGGCGAGAAACTTGCCGTTGGCGATATCGAGATCGATCTGGCACTTGCGGAACACCGCATCCGGACAGAACTGCATCAGATATTGCCGCGCAATCAGGTTATAGACTTTGGACTCGTTATCGCTGAGGCTCACCTTCGAGCTGCGCGCGGTCGGAATGATGGCGTGGTGAGCATCCACATTTTTGTCATCCCAGCAGCGGTTGCGCGTATCGGGGTTGACCACCGGCTGCGGCAGCAGATCGGCGGCATGCACGCCAATCGCGTTTAGCACCGCATGGCGACCGGCAAAGTGCTCCTCCGGCAGATAGCGGCTGTCGGAGCGCGGATAGGTAATTAATTTGTGGGTTTCATAGAGCTTCTGGCAGATATCGAGCACGTTCTGCGCGCTCAGGCCAAAACGCTTCGCCGCCTCAATCTGCAGTGAGGAGAGGGAGAACGGCAGCGGTGCCATTTCTGATTCCCGTTTATCGTTATAAGCGGTGACCATCGCCGGTTGACCGCTGATGCGGTTAACCACGTGCTCCGCGAGCGCGCGATGGAGCAAACGCCCCTCTTCATCCTGGTAAGGCTCACAGGCATCGCTCGGCTGCCACAGGGCGGTAAAGCGCTCCCCGGCGGGCGTCACAATGTGCGCTTTCACTTCAAAAAAATCTTTCGAAACGAAGTTCTCAATCTCTTCATCGCGCCGCACCACCAGCCCCAGCACCGGCGTCTGGACGCGCCCAACGGAGAGCACCCCCTGATACCCGGCGTTGCGGCCTAAAAGCGTATAGGCGCGGGTCATATTAATGCCGTAAAGCCAGTCTGCGCGGGCGCGGGCCAGCGCGGAGACGCAGAGCGGGATAAACTCGCTGTTGGCGCGCAGCCGCCCAATCGCTCTCTCCACCGCCTGCGGGTTGAGATCGTTAATCAGACAGCGCTGCACATGCTGGCGCTTTTCCGCCGGCAGTTGCAGGTAGTCAATCACCTCATCCACCAGCAGTTGCCCTTCGCGATCCGGGTCACCGGCATGCACCACTTCGTCGGCGTCGGCAAGCAGACGCTTAATAACGTTGATCTGCTTGAGCACCGACGGGCGCGGCTGCAGCTGCCACTTCTCAGGCACGATAGGCAAGTCCGCCAGGTTCCAGCGCGCATAGCGGCTGTCATAGACATCCGGCTGCGCCTGCTCCAGCAGGTGACCGATGCACCAGGTCACCACCTGGCCATTACCGCACTCAATGTAGCCGTCGCCTTTGCGATGCGGCTTAGGCAACACATCGGCAATGGCGCGCGCCAGACTGGGCTTTTCGGCAATAAATAACCGCATCGACTTATCGGATCTCAATCATCGGGCGACCACCGCGGGCGGTAACCAGTTCGCCAATGGCGCTCAGTTCAATGCCGTACTCCGCCGCCGTGGCTTTCACCTGTGCTTCAGCGTCCGGCGTCACCGCCAGCAGCAGGCCGCCGGAGGTTTGCGGATCGCAGAGCAGATTGCGCACCGCGTCGGGCATCTCGCCCATCAGGTGGCCGTAGCTGGCAAAATTACGCTGCGTGCCGCCCGGCACCGCGCCCTGGGCAATATACTCTTCTACGCCCGGCAGCTTCGGCACGTCGGCGTAGGTAAGTTGCGCCTGCACGCCCGCGCCCTGGCACATCTCGCTCAGGTGGCCGAGCAGACCAAAACCGGTGACGTCGGTCATCGCTTTCACGCCCTCAATATCGGCAAACGCCGCACCGGCGAGGTTCATCCGGCACATCACTTCCGTTGCCAGCCCGACATGCTCCGGCTTAAGCAGGGATTTCTTCTCAGCGGTGGTCAACACGCCAATGCCCAGCGGTTTGGTGAGGAAGAGTTTGCAGCCCGCCTGCGCGGTGCTGTTTTTCTTTACGCGCTCGGTCGGCACTACACCGGTGACGGCGAGGCCAAAAATCGGCTCCGGCGCGTCAATCGAGTGGCCACCGGCCAGCGCAATGCCCGCCTGCTGGCAGGCAAAACGCCCGCCTTCGATCACTTCGCGGGCAACCTCAGGGGGCAGCTTATCGAGCGGCCAGCCGAGGATAGCGATCGCCATAATCGGTTTACCGCCCATCGCGAAGACGTCGCTGATGGCATTGGTCGCAGCGATGCGGCCAAAGTCGAAGGGGTTATCGACGATCGGCATAAAAAAGTCAGTGGTGCTGATAACACAGGTGCCATTACCAAGGTCGTAAACCGCGGCGTCGTCACGCGTCTCGTTGCCGACCAGAAGGTTGGGATCGAGGAATTTCGCCTGCTCGCTGTGCAGAATGGTGTCCAGCACTTTGGGGGAAATTTTACATCCGCAACCGGCTCCGTGGCTGTATTGCGTTAAACGAATAGCTTGCTCGCTCATGGAGATCTCCTGTCTTTGCAATGGCGCTATGGTAGCGCCCAAACCGTAAGGTGGTAAGTGTGACTATCCGATTTCGCATCCCGTTGCTCATTAAGCGAACGAAAGAGTGACATCACCAGGTTATATCTTGAGCAATCGCCACCGCTAGAACCCACTCAGGTGCGGTTTTGCGATTCACCGCAACGTCATTTCCTAAGAATTATGACAAAAAGATGACAACAGCCACTTATGGCTGTTGCAGTCAAAAATCTAAGGAATCTCTAATGAAAAAAAGCCTTATTACCCTCTGTCTTGCGGGTTTACTTTCTGCCAACGCCTTTGCTCTTGTACCGACTGGAAATGATGCCACCACCAAACCGGATCTCTACTACCTGAAAAACGACCAGGCGATAGATAGCCTGGCACTGCTGCCACCGCCGCCGGAAGTGGGCAGCATCGCCTTTTTGAACGATCAGGCGATGTATGAGCAGGGTCGTTTACTGCGCAATACCGAGCGCGGCAAGCTTGCCGCAGAAGACGCCAACCTGAGCAGCGGCGGCGTGGCCAATGCCTTCTCCGGCGCATTTGGTTCTCCGATCACCGAGAAAGATGCCCCGCAGTTGCATAAGCTGCTGACCAATATGATTGAAGATGCGGGCGATCTGGCGACGCGCGGCGCAAAACAGAAGTACATGCGCATTCGTCCTTTCGCCTTCTATAACGTGCCAACCTGCAATACCAAAGATCAGGATGAGCTGTCGAAGAATGGTTCCTACCCGTCAGGCCATACGGCGATTGGCTGGGCCACGGCGCTGGTGCTGGCGGAAGTGAACCCGCAGCGGCAGAACGAAATCCTCAAGCGCGGCTTCGACCTGGGCCAAAGCCGGGTGATTTGTGGTTACCACTGGCAGAGCGACGTGGACGCCGCGCGCGTTGTCGGCTCGGCGGTTGTCGCCACCCTGCACACCAATCCGGCTTTCCAGCAGCAGTTGCAGAAAGCCAAAGAGGAGTTTGCCGCGACTCATAAGTAACCCTACTGCCGGATGACGGCAGCGTTTAATCCGGCCTGCAAAACCTGCGAGGTGGCCCAGGCCGGATTAGCGTTTAACGCCATCCGGCAAAAGCGGCACTCAGAAGTGGGTAACGAACGGCGTATGATCCGGCACGGTCACCGTGGTAGAGGCTTTCAGTTGCGGGGTACCGAGGTAGAGGAAGCCAACAACCTGATCCAGCTCACCACAGTTAAACGCCTGGCGAACCTCGGGGCTATTGGTCAGCGGGCCGGTGCGCCAGATGCCGTTAAAGCCCTGCGCCAGCGCCGCCATCTGCATCGCCATCACCGCACACCCGGCGGAGAGCAACTGCTCCCACTGCGGCACTTTGTGGTGCTCCTGACACTTTGCCACCACGGTGATAATCATCGGGGCACGAAACGGCGAGGTGCGCGCTTTCTCAATACCCTTTTCATCCTGGCCTGCGGCACGCGCCGCCTGCTCCATTGTCTGGCTGAAGCGCTCGCGCCCTTCCCCCTCAATCACAAAGAAGTGCCACGGTTGCAGTGTGCCGTGGTCTGGCGCACGCATGCCGGCGCGCAGAATGTTATCCAGTTGCTCTCCAGCCGGAGCCGGTTCTGCCAGGCGAGAAGCACTGCGTCGGTTGACGAGAAGTTCAAGTGCGTCCATTAGTTAACCTCTTGTTGTGAAATTTGTTCATAAAATTAACATGGGCGTAGAAATTGTTACAGCGCCGGAGGCGATTCCTGCTGACAAGAGGCAGCGGGATAATTAGGATAACCACACTTTGCCGCTCGGGCAGCGGTGGCCGTTAACTCGCAGGGAGAATACATGCAAACCCTTTGGCGCATTATTGCCGGATTTTTTAAGTGGTGCTGGCGATTGCTGAACTTTACCCGCAACCTGGTGATGAACGTTATCTTCATCGTGTTGATATTAGTGGCAGTCGGCGTATGGATGCAGGTCAGCGACAGCAAAGCGGAACGCAGCGGGCGCGGCGCGCTGCTGCTGGATATCTCCGGCGTGGTGGTTGATAAAACCTCCGCCAGCGGTCGCCTCGGCGCGCTGGGTCGCCAGCTGTTCGGCGCCAGCTCCGATCGTCTGCAGGAGAACTCACTCTTCGATATCGTCGAAACTATCCGTCAGGCACAGCAGGATCGCAACATTACCGGCATTGTGCTCGATCTGAAGAATTTCGCCGGTGCCGATCAGCCCTCGATGCAGTACATCGGTAAAGCGCTGCGCGAATTCCGCGAAAGCGGCAAACCGGTCTATGCGGTGGGCGATAACTACAGCCAGGGCCAGTACTACCTTGCAAGCTTTGCCAATAAGATCTGGCTCTCGCCGCAGGGCGTGGTCGATCTGCATGGTTTCGCCACTAACGGCCTCTACTACAAAGCGCTGCTCGACAAACTGAAAGTGACGACCCACGTCTTCCGCGTCGGCACCTACAAATCCGCCGTTGAGCCGTTCATTCGCGACGATATGTCCCCTGCCGCGCGTGAAGCAGACAGCCGCTGGATCGGCGAGCTGTGGCAAAACTACCTCAACACCGTGGCGGCCAACCGCCAGATCACCGCCCAGCAGGTCTTCCCTGGCGCGCAAGCGATGCTCGACGGTCTGCGTAAAGTGGACGGCGATACGGCGAAATATGCGCTCGATAACAAGCTGGTTGATGAGCTGGGCTCTGCCGCTGACGCAGAAAAAGCGATGGTGAAACAGTTTGGCTGGAGCAAGGAAGATAAAAACTTCCGCGCCATCAGCTTCTATGACTATCAAACCAAAACGCCGGCCGATGTCGGCGGTACCGTGGCGGTGATCTTCGCTAACGGCGCAATTATGGATGGCGAAGAGACGCCGGGGAACGTGGGCGGTGATACCACCGCGGCGCAGATCCGCGATGCGCGTCTGGATGATAAGGTCAAAGCGATCGTCCTGCGTGTCAACAGCCCGGGCGGCAGCGTCAGCGCCTCCGAGGTGATCCGCGCTGAACTGGCCGCTGCGCGCGCGGCAGGCAAACCAGTTGTCGTTTCGATGGGCGGCATGGCAGCGTCTGGCGGGTACTGGATCTCAACACCAGCCAACTACATTGTTGCCAACCCGAGCACCCTGACCGGCTCCATCGGCATCTTCGGCGTGATCAATACGCTGGAGAATAGCCTCGACAGCATCGGTGTGCATACGGATGGCGTTGCCACTTCGCCGCTGGCGGATGTGAGCATGACCAAAGCGCTGCCTGATGAAGTTCAGCAGATGATGCAACTGAGCATTGAGAATGGCTATAAGCGCTTTATCACGCTGGTTGCGAAGTCGCGCAACAGCACGCCGGAGCAGGTGGATAAAATTGCGCAGGGCCACGTCTGGACCGGTCAGGATGCGAAAAACAACGGTCTGGTCGATGCGCTGGGCGACTTCGATGACGCGATTGCTAAAGCCGCAGAGCTGGCGAAGCTGAAACAGTGGCATGTTGATTACTACGAAGAGGAGCCAGGCTTACTGGATCGCGTGGTGGACAGCATGACCGGTTCAGTGCGCGCCATGCTGCCGCAGGCGTTGCAGGCTTATCTGCCGGCACCGCTGGCCAGCGCAGCGCAGGAAGTGAAAGCCGAAACGGATAAACTGGCGGTGTTTAACGATCCGCAAAACCGTTATGCGCTGTGCCTGAACTGCGCCACCGTTCGCTAATTTTTCCTTACGCATCCCCTCCGCCGGAGGGGATTTTTTTGATTCAGTCAGAACCTACTTACCATGCAAAAAAAATCCATTTACGTAGCCTACACGGGCGGCACCATCGGCATGCAGCGTTCAGAGCATGGCTATGTGCCGGTTTCCGGCCATCTGCAACGCCAGCTGGCGCTGATGCCTGAGTTCCATCGCCCGGAGATGCCCGACTTCACCATCCACGAATATGCCCCGCTGATGGACTCCTCCGATATGACGCCGGAAGACTGGCAGCATATTGCGGATGATGTGAAGGCGCACTACGACGAGTATGACGGTTTCGTGATCCTGCACGGCACCGACACCATGGCCTACACCGCGTCCGCGCTGTCGTTTATGCTGGAAAATCTCGGCAAGCCGGTAATTGTGACAGGGTCACAAATTCCGCTGGCGGAACTGCGCTCCGACGGGCAGATCAACCTGCTTAACGCGCTCTATGTAGCGGCGAATTTCCCCATTAACGAAGTGACCCTCTTTTTCAACAACCGTCTCTATCGTGGCAACCGTACCACCAAAGCCCACGCGGATGGTTTTGATGCTTTTGCCTCACCGAATCTCTCGCCGCTGCTGGAAGCGGGTATTCATATTCGCCGTCTGGGCACGCCGCCTGCGCCGAGCACCGTGGGCGAACTGATCGTTCATCCGATCACCCCGCAACCGATTGGCGTGGTGACTATCTACCCGGGTATTTCTGCCGATGTGGTACGTAATTTCCTGCTGCAGCCGGTAAAAGCGCTGATCCTGCGCTCCTATGGTGTGGGCAATGCGCCGCAAAACCGCGAGTTTCTTAAGGCGCTGCAGGAAGCGAGCGAGCGCGGCATCGTGGTTGTGAACCTGACCCAGTGCATGTCCGGTAAGGTCAATATGGGCGGTTATGCTACCGGTAACGCCCTCGCCCATGCAGGCGTAATTGGCGGCGCGGATATGACGGTCGAGGCGACGCTGACTAAACTGCACTATCTGTTAAGTCAGGATCTGGACGCGAATGCGATCCGCACCGCGATGACGCAAAACCTGCGCGGTGAACTGACCCCGGACGAGTAAGGAGTTAACGATGAAAGCACGCGCTCTGCTGCTGGTCGATCTGCAAAACGATTTTTGTGCCGGTGGCGCGCTGGCCGTTGCGGGCGGCGACAGCACCGTGGATGTGGCAAACACACTGATCCCATGGTTTAAAAGCCGCGGCGAGCCGGTGCTGACCAGCATGGACTGGCATCCGGCGAATCACGGCAGTTTCGCCAGCCAGCATGGTGTTGAACCGTTTGTCACCGGCGAGCTGGAGGGATTACCACAAACCTTCTGGCCCGATCACTGTGTGCAAGGGAGCGAGGGCGCGGCGCAGCATCCGCTGCTCGATCGGCAGGCCATCGATGCGGTGTTCCACAAAGGGGAAAATCCGCGTATCGACAGTTACAGTGCCTTTTTCGATAACGGCCACCGTCAGCAGACGGCGCTTCACGACTGGTTGCAGGCGCATGGCGTTCGTGAGCTGGTAGTGATGGGCTTAGCCACCGATTATTGCGTGAAGTTTACGGTGCAGGATGCGCTACAGCTTGGGTATGAGGTGAATGTGATTACCGACGGTTGCCGCGGCGTAAACCTGCATGCCGACGACAGCGCGCAGGCGTTTATGGCGATGGCAAGCGGCGGCGCAACGCTCTATACGCTGGCGGACTGGCTGGAGACGCAGGGGTAAGTGTTGCTGATTCCCGCGCACTGCCTGATGGCGGCTTCGCCTTATCAGGCCTACAAAAGCGTGCAAGCCCGTAGGCCGGATAAGGCATTTATGCCGCCATCCGGCAATCCGCACCGGGTCCGAAAACCTGCCTGATGGCGCTGCGCTTATCAGGCCCACAAAAGCGTGCAAGCCCGTAGGCCGGATAAGGCATTTGTGCCGCCATCCGGCAATCCGCATCGGGTCCGAAAACCTGCCTGATGGCGCTACGCTTAGCAGGCCTACAACAGCGTTCCACTCCGTAGGCCGGATAAGGCATTTAGCCGCCATCCGGCAATCCGCACCGGGTCCGAAAACCTGCCTGATGGCGCTGCGCTTATCAGGCCTACAAAATCGTGGCGCTCCGTAGGCCGGATAAGGCGTTTACGCCGCCATCCGGCATATCGTCAGGATTTGAAGGTGGCGATCGGTTTGGGCGTGATGCCAAACTCCTCTTTCAGCTGCTGTTTGCTCTTCATCACCATCTGCCCGTTGGTATCGATGGTCATATGCTGCGCCTGCACGTTATTGCGCGCCTGCCACAACATCACCAGTTGCAGACTGTTCTCTTTCTGCTCCGGCGTCAGCGCCACGCCATCGGGCCATTTTCCCAGCTCAACTGCCGTTGCCAGACGCTGGTAAATCTCCGGCGTCATGTTGCTCACGATCTCATCAATATTCATCTTACTCTGCTCTCTGGAATAATCGCTGAATCGATTTTTCAACCGCGTGTCTGGTCGCCATTCTCTTCATCGGTGAAGCTCAGCGACGCGGAGTTGACGCAATAACGCTCGCCGGTTGGCTGCGGGCCATCCGGGAAAACGTGCCCAAGATGCGCATCGCACTTACCGCAGCGGATTTCCACCCGCTGCATGCCGTGGGAGTAATCATTGATATAACGAATCGCCTCTTCGCTTACCGGCTCGTAGAAGCTCGGCCAGCCGCAGCCAGAATCATACTTGGTCTCGGCGCTGAAGAGCGCGGCATCGCACACCAGGCAGTGGTAGACGCCATCGCGTTTGTTGTGCAGCAGGCGTCCGCTAAACGGCGGCTCGGTGCCATGATTTTGCGTTACGTAGAACTGCATTTCGGTCAGATCGTTTTTCAGATCGTCCTGGGAGGAATTGTTCGCCATTTGTTTACATCTCGCGGTCATGATTCGACAACTTATCAGCCTGATTCTAACAAAACATTAACACTCAGGGTTCGACTTTTGTTCTAAACTTAGCAGTTGCGATAAAGCAGCCAGGGAATTGTGATGAGTCTCACACTTTTATCTTTAGTGACCTTTAAAATCTTGGGCGGCACCCCATATGGGGAAGATGCTCAAAGGGAAAGTGAGATTAATCAGTCTGACCACGGACATGCGGATGATTGATTTGTCGCAATGATTGACACGATTCCGCTTGACGCTGCGTAAGGTTTTTGTAATTTTACAGCCAACCTTTTATTCACTAACAAATAGCTGGTGGAATATATGACTATCAAAGTAGGTATCAACGGTTTTGGCCGTATCGGTCGCATTGTTTTCCGTGCTGCTCAAGAGCGTTCTGACATCGAAATCGTTGGTATCAACGATCTGTTAGATGCGGATTACATGGCGTACATGCTGAAGTACGACTCCACTCACGGTCGTTTCAACGGCACCGTTGAAGTGAAAGACGGCCACCTGGTTGTTAACGGCAAAACCATCCGTGTTACTGCTGAGAAAGACCCGGCTAACCTGAAGTGGAACGAAATCGGCGTTGACGTTGTTGCTGAAGCTACCGGTATCTTCCTGACCGACGAAACTGCTCGTAAGCACATCACTGCCGGCGCGAAAAAAGTTGTTCTGACCGGTCCGTCCAAAGACAACACCCCGATGTTCGTGCGTGGCGCTAACTTCGAGAAATATGCAGGCCAGGACATCGTTTCCAACGCCTCCTGCACCACCAACTGCCTGGCTCCGCTGGCGAAAGTTATCAACGACAACTTCGGCATCATCGAAGGTCTGATGACTACCGTTCACGCGACCACCGCAACTCAGAAAACCGTTGATGGCCCGTCTCACAAAGACTGGCGCGGCGGCCGCGGCGCAGCTCAGAACATCATCCCGTCCTCTACCGGCGCTGCTAAAGCAGTAGGTAAAGTTCTGCCGGAACTGAATGGCAAACTGACCGGTATGGCGTTCCGCGTTCCGACTCCGAACGTATCCGTTGTTGACCTGACCGTTCGTCTGGAAAAAGCAGCGTCCTACGAAGAGATCAAGAAAGCCATCAAAGCCGCTTCTGAAGGCGAAATGAAAGGCGTTCTGGGTTACACCGAAGACGACGTTGTTTCTACCGATTTCAACGGTGAAGTTTGCACTTCCGTGTTCGATGCTAAAGCAGGTATCGCACTGAACGACAACTTCGTGAAACTGGTCTCCTGGTACGACAACGAAACCGGCTACTCTAACAAAGTTCTGGATCTGATCGCTCACATCTCCAAATAAGTTGAGATGGTAAGCTTTCTGAAAGGGCGACTTCGGTCGCTCTTTTTTTGTTTTGAAGACAGAGGATTGCGTTAATGATTAATAAAATTTTTGCACTTCCGGTAGTCGAACAAATCACGCCGACGCTCTCGCGCCGCACGCTGGATGAACTCGACGTGCTGGTTGTCGATCATCCGCAGGTCAAAGCCGCGTTTGCTTACCAGGGCGCGCACCTGCTGTGCTGGAAACCGCAGGGTGAAGAAGAGGTGCTGTGGCTGAGCGGCAATACGCCGTTTAAAGAGGGTGTGGCGATCCGTGGCGGCGTGCCGATTTGCTGGCCGTGGTTTGGCCCGGCGAAGGAGCAGGGTCTGCCGGCGCACGGTTTTGCCCGTAACCTGCCGTGGGAGCTAAAAGTGCATAACGAAGATGAGAGCAGCGTAGTGCTGACCTTCGAACTGCAAAGCAGCGACGCGTCGCGCCAGCACTGGCCGCACGACTTCACCCTCTTCGCCCGCTTCAAGCTGGCAGCAACCTGCGAAATGGAGCTGGAAGCGCACGGTGAATTCGAAACCACCTCTGCGCTGCACACCTACTTCAACGTTGGCGATATTGCGGACGTTAAAGTGAGCGGCCTCGGCGATCGCTTTATCGATAAAGTGAACGACGCCAAAGAGGATGTGCTGGCTGACGGCGTGCAGACCTTCCCGGATCGCGTCGATCGCGTCTACCTCAACGCCGAAGGATGCAGCCTGATCCACGACGCGAAACTCAAGCGCGCAATTGAAGTGACTCACCACCACAACGCCAACGTCGTTGCCTGGAACCCGGGCCCGGCGCTCTCCGTCAGCATGGCCGACATGCCGGATGATGGCTACAAAACCTTCGTCTGCGTCGAGTCGGTCAATGCGACCGTGGCGCAGAAAGCGAGCGAAGAGAAACCCTCCCGCCTCGCGCAGACCATCCGCGTCGTTAAACGCTGATCGCCCTGCCTCCCCTCTCCCGCCGGGAGAGGGAACTGCCTGCCTTACACCACATCAAGCGGGGTTTTGCCCTTCGGCGCCGGAAACGCCGCGTCCAGCTGTTGCATTTCCTCATCACTGAGCACAATAGCGAGCGCTGCGGCATTCTCTTCAACGTGCTTAATGCCCGACGCTTTTGGAATCGCCATCACGCCCTGATGATGGATCACCCACGCCAGTAAGATTTGCGCCGCGCTGGCTCGATGCGCGTCGGCAATCTGCTCCACCACGCTGTTTTCCATCAGACCGTCGCGCAGCCGCCCGGCCTGCGCCAGCGGGCAGTAGGCCATCACCGGCATCGCCTGCTGCTGACACCACGGCAGCAGATCGTATTCAATGCCGCGCGAAGCAAGATGATAGAGCACCTGATTGGTGGCGCAGGCGTCACCGCCGCTCACCTGCATCAGCTCCTGCATATCGCTGTAACCGAGATTGGAGACGCCCCAGCGGCGAATTTTCCCCTGCTGGATGAGCTTCTCCATCACCTCAACGGTTTCCGCCAGCGAATAGTTACCGCGCCAGTGCAGCAGATAGAGATCGAGCGCGTCGGTTTTCAGCCGACGCAGGCTCGCTTCGCAGGCGGCAATCGCCTTCTCCCCGCCCGCGTTCCACGGGTAGACTTTCGATACCAGAAACACCTTTTCGCGCAGGCTACCCTGCAATGCCTCGCCGACCACCTCTTCTGCCGCGCCATCGGCGTACATCTCCGCGGTGTCGATAAGCGTCAGACCCAGATCGATGCCCGCCCGTAGTGCAGAAACCTCCTGCTGCCGGGAACGGGCATTTTCCCCCATATACCACGTGCCCTGCCCGATGGCGGGCAGTAGCGTGCCGCCGAGGCGTACCGTTTTTTCTGCCATCTTCTCCTCCTGGGTTGAACGCACCACCATAAAACAAAACAGGGCCATAGGCCCTGTTGGAATGCACAACATGCACTGTAGACGTGCACAATCAGAAGCGGTAGGTCACACCCGTTGAGAGCAAACCAGACCAGGATTTATCCACCATCGGGCTGTCTTTGATCTCATCAGAGAGGTGCGAGTAGCGGCCGGTGCCGTAAACGCTCCAGTTGTCCGCGAAACGGTAGCTGACGGTCAGCTCGAGGTACGGATCCCAGCTGCTGTCCGGATCGTAGCTCGACAGCCCGCTGCGGCGCGATTCTGAACGCGATACGCCGTAGTAGTATTCGTTCTGGTTATCGCTGCTCCACTCGACGCCGATACCCGGCGTCACGGTCAGACCGCCGTTGGTGTAGTTGTAAAGCCAGGCCAGATCCCACACCACGCCGTTGCTGTTATCCAGCACGTCACCGGCAAGGGTGGTGCGCAGGAAACCATATTGCGTGTTATGGATATAGCTTAAACCGGCCATTGCCGTTGATTTGCGGCGATCGAGCTGGCGCAGCTGGATGTTGTCGCTATCTTTCGGCTTGAACTGCCACGGTGAATAGAAAGCCATCACCGACAGTTTGTCCGCTTCGTCATTCCATAAGTAGTAGCCGCCGCCGATGCCGCGGAACCAGAAGTCATCGCTCTCATAGGTCACAACCGGAAGCGGCGTTACGCGCGTGTCGTACTCCTTATAAGGAGACTCCATCACGCCCACACCCGCACCGAGAGAAAAATTGCTTTCTGCATTGGCCGCGCAGGCAGAGATCGCCGTCACTACGCCCAGTGCCAGGAGTTTGAATTTGGTCACAGTCCTTTCTTTCCTGTTCGTCAAATAATTGGCGGATGAAGTGTAGTCGCCCCGCGCACCCCGCCCAACTCTTTTTGTCTGAAGATTACAAAAAATTAACTTTCTACTCTGAAGCGGAGTTATGACGCTTCCATTACAGCGTTATGAAACAACGATGAAAGCGCTGGCTGCGGCTTATGACAAAAACAGGATTTTTAGGATGAGTTATTGATATGCCATTGAAATTGGTTTTGGGGCGCATGCAAGATTTGCAAAGCCTTCTACGCTTAAATTAAGAAGATGATTTACCTGATCCGCGCTCAGTTGTTGGCATGCAACCTGGCATAAGGGTTGCTCGGTGACTAAAAGCGTCGTTCAGCTAACGCTTCCGGGAGCCTCCATTACTCATACGAACGGCTCTTAACCTGTGCTAAAAAACGAAAGGACGGCATGCCATGAATATATTCGATCACTATCGCCAGCGCTATGAAGCTGCCAAGGACGAAGAGTTCACACTGCAGGAGTTTCTTGCCATCTGTAAGCAAGATCGCAGTGCCTATGCTAACGCGGCAGAACGGCTATTGATGGCCATTGGTGAGCCCGTGATGGTTGACACCGCTCAGGAGCCACGGCTTTCCCGTCTCTTTTCGAACCGGGTTATCGGACGCTACCCGGCGTTTGAAGAGTTCTATGGTATGGAAGAAGCTATCGAGCAGATTGTCTCCTACCTCAAGCACGCCGCGCAGGGGCTTGAGGAGAAGAAACAGATCCTCTATCTGCTCGGCCCGGTCGGGGGCGGTAAATCCTCGCTGGCTGAACGCCTCAAATCCTTAATGCAGCGCGTGCCGATCTACGTGCTGAGCGCCAACGGCGAGCGCAGCCCGGTCAACGACCATCCACTGTGCCTGTTTAACCCGCAGGAAGATGCGCAGATCCTCGAAAAAGAGTACAGCGTGCCGCGCCGCTATCTCGGCACCATTATGTCGCCGTGGGCGGCAAAGCGGCTGCATGAGTTTGGCGGCGATATCAGTAAATTCCGCGTCATCAAAGTGTGGCCGTCGATTCTGGAGCAGATCGCCATCGCCAAAACCGAACCGGGCGATGAGAATAACCAGGATATCTCCGCGCTGGTGGGTAAAGTCGATATCCGCAAACTGGAAAACCACGCGCAGAACGACCCGGACGCCTACGGTTACTCCGGCGCGCTCTGCCGCGCCAACCAGGGGGTGATGGAGTTCGTCGAGATGTTTAAAGCGCCAATTAAGGTGCTGCATCCGCTGCTGACCGCCACCCAGGAGGGGAACTACAACGGCACCGAGGGGATCTCCGCCCTGCCGTTTAACGGCATTATTCTTGCTCACTCCAACGAATCGGAGTGGGTGCAGTTCCGTAACAACAAAAACAACGAGGCGTTCCTCGACCGTGTTTACATCGTCAAGGTGCCGTACTGCCTGCGCATCTCGGAAGAGATGAAGATTTACGAAAAGCTGCTTAACCACTCCGAACTTTCCCACGCGCCGTGCGCACCGGGGACGCTGGAAACACTGGCGCGCTTCTCTATTCTCTCGCGCCTGAAAGAGCCGGAAAACTCCAGCATCTACTCCAAAATGCGCGTGTATGACGGCGAAAGTTTGAAAGACACCGATCCGAAAGCGAAATCCTACCAGGAGTACCGTGATTACGCCGGCGTCGACGAAGGGATGAACGGTCTTTCAACGCGTTTTGCCTTTAAGATCCTCTCACGCGTATTTAACTTCGACCATGTGGAAGTGGCAGCCAACCCGGTACACCTCTTCTATGTGCTGGAGCAGCAGATTGAGCGCGAGCAATTCCCGCAGGAGCAGGCCGAGCGCTATCTCGAGTTCCTCAAAGGCTACCTGATCCCGAAATACGCCGAGTTTATCGGCAAAGAGATCCAGACCGCCTATCTCGAATCCTACTCGGAGTATGGGCAGAACATTTTCGACCGTTATGTCACCTACGCCGATTTCTGGATTCAGGATCAGGAGTACCGCGATCCCGATACCGGACAGCTGTTTGACCGTGAATCGCTCAATGCGGAGCTGGAAAAAATTGAGAAACCGGCCGGGATCAGCAACCCGAAAGATTTCCGTAACGAGATCGTCAACTTCGTGCTGCGCGCCCGCGCCAATAATAGCGGTCGCAACCCGAACTGGACCAGTTACGAAAAACTGCGCACGGTTATTGAGAAGAAAATGTTCTCCAATACCGAAGAGCTGCTGCCGGTCATCTCCTTTAACGCCAAAACCTCGACCGACGAGCAGAAAAAACATGATGACTTTGTCGACCGCATGATGGAGAAAGGTTATACCCGCAAGCAGGTGCGCCTGCTGTGCGAATGGTATCTGCGGGTTCGTAAATCCTCATAACAGCACCACCCCGGCCGCGCCCCGTGCGCGGTCTGTTGCAAAGTTGGCATACGCAGCGGGAGGGAACTATGACCTGGTTCATTGACCGGCGTCTGAACGGCAAAAACAAGAGCGCGGTGAACCGCCAGCGCTTCTTACGCCGTTACAAAGCGCAAATAAAGCAGTCCATTTCCGGGGCGATCAATAAACGATCGGTCACGGATGTCGAGAGCGGCGAGTCTGTCTCAATCCCGACGGAAGATATTAGCGAACCGATGTTCCACCAGGGGCGCGGCGGCTTACGCCATCGCGTACATCCGGGGAACGACCATTTTGTGCCCAACGATCGCATCGAGCGTCCGCAGGGCGGCGGCGGTGGCGGAGGCAGCGGTCAGGGCGACGCCAGCCAGGATGGTGAAGGTCAGGATGAGTTTGTTTTCCAGATCTCGAAAGATGAGTACCTCGATCTGCTGTTTGAAGATCTTGCCCTGCCAAACCTGCAAAAAAACCAGCAGCGGCAGATGAACGAGTATAAAACGCACCGCGCCGGGTATACCGCGAACGGTGTACCGGCAAACATCAGCGTTGTGCGATCCCTGCAAAACTCCCTCGCCCGCCGCACGGCGATGACGGCCGGTAAACGTCGTGAACTGCGCGAGCTGGAAAGTAATCTGGAAACCGTCGCCAGAAGCGAACCGGCGCAGCTGCTGGAGGAGGAGCGACTGCGTAAAGAGATTGCCGAGCTGCGGGCGAAAATCGAGCGCGTGCCGTTTATCGACACCTTCGACTTACGCTACAAGAACTACGAAAAACGCCCGGAGCCCTCCAGCCAGGCGGTGATGTTCTGCCTGATGGACGTTTCCGGCTCGATGGATCAGGCCACCAAAGATATGGCCAAACGCTTCTATATTCTGCTCTATCTCTTCCTGAGCCGGACCTATAAAAACGTTGAAGTGGTCTATATCCGCCATCACACGCAGGCGAAAGAGGTGGATGAACATGAGTTCTTCTACTCGCAGGAGACGGGCGGCACCATTGTCTCCAGCGCCCTGAAACTGATGGATGAGGTGGTGAAGGAGCGCTACGACCCCGGGCAGTGGAATATCTATGCCGCGCAGGCCTCCGATGGCGATAACTGGGCGGATGACTCACCGCTGTGTCACGAAATTCTGGCGAAGAAGATCCTGCCGGTGGTGCGTTACTACAGCTACATCGAGATCACCCGTCGGGCGCACCAGACGCTGTGGCGCGAGTATGAACATCTGCAAACGATGTTTGATAATTTCGCTATCCAGCATATTCGCGACCAGGATGATATCTACCCGGTATTCCGTGAGCTGTTTCACAAGCAAAACGCCTCAAATTAGCCTCTCATTCAGCCAGTTACAGGCAAATAACTGGCTGTTTCCCTGCCTGCCTACGCAATAACTTAGCTTACTTAACCGCCCTCAATATTTGCAAAACCCGCAATTAACTAACGCGCGACACAATTGAACACATTTTGATTGATTTCAACCCTAATGGTTTCTCATCCCCTTGCCGATAGTGCTCCACACCATAAATATGATGAGAAAACCAATGAAAATTTCTACCCGTCTGAGTGTGGGTTTTGGCCTGCTTATTCTGTTATTTATCATTTGTGCAGCGACCGCCCTGCACGGCCTGTGGCAGGCGCGTGACAGCATGAATGACACCGTTAACTCCAAAATGAAACGCTATGACCTGGTGCTGGATATGCGGGGCAGCGCGCGCGATATGGCTATCGCCGTGCGTAACCTTGCCCTGCTGACGGACCCGGCTCAGATGCAGCCGGAGTGGAAACGACTGAACGATCAGCGCGAACTCTTCATCCATAACCGTGAACTGCTGGAGCAGAGCATGGCGTCAAACGTCTCCGACGAGGGTAAAGCGGCGCTTAAGCACATTGTTGCGGCTGAACCAGCGGCACTTTCTACGCTGATAGAAGCGGGAAAACTGGGGCTGTCGAACCGTCAGGAGGAGACCACCACCTACCTGATGAACACCGCCCGACCGGCGCAAAAAGCGCTGCTGGACGCGCTTAACGAACTGACTGAAGTGCAGATGAAATTAAGCCGCGATACGCTGGCTGAAAACGGTGAAAATATCTCCCGCACGGCGCTGATCCTGATGGGGCTGGCAGTGTTGTCAATCTTACTGGCGGTGGCAACCTGTATGATTACGGTGCGCGTGCTGATGCGCCAGCTCGGCGGCGAACCCGCCCAGGCGCAGACCCTTGCGGCGGCGATTGCCGGGGGCGATCTCAGTTCGCCGGTAGCACTGCGTCGCAACGATACCAGCAGCCTGCTGGCTTCTCTTGCCGGTATGCAGTCCAATCTGCGCAGTCTGGTCTCTGATATCCGCGATGCCTCCGTCTCGGTAGCCTCGGCGGCAGATGAGATCTCGCAGGGCAATACTGAACTCTCCTCCCGTACTGAGCAGCAGGCCGCTGCCTTGCAGGAGACGGCTGCCAGTATGGAGCAACTGACCGCCACGGTAAAAAGCAATGCCGACGGCGCGCGCCAGACCGCTGATACTGCCCGTACCACCGCTACCCTTGCCCGCACCGGCGGCGAAGAGCTGGGGCGCATGTCGCAGACCATGAACGCCATCTCCCAGAGCGCGGTAAAAGTGCGCGAGATCACAAGCGTAATAGAAGGCATCGCCTTCCAGACCAACATCCTGGCGCTGAACGCCGCGGTGGAAGCGGCCCGCGCCGGTGACCAGGGACGCGGCTTTGCCGTGGTAGCCGGTGAAGTTAGAACGCTGGCACAGCGCAGCGCCAGTGCGGCACTGGATATCAAAACGCTGATCGAACAGGCGGTTGCGCAGGTGGAAGATGGCGTGGCTGAAGCCGCCGACACCGGCGACAACATCCTGAAAGTGGTTGGCATGGTGGGCGATCTGGCAGACGCTATGGATAATCTCTCCCTCTCCTCCTCCGAGCAGATGCAGGGTATCAGCCAGGTCAGCCTGGCAGTCAGCCAGATGGACGGCGTGACGCAGAACAACGCCGCACTGGTAGAGGAGTCCTCCAGCGCATCGCAGTCGCTCTCTGCCCAGGCGCACGCGCTGCGCGGCATGGTCGACACCTTCCGCCTGTAACCTGTCACAGCGCGCCGCCTGAAAAGCGCGTAAAGGCGGCGCGGTTATGCCTGTGATTCATACACCAGCCTTAATTATGTTGACGTCAACATAATTAGACTCAATACTTCGCTCTGACAACCGACGCGCAGGCCGTTTTTCCTCTTCCCCTGCGCCTCTTTAATCCGACGTGAACGTGCCGGCCTCCCTGAATCGGTTGCCGCTATTCAGAGAGAATTCCATCTTTCCAACAGGCCCATATTGCTTATGTGTATCGACGCAAATAACGACAGCGATGAGAATAATGACCTGCTGGCTCCGGGCAATGCGCCAGTGACCGTGGATCAGTTTCTCTGCTTCGCGCTCTACTCCGCCTCACTGGCGATGACCCGGCTTTACCAGTCACGGCTGAAACCGCTCGGGCTGACCTACCCGCAGTACCTGGTGCTGCTGGCGCTGTGGGAAAAAGATAACGTGACGGTGTCGGAAGTGGGCGCCCGCGTTCAGCTGGACTCCGGTACGCTGAGCCAGCTGCTGAAAAGGCTGGAGGCCTCCGGTCTGGTCGCCAGAAACCGCGATACGCAAGGTGACGAGCGGCGGGTGCTGATCACCCTGACCGAACAGGGGCAGCAGTTAAAGATCGATGCCGCCGGTGTTCCCGCCGATATGATCTCGGTAATGGACACGCCGTTTGCAGAGCTATCTGACCTGGCAACCCGGGTTAGCGCGCTGCGTGAAAAACTTTTAAAAGCTCTGCCCTGATACATTTTTTCGTGCCTCAGGCGAGGCGACCAGTGGCTACGCACCATCAGCACCGGCGCGTAGATAAGCCATCAACTGGATTAGCATCCTGAGGAACACAGCGTGACATTTTCCCACTCAGACGACAACGACGCCGTCCATGCCGCGATAGGCAACGCCGCACAAGCATTGCTTAGCGCGGGGCGCACCCTGTGCAGGGGGAATCTTATAGCGCACCTTATTAAGTGTGAACAGGAGTCGGTAGGTGCCGCAAAGGCGGTTTATGCACAGGCCATCGCGCTGCTACAGCCCAAAAAGCACTCGTAGAGGACCTGAACCCTGCTCGCAGAGGGAAACGCCATGAAAAAGTTTATCTCCACGCTCCTGCTCACTCTGCTCTGTACGTTGTTGCCCGGCTGCAAGAGCCTGAAAAAGATCGAGCCTGAAAAGCACTTTTCGGGCGCTCAGTTAGTTCTGGCAAAGGCAATTCAGGCCGGAGATCGCTACACCATTCTGCGTCTGGCAAAAAAGACGGACCTCAGCACGCCGGGAAATGAGGATCTGACGATCCTCTTTTTTGCCCTCAATGAGTCTTTCTATAATGGCAACCCGCCTGAGCGGTTGCAGATCGTCACGGATTTGGTGCGCCTGGGGGCAGACCCGTTGCAGCCGCAGCCGGATAAATCCTGGAGCCCCGCCGAAATGGTGGCGATGGGCGATAAGGATATCTGGCTGAAAGCGATGCTTGACGGCGGCCTCGATGCAAACGCCCGCGATAAGCGTTACGCTGAGCCGCTTATCTTCTCGACCATCAGGGCGAAAAACAACGCCACGCTGGCGCTACTGCTGGCACGCGGTGCGGATATAAATAGCCGCGACTCGCTGGGCAACACACTGCTGGCCGAGGCGTTTTTTGGTGCCGAGTTCGACAAGATCGCTCTTCTGCTGGATAAGGGGGCTAACCCGGATCTGCGCAACCACCAGGGGGACTCTTTCAGGCAGATGGTCAGTGAACGTCTGGCGGAAATTAAAAAAGAGGGTGAGTTCTACCACAACTTATTCAGGGTGAACGAGAGGCTTCAAAGCCACGGGGCGTAGGGCGTGGCGCGTTGCTGACGCCACCCTCCCGTTCCATATTGCCCGCAAGGCGCTGTTAAGCGGTCATCTGCATACAGACCTCGGCACAGCGGCGGCACTCTGCGGCGCACTGCTGGCAGTGATCGTGCTGGTGCTTCGAGCACTCTTCGGCACAGGCGCGGCAGACATCCGCGCAAATGCGGCACACCTGCTTCGCTTGCTCGCTCTCAAGGCTTAACAACTGCGCAGTAACGCGGCAGAGCGCCGCACACTCCATATCCGTTTTAATGCACGCTCTCATCATCTCAAGATGCGGCTCCTGCAAACAGGAGACCGCACAGCGATCGCAGGCTTCGGCGCATTGATAGCAGGCATCAATACATGACTGATATTCATTACCCATAGTCATACTCCCGATGTGGATAAAGTGAATCTTTAAGTCTAGTTAAGCCACCTGAGATCGCCATTTAGTCGGAAATTATGCTGCTAATAGCTGAGTAAATTGGCGCTAAAAGCAAGAATTAGCGCCTAAAAGCATGGTTATTTAGCCTCTAACCGTAGGAAGTTTATGGCAAAGTAGCCTCATTAAATTTCGTCAGCTATGCCAACTGTATTGTTCAGGACTACGTGCATGATCGAGCTCAAAGACTTAAAGGTATTTTTAGAAGATCCGGAAATGACACGGAAGATCGATCAGGTGTGGAACGATCTGGGTGAGCAGTTTATTCAGGCGCAGGCTACTCTTCCGCCGGAAAAAGCGATGCCGCGACGCGAGCTCTCTTTTCATGACCAGGTCAAACTTCTGGGCTACCTCTGCTGGCTGGTGAATAACGCCAACTCAGAGGGCGACATTATTGAGATTGGCGTCTGGAAAGGTAAATCCAGCGCGTTTATGAATGTAATGTGTGAGCGCAAGCGCCGCATTATTAGCATCGATCCGATGGAGCTTGCTAATCAGCACCTGGAACTGGGCTTTTATCACGAGCATATCTTCCCGGAAATTACGCTGATACGCGGCTATTCAGAGCGCAGCATTGAACGTGTGCTGGCGCTGGAGCCGAAAACGATTTTACTGCATATCGACGGCGGTCACCTGAAAGAGCATGTCCTCGCCGACTTCCTGCTGTATGCCCCGACGGTGGTGAGCGGTGGATTTGTTGTGTTCGATGATTATCGCGATCATCAATACTCACCGGAAGTCGGACCGGCGGTCGACCTGCTGCGCGCAGGCGGTTTCTTTAGCGGCTACGATGTCATCGGCAGCGTTCCGGGTTTTGAAAACAGCTATCTTTTGCAGAAGCATTAATCGTACACACAAAGAATTGTTTGTAGTGCTTGTATTTTTTGGCCGCCCCCCGGGGCGGCATTTTTATTTTCAGCCCCCGTGATGTGAGGTAATGTAAACATCTTTACATTTTCCGGGAGCGAACATGTCTGAGATTGCCAGCCGCGATATCCACGCGCATCTACTCCAACTTCTTACCGAGCAACAGGCACGCTTTCACGTGGTTGAGCATGAGGCCGTCGGCAAGTGTGAGGCGGTGAGTGAAATTCGCGGCACCGCCCTCGGCCAGGGTGCCAAAGCGCTGGTGTGTAAAATCAAAGGCAACGGTGTGAAAAAACATGTGCTGGCGATCCTGGCCGCCGATCTGCAGGCCGATCTCAGCCGCTTAGCGCAACACTTTGGCGGCCTGAAAGCCTCGCTGGCAAGCCCGGCGGAGGTCGATACCCTCACCGCCTGCGTCTTTGGCGCCATTCCCCCCTTCTCTTTTCACCCTGATCTCGAACTGGTTGCCGACCCGGTGCTGTTTCAACGCTTCGATGAGATCGCCTTTAACGCCGGGCTGCTGGAAAAGTCGGTGATCATGAATACCCACGACTATTTGCGCATCGCCCAACCGACGCTGGTCGATTTTCGCCGCGAAAGCGAGTAAGGACGCTTTGCATGTTTGATACCACGCTGTTTATTCTGCTCGCCCTCGCCGCGCTCGGCTTTGTCAGCCATAACACCACCGTCGCGGTCTCGATACTGGTGCTGATCATTGTGCGCGTCACGCCGCTCAACACCTTCTTTCCCTGGATCGAAAAGCAGGGGCTGACGGTCGGCATTATCATTCTGACGATTGGCGTGATGGCACCGATTGCCAGCGGATCGCTGCCGCCCTCGACGCTACTGCACTCCTTTGCCAACTGGAAATCGCTGGTGGCGATTGCCGTTGGGGTGTTCGTCTCATGGCTTGGCGGGCGCGGGGTTACGCTGATGAGTTCGCAGCCCTCGCTGGTCGCGGGGCTGCTGGTGGGAACGGTGTTAGGCGTGGCCCTGTTCCGGGGCGTGCCGGTCGGGCCACTGATTGCCGCAGGCCTGGTATCGCTGCTAATTGGCCGGCAGTGAAATCCGCCGCTGCCAGCGCTTCACACCAAACTCCAGCGCGCTGCACAGCAGGTAGTAAACCAGCCCGGTGAAGATAAACAGCGCCGCCGGGTAAACCTGCACGCGGTTGTTCACCTGGCCGGCAACGGTGGTCAGTTCCGGGACGTTAACAATAAAGGCCAGCGAGGTATCTTTCAGCAGCGCGATCAGCAAGCCGATAAACGACGGCAGCGCATTGCGTAATGCCTGCGGCAGCAGCACGCGAAGCAGGATCTGTGCGCTGGAAAAACCGCTGCTCAGCGCCGCTTCATACTGCCCGCGCGGCAGTGCGCCGAGCGCCGCCAGCGTCGAGTACATCACCGAGGCCGAGGTAAACCACGCCAGCGCCAGCGTCACCGTTACCGCGCCGGGCAGATCCGCCCCGGTTATCCACGGCAGTAAAAACCAGAGCCAGAAGATAACGAAAATCAGCGGGATACCGCGAATCAACTCCGCCCACAGAAACAACACCTTGCGCGGCCAGCCGCGAAAACGCCAGGCGCAACAGGCCAGCAGAATGCCGCCGGGAAACGCCAGTGCCGCCGCGCCAATAGTCATCAACAGCGACAGCAACACACCGCCCGGCTCACCCTGCGCGGCTCTGCCCCACAGCAGGTAGTCGAGGTTATCGGTAATGACGGTGATATTAGCGATCACGCGACACCTCCGTGGCGTGGCGCAGTGCCCGCCAGTGGCGCGGCAGGTTAAACAGCACGCTCATCAGCAATCCAAGCAGCAGATAGAGCGCGCTGCCCACGGCAAAGGCTTCCAGCGCGTGGGCGTTAAAGCTCTCAATCTGCCGGGTCTGGTAGGTCAACTCGCCCAGCCCAATCCCGGTCGCCAGCGAGGAGAGTTTCATCAGGTTGAGATACTGCCCCACCACCGGCTGCCAGGCATTTTGTAGCCCCTGCGGCAACAGCACCCAGCGAAAGATCGCCAGCGGGCTGAAGCCCTGCGACTGCGCCGCTTCCACCTGACCGCGCGGCACGGCGAGCAGCCCGGCCTGGATCTCCTCCACCAGAAAGGCGGCGGTAAAGAGCCCAAGCGCCCAGGCAGAGGAGAGAAACTCCGGCGTAAACCACCAGACATCGCCCGGCAGAATGCTAAAGGCGTGCTCATCATTCACGTACTGGCGAGCCGCCAGCGGCAAAACGTTCCACGCGGCGAAATACCAGAACAGCAGTTGCACCAGTAAAGGTGTGTTTCGAAACAGCGATACCCATGCTGCCACCACGCCCCGTCCCACACGGCCACCTGCCAGGCGCAGCGCCAGCAGCAGCACGGTAAGCAGGGTGGCGAGGATCATGCCCACCAGCGTGACCCACACGGTAGTGAGAAAACCGGAGAGGATCCACGCTGCGGGCTGGCCGCTGAGCACGCCCGCCCAGTCAAGATGCAGTGCCATCACAACTCCTTGTTATCGGCATGCAGCGGGTTAAGCACCTTTTGCAGAAAACGCTGCGCGCGCGGATGCTGCGGCGCGGTAAAGAAGTCAGCGGGCGCGGCCTGCTCAAGAATTTCGCCGCCGTCGATAAAAATCACCCTGTCGGCGATCTCGCGCGCAAACTGCATCTCGTGCGTGACCACAATCAGGGTGATACCGCTGTGCGCCAGCGATTTCATCACCTGTAGCACTTCGCCAATCATCTCCGGATCGAGGGCCGAAGTCGGCTCATCAAACAGGATAATGTGCGGATCGGCCGCCAGCGTGCGCGCAATCGCTACCCGCTGCTGCTGCCCGCCGGAGAGCTGCGCCGGGTAGTGCTGCGCTTTCTCCTGCAAGCCAACGCGCGCCAGCAGCGCAAGTGCGATCTGCTGCGCCTCGGCAGCACTTTTGCCGTGAATATGGCGCAGCGCGAGGGTGATATTCTCAAGCGCGGTGAGGTGGGCGTAGAGGTTGAACTGCTGGAAAACAAAGCCAACATGGCGGCGCAACTCGCGCAACTTCCGCCCGGTGAGCTGGCTGGTGGGCTGACCATCAACAAAAATTTCGCCGCTGGAGAGATTTTCGAGCTGGTTAATCAGGCGGATCAGCGTCGATTTCCCGGAGCCGGAAGGGCCGCACACCGCCACCACTTCTCCCGCCGCAACCTGTAAATCAATCGCTTTCAGCACCACATTATCGCCGAAGCGTTTGCTCGCCTGGCGAAACACTACCGTGCCTTTTTGCACGGGCAACGCCCCTGCGGCATCTGCCGCAGAGGGAGAAAAGAGACCTGCCAACATCGCTATTTCGCTTCTATGGTAAAGCTGCGCGGAGCCGGGGTTTTGGTTTGCGGGCCAAACCAGGTGTCGTAAATCTTCGCTGCTTCACCGCTCTTCTCGAGGTTGACCAGCTCTTCGTTAACTTTGTTCAGCAGTGCGCTCTCCCCTTTGCTGACGCCGACGCCAATCTCCTCTTTCGACAGCAGATCGGGCAGGATCTTAAACTTCGCTTTGTCCGGCGCGCCCGCCAGCAGACCCGCCAGAATGGTGCTGTCCTGGGTGATCGCCTGCACGTTGCCGTTACGCAGCGCGGTCAGCGCCAGCGGAATGTCATCATAGGCCAGCACGCGCGATTGCGGGAAACGCTGATGCAGCGCCTGCTCGCCGGTGGTGCCTTTCACCGCGCCGATGCGCGCTTTGCTGTAGGCATCAAGCTTATCCGGTGAAGAGGCCGGGACGAGGAACTGCTGGCCGGTAACGAAATAGGGCGTCGAAAAATCAATCACCTGCGCCCGCTCCGGGGTGATGGTGATATCTGCAACAATCAGGTCGACCTTGCCGGATTGCAGCAGCGGGATGCGGTTCGCCGGGTTGGTGGCAACCAGTTGCAGCTTCACGCCGAGGCTTTTCGCCAGCGCTTTTGCAAAATCGACGTCGTAGCCAACAATATCGTGGGTTTTAGGATCGATCGCGCCAAAGGGCGGGTTTGCATCAAATGTGGCGACTTTGACGACGCCTGCGGCTTTGATATCCGCCAGCTTATCTGCCTGCGCGGAGAAGGAGAGCGCCGAAAGCAGCGCCAGCGCGCTGAGCGCAACGATCTTTTTTGTGTGTAATGTGGTTGCCATGCTAATCCTTATGCCCGGTTATTGTGTTATTGCCGCGTTAAAGTCACATAAGGTTTTTCATCACACAAATATCAAAAAGTGCATTGAATATCTGAAAAAGTTATTAAAAACAGTTTCGCGATATTAATGACTTATCCTTTTGTTTCGGGCGCTATAAACGATTTAATTCCACACAACATAAGCGGATTTGGCAGGAAAAAATATTACCGCTCGCCAAGCGTTGCCAGATAGCGCCCAGGCGTCTGCCCTAACCCCTTTTTAAACATGGTGATAAACGCCGTGGTTGAGTCATACCCCAGCGCCTGGGCGATGTGCTGCACGCTGTGGCCCTCAATCAACAGGCGCAGGGCGAGGATCAATTGCAACTGGTGTCGCCAGCGGCGAAAGCTTAGCCCCGTCTCCTTTACCACCAGGCGCGCGAGGTTGCGCTCGCTCATGGCGAAGCGCTGCGCCCACTGCGCCAGCGTCTGCCTGTCGGCCGGGGTCTGCTCCATGGTCTCGACCATCTGGCGGATCCTGGCATGCATGGAGACCGGCAACTGGAGCTGCATCTGCGGCTGATGGGGTAACTCATCGAACAGCACCTGGATCAGACGCTGGGTCTGCGGCTCACGCCGCTCGGTGGCTGAACGAGCGGCAAGTTGCAGGATCAGTTCGCGCACCAGCGGTGAGATCTTGAGGGTGCAGCAGTGCTCCGGCATCACCACCGCCCAGCTTTCAATAAACAGAAAGCAAAGCTGTGCATTGGCGGTGGCGTGATTGCTGTGCGGCACAAAACCCGGTAACCACATGGCGTGGTGCGGCGGCACCATCCAGCGGGCATTCTCCACTTCACAGGTGATCGCCCCTTTTAAGGCGAGGATCAGCTGCCCTTTGCGGTGATGATGAGCGGGAATGCGCTGTTCATGCGCTGTCATGCGGATGTGAAAGGCGACGGCGGCTTCCTGCTGGCTGTCGGGATCGAAGCCCGCTAAGGCTAAGTCGTGCATAAAGTTGTCCGGATTTAGCGATAAAGTGTCATTTTAGCTTGATTCAAACAGCGGTGAAAAACGCTATCGTAGTGCCCTCTGTTTATGAATGAGAACACCATGATTACTCCCTCCTCTGACGGCAAACAGCGCGTGTTGCTGATTGTCGGCATTCTGATGATTGCTACCACGCTTCGCGTCACCTTCACCGGCGCCGCGCCGCTGCTGGATGCCATTCGCGCCGAATATGGTTTAACCACGGCGCAAACCGGGATGCTCACCACGCTACCGTTACTGGCCTTCGCGCTGATTTCGCCGCTGGCGGCGGGCGTGGCGCGCCGGATTGGCATGGAGCGCAGCCTGTTTGCCGCGCTGCTGCTGATCTGCTCGGGCATCGCCCTGCGCTCGCTGCCCTCTTCTCTGCTGCTGTTTATCGGTACGGCGGTGATTGGCTGCGGCATTGCGCTCGGCAATGTGCTGCTGCCCGGCATGCTGAAGCGGGATTTTGCGCAGCATGTCGCCAAACTGACCGGAGCCTATTCGCTCACCATGGGCGCGGCGGCGGCGCTCGGCTCCGCGGCGATGGTGCCGATTGCGCAGAGTGGCGCGGGCTGGCATGGCGCGTTATTGACGCTGATGATCTTTCCGCTGCTGGCACTGCTGCTCTGGCTCCCGCGGCTGCGCCACGGCGCACCTGCTGCGCTCAGTACCAGCGGTGCGCTTCACAGCCGCGGCATCTGGCGCTCGGCGCTGGCCTGGCAGGTGACGCTCTATCTCGGGATCAACTCGCTGATTTACTACATTGTGATTGGCTGGCTGCCATCGATTCTGATAAGCCAGGGTTTTAGCGAGGCGCAGGCTGGTTCGCTGCACGGCGTGCTGCAACTGGCTACGGCTGCGCCCGGTTTGCTGGTTCCGCTGGTGCTGCACCGCCTTCGCGATCAGCGGGCTATCGCGGCGCTGGTTGCGTTGCTGTGTGCTGCGGGCGCGCTGGGGCTATGGCTGCAACCGGGGCACGCGGCGATCTGGACGGTGGTATACGGATTTGGCTCCGGGGCGACGATGATCCTCGGCCTGACCTTTATTGGCCTGCGGGCAAGCTCGGCGCATCAGGCCGCCGCGCTGTCGGGGATGGCACAATCAGTAGGTTATCTGCTCGCCGCCTGCGGACCGCCGTTGATGGGGAAAGTGCATGACGCCAGCGGCGACTGGCATCTGCCGCTGATCGCCTGCGCATTGCTGTCGGTGGTGATGGCGCTGTGCGGCGCGTTTGCCGGACGTGACCGGGAGATCGTTTCAGGGTAGATACAGGATGGCAGGTAAATGCCGGATGGCGCGTAAACGCTTATCCGGCCTACAACACCACGGTACCGCTTTTGTAGGCCGGATAAGGCGCAAGCCGCCATCCGGCACAGCGTAAGTGTCACCCTCGAACCGGTACCGCTTTTGCAGGCCGGATAAGGCGTCAGCCGCCATCCGGCACAGCGTAAGCGTCACCCTCGAACCGGTACCGCTTTTGTAGGCCGGATAAGGCGCAAGCCGCCATCCGGCACAGCGTAAGTGTCACCCTCGAACCGGTACCGCTTTGTAGGCCGGATAAGGCGTCAGCCGCCATCCGGCACAATCCACGGGCTTATTCGCCTGCGGCGCGCAGCATTGCATGCACCAGCGGCACCGGACGACCTTCCAGCGCACCGCGCTCGTGCTGGAACAGCGTGGCGACAAAGAACGGATGGGTGATCAACTCTACCGCCCGCACCTCACCCTCTTCATCCCAGCCGGTCACCCGCAGATCGCCGCGCTCCAGCTCGCTGGCAAACTCCGGGGAGACGCCAAAGCTACAGCGGTAGGCTTCATCAATCTCATTGCGCCCATAGGCGCGGGCAATCAGCGTATTGGGTCTTAACTCAATGGCACCGGTTTGATCCACCAGCGCGCAGGTCAACGGCGTAATCACCATCCGCCCTGCGTTTTGCGTTTCAGCATGGGCGGCATCTTCCCAGCCCAGCACATTGCGGGCGTACTCGATCACCGCATGCTGGAAACCGCCGCAGGTGCCGAGAAACGGAATGGCGTTTTCACGCGCATACTTGATGGCGATAAACGCCCCTTCTGCATTTTCATACGGGCTGCCTGGCACGACCCAGATGGCGTCATAACCGACCAGATCTTCAGGATTGTCGATCTCGCGGGTTGCCAGCCAGTCATAATCAGCGGTGATCTCAAGGACAGCCGCGGCATCATCAATGGCAAGCGGGATCGCCTGATGCGCAACAATGTCATGGTTATAGTCGCCGATCAGCGCAATACGCAGTGTCTTTTTAGGCGGAATGTGGTTCATGGAGAAGTGCCCCTATGCCGTGGTAGATAATGGCTAACATAAGGCGCATCACACTAGACGTCTTTAACGTTAATCACAACACCTTAAATCAGCAGGGCCGAATTACGAACAATTATGAAACAATAAGTTGCCAGTTTAAGAAAAGGAGAGAACGCGATGATCCAGTGTAAACGTGTTTACGACGCCGCCAGTAAAGAGGATGGCTATCGGGTGCTGGTCGACAGGCTCTGGCCGCGCGGCATAAAGAAAGTCGATCTGGCTTATGACGAATGGTGCAAAACGCTGGCCCCGTCAGCGGAGCTACGCAAAGCGTTTCACGGCGAGGCGATCGATTTTGCTGCCTTTAAGAAGAGCTACCGGGAAGAGCTTGAGGCGCAAAAAGAGGCCGGAAAAGAGCTGGCGGCGCGGGGGAAAAACGGCGCCGTCACGCTGTTATATGCGGCAAAAGAGAGGGAGCAAAACCACGCCGTCGTGCTGGCGGAATGGCTGCGCGCGCTGCGTTAGCTCATCACCTGCGAGCGCTCGTCCTGCGGTGCGCTGTCCGGCTGCAGGGGCATCAGGTGCTCGGCGCGCACAAAGGCGAAACCGTGCTGACCGTCAAACGCGGTCACATCGCCCGTCACCAGCCAGAGCGCGCGCGCTGCGGTGCGGGGCATTTCGGTAACCACGCCATTCACCGGATTGAGAAAGCGCTCACCCGGCTGGCAGAGACCGAATAACTCAACGGATTTACCGATATTGCTCCGCCCGCTGGCGGTCTGGGCGCCGATGACTAATGCCTGGCTGCCCGGTCGTAACTGAAACATGCTTCTCTCGCGTGATCTCGTTAAAGCTGAATATGAGATAATTCTGAAAGAGAAGTTTACCGGGCTTTTCTGCCGCTGTCACGATCCTGGTGTTGGATGATCGCGACGCCACAGTGCCCACTCGTCGATCACTTCGCCGCCCGGCAGTTTGCACTCGGTGCGCACGCCTTGCGGGCTCTGCACCGGTACGCGCTCGCCGCCGCGCTGTTGGCAGTAGACTGCCGCCGGGTTGGCCATGCCGACCTGCGGATGGTCCGGCTTTTTAGCTGGCAATGAGGTGCAGGCAGAGACCAGCAGCGGTAAAACGAGTAACCCATAACGCATCTTCTTTTCCTTACAGTGGTCAACAACGCTCTTCAGAATAGCCGCGCAAGCGGTATATCTCCATGATTTCTCCATCCTTAATGCACTTTTCACCGTTATAGTTTGCTTCGTTCTCACCCATGACCAGAGAACATCATTCCGTAATCAATGAGTTTTTGCCCCGCTTCATCAGCGGGGCTTTTTTTTGTCCGTTACACGATATATCAAATCCTTTTGGTTCATGTTTTAATGGCGCGCCGTCGAAATAGTCAGCAATAACGTGCCGGGTCAACGAGGTACCCACGCACCGGAGCCCAATATTCATGTCCGATTTCATTCTCGCCCGGGTATCGGAAACCCTGGCGAAAGAGCACTCGCTGGAAAGCTTAGTCCGCCAGTTTCTGGAAATGCTGGAGATGGTGACCGATATGGAATCGACCTATCTGACCAAAATCAGTGATGACCCCCGCCAGCAGCACATTGTCTACTCCCGCAACAGCAAGCAGCTTGAGATCCCGGAAGGTTTCTCCCTCCCCTTTGGCGACAGCCTGTGCAAACGCGCGCTGGATGATAACTGTCTGTTCGCCAATGATGTGGCAACCCGCTGGCGCGATTGCGAAGCCGCACAGGCGCTGGGCATCACCACCTATCTCAGCCAGCCGGTGCAGCTGGCGGACGGTTCGCTCTATGGCACGCTGTGTGCGGCCAGCAATCAGAAAAAGATGCTCAGCGTGCGCGGCGAGCAGGTGCTGCGCCTGTTTGCCGGCCTGATCGCGCAATACATTGAAAAAGAGCATCTGGTTGACCAGCTGCGCGAAGCCAACGCCGCGCTGATCGCCCACTCCTATACCGATGTGTTGACCGGCCTGCCAAATCGCCGCTCGCTGTTCGAGTCGCTGCCGACGCTCTTCTCACTCGCCCGCCATCTCAACATCCACGTCATTATCGCTTTTATCGACCTCGATAATTTCAAAGGGATTAACGACCAGTTTGGCCATGAGACTGGCGATCGGTTCCTGATTGAAGTGGGCAAGCGGCTGACGCAGGATCGCGGTAAAGATGACATTATTGGTCGTCTCGGCGGCGATGAGTTTTTACTCGCCTGCCCCGGTGGCCCGCTCCAGCAGTCGCAGGGCGTGCTGCTCAGTGCGCTGAAAACGCGCCTCGATAAGCAGATTGCCGGTGAGTATCGGCTTGGTGATATTCATCTTTATTACCCCGGTGCCAGCGTCGGCGTGATTGAAATTAACCCTGACCAGTATGATGCGGACAGCGCCCTGCGCGCGGCCGATGAAATGATGTACCGGGTGAAGAAGAGCAAGACCAAAAAAGCGTTCCAGCAGCTCAATTAATAGCGTTATTTCCCGTTGCTGGCATGAGGCAAATCTTAATGGCCTCGCTTTCATATACACTTAACAGGGTCGGCGCGTGCCGCTGACCGAGGAGTTTGCATGAAAAAGACCACCATCATCATGTTGATCGTCGCGATTATTGCCGTGGTCGGCACCCAGCTTGGCTGGTGGAAATAGTGATACGCGGCTGCATCGGGTAATCCGACGCCTGTCACGCTGATGGCGTTCTCAGACGAAGACACCCTGTTTTAACTTGTAGGGCAGGAGCGCACCATGTTTACGGGCCTTAAAAAAAGTGAAAGCAGACAGCTGGCCGCGCTTGATTTATTGAGTAAGGCCGACGCGGCCCGCGATGCGGCGCTGGCGGAATTTGCGCGTCTGGCCAGTGAAGTGATGGGGGTATCAGGCTGCTTTATTACCACCTTTGATGATGAGTTTCAGTACATCAAATTCGTCGAAAAAGTGCCGATCGAGCATGACAAAATCGCCATCGATCGAACCATGTGCCAGTATACGCTGGCCGACCGGCAGACAATTGTTTGTATCGATACCCGCCTCGACACGCGCTTTTCCCATCAGCCGCTGGTCCAAAGCGGTGATATCCTCTTTTACGCCTCGGCACCGATGATCGCCAAAGAGGGAGCGGTGCTCGGCACGCTGTGCGTCACCCATCCTGAGCTCTACGAACCCGATGCTCGCCAAATCGCCAGTTTTGAGCGCATCGCCGCTCTCGCCACGCTCTACCTTGAATCCTGCTACAACATTGGTCTTGTCGATGCGCTGACCGGCCTGCCGAACCGCCCCTGCTTAATTAAAGAGATGGCGCACCTGAAGCAGAACGCGAGCGGTGATTATGCGCTGATCATCTTTGACTGTATTGATATTCCCCGTGCCTATGAATTGACCCGCTATCTCGGCGTTGAGGCGCTGGAGACGCTGCTGCGCAGCTTTGGCCCGCTGTTGCAGATGCGCCTGCGGCTTAACAAGGCAACAACGCTTTATGCCTTCGCCACCGGACGCTTTGCGGTGCTGACCGGGCGTGACGCGGCGAACAGGCTGGCTAAGCGGGTCGCAAAAGTGCACGCTTTCCAGGCGACCATTGGTAGCGATATTAATATCAATCTCTCTATTCACGCGGGTTATGTCCCCTTTACGCCGCAAAATGACAACGTACAGGAGGTGGTGCGTCAGGCGATCAGCGCCCTGCATGAGGCGATCCGCGAGAATATCCCGGTATTGCACTTCAACCCGGTCCTTGATGAGCAGCGTAATACCGATTTCCGCCTGCTGTACGATCTCAGCCAGGCAATCAAAACGGGCGATCAGCTCCATATGGCCTATCAACCGAAAGTCTCTCTGCGTACGGGAAAGACCGAGGGCGTGGAGGCGCTGCTGCGCTGGACTCACCCCGAGCTTGGGCCAATCTCACCGGCGGTGATCGTCACGCTGGCGGAAAAAACCACCCTGATGGCCGATATCACCCACTGGGTGATTAAAACGGTGATTGCCCAGGTCAAAGCGTGGAAGGCGATCGGCATCGATCTTCCCGTCTCCATTAACGCCACGGTGAGTGATTTCTCGCGCAGCGGTTTCGCCGATGAACTGGCGCAGCACATTATCGATGCCGGGCTTACACCTGCCGATATTCACATTGAGTGTCTGGAAACGGAAAAAGTGCTGGAGAGCGATGCCGCCCTGCGGGAGCTTAACCGGCTTGATGCGCTTGGTTTTACCATCCTGCTTGATGACTTTGGCGCAGGCTACAGCAATATCAGCTACCTGCGACGCATCCCGATTGACATGATCAAACTCGATCGCTCGCTGGTCAGCCAGATTGCCACCGATGACGACAGCCGCATCATTGCGCGAAATGTAATCATGATGCTTAAAGAGTTGAACTACGAGGTGCTGGCGGAAGGGGTGGAAGATCTGGAAACCGCGCGCATGCTCGAAGAGTATGGCTGCGATGAAGCGCAAGGTTATCTTTTTGCCCGCCCGTTATCGGCGGCGGATGTTCCCGCCTGGCTGCTGGACAGCAAACCCTGGCGCCTGCTGGCGAATATCCATGCCGATCCCAGGCATCATTTGAAGGGTTGACCCCTCTGCACACGCGGTAAGTTGAGCAGTAATACAGCGTCACGAAAATGTCATAAAAGTGCCATCTGTTTATATATCAAAATATTAAGCTAAAAATGCTCTGTTTCTGTTCAGATCGATATTAAAGCCCTGCTTAAATAGGTCGATAGTGCTGGCGTGCGCGCCATTTGCGCCTCACCATCAGGGGAAGTGACACAGCATGAAAATTAACCATCTTACTATCGGGCAGCGTCTGGGTTTGTTGGCGACGTTACTGTTACTGGCAACGCTGTTTATGGGGATCCGCGGCCTCGCCATTAACGCTGGCGCACTCGCGCAAAACAAACAGATCATGGCAACCGAAGGCGAAGTTGCGCAGAGCATCGACACCGCGCGTAATGCGCAAGTGCAGTTCAAAATTCAGGTGCAGGAGTGGAAAAACACGCTGCTGCGCGGCACGCAAAATCAGGAAACCTTCGTTAAATATAAAAACGCCTTTGTCGAACAGAGCCAGAAAACGCAGGCGCTGTTAAAAACCCTGAGCGTGCTGCTTCCAAAGATTGGTGTCGCGAACAATGAAGTTGTCAAAACTATCGACTTGCATGCAAAGCTGGAAAGAGAGTATCTGGATGCCTTGCAGCAGTACGATATTGCTGATGCCAGCAGCGCACAGCGGGTCGACCATATGGTGACCGGTATCGATCGGGAACCGACCAAAATGATCGATACGGTGGTGGCGAGCACGCTGCAACAAGCGGCGCATATCCGCCAGCAGACCGAGGCGCACAATAACACCCTGTTTGAAGAGACGCGTCTGATGCTGACGCTGGTGATGGCCTTTACGCTGATTGTCGGCATGCTGATCACCTGGTGGTTAATTCGCAGTATTACGCGTCCGCTGGCACAGGCCGTCTCCGTTGCCCGCACCGTCGCCGCGGGCGATCTGCAATCCTCCTTCGTCATTTCCGGGCGCGATGAGACCGCCGAACTGATGCGCGCCATGCAGGAGATGAACCGGAACCTGACACGCGTCGTCTCCGGGGTTCGCTCCGGCACTGAAACGATCGCCGGTGCCTCACAGCAGATTGCCAGCGGCAGCCGAGAACTCTCCGCACGCAATGAAGCGCAGGCCAGCGCGATTGAACAAACCGCCGCCTCGATGGAAGAGCTGACGTCGGTGGTGAAGAACAATGCTGATAATTCACGCATCGCCAGTGATATCACCCGTGAAGCCACGCGGGTAGCTAACCAGGGCGGCGAGGTCGTGGAGCGCGTCGTCACCACCATGAGCGAGATCAATCACCTTTCGACCGAGATCAGCAGCATTATCGGCGTGATCGACAGCATTGCATTTCAGACCAATATCCTGGCGCTCAATGCGGCGGTAGAAGCGGCGCGCGCAGGGTCTGAGGGCCGCGGTTTTGCCGTGGTGGCATCGGAAGTGCGCGCCCTCGCCCAGCGCTCCGCCACGGCGGCGAAAGAGATCAGTGAACTGATCCAGCGTTCGGTGAATCGCATTGATGAAGGCAATAAACTGGTGAGAAACGCCGGCAGCGCGATGACCGAAATTATGCAGAGCGTTGAGCGCGTAAGCCAACTTGTCGATACCATTTCGCTGGCCAGCAACGAGCAGAGTGTGGGCATCGATCAGGTCCATGTCGCCATCACGCACATGGACGCCGCAACGCAGCAGAACGCCACGCTCTCACAAGAGTCCTCCGCTGCCGCGCAGGCGATGCAGCAGCAGGCGGAACAGCTGGTGGAGATGGTTCGCATCTTCAAACTTCAGCGCGACCCGGCATAAGCACACTTTCGCCAGGGGAATTACAAAGGCTGATGATTAATACACTGATCATCAATTTTATGAATCCCTCCAGCGAAAAATTTGCGTTTGTGCACTTTTGGCCGCCAGGTTATAAAGTGCGCAAGTGACGGATATACGCTTTAACAATTTGTACTCTCTTCGCTGGCAGTTTTGATGTCGAAACTGCCATCCTTTATTTCTTCTCCCTGCCTCCCTGCTCCGCCCAATATGCCCGGTTTATGGGCTTGTACGCAGAATGCGCCCCTGTTACACGCTTTAGTCTTGAATACTGATTTTTTATCCAGTATAAATGCTGCACGAAAAATTCAGACTGAATAGGACGACCCTGTGTTTGTTGAACTGGTTTACGACAAGCGTAACGTTGAAGGTTTACCCGGCGCGAGAGAGATTATCCTCACTGAACTGACAAAGCGCGTACACCGCATCTTCCCCGACGCCGATGTGCGGGTGAAACCGATGCAGGCTAACGGCCTGAACAGCGATGCCAGCAAAAGCGATCGCGAAAAGCTGAACCGCATGCTGGAAGAGATGTTTGAAGAGGCGGATATGTGGATGGTTCAGGAGTAAACGTCAATGGCGTGATACGCGCAGTGCGTTATTTCAGGGTCGCTCTTTACCCCCACCGGGCGACCAAATTTAACATGTGGTGCGCTTATTCCCTGCCTTCCGGGTAAATGTATCAAAGCATTTCCCTTGTTTAGGAAATATTTAACCGCGCAATCTCATAGTATCCGGCAAGGAGAGTAAACCATGCTGATACTAAAAGAGAATATAGGTAGCGGCCGCCACCGCCGGTGTTACCAGCACCCGTTTGATAGTCAAAAATGTGTCAAAACCCTCTATAACCCCGACGATGGCGGGTTAAAAGAGGTGAAGCGCGAAACGCGCTACTACCGCAAAAAATCAGGTTCTATTCAGGCGTGCCAGGCCATTCCCAACTACTACGGTAAAATCCAGACCAATTTTGGCACCGGCCATGTTTTCGATCTGGTCACCGATTACGATGGAAAAATTTCCAAAAGCCTGGCCTTCTACCTGAAGAACAAGCGTCTTTCTCTGCGTCTGCTCGAGGAGAAACTCGCTGAGTTGCGCAGCAATCTCATTGAGTACGGCATCTCGACCATGACGCTGAAAGAGTACAATGTGCTGGTGCGTAAAACCGCGCCGCAAGAGTATGAACTGGTCGTTATCGATAATATTGGCGAAGCCGAATTTGTTCCGCTCTCATCTTATTTCCGCTTTCTTCATCGCCGGAAAATAGACAGGTCAATTAAGCGCTTCAAACAACGCATCCATAAGATTATCAATACCGTTCAGGCCGCCTGAAAATAACGCAACCGGCTATTTTGCCGGTGCGTTTCCCACCCTGATAAGTCAATAAGCCACTAATCGCAAAGCAGCACAAACCCTCATCCGCTATGTTAGCCCGCTAATTATTATCAATGTGGCAATATTATGAAATTCGATAAACGCCTGACGCCCACCACCGTGATTCTGGCGGTTTTCGCCTGCATCATTCCTTTTTTCGCCGACTTTTCTCTGCCCCTCTATCACGGGCTGTCGGTATCAGTGATAGAAAATGTCCAGGCACTATGGCTGCTGTTTGCTTTTGTTTTTACTTTGCGCTTCGCGCTCACTACTCCGCTGACGCCGGAGCGCAAACGGTTCTGGCTCTGGGCTGCGATGTGGTGGCTGGTATTGCTTGGACGCAGCGTCAGCTGGGGCCGCGACTATTTTCCGCATGAACCGCGCCTGCTCTTTCGTGCCATCTCGGTGTTACTGATTGGCGCGCTGGTGCTGTTTCCTCTCTTTTCCCATGCGCTACGCCAGCAGATTATTGACCGACTGCGCCATCAAACCCTGCTTGTCTGGAGTTTTGCGCTGGTGGTCATCACTTTCCTGATCTCCGACAGCGTGGAGCACCACCGCGCAATCGCCCACTTCTTCCTGCACAAGCGCGACTATCAGGATCTGATTGAAGAGCTGTATGAGTTTCCTTTTATGATTGGGCTCTTTTATGTCTGCCGCGATCTGATGCGCCGGGAACCGCTAACAGCGCATCAGCCGCAGGAGAGGTCAATCGCGAAGGGGTTGCGTTGATCCTTTTTTGGCGAAGCCGAGCCAGATGAGCAGCGCCGTCAGGGCAATGCTCGCCAGCGTGATAAAAGCCGTGCGCCAGGAGTAGTGCGTCGCCACGGTTCCGGCAAGCGAGGGGCTGATGGCGGCACCGAAGCCCTGCATCAGCATCACCAGCGCCTGCCCGGCATTGACGTGCCCCGTGCCGTTTAACAGCGAGGCAATAAAGCCGGGCACCGCCACGCCGAGGATACCGGCGCTCATCCCATCAAAAACCTGCACCGGGATCGCCGCCCACGGTGAGGGCCATAGCGCGGCGGTCATTGCGCGAACCGGCAGGATAATCAAAGCGATGAGGATCAGTTTTTCATAGCCATATCGCTGGGCGTAGCGCGAGACCATCAGCGCCACCGGGATCATCACGCCCTGCGCTATCACCACCGTCATTGCCGCATACGCGCCAGGATTGAACAGCGCGGCGTTATGGCCTGAAGCCACCTGCATACTCAGCATTGGCAACTGTGCGGCATTCGACAGATGGAACAGCATCAGGGTCAGCCCGGTGATGGTGAGCGCCGGGATTTTGAGCAGCGTAAAGAGCGACGGGATCTCACCGAGCGTCTCTTCAGGATTAAGCCCGCGCGCAACGCGGTGATCGATATCTTTTTCGCGGATCGCCAGCACCGCCATCAGCGCGCCAAAGGCCATCACCAGCATCAGCAGGAAGACCGCGCCGATGCCCCAGTACCAGCTGGCAACACCAGCCAGCAGCGCCGAAAGCATATTGCCGCCGTGGTTGTAAGCTTCATTACGTCCCAGCTGATGGGCAAAGCGTTGCTGCCCCACCAGCCCCAGCGTCAGGCCCGCCATTGCCGGGCCGATAAATGCCGCCGAAATGCCCGTTGCCACCTGGCTTGCATAAACCATCAACGAGCCGGGGAAGAACCATAGCAGCAGCGTGCCCGCCATAATCAGCAGCGCGGCCACGGCGATAATCGCCCGTTTGCGCGCCGAAGCATCCACCACAATCCCGGAGGGCAGCGTCGCCAGAAGCCCGGCGATACCGCCTGCGGTCATCGCGTAGCCGATTGCTTCCGCGCTCCAGTGATAGTGAATCAGGAAGATCCCCAGAAAGGGACCAAGACCATCCCGCACATCCGCCATAAAGAAGCTGAGTAAACACAACGCCTGAATCGAACGTAATGGCATCTTAAAGTTCTCTTTTTTCCATATTCAATGAGCAGGCAGAGTCTACCCTGGCGAAGCGCTACCAGGGTGCGATGAAAGTGTTACAAAAATGTGATTAGTTACGCGACGGTCGGAATTAGCAGGGCCAGCCGAGCTGCTCGCGAATTGCCCTGCGGTAGGGCGTGTCGAACACGGCAGGAACCCGGCAGAGGTAGTCCTGCGCATGATCCAGGGTGTCGCCTGATAATGAACGCAGATAATTGAGCGCATCATCGACACAGGGGATCCGCCCTTCAATGCCATTGAAACGCGGTGGCAACGCGGTCCAGATCACCGCATCAAGCTGTCTTGCCGCCGCCCAGGTGGCGAGAGTACCGTCCATATTGCCCGCCAGCACCAGCGAGCCGACGCCATCTTCCCGTGAATCCGGGATCTGCTCGCGCTTACGCAGGGCCGCGGTCGCAAGCTCGAGATCGCCGGTATTGAGAAACGCCCAGTGAACCGGAACCGCCGGCGCGTTAATGCAGATCGCCGTTGCCAGCTCGCCCCCATCACCGACGCGGGAAAACTCAATGGGTAAACGCGGGCCATCGGCATACCAGCGGCTGGCCAGCGGTAAACCATCCGCTTTCCAAATCAGCGATCCCCAACCAAGACAGGCAATGTTCATTCTTGCTCCTTTGTCATTTTTTCCATTCACGACAGCTATAGCGCAGCCCCGTTGCAGGCCGCTGCGTCGCATCTTTTAAGCGTAGGCCGCGCCGCTAAAAGCGCCAGCAGCACGCAGGCATGAATGCGGATCGTCTGAAAATACTCACTGAGATTAAAAACGAGGCGTCGGTAAATCAGTCACTTGATAGCTAGTCAATGAATGAAAAGTTCATATTTAACAAACAGATACAGTTATAAACCCCGCTTTGGCAACAATAAAAATAGTGTATGGGTGGGTGTCATTGCCCTGATGGAAGTAACGCTAAATGGAGAAGAGAAAGATGAAAATGACAATTGCTGCCCTGGTTTTGATGATAGCGGCGGGTAACGCTGTTGCCGCGTCGGGCTCTGCCCTGGCGCTCAATAGCGGTGAAGCGGCTGGCGCAAACGCCTCTGAATTTGCAGTGGGATCTTCCGCCATTGCAGGGGTGACCGTCGCCACGGCCGTAACCGGCCTCGCACTGCTGGCGGCTGGCGGCAATAACGGTTCGAATACTGGCACCACAACGACGACAACCACGTCGACACAGTAAGTTGCACTTCGCCTCTGATTCAGGCGGCTGGCATTGTACGCAAAACGGGAACCCTAGGGTTCCCGTTTTATTTGCGCGCTTGTCAGCGTACTACGCGCTGAAATTAACGACCTCAAAGGGTGCGTTTATTTCTTCTGTTTTAGCCTTGGAAAGACTTCTAAAGGATGACAGAGGGTTATAAAGGACAATATAAACGCAGCGATCCCGCATCCCCAGCTCACAACAGGGCCTAATTGATGAGCACTACCCCAGGCAATCACGCCCCAATAGAAACAAGCATGCGCAACATAGATCAGGTGCAGAACCGGTCTTTTAAAGCCAACTAAAAATAGCAGCGCAGAGACAATGTAGACCAGCCCATAGGCAGGAAGCGTTTTCCAGCCTGCCTGGGAGGTTAAAAAGTAACCCGTTACGCCACCTGCTACCAGCCCGTGGAGGATCAGTACCGCATAGACAAACCAGTAGTCGCTTCCACCACCACCACGAACACGGCGCCTGATACTGCTTAATTCTTCGCGGATCCTTACCAGCTCATCTTCTGTACTCATTTTTTATACCCTTTCTTAAAAAGCGAACAACGTTCGCGACGGCAAATAAGCCAAAGGTGAACACCCTCACTGTGCTCAGGTATAAGTTATTTTCCTTGTACATAAATGGAGCCGCTATCCTACATTTTTCGCCATAGCGCTTCAACATACCGTTAGCATTTTGCCAACATAGCAGCCGCGAAATTTATAAAATATGTTCGACTAAAGCTAAATTTATTATCGTTTCCAGCCGTGATAATTCAACAATATGAGAATAGCCTTAATAAGCAACATTACTCCTCTTTCACCACGCTGGATTATGGCAAAAATAGGGGAACCCTCTGGCTCCCCTATTTTTCTCTGTAAAACAGAGTGAGGTACGGTATTAAACCGGCATAGAGAATGTTGTGACTTTATCCGTTTGCGGATCGATGGCAATGACGCAGATGGCATAGTTACCGCCAAGACGGTCTTTCCTGTCGGATATTTTCAAATTGTAGGTTTGCGAAAAAGAGGTATAGCTGGACGAGTTGGACTCATTCAGCCTGAAGCCAATAAGCTGTTCGAAATAGCTACGGCTCTTGCCGATGCTGGTTTTGCACTGCTCGTTTGTGATGGTGCCCACCCTCCTGGCAGAGGCGCTCTGCGGTGCGTTTGTGCCTTTGGGTGTGAGCGCGGCGTTCACCGCGTTCATCTGATCTTGCATACTTTTCTGGAAATCAGCGCATGACGCAGAGGCCAGTATCAGGCCACATAAAAGTACCTTCTTCACGATTTTATCCATCCTGTTCAGGTTAAAACGGCCGCGACGCGTCGCTTGCTTCGAAGCCCTGATTTTTTTTCAAAGGGTACCAAAGGCGAAAAAAATATCGTTATCTCACCTGCATGCGATATTCGATCATGCCGCTTTTCTTCGCCACCCAGTCATATAAACGCTGCCCGCGATAATTAGTTTCGTGGGTGTGCCAGTAGAGATGGCTGGCGTGACGTTTTCTGCTCTCGCGCTGCACATATTCAATCAGCTGCTTGCCCGCCTGCTGGCCGCGAACGGATTCGCAGACATAGAGATCTTCAAGATAGCAATAATCGCTCTCCGCCCAGGTTGAGCGGTGAAAGAGATAATGAGCAAACCCCACCACCTTGCCGTTATATTTCGCCACTACGCAAAATACTGGCTCAACCGGGCTGAAAAATCGTTGCCACGTGCGTTGAGTCACCGCCTCGGGAATATCCACCTTATAAAACTCCTGATATTTCTCCCACAGCGGCAACCAGCCCTCATAATCACTCTCGATGACCGCTTCAATCGTAAAAATAGTATTACTCATAGTCATGACCTCTCTTTTTTTATATCTGTTACGTGCCCGGCAGGCGTAAATAAGCTGCACCGAAATAGATCCCGGCGGTAATTTCCTACCCATTGAATGGAAATAACTCATTACCCTTGCGAAATGATTATAAGCAGGCAATGGCACGTTTAGCCCCACCAATTTTCGCATACAGAGCAGACCAATTTAGGTTCGGCATTCGCCCCTGTTGCTTTAGACTGGCGGTTAAGATGCGTCATGGCGGGGAGAGCCGATGTTTAAGCATGCACAACTTGAAACGGTGAAAGCGTGGATGATCGATCCCGCCAACGGATCGCTGCCGCTGCATGAAAGGATCCAGCGGGCGATACGCACGCTTATCCTCGACGGGATCTTGTCTGAGGGGAAAGCGCTTCCCGCCTCCCGCGCGCTGGCAGCATCGCTTACGGTCTCGCGGGATACCATTGAAGCCGCCTACAGTCGCCTGCATGCGGAGGGGTTTATTGAACGGCACACCGGAAAAGGGAGCTTCGTCTCGCCCCGTACCCGGCTGCTGAAATCGCAGGCCAGGCAGCGCCGTTCAAGTGCTGGAGTACGCAAACCCGCGCTCAGCGCCCGGGGAGAGGTCATCTATCAAAGCGGAGGGGTGCGCGAATTTTCCCGCCCTCGCCCGCTGGCACCGGGTATTCCTGAAACACGGTTATTTCCGATCCCTACCTGGGAGCGCCTGCAGCGCCAGGTGCTGAAAGAGTATCGCCACCAGGCTCTCGATCAAAGCCCGCCCCAGGGTATGGAGCGGTTACGACGGGCGATCGCTGAGTATGTCAACCTGGAGCGCGGCGCGCACGCTACCGCAGATCGCATCATCATTGTCACCAGTTCCCAGCAGGCACTCACACTCTGCGCAAACGTGCTGATGGACAACAACGATGGCGTGGTTATTGAAGATCCCGCCTATCAGGGAGCGCATAAAGCCTTCAAAGCGGCCGGGCTGAACACCCTGCCGGTTGCGCTGGATGATAACGGCCTGTCGATTGAGCAGCTTAATGCCCTGAGCGAACCGGCCAGGGCGATCTATCTCACCCCTTCTCATCAGTACCCTACCGGCGCCACGCTCTCACTCGATCGGCGGCTGGCGGTTATCGACTGGGCAAACCGGCACCAGGCGTGGATCATTGAGGATGATTACGACAGTGAATTTCACTATGAAGGCAAACCCATGGCCTGCGTACAGGGGCTGGATGGATCTGACCGGACGATCTATATCGGCACCTTCACGAAGTCACTGTTTCCGGGGCTGCGCCTCGCCTATCTGATCGTTCCCGATGAGCTGGTAGAACCGCTGACGGTCGCGCGCACATTAATGGATGGTCATACCGCCTCTATTGCCCAGCTGACGCTGGCTAAATTTATCGAGGGCGGGCACTTTGGTGCCTATGTGCGGATGATGCGCGGCGTCTATGTTGCGCGGCGTGACAAACTGGCCAGCCTGATCGAGCAGCACCTCGCTGATTTCGTCACCTGGGTGACGCCGGCGGGCGGTATGCAGATGCCCTGCCACCTCAAAGCGGGGATCGCAGAAGCTGAGATCGCCCTCGCCGCCCGTCGCGCGGATGTCGATATGCTCGGACTGACCGCGTTATGTGCAGGCCAGCCTGCCTCAACGGGTTTTCTGATGGGCTTTGCCGCCTACAACGAGCGGGAAATGGAGTCCGCTGTGTTGAAACTTGCAGCGATTTTTCGCGCGCGCGGATGAAACTATCTCTTTACGCACCAGAGCAGAAACGCGCAGGCGCTGACGCCTGCCCCGGCTATGCAGACCGCGCTCCAGCCAAAGTGAGCGTAGAGCTGGGTGGCAATAATTGCGCCCGTTGCGCTGCCCGTCGAGTAAAAGCACATGTACGCGCCCACCAGTCGGCTTGCGGCCTCTGGCCTGGCAGCGATGAGTGTGCTCTGGTTGATTACGTGCACCGTCTGCACGGCGAAGTCCAGCATAATAATGCCAACAACCAGCCACAGCAGAGAAGATTCGATGCCAGCGACGGGCAACCATGAGAGCGTCAGCACGAGCAGCGCGGCCCCGCAGGCGCTGCGTCCCCAGCCTCTGTCAGCCCAGGCACCCGCCTTCGCCGCCGCCAGCGCACCGGCCACCCCAGCCAGGCCAAACAAGCCGATTTCAGTATGGGATAATGACAGCGTAGTGAGCGGCAACACCACTGCGCTCCACAACATGCTGAACGCAGCGAAGATAAGCAGCGCGAACGCACCGCTTCTTCGCAACTGCGGCTCGGTGATAAAGAGCCTGAAAACCGAACGCAGCAGAGAGAGATAAGTCGCCGTGCGCTTCTCAACGGATGGCGCGGGCGCCGTTTTCGCCACCACGCAGGCCATCAGCACTATCAGGCAGGCGGAGGTCAGGTAAACCGCCCGCCAGCCGGCAAAATCCGCCAGACTGCCGGCGACTACGCGGGAGAGCAGAATGCCCAACACAATGCCGCTGGTCACCGTGCCGACAATTTTTCCGCGTTGCTCCGGTGCCGCCAAAGTGGCGGCCCAGGCCACCACCAGCTGCACCACCACCGCCAGCAGGCCAATAAAGAACAGCGCGCACAGCAGAGTGACAAAATTGGGCGCTAATCCCGCCGCCAGCAGTGCCGTAGCCGAGAGCGACAGCAGCGTGATGGTGAGGGTTTTTCGGTTAATCCCATCCCCGAGCGGCACAAGAAAAATCAATCCGAGCGCATACCCCGCCTGGGTTGCTGTTACCACGCTGCCAATCACCCCCTGAGAGATATTGAGCGTCAGCGCGATGGATTCCAGTAAAGGCTGTGACGCGTAAACATTTGCCACCGACAGCGCGCTTATCAGCGAGAACAAAAAGACAATGCCGGGTTTTAGCACCAAAGCATCGCCAGATCCTGCATTCTGCGTAATACCCGCCTCTACACTCAATTTATTTCTCATCGCGACTGCCTAGCTGGTTGCTTTTTAAAACCACAATAGCGACAAAGATAGCATTCGAGGTTTTCTTTTGCAACCAGTTTGCGCGGAACTTATACTCATCTTCCTCAAAAGTGATGCCGGGAGTGCAGAAATGGCGAAACAGGAATCCCTCAGAACCAGTGAATGCCCCGTGGCCCGAACCCTCGAGTCGATTGGTGAGCGCTGGTGTTTGATGATTATCCGGGAAGCGTTTGACGATGTGCGCAGGTTCAGTGAGTTTCAAAAAAATCTGGGGCTGGCAAAAAACATTCTCGCCACTCGCCTCAAACTGTTAGTTGAGCACGGCATCTTTGAGATCTGTCCGGCTTCCGATGGCAGCGCCTACAGTGAATATGTGCTGACCGACAAAGGCCGCGCGGTGTTTCCGATTGTAGTGGCGATGCGGCAATGGGGTGAGCGCTATCTGTTTGCAGAGGGAGAGGTTCACTCTGTGCTGGTGGATAACACCAGCGGTCAGCCTTTGCAGCCGTTACGTGTCTGTTCCGCAGAGGGGAAAAAAGTGGAGCCGGCGGATTGTCACCGCCAGCGGGTGACATCAGGCGGCAAAGAGTAATTGTTACGTCGGTTACCGCTCATCCGCGCTGCATCGCTTTTACCCTGTCGACAAAAAGCCTCAATGCAACGGGCATATGGCGATGTTGCGGAAAATAGAGCGCAATCCCTGCTGACGACACCGCCCAGTCGTCAAGCAGCGTCACCAGCCGCCCGGCGTCCAGATGCTGGCGGGCATAGCGCTCCGGCACATAGGCAATGCCCAGCCCGGCGACGGCGGCTTCGACCATCAACGCGCTGTTATTCAGCGTCAGGCTACCCGGCACATCCAGCTCGAACTGCACTTCACCCTGCTGATACTCCCAGTGATAGCGTTTTCCGCCCGGCAAACGCTGGCGCAAACAGCGGTGTTGCATCAGGTCTTGCGGATGCGCGATGTCTGGCCGTCCTGCCAGATAGCCGGGCGAGGCCACCGTTACAAAGCGCAGCGGCCCGCTGAGAGGAATGGCGATCATATCGCCCGGCACATCTTCAACCAGACGAATGCCGGCATCAAACCCCTGCTCGACGATATCGACCAGTTGCCCCTGCGCCACCAGATCAATTTCAATTCCCGGCTTTTGCTGGATAAAGTCCGGCAACACCGTTTCCAGCAGCAGGCTTATCGCCGTATCGCTGGCGCTAATGCGCAGCGTGCCATAAGGCTGCTGCGCATTAGCGCTCACATCATTTAGCAACTCATCCATTTCAGCCAGCAGCGGCGACAGGCGCGCCATCAGCATTTCCCCTGCCCCGGTGAGCGCAACGCTGCGGGTGGTGCGCAGGAAGAGCTGCACGCCGAGCGATTTTTCCAGCCCTTTGATCGTGTGACTCAGTGACGAGCGTTTAAGCCCAAGCAGATCGGCCGCGCGGCTAAAGCTACGCTGCTCGGCAACGGTTTTTACCGCTAACAGTTCGTTCCAGGAGGGACGCTTCATTGTTGAATATTCCACACCAGCTCATTCCAGTTCAGGGCGATTATGGCATCAATCATTCGTTTTATGATTGTTTCCACTTTATCAAACGGAGATAAGCATAATGAAAACCTGGCTAATAACCGGCGCATCCAGCGGTCTGGGTCGCCTGATGTGTGAAACGCTGCTGGCACGCGGCGATCGAGTGGTTGCAAGTGTGCGCAAGAGCACCGTGCTGGAAGAGATGGTGGCGAAGTATGGCGACCTTTTGCAGGTCATGGTGCTCGATCTGAGCCAGTCGGCAACAATAAAACCAACCGTCGAGGCGGCATTTTCTCAGGCGGGGCGCATCGATGTGGTGGTCAGCAATGCCGCCTACGGCCTGTTTGGTGCCGCCGAGGAGCTGAGCGATGCCCAGATTGAGCGGCAAATCGCCACCAATCTTAGCGGCTCCATTCAGCTGATCCGCGCCGCAATCCCACTGTTGCGGCTGCAGGGCGGCGGGCGCATTGTGCAAGTTTCGTCAGAAGGAGGGCAGATCGCCTATCCTAATTTCAGCCTCTATCATGCGACGAAGTGGGGAATAGAAGGCTTTGTCGAAGCGGTTCGCCAGGAAGTGGCAGCGTTCGGCATTGACTTCTTGCTGGTCGAACCGGGCCCGACGGCGACGCAATTCGGTGCGGGTCTGGATATTGCCGATGCCCTGCCCGTCTACCGTGATACGCCAGCGGGGGCACTGCGCTCCGCACTGCTCTCGGGCGAGTTTGCGATTAAGGGAGATGCTGAGAAATGCGTGTCGGCGATGATTGCAGCGGCGGATGCTGCCAGCCCCCCGCTTCGCCTGCCGCTCGGCAGCACGGCTTATGAGAATATCAAAGCCGCGCTGGAAAGCCGACTTGAAGCGTTGCAGGAGATGAAAGCGGTAGCGTACAGCGCCGATCGTGCGCAAAAATAAGCGGATAAGGCGAAGATATTAACGGATCGGGTAAGGTGGCATTGTCGTTAAGAAACTGAGCCTGAACTCAGATAACTATGGAGTGACGTTATGAGCGATACATTCACCATAAAAAACTTCAATAAAGTAAATGACGTACGTTTTGAGCGCGAGCCACTTTATGCCTCAGAGGGAGGTTCGCTCACCTCTGGCACGCTGGCCCAAAAGCTTGGTGCTTCTGTGGATACGCTTCCTCCGGGGAAAAGATCGACGCCCTTCCATTTCCATCATGTTCAGGAAGAGATGTTTATCATTCTGAAGGGTAACGGCACGCTAAGGATCGCCGAACGGATGGTTGCCATCGAAGAGGGAGACGTCATCACTATTCCGCCCGGGAAAGCGTGGCCGCATCAGATTATCAATACCTCCTCCCTGCCGCTGATGTACATGTCTGTCAGCACCATGGAGTTCCCCGAAGTGTGCGAATACCCGGATTCGAATAAATATTTAGTGAAATCAACCAATCAGAAAAATGATGGTTTCAGGGTGGTCGATTTCAGGGGCAAAGGCGTCGATTACTGGGAAGGCGAACCGTGAGGGAGAATATTTAACCAGGTGCGTTTCGGGAAAACGTCCGCTTAGCGGACGTTCACTTATCGCGGGAATTACTCCTCGGCTGCTTTTCCTGCGGCGACTTTAATTTCGCCACACAGTTTTTCCTCTTTAGCCGGGCAAGAGTGGGCGGCCTGATTGCCGATTTTATCGAGATCTTTGGTATCAAGGGTGGAGTCGATGTGTCGCAGAACATATTTCTTCAGTGGAGGGTTTTTACGGATCTCAATGGCTAAATCCGGCAATGTATCCCAGCGATCGGCCAAAAGCCGCGCAACCGCCTCTGAAACGCCTTCTGAAATATCACCCTCATCGCAATGACCAAACTTAAGGCGATTCTGGTTAACGGCGCTCCATGAATTTAAAGAGTCGACAGCCATATCGGCGGATTCAGCATCCGCAGGAGTACATGTTTTGGCCAGTGCGACATTGGCTGTCAGCAGCCCGCCAAGCATCAGTAATATTAATTTTTTCATAGGGAATATTTATCCGTAATGGCGGTGGTGAAGCGAATGTTTGTGATTTCTTTTTGTCGCAGCATGGGCTGCACGCCCCGTATTTCCAATCACCTCAATAGTGGTCAAGGGTGAAACACTGGCCATTTTTATAACTGCTGCGATTGCTTCATCAGTCGTTCTGATGCACCCCATTGTTGCATGCTGAGGCCCCGGAGCATGGCGAGCATGCGCGCGACCGGAGTGCAGACCAATTCCCGGATGACGAGGAACAGAGAAGCGGAAAATACCGTACATACCATAAGGGCCATCAGTCGTATCGGCCGTTGCGGAATGGTGACGGTGCGGATGAACTCTATCCTGAAACGGGTAGGTTCCGTTTTGGATATGTGTGAGCGTCGCATGGCTATCAACATTATTGTAGGCAGGCCAGGAACTAACACTGTTGCCGCTACCATCTACTAACGTTATTTGGTGTGTAGAACCATTAAAGAGTATTTTAGACATATCTTCTTGATCTAATGGGTAATAAACGCTCAGATGGTAAACCTGCCCCTATTAAGAAAAATAGGGGGAATCTTAAAAAATGGCCTAACGCTCTACTCTCAGCCCGATAAATATTATCCATTTGTAAATAAATGTATATACATACAAAATCGCATCTCTTTTCGTTAATTTCGCTCCATTCCGCGGCACATTCTTGACTATTTTTTTATGCGTATAAGTTGGCATCTTTCGTTCAGGCAGATGCACTGAATAATGTCAGTCATCTCTCAAACCGCACCGTTGGCTAAGGCGATTTTTAATACGTCCTTTTAGTCTGATAACTCTTAACGACGCTTATCGGGAGTAACACGCCATGACCAATCAAACAGCACAGGCAGTAGCAGAAACCTTTTTTCACCGTATCGCCACCGCAGAAGATGTGAATGAGATCGCGACGCTGGTGAGTGAAAACGTTGACTGGCTGGTGGCGGGAAATACCCGGCTGGTTCCGTGGATTGGCCGCAAAGAGGGCAGAAAAGGCGTGGCAGAATTTTATGCACAAATCCGCTCACACCTGACGCCAGAGCGGTTTGAAATCAAAGATATCCTCGTCAAGGGTAAGCGGGTTATGACGATTGGAGAACTTGCATCCCGGGTTAAAAAAACCGACAAGCTGATCGAAACAGAATTTGTCCTTGATATGGAAATTGAAAACGGCCTTATTACCCGCTTCCGCATGTTCGAGGACAGCTATGCTGTTTCCGAGGCGTGCCGTTGATTGGCTCTACGTTAAACGTCCGCTTCTGGTGCGAAGCGGACGTTTTGCCTGCTATTAAGCATTGAGATATTTGAAAAAACTATTATTAAATAGTCTTAACGATCAGTTGAAACTCATATCTACATAGTTATTCGTTATGACTCAAACCGCTGCTCACCTTCACGATCTTTCCACTGTTCATGATTGCTTTCACGCTCAATCATAAATATCAATCTCTCATGTATTTTTTTTGCAGCGTTAGAAATATTGTTCCGCTCGTGTTCAATGAGTTCACACAAAGCGTCAGCCCGGGATTGTAATATGTTTGCAAGACTCCCACTCCAACTTGTCGGACTCGCTAATTCAGCAAAGGACTCAAGAACCACTGAAGGTTCAGGTGCAGCCTCTAAGAATTTGATAGCTTTTTCGCGCAAAGTAGTATTTTTAGTTTCAGTACTACTTGACCATATTTCTAACCCATGCGGCACATATGCCCATACCTTGGGATCGTCACTGCTGGAGCACCAGTCAACCAGGATTTCGATGTCAACATCTGAAAGCAGTGGAGTATCCGCAACACCGCCACGCATAAAGAACAACCGCATACATCTTTGCTCTTTAGAATCCGCAAGAAGACGTGAGAGAAAAGCTTCAGGAATGAGTGCAACCGTTGCCTGAATAGTTTTACGGTAATCATGCACAAGACCATAGTGTTTATCGATCACATAGAAGACAGCGTCCAGCCACTGTTCTATCCGTCCTTCATGCCTGTCGGACTGCAATGCCGGCACTACGACAGATTCCATAAAGTCATCAATGAGACCGCCATGATCGTCAGTATCTTTCTGTAAAATTTGAATGGCTGCCCTGAAACCTATTTGAATAAGTTCCGGATCAGGCATGTCCACTGTCGTTTTTTTGCCATGTAGCCTCATCCCCACCCCCTTCAGAACTGCCTCAGCTCCGTTTTCTTTAGAGAGCAACCGTTCGGCCAGATCGAGTACTCGAGGTAATGGCAAATGCAAGCATTTTTTTTGCCAAAAAATGGCGTCAAACATGACTATACGAGCATGAGGTTTATTCAGGAGAGACATACATCGATTGAGGTCCGTTTCTGTAAAATCTCGCTGGGGATGCAAATTAATCAGAACTCGACAGAGTGAAGAATGCAAAGCGCAGAGATCCAGAAATTCATGCGCTAACGCCTCATTAATACGATCCAAGCCTTCGATAAACCCTAGAAATAACGAAAAATCTTTATTTTCAGTAGGGTCCAGTTCCAGTTCTTTTATAAGCAATTGCCAGACTTCATGAGGATTCGAGGTTGCCTGAGCGAGTCCCTTCCCGAATGCGCTCCGGTAAGGCATCCACTCAGAAGAGAACAGATTAGGTCTCAGATCAGAAAGACAAAGCGTCGAAGTGGCAAACTCACGCCCCAGTTGCTCTGCTCTGGCCATCAGTCGCTCTTCTGCTTCAGCGTATCGGTCCTGGCCATGCATGTTAAAGTCGTCATCAAGCGCCCAGTTATAGTGGCCTTTGCTCAGGACATAAAGCCGGATACCCGAAAGCAAATCATTTGGCCTGAGCTCCTTTTCAAGAGCATCAAGCGTTTCCAACAGCATGGGGGATACCTGAGGATCCTTTCTCAAAAAGTACAGCCTTGTCCGAATCGCCTTCCAGCCTTCTCCCCAGGGAAGACAGGCGTGCAGTGTACGGGCGGCAACAACCAAGACGGAGCCCATCCTTTTATCACTGCACAGGCTACTGAGTGAATTTGCCAGAATGGTCCGCACACCGCTAGCAAGATGTATATCATCGGCGTTTCCGACGCGAACGGTAATCGCGATGAACGCACGTCGCCACGTCATCAACGCGTCATAGTCTGGTTCTGCCCCATAATCCCTCGGTCGGGCCCCAAACTCACAGATACCCGAGCCTGTCCACGTCGAACCGCTAAGTCCCGAAGAAAGCATTCTCAGTCCGAGAGCACGACGCTGTGGCACAGCTGAAGAGAGACATTTTTCCAGAAGCGCAATTCGCTGCTTTAGAGAAGCATGTGTGCCTGACAAATAGGGCTGACAGAACAAGGTAAGTTTATCCCGTGCATTATGCTGACCAGGCTTATCCATTTCATGATCCGCGATTTGCAGCAAAAGGCTGGTGCACCGGTCAAAGTATGAAGGCTCCCAAGCCAGTACCTGCAAAAGGTCGAGGATGGTGCTCCAGCGCGGATCGTGACGTCGTTCCCCACCTTTAAAGTCTGAGTCCCTCAGGACCTCGTCAATCCGGTTAAGCAGAACGTCAGGCACCACCGGTGCAATGTATTTCAGCATACGAGTTGGCAAGTCCTCTAAGGCCAGCAGATTACCCAATAACGCTTCCGGCTGAAGCCATGCGGTAGCGATCACCTTTGCCACCGGATGATCGTGTAAAAGCCCCAACCGGTGAGCAAACGACATAAGCAGGCGTTCACGTCCCGGCGCTTCAAAGGTAGATCTGAGACATGCTACCGGAAAATTGTCCAGCGCAGAGGCGGCCAGTCTGTTCGCGATAGCATGGGGTAAGATGGCCCGCCAGTGCGACCTAGCCTGAAGAATGTGGCGATCGGTCAGCTTTTTGAGTGTCCGGTAGAGCTGGTGATGTGGATAACCCGCGAGTGCCCCCAGGATCCCCAGCTCACTGTCGCCTGTTTCAGAAACGTCACTCGAAAATGAGTAGACAAGCGAAAGGAGCTCGGCCTGCTCTCGTAATCCCTCGTCCGGCCCATGGCGTTGTTCAAAAAGTCTGTCGAAGAGTTGTGCATCAGACAGAACGGCCAGCGACTCCCCCTCCTCCACTCTCTCGGCGATAGCCAGTGAGACTCTGGCATTCCCGTCAGCGAATTGAGCGATCCGACGAGCGTTCAACTGTCCGATACCGGGGAAACGGCGCAACAGAAGTTTTTCAGCAACTTCCGGCCCTACCGCCTCAATGTGGATCACTTCTGTGGTCTGAGGTTTGTCTTCCCGAATATCATATTCAACGGTAATAAGTTTGATCCTGCTTCCGTGAGAGGTGACTTTTGCCGCAAGGGAGGCATGCAACTCACGCGGGCAATTATCGAGAACCATTATTGCGCTGCGCTGGTCAGCAATGAGGCGTTCTAGCATGGCTGCGGCCGAAGGGTTCGGATCGTCACCGGTATCTGCATACACCGCCAGAGTGCGGTTCAGGGCATCAGTACCGATGGATTCCTCAAACAAGGCCTGAACAATCCTCGTTTTACCCACGCCCGATAAACCGGTGATGCGCACGGCTTTCCGAGTAGTCAGGATAAGCTGGCGTATCGGCACGATGGCATCCTTAATACTCAAGGGGGGACCTTGCTCTGACGGAAGTGAGATTGTGATACCGGAGGCGGTAATCAGAGTATCTTCCGCCCCCTCCGGAGGGCAACTCCATGCGCCATATGGCTGCCAGCCGGAATATCCCCGCCCCAGTATTCTGTTCACCCAGAGCATCACAGACGGATATTGACGTATCCACTGTGCTAACTTGGCGCGATCATAGAAGGCCAGATGAAGATTTGCGTGACAGGGATCGTGCCTGACAGCATCCTGCATCGCTCTGACGCGTTCGCCAAGCATGGAGGGGGAGCAATCCTCGTCCAGACTAACAATAATATAGCTTCCACCTGCTCTAGCCTGACCAGATATCATGGGAGAAAGGACGCCAGAAGGTGCCATCTCTCGCAGAATATCAGCCCTTCGCATCTTATGCTTTTTGGCCTGGAAAACGGTATCTGGCCGCTCAATATACCCGCTGTTCAATTGTTCGACCGGTACCTGCACGTGGACATCAATTCCACCATCTGGGGCATTGATCGATCCCGACCAGCGCACCCTGGCTGGACTGTAACCGCTGGCCGCCACTTCGGCTTCAGCAAGGCGAGCAATTAACTCTTCTAAAAGAGTATCTGAGAGTCGAAGTAATTCATCTTTATCTATATCGAAGATCGCCACGGCATAATCCCAACAGAAAACTAAATTTTTAACAAATGATGACCAGAATACTAAGCAATTTGAAGAAGATTGTCCTGTCACTAGCACCAATGCTCCGTACCCTAGCAGATTAGCAATTTAAGCCTCTGGTGCTATCAGACCTTCAGGCGCATCATTACCTTGCTTAACTGGCGGAAGCAATTTTTTCGCTTCGAGAATGAGCTTTATTGTCTCTCCCTGTGGAATGCTTCCTTCTCAGCATGAAAAGATAACTCGTGGGTGACATCGGATAGAAGACTCGATCAATTTGTCGCTGCGGGTATGTTCCAGCCTCAAACAGTTCGAGATACATAGCTTCACGGCTGATGTCGCTTCCAAGAGCCAAGTGATATTTCGTCTTGGCCACAAGTTCATCCATTTTACCTTGTTAATAACGCCTTCGATTAACCGCTGAACTCAGCTTTCAAGCGCAGCAACAATCGCAGTTTCCATTTTCTCCGGCTTGGTAAACGGCGCAAAGCGCTTGATCGGTTTGCCGTCGCGGCCGATCAGGAACTTGGTGAAGTTCCACTTTATTCGCTCCCCCAGTACGCCGGGCAGCGCCTTTTTCAGATAACGAAACAGCGGATGCGCGGCGGGGCCATTAACCTCGATTTTTGCAAACATCGGAAAGCTCACGCCGTAGTTAATGTGGCAGGTCTGGGCGATGTCATCCGCGTTGCCGGGTTCCTGTTTACCAAACTGGTTGCAGGGAAAACCGAGCACCACCAGCCCCTGGGCGACATATTTCTGGTAGAGGGTTTCGAGGCCGGCATATTGTGGCGTGAAGCCGCAATGGCTGGCGGTATTGACGACCAGCACCACCTTCCCCGCGTAGTCGACCATTGGAACAGGCTGGCCGCCAAGGCTGGTGGCGGTATGTTGATGAAAAGTGCTCATATGAGGTCCTCGTAGCAGAACAGGTCGACATTACCGCTCAGCGCGTTGCAACAGCAGGTATCTGGAGGCACATGGTGGCAAAGTTGGCGCAAAACAACAACAAACTGCGCCGCTTCGCGGCTTTGCTGCGTGACAGCCGCCTCTTTTTAGCGCCGCTCGCCTGGATAAAAAGCAAAAAACAATTTTTTATCGAATAGATCCACAGGGTGCGGCGTTTACCCATCATTAACACACTGATGGGATCGCTTTATGACCGCAACAACGCCTGCGCCGACACGACAGCGCTACGATAGTTTTACCCTGATACTGCACTGGATCACCGCAGCCAGCGTCATTTTCCTCTTTGCCAGCGCACATATCTGGGAGCTGCTGGAGCGCGGGACGCCGCTGCGAAAAGGGTTGCAGGCCGTGCATATCTCCTGCGGCATCCTGCTGGCGTTGGTTATGGTTGTCCGCCCGCTCTGGCGGCTCTTCAGCCAGCGCTCTCGCCAGTTTTCGATGCCGCCGCTTGAAGGCTCCGCTCTGGCGAAAGGGCTCGCGCATGGCATGCACGGCGCGCTCTATCTGCTTCTTTTTACCCAAATCGTGCTCGGGTTTCTTTTCCGCTGGTCGCAGCACGAGCCTTTCCAGTTTTTTGGTCTGTTCGATCTCGCAGGCTGGGTGGAGATCACCCCCACCCTGCGGCATACCCTTGCTGAGTGGCATGACACAGTGGCATGGGCGTTGATCTCACTGGCACTTGTGCATGCGCTCGCCGCGCTTTTCCATCACTACCTGTTACGGGACGGCGTACTGCGTCGCATGCTGCCCGGCCGTGCTTTTCGTTAACCTGGAGTCCACCATGAAATTACCCACCGCGATGATTCAACGTCTGCTGCCTGTGGCCTTTGTCCTGTTAAGCGCGCCGGTTTTTGCCGCCGGGGACGATAGCAGCAATAGTAAAACGCCCGATTGCCCCACCGGGCAGGTGTACGACAGTTCGACAAAGCAGTGCGTGCCCGAAAAAACAAGCCAGCTTAGTGATGAAGATAAAACCCGTTACGCCTATCATCTGGCAAAAAAAGGCGAGTATCAGGCCGCGCTAAATCTGCTTAACACGCTGAAAAATGGCGATACCGCCGAAGCATGGAACTACCGGGGCTATGCCACGCGCAAGCTGGGGCGTACGGATGAGGGTATCGGCTATTATCAGCGCGCTATCGCCCTCGATCCCACTTATGCCAAAGTGCGCGAATATCTGGGTGAAGCGTGGCTTATCAAAGGGCGTCCTGACCTGGCGAAAGCACAACTGAAAACCATCGCCACACTCTGCGGGCAGAGTTGCGAGGAGTATCGGGATCTCGAGGCGGCGATTAACGGCCATGCTGAATCCTGAGTAAAGGTATGAGGATAAAAAAATCACTAGTAGTGACGTCCGCCAGCATCTTGCTGAACATCTGACACGCCTGTGGCGCTATGGGCTGGTTCTGTCGCGCAATCGTGAGGTTGCCGAGGAACTGGTTCAGTCTACCTGTGTGCGCGCGCTGGAAAAAAGCGCGCAGTTCACCCCCGGCACGCGCATCGATAGCTGGTTATTCACTATTCTGCACTCCATCTGGATTTCTGATGTGCGTGCCCGCCGGGTGCGCCTCGGGCAGGGCTTCGTCGAAAGCGATGAACTGCTGGCGCCCGATACCCATGAGCAGGATGAGGCTCGCCTGCACTATGGAAAAATTATGCAGCACGTGAGCGACCTGCCGGAAGCGCAGCGCAACGCGGTCTTTTTGGTCTATGTCGAAGGTTTTACCTATCAGGAAGCGGCAGATACCTTGTCTGTGCCGATTGGCACCATCATGAGCCGGCTGGCAACGGCGCGGGCGAAACTCGCCCAGCTTGTTCACGCCCCGCGACCTGTACAGGAGAAGCGATAGTGAAAACCATCAGATTTACAGCACCCTACAGCGATGAGGCCATTGTCGCCTGGCTGGATGGCGAAATGGAGGCAAGCGATGCCCGGCGCTTCGAGGCCACGCTGGCTGAGGATGCACAGCTCGCCGCACGCACTGACGCGTTAAGGCTTAACCAGCAAGAGATTGCCAGCGCTTTTGCGCCACTGCTGAATGCCGCCCCGCAGGCACGCATGGAGGCACAGCTCGCCACCCTGCTCGCCGGGCCTGCGGCAACCGCACCGAAGGCCAATGGCGTCAGCCGACGGGCGCTGATCGCCGCCTCGCTCAGTTTTCTGGTGATCGGTTCCGGGCTGGGCTATCTGGCGCGTCCTGCAACGAAGGCGTTAGGAGAGAGCGAAAAAATTCGTGACCTTGAGGCGCAATATATGTCGCTCTACAGCGCAGAGACGCTGCTTGATGCAGACAGCTCGCCCACGGCATTGCAGCGCGGGCTGGCGCGCACGGCACAGGACATCGGTTTACGGGCGAATGAGCAACAACTTGAACTGCATGGAGCAGAGCTGAAAATGGTGCGCATCCTGCGCTATGACGCCACTTCCATTGCGCAGATTGCCTGGATGCATGCCGATTATGGCCCGATGGCGCTCTGTATCTCCCCGGACAGCCAGCCCGCGCGCACGGAGCTGAATCACGAGCAGCGCCACCAGATGAACCTTGTCTGGTGGCGCTCAGGTGGTTATCAGTTTGTGTTGATTGGCCGTAACCCCACGTCCCAGCTGAAGCAACACGCGCTCACCCTGCAGGCGGCGCTTTCATAGTCAAAGGCGCGCTCAGACGGCCCGGTGCAGGCGGGCCTGAATCGCAATAGTGATTGTTACGTTGTCATCAACCAGCGCCGAGAAACGGGTCATATTGAACGCCGAGCGTGAAATCGTGGTTGTTGCATGCAGGGAAAGGTTCTCTGGCCCGCTGGTTTTATCATTCAGCAAGGCGTCCAGAATCACCGGGCGCGCGATGTCCTTCACCGCCAGAGTGCCCAGAATCCGATAATGGCCCTGCCCCACAGCCACCACGCGGCTGCTGGTGAAAGTGATGTTCGGGTAGCGTTCAGCGTCAAAAAAGAGGCTGCTTTTCATCTGCCAGGTTAACAGCTGGTTAGAAGCATTCAGCGTTGCCACCGGAATGGCAACATGGACAGTGTCGTCTCTGTCGTTGTTGGCATTGAGGGCAATATCCCCGGTGACATTTCCCAGCCTGGCCTGTGACATATCGCCAAATGCCTGCCAGGAGAGAGTAATGGTGGTCTCATGCGAATTAATACGGTAGTCAGCCGGGCTGGCATATACCGAAAAGGCGCTGAGCAGAAATCCGAGAGCGATGGCAGGCACGATACGCGTCATGTTGATAATCCCTGGGGTGTTTAGCGTATAAACGTGCCAACCCGGTTTTTTATTCGATTCCCTTTTGCTGAGTGTGAAAGCGCTACGGTTGCAGCGCTTCGCGGGTTGGGCCCTGGAAGTAAATCTGGCCGATATGGCAACTCCGCGGCTGCGTCAGCACAAAACGCATCGTCTCCCAGACCGAACGCCCGTTCAGCAGACGCTCGCCCATTTTCGCCTGGCTCGCGGCAAGCGCGTCTAATCCTGTCACTTCAAAATCGGGCGGATAGAGTCCGGTAACCCGTATATTTTCTTCGCTAAGCTGCTGCGACAGTTTAGTGATAAAGCCGCTAAGCCCATGTTTGCTGGCGAAAAATGCGGGGTGGGCAATGGAGTCCGTAAAGTTCGGGATGCCGCATGAAGAGATGATGGCGACGATATCCGCACTCTCTGAACGCCGAAGCCCCGGCAGCAACGCCTGCGTCAGCAGAATCGACCCTGTCACGCCAGAATTGATGGTCGTGATAATGTCTGCCGCAGGCTGCTCGTCTAAGGTGCCTGACAACCACTGCGCAGCATTGAGGATCAATATGTCGATGGGCTTGTCTGACGCTAACAGTTGGGTAGAAAAGTGAGAGAGGGATTCAGGCTGGGCTAAATCACACAGACACCCTCTGGCGATGCCGCCCTCCGCGGTAATGATGTCGCAGGTTTTTTGAATATCCTCAGCCCGCCGCGCAGAAAAATCGATCTCAACGCCCTCTCGCGCCAGCCATACGCAGAGCGCCTGGCCAAATCCGCCACCACCGCCGGTAATAACCGCTCTTTTACCTTTCAGCATCTTCATCTCCTCTTTTTTCTCTGTGAAGGGAGATATACATGAGGAGGCGGAGTGGCATCTTTCCGTTCGTGCCATTTTTAAATGAGCGTTGTTCAGATTAGAGATTGAAAACGTTATTTGCCTGGTGTTATAAGCGAAGAGGCGCTTCTGTCATCTTTCTCTTTCCTGTTTTAATCGTTAACGCATCACTAAAGGCCAGAAAATGATTAAATCAATTCACTTAACAACGACCAATCACAAAGATGGATTTTAAAATGGAATGGAGATTTTTAGGTTCGATATTAGATGCGAGAAGGTCTGGGTGTAGTGGGGTTTACCTTATCGTCCATCAAGGGCTTTTCAATCGTGTTGTTTATGTCGGAGTGAGTTGTAATGTAGGGAGAAGGATAAACGAGCATTATGAAGGGTATCTGAGAGGAAATCGGACTATTTACAATGCAGGCCGCGATGATGATGTGTACCGTTTTATGTCAACATACAAAATCCATAACCATATAAGACATTATCAATCCTTAGCAAAGGATTGTAAAATATGGGGTTCTACCACATTACATTTTGACTCACCTAAAAACATATTGGCTAAAAACCAGACTTTTGATGCCAATTGGCAAGGCATTGCAATTGAAAAGTATCTGCCTCAATTGACAGTCTGGGCCCTTCCAATGGCCAATTACTGTTATTCAAATGCAACTAGAATTGAAAGTGTAATCCAGGCAAAGCTTATTGAAGCCTTTGATTTAAGAGGTTTTTTCAATGTTAAACACTTAAGTATTTTAGGCAAAATTGAACACCCACTTTTAGAAAAAATAAAATATTTCATTATTAACCCCCCTGATTTAGATTTGGCATCACTCTTTATCTTTAATAATTTGCACTCTAAAACAATCGATCAAAATTTTAGTAAGGAATTTCGTGCACAGTTCAAAAATGAAATTTCTCAAAGGGAGAAGGAAGCGCAGAAAAGACGAGAGACACGGGAACATAAGGCTTTTCTTTATAAAAACCATGGCAGACCCTGGACTTTAAAAGAGATGGAAAAACTAAGAGTCATGCTAGTAGATTTTGATATGACCCCAGCAGAAATATCCGATTACCTTGGGAGAGATCCACGCTCTATTTCTAAAAAAATAAGCGAAAATGATAAAGTTTCCAATCATAAGTGGCGAGAGAGCGTGGGATGGTTATGACCTTGCTTTTAATCTCTCCAAGGACGCCAACTTTCCTTTTCTTCCGCATGGAGAAGGTACATAACCACATTTAAGAAGCTAACCCCCTTCGCAAAGCTGCTCCCTTTTTTCAGGCGACGGTGTGGCTGGGAAACTCAACGGTCACCACTAATCCCCCCTCCGCCGAGGTGCTCAAACCGACGCGGCTGTTGTGTTGCTGCGCCACCGCCCTGACGATGGAGAGCCCTAACCCGCTGCCGCTCTGCAGCTGATTGGGATCGCGGAAAAACCGGTCGAAGATGCGCTCGCGCAGTTCAACGGGGATACCTGGGCCGGCATCAGAGACGCGAAGCTGCGTGAATGCATCGCACGTACTCACCGCGACCTCAACCCGCCCGCCCTCCGGGCTATATTTGATCGCATTTTCAATAACGTTATCAATCAGCGACATCAGGCGCTCCCTGACACCCTCGATGCAGAACTCCTCATCGGCGTAAAACTCCAGTTCAATCCGCCGCTCAGCCGCCAGCGGCGACAGCGCCGCCATGCGATCCTGGATCAGCGAGGTCAGCGGTACGGGGGCCATCACCGTGTCAGTGCGCGCTTCGCTGTGCATCAGCAGTAGCAGCTGATTGACGAGACGAGCCGCACGGCTGTTGCTACGAATAATCCCGGCCAGCAACGCCTGTTGACGCTCGCTGCTGATATAGCCCTGCAACGCTTCAACGTTGATGCGCATCGCCGCCAGCGGAGTGCGCAGCTCGTGCGCGGCATCAGCAATAAACACCCGCTCTCTCTCCGTGCTTTCCCGCAATCGCGCCAGAAAGTCATTGATTGCATCCACCATCTGGCGAAGCTCGCGGTGCTTCGGCACGGCGTTTAAGGGAGAGAGATCCTCCGGCGTGCGTGAAGCAATCTCGTTGACCACCCTGTTCCAGGGGCGCATGGCGATGCGGATCGACAGCCAGGCGGGAAAGAGCAGAAACGGGATGCAGACCAGCAGCGGCAGGATGTAGTAGCCGCGCGAGTTGAGGTAGATAAAGAAGTTCCAGCTACCGGCAGGCGTGACCAGAGTAACCTCCGTGTCGCCATTCGCCGATTTCAGGGTACGGCTGGTCCAGCGTCGCCCTTCGCTCTCGCTTTTTTGCAGCTTGCCATAGCTGCTGTTGGTCACCCCGATTGGCGCGCCTTCTGAGGAGTAAATTATCGCGTGATCCCTACGCACGATAAGGCTGATGGAGAGTGCGGGATCGTCACCGCCGCCATACCCCTCGCGCAGCGCCCGGCTGAACGCTTCCAGCATTTCGGTTCGTTCCCGCGGGCGATCGTCCATATGATCGACCATGGTAAAGATGGTTTCGTAAGTCTCACTCCCGGTGAGGATCGGCGGGCTGCGCAAGTCCTCCCACAAAATGAAGGTGAGAAAGAGGCACCACAGCAATGTAAGCAGCAGCATTTGCGCGATGATAACTCGGCGTACCAGCGTCGGCGCCTTCAGGCTGCGCCAGAAATTTCCCATCACCCTTCCCTCTTCTCGATCGGGACGGTATCAATGACATAGCCTACGCCGCGCACCGTGCGCACATACCCTTCGCCAATTTTGCGCCGCAGATTGCCCATATGCACATCGAGGGTGTTGCTCATATTCTCTTTTGCGCCAAAGATCCTCTCCTCCAGAAAGGGGCGCGTCACTACGCGGTCGGGACGCAGCAGTAACGTCTCAAGCAGCGCATATTCACTTGCCGTCAACTCAATGCTGCGCGCGCTTACCGTCACGCGCCGCGTTGGCACATGAAGAGACAATCCACGAATGTCGATTACCTCATTGTCAAAACCGTAACTGCGGCGCGCAAGAGCTCGCACCCTCGCCAACAACTCGGCGAGCACAAAGGGTTTGACCAGATAGTCGTCGGCTCCGGCATCCAGCCCGCTCAGGCGATCCTGCAGCGTGCCTCGCGCGGTCAGAATGATGACCGGGATGCCTTTAAGCCGCTGGCGCAAGTACGCCATCACGCTCATGCCATCGCCGTCCGGCAGCCCGAGATCGAGCAACACCAGTTCTGGTGCGCAGGCATCAAGCTGATGCAGCGCATCCTCTTTGCGGCGAACCCATATGACATCTAATCCTTGATCGGCAAGCGCAATGCGCACGCCGTTGCCAAGATCGAGGTCGTCTTCAATTAGGAGAATTTTCACAATAGTTACGTTATCAACGGTGAATGAAGAACGTCTGAAGAAAAATACGGTATCAGGAAATCTATCAGGTTTGCCTCGCCGGCACGCGCTTCATGCTTTCTTCATTTTCGGCTCATGAGAACTTTAGGGTGCATATTCAAACTAGCGGTGACTCGTAATCTGTTGACTCCATAAGGACTTAGTTAATGAGAAACACCGAACTGCGTCATAAGTTCCGCCCTTCATTCCCGGAAAGCATTCTGAAAAAAATCGTGCCGGGCGCGCTGCTGGCGCTGCTCTCCACCCCAACCCTGGCGGCAGAACCGCCCCAGGGTACCACCTTAACGCTGGGGGGCGGTGTGGGTGTTGCGCCGCGCTATTCCGGTTCCGATGAAAACCGCGTCTCGACGGCGCTGGTGCTCGATTACTCAATGCGTAACGGCTTCTTTGTCAGCTCGACGCGCGGCCTCGGTTATGGCAACAGCCTTGGCAACTTCGATTACAGCGCGGCGCTGAGCTATCGCACCGGCCGTAAGGATCACAATGTCGACAGCGATACCATGAGCGACGGCAGCGACCATTTGCGCGGAATGGGTAATGTAAAAGGCTCGGCGCTCGGTGTCGTGGGGCTCGGGTATAAGTTGACCAACTGGCTGAGTGCGCAATTGCAGGCTGAGGTGCCCTTTTCCCAGCGCGACAATGGCGCGGCGCTGCATTTCGGTATCGTCAGCCCGCTTTATCACTCGCCGAAAAATAGCGTGACGCTGGGGCTGACCAGCAGCTGGGGGACAAATGATTATATGCAGACTTACTACGGAGTCAGTGCCGCCCAATCCGCCGCATCGGGGTTTACGCAATACCACGCCGGTTCGGGGATCTATGCCTGGTCACTCAATCTCGACTGGACGCACAACTTCACCGAACGCTGGAGCGTGGTCGCCGATGCAGGCTATACGCAGCTGGCGGGTGATGCGCGCAACAGCCCAATCGTACAACGCAAAGCGTCCCCCACCGGAAGCCTGACTGTGACATATCGCTTCTGATGAATATTCGCCCCGGCGGCTTGCGGTAGTCTGGCGTCATTGCACAGAGCGTCTATCCGCCGGGTTCGCGATAAACGAGCTGCGTTTCAGGCCGTTAGCCCGGCGGAAATATCTATTGCCAGTTCAGTGAAGGCACGGGCGGAGAAGCTTTGATAGCCATCTCTTCGCCGCATTAAAACAGCCGTACGCTGCAGGCGCTCGGGCTCAAGCGCGATAGCCACCAGATCGTCCTGGGCAAATGCCGTCTTCGCAGGCAATAACGTTGATAGCGGCGTCCAGCGGACAATCTCAATCACCGCACCAAGGGCGTTGGCTTCCATCAGCACCTGTGGAGTGATGTGATGCTTACGAAAGTAATGATCGATCTGCTCGCGCGTCGCGAACTCCGAACTGAGTAACACAAGCGACTCGTCGCCAAGCCTTTGCAACTCAACACGTTTCTCTTTCGACAAGGGGTGTCTGGGGCTGACCACCAGCGCAAGCGTCTCCTCCAGCAACGGGACCGATTCGATATCGGGACTGTTCACCGGCGCAAAAGCGATGCCCACGTCCAGCTCCCCTGCCAAAAGCAATTCTTCCATATGCTCCTGGGCGATCTCCTGCACGCTGAGGGTAATTTTTGGATAGCGGGCGTGAAAGGCTTCAACCAGCGGCCCCAGAAGATAGGTCGTAAAGGTGGGCGTCACCGCCACGCGTAACGATCCGCGGCTGAGATTGCTTACGTCATGAATGGCGCGGGTGGCTTCACGCAGCTCCTGCGACGCGCATATTGCAGGTAGATCTTTCCGGTGTCCGTCAAACGTGTCGTGCGCCCTGAGCGATCAAATAACTGAGCGCCCAGACTCTCCTCCAGCAATTTAACCTGCTGCGAAAGCGCTGGCTGAGATACGTGCAGCTCCGCTGCCGCTTTCGTAAAGCTGAGATGCTCTGCAACTGCAAGAAAATAGTGAATATGCCGGGCGAGCATCATCCACTCCATTAGATTATCTAATAAACCTCATAATAAATGAGACTTTTACCTTATACAAAGCAGAGCTTAATCTTGTCCCACACCCAGCGACAGTGAGAAAGCACGATGAAAGCGATCATTGACGGTTTTTTGAAATTCCAGCAGGAGGCGTTTCCTGAGCGCATCAAACTGTTTCGGGATCTCGCCACCCAGCAGAGCCCGAGAGCGCTCTTTATTTCCTGCTCCGACAGCCGGTTGGTGCCGGAGCTGGTTACTCAGCGTGAGCCAGGGGATCTGTTTGTGATCCGCAACGCCGGCAATATTGTGCCGTCGTATGGCCCGGAGCCAGGCGGTGTTTCAGCTTCCGTTGAATACGCCGTTTCCGCACTCAGGGTCGCCGACATTGTGATCTGTGGTCACTCCGACTGCGGCGCAATGACGGCAATTGCCACCTGTCAGTGTCTGGATCATATGCCCGCCGTCGCCAGCTGGCTGCGATACGCTGATTCAGCGAAGGTCGTGAATGAGTCGAGGCAGCATGCGGATCGGCCGACGAAAGTCGCGGCGATGGTGCGTGAAAACGTGATTGCGCAGCTTGCCAATATTCAGACGCACCCCTCTGTTCGCCTGGCGCTTGAAAAGGGCCGCGTCACGCTGCATGGCTGGGTATATGACATCGGCAGCGGACGCATTGACGCCTTCAATGGCCGGGAATTCGTCTCCCTTGCGGAGAACCCGGATGTTCATGCTGTTTCCCAACATACCAGGCGTGTTGCCTGACATACCTATCAACAGGAGATGAAATAATGATCCAGACTCAAGTTACCCAGAGTGCCCGCCAGGTGCTTACTGAAACCATCATTCTGACGAAGGCGCGCAAAAACCTCTCCTATGCGGAGATCGTTGACGGCACGGGACTCTCTGAAGCCTTTGTTGTTGCCGCGTTGCTGGGCCAGCACCCTCTTCCGGAGAGTGCTGCGCGCGTGGTGGGCGAGAAGCTCGATCTTAATGTGGATGAGATCGCGTTGTTGCAAACGGTGCCGGTTCGCGGAAGCTTTGGGGGCGAAGTGCCTGGCGATCCGACCCTCTACCGTTTCTATGAAATGATGTCAGTCTACGGGCCGACCCTGAAGGCGCTGGTTCATGAGAAATTCGGCGATGGCGTGATCAGCGCGATCAACTTCAAGCTGGATATCAAAAAAGTCGACGATCCGGATGGCGGCCATCGCGCCGTGATCACGCTGGATGGCAAGTACCTTCCCACCAAACCTTTCTGACCCTCCAGGCCTGCGGCTTCTGCCAGCCGATAACGGACGGGCATCCGGTAAGGGATGCCCGGACACTTACAACCCCAGCGCGGATAATCCCGGATGATCGTCCGGACGACGTCCCAGCGGCCAGTGGAACTTGCGCTCGCTCTCTTTGATCGGCATATCATTAATACAGGCGTAGCGGTGATGCATCAGACCATCTTCGCCAAACTCCCAGTTCTCATTGCCGTAAGAGCGGAACCAGTTCCCGGAGTCATCACGCCACTCATAGGCGTAGCGGACAGCGATACGGTCACCGTCAAATGCCCACAACTCCTTGATCAGTCGGTACTCCAGCTCTTTTTTCCACTTACGCTCAAGAAACGCCCTCGCCTCTTCACGATTATTGGCAAACTCCGCCCGGTTGCGCCATTTGGTATCCAGAGAGTAAGCAAGCGACACTTTTTCGGCGTCGCGGCTGTTCCAGCCATCTTCAGCAAGCCTGACTTTTTCAAGCGCTGACTCGCGGGTGAACGGCGGCAGTGGCGGACGGATATGTGAATCGGACATGGTGGAGCCTCCAGCATAAGTGGACAGGTGAGTGTTTGATTTTTGGAACCACGTTCCCGGCTACGGGATCTGCTTTAGCAATAACTGAGCGACATCTTTTGCCTCATCGGCGGCGCGGTAATCGCCCATCACGCGCGACAGGGTGATGGCACCTTCAATCAGTATCAGTAACTGCCTCGCCAGCGGTAATGGCTGATCCGTATTTAACTGCCCGGTAAGCTCAAGCAGGTAGTCGAGCAGTTTCTGTTTGTGCAGCCTGGCGATTTGACGAACCGGATCGTCCGGGTCCCCCACTTCGCCCGCGGTGTTGATAAACGCGCAGCCGCGATAACCTTCCGACTCGAACCAGCTTTTAAGCACAGTAAAGATGTTCAGGATGCGCTCGCGCGGCGTCTCCGCTTTGTCGCACTCACGCCTGAACCACTCCATCCAGCGCACATCACGCGCATTGAGCGCCGCGGCAGCCACCTCATCCTTGTTGGTGAAATGGCGATAGATACTTTTTCGCGCCACGCCGGACGTCTTCACCAGAAGCTCCATCCCGGTGGCATGAATACCGTTCTGATAGATAAGCTCTTCAGCGGTTGCGAGAATTTTCTCGCGTGTATTGGGTATGTTTTTGTTCATGGGTTGATGGTAGAACGATCGTTCTACCTCGGTCAAGCGATATCGCATAGGCTTTTTGCCGATGGTGAGAAGAGAGGTCACGACAGAACTGAGCGCAGAGCGAACATTCACGTAACCTTGCAGCGTCACCGTGAGTAAGTTCACAAAACTGCTGAAAACAGCATGAGTAATAACTGAATGAAATGATTAGTTATGTTATTTCACAATAAATAGCGCGCATAATAGAGCGTGTATGTATTAATTTAGAATTAAGCCTGCTCCAGTAAATGTAAGGGATACAAAATGAAAGCTTATGTATTTTATTACAATGAATCAGATGCCAGAGTCTTTACTAAAGAGAGTGTAAATCAGGAAGCTGCTGCTCTTCTTAAAAGAAAAGGTTATAAAAAGCATCATTTCGAGGTCGAAGCTGCAAGCGCTAAAGAGGCTATCGCCAAACTGAAAAAAAACGATGATGACTATCTGAAGGAGTTGAAAGATTATTCTGATGACCTACTTTTTGTCGGCCTTACAGGGCTGACAACATTTTTTAAGGTTTTGTGAAAAAGCTTTTCACATCCCAAAATATTAGGGTTATTTAACTATTTATTAAAAAGAGCAGTGCGAAGGGATATTTGCAATCAGGGTAATGCGATGCAGGCATTGAAATGACAGACGCAAGAGAAAAAAAGCCGACCCCATTGAGTCGGCTTTTTTTAAATCAGAGCTTGAAGCTGCTCACGACGTTTTCGAGCTGGACGGTTTGCTCTTCCATCGATTGCGCGGCGGCTGCAACCTCTTCCACCAGCGCCGCATTCTGCTGCGTGGCGCTATCGAGCTGGTTGATGGCGATATTGATCTGGGCAATCCCGCGACTCTGTTCATCGCTGGAAGAGCTGATTTCAGAGATCAACACGCCCACGCCTTCCACTTTCTCCATCAGGCCATCCATTGTTGCTCCCGCCAGACGAACCTGCCCGCTGCCCTGCTCAATGCTGCTCACTGACTCTTCAATCAGTTTTTTGATCTCCTGAGCCGAACGGGCGCTGCGCTGCGCCAGGGAACGAACTTCACCGGCCACCACCGCGAATCCACGGCCGTGCTCGCCTGCCCTTGCCGCCTCTACAGCGGCATTAAGCGCCAGGATATTGGTCTGGAAGGCGATACCATCAATCACACTGATGATGTCCACCACTTTAGCGGAGGAGTCATTGATGTTATTCATCGTGGAGACAACTTTGTTGACCACGCTGGCCCCCTGTTTTGCCGCCGCCGAAACCTCTTCCGCCAGTTTGTTGGCCTGCAACGCGTTCTCTGCGTTAAGGCGCACGGTGCTGGTCAACTCTTCCATCGAGGCTGCCGTTTCCACGATCGAGGCCGATTGATCTTCGGTGCGCGAAGAGAGATTAAGGTTACCACTGGCAATCTGGCGCGAAGCCGACGAGATCGCCAGCGTGCTGCTCCCGACCTGCTGCATCAGCTCATTCAGGAAGGTAATAAACTTATTGAAGTTATTGATAATGGCGTTAAATTCCGGGCTCTTGCTCTGCGCAAGACGCTGCGTTAAATCCGCACCGCCGCTGGAGAGCGCTTCAATATTGCGGTTGAGCAACGTCACATTGTGGAAAATATTGCGCACAATAATCATCATGATCACGACGATAAGTAGTCCGATAATCGCCTGGACGATGGTGAGCTTGGTCATAATTGCGTCAGAAATACTCACCAGCTGGCTGCTCGGAATATCCACCGCCATAAACCACGGGCTGCCGCTAATGGGCAGAACGAACAGCGAATGCGCGCCGTCTTCACCGTCATAGCTACCGCGCACTTCCGTTGTTTTACCCTGGCCTAACAGGCTCATTAACGGCGCTGCCGCCGGAATACCGAGATCGCGGACGTTTGAGAGCGCGGGTTTATCCTGTACGGAAGAGCCGTTACCGACGATTTTGCCGTCCGCCTCAACAATCAGGACGCTGCCATTGACCGCTTTGCCCATATCAACGGCCAGCTGGTTAAAGAAGCCCAGCGTCACGTCGATGGTCGCCACGCCCCAGACTTTGCCATCCTTCCAGATCGCCATGGCACAGTTAGTGCGGGGCTGTGGGCTGGCCGCATCCTGATAGGCTTTCGCCCACGCACACTCACCTTTCGGCGCGTTCATGCCGTCTTTATACCAGGGTTGCTCCCAGTATTTTGCCGATTCCGGCTGGTTCCATACGGTGTTGACTTGCAGATTGCCGCCGCCGTCGCGGGCATAGAAAGTACTGAATTTGTCCCGCGCCGGATCGCGCTGACCAGGCAGAGGCCAAATCCCACCGCCGAATACGTTTAAATCCCCATACTGGTTAACCAGATGCGGTAATAATGTGTCGATTTGCTCGCTTTGCAGACCGACAACCAGTTCAGTAATTGAGCGTTGCTGAGCCTTAACGCGGTTCATCTGCTCTTTAATGGCGTTACTTTGTAGTTGAACCGTCGCCTGAATATTTTTGGTTTCGGTTTCAATAATCTGCGGGGAGACGAATAGTTTGATAACAATATAGGTAACGATCAATAAGATAACGAAAAAGCTTACAAGCATCAGGCCTATTCGGCCCTGGGTATTTTTCCATGTCATATTAGCGGCACTCGTTGGGGTTGTTATTCGATCTAATATCGACATTTCGTTGAAATGCTTTAATTCACCCTGCGCCACTATTTCATTTCGAAGCACATTTATTCTGACAAAATATTTCTGCAGAAAAAATGTTATTTCGATCACATTTTATAAATACGCTTTAAGAATTTACTTGCGTACAAGCAGCCGTACCTGCTTACCGCGATAACTGACATAATTTTGCAACTCGAAGCCAAAACGCTCGGCTAAATAATTCGAGCGTTTATTCTCTTCAGCAATAATGCAGCAGACAGGAGAAGCGAACGTCTCATCGGCCCATAATAAAATTGCCGCCAGCGCTTCAGAGGCATAGCCTTTGCCACGCACTTCCGGAATCAGTGTCCATCCCGCTTCGGGGTATTCCAGCTTTGGCGTGGTATCGCGATGCGCATCCTGAAAGCCAAAGGCACCGGCATACTGGTTTGTGGCTTTCTCAAATACGGCCCAGTAGCCATACCCTAACGCCTGCCAGTGCCCGATATAACGTAATAAGCGCGCCCAGACCGCCTCTGCCGTCGGGATCTCGCCACCGCTTATTTTTGCCATTTCCGGGGTCGACCAGCACGCCTGGAGCGCCGGAAAATCATCGAGGGTAAACTGCTTTAAAATCAGGCGTTCTGTTTCAATATGAGGTGCTTGCTGGTGTGCCACGATAACCCCTTATGCGGGTTTTATGATGTGGCTACATTATCACCAAAAACGAAACATCCACAATGAATTAACATTTTGGCAACAACACACTCTTTTGATGTCCAGCCGACTGCGTCAGTATTCAGGATACCTGGATCTTTCTGCCATCTCCGGCAGCGTGCTCTCCCCCTGTCCGAGTGTGCGTTGCATCATGACGGTATCGAGCCAGCGCCCGTGCTTAAATCCTACCGATTTGAGTGTGCCGGTCAGCGTGAAGCCCGCCGAGCGATGAAGAGCCAGTGAAGCCGCGTTTTCGCTGTTACCCACCACGGCGACGAGCTGGCGAAAACCGCTGGCTTCGGCCCATGCCAGCGCACGGGAGAGCAGTTTTTTGCCGATGCCCTGCCCCTGACAATCAGCATCGATATAGACCGAATCTTCTAGGGTGAACCGGTAGGCATGCCTTTCGCGGTAGCGCGCCAGATAGCAGTAACCGCGCACGTTGCCATCCACAATAGCGACAAACCAGGGCAGCCCTGCTGCCTGCAACCGCTTCAGGCGGAATGCCATTTCCGCTTCATCGGGCGGTTGGGTTTCAAACGTGGCGCAGCCATGCAATACGTGGTATGCATAAATTTGTTGTATAGCCGGGATATGTCGTTCTTCTGCCTGAATAATTTCCATCAGTACGGCTCCTTATTGCGTCTGTGAAAGAGACTATCCCCTGGCGATCATTTCGGACAGGCCACCGGGCTTATTCGCAGCATAAGGAAAACTTTGGCATGACAAACCTCAACCTCGACCATCTGGCCACCTTCAGGCTGGTCATCAGCCGGGGCAGCTTCTCCAGAGCGGCGGAGGAGCTCGGCCTGTCGCAACCCGCAGTCAGCCTGCAAATAAGACAGCTGGAGCAGACGCTGCAGGTGCGGCTTATTGAGCGAACCGGCCGGGGAATCAAGCCCACTGCGGCTGGCATAACGCTTTGCGAGCACTGCCAGAAAATAGAGGCAGTGGTAACAACCGCGGTGGAAGCGGTCTCTCTGCATTCAGATGAGATCACCGGCACCGTGACCGTCGGCACAGGCGCAACGGCCTGCATCCATCTTTTGCCGCCGATATTGCAGCAGTTGCGCCAGACGCATCCGTTGCTGAAAGTGAATGTACGCACCGGCAACACCTCAGAGATTGTGCGCGGCGTGGAGGAGAACCGGATCGATATCGGTCTGGTGACGCTCCCCGCCGCGGGCAAAAGCGTGAGCGTTAATCCGCTCTACAGGGATGAGTTTGTAGTCATCATGGAGGAAGATTTATCCGCGCGATCGATGAAAGCGCTTTCTCCTGACGATCTCTTGCCACTGCCGCTGATTATTTTTGAATCAGGAAGCGGAACGCGCGCGCTGATTGATGAGTGGTTCCGGCAAGCAGGCCAGCTTGCCAGCCCGGTGATGGAGCTTGGCAGTATCGAAGCGATCAAACGAATGGTGCGTTCGGGGCTGGGTTACAGCATCGTTCCCCGCATTTCCGTTGCCAGCACTGAAGAGTGTGAAGGGCTCAGCATATACCCACTGACGCCCCCGCTTCAGCGAACCCTCGGCACCGTGATGCGCGAGGATCGGATTGTCAGCAGGGGGATGAACGAAGTGCTGAAAAAGCTCGATGAAATCCTGCTTAAAGAGAAGAGCAGATAAACATCAGTCTGATTGACGCGGCCCTTGTCCGCTTGCTGGTATACGGCAGAGATGATGAGGGGATTTCACGAAGAAACTATTACTGGCGAACGCACCGCGTTGAAGATAAAACAGCCCTCGTACTGATCTTTGGCTGTCACAGTTTCACGTTCAAAGGCATGGTGCCATGCGGTGCAGTTATCCGGTAATTCTGCCGCGGTAAGCAGAGCGCAGGCAGCATCACCGCACAGAGACTCTGCGGAGTGTGGGTCGGTAATGTGAAAACGAAAGGGGGATAAATCATTGTGTAAGGCGCTGCCACTTCGGGCAAGCTGAGCCACAGAGTGGCTTTGCCCAGGAAAGACCTCTTCGAAATATTCTCGTACGGATTTCAGCTTTAATGCTGCCCTCTCCTGGCTCCCCTCTCGTTTTATATGCATGCAGCATGATCAACATCCGCTGCCGGGGATAGGCTGAAGTTAAGGCAATTAACTTTTCAGCCATGGTTGCGTCACGCCAGGCAAAAAGCGTACCCGCTGATTTGGCGCTGGAATAGTCATCTGTTTCCCGGTGCCGGATTGAGCGCCACTGCTGGGTGAAATCGGTTAAAGGTCTGCGAGGAATGGGGTCGATGCCCAGACAGGGAATATCCCTTGATATAGCCCATGCCAGTAAGTTTACGGTTTCCTGAGTACGTAATATTTTGGGGAAATTTTTCAGTCTGCCCAATGCAGATTCGTTGTGTTGATGAGAAAACAGCATCCCTGTACTGTCGGCCTCAAATACCAACACCGCGGCGTGGTCAAAATAGCACGCCGCGATCTCCTCTCTTAACTGCGTAAATTCTGCTACACCATGGATGGACTCGCCCAAAAAGATAAACCGTTTGTCGCGAAAAAGCCGTTGCTCGTTAAGTGCATAATCCGTGGTTCTGATCATCAGAATGCGTCTCCTTCCGGGATATTCACGCTCTCACCTTAACGTTATGAGGCGGCGGTGTCGTCCGCCATGCTCGCCTGGTATGCAGACACCGTTTACGGCACGATGGCGACGCTGGCGGATAACCCGGCCACTAACACTACACCCTCAGGGATGGTGTCTAACTGGATACGCACCGGTACCCGCTGCGCAAGCCGCACCCAGTTAAAGGTCGGGTTAACCTCCGGCAGCCCCAGCCCGCCGGTTTCGTCATTGCTGTCGCCGATCCCACGCCCGATACTCTCCACGTGCCCGCTAATCATCGCGTCATACCCCATTAGCGAAACCTGCGCGCGGTTGCCAACCTGGATATGTCGCAGCCGGGTCTCTTCAAAATAACCGACCACCCAGAAACTGTGCGCATCGACAATGGCGACTTTTGTCTCTCCCGCCGTGGCATAGTCGCCAGGACGGAGCCGCAGATGCGTGACATAACCTGCCACCGGCGAGCGAACGGTGGAATGGGATAAATTCAGCTGCGCCAGCTCCAGCGCAGCCAGCGCGCCCTGATAATTAGCCACCGCGACACTTGCCGCACTGCGTGTTTGCTGGATATCCTCGCCGGAAATGACCTCTTTGATCTGCGCTCGTCGGCGCGCCGCATCCTGGCGCATCAGCATCTCATGACGTTTTGCCTCAACGTCAGCCTGCGCGCTGAGCATACTCAGCTTCAGCCAGTGCGGATCGATAACATAGAGAGTATCGCCCCGGTTAACCCACTGATTATCGCGGACCATCACACGGCTTACCGGCCCGGAGACATCCGGCGCAATCTGTACCACATCTGCACGTACCCGCCCGTCTCGCGTCCACGGCGTCTGTGCGTAATGTTTCCAGAGGATAAACGCCGCAAGTGTCGCCACCGCGACAGCACTCAGCGTCAGCGCGTAGCGACCCAGCAAAGAGAGTAGAGATTTCATACGAATAACCCCAGGTTGGTCAGGCCCTGCAACAGCAGGAAAAAGGTAACGATATAGCTTGAGAGATCGATCAACGGGCGAAACGGCAAGCGGCGATAAAGCCTGCTGCACGAGAGAAGCGGCACAATGAGTAACGTGCAGACCAGCGAGATAAGCGCCGTTACCAACAATCCGGGGATATAAACGCCTCCGATATTGATGTCATTAATCATTGGCGGACTCCTCGCCCTGCGCCCGGAGCGCGCAGTGCAGATCAACCAGCTTGTCGACAAACTGGCGCGATGGCGCATCTGTTGCAGGCAAGCAGCGGCCTGCGATCGCGACGATGCGCTCACGCAAGGCTTCGGTTTCAGTTGTGCGGGTAAGCCGATAAAGCACTTCGTTGATCTCACCCGCCACAGGCGTATCGCTGCGCCGCAAATGCCGAACAGAAAGACCGATGCGCAGCAAGTGCAACAGATGATCGAGCGCCCGTGCCGATGACGCCCCGCTGCGCGGCAGGCGCGGGATCAGCAGCGCGGCCCGATCAATCATCAGGTTGGTCCAGTGCGTCTCACCACTGGTCATCACCCCGCTCACGCTGCGGCGAATATCGCGCTGGCAGAGCTTCAGTAAACGATTTATCGCGGCGTCTGCCTGCACGGTTTGCAGCAGGCTCATGCTGATAAATGCAAAGCCGGTCGCTATAAAGAGCGCGATTGCGGTATTCGCCGCGACGGCGAAGTCACCGCTGTAGTGCGCCCCCAGTTCGCATAACACCGGCAGCGTCAGCGTGATGCCCATTGCCATAAAGGTGGTAGGTGGCCGCGCCTGCAGTGACCCAGCCAGCAGATAGACCGGCGCAAACACCGCAACCAGTACGGCGAAATCGCTGATTTGGGGAAGCAGGAGAAAGCTATAGACCAGGCTTATCAAAACGCCCCAGATGGAGCCGATTATGTATTTCAGAATATGGGGTGCCGGTGTGTCGAAGCTGCCAAACAGCGTGCAGCACACTCCGAGGATAGAGACCGCCGTACCTCCCTCTGGCCAGGCAGAATAGATCCATACCAGACAGCCGCCCAGGATGATGGCAAAGGCACCCAGCGCCGTGCGCGTGGCAGTAAGCGGATCGCGATGAAAAACATACCCTTTCAGCGCGTGGTTTTCTGTTGGCGCAGGCACTGGCCTGGCGTGATGGATGGCGGTAGAAAGATGCTCACACTCATGTATGAGGGTTATCGACTCCGTGATATAGCGGATCATATTCACCGCCAGCGCGTCCTCAAAGGTCTTTATCTGCGCCGCGCGACTCTGCGCCAACCGGGCGCTGCGTTTTCGTAGCGCCTCTGCCGTGCTTTTACGCTGCCCGGCATCGTCGCAGATAAGCCAGGCCTGAACGTCATCCAGCAGCATCTGAATATCGGCTGGCATATCGGCAATCATCTGCACGCGATCGCGTAATTCACCGTTGACGATGATCAGCCGCGCCAGCCTGTCGTGCAGGGCTTTTCTCGCCTGGCGCACCGGCACCGAAAGGGCAAAATCATAGGGAATATGGTGGCCGATGCCCTGCAGGAATTGTAGCGCCAGCGCCAGATGCAGCGGCTCAGATTGCGCATCGGGCTTGCCTGACAAGGTGTCGGCAATATGCTGGCGCGCCGAATACAGTGTCTGCGCTAATGTGGTGTTGAACAGCCCGGAGATGCGGCGCGGAAAAACGTATCGGTGGATCAGCGCAGCGCAAAGAATGCCGATGGTGATCTCCTGCACCCGAATGATGGCGATGTCAAACACCGAGCCAGGATCGGAGACGGCGGGAAAACCAATCAGGCTTGCGGTGTAGCCAGCCAGCACAAAGGCATAGGCGCGGGGCGTGCGTTCCAGCAGGGATAAACAGAGGCAGAAGGTGATCCAGCCGGTCAGCATCACGCTACATAAAATGGGCATGTTCACAAACGTCGGCACAATCAACACCGTCGCCCCTGCCCCCACGACGGTCCCTGCCAGGCGATAGAGGCTGCGGCTTAGGGACGCGCCGACTGACGTTTGCGAAACAATATAGACGGTGATGATCGCCCAGGAGGGCCGCTCAAGGCCAATCGACAGGGCAACGTAATAAGCCAGCATCGCCGCGGCAAAGCTCCTGACGGAGTAGAGCATGGCATGGGCGTCGCTCAGCAGCGTCGATGGAAGCCTGCGGCTTATCAAATTCACGGGACGTATATGACGAAAGGTTATTTTGCTCATGCCGGAGATTATTTCCGGTTTGCGCAGGTCACTAAATACCCTATTCTGTCAAAAAATACCTAAATGTTGCCAAAGTGATGACACCCCGACTTGCCCATACTCTGTTTGATCCGGACAGCACCTCCGGCCCGGCGGTTGCACGCCATATTGATTTCGTGGATTACGCAGCAGAAGTGCCGGTTCATACGCACCGCAAGGGGCAACTGATCATTGCCTTGTACGGCGCGGTGATTTGCCGGGCGGAAAATGATCTCTGGATCGTGCCGCCAGATTGCGCGATGTGGATCCCAGGCGGGATCGCGCATAGCGCCAAAGCGACCTGGAATGCGCATCTTAACTATCTGTTTATTGAACCGGGTGCCGCCGCGCTGCCGGAGAGATGCTGCACGCTGGCGATTTCACCGCTGATCAAAGCGCTGGTGGAGCGCTTAACCCATGAAGAGGTGGATTGCGCCGCACAGAGCCATGCTGGCAGGCTGACCCGCGTGACGCTTGATGAGCTCGCCACCATGCCGCAGCAGAAACTGAGCCTGCCGGTGTCGGCGCATCCCAAAATCCGCACCATGGCCGATGCGCTGGTCAGCCATCCGGAAGATCGGAGCACCTTTAAAAGCTGGGCAAAGCGGCTGGCGCTCAGCGAGCGCTCTTTAGCCCGCTTGATGCTGCGCGAAACGGGCCTGACCTTCGGGCGATGGCGTCAGCAACTGCATCTGATCGTTGCCCTGCGGGAGCTGGCAAGCGGAGTTTCGGTACAAAACGTGGCGGCCAACCTGGGCTATGAGTCGGTTAACGCCTTTATCACCATGTTCAAGAAAACCATGGGCAGCACGCCAGCACACTATTTTGCCGCAAAGAGAACGGCAGATCCCGCAACGTGATGTGCAGCAAGGTTGCTGACATTCGCCTTTGGCATGACGCTGCCAGCAAAGCCTGCCGCATAAGTGATTAATTGTGGGTAAGAAGTAAACCCGCCTCTGCCAGTGACTTTTGGCAACCCTTTCTAAAATAGAGAGGAAGCAACACTTGCCCGCCAAAATTTACTACACCGCCCAACGCCATTAATAAAACAGACAGTGTGAATCCGCGAGAATAGTTACTGTAATGACTTTTCAACGGTTCTGGTTCACAACAAAATTCTGCGCCTGTTTTTACCCGCCATTTCACTCTACCACCTGTACATATCGCAACCGAAACAGGTAGTTGACCTCGAAATGGACGCTAAATTTTTCAGTTCAGCTGCCTTTTTCTTTTATCTTACTTAAACAAAAAAACTTGACTTAAACGACGATACGCATAAATTTGAGCGGACGCTCTAATTATGCAAAAGGTACTGGCGTGACCTGCAAATCTTTAACTGGCGGGAAGATGACATTTATATGACAGGGGAATCATTCATATGTTTCTTTTAAAACAGGCAAGAAAATCCGCAACAATAAGTAGGTTAACCTTATTAGCTTTGTTCTTTTTAACCCCTTCTTACGGTACTGCCGCGGCTGGAGTCCAGGATTACAAGACTTATCACATCGCCCTTTATCGCGGTCAGGCCGGATGCTCTGGCTGTTCCGAAATGGTCTACAAATCGTTGATGAAAACAGGGTTACCGCTGGATATTACCTATGTAGGCGAAGCTGAAAAACTCAAAGTGAATGAACAAACGTTGAGAAGTTTTGATATCTACGTTCAGCCTGGAGGAGGACAGGATATCCCTGCTTCTTATGAGGCACTCAGCGATGAAGGTGCAGAGGCTGTCCGTAATTTTGTAAAAAGCGGCAAAGGCTTTATTGGTCTTTGCATGGGCGCTTACCTCGCAGACAAAGATTGGATTGGGTTGGTCGATACTTCAATGGAGTCAGAAGTAGGCAGGCCGGGATCGCGCGCCTACGATCAGGGTGATTACACGCTGCAGATAGACTGGAATAATAAACGTGAGCCTTTTTATTATCAGGATGGACCCTATATGGAGAATGGCGATCCAAGCGATGGTTTCAAAGCAATTGCCTATTATGAGAACGGCGATATCGCCATGGCACGCTATAAATATGGTAAAGGTACCGTGCTGCTTTCTGGCCCACACCCAGAGGCTGATGAGACCTGGATTGATTCCACAATGCCAGGCAACACGACTGCGGAGAGTAAAATGGTGCGAATTTTGTCTTATTTTGACATAAAAAAGTAATGACTCCCGCAAGGCATTTGCATACTTCACCGGGAGCTTACTTTAATTATCTCAAAAGAAAGCTCAGAAAGTTCTCTGATATAAATAGCGCGCTTTTCAGCAGTAAACTCAAGGATCAGCATACTGGAGTAACCATCTATTAATGCATTTATTTTGCGGGCGGAAGCTGAGGCGTCCTGGGTGAGGAACTCTTTTTCCTTAATGCCGAGGTTAATAATTTCCTCGAGGATGTTCCTCCACCTGAGGTATTGATTGTGAACTAATTGAGCATAATTATTATCGCGGGCGGCCATTGGCCAGAGTTCAAGATACAGCAACCAGTGTGCGGAAGGTGCGTCAGGCAGCAGATATTGAATATAGTGGAGAACGTTCTCAGTCGCGCTTAAGCCTTCAGAAGCCTGTGAAAAGTTATGGTATTCATTAATATCCTTATCCAGCATGTACTGGATAGCATCTATTTTGAGACTTTCCCAATCACGATAATAGTGATAGATGTGGCTTCGTGAAATATTGAGTTTTTGCGTTAAATCACGGGTTGAAACCTTATTCAACCCGTTTTCTTTGAACAGTTGCAGAGCTGTCATTTTTATCAGCTCAGAGAAATTAGGGGTTTTCAATAGGGTTTTCCCTTCAGGCGACACGGTCTACTCGAGTGCCGGTAAGTTTACCCCCCTGATTACAACGTTACAACCTGAGCAAATGTCCCCTTTTCTTAGTCTGCGGTGACCTTTATTGAATGTGGTTGAGGATCCAGCCATACGCGAGAAGCGCCCACGCTTATGCCTGATTAAAGACTACTACCTTCAACCAAAACAAAGGTGCCGGTCGCCGCACCTGCACGCAGTTTTTTTGCCGCCTGATACGCAGGGCTCTCATAGAAGCGCTTAGCTTCTTCAAAGGAAGCGAACTCAAAAATCACATGCCGTTGATGCGACTCGCCCTCAAGGTTTTCATACTGCCCGGACCAGGCAATGATCTTTGGCGCGAAGGCCTGCATAGCCTCCCCCGCTGCGCGGGCATATTCAGCATAGGCGTCAGGATTTGAGACGGTCACATGGCCGATTAAATAACCTTTATTCATTTCTGTTTACTCCTCATTTGCCTTCAGAAAACGTGATGCGAAATACACTGTGTGAAAGTACTCTATTGAGTTTTAATACCTGCATAAACAGCGCCAGAAAATACGCACTGTTACCCTGAGGATGAACAATGAAGAATCTTGAGCCTTTGGTTATTTTTGCTCGAGTGGCAGAACTGAAGAGCTTTACCCAGGCAGCGGAAAGCCTGGGGATCCAGAAAGGGCGGGCTTCAATGGTGGTGCGCGAACTTGAGCAGGAACTGGGCGCTACGCTTCTTCATCGCACAACTCGAAGCGTGCAGCTGACGGAAGACGGGCGGGCTTTTTATGCCCGCGCGCGGGATCTTCTCGCTGAAGCCGACGATCTGCGCTCAATGTTCACTACATCCGGCATGCCGCTAAAGGGAAAGTTGCGCGTGGATATGCCTGCGATCCTGGCGCAAAGCGTGGTGATCCCTGCCCTGCCCCAGTTTCTGGAAGCACACCCTGAACTGGAGATAGAGCTTTCAAGCACCGATCGCCGCGTCGATCTGGTGCAGGAGGGGTTTGACTGCGTGGTGCGGCTGGGCCCCATTGTCGATGAGACGCTTATTGCCAGGCCGCTGGGTCATTTACGCATGATAAATGCCGCCAGCCCGCGCTATCTCAGCCGCTTTGGTAGACCAGAGACCCTCGAGGATCTTCTCAATCAAAGGCACAGGATGGTGCACTACATCCGCAATTTTGGTTCCAGACCTGACGGATGGGAGTATCCGTCGGAAGACGGTTATAAGTCGCTGATGCTGCCCGGTGCAGTCACGGTCAACAGCGTTCCCGCTTATCATGATGCGGGTCTTGCGGGGCTGGGATTGATTCAGGGTGGCTACCCTTCACTGTTAACGCATATCCAGCGCGGCGCGCTGGTTGAGATCCTGCCCGATCTGCGCCCTGAGCCAATCACCGCCTCTTTTGTTGTCGCACACCGGCGCAATTTGTCGCCGCGTGTCAGAGCGTTTATGAAGTGGACTGAGGAAGTTTTAAGGCCTTATTTTGAGTGATGATGCTTTTCGCGAATTTATTCCGGGCGCGGAGTTGTTCAAATAGCAGAGCGTACTCGGGCGATGGTTTTAAAAATCACCGTACCGGTGATGAGCGGGAATGAAAACGTCCCTTCTGGCAGCGTAGGGCTACCGAACAATATAGCGTCATACGCTGCTGTTTTTTCTGTTACTCAGGAAAGATTTAAAGCTATCAATAAAAGCCCGCACCCTGACAGGAAGATGGCGGCGGTTGGGGTAGATAGCATGAATAGCGACCTCTTCGCCTTGCGTGTCGGGCAGCACCTGGGCCAGGCGTCCTTCCTGAATATCCTTCTCAACCATAAATGAGGGGAGAAATCCGATACCCAGCCCGGCTATAGCTGCTGTACGAATGGCATCCCCGCTGTCAAACCTGACGTGATTGCGACCGTTCACTGTTACCTGTCCCTGCGCTTTATCAACGAGAGTCCATGCGGTGGAAGCCGCGCCCAGACCATAAACGAGTCGACGGTGGTTTTTAATCTCAGCAAGTGATTCAGGCATGCCTGCCTGACGGATATAATCAGGTGAAGCCCAAAGTTGTGGACTTGTTCTGTCGATCACCTGGGTGATGTATTGATAACTGGTGGTTGCGTTGCCTACACGTATTGCAAGATCGAACCCCTCTTCTACAAGGTCAACAACCCGATCGCTGAAGCTGATTTCAATACTTATATCTGGTGAGGCCCGCAAAAATTCATTGATAAAGGGCAGAACGATCATTTTGCCGTAGCCTTCTGACACGGTCAGTCTGAGGATGCCTTTCGGCAACGGCAGATTCTGACGGATAGTCGCTTCAGCTTCGTCTAAATCCTCCAGTATCTGGCTGCAACGATGATAAAATTCGTGCCCCTCTGTCGTAAGCGACAAACGGCGGGTTGTACGCTGAAAAAGCCGCGTCTCAAGGTGAGCTTCTAAACGCGCAATGGCTTTGCCTGCGGCAGAACGCGTCAGCCCCATTGCCTTACCGCCAGCAATGAAACTGCCCGCCTCTGCCACAGCAACAAAGATACGTAATGCGTTAATTTCCAGAGCTGAGCCGGCACTCTCTGGCGACGCGATTTTTCTGCCCGTCATTGGGGAACCTTTTTCGCCAATCATTTAAATATACTACAGATTGTAGAATTTCAATCAGTGAGGATTCAATAATGTTGTCGAAAAACGCTCAAAAAACTCTGGATGGATGGATCAGTGCAGCTGGTCCGGTTGTCGAAAAGGTATACGGTACGTCAGAAGCCAGCTGGCCTGAGGTTCGCGCCCGCTATATGCAGGGACTTGAAAAAATCTTCCCTGCGATCGAAGGGGTCACCTACAAGACAAGCACGTTAGGCAATACGCCCGCGATGATCAGTGAGGGAGATGAACATACCGGCAACAGAGTGGTGCTTTATATTCATGGCGGCGGCTATGTCCACGGCGGTGTCGAAGCATACCGCGGCCTCACTGGACGTATTGCTAAAGCATTAAAAGCCCGGGTGTACACACCAGATTACCGGCAGGCGCCTGAATTCCCTTTCCCTACACCAATAGATGATGTTTTTTCAGCTTATCGTGCCCTTCTCGATAGCGGCGTCCAGCCGGAAAATCTCGTGCTAACAGGTGATTCAGCCGGTGGCGCGATGGTGGTGACGATCATGCGCAAGGCCCGTGACGCGGGTATTCCGCTTCCGGCCGCAGGAGTGGCAATCTCTCCCTGGGCTAACCTTACCCATAGCGGTTCATCTGCGACGACCCGTGACGGAATTGATCCCCTTTGTAGCGTCGACTTTCTTAACAGGCTGGCAAGATGCTTTCTTGCAGAAGAGCTTGCCACCCATCCTGATGCCTCCCCGGTTTATGCAAATGTCCAGGGGCTTGCGCCCATCCTCATCCAGATTGGTGAGAATGAGGTTATGCTGAGCGATGCTGTCCGGCTGGCTGCAAATTTAGGCGAAGCGCGTGTGCGAACAACACTCGAAGTGTGGCCTGGGATGTTTCATGTATGGCATCTTCTGGCCGGTACTCTGCCAGAAGCCGACCAGGCGTTAAATAACGCGATTCATTTTCTGGAACAGGCTTTAATAAAAGAGCAGGAATCAGCGAACTTATATCCATGAAGAAAGCCACTGTTTATCAGTAAATAAACACAACGCCGTGGTCTGAGTCACTAAGTCCTTATTACGGGCAGTTAGTCTCATTCTTATAACGCGTCAGGGAAAGTTAAAATGGGGAAATCCTGTGTGTGTAAGACGCAGGATTTCTGCCTGATTTTGCTGGCTGGCACAGTTCTGCACTGCCCTGCTTGCGCCACACCAACAGCGCAAACGATATATCCTGCTTCACCGCTGGCGTTTGCAGTGCGCGATTTCCTTAAAATCAGGCGCATAGGAAAAAACCAGAATGGATATATTCTTCGTTGTCCATAGTTCGGCAAGTTTTAGTTAAAGACAGATTAATCGATGCCGATAACTTATCTGTTTTAGGGCTCATGGAGCTGCTCTGTCTTTCTCTGTAGAACGAGGTTGAAATGTTCAGAAATTTACCGATTAAAAAGAAGTTTTCTTTTGCCTTTGGTGCCGTTTTAATTTTGCTGCTATTACTCTGCGCCACTTTCTACAATAACTTTTCCAGAATTGTCAGTACCAACGAATGGAATATACATAGCTGGCGCGTCATTGATAAAAGCCGAGCCTTAACCCAAAGCCTGGTAAATATGGAAACCGGCCTACGCGGCTATGCTATTAACGGCAAAGAGGAAATGCTGGCTCCGTGGAGCTCAGGCAAAGAGGAGTTCGTTAAAGTTTTGCAGGAGACGAAAAGCTTAACTTCTGATAACCCTACACAGCAGGATCGCCTGAATAATTTGCTGCAGCAGGAACAAGAGTGGGGGAATAAATTTGTTACTGAATTACTGAATAATCGTCGCGCACTCAATGCCGGGTCAATGACGCAGGCCGATTTCACTGCCGCCTTCGAAGCTAACACCGGCAAGCCGCAGATGGATCAAATGCGCGCCACCATTGATGAAATCGTCAACAATGAAAAAAAACTGCTCGGCGAGCGTCAGGGTTCTGTCGACTCCGTTGAAACGCAGACCCGGCTGGCGTTGTTTATCGGCGCGCTGTTAGGTGTACTTATCGCTTCAGGCTTGGGCTATGCCCTTGCCCGTTCCATCACCCTTCCGCTTGGGGAAGCGGTAAACGCAGCGAAGGCGATTGCCTCGGGCGATCTCTCCACCCGCCTGGTTGCGCGTTCAAAAGATGAAGCCGGTGTTCTGATCGTCACCCTCACCGCCATGCAGGAGCAGCTTAAAAAAGTGGTCTCTGATATTCAGACCGCCGCAACCTCCATCGACAGCGCCTCTAAAGAAGTGGCGATGGGCAATACCGATCTCTCTTCACGAACGGAACAGCAGGCTGCTTCGCTGGAAGAGACCTCAGCCAGCATGGAGCAACTGACGGCGACAGTAAGGCAAAATGCCTCTAACGCGCAAAACGCCAGCAGCCTTGCGTCTGATGCGTCCGACGTCGCGCAGCAGGGAGGCAAAGTTGTGGATAAAGTGGTCACCACCATGGCGGCAATTTTTGACAGCTCGAAAAGCGTCGGCGATATCATCAGCACCATTGAAAGCATCGCCTTCCAGACCAATATCCTGGCGCTTAATGCTGCGGTGGAAGCAGCCCGTGCCGGTGAGCAAGGCCGTGGATTTGCCGTGGTAGCAAGCGAAGTGCGCGCGCTTGCCCAGCGCAGCGCGACGGCGGCAAAAGAGATTAAAGCGCTGATTGAAGCCTCAAATAGCCGCATATCGGAAGGCACCGACCTGGTCGCCCAAGCGGGTAAAACCATGACCGGGGTAGTCACGGCGATCAACAACGTCTCTGCAATTATGGCCGAAATCTACACCGCCTCTGGCGAGCAGGTGAACGGTATTGAGCATGTCAGCATCGCTATCACCCAAATGGATGAAGTGACGCAACAAAACGCCGCACTGGTTCAACAGGCCGCTGCTGCTGCCGCCTCGCTGGAAGATCAGGCTGCGCATCTAAACCGCTCGGCTGCGGTGTTCAAACTTGCCTGACAAAAGGTCCCTGATAGCCGCATTCGACCCGCTGCTGGCGGGTAACGCCAGCAGCCAGACGCTACCGCTGAGACTAACGGTAACGGCTGGCTGTCGGACGAAGCGTTCACGTTGAGCGCGTTCTGTCGCCGGTCTGAACGGGATTATTGCCCAACTTAATAACCATGAAAGACGTCTGGTTAAATTTTATCGCGGCTATGTTCTGTTTATTTTATTAAAAAATTCATATATGGATCAGGCACTTTCGCAACAGTAATTAATTAAGTTATTTAACATGAAAGAGAATAATGAAATTAATTTCGGTGATAAAAGCTGCCTAGCATAAATTCACGAACTAGCCATTTTTTTCAAAAAAATATATTTATTAAATATCATTAAAGCCTTTAAAAGCGGCGTCGATAACCCCTTTTTGCTTCATTTACTAATAACACCAGGGTTCTTATGACTATCACACAGCGTTTGTCGCTGGCATTTTCTTTGCTCGCTCTGTCACTTTTCGCGGTTGTTGCCGTCTCTCTTTCGGTGATTTCGGGCTTCCAGTCGCGCTTTGAGTATGTACAGGTCAATGCCATACCCAGCATCAAGGATTTGAATAAATCAATCAGCACCACCAGCCAGCTGGGCATCGCGTTTTACCGTCACCAGACGGCGTTGGACAGCGCCGGCCAGGCTGCGGCCGAAGAGAGAATAAACAACTTGCTGAACAAGCTGAAATCGCTCACGGATTATTATATGGCAAATGATATTTCCAACGATGAAGATAAAGCGATGACCGAGCAGGCATACCGTAATATCGAAGCCGTTCGTGCGGCGTTACCCGCTTTTTTAGCTGCCTCAAGAAATCACGACAATGCGTTATCTTTGTCGCTTCTGAAAAGTGAAGATGGTCTGGGTGCCGCATCCCGTAAAATGGAAGCCGATTTCACTAACCAGATTGAATTAAATATAAAAATTGGCGACGCTCTGCGAGAACAAAACAAGAGCATTTATTCACAAACGTGGTGGATGATGACCAGTGCCGCAGCGGTGGTGATCCTTCTGCTTGGTCTATTTTCCATCAATATTATTCAGGGCATCAAGCGCAGCCTTAACAGCATAAAGAGCACAATGACAGAGGTCAGTAACAATCTCGACCTCACCCAGACTGCTACTGTCTACAGAAACGATGAAATAGGCCAGACCGCATCGGCCTTTAACGGCCTGCTGGAGAAAGTTTCGACAACGCTGTTATCGGTGAACCATGCTGCACAATCGGTCAGCACAGGCTCCGCGCAAATTGCCGCAGGGAATGAAGACCTCTCATCACGAACCGAAGAGCAGGCCGCCTCTCTGGAGCAGACCTCTGCCAGTATGGCCACTCTGAGTGATACCGTTCGCCAGAATGCTGAAGGCGCCGTTCAGGCAAGCGAACTGGCGAATAACGCTAACAATTTATCAAGCATGAATGCGGGCGCAGTCAGCCAGATGCTGGAAACGATGTCAGAGATTCGCGGAAGCTCAGAAAAAATCTCCGATATCACGGGCCTGATTGAAGGTATCGCCTTCCAGACCAACATCCTGGCGCTTAACGCGGCGGTAGAGGCTGCGCGTGCAGGCGAGCATGGCAGAGGGTTTGCGGTGGTTGCTTCTGAAGTGCGCAGCCTGGCACAACGTTCCTCTTCTGCTGCGCGCGAAATAAAAGATCTCATTTCTCTTTCTGTTTCCCAGGTTGAGCAGGGTCTTAACCAGGCAGCGAATGTGGGAAGTAACACAGAAAATGTGAGCAATGCGGTGCGGCAGGTCGCGGATTTGGTTAACGAAATCGCGGCTGCAACCAATGAACAGAGTAAAGGCATTGAGCAGGTTCACCTGGCGATCGGGCAAATGGATGAAGTGACCCAGCAAAACGCCTCACTGGTTGAAGAAGCCTCTTCGGCATCTAAATCCCTGCAGGAGCAGGCTGAAACCTTGTCGAGCCTGGTCTCTACTTTTACGCTCAGCGAAAACGCAGGGTATGTCGGAAAAGCGGCAAGTACGCCGATCGCCAGAACACAACAGCTGCAAACAAAACCCGCATCGGGCAGCAGTGCAGTCACTAATACAGACTGGGAAAGTTTCTGATTTTTGACTTTTACACAGGATTATTAATTACTAAAAAGCGCTGCTCTGGCAGCGCTTTTACCTTCAGGAAGATTTATCTGTTTTGTTATTCACCCTAAGTACCATTCTTTTCTCGCCGCGCTCTGAAGCTACCCAACTGCCCCGGCTTACTGAACTACTTCAGCAGCAGCCGTATTCCAAGTAACGCCACAATGCCTCCGCTTAGTTTATCTATAAACTTACGGTATTTAATGTAAGCCTGCCGTGGCCCGTGAGTTGATAATAAGCATGCAACGACTGCATACCAGAGCACATCAATAACGAATGCCATTGTTGGCAGGATGATGTACATAACAGGCTGAATATTTTTGCTAAGCGCTGCGGAAAAAATACTGGCAAATACCAGTGCTGTATGGGGATTGCTGATCTGCGTAAATACGCCAGTCATAAATGCTTTTGAGGCGCTGACTTCCTCTGTTTCGGCCAAATCATTAAAACGATTTGAAGGACGACGAAACATTTTCAAAGCCAGCCATAAAAGATAGCAACCGCCTGCAAGCTTCAGCCCTGTGTACAGTGACGGGATCAACGTCAGCAGGGTGTGTAGACCCGCTAACGCGATGACAGCAAAAATAAACGCACCAAAACCCATACCTGCAGCAACAGCTAAAGCGGCCCGTCTTGAACTGGACATGGCCGTTCGGGCAACGAGAAGAAAGCTTACTCCCGGGCTCATTGCGCCAAACAGGATAGCTACGCCAATAGCAGAAAACGCGATCACATCACTAGTCATTCATCTTCTCCAACGGTAACAGTGCCGGCCGCTCCGCCCACCATGAACGGCATCCGGTTAACAACATAACACAATGCCAACAATATCAGCCCCTGCGCATAGTACGGATGCTCGTCTCAGAAATTTTGTTGAATTGATTAGTCAAATCTGAATATCTTTATCGAAGTCAAAATAAGGAAGCGATCACAATGATTTCAATCAGAGCAGCGGAACTCAAAGACATTCCATCGTTAAAACGTCTCTTCCTGCAATTGGGCTATAAGACAGAGAGTGCGAGCTTAGAACAACGTATCCGTGACCAGCATGACACGCTGTGTACTTTAGTTGCCGAATCAGAGAAAGAGGTTTGTGGCGTTATTGTCATAAACTTCATCATGCCTGTTCATGAAAATAACTTATGGGCATTAATCTCAGCGCTGGTAATAGATGAGTCGTCACGAGGACAAGGCGTGGGGCAGCAACTCCTTATCGCCTCTGAACGCATCGCGGCTATCAAGAAATGTTCTCAGATTGAACTATCAAGCAGCGAAAAAAGGGTTAAAGCGCACAAATTTTATGAAAATAACGGATATAAGGAAGTAAGAAAACGCTTCGTAAAGCTCCTCACCGATCTGCCGCCGCTTGATTAATATCCCGGTGTAAGCGATTCGATCGAGCCCGTACCCGCGAGGTGCTGGGTTACCAGCCAACTGATGACGCTTTTGGGGAGTTTAATACGGGAGCAGAGCGGTGGTTTTAAAAAGCCGTGGTGCCCGGAATGGCTTAGTGGCGATAACCTGTATGCAAAATATGCCCGCAAGATGCTAGAATCTCCCGGATTGTTCTCCCCGTATTATCGCGGCTGCTGACCCCGATCAATCTGAGAGAGAAGCAATGGAAACAACACGTAACCGAGGCTGGCGCAAAGCGCAGAAACAACGTAACCGATCTCGCGATGCTCATACGGCCTCATTAACTTTTCGTGGCGAAAAAAACTGGAAGATGCTCTACACGCGGTCAGATAAATTACTGCGTGCGGCACAACTGGGATTTGAGTATCCGCGTATCACTAACCAGCAACTTGCTATGCAAGGCCTGGAAGAGTACCAACGCGTTGATGAAAGTACTTTTTATATGCAGCCGTAATCAATGGCGAAGCCCTACGGCGGAACAGGTGTTCCGCCGTCATCCATCTCTTAATGTGCGCTCTGCGGGCACAAGCCGAAATGCAAAAAAGAGAGTCTCTTACGAATTGCTTCAATGGGCCGATGTCATTTGTGTTATGGAACAAAAGCATAAAAACCGTTTAGTGGCTGAATATGGTCGGGTCATCGCATTTAAACCTCTGCATGTCCTTGATATCCCCGATGATTATCTCTTTATGGATCCCCAGCTGATCGCAATATTTGAAGATATCGTACCGCCAACGCTGGGGCTCACCGATCAGGAAACGAATAGCTAATAAGCATTGCTTTCGTTCACCGATTTATTTCACATACCTTTTATTGTCCTTATCCGTTTTGGGTGCCAGGCGGATCTTCTGCCTCTTTACCTTTTGATTCGATCGGCTGGAAAGCGATGTTAGTCCGACGTATTAATCTTCCCGTGAGTTTCATTCTGGAAAAGCTCGTCGACCCAGTCAGCAAATGCGCGTATGGCAGGAGAAAGAAAGCGCTGATGAGGATAAAGCAGGCTGACCGCGACTGACGGCGGCTGCCAGTCAGTAAGAATCTGTTGATGTTCAAGGCAAGATCGCTGTCCTCATACATCTCGCGGCCGTAAATCGGGCCGAAGCCGCTGACACGCTCAATCGCTCTGCTGTGGTAATAGAACATCACGCCGCGCAGGCCAGTGTAGTATGCATGCTTATCTTCCCAATAAAGCTCAGCTATATCGCGTAGCCTACCCGACCCAACTAGCTTAAGAAAATGATTAGCCAGATGTGGCCCAGGTGATTCGATGTAAGGCAACCACTAGCTGTCAGCAATGGCAAGGCATCATCTTCACATAGAAATAGATGCTTACTCCATTAGCGCGGTAAGGCTGACATCCTTCGATGCCACCATTCCAAGTAAAAAATAATGCCGGATAAACTTTACGCCTTCGGGCACTACTGCTGGTGACGGTGACCGCCATCAACGACAACCACCAGCGCGCCGGCAAGCAAATGTCGGAGGTGATACTCCAGCGCCTGGCTGATTACGCCTGCGCGATTATGCGTGGAAATGGCTATACCGATCCGGCTACGGGTCGTGTTGCTGACAGGCGCGTAGGGGCACCATTGATAGTGACCTGCATAAATCTTATTTTGATGTGAGCCTGTCACATGGGACAGTCGCCCGAGAAAGCGGCTTTCCCTTGGCTCATGACTGAAATACTCTCGATTCTTGAGTACGCGCTGCGTTATACAAAAGGCTCTGGTGTTCCAGAGCCTGATCGAAAATTTAAGAGCATGTATATTTTGAGTATTATAAAAAAAATAAAAAATCCTATTGAGCAATATCCACAAACTCCATCTCTTTAAGCATTACTTTTATTACCTCTAATCCAAAAGGTGATAATCGTTCTACACTCATGCATATCGGGTTGTTGAAAGGATTGAAAAACAACCTTGTTGCTCCCCCACCTAATTTCACTAGATTCTTATTAAGCAATGTTTCAATTAAGTGCTCTTCCGTACTGTAAATTTGTGGCCCAACTTTACTAATCAAACGCTTAAGAGTATTGATAACGAGGGAAAAGTTCTCATTATCTTTTTCATAAAACTCAATGAATTTTTTAAAACCATCATCAGATTTAGCTCTAAGCCTGTAATGATTTATTCCAAACTCTTTGCCATTACAAGGCGCCTTGACTATGACTTCCTCTAAAAGACTCAAGAGCCCCGCTGAAAAAACCACGTTACTCTCTGTAAATTGCAGGCTATATGCTGAACTTGAGCTTTCAGGCAGATAAACATACCGCAGGTCATCTGGTAAACCAGACTCGTGTAACTCATTACAACGTAGACCACAATATATTTTTTCTTCTAAGGATTCTTCTGAATTAGAAATAGGAATCAATTTACCTTCATAATATGCATTTTCATGAACACCAAACCCAAGAACCTCACGAAGCCTTACCCCAAGAAATCGGGTATAACGCTCTCTGTTCCCCATCTCTTTTTTTGGATTTAAAATTGATTTTATTCTGTCGGGATATACTTTTTTAGCAGAACCATCTATAGCCACAAGTAGCAAAGCTAAGGCTGCCTCATACTTTCCATGCGAAATATTGAATCTAGCATCATCTACACGCTTCCGAATATCACCTTCTCGTGCCATAGTGCCCTCCTCATTTAGACCTAAGAGAAGTTAGCACTAACGCTTTACAAAAAGTATACAAGCAGCATGGGTATAGAGAAAATCTTGATCTGGATACCGTTATCAAACCCACCAGCAGGTAAGCTTTGTATTGGTCCACAATCAGACGCGCAACTGCAGCGCATTACCACATACAAGCTTCCAGCATTTTTAACTGGCGATAGCCAGGCAGCGCGCAGCTTCCTGTGCTTCGACAGAGTGATTCGCCGTCTCAGAAAGTTCAGCGCTTACTTTTTCCCGCTCGGTATCGAGAAGGTTGCAGAAATGGCAGCTGATTTCTTCAAAGCGATTCAGAAAATATATCGCATTTATGCCAATCAGATCGTTGCGCTGCGCTTTTAGCTCGTAGATTCTGGTCTGAATGCTAAGTTTCGCTAAGTTTTCAGCGCCCTGTTCGTTCGCGGTCTTTTCGCTGTCCACCTCCCCGAATAGTCGCTTGCGTAGAGTTTAAATCGATGAGGTACTCGCGACAGAACATTTCTTGTTTGTCGGTGAGTGCCATTATTAACTCCAAGGATTGAGTATGTCTGAAGTAATTAAGCGCACTTCCAAGAACGCCGGTGATGCAGGTGAATACTTCGTAGCTTATATGCTGTCGCGCTTGGGCATAAGCGCAGCACTTACCACAAGTGGCTCAAGCGCCGTGGATATAATTGCCACAATTAACGGTTCAAAGAGCATCAGCATTCAGGTTAAAGGCTCTTGGGCAAGAAGTCAGCCACGTCAATGGATGGTCGGCAAACACATGCCTGCTGCCTCTCCAGATTTCTTTTACGTGTTTTGCAATATGTCTGAGGACATAACCACAAGAAATGCTCCTGAAGTTTTCATCGTTCCCAGCGAAGTAGTCGTGAGTAATTCCACCTGGCATCACAGTGCCCCACTCTTCAAAATCGCAAAAGGTGAAGACGAGAAGTATCTGGAACGCTGGGACTTTATTCAGTCTGCTCTGGCACGTACTCCATCTTAAGCACGTCTTCCGGCGGAAGGTATACCCAAGCGCCATCTTCCTTTGCCACACCAATGAAGCTGTTGACGATTTCAGGTTGTGGTCTGTTCAGCAGGCCAACATGAGTTTCACCTGAATTGTTTTTACTGTGATGCGGTAGGTGTCGGTCATATTGGCTCCAATAAAAAAACCGCCCGAAGGCGGTTTATAGAATCATGATGAAAATTTATCTTTCGCTGGCTTTTAAAACATCATCAAGCGCCGCTTCATCATTATCTTCTTCATTTTCATAGCCATAGATATCATTCAGATCATCCATTTCATCTTCATGATCATCATCATTTTCGTCGAAATCTTGTTCGTCGAAATATTCATTATCACCAAACATTAGTCACCTGCTAGCTATGATGGTTAAGAAACCAGAAAGAGCACCTTCAATCTAACAAATGTTGTGAAAAAACACACCCATCAATGTGCCTCATTGAGTTAATTAGTTTAACCACGGCTAACGCACATATGCTTGCAGGCCTGTCAGTTGCCTAATTACCCTTTCTGCTCGCTTTCTGAGGGTGAAGTAATCCCGTTGAAAGGCGTCTGTAAGTGCGGGCTGGAGGCATCGTCCATGCCGTCGGCGCGAAGTAAATCCAGTATCCGTTTAGTATGCCGGTGCGACAAAGCTATTAACCTGTTATGGCTGACGGCGCGTCATCTTACCGGAGTACTTTTCGCCGTCCTGAGTAGTGATCGTGATTTCGTAGATGTCGGACATCGATAGCCTCATTCCCTATCAAGGGGGAATAACTTTTGATTATCGGCTAATTACTTTTTTACTACTGCGGTGAATTTTCCCATGAGTAAGTAATAAAAAAGCCACCTGCTGAAAGTGGCTTTTTCCTGCAACTAATTTTTTTTAAATATAAGTTTTTTTTTGGAATTACCTTCCAATCGTTTTCTGAATAGCATCAGCCAACTGCGGGAGCTTTTTTATAGCCTCTTCTAAATCGTAAGCAACATTTTTCGCATTTGTCGGGGCTGATAGCGCAGCCTTTATGATATCAAGGGCAGCCTTTGTAGCCACTAAACGTTGGTGCTCCGCGTCAGAAATTCGTGCGTCAGAAGATTTAAAGTAATTGTCCATCTTTAGCCATCCATTAAGTAATCGGATGATCAGATTACCCTTGAGACTTATCCAGATAAAGCATTATCGAAGCCCCTCATTGCAGGCTTCTGTAATGCGCTACTTCGCATTTTCTTCGACCTGCTTATCCCTCTCTTCGCGAAATTTGGTTGGATTATCCAAATTTTGAACTGCCATGATTACCTCACTTTAGACATCGTGTGTTGATGTAGTCCTGCAGGTAGCCGACCTGCTTGGTCATTGTTTCGATTCGCTCTCTGAAGATGAAATAATTTCGATTAGCGGCGTCATTAAGTCGTGGGCCGGTACCATCATCCATGCTCGTGGTGCCGGTCGCTCCGCGCGCTGGACATCTGGCGTTGAGCTGCAACCGACGCTTGCCAGTAGCAACATCGCGCTCAAACTTATCGATAGTGGCTTTAGCATCTGTCAGTTCTCTCGTGTATTTGGCATCAAGCGCAGCGACATCGTGCTGCCGGGTCTGCATGCCGCCAATTGTGTCTTTCGCCAACTTCAGGCTGTGGGTGGCTTTATCGCGCTGGTCTTTGAAGGTGATGGCGTTATTGCGGTAATGGTTGATCGTCTAGGTGATGGACAGAACGCCTGCGAGTAAAAGCAAAGCCGCGGCGGCTTTCCAACTGGAGATCATTTTTTGCTGTCCGAGAGGAACAGTGCCCGTTCTGCCTCACGACGCCGCGTAAGGCCAGGCAGTACTTTGCCACCAGACTTATTCCAGCGCGGGAACTCATCAGCAGCACCGGCGAGTCACCATCGTTAAGCTTTTTCAGCAGCGTGGGAGTCGACAGCGCGCGGGCGCCGAGCTTGTAGGCGAAAGAAACCAGCGCATCAAACTGGCCCTGCGTCAGCTTCACCTTCACCAGTTTCAATACGTCGCTTTCGTGGCCCCCAGCCCGGACCGTACACACCTGCAAAGTCCGAGACAACGAAATATGCCGTTCGCCGCGGCAAAGTCAGATCGGCGGCAGTTGCCACGTAGAACGCCGCGCCGGCGAAAGCGCCAAAAACGACACTGTAATCAGTACCAGTCAGAAGCCCATAAAGACTGGCACCAGTTAAGGCGCAGGACGCCGCAGCAGACCCGGATACAGATTCGGACATTAAGCCCCCTCGTTTGCTGTGAGTCCTCTCGAAATGAGGGGAAAGGAAAATCCACGCATAAAAGCGAAACTGAGATTGTTGGCATAAAAAAAGAATAAAAAGGCTTTGTTCGGATCATCCTTTTTGCGAAGCGTAGAGACTTTTTCTATTATCGATCTCGAAGAACTCTGGAGAAAAAATATGAGTGATGGATTACAGATTGTTATGTCACCAGTTCAAATGGCAGCGGTCCTGTCGGATAAAACCGTAACTGAAGCCGAAACCATGCAAAACCGCCTTCTCGGCGGTCTCGGCGTGGTTATGGGGACATTAGAGCTGGTTGGTGCGACAGTCCTTTGCGTCACACCTGAACCTACCACGCTGACCAAGGCAGCCTGTGTTGTTGTTGGCGCTCATAGCATGGATTCACTGCAGGCAGCCATCGACCAGACAATTACAGGGCGTGATACCCGCACAGCGGCTTACCAGCTGGCTGTGCAGACAGCCCGTCAGTTTGGCGCGGATGAGGATACCGCATTAAACATCGGTTTGACTGTTGATATTGCAGTGCCGGTAGCCTTCGGCTTGTCGCTTGGCGCTTCCCGGGTTGCCTACGTTCGCGCAGGCAATTTCAGGCTGGCAGAGCATGAAGCTGTAAAAGGTATTAAGGCTGGTGGTCATACAATGGCGAAACATATCGCTGTTCCTGAAGAAGAGTTGCTGGCTCGCCTTGCCAGAACCCCTCAAATGCAGTCCACATCGTCTTTTTTTAAGCTGGAGCAGGCTGAAAAAGTTATCAGTTCTGCACTTAAAGCCAACCGGTTGAAAATTCTGCACTGGGCAAATCTGTCCCGAAGCGCAGAAAATACGCTGGATATTACATATAAATCAGGCTCAGCAGTTGGTTACGGTTTCCGCCAAGGGAGTCAGGCCAAAGAAACTCTTTATGTAGTACGAATTGTTCTTCTCAAAAAAATGTATAACAACAAGCCTTATTACGTTTTAACTGCCTATCCATTCATGGGATAAATAATGGACAAAAATTACGAAACACTAAGAAAGCTTCTGGTGATTTTTTTCGGTCCGGATTATCAAATATTTGGCGAAAACATCGACGAAATTATGACTTCTTATGTTGAGATGGAAAACGAATTAGCTATTCGCAATCTCAAACAACAGGCTTCTCAGGCAATTGCCATACAAAGTGATGAGGAGTTAAACCGCACTATGACTGCGCTTGCAGAGAGTCAATTTTCACCAGCCCCATGGGGTGAAACATGGCGTTCCTTTTTACAAAAAATTCTGCTCCATATTTCATGACAGGAAGAACTTTTTCAGCAAAAGGTTGTAGCCTTAACTGAATAAGTTGTGAACTGACTAACTGGAAAACCAGACATCCGGAAAGTGACTAACGCCAAATAAAAACCCGCTACTATGAGCGGGTTCTGAGCAGGATATACAATACCCATCGTTAGAAAAACCCCACCCATTTTTTTTGAATTTAGCAAGCATCTTGTCGCTAAAATCTTTAAGCAGGATCCTAACGTGTGATTTCTCGCAGCATATTTCGGCGAGTGCCATGGTGTCAGTGCGCAACGCTCTGCAAAGCGGGATCACAAACAAGTCGTGCGCCTGCGCGCCCATTCCACCCTACCCGTGTCCTGTCAGGTAGTGAGGGTCGTTAGCCCCTACTTTCCATGAGCAGCGTTCTTTATCGGAACGGCTATACAGAGACCAGGCTATAGATACGCAAAAACTCCTTGGGTATAAGACGCAGAAAATGACGGACAGATATAATGATGACCGAGGGAAAGACTGGGTGGTAGTGAGCGCAAAAACAGGGTCGTGAAGAGGGAGTTTTGGGGAAGGTTTTGGGGAAGGTTTTGGGGAAGGTTTTGGGGAAGAACTCCACCGCCCAATAAAAAACGGGAACCATTCGGTTCCCGTTCTCATACAACCCGCAGCGCGGATTACATATTCGCGATAATCGCGTCGCCAAACTCTGAACATTTCAGCAGCTTAGCGCCATCCATCAGACGTTCGAAATCGTAGGTCACGGTTTTGGCAGCAATCGCGCCTTCCATACCTTTAACGATCAGGTCTGCGGCTTCGAACCACTCCATATGACGCAGCATCATTTCTGCGGACAGAATGATGGAGCCCGGGTTCACTTTATCCTGGCCTGCGTATTTCGGCGCGGTGCCGTGGGTCGCTTCGAACAGTGCGCACTCGTCACCGATGTTCGCGCCAGGTGCGATACCGATACCGCCAACCTGCGCCGCCAGGGCGTCGGAGATGTAGTCGCCGTTCAGGTTCATACAGGCGATAACGTCATACTCTGCCGGACGCAGCAGGATCTGCTGCAGGAACGCATCGGCGATCACATCTTTAATGATGATCTCTTTGCCGGTTTTCGGGTTCTTGATTTTCTGCCACGGGCCGCCGTCGATCAGCTCACCGCCAAACTCTTGCTGAGCCAGCTGGTAACCCCAATCTTTGAACGCGCCTTCGGTGAACTTCATGATGTTGCCTTTGTGCACCAGCGTCACGGAGTCACGGTCGTTGGTGATGGCATATTCGATCGCTGCGCGAACCAGGCGTTTGGTGCCCTCTTCGGAGCACGGCTTGATGCCGATACCGCAATGTTCCGGGAAGCGAATTTTCTTCACGCCCATCTCTTCGCGCAGGAATTTGATCACTTTTTCCGCGTCGGCAGAGTCAGCTTTCCACTCGATGCCAGCGTAGATATCTTCGGAGTTCTCACGGAAGATGACCATGTCGGTCAGCTCAGGCTGTTTCACCGGGCTCGGGGTGCCCTGGTAGTAGCGCACCGGGCGCAGGCAGACATAGAGATCCAGCTCCTGGCGCAGGGCAACGTTCAGAGAACGGATACCGCCGCCAACCGGGGTGGTCAGAGGGCCTTTAATCGCTACGCGGTAATCACGAATCAGATCAAGTGTTTCAGGCGGCAGCCAGACATCCTGGCCATAAACCTGGGTCGATTTCTCGCCCGTGTAAATCTCCATCCAGGAAATTTTACGCTCACCTTTGTAGGCTTTTTCCACAGCGGCATCGACCACTTTCAGCATTGCCGGGGTCACGTCAACGCCGATACCGTCGCCTTCAATAAACGGGATAATCGGGTTAACAGGAACGTTGAGCTTGCCATTTTGCAGGGTGATCTTACTACCTTCCGCCGGAACAACTACTTTGCTTTCCATTCACCTCTCCTTCGAGCGCTTCTGGTTGTTTTGCTCGCTGACTTCATGCCGGGGCGCTCAGACTGCGTCCGCTCACCTGTTACGTGAATCACACAGAGCAAACCGTTTTTTTGTTAATGAATTGTAATGAGCCCGTCAATACTAACCGATAGTTCGACGCCATGAAAGGCAATCATGATTCCGCTATAATGCGGCAATTGATAACCTGTGAAAATACCATGAAGAAAACTTCTTATAGAAATCACAAGCTTGAGCGATTCAGCTCACGACAACCCGCCCGAACGGCTGAAAAAAGCGCGCCAACGCGCGTGATTTTGTTTAATAAACCCTACGATGTTTTACCCCAGTTCACCGACGAAGCCGGGCGCAGCACCTTGAAAGAGTATATCGACGTTCCCGGCGTCTATGCCGCAGGCCGTCTCGATCGCGACAGCGAAGGGTTACTGGTGTTAACAAACGACGGCGCGCTGCAAGCGCGGTTGACCCAGCCGGGTAAACGCACCGGGAAAATCTACTATGTGCAGGTCGAAGGTGAACCCACGGAAGAGGCGCTTGCACAGTTACGCACTGGTGTGACGCTCAACGATGGCCCTACCCTGCCCGCTGAAGTTGAGCGCGTCGAGGAGCCCGCCTGGCTGTGGCCGCGCAACCCGCCGATTCGCGAGCGCAAATCGATCCCGGCCAGTTGGCTTAAAATCACCCTTTATGAAGGCCGCAATCGCCAGGTGCGGCGAATGACTGCCCACGTTGGCTTTCCCACTTTGCGCCTCATCCGCTACGCTATGGGAAACTACACGCTGGAAAACCTCGCCAATGGCGAATGGCGTGACGCTTAACTGCCAGGGAGAAATCGATGTTTAAACCCCATGTCACCGTAGCCTGTGTGGTTCATGCGCAGGGAAAGTTCCTCGTTGTCGAAGAGACGATCCGCGACAAAGTGTTGTGGAACCAGCCTGCCGGTCATCTTGAAGCGGACGAAACATTAGTGCAGGCCGCAAAGCGCGAGTTATGGGAAGAGACCGGCATCGACGCCGCGCCGCAGCACTTTATCCGCATGCATCAGTGGATAGCCCCCGACAGCACGCCTTTTTTGCGCTTCCTGTTTGCCATCGAGCTTAACGAAATGTGCGCCACTGAGCCGCACGACAGCGACATCGACCGCTGTTTGTGGGTCACGGCTGAAGAGATCCTCACCGCGTCAAACCTGCGCTCGCCGCTGGTTGCCGAGAGTATTCGCAGCTACCAGAGCGGCCAGCGTCTGCCGCTGGCGACAATCGGAGAATTTAACTGGCCGTTTACAGGGGATGCCTGAGCGAGCAGTGCGTGCTAGAATACGCCGCCCTGAAGTTCTTCGTTGTGAGTATTCTATGTCTGATAGCCCAAAAAAAGTGATCGTCGGCATGTCCGGCGGTGTCGACTCTTCCGTTTCCGCCTACTTGTTGCAGCAACAAGGTTACAAGGTGGAAGGCCTGTTCATGAAGAACTGGGAAGAGGATGACGGCGAGGAATACTGCACCGCGGCGGCGGATCTGGCCGACGCGCAGGCCGTCTGCGACAAGCTCGGCATTGAGCTTCACACCGTCAATTTTGCCGCAGAGTACTGGGACAACGTCTTTGAGCACTTCCTTGCGGAGTACAAAGCCGGGCGCACGCCGAACCCCGATATTCTCTGCAACAAAGAGATCAAATTTAAAGCCTTCCTTGAGTTCGCCGCCGAAGATCTTGGCGCGGATTATATTGCCACCGGCCACTATGTGCGCCGCGCCGATGTCGACGGCAAAAGCCGCCTGCTGCGCGGTCTCGACGGCAACAAGGATCAGAGCTACTTCCTCTATACGCTGGGCCATGAACAGATCGCCCAGAGCCTCTTCCCGGTCGGCGAGCTGGAAAAGCCGCAGGTGCGTAAAATCGCCGAAGAGCTGGGCCTTGCCACCGCGAAAAAGAAAGACTCAACCGGTATCTGCTTTATCGGCGAGCGCAAATTCCGCGAGTTCCTCGGCCGCTATCTGCCCGCACAGCCGGGCAAAATCGTCACCGTTGATGGCGAAGCGATCGGCGAACACCAGGGCCTGATGTACCACACATTAGGCCAGCGCAAAGGCTTAGGCATCGGCGGCACCAAAGAGGGCAGCGAAGATCCGTGGTATGTGGTCGACAAAGATGTCGAAAACAATATCCTTATCGTCGCCCAGGGCCACGATCACCCGCGCCTGATGTCGGTCGGGCTGATTGCCCAGCAGCTGCACTGGGTCGATCGCGAGCCGGTCAACGGCACGCTGCGCTGTACGGTGAAAACCCGCTACCGCCAGCAGGATATTCCCTGCACCGTCACGGCGCTGGACGACGATCGCATTGAAGTGCGTTTCGACGAGCCGGTGGCTGCCGTCACGCCTGGTCAATCCGCCGTCTTCTATCTGGATGACGTCTGCCTTGGCGGCGGCATTATCGAGCAGCGCCTGCCGCTGCCGGTTTAACTCTGTTTTAGCGATATCGGACTGGCTAACGCCCGCGCAGATGCAGTCAGACGCGGGCACAAAAAGGAGTAAGTGTGGCGAAGAACTATTACGACATTACCCTGGCGCTGGCAGGCATCTGTCAGTCAGCACGTCTGGTGCAGGAGCTTGCGCACCAGGGCCACTGTGACGCCGACGCGCTGCACGTTTCCCTTAATAGCGTTATCGATATGAACCCGGACTCCACCCTCGGCGTGTTTGGCGGCAGCGAAGCCAACCTGCGCATTGGCCTGGAGTCGCTGCTTGGCGTGCTCAACGGCAGCAACCGCCAGGGGCTGAACGGGGAAGTGACCCGCTACACCCTGAGCATGATGGTGCTCGAGCGCAAGCTGGCGGCAAAAAAAGCGGCGATGGAGACGCTCGGCAACCGCATTGGCGGCCTGCAGCGCCAGCTTGAACACTTCGATCTGCAATCCGACACCCTGCTGAGTGCGATGGCCGCCATCTATGTCGACGTCATCAGCCCGCTCGGGCCACGCATTCAGGTCACCGGCTCCCCTGCCATTTTGCAAAGCGCGCAGGTGCAGGCCAAAGTGCGCGCCACCCTGCTGGCTGGCATCCGCGCCGCCGTGCTGTGGCACCAAGTGGGCGGCGGTCGGCTACAGTTAATGTTTTCCCGTAATCGCCTGTCGACACAGGCCAAACACATTCTCGCTCATTGTTAACCTCCCGGAGTTGTGACTTATGGAATTATCCTCACTGACCGCCGTTTCCCCTGTCGATGGACGCTACGGCGATAAAGTCAGCGCGCTGCGCGGGATCTTCAGCGAATTCGGTTTGCTGAAGTTTCGCGTTCAGGTTGAAGTACGCTGGCTGCAAAAACTGGCGGCACACGCGGCGATCAAGGAAGTTCCTGCTTTTGCCGACCACGCAAACGGTTTCCTCGATAAAATTGTGACGGACTTCTCGGTTGAAGATGCGCAGCGCATCAAAACCATTGAGCGCACCACTAACCACGACGTGAAAGCGGTGGAGTACTTTCTGAAAGAGAAAGTGGCCGAGGTTCCGGAACTGCACGCGGTCTCTGAGTTTATCCACTTCGCCTGCACCTCCGAAGATATCAACAACCTCTCCCACGCCCTGATGCTGAAAAGCGCTCGTGATGAGGTGATCCTGCCCTACTGGCGTCAGCTGATTGACGCGGTGAAAGCGCTGGCCGTTGAATACCGTGATATTCCGCTGCTGTCGCGCACCCACGGTCAACCGGCCACCCCGTCGACCATCGGTAAAGAGATGGCGAACGTCGCTTACCGTATGGAGCGCCAGTACCGCCAGCTCAATCAGGTGGAAATTCTCGGCAAAATCAACGGCGCGGTCGGTAACTATAACGCCCACATCGCCGCCTATCCGGAAGTGGACTGGCACCAGTTCAGCGAAGAGTTTGTCACCTCATTAGGCATTGAGTGGAACCCCTACACCACGCAGATTGAGCCCCATGACTACATCGCCGAGCTGTTTGACTGCATGGCGCGCTTCAACACCATCCTCATCGACTTCGACCGCGACGTCTGGGGTTATATCGCCCTGAACCACTTTAAGCAGAAGACCATCGCCGGGGAGATTGGCTCCTCGACCATGCCGCATAAAGTGAACCCGATTGACTTTGAAAACTCCGAAGGCAACCTCGGCCTGTCCAATGCCGTGCTGCAACACCTGGCGAGCAAACTGCCGGTCTCGCGCTGGCAGCGCGATCTGACCGACTCGACGGTGCTGCGTAATCTCGGCGTCGGCGTCGGTTATGCGCTGATCGCTTACCAGTCGACTCTGAAAGGCGTCAGCAAACTGGAAGTGAACCGCGACCGTCTGTTGGATGAGCTGGATCACAACTGGGAAGTGCTGGCCGAGCCGATCCAGACGGTGATGCGCCGTTACGGCATTGAGAAGCCGTACGAAAAACTGAAAGAGCTGACCCGCGGTAAGCGCGTTGACGCCGAAGGCATGAAGCAGTTTATCGACAGCCTGGCGCTGCCGGAGGACGAGAAAGTGCGCCTGAAAGCGATGACGCCGGCCAACTATATTGGTCGCGCTATCACCATGGTTGATGAGTTGAAATAAGCCCCGCCCGCTCTGCCCGCCCTCTTTCGCCGGAAAGAGGGCATCTTCCTGTTACGGTTGAGTAAATGTTTATCCCTCTTGTAACAAAATCAGCGTTAAACTATTCACTCCAAAAATAGAGGGAGAGGTCTGACGATGCGCGTACTGGTTGTGGAAGATAATGCTCTGCTGCGCCACCACTTAAAAGTGCAGTTGCAGGAGCTGGGACATCAGGTCGACGCCGCTGAAGATGCAAAGGAAGCGGATTACTTTCTGAACGAACACCTGCCGGATATCGCGATTGTCGATCTCGGCCTGCCGGATGAAGATGGCCTGTCGCTGATCCGCCGCTGGCGCAGCCATGAGGTCTCGCTGCCGGTGCTGGTGCTTACCGCGCGTGAAGGGTGGCAGGATAAGGTCGAAGTGCTGAGCGCGGGTGCCGATGATTACGTCACCAAACCGTTCCATATTGAAGAAGTGGTGGCGCGTATTCAGGCGCTGATGCGCCGTAACAGCGGCCTCGCCTCACAGCTGATTTCCATGCCGCCTTTCCAGGTCGACCTCTCACGCCGCGAACTCTCGGTTAACGAAGAAGTGGTGAAACTCACCGCCTTTGAATACACCATTATGGAGACGCTGATCCGCAACAGCGGCAAAGTGGTGAGCAAAGATTCGCTGATGCTGCAACTCTACCCCGATGCCGAACTGCGCGAGAGCCACACCATCGACGTGCTGATGGGTCGCCTGCGCAAAAAGATTCAGGCCCAGTATCCCGATGAGGTGATCACCACCGTGCGCGGTCAGGGCTACCTTTTCGAACTGCCAAAATGAAACGCCTGTTGCGGCACCTCTTCCCGCTCTCGCTGCGGGTGCGCTTTTTACTCGCCACCGCCGCGGTGGTGATGGTGCTGTCGCTGGCCTATGGCGTGGTCGCGCTGGTCGGCTACAGCGTCAGCTTCGATAAAACCACCTTCCGGTTGCTGCGCGGCGAGAGCAACCTCTTCTATACGCTGGCGCAGTGGAAAGAGAACAAGCTGGAGATCGACCTGCCGGAAAACCTCGATCTGCAAAGCCCGACCATGACCTTTATCTACGACAAAAACGGCAAGCTGATCTGGTCCCAGCGGAATGTGCCGTGGTTGCAAAAGCGTATTGAGCCGGAGTGGCTGAAGAGCGATGGTTTTCACGAAATTGAAGCGGATATTGACTCCACCAGCACGCTGATCAACGACGATCACGCCGCGTCGGAGCAACTCAAAGCGATCCGCGAAGATGACAGCGACTCCGAAATGACCCACTCGGTGGCGGTAAACCTCTACCCTGCCACCGCGCGTATGCCGCAGTTGACCATCGTGGTGGTCGATACCATCCCGATCGAGCTTAAACGCTCCTATATGGTGTGGAACTGGTTTATCTATGTGCTCTCGGCCAACCTGCTGCTGGTGATCCCGCTGCTATGGCTGGCGGCCTGGTGGAGCCTGCGGCCGATTGAGGATCTGGCGCGCGAGGTGCGCGAACTGGAGGAGCACCACCGTGAACAGCTTAACCCGGAAACCACACGCGAGTTGACAAGCCTGGTGCAGAACCTCAACCGCTTGCTGAAAAGCGAGCGCGAGCGCTATGACAAATATCGCACCACCTTGACCGACCTCACCCACAGCCTGAAAACCCCGCTGGCGGTGCTGCAAAGCACGTTGCGCTCGCTGCGCAGTGACAAAATGAGCGTCAGCGAGGCTGAACCGGTGATGCTTGAGCAGATCAGCCGCATCTCACAACAGATTGGTTACTACCTGCACCGCGCCACCATGCGTGGCAGCAGCATGCTAAGCCGCGAGCTGCATCCGGTCGCCGCGCTGCTCGATAACCTCACTTCCGCGCTGAATAAGGTCTATCAGCGTAAAGGGGTCAATATCACGCTCGATATCTCGCCGGAGGTTGGGTTTGTCGGCGAGCAGAATGACTTTATGGAAGTGATGGGCAACGTGCTGGATAACGCCTGCAAATATTGCCTGGAGTTTGTTGAGGTCTCTGTTAACCAGAGCGATGACATGCTGCACATTGTTGTCGAGGATGATGGCCCCGGCATTCCGCTGGCGAAACGCGAACTGGTGTTCGATCGCGGTCAGCGCGCCGACACGCTGCGTCCGGGCCAGGGCGTTGGGCTTTCGGTGGCGCGGGAGATCGTCGAGCAATATGGCGGGCAGATCCTCACCGGCGACAGCCTGCTCGGCGGCGCGCGTATGGAGGTGATTTTTGGTCGTCAGCAAACGGGAATAACGGGCGACTGAACCCCCTTAACCCAGCTATAATCGATTATTCAGCCCATGATTAATTGCCGGAAATATATATGGAATATCACGTAGAGATAAACTGGCCAGATTTTATTCAACGCTACTGGCAGAAACGTCCGGTGGTGTTGAAACGCGGAATCAAGGATTTCGTCGACCCGATTAGCCCGGACGAACTGGCGGGGCTGGCGATGGAGAATGAAGTCGACAGCCGCCTGGTCAGCCATCTTGATGGTAAATGGCAGGTAAGCCACGGCCCGTTTGAGAGTTACGATCACATGGGCGAAAACAACTGGTCGCTGCTGGTGCAGGCGGTGAACCACTGGCATCAGCCTGCCGCGGCGCTGATGAGCCCCTTCCGCGTACTGCCGGACTGGCGCACCGACGATCTGATGATCTCCTTCTCGGTGCCGGGCGGCGGCGTTGGCCCGCATCTCGATCAGTATGATGTGTTTATTATTCAGGGTACCGGCCGCCGCCGCTGGCGCGTCGGGGATAAAGTGCCGCTGAAGCAGCACTGCCCGCACCCGGATCTGCTGCAGGTCGATCCTTTCGAAGCGATCATCGATGAAGAGATGGAGCCGGGCGATATTCTCTATATTCCGCCAGGATTCCCGCACGAGGGTTATTCGCTGGAGAACTCCCTCAACTACTCGGTCGGTTTCCGCGCACCGAGCGGGCGCGAGCTAATTAGCGGCTTTGCCGATTACGTGCTGCAACGCGAACTGGGCAGCCAGCGCTACAGCGATCCGGACGTGCCGGAGCGCGATCACCCGGCGGATATCCTGCCGCAGGAGCTGGATAAGCTGCGCGAGATGATGCTCGGGCTGATTAATCAGCCGGCACAGTTTAACGAGTGGCTCGGCGAGTTTATCTCCCAGTCGCGTCACGAGCTGGATGTTGCGCCGCCAGAGCCGCCCTATCAGCCGGATGAGATCTACGATGCGCTGAAACAGGGCGACAAGCTGGCCCGTCTCGGCGGCCTGCGCGTGCTGCGCATCGGCGACGATGTGTACGCCAACGGCGAGAAGATCAACTCCCCGCACCGCCCGGCGCTCGAAGCGCTGGCTCGCCATAGCGTTATCTCCGGCGAGATGTTTGGCGATGCGCTGGACGATCCCTCCTTCCTCGCGATGCTTGCCGCACTGGTAAACAGCGGGTACTGGTTCTTCGAGGATTAATATCCTGTGGCGTCATCCGGCATCATGCCTGATGGCGCTGCGCTTATCAGGCCTACAACCCCCTCCAACCCGTAGGCCGGATAAGGCGTACGCCGCCATCCGGCAATAACCGACAAACCATCCCAACCCGTAGGCCGGATAAGGCGGTACGCCGCCATCCGGCAATGCGACAAACCATCCCAACCGTAGGCCGGATAAGGCGCTTGCGCCGCCATCCGGCAATGACCGACAAACCATCCTAAACCGTAGGCCGGATAAGGCGGTACGCCGCCATCCGGCAATGCATTACCGCCTTTCCCCGGCCTCCATATCGGCTATCTCCCCTGCCCAATCCTTCGGATACACTCCGGCGCGGACATCGCGATGAAAGGTGGAAAAGGGCCACTGCGCGGTGCATTTCACCAACCCATGTTTAACCGGGTTGATATACACATAATCCATATGATGCCGGTAATCCCGCTCATCGCGGATGGTGTGCTCCCAAAAGCGCGGCTGCCAGATCTCTTTCTGCCTGAGCGACTTGCTAAAGGCTTTTTTAAGCTCGCGCCAGCGCCCGGAAAAATCATCATCGTTTTCGGGTAACGTCCAGATGCAGTGCATATGCTCCGGGAGGATAACCCAGGCATTGATATGAAAAGGCTGACGGCGTTTCACCCTGAGGGTTGCATGACGCAGAGTATCAATATGGCGGGTAAGAAGATCGCTGCGCCTGTCGCGCAGGTTGACGGTGAAAAACCACGTGCCACCAGGCACATAATGACGACGATAGTCAGACATCTGGAAACTCCTTTTCCATTCGTAATCCCTGTTGCCTGATGGCGCTACGCTTATCAGGCCTACAAAACCAAAAAACATGCCATCCGGCAATGTGCACCGCGCCCGACATACTGCCTGATGGCGCTACGCTTATCAGGCCTACAAAACCAAAAAAACATGCCATCCGGCAATGCGCACCGTTCCTGAAAACTGCCTGATGGCGCTGCGCTTATCAGGCCTACAAAACCCAAAAAAACATGCGAACCCGTAGGCCGAATAAGGCGCTTGCGCCGCCATCCGGCAATGAGCTCCGTGCCCGACATACTGCCTGATGGCGCTGCGCTTATCAGGCCTACAAAACCCACAAAAACATGCAAACCCGTAGGCCGGATAAGGCGGTACGCCGCCATCCGGCAATGCCTACCGCTCCAGGAATCACCCCTGCGGTGCCTCCCTTTCGGCGGTTAACTCCGCGATGCGCACAATCACCTGCACCGCTTTCTCCATGCCGTTCAGGGTGGCGAACTCGTGTTTGCCATGATAGTTGTAGCCGCCGGTAAAGATATTCGGGCAGGGCAGCCCCATAAAGGAGAGCTGTGCGCCGTCGGTGCCGCCGCGGATCGGTTTCATCTGCGGCTCAATATCGCAATCGCGCATCGCCTGCTGGGCAATGTCGATAATGTGCGGGAACTCCGCCACTTTCTCGCGCATATTGTAATAACTATCTTCAATCACCAGTTCGATATAGCAATCCGGGTGCAGCCCTTTGCCCACCTCTTTGGCGATCTCCATCATCTTGCGTTTGCGGGCTTCAAACGATGAGCGCTCAAAATCGCGGATGATATAGTGCATCTCGGCGCGATCCACCGTGCCTTTAATGCTGGTGAGATGGTAAAAGCCCTCATACCCTTCGGTCTGCTCCGGGCTCTCCTCTTCCGGTATGCGCGCATGAATTTTGCTGGCGAGCGTCATGGCATTGACCATCACCCCTTTTGCGGTGCCGGGGTGAACGTTATTACCGACGATTTTTACCGTCACCGACGCGGCGTTGAAGTTCTCAAACTCCAGCTCGCCAATACCACTGCCATCCATGGTGAAGGCCCACTTCGCGCCAAAGGCCTCAACATCGAAATATTTCGCCCCTTTGCCCACCTCTTCATCGGGCGTGAACGCCACGCAGATATCGCCGTGGGGAATGTTTTTTGTCTTCAGCACCGCCAGCGCGGTCATGATCTCCGCCACGCCCGCTTTATCATCCGCGCCGAGCAGGGTTTTGCCGTCGGTGGTGATCAGCGTATGGCCGAGCAGCTGATGCAGCACCGGGAACATCACCGGTGAGAGGATCTCATCGCCGACACCCAGCGCAATATCGCCGCCACGGTAGTTTTCAAGGATCTGTGGGTTAACGTTTTTGCCGCTGAAGTCGGGCGAGGTATCGACGTGTGAGATAAAACCAATCGCCGGAACCGGCTTGTCGACGTTGGATGGCAGTTTCGCCATCAGCGTGCCCTTATCGCTTAAGGTCACATTGACCAGCCCCATCTCTTTAAGCTGGTCTTGCAGTAAATGCAGGAGCTTCCATTGACTATCCGTACTTGGCACCTGCCGCACGCCGGGCTTCGATTGCGTATCCAGCGTTACGTACTGCAAAAAGCGCTCTAATAACTTATCCATAAAGCCCCCTAACAAAATGTCACAACATTATCAGTAAGCGTGAAAAGACAAATATTGCGTCAGGTCACTTTTACCCGGCAAACGATAATATTTTAAAGGTCGTCGTATTAAACGTAGTTGAGAAAGTGACTGATTGAGCGGCGAAAAGCCATCAACGATTGGCGATTTAACCGCTTTGCCGTAGAATGCCTGGCCTTAAATCGTGCACAACCCTGAAGGTGGTTAATCACAAACCCCGCATCTGATACGCCCTTCGATGCGCAAACACGGGACAGAGTCAAAAATTGAATACACAATCGCGTTCGCGTTCGCGTTCGCCGCTGGTTGAGCTGGCCGGTCTGCGCAAAAGCTTTGATGGCAAAACGGTAATCTCCGATTTCAACCTCACCATTAATAACGGCGAATTTCTTACGCTGCTCGGCCCTTCCGGCTGCGGTAAAACCACGGTTCTGCGCCTGATTGCCGGGCTTGAGAGTGTCGATGTTGGCCATATCCAGTTAGATAACCAGGATATTACCGACGTTCCGGCGGAACATCGCCACGTGAACACCGTTTTTCAAAGTTACGCCCTCTTCCCGCACATGACCGTATTTGAAAACGTGGCGTTTGGCCTGCGGATGCAAAAGACGCCAGCGGCCGAGATTACCCCGCGCGTCACCGAAGCGCTGCGCATGGTGCAGCTTGACGAGTTCGCCCAGCGTAAACCGCACCAGCTCTCCGGCGGCCAGCAGCAGCGCGTCGCCATCGCCCGCGCGGTGGTGAATAAACCGCGTTTACTGCTGCTGGATGAGTCCCTCTCCGCGCTCGATTACAAGCTGCGCAAGCAGATGCAGAACGAACTGAAAGCCCTGCAACGTAAACTCGGCATCACCTTCGTCTTTGTGACCCACGATCAGGAAGAAGCGCTGACGATGTCCGATCGCATCGTGGTGATGCGTAACGGGCGCATCGAGCAGGACGGCACGCCGCGCGAGATCTACGAAGAGCCGAAAAACCTCTTTGTTGCCAGCTTTATCGGCGAAATCAACATTTTCAACGCCACGGTGATTGAGCGTCTCGACGAGAGCCGCGTGCGCGCCAACGTTGAAGGCCGCGAGTGCAATATTTACGTCAACTTCCCGGTAGAGAGTGGTCAGCAGCTCAATGTGCTGCTGCGCCCGGAAGATCTGCGCGTCGAAGAGATCAACGATATCGCCGAGGTCGAAGGGCTGATTGGCTACGTGCGCGAGCGCAACTATAAAGGCATGACGCTGGAGTCGATGGTTGAGCTGGAAAACGGCAAGATGGTGATGGTCAGCGAGTTCTTCAACGAAGACGATCCCGACTTTGACCACTCGCTGGATCAGAAAATGGCCATCAACTGGGTCGAAAGCTGGGAGGTCGTGCTGGCTGATGAAGAGCACAAGTAAATTCCAGAAAGCGGTGATCGCCACCATCGTCGGCTGGCTGGTGCTGTTTGTCTTCCTGCCGAACCTGATGATCATCGCCACCAGCTTTTTGACCCGCGACGACGCCAACTTCGTCAAGCTGGTCTTCACGCTGGATAACTACGCGCGGCTGCTCGATCCGCTCTACTTCGATGTGCTGCTGCACTCGCTGAATATGGCGCTGATTGCCACCTTCGCCTGCCTGCTGCTCGGCTACCCGTTTGCCTGGTTTCTGGCAAAGCTTCCGGCGACCGTGCGCCCGCTGCTGCTCTTTTTGCTGATCGTCCCCTTCTGGACCAACTCGCTGATCCGCATCTACGGGCTGAAGATCTTCCTCAGCACCAAAGGCTATCTCAACGAATTCCTGCTCTGGCTGGGGGTGATCGACACGCCAATCCGCATCATGTTTACGCCGGGCGCGGTGATTATTGGCCTGGTCTATATCCTGCTGCCGTTTATGGTGATGCCGCTCTACTCCAGCATTGAGAAGCTCGACAAACCGCTGCTGGAAGCGGCAAAAGATCTCGGTGCCAGCAAGCTGCAAACCTTTCTGCGCATTATTATTCCGCTGACCATGCCGGGGATTATCGCCGGCTGCCTGCTGGTGATGCTGCCAGCCATGGGGCTGTTCTATGTCTCGGACTTAATGGGCGGGGCGAAAAACCTGCTGATCGGCAACGTCATCAAGAGCCAGTTCCTCAATATCCGCGACTGGCCGTTCGGCTCCGCGACCAGTATCACCCTGACGCTGGTAATGGGGCTGATGCTGCTGGTCTACTGGCGCGCCGCGCGTCTGCTTAACAAAAAGGTGGAGCTGGAATGATCGGTCGTCTCTTCAGAGGCGGTTTCATGGCCGCCATTTACGCTTACCTCTATATTCCGATCATCATTCTGATCGTGAATTCGTTTAACAGTTCGCGTTTCGGCATCAACTGGCAGGGCTTTTCGACAAAGTGGTACGGCCTGCTGATGAATAACGACAGCCTGTTGCAGGCGGCGCAGCACTCGCTGACCATGGCGGTGTTATCCGCCACCTTCGCGACGCTTATCGGCGCGCTGACGGCGGTGGCGCTTTACCGCTACCGCTTTCGCGGCAAGCCGTTTGTCAGCGGCATGCTGTTTGTGGTGATGATGTCGCCGGATATCGTAATGGCCATCTCTCTGCTGGTGCTGTTTATGCTGCTCGGCGTGCAGCTCGGCTTTATGTCGCTGCTCTTTTCGCACATCACTTTCTGCCTGCCCTTTGTGGTAGTGACGGTCTTCTCGCGCCTGAAAGGGTTTGATGTGCGGATGCTGGAAGCGGCGAAAGATCTCGGTGCCAGCGAGTTCACCATTCTGCGCAAAATTATCCTGCCGCTGGCGATGCCTGCCGTGGCGGCGGGCTGGCTGCTCAGCTTTACCCTGTCGATGGATGACGTCGTGGTCTCTTCGTTTGTTACCGGGCCGGGGTATGAGATTCTGCCGCTGAAAATTTATTCGATGGTCAAAGTGGGCGTCTCGCCGGAAGTGAACGCGCTGGCCACGATTCTGTTAGTGCTGTCGCTGGTGCTGGTGATCGCCAGCCAGCTGATTGCTCGCGATACGACGAAAGCTAAGAGGACATCTTAATGAAAAAATGGTCACGCCACCTGCTCGCCGCAGGCGCGCTCGCCTTCGGTATCAGCGCCGCGCACGCGGATGATAACAAAACGATCTACTTCTATAACTGGACCGAGTATGTGCCGCCAGGCCTGCTGGAGCAGTTCACCAAAGAGACCGGCATCAAAGTGATCTACTCGACCTACGAGTCGAATGAGACGATGTACGCCAAGCTGAAAACCTATAAAGAGGGGGCCTACGATCTGGTGGTGCCTTCCACCTACTTTGTCGACAAAATGCGCAAAGAGGGGATGATTCAGAAGATCGATAAGTCGAAGCTGACCAACTTCCACAACCTCGATCCACAGATGCTCAACAAGCCCTTTGACCCGAGCAATGACTACTCGATTCCCTACATCTGGGGCGCAACGGCAATTGGCATCAATAGCGACGCAATCGATCCGAAAAGCGTCACCAGTTGGGCCGATCTGTGGAAACCGGAGTATAAAAGCAGCCTGCTGCTGACGGATGATGCGCGCGAAGTGTTCCAGATGGCGCTGCGCAAGCTCGGCTACTCCGGTAACACCACCGATCCGAAAGAGATTGAAGCGGCCTATAAAGAGCTGCAAAAACTGATGCCGAACGTCGCCGCCTTTAACTCCGATAACCCGGCTAACCCCTATATGGAGGGGGAAGTAAATCTCGGGATGGTGTGGAATGGCTCGGCGTTCGTTGCGCGCGAAGCGGGCACGCCGCTGGAGGTGGTGTGGCCTAAAGAGGGCGGTATCTTCTGGATGGACAGCCTTGCTATTCCGGCGAACGCGAAAAACGTCGACGGCGCGCTGAAGCTGATTAACTTCCTGCTGCGCCCGGAGATCGCCAAACAGGTGGCGGAAACCATCGGCTACCCGACGCCGAACCTTGCCGCGCGTAAGTTGCTCAAGCCGGAAGTGGCTAACGACAAATCCCTCTACCCGGATGCGGAAACCATCAGCAAGGGCGAGTGGCAGAATGACGTTGGCAGCGCCAGCGCCCTGTATGAAGAGTATTATCAGAAGCTAAAAGCCGGTCGCTAAGATCGCAGATCGCCAGCCGGTGCGGCACTTTTCACACCGGCTGGCGATAAAAAACCCGCCGCTGTCGTTGTGTATCCGCGCGACTGCACTAGAGTCAATGGATGTCCGGTTAATAAGGGATACCGATGCTCGTCTTATGGAACACGCTGATCACGCTTGCCACTGTTGCCGCGATGGAGATTATCGCCACGCTTGCGCATAAATATGTCATGCATGGCTGGGGATGGGGCTGGCACCGCTCGCACCACGAACCGCGCACCGGCACCTTTGAAGTTAACGATCTCTACGCCGTGGTCTTCGCTCTGCTGGCGATTGTGCTGATCGCCCTCGGCACCGCCGGTTTCTGGCCGTTACAGTGGATTGGCGCAGGCATGACGCTGTATGGCGCGCTCTACTTTATGGTGCACGACGGGCTGGTGCATCAGCGCTGGCCGTTTCGCTACGTGCCGCGCCGCGGCTACCTGAAACGCCTCTATATGGCTCACCGCCTGCACCACGCGGTGCGCGGCAAAGCCGACTGCGTGTCGTTTGGTTTTCTCTATGCCCCGCCGGTTGAGGATCTGCAACAGACCCTGCGCCAGCGTAAACGGGCGGAGCATGAGCAGAAAGTCAGCGCGCGCGAGGACGCTGCCACAGGTGAGCAGGACGCGGCGCAGACCGCGACAGACGGGAAGTAAGCGCCATCCCCGCCCCTTTCGTCAGTAAGCCGAGTTTCTCGGCCTTGCTGGTGCCCTGCCGCTGTTCCCACGCTGCCGCTCCGGCAGCCATCACTTTAATGCCAATCTGCCGGTAAACGCCGTGCGCGGCGGCAATCGCCCACGCCGAGCGCAGCGGCAGACCGCGCAATCCGGCTTTCGCCGACGCGTAATAGGGCTCAGCGGCCATCACCAGCCTGCGTGCCAGCCGCGCGATATGTTGCCGTTTCGCCGGGTCGGCAATCTCACTGGCCGTCATCCCCTCCTCCGCCAGCCACTGCGCAGGCAGATAACAGCGCCCATTTTCCGCATCTTCAACAATGTCGCGGGCAATATTGGTTAACTGAAACGCCAGCCCTAAATCGCAGGCGCGATCGAGCACCAATTCATCGCGCACGCCCATGATCCACGCCATCATCAGGCCAACCACGCCCGCGACGTGATAACAGTAGCGCAGCGTATCGTCAAAGGTCTGGTAGTGGGTCTCGCGCACGTCCATCGCGAAACCCTCGAGATGCGCAAAGGCGAGATGCGCGGGCATTCCATGGCGCGTGACCACCTCCTGGAAAGCGGCAAACGCCGGTTCGCCCATCGCTTCGCCGTCAAAGGCGCGCTGCGTCTCCAAGCGCAGCATCGCAAGGCGCGCCAGCGCGCTCTCCTGCTGCGGCACTTCAGTGCGAAAGCCAAGCTCCTGCTCATCAATCACATCATCGCAGTAGCGGCACCAGGCATAGAGCATCAGTGCGCTGCGCCGCGTGGCGGGATCAAACAGTTTTGAAGCGGTGGCAAAACTTTTCGAGCCGACGGTAATCGTCTCCGTCGCATGGCTCATTAACGCATCATTCATCCGCTAAGCGCCTCGACCATCAGCCCCGCCGTCGCTTTCGCCGAACCGATCACGCCGGGAATGCCCGCGCCAGGGTGAGTCCCTGCGCCAACGAGGTAGAGGTTGTCGATCTCGCTATCGCGGTTATGGGGGCGGAACCAGGCGCTCTGGCGCAGGATCGGCTCCACGGAGAAGGCGGAACCCAGGTGCGCGCTAAGCTGGTCGCGGAAATCGATTGGGGTAAACATGCGCTCGGTGACCAGCTGTTCGCGCAGGCCGGGCATATAGTGCTGCTCCAGATAGGCAAAGATGCGATCGCGCAGGCGCGGCCCTTCGACGGCCCAGTCGATCTTCGCCGTGCCAAGGTGCGGCACCGGCGCAAGGACGTAGTAGCTGCCGCAGCCGGGCGGTGCCAGCGATGGATCGGTGACGCAAGGCGCGTGCAGGTAGAGGGAAAAGTCCTCCGCCAGCGCTTCGCCGTGGAAAATCTCCTCAATCAGCTCTTTATAGCGCGGCCCGAAGCAGACGGTGTGGTGCGCCAGCTGATCGTGGTGATGATTGAGACCAAAATAGAGCACAAACAGCGAGTTGCTCATGCGTTTGCGCTTCAGCGAGGCGGCGCGTTTCACCCCGGTCGGATGGTGGCCGAGCAGCTTCTCGTAGGTGTGCACCACATCGGCATTCGACGCCACCGCGGCGGCCGCAATACGACGGCCATCTTTTAACTCGACGCCGGTGATGCGTTTACCGTCTGCCTCCAGCTTGCTCACTTCAGCATTCAGTTCCAGCGTGCCGCCGAGATCTTCAAACAGCTTCACCATTCCCTGCACCAGCGCCCCGGTGCCGCCGCGGGCAAACCAGACACCCCACTCCCGCTCAAGGGCGTGGATCAGCGTATAGATTGACGAGGTGGCAAAGGGGTTACCGCCCACCAGCAGCGAATGGAAGGAGAACGCCTGGCGCAGGTGCTCATCTTCAATAAATTTGGAGACCATGCTGTAGACGCTGCGCCACGCCTGCAAGCGCATCAGCTGCGGGCCAGCGCGCAGCATATCGCGGAAGGACAAGAACGGCACGGTGCCGAGCTTCAGGTAACCCTCTTTAAATACCGCTTTTGAGTAGTCGAGAAAACGGCGATAGCCCTCGACGTCGCGCTCGTTAAAGCGGCGGATCTGCGCTTCAAGTCGCGCCTGATCGTTATCGTAATCAAACACCTTCCCCTGCTCCCAGCAGAGGCGATAGAACGGCGTCACCGGCAGCAGGTCGACGTAATCCGCCATCTTTTTACCCGCCAGGGTAAAGAGTTCTTCAATGGCGCTGGGATCGGTAATTACCGTTGGCCCGGCGTCAAAGGTAAAGCCCTGATCCTGATAGACATAGGCACGGCCGCCCGGCTTGTCGCGCTGCTCCAGCAGCACGGTCGGCACGCCCGCCGCCTGCAGGCGAATGGCTAATGCCAGCCCGCCGAATCCGGCCCCGATGACGATGGTTTTATTCATGATTGAAGGCTCGCAGTCCAGGTATGTGTTTAAGTACGGCGCGCATGGCTTCGCCCACCGGTACCGGCGGTTTTCCTGTCAGGATCCGCGCTTTATCAAAAAAGGTGAGTCTGTCGGCGTAGAACCGCGCGATCAGCGCCGGGTTGAGGCCATAAAAGCGCTGCATCACCTGCCAGCGCGCACTGGCGTCACCCGCCAGAAACAGCATGCGGTTGAGCATGCGGTAGAAGCGCTGCTGACGCCAGACGCGCTCGGCGTAGTGTTTGATCAGGGTAAAGAGTTTGTCGCCCTCAGGCACCGGCTGCTCAGCGATAAGATCCGCCAGCGCCACCGCGTGCGGCAGAGAGTAGCCGGTCGTGGCGTGAAACAGCCCGGCGCGCAGGCCGCTACAGGGTTGCGGCGCGCGCGACTGCCAGAAGGCGCGGATATCGCCATCCAGCGTGATAGGCAGGTTGCCCTGCTCTTCGCGCACCAGCGTTGTCAGCGTCCAGCCCTGCTGGCGCGCGTAATCGGCGATGTGCTGGCGCGCCTCATCGCCGCTGAGAGTGGGCCGGTCAATATAGTGGGTGTCTTCGATCAGCACCTCGCGCGCCGAGAGCGGCAAGGTGTAGACAAAACGATACCCGTCCGCCTGGCTGACGGTGGCATCCATCAAAATCGGCTGCTGAAGCTGGTGCGGCTCGGCAAGCTGCCAGTGCTGGCCGAGGAAAGATTGAAAGCCGGGGGTCAGATGGGCATCCGGCAGATAGCCGCGCCCGTCGATCACCGCCCCGGCGTGCAGCGTTTCGCCGCTCTCAAGAGTGACGCTCTGCGGGGTCAGGCTCGCCACCGGCGTATCGGTTAACAGCGCAGCGCCAAGGGTATCGGTAATTTTCTGCGCGAAGTGCTCTGAGCTGATACTGAGATAGCCGCCCTCCAGCGTGCGCTGGCGCGCCGGGAAACGCACTTCGTAACCCGGCCAGCGGTGGCTGACCAGCGGGGCGATCCAGCGGTGCTGTGCCTGCGTCAGATCCGCCTGATGGAAAGACCAGGTGTGATTGCCGCCAGGCTGCGCGCCCGCTTCAACCATAAGCAGACGCAGATCGGGCCGGGCATGGTGCAGACGCCAGGCGATAAGGCCGTTCGCCAGCCCGCCGCCGACGAGGATCAGATCCCAGCGCGGGCTCATAGCGCACCCGCCATCACCGGCTGCCTGCTGGTCAGCGCAAGTTCGACAATCTGCGCGGCGCGCGGTGCGCCGCCCGCCTGCTGCAACGGTTGCTGCATCGCGGCAAGCTTGATGGCGTAACGATTATCCGCCAGCAGCGCGCGCAGGTTTTTCTCCACCTGCGCGCTGCTGGCAAAGCGTGAAACCCGGCGACCAATCTGGTGGTACTCCACCCGCGCCGCGACGCCGGGCTGATCGAAAGCCAGCGGGATCACCAGAACTGGTGTGGTGCTATTGATGGCGTCCATCACGGTATTCATGCCGCCGTGGGTGACCACCACATCGGCGTCGCGCATCACCGCCGTCTGATCGGCAAAGTCGGTTACTTCCGCCCCACGAGCGACCAGCTTCTCCACCTGGCGCGCGTTCAGCCCACCACAGTGGGCGATCAATAAGCGGACATTCATGCGCCGACAGGCGCGGGCGATGGTGCGAAACAGCCGGTAGCGGTGCCCCTGCAAGGTGCCGAGGGAGGCAAAAATCAGCGGCCGTTCGGCGCCAGATTGACTATCACGTACGATCTCCTGCGGCTGGCGCAGCGGCCCGACCGCGTGGAACCAGGCGGGAAGCTGGCGCGGGAAATCGAAGCAGGCCAGCGTCTGGCTGATCTGCGCCAGCGGCGAGAGGCACTCATGCATCGCGTTACGCTCAGGGATGCCGAAGCGGCGCGCATGCCGGGCAATCACCGCGTTCTGACGCGCCATTACCTTGTCATAAACCTGGGTGCTGGCACGGTAGAGTTTTTTTCGCCGCTCACCGGGCGCATAGCGAAAAGGCATCACCGGCAGCGGGATGGTTTCATCCCGGTTAACGGGCAGCGCGCAGGCGACAGAGACAAACGGCAACCCCAGCGCCTCTGCCACCAGCCCACCGGCAGGCTCCATCTGATCGACAATCACCCCGTCGACGCCAAGCTGCGCCAGTACCGCAGGCAGCGCGTGGCAGAGCATATCGGTGGTGCTTGCCAGATCCTTGATCAGCCGAATGATGCCCGGCCCTGCGGGATGGGCCATCAGGCGTAAAGTGCGTTGCAGACGGGCGGGCGGATGGCTCTTTTCGCCGACCGCGCAAAAACCGATGCGCGGATCCTGCAATAACTGCTGCGCCCCGGCCTGATTAACAAAGGTGATGCGGTGTCCGCGCGCGATAAGCGCCTGTGCCAGCGCTTCCAGCGCGCGCATATGGCTGTAGAGCGGCGGTGAGATCACAGCATAGTGGCTCATGCTTCACGCACCAGCGTCGCCTGGCGTAGCGCCTCCAGGTTAGCGCTGCCAGTGCAGAAACAGGCGACACGAAGTTGATCGATCACCACCTGGAAGTGGGCGGTGACGGTTTCACACGAGACGGTGGCGCTGCCGAGCACGGCCGCAGCCTGGCCCACCAGCGACGCACCCAGCCGCAGCGCTTTCGCCGCATCAATGCCGTTAGCGATGCCGCCAGAGGCGATAAGCGGCATCTCCGGCAGCGCCTGTTGCAGGTCGGTCAGCGCCTGCGCGGTCGGAATGCCCCAGTTGGCAAAGGCCATTGCCACAGCGCGATGATGAGCCTGCGCGGCGCGCTCCCCCTCCACCGCCGCCCAGCTGGTGCCGCCTGCCCCGGCGACATCAAGCATCGCCACACCGGCCTCACTCAACTGGCGCGCGACATTGACGGATAACCCGGCTCCCACCTCTTTAACTACCACCGGGACGGGAAGGGCCGCCACGGTTTTCTCAATCGCTGCCAGCACGCCGCGCCAGTCGCGATCGCCGCCGCTTTGCAGTGCTTCCTGGAGTGGATTGAGGTGAATAATCAACGCGTCGGCTTCAATCATCTCCACCGCGCGCCGCGCGTAATCGACGCCCTCAGGCCCGGCAATCTGCGCCGCACCGAGGTTTGAGAGCAGCGCGATATCCGGTGCCAGCTGGCGCAGTTCACGGGTTAAGCCTGAATTCTCTCTGCTCTCCAGCGCCACGCGCTGTGAGCCAACCCCCATCGCCAGACCAAGCTGCTGCGCCGCCTGCGCCAGATGGCGGTTGATCATCGCCGCGCGGCTGGCACCGCCGGTCATGGAACTGATCAGCAGCGGTGCGCGCAGGGATTTGCCAAACAGCGTGCAGCCAAGATCGATTTCGTCCAGATGCAGCTCCGGCATCGCGCAGTGTTCAAAACGCCACAGCTCAAAGCCGGTGGTACGTTTCATGGCGCTGTGTGGGCTGTTAAGGACGATATCGAGGTGATCGTTTTTACGTTTCGCCAGATCCTTCATGTGCTAGCACCCCGGCAGCGTCGTCGCCCGGCTTTCGCCAAACAGCGTCATCTGTTTATCGAACCAGGCGCGCATAAAGCGGCGCGTCGAAACGCCGCGCGGGCAGGCATTAGCAAGGTGTTCATCGGCGCTACGCAGATGGTCGCTCAGGCGCTGATGCACAACCTCCGCGCCCAGCATCGCCACCAGCGTCGATTTGCCATCATCTTTATTGAGATCTTTCCCGGTGCCGTTCAGCCCGTCGGTCAGATCGTCCATCAGCTGGAACGCCTGGCCGAGATCGAGGGCGAAACAGCGCAGCCGCTCGCGCACCTGCGGCGAAGCCTCGGCGGCAATCGCCGCCATTTGCAGCGTGGCATCAAACAAGCGGCTGGTTTTTAACTCATTGGTCAACTGGATAGCTTCCGGGCTGCGCGCCTTGTCGCCCTCATGCAGATCGAGAAACTGCCCCTGCACCAGGCCCTGAAGCCCAACGGCGGTAGAGAGTTCCGCGACGGAGGCCGCTTTGCAGGCCGCCGATAACCCCTGCGCCTCTGCCACCACACCAAAAGCGCGGCTCAGCAACGCAACGGCGGCGAGTATAGCGACGTTTTCACCATACTGGCGGTGAATAGTCGGTCGCCCACGGCGCAGCGCGGCGTTATCCATACAGGGGATATCGTCCAGCATCAGCGAAGCGGCATGCACCATTTCGACGGCACAGGCGAGATCGAGCAGCCCACGCTGGTCAACATCGCAGCCAAGATCGTGTGCGGCAAGCATCAGTAGCAGCGGGCGGACACGCTTGCCCGCCACCAGGGTCCCTTCGCGCATCGCGCTGTAGATCTGATCCTGCTGCGCACCGGCGGGTAACAGGTGATCGAGGCGTTGTTGCAGCGCGTCGCGTAATGTCTGCAATTGGGCGTCGTGGTTGAGATTCATCGTGGCTGTCCCTCGTTATCCTTGAAGCGATGGCCGGGTAAATAAGTCAGAGCATGAGGGCAGCGGTTAGCCTGCTGCGCTCGTCGGAGTACGTGAAAAACTCCGCGCAGCCTGGGCGCTAATCTCTGCGGTGTCGTATTGGCAAAGCGTAGCGTAGATTGGGACATTTGCTCCGTAACGAGCGAATTCATAAGAATTTTTACATTATTACAACATAGCCGCCCGGTCAACCTTGCGCGACCGGGCGAGGCGCTTATAGCCCCTTCAGCAGCTTGTCGACGTAAGCCGGAACAACCTCGCTTGCCAGCCCATACTGCTTCTCTTCAAACTCGCTGCCGACCTGGCTCGGTTCGAGATTGAGTTCGACGGTATGCGCGCCGTGCAGCTTCGCCTCATGGACAAACCCGGCGGCGGGATAGACATGCCCGGAAGTCCCAATGGCGATAAAGAGATCCGCCATCGCCAGCGCGCTGTAGATCTCATCCATGCCGAGCGGCATTTCGCCAAACCACACCACGTGCGGGCGCAGCGGCGCGGGGAACTGGCAGCAGTGGCACTTATCCTCTTCGGTAACATCGCCGGTCCACTCCAGCACCTGCCCGCTCTGAGAACAGCGCACTTTCAGCAGCTCACCATGCATATGGATAATATGCTGATTGCCGGCGCGCTCGTGCAGGTTGTCGATATTCTGCGTAATCAGCAAAAAGCGATCGCCCAGCGCCTCTTCCAGCTTCGCCAGCGCCAGATGCGCGGCGTTCGGTGCGATCTCCGGCAGCTGTAACTGGCGGCGGCGATCGTTATAGAAGCACTGCACCAGCTGCGGATTACGGGCGAAACCTTCCGGCGTCGCCACATCTTCCACATGATGCTCTTCCCAAAGGCCATCCGCAGCGCGGAAGGTTCGAATACCGGATTCAGCGGAGATCCCCGCCCCGGTTAAGACTACAACTCTCGGTTTTTCCATTACGTCATGCACCATTATGTCGCGGAAAAAGATTCGCTGGCGTAAGCGCTCGCGCAGGCGGCGCTTGTTGCGGCGAAAACGGCTGAGACGATGTGAACGTCGCGATTGCATGGGCATCCTCTCAGGGGTGGTCTGCAAGGTGAAGGAAGGCCGCGCCGCGCATACCGCCCGCGTCGCCGTGGCGCGCGCGTTCGATACGGGGAACGTCGCCGGCCGGTAACAGATGCGGCGCGATGCGATCCGGCAGCAGCCGGGTCAGCGCGCTGAAGTTGGATAATCCGCCGCCAATCACTATCAGATCCGGGTCGATAATCGTCAAAATATTGCCAAGGCAGACCGCCAGCAAATCGACGTAGCGCTCAACATGCGCCCGCGCGTTTGCCTCGCCCTGCTCCCAGCGCGCGATAATTTCCGGCGCTGTCAGAGTCTGATGATAGAAGTGTTGGTAGAGCCACGCAAAACCGCGACCGGAGAGATAGTTCTCAATACAGCCGATATTGCCGCAGCCGCAGCGCAGAAGAGGGAAGTCAAACCCCATCAGGGAGAGTGCATCGACGGGCAGGCGAATATGGCCAAATTCGCCGGTGATAAAGCGCCGCCCGGGGATCGCTTTACCGTTAAACACCAGCCCGCCGCCAACGCCGGTGCCGAGGATCAGCCCCATCACCAGCGGATAGCGGCGAAACTCCTCATCCCAGGCCTCTGAAAGGGTAAAACAGTTGGCATCGTTATCGATACGCACGTCGCGATCGAGTAGATGGCTGAGATCGCGGCGCAGCGCCTGCCCGCTGGCGGCGGGCAGATTGGCGGCGTAGAGTGTGCCATCGGCGGTTTCCGGCATTCCCGGAATGCCAATGCCGACGCTGCCCTTCACCCCACTGCGGCGATCGGCTTCCGCCACCAGCGTGGCGATAGCCTGCAGAAAGGCGTCGTAACTTTCGTGGGGCGTGGCAATACGCGTTTCCCACTGTAACTGCCGCCCGGCGTCAAAGAGGCCGAGCGCGATTTTACTGCCGCCAATATCAAACCCGTAGTGCATTGCCACTCCTTCGTTGTGGCGCCGTAACCCGCGGGATTACTGCCCGCTCAGCACCCTTGCCGGATCGATGTTGCTTGCCCGGCGCGCCGGATACCAGCTCGCCAGCAGGCTCAACAGCAACGCCGTCACCAGCACGTACACCACATCCAGTGGATGGAGTTCTGACGGCAGGAAGTCGATAAAGTAGATATCCCCCGACAGGAACTGATGGCCGATAAGCTTCTCAATACCGTTAATAATCGGCGTCAGTTGCAACGAGACAATGACGCCAATCACCGCACCGCAGAGGCTGCCAAACAGCCCCGCCAGCAGACCGTACCAGACGAAAATCGCCCGGATCAAGCCATCTTTCGCCCCCAGCGTTCGCAGCACGGCGATGTCGCCGCTCTTATCTTTTACCGCCATTACCAGCGTCGAGACGATGTTGAAGCAGGCGACGCCAATCACCAGCACCATCGCCAGATACATAATCGCGCGGATCATCTGAATATCGCGGTACATGTAGCCATATTTGCCGATCCAGCTTTTGATATAGACATAGCTGTTGGTCACTTCGCCCGCGTCGCGCACCAGCTTTTGGGCGTTGAACACGTCGTTCACTTTAATGGCGATGCCGGTGACGCTGCTGCCCATATCGAGATAGTTCTGCGCATCTGCCAGCGGGATCATCGCGTAGTTGTGATCGAGCTGGCCGCTCAGTTGCAGAATACCGGTGACATGCAGGCGCACGCGTTTTGGCTGCAACAATTTATGCGCATCGTCGGAGTTGGGGATCATGATTGAGACCCAGTCGCCCTGCTTCACTTTCAGCGCGTCTGCCACCCCTTTGCCGAGGATGATCTGCTGGGAGCCGGCGCTAAAGCCTTTCCACGCATCGCCCTGCACAAACTTCGGCAGCGCGCTGAGCTGCATCTCCTGCGCCGGATCGACGCCTTTGACCTGAATGGCGCGCAGGTTCGCCCCGCTCTCCACCAGCCCGGTAAAGTTGATATAGGGCGCGGCAGCGGCGATACCCGGCACTTTTTGCACTTTGCCGAGCACCGTTTCCCAGCCGTTCCACGGCTGATTGACCGGCTCGATTTCGCCGTGCGGCACCACCGCGAGAATGCGGTTGTTCAGTTCACGTTCAAAGCCGTTCATCGCGCTCAGGCCAACAATCAGCACGGCTACACCGAGCGCAATGCCGACGGTGGAGATAACCGAGATCAGCGACACCATGCCGCTACGGCGACGGCCGCGGCTAAAGCGCAGGCCGATTAATAATGACAGCGGTGATGCCATTACTCAGCCCCCATCAGGGTCAGGTCGGTTTTCAGATGGCCATCGCGCATCTCCAGCTGGCGGTTCATGCGCTTCGCCAGTTGCAGATCGTGGGTGACCACCAGAAAGGCGGTGCCCTGGGTGCGGTTCAGCTCGCCGAGCAGTTCGAAGATGCTGTCGGCGTTGCGGGCATCGAGGTTACCGGTCGGTTCATCCGCCAGCACCAGACGCGGGTTGTTAACCAGCGCGCGGGCAATAGCGACGCGCTGACGCTCGCCGCCGGAGAGTTCAGACGGGCGATGGCTGGCGCGGTGCTCAAGGCCAACGGCGCGCAGCATCTCGCGGGCGCGGGTGTCGATCTCAGCCGGTTTTTTCTTGCCAATCAGCAGCGGCATCGCCACGTTTTCCAGCGCGGTAAAGTCCGGCAGCAGGTGGTGGAACTGGTAGATAAAGCCCAGCTCGCGGTTACGCAGCTCGGCCTTCGCGGTGGAGGAGAGTTTGCTCATCGGACGGTCGCCAAAAATGACGTCGCCGGAGGTTGGTGTATCCAGCCCGCCGAGCAGGTGCAGGAGCGTACTTTTACCGGAGCCGGAGCTGCCGACAATCGCCATCAGCTCCCCTTCCGCCATGCTGAAGCTGACATTGTGCAGCACATCGGTCTGCACGCTGCCTTCCTGATAGCGTTTGCACAGGTTGTCGCATTGCAACAGGATCTTATTCATAACGTAAAGCCTCAGCGGGTTGAGTGGCGGCAGCGCGCCAGGAAGGGTAAAGCGTCGAAAGTAGCGCAATGGCCATCGCCACCAGCGCAATGCCAACCACCTGTAGCGGATCGATCGCCACCGGCAGCGCTGCGCCGTCGAGCAGCGCACCGATAATCGGCATTAAATTATTTAACTGGCTGGCCAAAAGCGCCCCCAGCCCGGCACCAAGCAGCGCGCCGATAATCCCGGCGCTGGCTCCCTGCACCATAAACACCGCCATAATCTGGCGCGGCGTTAAGCCCTGGGTTTGCAGAATGGCGACCTCGCCCTGCTTCTCCATCACCATCAGGCCGAGCGAGGTGATGATGTTAAAGGCGGCGACGGCGACGATCAGGCTCAGCAGCAGCCCCATCATATTCTTCTCCATGCGCACGGCCTGGAAGAGCTCGCCTTTGCGATCGCGCCAGTCATGCCACTGGGTGCCTTCCGGCAGCGTTTGCTGGCTGAGCACATCCACTTTCAGCGGCTCATTGAGCCATAAACGCCAGCCGGTGATATTGCCCGCCGGGTAGCGCATCAGGCGCGAGGCGTCGTCGATATTGACCAGCATCTGATATTCGTCCACTTCGCTGTTGGCGGCGAAAGTGCCCGCCACCGTGAAGAGGCGCTGGCTCGGCAGACGTCCCATCGGGGTGAACTGGCTGGCGGAGGGGACCATCACGCGGATTTGGTCGCCGCGGGTAACGCCCAACTGGCTGGCCAACTGCTCGCCGAGAATGATGTTGTATTTGCCCGCCTGCAGCTGGTTTTGCTGCACGTTGACTAAAAACGGCGTCAGCGGATCTTTCTGCGCCGGATCGATACCGAGCATCACGCCAACCGCAACGCTGCGCGCGCTTTGCAGCACCACATCACCGGTGGTCAGCGGCGCAATACGCGATACGCCCTGCAGCTTGACGCTGCTGGCCGGAAGCTGTTGCGGGTTGAGCGAGCCTTTCTGGGTGGTCAGTGTGGCCTGGGGCATCAGCCCGAGGATGTTGTTTTGCAGTTCGCGCTCGAAGCCGTTCATCACTGATAACACCGTCACCAGCGCCATAACGCCCAGGGTGATGCCAATGGTTGACAGCCAGGAGACAAAGCGGCCAAAGCGGTCCGCCGCGCGTCCACGCATATAGCGTAGACCTATGAAGAGAGTGACAGGCTGATACATGAAATCCGTCTGGTTGCTGTGAGCAGAGTCAGGAGTATATAAGCGAAAGGTGAGAGCGTAAATGCGTGATACCGTAAGAATTCATCGGATTAATGTCAAAAAGCTTCGAAAAATCAAATCGCTACTTTTGCCGGAGCGCGTGTTATGGGCGGGTAAATTACCAGTCTGTCATTTTTTCACCCTCCACTTATTCCGAAAATGAATATATCCAGACTCTTTCCCGTTACATTCAGCGTTTGTATGGCCAGGATCTTTTGCCGGGATTATGGCAATAACAGGCACAAAACGAATGAAACAGAAAACATTATGGATAAACCAGATAAAAGGACTTTGCATTTGCCTGGTGGTGATTTACCACTCGGTTATAACCTTTTACCCCCATCTCTCGGTCTTCCAGCATCCCTGGTCAGAAACGCTTTCTAAGTGCTGGATCTACTTCAACCTCTATCTCGCCCCGTTCCGCATGCCGGTGTTCTTTTTCATTTCCGGCTTTTTGATCCGGCGTTATATCGATGATGTGCCGTGGAAAGACGCGGTCGATAAACGGATCTGGAGCATTTTCTATGTGCTGGCGCTGTGGGGCGTGTTGCAGTGGGTGGGCCTAAGCCACCTTAACGACTGGCTGGCGCCGGAGCGCGATCTCAGCAACTCCTCCAACGCCGCTTACGCCAACAGCTGGCACGGCTTTTTATTCGGTATGCTGACCGCCACCACCAGCCTCTGGTACCTCTACGCGTTAGTGGTCTACTTCACGCTGTGTAAACTGCTTAGCCGCTGGAAAGTGCCGATGCTGGCGTTGATGATTGTAGCGAGCCTGGCGATTAACTACCTGCCGCTGCCGTGGTGGGGGATGAACAGCGTCGTGCGCAATATGATCTTCTACAGCCTCGGTGCCTGGTACGGTATGCAGGTGATGGAGTTTGTTAAAACCGTCTCTCTGCGCCGCTATGCCCTGCTGTTTGCCGTCGCTGTGGTGGTGGCGTTTGGGCTGTGGATGTTTAATATGCCGCTGCCGCTCTGCCTGCTGTCGATTGTCGGCATCATGCGCCTCTTCCAGGAGATGGAGAAACGCTTCCCGCCGAGCGAAAAGAGCCTGCTCAATGTCGTCGGCTCCAATACGCTGGCGATCTACACCACCCACCGCATTCTGGTCGAGGGGTTCAGCCTGGCGCTGATCAAACCGCTTAACGCAGGCGTCTGGCCGCCTGCGGTCGAGCTGGCGGTGCTGATTGCCTATCCGGCGGCGGTGCTGCTGATCTGTACGCTGGTCGGGCTGATGGTGCGCAAACTCTCCTCCGCGCTGTTTGGCGATCTCTTTTTTACCCCGCCAACAAAGCACCTTTCGGCGGCGACAGCACGCTGACAGGGCGATTTCTTGGCTAAACTCACCTAATCACACATAATCCTCGTATTGCGTATCAAGGATATGCCCCCATAACGGGGGTATATCCATAATGAGATCTTCATATCCCCATGCCTGAACAATACCGTTATTCCCTGCCGTCTAAAGCGGGTGACCAGCGCCAGTTTGGCGAGCTTACCGGCGCGGCCTGCGCCACCGAAGTGGCAGAAATCATTGAACGACACGCCGGTCCGGTTGTGCTTATCGCCCCGGATATGCAAAACGCGCTGCGTTTACATGATGAGATCAGCCAGTTTACCGACAACCTGGTGATGAACCTCGCAGACTGGGAAACGCTGCCCTACGACAGCTTTTCGCCGCACCAGGAGATTGTCTCCTCCCGTCTCTCCACTCTTTACCAGTTGCCCGCGATGCAGCGCGGCGTGCTGATCGTCCCGGTTAATACGCTGATGCAGCGCGTCTGCCCGCACAGCTATCTGCACGGTCACGCACTGGTGATGAAAAAGGGGCAGCGTCTGTCGCGGGATCAGCTGCGTACGCAGCTTGATAGCGCTGGCTACCGCCATGTCGATCAGGTGATGGAGCACGGTGAATATGCCACCCGTGGCGCGCTGCTCGATCTCTTCCCGATGGGCAGCAGCCAGCCCTACCGCCTCGACTTTTTCGATGATGAGATCGACAGCCTGCGTCTGTTCGATGCCGATACCCAGCGCACGCTCGAAGAGGTGGAGGCGATTAACCTGCTTCCGGCCCATGAGTTTCCGACCGATAAGACCGCCATCGAGCTTTTCCGCAGCCAGTGGCGCGATAAGTTCGAGGTGAAGCGTGACGCGGAGCATATCTATCAGCAGGTGAGCAAAGGCACCCTGCCCGCCGGGATCGAATACTGGCAACCGCTCTTTTTCAGCGAGCCGCTACCGCCGCTGTTCAGCTACTTCCCGGCGAATACGCTGCTGGTGAATACCGGCGATCTGGAAGCCAGCGCTGAGCGTTTCCAGCAGGATGCGCAGGCACGCTATGAGAACCGCGGCGTTGATCCGATGCGCCCGCTGTTACCGCCCGAGGCGCTGTGGCTGCGGGTTGATGCGCTGTTCAGCGAACTGAAAAAATGGCCGCGCATTCAACTTAAAACCGAGCAGGTGGCCGATAAAGCGGGCCAGATTAACCTCGGTTACCAGAGCCTGCCGGATCTCTCAGTACAGGCGCAGCAGAAGTCACCGCTGGATAACCTGCGTAAATTCCTTGAGTCCTTCAGCGGCCCGGTGGTCTTTTCCGTCGAGAGCGAGGGGCGTCGCGAAGCGCTGCTCGAACTGCTGGCGCGCATCAAAGTTGCGCCAAAGCGCGCTCTGCGTCTGGATGATGCCAGCGCGCCGGGCGCGTGGCTGATGATCGGTGCCGCCGAGCGCGGGTTTATTGATACGCTGCGTAACCGGGCGCTAATTTGCGAAGGCGATTTGCTGGGCGAGCGCGTTGCGCGCCGCCGCCAGGATACGCGCCGCACCATCAACCCGGATACGCTGATCCGCAACCTGGCGGAGCTGCATGACGGCCAGCCGGTGGTGCACTTTGAGCACGGCGTAGGTCGCTATGCCGGGATGACGACGCTGGAAGCGGGCGGCATCACCGCAGAGTACCTGATGCTGACCTATGCCAACGACGCCAAACTCTACGTTCCGGTCTCGTCGCTACACCTTATCAGCCGCTATGCCGGCGGCGCGGAGGATAATGCCCCGCTGCACAAACTGGGCAGCGATGCCTGGACGCGCGCGCGGCAAAAAGCGGCGGAGAAGGTACGCGACGTGGCGGCGGAGCTGCTGGATATTTACGCCCAGCGCGCGGCGAAGTCGGGCTTCGCGTTTAAACACGATCGCGAACAATACCAGCTTTTTTGCGACGGTTTCCCCTTTGAAACCACCCCGGATCAGGCTCAGGCCATCAATGCCGTGCTGAGCGATATGTGCCAGCCGTTAGCGATGGATCGGCTGGTGTGCGGCGATGTTGGCTTCGGTAAAACCGAAGTGGCGATGCGTGCTGCTTTCCTTGCTATTGAGAACAATAAGCAGGTGGCGGTGCTGGTGCCGACCACCCTGCTCGCCCAGCAGCACTTCGATAATTTCCGCGACCGCTTTGCCAACTGGCCGGTACGTATCGAGATGCTGTCGCGTTTTCGCAGCGCCAAAGAGCAGGCGCAGATCCTTGAGCAGGCCGCCGAAGGGAAGATCGATATTCTTATCGGCACGCATAAGCTGCTGCAAAGCGATGTGAAAATGAAGGATTTGGGGCTGCTGATCGTCGATGAGGAGCACCGTTTCGGCGTGCGGCATAAAGAGCGCATTAAAGCGATGCGCGCCGACGTTGATATCCTGACGCTCACCGCAACGCCGATCCCGCGCACGCTGAATATGGCGATGAGCGGCATGCGCGATCTGTCGATCATTGCGACGCCTCCCGCGCGCCGTCTGGCGGTGAAAACCTTTGTTCGCGAATATGACAACCTGGTGGTGCGCGAGGCGATCCTGCGTGAAGTGCTGCGCGGCGGCCAGGTTTACTACCTCTATAACGATGTGGAGAACATCCAGAAAGCGGCCGACCGGCTGGCGGAGCTGGTGCCGGAAGCGCGTATCGCCATTGGTCACGGCCAGATGCGCGAGCGCGAGCTGGAGCGGGTAATGAATGATTTCCACCATCAACGGTTTAACGTGCTGGTCTGCACCACCATTATCGAAACCGGGATTGATATTCCGACCGCCAATACCATCATAATCGAGCGCGCCGACCACTTTGGCCTCGCACAGTTGCACCAGCTGCGCGGTCGCGTCGGGCGTTCGCACCATCAGGCCTATGCCTGGCTGCTGACGCCACATCCGAAGGCGATGACTACCGATGCGCAAAAACGGCTCGAAGCGATTGCCTCGCTGGAGGATCTGGGCGCAGGCTTTGCGCTGGCGACTCACGATCTGGAGATCCGTGGCGCGGGCGAACTGCTCGGTGAGGATCAGAGCGGGCAGATGGAGACCATCGGCTTCTCGCTCTATATGGAGTTGCTGGAGAATGCCGTCGATGCGCTGAAAGAGGGTCGCGAGCCGTCGCTGGAGGATCTTACCAGCCAGCAAACGGAGGTGGAGCTGCGTATGCCTGCCCTGCTGCCGGATGATTTTATTCCTGATGTGAATACGCGCCTGTCATTCTATAAGCGCATCGCCAGCGCGAAAGATGAGAATGCGCTGGAGGAGATTAAGGTGGAGCTGATTGACCGCTTTGGCCTGCTGCCGGATGCGGCGCGTAATCTGCTTGATATCGCCATGTTGCGCCAGCAGGCGCAGAAGCTGGGGATCCGCAAGCTGGAGGGGAATGATAAAGGCGGCCTGATTGAGTTTAACGAGAAGAACCACGTTAACCCGGCGTGGTTGATTGGCTTGTTGCAGAAGCAGCCGCAGCATTTCCGCCTTGATGGCCCGACGCGGCTGAAGTTTTTCCAGGAGTTGAGCGAGCGCAAAACCCGTATGGAGTGGGTGCGCAACTTTATGCAGCAGCTGGCGGAGAACGCCGTCGCCTGACGGCGGGTTAGCGCCTCTGCGCGCTTTTTGCCGGATGGCGGCGTACCGCCTTATCCGGCCTACGCGATCGTGCCCTTTTGTAGGCCTGATAAGCGTAGCGCCATCCGGCATGTTTCCGCGAACCAACGTTCGGTACCCCGCCCGCTTTTGCCGGATGGCGGCGTACCGCCTTATCCGGCCTACGGGGTCGTGCCCTTTTGTAGGCCTGATAAGTATGGTTTTGTAGGCTTGATAAGCGCAGCGCCATCAGGCATGTTTTTGGGAGCAAGGGTCGAACATTCTGCCCGCGTTTTGCCGGATGGCGGCGTACCGCCTTATCCGGCCTACGAACACGATGTTTTTCCCCTCATTCGTGTGTTTTTTTGTAATATTTACAAATGCTTTGCAATAACCAGGGTTTCCCGACGAACCCGATGAGCATAATCCTATTGAGTAGTCTTATTGAAATAACCTTATGATTTACATGGATTATGATCATGTGCAAAATGTCGCGCTTCGCTCACTGGATGACGCTGTTCGCCGTCGCCGCTACGCTTATCTTTGCCCTTCCCGCCCGGGCGAATACCTGGCCGCTGCCGCCTGCGGGCAGCAAGCTGGTGGGCGAAAACCGTTTCCATATTGTTGAGAACGATGGCGGTTCGCTGGAGGCGATCGCCAAAAAATATGACGTTGGCTTCCTCGCGCTGTTACAGGCCAACCCGGGTATCGACCCCTTTGTGCCGCGCGCGGGCAGCGTTGTGACGATCCCGTTGCAAACACTGCTGCCGGATGTCCCGCGCAGAGGGATTGTGATTAACCTCGCCGAACTGCGTCTTTACTACTATCCCCCCGGAAAAAATGAGGTCACCATCTACCCGATTGGCATTGGTCAACTGGGCGGTGATACGCTGACGCCGACGATGGTGACCACCGTTTCCGATAAACGCGCCAACCCGACCTGGACGCCGACTGCCAATATCCGCGCCCGCTACAAAGCGCGCGGGATTGATCTACCGCCGGTGATGCCAGCCGGGCCGGATAACCCGATGGGTCATCATGCGATTCGCCTCGCCGCTTACGGTGGCGTTTACCTGCTGCACGGTACCAACGCCGATTTTGGCATCGGCATGCGCGTCAGTTCCGGGTGTATTCGCCTGCGGGATAGCGATATTGCCGCGCTGTTTGCTGCAATCAGCCCCGGCACGCCGGTGAATATCATCAATACGCCGATTAAAGCCTCCGTCGAGCCAGACGGCACGCGGCTGGTGGAGGTGCATCAGCCGCTCTCCGAATCGATCGATGACGATCCGAAAACGCTGCCGATCCCGCTCAATGCGGCGATGAAGACGTTTCAGGCTGAAAGCGATGCGGCGGTGATGGCGCAGGCCATTGAGCTGCGTTCGGGTATGCCGGTGGACGTGACCCAACATGCGCAAGAGAGTATGCAGGCGATGTAACTAACGCCCGCCCATAAACAAAAAGGCTCTGCACAGTGTGCAGGGCCTTTTTTATTGCAGTGGCGTAGCTCGAGGGTGGTGAGCTTATTTGTAGAGCACTGCGGTACCGTGCAGGCGATCGGAGCCGGTCACGGAAGTAATACGGTAAGAGGACGCGCCCAGCTGTTCGGCTTTCTCAGCCACTTTTTTCTCAACGGATGCGAGGTTGGTGCTGCCGGTCACGCCGATGGCGGTCAGCTCCTGCTGCCCGGCTGGTGCGGACTGCACCTCAACGGCGGCAAAGCTGGCAAATGAGAGAGTACTTAAAACAACGGCGGTAAACAGCGTGTTGATGGTTTTCATAATGATTGTCCTGATGCAGGTGAACGGAGGTCGTTAGCATTAAGTTAACGATCGATAGGTAAATCATAAGTGTGATCTATATCACTCGTCAATATTTTTTTATAACGCTCATTAATTAATTTAAATAGTTCTTAATTTTCATAAGCATATGATTTATTAATATGTGCGGTTTTGCGGCTGGTCATTCACCAGGATTATTTTTATAATGGGTATTCAACAAACCAACAAAGAAGCGGCGATATGACCAGTGAAGTCAGCAGTTGTACGAAAAAAAGCCGTGGCCGACCGAAAGTGTTCGACAGGGAAGCGGCGCTCGATAAAGCCATGACGCTATTCTGGCAGCATGGCTATGAAGCCACATCACTCTCCGATCTGGTAGAAGCGACCGGGGCAAAAGCTCCGACGCTCTACGCAGAGTTCACCAATAAAGAGGGGCTGTTTCGCGCGGTCCTCGATCGCTATATCGCCCGTTTTGCCAGGCAGCATGAAGCGTTGCTGGAGTGCGAAGAGAAGCCGGTAGAACAGGCGTTGCTGGACTATTTCTCTGCCATCGCCAGATGTTTTACCAGCACCGATACGCCCGCAGGCTGCTTTATGATTAACACCTCCGCGACGCTTGCCGCCTCGTCGCAGGAGATTGCGAAGACGATTAAAACGCGTCATGCCCGCCAGGAGGAGACATTGCAGCACTTCCTCGCGCAGCGGCAGGCGAAAGGCGAGATCCCGGCAGGTGTTGACATCACCTCCCTTGCGCAGTTTCTTGGCTGCATATTGCAGGGCATGTCCATCAGCGCCCGCGAAGGCGCAAGCCTTGAAAAGTTACTGCAAATTACCCGCACCACCCTGCGCCTGTGGCCAGATTTGATCAAAGCGTAATAAAAAAATGAGACGGATTTCCGTCTCATTTCCTCTCTGTGATAGTAATTACACAATTCAACGATAGGTAAAATCTATCAGCCATTTCCCTGCCTTTGCTATGCTTAATTGTGATTATTGCGTCGCTAATCATTGTCGGCGGCAATATAAAACAATAAGTATCTTATTCTATTTCCCTTGCTCTCACTCTACGCGTAGTACCGATCGTTTTTTATGAGGATAAAGGGTCTTTTACTGACTAATCACATGCAGAAGGAAATGGAAATGATTTTGCTATTACCATTCATCAAAGTGTTAATAGTAATTACATTGTTATTTGGTCTGTGGGTCTTGCTGGGTGGCTCCGTACTGTTTGCATTTGTCTCTGTCCTCATTACCGGATTGCTGGTTGTTCGCCAACAAGACTTTATTTAATAACGAAAAAGCCTCGCATCGCGCGAGGCTTTTTTATGGCAAAAAAAGGCTCCTCAGCCTGAGCGATGAGGAGCCAATATGCAGAGTACTGCTTTTTTATGCTTTGTTATTCAGGATCAGCTGACCGTTGTTATCCAGCGGGATCTGCGTGCCGGGATCTTTATCCATGCGGATTTTCCCCTGCTGGTCGCCGATTTTATAGGTCACGTCATAACCGAGCATTTTTTCCGATTTGTCATAGACGGTGCTGCAACGCTGCTGAGTGGTCGTGTAGGTGTCCCTCTCCTGCATCCCGCCCTGAATCTGGTTGCCGGCATAGCCGCCGCCTAACGCGCCGACTACGGTCGCCACATCGCGTCCGCGTCCACCGCCAAACTGATGGCCGAGCACACCGCCCGCTACCGCACCCAGCACGGAACCGGTAATACGGTTCTCATCCTGCACCGGACGACGATGCGTTACCGTGACATTGCGACACGCCTCGCGCGGCGTTTTCACCGTCTCTTTGATCGGCGTGGCTGAAACCACCTGCGCATATTGCGGCCCGCGATCGAAAACATTGAGGCTGGCGACTGCGGCAACGCCCAGTGCAGCGGCCACGCCAATACCGATACCCGCTAACATTGATTTATTCACAGGATTCTCTCCCTGGTTGGCTATTGGTAACAATTTTGCAATGGTGCAAGAGGGCAGCCAATCAGAAATCGCGCAAAAATAGGGGTTCGGCAGGTGAAAGCGGAGTTATTCAGAGTTGTCCGAGCGCTAAAGGCACATCAGGCAGAGGGATATGCTGCTCCCGCGCCAAATGGCGGAGAGCAGCAGAAGGATCAGTGGAGCTTGAGGCGCGGGCGGATCACGCGGTTGATACTGCCCACCACCATCATCAGCCCGGTTTTAAAGTAGCCGTGCAGCGCCACCTGGTGCATACGGTAGAGCGAGATATAGACGAAGCGCGCAATACGCCCTTCTACCATCATCGAGCCGCGCATCAGGTTACCCATCAGGCTACCGACCGTGGAGAAGTTGGAGAGCGACACCAGCGAGCCGTGATCTTTATAGACATAATCTTTCAGCGATTTGCCTTTCATCTGCGCGAGGATGTTATGCAGCGCAAGGCTTGCCATCTGGTGCGCAGCCTGGGCGCGCGGCGGCACAAAACCACCTTCCGGACGCGCGCAGGAGGCGCAGTCGCCAATCGCGTAGATATCCGGGTCGCGCGTGGTTTGCAGCGTCTGCTCCACCACCAGCTGATTGATGCGGTTCGTCTCCAGGCCGCCAATCTCTTTCATAAAGTCCGGCGCTTTGATGCCTGCGGCCCACACCATCAGATCGGCCTGAATATACTCACCCTCTTTGGTATGCAGACCGCCCTCATCGGCGCTGGTGACCATTGTCTGCGTGAGGACACGCACGCCCATTTTGGTCAGCTCATTGTGCGCAGCGCCCGAAATACGCGGCGGCAGCGCAGGCAGAATACGCTCGCCCGCTTCCACCAGCGTTACGTTCAGCGCCTCGTTAGTCAGCCCTTTATAGCCGTAGCTGTGCAGCTGTTTAACCGCGTTATGCAGTTCAGCTGACAGCTCGACGCCCGTTGCCCCGCCGCCGACAATAGCGATATTCACTTTGCCGTTTGCGCCAAGGTTGGCAGAGTATTTCAGGAACAGGTTGAGCATCTCCTGATGGAAACGACGCGCCTGGTGCGGGTTGTCGAGGAAGATGCAGTGCTCTTTCACGCCCGGGGTGTTGAAGTCGTTAGAGGTGCTGCCCAGCGCCATTACCAGCGTGTCATACGCCAGCTTGCGCTCCGGCACCAGCAGATCGCCCTTCTCGTCACGCAGTTCAGCCAGCGTCAGCGTTTTGCTTTCGCGGTTAATATCGATAACGGAACCAAGCTGGAACTGGAAATGGTGATTACGCGCGTGCGCCAGATAGCTCAGGGCATCGACGCCTTCATCGAGGGAGCCGGTCGCCACTTCATGTAGCAGGGGCTTCCATAAATGGCTGTGATTGCGATCCACCAGGGTGATTTTCGCTTTTTTACCGCGCCCCAGCTTCTTGCCTAACTGCGTTGCCAGCTCAAGCCCGCCAGCACCACCGCCTACAATCACGATTTTTTTCAATGGTGTAGTCAAAGTGACCCCCTAAAATATTAACCAATTGTTAACTAAAAGTTATAAAAATAGCCCTTAATTAACAATGGTTTAAGCGCTGGCAACCAGGAATTGACCACGAGAATATCACGAACGGTTCAATGGTCATACCAAAATTGATGTACATCAAGTTTTGCTGCCGCAAAGATGAGCAAGTGTAGACGTACCCGCACAAATTACGCGCTAAAGAGGTGAAAAAAGGGAAGCTGCGGCAGGGGGAAACCTGCCGCAAAGAGAGGAATTAACCGAGGGTTTTGAAGGCTTTAATGCGCTGCAGATGCGGTGAGATATTTTTGAATTTATGGGACTGCTCTTCGTCCCAGACAATCTCGTAATAGTGGTGCAGCTCATTTGAAGTGCGCTGGCTGTCCAGCGCTTCATCCTGACGCGAGAGGATCACCAGGCAGCGGTCGCGGTTCTTTTCACGAAAGTTGGCGACGCACTTGGTGGCAATATCCCGGTACTCTTCCGGCCGGTCGATCTTTCCTTCCATATTTTCATAAGGAAAGAGATTGGGGTTGAAGATCACCTGGCGGATATCGCAGAGAAAACCGATGCGCTCCGCCCAGTAACCGCCCAGACCGACGCCGCAGATCAGCGGGCGTTCATCGACGTTGAGCTGCAGCATTTTATCCACCTCTTTGAGCAGATGCTGCATATCATGTTTTGGATGCCGCGTGCTGTAGCTAATCAGCCGGACATCGGGATCGATAAACTGCAGTTGCAGCACCTTTTCGTGGTTGCCGGGGCTGTTCGAGTCAAAACCGTGTAAATAGATAATCATGGTATCCTCACCACTTCGACGGTTTGTCCGCAGGGTTAATGCGCAGCTTTATGCGCCAGCCAGCGTTCGTGCAGCTGTTCCAGCTCGTTGTGAGCCGTCTTCCAGCGCGCTGAACTCATCAACTCCTGACGAGAAAATGAACCTTTATGATACAAATGTGTAACACGCTCTGCATTGATCGGTGACAGGTTATCCAGTACCTCAACGGCACCTTTACGATTATTACAGACCAGGATCATATCGCAACCGGCATCCAGCGATGCCTGCCCGCGTTCAGCGTAACTGCCCATGATCGCTGCCCCCTCCATCGACAGATCGTCGGAAAAAATTACGCCGTCGTAACCCAGCTCACCGCGCAGCACGGTTTTCAGCCACCAGGGTGAGCCGCTGGCCGGACGCGGATCGGCATCGGTGTAGATCACATGCGCCGGCATAATGGCATCCAGCTTGCTCTGCTCAATCAGCGTCTTAAAAATAGACATATCTTTCGCGCGGATCTCCGCCAATGGGCGCGGATCGAACGGCGTCTCTTTGTGCGAGTCTGCGGTTACCGCGCCGTGGCCCGGGAAGTGTTTGCCGGTGCTTTTCATGCCTGCGCTGTGCATGCCATCAATCACGCGGGTGGCCAGCGTTAACGCTTTCTGCACATCCGCATGGTATGAACGCTCGCCAATCGCCGCGCTGATATGCCCGACATCAAGCACCGGCGCAAAGCTGATATCAATATCCATGGCGATCATTTCGCTCGCCATCAGCCAGCCCGCCTCCTGCGCCAGTCGACCCCCCTCTTCCATGCCAAGTAGCGCCGCGAAAGATTGCGCCGCCGGCAGGCGGGTAAAGCCGTCGCGAAAACGCTGCACGCGCCCGCCCTCCTGATCGACCGCCACCACCAGCCGGTGGTGGGAAGCCGCGCGGATTTGGCGCACCAGCTCACGCAGCTGCTCGGGATCGTGATAATTCCGGGTAAAGAGGATCAAGCCGCCAACCAGCGGATGCGCCAGAATCTCGCGCTCCTCCGCATCCAGTTCGTACCCTTCAACATCCAACATCACTGGACCCACACTTACCTCTCTTATCCTTCAGACTGAAGCTGACGCCATATTTCATTCGCCAGCATAATAAATTGTTGATCGCCGGTCTGCTGCCAGCGGCGTTCATACCAGCCGACCATCAGCATTAACACCCACGGCCGCCAGCGCTTAACTTGCCGCCAGAGCAGAGGCGGATCGATATTCGCCTGACTGGCATAGTGCGCGGCAATTTCAGCGCGCTGCGCCTCGCTTTCGCACCAGATCCCCGCCAGCTCGAGCGCCACATCGCCATCGCCGGCATACTCCCAGTCGATAAGCCGTAGCCCCTTCTCGCCGTGCACAATATTCCCGGCGTGAACATCCATATGCAGCGGCGCAAGGCGCAGCGGCAGTGGTTCACGCTGACGCCGCAGCCGTTTTAGCTGACGCAGCCAGAAGGGCGTGCGCCGTGCGGGCGCGCAGCACTGCCAGTCGCGCTCCAGCAGCGGCAGCAGCGTAATGCGCCAGCCGAAGCGTTTTTGCCGGTGCAGATCATACAGCAATCTCGCCAGCGCGTCGGCCTGCGGCAGCGCGGTGTCAATGGTGCCGGGAATATAGTCGATTGCCATCCAGCCCGCCGCGAAAAAAAGCGGCTGCGGCGCAATAGTGGCAGGAAGATGGCGCAACAGACGATACTGGCGCAGAAAGGATGCAGGCGCGGCCTGATGCTGCTGGCGAAGCACCAGCGTCCGCTGCCCGTCGCTTATCAGACAGCTCCCGCCGCTCAGCCCAACTTGCTGGCTGGCGACGGGAGCATAGTGCGGAAAGTAGCGTGACAGGATGGCGTCACGCGTCAGATTACTGCTGCTGAACGGCACCTTTACCTGACCAGATAATCTCGCCGGTCTGCACCAGCATTAACTGCATTTGCAGCGAAGGTGCATTGGCATTGCCGGTTGCGTTGGAGTAGAGCACATACTGTGCGCCGACGTTGCGCGCGATGCCCATCGCTTTGCTGCGCGAGCCAAGGCTGTCCTGCGGCGACAGGCCGAGCTGCTGCTTGGCAACTGCTAGCTGTTGGGCGGTAATCAGCGTGAACTTGCCGTTGTTTGCGAGCGCGTTGCGTACCACTTCCGTGGCTTCACCGGTGTTAATCGAGCCGTTAGTGCGGTTGTTTACGCTGTCCACCAGCAGAACGCTGCCGGCATTCGCGCCGCTGGCCTGCAACATTTTGCCCACCATCGGCTGTACTGCGCCGTTCCAGTCGTAATGACGCTCGCGCGGCGTTGGCTGGCCGTTCTGATCCGGATGTTCAATCGGGCCCGGCTGCTGCGGCAGCGTTGGCACGGAAGGCACGCCAGGAATCGGCTGCTGCGGCTGCTGAGGTTGCGCCGGTTGCGTCGCGCCACCGCCTGCCTGCTCAACCGGAGCCGGTTGCTGGTCGGTGATACAGCCTGCAAGCAGCATGGCAAGGGTAGTCAGTAACGCGTAGCGTCCAATGGTCTTAATCAAGTGTCACCTCTTAGAGATAGAGATAGAGTCTGACGCTGTGCGCGCCGAGATAGTTAGCGCTGCCGTAGAGAGTCATGGTGGCATTACCGGGAACCGTTACGCTGCGCGGCGCTTCCAGCGGGTGCATCTCCAGACCTCTGGCGTCATACCAGTAAAAGCGATAGTGCAGCGTGACGGGCTGCTGGCGTTCGTTATAGATCTTTGAGGAGGCAGAAGGCTGAAGCGCCTCCCGGCTCATGGTCGGCGGCTGCGCGATGATGCCTGCGGCGAGGATGGAGGACTCCATCACCAGCGTTTGATCGCTGGCGACCGGGATCGCGGGCCGGGAGCCGCAGCCGACAAGCGCTAACGCCGTCAGCAGTAACGCAACACGCGCGACGCTCATCTTAAAGACCTTTATGAGCCAGCATCGGCCCCAGCACGCGCCCGCCCAGCAGGTGCATATGAATATGGTAAACCTCCTGCCCGCCGTGACGGTTACAGTTCATGATCAGGCGATAGCCATCTTCGGCAATCCCTTCATCACGGGCGATTTTCGCGGCAACGGTCATCATACGCCCCAGCGCCTGCTCGTGGGCCTGGGTTACATCGTTGACGGTTGGGATAAGCAGGTTCGGCACGATCAGCACATGTGTCGGCGCTTGCGGGGAGATATCGCGAAAGGCGGTAACCAGTTCGTCCTGATAAACGATGTCCGCCGGAATTTCGCGACGAATGATTTTGCTGAAAATGGTCTCTTCGGCCATGACGTTTTCCTTTTCTGAGTGCGGGCCAGGCCCGCCGTCGTCGTCAATTATGTGCCCTAGAGTATGATCGAGATTCTCTTGTTCTTTCAACTATAACGCTGTTTTTCTTTCCCCTTTTACGCCTGGCCTGATTGTGGCAGGCGCAGACGCTGGCTGGCGCAGATGAAATCGCATTTCATAATCGATAATTACATCTGTTTACACCAGTTAAGTGAATGCGTATATTTCGCATTTGCATTTCCATGCGCGCCTTGCGCTGATGCATTTACTTCCCGCAGCCAGCAACGTATTGGCTGCGGGTTCTGCTCACACACCATTAAGGGTTCATCATGTCTTTCCCGCAGAATGGCCGCTTCGGCGCTCGCGCCTGTACGGCCGCCCCTTCCCTGCTGGCTGTTGCCATTGCCTTTGCGCTCACCCCGGCCACCGCGTTTGCCGCCGGCAGTGAAGAGACGGTGGTAGTTGAAGGAACCAGTGCTGCCGACACCCGTGCCCTGACCGAACAGGATTACAATACGCAGACCACTGCGGCAGGCACCAAAATGACGCTGGTGCAGCGCGATATTCCTCAATCTATCAGCATTACTACCCAACAGCGGATGAAGGATCAGCAGCTGGAAACCCTCGGCGACGTGCTGAAAAACACCACGGGTGTGTTCGAGAGCGCGGCAGACTCCGATCGCAGCACCTACTATTCGCGCGGATTCCTGATTGATAACTATATGGTCGATGGCATCCCGACTATTTTTGAAACCCGCTGGAACCTGGGTGATGCCCTTTCCGATACCGCCATGTATGAGCGTATTGAAGTGGTACGCGGCGCAACCGGGCTGATGACCGGAGCGGGCAACCCTTCCGCCTCGGTAAATATGGTGCGCAAGCACGCCGACAGCCGCGAATTTACCTCAAACGTTTCGGCCGAGTATGGCAGCTGGAATAAACAGCGTTACGTGGCGGACGTCTCCACGCCGCTGACGGAAGATGGCAGGATCCGTGGCCGTGCGGTGGCCGGTTACCAGCATAACGACAGCTGGCTTGACCGCTACAGCCAGGAGAAGAAGTTCTTCTACGGCGTGCTGGATGTCGATCTGACCGCGTCGACCGCTTTCTCCGTTGGCTATGACTACCAGGAGACCGACGTTGATAGCCCAACGTGGGGCGGCTTGCCGCGCTGGTATACCGACGGCACAAAAACCCACCCAAGCCGCAGCGACAGCACCGCGCCGGATTGGGCCTACAACAATAAAGTCTCAAAACGCACCTTCGCCACCCTGAAACAGAGCCTCGGCAGCGACTGGCTGCTGACGGTGAACGGTACCCATACCGAGACGCAGCTCGACAGTAAAGCGCTCTATGTTGACGGCACCGTCGATAAAACCACCGGACTAATGGTTAGCCCCTACGGTGCTTCCTATCCCTATGTCGGCGGCACCGGATATAACACCGGTATGCGCAAAGTTGATGCGCTGGATACCTTTGCTAACGGCTCGTATGAGCTATTTGGCCGCCAGCATGAGCTGATGGTCGGCGGCAATCTGAGTAAGCAAAATAACCGCTACTTTAGCTCGTGGGAGAATATCCTCGATACGTCGCTCGGTAACTACAGCAACTTCAACGGCAACTACCCGGAAACCCAGTGGGCACCGCTGAGCCTGGCGCAGGAAGATACTATCCGTCAGCAGTCAGCCTACCTCGCGACGCGTATCTCCCTTGCCGATCCGCTGCACCTGATTGCAGGCGCGCGTTATACCAAATACAAGCTTGAGACGCTGACGCAGGATCTGGAGAAGAACAACCTCTCACCTTATGCGGGCCTGATCTTTGACATCAACGATACCTGGTCGACCTATGCCAGCTACACCTCCATCTTTAAACCGCAGGAGTATCGCGACGCGCAGGGGAAATATCTCTCGCCGGTCACCGGGAAAAACTACGAGCTGGGCGTGAAATCTGACTGGATGAACAGCCGCCTGACCGCTTCGCTTGCAGTGTTCCGTATCGAGCAGGATAACCTGGGTCAGACGACCGGCGGCGTGGTGCCGGGCACCAGCGGCGAAAGCGCGTATGAAGCGGTTGATGGCGCAGTGAGTAAAGGCGTTGAACTGGAAATTAACGGTGCGCTGACGGACAACTGGCAGATGACTTTCGGTGCCACGCGCTATGTCGCCGATGATAAAGATGGCAATGCGGTGAACCCGAACCTGCCGCGTACGTCGATCAAAACCTTCACCAGCTATCGCCTGCCGATGCTGCAGGAGTTAACCGTCGGCGGCGGCGTTAACTGGCAGAACAGCACCTGGGCGAATGTCAGCACCGCCAACGGCAATTTCCGCTCTGAACAGGGCAGCTATGCGCTGGTCGATCTGTTTGCCCGTTATCAGGTCACTAAGCAGCTCTCGGTGCAGGCGAATATCGATAACCTGTTCGATAAGAAATATGACACCAACGTCGACAGCCGCTCCTATGTGTTCGGCGAGCCGCGTAACTTCTCGGTAAGCGCCAATTACCGCTTCTGATATCGCATCAGTCAACATAAAGGAGCCTGCGGGCTCCTTTTTTTGGGCCACCTGTAGGCCGGATAAGGCAACGCCGCCATCCGGCAAAACCGCAATGCCGGATGGCGCTAACGCTTATCCGGCCTACAAATGCAGGGCAATAAAAAAGGGAGCCATCAGGCTCCCTCAGTCTCCCCAGACTATGGCTTAGCTGTTGCGGATGTACTCATCCATCTCGGTTTTCAGGTTATCGGATTTAGTACCGAAAATTGCCTGAACGCCGGAACCGGCAACAACCACACCCGCAGCGCCCAGTTTCTTCAGGCCAGCCTGATCCACTTTCGCTACGTCAGCCACGCTGACACGCAGACGCGTGATACACGCATCGAGGTTGGTGATGTTCTCTTTGCCGCCAAACGCGGAAACCAGAGCCGGAGCCATTTCGCTGGTGACGCCAGCTTTGCTCTCTTCGGTAGTCTCTTCACGACCCGGGGTCTTCAGATCCAGCGCTTTAATCAGCACACGGAAGACGGTGTAGTAAACCACCGCGTAGCAGATACCGATGATCGGGAACAGCCACAGTTTACTGCTGTTGCCGCTCAGCACGACAAAGTCGATCAGACCGTGGGAGAACGACGTACCGTCACGCATACCCAGCAGGATACAGATCGGGAAGGCCAGGCCTGCCAGAATCGCATGGATAACGTACAGGATCGGCGCCACGAACATAAAGGAGAACTCGATCGGCTCGGTGATACCGGTCAGGAACGAGGTCAGCGCGGCGGAGATCATGATACCGCCCACTTTCGCGCGGTTTTCCGGTTTCGCAGAGTGCCAGATAGCAATCGCGGCAGCCGGCAGACCGTACATTTTGAACAGGAAGCCACCGGAGAGTTTACCAGCGGTCGGGTCACCTGCCATGTAGCGCGGGATATCGCCGTGGAATACCTGGCCTGCGGCGTTGGTGAATTCACCAATCTGCATCTGGAAAGGTACGTTCCAGATATGGTGCAGACCAAACGGCACCAGGCAACGCTCGATGAAGCCATAGATACCGAACGCGACAACCGGGTTCTGATAAGCAGCCCACTGAGAGAAGGTCTGGATAGCAGTACCGATCGGCGGCCAAATAAAGGAGAGGATCACGCCGGTGAAGATTGCTGCCAGACCAGAGATGATCGGCACAAAGCGTTTACCCGCGAAGAAGCCCAGATACTCAGGCAGCTTGATACGGTAGAAGCGGTTAAACATATACGCTGCGATCGCACCAGAGATGATACCGCCGAGTACACCGGTGTCTGCCAGGTGTTTCGCCGCGATCTCTTCAGCAGGTAAATGCAGAACCAGCGGCGCAACCACCGCCATGGTTTTAACCATAATGCCGTAGGCGACAACGGCGGCAAGCGCTGAAACGCCGTCGTTATTGGTGAAGCCAAGGGCCACACCGATCGCGAAGATCAGCGGCATGTTGGCGAAAACGGAACCGCCCGCTTCGGCCATAACATGGGAAACCACTTCTGGCAGCCAGCTGAAGTTTGCAGAACCGACGCCCAGCAGGATACCTGCGATAGGCAGTACGGATACTGGCAGCATCAGCGATTTACCGACCTTCTGCAGGTTAGCAAATGCATTCTTAAACATAATTGAGAGTGCTCCTGAGTATTAGTGCTTTTTTCTACGCTTTCGCGCATTGGCACGGGGGGAGAACCGCGCCGTGGGAAGGGCATCTAAGCGCCCTTTATTTATTACACAGAGTAAAATAAATCGTTTCAGGTTTGTTTGACCGCTATCACGTTTCAGCCAGCGCTAATAAGAAAAGTCACATTGGCTTACATTTACCGCTCTGTTTAGGTCAAATTGTAACCTTCACCGCCCATTTTATGGCGGTGAACTTTACTCTTATCGGGTATTAATTACGAGTACTAAAATAAGCTGCTTTTCATGCTATGTGCAGACGCGACGGGGCAATATGGAACAGGCGGGCAAAGTTTTGCGTCGTCTGTTGGGCAAGCTCTTCAATGGAGACGCCCTTCAGCACCGCCATATACTCTGCAACATCGCGCGTCATGGCAGGCTGGTTCTCTTTCCCGCGGTGCGGCACCGGTGCCAGATAAGGCGAATCGGTCTCCACCAGCAGGCGATCGAGCGGCACATAGCGCGCGGCGTCGCGTAACTGCTCGGCGTTACGGAAAGTGACGATGCCGGAAAAGGAGATATAAAAGCCCATATCCAGCAGCTTACCGGCCGTTTCACGATCTTCGGTAAAGCAGTGTAGTACGCCGCCGCAATCCTGCACCTTCTCTTCTTGTAAAATCGCCAGCGTATCGGCGCGCGCGTCACGCGTATGCACAATCACCGGTTTATTCAGCTCACGCCCAATGCGGATATGGTTGCGGAAGGACTCCTGCTGGCGCGGCTTGGTTTCCGGGGTATAGAAGTAGTCGAGGCCGGTTTCACCCATAGCCACCACACCCTCTTCTGCCGCCAGCTGGCGCAGGGTTTCCACCTCGTACTCTTCATCCTGATTAAGCGGATGTACGCCGCAGGAGAAGACCACATTCTCACGCTCGCCGACTAATTCACGCATTGACCGGTATCCAGGCAGCGTAGTGGCGACCGCGAGGCAGAACTTCACATCGCGCGCGGCGGCTTTCGCCAGCACATCGTCCACATCTTTATGCAGCGTTTCATAGTTAAGGCCATCAAGATGGCAGTGCGAGTCGACTAAAAACATAATGTCTCTCTTATAGATGGGATACAGGGAGCGTCACGCCGGAGTGCAGGTAACGCTCCACATTTAACAGTAAATCGGTCAGCAGCAGTTCACGGTTAACGCCAACAACGCTCAGCAACTGCTCGCGGCAGGTAAACAGCGCATGTAAAAGCGCATGCAGCGTGTCGCTGCGCCACTGGTGGGCAAAGCCCTGCACCAGCGCCGGAGCATCAACATTGGTAACAAGTGTTGCGCCTTGCTGCAGCTTCAGCGCATCAAGGATCAGTGAAGCGAGCCACTGCAGGCGCTCCGGGGCATTGTCATGATTAAGCGCGGGCAGCACTGCCAGCCAGTCACCGCCGGTAAGCGCTGCGTTTGCCGCCTCGCACAGCGCCTGGCGCTGCTTCCACTTATCATCCTGCAACAACATTTGGGCAGCGCCTGGCGAGCCGGCCGAGAGGCGCAGCGCGGTGAGAATCGCATCTTGTGACATTGTCACTTCACGCGAAAGCCACGTCGCGGCGTAATTCTCTGCGGGCGGCGCTAAGTGATGCATACGACAGCGGCTACGCAGAGTGGGCAGCAGCCGCACGGGCTCGCGGCAGGCGAGGAAAAACCATGTCTGCGCCGGCGGCTCTTCAAGCGTTTTGAGTAACGCGTTGGCGGCGGCGTCGCTGAGCTGTGCGGCATCCGGCAGACAGACGACTTTCGCGCCGCCGAGCCGGGCGTGCTCATACAACTTTTCGTTCACTTCACGCACCGCATCAATACCCAGCGTCGACTTCCCTTTCTCCGGCGCAAGCACGTAATAATCGGGGTGGGTACCCGCCTGCATTAATTCGCAGCCGCGACAGTGACCGCAGCTTTTATTTCCTTGCGGCGTCTGGCAGAGCAGCAGGCGGTTGATGGCGTAGATCAGCGCATCGTCGCCCATCCCTTCCAGGGCATGGATCAGTAACGCGTGGTGCCCGCGCCCGCTCTGATAACTGGCGACCAGTTGTTCAAAGTCCGGCCGTAGCCACGGATACCATTTCATGCGCCCTGCTCCTCCACCCATGCGCTGACGGTGCGGCGAATATCGGCTACAACCTCTTCCAGCGACTGGGTGGCATCAATGGTACGAATACTCGGATCCTGTTCCGCCAGTTCCAGATAGCGCGCACGTGTGCGGTTAAAGAAATCGAGTGACTCCTGCTCAATACGGTCAAGCTCGCCGCGCGCACGGGCGCGTTTAAGGCCCACTTCTGGCGTTACATCAAGATAAAGGGTTAAATCGGGGCGGAAATCGCCGAGCACCGCGTCGCGCAGCGTGGTGAGCAGAGTTTGGTCAATACCGCGTCCGCCGCCCTGGTAGGCCTGGGTGGAGAGATCGTGGCGATCGCCAATGACCCAGCTTCCGCGCGCCAGCGCGGGTTTGATAACCGTCTCCACCAGCTGAACGCGGGCGGCGTAAAACATCAGCACTTCGGCTTTATCGGTGATCACTTCATCCCCGACGGAGCGGATATCCAGCACCAGGCTGCGCAGTTTTTCCGCCAGCAGCGTGCCGCCCGGCTCGCGGGTAAACACCATGTCGCCAACGCCGAGCATTTTCAGCGTATCAACAATGACATCCCGCGCGGTGGTTTTGCCCGCGCCTTCCAGCCCTTCAATGACGATGTATTTACTGCCCATTTTTTTCCTTAAGTACTTTCAGGTACTCCTGCACCGATCGGTTATGACTGGCGAGATTGGTGTTAAACGTATGCCCGCCTTTACCGTCGGCAACAAAATAGAGATATGGCGTTTTTGCCGGATGCGCCGCGGCGTTGAGTGAGGCTTCACCCGGCGTGGCAATCGGTCCCGGCGGCAGGCCATTAATGACATAGGTGTTGTAATCCGTCGGTGCCTCCAGATCGGCGCGCGACAGCTTACCACTATATCGCGCCCCCATCCCGTAGATTACCGTCGGATCGGTCTGCAGACGCATCCCGATGCGCAGCCGGTTAATAAACACCGAGGCCACCCGGTCGCGCTCACCGGCGACGGCGGTCTCTTTCTCAATAATCGAGGCCATGGTAACCAGCTGATTTTCATCTTTATAGGGCAGACCTTCGGCGCGCCCTTCCCAGGCGCGGGCAACGGCCTGCACCATTTTTTGATGCGCACGTTTCAACAGCGCGACGTCGGTGGTATTGGCGGTGTACATCCACGTGTCAGGCCAGAACCACCCTTCGACCCACTCCGGGTGCGCCATTTTTATCGCCTGCGCTACGGTCGCGTAGTCATCATCTTTCAGCGTGTGTTTGATGTATGGCGCGTCGCGCAGCTGTTTCAGGTAATCGCTTAACCGCATCCCCTCAACGAAACGCAGCGGGAATTGCGCCTCTTTACCGCTCTCCAGCAGTTGCATCATCTCACGCACGGTCATATTGGGCGTGAAGCGGTAGGTCCCGGCTTTGAAGTGTGAGAGATCGGGCTCCAGGCGCAGTAACCACTGGAACACGCGCGGGCGATTAATCACCTTTTCGCGATAGAGCAGCTCGCCCAGCGTTGTGCGCCCGGTGCCTGCCGGCAAGGTGAAGATGGTTTCGTCTTTGATCAATATTTTGCTGTCCGCCAGCTGCCGCACCTTCCAGGCACCAGCGCCTGCGGCAATAACCAGTACTGCGAGCAGAATGAGTACAACGCCAAAGAGTTTTTTCATAATGGATTTATGCGCTCACAAAGAGGGGCTAAAAAATGGTACAGATCGCGCGCCTGCCACTGCCTGTCCGCCCACTGGCGAACCGGCACAACCGGCATCAGCGCGTTACAAATAATGGCTTCGTCTGCCAGTGCCAGCGCATCGAGCCCGGCGTTCACTTCGGCAACGTTAAACGCAGAAGATGCCAGCTGGCGCAGGCAGTATTGCCGCATAATGCCGTCAACGCCCGCCTGATCGAGCCTGGGGGTGAACACCGTTTTACCCTGCCGCCAGAAGATATTTCCCGCACTGCACTCGGTGATCCAACCGTCGCTGTCGAGCACCAGTGCGTCATCGGCGTCGGTTTTTTCAAGCCCGAGGCGAATAAGCACCTGCTCCAGCCGGTTAAGGTGTTTGATACCGGCAAGCGCAGGGTTGCGCCCCAGACGGATCTCACTAAGCGCAAGGGAGACGCCCTCCTGCTGCCAGCGCGCATAGTGCGCGGGCCGGGGTGCAAAGGAGACAATGCGCGTCGGCGCAGAACAGTTGGCCGGGCTGTAGCCACGCCCGCCCACGCCGCGCGTGATCACCGCTTTGATGACGCCTTCATCGTGCTCTTTCGCCAGCATGGTCATCTCCTGCTCAAGCGCAGACCATTCAGCAAAAGGGATCGCTAAGCGCTCGCACCCCTGATGCAGGCGCTGCTGGTGAGCGGCGGCAAACTGGATCTGCCCGTCGATAATGCGCGCGGTGGTAAAACAGCCGTCACCAAACTGCGTCGCCCGGTCATTGGCCGCAAGCGAGGCCTGCTCTGTGCCATTAATCAAGAACATAGCGACTCCTTGTATGCATAGGCAGACAGTTTGGCAGGATGAAAAGCCGAGGACAAGGGGGATAAATCAGAATAGAAAAGGCCCGCAAGCGGGCCTTTATACGGCAGGTTGATCACACTTTTTTGAAGATCAGCGAGCCGTTGGTACCACCGAAGCCGAAGGAGTTACACAGGGTGTACTCCAGACCGCTAACCTGACGCGCCTCATGCGGCACGAAATCAAGGTCGCAACCCTCATCCGGGTTATCGAGGTTGATGGTTGGCGGTACAGCCTGGTCGCGCAGTGCCAGGATGGAGTAGATAGATTCTACTGCACCCGCCGCACCGAGCAGGTGGCCGGTCATGGATTTGGTCGAGCTGACCATCACGCTGTAAGCTGCGTCGCCGAATACGGACTTCACTGCCTGCGCTTCGGCTTTATCGCCCGCAGGTGTTGAAGTGCCGTGTGCGTTTACGTAGCCAATCTGAGACGGCTCAATGCCCGCATCGCGAAGCGCATGAATCATCGCTTTCGCCGCACCCGCGCCGTTTTCCGGCGGAGAAGTCATGTGGTAAGCATCGCTGCTCATGCCAAAACCGATGATTTCAGCATAAATTTTCGCACCGCGCTTCTTCGCGTGTTCGTACTCTTCCAGCATGATGATGCCTGCGCCATCGCCGAGGACAAAACCATCACGGTCTTTATCCCACGGGCGGCTTGCGGCCTGCGGATTGTCGTTACGCGTGGAGAGAGCGCGCGCTGCGCCAAAACCACCGACGCCAAGCGGCGTACTCGCTTTTTCCGCACCACCTGCCAGCATCGCATCGGCATCGCCATAGGCAATGATACGTGCGGCGTGACCAATGTTATGCACGCCTGATGTACAGGCAGTCGCAATTGAAATGCTGGGGCCTTGCAGACCAAACATAATGGTCAAATGGCCAGCCACCATATTCACAATGGTCGATGGAACGAAGAACGGGCTGATTTTACGCGGCCCACCCTTAACGAGGGAGCTGTGGTTTTCTTCGATCAGTCCGAGACCACCAATGCCAGAACCAATAGCCGCGCCAATACGCGAGGCGTTTTCTTCTGTTACTTCCAGGCCGGAATCCTGCATGGCCTGAATACCAGCGACAATTCCATATTGAATGAAGTCGTCCATTTTGCGCTGTTCTTTGCGCGAAATGTAATCTTCACAGTTAAAATCCTTTACTAAGCCAGCAAATTTGGTTGCATAGGCGCTAGTATCGAAATGGTCGATCAGGCTGATGCCACTCTGACCGGCAAGGAGAGCTTTCCAGGTAGACTCTACGGTATTGCCGACAGGAGACAACATGCCAAGTCCGGTCACAACTACACGACGCTTAGACACGTTTGTCCTCCAGGGAGGGATAAAAAAAGAGATTCGTGAGATTGCTTAGATAAAACTCAGGCGGTCGAATGACCGCCTGGAGATGTTCACTTACGCCTGGTGGCCGTTGATGTAATCAATGGCAGCCTGAACGGTAGTGATCTTCTCAGCTTCTTCGTCCGGAATCTCAGTATCAAACTCTTCTTCCAGAGCCATTACCAGCTCAACGGTGTCAAGAGAATCAGCGCCCAGGTCCTCAACGAAGGAAGCATTGTTGGTAACTTCTTCCTGCTTAACGCCCAGCTGCTCGCCGATAATTTTCTTAACGCGTTCTTCGATAGTGCTCATACTCTTAAATTTCCTATCAAAACTCGCTTTCGCGATGGTTTTCGTAGTGTATAAAATGTTGAAAAATTTGCAACTAAATCCCGGCAGTTCGTACCACGATTTTACGCTATTTTGAGGCCTTTCACCCCAATAACGCAAATAAATTTCATCGTGGTCAAACCATATACATTCCGCCATTGACGTGCAGGGTTTCACCAGTGATGTAACCCGCCTCGTCAGAGGCTAAAAATGCAACCGCGCTGGCGATTTCCTGCGCACCGCCGAGACGGCCTGCAGGCACTTGCGCCAGAATACCCGCACGCTGATCGTCAGATAGCGCACGCGTCATGTCCGTTTCAATAAAACCCGGAGCAACAACGTTTACTGTAATACCGCGGGACGCAACTTCACGCGCCAGCGATTTACTAAAACCGATAAGACCCGCTTTCGCCGCAGCGTAGTTGGCCTGACCGGCATTTCCCATGGTACCAACCACAGAACCGATAGTGATAATACGCCCATGACGCTTTTTCATCATAGCTCGCATTACCGCTTTTGACAGACGGAAAACAGATGAAAGATTGGTCTCGATAATATCGTTCCACTCATCATCTTTCATACGCATTAGCAGATTGTCACGAGTAATCCCGGCGTTATTCACCAGAATATCGACCTCGCCAAACTCAGCGCGAATGTTTTCCAGCACAGATTCGATAGATGCAGGGTCGGTCACATTTAACTGCAGACCTTTACCGTTCGCACCCAGATAATCGCTGATTGCCTGCGCGCCACTTTCGCTGGTCGCAGTACCAATCACCTTCGCGCCGCGGGCGACGAGGGTTTCGGCGATTGCGCGGCCAATACCGCGGCTTGCACCGGTAACCAGCGCGATTTTTCCTTCAAAACTCATGGTCTTCCTCTTTTATTGCGCAAGTGCCTCTGACATGGCCGCCGGCTCGTTCAACGCCGAGGCTGTCAGGGTGTCAACAATACGTTTAGTCAGGCCGGTGAGGACTTTACCCGGGCCCACTTCATACAGGTGCTCAATGCCCTGCGACGCCATAAACTCAACGCTTTTGGTCCACTGAACCGGGCTGTAGAGCTGGCGCACCAGCGCATCGCGAATCGCTTCCGGTGTCGTTTCACACGCCACGTCGACGTTATTCACGACAGGGATCTGCGGCGCATTAAAAGTAATATTGCTGAGCTCAGCAGCCAGTTTCTCCGCCGCAGGTTTCATCAACGCGCAGTGGGAAGGAACGCTTACCGGCAGCGGCAGCGCACGTTTTGCACCAGCGGCTTTACAGGCAGCCCCTGCGCGCTCAACGGCTTCTTTATGACCCGCAATCACCACCTGACCCGGTGAGTTATAGTTTACCGGCGAGACGACCTGCCCTTCGGCAGCGGCTTCACACGCCTGTGCAATTGCGGCGTCATCAAGACCGATAATTGCGGACATCGCACCGGTACCTGCCGGAACGGCATCCTGCATAAACTTACCGCGCAGTTCAACCAGGCGAACCGCGTCAGCAAAGGCGATCACGCCCGCGCAAACCAGCGCAGAGTATTCGCCAAGGCTGTGACCCGCCATCAGCGCAGGGGCTTTGCCGCCCTGCTGCTGCCATACGCGCCACAGCGCGACGGAGGCCGTCAACAGTGCAGGCTGCGTCTGCCAGGTTTTATTCAGCTCTTCCGCCGGGCCTTGTTGAACCAGCGCCCAGAGATCGTAGCCCAGCACCGCTGAAGCTTCCTGGAAAGTCTCTTCGATAACCGGCCAGGTGGCTGCCATGTCGGCCAGCATGCCGACAGTCTGGGAGCCCTGTCCCGGAAACACAAATGCGAATTGCGTCATTTTTTTGTCCTTATACTCAGAAACGTACCAGCGCAGAGCCCCAGGTGAACCCGCCGCCAAAGGCTTCAAGCAGGATCAGCTGGCCAGCTTTGATGCGCCCGTCACGCACCGCTTCATCCAGTGCGCAAGGCACGGAGGCGGCAGACGTATTGCCATGACGATCGAGTGTAACCACCACATTATCCATCGACATGCCGAGTTTTTTCGCCGTCGCGCTGATAATACGCAGGTTCGCCTGATGCGGCACCAGCCAGTCCAGCTCGCTGCGCTCAAGGTTGTTGGCAGCCAACGTTTCGTCAACAATATGCGCCAGTTCGGTGACGGCAACTTTAAAGACTTCGTTACCCGCCATCGTTAAATAGGTCGGATTTTCCGGGTTTACGCGATCGAGGTTCGGCAGCGTCAGCAGTTCGCCATAGCTTCCGTCAGCGTGCATATGCGTGGAGATAATGCCCGGCTCCTCTGAAGCGCCCAGCACGGCAGCGCCCGCGGCGTCACCGAAGAGGATAATCGTACCGCGATCTTCTGGATCGAGCGTGCGCGCCAGCGCATCGGAGCCGATCACCAGCGCATGTTTTACCGCACCGGATTTAATGTACTGATCGGCAATGCTCAGGGCATAGGTAAAACCTGCGCAGGCGGCGGCAACGTCAAACGCCGGGCAGCCTTTAATTCCCAGCATATTCTGGATCTGGCAGGCAGCGCTTGGGAAAGCGTGGGTCGCTGAAGTGGTTGCGACAATGATTAAGCCAATCTGATCGTTATCGATGCCGGCCATCTCGAGCGCGCGTTTAGCGGCCTCAAAGCCCATAGTCGATACAGTCTCGTTTGCCGCAGCAATACGACGCTCACGGATACCCGTACGCGTGACAATCCACTCGTCGGAGGTATCGACCATTTTTTCTAAATCGGCGTTTGTTCGAACCTGTTCTGGCAGATAGCTGCCGGTACCAATAATCTTTGTATACATGTGCGCTCAGTCACTCTTGGATAATATACATACGTTCTTGCTTTCGTTGCCCAGTGCAGACGAAGCCGACGCGATGTACACAGATTCCAGGCGAGCGGCAATCCGCTGTGGGACTTGCCGCTGCACCGCCTGCACTGCCTGCTCAATCGCGACGCAAAACGCGCGCTGATTGGCTGCGCCGTGACTTTTAATCACTGTGCCGCGCAATCCTAACAGACAGGCACCATTATACTGGTCGGGGTTGAGGTGGCTGAATCGACTTATCAGACTTTTTTGTAACCAACGTTTGAGTAAGATGAGCCACCACGCCCTTTTTTTCCCTTCGCCCTGCGATTTCAGCAGCGAAAGAAACATTCTGACAACCCCTTCCATGGTTTTTAGCGTGACGTTTCCCGTGAAACCGTCACACACCAGCACATCCGTCTTGCCGGTTAATAATTCGTTCGCTTCCAGGTAACCAATGTAGTTGATGGATGGCGCTTCGCGTAACAACGCGGCAGCTTCGCGGATATTGTCATGGCCTTTGCTTTCCTCTTCACCAATATTGAGCAGAGCGACCCGCGGGTTGGCGATCTCCAGGATCTCCTCCGCCATGACGGCACCCATTACGGCGAATTGTGCCAGCATCGTGCTGTCGCAATCGACATTCGCACCCAGATCGAGCACCACGGTTCTGCCCTTTTGCTGATGCGGCAATACCGTCACCAGCGCCGGACGCTCAATACCGTCGAGGGGTTTAAGCAGCAGTTTCGCCAGCCCCATCAACGCCCCGGTATTACCTGCGCTGACGCAGGCCTGGGCGCGCCCCTCTTTCACCAGCTCCAGCGCGATACGCATTGACGTACCACGACTATTACGGATCGCCTGCGCCGCGCGCGCATCACTGGCAACAACTGACTGTGCAGGAACAACAAGCAGGCGAGAGCGCTGCTCGAAATCAGCTTTGGCAAGTAATGGCGTGATTGCGTCGGGATCACCGACTAACAGGAGAGTGAGTTGCGAATTAGAATTCAGTGCCTGCAAAGCTGCAGGCACTGTCACGGAGGGGCCAAAATCGCCCCCCATGACATCTAACGCCAGGGTTAGACGTGTCAAGGTATCGTCAGAGCCTGGTTCGGTTTATCCCCGCCTGAGCGGGGAAAGCCTCACTAAGCTTCATCACGCTTGCGCGTGATTACTTAGTGATAACCTTGCGACCGCGGTAGAAACCGTCAGCGGTCATGTGGTGACGCAGGTGGGTTTCACCAGAAGTTTTGTCTACAGACAGGCTGGTGACTGCGGTCAGCGCGTCATGGGAACGACGCATGCCACGTTTGGAACGGGTTGGTTTATTCTGTTGTACGGCCATGGACCTTACTCCTCAATTACTTACGCTTTAAGCTGGCTAATACGGCAAATGGATTGGGTTTTTGCGCTTCATCAGGCAATTCCCCAAAGACCATGTCCGCCTCGGACACTTCACAGTGTTCAGAATCATGCACCGGAACTACAGGCAAGGCGAGAATGATTTCATCCTCAACCAACGCCCGCAGATCGATTTCGCCGAATTCGTTAACCTCAATCGGCTCATACGCTTCCGGCAGTGCTTCAGCCTGTTCGTCTGAACGCACAGGACTAAAACAATACGTTGTGTAGACGTGATGGGTGAACGGTTTCCCGCAGCGCTGGCACTCGAGAGCTACCGTAACCTTCGCATCGCCGGTTAACACCGCCAGACGCTGATTATCGATAGCAAACGACATGGAGCACTCCACATCAGTTTCTACGCTGACAACAGAATCGGCGACGCGCTCGACCTGATCGAGAGTGTAGACACCCTCATAATCAAGGCGTTTTTGAGCGGTACGAACCGGATCAAGAGTCAGGGGTAATTTTACCTTTTGCATAGGGCGCGCATATTAACTTTGTAACGTCATAGAGTCAAAGAAAAAGGCAGCCTGCGGTTGCCTTTTGCCAATTATTCGCACACATTGCGGCCTACAGTTTAATTTGCCTCTCATCGTTAAGCCATATTTGGTGGAAAAAATATGTCTCCTCTTATTCTTGCTTCAACTTCACCCTATCGTCGCGCGCTGCTGGAAAAACTCGGCCTCCCCTTTGAGTGTGCAGCGCCGCAAACCGACGAAACACCGCATCCCGGTGAAACGCCCCGCCACCTCGTGCTGCGCCTTGCTCAGGAAAAAGCGCAGTCGCTGGCGGAAAAATATCCACATCACCTGATAATTGGCTCCGATCAGGTGTGCGTATTAAATGGCGAAATTAACGGCAAACCGCATACGGAAGAGAATGCACGCCAGCAATTGCTGAAAGCGAGCGGAAATATTGTCACCTTCTATACGGGACTTGCGCTGTTTAATTCGGCAACCGGACATTTGCAAACGGAGTGTGAACCCTTCGACGTCCATTTCCGTCATTTAAATGAGCAGGAGATTGACGACTACGTGCGCAAAGAGCGCCCGCTTAATTGTGCCGGCAGTTTTAAAAGCGAAGGGCTGGGCATCGCCCTGTTCGAGCGGCTTGAGGGGCGCGATCCGAATACGCTGGTCGGGCTACCGCTGATTGCGCTGTGCCAGATGCTGCGCCGTGAGGAGCGCAACCCGTTGTTAAGCTAATGCTTAGGCGATCACAGATTGTTTAGGACACGACCTGTAGAGTCACACTCAATATTAAAACGGCGTTTTAATTCGAGGGATGGTGATGAAGATTTCGTGCAAAGGGGCGCTGGCCGCCGCGTTATTGATTTCCGCTGCGGCCAGCGCGCAAGAGACGTGGCAAACCGAAGGCGTCGTCGAAGGCAATCTCCCGGCGAGCTGGCCCGCGCTGAAAGCGCAAATGCTCTACCCCGACTCCTGGCTCTCCGGCCACTACTCTGATTTTAATCAATGGCAAACAGAGGGCCGTCAACGCTTTCGCGCCGCCCTGCTCACCCCCGATGCCAGCAAAATCTTCGCGCCCGAGACAATAAGCAAAGAGGATCGCGGCAGCTACACCGCAGAAAAACTGGCGCTGAACATTACCGACGACAACCGCATTTCAGCCCTGCTGCTGATGCCGAAAACGCCCGGCCCGCATCCGGCGGTGGTGCTTCTGCATGATCACGGTTCGAAGTTTGATATTGGCAAAGAGAAATTAATCCGACCGTGGAATGACGCCAAAAAGCTCGCCAGCGCACAGGCGTGGGCGGATAAATTCTTTAGCGGAAAATTTATTGGCGACGAGCTGGCACAGCGCGGGTATGCGGTTATCGCTATCGACAGCCCCGGCTGGGGCGATCGCGGGCCAATGGTCTATGAACAACAGCAGGCGCTGGCCAGCAACTACTTCAACCTGGGCCGTTCACTTGCGGGCGAAGTGGCGTATGAAGATATGCGCACCGTCGATTTTATCGCCGCACATGCGGGCGTCGACAGTAAACGCGTCGGCGTGCTGGGCTTCTCCATGGGCGGGTTCCGCGCCTGGCAACTGGCTGCCCTTAGTGACAAGGTGGCCGCAACGGCGGTGATTTCGTGGTTCGGCACTTACAACGGCCTGATGCAGCCCGGGAATAATGTGCTGCGCGGGCAGTCAGCCTTTTATATGCTGCATCCCGGTATGCCGGCGCTGATGGATATTCCCGATATCGCCAGTCTCGCGGCACCAAAGCCGATGCTCATCTTCAGCGGCGGCAAAGATAAGCTCTTCCCGCCGCAAGCGGTCGAAGAGGCCTTTGAGAAAGTGCACCGCGTCTGGGCATCGCAGCATGCCGATGAGAAACTGGTGACCAAAAGCTGGCCCGAGCTGGGCCATGTTTTTTATCAGCAGCAGCAGGATGAGGTCTTTCCGTGGCTGGACAAGTGGCTGAAGCCGTAAACGCCCCCCTCCGCAACGGAGGGGAGAGAGCTTATTTTGCGTTACGCAGCGTCGTCAGGCAGTGCTTAAGGGCATTGTCGAGGGGCGCTTCGATGCGCAGCGTCTCGCCGGTTGCCGGGTGGGTGAACTTCAACGCCGCCGCATGCAGAAAGAGGCGTGATAAGCCGGTTGAGGCAAGCTGCTTATCAAACTCGCGGTCGCCGTAGCGATCGTCAAAAGCAATGGGATGACCGGCATGCTGGGTATGGACGCGGATCTGGTGCGTACGCCCCGTCACTGGGCTGCAACGTACCAGCGTGGCGAACGCGTAACGCTCTTCCACTTTGAAGCGCGTTTCCGACGGTTTGCCTTCGCTGTTAACCCGTACGATGCGCTCACCGCTCTGCAAAATATTTTTCAGCAGCGGTGCCTGCACGGTTTTCACGTGGGATTGCCACTGCCCGCGCACCAGCGCCAGGTAATCTTTCTGCATCTCTTTACCGCGCAGCTGCTCATGGAGCGAACGCAGCGCCGAACGCTTTTTCGCCACCAGCAGCACGCCGGAGGTGTCGCGATCGAGGCGATGGACCAGTTCGAGGAAGCGCGCTTCCGGGCGCAACGCACGCAGCCCTTCGATCACGCCGAAACTGAGGCCGCTGCCGCCGTGTACCGCGGTGCCAGAGGGTTTATTCAGCACCAGAATATGATCATCTTCGTAGAGAATGACGTCATTAAGCTGGGCGACCTTTTGCAGGTGCGGCGAAACTGCCTCTTCTTCTTTTTCGGCTACGCGCACCGGCGGGATACGAATTTCATCGCCATCTTCCAGTTTATATTCTGGTTTTACGCGCTTTTTATTCACACGTACTTCGCCTTTACGCAAAATACGGTAGATCATGCTCTTCGGTACGCCCTTCAACTGCGTACGCAAAAAGTTATCAATGCGTTGCCCCGCTTCGTCTGCGGTGATAGCAACAAATTTTACGGCTAATGTCTCAGTTTTCATGGGAGGCGATTCTAAATAGCCACGCTGAATAGCGCCACTCATTTTTATATGCTTATATTGACTATTACATTCGGTAAACAGCGTTTCATACAGTTGATTCGGTGGTTATTAAACCAATCTCCGGGCAAAGGTGAAGAAACTGTGAGTAACCGGGTGATAAATGGTAAAAGTCAGCTTGCTATAACAGGGTTCGCAAGGAATAATGTTGCCGTTTTCCGTGTTGAATTTTGCTAAAACAAGTAAATGAGCGGAATGACCAGTTTTGCCTGTCCGATCATACACGCAGCAATGGCGTAAGACGTATTGATCTTTCAGGCAGTTAGCGGGCTGCGGGTTGCAGTCCTTACCGGTAGATGGAATCTTCTCTGGAGAGTTTTTCCCAGGCTGTTCCCCTGATAATTGCGCTGTATTTTCCACAGGAAATGCAGGCAACCGACACACTGCGCCTCTTAAGCGAGCGACAACCGTGAGGTTGGCGACGCGTAATAGACTCGAGGCCATCGGTTCTCCCCGGAAAGGCAAAATCTTGCCCGCAGCTTAGTCGTCAATGTAAGAATAATGAGTAAGTTACGATGAAAAGAATGTTAATCAACGCAACTCAGCAAGAAGAGTTGCGTGTCGCACTTGTTGATGGGCAACGTCTGTACGACCTGGATATCGAAAGCCCCGGGCATGAACAGAAAAAAGCCAATATCTACAAAGGTAAAATCACCCGCATTGAACCGAGCCTTGAAGCTGCCTTCGTTGACTACGGCGCTGAACGTCACGGTTTCCTCCCCCTCAAAGAGATCGCTCGCGAATACTTCCCCGCCAACTACAACGCGCATGGCCGTCCGAACATCAAAGATGTCCTGCGTGAAGGCCAGGAAGTTATCGTCCAGATCGACAAAGAAGAGCGCGGCAACAAAGGCGCGGCGCTGACCACCTTTATCAGCCTCGCCGGTAGCTACCTCGTTCTGATGCCGAACAACCCGCGCGCGGGCGGCATCTCTCGCCGTATCGAAGGCGACGATCGTACCGAGCTGAAAGAGGCGCTGTCGAGCCTCGAACTGCCGGACGGCATGGGTCTTATCGTACGTACCGCGGGCGTTGGCAAATCTGCCGAAGCGCTGCAGTGGGATCTCAGCTTCCGCCTGAAACACTGGGAAGCGATCCAGAAAGCCGCAGAGAGTCGTCCGGCTCCGTTCCTGATTCATCAGGAGAGCAACGTTATCGTTCGCGCTTTCCGCGACTATCTGCGCCAGGACATTGGCGAAATCCTGATTGATAACCCGAAAGTGCTGGAGCTGGCTCGCCAGCATATCGCCGCGCTGGGTCGTCCGGATTTCAGCAGCAAAATTAAGCTCTACACCGGTGAAATCCCGCTGTTCAGCCACTATCAGATTGAGTCGCAAATCGAATCCGCCTTCCAGCGTGAAGTGCGTCTGCCTTCCGGCGGCTCGATTGTTATCGACAGTACCGAAGCACTGACTGCCATCGACATCAACTCCGCTCGTGCAACCCGCGGCGGCGACATTGAAGAGACGGCGTTCAACACCAACCTCGAAGCGGCAGATGAGATTGCCCGCCAGCTGCGTCTGCGCGACCTCGGCGGCCTGATCGTTATCGACTTTATCGACATGACCCCGGTACGCCACCAGCGCGCGGTTGAAAACCGTCTGCGTGAAGCCGTGCGCCAGGATCGTGCGCGTATCCAGATTAGCCATATCTCCCGCTTCGGCCTGCTGGAGATGTCCCGCCAGCGTCTGAGCCCATCGCTGGGTGAGTCGAGCCACCACGTCTGCCCACGCTGTAGCGGTACGGGTACCATTCGTGACAACGAATCCCTGTCGCTCTCCATTCTGCGTCTGATTGAAGAAGAAGCGCTGAAAGAGAACACCCAGGAAGTGCATGCGATTGTGCCGGTGCCGGTCGCCTCTTACCTGCTGAACGAAAAACGCGCCGCTGTAAGCGCCATCGAAGCCCGTCAGGGCGGCGTGCGCTGCGTCATCGTGCCGAACGATCAGATGGAAACGCCGCACTACTCGGTGCTGCGCGTACGTAAAGGCGAAGAGACGCCAACCCTCAGCTACCTGCTGCCGAAGCTGCATGAAGAGGAGATGGCGCTGCCGTCTGAAGAGGAGTATGCCGAGCGTAAACTGCCTGAGCAGCCTGCCCTCGCTACCTTTGTGATGCCGGACGTGCCGCCTGCGCCGCAAGCCCAGGAGCCCGCGCCTACAGCCCAGGCACAGCCTGCCGCTACCACTACCGCGGCACCGGGTCTGTTTGGCCGCATCGTCTCTGCTCTGAAAAACCTGTTTGCTGGCGAAGAAGCGCCCGCACCGGTTGAAGTGAAGGAAGAGAAGAAAGAGGCGAAACCTGAGCGTTCGCAGGAGCGTCGTAAACCGCGTCAAAGCAACCGTCGCGACCGTAACGATCGCCGCGATTCACGTGATTCCCGTAGCGAAGGCAACGAGGGGCGCGAAGGACGTGACAACCGCGACAATCGTGACAACCGCGAAGGTCGTGAGAGCCGCGAAGGTCGCGAAGATAACCGCCGCAACCGTCGCGAAAAACCGCAGCAGAACGCGGAAAATCGCGAACCGCGCCAGAACACCGTCACAGACGAGTCGGATAAAGCGAAAACCCGCGACGAGCAGCAGCCTTCACGTCGTGAACGCAACCGCCGCCGCGGCGATGACAAGCGTCAGGCGCAGCAGGAAGTCAAAGAGCTGAACCGTGAAGAGCCGATCCGCGAAGAGCTGCCAGCTCAGGAAACGGAACAGGAAGAGCGTGTTCAGGTAATGCCGCGCCGCAAACAGCGCCAGCTGAGCCAGAAAGTGCGCATCGATGACAACCGTGCTGAAACCGTTATTGACGAAACCGTTGCAGAGACCGCGCCGGAGCAGCAGCACACTCAGGTCGCGAAAGTCGATCTGCCGGCTGTGGTTGAAAACGCCCCGGTTCTGGAGCAGGAAGAGAACGGTGAAGCGCGTGAAAACACCATGCCGCGCCGCTCACGCCGCTCCCCGCGTCACCTGCGCGTCAGCGGTCAGCGCCGCCGTCGCTACCGTGACGAGCGCTACCCGGTACAGTCCGCCATGCCGCTGACTATCGCCTGCGCCTCGCCGGAGATGGCTTCCGGTAAAGTGTGGGTTCGCTATCCGGTGCCGCGTGCGCAGGAAGAGCAGCAGGAGATCCAGCAGAACAGCGCGCTGGAAACCGAGCAGCAGCATGCACCAGAGCATGAAGTTGCCCCAGCCGTAGCTGAAGCGCAGCAGGTTACCGCCGCGCCGGCTGACGTTGTTGAGCCGCAGGCACCGGTTGAAACCGCACCTGCCAGCGAGCAGCCAGAAGTGGTTGAACCGCAGGCAGAGGTTGCAGAGCCAGCTCCGGTCGAGATCGAAACGACCCATCCGGAAGCGATCTCTGCCCCGGTAGACGAGCAGCCGCAGCTGATTGCTGAGGAAGATCGCCCTGTCGCAGAGCAGGTTGCTGAAAACGCAGAGCCGGTGAAAGAAGAGGCTGCGCCTGCACCGGTTGCTGAAGAAGTTGCTCCGGCGCAAGTTGAAGCACCGGCTCCAGCTAAAGTTGAAGCTCCAGTGCAAGCTGAAGCTCCTGCTGTGGTGAAAGCGGAAACCCCTGCGCCGGTGAAAGCCGACGCACCGGTGGTCGTGCACAGCCATGCAACCGCGCCGATGACCAAAGCGCCTGCCCCTGCATATGTGCAGGAAGCACCGCGCCACAGCGACTGGGTTCGCCCGGCGTTCAACTTCGACGGTAAAGGTTCTGCGGGCGGTCACAGCGCCACGCATACCGCCACCGCGCCGGCGACCAAACCGCCAGCAGTCGAGTAAGTTAAACGCTGCAAAAAGCCGACCTCCGGGTCGGCTTTTTTTATGTCCGCATTTCCGGCTGGCGCATCCCGCTCAGCCCCGGCATCACTTCCCGCATCAGCTGCAAAAATTTACGCAGCCGCGCCGGATAGTAGCGCGCCCACGGATAGACAAGATGGACCGGCAACGGTGCGGCCTGCCATTGCGGTAAAAGCGTCACCAGCTTGCCGCTGCGGATATCCTCCTCCACCGCCCAGCTGGAGATTAACGTCACCCCCAGCCCGGCGAGTGCCGTATTGCGCGCGGCGTAAAGGCTGTCGGTAAACAAGCGCGGCGAGATGGCTACCTGCACCGACTGGTCATCATCCTGCGCATAGAGCGCGATTTGATGCTGATAGAAGGTACTCAGCGCCACCCACGGTAAGTTGCTCAGCTGCTGCGGCGTCTCAATGGCAGGAAAGCGTTCCAGCAGCGCGGGCGACGCCACCAGGCTGCGCGGCACTTCGGCTAGCAGCACCGATACGGTAGCCGGATCGACTTCTGCACCGACGCGAATGGCGCAGTCAATATTGGCGCTAAGAAAATCAACGGTTTTATCATTCAGCATCCACTCCACCGTCAGCTGCGGATGACGCTCAAGAAACTGCGTCAGCGGCACCAGCAATTGCTGCTGACCAAAAGCATGCGGGGCGCGCACCCGCAGCATGCCGACCGGTTCGTCGTCGGACTGGCTGAGATCGTCCTCCAGCGCCACCCAGGCATCCGCCACCCGCTTTGCATGCTGATAACAGCGCTCGCCGTCATCAGTGAGCTTCATAGCATGGGTGGTGCGCAGCAGCAGCTTGACGCCAAGCAGCGTCTCCAGCGATTGCAAACGACGGCTAACGGTTGCCTGTGTGGTCTCCAGCTGGCGGGCCGCCGCTGACAGCGAGCCTGCCTCAACAATGCGGATAAAGGTCCGCATTAAGTCCACCCGATCTATACGCTCTTGTCGCCTCATAATCTTTATGCCTATACGTTACACGTATAACCGTTTTACCACTGCGCTGACTACCGCGCCACCGTGCCATGGGTAAAAATGCGCTCACACCGTAGCCTGACTACGCATTCACAGCTTTATCTCTTCGGGGACACCATATGAACCACCAATCGCTCTCTGCCCGTATGGCAAACGGCATCTTTTTTGCGCTGGCGCTCGGCGCGGGATTCAGCGTTGCGGCCATCTACTACTCGCAGCCGCTGCTGCCGCTGATGGGCAGCGATCTGCATCTGACCATTAACGGCATGGGGCTGGTACCGACGCTCACGCAGGCCGGTTACGCGCTCGGCATTCTCTTTCTGTTGCCGCTGGGCGACCGTCACGATCGTCGTCGCCTGATTGTGGTGAAAAGCGCAGCGCTGGCGGTCTTACTGCTGGCCTGTAGCCTGACCAGCCATCTGCCCTCGCTGCTTATTGTCAGTCTGTTAATTGGTATGGCGGCGACCATGGCGCAGGATATTGTGCCGGCCGCGGCGATCCTCGCCCCGGCGGGGAAACAGGGGAAAATGGTCGGCACGGTGATGACAGGCCTGCTGCTCGGTATTTTGCTCTCGCGGACGGTCAGCGGCTTTGTCGGTGCGGCGTTTGGCTGGCGTGTGATGTATCAGCTCGCGGCGGTCAGCATCGCCCTGATTGGCCTCTTGATGTGGTCAGTATTGCCGCGTTTCGCTACCCACTCCACGCTGAGCTACCCGGCACTGATGCGCTCAATGGCGCACCTGTGGCAGCGCTACCCGACGCTGCGCCGCGCGGCGATGGCGCAGGGCTTTTTGTCCATCGCCTTTAGCGCCTTCTGGTCGACGCTGGCGCTGATGCTGCTTGAGCACTATCAGCTGGGCAGCGCCGTTGCCGGAACATTCGGTATTGCCGGTGCCGCAGGGGCGTTAGCCGCTCCGCTGGCGGGAGGCCTTGCGGATAAAGTGGGTGCAGAGCGCGTCACGCAGCTCGGTGCCGGGCTGGTAACGATCTCCTTCGCCCTGATGTTCCTGCTGCCTGCCCTGCCGCCCCATGGTCAGCTGGCGCTGATTGCCCTCTCGGCGGTCGGGTTTGATCTTGGCCTGCAATCGAGCCTCGTCGCGCATCAGAATCTGGTTTATAGCCTTGAGCCGCAGGCGCGGGGACGTCTCAATGCGCTGCTCTTTACGGGGGTGTTTATCGGTATGGCGCTGGGTTCGGCGCTGGGAAGTAAGCTTTACGCTGTCGCCTCATGGCAGGGGGTGGTGGTACTGGCGAGCGTATCGGGGCTTATCGCACTGCTGATTCGTCTCTTCGATGCCCGTAAGCTTGAGCAGGCGAAGCAAAACGCATAGATAAAAAAAGGCCCGCTCTGGAGAGACAGAGCGGGCATAGCAGACATACTCCAGTTTCAGGATATGCCCAAAGAAAAAAGGTTATTAACGATTCATCTGGAACAGTGACATACCCTGCATATCGGAGAAGGCTTTATAAGAAGCCTGCAATGCCGCTTGTTGCATGGTGTAAGAGGAGATCACCGAGCTCCAGTCAGCATCGATCAGGTCACTCTTCTGCTGCTTTAACGACAGTGCACGATCGTCGCCAAGCGCATCGAGGGTATCCAGTTCGTTAAGCTGCGTACCGAGTTCAGCACGCACGCTCAGCACGTTGTTCAGGGAGTTGCCCAGACCACGGCTGGTTTTATCCACCGCGGCCTGCGCCGTGGCTTTCGCCGTATCGTCGCCTGCTACCGGTGTCTTCAGCGCTGCAATTGCCGTGTCGAGCATTTTGAACAGATCCGTTTCCGGCGCAGGCGCAACGCCCGTAGCCGGATCGACAGGCTCTTTAGTCGCATTACTGGTGACGGTGTTGAATACCTGGTCACCGGTATGGGCGATCACCATCGTACGCGCCGCATCAACCTGCTGGGTAATGGCGTCGGTACCGCCGCTGTAGTTGCCTGTGGCATCGTACGGCTTGTTTTCAGTGCGGTAGCCACCAAAAATGTAGCGGCCGTTACCGTCGGTGCTGTTCGCGAGGTTCAATAACTGATCGCGAAAGCCCTGCAACTCGGCGGCTACTGAAGCGCGGTCATCATCACTCAAGGAGCCATTGCCCGCTTTCACAATGCTGCTCTGTGCGCCTATGACGGCAGTAGTCACCTGCTGCAACACGCTCTCTTCAAGGGAAACTTTCTGCTTCGCGAAGGTGCGCGCCGTATCGTACTGCGTGTTTTGCGCCTGCGCCTGGGAGATCACCACCGCCTGCGAGGCGGCGATCGGATCATCAGACGGGCGGTTAACGCGCTGACCGGTTGTCATCTGCTCGCCGTATCCTAACCATTTGCCCTGAGCATTGGTTACGCCGCGCAGATTTTGTTCGTACATCATTTGCGTGCTAATACGCATGACTCACCTCTTACTTAACGAATGGCCAGCAGGGCATCAAACAACGAGCTTGCGGTCTTCAGCACCTGGGCGTTAGCCAGGTAATATTGCTGAAAACGCTGCAGGTTGCCGTACTCTTCATCGAGGTTCACCCCGGAGATAGACTGCTGCTGGTTACTCAACTGGGTCACGACGTTAGTCTGCGTCGCGCTGCTGGTTTTCAGCGTCGAGGTTTTGTTCCCGACATCGCTCACCAGCGTGGCATACGAATCGTTAAAGGTTTTGTTCCCGCCGACCACTTTCGCGCTCTGCAGCTTTAACAAATCCTGACCGTTGCGGTTGTCGCTCGCGCCGTTACCGGCCGCGCCCGCCATAGCGATTTTCGACTCATCGGTCACCGCCACGCTCATATTCACAATCGCGTTGCTCACCGGACGGATGGTGAAGCTGTCATCTTTTTTCGCACCGGTAGAGCCGTTATTGATGGAGACTTTCAGGCCATCAAAATTGAGCGTACCGTCTGTCGCATCCGGCGTTACCGGGATGGTGGTGTTATTGGACAGACGCGTGACGTTCCACTGGGTGCCGTCAAAAGCAACTTTATAGTCGGTCGCCTGTACCGCAGAGCTGTTGCTTACCGCTGCGGTCAGCGTGGCGTCGCCGCTGTTTTTGCTGTTCGACGTGGCAGAAGGCCCACCGATATTGAAGAACTTCTCGCCCGCATCGCCGTCGGCGTCAAACCCTTTAACATGCTGCTGGTTAAAGGAGTCGGCGAAAGAGAGCGCCAGCTGGCCCAGCGTATTACGCGCCTGGTCCAGATCCTGCGTGCGGAATGAGAGCAGACCGCCGAGTGAACCGGTGGTCACCTGCTTTTCCGGGATCTCGACATTGCCAGCGATTTTATCCACATAAGCCAGCGTGGTACGTGCCGGATCGGCGCTGGAAGGCACAGCTGCAAGCTGACGCGCCTCTTTACCCTGCACCAGAGTAATGCCGTTACCCATGCTGACGTTATAGCTGCCATCCTGGGTGCTGACTTCCACACCCACGACTTTGTTCAGTTCGCTGACCAGCTGATCGCGCTGATCGAGCAGGTCGTTCGGCGATGAGCCTGCGCCTACCGCAGTCAGTTTAGAGATCTGCTGGTTGAGGTTGGCGATCTGCTTCGAGTAGTTGTTGATCTGATCAACGCTGGTGGCGATAGATAAGTTGACCTGTTTATCCTGGTCACGCAGATACTGATCGGCCACTTTAAACTGGTTTACCAGACCGTCGGCTTTGCCGAGCAGCGCCTGGCGCGACGACGGATCGGAGGCGTTACTCACCAGCGTCTGCATGCTGGAGAAGAAGCTCTGCAGGCTGCTCGACAGGGAGTTGGTGGTATCCGACAGCACATCGTCAATTTTTGACATCTGCTCGTAACGCGTGGTCAACCCGCTGTTCTGGTTTTGCGCCGCGCGCAGCTGGTTGGTAATAAAGGCGTCATACTCACGCTGAACGCCAGTCACGGTGACACCATTGCCCACGTAGCCGCTACCGGTCAGCGTGCTGTTCGAACTGGTCAACACCGTCGTCTGACGGGTATAGCCCGCGACGTTATAACTCGCAATGTTATTACTGGCGGTATTGAGCGCGGCCTGGGCTGCGCTAAGCCCGCTCATTGCGCTGTTAATCAAACTGGACATGGAGGTTCCTTATACACTTTCAGACATGAGTCCTGTTGAAGATTATCGGCAACCCTGAGTGAAACTTGAGACGTTTTAGAACAGATTTTGTGTATCTGTGCTGTAAGCCTTGCTCACTTTTTCACCCATCGATTTAAGCTGCTGGATCATTGACGTCAGCTTACGGGCATAGTGCGGATCGGTGGCGTAACCGGCGCTCTGCAACGCCTGTGCGCCCTGCTCCGCCGTTGCTGCGGTAGTTACCGCCGCGTAACGTTTGTTGCGCGTCAACATGCCGACATAGTCGGAGAGCGCTTCAAGATAAGAGCTATAGACACGGAATTTGGCTTTCACCTTCACTGCCTCACCGTTTTCATACTCGGTGGTGGTGATTTCGGTGGTCGGCCCTTTCCAGCTTGAGGTCGCTTTCACGCCGAAGATGTTGTAGCTCGGCTCGCCGTTTTCACGCGGGATCTGCCGCTGGCCCCAGCCCGATTCCAGCGCAGCCTGCGCGAGGATCAGGTGGTGCGGTACGCCGCTCTGCTGGCTCGCCAGCCGCGCCGGGAGCGAAAGCTGGGCGAGGAAGTCTTTGCTGTCGCCGGAGAGCGGCTGATCGTTACCCGCCTCAGCCACTTCAGCGGCATCGGGCACTTTGGGTATCGCTTTGCGCACCAGCTGCGTCAGCGCCTGGTTTTGATAGGTGTTGACGGTCTCCAGCGGGAACTTCATCGGCACCTGCTGCATCTGGTCAGCCGGATCGACCGGCGCCTGATCGCCGGTCATCTGTTTCACCATCATATCGGCGAGACCAAGACCTTTACCGGCGGTCATCTGCTGGGCGATCTGCTGGTCATACATGCTGGTATACAGCCGCGTTGAATCACTGCTGAAAATCCCGTCTTTCGGTAACGCTTCGCGCATGCTTTTCAGCATCATCTGCACGAACATCCCCTCTACCTGGCGCGCCACCGGGCGCAGGTTGGCAGCCGGATCCTGTCCGGCTTTTGACTTCAGTTCATTCAGTGATTGCGCGTCCCATGCCGCGCTGGTCAACATTCGGCTGTCGGTCAACATTAGATGATCTCCAGTTTCGCACGCAGGCAACCGGCGCTCTGCATTGCCTGCAGAATCGACATCAGCTCCATTGGCGAGGCACCAAGGGCGTTAAGGGCACGCACAACGCTATTGAGGTTGGCGCTGGAGCGTACACTTTGCAGCGAGCCGCCGCTCTGGCGCAGGTCAATCTGCGTTTGCGGTGTTACCACGGTCTGGCCGCCGCCAAACGGTGTATTCGGCTGGCTAACATTGTTCTGCTGGTTGACGGTGACCGAGAGGTTACCCTGCGCAATGGCACAGCTATCCAGCGATACTTCGCGGTTCATGACCACCGAGCCGGTACGCGAGTTAACAATCACTTTCGCATCCTGCTGCGTGGTGCCGACTTCCATATTCTGGATATCTGCCAGGGCACGAACCTGAGAGCTACCGCCGGAGGAGACGCGCACCTGAACGGTACGGCCATCCAGCGCGGTGGCGCTGCCATAACCGCGTGCGCGGTTGATGGTGTCAGCAATCTGCTGCGCCATGGTGAAGTCTTCCTGGTTCAGTTGCAGGTTGATGCTATTAGTGGCCCCGAACTGGTTCGGCAACTCACGCTCAATCACCGCGCCGCCGGTAATGCGACCGCCGTTAAGCTGGTTAACCTGCACGCTGCTGCCGCCGGCTGATGCGCCCGCGCCGCCAACAAGGATGTTGCCCTGCGCCAGCGCATAAACCTGGCTGTCGACGCCCTTCAGCGGGGTCATCAGCAGCGTACCGCCGCGCAGGCTTTTGGCGTTACCCATTGAGGAGACCACCACGTCGATGGTCTGACCCTGGCGACCAAAAGCCGGGAGCTGCGCCGTGACCATGACTGCCGCCACGTTTTTCAGCTGCATGTTGGTGCCCTGCGGGACGGTAATGCCCATCTGCGACAGCATGTTGTTCAGCGTCTGGGTGGTAAACGGCGTCTGGGTGGTCTGGTCGCCCGTACCATCCAGGCCAACCACCAGCCCGTAGCCAATTAAGGAGTTTTCACGTACGCCCTGTACACTGGTGAGATCCCGGATACGGTCAGCCTGGGCGAAGGTCGCCATCAGCACTAACACCATACCAGTCAAATATTTAAACATTGTTCACCCCGGTTACATCGGCGATAAGTTAAGGAAGAAACGCTGCAGCCAGCCCATATTCTGCGCTTCGTTGATGTAGCCGTTGCCGACGTACTCGATGCGCGCGTCCGCCACCTGGGTGGAAGGTACGCTGTTGCTGCCGCTGATGGTGCGTGGGTTCACGACACCGGAGAAGCGGATGAACTCAGTGCCCTGGTTGATGGCGATCTGTTTTTCACCCACAACATGTAAATTGCCATTGATCAGCACCTGATCGACGGTCACGGTCAACGTGCCGCTAAAGGTGTTACTGGCGTTGGCGCCGCCTTTGCCCCCGAAGGAGTTGCTGCCTGAGGCACCCAGATCGGCACGAGCATTGCCAAACAGACCTTCGAGATAACGCGGTGTGGTGTCTACGCCAAAACTGGCTTTACCATCACGACTGGCGTTGGCCGACGAGCTCTTACTGGCGCTCACGTTTTCCTGCAGTACGATAGTCAGCGTATCGCCAATGTTGCGCGGACGACGATCTTCAAACAGCGGCTGATAGCCGTAGTTAATCGGCTGCGCGGTCTGATAAATCGAGCCATTGACGACCGGAATGGGGCCGGGCATCGGTTGAGCTGTCGTTGCCCCCTGCACCAGCGGTGTAGAAGGGACCCAGGCACACCCGGTCAGGGTTAATGCCACTAAAGCCATTATCGGGTAGCTGCGGACGGCGTATTTTTGCATTGCATTCATCTTCGAGATCAGGGTTCCGGTGCGGCGGTTACCGCACCGGATAACGCCTTAGAGTTGCGTCAGTTTTTGCAGCATCTGATCGGTGGTCGATACTGCTTTACTGTTAATTTCGTAAGCGCGCTGAACCTGGATCATATTCACCAGCTCTTCCGCGACGTTTACGTTTGAAGTTTCCACAAATCCCTGGTAGAGCAAACCTGCACCGTTCAGGCCAGGCGTGGTGCCGTTTGGCGCGCCGGAGGACTGGGTTTCGGTGTAGAGGTTCTCACCAATGCTCTCAAGCCCGGTGTCGTTCATAAAGGTGGTGAGGTTTAACTGGCCAACCTGCACCGGTGCTGCCGCGCCCTGCTGCGTCACGCTGACCACACCATCGCGACCGATGGTGATGCCCAGGCTGTTCGCCGGGATGGTGATAGCCGGTTGCACCTGGAAGCCGCCCGCCGTTACCAGCTGACCGTTCTGATCCACCTGGAAAGAGCCGTCGCGGGTGTAAGCAGAGGTGCCGTCCGGCAGCAGAACTTCGAAGAAGCCCTGGCCTTTAATGGCGACATCTTTGCTGTTGTTGGTCTGAGACAGGTTGCCCTGGCTGTGCAGACGCTCGGTGGCGACCGGACGCACACCGGTACCGATCTGCAGACCGGAAGGCAGCGTCGTCTGTTCAGAAGATTGCGCGCCTGGCTGGCGGATCGTCTGGTACATCAAATCTTCAAATACCGCACGCTGACGCTTAAAACCATTGGTGCTGACGTTCGCCAGGTTGTTGGCGATGACATCCATATTGGTTTGTTGGGCGTCGAGGCCGGTTTTCGCGATCCATAATGAACTGATCATATGTAGTCCTGTTTATTAGCTCATTGACAGCAATTGGTTAGCACGCTGCTCGTTTTCATCGACGCTGCTGATGATCTTCATCTGCATTTCGAAACGGCGCGCGCTGGCGATCATATCGGTCATCGACTCGACTGGTTTCACGTTACTGCCTTCCAGTACGCCAGACTGCACGCGAATGGAGGGATCAGGCTGCAACGTTGCGCCACGGGTCGCCTGTGCGCTCTGGCTCAGACGGAAAAGACCGTCATCACCGCGCACCACTTCACGCGGCTCTGCTTTTACCAGCTTCAGCTTGCCGACAGGCGCGATGGTATTCGCCGCGTCGCCGGGGTTGAGCGCTGAAATCGTACCGTCAGCGGCGATAGTGACCTGCGCCCCTTCCGGTACAGCGATCGGACCGCCTTCGCCAATCACTGGATGGCCCTGAATCGTCAACTGACCGGTCGGGCTCACCTGGATATTGCCGTTACGGGTGTAACCTTCCGAGCCGTCCGCCGTTTGCACTGCCAGCCAACCATCCTGCTGCAACGCCACATCAAGCGGGCGTGAGGTGTAGTCCAGTTGACCCGGCGTCATATCGGCGCCAGGCGTGGAGGCCACCACCAGCGTGCGGGTAGGCAGGGAAAGCCCTTCTACCGGCACCGCGCGCAGCGCGTTCAGCTGGGCACGAAAGCCCGGTGTGGAAGCATTCGCGAGGTTGCTGGCGGTGACAGCCTGCTGATTCAGCGTCTGGCTGGCTGCGCCCATCGCGGTATATATTGCGTGATCCATTAAGCCGTCCCGTCAGTCGATTAACGCAGGTTAACCAGCGTGTTAAGGATCTGATCCTGGGTTTTGATGGTCTGCGCGTTCGACTGATAGTTACGCTGCGCGACGATCATGTTGACCAGTTCTTTACTCAGATCCACGTTTGAGGCTTCCAGCGCGCCGTTGGTCAGCTTGCCGAAGTTACCGGTACCGGCGGTGCCGAGCAGCGCAACACCAGAGGAGTTGGTAGCGGACCAGACGTTGTCACCCTGAGACTGCAGGCCTTCGTTGTTGGCGAAGTTCGCCAGCACGATTTGACCCAGCAGCTGCGACTGTTCGTTGGAGTAGCTACCGACCACGGTGCCGTCATCGTTAATGGCGTAGCTAACCAGTGAACCCGGCGCGTAACCGTTCTGGTTGATAGCCACCACACCGCTGGTACCGGTGTTCTGCTGCATTGAGTTCAGGAAGCTCAGGCTAAAGGTGCTGGCGGCAGAGCCGTTCAGGCTAGCCAGGTTGATATCGATCTGCGGCTGAGCGTTAGCGGTCGCTGACAGGTTCCAGGTACGCGGAGAGGTCGCCGGAGAGACTTCGGTGTAGTTGTTGACCGCAGAGAGCGTACCGTTGCTGGTAAAGGTCATCTGCGCGGCTTTCTGGTAAGAAGAGCCCGCTACGCTGGAGTCCTGGGTGTAGACATCCCATTTGTTGGCGCTGTTTTTGACGTAGTAAACGTCAACGGCGTGGGAGTTACCCAGGCTGTCATAGGTGGTGACAGTGCCTTTTTTGTTGTAAGAGTCTGAGTTCGTCGGATCGAACGGCGTAACCGTCGGGGTGGAGTCCGTTGAGTTCAGGTTCATCTGCATCGCCGCCGTGGTGGTAGCTTTCGCCGCCATCAGGGTGTTCGGGATGGTGATGGCAGACGGGTTCGCGCCGCTCTGTACCGCAGGCGGGGTGCCGGCTACCGGGAAACCGGTCACCTGCATACCCTGCATGTTAACCAGGTTGCGGTTTTCGTCGAGTTTGAACTGACCGTTACGGCTGTAGTAAACAGAGCCGTTGCTGTCGGTCACACGGAAGAAACCGTTACCGCTCAGCGCGACGTCGAGGCCACGACCAGTGTTGGTGGTGGTGCCGTCAGCGAAGTCCTGGGTAATACCAGCCACTTTAACGCCGAGACCTACTTTAGAACCGGCAAACATATCGGCGAAGGACGCAGATCCGGATTTAAAGCCATAGGTGGCGGAGTTGGCAATGTTGTTACCAATGACATCGAGGTTGGTGGCCGCAGCATTCAGGCCGCTGACCGCTTGTGAAAAGGCCATGACTTACTCCTGATAAGTATGAAGGCTTTAAATAATCTGTCGTACTTCGTCGAGTGTGGTACTTCCATAAGTACCTAAATCCAGTGTGCTTCCCTTGTCACCGCGGGTCACACCCTGTACCAACGCAAACTGCAGCGGCTGTGCAACCAGCTGAGTTGCGCCGGAGCTGGCCGCAATAGAGACCGTATATGAGCCATCCGGTGCTACGCTGCCATCTGTCATTTTGCCGTCCCAACTGAAGGTGTGGACGCCAGCTTTCAGACCGCCGAGTTCAATAGTCCGCACCGGTGCACCACTCTTATCGCTCACGATGGCGGTCACTTTGTCGGCAGTCTGCGTCAGTTCTACGCCAAACGGCGTGGATGTTCCTTTACCCACCAGCACGGTCTGTCCCGGGATCATTACGCCGTGACCAATCAGGGTGCTCGCCTGCAGCGACTGATTGTTATCAAGCTGTCCGGAGATGGAGCCGAGGGTGGTATTCAGTTTCTCAATCCCGCTTACGGTGCTGATCTGCGCCAGCTGCGTGGTCAGCTCGTTGTTCTGCAGCGGGTTGGTCGGATCCTGGTTCTTTAACTGCGCAACCAGCAGCGTCAAAAAGCTGCCCTGAAGGTCGGATGCGCTGTTAGTGCCGGTAGTCGTGGTACCGGACGTTTTACTGGTCGTCGAGACGCCGTTGTTAATCGGGTCGTTAATATTCACGCTGATAGACATACGGGGCCCCTTTACTGACCGAGAGTGAGCGTTTTGAGCATCATGCTCTTCACGGTGTTCAGCACTTCAACGTTCGCCTGGTAGCTGCGCGACGCGGACATGCTGTTGACCATTTCGCCCACGACATCGACGTTAGGCATTTTTACGTAGCCGCTTGCATCAGCCAGCGGGTTACCGGGTTCATACACCAGCTTGTCCGGTGCCTGGCTTTCAATCACATCCGCCACTTTTACGCCGCCCGTTGCCTGGCCCGGTGCTGCATCGACCTGAAAGACAACCTGTTTAGCGCGATACGGCTGACCATCGGGTCCGGTTACGCTGTCGGCGTTCGCCAGGTTACTGGCGGCAACGTTCATACGTTTGGACTGTGCGGTCAGCGCGGAGCCTGCGACATCAAAGATATTCAGTAATGCCATTTAATTAGTTCCCCTGTTGCAGAACACTCATCATGCTTTTGATCTGCCCGCCCAGCACGGTCAACCCGGTCTGGTATTTGACGCTGTTGTCGGCGAACTGGGTACGTTCACGATCCATATCGACGGTGTTGCCATCCAGCGATGGTTGATCGGGAATGCGATAGAGCAGATCGGTAGACGGGCCGGTCATCGCCTGCGCCGGAATGTGGCGCGAAGAGGTGAGAGCCAGCGAGACACCGCTGCCTTCAGCCCGACCGCGCTCCATCACTTTTTTTAATTCACTGGAAAAATCCATATCGCGCGCCTGAAACCCTGGGGTGTCGGCGTTAGCAATATTTGCTGCCAGAATCTCCTGGCGCTGGGCGCTCAGGTTTAGCGCTTCCTGTTGAAAGCGCAGTGCGGCATCAAGTTTATCGAGCATGGCTCCCTCACTGATGACAATTATTTAGCCAACAGCTTAAATCGCCCCTTGCAAACTTATCGTTGGAATAAGGGCAAAATGCGTCGCTATTTTTTGCGTTGATAGATTTGCAATGCGGTTAAAATCTCCTCATCTGGTTCAACAGGTATGTTTTGCGATGAAGACGTTGAAAGGCGGTGTAGCCGCAATCATGTTGTTATTAAGCCCCTTTTCTCAGGCAGCGGATCTGCAGGCGCAACTGACGTCGCTTTTCGCCCAGCGTCTGGCTGGCTTTAGCGATGAGGTGGTGGTAAACATTCGCACCCCGCAAAGCCAGCTACCGGCGTGCGACCAGCCCACCCTGAGCGTGGTGGGCGGCGCGAAGCTGTGGGGCAATATGAATGTGATGGCGAACTGCGCGGGCACGAAACGCTTTGTGCAGGTCGAAGTCCAGGCGACGGGCAATTATGTTGTGGCGGTGCAGCCTGTTGCGCGCGGCGCGACATTGCAGGCCGGGAGCGTGGCGTTACAGCGCGGCCGCCTCGATCAGCTGCCGCCAAGAACCATGCTCGATATTAATATGGCGCAGGACGCGGTAAGTCTGCGCGATCTGGCACCAGGCCAGGCAATTCAGCTCTCAATGGTGCGTCAGGCATGGCGGATTAAAGCCGGCCAGCGCGTCCAGGTTGTGGCGTCGGGAGATGGCTTTAGTGTGAACAGCGAAGGTCAGGCGATGAACAATGCGGCAGTGGCGCAAAATGCGCGGGTTCGCATGGCTTCAGGGCAGATAGTGAGTGGTACGGTTAATCCTGATGGGAATATTCTTATTAACCTATAAATTACTTAAAGAACTAATGCTATCTGCCGATAAGTTAGTAAGACTGAAGAAATCTGGCCCGAAACGCCGCGAACCTCAATGAGGAAACACTATGAGCATCGATCGTACCTCTTCCCTGAAGCCGGTTAACACCGTTCAACAGCGTGAGACTAACGAAACCCAGACGCAGAAAACGCGCCAGGAAACTGCCGCGACGGCAAACAGCACCAACGTCACGCTCAGCGGTTCGCAAACCAAGCTGATGCAGGCGGGCGCTAACGACATCAATATGGAACGCGTGGAGAAACTGAAAACCGCGATTCGTAATGGTGAACTCAAAATGGACACCGGCAAAATTGCTGATGCCCTGATTAACGAAGCGAAGAGTTACTTACAGAGTAAATAACCGTATGAATCGACTGTCAGATATTCTTGATCAAATGACAGTTATCCTGAGCGCTCTGAAAGACGTGATGGATACTGAGCAAAAACAGCTTTCCGTTGGCCATCTCAATGGCAGCGCGCTACAGCGCATTACGGAGGAGAAAAGCTCCTTGCTCGCGACGCTGGACTACCTTGAGCAGCAGCGTCGTGCCGAACAGAAAACGCAACAAAACGCCAGTGGCGATGTTGCTAATCGCTGGCAGATCATCACGCAGAAAACGCAGCATTTACGCGACCTCAACCAGCACAACGGCTGGCTGCTGGAGGGGCAGATCGCGCGCAACCAGCAGGCGCTGGAAGTCCTGAAACCACATCAGGAACCGAGCCTCTACGGTGCGAATGGTTATGCCTCATCCGCCAATCGCGGCGGCAAGAAAATCGCGATTTAGTTCGACGACAGTTTGAGCACGCCGTCGTAAACAGGCCAGGGTCTCCCCTGGCTTTTTGCGTTGCTTTTTTTTATATCGTGCGGCGGGCGAACTCTTTCACTTTAAACCCGAGCAGCGCAAGGGTAACAAAGTAAGCAACAATACCTGCCCCCACTACCAGCATCAGGCGCAGCAAGCGGTACGGCATCGTTCCTGTCGCCCAGTCCGGCATCACATACAGCATCCCCACCAGCGCGGCGGCCATCACCACTACGGCAATCACCAGACGCAGCAGAAAACGGCTCCAGCCCGGCTGCGGGGTGAAAATATTCTGTTTACGCAGTTGCCAGTAGAGCAGGCTGGCATTGAGACAGGCCGCCAGACCAATCGACAGCGACAGCCCGGCGTGCTTCAGCGGGCCAATAAAAGCCAGGTTCATCACCTGGGTCATCAGCAGCGTCACAATGGCGATTTTGACCGGCGTTTTAATGTCCTGGCGTGAATAGAAACCTGGCGCCAGCACCTTCACCACGATCAACCCCATCAACCCGACCGAGTAGGCGATAAGCGCCCGCTGGGTCATGGCCGCATCAAAAGCGGTGAATTTGCCGTATTGGAAGAGCGAAACGGTCAATGGCTTGGCGAGAATGCCGAGCGCCACGGCACTTGGCAGAGCCAGCAGGAAACAGAGACGCAGGCCCCAGTCCATCAGGCGGCAATACTCCTCCTGATTGCCACTGGAGAAGCTTTTCGACAGCGACGGCAGCAGGATCGTCCCGAGCGCCACGCCCAGCACGCCGGAGGGGAACTCCATTAAGCGGTCAGCGTAATACATCCACGACACAGAGCCGGAGACGAGGAACGAGGCGAAAATGGTGTTGATGATAAGTGAGATTTGGCTGACGGAGACGCCGAGGATCGCCGGCCCCATCTGCTTCACCACCCGCATCGCGCCCGCATCGCGCAGGTTGATGCGCGGCAGCACCAGCATGCCAATCTTCTTCAGATGCGGCAGTTGATAGACCAGTTGCAGCACGCCGCCGACGGTCACCGCCCAGGCCAGCGCCAGCACCGGCGGATGGAAGTAAGGCGCGGCAAACAGCGCAAAGCCAATCATGCTGACATTGAGAAAGGTGGGCGCAAACGCCGGTACCGAGAAGCGGTTCCAGGTGTTGAGGATCGCCCCCGCCAGCGACGCCAGCGAGATCAGCAGAATATAGGGAAAGGTGATGCGCAGCAGCTGCGAGGTGAGGTTAAATTTATCCGCCGTATCGGCAAACCCTGGCGCAGTAACGAGGATCACCCAGGGGGCCGCGAGCATCCCGGCAACGGTGACAATCGCCAGCGCAATCGTCAGCAAGCCCGAAACATAGGCGACAAAGACGCGGGTGGCATCTTCACCCTGTTTGCTTTTGTACTCGGCGAGGATCGGCACAAAGGCCTGGGAAAACGCGCCCTCGGCAAAAATACGCCGTAACAGATTAGGCAGTTTAAACGCAACAAAGAAGGCGTCCGTCGCCATCCCTGCGCCAAACACCCGTGCCACAATGGCATCGCGCGCAAAGCCCAGCACGCGGGAAAACATTGTCATGGAGCTGACTGCCGCCAGCGATTTGAGTAGGTTCATTCTGGTTTCCATAAGACACAACGCCTGCAATGCAGGCGTTGGGATACAGCGAAGCGCTTAGTCTACAGGGAAAAAAGCGAATTACTATCGCCCGCGTTGCCCCGCCTTATTCACTCATCGCCTCGCGCCAGAGCTTCTCCACCACGCGCTGCGCAAGGATCGCCTGCTCGCCCGCGGTTTCCGGAACCGTCTGATTTTGCACACACTCGATAAAGTGGCGCGCGCAACCGGCAAAACCGCGCTGCTCCAGCACGCTCTGCCAGCCGGGAATGGGGCGCGCAATAATCCCCTGCCCGCGCTCTTCGCGCCATTCGCGCATATCGGTAATATCCACCAGCCCGCCGTCGGTCACCGCCTGCACCCACTCGCGCTGGCTGCCCGCCCGCCGGTGCATACTGGTGGTGATTTGCAGCGTGTCGGCGCTGAAGTGGTGCTCGGCATAGAGCATTGCGCCGTCGTCGGTGGTTTGCAGTATGCCGCTCTGGATCTGCACGCGTCCGCCCGCCAGCCATAGCGCGGTGTCGACCACATGAAGATAGTCATCAAGCAGCGTAAAGCGCAGATCGTGCGGCCCGACGCTGTCGGCGCGGTGTTTATCCATGCGCAGCGACGCCGCCTGCGGCATCTGCTGTTTTAACTCGCGGTAGAGCGGCGAGAAGCGGCGGTTAAAGCCGACCATCAGCGTCAATTTTTTGCGCGCCGCCAGCTCGACTAAGCGCTCGGCATCTTTCAGATTTTCCGCCAGCGGCTTATCGACGCAGACATGCACGCCAAGGTTGAGCAGCTCGCTCACCACCGCATAGTGCGAAGCGGTTGAAGTGTGAACAAAAACCGCATCGCACTGCGCCGCCAGCGCCGCCAGCGAATCCGCATAAGGGATGCGCCAGGTTTCACATACCCGCAGGGCTTTGTCCCGCGTCGGCGACCAGGCCGCCGCCAGCGTCCACTCCGTTGCCGCGCCGAGCACCGGCAACCAGGCTTTCTGCGCGATACCGCCCAGCCCTACTACACCAATCCGTAATGTCGTCACGCTTAATCCCCTAAATGTGCCAGCAGCGAATCGAGACGCTGCTTCAGTTCCGCGACTTCACTCTCCAGCGCCTCAACGCGCGCCTCGAGACTCTGCTCAGTTGGCGCGACGGCTTCGACCACATTGATCAGCGTCTGCATATCGCCACTGAAGAGATGCATATAGCGGCTTTCGCGCTTGCCCGGCTCGCGCGGCAGACGCACGACATAGGGGCCATCGTCACGGTTTGCCAACTGCTCAAGGGCGTTTTCCACCTCGGCCATATCGGCAAAACGGTGCATGCGTTCCGCGCGTCCACGCAGTTCGCCCGGCGTTTGCGGCCCGCGCAGCAACAGCGTGGCGATTAGCGCCACCTCTGCCGGACTTAACTTCAGATCGCCAAATTCAGAGTTGCAGAAGCGCTGCTCATATTTGGTCACCCGGTTGCCAAAACCGCTGACGGTGCGCAGGTAGTGGCGCTTTACCAGCTCATCAAGCACATCCTGAACCTCGTGCTCGCTCAGGTTCATCACCGGCTCGCGGTTGGTTTTCTGATTACAGGCCGTCACTACGCCGTTGATGGAGAGCGGATACTGCTCCGGCGTAGTGACCTGCTTCTCCAGCAGGCAGCCGATAACCCGCGCCTCGATGGCGGTGAGTTGATACTTCATCTCTGCTCCTTAGCGTCCCGGAGTCCACTCCTGGGCGGTTAATGCGGTAAGGACGTGGTCGCGCCACTGCCCATCGATCAATAAATAGGATTTGGCATAGCCCTCTTTTTCAAACCCGAGCCTCGCCAGCAAATCGCCGCTGCGTTTATTGTGCGGCATATAGTTGGCCATTATGCGGTGCATATGTTGCGTGCGCTGCATATAGCGAATGGCGGATGTCAGGGCTTCAAACATCAACCCTTGCCCCTGCCACTTCTGGCCGATGGAGTAGCCGAGATAACAGGCGTGAAACGAGCCGCGCACCACGTTGGAGAAATTGGCGACGCCGACGATCTCTTTCTCTTCAGGATCGAGCAGGGCAAAGTAAAAAGCAGAGCCCTGTTTATGGAACTCATTGATCATCCCCAGACGTGCCTGCCAGCCGGAAGGGTAACAGTGGCTCTCATCGCGAACGGGCTCCCAGGGTTTTAAAAACTGGCGATTTTCCGCGTAATAATCCGCAAGCCGCCACGCATCGCGCTCGTGAACCAGGCGCACCACTAATCTGTCTGTTACCAAGCGTACTTTCGGCACATTACTGCGATAGCCAAACATGTTTACCACTCCTTCGTTTCGCGGCTTTTTTTACCCCTTCTCTTTACTATACCTTTGCTCTGCGACTCTGTGAAAACAGCAACATGGCATTTTCTGCGCCGCGCCCCCTTTTCGATGAAAAGTCTCAATCAAACGCCCGCCTTGATAAAAAAATATTGTCGCGGTGAATGTGTGAAAACGGTTGCCGAAGCCGCAGAATAGAGGCGTCACCTTTTTCTGATTTCCCGGAGGGGAAATGGCGCGCATCTCGCAGGCAAGGAGCCTGGGTAAATATTTCCTGCTGGTCGATAATTTTTTGGTGGTGCTCGGTTTTTTTGTTGTCTTCCCCCTGATTTCCATTCGTTTCGTTGATCAACTTGGCTGGGCCGCGCTGATGGTCGGGATCGCGCTCGGCCTGCGTCAGTTTATTCAGCAGGGGTTAGGCATGTTTGGCGGCGCCATCGCCGACCGCTTTGGCGCAAAACCGCTGATTGTCACCGGCATGCTGATGCGCGCGGCAGGCTTTGCGGCGATGGGAATGGCGAATGAACCGTGGGTGCTGTGGCTCTCCTGTATCCTTTCCGGTCTTGGCGGCACGCTGTTCGACCCGCCGCGTTCGGCGCTGGTGGTCAAACTGGTGCGTCCGCGCCAGCGCGGTCGCTTCTTCTCGCTACTGATGATGCAGGATAGCGCCGGGGCGGTTATCGGCGCGCTGCTCGGCAGCTGGCTGCTGCAGTATGATTTCCGTCTGGTGTGCGCCGCCGGGGCGCTGATGTTTATCCTCTGCGCGGGCTTTAACGCCTGGCTGCTGCCAGCGTGGAAGCTCTCAACGGTGAAAACGCCGGTGCGCGAAGGCTTAGCCCGTGTGCTGCGTGACAAGAAATTCGTCACCTATGTTTTAACCTTAAGCGGTTACTACATGCTGGCTGTGCAGGTGATGCTGATGTTGCCGATTATGGTCAACGACGTTGCCGGATCGCCGACGCCGGTCAAATGGATGTACGCCATTGAGGCCTGTCTCTCGCTGACGCTGCTCTACCCGATTGCGCGCTGGAGCGAAAAGCGCTTTCGCCTTGAGCAGCGCCTGATGTTCGGCCTGGTGGTGATGTCATTCAGCCTCTTTCCGATGGGCATGGTCGGCTCGCTGCAACAGCTTTTTACACTTATCTGCACCTTCTATATCGGCTCGATTATCGCCGAACCGGCGCGGGAAACCCTGAGCGCGCAGCTGGCCGATGCGCGGGCGCGCGGCAGTTATATGGGCTTTAGCCGCTTAGGTCTGGCCTTTGGCGGCGCGCTTGGCTACGCGGGCGGCGGCTGGCTGTTTGACGCCGGGAAAGCCTTTCGCCAGCCGGAGTTACCGTGGATGATGCTCGGCGTGATTGGGCTTATCACCTCCCTTGCGCTGCTGTGGCAGTTTGCCCCCCGCCGCGTGCAGCCGCCGATGCTCGAACCCGGCGCCTGATTTGCGCCACCTCTACCTCTCTTCCATACTGATTAGTGATGGATAAACCAGTATGGAGGAGAAACGTGAAACTCTACATTTACGATCACTGCCCTTTCTGTGTAAAAGCCCGCATGATTTTCGGCCTTAAGAATCTCCCGGTTGAACTCCATGTCCTGCAAAGCGATGACGAAGCGACGCCGACCCGCATGATTGGTCAAAAGATGGCGCCGATCCTGCAAAAAGATGACAGCCGCTACCTGCCCGAAAGCCTCGATATTGTTCACTACGTTGATAAGCTCGACGGTCAACCGCTACTGACCGGCTCGCGCAATCCGAAGATCGAAGAGTGGCTGCGTAAGGTGAATGGCTACGTCAATAAGCTGCTGATCCCACGCTTCGCGCAGGCCCCCTTTGACGAATTTTCCACCCCGCAGGCGCGCGCCTACTTCACCGCCAAAAAAGAGGCGGCGATTGGCGATTTCGCCGATCACCTCTCCCACTCTGCCGGGCTGGTGAAGAATATCAGCGACGATCTGCGCGCGCTGGAGAAGCACATCGTGCAGCCGAATGCCGTCAACGGCGAGCTGTCGGAAGATGATATTCACCTCTTCCCGCTGCTGCGTAACCTGACAATTGTCAGCGGCATTACCTGGCCGACCCGCGTCGCCGATTACCGCGACAACATGGCGAAACAGACTCAGGTTAACCTCCTCTCTTCCATGGCTATCTAAGCCGTTCATGGCGGAAGCGACCGGCTTCCGCCCCTTCTTTAAGTATTTTCTGCTGGCCTTTGCGCCGGGCGTCGCGCATGCTACACCTCGATCGAGGCATCAGGACCACGTTGAGGAATTCATGAAGAAGATGATTTTGGCCGCAGCACTCATGCTGAGCGGCGTGCTGGTGGGGTGCAATCAACTGACCCAATACACAATCAGCGAGCAGGAGATTAACCAGGCCCTGGAGAAACGGAATAACTTCGCCAAAGATATTGGCGTGCCGGGCGTGGCTGATGCGCATATTGTTCTCAACAATCTTGCCAGCGCGATTGGCCGTGAAGAGCCGAATAAAATCACCTTAACCGGCGATGCAAATCTGGATATGACCTCGCTGTTCGGCAATCAAAAAGCGGTAATCAAGCTGAAGCTGAAAGCGCTGCCGACCTTTGATAAAGATCAGGGCGCAATCTACCTGCATGAGATGGAAGTGGTGGACGCGACGGTCACACCGGAAAAGATGCAGAGCGTGCTGCAAACCTTGATGCCCTACCTGAACCAGTCTCTGCGCAACTACTTTAACCAGCGCCCGGCCTATGTGCTGAAAGAAGACAGCACCAAAGGCGAAGCGCTGGCGAAGAAATATGCCAAAGGCATTGAGGTGAAACCTGGCGAGATTGTCATCCCGCTTACCGACTGAATCACTGGGCGCCTGGCGCCCTTTTTTTCAGGAAAAGGATGCAAACGAAAACGTTTCCCCTTATGCTTGGTCTCCGGCAAAAACAGCCCTTTCTCACTTAGCCGGAGCCCTTCAATGACACAACCCCAGGTTTTGAAAATCCGCCGTCCTGACGACTGGCATCTCCATCTGCGCGACGGCGATATGCTGAAAACCGTGGTGCCGTGGACCAGCGAAACCTACGCCCGCGCCATTGTGATGCCGAACCTGGCTCCGCCTGTGACCACCGTTGAGGCCGCTCTCGCCTATCGCCAGCGCATCCTTGACGCGGTGCCTGCCGGTCAGCACTTCGAACCGCTAATGACCTGCTACCTGACCGACAGCCTCGATCCTGATGAGATCGAACGCGGCTTTGCGGAAAAGGTGTTTACGGCGGCTAAGCTCTACCCGGCAAATGCCACCACTAACTCCAGCCACGGTGTCACCAGCATTGATGCCATCATGCCGGTGCTTGAGCGGATGGCGAAGCTTGGCATGCCGCTGCTGGTGCATGGGGAAGTGACTCACGCGGAGATCGATATTTTCGATCGCGAAGCGCGCTTTATTGAGACGGTGATGGAGCCACTGCGCAAGCGTCTGCCGGAGCTGAAAGTGGTATTCGAGCACATCACCACCAAAGATGCCGCTGACTATGTGCGCGACGGCAATGAGCGGCTGGCCGCCACCATCACCCCGCAACATTTGCTGTTTAACCGCAACCATATGCTGGTGGGCGGCGTGCGTCCGCATCTCTACTGCTTACCGATCCTTAAGCGTAATATCCACCAGCAGGCGCTGCGTGAGCTGGTCGCCAGCGGGTTCGAACGCGTCTTCCTCGGCACCGACTCCGCCCCGCATGCCCGCCATCGCAAAGAGGCGAGCTGCGGCTGTGCAGGCTGTTTTAATGCGCCAACGGCGCTGGCCAGCTACGCCACGGTATTTGAAGAGATGAACGCGTTGCAGCACTTCGAAGCCTTCTGCTCCCTCAATGGGCCGCGCTTCTATGGCCTGCCGGTGAATGAAGAGTTTATTGAACTGGTGCGGGAAGAGTGCGTGGTGCCGGAGTCGATTGCGCTGGCGGACGATACGCTGGTGCCCTTCCTCGCCGGTGAAACCGTGCGCTGGCAGGTAAAACGCTAAATATTCTTATGCCCCCTGTTGTAATGTGTTTCGATTAACTGTATAAACATACAGTATCTTACACAGGGGGCTGTTATGCGCATTGAAGTGACGATTGCCAGAACCACATCTTTACCCGCGGGCGCTATCGATGCGCTGGCAGGTGAGTTATCCCGCCGTCTGAATGACCACTATCCCGATCGCGAAAATAAAATTTCTGTCCGTTATGCGGCAGCAAATAATCTCTCCGTCCTTGGCGGCGCGAAAGAAGATAAAGACCGCGTTAGCGAAATCCTGCAAGAGACCTGGGAAAGCGCTGACGATTGGTTTATCACCGATTAATTTCCCTCTGAAGTTGAAGTTATTGCCGGGTCGCCCCGGCTTTTTTTGCTTCATTTTCAAGCAAAACCGTAACATCTGATTTTCTCAGTGAAATGAGTCGCTTATCTTTTAGCCACTCCCTTAAGAAAAATCTATGACTACAAAAAAGATGTTGCAGAGTGTTTATTTTCCCGATCATGAGGTCGGGTTGTTGATATACTGAAAAGGCTTCAAATTAAAACACGCATTGAACCTCGAACGTCGTTGTCTAATTAAAACACGCCAAACAGGGGGTTATGATGGTAAAGAATAATGAAGTCATCCAGACCCATCCACTGGTCGGATGGGACATCAGCACCGTAGATAGCTATGACGCACTGATGCTTCGGTTGCACTACCAGACCCCGAACAGAGCCGCTCAGGAAGGTACTGAAATCGGTCAGACGTTATGGTTAACAACCGATGTTGCCCGCCAGTTTATTTCGATTCTGGAAGCTGGCATTGCCAAGATTGAATCAGGCGATTACGAAAAAGACGAGTATAAAAGACATTAACACCATCTGCGCATACTCAACATCAGGCACCCTCGCGGTGCCTTTCTTTTTTCTGCCCTTGTATAAGCCCCCCAGGTTATTTACCCTCCTGAACACGCATTTGCCTGGAGAGAACCATGACATACGACCTGATTATTATCGGCAGCGGATCCGTTGGCGCAGCAGCGGGCTACTACGCCACGCGCGCCGGGCTTAAGGTGCTGATGACCGATGCGCATATGCCGCCGCACAATGAAGGCAGCCATCACGGCAATACGCGCCTGATCCGCCACGCCTACGGCGAAGGCGAGAAATATGTTCCGCTGGTGCTGCGCGCCCAGCAGTTATGGGATGAGCTGAATACGCTCACCGGCGAAACGGTGTTTGAGCGCACTGGCGTCGTCAATTTTGGTCCGGCTGATTCTTCCTTTCTCGCCAACGTCGCCGACAGCGCCGCGCAGTGGAAGCTGGCGCTGGAAAAGCTGGATGCCGCCTCGCTGATGGCGCGCTGGCCGGAAATCCGCGTTCCTGATGATTACATCGCGCTCTATGAAGCTGACTCCGGCGTGCTGCACAGCGAACTGGCGATTAAAAGCTGGATCCAGCTGGCTGAGCAGGCAGGCTGCGCGCAACTCTTCAACTGCCCGGTCACCGCCCTGCACCATCATCAGGATGGCGTCACCATCGATACCCCGGAAGGGAGTTTCTCCGGCAAGAAAGCGCTGGTCAGTGCGGGAACCTGGGCGAAGACGCTGCTGCCAAACCTGCCGATCCAGCCGGTACGTAAAGTGTTTGCCTGGTTCCAGGCGGATGGCCGTTACAGCGTGAAAAACAACTTCCCGGCCTTTACCGGCGAGATGCCGAACGGCGAGCACTATTACGGCTTCCCGGCGGTTGAGAATGAGTTAAAGATTGGCCGCCACAACGGCGGACAGGTGATTAACGCGGCCGACGAGCGCACGCCGTTTGGTGCAGAAGCCGGCGACGGCTCGGAGTGCTTCTCCTTTTTACGCCAGCATCTGCCGGGTATTGGCGGCTGCCTGTATGGCGCGTCCTGCACCTATGACAACTCACCTGATGAAGACTTTATTATTGATACCCTGCCAGACGCGCCGAATACGCTGGTGGTAACCGGCCTGAGCGGCCACGGCTTCAAATTTGCCCCGGTGCTCGGTGAAATTGCCAGCGCCTTCGCGCAGCAAAAAACGCTGGAGTTCGATTTACAGCCCTTCTCCCTCGCCCGCTTTACGCGTTGAGTTTACGGCGGCCCTATTTCGGGGCCGTTGCTCTTTGTACCGAATAAAGTAATCACCTGCGTGAAAATGTGGCGGCATATATTCTCAGCCGTTGGCTTTTTATTAATTTTGCTTGTGGTTACCCGCGCTAAAATGCTTACAAAAGCTGACACTTAGCGATTTATTGGTCTTTTACAGACAATATTTTTGAATACTTCAGGAGTATGACAACAGGCTTAACCTACTGCTAATCCTGCCTTAAACGTTTCAACTTTCTAATAGCCTGAATGTAAACCGGCAAACTTATTCAAAATTTATGTTATAGAAAAAATAACAATCCAATTCGTTATTTTTGAGTTGCAATATTTTCTCACTGACGCCATTTTAAATTAACTTTTGTTTAACAGTGATGACCCGTTATGCAATTACGCAACTCTCCGGCGCGCTACGGTTTTATTTCCGTGACGCTTCACTGGCTGGTCGCCATCGTGGTGTATGGCATGTTCGCCTTAGGGTTATGGATGGTCACCCTCAGCTATTACGATGGCTGGTATCATCAGGCACCCGAGATCCATAAAAGTATCGGTATTCTGCTGATGTTTGGCCTGGTGATCCGCCTGCTGTGGCGCTTTATCTCCCCGCCGCCACCGCCGTTGAAAAGCTACTCCACCGCCACGCGCATCGCCGCGGTTGTTGCCCATATCGTTCTCTACCTGCTGCTGTTTGGCATCGTCTTTAGCGGCTATCTGATCTCCACCGCCGATGGTAAACCGATTAACGTCTTTGGCCTGTTTGAGATCCCTGCCACGCTTGCCGATGCCGGCTCGCAGGCGGACCTCGCCGGAACCATTCACCTGTGGCTGGCCTGGAGCGTAGTGGTTCTCTCCGTGCTGCACGGCCTTGCTGCCTTTAAACACCATTTCATTGATAAAGACGCCACTCTCAAGCGGATGCTGGGAAAATCGTCACCTGACTCTGGAGCATAAGTATGAAGAAGATCCTGCCGGGACTCGCTCTCGCCTCGCTGCTGTTTACCACCGGTTCTGCTGTAGCGGCAGACTACAAAATCGATAAAGAGGGCCAGCACGCCTTCGTTAACTTCCGTATCCAGCACCTCGGTTACAGCTGGTTATACGGTACGTTTAAGGACTTCGACGGTAGTTTTACCTTTGATGAGGCCAACCCGGCGGCCGACAAGGTGAACGTCACCATCAATACCAACAGTGTCGACACCAACCACGCCGAGCGTGATAAACACCTGCGCAGCGCAGAGTTCCTCAACGTGGCGAAGTTCCCGAAAGCGACCTTCACCTCAACGTCGGTGAAAAAGGATGGTGATGAGCTGGATATTACCGGCAACCTGACCCTGAACGGCGTCACCAAACCGGTTGAGCTGGAAGCGAAACTGCTGGGCCAGGGTAATGACCCGTGGGGCGGCGTGCGCGCAGGCTTTGAAGCCTCCGGCAAGATCAAGCTGAAAGATTTTAACATCACCACCGATCTCGGCCCGGCATCGCAGGATGTTGAGCTGATTATTTCGGTTGAAGGTGTGCGCCAGAAGTAAGCAGGCGTAAAAAAAGGAGAGGGGTTCCCCTCTCCTTCTGCGTTATTCCGGGTCCGGAATGCCCAGTTTGGTATTCAGGCGACCACGCGATTTATTGAAGATCTTATTACCATTCTCGCGTCCGGCGCGGCGTTTACGCTGCTCCTCTTCCGGCAACGCGCGCTCCTCTTTGCACAACTCGCTACAGCAGCCGTCGAACTTCTCAGCACAACTCGGGCACTGAATAAACAGCAGGTGACAGCCATCGTTCAGGCAGTTGGTGTGGGCATCGCACGGCGTGCCGCACTGGTGGCAGTGCGCAATCACATCGTCAGAGATGCGCTCGCCCATACGCTCGTCGAAGACAAAGTTTTTGCCGATAAAGCGCACCGGCAGACCCTGCTCGCGGGCGCGGCGGGCGTACTCAATAATGCCGCCTTCGATATGCCACACTTTGTTGAAGCCGTTATGCTTCATCCAGGCGCTCGCTTTTTCGCAGCGAATCCCGCCGGTGCAGTACATGACAATCTTTTTATCTTTATGATCCTGCATCATCTCAACCGCTTTCGGCAGCTGCTCGCGGAAGGTGTCGGCGGGAATTTCCATCGCACCGTCGAAGTGGCCCACTTCATATTCGTAGTGGTTGCGCATATCGATAAACACCGCGTCAGGATCGTCGAGCATGGCGTTCACTTCCGCCGCTTTCAGGTAATCCCCAACGTTGCTGGCATCAAAAGTCTCATCCTCAATGCCGTCCGCTACGATGCGGTCACGCACCTTCATGCGCAGCACCCAGAAGGATTTTCCGTCATCATCAATGGCGATATTCAGACGCAGCCCATCCAGCGCCGGATCGAAGGTATAGAGCGCTTCGCGAAACGCCTCGAATTTGCTCTGCGGCACGCTGATCTGCGCATTGATCCCTTCATGGGCGAGGTAAATGCGCCCAAAAACGCTCAGCTGCGACAGGGTCTGGTAGAGCGCATCGCGCGTCGCCTGCGGGTTAACAATGGTGAAGTATTTGTAAAACGAGACGGTGACGCGCGGCTCGGTTTCGGCGAGCATGCGGGCTTTCAGTTCATCATTGGAGATGCGGTTGTGTAACACTGGCATGGTGTACGTATCCTGCAGAGTGGAGAGTGAAAAACGGGCGGCATCATAAAGCAAATAGTGTTAATTTACATCCCCACATTTTGCGCTACATTTCCACCCATTCCTTTCACACTGTAATGCGCGTTGCGCTTATGGAACGCGGCTCCACGCCCTGGTTTTTGCGAATTACAAAAAAAGTGCGAGAATACAGGCCATTGTAGCTATACACAGGACAGTCATGACGCATTTACCCAAATTTTCGGCATCGCTGCTGCACCCCCGCTACTGGGCAACCTGGTTCGGGATCGGCGTGCTGTGGTTGGTGGTTCAACTTCCCTACCCGCTCCTTTACCGCTTAGGCTGTGCGCTCGGCCACCTTGCAAAGCGCGTGATGAAACGCCGCGCGCACATTGCGCACCGCAACCTGACCCTCTGCTTCCCGCAGATGAGCGAAGAGGAGCGGCAGAAAATGGTGGCGAAGAATTTTGAATCCGTCGGCATGGGGCTAATTGAAACCGGCATGGCCTGGTTCTGGTCCGATCGCCGCATGCGCCGCTGGATGGATGTCTCCCACTTCGAACATGTGCGTAACGTACAGGCGCAGGGGCGCGGCATTCTGCTGATTGGCGTCCACTTCCTGACGCTGGAGATTGGCGCGCGGATGTTTGGTCTGAATGAGCCGGGCATCGGCGTCTATCGCCCGAACGACAACCCGGTTATCGATCTGCTGCAAACCTGGGGGCGCATGCGCTCCAATAAGAGCATGATTGACCGAAAAGATCTGAAAGGGATGATCCGCGCGCTGAAAGCCGGTGAAGTGGTGTGGTACGCGCCGGATCATGACTACGGCCCGCGCGCCAGCGTCTTTGTCCCCTTCTTCGCCGTCGAGCAGGCCGCATCCACTTCCGGAACCTGGATGCTGGCGCGCATGTCGCAAGCCTGCGTGGTGCCGTTTGTGCCGCGCCGCAAACCCGGCGGTAAAGGGTATGAGCTGATTATGCTTGAGCCGGAGTGCTCACCGCCGCTGGACGATGCCGAAACCACCGCCGCATGGATGAACAAAGTGGTGGAGCGCTGCATTATGATGGCGCCCGAGCAATATATGTGGCTGCATCGCCGCTTCAAAACCCGCCCGCAGGGCGTGCCTTCCCGCTATTAACCGCCCCGCTCCGCCTGTAAACCACGGGCGGAGCCGCCTCTGTTACGGCTTCTCTTCACCCTTTTCGTTCTCGTTACGGTAACCGCCGCCCAGCGCTTTAATCAGTGTGATATCGGTGCTGAGCTGCTGCGCCTGCATATCGAGCAGCAGAAGCTGTTGCGCCAGCGCTAAGCGGCGCGCCTCCTGCGCCCTGAAGCGGCTCAGCAGCCCGCGCTGGTAATGGGCCGCCGCGCTGTTGGTTGCCGTCATCGCCGCACGCACCTTCTCCTGCTGCATCGCCACCATCTGGTTGAGATCGTTAAGCTGGCTGGAGGTGATCGCCACATCGCGTACCGCGTCCAGCACCGCCTGGTTGTACTGTTTGATCAGGATGTTACTGGCGGTGCGTACCGACTTCAGGTGCGCATTTAACCGCCCGCCGTCAAACAGTGGCAAGGTGAGCGCAGGCAGAATATTGAGCTGCTGGAAGGAGTAGCGGAACAGATCGCCGACATCAAAGGCGTTGTAGCCCCAGAAAGCCTTGATATCGAAGTGCGGGTAAAAGGCCGCCTTCGCTGAGTCCACCTGGCTCATGGTGGCAGTGACATACCCGCGCAGCGCCTGCAGATCGGGACGGCGCGCCAGCAGTTCGAAGGAGAGTGTCGCAGGCAACGTTTGCTGCAATTGCGGCAGCGCCACCGGATGGATCTCAGGCATGCTCTGCGCGTCCGCGCCAATCAGCGCCCGCAGGGTCTCGCGATAGCGGGTTAACGCGCCGTTTGCTTCCACCAGCTGTTGCTGCGCCGCCAGCCGTTCGGCCTGTCCGCCAGCGAGATCAACACTATCTTCAAGCCCGCGCGCCGCGCGCTGCTGGTGCGCCTGCTCGGAGAAGCGGGCAATCTCTTGCTGCTCATTGAGCAACGCAATGCGCGCAAAGGTCGCCTGCATCGCAAAGTAGAGCTGAGCAACACTGCTGGCGATATCAAGCTCAATCGCCGCAGTCTCAGCAAGCCTCGCATTCTGCTCGCCAATCGCGGCCGCCACGCGCGCACGATCCGATCCCCAGAGATCGATATTGAGCGACGCGCCAACGCCCACCGTGTTCAGTGTGTACCACGGCCCCTGTTTATCGACAGGCAGCGAGTAGGCGTAGGGCCAGGTCGCTTTCGCATCCCTGTCCGACACGCGCATGTAGTTTTGCGCCGCAACGGCACCTGCCTGCACGCCCATTGCCGACTGCGCCAGCGCCACCGTTGACTGTGACTGGCCGACGCGCAGCCGCGCCGCCTGCATGGTGGGTGAGTTTTGCAACGCGCGGTTAACCAGCATCGTTAACTGGCGATCGTGGTAGTTTTCCCACCAGCGTGCCGCGGGCCAGCCACTGTTCGCCAGGTGAATCGCCTGCGCCAGCTGCGCCTTCTGCGGGTTGACGATGGTCACCTGCCCCGGATCGTCCTGCACCAGCGCGCAGCCGGATAACAGCAGCAGGCCAAATGCGGCCAGCGTGCCGCAGCGAAAACGCGAAGAGATCATTTTTGCGCGCATACCTTACTCTGCCTGTCGCGAACTGAGTGAAAAGGGGGATGACCACGCCGGCAGGCTGGAGAGCACCTGCATCAGCGGCGGACCATAGGGGTTTGCTACATCGGCGCTAACTGACTTCAGCTCCGGCTTCGGCTGCGCCTGGTCGATCGCCGTAGCGTAGGCCGCAACATACTCCGCGCAGCGGGCCAAAAAGGGATCGTCCGCTGCGGCATAGAGCCGATAGCCTTCGCTCAGGCGCACCAGCTCCTGCGCGCTGGCAAACGTCTCGCCGCGCGGCCAGGCTTTCGCTTCTGCATGGGGATGCGCCCAGGTGTTGAGCGGCTCGGCGGCAACGCGGTTGAGCAGCGCATCGCTCTCGGTCAGGCTGGCAAACAGCGCCGGGGTAGTGGACTCGCGATCTTTGGCCCGCAGCAGGTCGGCAATGCGCCGGTAGAGGCGCGCGAGGCTGGCTTTGAGTTGCGGCGCTTCGCTGTCCGGCCATAAATAGAGGTGGATAAGCGACGAGACCAGCACGCCGAGCAGAATACCGATCACCCGGTCGCGAAGCTCGGTTAAGTTGGTGAGCGGGCCAAACCAGCTTAAAAAGGCCAGCGCAAAGGTAAAACCGAGCTGGATCCCGGCGTAGGCAATGCGCTCTGAACCACCCGCCAGCCAGGCGGCCAGCGCCATTACCGGCAGCGCCATCCCCAGCAGGCCAACCAGCGACTCCGTCCACGGTTGAATAAAGATTATCAGCAGCAGCGCCAGCAGGGTTGCCAGCAGCGCGCCGCCAATGCGCAGCGCGATCTTCTGCATCGTCGCGCCAAGCCCCGGCTGCGCCACAATCACGCAGCTCAGCATAATGGTGTGAATGCCCTGCCAGTCCGTTGCGGTATAGAAGACGTAGCAGAGCAGCGTGGCCAGCACGGTTTTCAAAGTGAAGTGCAGATAGGCCGGGTTGCGCCAGGCATCCGGCGGCATTAAGGCTATTTTCTCCCCCTCGCCGGGCGGCAAGGCAACGGTTTCTCCGCGCTGAAGCGAGGCCAGTAGCGCGGCTATCTCGCGTACAATCACATCATGCTGACTATCAACGAAAACGGAGACCTCCTGCACAGGCGGCAATTTGCCCTCCTCCACCTGCTGCGCCAGTGCAAACAGCGCATCGGCAAGCGGCCGCCGCGCCGCATCGGGCGCACCGGGCTGCAACAGCGCAATGAGTTGATAGCTGCGCAGGGTAAACGCCATCACGCTCTGCCACTTCTGCTGATTATCAGCCATTTCCGTGCTGGAGAGCCGCGCCAGCTTAAACAGCGTGTGCAGCTGCGCAACCTGGCGGGCAATGGCGCTAAAGGTGGGTCGGGCGTTTTCTAGGGAGGCGGCATCGGTTTGTGTCAGGCAGGTCGCCGTCTGGCGCAGCATCGCGGCGAGCGCGCTTTTGAACTGCCAGCCAGGAAACGCCTGCGCAAAACAGGCATTGACCAGCAGGGTCACCACAATGGCGCTGTTGATCGCCACCCACAGCCACAGCAGCAGGCGCACGAGGATCTCGCTCTGCCCGGTCATGGAGGGAAAAGTTTGCGCATAGATCACCGCCAGCGCCACGACAAAAAAGGCCAGCCCCAGCTTACCCATAATGCGCATCAGATAGACGGCAAGGGAGAAGAGCAGCACCGAGGCGACAAGACGCACCAGCGGATAGTCATAGGTCCACTTGATAATCAGCAGCACGCCGCCCAGCACCAGCGTTACCACCAGCATAAAGGCGACGCTGACCAGCGAAATCATCACTACGTTAGGCTGGCTGACATAGAAGACCACAATCAGGGCTATCGCCAGAAAGGGGATCTGCAGGCTCATAAACAGCGCAATGAGGATCCCGCAACTGAGGGTCATACGCAGGGTGTAGTTGCCCCGCCCCGGCGTGGCGCGCAGCTCTTTTTGCAGATAACCCCAGGCGCGCTCCATCCCGATGCTCACTGCGGTTTAAGGGTAACGCTTGCGGAAGCGCCCATGCGGAACAGCGCCGGATCGGGGTGCTCAACGGCGATTTTTACCGGGAAGCGCTGCGAGACATGCACCCAGTTGATGCTCTTCGGCACAATCGGTAAGCCGCCAATCACCGTTCCGCCCTCCGGCAGCACGCCAAACCCGACCGACTCGACGCGGCCGCTAAAGCGCTGGCTGTGGTCGGTCATTACGGTGATCTCTGCCGGTGTGCCGGCGCGAATGCCCTGTAGATCCGTTTCGCGGAAATTGGCCACCACATACCAGCGGTCGTCATCCATCAGCGTAAAGACCGGTTTTAACGCCGAGGCGTACTGGCCGACCGTGGTTTTCAGTGCGACTACCACACCGTTGAAGGGCGCGCGCACCTCAGTAAACTCCAGATGCAGCTCTGCCAGCGCAATCTGCGCCAGCGCCCCTTCCCGCTGTGCCACCATCGCATCGACGCCGAGCACGGCTGAAGCTGCCTGGCTGGCCTGAAGCTGAATTGCGGCCAGCTCTGAGCGGGCGGCTTTCTCTGCCGTGCGCGCCTGATCCAGCTCCTCCTGTGAAGCGAAGCCTTGCGGCACCAGCGGCTCCAGCCGGCTGCGCGTTGAGCGGGTCTGATCGACCAGCGCCTGCGAGCGCGCCACCGCAGCGGCAACAGACTGCGCGTTATACTCCTGCGCTTTGATGGTGCGCCCGGTCAGGGTGATTTGCGCATCGAGCGCCGCCAGCCGCGATTTCGCATCCGCCAGCATCGCCTGGTAAGGTCGCGGATCGATGCGGAACAGCAGATCGCCTTTTTTCACGCGCTGGTTGTCGCGTACAGGCATCTCGACAATGCGCCCCGTCACTTCCGGCACGACATCAATCGTGTCGGTGTAGACATAGGCATCGTTAGTTTGCGGAGAAGTTTGCAGGTGCCAGATCACCGCAATCAGCGCCACGATCGCGCCAACCACAATGAGCAGCAGCGGCCACTTTTTCCGTAACAGCGTTGGGCTGGAATCAGTCATAGGCCTTCATATCTAAAAAAGTAAAAACCAGAAGAGCGCGGCAAAGAGAAACAGCAGAGCCAGATAGCTTATAACCAGCGGCGAGAAACGCGCCTGCCAGCCTTTACGCACAATCAGCAGATGACACGGGATGAGCAGCAGCGCCGCGGCGAGAAAACAGAAGAACCAGGCGGGGAATGACGCGCCCAGCACGGGAATAGCGGGCGGCAAGCCGCAGCCAGAGAGTAAGCAGCAGAGCATCAGCGCGGCTGCGCGCAGAGGTTTTGCGATCCCTTTCACAGCCATGCTCCTGCGCGCGAAATCATCGTCACTGACACCTTTTCTCCATCCCTTAGATAAATAATTCGCTAACGACGCGTTTGGCACACCCGATTCAGATTATGGGTAACCTTTGCAAGCGCTGATTATAAACCGCTGCGCCAGAAAATATAACGTTGGCGTTACATTTCCGTTTTTTTGCATAACCTTCAGGCAAATCTCAAAAGCAAAATTACATTAGCGCAGAATCGTCTGCCTGGCGGCAGAATAGACCCCGCGCACTTAGCAATAACCAAACCACTCTTTTAAGCTGCCAACAATCAGCGACCGTAGCGCCGCGTCATCCTCGTTTTCGCGCCAGAATAACATCAGCGAGTGCAGGTTATTAAATTCATCATTATTGACATCAAGGGCAACAGCCCGCTTCGCCAACAGCTCAGGCCGCGCAATATGATCCGGTACGCAGGCGATGCCAAGCCCCTTTTTTGCCAGCATTGCGCTCAAGGTGTAATCCGTCACCAGCATCGCCTCTGCCGACGCGTGCAGTGGATAGCGATGGTCATTATTTTCATCCGGAAAAGCGGGATAGATGAGCGTTTCGCCATCCAGCTGAAAGGCGTCGATATGGCTCTGCTGCGCCAGCCAGTGCTGCGGATGGGCAATAAGCATGGTTTGCAGATCGCCCACCACGCAGCCCTGCAGCCCGCAAGGCATAACCGGCAGATGCAGCCCCAGCACATAGTCGACGCGCTTAGCGCGTAAGCTCGCCTCGGTGTCATATAAGTCCGTATGGATAACGTGGAGCAGCATCTGCGGATAGGCCGCCTTCACGGTGAGCAAAATATCTGCCACCACTTCTGCCGGGATCAATTCATTAAAGGCCAGCCTGACGATTTCCGGTTCGCGGCGTGTTTGTAATGATAAGGAGAAGGCCTCCAGCCGCTGCCAGCTATTTACCATTGATTTTGCTTTTGGCAGCAGCCGCTTGCCATTGCTGTTAATTTTAACCACCGATCCATTACCGCGCGTGTGAAATAAGGTGTAGCCGAGAATATCTTCCAGCTCTTTTATCCAGCGGCTTATCGTTGACTTCGAGCGATTCATCCGTTGCCCCGCTTGCAAAAAACTTCCTGTTTCTGCGGCGGCGACAAAGGCGCAGAGTGCTTTATTTTCAATAACCCGATCGCTTTTTTTCATGCTGTTTGCGTCCTTACCTCTTCTCATTATTGTGATGAGCCTGACTACTGCTCATCCCGCAGGTTCAGGTTTAAGCACTTTCTCATGGCAACACATTGATGTGGGTCACTTTTAACCTGCTCTGCCAGAGGGTTCCAGGCGCGCTGTTAACATGGCAATAAAGATAATTACAAAATGAAAAGTAAATAACTAAATAGCGTCAAATGACGTTATTAATTGTCAATAAACCGCATCCTTTAAGCTTTAACTGATAAGTAAGCAAATAACACTTTAAGAAAGCACTTATGATTTACCTTCAAATAAATGTCACCTGTTGCATAATCAGAACTTTTTACCAGCAGGAAAGTTTTATTATTGCCACAAGACCCTATTGCTGCGGTTATTTTGCGTGTGGCGCATTTGTATCGTTATTCGCTTCTGCTTATTATCGCGGCGAACATTACTATTCCCGCCTTTAAATGGAGAACGCGATATGGGTTTATTTAAACCTACGGGTACACTACAGAAAATTATCAAAGTGAGTCTGTTATCAGCATTAATTAGCACCTCACTTAACGCTACAGCAGCAAAGGATGTGCCTAACGATCCCAATGACCGGCCGACCCCTGCCGATATCATTATTATGAATGCCGATATCCGTACCTCCGATGCCGCCAAACCGCGCGCGCAGGCGCTGGCGATCAAAGATGGCAAGTTTATCGCGGTGGGCAGCCCGCACTATATCAAGCTGCTGCAAAGCGATAAGACCAAAATGATCGACGCTAAGGGTAAAACGGTGATCCCGGGGCTGATTGATGCCCACACGCACCTGATTGCCGGGATCGATCTCATCAACGGGGTCGATCTGTTTGGCGTCAGCAGCAAACAGACGTGGCTGAAGATGATCAAGGAAAAAGTGGATGCGCAGCCGAAAGGCAGCTGGATCTTCGGCGGCCGCTGGGACGCCACCTTAACCGCAGAGAAGACGCTACCCACGGCGGCCGAGCTCGACAAAGTCGCACCTGATAACCCGGTCGCGCTGGTGGACGTCGATTACCACACCATGTGGCTGAACAGCAAAGCGCTGGCAGAGCTTGAGATCACCGATAAGACGCCCGATCCGGTCGGTGGGACGATCCAGCGGGATAAAAACGGCAAAGCGACCGGGATCCTGCTGGAGAATGCCCTTGATCTCTACAACCGCTCACCAAAAGTGATCGCCGCCCAGGGTGATAAAAGCGAGGGCTTGCGCAAAGTGATGGCGCATTTCAACAGCCTAGGCGTCACCGGTGCCCACGATATGTGGACCAACTCGGGCGACATCTACACCGATATGCTGAAAAAAGGCAGCTTCCCGATGCGCATCTGGTATGGCTATATGGTGGATACCAGCGAGAAAAACAGCGGTGAAGAGGCGTGGAAAGCGCAGGCCGATAAGCAAAAAGAGATGAATACTTTTGCCGCCGACAAAGAGAAAGCGATCGGTAAAGGGCCGCAGTTCCGCTATGGCTACCATAAATATTTTATGGACGGCACCCTGATGAACCACACTGCCGCCCTGCATGAGCACTACTCCGATCGCCACGACCACTACTTCGGCACTCCGCTCTATACCCAGGAGAAGATGAACGAGATGGTGCAGCGCTCTCACCAGTATGGCTTCCCGGTTGCCGTTCATGCCATCGGCGATAATGCCGTGACCATGGCGCTGGAAGCGTTTCGCAACAGTCCGCAGGGCAAGGATAAAATCAACCGTATCGAACATATTGAGCTGACGAAGTACGCCAATATCGAGAAGTTTGCGCAGAACGGCATTGTGCCGTCAATGCAGCCCGACCATGCCATTGCGCCTAACTTCCTCGAGACGCGTCTGGGGAATGAGCGCCTGAAGCGCGGTTACGCCTGGCAATCGCTGCTGACGGCGGGTGGAAACCTGGTGTTCGGTAGCGACTGGCCGACGGCAAAAGAGAGCCCGATGACGCAGCTGGGTGATGCCGTGCTACGCCTGAAAGAGGGCAAAGTGTGGTATGGCGAAAACGCCCTCACCTTTGACGAAGCGCTGTATGCCTACACCATGGCGCCGGCCAAAATCAGCGGCTGGGATAAAGAGATTGGCTCGATTACCGTCGGTAAGTGGGCGGATTTCGCCATTGTTGACGGCAAAATCAAGGATCCGGTGCCGCAGGATATTCGTGACTGGAAAATTGCCGAAACCTGGTTCGCCGGGGAGAAGGTCTACGATAGCGCGCAGAAAAAATCATAACCCCTCTCTTCCCACGCAGAGCAGGCTCCGCGTGGGAAGCTAAATGCAACAGACCAGATTAAGAGTTTTCACGTCGGGGCAAGAAGTTGCCTGGCAACATCACCGCCGCTCTGCTTGTTTTTAGCCCGTGGCCTGAAAAAAATAGTGGGTGAGCACTCCCCTACCGGAACCCCCTCTTCCAGGATGGAAAGTCATGCATATTCTTCTGCTTTGCAGCGCCTTTAATGGCCTGTCACAACGTTTTTTTGTCGAACTGACCGATGCCGGTCATCAGGTCACCGTTGAGGTCTTTACCGGTGATGAGGCGCTTGAACAGCGGCTTGCGGCGAACCCGCCTGACATTATTATCGCGCCGTTTCTGAAACGGGCCATTCCCGACCGCGTCTGGCAACGTTACCGATGCTTCATTCTGCACCCGGGTATTGTCGGCGACCGCGGCCCCAGCTCCCTTGACTGGGCGATCCTCGAAGGGTGGCACGAATGGGGGGTGACCCTGCTGGAAGCCAACGCAGTGATGGATGCAGGCGACATCTGGGCGACCCGCACTTTCCCCCTGCCACCGATAGCGAAAAGCCGGATTTACCGCCATCTGGTTACTGATGCTGCCGTTGCCTGTTTGTGGGAGCTGATCGCGAAGTTGCAGCAGGGCCAGCAGCATGGCGATCCCCTTGATTATGACTGCGCCACAACGCGGGGACGTGAGAGAGCAGCACTGCCGATGAGCGCGCGCACTCTTGACTGGCAGTGCGATCCCACCGACCTGCTGCTGCGTAAAATCCGCGCCAGCGACAGCCTGCCCGGCGCGCCGACTCAATTAGCAGGCGTGCCGGTGCGGGTGTTTAACGCCTGGCAGGCAGAGGCAAATGTCGCCAGCCGACGTGGCCACGTTGGGGAGATTTTTGCCCGCGACGGCGATGCGCTCTGTGTGGCAACCCTCGATGGCGCGCTGTGGATCGGTCACCTGCGCCGCAGTGACAAGCACGCCTGTGCGCAGGTCAAACTTCCCGCCGCCTTCGCGCTACGGGACGAACTCGCGGCGTGCGCTTCGCTGCCGGTACTTGATGCGCAGCATCCCAACAGGCCCTGGCTCGAGACGCGCGGGCGTGTCGCCATTCTTCATTTCCCGCTGCTCAACGGCGCGTTTACCGTCAATGATTCGCAGATCCTCACCACGCTCTTTACGCGCGCAGCCGGAGATTGCAGCGTGGATGCCATCGTGCTTGCCGGGGGGGATGATTTCTGGTCAAACGGCATTGAGCTTAATTCCATTCATGTGGCGGATAACCCTGCTGAAGAGGGGTGGGCGTCGATCAACGCCATCGATGACTTTGCCGAGGCGATCCTCACCTGTCGCGACAAGCTGGTGATAAGCGCGGTCAATGCCAATGCCGGCGCAGGCGGTGCGATGCTGATGCTGGCCACCGATCGCGTCTTTATGCGCGCAGGTGTGGTGATTAATCCGCATTACAAAACCATGGGACTACATGGGTCGGAGTTCTGGACCTTAACGCTACCGTGGCGCGCGGATGCTGAAGCGGCGGTGGCGCTGAGTGAAAATTGCCTGCCAATTGGTGTCAGGCAGGCTGCGGCGCTCGGCCTCGTCGACTCGGTGCTCAATGTCTCGCGCGAAGCATTTCTTGAAACCGTTGTCAGCCATGCCAGCGCGCTTATTGCGCCTGACGCCCTGCCCGATTCGCTTAAGGCCAAAGCGCGTGCTCAGGAGGCGATGCGCCGTGGGCGTCCCCTGTATGCGTATCGCCGGGAGGAGTTGCACAAGATGAGAGGCAACTTCTTCGCGGACGATCTTCACTTCTCTTCTCGCCGTACCGCGTTTGTGATGAAGCAGCCGCCTTGTCAGACACCAGAACATTTGCAGCGGTACAACGCCGCCGTGGCAGCGAGCCTGGGACAAGATAAAAGTAGGGAGGAAGTTTGACGCTGGCATAACCAGCGACTATAGATTTCTGCATGTCTACTATCGTTATCAAGGAGCGTTTTACATGGCTGATTCTGAACTGAACTATTACACAACTCTGGCCGAAGCCATTGACGCGGCGCGCGAAGCGTTTATCGCTAACAACCCCGACGTCGATGAAGATGACCTCAATGTGCAACAGTTCAATGTCCAGAAGTACGTGCTGCAGGATGGCGATATCGTCTGGCAGGCAGAATTCTTTGCCGACGAAGAGCAGCCGGGCGAATGCCTGCCGATGTATAGCGGCGAAGCAGCACAAAGCGTCTTTGATGGCGACTTTGACGAGATTGAGATCCGTCAGGAGTGGCTGGAGGAGAACACCCTGCACGAGTGGGACGAGGGCGAATTCCAGCTCGAGCCGCCGCTGGACACCGAAGAGGGTCAGGCTGCGGCAGACGAGTGGGACGAGCGTTAATTACTCATAGGGGCCGTGCTGGGCGTCTATCGGCAGCAGCAGGGTGTCAAACACCAGCGAGAGCGGCAGATCCAGCACGGTCAGGAAGCGCCATGAGGAGTCACGTACATCCCACTGCACGCCGGGATAGTACTGATTCCCGTGGCCCTGGCCTGGGATCGTCCGGCTGACAATACTGCCGCAGCCGCTTAATACGCACACCATGACCATCACCAGCATCACTCTCACCGCGTCCCCCTTCTGATTATGCAGATAAAAAAATACCGGCTAATGCCGGTATTTTCTTAATGATGGCTTATTTCGCCTTCAGCGCCAGTGGATTAAGCGACAACGTTTCGTAGTGCTTCACCCAGGACAAATAGCGCTCTGGTGATTCCCAGACGCGATAGTGCAGGCGTGAGAGCGTTACCGGGTCGCTTAACAGCACCAGACGACGATCGCGATTGAGCTTCTCAGGCGTTTCATTCAGCGCCTGCTCAACGTGACGGTCGCGGGCAATCTCCAGCACGTTACTGGCACGGTGACGAGCCGTTGCCATTGCCGTCGCCAGCGCGTTGAAGGAGGGGTTAAATACGGCATGCATAAACCCATCTTCCAGCGAGCGCGAGCGGTTCAGCTCCAGATAGCGGTCGGTATCAACCAGCACCTGCGGCGGAGAGTACTCTTCCGGGATCAGGAACAGCTTCCAGCGCTTGGTGCGCAGACCGACCGTTGAGCGGCTCGAGATCACCGACACGAACGGCGAGAGGATCAGCGAGAAGACAATCGGTGCCAGCCAGAAGAGGAAGCGCAGATCCAGCCATGCCATCCCCACTGCCCACACCAGGCCCAGTAGCAGCTGCGAGCCGTGACGCATAAAGGCTTCACCCCACGGCGTGGAGTCATCATCACGCTGCGGCGAGTTCCATACCACTTCCCAGCCGAGGAAGGCGCTGACCACGAACACCGTATGGAACAGCATACGTACCGGTGCCAGCAGCACGGAGAAGAGCACTTCCAGCAGCAGCGAGAGCGTGACGCGGAAGAAACCACCGTACTCTTTCGGCCCTTTGCACCAGACAAGGATGATACTCAGCAGCTTCGGCAGGAAGAGCAGCACCATGGTCGAGGCAAACAGCGCGATAGCCAGTTCAGGACGCCACTGCGGCCAGACCGGGAAGAGCTGGCGCGGTTGCAGGAAGTACTGCGGTTCCGTCAGCGCATGCACCACCTGCAGCGCCGTTGAGAGCGCGAGGAACATAAACCACAGCGGTGCCGAGAGATAGGACATCACACCGGTCAGGAACACCGCGCGGTGAACCGGGTGCATCCCTTTGACCAGGAACAGACGGAAGTTCATCAGGTTCCCGTGACACCAGCGGCGGTCGCGTTTCAGCTCATCAAGCAGGTTCGGCGGCAGCTCTTCATAAGAGCCAGGCAGATCGTAGGCAATCCACACCCCCCAACCGGCGCGGCGCATCAGCGCAGCTTCCACAAAGTCATGGGAGAGAATGGAACCGGCAAACGAGCCTTCGCCTGGCAGCGGTGCCAGCGCACAGTGCTCGATAAACGGCTGCACGCGGATAATCGCGTTATGGCCCCAGTAGTGGGATTCCCCCAACTGCCAGAAGTGCAGACCGGCGGTAAAGAGCGGGCCGTAGACGCGGGTAGCGAACTGCTGGCAGCGCGCATAGAGCGTGTCCATACCGGACGCGCGCGGCGAAGACTGGATAATACCGGCGTTCGGGTTGGCTTCCATCAGGCGCACCAGCCCGGTCAGGCAGTCACCGGTCATCACCGAGTCCGCATCCAGCACCACCATGTAGCTGTACTGGCTGCCCCAGCGACGGCAGAAGTCATCGATGTTGCCGCTCTTACGTTTCACGCGACGGCGGCGGCGACGATAGAAGATCTGCCCTTCACCCTGCACTTCGGCAATCAGCTCCATCCAGGCTTTTTGCTCCGCGACGCAGATATCCGGATTGTAGCTATCGCTCAGGATATAGACGTCGAAGTGCTTCTGCTGCCCGGTGGCTTTCACCGACTCCCAGGTGGCGCGCAGACCCGCGAAGACGCGATCGACGTCTTCGTTACAGATAGGCATGATCAGCGCTGTGCGATGTTCCGGGTTCAGCGGTTCATCGCCCACCGTTGAGGCGGAAATACTGTATTTATCGCGCCCAATCAGCAGTTGCAGGAAGCCCATCAACGCCGTCCAGAAACCGGCGGAGACCCAGCAGAAGAGGACGGCGAAGAGGATCAGGATCCCGGTCTGCAACACATAAGGCAGCAGCTGCATAAAGGAGACCCACAGATCCTGCCCTGCCATATCGGCAGGGTTGATCAGCGCCCAGCCCTGATAAGGCAGGATGGTTTTCATGTACCAGGTCGCAACGACAGTCTGCGCAATCGTCAGCACGAGCAGGATATAGCGGCGGATAGAGCCAACGGTGCGCCACTTTTCCTCGCGAACCTGCTCCTCTTTGGTCAGACGCGACATGTAGCGCGGCAGAACCTCACGACCGCGCAGGCGATCCCAGAAGCGACCAAGGGGGTTGGTGCGCCAGGGATCCGGGAACATCGAGGAGCGTTTGGCTTTCGGCATCGCCTGCAGCTGCGCGCGTCCCTCGTCGTCCTTAGCCAGTTGACCTTGCGCCAGCGAATCCGGCCAGCTGTTTTCCAGCCGCGCGGTCACCGATCCCAGCGGCGTGTCATCTTCACGCTTCCAGTCCGTGTGCTCCGCGTCCAGCGCTTCATGCACGCCGCGAATCGAATCCGTCGGCAGCGCTGCTTTCTGCTCCGCAGGGAGCGGCAGCGCGTCGATATACTCAGTTATCTTATTCATTGGCAGGTAGCTGATAGCTCCAGGTTTCACTCAGGGGCTGATCGGCGTTGACCAGCGCCGCGCGCATATCCGTGGTTTTCTTCGGATCTTTGACCTTCACGCGCAGCGTCAAACGCCAACCTTGGGTCACTGGATTATAGCGAACGACGTTTTCAACGATCTCACCGTTATCGCCAATGCTCGCCTGCGCCGTTACCGGCGTATCCTGCGGCAGTTTTTTCATATCCTGGCCGGTAAAGTCGATCACGAACGCGATGGTACCGTCCGGCTGGCGGATAAGGTTGGACTGCTTCACATCACCCGTTGAGCGACGAGTCTGCTTAACCCAGGCATTATCCGGCGCATGCAGTTTATCTTCGTCACGGCTAAAGGTGATGGTGTACTTGAAGTTCATCTCTTTGCCCGGCTCCGGCAGCTGATCCGGTGTCCAGTAGGCAACGATGTTGTCGTTGGTTTCGTCGTTGGTCGGGATTTCGACCAGCTCGACTTTCCCTTTGCCCCACTCGCCTTTCGGCGTGACCCACGCGCTCGGGCGCTGGTCGTAGCGGTCATCGATATCTTCGAAACGGGAGAACTCACGGCCACGCTGCAGCAGACCGAAGCCCTGCGGGTTTTCCATCGCGTAGCTGCTGACGGCCAGATGTTTCGGGTTGTTCAGCGGACGCCAGATCCACTCGCCGTTGCCGGCCAGCATCGACAGACCGTTTGAGTCATGCAGCTCAGGACGGTAGTTGATTGCCGGAGAGGGCTGAGACGGCCCAAACAGGAACATACTGGTCAGCGGCGCAACGCCCAGTTTGCCCACTTTGTCGCGCAGGTAAACTTTAGACTGCACATCAACCACGCTGTCGCGGCCCGGAATGATGACAAAACGGTAGGCGCCGGTAGCACGCGGGGAGTCGAGCAGCGCGTAGATGGTCAGACGCTTGTCGGTCGGCTTCGGACGCTCGATCCAGAACTCCTTAAAGCGCGGGAACTCTTCGCCGGAAGGCAGCGCCGTATCGATCGCCAGCCCGCGCGCGGAGAGACCATAGACCTGGCCCGCGCCAATCACGCGGAAGTAGCTCGCGCCCAGCATGCTGACGATTTCGTCGTTTTTATCTTTGCTATTGATGGGGTAAAGCACTTTGAAACCGGCAAAGCCGAGATCCTTAACGGTATCTTTATCGTGCTGAATGTTGCCGAAGTTGAAGTAGTCCGGGCTGTACTTAATCTGGTGCACGGCGGTCGCGGTCACTTCATTGATCGTCACCGGCGTGTCGAAGTACATCCCCTGATGATAGAACTCAAGCTTGAACGGTGTGTTGGTCTTGTTCCAGTAAGCTTTATCATGGTTGAACTGGATTTGTTGATAGTCCGCATACTTCATGTCGCGGAACAGTGAGGGCAGATTGCTTTTGGGTGCTTCATAGCTCTTGCCAGCCAGGGATTGCGCCTGTTTTGCGACATCGTCGATAGAAAAGGCCCAGCCTGATGACGTATAAAGTGACAACAGTACTGCTGCCCCTACCCAATGCATTTTCATCATTCGTAATTTAGGTTTCATAATAACTAAGCACTTCCCCCTTTGTGTGCTTAAATCGATCCGATCCATTTTAATGGAAACTCTGGCAATCCGACAACCGAATCCCTGCTTTGTTCTCAGGTACCGTTCATTGATTAAACAAATGCATCCGGCCACCCATTTCCTTTTGCAGTCTTATCCTGGAGACAGGTTATCTGACATAGTGTAGGGTTGGTTTGGAATGTAATCATTATTTGTCTTATGGATAAGACGAAAAGTCTGAGAATGCACGGAGATATATGTCTAAATCCCCCGCACAACGTGAATATTTCCTTGATTCCATCCGCGCGTGGTTAATGCTGCTTGGGATCCCGTTCCACATTTCACTCATTTACTCGAGCCATATGTGGCATGTCAACAGCACCTACCCTTCATGGTGGCTGACGCTGTTTAACGACTTCATTCACGCCTTTCGCATGCAGGTCTTTTTCGTCATTTCGGGTTACTTCTCCTATATGCTTTACCTGCGCTACCCGCTTAAACGCTGGTGGAAAGTGCGCGTTGAACGCGTAGGCATTCCCATGTTGACGGCTATTCCACTGCTGACGTTGCCGCAATTTATTATGTTGCAACATGTAAAGGAGAACACCGCTAACTGGCACACCCTGTCGACTTATGACAAATTCAACACGCTGTCATGGGAATTGATCTCCCATTTATGGTTCCTGTTAGTGCTCGTTATATTAACGACGATCAGCTTGTGGTTATTCCGCGCCATCAAAAACAACGCCGATCGCCTGCTTAACGACATTTCTCTTGGCAAGCTTTCTGTCTGGTTTCTGCTATTGGGCATCGCCTGGGCGGCATTTCGTCGCGGTGTGTTCCTCTTCTATCCGGAAATATTGCGCGACGCGCTGTTTAATTTCACCGTGATGCAGACGCTGTTTTATATCCCCTTCTTCCTGCTCGGTGCCCTGACCTTTATCAGCCCGCGCCTGAAGAACCTTTTTGTCACGCCATCGCCCTGGTGCATGGTGGGGTCAGCGCTGGCGTTTGTCGCCTATCTGCTTAATCAGCGCTACGGCAGCGGCGAAGGGTGGATGTATGAAACCGAAGCGGTAATTACCATGCTGATGGGCTTCTGGATGGTGAATGTGGTCTTTTCACTTGGCCACCGGCTGCTTAATTTCCAGTCCGCGCGCGTCAGCTACTTTGTTAACGCCTCGCTCTTTATCTACCTGGTGCATCACCCACTGACGCTGCTGTTCGGCGCATGGATTACGCCGCATATTCAGTCGAACGTGGTGGGCTTTTTCACCGGGCTGGTGTTTGTGGTTGGCATTGCCATCGTGCTGTATGAGATCCACCTGCGCATTCCACTGCTGCGCTTCCTCTTCTCCGGCAAGCCGCAGGAGAGGACGTCGAAATCACCGGTGCAGGCGGGGTAAAACCCTCGGCTGCTCTGAACTCAGAGCAGCCACTCCACCGGCAGCCAGTAGACCAGACGCACCAGAATGCGCTGCCACAAACGGGTTTGCGGCTCCTTTTTCAGCACAATCTCCTCGCCATCCTGCTGTTCAATCCAGTTGATACGCCCGAAGCGGTCAAGGCGTAGTTGCCAGGTGATATCTTTTTGGCTGCGCAGAAAACGGTGATGGATCTGCTTTGCCAGCGTTTCGCTGTCGATAACAAAGCCCATCTCAGTATTCAGCACCGCGGATCGCGGGTCGAAATTAAACGAGCCGATAAAGACCTTTTCACCGTCAATGCTGAAGGTTTTCGCATGCAGGCTGGAGCCGGAGTTACCGGTTAAACCGCGGTCATGCACCGGATGGATGGGCGCTTCCCCGCGCGTTGGTTTCAGCTCATAAAGCTCAATGCCGTGGCGCAGCAGCTTTTTGCGCCAGCGCGCATAGCCTGCGTGCACCACCGTGACATCGTTAGCGGCAAGGGAGTTGGTCAGAATGGCGATCTTCACCCCTTTACGCGCCAGCTGTAGCAGCAACGCAACGCCCGCGCGCCCCGGCACAAAATAGGCCGAGATAATATCAATCTGCCGGTCCGGCTTGCCCATCACATTCAGCAAACGCTGCGGCAATAACGTGTGCTCGCGCGCTTTGCCCTCCCCTTTACGCGGGTCGTCGCTCAGCAGACGCGTTTTTGCCCACATCAGCGGCAGCGTACCGTTTTCAAGGTGCGCGGCGAAATGCGTAGAAGCGAGTCTCTCCTGGTAGCGCACGGCGGTGATATCTTCCCGCCAGCTCTCCGGCAGGCGAATGCGCTCGGCAATCTCCTCCGGCGACAGGGAGAGCACGCTGCTCAGCGATGAGACCGAGGCCGAGTTCCAGTAGCGCACAAAATCCCGCTCCACCTCTTTCACCACCGGGCCGACCGCCATCACATCGAGATCGGTAAACAGCGGCTCTTCGCCAATGCCAAAATAGGCATCGCCAACATTGCGCCCGCCGACCAGCGTCACCACACCATCAACGGTGAAACTTTTATTGTGCATCCGCCGGTTAAGGCGCGCGAAATCCGTTAAATAGCCGAGCGCGCGCAGTGAGCGAAAGGAGAAAGGGTTAAACAGCCGCACCTGGATATTGGGGTGATTATCAAGCTGGCGCAGCACGCCATCCATACCCAGCGTGTTGTTGTCATCCAGCAGCAGACGCACCTGCACGCCGCGATCGGCGGCGGCAAGCAGCGCCAGCATCAACAAGCGGCCGGAGGTGTCATCTTCCCAGATGTAGTACTGCACATCGAGCGTACGCTCCGCCAGCTCCGCTAACCGGTAGCGGGCGACAAAAGCGTCCATACTGTCATCGAGAATATGCAGACCGCAAAGACCGGGGTGCGCCTCACAAACGGGTGCAACGGCGCGCCCAAGCCGGGAATCAGCGTGCAGGGTCGGCACCGTGTTGGGTGAGTAGGCGTTGATAGAGTCGCAGAGTTTCATCGTCATAGCAGACAAAGTATATCTGCCGTAACAGAGAATAGCGGGTTAGATAATCCGAAACGGTGTTGATGGCGATCTCCGCCGCAGCCGCTTTCGGGTAACCATAGACGCCGGTGCTGATAGCAGGAAATGCAATAGAGGCGTAGCCGTTGGCATCCGCCAGTTTCAGGCTGTTGCGATAGGCATCTTCCAGCAGATGGGCTTCGTTATCACTCCCGCCGCGCCAGACCGGCCCGACCGCGTGGATCACCGCTTTAGCGTTAAGGTTACCAGCGGCGGTAATCACCGCATGGCCCGGCGGGCACTCGCCCTGCTGCTGACGAACCTGTTTGCACGCCTCAAGCAGCGCTGGGCCAGCTGCGCGATGGATCGCGCCATCAACCCCGCCGCCGCCAAGTAAAGAGGCGTTGGCGGCGTTGACAATAACATCCACTTCAAGGGTTGTAATATCCCCCTGAATAACCTGCATACGTGATTCCATTATGGCTCCCTTGTCGGTGCAATACCGAGAACATGCACTAAGTGTATCCTGGCGCAACGGAAATGGTGGAGCCGCAAGCCAGCCGGCAGGAAATATTGTCAGGAAGAGAGATAAAGCGAATGTCGATTTACGCTTTTTTCGCTGCCGCCGCGCGGGATGTTATCCCGCGGGAAGCGAGCCACAGGCCGCTGTTTTTCATGGCATAGCCAAACAGCAGGCCCACCGCCAGCGAAGGGATCACCACTCTCCAGTCGCCCTGCCCGGCAAAGGTGGCGCAGGCGCCAATAAAGGTGCCGGGAACAAAGGAGAGCAGCAGGTTTTTGGCCTGCAGACACATCAGAAAAGCGACGATGCCGGTCATCATGTAGCCCACAATCTCAAGATGGGGAGCCAGTGCGCTACCGTACATAATCACCAGCGCCCAGACCACGCCGCTCATCACTGTGCAGGCAGAGATCATAAGCCCCTTCAGCCCACCCTGCGGACAGGCGAAATAGGCCGTACAGCCGAGAAAACCGGCCCAGCTTAAAAGTCCTGAAGCGACGGCAACCCAGCCCCAAAGGCCGGAGAGAATACCTGTCGTCAATGCGAGTGCGAAGAGTCTGTTCATGGCGCGCATCATAGCAGAAGCGCGCCGCTGCAAAGTGACATTCACCACATAAATTTAAACAACGAACTCATCGTTGCAAATTATTTGTGATCAATATCACTCTTCGTTCTCTGACTCTTCCTGAAGTTCTTCCCACATAGCGGCAATCGCGTCACGGGAGAGTTCGGCCAGCGTGCGCCAGAACGGCGTCGTAGCGTGTGCTTCCACTTTGCCAAAGAAGGTGCCGCACCACGGTAGCAGGTACTCTGCGAAGAGGGTTTCCAGCGCTTCACTCTCATCTTCCGCTGACTGATCTTCCAGCCACGAAGCTGCCAGCAGCAGCGTACCAATATGATCGGCCGGCGCGGCGCTCAGCGGCATGCCGCGGCTGGATAGAAACTCGCGAACTTCCGCTTCGCTCGCCCCTTCAACCCACGCGCTGCGCAGCGGCGAGACGCGACACTCATCGCCGACAAACAGCGCGTTGTAATCGGCGGCCAGCGTCTGGGCATCGCAGCTTTTTTGCAGACGCTCCAGCAGCGCATCCTGCTCAAGCGGCCAGCTCTCTGCCAGCTTTCCTTCGCGGATCATCGTGTAGAGCGGCACCAGCAGCGGATCCTGCGGCTGGCGGTAAAAGAGCGAGCCCAACACGCGGCAGAGGATAGAAAATTCGTTCATTCAGCTATTCCAGTCAGTATTAAAGTTCAGCAAATTCATTAATCGGCGCCATGCCGCGTGATTCAAGGAAACTCAGCATGCGGCGCGGTGATACGTTCAGGATGCGCTCTTCCGGGAAGCCGACCTCATCCAGCACTTTGCGGCACTCCGCAAAGTCGCCCAGCGTAAAGGCGGTGTGCGAGTCGGAGCCGAGCGCCACCCAGCCGCCCGCGTCGCGCACAGCAGCGGCAATAGCGCGGCAGTTCGCTTCACTGCCCTTGCGCGAGTGGATAAAGGAGGAGTTGTTAATCTCCAGCGCCACATCATATTTCGCCGCGGCGGCGGCCACCGCCGGGATATCAATCTCAAATTTCGGATTACCAGGATGGCTAATGATATGCACATTACCGCTGGCAATGGTGGCGATCATCGCCTCGGTATGGCTCGCTTTATCCTGCGGAGGAAAGACCGGCTCATGAAAACCGGCCACGATCAGATCGAGCGAGTCGAGCATCGGCCCGGTGCAGTCGATTTCGCCCGCGCGGTTTTTAATATTGGCTTCAATACCGCGCAGAATGCCGACGCCGTCAACCAGCCGCGGCCAGATGCGCATATTGATAAAGTGCCAGTGGTGAGGGGCATCGGCCATGTCCGGGCCATGATCGGTAATCGCGAAGAGCTTAATGCCTTTGCGTTTCGCCTCGGCAATATAGTCATGCAGCGTGCTGTAAGCGTGGGTGCTGGCGACGGTGTGCATATGCAGGTCAACGGGGTACATGGCTCACTCCTGTAGTCAATTGCGCAAGAATAGCAGCTATTGTTATGCAGTTTAATGAAAACCCGGCGCGACCGGGCTTATCTCAATACCCGCGCGCCCGGTCAACGCGACCGCTTACCGCCTCACCCTGTTCAAGCTGGCGAATGGTGTGGCAGATATAGTCAATCGCTTCCTGCGGGCGGGTTACGGCGGCGATGTGCGGCGTAATGGCGACGCGCGGGTGCGCCCACAGCGGGTTATTCGCAGGAAGAGGCTCTTCACGGAAGACATCCAGCATCGCCCCCTTCACTTTGCCGCTCTCAAGCGCGTGCAACAGATCGGCCTCTTCCACATGCACACCGCGCGCGAGGTTGAGCAGATAGCTCCCCTCTTCTAACTGCGCGAGCAGATAGTGATTGATGATGCCAGCCGTCTCCGGCGTGTTGGGCAGCAGGTTGATTAACACCCGCGTGCCATGCAGGAACTCCCCCAACTCTTGCGCGCCGGCAAAACTGGTGACGCCTGGCAGATCTTTTCGGCTGCGGCTCCAGCAGCGCAGCGGGAACCCCCACGGACGGAGCGCTTCGGCGACTTTTGCGCCCAACACCCCGGCGCCAAGAATGCCGACGGTGAACTCCTCATGCGCATACTCTGCGAGCGGTTGCCACTTCGCCTCACCTTTTAACGCCTGGTAATCATCGAAACGGCGGAACCAGTGCAGCACCTGGCTTACGGCATACTCCTGCATCTGCTGCGCCATGCCGGTGTCTTCAAGTCGAAACAGCGGCACCGAGGCGTCGAGCATCTGCGGATGCGCCTTCAGTTGCCCGAGGATCGCATCGACACCTGCCCCGAGGGCAAACACCGCCTTCAGTTTCCGCCCTTGGAGCATCTCCACGGGCGGATGCCAGACCAGCGCGTAATCGGCGGGGGCGTTATCGCCCGGTGTCCAGACGCGGATGTTGGCATCCGGCAGCGCTTTGTGCAGGGCATTCACCCAAAAGGCGTTATCAAATGAGGGGTGATAAAAGAGGATCTCCATCGGCACTCCGTTCTCTGTTGTCGGTGAGGCATTTTTATGCGGCTGATAAGCATAACAAATATCCTCTCCAGCGCGCGGGTTAAGTCGTAAGGCGAGAAAAAAAGCGTTTTCAGAACGTTTAAGAAGCAGGTTGTTTGAAGTTTGTCTAAACGCACTAATTTATTGCAAAAGTAGATTGACGCGGTTACGGGTTTTCCCTACATTAGCGCCCGTCCCGACGACATCGGGACAACAATGTGGTGAGGTGTCCGAGTGGCTGAAGGAGCACGCCTGGAAAGTGTGTATACGGCAACGTATCGGGGGTTCGAATCCCCCCCTCACCGCCATTCTTCGAAGAAGAGCTCGCATGAAAATGCGGGCTTTTTTTTCGCATGTACCTCCGCGCCAGGGGGGATGAGAACCCCCGACCGGGGTTCGACAACGGGCGACAGCGCGTTGGACAGACCGCGAACGCAGTGAGTGGGCTGCCCGCAGGGCGAGCGAAGTGAGTCAATCCCCCCCGGTGCACGCGTTGATACCGGAGCCAGTGCCTGATGGCGGCTTCGCCTTATCAGGCCTACGTGCCTGGGCCAACACCGAGCCGTGTCCAAATGCCTGATGGCGGCTTCGCCTTATCAGGCCTACGCGTCTGGGCCAACACCGAGCCATGTCCAAATGCCTGATGGCGGCTTCGCCTTATCAGGCCTACGCGTCTCGGCCAACTTTCGTGCCGTGTCCAAATGCCTGATGGCGGCTTGGCCTTATCAGGCCTACGTAATTTTGCCTTCCCAACCATCAAACCAGCGCCGTTCCGTAGGCCGGATAAGCGTGAGCGCCATCCGGCATTTTTATCCCTGCAAATCCCGGCATTCCCACCATCAATCCACGCCGTTGCTCACACCTTAAGCGAACAATCATCACGGCTGAAAATCTGCTTGACCGCTTCAGCGCAACTCCCTATAGTAGCGCCCCGTTGCCCTCCTGTATGGCGGGTGACAATACAATGTGGTGAGGTGTCCGAGTGGCTGAAGGAGCACGCCTGGAAAGTGTGTATACGGCAACGTATCGGGGGTTCGAATCCCCCCCTCACCGCCATTCTTCGAAGAAGAGCTCGCATGAAAATGCGGGCTTTTTTTTCGCATGTACCTCCGCGCCAGGGGGGATGAGAACCCCCGACCGGGGTTCGACAACGGGCGACAGCCCGTTGGACAGACCACGAACGCAGTGAGTGGGCTGCCCGAAGGGCGAGCAAAGCGAGTCAATCCCCCCCTCACCGCCATTATTTAAGATGAGAGCCTGTACGAAAGTACGGGCTTTTTTCTTTTATATTCCCCGAACAGGGGGGATGAGAATCCCCGACCGGGGTTCGACAATGGGCGACAGCCCGTTGGACAGACCACGAGCGCAGCGAATGGGCTGCCCGAAGGGCGAGCGAAGCGAGTCAATCCCCCCCGGTGCACGCGTCGACACCGGAGCCAATGCCTGATGGCGGCTACGCCTTATCAGGCCTACGTGCCTGGGCCAACACCGGGCCACTTCCAAATGCCTGATGGCGGCTACGCCTTATCAGGCCTACGCGCCTGGGCCAACACCGAGCCATGTCCAAATGCCTGATAGCGGCTACGCCTTATCAGGCCTACGCAATCGTGCCTGACAGAGCCGCAAATCCCCTGCCCCACAAAAAATAAAACCCGGTTTCCCGGGTTTTAACGCTAACTGTATCTTGCGCGCCGTTTAATCGTAGGCTTTCAACGTGCGCTGGCAGAGGGCGGAGCGTACGCAGTCGTCTTTATTAAAGCGCACCACACCAATCATCTCGTCCTCTTCAAAACGTGCCAGTGCATCGCTCAGCCCCGATTTGACACCGGAGGGCAGATCGCACTGGGTGATATCGCCGTTGACAATCACGGTCACGTTTTCCCCGAGGCGCGTCAAAAACATCTTCATTTGCGCAGCGGTGACGTTCTGGGCCTCGTCAAGAATGACCACCGCATTTTCAAACGTACGTCCGCGCATATAGGCGAACGGCGCGATCTCCACCTTGCCAATTTCCGGGCGCAGGCAGTATTGCATAAAGGACGCACCAAGACGTTTCAGCAGCACGTCATAGACGGGCCGGAAATAGGGTGCGAACTTCTCCGAGATATCGCCGGGTAAGAAGCCGAGATCTTCATCAGCTTGCAGGACCGGCCGGGTCACGATAATCCGCTCCACATCCTTATGGATCAGAGCCTCTGCAGCTTTCGCCGCGCTAATCCACGTTTTCCCACAACCCGCTTCGCCAGTGGCGAAAATCAACTGCTTAGTCTCAATCGCATGTAAATAATGCGCCTGAGCCTCATTGCGGGCAGCAATCGGAGAGTTATCACGGCAATCCCGCGCCATGCCAATTGCTTCTACACCACTCATCTGCACAAGCGAGGTGACCGACTCTTCTTCACGCTGTTTATGGCTACGTGAATCACGTCTCAGCACGCGTTTCGCTTCACGACGAGCTTTGATCACTGCTTTCTGTCTTCCCATGGATAGCACCTTGAGTTGTTGGTTTACATCACACGCATCGAAATCGACGCGATTATGCGCACGAACGTCTGAGGGTTGGCTTCCTTGTAAGCCATGGCTTGCCTTTGAAAATGACGTGGCGCAACGAACAGCAAAACCGTCTGCCACATCGTCAGAAGGAGTTAAAAAACAGGAGGAGGAGAAATCAGGGGTGAAAAAGTCGTTGCCGGAGGTGTGCTCCCCGGGCCGGGTTTTGCGAGGTCGTTTTGTCTGTCCACTACAGCACTTTACCATCCGCGATCTCCAGAAGACTTCATCACCGCAGGGATAACCGAATGAACTGCTCATCTAAAGCGTAGCATCAATGCAACAATGTTTTTACCAAACATTAACAGCTACGCACTCTGCGTCGTTCCACAGAGTCTCTTCGATGAATATTACAGAAATATAACAGATACTTTCTAATACATTAAAATTATGCGTGGATGGCAGAAAAAGTATGTCAAATTGCTACAGATAACAGAATATCCTGCCCGGACGGGCAGGATAGGATCTTCACGCTTCGAGAAGAGACTGGGCAAGATAGCCCTGCGTTGACTTCACGCCGGGTAAGGCGAAGAAGAAACCGCCGCCGATGGGCCGGATATACTCCTCCAGCGCTTCGCCATTGAGCCTTTTTTGCACGGTCAGGAAGCCTTTCTCCAGATCGTGCTGGTAACAGACAAACAGCAGGCCCATATCCAGCTGGCCAGAGTTGGTGACACCGAGAGAGTAACTGTAGCCCCGGCGCATCATCAGATTCGCCTGCGTCTCTTTCGTCCGCGGGTTCGCCAGGCGGATATGGCTGTCGAGGGCGATAACCTTGCCCTCGGGATCGCTGGCGTAATCGGGCACATCGTGCTCATGCTGCATGCCGAGCGGCGCACCGCCCTGTTTATCGCGCCCGAAAATAGTCTGCTGCTCTTTCAGCGGCGTGCGATCCCAGAACTCAACGTGGAACTGGATAATGCGCACCGCCTGATAGCTGCCGCCTACTGCCCATGCTGGCTCTCCCTGATCGCCGGTCACCCAGACGATCTCATCCATCAGCGGCGCATTGCTGCTGTCGGGGTTCGCGGTGCCATCTTTAAAGCCGAGCAGGTTTACCGGCGTCTCTTTCCCGCGGCTGCGCGCGGCGTGATCGGAGATAAACCCTTCCCGCTTCCAGCGCACGCTGAGCAGATCCGGCGTGTGCTTGATCACATCGCGCAAGGCGTGGATCACCGTGTCCTGCGTGTTGGCGCAGATCTGCAGCAGCAGATCGCCATGGCAGAGCGCGGCATCGAGCGAGTCGTTAGGAAAACGCATCATCTTCTGCAGCTTCTTCGGTTTCTGCGCCGCAAGACCGAATCGTTCATCAAACAGCGCAGACCCGACAGAGACCGTCATGGTCAGGTTATCCGGCGCGATAAACGGCCCGAGAATGCCTGAATCCATCGGCGGCAGTCGCGGGTTTGGTGTCTCCGGCGCCGGGCCGCCCGCCGTCAGGAAAGCAATACGATCGGTGAGCAGGCGAAACAGGCGGATAAGATCCGCTTTATCCGCCGCCAGCACATCAAATGCCACCAGCATCATCGAGGCCTGCTGCGGCGTTAAGATGCCCGCCTGGTGATCGCCGTAAAACGGCTGCTTTTCCATACGCGAGTCGGGCGAGAGCGTTCCCGGCGCGCTTTGTGGTTTTGCCGCATGCGCGACCGGACAACCGCCAGCGAGAGCAAGCGCGCCACCCAGCGCGCCCATCCCTTTTAACAACCGACGCCGCGAAGGTTCGCTGACGTCGTTTTCTTCATGCTGCTTCATTATTAATCCAGTCCAAGTACGCCGCGCAGCTGCGCCAGATCTTCCGCCAGGGTGGTGATTGGCCCCTTCAGCGCATTACGATCGGCATCGGTCAGCTTGTCATAGGTCTCAAAGCCCGTTTTGGTGCGGTACTTCGCTAAAATGGTATTCACTTTCTTGAAGTTGGCATCCACTTTTGCAAGCAGCGCGCTGTTCTCTTTTTGCAGCTGCGGACGCAGCAGGTCGACAATCTTCTGCGCGCCTTCGATATTGGCCTGGAAATCCCACAGGTCGGTATGGCTGTAACGATCCTCTTCACCGCTGATTTTGCTCGCAGCCACCTCTTCAATCAGCCCGGCTGCGCCACCCACCACTTTTGACGGCGGGAAAGCCAGCTCGTTGATGCGGGTTTGCAGTTCAAGCACATCATGATTGAGCTTATCGGCATAGCTCGCCATGTCTTTGACGCTGTTGTCGCCAAACAGCGCCTTCTCAAGGCGGTGGAAACCGGTGAATTTCGGGTCGGCGGCTTTCTGCTCGTAATCATCTTCACGGGCATCGATGCTGCCATCAAGATCGGAGAAGAGCTCAGCAATCGGCTCAATGCGCTCGTAGTGCTGGCGCGTCGGCGCGTAGAGCGCTTTCGCTTTTTCGATATCGCCCGCTTTCACCGCATCGGTAAAGGCTTTAGTGCCGGAGACCAACTGCGCGGTTTCGCCAACGACATAGGCTTTATAGGCGGTGATCGCCTCGCCAAGGCTCAGCAGTGCATCGCCTTTCGCCGCGTCAGCCGTCGCTTCACCTTTGACCACTAATTTCCCTTTCGGGTTGGTTAACAGACCGCAGGTCATCTCATATTCGCCCGGTTGCAGGTTGGCAGTAAGCTTCTGGCTAAAGCCCGGCGCGATGTTTTCGCGCTCCTCAACCACCATCACGCCTTTAAGGATCTCCCACTCCAGCGCTTTCTGGCTGTGGTTGAGGATCACAAACTGCGTTTTACCGGCGTTGACCGTCAGGTTCATCGGTTCGCACTGCTTATCCGTCACCGTCACTTTTACCTGCGGCACATCCGCTGCCTGTGCCCCGAACGCGCACGCCATCAGCGCGGCGACCCCGATTTGTACTGCGCTACGTCGAAAAAGAATTGCCATGACCCTTCCCTTTAATAAGTGTGTTGTAACTAAGAATCGTTATAGAGGCTTACGGCGCAGCGCGGGAGGGCTGCGCACCGGCACGCGGCGGCATGACAAACAGCACCAGCGCCGGGATTAAATAGAGGAAGTAGACCGCCACTTCGCTGACGCTTGGGGTCTCCTGGTAACCAAAAATGCCCTCCAGCAGCGTGCCGGTCAGCGAATGGGTGGTCAGTACGTTACTTAAATCAAAGGCCACATCCTGGAAATGGTTCCACAAGCCCGCTTCGTGGAAAGCGCGGATTGCACCTGCGGCAAGACCAGCGGCGACAAAAAGAATAAACAGGCTGGTCCATTTGAAAAACGCGCCGAGATTGAGACGTACGCCGCCCCAGTAGAGCAGAAAACCGAGCACCACGGCGGTGGCAAGACCGAGCACGGCGCCAAGCGGCGGCCAGATGCCGACATCTTGTTGAAACGCTGCCAGCAGGAAGAAGACCGACTCCAGCCCTTCACGGGCGACGGCGAAAAAGACCATCAGGATCAGCGCCCAGCCGTGGTTATTGCTGCGCGCCAGCGCGGTATCAACGGCCTGCTCCAGCTGCACTTTGACGTTGCGCGACACGCGGCGCATCCAGAACACCATCCATGTGAGGATCACTACCGCAATCGCCGCGACGATTCCCTCAAACAGTTCCTGCTCTCTTTGCGGGAACTCGCCGGTGGTTTCATTAATGGCGATGCCAAGCCCCAGACAGAGCGCGGCGGCGAGAAAAACGCCGACCCACATCACGCTGATCCAGCGTCCGCGTTGGGTGCGTTTCAGATAACTGGCAATCAGGCTTACAATCAGCGCCGCTTCCAGGCCTTCACGCAACATAATAAGGAATGGGACAAACATAGAACCGCCTTTGTGTTATGCACCGTCAATGGTTGCAAAGAAAGGTAAATTGCATTGATAGTGATTATCATTACGCCAAGAAGAAACTCAAGCGAAAAATATGTTGAGAATGATAACCGGATGTAACCGGCTAGCAGGCTAATGATTCCCTCGTTCGCTTTATGCAGAAGCCGTTGAAAAGCAGCAAAAAGTTAGCTAACGAAGCATTATCTTTCTGTTTACCGCCCCGCACGCCTGTGGCTAAATAAACGCCCGTTTCGTTTACCTGGCTACGCCCAAACTATGCTCAATTTTCTACATTTTCTGCTGGCGCTGGTGGTGATCCTCGCGCTGGCCTGGCTGGTGAGTTTTGACCGCAAGCGCATTCCGTTTCGTTTCATCCTGCAACTGATTGTGATCGAACTGGCGCTGGCCTGGTTCTTTTTACATGCCCAGAGCGGGTTAACGCTGATTAAATATGTCTCCGGCTTCTTTGAGGTGCTGCTGAAATTTGCCGCCGAAGGTACCGGTTTTGTCTTTGGCGGCATGAGCGAAAAAGGGCTGGCGTTTATCTTCCTCGGCGTCCTCTGCCCTATCGTCTTTATCTCCGCGTTGATTGGCATTTTGCAGCACTGGCGTATTCTGCCGATCTTTATTCGCCTGATTGGAACACTGCTCTCGAAGCTTAATGGCATGGGCAAACTCGAGTCCTTCAACGCCGTTAGTTCGCTTATCCTTGGCCAGTCGGAGAACTTTATTGCTTATAAAGGCATTCTGGCGGATCTCTCCTCACGCCGGATGTTCACCATGGCGGCGACGGCGATGTCGACGGTATCGCTGTCGATTGTCGGTGCCTATATGACAATGCTCGACGCCAAATATGTGGTCGCAGCGCTGCTGCTCAATATGTTCAGCACTTTTATCATTCTGTCGGTGATTAACCCATCGCGCGGGCAGGAAGAGGCGGAGATCAAGCTCGAGAAGCTGCATGAATCGCAAAGCTTCTTTGAGATGCTCGGTGAATACATTCTTGCCGGTTTCAAAGTGGCGATGATTATTCTGGCGATGCTGATTGGCTTTATTGCGCTGATCAGCGCCGTTAACGCCCTCTTCTCAGCGCTGTTTGGTATCAGCTTCCAGCAGCTGCTCGGCTACGTCTTCTACCCGCTGGCGTGGCTGATTGGCATCCCGCTAAGTGATGCGCTTCCGGCTGGCAGCATTATGGCAACCAAGCTGGTGGCGAATGAGTTTGTGGCAATGATTGAACTGCAAAAGGTCGCGGCGCAGATGAGCCCACGCGGGCTGGGCATTCTTTCCGTCTTCCTGGTCTCTTTCGCCAACTTTGCCTCTATTGGCATCGTCGCAGGTGCGATCAAGGGGCTGAACGAGCAGCAGGGTAATGCGGTTTCACGTTTCGGACTGCGGCTGGTGTATGGCGCGACGCTGGTGAGCCTGCTCTCCGCAGCGTTTGCCGGCGTAGTGCTCTAAGGTGAGATTTCCCTCTCCCGTTGCGGGAGAGGGACTCTGTCAGAACTGTACGCAGACCGCCTGGTCGACGCGCATCACTGACTCCTGGGCGAAACGCGATTTATAGACTCCGCGCAGCTCATCAATTTCTTTATCGCTTTGCGCATCCTTAGCGTGGATCAGCATCAGGGCTTTACTCGGCTCCCGCGCCACTTTGCCATCGTTACCAAGCCACTGGCCGCGCGCATCAAACACCGTTAACCCTTCGCGAAAACGCGGCGTCACATCGCCATCAACAAACTGCTGCCACTCCTGGGCGGTGATCGCCTTGCCTGCCGGGCGATTAAGACCGAAATAGAGCGTCGTTTGCTCCATCCGATCTGCCGGTGCGCACTGCTGCGCCAGTAGTTGCGGCTTTTGCGCGGGTGCATTACAGCCCGCCAGCAGACCTGCCACCATCAATGCCATCGCCACTTTTATTGTTTTCATTCCCCTGCCCTCACGGTTAATTGTCGGGAGATATCAGCGCAATCCTCATGATTTAGCAACAAAAAAACCCGCCGCAGCGGGTTTTATTAACGAGAGTACTTACTTCGCCTGCGCGCGAACCGGCGGCGCAGAGTGGTAATGGGCATCCGCTTCTGCGAAGCGCTGCTGCATAGCGGCAGACGGCGCTTTGCCGATCAGGCTGAAGACCACAATCCCGAGGCTGCCGAAGATGAAGCCAGGGATGATTTCATACAGGCCCAGCCAGCCGAAGTGTTTCCAGACGATAACGGTGACAGCGCCGATAATCATCCCCGCCAGCGCACCGTTACGCGTCATGCGTGACCACATCACCGAGAGCAGCACTACCGGGCCAAACGCCGCACCGAAACCGGCCCACGCGTAGCTTACCAGGCCAAGCACGCGGTTTTCCGGGTTTGCCGCCAGCGCAATCGCCACCAGCGCGACCACCAGCACCATCGCACGACCAACCCACACCAGCTCTTTCTGGCTTGCCCCTTTACGCAGGAACGCTTTGTAGAAATCTTCCGTAATCGCGCTGGAGCAGACCAGCAGCTGGCAACTCAGGGTCGACATCACCGCTGCAAGGATCGCAGAGAGCAGGATACCGGCAATCCACGGGTTAAACAGCACCTGCGCCAGCTCAATAAAGACGCGCTCGGCGTTCTGGTTTACCGCGCCCGCCAGCGACGGGTTGGTATCAAAGTAGGCGATGCCGAAGAAACCGACCGCCACTGCGCCCGCAAGGCAGAGGATCATCCAGGTCATACTGATGCGACGCGCATGCACAATGGTGTGGTGGGAATCGGCCGCCATAAAGCGCGCCAGAATATGCGGCTGACCGAAGTAGCCCAGCCCCCAGCCCATCAGCGAGACGATGGCGACAAAGTTGAGGCCTTTCAGCATATCGACGTTTTCGATGCTCTTCTGCTTGATCACTTCCAGCGAATCGCCAAAACCGCCGACGGAGATAATCACAATCACCGGGGTGAGGATCAGGGCGAAGATCATCAGGCTGGCCTGCACGGTGTCGGTCCAGCTAATCGCAAGGAAACCGCCGATAAAGGTATAAATAATCGTTGCCGCCGCACCGGCCCACAGCGCCGTTTCGTAGCTCATGCCGAAGGTGCTTTCGAACAGACGCGCGCCCGCCACAATGCCGGAAGCACAGTAAATGGTGAAGAAGACCAGAATTACCACCGCCGAGATAATGCGCAGCAGACGGCTGTTATCTTCAAACCGCCCGGTAAAGTAGTCCGGCAGCGTCAGGGCGTTATTGTTCGCTTCGGTGTGAACGCGCAGACGCCCCGCCACCAGCTTCCAGTTGACCCAGGCACCGACGGTCAGGCCAATGGCAATCCAGCTTTCAGAGATGCCGGAGATAAAGATCGCTCCCGGCAGCCCCATCAGCAGCCAGCCGCTCATATCAGAGGCACCGGCCGATAACGCCGTCACTAATGGCCCAAGGCTTCGACCGCCGAGAATATAGTCATCAAAGTTTTTTGTTGATCGCCAGGCAATAAAACCGATCAGGATCATGCCAAAGATATAAATAAGAAAGGTCACCATCATCGGTGTGCTTATTGCCATCAAAATAGTCTCCAGGATCTTCGTCGACAAATATCACTTTGCCGCTTTTATCCATCGCCGGAACGTAGCGACGGTGCGTATGTATTATTAGAAGCGCCCGTATCCTGCCGGAAGCCTCCGTTATTCACAATTGATTTAACACACCATTTACATCGAAGATATGCCTCGGGGAATAGGATTTTGTTATAGGTTGCACTCCATCACATTTTTAAAGGTTGCACCTTTGAAAAGTGTTAGCAACCGCATAAATCCTGGCTTTCCAGCAGATTGCATCGTTCCTGTTACCTGTTTAGCTAATTAACAATTCATTCATTTCTCACCTTGCCAGCCAGCTCACAATTAACAAGGTTGCACAAAGTTGCAACATGGTGGATATTTCAGCCTATTGTGCAAAACACCATATAAACAGGAGCAACGCATGGGCACCACCACCATGGGGGTCAAGCTTGACGACGCCACGCGCGAAAGGATTAAAGCTGCCGCAGCGACCATTGACCGCACGCCGCACTGGTTAATTAAACAAGCCATTTTTAATTTCCTCGAAAAGCTGGAGAGCAGCGAAGGATTACCTGAACTGGCGGGCGCCCAGGCGCACAGCGTGCAGGAAGATGAAGCCAGCGCGGTGATTGACGAAAGCCCGCAGCCGTTCCTCGACTTTGCCGAGCAGATCCTGCCGCAGTCGGTCTCCCGCGCGGCGATCACCAGCGCCTGGCGCTGGGCGGAAACAGATGCCGTGCCGATGCTGCTTGAGCAGGCGCGCCTGCCGCAGCCGGTGGCCGAGAGTGCCCATAAGCTGGCGTACCAGCTGGCAGAAAAATTGCGTAATCAAAAAACCGCGACCGGCCGCGCGGGCATGGTGCAGAGCCTGTTGCAAGAGTTCTCCCTCTCCTCGCAGGAGGGCGTAGCGCTGATGTGCCTCGCCGAAGCGCTGCTGCGTATTCCTGATAAAGCGACGCGCGATGCGCTGATCCGCGACAAAATCAGTAACGGTAACTGGCAATCCCATATTGGCCGTAGCGCCTCGCTGTTTGTGAACGCCGCCACCTGGGGTCTGCTGTTTACCGGCCGCCTGGTCTCTACCCATAACGAAGCCAATCTCTCCAGTTCGCTGAACCGCATTATTGGCAAGAGCGGCGAGCCGCTGATCCGTAAAGGGGTCGATATGGCGATGCGGCTGATGGGCGAGCAGTTTGTCACCGGAGAGACCATCGCCGAAGCGCTGGCCAACGCCCGTAAGCTGGAGGAGAAAGGGTTCCGTTACTCCTACGATATGCTCGGCGAAGCGGCGCTGACCGCCGCCGATGCGCAGGCCTATATGGTCTCTTACCAGCAGGCAATCCACGCCATTGGTAAAGCCTCGAACGGACGCGGCATCTATGAAGGGCCGGGCATCTCCATCAAGCTTTCCGCCCTGCACCCGCGCTACAGCCGCGCGCAGTACGACCGTGTGATGGACGAGCTCTATCCACGCCTAAAATCCTTAACCCTGCTGGCGCGTCAGTACGATATCGGTATCAATATCGATGCTGAAGAGGCCGACCGGCTGGAGATCTCCCTCGATCTGCTGGAAAAACTCTGCTTCGAGCCAGAGCTGGCGGGCTGGAACGGCATCGGCTTTGTGATTCAGGCCTACCAGAAGCGCTGCCCGTTTGTGATTGATTACCTGATTGAACTGGCAACCCGCAGCCGTCGCCGCCTGATGATCCGCCTGGTGAAAGGCGCCTACTGGGACAGCGAAATCAAGCGTGCGCAGATGGAAGGTCTTGAGGGCTATCCGGTCTATACCCGTAAGGTCTACACCGATGTTTCCTATCTCGCCTGCGCGAAAAAACTGCTGGCGGTGCCGAACCTGATCTATCCGCAGTTCGCTACCCACAACGCCCACACGCTGGCGGCGATCTACCAGCTGGCCGGGCAGAACTACTATCCGGGCCAGTATGAGTTCCAGTGCCTGCACGGTATGGGCGAACCGCTCTATGAGCAGGTGGTCGGTAAAGTCGCCGATGGTAAGCTCAACCGACCGTGCCGTATTTACGCCCCGGTCGGCACCCATGAAACCCTGCTGGCCTACCTGGTGCGCCGTCTGCTGGAAAACGGCGCTAACACCTCGTTCGTTAACCGTATTGCGGATAACACCCTGCCGCTGGATGCGCTGGTCGCCGATCCGGTTACGGAAGTGGAAAAACTCGCCGCCCAGGAGGGCCAGGTAGGCCTGCCGCATCCGAAAATTGCCCTGCCGCGCGCACTCTATGGCGAAGGCCGTATCAACTCGGCCGGTCTCGATCTGGCGAACGAACACCGTCTGGCTTCCCTCTCCTCTGCCCTGCTTAATAGCGCGGCGCAGAAGTGGTATGCCCATCCGATGCTTGAAGAGGCAGTAATGGAAGGCGAAGCGATTGCGGTTATCAACCCGGCAGAGCCGAAAGATGTTGTCGGTTATGTGGTGGAAGCGAGTGAAGCGCAGGTAAACCAGGCGCTGGAGAACGCGGTTAACCATGCGCCCATCTGGTTTGCTACGCCTCCGCAGGAGCGCGGTGCCATTTTGCAGCGCGCCGCAGTGCTGATGGAAGACAACCTGCAAACGCTGATTGGTATTCTGGTGCGCGAAGCGGGCAAAACCTTTAGCAACGCGATTGCGGAAGTACGTGAAGCGGTCGATTTCCTGCACTACTACGCAGGCCAGGTCAGCAGCGATTTCGATAATGAGACCCATCGCCCGCTCGGGCCGGTGGTCTGTATCAGCCCGTGGAACTTCCCGCTGGCGATCTTTACCGGGCAGATTGCCGCCGCGCTGGCGGCCGGTAATAGTGTGCTGGCGAAACCGGCGGAGCAAACCCCGCTGATTGCCGCCCAGGGCGTGAAGATCCTGCTTGAAGCGGGCGTACCGGCGGGCGTGCTGCAACTGCTGCCAGGCCGCGGTGAAACGGTAGGCGCACAGTTGACCGGCGATGCCCGCGTACGCGGCGTGATGTTTACCGGCTCGACCGATGTCGCCACGCTCTTGCAACGTAACATCGCCACCCGCCTCGATGCCCAGGGTCGTCCGACGCCGCTTATCGCCGAAACCGGCGGTATGAATGCGATGATTGTCGACTCCTCGGCGCTGACGGAACAGGTGGTGATTGATGTGGTCGCCTCGGCGTTTGACAGCGCGGGCCAGCGCTGCTCGGCGCTGCGCGTGCTCTGTCTGCAGGAGGATATTGCTGACCATACGCTGACCATGCTGCGCGGCGCGATGGCCGAGTGCCGGATGGGCAATCCGGGACGCCTCTCCACCGACATTGGGCCGGTGATTGATGCCGAAGCCAAAGCCAATATCGAAAAACATATTCAGGCGATGCAGGCGAAAGGCCGCACCGTCTACCAGGCAGTGCGTGAAAATAGCGAAGATGCCCGCGAGTGGCGCACCGGCACGTTTGTGCCGCCAACGCTGATTGAACTGGAAAGCTTTGACGAGCTGAAAAAAGAGATCTTCGGCCCGGTGCTGCACGTGGTGCGTTATTCACGTAACCAGCTCGATCAGTTGCTGGAGCAGATCAATGCTTCCGGCTACGGTCTGACGCTGGGTGTACACACGCGTATTGATGAAACCATCGCTCAGGTCACCGGCAATGCTCACGTGGGTAACCTCTATGTGAACCGCAATATGGTCGGTGCCGTGGTGGGCGTACAGCCGTTTGGCGGCGAAGGGTTGTCGGGCACCGGGCCAAAAGCCGGTGGGCCGCTCTATCTCTATCGCCTGCTGAGCAGCCGCCCGGAGAATGCGGTGCTGAAGACGCTTACCCGTCACGACGCCGAGCGCCCGCTCGATGCGCAGGTGAAAACCGTGCTGACCCAGCCGCTGGCAGCGCTGACCGCGTGGGCCGCCACGCAGCGCCCGGAATTACACAAGGTGTGCGAGCAGTTCAGCGAACTGGCGCAGGCCGGTACGCAGCGCCTGCTGCCAGGCCCAACCGGGGAGCGCAACAGCTGGACGCTGGCACCGCGCGATCGCGTATTGTGCGTGGCCGATAACGAGCAGGATGCGCTGGTGCAGCTTGCCGCCGTGCTGGCCTCCGGAAGCCAGGCGCTGTGGCAGGACGACACGCTGCATCGCGATCTGGTGAAACAGTTACCGGAAACCGTCAGCCAGCGGATTAAATTCGCCAAAGCGGAGAGCCTGATGGCGCAGCCGTTTGACGCAGTGATTTTCCACGGCGACTCCGATCAGCTGGTGCATCTGTGCGAAAACGTTGCAGCACGCGATGGCGCGATCGTCTCCGTTCAGGGCTTTGCGCGGGGTGAAACCAATATTCTGCTCGAACGCCTGTGGCTGGAACGCTCCCTCAGCGTTAACACCGCAGCAGCCGGTGGTAATGCCAGCCTGATGACGATTGGTTAAGTCGGTGAAATGCCCGATGGCGCTGCGCTTATCGGGCCTACGGTGTGGTGTTTCAGCCGCAGTTGTAGGCCGGATAAGGCGTTAGCCGCCATCCCATCCGACAGCGTGTCGGGAGTGACAGAATCGTTGTAATAAAAAAGCGCCTTACGGCGCTTTTTTTCGTAGTGTTAAACCGACATCGCCGCCGGGGTGCACAGCGAGCAATGTCTCTTTTGAGTACCCGCTTTCGCTCATCAGGCAGGCGCAGGCGGCGTCAAAAATCGCCAGCACCAGCACGATGGAGGTGGTAGCCAGCATATTGAGCGGATCGATCTCGCGCTGCACGCCGGTGGAGATCACAAGCCTTGATGCCAGCGCTATCGCCGAGGAGGGGTTTTCCGTCACGCAGAGGACAGGCGTATCTTTCATCGCTAACCCAGGCAGCAACCGCGTTAACTCGTCAGAATTGCCGCCGCGCGAGAGCATAATCACCAGATCGTCTGGCCCGACAAAACCGAGATCGCCGTGTGCAGCATCGGTGGCGTTGAGGTAGATAGCCGGGCGCTCGACGCAGGCCAGCATATGGGCGATTTTACGCGCCGCAATGCCGGAGGTGCCCACGCCGGTAACCACAATCTTTCCTTTGCAGCCGCGCAGTTCAGCCATCAGTGCCGCCCAAGTCGCGGGATCAAGATGGCGGCTCAGCGCGGCCATCTCTTCGCTGTAGATGCGCCAGGCATCGCACGCCTGCTGCCAGCTTTCGCTCATGCCTCCTCCTGCATCAACGCGCGGTACTTCATATGATCCGCGTACATCTCATGGAAGACGGTGTATTTACGATCGTAGTAAAGCTTGATGCGATTAGTCTGCGGCGTCACGGTTTTACCAATGCGGCTCATCGCCGACATCGCCTCCGGGAAGCTGTCAAACACACCGGCCGCAATAGTGCCCATCATCGCGCCGCCAAGCAGCATCGCTTCGCTCTCCTCCGGCAGCAACATCGCGCAACCGGTAGCATTGGCGTGCTCCTGCACAAAGATCGGATTTTTGGTACCGCCGCCGCTCGCCATTACCGTATCAATGCTGTAACCGCTTTGATTCATGGTTTCGATAATATGACGCGTGCCGAGGGCGATAGCCTGAATGGTCGCCAGATAATGCAGCGCCAAATCTTCCGGCGTGCGCGACAGTTTCAGCCCGCTAATCACGCCGGTCAGCGTCGGGTTGGCGCGCGGGGAGCGGTTGCCGTGGAAGTACGGCAGGATATGAATATCGCGGGTCAGAAAGGCGATATTCTCCGGCTCGCCCGCCATTTTGCGCAGCAGCGCATTGAGCACTTCATAAATGGTCTGCCCCTGGGTTTTAGCCTGCGCGAGCAGCGTTTCGTAACAGGGGTGAGACTGAATGACGTGATCGATCAGCGCCCCGGTTGCCGACTGCCCGCCCTCGTTCAGCCAGTAGCCCGGCAACACCGCCGAGTAGTAAGGCCCCCAGACGCCACCGATAAAGCGTGCCTGCGGCGAAATCGCCATATGCCCGGTGGAGGTGCCGCCAATCAGCGCGACGCGGCGGTCAAAATCGGCCATCTCACCCGACGGCCCGCTGGCACCAAGTGTACCCAGCGTACCGGCGTGGGCATCGATAATCGACACGCTGACCGCCGTGCCCGGCATCAGCCCCATCTCGGTAGCAGCGCGCTGCGACAGCCCGCGGCCAAGCGGTTCGCCCATCGTTTTCACGTAGCGGCCAATCTTCTCTGCGTCGTGTTCAAGCAGATCTTCAAGGCCAATCTGGCGGAAGTAGCTGGTATCCCACTTATCTTCATGGCCCATATAGGTCCATTTACACACCGTCGAGCAGAGCGAACGGGTATCGTCGCCGGTGGCGCGCCAGGTGAGAAAATCGGGCAGATCGAAGAAGAAGCCCGCGTTCGCCCAGGTGTTTGGCATGTGCTGTTTCAGCCACAGCAGTTTGGGCGTCTGCATCTCCGGCGAGATAATGCCGCCGACATAATCCAGCACCCGGTGATGGGTGGCGTTGATGCGATCCGCCTGCGCAATGGCGCGGTGATCCATCCAGACAATAATGTTCTGCTCGCTGCGCCCGGAGGGGCTGATGGTCAGCGGGTTGCCCTGTTTATCCAGCACCACCAGCGAACAGGTGGCGTCGAAGCCCAGCCCTTTGACCTGAATCGGGTTGATATCGGCCTGATTGATGGCATCGCGCACGGCGTTACAGACTGCCTGCCAGATGTTGTCGGAGGATTGCTCGACGAAATCGGCCTGCGGGCGATAGATCTCAATGCTCCTGCTGGCCTGGCTGACCATCCGGCCCGTCAGGTCAAAAATGCCCGCGCGGGCGCTGCCGGTCCCTACATCCACACCAATAAAGTAGCTCGCCATTTTTTTTCTCCCGAAATCAGGCTTTACGATTCTGTAATGCGATAAAGAGGATCAGCACCGCGCCCCAGAGCGCCATCGTCAGATAGCTGCTGATACCTAATAAATTAAAGCCACTTTCCAGCATCTGCAGCACCACCAGCGCCAGCACCAGCCCAAGCACGCGGCCAAAGCCGCCGTCCGGGTTAATGCCGCCGAGCACCGAGGCCAGAATGGTTACCAGAAGATAGGATTCGCCATACCCCGCTTTCGCGGAGTTAAATTTCGCCATCATCAGAATGGCGGCAACCCAGCCGAGCAGCGCGGAGATGACATACACCGCAATCTGCACGCGCACGGTGTTGACACCGCTATAGCGCGTTGCCTGTTCGTTCGAGCCCACCAGATAGAGGCTGCGCCCGAGCGTGGTGTGCTCCAGCAGCACCCACAGCAATAACGCCACCACTAAAAAGAGCAGCAGCGCCACCGGAATACCAACAATCGTGGCGTTACCGAGGTACTGGATCGCCGCCGGGAAGCCAGAGATCACCGTGCCGTTAGAGAGCAGAATATTGAGCCCGGAGATCAGCGTCATGGTGCCGAGGGTCGCGAGGATCGGCGAGACGCCCACCCAGGCGACTAAGGTGCCATTCAGCACGCCAATCGCCACCGCCGTCAGCAGCCCGGCAAACAGGGCTAACGCCAGAAAGAGTGGATTATCCGGGTGCATCACAATTACCGCCGCCATCACCAGCGAACAGGCGTTAGCCCCGGCGATAATGGAGAGGTTGATGCCGCCGGTAAGCATAGTGATCCCCATTCCGAGCGCCAGCATGCCGAGGATCGGCAGTTGCGATCCGATGGACTGGAAGTTAGCGACGCTGAAAAAGCGCCCGCCGAGCAGGAAAGAGAAGATCAGCGCGACGACGACAATAATCACGCACTGCAAGCGGATGATGGCATCACCGGGCAGGATTCGGACGATGGATTTCATCTTATAGCTCCCTTGCGAGTTTGCGTTTTTCATGCCACGCGGTGGCGCTGATACTGACCAGAATGATCGCGCCGCTAAAGACCGTGTGCCAATAAGAGGAGACGCCAAGCAGCGTTAAGCCGTTTTGCAGGAAGGCGAGCAGGATCACACCGAGCAGCGTACCGATTAAGGTACCGCGCCCGCCGGACATGCTGGTTCCGCCCAGCACCACCGCCGCCAGCACCGTCAACTCATAACCAAACAACGAGTTAGGTGCCACCGACTGGGTGATCTGCGCCTGTACCACCGCCGCAACGCCCGCCAGGATGCCCATATAGCCGTAAACATAAAAGTGCAGCTTCAGCAGGTTCAGCCCAAGACGCGACGCCGCATCGCGGTTGCCGCCCATGGCGTAGATCTGCCGTCCCAGACGGGTGTAGTTCATCAGCACGGCGGTAAAAATAATCGTCGCGCCAAGGCAGATCAGCGGCAGGGTCAGGCCATAGTCATAGCCGTCCGCGCCGGTAAAGGTGAACCAGCTGATGCCGTTCATAAACCAGTCCGGGAAGCCATACAGCCAGGTGCCTTTGGTGGCGTAGACCAGCAGACCGTAAAAGAGGTTCAGGGTGGCAATGGTGATGATGATGGCCGGTACGCGCAGCCAGTAGACCAGAAAGCCGTTGATCAAGCCGAGCAGTAGCCCCACAGCCATCGCTAACGCCAGCGCAAGCACAAAGTTGCCGCCGTGGGCAATCACCCAACTCGCCATCGCGTACTGCGCAATCGCCGTCATCGCCGGGAAGGAGATGTCGATGCCGCCGGAAATCAGCACCACAAACAGCCCACAGGCCAGAATGCCGAGGATGGCATAACTGGTGGCGACATCCGTTAAATTGCCGAGGGTGAAAAACTCATCGGTGCGGATCGTCAGACCGACCGCCAGCGCAACCACCAGCACGCCAAGCCAGAACTCATGTTGCCCAATCAAGCGGGCGAGCGAGTTACGCATTGACCACCTCCGCGATCTCCTCTTCGCTACAGCGGTGCGGATTGAACTCCGCCACCAGTTCACCCCGGCGCATCACCAGCACGCGGTGGCTGTTGTAATAGGCTTCCGGGATTTCATCACAAATCATCAATACTGCCATTCCCTGCTCTGCCAGCTGGCGGGCAATCTGATAGATGCCCTCTTTGTTGGCGATATCGACGCCTACGGTCGGCGAATCGAGGATCAAAATCCGCGGCTGCGTGGCGACCCATTTTGCGATAGCAATACGCTGGGCATTGCCGCCGGAGAGGGTTTTCACCGGCAGTTGCGGGTCGGAGACTTTGATATTCAGGTTACTGATAAGATCCTTTACCAACTGTCCGGCTTTGGCGTGATCGAGCAAGCCGCTGCGGGTATGGAGTTTGTCGAAAACCGTGACAATGGTGTTGTCATAGATCGACTGCTCCATAATCAGCCCCTGAGTTAAACGATCTTCCGAGACATAGCCGATACCGTGGCGAATGGCGTCATGGTTATTACGCATTTTTACCGGCTTATCATTAATGCGGATTTCGCCATCTTCAGGCTTCGTCATGCCAAACAGGCTCATGCAGAGTTCGGTGCGCCCGGAGCCCAGCAGCCCGACAATCGAGACGATCTCGCCGCCGCGCAGCGACAGATTGATATCGCGGTATTTTCCTTTACGGCTTAAGTGGCGCAGCTCCAGCATCGGCGGCTGGTCAACCGGTGGTTTTTCCGGTAGCGGGCTGTAGTGGAAACGCTGCCCGGTCATCAGATAGGCCAGTTCGTGGCTATCGAGTTCGCTGGCGGGCCAGGTGCCGACCAGCTTGCCGTCGCGCATCACGCTGATGCGATCCGCCACTTCCATCACCTCATCGAGGCGGTGGCTGACAAACACGACGCAGATACCGGCGGCTTTCAGTTCATTGACCACGCGCAGTAACCCATTCACTTCCTGACGGGTTAAAGACGCGGTTGGTTCATCCATGATCACCAGCCGGGCTTCGGCGGCAATCGCGCGGCAGATCGCCACCAGTTGGCGGTCGGCGATAGAGAGTTTTTCGACCTTTTTATCCGGGTCGAGGCGCACGCCAATGCGCGCCATCGCGGCCAGCGCCTGTTTGCGCATCGCACCGCGACGCACCCAGACGTCGCCGCCGGGCAGATAGCGATGCAGGGCGATATTTTCCGCCACGCTGAAATTGGGGAATAACGAGAGATCCTGGTAGATCACCTGAATGCCATAATGGGCGGAGAGCTGCGGCGTCAGCTGATGAAAGAGCTTGCCATCCAGCTCAATTCTGCCGCCTTTTTCCGGGTGATAGACACCGGAAATCACTTTGATGATGGTGCTTTTCCCGCAGCCGTTTTGCCCTGCCAGGCAGTGAACTTCGCCTTTTTTGAGGGTTAAATTCACCTTATCCAGCGCCAGCACGCCCGGGAATTGCTTGCTGATATTCTCAAGAGTGATAAATGCGGTGGGGTCGGTCATCGACAATACCTCTGCCAGCGCCCGTGAAGGACGCGAGGATGAAATCTGCGGCGGAAGAGCCGGCCTGAAAGGCCGGCGTTCCGGTTCCCTGGTGTGGCCAGTAAGGCTCAGAAACCGAGTGTTTTAGCGTTTTCTTTTGTCACTTCGAGGATCTTATTAAAGCGGATCACTTTCTTATTCATATCAACATCGGCTTTGCCCAGCCCCTCGATAGAGAGATCGGACGTCACTTCTTTTCCTTGCAGCAGCTGGTCGGCGACGGTCACCAGTGCGTAACCGGCATCACGCGGGTCCCACAGCAGTGCTTTTTTGATGTCGCCGCGCATCAGATAAGGTGCAGCCTGCGCCGGCATCGCGATGCCAACAACCGCCAGTTTATCCTTCGCGCGTTTCTTCTGAACGGCCTGCCCTGCGCCAATCGGCCCAAGCGATCCGAAACCAATTACCCCTTTCAGATCCGGGTAGGTTTTCATCAGGTCAAGGGTGGTGGCATAGGATTTATCAATGCTCTCTGCCACCGGCAAACGCGAGGTGACTTCAAACATATCCGGGTACTTCTCTTTCTGGTATTTGATGGCGTAATCAGCCCAGGCGTTGTGCAGCGGCACGGTCAGCGAGCCGACGTAAATGGCGTAACCGCCCTTACCGCCCATATCTTTTGCCAGCTCATCGACGTTAGCCTGCGCATACTTTTCGCTATCGATGGTTTCAATATCCCACTGGCCGATCTGCTGGTCCGGGGATTCGTGGGTCAGTACCACAATGCCTTTGTCGCGCGCTTTTTTCAGCACTGGCTCCAGCACCTTCGCGTCGTTTGGCACCACGATAATGGCGTTAACGTTTTTCGCGATCAGATCTTCGATCACTTTCACCTGCTGTGCCGGATCGGGTGTGGAAGGCCCGGTCTGGTAAGCATTAACATCCAGTTTTTTTGCCGCTTCGTTGACGCCGGTCTCCATGCGGTTAAACCACGGGATCCCGGTCACTTTGGCAACAACGGCAATCTCATACTTCTGGGCGGCAAAAGCCTGCCCCGAAAGCATGCTGGCAGAAATCATCGCTGCGCTAATCAGGGCGAGTTTGAATTTCATGGTTGTACCTTTCTTAAGGGAAAGTCGCGGTGAGAGATTAACAACGAAGGGAAGAGGCAAAACAGCGAAAATGCCATAAATGTGATGCATGCCCAAAGTTGTTATATTAAAGATAATTTATGGTTAAATTAAAGTTAAAAGAAGAAATGTCTGCCCCTGATTGCGCGCGAGGTTTGTTAAATAAAGAACCAATGACAACTTCTTATTAACATTTAATTAACTAAAACCTTTTTAAGAGGTTTTTATGTGCCCGATTCTGGCGTGTCTAGCACGCAGGAAAATATCAATTTTGTGAGCTGAAACGAATAGAGCAATCCATTCATCAGGTTGGCTGATGGCAAAGTGACATTTTTTAAAGGCTGTGTTAATAAATTTGCTGAATGAATTTGATAAGGAAGGGAAGACAATGAAACGATGCTTGTTGATGCTGAGCGCGCTACTGCTCAGCCAACCCCTCTACGCTGATGAGTGTGATAACGCCTCAACGCAGGGGGAACTCAATAGTTGCACCGCAGCGCAATATCAGACCGCGGACAAAAAGCTTAACCAGACTTATCAGGAGGCGCTGAAGCGTTCGTCGCCGCAGCAGGCTGATTTACTGAAAAAAGCGCAGAAAAGCTGGATAGCCGTACGCGACAACGACTGCGCGTTTGTCAGTTCCGGCTCAGAGGGCGGCAGCGTTCAACCGATGGTGCAAAACCAGTGCCTGGCGGATAAAACCAGTGAACGCGAAGCGTGGCTCGCCTCACTGTTGCAGTGCGAAGAGGGCGACATGAGCTGCCCGCTTCCGCCCGCTCATTAACGCACGCGGATGCCTTCAATAATCATGCGCTGAACGTTGTCGACGGTGCGCTGAAAAAAGGCTTCGTCCTGCAGGGTCGCGCCGGTGACCGCTTCCACCTGGGTGGCGAAATCGGCGTAGTGCTGCGTGGCCGCCCAGATCATAAAGATCAGATGGTGCGGATCGACGGCAGTGAGTTTGCCGCTGGCGATCCAGCCGGCAATGATCGCTGACTTCTCCTCCACCAGCGTTTTCAAATCACCAGTCAGCTCCGCTTTCAGCAGCGGCGCGCCCTGCAACATTTCATGGCAGAAAAGACGGGAGGCCTGCGGATGATCGCGCGATACCTCCAGCTTCAGGCGTATGTACTCTTTGATCGCCGCAAGCGGCTGTAAGTCTGAACGAAATGCTCTGAGCGGGGCCAGCCAGACATCCAGCAGTTGACGCAGCACGGCGACGTAGAGCGCCTCTTTTGACGGGAAATAGTAGAGGAGATTGGTTTTAGAGACACCAGCCTGATCGGCCACCTGCTCCACGCGCGCGCCGTGGAAGCCGAGACGGGAAAAAACTTCCAGCGCCGCGCTGAGAATAGCCTGCCGTTTTTCGCTGACTGCCCGTGTACGTTTACCCACTTCCTTTGCCATACCCACTCCATCACCCTAACCTGGCTGCAGCATAGCAAAGGTCGCCGTCTGGCTCGACCCTCTGAGCAGCTTTATCCGCTGGAAGATTGAAGATGGCGTGGGCGATCGGAGGCGAAAAAAAACCGCCGGGTCTCCCCGGCGGCGGGCATTTTCGATAACCTCCAGGGTTACCGACAGGTCGCGCTAGCTGTTGCCGTTATTGCTCCGGCTACCATGACTGTTTTTGCCCCCTTTTTTACCTGCTTCTGAGGCGCGCTGAGGATCGTTTTTAAAGTTCCCCCCGCTCTGCTGGCCGCCTTTGCGACCTGCTGCTGATGCTCTTTCACGGTCTTCAGCGAAGTTACCTGAACCACCACGATGATTTGCCATCTCTTCACCTCCAGTCGGTGTTAGTGAAATATCAGACATCTTTCTGCATTCAGTAAAAGAGAACTCTTTCACCTCACGACGTTAAAGCTAACCCTTTAACTGCGCCGCGTGAGAATAAGCTTAGTGGAACGCGGCCCATCGGCGAATGTTCATTAACATTTTGCAACAGCTTCGGGGCCGAGCGGCAGAAGTGACTTAAGCGAAACCAATAAATAATTCTTATGTATAGGGAAATTAACAGGGTTAAAAATGTGTCAAAACGTAACAATCAAATCGCGCGGGGAAATAGTCTTAATTATCAGCAATGACGCGTGTCGGTTTGCACTCTCGCTATCACGTCATACCCTTAAGGGGATGCGGCTTATCGCTGCGCAGTGAACGTTTCACGAGGAACAGCCAATAGCGGCACTGGCGCAGTCAGGAACATACAATTTCCTAATCCTGAACTACGCTTGCTCATCATGGGATGATGATTGTTCCCATCGGCAACGCCGCGAAAGAGCTGTCTGATATTTCGCATCTTGCGGCAGCACGCCTTATGGCGCGACAACGATTGCCGGCATGGCAGTCAAACTGAACGGCTAACTTTAACAGGAGGCGCTTATGCCAACTCAGGAAGCAAAAGCTCATCGCGTGGGTGAATGGGCCAGTCTGCGTAATACATCGCCAGAAATCGCCGAAGCGATCTTCGAACTGGCTGATTACGACGAGGTTCTCGCCGAGAAGATTTGGGAAGAAGGCAGCGATGAAGTGTTGATGCGCGCCTTTGAAAAGACTGACAAAGACTCCCTCTTCTGGGGTGAACAGACCATAGAGCGCCAGAACGTCTAGCGCTTCGGCTCCCCCATTTTTTGGGGGAGCGTACCTGCTTTTTACTCCGCGACTTTGCGCATCACTTCACTGAATTTTTCCATCGGACAGAATCCGTTACTGTCGGTCGGGCAGCCTGTTAGCTCCAGCGTGTAACGTTGCACCGGCGAATCAAATCCCATTTTTGCTACGTTACGCATCTGCTCGGCGGTGAAGTAGAGATACTCAATCTTCATCAGATCGCGGTTGCTCTTACCATCATGCCAGCGCTGGAACACCACTTTGCCGCTAATGGGCGTCTGCTCGAACTGTCCGGGCAGTTGCCACGGTTTGGCGTCCAGCGCCGCCAGCAGCGAGGCGATATTGGAGTCATGGCCAACCAGCAACGTCACTTTCGGCGCAGCGGCGGGCTTCTCCACCAGCTGTTGATCGAGGTAATTGAGCAGCGGTTTTGCCACATTGCGCGCCACCTCTGGCGTGGTAAAGAGAATCGACTGATAGCTGTTTTTCAGCTTCTCCAGCAGTTGCCACTGCTTGTCGCTTTTAATTCCGCCAAAGGCAACTTCATCCTGCGGGAAGCCTTCGTAATATTGCAGGGTAAATGCATCCACCAGCGCATTTGCCGTTTTTAGCGGCCCGCTAACGGAGGGCTCCAGCCGGTAATCGGCGCGGAAGGTATCCTTTCCATCACTGAGGGTGCAGGGTTTGTCGCTTTGCGCTTTGCAAGTTGGCGAAGCCGGATAATCGACAATCTGCTCCAGCAGCTTATAGCTCTCAGTCAGATCGACACGCTGGCGGCTAGTCTCCATTGCTTCAACCGCTTTCTGGCGAAAATCGTCGCTATCTTCAGTGATAACCGGGTTAAACAGCGGGTCCATTTCACCCATTTTGCGCTGATGGAAGATCGGCACATCGCAGGCAATAAAGACGTTACTGACAAAGAATTGCGCGGTGTCGTGGGTGCGCGGCAGGCTGTTTGCCCAGGCGAAAAACTGTTTCTTTGTCGGGCACTGTTCGGTAGAGAGCACTTTTTCGTGGGTCATCCACTTACGCATCTGGTGGGCAAAAAAGATCTCCACCAGCGCGCCGCGATCCGTTAACTCCCCGCCCGCCACTTTCCAGGTTGGCCACGGTTTGGCGGTGGCCTGCGCCAGCGCACTGCCGTTATTTGCCAGCGGCGCGCGAATACCGTGGCGGCTGACAATCACCACCTGTTGCAGGCTGTAGCCCTCCGGTGTCGTTTGTTGCGCCATCGCGCTGGGTAATGCCACGGCCGCGGCGATGGCGGCTGACCAGAATAAACGTTTCATCCCTTGTCCTTGTATCTCAAAACGATGAGGCAAGTGTGACACAACCGCGCAGGGAGTGGATGCAGGCAACCCCGCTTTAATCACATCAGCCGCCCTGGATCACAAAAAAAGGAGCCGCGAGCGGCTCCTTGCAACGGTGCAGATCTCAGTAAGGGCTTTGGGTATGGCGCACAATGATCTCGCTGACATCGACGCTGTCCGGCTGCTCAATGGACCACGCAATGGCATCGGCAATCGCCTCTGCGGGTAATGCGATACGGCGAAAACCCTCCATCGACGCTTTTGCACTGGCATCGGTAATATGATCGGTCAGTTCAGAGGCGACCACACCCGGGCTTACTACCGTGACGCGAATGCAGTCGCTCTCCTGGCGCAGCCCATCGGAAATGGCGCGAACAGCAAATTTGCTGGCGCAATAAACGGCAGAGAGCGGAAAGACCGCATGCGCGCCAATAGAAGCCACGTTGATGATCTGCCCTGCCCGCTGCTGCTGCATGGTCGGCAGCACCGCCGCGATGCCGTTCAGTACACCGTGAACGTTGACGTCGATAGTCTGACGCCACTCCTCCATTTTCAACGCCGCCAGCGGTGAGAGCGGCATTACGCCAGCGTTATTGATCAGAACATCGATGCGGCCATATTGCTGCAGCGCAACTTGCGCCATCTGCGCCAGGTCTTCCGCCTGGGTTACGTCAATAGCTAAACAGTCGATACTACCCAGCTCATCACGCAGAGCCTGCAAACGCTCAATGCGGCGCGCGCCAATAACCAGCTGATGACCCGCCTGCACCAGGCGACGTGCAGTCGCTTCACCAATCCCACTGCTTGCGCCAGTGAGCAGAATAATTTTGCGATTACTCATCTCTCTTCTCCTGTATTAAGTGACGCAAGCAGGTTAACCAGCGCGCGACTCGCAAAACAGGCGCATTCTTATCCCATGATTGCCTGTTTCTCTTCACATTGTTCACTTGTTGCGCGTGAATCGGCAGAATGCTTGCTTAAATATCAACACTTGTGAGGAACAATGATGGAGGAGATGGTGGCGCTGCTGCGGGCGCTTGCACCGCAAGAAGGCTGTACACGCTCGGCGCTGGAGAGCGTCTGCTTTATGCGCTCAGACCGCCCGCTGGCGCGCACGCCGGTGGTTTATAAACCCTCTATTGTTATCGTCTGCCAGGGGCAGAAGCGCGGTTATCTGGCGAATCGCGTTTATCACTACGATAAACAGCACTACCTGGTGTTATCGGTGCCGCTCCCCTTCTCGACGGAAACGGACGCCAGCCCTGAGAAGCCGCTACTGGCGCTGACAGTGGATCTTGATATGACGGTGCTCTCTGAATTGATGCTGTCGCTGGATCTTCCGCCCGGTCGCGCAGAGGCGGCACCGGAAGGCATTATGTCAACGCCGCTCGAAGCGGATCTTGCCGATACGGCAGTGCGATTACTGAAAGCGCTCTCGTCAAAGCAGGAGGCGCAGGTGCTGGGGCCGCAGTTAGTGCGGGAGCTCTATTACCGTGTGCTGATGGGCGAACGTGGCGATGCGCTGCGTGCGGCGCTGGTTAATCAGGGGCAGTTTGCAGCGATTGCTAAAGTTTTGCAGCGTATCCATACACACTTTACCGAGCCGCTGCATATTCCGACGCTGGCAAAGGATGCAGGCCTTAGCGTGCCTGCGTTTCATAAACACTTTAAATCCGTCACCAGCACCTCACCGCTGCAGTACATCAAGTCTGTGCGGCTTAACCAGGCGCGCTTGTTGATGATTCGCGATAACGCAACCGCTGCGGGTGCGGCTTTTCACGTCGGCTATGAGAGCCCTTCACAGTTTAACCGCGAGTTTCGCCGCCTGTTTGGCCGCAGCCCACGAGAAGAAGCCAATGAAATGCGAGCCTCTTTCGCGCTCTTTCCTCCTGTGTAATTTACTCTGCGCCTTGCCAGATATGGACACAGTTGCGGCCGCGCTCTTTGGCAATATAGAGCGCTTCATCAGCCCGCTGAATAAAGCGCTCGTAATCGGGGTGTCCATCGAACATGGCAGCTCCTATGGAGAGGGAAATCGGTACCCGCTCACCCTCAGGCGTTTTAACGATGGTTTTTTCGACACGAGAACGGATACGTTCGGCAATTCGATGGGTATCAAACTCGGTCGCTTCAGTTAACAGGATCACAAATTCATCGCCGCCATAACGAAAAACATAATCGCTGCTGCGCACGTTGTCATAAAACGCACTGGAGACTTTACGCAGGATCTCATCCCCCATCGGATGTCCCCAGCTATCATTTATTTGTTTAAATTTATCGACATCAATGATTAATACTGACAGCGGTGTCGAGGCCCTTTGCGCATGGGAAATTTCGCGCTTGAAAATGGTTGGCATAAATCGACGGTTAAGTAACTTCGTTAAGACATCCATACCTACTTCGTGACGGGAAACCTCTTCAAAGAGCTCCCGCAATAATGTGATTATTTGCACCACATTTTTTCTTACGGAAATAAGAAAGCTGACGCGCAGCGCGCGGTTGCTTAATGAGCGGGGTGTCGCCCGGGTAGAGCGAAATATTTCATCAAGCTCTTGCAGAAGACGGGAAATATGGCCAACCTCGGCAATCCCACTAAAATAGTGGCGTCCTTTGTGGTTAAACCATAAACCAAAATCGGACTGGCTGACGGACAGCGTATTGCCTAAATCAGCATCCATAATGATTTTATAAATTAGATCTATCTCCCAGCTGAGTAGCGCCGCGGTTTGCCGCTCTTTCTCCTCTTCTGCATTCTCCATCAGCGAGAAGATACGGTAATTTTCATCCTCTTTTGCTGAGTTATGCTCGCTGAAAGAGAAGGCTCGTGACATCACTTCCATTGCCAGGTCGATGCTGTTTATCGCATGGTGATAGACCTGCAATTTCTCTTCGGCGGTAAACTCACTTTCAATAATCACCGGGTAGAAGAGCTTCTTAAGCACGCGAAAGCCCATCTCGACCAGCTCAACGGAGATTCCAATACGCGCATGCACTTCGGCAACCGTATGCTGCTGCTGAATCAGGTGCTCGATATCATCCGGTGTGCAGGCTAATACTTCTTTTATCCAGCGCTCCAGCGCGGATTTAAGATGTATTTCAACCTGGGCATTAGAGAGAAATTCACGGGCATGGGGATCGGTTAGTACGATGCGGTAGAAGGTTTCACTGAGATCGTGGGCGTGGGTGTAAGCCACTTCAGCAGTGAGACGGCGAATATGCTGATCGGTCTTTTCTAATAGCGTGAGCCATTCGCCCTTCATCGATTTAAGATAAGTTTCCATCATTCAGACCCTTACGGTAGTTAACACATCTTACGTTCAGGATGTTGCAAACAAACGTCCATCGACGCAGATCGACAGGGCCAGAATTAGCGTGGCACCGCCCACATATTCCCTCTTTTAGCGTCCGGGCGGTCCTCGCTCACGATTTACAAATTACATGGTAAAACAGCGTGTTAGAGTTCATTTTAACCATGTAAGAAGGCAATAGTAGAAACGTACCGAAATAGAGTATAGCCCGTTCAATTGCTATCACAACCTGGAATAATAACCTGGGCTGAACGTTAAGATCTTATTTAAGACTATTTAATTACGGCTTCTCGCAGGAGCAATTTACAATCAGAAACACTCTCCCAGGCATTATTCTATATGGTAATTAATCATATGAAGATCTATACAATAAGCGACGATGTATATTTTCAGAACGGAATGATTTCATTGGCTAATGCAAGAGGCTGGACAATCGAAGCGCAACAATTCAATCCGCAATTACTCACCGAACTTACTCTGGACGATGTTGTTATTCTCCACCTCGATAAAAAGAACATGGCTTATGCTAAAGCCATCTCCCCTCTCAATAAAGTGTGCAAGCTGCTCGTTATCTCTGGCACAACGCGCAATATTTTGATCGACGAAGCCGATATTGTGCTTAAAGCTCAGGACTCGCTAAATGAGATTAGCCACGCGATTAAAAAACTCGCCAAACTCAGGAAAGAGGCCACGCATAAAGAAAATGTCCTCAGCGATATTGAAAGGATCGTGTTGAATGAATCGCTAAAGGGAAAAAACATTCACCTTATTGCCAAGCTGCTCTCTATTTCACCAAAACGGGTCTATGCCTACCGAAATAAAGCATGCAAAAAGATGGGCGGAAAAAAGATCAGCGATCTTCTGCTGATCAAAGATAATTTACTGGAGCATGCCCACCTTTCATCCCCTACTCTCTCTCCTTAAACTGGCAATGTCCGTCTGCAGTGTGTAACCACTACAGACGGACATGCACTACCAGAGCTGCGACTGCTTGTTGATCTCATCCCAGCGAAAACACATATCACACGCCATCAGAAAATCGTTGTGCCACAGCCTGTAAATATGCAGGAAGATAAACGCGAGGCACGGCAATAAACACAGCAGAAAATAGGCTTCGAAGAGGATAGCCAGGCCCGAGAAATCGAGTAATAAGCTGGTCAGGGCGATCCAGAGCACTTCAATCAACAGTAAGCCCAGGATCCGCAGCCAGAAAGGCGTACCCGTATTGGTGAACCGCGGTAACGGGCTGGCGAAATAGAAGTCAATTTCGCGCATAAAGAGGCGTCCGAGAAAGATATAGCGCCTCGATAGCCGTACAAAAAGCAGATTCATCGCCAGCACAATCCCGCAGAGCACCAGCATCGCGACCATGAGCGGCGCAAAGAACAGCCCCTGTTCGAGGGAGAATTCAGGCTGCTTTTTAAGCGGCACAATGGTTAACAGGCTTACGCTCAGGCTAATCATCAGGTAGCGGGCAACATAACGGTGAAGATGCTTAAATCGCAGCGTTTCATTCACCTCTTGCCCGATCAGCTTGATATAAGTGCTGCGGATAAAACGAAACACAACATAGAGAAAGAGCGGCGATAGCGCAGCCAGCAGAGGCAGCACCTGCTCTGGCGTAAAAAATAAAAGCGCCGCCTGCGTGATAAGCCAAAAGAGCGCTCCGCTCAGCAGGCTGGCGATCGCCGGTCGCGACAGCGCCCTTTCCAGTCGCCCCGCTTTTTTGCCAATGAAGAAGGAGAGATCGATATTTTTAATCACGCATTTATACGTCCAGTAGGCTTGTAGTTCCCAGATAAAATGAAACATCACCAGCCCAAGGATCGCACTGATCATCAGCGTATCCTGTGATGTCAGATTAAACGCCGCGTTTTTCCAGTATAGCCCCAGCAGCAGATAGATAATGATGCAGAGCAGCGGCAGGATTTTTTTGTCCTGGTGGCGAATAAAAGTCAGGTAATCAGGTATCACGAGGGCGTCCTCACGCTGATAAAAGCGTTTTACAGTGCCGGGACATCGCGGGCGTAAAACCGATAAAGTCAGTGAGCATCTGTGCGAGGTAAGCTTTATTGCTGATCTCAACAAACTGCACGCCCGGCTTATGAATAAGCCATCCCTCAATTGCGTCACGCCATTTAACGGTGTGAGTCAAATGGAGCGCGAGATTTTCTTTGATCTGCTCAGGATCATACTCTGCCTTGCCGGAAACATTCATTACCACCGTATGGCGCGGTGGCGTAACGTCTACCCCGGCGAGATAGTCCCGCATCAAGGCAACGCCCGCTGTCATCAAACGCGTATGCCACGCGCCGCTAACGCCGAGTTTGACCGATTCGAATCCGTTCTCCAGCAACAGACGAGAAAAATCACGTAGCGGCGCGCTAGCCCCGCCAATGACCTGCTGCTTTGGGCTGTTATCACAGCTGATATCAACAATTATCCCGGCATGGTCGATCAGTTCGCGCAGGCGCAGAACATCAATACCTTTCACCGCCGCCATCTCGCCTTTATGCAGACGGCTAATGTCATGCATAACCTTCGCGCGAAAGTGGATCGCCTCAAACAGACTCTCCAGGGAGAGCGCACCTGCGGCATACAGGGCGCTATATTCACCGACGCTATGCCCGCAGGAACCCACTATCGTACAGGGATCCATTTTTGGCTGGCAGAGGGTATAAAGCGAGACATTAATGGCCGTCACCGCCAGCTGCTGCACCGTAGTCTGAATTAGCCGGTTCATCGGGCCTTTCAGGCACAGGCGACGAACATCAATCCCCGATACATCGCTGGCGCAATCCCAAATATGTCTGGTTGCCGAAGTGAGATCCCATAAGTCAGCACCCATGCCGATTGCCGGATTTCCCTGCCCGGCGAACAGTAATACGAGCGGTTTTTCTGTTTTGTATTCACTCATCTTTCATGTCCTTATAAGAGATAGTTAAGCCCCAGATAAAATCCGACGGTTTTGCCAAAAAAAGCGAATTCCGTATCCTGCTTACCGAGCCCGGCCCAGCCGCTAGCATAGAGATTAAGACTGTCGTCAAAGGCCGCTACAGGCGTCGAAACGTGTATACCAAGCAGAGAGCTGTTATCACGCATATTCATCGTGATATAGGGCTGGAGCGCTACGTCCTTCTCGCTGCGAAAACTGCCATAAGCGCTCAAATAGTGTTTTCCCTGCAACTCTCCTCTGTTGGCGGCATTCCCTATTTCCGCTCCCATCAGATATTTGTATGCATCAAAGATCTGATCTAATAACGCCGACTGCGATGCTCTGTTCAGATAACGTGAAAACTCCACCTGCTGTTGCCATTCATTCTCTGAATAGCCTTCACTCTGGAAGTAGTATTCAAGCCCCAGCACAGCGAAGTCGCGGGTGGTGTATTGCGCGCCTAACGCCACTTCAACTCCCGCCTTGCGCTCTGCGCGATAAAGCGAAGAGGGAAATTGATAATCAACGACCTCTGCGGCACGTTCAGGCGAAAAATGGCGCCATTGCTGAGCGTTGTGCAACGCCACCTCGCCGTTAAAAGTGAGCGCTGGTGTGTAACTGAAGCTGTCCGAGAGCGCGAGAGAGCGCTTGTCGCCCAGCAACAGGCTAATAGCAGGCGTGTGGTTCGCCAGGCGATAGTCGGTATAACTTAAGAGATACCGCGCCTGAGCGTTGCCGCGCCGGTTTGCTGACCAGTGGCTGGATGTTTCATACCGCTGGTTAATGGTTGCCAACTGAGGCGCAACCGTAAATGCGAGGCTGTAGTCGCGTTGGTTATCAACTAACCGCGCCCCCCATGACGATTCGCTATAGTTCGACCGCATAGCGGGATCGTAAATACGGGTGCTTTTAAAGCCTGCGTAATAGTTGCTCATCAGGGCTGCGGGCGATTTGAGAAAAAAGAGCCCCGGCGTTGCCGTTAACTTCCCGGCTTCCAGGCGAAGCCGGTCTGAGAGGGTGTAATTGAGTTGTAACCTGTTGAGCAGCACACGCGATCGCTGCTGATCCTCTTCAAAAGAGCCGGGCAGATGCCATGCATAATAAACAAGGCCATAGAGGGAAAAATCAATATCCAGACGGTTTTCAATGACCGCACACTTGCTGCTGAATTTTATCCCGGCATCCTGAAAAGCATTTGTCGGTGTATAAGCTCTTTCTCCGGCGGTGCTCCACGGCGAAGCGGTTCGCTTTATATAAGAGGTTTGCAGCATCAGCGCGGTTTCGCTATTTGCGGCCACCTCATCGCCTGAGAGACAGGACGCCTGTGAGAAAGAGGTAAGTAATGACAAAGGAATAAGCAGAGTATTAATGAGCGTTTTCACCTGACACCCCGCTGGATAGCTTCCCTGGTAAAGTAAAATTCGGGCAAAGACTCAAGTCTGACATCGCTATATTCCATAACGGTAAATCCCTTGTGGTGGCGTGCATCATGCACAATGATTTTCATTGGCCGCGCTTCTCCGAGCACGGTCTGGTAATCCAGATAACTCACCTCCTTAAGTAATTTCTCATCCTGTGAATAAAAGGAGGCGGTATAAGGACGAAAGCTCTCTTTCTCGACCAGATAGATAATTTTGGGATAGGTTGTCGCGGCGGTTTTCCGTTCAAGGGAGAGTCGATAACAGAGACGCTTTCCACAAGCCGTTTCGCCAGTGAGTTGAGCGTTATAGGCGTAATCGAAATTGGTGACAATGACATCGCTATTCGCGATCTGCCCGACTAAGCGCTGCTCAGGCGAAACAGGCATTGGACGACGTAACTCCGGGGAGTAAAACCATAAGTCATACCAATCCGAGAGCATAATTTTGCCTTTATCTCTGGCAGGATAGATAAAACGCACAAGGGATCTTGCATCCGCAGGCTGGCCATTTTCGGGCTTCATAAAGCGCATCGACACATCGAAAATCTGTGTATTGACCGCCTCAGCGGCCTTTTCTTTATATTCACGCACCGTGACGGTATAGCGAAACGGTTGATTTGGGGAGCGTATTTCGTCAGCCCGGCGGATAATGTCCTGCGCCGGCGTCGCATTGCAGACCGCAGGGATTATCGCCAGCGCGATAAAACATAGAGAGAAAATATTCATCAGCTGTCCTGTTTTATGAAAATTTAAAAGCATCGGCCAGGTTCAGTTTCGCTGCGCGTAATGAAGGACGCAGGGAAGCGAAAGTCGCGGTAATAACCGGTAAGAAAAAGGTAAACCAGACCGTATCCACATCCGTGGTTTTAATAAATGCGGTATACCCCTGCGACTGTCCCGGTGAGGGCGGCATCGCAATACCTTTCACATTAATAAGCCAGGCAAGGGCAAACCCTATCGCCAGACTTCCTGCTGCGCCAATAATGCCAATAAATATCCCTTCAAGAATAAATAGCCGCGTAACATGCCATGGCCTTAGCCCGATAGCGCGTAAGGTGGTAATTTCCCGGGTACGCTCAACGATATTCATGGTAAGGGAGTTACCGATCATAAAAATAACAACTACTGCAACAAGAAGTTTAATAAAGAAGTAAATGCCAGAGAGAAGTTCTTCGACCTGCTGATAAAATGGCGAGACGCTATTCCACTCTTTTACGATCAACGGTAAATGATGTTGGGCAATAAAATGCCGAAGTTTAACCGCAAAGCCTGAGACGTTTTCTGTATTGAGCAGAATCAAAACCTTACTGACGCCCTCAGTTCCCATCAGGCGCTGTGCTGTCGTTAACGGCATCTTTATTGCCGTATCATCGTAGTCTTTAATGCCGGAGGTAAAAACACCTCGTACTTTTAAAGAGATAGCCCCCTGGCCTCCCTGGGCATTCACCACCATAATATCCAGCCAGTCGCCATACGCGGCGTTAAGGGTTTTGGCCAGACCGCTTCCAGCGGTCACTTCGTCCGTTTTTACACGTGACAAATCGCTACCGCTGATCAAATTATCGAATGAGCCAAGCTTTAATGCGGCTAAAGGTTCGACGCCAAGACCGGAGAAGTAACTGGTGGTTTCGTTTTCATATTGTGAGGCCACGCCAGTAAACTCAAGTTGGCCTGAAATCGTCGAAATATCAGCCGATAACTCTGGCTGGGCAAGAATGGTTTGCTTTAACGCAGCATAATTCTCAATTAAGCTCTGGCTCCTCTTTGCACTCTCAAAATAGGCCGGATTATAAATTTGCACATGACCAATATTGGTACGAATGGTTTGCTCTTTCAAAATCCAGAAGGAGTACTGAATAAAACCGCCATAAAGAAAAATGGCGACACCGCCAAGCATTATTGCGGCCAGTGTCGATAAGGTACGCCGCCGATGGCGAAAAATATTTAATAAAGCAAACTGCGCATCTTTGAAGCGGAAGAGTAAACAAAAAACAATAAAAAGCAGGACAGAGCTCATCGCCAGATTAATAAATAACATGGTGTATTCCTTTACTTCTCTTTCAATAGTGGCATAACGACCTGCGTCAATTCCTGCAGATCCCACTCTGGTGCGGTGCCAGACGCTAAGAGAGTATATTTCTCCACGCGCGTTCCCAATTTCCTTAAATCGTTTAACAGAATCGCGGCATCGTGCGTTCGCCCGCAATCAATGAGCGCGCGGTAGCGCATATAACGAATGGGGATGAGCATATTCTCATCAAATAAGTCTGTTGCATTCACCAGGCGTTCGGTGTCATGCAGAGCGATGATGCACCGGCCGTTTTTTGCAGGTAAGTAAGCATCAATACGCGCACGTAAATAGTGCAATCGCAGATTATCGTCGTTTGACTCCACTGCTTCATCGAGAAAGAAAAACCCGGTTTTTGCATACTCTGCGGCGTGGATAAAGTCATTTATCGCAGCATAGTGTTTTGCCTGTTGTAGTACGCCGTAGGCGTAAAAGATCAGCGAGGCGACATGGTGTTCGCGGCGATATTCATTCCATAATGCGGAGGTGGTTTCGGCCAACGCCTGCTCCTGTGCAGGAAAACCCTGCGCTATTATCTTCTCAACTTCAGACGCTGGGGCGGCAAATGCCGCGTTCACCACCAGCGATAAGCCGATTATTACTCCGTTAAGTCCATCGCGTTTACCGGGCCGAATCATAAGTTAATTCTCCATCCGTGATTTCAATAACCCGCTTTGCCCGATCCTTGAGCTGGGTGGAATGCGTGGAAACAATAAAGGTGGTTTGTGTTTGCTGATTAATGTTTAACAGCAAATCCATGATCGCCTCGCCGGTGGCTAAATCCAGATTGCCCGTCGGTTCATCGGCGACAACAACGCCAGGCTGATGCGCAAGCGCGCGGGCAATCGCCACACGTTGCTGCTGACCACCGGATAATTGACCGGGTTTTCGACGTGCAAGCTGCGCGAGGCCGACGCTGTCGAGCGCATGTAGTGCACGCGCTTTCGCCTCTTTTCTATCGCAATAGCCGTTGAGAACCAGCGGATAAAAAATATTATCCAGCACGTTCAGTACCGGGATCAGATTGAAGAACTGGAAGATAAAGCCGAGATGTTGACCACGAATCGCGGCCATCTCCTTTTCAGGAAGGCCGTTGAGCAGATGATTTAAAAAAATAACCTGTCCTGCGCTCGGTTGATCAATCCCCGAGAGGATATTAAGCAGCGTACTTTTGCCACTGCCGGAAGGGCCGCACAGCGCGATAAATTCCCCTTTCGCAATCTCGAGGCTCACGCTTTTCAATGCGCTAACCTGGCTTTCACCTGTGCCAAATTGTTTTGAGATATCGCTGAGAACAATGGCAGGTAGAGCTTTTACGCTGTTTTTCATGCGCCTTCCTTTTCCATTTCGAGCCAGCTGTCGAACCAGGCGCTACCACCGAAGCTGTCCTTTACGATAGTGCGTATTTTTGTCCCGCGAGGCGCATTTTGTTGCAGGAACTCCCAGCTCAGAGCGGGGGTTAAACAGCCGCTGGCACCAAAAATCGCGCTGAGATCAATGACGTTTACCCCCTGTTCAGGCGCCCTGGGATTCGTCATCGGTCCGGCCTGCGCAAACAGATCGATATCGCTCGCATTCTCGTAGAGTTCACGCTGAGTTTGTGCGCCATCCTGCCAGCTATGGTAATTTCCGCAGCGAATTTTGATGCCACCTGCGCGACGGCTAAAAATAAAGCAGCCGGCACGCTCAACGCAGAGGTGAATGCCGCTTTTTTGCTGCGCCCTTTTATTTCCGCCCTCACCCGTTAATGTTGCCTCGGAGAAGACCAGCAGCGGTATCGCACGCCAGGCCGCGCAGACCACCACAAAATCAAACATATTCCAGCGAAGATAATCCTGCGCCCAGCGCATCGCGGCGATCAGCGATAATTTCTCGCCGCGCATTTTGCAACTAACATCTTTGATGGCGAATTTCTTCAGGAGATTTTTCGGCAGGGTATCGATGGTGGAGGTGTGCAATGCGCTGCTTATATTTTCAAAAATTGCACTCTCGCCCCACGCATCAACGTAGATAAACGCGGTACGTGATTTTAATAACAGCATCCGCTCTTTTGCGCCCAGGCTCTGTAATGCACTTTCCGCTGCCTGCTCAAGCGCTTCGATATAGTGGATATAGTCCGGTTTACGCACCATTTCTCGTGCATAGACCGCTTTGCTGGTACCGAAGCGTTTAAAACCCCAGCCACGCTTAGCCGTTGCTTTTAAAGACTGGTTGTAGAGATGGGATTCCCAGACGTTCAACCACCCGGGAGAGTAAATATAGAAATCATCTCCGGCTCGGTCATCGTAAAGGCATTGAGAAACATTGCATCGCTCATAGCCTTGCCTCCCCTTTCGCGAAGAGAGAGAGGACAACGCCGATAATGGAGCCATCCACGCCGAGACCGGTTTTTAATAGATGTGATTTTTGATGAGGCAGCACGGACTGATTAATTAATAGCTGATGAGATATTTCATCACTTACTTCATCATTCGCCACTGCCGGAATTAACTCTCCCTTTCGTAAAGCCTCTGCACCGATAATGAGATCGATAAGACCGGAGCCAGTAGCGGTATACCCCAGCATCCCTTTGTAGGCCAGGACCGGTATCGTCTGCTCGCCCACCAGCATTGAAATCGCTTTCGCCTCCGATGTATCGCTGGTCGAAGATCCATTGCCGTGCGGAATAATGGCGCAGAGTTGATCCGGCGTCACCGCTGCTTCACTCAATACACTGCGCATCACTTTTAATAGATTAGAACTGAGCCAGCCAGCATCGTGGCTACGCCCGGCACTGGTCTGGATGTAATTTGATTTTAACCGGACAGCGTTCTTTCGCTTCTGACCGCCACGGTATCTATGGCGCTCCAGTAACATCACCGAAAAACCTTCTGCAAATAAGACAGCCTGACTGTTTTTACCAAACGGTTGCACCACTCTGCTTGCCAGCATCGACTGGTTTTCCAGGAACCAGATATCCTGGGTATTAATTTTTGAACAATTAATAACGCAAACCAGATCAAGGCCACCGCTCTCAATTGCATGACAACCCAAATGAAGGGCCGTCAACGCGGAATTACTGGTGCAGTTCATCGCGGCGGGCAGGATTTGCAGGCGGTATTTTTCTGCCAGTTTGAAAGCCAGATAATCCTGGGACATATTTTTGACATGCAGATTTTTTATCGATGCGGAAAGCGCAACGTCTTCAGTATCGTTTTTGTCGTAAAAGGATTTGTAATCCATCGCATCGACTCGCGGCCCGAGGCCAGTCACATAGACTCGGACAGCCCCCCCCGCCAACGCGGCAGGGGGTAAGGCTGCCTGCGCCAGTGCCTCTTCGATTAAGCGGTAGATCAGGTCAAGATCAGACTCCTTCATTGCATTAAGCCTGGCTACGCTGACATTACGCTTAAATCCGCATTTGATTGCCTCTTCTTCACTGGCAAACCACGGCGTGGTGTTAACGCGGATGCCCTGTCGCAGATTATTCATCAACTGAGCAGGATGATGAGCATAAGGTAATGAAAGGCTGTAGCCGGAAATCAAAGCTGCATTTTCCACTGCGCTATCCTTTTATAACCATCGCGTAGTAGTTGCCGCCCTCTGTTGCGCCGACCAACAGCGCATGGCGAACAGCAAGCGTCAGCGGCTGGCGCACAAAATTAATTTGATTATCGAAGAAGGACTCGGTGCCAGGAATCGCCGGTACGGTTTGCGTTTTGATGCACTCGGTAAGCACCAGCAGGTTCAACAGACCGGCCGACGACGCGACAAAACCGAAGCAAGCGTTGTAGTTAACAACCGGCACCTGCGGGTGCGACTGATGGAAAACGGCATAAAGGGCATCTATCTCAACCTGCGAATGCGCAGGCCCGCCATGGCTGCTGCCGCACACCAGATCGATCTCGTGGGCCTCCACCCCAGCATCGGCAAGGGCACGTTGAATAGCCAGCACCATAGCTTCGGATTTTTCGCCTGATTGGGCAGGATCAAACCAGCTGTTATCACAAGATTTGCCGTAGCCAATGATTTCGGCCAGTACTTCAACACCGCGCTCGCGAGCAGCCTGCGGCTCCTCAAGCAACAGCATGCAGGCACCTTCGCCGGGTACATACCCTTTTGCCTTCGCGCTATAAATTTGATAATCGGCCGCGTCGGCGATCATGGCGATTTTCTGCGTAACGGCATCCATATAGAGCGCCATCGAGGGAAAAAACTCATCCGCGCCGCCGACAATGACCTGTGGTTGCAGATTCTGCCGCACGAGTTCATAACCATAGGTCAGTGCGCCAAGCGCGGCATTTTCACCGGTTGCCAGCGTCGTGGTGTAGCCTTTGATCCCTTCGGAGATGCCACAAAAAGTGGCAATTGCGTTCATTAGCGAACCGGGAAATTCCGAAGTACGAACTTTGCGCGGATCGGGTTTCAGGCTTTGCAAATATTTATAGGTTGTCTCCTGCGGTCCGCGTGACATCCCCATCACCATGCCGAGGTTTTCACCGTCGCGCTTAATTTTGCGTTTACCGCTGTTCAACGCCTCAGAGAGTGCTACCAGCGCAAAGGTCCCGCCACGAGTGGCTTTACGAGAATCAAAGCGGCGCAGATATTTACGGGGTTCCAGATTGCTCACCTGGAATGTTTTAAAATGTGCCTCCTCTTCCGGCAGCTTTCCCGTACCCAAGGCGTGCTCACTGCCAAAGATGTTCCTCAACTGGTCGGTTTTCTCCAGAACAGCTAATAGCTCACGCGCCTCTGCCAATGTGTCCTGTGGGAATATCACGTCGCCCAGGGTTCCGGTGGCGCTGCCCTGCCAGATGTTATGCAGAATGTCGCTTACCGTGTGGCCAATAGCGGTAACGGCGCCAGCGCCGGTTATCGCAACACGTTTGGGGGAATAGTTAGTTACAGGGACTGTGCCCGGTCGGGTACTGATAACCATGCAGCAGTTATTACCGCCAAACGCATAGTTGTTTTTCAAAAAAAGATTAACCTGTTTCTCTCTGAACTCATTTGCAACGTAATCAAGATCGCAATTCGGACGCGGGAGAGAGAAGTTGAGCGTAGGCAAAACGATATTGTCAGGTAGCGTGACCAGACAGGCGATTAACTCAACGATGCCGGCTGCGCCGATGTTATGTCCGAAGTAGGATTTTGTTGAGCTGACAAGCAAATCCTTGCGATGAGCGAAGACCTTGTTCATCGCCATGGTCTCGATCCGGTCGTTGGCTTCCGTTCCGGTACCGTGCGCATTGACATAATCAATCTGATCAGGGGTAACGCCTGCGTTCTCCATCGCTTTGAGCATAACCTGCACCGCCCCATTAGCTCGCGGGTAAGGTCCGGTCTCATGGTAGGCATCGCAGGAGGTGGCATAAGAGAGGATTTCGCCATAGATAGTAGCCCCGCGCGCTATGGCATGTTCGTACTCTTCCAGCACTAACGCCCCTGCGCCTTCGCCGATTGACATGCCCGGCTGGCCAGAGAAAGGTGTGCAGACATCGGGATGCATAACGTTAAGGGCATAGAAACCGGCGAAGGTCGGCAAATAGATCGGTTCCGTTCCCACGGCAAGCATGGTTTTGCTCTTCCCGTTTTGCAGATAATCGAACGCTATACCGATGGCATTAGGGCTGGCGGTGCAGGCGGTCGCCACCAGTTCCACCCCGCCTTTTAGACCAAGCAGCGTTGATACACTTGAGCAGCATGAGGCGAACCCGCCGGCATAAACGGCCTTACGCAGGGAAAAATCTTCAATGCGCTGTTCAAATAGCGGCAGGAAGGCTTCCGTGCCCGCAGAGGAGACACCAACAATTAACCCCGTCTCTTCAAGAGCACATGAGTTTGCGATGAGGCCCGCCTGATTTAATGCATCCTTGCCCACTTTATAGGCCCAGAGCGCAGCGTTATCTAATGACTGCACAATTTCGTCTGCCAGCTCAGGGCATTGGATGTCGTGCAACACTTCAGCTGCCCGGGCATTTTCGAACCAGGTTTCAAAACGTTGGCTATCCGTCACGCCGCACTTCTTATTAAGAAGTGCGCATTTAAAATCCTGAAGGTTTTCTGCCAGAGACGAGAGGATGCCCATCCCGGTAATAACGACTCTTTTTCTATTAATCTTCATCATGCTTCCCTGCAGCGGCAGTGAGAACAGACTGCCTGGTTCGATGCGGGTAACAACGCCAGCTCGCGCGTTTACTGATGGCTGACGTTGCGGACGATTAAGCGTGCCGTGCCTTCGTGGCATCGACATAGCTGTGCTCTGTCGGGCGGACCAACAAACTTAAGTTATAAAGAAAGGGAAGATTCTGTGTTTTCGCCGGGATCTTCGCTGCAGCGGTTTCGATAGTGAAACCTGAAATATCTGACCAGGCGTAATCATGATCGAGCAGCGCAAGGGCAATTGAAGTTCCCAGCGCGGGAGAACAGACAGACTTAACGATTACGCCGACCTGCTGTTCATCGACCAACACTTTGTCGTTGGAGGAGATCATGGCGCTCTCAGTCAGTGGACAGATACCAACAATTTTACGTTTCGCAGGCTCCAGGGAATGTTCGGCAGCAGCCTCTTTGCCGATAAACCCCTCCTTGTCGTATTGCACTGCCCACTGCATTTGCAACTCAACCGGATGACGGCTGAACTCACCATAGATATTTTCATCCCAACACATATTCTCAATGCGTACAGTGCGCTGATAATCAAGACCACCGGTTTTTAAATGATACCTTTCACCTCTATCAACAAGCGTTGACCATGCATCAACGAGTGTAGGCTGCGGGCCAATTAACAGGTAACCAAATTCACCATGCTTGCCACAGCGAAAAATGATTAGCTCACCGTCCTGATTGATATATTCATGGTAGGGTAAGCCGATAATATCGAAGCCATAAACTTCAGCCAGTAACTCCCAGGAATAAGGGCCTTCAACCATCAGTGCCCCCCACGCCTCTTCTGTCATTGACTTGATAGCAGGCATTTCGGAGATCTCGAGATATTCAGCATGTTGCAAGAGGTTATTCAGAGAGTTGATTATGTCGGAGGCCGAAATATTTTCTGACAAGATGTAGTAACCGTCAGGGGTACATAAAATATAGATATCACCTTTGATAGTGCCATCCTCATTAAGTACCAGGGAATAAAGGCCTTGTTCATCGCGAATAATAGAGACATCAGCCGAGGCCAGATGGTTAACTAAAGCCCATGCATCATCACCCATCACGCTTACTATCGACATGTGAGAGTAATCAACCAGCAGGGCATTCTCTCTTACCGCTTTATACTCGATAGCAGGTTCGTGATAAGCAGCAGGAATCAGATGGTTATTAAAAATGCCCATTTTAGCCTTGCCGGCCAGATGTAAGTCATGCAGCGATTTCATAATAGTCCTTATTAAAATAGTTAACCGAAATTAAGCCTGACGTTTCGTTATCACAAAAGAAGCAAGGCTGTTAATGCTGCGCATATAAGACGGATTGTCACTTTCACTTACCTGAATATCAAAAACCTTGTCCAGCATTACAATAATCTCGGTCGCATCGACCGAATCTAATTTCAGGCCATTGCCAAATAAGGGTGTATCATCGTCAATTTGCGATGGTTCACGAGGAATATTTAAGCGCTGGATGATCTCTGTTTTGATGGTGAAGAGGACATCTTTACGCTCTTCAATTTTACTCTGCATTACTGTCATGCTTTTCATCCCTGTTATTTAGTTTCTCGAAAATTGATAATGGTGCCATCGCTAATCTTTTTCTTACCAACATTTGCCGTAACGGAGTAGTGTTTGAACCCGGCAGGATCAGTGAAAGCGGGCTTGCTTATCACTTCGATGGTATCTCCTGGATAAGCAATATCCTTGAATTTTAAGTTCTGAGATGCCAGAACGCCATGGACTTGAGCGCGACGCTCGCGGATAATTTCGGTTAGTTCTGGCCTGTGAATAAAGCTATAAATATCACGTAAACTGGTTAATGACATACCGAAACGTTCTGCAAAGATGTCGCAAACATCGCTAATAAAAGAGAAATACTCACTCGCCTGGCCGAATATTTCCGCAACAATGACACCCGGCATAATAGGATTTTCGGGAAAATGTCCAACAAGATAAGGATCGTTATAGGTAACATGCTTGATTACCCGAATATAACCATTATTACCATATTTATAATCCTCTATGCGATCGACCATCATAAGAGGCTGGCGCCAGGCACCCATCTCAAGAAATAGTTTTGGAGGAATAGTATATTTTGACATAAATCACCGCATGACCAGCCCGCCATCAATCACGATGGTTTGCCCCACAATATAACTGGATGCTGAAGAAGATAACCAAACAATGGTATTAGCGACTTCGTTACAGTTTCCTAGTCGCTTGAGTGGTATAGAGTTTGTTACATCTCGAACGACGGTTCTTGAGACTTTCTTTACCATCTTTGAAGCAATCATACCCGGTGCCACGGCATTTACACGGATTCCACGCGGGGCAAGTTCAGCAGCAAGTGACCGGGTAAAACTGAGTAAGGCCCCCTTAGAAGCGCTGTAATTTGCTTGCCCTACACTGGGAATAATTCCAGCTATAGACGCAACATTAATAATCGTCGCGCCTTCTGCGCTTCGTAAGAGTTTCAACATCTCTTTTGTAAGATGAAAGGCACTTAACATATTGGTTTCAATGACAGTATTGAAATCGTCAAAACTCATTGAGGAAAAAAGATTATCTTTGACGATACCCGCATTGTTGACGAGAACGTCGAGTTGCGTGATAGCGGAACTAAGAGTGATAAACAGCTCACTTACACTCTCAGGAATAGTAAGATCGCACTGCAAAATAGTTAAACGGTGGCCGTTTTGATGACGTCCACTTAATATACGAAGGGGATCAGCGCTGCTTTTAAATATGGTATAAACGTTACAGCCCTGATCCAGATATTTCTCACATATTGCTAACCCGATGTCTCCGCTTGCGCCAGAGACAAGCACATTCTTAGTATCCAAATCCTTATATGTATACATTTTATTCCTTTGTCTTTCATCAGGAAATAATCGTTACCGCAACAGCATGTGTTCGACAGTGGGATATACTGAGAGAGATATGTTCGATATCTCGCTCTTTGATTATCTGTGCTATCCGGCCGGAAAGGGAAAAATAGGGGCATCCGAAGCGATCATGCCGGATCTCCATATCCTGAAAGGTTATCCCTTCTCGGAACCCCAAACCTAAAGCCTTAACGAGAGACTCTTTAGCAGCCCAAAAACCTGAAACTCTCTCATAATCCATCTCCTCTGCAATAAATTTTTTTCTTTCAGAAAGAGAAAAGACACGATGAAGAAAACCATCCCCTCCATTGTTTATTGCCCGCGTAATCTTACTTACTTCAACAATGTCCGTACCAATGTAAAAGCTTTTTTTTTCCATAGTAATTAAAGCTGATAACTGATGTTAAATTTTGCCGTAAAATCATCGACGATCATTTTTGATGGCGAGAGCAATGGAAGCGACAGGGATAGGTCATATCCCAAAGACTGAACGTTTCCTTTTACTCCTCCAGTAGCCCCCATGAGTTTGTCGCCCCCATAAATTTGCCGCGTAGATTGGCTCCCACCTACTTGCCCATAATCAACTCCGAAGAAAGTAGTTAATCCCTTGAAGGCAGTTGTAAAGTTAAGAGTATTTTGTATGTAGAAACCATTTATCGCATCAACACCAGAACTGTTTTCAAACCCTCTGACATTCCAGCGATTACCAATATTAAACTGATCCTGAATTGTTAGTGTCGCAGGACTGTATTGCGCACCGATGGACATCTCATACCAGGCAGGCAGCGATGACAACTTCAAAGCTTTTAAATAGTTCATATTTAAATTATAGATATGACTGGCACGGTCCACGTCGCCAGATAACATATCTGGTGTTTCTTTGCCATCCAGCCATTTGACAAATCGCTGCCAACTTATTGTTGAGTCTAATGAGGCACCGTCAAACCCCTGAATATAATTGAACGCCAGCTTAATGTTGCTCATATCGCGTTTCTGCATGGCCAGTTTGATGCCGCCAAACTCATAATCGGCTTTTCTTTTAAAAACTTCTAAGCTTGCGGAAATCTTCTTTGACATATCTCGAAAAAGCAAGCGCGAGGTTTTAAAGCTGTAATACTTATTCCTGCCAATATAATCATAATCCCAGTCAGCAATGGGTATATTTTGATCCGAGACGCTTGCGCTATAGGTAAATTCGTAGTCCCAAAATCCATATGGCAAGGAGTACCAGGCGGTTATATTTTTGTACCCTCCAGTTATGCTACTCGCTCCCGAAAGATAACCTACATCACTTATACCAGCAAGATTAAAGAGATAAAATGCGCCACTAGATATATTTTGCCCTGTATTTTTATCCCCCCAGTTACTATAGTTCGCTTTGGCGCTCCAACTCTTCGTACGGTGAGTATTTATAATGATATCGCTATAACCGCTTCGACCTCCGGGCGCAACATTTATTTTAACATCAACTGCCGGCGTCCTTTGTAAGTTTTCAAGGCCTTGCTCTATATCCCTTAGATTAAGAATATCACCCTGTTTAAAAGGGAGAATATGAGCATTAACGTCACCGCTTTCAATCAAAATACGTTCTATCCGGCCAGGAGTAACCGTTATGGCAAGCGCACCTGTAGTTAAATCTTGATTAGGAATGTCAACACGCGTGGTGACAAAGCCGGCATTAATAAAATAGTCTTGAATAATATTAACAAAACTTCTAATCCCATTAATACCAAGACATTCGCCAGTAAATTTATTCTTAATACCTTTAATATTCAGATCATTTATAAAATCATTATTAAGAGTAATTTTGGTTATGCGATAACATACTTTATCCTTAGGAATCTGGATATTATCAATGATCAACTCTCTTTTTTCAGAGAAAACATCTTTCTTCTCAATTTTATTTTCACGCAAAAGGTTTGAGTCGTTGCGCTGCTGCTCCCTCGCAAACTTATCCAAATTGTCTGCTGCGGTCACATGAAAACAAAAGAAAAAAATTAGAAAATGAATTTTATAGAGTTGCACTATTACGATCGCTCTCATTCAATTTAAAGCAGCAGCGGCGCTGCTGCTTTAATAATTTTTACATCATAAACCAACGATAGTGCCTGAACCGGTCAACTGTGAGGTTGTAAGTACAAGTCCCCTTTCACCACCTAAAACAGCATTAGATCCAGAGTTGTGTATTAATTTCGAAGTAATTACTGCGTTGCCTTCAGTAAAAATATTTTTGTAATTATAGATCGTGCGAGCAGCATTGACATCGAGATAATCCCAGGCAACGACATTACCATAGTTAGTTAAATCAACTGCGGCTTTGATAAACGCGGAACTACCGACCATATTGCCTTTGCTGCTATTGACAATACTGCCATCTGATTCAACATAAAGTACGGTTCCTGCTGCAATATTTTTTTCGTTGGTAAGGGTGCCACTTGTATCAACTTCCAATGTATTATCAGAAGAAATTGTATTGTAATTATGCAACGCCCCTGCAACACGAACTAAAGCATTCTGCTTACTGCTAACCCATCCATAATTGTTAAAACTACTCCCAACAATTAATGAAAGATATCGATCGGATGATATTATCCCTGTTGCATCATTGTTTTCGATGGTACCAGAGCTGTAGTTGGACAGAGAATCAACATCGATACTAAGATCGCCGGCACTGTGGAGAGTGGCATAATTATTAATCAAGCGCTTTGCATTAATTTTTGCATCACCGCCACTGGCTATCAAGGCACGATAATTATCAATTATTTCTACGACATTCAAGTTTAACGGACCATGCTCAGCAATAATACGGCTATGCGTGTTATTAATAGACTGAGCGTTGATTGTTACGCCATTAGTGCCAATTAATCCACCAATTTGGCCCGGTATTCCGAAGTAATTACCATACCACGATCCGAAATCTTCACCATAGGTGTTATTAACATTGGTCTTAGCATCAATATTGAGAATATTATTTGCAACCATTAACCCATGATAGTTATCAACGTCTGCTTCGGTTTTGATTGAGATATCTTTACCAAGAATCATCCCACCAACGTTTTTGACGTTTTTAGCTTTAATGTCAACGTTACCGAATTGTGAACTTACTAAACCAATGTGGTTGTTAAAATACCCAGACAAATCTATTTTAACCCCACGATCTCCCATAATTTGACCGACATAAAGACTATTGTCCATTGTAGAACCGATAATCGAGACGGTGTCTTTCGATAGCAGCCTTCCACTTGAGTTGTCGATATTGCCAATGGCAGAAAGCGACACGGCTTTATCAGCGGCTATTTTCCCATTACGATTGTTAATCGTACTGCTACTTTCCAGTGAGATTGTCCCTGATGAACTTATTCCACCAGTCGAATTATTAATCGTGCCTGCTTTTAATTTTATTCCGTTGTCACCTGCAATTAACCCTAAGGAATCGTTGCTAGTAGCATCAGCAGTGATATTGTCTTTATTGATAAAATACTTAGCCGTTTCAATCTGAATGCCACCGGCTTGAGACCTAATAAGACCTTTGGTGTTATCAATATTTCCGGAACTAATTATATCAATCTTACCAGCAGATTGAATTTCGCCTCCAACATTGGTTATCTCAGAAGTTTCGAATGCAAGGCCGCCCCCCCTGATCTGCCCAGTCCGGTTATCTAACTTACCTGTTTTCAGCGCGACAACAGTTGCTTCCAGACCTGCAGAACTGCCCTTACCACTGTTGATTAACGTTTTGCCATTAGTATTGATGCCTAACACACCGCCAGAAGCAATTTTACCGTTTTTATTATCTAACTCGCCACTATCTATGTAAATATCGGACTCTGAGGAAATACTACCGGCACTGGTATTATTTAAGGAATTATTTGTCGTATTAATAAATACCTGGCCTTTACCCGATATATTCCCACCGATGTTTTCCAGCACACCATTAGTTTTGATGTTAGTACCGCCAACCGATTGGACCTCACCGCCAGTGTTAATAAACTTACCATTTACGTCAATATGGATATTATCAGCACCACCTGCAAGAGTACCTGTATTTCTTACACCTACTCCGCTTTCAGTACTGATTAGATTGATGCGGTTAGCGTACATGCCACCCAGATCTGACACGTCCACGGCGTAAGTGTTTCTGACACCGCTTGCCGTTACATGTCCCAAGACCTCTGCATCTTTATTAATATAATTATTACCGGCGATGACGGTGAGTTCATCGGTGACAATTTGCCCTTGAACTGCAACAGAGCGAGCAAGAATCTCTGTGGGCGAAGAACTCATTAGTCCTTTGAGAGTGATAATACCGCCGCCAACTGAATAACCTCTCAACAAGCCGTTCTGAATATCCGGTTTACCGGTTGTGATAGTGGCTTTACTGGTGTTGATAAAGCCGCTTCCCATGCTTGTGGAGATACCATTAGGATTAGCAATAACTAAATGAGCCTTGTCTCCTGCGACTTCCATCAGGCCTTCAAGCATACTGGTCTTATTAGAAGTGACTTCATTAAGGATGACTTTGGCGCTACCAGAGGTAAGATTGCTATTACCCGCGATGGCTCCCCCAATTACAGTATTTGTACCAGAAGAGCTATTATTGAATAATTACGCCGTTCTTACCAACATTGAAATCATCATAAACGTTATGAGAAAGGCCATTATCATTTGGATTGGCAATATTGATTACGGGTACGCCATTTGAATTTGCTATAGTACCATTTTTGATATTAAGATCGGCTGCTTGAGCAAAAACCGGTAGAGCGAGTAGAATAGATGCCGCTACTGGATTGAATCTCATCAAAACCCGTGTTTTTCTTTCACCTTTCATTGATTTCCTACCTATAATTTATGCAACTTATTAAGATGAGTTTAGTCGCTTACTAAATCGACTTTTTAAGTACTTCATGCAGGCATCTAAACTCGTTATGCAGATTAAAAGTATCCTGACACTGGAGCTCCGATATTTATCTTAACGCTAATTTCAGCATGCGAAATTGAACTAGCCATACAAAAAAAATAATACACGTTCCTGACTAAGTTTAAGTAACGACAGACGTGTATTTATCTTACACCCTTCTAAATCCTGAAGAGCTAATAGGAATTTTTTAATTATTGCTAAAGAACGCATTAAAACAAGTGAATTATCCTTAAAAAAAAGCCTGGCACTTACTAGAGAAATTTAAGGTGAATTTCTATTTTATCATTTAATTCAAAGCATTATGCAAAACAAACATAGCACTCATGAATTTAAGAACCTTTCACATAATTAACATGGATTTTTCACTAGCAAAAACACCCTATATTAAAAAATTCACATGAGTAGCAAAAATGAGTACTTAGCTTTCCTCTGGCTATATAATCCCATAGAGATTGCACTGTTAGCATAAGAACTCTTCCACATAGCCACATGCTTAACATTTATATTATTTTGTGAAATCAACATCGGGGCTTGAGTTCTTAAAAGGAAATGGCATGATATATTTCTTAAATAATAAATACATCATTTAAATAATGCTTATGCTGTTCTTAAAAAGGGATAAGAGATCTTATCAATGTGACATCTATACGCTACGAAAATGTTATCAACGCAGCAGGAAACCGCATTCCCCCATGTAAAAAGAGATCAATAATTTAACACATATTATTTATTGGTTAGATAACAATTTATTACTACCCAATCATTTTGCGTCAAGGTTATTATTTTCGTCGGAAGCAGTGGCTTTACGTGAGATTGCGATTGATTCGAGTGTTCACTTGTTCGCTATCGAGCGTAAATGTACAGTATTGACTTGTTATTAGCACACTTATGCAAGTTATATCCTTTAGCTTCTTTTAATCGGATTACATAGTAGTGAATTCCGACTAGAAAAAAGCCTTGTTAATACAAGGAACCTTCAAGGTTAAAACCATTAAGAGTAAGGTGCATTTATGAAACGTAAAATTTTAGCGCTTGCATTGTTGTCTTCTTTTAGCATGGGTGCAGTTCAGGCAGCCGATACTACAGCACAAGCTGTGGCGACATGGTCCGCAACAGCAAAGAAAGATACTACCAGTAAATTAGTTGTAACGCCTCTGGGAAGCCTTTCATTCCAATACGCTGAGGGCGTTAAAGGGTTCAATACTCAAAAAGGTCTTTTTGACGTTGCAATTGAAGGAGATTCAAGCGCAACGGCATTCAAACTAACCTCACGATTAGTAAGTAACACGCTAACGCAGCTTGATGGATCAGGGTCAACGCTGAATGTTGGAGTTAATTACTTCGGTAATGCGGTCGATAAAACGTCTGATACAGTTCTTGTTGACACCGTTACAGGTAAAAGTGGTGGTCTGAGCAATATTGCTTCTAATTATAATAAAGCAGGTCGCTTTGCTGGTCAGGATGCATTTACATTCTCAATTGCAAATGCAACTACTGACGGCACAACGCCTGCAACTGATTTGAGCGTATTGCCAGAAGGTATCTGGAGTGGCGATGTTAGCGTCCAGTTTGATGCAACCTGGACTAGCTAATTCCATTAATTGAGGAGCGAGGGACCGCTCCTTTTTTTTTAGGAGAATGAATTATGAAAAAAATTTTTTTTGCGTGTAACCTTTCTTTAACTGTAATGATGCCGGCTTATGCGTTAGACATTGGTGATATATCCTCTTTTATGTATAGCGACAGCTCTGTTATCAGTAAAGAGATAAAAAACTCCACTGATACAGGACGCCTTATTAATATCAGAGTTGAAAGAATAACCAACCCTTTAGAGGGAGGTAGCATCATTCCTATGGAGAGTAGAAACGAACTTCTTTTGACACCAGGAAGTTTATTACTTCCCGCTAAAAGCAATGAGACTATCCGTTTTTTCTATAAAGGACCCGCTGACGATAAAGAACGTTATTACCGGATTCTTTGGTCCGATCAATCGTTGAGCGAAGGTAAAAGGAGCAACGCGAAGCGTCATGCTGTTGCCACAGCGTCAGCGCTTATTAGTTCTATATTGGTTGTCGCGCCTCGTAAAGCAAAGTACGAATATAAATATTCAGCAGGAAAAATCACCAATCCAGGAAATGCGACATTACGTATTATCGCCTATGGCCCATGCTTGAAACCAGCTGATGGGGAGTCTTGCAAAGAAAATTACTATCTTATGCCCGGAAAGTCGCGAACATTCACGCGAGTAAATGTTGCAGATAAAAGTGGCCGCGTAGCATTTTGGCAAGAGAATCATTTCGTTTCAGTCAAATAGTTTTGGGAGATGTTGTCTGTGCGCATTGTCGAGAATAAAATCCTTCAAGCTTGCGTTACTTATACAGTCATTTTCTTTGCTGGCATGAATGAAGTTAATTCTTCTCCTCTTCAGAGTTTACATGTCGCCGGCATCATGGTTCCTGATGCCTTTAGAAAAGCATTACAAGATGGTATGAGTATCCCATTATACATCCATCTAAATGGGGTTTCTGGTACACAGGATGATCAGCGTATCGGCACAGCTTCCATTTGGCTCGATGATAATATGGTAAAAGTACGTTTAATCGAGCTTGAAGATCAGAATGGCAATGCGTCTTTAAATGATCTCACACGGTCAAAAATTAATAGTCTCAAAGATATTCCATTTAATGAAGAGTCTAAAATACCCCTTACCGCTAATGCCTGGTTGTATCTAAACTTCCAGCAACTTACGTTGCAAATGATTGTCACTCAGCAAGCACTTAAAACCCTTTTTCGCCCTAAACTCGAGGATATCGGTGATTCAAGTGCAGCAAATCTGAGTAGTACACTTAGTTATAACTTTGGCATTTATAACAATAAGATGAAGGGAGGAGACAGTAGTACTTCAAATTATCTTTCATTCGATTCTGTTACAGCGTTGAAAGAGCACCATTTAATGATGAATGGCACTGTATACGGCCTGGGATCGAATTCCCAACAGGCTCAACTCTATCGTGCCATGTACGAACGTGATTTTTCAGGCTATAGACTTGCTGGTGGCATGTTAGACTCCTGGAACTTACAGTCTCTTGGATCGGTCACTGCGCTTCCTTCTGGAAAAATCTATGGTTTTTCCTGGGGCAATCATGCGCAGTCAACGGTCTTCAATGATTCGCACTCCGTTATCCCCGTCATTGTTTTCTTGCCCTCTGCTGGCGAAGTTCATCTTTCCCGGGAGGGTAAACTTCTCAGCGTACAGAACTTCAGTATGGGCAGTCATGAGGTTGACACCAGCGGCCTCCCCTATGGAATTTACGATATCAAAGTCGATGTGATCGTTAACGGTCAACATATGAGCCAAACTATTCAACGTGTTAACAAGCTTTTTGCGCGAGGTAAATCTGCGGGAATGCCATTCCGCTGGCAATTTTGGGGAGGCAATATACATATGGAGCGATGGGAGACCGGCGAAAGGGATGTCCAGAAAGCTAAAAATAGTCTTCTGCTAGGCTTGTCCACTTCCGGTGGGCTTAATGCGTTAGCCTGGATGGCTTCAGCATACAACTATGACTCAGTGACTGTCGGAGAACTTCAGCTCTCATGGCCTATTACCGAAACTTTACAGATCAGCATGCAAAATATGTTAGCTACAGATGGGTCCTGGAGTTCCATTAGTAGTCTAAATGCAACTATGCCCGGAAAATTTAGTTCTATATGGTTAAGCCAGGAAAAAACATCAATAGGAAATACCCTTCGGCGCAGCGATGCTACTAATATCGCAATTGGCGCATCATTAAATCTCAGCGCGCTTTGGGCTCCGCTAGGTTCCTTAAGTGCAAGTTATAACAAAGATCGCCAACATAATAGCCATTATTATACTGCTGATTATACGCAGACCCTTTACAACGGACAGTTTGGTTCATTAGGACTACGCGCGGGCATGCAACGCTACCAACACAGCAATAGCCGGCAAGCAGTGCGCATGCAAAAATATGTTGCTTTTGATTTTCTGCTCCCGCTCGGAAGCGCTTTTCGAGCCGGCATAACACAACAGAATGGCTATGCTATGGCAAACATTTCAGCTCAGAAGCAGTTCGAGGAGGGTGATGCTATACAAGCTATTGGTGCCGATATTTCCCGCGGTATTTCTGGAAAAAATAGTAATAATAAGAATTTAAGTGCCACTGCATGGACGAAATATGAGAATCGTTTTTCAACAGGTACATTAAGTGTCAATAGCGGCCTTGATGGATACTTAAGCACAAACTTTACGGCTAATGGTAGCATCGGCTGGCAAGGAAGTGAGATAGGTATGAGCGGCAGCACTGAGGGTAACGCTGGCGTGATATTACGTACTGACATTGAACATGATGGCCAACTCACTGCAAGGGTTAATGGTCGTCTTTTCCCATTGCTGGGTGAACGTAACTACCTTCCTTTGGATCCTTACTCACGTTATGAAATTGAGATTCTTAATAGTAAAAAATCTATCGATAGCTATAACATTGCAAATGGTAGAAAAGGTCAATTTACACTCTATCCAGGCAATGTTGTAACAATGGTGCCTGAAATCAAACAGATGGTAACCGTTTCGGGCCGGATACGCGCAGAGGACGGAACACTGCTTGCTAATGCCCACATTAATAATCACATAGGGAGAACACGCACGGATAGTAATGGCGAGTTCGTGATGGATATTGATAAAAAATTTCCTACTGTTGATTTCAACTACGACGACAACAAACTTTGCGAAGCAGATCTTGATATTAGTAATGCTCGAGGTGCAGTTTGGGTAGGCGATATTATTTGCCAGGGGTTGAAAACGTTCGCCAGTACAATGGTTGATGGAGAGGCTAATGAAGGTTAATTCATATTGGTTCCTAGCTTTTGTTTTAGTCTTCTTAAAAGTTAATATTGCAGAAGCCATTACCAAAACAGTCTTTTCCGACGCGCCTACTCGTGAATATGTTTTCGTAGAAAATAATAACAACGATAATTTTTTTGTTACTCCTACTGGTGTGCTGGATCCACGAATGACGGGCTCCAACCGCTGGACGGGACTAAAATACAATGGTTCCGGAACTATTTATCAGCAGAGTCTTGGTTATATTGACAATGGCTATAATACGCTTTTGTTGAGCAACCGTCGTTTCGATATGTGGCTGGAAAACGCGCCGACATCCCATTTAATTACTGGGTTACGCTGCATTAACTGGTACAAAGGCTGCGATATGGCGACGAGCTTGATTTTGCCAGAAGCTACAGATGCGGCAGGATTTTATGGCGTGTCTGTACCATCAGGAGGAGCTAAATGGATGCATGGGATGATGAGCGATCAATTTTATCATTATCTGAATAATGCTTCCGTGGGAAGTAACTTCACCATGACCATTAACACTTGTACTACTGTAGAAAGTTATAGCGCTAAATCTGGTCAACGCTGCCGCTATATGGGCTCTGGTAACTGGTACGTTCGCAAAGTGTCTTATACAAAAGGCGCTCATCTGAAGTTTGAGAACACTAACGGTATTTCAGAAGTCTTCATTAACAGCGATGGTGTTCCAACACTTGGCGAAGGCAACTCTGGCTGTTATCCCCTGGTTATTGGAAAGCTTTCCGGTCTGGCCTGCAAAATGCTCACCTATTCCTTACGTGACAATGGAATGAGCAACTCCACAATAAAAGTCTTTCCATCAATAAACAAACCTGCACTCGAATCTGCGATTAATACCGCGGATATGCAATTTAGTCTGGACAGCAACACATGGAAGACCGTGAGTAAAACAAGTCATTACTTCACATTTAACGAAATGAAAGGAAAAAAAAGTATTTATATTTTCTTTTCCCATAATTTTTTCAAGCAGATGATTAAATTGGGCATCAGCGACAGTAACACTAACGATCTTTTTAATTTCAGAATGCATAACGCTCTTGCACCTGAATCAGGCTGGTATGAGTTTTCCACTTCCAGTCAGCTTATCATCAAGCCGAGAGAGTTTAGTGTGAGCATAATTTCTACTGATTATGTCCAACACCCCTCCCGCTCCGGGAGAATTGGTAGAAACAGCCCTTCACTTGATTTTGATTATATCGTCACGACAAACGGTAAAACTTCCGCTGATGAAGTACTAATTAGCGTGACAGGCCCAACACAAAAGATCCATGGGCGTTCCTGGTGTATATTTAAATCATTCAAAAATCTGACTCAGGTTCCTTTTCCCGCATCGTTAACGTATAAAACCAGAAATGGGGTTAATAAAACATACGATGTCGGCTGCGATGGGCTATGGCGCGATATGACTGATGCGTTTTGGTTATCAACACCATGGTTTAGCTCAAACGGGGCAATGGGGTTGATGAATAAATCAAATGTTCGCTTCTCCATTCCCATGAACGATGAGCGCTCTCTCTATACATTAAATGATTCAACATGGTTCGGGGATGTTAGCGCATCGGGAGAAATTAGAATTAAGGCGACCTGGCGCAATGTTAATTAAAAAATTGATAAACTATTTCTGCTTTATTTTCTTGCTAACGCCATTTTTTGCAAATGCCATTTATGTCGGCAATCAAACCTTTTCGATTGATGCCGAAAGTAGTATGTTTGCTAAACTGGTGGTAAATAATAATAAATCCCCTCGCCTTTATCGTATAAGTATCAGGGCGATTGACAGCCCAGGCACTTCTGAAGTTTATTCTCAACCTGCTGATGGGGAGCTATTGTTTGCACCACGACAGATGATGCTGCAATCAGGGGAGAGTGATTTCTTCAAGTTTTATTATCATGGTCCTGCAGATGATAAAGAACGTTACTACCGTGTTGCATTCGAAGAGATCCCACCTCAAAACAGAACATCAAAGAGCGCTAATGACAGCATCATAAGTATGGTGCCGGTGATAGTAATGGACACAATTCTTGTCGTGAGACCTCGTAAGATAAATTTCAAATGGTCTCTGGATCATTCTAAAGGAGAGGTAGCTAATAAAGGAAACACCTGGTTTAAGTTGCTATTAAAACCTGGATGTGGAGCCAGTGAGGATGCCAGTACAACATGGTATCTCCGGCCTGGAGAGAAACTCAACAGTGGTCACGTTAAAAAGGCAGGTGAAATATTCATACTTTATAACGAGGCCTTTATAAAAGTACATGATAAATGCTCCTAACTCATCACTGAAGTTTATATTTTTAATGTTTATTATCCGTTCAGCCACCCACGCATAAGCAAATAGATTCTGAATTTAACAAGAAATTCATTTCAGCATTCATCACGTTAAGCTTTCATATAAGAAAATTGATGATTTGAGATCTTAAAGCCACCTAATCAATATTCATTTAAGTCATAAAAAAATATGGAAATTGCTCTCCCATCATGTTGAAATTACCGGATGGAGTAATGACTGTCTTAAATATGGAATGTTGATAAGGAACTCAGCTCTGGCTGCGTTGATAGGCATATGCACTGGATTATAAACGAATATATTGAATTCAGGCCCGTTTTAAAGAAATTAACCTCCCTTAAAAACCCTGAAGTGAGTGTGATCTTAACCACACCAGCAAGTCGGTGTCTTCTATTATTACTTGAAGCCTCTCCCGAAATTGTCTTACAGCAAGATTTTTTCAAGAAAGTATGGGAAGAGGAAGGTATGTTGGTTCCCGCCAATACCCTCTATCAGAATATTTCTATTGTCCGCCGCGGACTGCGTGCAGTGGGCGATACGGATCAAAAACTCATCGCCACCATCCCTCGTAAAGGCTTTCAAATTGATGATGGCGTCAGAATCATTAAACAGGATGATATTGTCAGGACAGATAACAAGATTGAACTTCCCACTCTTGACGTCCCGAGCCCTGCTCTTCCCGAAAGGAGTGTAGTTTCAGAGGATGTAGATGCTTCACCCGAGCCTGGGTTACCTCCGGCTTCCCAACCATTACCTGGCGAAGATGACAATAGAATTAAGAAATTACTTTTACCTCTCCTGCTGGTTCTTATCTCTTTTGTCACTGGTTTCATTGTCACGAGCTTCATTTGGTACAAGCATGCTGAACCTGCCTTCTTTAACACTTATACGCTTACAGAAACGGACAGCGGCTGTCATCTTCACACCAGGAATGACATTCATGATAACAATAATCCCTATTCAAAATACAAAACCTTAATTCTGAATACGGGATTGAGTTGCAAAAGCTATCCCTGGGTCTATTTCCCTCTTTCCGTAACCTCACCCACTTTGACCGCGCTAGCTTGTAAAAAAAAATATACAACGGAATCTTCGCCAGGATGTATCTCTCTCCATATTACTGGAATAAACCGAGATGACTAAAAAGAGGGTTAGCTTATTAATAATTTTTCTGTTTGCAGGTTTCGGATTCGGCTATCTGTACCTCATGGTAACGACGCACTCCCGCGCTGCGGAAACCTGCACGGCGGTTGTTGTTGTTTTTAACAAGGATGCGCAAGCTAATTTGACACTCGACTTTATGTACAACAGACGAACCCACAGCGGTATCGTCTCTGTCAGCGGGCGTTACCGTCATCCCAACTATATGGAGGACACGATAAGGAGGGATGTTGCTTATACGTGGGTTGAGAACAAAAACACTTTTCACCTTTTATCAACCAATATTAATAAGGTCGATAACGTTGAAACTTTACCTGAAGATGTTATCGCTACTGTCCTGCCGGCCTTTTATGTCTACCCTAACAGGCGGGTAAATTATGCAATTCAACCGCAAGGAAGTAGCAGTTTTCTATTCAGTGTCGGTAAACGACCTTTGTTTGTCTGTACCAGGTGATTGGCGATAAAGCCGTAAGCTGGCTCTTTAATAGTTTTTAAGTGGCGTATAGCGGGGCTTTCTTGCGAAGCAAAAAAAACAAGGGGTTACCTTTCGGTAACCCCTTATCAGATATGGCGGAAGCGCAGAGATTCGAACTCTGGAACCCTTTCGGGTCGCCGGTTTTCAAGACCGGTGCCTTCAACCGCTCGGCCACACTTCCGGTGTGAGGCGCACTATAAACATCCTCGCCCTTCATGTAAAGCGTGATAATGTTCGTTTGCGCGAAAAACGTTCAAACACACGTTAATCGCTCTAAACATCAACATAGTGCTCAATAAAGAAGCGGCTACGATATAGATCTAGTGCTTTTTGATGTACATATCCTGAGTAAGGTAGTAACCCAGCGGATCGGGATTGAAACCACCCACCCATGGTTTCACCAAATGTGTGCGTACATAGTGGTAAACCGGTATTGCCGGTACATCACGCGCCAGAATGTCTTCTGCTTGCTGATAATATTTTCCTCGCTCAGCAACATCTTTCGCCTTCGCCGCATTATCCAGCGCCTCATCATAGGCCGAATTGCTGTACTTGCTTGTATTCTCACTACTTCCGGTACGGAAGTTATTCAGGAAGGTTGCTGCATCATCGTAATCTGCGATCCATGCGTAGCGCACAGCGTCAAAATTGCCGGTATGCATCGTATCCAGCATTGTTTTCCATTCCTGATTCTGCAGTTTTGCCTCTACTCCAAGATTTTTTTTCCACATTGAGCTGGCAGCAATGGCAATACGTTGATGCGTCTCCATCGTGTTGTAGAGAAGGTTAAAACTCAAAGGGTGCGCTTCATTAAAGCCTGCCTCGTTTAACAATTTCTTCGCCTCTGCGAGGCGTTTTTCGCGAGGCCATGTTGAATAATCTGGCGGAGATAACTTAACTCCGCCGATCTCTGGCTGGCTGATGACCCATGCCGGCCTTTGGCCCTGCGCCATCACTTTGTCAGCAATAATATCTTTATCTAACCCCATATTGAGCGCGCGGCGCAGGCGTGGATCGTTGAAGGGGGGTTTAGTGGTATTGAACTCGTAATAGTAGGTTGCCAGTTGAGGCTCAACGCTGACCTGCTCGCCAAACGTTTTACGTAGCTGGGCAAACTGATTCACAGGAATTGTGTAAGTAATATCAATTTCCCCGGCCTTGAAGCGGTTCACATCCGCAGTTTCCGCGCTAATGGGGAGGTAGGTAACTTTATTAATCACTGTCGCCTTATTGTTCCAGTAGCGAGTGTTACGTTCCGCCACAATGCGTTCGTTGACTACCCAGTCGGTAACTTTATAAGCCCCGCTGGTCACGATATGTTCTGGTTTTGTCCACTTATCTCCGAAGCGGTTAACAAGCACTTGATCGATTGGAACCAGTGAGGGATGCGCCAACATAGGTAAAAAAGAGGCAGTCGGTTGAGTCAGAGTTACCTCGAGAGTCGAGTCATCCACTGCTTTGACACCCAATGAATCAACTGGCTTTTTACCTTGTGAGATATCAGCTGCGTTGAGGATATGCATATTGCCCGGATAGCTGGCGTAAGGAGACGCCGTTTTCGGGTCAACAAGACGCTGCCAGCTCCAGACTACATCCTTTGCAGTAATCGCCGTACCATCCGACCAGGTGATCCCCGGGCGTAAATGAAATGTCCAGACAGTGTTATTTTTGTTTTCCCATTTTTCGGCTAAAAGCGGTTCGATAGAGCCATCCTTTTTGACTGTCAGCAGCCCGTCGAACATATCGCGAATAATGTTAAACTCAATGTCACTCTCGACTTTGTGCGGATCCAGCGATGCCGGCTCGCTGCCGTTGTTGCGCACTAATTCCTGTTTTGCCGCCAGTTCAACCCCCGCGGGTACGCTTGCCGCGTAAACCTGTGTCGTTGCGCACATCATCCCGACTGCAAATAAAACGTGAGTAATGTTGTTTAGTGTTTGTGGTTTCATATCCATTCGCCTTTGAAATTTGTTATATACCGACGCAATTACACTCTTAACGTGCTAAAGATTAGACGGCAAAACATTTCGAGCGATATAAGAGATAAATATGGCTCTACATCACATTTGTTCCCAGAATCTTCTAATCACATTTTTTATCGATAAAACAGGCGTCAGCAGCTGCTGCGATGAGTAAAGATGGGTAAAACGACTTTTACAGCAAGCAAGACTTTCCTAGACTCCACTTCTAATTACATCCGTCATAAGAGAGTGGCTTATGGATCGTCTAATTACTTCTTCGCGTGACCGCAGCTCCCTGCTGAGCACGCACAAAGTTCTTCGTAATACCTATTTTCTGCTCAGTCTGACACTGGCTTTTTCTGCGATCACAGCAACTGCAAGTACCGTACTGATGCTCCCTTCGCCGGGTCTTATCCTGACGCTGGTGGGGATGTATGGTTTGATGTTCTTAACCTACAAACTGGCGAATAAGCCGAGCGGTATTATTGCTGCGTTTGCTTTTACCGGCTTCCTTGGGTATATCCTCGGCCCAATGCTGAACGCGTATTTGTCTGCCGGCATGGGTGACGTCATTGCGCTGGCGCTCGGCGGTACCGCGTTGGTCTTTTTCTGCTGTTCAGCCTATGTGCTGACAACCCGCAAGGATATGTCCTTCCTTGGCGGTATGCTGATGGCGGGTATCGTGGTTGTGCTGATCGGGATGGTTGCGAATATTTTCCTTCAGCTCCCTGCCCTGCACCTGGCAATTAGCGCAGTGTTTATCTTGATCTCAACTGGCGCGATTTTGTATGAAACCAGCAACATTATTCATGGTGGCGAAACGAACTATATTCGTGCGACCGTGAGCCTCTATGTATCGCTGTACAACATTTTTGTCAGCCTGCTTAGCATTCTGGGTTTCGCCAGCAGAGACTAACGACGACCCCTTCTCAATCAGGCCCCGCTTATGCGGGGCCTTGTTTTTTGTTACACTCCCGCCGTCATAAACAGCCGTTGTGGAAACTATGTTGATCTTTGAAGGTAAAGAAATTGAAACAGATAGCGAAGGCTATCTGAAAGAGACATCGCTGTGGAGCGAAGCTCTGGCAGAGGCGATCGCAGAGACGGAGAGCATTTCTCTCTCCCCGGAGCATTGGGAAGTGGTGCGTTTCGTGCGCGACTTTTATCTGGAGTTCAATACTTCGCCTGCGATTCGCATGTTAGTAAAGGCAATGGCCAATAAATATGGCGAAGAGAAAGGCAACAGTCGCTATCTCTATCGTCTCTTTCCAAAAGGGCCGGCTAAACAGGCCACGAAAATTGCAGGCCTGCCTAAACCGGTTAAGTGCATCTAGTAGCGGATCCCAAAATCGCTCCACTCTCTGTCGGGTTGATGAGGCTCGGTCAAAACCTTATCGACCCGCGCGCTACGCGGCCCACCCGCTTTTAACCACTCGATCAGTTTGTTGACATTCTCAGCCTCACCGCAGGCAACCACCTCAACACTGCCGTCATCCAGATTTCGCGCATATCCGACCAATCCCAGACGCTGCGCTTCGTGTTGCGTGGTGTAGCGAAATCCAACGCCCTGTACGCTGCCATATACCCAGGCGATTGTGCAAACTTGAGCCATATCTTATCTCCATCAATGCGGGCGCGTTGCATTTACCCGGCGAACCCGTGACAATAGCGCCCATTTTCTTCAGCCGACAGAATAGCCAAATATGAGTGTACGTTTAGTGTTAGCCAAAGGACGCGAGAAGTCATTGTTGCGTCGTCATCCCTGGGTGTTTTCCGGCGCCGTGGCGCGAATGGAAGGCAAAGCCAGCCTCGGAGAAACCGTGGATATTGTCGATCATCAGGGTAAATGGCTGGCCCGCGGAGCGCTCTCTCCCGCTTCACAAATCCGCGCACGCGTCTGGACATTTGATAAAGACGAAAGCGTTGATATCGACTTCTTTACCCGCCGCTTACAGAAAGCGCAGCAGTGGCGTAACTGGCTCGCCGGACGCGATGGTCTGGACAGCTACCGGCTGATTGCAGGCGAGTCTGACGGCTTACCCGGCGTAACAATCGACCGTTTCGGCAACTTTCTGGTGCTGCAACTGCTGAGCGCCGGTGCGGAATATCAGCGTCCCGCGCTCCTTTCGGCATTACAAACGCTCTATCCGGAATGCGCTATTTACGATCGCAGTGATGTCGCGGTGCGAAAAAAAGAGGGGCTGGAGTTAACACAAGGCCCGGTGCTGGGCGAGCTTCCCCCTCCGCTGCTGCCAATCGAAGAGAACGGCATGAAGCTGTTTGTTGATATTCAGGGCGGGCACAAGACAGGTTATTACCTCGATCAACGCGACAGCCGCCTGGCGACCCGTCGTTATGTGGCTGACAAACGCGTGCTTAACTGCTTCTCTTACACTGGCGGCTTTGCCGTCTCCGCACTGATGGGCGGCTGTCGCGAAGTCGTTAGCGTAGACACTTCACAGGAAGCGCTGGATGTTGCGAAGCAGAACGTCTCCCTGAATAAGCTGGATCTGAGTAAAGCGGAATTTGTACGCGATGATGTGTTTAAACTGCTGCGTAAATATCGCGATCAGGGTGAAACCTTCGACGTGATTGTGATGGATCCGCCGAAATTCGTTGAAAACAAAAGCCAGCTAATGGGTGCATGCCGCGGCTACAAAGATATCAACATGCTGGCTATTCAGTTGCTCAATCCCGGCGGCGTGCTGCTGACCTTCTCCTGCTCAGGTTTGATGACCACCGATTTATTTCAGAAAATCATCGCTGATGCCGCCTTAGATGCCGGGCGTGATATACAATTTATAGACCAGTTCCGCCAGGCCGCCGATCACCCGGTGATCGCAACCTACCCGGAAGGGCTTTATCTGAAAGGGTTTGCCTGTCGCGTCATGTAAGTTGAAATCTGGAGCCGCGCCCCCATATTTGGGGTTATCTAAGGTTCCCGGGAGGTGACAATGATAGCCAGCAAATTCGGTATCGGTCAGCAGGTTCGCCACTCACTGCTGGGGTATCTTGGCGTAGTGGTCGATATCGACCCAGAGTACTCGCTTGATGAGCCGTCAGCCGACGAGCTGGCGGTCAATGACGAGTTACGCATACTGCCCTGGTACCACGTAGTGATGGAAGATGACGACGGTCAACCCGTCCACACTTATCTGGCCGAAGCGCAGCTCACCAGCGAAATAACGGATGAGCATCCTGAACAGCCTTCAATGGATGAACTGGCGCGCACCATTCGGCGTCAGTTACAGGCACCAAGGCTGCGAAACTGATCGTACCCCGCAACCGGCGGGGTATTTTTTTATTTAGCCAAACCCAGCCGCGGGATTTCAATCGCCGGGCAGCGATCCATCACTACGTTTAACCCCGCTTCCTGCGCCAGCACAGCAGCCTGCTCGTTAATCACGCCCAGTTGCATCCATAACGTTTTCGCCCCCACGGCGATCGCCTCTTGCGCAACGTCCCATGCGGCTTCAGAGTTGCGGAACACATCCACCATATCAATTTTTTCTGGCACTTCTGCCAGCGTGGCATACCCCTGCTGCCCCAACAGCGTCGTTCCCGCCACTTTTGGTGAGACTGGGATCACATGATAGCCCTGATCTAACAGGTACTTCATGACGCGGTAGCTGGGACGATCGGGTTTGTCGCTTGCGCCAACCAGAGCGATGGTGTGCGTAGCGCGTAAAATCTCGGCAATATCGGTCTCTTTCATCATTTCCTCCGCTTGATTTCACAAAGTGTAAATCAATCGGGGTAACTCAACCATTTTCTGTTTTTTTTATTCGCTTCTCTTGCAGCATCAAGTGCTTCCAGTAATCTGTAGCAAACATCATTGACGGAAATAGATCATGGAATCAACCACTCGTACGCTACCCGTACGCAAGAACATCGCCCTTGTCGCGCACGATCACTGCAAGCAGTTATTAATGAAATGGGTTGAGCGGCACCAGCCCGTGCTGGCAGCACATCAACTGTATGCAACCGGCACTACCGGCAATTTGATTCAACGTGCAACCGGGCTGGAAGTGAATGCGATGTTAAGCGGCCCGATGGGTGGCGATCAGCAGGTCGGCGCACTCATCTCTGAAGGTAAAATCGACGTACTTATTTTCTTCTGGGATCCACTAAACGCGGTACCTCACGATCCTGATGTAAAAGCCCTGCTTCGCCTGGCAACGGTATGGAATATTCCTGTGGCAACCAACCTCTCAACCGCCGATTTTATTATCGAATCCCCGCAATTTAACCACAGCGTTGATATTTTGATTCCAGACTATCAGCGCTATCTGGCTGAGCGGTTGAAGTAACGTCAGGCGGCAAAGCCGCCTGCGTTCAGGGCTTCCTGGCAACGGGTACATCCAGCGATTTGAGTATTTCAACAAAGCGTGATGGTTCATCCTTGTTGAAGAGTAACCATACGCGTTTACGTGCTCGCGTCAGTGCAACATAGAGCAGACGACGCTCTTCCGCGTCAGGAAATTCCTCTTCCTCAGGCAAAAGCGCCTGTTCCATAATTGATTCCCGCGCTGGAGCAGGGAACCCGTCCGGCCCCTCTTTTAACCCAACAATAATGACATAGTCCGCCTGCTGCCCTTTGCTGGCATGGACAGTCATAAAATCCAGTTGCAGTTTCGGCCATCGCGTAACCGCTTTGTCGAGGCTTTTCGGCCTGGCGTGATGATAGCGGGCCAGCAGCAGGATCCGCTCCTCCGGCTTCGCGAAGCCGCTTAGCTTATCGAGCAGCGCATCAAGTTGATCCTCTGCCAGCAGCGTCACGGATTTTTTATCACCTGCCAGCAAGCTGTTAAGCGGCTTGGCAAGCTGCGCGGGGTTTTGCTGAATAAAGCGGTTCGCCACTTCACCGATGCGGGAATTAAAGCGATACGTTGTATCAAGAGCACAGAGATCGCCTTCACCAAAATAGTGATGAAAAGCGGTGGTAAGCGAAAGTTGCGCGCCGCTGAAGCGGTAGATGGCCTGCCAGTCATCGCCGACTGCAAAAAGCGTTGTTTGCGTATTCTGTTTGCGTAACGCCGCCAGCAGAGCAGCGCGCTGGGGTGAAATATCCTGGAACTCATCCACCAGAATATGCTTCCACGGGCTGATAAAGCGTTCTTTTTCCAGCACGTTGATGGCCTGATGAATAAGCCCCGAAAAGTCGACGGCGTTCTCTTCCTTAAGCGCGGTCTTCCATGCTTTTAGCAACGGAGCCATTAATTTGATGCGTTTGGCAAAGAGATCGCGTATCTCTTCCGGCGCGCTGGCGATCATTTCCGCCTGAGCGCCGCCATGCATGCGCATCAAACTTATCCAGCGATCCAAACGTGGTGCAACTCGCCGCTGTAACGCCTCGTCATCCCAGTAATTCCCTTCAGGAATATGCCAGCCCAGTTCCTCCTCCAGCCACTGCCGCCACCCTTTAGCCTGCGCTTTTTTCTCGCTGCACTGCTGCACCCAGGTCTGGGTTAACAGCGCCAATCGTGCGTTAGTGTCGTTTTCCAGCTCGCTCAGTGCAGGCACTTTCTTGCTGCCTTGCTGAATGATATAGAGAGCCAGCGCATGAAAAGTTCGCGCGGTGATCTCATCGCTATGCAACCGCTCGCGAATGCGCTCATCCATCTCCTGGGCTGCTTTACGGCCAAAAGCGAGCAGAAGAATTTGATCGGCAGATGCCTCGCCGCGTGCCAGTAGCCAACCGGCGCGCGCCACCAGCACCGAGGTTTTGCCGCTGCCAGCCCCAGCCAATACCAGAAGAGAGTGCTCGCCATTGACCACGGCTCTCGCTTGCGCCGGATTCAGAGGCGAGCTTTCAACCTGTTCAAAAAAGCTCGCATACTGCTTCAACATCGTTTCGGTAAAGGCGTGATTATGTTCCGCCCGACGTCCTTCAACATCCAGCAACCATGCCTGGCACTGTTGCCAGAGCGTGCGGCAATTATCAAATTCTGACAGACGGCTGGTGGGTATCGGAAGCGCAGAAAAAGCCTCCTGCAGCTGATGCTGTACGCCGGTCAACTGGCTACGCGTCAACCATCTGGACGGATCGATACGTTCAGAGATAAGCGCCAGCTGTCCCGACAGGAGTTCTGCCGCTACCTCGCTCATCTCCGCGCTCCAGCTGCGCCAGCGTTCATTCAGAAGGTGGTAAAAACGCTGCGTGTCACTCCACTCGGTGCCATGCAAGCGCACCACTTTGTTATCTGCCAGCTGAAATTCCATCTCTCCCCAAACCAGGCCCCGCTTACACTCAATCGCCAATAATTGGTTGAAGGGAATGAGGTATTCATGGCGGTCGCCCGCTACTTTTATACCTGCATGCAGGATGGTCGCGCGATCGTAAGGGTGCTGCGCCAGGCGTTTTCCCAGGGAAGTCGCTTTCAGTTCCATCTCTTGGTGATCTCAGCTTGTGACAATTATTGCCAGTTTACCTGTCAGAGAATTGGTGCTCCAGTCCAAAAAATCGTTACAATTGCCGCAATGATCAGTACCCGGAACTCAAATGAGGTTTTATGCGTACCATTTTGAATATCCTGAATTTTGTCCTCGGTGGTTTTGCCACGACACTGGGCTGGCTGGTGGCAACTGTTGTTAGCGTGCTGTTAATCGTGACCCTTCCGCTCACGCGTTCATGCTGGGAGATCACCAAGCTCTCCCTGATTCCGTGGGGAAATGAGGCGGTTCATGTCGATGAACTCTCTCCAGACGGTAAGAATGGTCTGCTGAACGCGGGGGGAACCTTACTGAATGTTGTCTGGTTTATCCTGTTTGGCTGGTGGCTTTGCTTGATGCATATCATTGCTGGCGTGACTCAATGCCTGACAATTATTGGCATCCCGGTTGGTGTGGCGAATTTTAAAATCGCCGCTATCGCGTTATGGCCGGTAGGGCGTCGTGTTGTTTCCGTTGAAACGGCACGGGCTGCACGTGAAGCCAACGCGCGTCGTCGTTTTCAGTAATCGGATCCCCTCTTATGTTGAGCCCCTTGCTTCGCCGTTACACATGGAACAGCGCCTGGCTGTATAACGTCAGGATCTTTATCGCCCTTTGCGGCACCGCCGCGTTACCGTGGCACCTTGGCGAAGTTAAACTGACCATTCCATTAACTCTTGGCGTGGTTGCCGCGGCGCTGGCCGACCTCGATGACCGCCTTACCGGGCGGTTAAAAAACCTGGTCATCACGCTGGTCTCCTTTTTTATCGCTTCGGCATCGGTGGAGTTGCTATTCCCCTGGCCATGGCTATTCGCGCTTGGCCTGGTAAGCTCAACTATCGGCTTTATCTTGCTGGGTGGGTTAGGTCAACGATATGCCACTATTGCCTTTGGTGCGCTGCTGATTGCTGTTTACACCATGCTGGGCGTCTCGCTTTTCGAGCACTGGTACCAGCAACCCTTGCTGTTGCTGGCTGGCGCCGTGTGGTTCAACCTACTGACGCTGGTCGGGCATCTGGTTTTCCCCGTTCGCGCACTACAGGACAATCTGGCGCGGTGCTATGAGCAGCTTGCCCACTATCTGGAGTTGAAATCACGCCTTTTCGACCCTGATATTGAGGAACCCAGTCAGGCACCTTTATATGAACTCGCCTTATCAAATAGCCAACTGGTCACTACGCTTAATCAGACGAAGGGCACAATGCTCACGCGTTTACGAGGCGATCGTGGACAGCGAAGCACGCGCCAGGCGCTGCATTACTACTTTGCGGCACAAGATATCCATGAACGCGCGAGCTCATCGCACATTCAGTATCAAACCCTGCGCGAGCATTTTCGCTATAGCGACGTTATGTTCCGCTTTCAACGCCTCCTTTCGATGCAATCTCAGGCCTGCGCACAGCTCTCCCGCGCTATTTTGCTACGTGAACCCTATCAGCATGACAGCCGTTTTGAACGGGTATTCCTTCACCTTGACGCCGCGCTGGCGCGGATAAAAAGCAGCGGGGAAACCACTCCCGAGCATGTCAAAGCGCTCGGGTTTTTACTGGATAATCTACGCGCCATCGACGCACAACTGGCAGCGATTGAATCAGGACAGCCTCATCCTCAGGCGCATGGCGAGACGGAAAATCAGCTCGCCGACGACAGCCTGAACGGCTTAAACGACGTCTGGTTACGCCTGCGCCAAAACCTGACACCCGAATCTGCCCTGTTTCGCCATGCGGTGCGGATGTCCGTCGTGCTCTGTATCGGCTACGCCTTTATCCATCTGACCGGTTTACAACATGGCTACTGGATCCTGTTAACCAGCCTGTTCGTTTGCCAGCCGAACTACAATGCGACGCGCCATCGTCTGAGCTTGCGCGTCATCGGCACGCTGGTTGGCGTGGCGATAGGTTTGCCGGTGCTCTATTTTGTTCCTTCGCAAGAGGGGCAGTTGCTGCTGATTGTTATTACCGGCGTGCTCTTTTTCTCATTCCGCACGGTGCAATATGCCCATGCCACAATGTTCATCTCGCTGCTGGTATTACTCTGTTTCAACCTGCTCGGCGAAGGATTCGAAGTGGCTATCCCGCGCATCATTGATACGTTAATTGGCTGCGCTATCGCCTGGGCGGCAGTGAGTTTTATTTGGCCGGACTGGCGCTTCAGAAACCTTGCGAGCGTCACGGAGAAGGCGTTTAATGCCAACTGCCGTTATCTTGACGCGATCCTCGAGCAGTATCATCAGGGGCGCGATAACCGGCTGGCCTATCGCATCGCCAGGCGTAACGCTTACAACCGCGATGCTGAACTGGCTTCGGTCGTGTCGAATATGTCTTCAGAACCTGGCACCTCACCTGAACTACGTGAAGTGGCGTTCAGATTGCTTTGCCTTAATCAGACCTTTATAAGCTACATTTCTGCGCTGGGAGCTCATCGCGAGCAATTAACCCAACCTGAAGCGTTGCGTCTACTGGATGACGCGGTGTGTTATGTAGATGATGCCCTCCATCATTCGCCTGCCGATCAGGGGCGGGTGCAGGATGCGCTTGCTGATTTATCGCAGCGCATCAAGCAACTGGATCCGCGCCCTGACAGCAAAGAGCCGCTGGTATTACAACAGGTTGGCCTGTTGATAGCGTTATTGCCGGAGGTTTCTCGTTTAAAAAACCAAATAGTTTAGAGAGGGTTAGCTCCTTTATTCATCACATCATTAGACCACTCAAGCAGCGCCTGCCGTCGACTTGCCGGAAGCGCTGCTTCATGAATGCCGACAATGGCCCCTTCCAGTGCAAATAACACTTTTACACTGAGCTGTTTGTTCATTTTCCGAAGTCGGAGCCAGCAAACTTTTGCACCAAGTAGCCGCAGGATTTGCGCATCTTTGATGCCGGCCTGCTGCAATTGAAACTCGAGTTGACTGGAGATATTGGGTAGATCGCGCAGACGAAAAAGTTTTTCGCGCTGCGCTTTCTCCCGTTTTGCCGCATCAAGCGCAAGCGTAGAAAGCTTCAGCAGCAAGCCGCGGTCACCCCATACACTATCGCTGACATAAAAATAATTTAACGATATCTGACGCCCCCGCTTGTTGAGACTTAAAAGTGGTGCACGCCGGACTACATCATACTGTGCGCTTTCATCACAGGCGCGTAAGTAAAGTTCCCCCTCGGCTATCATCGCAAAAACGATGTTATCCACTGCAAGGCTATAACCACCAAAGTGGGCGCGATGGCTAATTTGACCGAGTGAAGTGAGATATTCGCGCGATTGATATATCCGTTGATAAGATAAGTCTTCCATGATTTTTCCTTTATAAATCACCTGGTAATGCGTTTTTCCGTAAGCGGATCCAGTAATCAGGAACATAGGCAACTGTGCGCGCGACGGCAAGCAAATTTTGTATTGAGCCGCATTCACAAAACAAAAATGCGAGATGCTTTCAGAAATTGAGGTTGATCTTTAAACACTGTACGGGTACTGTATGTTTATACAGTAACTCAGAGGGCTGGATTGCTTATGCACACTTCAGGCTATGCAAATCGTTCTAAAACATCCGCTTCCGCGATTAATACATTGAACCAGAGCGAATCGACTACTCTCGCTACCGGGCTGATTAGCGAAGTGGTTTACCATGAAGACCAGCCCATGATGACTCAGTTATTACTGCTGCCATTGCTGCAGCAGCTTGGTCAGCAGTCACGCTGGCAGCTGTGGTTAACACCGCAACAGAAATTAAGCCGTGAATGGGTTCAATCTGCGGGCTTGCCGTTGACTAAAGTGATGCAGATTAATCAACTCTCTCCCGGGGTCACGCTGGACTCCATGATCCGCGCGTTACGTACCGGTAATTTCAGCGTTGTCATCGGCTGGCATACTGAGGAGTTGACGGAAGATGAGCATCGCCGCCTGGCATCGGCAGCCGAAGAGGGCAATGCGATTGGCTTTGTTATGCGTCCAATTCGTCGCAATCCCCTCGCTGCGAGACAGCTTTCCGGGATAAAAATTCACTCAAATTTGTATCATTGAGTAAATTTAGGACTTTTCCTGGGATTATTTTTCGCCTCGGCCAGCATCCCCTATTTATTAGCTAAATAGAGCCGCAAAGCTTGTGCGGCGTGGTTTGCCACTCATCAATGATGAACGATATTTGAGCACAAATGTTAAATTTTGTGTACACAAAGCCTTTTTTTTCATATGCCTGACGGACTTCACACTTGTAAGTTTCCAACTACGTTGTAGACTTTACATCGCCAGGGGTGCTCGGCATAAGCCAAAGATATCGGTAAAGATATCTGCAGAGTTGTCAGTGAGCAATGCCCCCGGTGAAGGATTTAACCGTGACTTCTCGACGAGATTTCCATGGCGATTTTTGGATGATAACGAGGCGCAAAAAATGAAAAAGACAGCTATCGCGATTGCAGTGGCACTGGCTGGCTTCGCTACCGTAGCGCAGGCCGCTCCGAAAGATAACACCTGGTACACCGGTGCTAAACTGGGCTGGTCTCAGTTCCACGATGTTGGTAACAACCAGATCCCTAACAATGGCCCGACTCACGAGAGCCAGTTAGGCGCTGGTGCGTTCGGTGGTTATCAGGTTAACCCGTACGTTGGCTTTGAAATGGGCTATGACTGGCTGGGTCGCATGCCGTACAAAGGCAGCGATGTAAACGGCGCATTCAAAGCTCAGGGCGTTCAGCTGACCGCTAAACTGGGTTACCCGATTGCTGATGACGTTGATCTGTACACCCGTCTGGGTGGTATGGTTTGGCGTGCAGACGCTAAAAACAACCAGGGCTTCAAAGATCACGATACCGGCGTTTCTCCGGTCTTCGCTGGTGGTGTTGAGTGGGCAGTTACCCGTGATATCGCTACCCGTCTGGAATACCAATGGACCAACAACATTGGTGACGCGAACACCGTTGGTGGTCGTCCGGACAACGGTCTGCTGAGCCTGGGTGTTTCTTACCGTTTCGGTCAGCAGGAAGATTCCGCACCGGTAGTTGCTCCGACTCCGGCTCCGGCTCCGGAAGTACAGACCAAGCACTTCACTCTGAAGTCTGACGTTCTGTTCACTTTCAACAAAGCAACCCTGAAACCGGAAGGTCAGCAGGCACTGGATCAGCTGTACAGCCAGCTGAGCAACCTGGATCCGAAAGACGGTTCCGTAGTGGTTCTGGGCTTCACCGACCGCATCGGTTCTGACTCTTACAACCAGGGTCTGTCTGAGAAACGTGCTCAGTCCGTTGTTGATTACCTGGTTTCTAAAGGTATCCCGGCTAACAAAATCTCCGCACGTGGCATGGGTGAATCCAACCCGGTTACCGGCAACACCTGTGACAACGTGAAAGCACGCGCTGCTCTGATCGATTGCCTGGGTCCGGATCGTCGCGTTGAGATCGAAGTTAAAGGTATCAAAGACGTTGTAACTCAGCCGCAGGCTTAAGTTCTCCGTCAGAAAAAACCCCGCCATTGTGCGGGGTTTTTTATTATGTAGCGGCTGGATATGGGAAGAGTCAGGAAGCCCGGTGACTACTCTTTTCCGAGCAGCGCCTGCAGGTCGTGCTTTATGGTCGACATTTTCGAGGCATACTTCTCTTTATGCTCTGCATCCTCAATCAACTGGACAATCGTTTCGGAAAGCGTCTTCCCGCGGCGCTGTGCCAGCCCCGCCAGTCGTTGCCAGACAACAAACTCCAGGTCGATTGATTTTTTACGCGTATGCTGATGCTCGGCATTGAAATGCCGCTTACGACGCGCACGAATAGTCTGCTTCATGCGGTTGATCAACGCCGGATTAATATGCTGCTCTATCCAGGCGTTAACGCGCACGGGCTCATTTTCGAGGGTCAATAAATTATCGACGGCCTCTTTAGCCGCGCTGGCTTCCACATAGCGGGTGATTAACTCCCCTTCACGGTGCTTTTTAACCAGATACTTCCATTTCCAGCCGCTTTCGAGATTTTCCAGTTGTTGATATTTCATTTCTCTCTCAACGTAACCGCGTAACTGAGTCCAGAATATCAGTTTTTTAAGACTCTGCTCAGAAGAAATCACCAGGAAGAGTCGATCTGCCGGGTCAGGCTGGCTGAAAGTTGTAATCATTGTGTGATGCGCCAGCGTTTACGGTATAATCCCGCCTTTTACAGCTAACTAAAAAAACGACTTTGACCACTACAAAACTTGAATGGAACGACCTGGTTCCTGATACAGATAGCTATCAGGACGTGTTTGAATCGTCCGCATTAGCGAGCGAAACGGACTTCTCACTGGCCGATACTCAGCCCCGATTGCACTATGCGCTTGAGCAGTTGCTCTACCCGCGCGCAACATCGCGCTTTTTACTGACAAAAGCGCCAGAAGAAGCCGAATATCTCACGCTTATTGGTGAAACGCTCACCTCGCTTCTGCCTGCCACGCACACCCCTTTAGGCGGGCAGTACGATATTAACGGCTCAACTGTGCGTTTCGAACCCACTACTAATCCCGCGAGTAATTTCGTCGGTAAGCAACCTGTTGTGGTTGCCGACTGGGTTGAAGCCGAGCAGCTTTTCGGCTGTCTGCGTCAGTTTAATCAAGAGATCACCCTCCAGCCAGGCCTGGTTCATCAGGCAAACGGCGGCGTATTGCTGATTTCGTTGCGTGCTCTTTTAGCCCAGCCACTCCTCTGGATGCGCCTGAAAACCATGGTTACGCAGCGCCGTTTCGACTGGGTGTCATTTGACGAGTCGCGCCCGCTACCGGTGTCGGTGCCGTCAATGCCGCTGGATCTGAAAGTGGTGCTGGTCGGCGAGCGCGACTCGCTGGCAGAGTTCCAGGAGATGGAGCCGGAACTCGCTGCCCAGGCGATTTACAGCGAATACGAAGAGACCTTGCAGGTTACAGATAGCGACACGCTGCGCGTATGGCGTCAGTGGGTGGAACAAACGGCCAGCGCCGCACAGTTACCGACGCCGGCAGCGGATGCCTGGGCCACGTTAATTCGTGAAGCCGTGCGTTATACCGGCGATCAAGAAACATTACCGCTCTGCCCTTTGTGGCTCTCGCGCCAACTGCGCGAGGTTGCGGCATTAACGGCTGACGACACCTTTGATAACGATGCCCTGACCTCGATGCTTGCTCAGCGTGAGTGGCGAGAGGGTTTCCTTGCCGAGCGGATGCAGGATGAGATCCTGCTCGAGCAAATCCTTATCGAAACCGAAGGTGAACGTATCGGCCAGGTTAATGCCCTTTCAGTAATTGAATTCCCGGGCCATCCGCGCGCGTTTGGCGAACCCTCGCGCATCAGCTGCGTTGTGCATATCGGTGACGGTGAATTCAATGATATTGAGCGCAAAGCAGAACTCGGCGGGAACATCCATGCGAAAGGGATGATGATCATGCAGGCGTTTCTGATCTCAGAGCTGGATCTTGAGCAACAGATCCCGTTTTCGGCGTCGCTCACCTTTGAGCAGTCCTACAGTGAAGTAGATGGCGACAGCGCTTCAATGGCTGAGCTCTGCGCACTTATCAGTGCGCTGGCAGAGGTGCCGGTTAATCAACGCCTTGCTATCACCGGCTCTGTCGATCAGTTCGGTCGTTGCCAGCCCGTTGGCGGTTTAAATGAAAAGATTGAAGGCTTTTTCGCCATCTGCCAGCAGCGTGAACTGACCGGCGAGCAAGGGGTCATCATCCCTTCAGCGAATGTGCGGCATTTATGTTTACGCCAGGAGCTGCTGGATGCCATTGAGGCGAAGCAATTTTCCATCTGGGCAGTGGATGATGTGACAGATGCGCTACCCTTATTGATGGGTCTGGCATGGGACGCTGAAGGGCAAACCAACCTCAAGCAAATCATTCTCGAACGCATCGCGCAGGCAACCCAACAAGAGGCTCGCCATCGCTTTCCCTGGCCGTTACGCTGGCTAAACTAGTTCACTGTTAACTGATCGGACTTGTTCAGCGTACACGTGTTAGCTATCCTGCGTGCGAAATTACAAATAAGGCTTATTAAGAACATGGTAGATAAACGCGAATCCTATACAAAAGAAGATCTTCTTGCCTCTGGTCGCGGCGAACTGTTTGGCGAAAAAGGCCCGCAATTACCGGCTCCGAATATGCTGATGATGGACCGTGTGGTCAAAATGTCTGAGACCGGCGGTAACTTCGATAAAGGCTACGTAGAAGCTGAACTGGATATCAATCCGGACCTGTGGTTCTTTGGTTGCCACTTTATCGGCGATCCGGTTATGCCGGGCTGCCTCGGTCTTGATGCTATGTGGCAGCTGGTTGGTTTCTACCTGGGCTGGCTGGGCGGTGAAGGCAAAGGTCGTGCGCTTGGCGTAGGTGAAGTGAAATTTACCGGTCAGGTTCTGCCAACAGCGAAAAAAGTCACCTACCGCATCCATTTCAAACGCATCGTAAACCGTCGTTTGATCATGGGTCTGGCTGATGGTGAAGTGCTGGTTGACGATCGTCTTATCTACACAGCATCCGATCTGAAAGTCGGTCTGTTCCAGGATACCTCTGCTTTCTGATAGCAGCGCTACCCTGCCAAAACGCGAAACCTCCGCATTGCGGAGGTTTCTTTTTCTAAAGAGACAGAATCAGGCAGTCACTGCCCTGTCCTCCATGGCCTGTCGCCAGCCTCCAAGCCACTCGGACCTTTGATTCAGGGTTTGGTACGGACACATCTCTTTAGAGCGTCCCGTAATACCAGCCTGATAACCACGTTGATGTGCCCGTTCCAGGCGATCGCGTTTTTGTCTCTTCATGCCTCGTTTCCCTCATTCTTTTATCTGGTGGAAAAGAAAACAGTGGTCACTTAATGTGCAACCACAGGTCACAAATACCCTGAATGGACCGCGTCGTCAATGCGCAAAATTCACGCCAGTGTCATAAATGTGACCTGGACAAAACTTCATTTGTACAACAAACGCACGTTTCCCTGACTAAGTTTCTGAGCTCAAAAACAAAAAAAGCCGCAACAGGTGAAGTCCCGTTGCGGCTCGTTTGATCATTAAATCTACTTATGGCAGACGATTCAGCTCCGCGGCGATACTGGCGGCTTCCTGCTGCCAGCCCTGAGCCAGCGTTTTCACCATCGCATCGTAACCATCTTCTTGCTGTTTAAGCTCGATGTGGAAAGGTCGCTTAATCAAACTGCCCTGATGCTTGAGCAGCCATTCGCCGCTAACAATAACGCGCCCGTCATAGCGGCCGTGAAAACCGGTTACCGTCACATTCAGCGTATCCTGCTCGCTACCCAGCGGCTGCGATGCCACAACCCAGCCGGGTAAGGCGTTGCCCAGATTCGCCACCAGCGTATTACGTAACTGCTGATCGAGCGGGCTGGCCCAGAGGTTGTTATTGGCAATAACGTATTGAACATCGCTGGTTTGATACACCACGCCATTTCCCGCCAGGTAATCCGGCACAGAGACCTGCTCAACCCAGAGCTGGCGGTTACCCTGGGTTTGCCCGGTCATCGACTGCGTCGTGGTTACCGACGGCGAAGGTAGCTGGTAGTAACTTTTGTTATCGCCGCCGCTGCTGCAGGCGGCTAATAACAGGACAAGCATCGCCAGTGCGCTCTTTCTCATTGTTTCGCCCTCTTCGGCTGCGGATCGTCTTTCCCTTTCGCTTCGAATACCAGCGCATTGCTCTTATCGTTCAGCGTCTTCAGCACCGGCTGAAGCTCCCGTAACACCTGATCCAGACGCTGCATATCCGCCACCATCTTGTTGTAGGCGGCCGATCCCGGCTGGAAGCCCTGCATACTGCGATTAAGCTCGCGCAGCGTGGACTGCATGTCCGCCGGAAGCTGCTGCATCGACTGGCTGGCAGTCAATTTATTCAGGTTATCCAGCGTCGTTTGCAGACGTTTAAGAGTTTGCTGGCTCTCCGTCAGCGTGTTTGTTGCCTGCTGAATCATCGGATTGAGCGGCAGGTTGTTAATCTTATCCAGCGTATCCATCAGGCGCTGCTGGATCTGCGCCAGGCCGCCACTCATCGTTGGAATGATGGGGTAGCCCTCAAACTCAGTAAACTCTTTCATCGGCGGCGCGTTGTTGTAGAAGTCGAGATCGACATACAACGCGCCGGTGACGATATTACCGGTCTTCAGGGAAGCGCGCAGGCCACGATTAAGCAGCTCTTTCATATGCGCGGTCATATCCGCATCCTGTCCCAGCTGATTCGCCAGCCGCTCAGGCTCAATGCGGATCAGAACCGGAATGCGGTAATCATCGTTCAGTGCCTGGCGCATGCCCGGGTTAAAGAACGGCACCTTGCTCACGGTTCCGAGACGAATACCGCGGAACTCCACCGGCGCACCCGGCTGCAGGCCGCGAATCGAATCCTTAAAGAACATGAGATAGTCGACATGGTCGGTATAGAGCGAATCCTGAATACTGCGCTGATCGTCATAGAGTTTGAAGGCGCTCTTCTCGGCCACCGGCTGTCCTAAGTCCAGCCCATCCGGGATATCAAAACTAACGCCGCCGCCAAACAGCGTCGCCAGCGATCCCATTTCGACACGCATGCCGGCAGAGGTGAGATCGACGGCGATACCGCTATCTTTCCAGAAACGGACATTGCTGGTCACCAGCCGATCGTTCGGCGCATTGATAAAGAGCTGGTAGGTCATGGTCCGTTTTTGCGTATCAAAGTTACTGGTTTCAACCGAACCTACACGATAGCCACGGAAAAGCACCGGATCGCCGGGTGAGAGCTGTCCCGCCTTGTTGCTGTCGAGGATCACGCGGATGCCTTTAGCATCCGGCGGCGCCAGCGGAGGGGCATCCAGCAAGGTATATTGATCGGGCACGCTGCCTTTAGCACCCGGCTGAAGTTCAATATAGGCACCCGAAAGCAGCGTTCCGAGGCCGCTGACTCCTTCCCGACCGACCTGCGGTTTTACCACCCAGAATACTGAGTCGTTATGCAGCAGTTTTTCCATGCCGGAGTTGAGCCGTGCTTTGATCTCCACATGGGTTAAATCATCGGTCAGCGTTGTACTCTCTACGACGCCGACATCCACGCTGCGGCTCTTGATCGTCGTTTTCCCGCCGACAATGCCCTCAGCATTAGTGGTGATCAGCGTCACTTCCGGACCCTGATGGCTGTAGTGATAAAAGAGGATCCAGGCGCCAATCAGCGCGGTCACGATCGGGAAAATCCAGACCGGTGACCAGTTCCTTACTTTTTGCACCTGGGCTTCGCCCTGTTTATTCTCCATGCTCTGACAACTCCTCATGGTGCGTTTGTGGCTCCCGATCCCAACTGAGACGCGGGTCGAAAGTCATCGCCGCAAACATCGTGATAATAACGACCAGCGCAAACATTAGCGCACCCATTGCAGGATAGATATTCATCAGCCCGCCAATGCGAACTAACGCAGATAGCACTGCAATAACAAAGACATCAATCATTGACCAGCGGCCGACAAACTCGACCACTTCATAAATAAAATGCATCCGTTCGCTGTCACGTCTGCCATAACCCTTCGCATCAATACAGAGCCAGGCAATACCGATCATTTTCAGCGTCGGCACCATAATGCTGGCAATAAAAATCACCAGCGCCACGGGATAGGAGCCTTCGCTCCATAACAACACCACCCCCGCCAGTATGGTCGATGGCGTCGGATCGCCCAGCAGATCCGTTATCATGATCGGCAAAATATTAGCAGGCAGATAGAGCATGATCGCCGTGACAAGCAGCGCCAGCGTCCACTGAATGCTGTGGCGTCGCCGGGCATAACCACGCGTATGGCAGCGCGGACAAACCGGATTATCCATCGGCACGATTGCCGTACAGCAGGGACACGAGCGCAGCCCCTGACGGATGCCGGTGATGCCCACACGCAGAGGTTGTTCAAGTACAGGCGCAGGCGCGATGTCATCCCACAGCCAGTGGCGATCGACGCACTGAAACGCGCGCAGTTGCAGCAGGCAGAAGAGGCACCAGGGAATAAAGCTGCTGCCGATGCCGATATCGCCATATGCCATCAGTTTAACGAAGCTCACCAGCACGCCGGCAAGAAAAATCTCCGCCATGCCCCAGCTTTTTAACTGAAACAGCACCCGCGCCAGCGCGATTTTAAGGCGAAAATCCATCCGCACTCGGTTTACCAGCAGCAGGATAGTAATAAGGCAGAAGGCAGGCACCAGCTGGACGAAAAGCAGAAAGAGCGTGCCGAGGCTGGCGTAATCTTCTGAGAACATGACGCTTGGGATCTCAAGCAGCGTCACCTCGCTACTAATGCCCGCCACCTGCATATTGACGAAGGGGAAAAGATTGGAGAGCAGCAGCATAAACAGAGCGACGAGGGCGTACGCCGTCGGGCGCTGCCGCGGCTCCTGCCATTCGGTCGTCAGAGTTGTGCCGCAGCGCGGGCACGCCGCCCGGTGTCCATGTTGCAGCGTCGGTAACGCCACCAGCATGTCACATTGCGAGCAGAGAATGTGGCGCGTGCCATGGTGGTGGTGTTCACACATACCGCTTTCCTCTATGCGCCGTTTTTCAGCGCCTCCAGATACTCCCAGCGTTCAAACGCCGCTTCCAGTGCCTGCTCGGCTGACGCCATGTCAGCGAGGACTTTTTGCGTATGATCGTGCGGCTGGCTGAAGAAACTCGCATCGGCCACCTGCGCCTGCAAGGTTTCCAGCTCGGCTTCCAGCTGTTCCAGCTTTTGCGGCAGCTGTTCCAGCTCACGCTGCAGGTTATAGCTTAGTTTGCTGGCGCTGCGTTTAACAGTTTCTGCTTTGGCGGCAGGCGCCTCGGCACTTTTCTGCACCGCAGAGTGTTTAAACGCCTGCGAAGCAGCCTGCTGGCCGCGCGCATCATGATAGCCGCCAACATACTGACCAATGCGCCCTTCCCCTTCGAAGATCCAGCATTCGGTCACCGTGTTGTCAACAAACTGACGGTCGTGGCTCACCAGCAGAACCGTGCCCTGGTAGCTATCAATCAGCTCCTCCAGCAGTTCGAGGGTCTCCACGTCCAGGTCGTTGGTCGGTTCATCGAGAATCAGCAAGTTGCTGGGTTTCAGGAACAGACGCGCCAGTAACAGGCGGTTACGCTCCCCGCCTGACAGCGCGCGCACTGGCGTCATTGCCCGCTTCGGATGGAACAGGAAGTCCTGCAGATAGCCAAGGATATGGCGCGGCTTGCCGTTGACCATCACTTCCTGCTTACCTTCCGCCAGGTTATCCATTACGGTTCTGTCGGGATCAAGCTCAGCACGATGCTGGTCGAAATAGGCCACTTCAAGCTTGGTACCAATGTGAACGCGGCCGCTATCGGCTTTCAACTGTTCAAGCATCAGCTTCAGCAGGGTCGTTTTACCGCAGCCGTTGGGGCCAATCAGCGCAATTTTATCGCCGCGCTGCACCTGGGTGGAGAAGTCACGCACCAGCGCTTTACCATCGATGCCGTAATTAACATGCTCCAGTTCGAAGACGATCTTGCCGGAGCGGGATGCCTCCTCGACCTGCATTTTTGCGCTGCCCATCACCTCACGGCGCTCGCTGCGCTCGCGGCGCATCGCTTTCAGTGCGCGCACGCGCCCTTCGTTACGGGTACGACGCGCTTTAATGCCCTGACGGATCCACACCTCTTCCTGCGCCAGCTTGCGATCGAACTCAGCGTTTTGCAGATCCTCTACGCGCAGCGCTTCCTCTTTCTCCAGCAGATACTGGTCGTAATTGCCCGGATAAGAGACCAGCTTGCCGCGATCGAGATCGACAATGCGCGTCGCCATATTGCGGATAAACGAACGGTCATGGGAAATAAAGATAATGGTGCCGCCGAAAGACTTCAGGAACCCTTCCAGCCAGTCGATGGTTTCGATATCGAGGTGGTTGGTTGGCTCATCCAGCAGCAGCACGCGCGGCCCGCTGACCAGCGCGCGCCCCAGCGCCGCTTTACGCAACCAGCCGCCGGAGAGCGCCGAGAGCGACATATCAGCCGTCAGGCCGAGCTGCGCCAGCACTTCATTAATACGGTTTTCCAGCTGCCACAGACCGTGGTGATCCAGCATCTCCTGCACGCGCGCCAGCTCAGCGAGGTTTCTGTCGCTCGGATCGGTCATCACCAGGTGAGAGACCTCGTGATAACGCTTGAGATACTCTGCCTGCTCTTCGATACCTTCGGCAACGAAATCGTAGACGCTGCCGCTGACATTGCGCGGCGGATCCTGCTGCAAACGTGCAACAACTAAATCCTGTTCATAAACAATGCGACCATCATCGAGATTCACTTCCCGGTTGAGGATCTTCATCAGCGTCGATTTGCCTGCGCCGTTACGGCCCACCAGACAGACGCGCTCATTCTCTTCGATATGCAGTTCCGCATTATCGAGAAGCGGTGCGTCGCTGAATGAGAGCCACGCGCCGTGCATACTAATTAATGACATCTATTTATCCTCTCAGGCTGCGGTAATCAGCCAGCAGTTGTGGATTTGACGATTGCGGGCAAAATCCTGCGACTGCGTTTTTTGGGTAATTTCTTGTGCTTTAAGCCCCAGCTTCGCCAGCCCGTCGAGATCCATACGGAAACCGCGTTTGTTATTGGAGAACATAATGGTGCCCCCTTTACGCATCAGGCGCTTCAGGTCTTCCAGCAGGCGCATATGATCGCGCTGCACATCGAAAGACTCTTCCATACGCTTAGAGTTGGAGAAGGTTGGCGGATCGATAAAGATAAGATCGAACTGCTCATCGGTCTCCTGCAGCCAGCCGAGGCAATCGGCCTGGATCAGGCGATGCGCGCGACCGCTCAAGCCATTCAGGCGCAGGTTACGCTCCGCCCACTCGAGATAGGTGCGGGACATATCGACGGTGGTGGTCGAGCGCGCGCCGCCCAGACCCGCATGAACGCTGGCGCTGCCGGTGTAAGCGAAGAGGTTAAGGAAATCTTTGCCTTTGCTCATCTGGCCCAGCATGCGGCGGGCAATACGGTGATCGAGGAACAAGCCGGTATCCAGATAATCCGTCAGGTTGACCCACAGGCGCGCGTTATATTCGCTCACCTCGATAAAGTCGCCCTTCTCATTCATCTTCTGGTACTGATTATTGCCCTTCTGGCGCTCACGAGTTTTCAGCACCAGCTTGTTAGGCGCAATGCCGAGCACGTGAATGGTGGCGGCAATAATATCGAACAGGCGTTGACGCGCTTTTTGTGCATCGATGGTTTTCGGCGCGGCGTACTCCTGCACCACTACCCAGTCGGCATAGCGGTCGACGGCAACGTTGTAGTCCGGCAGATCGGCATCATACAGGCGATAACACTCAATCCCCTCCTGACGCGCCCACTTCTCCAGCTTCTTAACGTTTTTACGCAGGCGGTTAGCGTAATCTTCCGCCATCGCTGGCGCTTTCGCTTCGCCGGTGTTTTCCGCCAGATGGTAGTTTTTCTGTACGCAGTCGAGCGGGCCATTTTTGGCTTTGAACTGACGATCGGCGCGCAGCTGCAGGCAGTTGAGCAGATCGACCGAGGCGCTAAACAGCGACAGGTTCCAGCCGCCAAACTGCGCCTTCAGCAGACGGCCCAGCAGGCTGTGCAGGGCAATCAGCGCCGGTTCGCTCTCCAGACGCTCGCCGTAAGGCGGGTTACTGATAACCGTGCCATACGGGCCTTGCGGCATCGGGTTGCTGAGCTGCGCGACATCTTTGGCTTCAAAGGTGATCAGCTCGCCAATTCCGGCACGACGGGCGTTTTTACGGGCATTCTCAATGACACGGGCATCGCTGTCGGAGCCATAAAAACGGGACTCATACGCTGCCAGCCCCTCGCGTGCGCGGTTTTGCGCATCGGCTTTCACTTCACCCCAGATGGCATCGTCATGCTGCGCCCAGCCGCTAAAACCCCAGTGACCGCGGTGCAGGCCGGGGGCGCGATCGGTTGCCGCCATGGCAGCTTCAATCAGCAGCGTACCGGAGCCGCACATCGGATCGAGCAGCGGCGTGCCCGGCTGCCAGCCGGAGCGCATCACAATGGCTGCGGCCAGGTTCTCTTTGATCGGCGCGATGCCGGTACGATCGCGGTAGCCGCGCAGGTGCAGGCCCTCGCCGCTCAGATCGAGCGAGATATGCGCCGTTTCCTGGTTCAGCCAAACGTTAATGCGCAGATCCGGCATTTCACGTTCGACGTTCGGGCGCGGCAGGTTTTTGCGCGTAAAGCTGTCGACGATCGCATCTTTCACTTTCAGCGCGCCGTACTGGCTGTTACGGATCTCATCGTTCAGCCCGCTGAAGTGCACGGCAAAGGTCGCGCCCGGGTTGAAAATCTCTGTCCAGTTGATCGCCTGCACGCCGAGATAGAGATCAAGGTCGCTGTAAACCTTGCACTCTCCCAGCGGCATCATAATGCGCGAGGCCAGGCGGCTCCACATCAGGCTTTGGTACAGGAGCCGCGTGTCGCCTTCAAAATGGACACCACCCTGAACCACGCGGCACTCCATAGCACCGAGTTTTTCAAGTTCAGTTTTTAACAGCTCTTCCAGCCCACGGGCCGTACTGGCAAACAGAGAAATCATAATGTCACTTACACTCTACGAAAATTGTTGCGCATTATAGCTAATCTCGCCCTCATGTCATAAAGTTGAGGGCTTATTTTCGTCTAACAGGGAGGAAGACGTGCCTACGCTTTCACGTCTTTATATCCATCCGGTGAAATCCATGCGCGGTATTGGCCTGACGCATGCCCTCGCCGATGCCAGCGGCCTCGCGTTTGACCGGGTTTTTATGGTCACGCAACCTGATGGCACCTTTATTACCGCGCGTCAGTTTCCGCAGATGGTGCGTTTTCTGCCCTCGCCTTTAACGGATGGCCTGCATCTGACCGCGCCCGACGGCAGTAGTGCGGTGATCCGCTTTGCCGATTTTTCCCCCGACGCCGCACCTACCGAGGTGTGGGGCAACCACTTTACGGCGCTGATTGCCCCTGCGGCCATCAACCAGTGGCTGAGCGGCTTTTTCGACCGCGAGGTGCAGCTACGCTGGGTGGGCACAAATCCGACCCGCCGCGTTAAGCGCCACGAAGAGGTCCCCCTCTCCTTTGCCGATGGCTTTCCCTATCTGTTAACCAATGAAGCCTCGTTGCGCGATCTGCAACAACATTGCCCTGCCAGCGTACAGATGGAGCAGTTTCGCCCCAACCTGGTGGTGACCGGGGCGCAGGCGTGGGAGGAGGATAGCTGGAAAGTGGTGCGCATTGGCGACGTGGTGTTTGACGTGGTTAAACCGTGCAGCCGCTGCATCTTCACCACCGTCAGCCCCGAGCGCGGCCAGAAACACCCTGCCGGCGAGCCGCTCGCCACGCTGCAAAAGTTCCGCACGGCGCAGGATAATGGCGACGTCGACTTCGGTCAGAATTTAATTGCCCGCAACAGCGGCGTAATTCGCACCGGCGATGAGGTTGCGGTACTGGCCACCAGCCCGGCGAAAGTATATGGCGCGGGGGCGGTAGTTGAATCACTTGAACCGGAGGCGCAACCCGCAGGCACGGTGGATATTGAGTGGCAGGGTCAGACCTTTCGCGGTAATAACCAGCAGGTGCTGCTGGAGCAGCTGGAAAACCAGGGGATCCGCGTGCCCTACTCGTGTCGCGCAGGCATCTGTGGCTGTTGCCGGATACGTTTAGTGGAAGGGGAAGTGAGTGCGCTGAAACAGTCAGCGCTGGGTGAGGATGGCACTATCCTCAGTTGCAGCTGCGTACCGAAAACGTCGCTACGGCTGGAACCTTAAACCGCCTGCTCGAAAGCGAGGCTCGCGGCATTAAGCTGCGGCTTCAGGCGATCGTTCATAATTTTTATCGCATCGCCCAGCTGCATCGTGCGCCCGGCAATCACCACGCCGGGCTGCGCCAGCAGGCAGAGCGTCGCGTTCTCTCCCGGCTCTACCACCAGCAAATTCACGCACTCTTGCGTATCGCTTAACCAGACGCAGGCACCGTCGCCAGTGGCGGGCGTCCACGGGGAGTTGTGGCTCAAAAAGTGCCAGCTTTTCGGCATTTGCGGTTTAAGAAAGCGGATTGCCACCAGCGCATTGAGCACCAGCTCGGCGCGTTGCTCATTAGATAATTCTAAATCGCGGCATTTTTCATCGAAGGAGAAATAAAGCGCAGCGTCATCAACACAAAAACCAGACGGGGAAAACGCATCAGGCGTCAGCATTTTACGGGCGAATCGGGAGCGAAATAACATACCATTGGCTAAATCGAGCATCATACGATCGTGCTCTTCATCAAAATACCAGCGCCAATTATCGTCAGGTTTAATTCGCATTGTTTCCCCCTTTCCCCCTAAACATCCTGTTGTTTTTTCATCCGTTGTGCCGCCTCGCTTATTAACTTAATAATTGAAGACTGAAATGTTTAAATTAGCAACAGTGACGGAATATAAAACAACCAGGGCCGGAAATAAAGCCCTGGTTGCGCAGGAGGGGAAAAAGATCAGAGGTGGGTGACGATCTCTTTTACCAGTGGTGGGCCTTTAAAAATAAAACCAGAATAAATTTGCACCAGCGAAGCGCCCGCTTCCATCTTCTCGCGTGCGGCGATCACCGAGTCAATTCCACCGACGCCAATAATCGGTAAACGCCCGGATAATTCTTGTGACAGACGTCGGATAATTTGCGTACTTTTTAATTGCAGAGGGCGTCCACTTAAACCACCGGTTTCATCATAGTGCTTCATTCCCTGAACCAATGCCCGGTCGAGGGTGGTATTGGTGGCAATAACGCCATCAATATTGTGACGAACTAAACTGTCAGCGACCTGGATTAGCTCTTCTTCAGAAAGATCGGGCGCAATTTTCACCGCCACCGGAACATATTTATGGTGGCGAGCTTGTAGATCATTCTGCTTAATTTTAATGGCGCTGAGTAAATCATCCAGCGCTTCGCCATATTGCAGCGTGCGCAATCCAGGGGTGTTTGGTGACGAGATATTGATGGCGATATAACCGGCATAGGGGTAAATTTTCTCCATGCAGATCAAGTAGTCATCTTTACCCTGTTCCACCGGCGTATCTTTATTTTTGCCAATATTAATGCCGAGCACGCCGTCAAAATGCGCCTTTTTGACATTCTCAACCAGGTTGTCGACGCCAAGATTGTTAAAGCCCATGCGGTTAATCAGCCCTTCAGCCTCCACCAGGCGGAAGATCCTCGGCTTATCATTTCCCGGTTGCGGGCGAGGCGTCACGGTGCCAATCTCAATTGAGCCAAACCCCATCGCGCCCAGCGCATCAATACACTCACCGTTTTTATCCAGACCAGCGGCCAGGCCAAGCGGATTTTTAAAGGTCAGTCCCATACACTGCACCGGTTTTGCCGGTACACGCTGGCGGACAAGCGCTTCCAGCGGCGTGCCGGTAATACGGCGCAGCTGCTGAAACGTTAATTCATGCGCGCGTTCTGGATCGAACTGGAAAAGGGCTTTACGAACGAAGGGGTAGTACATGAACTCTCCTGGATTCCCGGTGTGCAAACCGGGGGCGTATTATCAGGGAAAGCGCAGCGAAAGGGAATTGACCTGTGGCAAAAAAAGCCCATTCCGCGCAATCGTTTTCCTCTCATGCCCTCTCTTTATGCAAATTTCAGCAACTTTTCCCCGAATAAATCATTTAGGGGAATAAACCGCCTCTGTCACACTGCCTGAAATTGTTATCAATGTTATCTAAAAGCAAACATTTGGTTATAAGGAGTAAGCATGCGCGTTGTCACTCTGGCCGGCAGTCCCCGCTTTCCCTCGCGCTCCAGCGCACTTCTGGAGTATGCCCGCGATCGCCTTACCGCGCAGGGCGTTGAGGTAAATCACTGGCATCTCCATAACTTTGATCCTGAAGACCTGCTCTATGCCCGCTTCGACAGCCCGGCACTGCAAACCTTTATTGAGCAACTCAGCACGGCCGACGGGCTGATTGTCGCCACACCGGTCTATAAAGCAGCCTATTCCGGCGCCTTAAAAACCCTGCTCGACCTGCTTCCTGAGCGCGCGCTGGCAGACAAAGTGGTCTTACCGCTGGCAACGGGCGGCACGGTAGCGCATCTGCTGGCGGTGGATTACGCCCTGAAACCGGTGCTGAGCGCCCTCAAGGCACAGGAGATCCTCCACGGTGTTTTCGCCGACGACAGTCAGGTGCTCGATTATCAACATAAACCGAGCCTGACGCCCAATCTGCAAGGCCGGCTGGACAGCGCGCTGGAGACCTTCTGGCAGGCGCTGCATCGCCGCGACATTAAAGCCCCGGATTTCCACGCCCCGCAAGGAGTTGCTCATGTTTAACCGCCTCTCGTTTTCTGCCACCGGGCTGCTGCTTGGCGGGCTGCTCACCCTCTCTGCCTGGGCGCAGGCCGCCGAGCCCGCGCCGGAGGCTTTGCGTATTGGTTATCAAAAAGGGAGCGTCAGCATGGTGCTGGCGAAAAGCCACGGCCTGCTGGAGCAGCGCTATCCGCATACCAAAATTTCCTGGATTGAGTTCCCGGCCGGGCCGCAAATGCTTGAAGCGCTGAATGTCGGCAGTATCGATCTCGGCAGCACGGGCGATATCCCTCCGATTTTCGCCCAGGCTGCGGGCGCAGACTTGGTCTATGTCGGCGTCGAGCCGCCGAAACCAAAAGCGGAAGTGATCCTCGTGGCTGAAGATAGCCCGATCAAAAGCGTGGCGGATTTGAAGGGCCATAAAGTCGCGTTCCAGAAGGGCTCCAGCTCTCATAACTTGCTGTTGCGGGCGCTGCAACAGGCCGGGCTTAAATTCAGCGATATCCAGCCGGTGTTCCTCAGCCCGGCAGATGCCCGTGCCGCGTTCCAGCAACACAATGTCGATGCCTGGGCTATCTGGGATCCCTACTACTCTGCCGCCCTGTTACAAGGCGGTGTACGGGTGCTGAAGGATGGCACCACCCTCAAACAGACCGGTTCGTTTTACTTAGCCGCGCGCCCCTATGCCGAGAAGAACGGTGCCTTTATCCAGGGCGTACTCGATACCTTCAGCGCAGCGGATGCATTAACGATTAGCCAGCGCGACGAGAGTGTCGCTCTGTTTGCCAAAACCATGGGGCTGCCGCAGCCAGTGATCGCCACCTATTTCGATCATCGCCCGCCGACCAAAATCACCCCGGTGAACGAGGCAACGGCCGCACTGCAGCAGCAGACCGCCGATCTTTTCTATGAAAACCATCTGGTACCGAAAAAAGTCGATATCCGTAGCCGTATCTGGCAGCCGACCCAAGAAGGAGCGAAATCATGAGTCTGAATCTGTTCTGGTTTTTACCGACCCACGGTGATGGTCACTACCTTGGCACCGACCACGGCGCGCGGCCGGTTGATTATGGCTATTTGCAGCAGATCGCCCAGGCAGCCGACAGGCTCGGCTTTAGCGGCGTGCTGATCCCCACCGGACGATCCTGTGAAGATGCCTGGCTGGTGGCCGCCTCGTTGATTCCGGTTACACAACGTCTCAAATTCCTTGTTGCGCTGCGCCCGAGTGTTATCTCCCCCACCGTGGCCGCGCGTCAGGCGGCGACGCTCGACAGGCTCTCCAATGGACGGGCGCTGTTTAACCTGGTGACCGGCAGCGATCCGCAGGAACTGGCGGCCGATGGTGTGTTCCTCGATCACAGTGAACGGTATGAGGTGTCGTCGGAATTTACCCATATCTGGCGTCGTTTGCTGGAGGGCGACACCGTCGATTTCACCGGTAAGCATTTGCAGGTACGCGGCGCGAAGCTGCTCTTCCCTCCGGTACAACAGCCGCGCCCGCCCCTCTACTTCGGCGGATCCTCCGATGTGGCGCAGGATCTGGCGGCAGAGCAGGTCGATCTTTATCTCACCTGGGGCGAGCCGCCGGAGCAGGTAAAAGAGAAGATTGAGCAGGTGCGCGCGAAGGCCGCTGCCCACGGGCGAAAAGTGCGCTTCGGTATTCGCCTGCATGTGATTGTGCGCGAAACCAATGCCGAGGCGTGGCAGGCAGCGGATCGCCTTATCTCACACCTTGATGATGCAACAATTGAAAAAGCGCAGGCAGCCTTTGCCCGTCAGGACTCGATTGGTCAGCAGCGTATGGCCGCCTTACACAACGGTCGTCGCGATAAGCTCGAAATCAGCCCTAACTTGTGGGCCGGGGTCGGTCTGGTGCGCGGCGGCGCGGGCACAGCGTTAGTGGGCGATGGCCCGACGGTTGCAGCGCGCATCAACGAATATGCCGCTCTCGGTATCGACAGCTTTATCCTCTCCGGCTATCCGCATCTGGAGGAGGCGTATCGCGTCGGCGAACTGCTCTTCCCGCATCTGGATGTGGCTATCCCCGAGATCCCGCAGCCGCAGCCGTTACAGCCGCAGGGTGAAACGGTGGCCAACGAGTTTATTCCGCGTAACGTGGCACAAAGCTGAGGTTGTGATGGCGAAAGAGAATAAGTGGTTGTTGCGCCTGGCTCCCTGGCTGCTGCCGGCGCTGATTGTCGCGGTCTGGCAACTCGCCTCGACCTTCGGCTTGCTCTCAAGCCGTATCTTTCCGTCGCCGGAAGGGGTGGTGGAAGCGTTCTGGACGCTGAGCGCCAGCGGTGAGTTGTGGCAGCATCTGGCGATCAGCGCCTGGCGCGCGGCGATTGGTTTCTCCATCGGCGGCAGCATTGGCCTGACGCTTGGGCTGATTAGCGGTCTCTCACGCTGGGGAGAGCGCCTGCTGGATACTTCGATTCAGATGCTGCGTAACGTGCCGCATCTGGCGCTGATCCCGCTGGTGATCTTGTGGTTCGGTATTGATGAGACGGCGAAGATCTTTCTCGTCGCGCTCGGGACACTGTTTCCGATCTATATCAATACCTGGCACGGGATCCGCAATATCGACCGCGGACTGGTGGAGATGGCGCGCAGCTATGGTCTCTCCGGCTTTGCGCTCTTCGCCCATGTGATCCTGCCTGGTGCCCTGCCGTCGATTATGGTTGGCGTGCGTTTTGCGCTCGGCTTGATGTGGCTGACGCTGATTGTCGCCGAAACCATCTCAGCGAATGCCGGTATCGGTTATCTGGCGATGAACGCGCGCGAATTTCTGCAAACCGATGTGGTGGTGGTGGCTATCATTCTCTACGCCCTGCTCGGCAAGCTGGCCGATATTAGCGCGCTGGCGCTGGAGCGCCTGTGGCTGCGCTGGCACCCCGCATACCATACGAAGGAGGCGACAGCATGAATACTGCCCGACTGAATCAAGGCATCCCGCTGCTATTAAATGGCGTCACCAAACGGTATGGCGCCAATACGGTGTTAAATGGGCTCGATCTACATATTGCCGCCGGGCAGTTTATCGCGGTGGTGGGCCGCAGCGGCGGCGGGAAAAGCACGCTGCTGCGTCTGTTAGCCGGGCTGGAGACACCAAACAGCGGTGAGCTGCTGGCAGGCACGACGCCCCTTGCCACTATTCAACACGATACGCGCATGATGTTTCAGGATTCACGGCTGCTGCCGTGGAAATCGGTAATTGATAATGTTGGTCTCGGGCTGAAAGGTCGCTGGCGTGAGTCAGCAGAAACCGCATTACGCTCGGTGGGGCTGGAGCAGCGCGCGGCAGAGTGGCCGGCGGCGCTCTCCGGCGGGCAAAAACAGCGGGTTGCGCTGGCGCGTGCGCTGGTACATAAACCGGGATTGCTGCTGCTTGATGAACCGTTAGGCGCGCTGGATGCCCTCACCCGGCTGGAGATGCAGGCGCTGCTCACGCAGTTGTGGCAGGAGCAGGGATTTACGGTGGTGTTGGTGACGCACGATGTCAGTGAAGCCGTGGCAATGGCAGACCGCGTGTTGCTGATTGAGGAGGGGAAAATTGGCCTTGATGTGAGTGTCGATTTGCCGCGCCCACGCCGCCTCGGCTCGGTCAGGCTGGCCGAACTGGAAGAGCAGGTGTTGAACCGCGTGATGCAGCGCGGCGAGTCCGAAAACAACGTTGTGCCCCGAACCCGCCACGCATGATGTTATGTATATTAAGTTAACGCACACCAGACCGTAGGCCCGATAAGCGCAGCACCATCGGGCATCACTGCCGCATGGCGGCTGACGCCTTATCCGGCCTACAACCGAACCGATGCGCCCTTTCTCGCAATGCCGTGCGGAACCGTAGGCCCGATAAGCGCAGCGCCATCGGGCATCCTGCCGGATGGCGGCTGGCGCCTTATCCGGCCTACAACCGAGCCCATGCACCCTTTCCCGCAATGCCGTGCCGGAACCGTAGGCCCGATAAGCGTAGCGCCATCGGGCATTACTGCCGGATGGCGGCTGACGCCTTATCCGGCCTACAACCGAACCCATGCACCCTTTCCCGCAATGCCGTGCAGAACCGTAGGCCCGATAAGCGCAGCGCCATCGGGCATCATTGCCGGATGGCGGCTGACGCCTTATCCGGCCTACAACCGAACCCATGCACCCTTTCCCGCAATGCCGTGCCGGAACCGTAGGCCCGATAAGCGCAGCGCCATCGGGCATCATTGCCGGATGGCGGCTGACGCCTTATCCGGCCTACAACCGAACCCATACATCCTTTCCCGCAATGCCGTGCCGGAACCGTAGGCCCGATAAGCGCAGCGCCATCGGGCATCATTGCCGGATGGCGGCTGACGCCTTATCCGGCCTACAACCGAACCCATACATCCTTTCCCGCAATGCCGTGCAGGAACCGTAGGCCCGATAAGCGCAGCGCCATAGGGCATTACTGCCGGATGGCGGCTGACGCCTTATCCGGCCTACAAAGCGCGCAGGCCGGGTAAGGTGCTCCATACAATTACGCCAGCGCTTTGCTGACTTTCTCGTAGAGATCGCCGGAGAGATTCGGCAGCGCTTTCAGCTGTTCCAGCGCTTTACGCATCAACGCCTGACGACCTTCATCGTAACGCTTGAAGCGGATGAGCGGCTCAATCAGACGCGACGCGACCTGCGGGTTGCGGCTGTTAAGCTCCGTCAGCATTTCGGCCAGGAAGCGATACCCGCTGCCATCTTCAGCATGGAACGCCGCCGGGTTGCTGCTGGCAAAGGCGCCAATCAACGAGCGGATACGGTTCGGGTTGCTGAGGGTGAAAGAGCGGTGTTGCAGCAAGCCGCGCACCGTTTCCAGCGCATTCGCCGCCGGGCTGGTGGCCTGCAGAATAAACCACTTATCCATCACCAGACCGTCCTGATGCCACTTGTCATCATACTCCTGCATCAGCAGATCGCGGCCAGGCAGCTGGGCGGCAACCGCCGCCGCGAGCGCAGCCAGCGCATCGGTCATATTATCCGCCTCATGATACTGCTGGCTGACCAGTTTATCCGCCAGCTGCGCATCGCCAAAGGCGAGATAACGCAGGCAGGTATTGCGCAGGGAGCGCTTGCCAATATCCTCATGCTCCACACGATAGCTGTCGAGTTTGTTGGCGTTGTAGACCGCGAGGAATTCATCAGCCAGTTCAGTGGCCAGCGTGCGGGTCAGCGCTTCACGAACGGTAGCGATAGCCACCGGATCGATGATGTCGAACAGTTCAGCAATCTCATTTACCGACGGCAGGGTCAGGATCTCAGCGGCAAGCGCCGGATCGATCTGCGCATCGAGCAGGATGGCGCGGAACGCATCGGCAACATGCAGCGGCAGCGAGAGCGCCAGCCCCTGCTGATGACGCGCAACGTTCAGCTTGATATGCGTCGCCAGCAGGCTTTGTGCCGCATCCCAGCGCGAGAAGTCGTTCTTCGCATGGCGCATCAGGAACGTCAGTTGCTGATCGCTCCATTTATACTCCAGCTTCACCGGTGCCGAGAAGTCACGCAGCAGCGACGGGACAGGCTGGAAGTAGACGTTATCAAACACGAAGGTCTGCTCCGTCTGCGTCACGTTCAGCACGTTGTGTACCGGATGGCCCTCTTTCTGCAGCGGGATCACCTTCCCTTCGTTATCGTAAAGTTCGATATCAAACGGAATATGCAGCGGCAGCTTCTCTTGCTGCTCCGCCGTTGGCGGCGTGCGCTGGCTGATGGTCAGCGTGTACTGCTCGGTGTTCGGGTTGTAATCATCCTGCACCGAGACAATCGGCGTGCCGGCCTGGCTGTACCAGCGGCGGAAATGAGAGAGGTCGATATTGGACGCATCTTCCATCGCCTGCACAAAATCATCGCAGGTTGCCGCGCTGCCGTCATGGCGCTCAAAATAGAGCTGCATCCCTTTCTGGAAATTCTCTTCCCCCAGCAGGGTGTGCAGCATACGGATCACTTCCGCCCCTTTTTCGTACACCGTCAGGGTGTAGAAGTTATTCATCTCAATAACTTTTTCAGGGCGAATCGGGTGCGCCATCGGGCTGGCATCTTCGGCGAACTGCATGCCGCGCATGGTGCGCACATTATTAATGCGGTTAACGGCGCGGGAACCGAGATCGGAGCTGAACTCCTGATCGCGGAACACTGTCAGCCCCTCTTTCAGGCTCAGCTGGAACCAGTCGCGGCAGGTAACGCGGTTACCGGTCCAGTTATGGAAATATTCATGGCCAATCACGCGCTCAATATCGAGATAGTCTTTATCCGTCGCGGTATCGGTACGAGCGAGAACATATTTGGAGTTGAAGATGTTCAACCCTTTGTTCTCCATCGCGCCCATATTGAAGAAGTCGACGGCCACGATCATATAGATGTCGAGATCGTACTCCAGACCGAAACGCTGCTCGTCCCACTTCATTGAGTTTTTCAGCGAGGTCATTGCCCACGGCGCGCGATCGAGATTCCCGCGATCGACATAAAGCTCCAGCGCCACTTCACGACCGGAACGGGTGGTGAAAGTGTCGCGCAGCACGTCAAAATCACCGGCCACCAGCGCAAAGAGGTAGCAGGGTTTTGGGAACGGATCCTGCCACTGCACCCAGTGACGACCATTGTCCAGCTCGCCCTGATCGACACGGTTGCCGTTAGAGAGCAGGAACGGGTAACGGGCTTTATCGGCAATCAGTTTGGTAGTAAAGCGCGCCAGCACATCCGGGCGATCGAGATACCAGGTGATATGACGGAACCCTTCCGCTTCACACTGGGTACAGAGCGCTTCACCGGATTGATAGAGCCCTTCGAGCGCGGTGTTCGCCGCCGGGCTGATCTCGTTAACGATGCGTAAGGTAAAACGGTCCGGCAGACCGTCGATCACCAGCTGACCGCCCTCTTCTTTATAGTTCGTCCAGGGTTGGTCATTAATATGCAGGGAAATCAGGGTCAGATCGCCGCCATCAAGGCGCAGCGGCGCAGCAGATGCGCTTTGGCGTGACACGTTGCTCAGCGCGGTGACGACGGTTTTCGCGGCGTCAAGGTCGAAGGTCAAGTCAATATCACTAATCAGGTAGTCCGGCGCACGGTAGTCGTGGCGGTATTTGGCTTGTGGCTGTTGTGTCATAAAAAACCTTTAGCATCTTCTGTTGGTTACGGTTCCAGTCTATTCCGGTTGCTACAAACGCGCCACGCAGAATGTTTATCTTTTCAGAGGGAAAAGCTCTGTCTGCTACATTTTTATAACAGTGGGCACGAAAAGCCATCGACCCTTTTCCGACGATATGGTGTGATGGGGTTCACTAAATGAGTAAACAAGGTATACTCCAGCGACTTACTTGCTTTGTTTAATCTACTAAACGCTCCTGTAAGAGGATGCTACTGCGCGCCATGACTCAACTCGCTTTTTCTGGTCTGCAAACGCTGCTGGATACCGATGCCTACAAACTGCACATGCAGCAAGCGGTGTTCCATCACTACTATGATGTGCATGTCTCGGCGGAATTTCGCTGTCGCGGCGACGACCTGCTGGGCATTTATGCCGACGCGATCCGCGAGCAGGTTGATGCGATGCGCCATCTGCGCTTGCAGGATGACGAATTCCTCTGGCTCTCCGGCCTGCCCTTCTTCAAACCTGACTACCTCGCCTGGCTGCGTAACTTCCGTTACGACCCGCAGCAGGTCACCATCAGCAACGATAATGGCAAGCTCTCGATTCGCCTCTCCGGCCCGTGGCGCGAGGTGATTATGTGGGAAGTGCCGCTGCTGGCGCTGATCAGCGAAGTGGTGCACCGCTGCCGCTCGCCTGAAGCGGGCGTCCAGCAGGCCCTGCTGCATCTGGAGAATAAACTGGAAGATTTCGCTGCGCGCACCGCGTCGCTGGATATGTCCGGTTTCCGGCTGATGGATTTCGGCACCCGCCGCCGCTTCTCTGCCGATGTTCAGCAGGCGATTGTTGAGCGGCTTAAACAGGAGCCGTGGTTCGTTGGCACCAGTAATTACGATCTCGCCCGTCGCCTGTCGCTGACGCCGATGGGTACGCAGGCCCATGAGTGGTTCCAGGCGCATCAGCAAATTAGCCCCGATCTGGCGACCAGCCAGCGTGCCGCGCTGGCTGCCTGGCTTGCTGAATACCCGGATAAACTGGGCATCGCCCTGACGGATTGCATCACCATGGATGCTTTCCTGCGCGATTTCGGCCCGGAGTTCGCGACCCGCTATCAGGGGCTGCGCCATGATTCTGGCGATCCCGTTGAGTGGGGCGAGAAAGCGATTGCTCATTATGAAAAGCTCGGAATCAACCCGCTGTCGAAAACGCTGGTCTTCTCCGATAACCTCGATCTCAATAAAGCGCTGGATCTCTACCGCCATTTCGCCTCGCGTATCCAGCTTGGCTTCGGCATCGGCACGCGACTTACCTGCGATATTCCGGACGTTAAGCCGCTCAATATCGTCATTAAGCTGGTGGAGTGTAACGGTAAACCGGTGGCGAAATTATCCGATAGCCCCGGCAAAACGATTTGCCACGACAAAGCGTTCGTCCGCGCGCTGCGCGAGGCCTTCGACCTGCCGCAGGTGCGAAAGGCGAGTTAATCATCAGGGAGCCAGTCGGCTCCCTTTTTTCATGACAAATTATTAATGCTGCCTGCGAATTCTGCTTGTCTGATGGCGCTCGCCAGGTAACATAGGTGATCCCGCCCATTTCGGGTGGACAAGTGTTTATTTTTTCCGACTATTAATAGAGAGAATATTATGAGCGTTGTGCCTGTAGCCGACGTATTCCATGGTCGCGTTGCCGTTGACAGTGAAGTGACGGTTCGCGGATGGGTGCGCACCCGCCGAGATTCTAAAGCTGGTATCTCCTTCCTCGCCGTTTATGACGGCTCCTGCTTTAATCCTGTACAGGCCGTTATTAATAATTCTCTGCCCAATTACAATGATGATGTTTTGCATCTGACTACCGGCTGCTCGGTTGTGGTTACCGGCAAAGTTGTGGCCTCGCCGGGCGAAGGTCAGAGCCTGGAGATCCAGGCAACATCCGTAGAAGTGACCGGCTGGGTTGAAGATCCGGACACCTACCCGATGGCGGCAAAACGTCACAGCATCGAATATCTGCGTGAAGTCGCACACCTGCGCCCGCGCACCAACCTGATCGGTGCCGTCGCGCGCGTTCGTCATACGCTGGCGCAGGCGCTGCACCGCTTCTTCGACGAGCAGGGCTTCTTCTGGGTCTCTTCTCCGCTGATTACCGCCTCCGATACCGAAGGCGCTGGCGAAATGTTCCGCGTCTCGACGCTGGATATGGAAAACCTGCCGCGTAACGCTGAAGGCAAAGTTGATTACGACAAAGACTTCTTTGGCAAAGAGGCGTTCCTGACGGTTTCCGGTCAGTTGAACGCAGAGACCTATGCCTGCGCGCTCTCTAAGGTTTATACCTTTGGCCCGACTTTCCGCGCGGAAAACTCCAACACCAGCCGCCACCTGGCGGAGTTCTGGATGCTGGAGCCGGAAATCGCCTTTGCTAACCTCGACGATAACGCACGTCTGGCAGAAGCGATGCTGAAATATGCCTTTAAAGCGGTGCTGGAAGAGCGTCTGGACGATCTGCAGTTCTTCGCCGAGCGCGTTGATAAAGATGCTATCGGTCGCCTGGAGCGCTTTATCGCGGCTGACTTCGCGCAGGTGGATTACACCGATGCGGTAGCCATCCTTGAGAAGTGCGGTGAGACGTTCGAAAACCCGGTTTACTGGGGTGTCGATCTCGCCTCTGAACACGAACGCTATCTGGCTGAGAAGCACTTCAAAGCGCCTGTCGTTGTTAAAAACTACCCGAAAGAGATTAAAGCGTTCTATATGCGCCTTAATGATGACGGTAAAACCGTGGCGGCGATGGACGTGCTGGCACCGGGCATTGGCGAAATCATCGGTGGCTCGCAGCGTGAAGAGCGTCTCGACGTGCTGGACGCGCGTATGGCTGAAATGGGCCTCAATAAAGAGGACTACTGGTGGTATCGCGATCTGCGCCGCTACGGCACCGTACCGCACGCCGGTTTTGGTCTCGGCTTTGAACGTCTGATCGCCTACGTCACTGGTGTGCAGAACGTCCGCGACGTGATCCCGTTCCCGCGTACGCCGCGCAACGCAACCTTCTGATTGCGTCAATGTCAAACAAGGCCAGCATAATAGCTGGCCTTTTTATTATCTGCTGTCAACTTTTGTTAACGCGATCACACTTTATCCCGCCAGACAAATCGCCCGTTATACGTTTCTTTGCGTTTTTTTACGCCTGAATTCCTTCGCAACAAAAATCACGACCGTGAATATTTCAAAGTGTTTCATTAGGATGATTAGCACATTTGGTTAAAATTAGCACAGCTATCTGGACGTCTAAACTCAAATATAAGAAAAAGCCTTATCTGCCTCTTTTGTGCATAAGGTATGCCTTTATCTCAATTAAACATAAGTAATTCATATAAATAGGAAAGGTGACGCTGTTTTTTTAAGCGGCAGATGCGGAAGTTAGAGATGGTTCACAAAGTTCCGTTAAATACACAAATTATTACACAATATTTCTTCTTGTTACTTCTTTAAGACATTTGTAGCACTTTCACGCTAGCGAAACGTTTACTTGTTTGGAAAGATGCCTCTCAGACACAGAAAGACACCAAACTCTCATCTGTAGTTCCGTAAATTTTTTTTGACGGATTTACACGGCGGCAGTGGCAGGTGTCCAAAAAAAACCAATGAGGGTAATAAATAATGATGAAGCGCAATATCCTGGCAGTGGTTATCCCTGCCCTGCTCGTAGCGGGCGCAGCTAACGCTGCTGAGATCTATAACAAAGATGGCAACAAAGTTGATATCTATGGTAAAGCGGTTGGTCTGCACTACTTCACCAAAGATAATGGCGCTAATGGTTATGCTGGCAACGGCGACCAAACTTACGCTCGTCTGGGCTTCAAAGGCGAAACCAAAATTAACGACCAGCTGACCGGTTACGGCCAGTGGGAATATAACTTTGCAGGCAACAACTCTGAAGGTTCAGACGCACAGACTAATAACAAAACCCGTCTGGCATTCGCAGGCCTGAAATTCGGCGACGCGGGCTCTTTCGACTACGGTCGTAACTACGGCCTGGTATATGACGCAATCGGCGTAACCGATATGCTGCCAGAGTTCGGTGGCGACACCGGCAACAGCGATAACTTCTTCTCCGGTCGTAACGGTGGTCTGGCAACTTACCGTAACAGCAACTTCTTCGGCCTGGTTGACGGTCTGAACTTCGGCGTTCAGTACCTGGGTAAAAATGAGCGTACCGTGGTTAACCGCTCTAACGGCGACGGCTGGGCAACTTCTCTGAGCTACGACTTCGACGGCTTCGGCATTGTCGGTGGCTACGGCGCGGCTGACCGTACCAATGCCCAACAGAGTCCTACTCTGCTCGGACATGGCGACAAAGCTGAGCAGTGGGCAACCGGCGTGAAGTATGACGCAAACAACATCTACCTGGCAGCTCTGTACGGCGAGTCCCGTAACGCAACCCGCATTAATGGCGGTTACGCGAACAAAACTCAGGACTTCTCCGTTGTTGCTCAGTACCAGTTCGACTTCGGTCTGCGTCCGTCCATCGCTTACTACAAATCTAAAGCGAAAGATGTTGAAGGCGTAGGTAGCGAAGATTACGTTGACTACATCGAATTGGGCGCAACCTACTACTTCAACAAAAACATGTCCACCTATGTTGACTACATCATCAACCAGATTGATAAAGACAACAAACTGGGCGTAGGTTACGACGACACCGTAGCTGTGGGTATCGTTTACCAGTTCTAATCAGTCACCCTCGACTGTTATAGGCATTTAAAACAGGGCTTCGGCCCTGTTTTTTTATGCCTGCGGCAAAAAGCGCGACGACTTTTGAAAAGCGTCGCGCTTTTTATTGCAAACGGTTGGCAATTCCCCTGCCAGCCGTTAACCTGATAACGGAATTCCCTTCTGTCATCAAAATGGAACCTCGTCATGTTTGAGAATATTACCGCTGCCCCTGCCGACCCTATTCTGGGCCTGGCCGATCTGTTTCGCGCCGATGAACGCCCGCACAAAATTAATTTAGGCATCGGTGTCTATAAAGATGAAACCGGTAAAACGCCGGTGCTGACTAGCGTGAAGAAAGCAGAGCTCTATCTGCTGGAAAACGAAGCCACCAAAAACTACCTCGGCATCGACGGCATTCCAGAATTTGGCCGCTGCACCCAGGAGTTACTCTTCGGCAAAGGCAGCGCCATTATCAATGACAAACGCGCACGGACGGCACAAACCCCAGGCGGCACCGGCGGTCTGCGCGTTGCCGCAGATTTCCTTGCCAAAAACAGCAGTGTAAAACGCGTCTGGGTCAGCAACCCGAGCTGGCCGAACCACAAAGGCGTGTTTAACTCTGCCGGCCTGGAAGTGTGCGAATACGCTTACTACGATGCACAGAACCATACCCTCGATTTTGAAGGCCTGCTGGCCAGCCTTGAGCAGGCGCAGGCGGGTGACGTAGTGCTGTTCCACGGCTGCTGCCACAACCCGACCGGTATCGATCCGACGCTGGAGCAGTGGGAAGCGCTGGCGAAGCTTTCTGTAGAGAAAGGATGGCTGCCGCTGTTCGATTTCGCCTATCAGGGTTTCGCTCGCGGTCTGGAAGAGGATGCTGAGGGGCTGCGTGCCTTCGCTGCGCTGCATAAAGAGCTGCTGGTCGCCAGTTCCTACTCGAAAAACTTCGGCCTCTACAACGAGCGTGTAGGTGCCTGTACGCTGGTCTGCGCCGATGCAGATACTGCCGATCGCGCATTCAGCCAGATGAAATCGGTGATCCGCGCAAACTACTCCAACCCGCCAGCCCACGGCGCGTCAGTGGTTGCAACTATCCTCAGCAACACTGCCCTGCGTGCGATCTGGGAGCAGGAGCTGACCGATATGCGCCAGCGCATTCAGCGTATGCGTCTGCTGTTTGTGAATACGCTGCAGGAGAAAGGCGCAAACCGCGACTTTAGCTTTATCACCCGCCAGAATGGCATGTTCTCATTCAGCGGCCTGACCAAAGAGCAGGTGCTGCGCCTGCGTGAAGAGTTCGGCATCTATGCCGTGGCTTCCGGGCGTATCAACGTCGCCGGCATGACGCCGGACAATATGGCCCCGCTGTGCGAGGCGATTGTCGCCGTCCTGTAAGCAAGACGCAGGAAGTAAAAAGGGTCGCTTACGCGACCCTTTTTTGTTTACCACACCGGTTGTTCATCCTGCAGGAACGGGTTGTGCAACCGCTCATTCCCTAATGTCGAGAGTGGCCCGTGCCCCGGAATAAAGGTCACGTCATCACCAAGCGGCAACAGCTTATGCTTGATGGAGTGAATCAGTTGCGCGTGATCCCCTTTCGGGAAATCGCTGCGCCCTACGCCGCCTTTAAAGACCACGTCGCCAGAGATCAGCAAACGTGACTGCGCGTCAAAAAAGACGATATGCCCCGGTGTATGTCCCGGACAGTGCAGCACCTGCAGGCTGATATTGCCTACGGCTACGCTGTCGCCTTCATTTAACCAACGATCGGGCGTCAGCGGCTGGCAATCTTCGAGGCCAAACATGCGGCTCTGCGCCGGTAATCCCTGTAGCCAGAACTCATCTTCTTTTTCCGGGCCAATAATTGGCACACCATAATGCTGCGCCAGTTCCGCCGCCGCACCAACATGATCGAGATGACCATGCGTGAGCAGGATTTGCGTCACCGTCACACCACACGCATCCACTTCCTGAATAATGCGCTCTGCGTCTCCGCCGGGATCGACCACGGCAGCGACTTGCGTCTGTTCACACCAGATTAGCGAGCAATTCTGGGAGAACGCGGTAACCGGAATAATACGATAGTTCATACTGCTCCTGTAGCTCAGACTGAGTTTTACCAGTGCCTTACCGGCCCGGTGTCAATATGCACAAAATTGCTTTTGGGGTAGTATCCTACACCACCCGCGCGCAGAGATAACGCAGCTTTGCGAATATTACTCAGGGAAATCCCTTCAATATGGAAATCCATCGCCTGGCCTTTGGTGTGATAGCTTTTTTTCGCTACACCGCGGCTATGAGCGCGCAGCTCATTGTTGGTATCAACAGAGCGATAACCGGAGATGAGTTGGACAGGTTTATTCGTGCCTAACAGGCCTTGCAGGCGGAACAGGTGATCAAAGAGCTGAGGATCCATGCGCGTAATTTTATTTGCGCGGTAATCACGGAAGAAATGGTTGAGTTTTGCTAATTCATCCTGAATATAGCCTCTACCATCAAAGAACTCAGCTTTAATAGACTCCCCGGTATTAAGATTATTAAGTCTTAAAATACGCGGGCGCGGCGTGGAGAGCGTTGCAAAAGCGGGAGTGGGTAACAGAGCAACACCTAGTGTAACTCCACCCAACGCCAGCAATTTGCGGCGATTAGCGTCAAATTTATCCATGATAATCAGATCTACAGAAAAAGTGCATTGAACGATTTTTATGCACTGCTTTAGCGCACGAGAGGCACCTTACCGGGCAACAAACGCCGCGTCAAGGCGGCCTCTCCCCAGCAATCCCGGGCTCTGTAGCCTGAACTACCCGGGAATTGCCTGTCACTATGACAACGGAAAATCGCAAACTGCTTCATTTACCTGATTAATTTTTCAGCTTTCGCCAGAACAAGCGCACCGGTGCGCGCCGTCAGATCATAATTGTAAATATCTGTGCGGTATTGCGTGCGTCCATCAGCCCCAACAAACGCGGTCAAATAGTAAAGATTGACCGGAATATCGTGGCGAATATTCACGTAACGCGTATCGCCCTGCTTTAACGCATCCGAAATACGCGTATCGCTCCAGCCCGCATCCTGCAACAGCATATTGGCAAGCTCAGAGGATTTATTCACCCTCACGCAGCCGGAGCTAAGCGCTCGGGCCTGTTTCTGGAACAGAGCGTGGTTCGGCGTGTCATGCAGGTAAATCGCGTCAGAACTCGGCATATTGAACTTATAACGCCCAAGCGAGTTGGTCACGCCTGGTGCCTGCTGGAAGCGGAAAGGCAAGTTGGATGGCGTAATCGTCGCCCAGTCGACCATGGTCGGATCGATCGGCTCTTTGCTGTTCCAGCCGCGCAGTACGGTGTAGCCATGGCGTTCAAGGTAAGTGGGATCGTTCCACAGCTTCGGCAGGATATCTTTGCGCGCCAGCGTCGGCGGCACGTTCCACGGCGGGTTAACTACTACGTTGTTAAGTGCGCTGCTCATCATCGGCGTTTTGCGGTCCGGGCGGCCAACAATCACTCTCGACGACAGCACTTCATTGCCGTTGAGGTAGTAGACCAGCGAATACTCCGGAATGTTGACCATAATGCCGGTCGAGAGCGTCGAGGGCAGCAGGCGCAGACGCTGGATATTGAGCGCCAGCAGACCGGCGCGCTGCGCAGGCGTAACGTTCAGCCAGTCGCGCGTGCTTTTACCGATCACGCCATCAGCATGCAAACCCTGCCAGGCCTGAAAACGTTTTACCGCCTCAACCAGTGTGCGGTCATAAGCCTCGCGTGCGGCGGGCTTTTTCTTAGGTGCCGGTTCTGCCGACGGGCTGACCGCGGCATTGCCATCCGGCAGCGCAATCTCCGCGCCGCTCTCCAGCATGCCGTTGCGCTGCAGGATCTCGCGCAGCGCCGGAACGTCATTGCTCCACTGCCCCGGGCGCAGCGATGCTGTGCCGGTCATCTCAGGCCACGGGCGTGAATCCGCCACCAGCGTCAGCAGGGATTGATGCATCGCCGCATATTGCGGGTGATGCGGGGCCAGCGTGGCAATAAAAGCTGGCAGCGAGCCGTTATCCAGCGCGGATTGCCACTGGTTGATGACTGAGATAGCAGGCGTCGCGAGCGCATAAGGTTTATCGCTGTAGAGCCAGCGCTGGCCCTTCGCCTGGATACCGGCCACAAATTGCAGATAACCCATCATCGCGTCGGAGAGGACGACATCCCGCGCCATGCCGGTCACATCCGGATTGGTCAGCAGTTCGACCCAGGTAGTGAACTGCGGTTGAAAGCCGCCAATGGCCACTTCCGCCAGCTGCTGCTGGAAAGCCTGAACCGCCTCGCGGTTTTCCCACATCGGCTTCTGACCGCGCGCGGCATAGAGTGCCGCAAGCTGATCCATATAGGCAGGCGTCCAGTTTGCCGGCAGCTGAGATTGCAGCTGTGCCCGCACGTCGGCAACCGAGACACCGTTCGGATAGGGTTTTACACCGATCATCATCGCCGTCGCCGGAGATTGCTCCAGTGGCTGCGGTAATAGAGTGGGCTGATCGCCCGGCGTTGCCGAGGTATCAACCGGTACAACTTCAGGCTCATCGGCCTGCGCATTAAACAGCGGAGCGAATGCGAATGCCAGGCACAAACTCAACGCCGACATTCGACGACCATACGACTTCAAAAGCAACATCCCTGCCCCCTGTTCTCACCTTGCATGTGACTAAATGTCACCTTTTTCTCAGTATATAAAGACAAAAAAACATTTGTCTGACCTACTGTAAAGAAGTTTAAAGATTAAACGCCGACTGGCAATCTTTTTCAGAAAACAAAAAGAGCGGCACTGAGGCCGCTCTTTATTATTGTGCTGTGATTACGAGACCTCAGCCGTCCCGGGGAGCGTTTCCGGCAGCTGCGGGGCAAAGCCACGCAGGCCAACAACATGCACATGCTCCTGATTCTGCACCACTTTACGCACCAGCTTGTAGGTGGTGCCTTTCTCCGGGCTGATATTCTCCGGCGCCGCGATAATCAGCTGCATCTCCAGACGCTCGCACAACTCGAACAGCGTGGCGATAGAGCGGGCATCAAGACGCGCAGCTTCATCAAGGAACAGCAGGCGACAAGGCGAGATATCTTTACCGCGCAGGCGGCGGGCTTCATCTTCCCAGCTCTGCACCACCATCACCAGAATCGACATCCCGGTACCGATCGCTTCCCCGGTCGATAGCGCGCCCGACTCGGCGCGCAGCCAGCCGTCGGAGCCACGGTTAACTTCCACTTCCATCTCCAGATAGTTGCGGTAGTCGAGCAGCTCTTCGCCAATGGTCTGCGGCGTACGCTGGCCCATATCGATTTGCGGGTTGAGGCGCTGATAGAGCTTCGCCAGCGCTTCCGAGAAGGTCAGGCGGCTGCTGTTAAACAGATCCTGATGCTGCTCGTGCTGCTCTGAAAGCACATTCAGCAGCGTGGCGTGGGTCTCCCGCACGTTCACGTTTAAGCGCACGCTGTTGACTTGGCCGAACGAGACGCTCTGCAAACCCTGGTTGAGCATGCGGATACGGTTCTGCTCGCGCTGAATGGTTTTGCGAATAATATTCGCCACGCTGCGGGAGCTGATCGCCAGCTTCTGCTCGCGGGAGGTGAGCTCTTCCGTCAGGCGGCTCAGCTCAATCTCCATCTGCTCAATCGCTTCGACCGGATCGTCGGTGCGAATAATATCCTGACGGATACGCTCGCGCAGATGCTGGTAGACCGCGACAAAGAACTGGATCTTGCGCTCCGGGCGTTTCGGATCTTCCGACATGCGCAGCACATCGCGCAGGTGTTCATTATCTGATACCGCCAGGCGCAGCGCACCAAGGGCCTTATCCGACATAGAGCGCAGCTCGTCCGCAGAGAGGTAGGCCAGCTCGCGGCGGTGAAGACGACGCTCAACGCCGTTATCTTTCACCATGCGCATCACCGCGCACCAGCCCGCTTTCGCACTCACCACCTGCTCACGCATTTCGTGATAATCGCGCTCCAGACGGCGTAACTTGCGCGTCAGGTTATCCATCTCGGCTTCGCAGAAGGTGAGCGCTTTTTCCAGTTGATTGCGGCGCGAGCGGTTGCCGGAGAGCTGGGCATGCAGTTCGTCACGGCGCTGACGCGCGCGCTCCTCTGCCCCGCTGTCGGCGCGCACGCCGATATCCTGTAACTCTTTTTGCAGGTCGTTAAGCAGCTCTTTTTTGGTATCAAACGAACTCTTCAGCGAGGCGAGTACCTGGTTGTACTGGCCATACTGCGCGGCATGGCTGCGCATCGCTTCGCGCGCGCGGGTACGCTCCGCTTCAGCCTGCTCCAGGCGCTGGCGCAGCTTCTCGTTGAGATCGTTATTGCCGTTAAACATCTCGGCGGAATCGGAGTAGCTGAAGTGCGCCCGGCGTTGAACCACTTCCGCCAGCGCGAAAGCCTGCTGGCGCGCATCACGCTGTACCTGCTGCGAGGCGGCGTAATCAGCTTTAAGCTGCTCAAACTGCTCGGGGTCGCTCTGCAACACAGAGACCATCGGCTCAAGTTTCGCCAGCTGATTGCCGAACTGCTGAATAAAGCGCGCGGCTTCCTGCGCTTCATCCAGCCGCTCCTGGATCTCATCGACGCGATCGGCGAGGGTCTCATCCGCCAGCAGGCTCAGGCGCGGCAGCAGGCGGTTAAGCTGGGCCACGCCCTCTTTCGCCTGCTCGAACTGAACGCGATTCTGCTGGTTATCATTTTCATGATTGCTGATGGCACGCTCCAGCTCGCCGCGGCGGCTGTTGAGGCTGCGGATTTCCGCTTCCGGATCGTCGTCAAACGCCACGCCGATATGGCTGCCGATAAAGCGGCTGAAGGCCTGATGCAGGCGCTGGGTTTTCTGCACGTCAAACGACAAGGTGGCGAAACGTTCCGCCAGCGTTTCCCGCTCGGCGTGCAGGCTTTCAATCCGGCTTTCACGCGCGGCGCGACCAAAGATCGGCAGCGTCGGGAAGCGGGAGTAGCGCCACTGGCGGTCGGCAATTTTCACCACCACCGCTTTTTCCAGCTCATCCACGCTGAACACGCTGTCATCGAAGGATTGCGGATCCCCTTCGATCAGGTAGAGATCTTCCGGGCAATCCTCCAGCCCTTCGAGCATCCCCGCAACCAGCGAGAGATCCGGCACCACGATAGCGTGACGCGACGGGCCATACAGCGCCGAGTAGTAAGGGGCATCTTCAAGGCTGACGTCATCATAGATTTCCGAGAGCAGGACGCCGCCAAAGCGTTCGGCCAGCGCATTGAGGCGCTGATCTTCCGCACCGCCCGGCTGGCTTAAACGCTCGATCTCATCATCGACCGCGCGCTTACGTGCGCCAATCTCATCGCGCTCAACGATAGCTTCGCGCTCGCGCTCCAGCAGCTGTTGCAGATACTCGGTAACGTCCTGGCTCGATTCAAACTGCTCGCCGCTCTGTTCACACAGTTGCGACAGGCTGTTCTGCGCCGCCAGCCAGATCGGCGCACGTTTGGTAAGAGACTGAATGCGCGACTGCAACTGCTCCAGCTCCTGGCGCAGCGCCATACGCTGCTCACTGGCGGCAGAAACGTTGTCTGAGAGCGCGGCAATCTGCGCTTCCAGCTGCTGATGCAGCGCTTCCAGCTCATCGGCATCAATCTGTTTGCCCTGACGTTTGCAGAACTCCGCCAGCAGGCGCTCGGCGTCCTGCTGCTCGCGCAGGCGCTGCTCCAGCTCCGTCAGGCGCATGCGCAGCGGCTGAACCTGTTCCGCCAGATGGCGCTGGTTGACCGCATCGCGCAGCAATTCACGCGCCACGCTCCAGGCTTCATTACGCGCCAGCGGGCCATTAATGGCAGCCACCAGCTGATACGCCTGCTCAAACTGGCTGTGCGCCGTTTGCGCGACGCTGATTTTTTGATCCAGCGACAGCAGTTTCTCGGTTGCTTCCTGCTCTTTCGCCTGGAAGGTCTCCAGCCACTCATCGGCGCTGTCAATGGTCAGATCCGGCAGATGGCAGAGGGTTTTCGCCCGCTCCAGCGCCTGCAGAGCCTGGTTGTACTGGATCGCGCGGGTCTGCTGAACGTCCAGCGCCTGCTGGTAATCCGCGAGCTGGTTTTTCAGCTCATCCACTTCCAGCTCGGCCGCTTCGGCGCGCGCTTCGTTATCTTCCTGGCGCTCGGCGGCTTCCGCCACCACTTCCTGCTGCTCTTCGAGGCGGATCTGCAACTCTTCCAGATCGGCTTCGTAGCGCTCAATTTTTTCCTGCTGACGCAGCGCGGTCTGCACGAGGTTCAGGTGATCGCTGGCGGCCTGGTAATCGGCCTCCAGATCCCCTTCCGCACCGCTATGTTCCGCCAGTTCGCGCGCCATATCGACATGCTTATACTGCTCGGCGGCCAGCTGCTTGCGCGAGGTGAAGAGATCGCGGCGATACTCCAGCGCTTTATCCAGATGCACCCGGCGTTCGTTGGCGTGGCGCATATAGTCCGCTGCCACATAGTCGGTGGCTTCGCTGATCAGGTGTTTAAACAGATCGCGGTCGGACTGGGTAACGCGGATCGCCTCCAGCGTCATGCGGTTTTCGCGCAGCGCCGCTTCCATATCCTGGAACGCTTTACGTACGCCGCTGTTTTCTGGCAGCAAGTAGTCGCGCAGGGAGCGGGTAATGGCGCTGGAGATCCCGCCATAGAGCGAGGCTTCAATCAGGCGGTAGAACTTGCTGCGATCGGAGGCGGAGCGCAGACGACGCGCCACGATCCCCAGATCAAACATCAGCGAGTGGTAATCAGTGATGGAGTTGAACTGCTTAAACTGCACCCCTTCCATCGCGTCGAGCTTATCTTTCACTTCCTGCAGCGTCAGGACACGCGCCTGGCGCTCATTGAGGGTTTCCGTCAGCAGTTGCGTTGGCAGCACAGCGGTCGGTAAGCCCTGAATGGCAAAAGGTTTAATATCCACTTTGCGATCGCGACCGGCGACCTGCTGCAAACGCACGCCAACCAGCACGCGCTGGTTGCGGGAGTTGATCACATCCAGCACTGAATAACAGACACCGGCTTTCAGTTTGCCGTGCAGACCCTTATCGCGTGAGCCTGAAGTTGCGCCCGCTTCAGTGGTGTTACGGAAGTGCAGCAGCGTCAGATCCGGGATCAGCGCCGTGACAAACGCCGCCATGGTAGTCGATTTCCCGGCCCCGTTACCGCCTGAAAGGGTGGTGACCAACTCGTCGAGATCAAAGGTGCGGGCAAAAAAGCCGTTCCAGTTAATCAGCGTAAGCGAACGAAATTTACCGCGATCAATCATTACTCATCCTCCGAGCTGTCCGGCTGGTTCTCTTCAGGCTCATCGTTGAGCTGCAGGTGATTTTCCACAGGCATCGCTTCACCGTCGCGGATCATGCGCAGCTGTGCTTCACGCGCATCGTCACCCGAACGCACATCGGCACCAAAGCGGAACACCGATTCGGTAATGCGGAACTTGCTGCTGTCATTGCCCATAAACCAGATCATGCCGAGACGGCGCAGACGGTTGAGGGAAGAGCGCACCTTTTCCTGCAGCTTCTGACGGTCGAGATCGGAGCCGGTTGAGCGGTTGTTCACCAGCTTCAACAGCTTGTTTTCATCCGCCAGCGACAGCAGCTCGTCATAGAGCTCCTGCTGGGTAAAAATCCCCTCGTTAGCCAGACGCTCCGGGCTGAGATAGAGGTAGCACAGAATTTTGCCAACCATCATATCCAGCTCAGAGAGCACCGAACGTGGGATCAGGGTGGTGGAGCGCGGGCGCAGATATAAGAAACCTTCCGGCGCGCGAATCAGCTCCACGTTATAACGGGCGTAAAACTCCTCGAGATACTCCTGGAAATCCATCAAAAAGGCGTGATTATCCAGCTCGTCGAGGCCAATATGCCGCCCTGAGCGCAGTGCGCTATCCAGCGCCGGAAACAGCGGGTTTGCCAACGCTTGTGCCAGTTTAACCGGCATCACTTGTTCAATATTTGTCGATGACATGCGCCTGTACCTTGGCTCCGTAATCATTAATCGGCTGCCATTTCGGTGGCAGTCCGGTGAAATCTGCTTGCGCTACGCCGAGGCGTACCGCCTGATCAACTACGATGCGCGCGATGTCAAAATGACGCGCGCGCGGGTATTGCGCCAGATACTCGCGGGCCACAAGGCCGAGATCGAGCGGCACACCTTTGGTTTTATAGATAGCCAGCTGCTGTTCGATCAGCGCCGCGAGCTGTTCGCGAATCTCGTTAAACTCCTCGAACTCCATCTCACTCGGCAGCTCACCGGTCACCTCTTCGTCGCGCAGCGCCATCTCTTCATCGCGCATATCCAGCAAGCGGTCGGCGCTGGCGTGGGTTAATGCCCACGGCGCATCGAAATAGCTCTGCACCGACTGGCGCAAACGCTGGGCAAAGACGCGGTTTTTATCCATATCAATCGCGGTACGGATAAATTTATGCACGTGGCGGTCGTAACCGATCCACAGATCGATGGACTGCTGCCCCCAGCTGACAATACGGTCGAGCTTGCTTTGCAGGTTAAAGACCAGCTGATCGAGGAACTCGAGATCGTCGCGTCCCATCGTGGCTTCCTGGATGCTCAACAAGTTGGTCTGCAACTTATCACCGGCCGCTTCGAGCGTATCCTGCAGTTCGCGCAGCGTCCCGGAGGTTTCAGAGAGCAGTAGCTCACAGCTGGATATAGCGGCGCGCCAGTCCTTATTCAGCAACTGGGCGATATCATCTTTCACCTGCTGCTGTTGCTCATCCATGATGCGCTGCGTGAGATCGATGCTGTCGAAAATCTCTGCAACAGAGTATTTCAGCGGCGCAAAGACGTTCCGGTGCCAGTGAAACTCATCCCCGCCCTCTTCTGCCGCATCGGCGGCGCGCTTCAACTCAGCCGCCACAATAGAGAGCTGCATCGAGAGGCGCAGCGTGGAGAACTCGCGCTGGCGAATATAGTAATCAGTAATACCGATGCCCAGCGGCGTCAGGCGGTAGATGGCGTTGCCCTCTGCCTGCTCGCTGGTAAAGCGGTTCAACAAACGCTGGCGCACCATATCGTTAATCGCGTTGTTCGCACGCTGGTTAACGGTTTCGCTGGTTTGCTCAAACGCTTCACTCACATGACGAAAGGCATCCACCAGCTCGCCTTCACTCATTTCACCATCAAGACGCTCGCCGTTCAGGGTGGCGACAGCCAGCAAAAAGGAGAGCCTGTCGACCGGCAGCGAGATGGAGAAATCATTTTTTCTGGCCCAGGCAACCAGTTCGGGGACTGTCTGGGAAAATTCACTCATCGTTTGTCCTTCCATCGATTTGCGGCTTACGGGCTGTCACGTGAATATAACGGCCGAGGCTAATATAGGGTTCCTGCCGGCAGTAGCGGGTCTCCAGCTCCAGCAGCATCTCGAAACTGCGCTGCTGCTGAGTTTTGTCGCGCAGATAGTCATGGAAGACACGCACGCCGGTTTTGCCGGTTATCTGCCAGCCAATCTGCTCAAGCCAGCGGTAAACCTCGGCGGGCGCACGCGGGTGATCCGGGGAGAGCGTACGCTTCTTCCGCTTCGGCATTCCCACCTGCACATAGTCAAAGTTCCCTGCCACCATGTTATGCATCAGCAGGCCGTCAGCATTGTAAAACATCAGCGACAGCGCACCGCCCGGCCTTAATACCGACCACAATTTTTGCAGCACGGCGACGGGATCGGCGACCCATTCAAGAACCGCATGGAACAATATCAGATCAACCGGCGATGCCAAATGCTGAGCAATATCCTGAACCGCGCAGTGTACAAAATGCATGTTACCGCTGACGCCTTTCTCTTCTGCCGCGGCCTGCGCGCGTTTAAGCATCTCCTGGGACACATCGCAGAGGGTCACATGGTGACCAAGCTGCGCCATACGGATCGCCGTTTGCCCCTCGCCGCCGCCCGCGTCAAGCACGTGCAACGGGCCATCATTCATTTCTGCCAGTAATATATCAAGATCCTGCCACAGGATCGCCTGACGCAGCAGACCTTTTGTCGTGCCGTAAATGTTGCGCGAGAATTTCTCGGCGATATCGTCGAAATTGCGATCCTGCATGGCCGCCCTACGCTCCTGGCAAAAGCGCTATTTTGTCACAGCCGTGCCGATAATGAACCTATCTGGTGTAAGATCCGCGGAAATCGCCTGCTGTATGCTCAAAAAGGAGACGGATACAGTGCTTTTCATACTAAAAAAAATCACTGGCGGCCTGCTGCTGCCATTGCCACTTTTACTTTTGGTTATCGGGGCAGGAATTGCGCTGGTCTGGTTTAGTCGCTGGCAGAAAACCGGCAAGGTTTTTATCAGCGTCGGCTGGCTGATACTGCTGCTTTTAAGCATCCAGCCGGTGGCGGATCGCCTGCTGAAACCAATTGAGGAGAGCTACCCCACCTGGCACGGTAGCGAGCGGGTGCAGTACATCGTTGTGCTGGGCGGTGGTTATACGTGGAATGACGCCTGGGCGCCAAGTTCGAACCTGATTAGTAACAGCTTGCCGCGGCTTAATGAAGGGATCCGCTTATGGCGGGCTAATCCCGGAGCCAAAATGATCTTTACCGGCGCGGCGGCCACCACCAACCCGGTCAGCACTGCTGAAGCGGGTGCCAGAGTCGCCGAGAGCCTCGGCGTGCCGCGCAGCGATATCATCACCCTTGATCAGCCTAAGGATACCGAAGAGGAAGCGGCTGCGGTTAAGCAGGCTATCGGCGATGCACCTTTCCTGCTGGTCACCTCCGCGTCGCATCTGCCGCGGGCGATGATCTTCTTCCAGCACGTCGGGTTAAAACCGCTGCCCGCGCCGGCAAACCAGCTGGCCATCGACTCACCGCTTAACCCGTGGGAGCGTGTGATCCCTTCCCCGGTCTGGCTGATGCACAGTGACCGGGTGGGTTATGAGACGCTGGGGCGCATCTGGCAGTGGCTAAAAGGCAGTTCAGGCCAGCCAGGGGAGCAGTGATTTCGAGGCCAGATCGACATTGGCGCGGTTAAACCGACCGGTATTTACCAGCTGCGCCACTTCGTCCCACAGCAGATAGAGCCAGCGCCGCCAGATAAACGACTCGGCAACCGGTGCGCGCTGTAAATAGTGCCACAGCAACCCTTCCGCCTGCGGGCCATCCACCAGGCGGAAGAGTTCATACTCTCGCGGTGCCCACAGCATAATGCCGGGGCCAACCATCGCCAGTAGCTGATCGCTGCGGGCATCTTTCAGCATGCTGCGCAGGTTAAAACTGCCGTGCACCAGCACGCAATTATCGTTAAATCCTTCAAACAGCGCCGGCAGGCATTCGCGGGTGCGAAACAGCAGGCGCTTATCCTGCATCGTCAGCCCGGTATTTTGATATTGATTGAGGGTGGTCCAGAGCACTTCGACGCGCTGACGATACCAGGAGGGCCAGATATTTTCCTGAGTACTGTCGACAGTGCCCACGCAGCCGTGACTATCCTGACGATGCCAGGAGAGCAGCCCCTCGACAATTTGATCTTTGAGCTGCTCCCAGCGCTCCGGCGTGCGCGCAGGTGCTTCAACCGGCACGCCGCGCAGGCGTTCAATCAGCAACACGTCAGGACCGGGGTGCTCTTCGTGGGTCATTACGCCATAAACCACCGGCATACGTACCGTGCCGCTGCGGGCGAGCATCGAGATTTTCCATGCCAGCTGCTGCGCCAGCCCCGGGGTGGTAAAGCTTCTTGCCATCAGCGGCATCGGGTTTCCCCGGCTGTCATACAGAGACCAGAGCGCCGAATCAGGTTTTTCACTGACGCACTCCATGCGGCTTAATTTCTCTCCCAGCAGATGACTGAGTTCGGCGCGAAGTTGTTCCATAGCAATGCCCCTACAAAAACGACTGCTTTTATAATGAGCGCCATACCGGAAGATGTCACCCCAATGAGATCAAATCAGGGTGATTATTTGACGAGATAGAGCAAATCCCCCCCGCCCGGAGGGGATGAAAGGATTAACGCATCGCCTGGCGAACGCGTTCGAGATCCTCTGGCGTATCGACACCGGTGCCGGGCACTACGCTTGCAACATCGACGTGGATTTTTTCGCCGTACCACAGAACGCGCAGCTGCTCGAGCATCTCGATCTGCTCAAGCGGGCTGGTTTGCCAGCTGACATAGCGGCGAATAAAGCCGGCACGATAGCCGTAGATGCCGATATGACGCAGGAAGCTGTCGCCGATGGTCTCACGCGAGGCGGCAAAACGGTCGCGATCCCACGGAATGGTGGCACGCGAGAAGTAGAGCGCATAGCCCTGCGCATCCATCACCACTTTCACCGCATTGGGGTTGAAGGCCTCTTCCGCACTCTCAATCGGCACGGCCAGCGTCGCCATACCGACATCGCGGCGCGCAGCCAGATTGTCTGCGACCTGGCGAATGATCGCCGGCGGGATCATCGGCTCATCGCCCTGCACGTTAACAATCACCGTCTCATCGCTGAAACCGCATTTTTCAACGACTTCAGCAAGACGTTCGGTGCCGGACTGGTGATCGGCGCGGGTCATGCACACTTCGCCACCCACCGCCTGCACTGCCGCCATCACCTCTTCGTTATCGGTCGCTACGATAATGCGCTCTGCGCCAGATTCACGGGCACGCTCCAGCACGTGCACCACCATCGGTTTACCGTTGATGTCGACCAGCGGCTTACCCGGCAGGCGCGTCGAGGCGTAGCGCGCGGGGATAATCACCACAAAGCTCATGGACGGCTCTCTTCTGGGGTTAAAGCGCGGGCTTCGTTTTCCAGCAGCACCGGAATGCCTTCGCGTACCGGGAATGCCAGGCTGTCGACTTTGCAGATCAGCTCCTGCTTATCCTGGGTGTAATTGAGTTTGCCGTTGCAGACCGGGCAGGCAACTATTTCGAGTAAACGGTGATCCATCTTTCCTCCTGAGAAACCGATGATGAGCAGATTGAACTTATCATAGGCAATTATGACGCCGCGTCTATCTCCAGACCGGCACGCGATGATGAAAACAGGCCATCGGGCAGATGGGAAAAGGTGATGCGCTGCGCACCTTGCCAGCGCGCAAAGTCGGTAATCGCACGCTGTAACCCCTTCTCCAGCTGAAGTGACGGCGCAAGGCCCTCTTCAAGAAACAGCGCAATCACCTCCAGCACGCCGGTTCTGCGGTGCATTTTCGCATCCATCCGCCCGACCAGCTGCCCCCGGTGCAGCAAAGGCAGGACAAAATAGCCATATTGCCGCTTCGGCGCCGGGGTATAGCACTCCAGCCGATAGCTGAAGCCAAATAGTTGTTCTGCACGCTTGCGATCCCAGACCACCGGATCAAACGGCGAGAGCACCGCACTGTGGGTAGCGGTCAGCTTGCCCGCCTGCGCCTGTTCCAGCAGCGGCAGCAGAGAGGCGTGGAGCCACGCCGGGCCAAGCCCCTCGACATCAACCGGTAGAATGGTTTGCGCCTCTTGCATCTGCGCCAGCGCCTGAGCAAGCGCGGGGCGACGCAGTCGATAGTAATCCGCCAGCCACTGCGCACGAAACAGGCCAAGGCTGCGGGCGCTCTTTTCCAGCATGATGGCTTCGGCCTGCTCCTGAGAGAGCAGATCGCGCACATCGTCCCACTGCGGCATCACGCGCTGCGTCAGATCGTAGACGCGCTGGAAATTACGCCGCTCGATGACCATCACTTTACCGGCGGTGAACAGCCCCTCCAGATGACGCTTATGGGGTTTCCACTCCCACCAGCCGCTGGTGCCTTTACGCGGATGTTCAAAATCAGCGGATCGCACCGGACCATGCTCCTCAATGTGCGCGATAAGCTGCTCAATCTCAGCCGCGTGCTCCTGCATCCACGCCTGGCGATACTTCCATCCCATTTTGTCGGGTGCCAGCATGCGGTGACGGACGAGGGCAAAATCCTCGCGTGGCAGAAAGCAGGCTTCATGCGCCCAGTACTCCATCAGCTCGCCGTTGCGCAGGGCATCATCCAGCCAGCGCGGCTCAAACGCGCCGAGACGGCTGAACAACACCAGATAAGGGCTTCGGGCGACGATATTAATGGTATCGATCTGCAACAGCGACATGCGCCGGATGGTCGAGAGGATATCCTCCGGTTTTGCACGTCGGGAAGGTTTTCGCAGCAGGCCCTGCGCGGCGAGATGAAGATGGCGAGCGGCGGTAAGCGAAAGTTGCGGCACAGACATAGGCGTTCCTGTTAATCAAACAGGGCGCAGCCGAGGCGGCTATCCTCAGCGCACCAGTGTGAGCAGATCCAGCAATAATTTTTCGGCCGCGTCGCCCGCAAGCTCGGCATCAACCGGCAGATACCACCAGTCAGGCTGGGCAAAAGGACGACACTTAACGGCATCCTTTTCCGTCATCACCAGCGTTTCTCCAGGCTGAAGCAGCGCGTCGACATCCTTCTGTGCCAGCGCCTGGTGATCCGCCAGCGCTACGCTGCGCTTAAGCGTCGCCCCACACTCGGCAAGGGTGGCGAAAAAGCGTGGAGGATGGCCAATGCCGGCCATTGCAACAATCTGGTCAAGCTCGTTTACCGCACGGCGTTCGCCCGTCAGCAGGTTGACCGCCAGACCCGGGCGCAGACGCATGGCGATTTCGCCTGCCTGCGGCGCGCCGCCGTTGGCGATCACCGCATCAACGCTTTTCAGGCGCGACGCACGTTCGCGCATCGGACCCGCCGGCAGCCACCAGCCGTTGCCGAAGCGCCGCACGCCGTCTACTACCACAATCTCTTTATCACGCGCCAGCCGATAGTGCTGTAAACCATCGTCGGTGACGATCAGCTGCAGCGGATGCTGCGACAATAACGCGTTGACCGCTTCACATCTGTTCGGCGAAACCGCCACTGGAGCTCCGGTACGCTGATAGATCAGCACCGGCTCATCTCCCGCCTGCTCTGTTGAGGTTTCAGGCGTCAGCAGCAGCGGATAGCGATCGGCTTTACCGCCGTAGCCGCGCGAGACAACCCCAACATGGACACCGCGCTGCTGTAGCTGCTCGACCAGCCAGATAACCACCGGCGTTTTGCCGTTGCCGCCCGCCGTCAGGTTACCGACTACAACTACCGGCACCGGTGCCCGCCAGGCTTTTTTTAATCCAATGCGATAAGCAAAACGGATTGCGCCGCTCACCAGGCCATAGAGCCAGGAGAGCGGCAGCAGCAACAGCCACAGCGGGGATTCACCGGACCAGATGCGCGCGATCATTCGCCAAACTGCATCTTATGAAGCTGCGCATACGCACCGCGCTGCGCCAGCAGCTCGGTGTGGCTACCACGCTCGACGATGCGGCCATCTTCCACCACCACAATTTCGTCGGCCTGTTCGATGGTCGACAAACGGTGCGCGATGACCATCGAGGTGCGGTTTTTCTGCAGCTCGTTCAGCGCCGCCTGAATAGCGCGCTCGGACTCGGTATCGAGTGCAGAGGTCGCCTCATCAAGGATCAGGATCGGGCTGTCGCGCAGCAGCGCGCGCGCAATGGCGATACGCTGACGCTGGCCGCCGGAGAGCAGGACACCATTTTCGCCAATGATGGTATCGAGACCGTTATCCATCTTATTGATAAAGTCGAGGGCATAGGCCATTTCAGCAGCACGCTCAATCTCTTCACGGCTGTACTCTTCCGTACGCGCATAGGCAATGTTGTTCGCCACGGTATCGTTGAAGAGGTGGACGTTTTGCGAAACCAGTGCGACCTGATTACGCAGTGAGGAGAGCGTATACTCGCGCAGGTCGTGACCATCGAGCAGGATTTCACCCTCATCAATATCGTAGAAGCGCGTAATCAGGCTGGCCATAGTGGTTTTACCTGAGCCAGAGCGCCCCACCAGTGCGACGGTTTTACCGGCCGGAATAGTGAGATTGATATTACGCAGCGCCGGGGTTTCACGCCCGGGGTAGGTAAAGGTCACATTGCGGAACTCAAGATCGCCACGCGCGCGTTCCACGTTGCGGGTGCCTTCATCTTTCTCTTGCTCGCTATCGAGGATCGCAAACAGCGTCTGGCATGCCGCCATTCCGCGCTGGAACTGCGCGTTGACGTTGGTCAGCGATTTCAGCGGGCGCATCAGCGCAATCATTGACGAGAAGACCACGGTGATAGTACCGGCGGTCAGCGTCGCCATGACGCTCGGGAAGCTCGCGGCGTAGAGCACAAAGGCCAGCGCCAGAGAAGCGATAAGCTGAATGATCGGGTCGGAGATGGAGGAGGCCGAAACCATTTTCATCCCCTGCAGGCGCATTCTGTTGCTGACTTTGTCAAAGCGGCTTGCTTCCACTTCCTGGCCGCCGAACATCAGCACCTCTTTGTGCCCTTTAAGCATCTGCTCTGCGCTGGTAGTCACCTGCCCCATGGTGTTTTGCATATTCTTACTGATATTGCGAAAACGTTTGGAGACGACGCGAATGGCGATCGACACGATCGGTGCCAGCACGATCAGAATCAGCGACAGCTGCCAGCTGTACCAGAACATCATGATAAACAGGCCGATGATTGAGGCACCTTCGCGCACCACGGTGATCAACGCGCCGGAGGAAGAGGACGCCACCTGCTCTGAGTCATAAGTGATGCGTGAGAGCAAGGTGCCGGTGGACTGTTTGTCGAAGAAGGAGACCGGCATGCCCATCATATGGCTGAACAGGCGACGGCGAATGGTCATCACCACTTTGCCGGAAACCCAGGAGATGCAGTAACTCGAAATGTAGCTGGTGATACCGCGCAGGATCATCAGGCCAATTACCACCAGCGGCATCCATAGCAGCACTGAGCGATCCGTTTTACCAAAACCATCGTCCAGTAACGGTTTGAGGAGCGATAACATGAAGGTATCGCTGGCTGCGTTGAGGATTAACGCGATCGCCGACACGATCAGCCCCGCTTTAAAAGGCGCAATAGTCGGCCATAGACGGCGGAATGTCTGCCATGTAGAGAGATCTTTGTCGTTATGCATTCAAAAAACCAGCACTTGTTGAAATAGCCGCATATTCTACCCGTTATCTTGGGGGACGCCAAACCACTGATGATACCAACGTGGTAAAAGTTGATCGCGTAAGCTGTGGATTTCCCAGCCCTGAGGCGAAAATGAGACGGTAATCTGCCCCTGGTGAGGCGTGTCGTACCACTGATAGCCCTGCTGCTGGTAGCGTTTTTTTACCTTTGCCGAAGGCAAGCGCCAGGCGTTATAACGCGAGGCTGACGCCAGTGCCGCCGTGCCACCGACACGCTGTACAAAAGGCAATATCGAAGAGCTCTGGCTTCCGTGGTGAGGCACCTGCATCAGTGTAGCCTGCAAATGCGCCCAGTAATGGCTGAGCATCGCCATCTCCCCCTGCCCTTCGATATCTCCGGTGAGCAGCACGCTATAGCGACCATCCTCGACTTTCACCACGCAGGAGCGGTTATTGCCCTGCGTACGCGTCTCTTTTAGGGGCCAGTGCGCGGTAAAGGTTAACCCCTGCCATTGCCAACGCTCGCCGCGAAAACAGGGCGCATGCCCTGCCCTGCCTAGAGGACTTCTGATCCACAACTGCGGCCAGACCTTCAGCAACGAATCCAGACCACCGCGATGATCGAGATGATCGTGACTGAGAATAATTCCCTCCGGCTGCAGCCCATGCCAGCGCAGCCAGGGCGCGATCAACTGTGCGCCACTGTCGCCGCCCGGCCAAGCGGTGCCGGTGTCATACAACAGCGCTTTTCCCCGACGCTCTATCACTATTGCCAGGCCCTGCCCGACATCCAGCATATGCACTGACCAGTTATCAGGCCGCGCGCTGCGCCAGACGGGATAAGCGAGCAGCGTCAGGCAAGCCAGAGAGATAGCAGGCAGCGTGCGCCACAGGCGAAAACGTAGCGCAACCAGTAACAGCCACGGCGCCCAGGCGAGCCATTGCCAGCGCGTATCAATATTGACCCAGCCGGACGGCAGCCCGCGTAAAAACGTAAACAGCGCCTCCAGGCTCATATCCGCCAGCGCCCAGCAGAGCGACTGAAAAACCATGGAGCCGGACAGATGCAGCAGCATCCCGGCCAGAATAAGCGGCACTGTCACAAACGTCACCAGCGGGACGGCAATCAGATTCGCCACCAGCGCGCTCAGGCTCAGACCATGAAAGATAGCGAGCTGCATTGGCAGTAAAAGCAACAGCATCCCGACCTGCAGATGCAGCAGGTTTAGCGCGCCTCGCCCGAGCCGCGTGCGCATCTTCAGCGGCGCAGGAAACCACTGAAACCAGAACAGCAAAGCTGCAACGGCAAAAGCGGAGAGCCAGAGGCTATCGGAGAGCACCGCAAGCGGATCGATAAACACAATCGCGGCCACGCAGCATATCCACACCTGCCAGGGCGACCACTGCCTGCCGGAAAGACGCAGCAGCGCCCAGACGCAAAGCGATATTGCCGTGCGCAGCGCTGGCGGTTGTAACCCCGTAAGCCACGCGTAGCAGACCGCGCAAACCAGTCCGGTTAAGAGTGGAAAACGCCAGTTAATCCAGTGCGCAGGTAAGAGAAGCTGTACCGCTCTGGCAAAGAGCCAGCCAAGCATCGCAGCCAGCGCGATGTGTAAGCCGGAAATCGCCATCAAATGCGCGGTTCCCGTCTGGCGGAAGGTCTCCTTTATCTCCGGGCTAAGCGCTGTGCGCTCACCCATACCGAGCGCAAGAATAACGGCTTTCCACTGCCGTTCAGCCAGCACTTCGCTCAGCGAGTGAAGATAGTCTGCACGCCAGCTGCAGCGCGATTGCAGTAAGCTGGCATCGATAAAGCGACCGGTGAGCGGTTGATGCGAGGCCAGCGCGTAGCGCTGCGCATCGAAGCCGCCTTCGTTCAGTTGCCCATGAACGGCCCGCGCGCGAATGGTCATCGCCCAGCGCTGCCCGGCGCAGGCCGGGGCGGGCAGATATTGCCCATAGAGCGTAATGCCCGGCGCGGCAAGAAGCCGCTTACCATCAAGACGCAGGATTTTCCCCTGGTGACGGGTCGCATTATCGCTGTGAGTAATTTCAAACTCGATGTGCCGATGTGCGGCTGGCAGATGCTGGGCCGGCCAAACAGCCTGCATTGCGGCAAGGATCCCCCACGCAAAAAAAAGCAGCGTCATGCCAGCGTAGCGCAATACGAGGTAGCGTTGGCAACCCAGCAGAAATCCAGCAATGATGACGCACCAGAGTGTGCTGATGCCCGGCAGTGCCGGCAGCCAGGCAAGCGGCATAATCCCGAGCGTAATACAGGCAGCCAGCGCGGTCAGTCTCATCCTTACCTCCGTGTTATGAGGCGCAGTATGAGATGCAGAGATAGCGATGTCAGGAGCGTTTTCCGCGGCTTGCGGCACGTGTCGGGGGGTGTTTACAGGGTTACACTACAGCGACATATTTTTGCGAGGTAGGCCGAAAAAATTAGCGATGCTAAAAACGAAAAAAGCACCCCAATGGGTGCTCTTTCGACGAGTAAACGTTAGCGTTGGCTAAGGCTTATTCATAAATATTGGCGCGGTCACGTAATTCTTTACCCGGCTTAAAGTGCGGAACGTATTTACCTTCCAGATCCACTTTATCGCCTGTTTTTGGGTTACGCCCGGTGCGTGGTGCACGATAGTGCAGGGAGAAACTGCCGAAACCGCGGATCTCAATGCGCTCGCCCTGGGCAAGAGTAGAGGCCATATGCTCCAGCATCTCTTTCACTGCATCTTCAACAGCTTTAGCCGGAATATGCGATTGCTGGCTTGCAAGTCTTTCGATCAATTCTGACTTGGTCATGATTGCTCCGGTCTCCTTCAACGCAAGGTTAGCTTAGTAGCTTGAACAAGGGCGGCCGTAGCCGCCCTTTGTCATTGATTACAGGACGAATCTTGTAATCTGTCAAGTTGCTCATCATCAATTGCGCTATAACGGTCGACTTACGTCGCGCTACAGCGCAAATGAGACAGCGTACTTGATTACTCGCCTTTAGCTGCTTTGAAAGCTTCAGCCATAGCGTTAGAGAAGTTGCCTTCTTCCTGTTTGTTGTTAACAGAAGCGATTGCATCTTTCTCGTCAGCTTCGTCTTTCGCACGAACAGACAGGCTAACTACGCGGTTTTTACGGTCAACGCCGGTGAATTTAGCTTCAACATCGTCGCCAACATTCAGAACCAGAGTTGCGTCTTCAACGCGGTCACGGGAAGCTTCAGAAGCGCGCAGGTAACCTTCAACGCCGTCAGCCAGTTCTACGGTTGCGCCTTTAGCGTCAACTGCAGTGACTTTACCGTTTACGATTGCGCCTTTCTTGTTCAGTGCAACGTAGTTGTTGAACGGATCTTCTGCGAGCTGTTTAACGCCCAGGGAGATACGCTCACGCTCTGCGTCAACCTGCAGAACAACGGCTGCGATTTCGTCGCCTTTTTTGTATTCACGAACTGCTTCTTCGCCTGCAACGTTCCAGGAGATGTCAGACAGGTGAACCAGGCCGTCGATACCGCCGTCCAGGCCGATGAAGATACCAAAGTCAGTGATAGACTTGATTTTACCTTCAACGCGGTCGCCCTTGTTGTGGGTTTCAGCGAACTGCTGCCACGGGTTGGATTTGCACTGCTTCAGGCCCAGGGAGATACGACGACGTTCTTCGTCGATATCCAGAACCATAACTTCCACTACGTCGCCAACGTTAACAACTTTGGACGGGTGGATGTTTTTGTTGGTCCAATCCATTTCGGAAACGTGAACCAGGCCTTCAACGCCTTCTTCGATTTCAACGAAGCAGCCGTAGTCGGTCAGGTTGGTCACGCGGCCAGTCAGCTTGGTGCCTTCCGGGTAGCGTTTAGCGATAGCAACCCACGGATCTTCGCCCAGCTGTTTCAGGCCCAGGGATACACGGGTACGCTCGCGATCGAACTTCAGCACTTTAACAGTGATTTCGTCGCCAACGTTTACGATTTCGCTCGGATGCTTAACGCGTTTCCATGCCATATCAGTGATATGCAGCAGGCCGTCAACGCCGCCCAGATCAACGAATGCACCGTAGTCAGTGAGGTTCTTAACGATACCTTTAACTTCCATGCCTTCCTGCAGGTTTTCCAGCAGCTGATCGCGCTCTGCGCTGTTTTCGGATTCGATAACCGCACGACGGGAAACAACAACGTTGTTACGCTTCTGGTCAAGCTTGATTACTTTGAATTCAAGCTCTTTGCCTTCCAGGTGCAGAGTGTCACGGACCGGACGAACGTCTACCAGGGAACCCGGCAGGAACGCACGAATACCGTTGAGCTCAACAGTGAAGCCGCCCTTGACTTTGCCGTTGATAACACCGGTAACAGTTTCTGCGTCTTCGTAAGCTTTTTCCAGCGTGATCCAAGCTTCGTGACGTTTCGCTTTCTCACGGGACAGCAGGGTTTCACCGAAGCCGTCTTCTACTGCATCCAGAGCAACGTCAACTTCGTCACCAACCTGGATTTCCAGCTCGCCCTGGGCGTTTTTGAACTGCTCAGCCGGAATGGCGGACTCAGATTTCAGACCGGCGTCAACCAGTACGATATCTTTGTCGATAGCAACAACAACACCGCGGACAATGGAACCCGGGCGGGTTTCGATTTCTTTCAGGGACTCTTCAAAGAGTTGAGCAAAAGATTCAGTCATATTGATAATCTTCAGGATTCTTCAATTTAACGTCCACCTGGCTTCATGCCGGATGGGGTTGTTTCACATGCCTGCTCACAATCCATTGCAGCAGGGGGTACTACGAATTCGGTCGCATATGTTATGCGAGAGCCAACTTTTGGCGGGCATATTGTAGCGCTTTTTCAATCACTTGCTCAATGCTTAAGCGGGTAGAATCCAGCACTAAAGCATCGGCAGCGGGAACCAGCGGTGCAACAGGACGATTACGATCGCGGTCGTCTCGTTCCTTTATCTCAGCCAAAAGGCGTTCAAAGTTAACACTAAAGCCCTTCTCCTGCAACTGTAGCATGCGGCGATGCGCACGCTCGTCCGCCGAGGCGTCGAGGAAAATTTTTACCGGCGCATCGGGGAAAACCACCGTGCCCATATCGCGGCCATCGGCAATAAGGCCGGGCGCTTCACGGAAGGCGCGCTGGCGACGTAACAGCGCCTCACGCACGCGCGGGAACGCGGCAATCTGCGACGCGGCATTAGCCACTTCCTGGGTACGAATCTCGCCGCTGACATCTTCGCCTTCGAGGATCACTTCCAGATGACCGTCGGTTGAGACAAAACGCACATCCAGGTGCACGGCGAGCGGCACCAGTACATCTTCCGAAGAGACATCAACGTGATGATGCAGTGCGGCCAGCGCCAGCACACGATAAATTGCGCCTGAATCTAACAGATGCCATTGCAACGCTTCCGCCATTGCCTTGCAAAGCGTGCCTTTTCCCGCACCGCTTGGCCCATCAATGGTGATTACCGGGGCAATTGCCGTCATCTTTTTCTCCTTAATCAAGGCATGTCGTTATATAACGCCGCGCATTATACGCGCCAACGCGCACGAAAGTTACTGCTGCGTGCGAATAACGGAAGAGTATGAGGCTGAGTGTAGATTAATTGCGCGGGAGTACGGGCTGATTTGCACCAGCCCGGAATAAAACTTACTTCTTGCTATCTGCGGCGATACGGTCGCGGATATGCTTCGCACGCTCGGCTGACGGCGGGTGAGAATCAAACATTGATTTCTCAGAACCGGCATCAAGCTTCGCCAGCTTGTCAAAGCTGGTGACCAGACCCTGACGGCTGATGTTACGTTTTTTCAGCAGATCGTAGGAGAAATCATCCGCTGCGGACTCCTGGCTACGGGAGAAGGCAGAGTTGATCAGGTTCTCACCCAGATCGCCCAGCTGAGACTGGGAGAGCTGTGCACCTGCCGCGCTGCTGGCGGAGATCGCATCACGCGCGGCCAGTGTGGCGTACGCGGTTTGCATCGCTTTACGGCTATGACCCAGCGCAACGTGGCCCATTTCATGGCCCAGAACCGCTTCAACTTCGTTGTTGGTCATCATGTCCATCAGACCGCTATAGACACGGATACAGCCGTTCGCCATCGCCCACGCGTTCACTTCTTTAGTCATATAGACTTTGTAAGTGACCGGTGTGCCATCGATGTTGTTGCCCAGCGCTTTAGCAATCTTGTTCAGACGCTTCGCGTAAGTGCTCGATGCAGGCGCGATGGTGTTTTGCTTGTCCATCTCAGCACATGACTGCTCAGAAAGCGTTTTCACATCCGCGTCGCTCAGCGTCGCCGCTTTATAAGCAGACATACCGGATTTGGTCAGCGCATCCGTATCAATACCACCCATGTTCTTACAACCAGAGACAAGCGTTGCTGCTACGAGGCAGCTAAAAATCATTGTTTTTTTCATTGACAGTCCATGTATTAACTAACTGAATTGAGGGAAAGAGTCCCGCGCAAATGGTAGCACAGCGCAGCGGCTTTTCACCCTCTTAACAATGGCAGGTGATTGCGCCCCGCAGAGGATGCGGGGCGGTAAGAACATCAGGCAAGCGTACTGATACGCGCTAACTGCTCGAAGTAATCCGGGAAGGTTTTCGCCGTGCATTTCGGATCGAGAATGGTGACCGGCGTATCCGACAGCGCCACCAGCGAGAAACACATCGCCATGCGGTGATCGTTATAGGTGCCAATCTCTGCAACCTGCAGCGCGGCTGGCGGCGTCACGCGAATAAAGTCTTCGCCCTCCTCCACCGTGGCGCCCACTTTACGCAGCTCCGTCGCCATGGCGAAGAGGCGATCGGTCTCCTTCACGCGCCAGTTGTAGATATTACGCAGCGTGGTGGTGCCTTTCGCGAAGAGCGCCGTGGTGGCAATGGTCATCGCCGCATCGGGAATGTGGTTCATGTCCATATCGATGGCGTTCAGCTCGCCGCGCGAACAGGCAATATAATCTTCGCCCCAGACTACGGTCGCGCCCATTTTTTCCAGCACGTCGGCGAAACGAATATCGCCCTGCACGCTATTACGGCCAATACCGGTCACCTTAACCGTTCCTCCTTTAATGGCCGCAGCCGCAAGGAAGTAGGAGGCAGAAGAGGCATCGCCCTCAACCAGGTAGTGCCCCGGCGACTGGTAGTGCTGCCCGCCACGCACGACAAAACGCTGGTACTGCTGGTTATCAACGTCAACGCCAAAAGTTTTCATCAGATGCAGAGTAATGTCGATATAGGGTTTCGACACCAGATCGCCTTTGATGGTGATCACCGTATCCTGCGGTGCCAGCGGCGCGGTCATCAGCAGCGCGGTTAAGAACTGGCTGGAGACGCTGCCATCAACGCTCACTTCGCCGCCGTTAAACCCGCCGCGCAGGCGCAGAGGCGGATAGTGCTCCTGCTCGAGATAGTCGATCTTCGCCCCGCCCTGACGCAGCGCGTCAACGAGATGGCCAATCGGGCGCTCTTTCATGCGCGGCTCGCCGGTCAACACCACATCGCCGTCGCCAAGGCAGAGCGCGGCGGCCAGCGGACGCATTGCCGTGCCGGCATTACCGAGGAATAACTCAACTTTTTCTGCCGCCTTCAGCGGGCCGCCCACGCCGGTCACTTCACAGCGGGTGCGATCGGCTGACAGCGTATAGTGAACCCCCAGCGTAGTCAGGGCATTGAGCATATGGCGTACATCGTCGCTGTCCAGCAGGTTGGTCAGCACGGTAGTGCCACGGGCAAATGCGGCAAGCAGCAAGGCGCGGTTTGAAACACTCTTTGAACCAGGCAGATTGATGGTGCCATCCACGCGCGCGATGGGTTGTAACGTCAGGGATTCCATGAAACTTCACTCTCTACGGACAAAATAAAACCCCGCAGCGGGGCTACGGGGATCGTCATTACTGCATTAACCGTGACGGCGTTCGAACTCAACCATAAAGTCCGTCAGCGCCTGCACGCCCGCCAGCGGCATGGCGTTATAGATAGAAGCACGCATGCCGCCCACCACACGGTGGCCTTTCAGCGCGTGCAGACCAGCTGCGAAGGACTCTTCGAGGAAGAGTTTATCGAGCGAGCTGTCAGCCAGCTGGAAAGGCACGTTCATGCGCGAGCGGTTGGCCTTCGCCACATCATTACGGTAGAAATCACTGCCGTCGATCACGCCATACAGCAGATCGGCTTTTTGCTGGTTGATGCGGTCCATCGCCGCCACGCCGCCCTGCTGCTTCAGCCATTTGAACACCAGGCCGGAGAGATACCAGGCAAAGGTCGGCGGGGTGTTGAACATTGAATCGTTATCGTTAAGCACGCTGTAATCAAGAATCGACGGGCAGGACTGGTGCGCCTTACCGAGCAGATCTTCACGTACAATCACCAGCGTTAATCCTGCCGGGCCAATGTTTTTCTGCGCACCGGCGTAGATCACGCCAAAGCGGCTGACATCAAGCGGAGCAGAAAGAATGGTAGAGGAGAAATCCGCTGCCACTACTACATCGCCAAAGTCCGGCGTTTCGTCAATGGCAATGCCGTCGATAGTTTCGTTCGGGCAGTAGTGCAGATAGGCTGCGTTGTCGCTCAGCTGCCAGTCGCGCATCGGTTTAACCGCGCGCAGGCCGTCGAGAGTGGTTTTGGCATCAATGACGTTTGGCGTGCAGTACTTCTTCGCCTCTTTGACCGCACTTGCCGCCCAGTAACCGGCATCGACATAATCCGCGGTGGTTTTATCACCCAGCAGATTGAGCGGAACGCCAGCAAACTGGCCGCGGCCACCGCCGTGACAAAACAGCACTTTATAGTTGGAGGGGATATTGAGCAGATCGCGAAAATCTTTTTCTGCCTCTTCCGCCACCTGGATAAACTCTTTGCCACGGTGGCTGATTTCCATCACCGACGTGCCGAGACCTTGCCAGTCGCACAACTCCTGCTGAGCCTGCTTAAGCACATCCGCCGGTAATACGGCCGGGCCAGAACTAAAATTGAAAACCTGCGTCATTTCCCCTTACCACCCTATAAAGCAAAACGTTTTTCCTGTGACATCGGTTTTATCATTCACCGCCACAGGCCGCAACGAGTAATCAGAGGCAGGGGAAAGTTGTGCGTCCCATCACATAGCAGAATGTTTTGTCAGTCGAAAGCAGATCCGATAAAAACCCTGTTATGTGACGCGAATCGCCCTGCTGGCCTTCGACCATTCCGGATTTGCGCAGCGCGGGCAGGCTTTTTTTTCACCCGCCTGCAACGCAGAAATTTTACTGCAGCGGACGCAAACATAATCGCCCGCTTCCGGCACGGTGATAAAACGCTCGCTGCACCCCTCTGGCAGAATGCACAACCCGGGTTTGACCTCTTCATCAATGTAGTAATAGACGCTGAGCTGACCGTTGGTCTCCATGATCGCCAGCCGCACCTGCCCGAGCTGTTCGACGCCGCTGTTGCGCAGCTCCATAAAGAACTCAAACTCTGTCATGTTCTCTTTATGCAGCCTCTCCCACTCCAGCTCGCCCTCTTTAATAATGACGATCGGCTTACCCTCCAGCAGATCCTCAAGCTTTTCGCTGTGCGACATCAGCCACATCACCAGACGGTAGAGCAGCGCGAGAGTAATAAAAACCACCAGCACCGGCAGCATGGGGACATCATCATAGAACGCGACGTCACCCGCCGCCGAACCGAGAGTCAAAATAATCAACACTTCAAACAGCGACATCTGCCGTACGCCGCGTCGACCGGTGATTTTAAGGAACAGAAAAACCAGCACAAAGGTGTAGAGACTGCGCAGCGCTACTTCGCCCAGAAATTCGAGGGGAACTTTGTCGAGCGCCATGCGATGCAGGTCAAACGCTTTCATTTTTATTGCCTTAACAGTGAGTTACTCCTGATAAGCATAGCCAGAACTTTTATTTTCGCCGCACCACGAAGGACGATAGCGCCTGCCACGTAAAACCCGTATCATTGCGCGCTTTACGTACGAAAAAAGTGACCGCCATGACCCAAACATTTATCCCCGGTAAAGACGCCGCGCTGGAAGACTCCATCGCCCGCTTTCAGCAGAAACTGACCGATCTCGGTTTCAATATTGAAGAGGCCTCCTGGCTAAATCCTGTGCCAAACGTCTGGTCGGTGCATATCCGCGATAAAGAGTGCGCGCTCTGCTTTACCAATGGTAAAGGCGCCACGAAAAAAGCGGCGCTGGCCTCCGCGCTCGGCGAATATTTCGAACGTCTCTCCACCAACTACTTCTTTGCTGACTTCTGGCTTGGCGACGCCATTGCCCAGGGGCCGTTTGTCCACTATCCGAATGAGAAGTGGTTCCCGCTGCCGGAAGATGACTCGCTGCCGGAAGGCATTCTCGATGCGCGTCTGCGCGCCTACTACGATCCGGAAAACGAACTGGCCGCCGGTATGCTGATTGATCTGCAATCCGGTAATGAAGAGCGCGGGATCTGCGCCCTGCCGTTTACCCGCCAGTCGGATGAGCAGACGGTCTATATCCCGATGAATATCGTCGGCAACCTCTATGTCTCCAACGGCATGTCGGCGGGCAACACCCGTAATGAAGCGCGTGTGCAGGGGCTGTCTGAAGTTTTCGAACGTCACATTAAAAACCGCATTATCGCCGAGAGCATCAGCCTGCCGGAGATCCCGCAGGAGGTGCTGGCGCGCTATCCGGGTGTGGTCGAAGCGATTGCCAAACTGGAAGCGGAAGGTTTCCCAATCTTTGCCTACGACGGCTCGCTGGGCGGCAACTATCCGGTGATTTGCGTGGTGCTGTTCAACCCGGCGAATGGCACCTGCTTCGCCTCGTTTGGCGCGCACCCGGACTTCGGCGTAGCGCTGGAGCGTACGGTTACGGAACTGCTGCAGGGCCGCGGTCTGAAAGATCTGGATGTCTTTACCCCGCCGACCTTCGATGATGAAGAAGTGGCAGAACACGCCAACCTTGAAACTCACTTTATCGACTCCAGCGGTCTCATCTCCTGGGATCTGTTTAAACAGGATGCCGATTATCCGTTTGTCGACTGGAGCTTTGCCGGCACCACGGAAGAGGAGTTCGCGACGCTGATGAGTATCTTCCAGAAGGAAGATAAAGAGGTTTACATCGCGGATTATGAGCACCTGGGCGTCTACGCCTGCCGTATTCTGGTGCCGGGCATGTCTGATATCTATCCGGCGGAAGATCTGTGGCTGGCGAATAACACCATGGGTACGCACCTGCGCGAAACCATCCTCTCCCTGCCTGGCAGCGAGTGGGATAAAGAGGCCTATCTCGATCTTATCGCTCAACTGGATGATGAAGGTCACGATGACTTTACGCGCGTGCGCGAACTGCTGGGTCTGGCAACGGGCAAAGATAACGGCTGGTACACCCTGCGCATTGGCGAGCTGAAAGCGATGCTAGCGCTGGCGGGCGGCGATCTCGATCAGGCACTGGCCTGGACCGAGTGGACGATTGAGTTTAACGCCTCAATCTTCAGCCCTGAGCGCGCCAACTACTACCGCTGCCTGCAAACGCTGCTCCTGCTGGCGCAGGAAGAGGAGCGCCAACCGCTGCAATACCTTAACGCCTTTGTGCGCATGTATGGCGCACAGGCCGTGGAAGCCGCCAGTGCCGCCCTCAGCGGTGAAGCGTCGTTTTACGATCTGCAGCCTGCCGACGGCACCCTGCAGGCATTCCCGGCTCATCAGTCGCTGTTAGCCGCTTACGAAAAATTACAACGTGCGAAAGTCGCTTACTGGTCTAAGTAACGATAAATAACACTACAACCGGTAGGCTTATTCGCAAGTCTACGCTATATTACGGGGCAATTTTATTGCCCCTTTTTTATTATATTTTGCTGATGAATCTTAAATGTAATATTTAAGTTAACCGCGGGTGAATATAATTATATTTTCAGCGTTAACATTGTTACTTCTAATAGCAATTACTCCATATTAATTAACCATTAACGGAGGAGTGCACAAAAAAATTCAACGCTTCTTATAAATTTTAAAATTTATTTTTATTTTGATAATCAACACGTTACTCCGCTTTAGCAGAAAAACCATACGCTTTGCGGTCGTATAAGCCAGGCGAGATATGATCCATATCAATTTGTCTTCTATAATGCTTTGTTAGTATCTCGTCGCCGACTTAATAAAGAGAGAGTTAGTGTGAAAGCTGACAACCCTTTTGATCTTATACTTCCAGCAGAGATGGCCAAAGTGGCCGAAGAGGCTGGTGTCTATAAAGCGACTAAACATCCGCTTAAGACCTTCTACCTGGCGATCACCGCCGGTGTGTTTATCTCCATTGCGTTCGTTTTCTATATAACGGCTACCACCGGTACAGCAACGATGCCTTACGGCATTGCTAAACTTATCGGCGGCATCTGTTTCTCACTTGGGTTGATTCTCTGCATTATCTGCGGCGCCGACCTCTTTACCTCCACGGTGCTGATTGTTGTGGCAAAAGCCAGCGGGCGCATCACCTGGGGGCAACTGGCTCGAAACTGGATCAACGTTTACGTTGGTAACCTGGTGGGTGCGCTGCTCTTCGTCTTATTAATGTGGCTCTCCGGCGAATATATGGTCGCCAACGGCGGCTGGGGCTTAAACGTATTGCAGACCGCCGACCACAAGGTGCACCACACCTTCGTCGAAGCGGTGGCGTTAGGTATCCTCGCGAACCTGATGGTCTGCATGGCGGTATGGATGAGTTACTCCGGCCGCAGCCTGATGGATAAAGCAATGATTATGGTGCTGCCGGTTGCGATGTTTGTCGCCAGCGGTTTTGAGCACAGTATCGCGAACATGTTTATGATCCCGATGGGCATCGTGATTCGCAACTTTGCAAGCCCGGAGTTCTGGACCGCCGTAGGTTCCAGCCCGGAAAGTTTTTCTCACCTGACCGTAATGAACTTTATTACCGATAACCTGATCCCGGTAACAATCGGGAACATCATCGGTGGAGGCTTACTGGTCGGGTTGACATACTGGGTCATTTACCTGCGTGGCAACGATCGTCACTAAAGATCGTTTCAGGCAGTAAATAAAAAATCCACTTAAGAAGGTAGGTGTTACATGTCCGAACTTAACGAAAAATTAGCCGCAGCCTGGGAAGGTTTTACTCAAGGTGAATGGCAAAACGCTGTAAACGTACGTGATTTTATCCAGAAAAACTACACTCCGTACGAAGGTGACGAGTCCTTCCTGGCGGGCGCGACCGACGCGACCACCAAGCTGTGGGACAAAGTCATGGAAGGCGTGAAACTGGAAAACCGCACGCATGCGCCAGTTGATTTCGACACCTCCGTTGCTTCCACTATCACCTCTCATGATGCGGGCTACATCAACAAGCAGCTTGAGAAGATCGTTGGTCTGCAGACCGAAGCACCGCTGAAACGCGCGATCATCCCGTTTGGCGGCATCAAAATGGTTGAAGGTTCCTGCAAAGCGTACAACCGCGAACTGGATCCGCAGCTGAAAAAAATCTTCACCGAATACCGCAAAACCCACAACCAGGGCGTATTCGATGTTTACACCAAAGACATCCTGAACTGCCGTAAATCTGGCGTGCTGACCGGTCTGCCGGACGCCTACGGCCGTGGTCGTATCATCGGTGACTACCGTCGCGTTGCGCTGTACGGTATCGACTTCCTGATGAAAGACAAATATGCCCAGTTCCAGTCTCTGCAGTCTGACCTGGAAAACGGCGTAAACCTGGAAGCGACTATCCGTCTGCGCGAAGAGATTGCTGAACAGCACCGCGCGCTGGGTCAGATCAAAGAGATGGCAGCAAAATATGGCTGTGATATCTCCGGTCCGGCAACTACTGCTCAGGAAGCAATTCAGTGGACCTACTTCGGCTACCTGGCTGCGGTTAAGTCTCAGAACGGCGCTGCGATGTCCTTCGGTCGCGTCTCCACCTTCCTGGACGTTTACATTGAACGTGACCTGAAAGCGGGCAAAATCACCGAGCAGGACGCACAGGAAATGATTGACCACCTGGTCATGAAATTGCGTATGGTCCGCTTCCTGCGTACTCCTGAGTATGATGAACTCTTCTCTGGCGACCCGATTTGGGCAACTGAATCTATTGGCGGTATGGGCGTTGATGGCCGTACGCTGGTTTCCAAAAACAGCTTCCGCTTCCTGAACACCCTTTACACCATGGGGCCGTCTCCGGAGCCGAACATCACCGTTCTGTGGTCTGAAAAACTGCCGCTGAACTTCAAAAAATTCGCTGCTAAAGTCTCCATCGACACCTCTTCTCTGCAGTATGAGAACGATGACCTGATGCGTCCGGACTTCAACAACGATGACTACGCGATTGCCTGCTGCGTAAGCCCGATGGTTGTTGGCAAACAGATGCAGTTCTTCGGTGCCCGTGCAAACCTGGCGAAAACCATGCTTTACGCTATTAACGGCGGCGTGGATGAAAAACTGAAAATGCAGGTAGGTCCGAAATCTGAACCTATCAAAGGCGACCTGCTGAAGTTCGACGAAGTGATGGAACGTATGGATCACTTTATGGACTGGCTGGCTAAACAGTACGTCACCGCCCTGAACGTTATCCACTACATGCACGACAAGTACAGCTACGAAGCCTCTCTGATGGCGCTGCACGATCGTGACGTGGTACGCACCATGGCTTGCGGTATCGCTGGCCTGTCGGTTGCAGCTGACTCCCTGTCTGCTATCAAATATGCGAAAGTTAAACCGATTCGTGACGAAGACGGTCTGGCTATCGACTTCGAAATCGAAGGCGAATACCCGCAGTTTGGTAACAACGACGCACGCGTCGATGACATGGCGGTTGACCTGGTAGAACGTTTCATGAAGAAAATTCAGAAACTGACCACCTACCGCAACGCGATCCCGACTCAGTCGGTTCTGACCATCACCTCTAACGTTGTGTATGGTAAGAAAACCGGTAACACCCCGGATGGTCGTCGCGCTGGTGCACCGTTTGGACCGGGTGCTAACCCGATGCACGGCCGTGACCAGAAAGGTGCTGTTGCCTCTCTGACCTCCGTTGCAAAACTGCCGTTTGCCTACGCGAAAGATGGTATCTCTTATACCTTCTCTATCGTGCCAAACGCGCTGGGTAAAGATGATGAAGTGCGTAAAACTAACCTAGCAGGCCTGATGGATGGTTACTTCCACCATGAAGCCTCAATCGAAGGTGGTCAGCACCTCAACGTCAACGTTATGAACCGCGAAATGCTGCTCGACGCGATGGAAAATCCGGAGAAATATCCGCAGCTGACCATCCGCGTTTCCGGTTACGCTGTACGCTTTAACTCCCTGACTAAAGAGCAGCAGCAGGACGTGATTACCCGTACTTTCACCCAGACCATGTAATGGTATTGGCTGAAAGAAGCTTGTAAAAAGCGTACACTAAAGGCTCCACGTCTGTGGGGCCTTTTTCACAACCACAGCCTGCTTCGTCAGCCATCTGTTTACCGGATGCCTGCCAAAACAGACTTAGTGCAGAAGGAATGAAACTGCACAGACACAGGCCCCGGATGGGCCACATCTGGAGAAAACACCGCAATGTCAGCTATTGGTCGCATACACTCCTTCGAATCCTGCGGTACGGTCGACGGCCCGGGCATCCGCTTTATTACCTTCTTTCAGGGCTGCCTGATGCGCTGCCTCTACTGCCATAACCGTGATACCTGGGATACCCATGGCGGTAAAGAGATCACCGTTGAAGAGCTGATGAAAGACGTGGTGGCCTATCGCCACTTTATGAATGCTTCCGGCGGCGGCGTGACCGCCTCGGGCGGCGAAGCGATTTTGCAGGCGGAGTTCGTCCGTGACTGGTTCCGCGCCTGTAAAAAAGAGGGTATTCACACCTGCCTTGATACCAACGGCTTTGTTCGCCGCTACGATCCGGTGATCGATGAACTGCTGGAGGTCACCGATCTGGTGATGCTCGATCTGAAACAGATGAATGATGAGATCCACCAGAATCTGGTCGGCGTCTCCAACCATCGCACGCTGGAGTTCGCCCAGTATCTGGCGAAGAAAGGGATTAAGGTCTGGATCCGCTACGTCGTCGTGCCGGGCTGGTCAGATGATGACGACTCCGCGCACCGTCTCGGCGAGTTTACCCGCGACATGGGCAACGTCGAGAAAATCGAACTGCTGCCCTACCACGAGCTTGGCAAACACAAATGGGTGGCGATGGGCGAAGAGTATAAGCTGGATGGCATTCACCCGCCGAAGAAAGAGACCATGGAGCGCGTGAAAGGGATCCTCGAGCAGTATGGCCATAAAGTGATGTACTGAGCCGCAAAGCAAATAAAAAAAGCCACAACGTTATGTTGTGGCTTTTTTGTTGTCTGCCGGATGAGCCGGAGAACCGTCAGGCGTGTGCCACCGGCGTCGGGTGGTGGCCCGCTTTGCGCATCAGCATCACCAGGTAGACCAGCGATACGCCAGCAATCATCACAAACAGCAGGCTGTCAGAGTAGCTCTGCATCAGCATAGAAGTGAGCGTTGGTCCGAGCAGGCTGCCGATGGTATAGCTCAGCAGCAGCGCCTGATTCATTGCCACCAGCTGATGGTGTTCAACTTTTTCACAGGCCCAGGCCATTGCCACCGGGTAGAGAGTAAAGCCTGCCGTGCCCAGCGCAAAAAGCGCCGGTGCCATCGCCGCGTTGCTCAGCATGCCGAAGCAGCCGATGATCACCACAAAAACCTGCACGCGGAGCACCAGTAAGCGACCAAAGCGGTCGGCGATGCGGCCAATCGGCCACTGACCGATAATCCCGGCGCTGACCATCAGCGCCATCCAGAAACCAATGCCGGAGTCGCTGACGCCCTGGTGTGACAGATAGAGCGGCATCAGACCATAGAGCGAGCCGAGAATAATCCCGGAGATAATGCACCCATTAACGCCAAGGCGCGCCTGACGCAGACGCAGCATCGGCCAGATAGAAGAGGCCACCTGCTCTTCGCTGTGCTGATTAACGATACGCGTAAAGAGCAGCGGCAGCATTGCCGCCAGCACCATACCGGTAACCCACGGCAGCACGCTCATCAACTCGGTTGGCAGTTTGCTGACCATCAGTTGGCCAAGCACGGTGCCGATATAGTAAACCATCATATAGGCCGCCAGCAGGCGACCACGGTTTTGAGAGGTGCCGCTGGACATCAGCGCGCTCTCCACCACCACCCAAATCATGGCGCAGCCGACGCCGGCGATAAAACGCCAAATCATCCAGCTCCAGAAACCCACCATCAGCCCTAACCCGACGCAGCCTGCGGCGAAAATCAGCGACGCGATGTAGTAGCTGCGGTTAAAGCCCATCTGGCGGATCAGTCGACCGGTCAGTAATGTGCCCAGCAGGTTGCCGGTGAAATAGGAGGAGCCAACCATGCCGACCTGCCAGGTAGGCAGATTTTCATGGGCGAGCCAAAGGGGCACGAGCGTGTTCAGCGTCGCGATAGCCAGGGTCAACAGCATCAGGCCACAGAGCAATAAAAGCACTGGCCGGGTATAGGTGGTCATGGGTTAAAACCGTGAGGAAGTTCAGATTGCGTGCGCATCATGCCACCGGCAAAAACATTGTCAATCCACTGTTTTTCGCCAGCGAGCGCTTTTTATCGACTACGATTTGTAAAACTTATCCTCTTTGCCACTTAGCGCGTATCGCCGCGTTATATCTCCCTGATAAAGCATCATTAATTAATAAGCAGCGCCAATATTTCAGTTGAAAAAATTCATGAAGATTAATGGTTGAGACGCACGAAAAACTCAATAAAAAAAGCGCCCGCAGGCGCTTTTAAAATGTGCTGTATCGGCAAGATTAACCGATGTACTCCAGCCCGTTCATATAAGGGCGCAGTACTTCCGGCACCTCAATGCGGCCATCAGCCTGCTGGTAGTTTTCCAGCACCGCAACCAGCGTACGCCCCACTGCCAGACCAGAGCCGTTCAGGGTATGCACCAGACGGGTTTTCTTGTCGGACTTGCTGCGGCAGCGTGCCTGCATGCGGCGCGCCTGGAAATCCCAGACGTTGGAGCAGGAGGAAATTTCGCGGTAGGTGCCCTGCGCCGGAACCCACACTTCGAGATCGTAGGTTTTGCAGGCGCCAAAGCCCATATCGCCGGTACAGAGCAGCACTTTGCGGTAAGGCAGACCGAGCAGCTGCAGCACTTTCTCTGCATGCCCGGTAATCTCTTCCAGAGCCGCCATGGAATCTTCCGGGCGAACCACCTGAACCAGTTCGACTTTATCAAACTGGTGCATACGGATCAGACCGCGCGTGTCACGACCATAAGATCCCGCTTCAGAGCGGAAGCACGGTGTATGCGCGGTCATTTTGATCGGCAGACTCTCTTCATCGATAATTTCATCGCGCACGAGGTTGGTCAGCGGCACTTCCGCAGTCGGGATCAGCGCGTAGTTGCTGCTGTCGGACTCCTCTTCCAGCGGACGGGTATGGAACAGGTCGCCGGCGAACTTCGGCAGCTGGCCGGTCCCGTACAGGGTGTCGTGGTTAACCAGGTACGGCACGTAGTTTTCCGCGTAGCCGTGCTGCTCAGTGTGCAGATCGAGCATGAACTGCGCCAGCGCGCGGTGCATACGGGCGATCTGCCCTTTCATCACCACGAAACGAGAGCCGGTCAGCTTCACCGCAGCGGCGAAATCCAGGCCGCTGTGCATTTCACCGAGGGTGACGTGATCGCGGATCTCGAAATCAAACTGGCGCGGCGTGCCCCAGCGGCTGACTTCAACGTTATCATTCTCGTCACGGCCAACCGGTACGCTGTCATCAGGCAGATTAGGAATGGTCAGCGCGATATCGCGGATCTCAGCCAGCAGCGTTTCCAGCTCGGCTTTCGCCGCGTCCAGCTCTTCACCCAGCTTGTTCACTTCCAGGCGTAATGGCTCGATATCTTCCCCGCGTGCTTTCGCCTGGCCGATGGATTTCGATCGTGAGTTACGCTCTGCCTGCAGATTTTCAGTATTGACCTGCAGGACTTTACGACGCTCTTCGAGCGCGCGTAATTTCTCTACGTCCAGCTTAAAGCCCCGGCGTGCCAGTTTTTCAGCGACTGCGTCTGGCTCGGTACGCAGCAGATTGGGATCGAGCATGCTTTTCCTGTGCTTATCGAATTGAAATAAAAGGAACCCGACCGCAGAGTGCGATCGAGGGTATGAGCCGTAACCTTACCGCAACGCCCGCACTAGCGGTAGCGTTTTATAGGGCTTTTATGATCCTGTTCAGCGAGCCAGGCGAGCTTTTCGCCAATCTTGCCTTCAAGACCTCTGTTCGTCGGCTGATAGTAGCGCGTTTCTGCCATTTCCTGCGGGAAATACTCCTCCCCGGCGGCAAAGGCATTGGGCTCATCGTGGGCATAGCGATACTCCTGCCCGTAACCCATCTCCTTCATCAATTTGGTCGGTGCGTTGCGCAGATGCGGCGGCACATCATAATCGGGGCGCTGTCGCGCATCGGCCATCGCAGCCTTGAAAGCTTTATAGACGGCGTTACTTTTCGGTGCACAGGCCAGGTAGACAATCGCCTGCGCAATGGCGCGCTCTCCTTCAGCCGGGCCAACGCGGGTAAAGCAGTCCCAGGCTGAGATAGCGACCTGCATAGCGCGCGGATCGGCATTGCCGACATCTTCGGAAGCGATTGCCAGGCAGCGGCGTGCAACATAGAGCGGATCGCCGCCAGCCGAGATAATGCGCGCATACCAGTAGAGCGCAGCGTCCGGCGCGCTTCCGCGCACCGATTTGTGCAGCGCGGAGATGAGATCGTAAAAACGGTCGCCTTTATTATCAAAGCGCGCGCTACGCTCACCGGCAATCTCGGTAAGCAACTCAGGGTTGAGCACACGCTTGCCGCTCTTATCGAGCTCGGCCATGTCCGCCATCATCTCAAGCGTGTTGAGCGCACGGCGCGCATCGCCGCCTACCAGCTCGGCAATCGCCAGCCGGGTTTCGTCCGGCAAAACGATATCCTGGCCGCCGTAGCCGCGCGCTTTATCTTCCATCGCCTGCGTCAATACCTGTTCAATATCCTCTGTGGTGAGCGATTTGAGCAGGTAAACGCGCGCACGGGAAAGCAGTGCAGAGTTGAGTTCAAACGATGGATTTTCGGTGGTCGCGCCGATAAAGGTGATGGTGCCATCTTCAATATGCGGCAGAAAAGCATCCTGCTGGCTCTTGTTGAAACGGTGGACTTCATCGACAAACAGAATGGTGCGGCGTCCGGCATTGCGATTCTGGCGGGCGCGCTCTATAGCTTCACGGATCTCTTTAACGCCGGAGGTGACCGCAGAGATGCGCTCGACATCAGCATCGGCATAGCGCGCAATCACTTCCGCCAGCGTGGTTTTGCCGGTGCCCGGCGGTCCCCAGAGGATCATCGAGTGCAGATGACCGGCTTCGATGGCGCGCGGCAGGGGTTTGCCCGGAGCCAGCAGGTGCTGCTGACCAATGTACTGCGCTAAATTTTCTGGCCGCATACGCGCGGCCAGAGGTTGAAACGTGTTCTCGGAAAAATCGAGCGACATGTTACTCATGCACGCCTCTTACTTGCGTTGATCGTCAACCGTTACGCCCTGCGGCGGGGTAAAGGTGAATTTCGATGCATCGACAGCGCCGTTCTGCTGCGCTTTCAGCTGGTAGCTGCTGCGCTGGTCATCCTGTTCGATGGCGCTGAACTGATGGATGGTGCCGTCGCGGCCGACGTTAATAGTGAACTGTTTCAGGTTACCGTTGCTGCTTTTTGGCGTCAGAACAAAATCATCGCCCTTCTGCGCAATGTTGTACTGCTGCCAGTCGCTGCTCTGGTTACGGGCAATCAGCATAAACGGCGTGTTGCTGGTAGCATCTTTCAGCCAGGTTGCCGTCGCCTGTTCAACAAACGGGTTGTAGAACCACAGCGTTTTGCCGTCGGAAACCAGTACGCTCTCGTCCGGCTGGGTCATATGCCAGTTAAACAGGTTCGGGCGTTTAACCCACAAATCACCCTGGCCTTCCTGTACCGCAGCGCCGCTGCCGTCGGTCACTTTCTGGGTAAAGCTGGCGTGGAAGCTGCTAACTTTATCGAGGCGGCTTTTCAGATCGCTTGCCGCGTCAGCCCAGACATTGCTGACCACTAAGGAGCCCATCAGTGCACAAACCATGGCGATTTTTTTCATTGTCATTCCTCTGATACGTCACTCCCGACGTGGGAGAATCCTTCTGTCACTCTAGAAAGCGAAACGCCAGAGTGACAGAAGAAAAAACTGAATTTGCAGTATTTACCTAACTTTGCATCACTCAAACGGCGGCGGAGCCAGCACTTCACGGTTACCGTTGTGCCCCTGCTCGCTGACGATCCCCTGCGCTTCCATCTGTTCAATAATGCGCGCCGCACGGTTGTAGCCGATGCGGAACTGACGCTGCACGCCGGAGATCGAGGCTTTGCGCTTTTCGGTGACAAAGTTAACGGCCTGGTCGAACAGTGGATCCAGCTCTTCGCCGCCGTCAAAACCACCGCCGCCGCCTTCGCTTTCGCTGTCGGAGGTGATGCCGTCAACGTATTGCGGACGCCCGCGCGCTTTCCAGTCCTGCACCACGGCGTGAACTTCCTGATCGCGGACAAACGCGCCATGGACACGCACCGGGGCAGAGGTTGAGTTCGGGCCGGAGTAAAGCATATCCCCCATGCCGAGCAGCGATTCTGCGCCACCCTGATCGAGGATGGTACGGGAGTCGATCTTGCTCGATACGGTAAAGGCGATACGGGTCGGGATGTTGGCTTTAATCAGGCCGGTGATCACATCCACTGAGGGGCGCTGAGTAGCCAGCACCAGGTGAATACCGGCCGCACGCGCTTTCTGCGCCAGGCGGGCAATCAGCTCTTCCACCTTTTTACCAACCGTCATCATCAGATCGGCAAACTCATCGACCATCACCACGATGTACGGCAGTTTTTCCAGCACCGGATGTTCGGTTGCCATGCTGTCGCCCGGCTTCCAGTAGGGATCCGGGATCGGACGCCCCATCCGCGCGGCTTCGGCGATCTTCTCGTTGTAGCCCGCGAGGTTACGCACGCCCAGCGCAGACATCAGCTTGTAGCGGCGCTCCATCTCATTGACACTCCAGCGCAGCGCATTGGCGGCGTCTTTCATGTCGGTGACCACTTCGGTCAACAGATGCGGAATGCCTTCATAGACCGACAGCTCAAGCATTTTCGGGTCGATCATGATGAAACGTACATCTTCCGGCGTCGCTTTGTAGAGCATGCTGAGGATCATGGCGTTCACGCCGACCGACTTACCGGAACCGGTGGTACCTGCGACCAGCAGGTGCGGCATCTTCGCGAGATCGGCAATCACCGGATCGCCGGCGATATCTTTACCCAGCACCACGGTGAGCGGCGACGGGCTTTCGCGGAACTTCACGCAGTCCAGCACTTCACGCAGGTAGACGGTCTGGCGCTTCTTGTTCGGCAACTCGAGGCCAACGTAAGGTTTACCCGGGATCACTTCCACCACGCGCACCGCAACGGTCGAGAGCGAACGCGCCAGGTCGCGTGACAGGTTGGAGATTCGCGCCGCTTTCACGCCAGGCGCGAGGTTTAGCTCAAAGCGGGTGATTACCGGACCCGGCGAGTAGTTCACCACGTCCGCTTTAATACGGAAGTCCGCCAGGCGAGCTTCAACCAGCCGCGCCATCTGCTCAAGCGCGAAGGTATCCACCGGCTCCACTTCCGCTGGCGGCTGCGTTAACAGATCGAGCGACGGCAGCGGCGTGGTCGGTTTCTGCACCGGACGGCTGTCGCCGTTACGCATCAACAGCGGATGGATCAGGCTCTCCTGCGGCTGAGGAGCAGATTGCTGCTGCGGCTGCTGATAATGCTGTTGCGGCTGCTGAACGGGCTGACCATAGGCAGGCGGCTGCACCGGCTGCGCGGCGGGCTGCTGATAGTGCTGCTGCGGCTGCTGGGCAGGCTGGCCATAGGCAGGCGGCTGAACCGGCTGCGCGGCGGGCTGCTGATAGTGCTGCTGCGGCTGCTGGGCAGGTTGACCATAGGCAGGCGGTTGAACCGGCTGTGCGGCAGGCTGTTGATAGTGCTGCTGCGGCTGCTGGGCAGGCTGACCATAGGCAGGCGGCTGAACCGGCTGCGCGGCAGGCTGCTGATAGTGCTGCTGCGGCTGCTGGGCAGGCTGCTGGTACTGAGGCTGTGCAGCGGCTTGTGGCTGCGGCGTGAACAGCGGTGCGGTTGCGCGCTCAACAGGGGCCGTGTTCATCGGCGAGACGTCGGCATCTTCCGGCGTATAGGCCTGCTGCTCACCGCCGTAGCGCTGCTGCTGAGATGCGGCGAACTGGCGAGCCAGCTCCGCCTCTTCAGCTTCGGCTTCATTAAACTCAGGCTGAGGAGCGTCAAACTGCGGCGTTTCATGCTGATACTCTTCACCGTAGCGATCGTGCTGCGTGGCGGCGAACTGACGCGCCAGCTCGTTTTGCTGGAGCATATCAGCATCATCATCAGAGAGATGTTGATCTGGCTGACGCACCTCATCTTCGCGCGCGCGCTCTTCAGCCATGCGCTGCGAAGGCAGTTTAATGCCATAGGAGGCCAGCTCACGACGCGTCGGCACCCGCACGCGGTTAGGACGCGGCAGCTGCGGGCCAATGCCCTCTTTTACCTGCGGGCGCGGCGCGCCACCGGCGAGACCAAACACCGGCGCGCTGGCTGCTGCTGCAGCGGCAGTTGAAGCAGCCTGAGCGGCAGTGGGCAGAACGCTCTCAGCCGCAGGCGCAATGGCCGGATCCACAGCAGGTGGAGCAGGCATCGACGGCGCGGCTGGTCGGGCTACCGGCTCTGGCTCGGCAGGCTCCGGAATAGGCTGATACCAGGCGGCCAGCTGCTCACGCTCACGCGCACGTTTCTCTTCCACTTCTTCAAAGTAGTAGAGCGGCGGACGGGTATGCTTCGTCTCTTCCACGGCAGGTTCAGGTTCAATAACCGGATCCGGCGCGGGGGCGATTTGCGGTTCAGGCTGCCACTGCTGGGCAGCAGGCTGCGGCTGCCAGTAGACCTCTTCCTGCTGCGGCTGCGGCGTTACCGGCGCATCTGGCGTCCACGGCTCTTCCGCGATTGGCTGCTGCCACTCTGGAACGGCCTGCGGCTGGTAAGCAGCCGTTTCGTCATAATGCGCTGGCTGCTGATAAGCGGCCGGGGAATCACCCTGCATCGGTGCTTGATATACAGCTTGTTGATCGGGGTGCATCGGCGGTTGATAACCGGCCTGCGGATCGCCATGCATTGGCGCCTGATAAGCGGCCTGTTGTTCGGGGTGCACAGGGGGCTGATAGGCGGCCTGTTGATTAGGATAGCCTGGTGCCTGCTGCGCATGCTGCCATTCAGCGGGCTGCGGCGTTTGCATAACCGGCTCCGTCGGCGCAGCGAAGCTTTGCGCAGCAACGGTTGTCGCAACGGCAGCCGCCGCAACGGGTTCAGTCACGCTGCGACCATTAAGCAGCGGATCGTACTCCTGCTCAACTTCCGTCGCGCGATGTCCCGAGAAGAGCACATCGTCTGGCTGCGCAGGCACACCGCGCGCGCTGTAGGCGATCTCCTCGTCATCATCCATCCGCTTGCCGGAGAAGAGCGCTTCGTCGGTTTTGCGCCCCATCGGGTTGGCGAACTTCTCAGCAATGCGTTTACGGCGCGCCAGCGCACCGCGCAGAATGCGGGCGCGGCGGGATTCGCGAGGCGCATCGCTTGCCTCGTCCTCGTCATACTCATCCTCTTCTTCATACTCTTCATCATCAACCCATGTGTCATCGCGACGGGTGCGGTTGGTGGCAAAGGTGAGAATATTGAGAATAACGCTGCCAATTTTTTCAGCGATGGTGACCCATGACCAGCCGGTAAAGAGCGTCAGCCCGGCGGCCCAGATGCAGAGCAGCGCAAGCGTTCCGCCGCTGCTGCGCAGCAACGGCTGCAGCGTGGTGCTGAGCAGGCTGCCGATCACGCCGCCCGAGGCGAAATACCAGATATCATCCGCGTTGATCGCCGCCAGCCCGCAGGAGGTGAGGATCAGCGCCAGCGCGCCAATCAGGCGTAGCGAGACGGCGAAATAGTCGATGTAATCTTCAGTGGCGCGATGACGCCAGGCAAACCAACAGCCGCCGATAATAATGACCGGAATGGTGTAGGCCATAATGCCAAAGATGAAAAACAGGGTATCCGCCAGCCATGCGCCGGGCACGCCGCCAAGATTGTGGATCGGCTCATGCCATGCGGTCTGCGACCAGCTTGGATCGGATGGGTTAAAGCTGAGAAGCGCCGCCATCAGCCAGATGGCAGAAAGGGAAACGAGGATCAGCAACGCTTCGAGGAGTCGGCGTCCGCTGCTTAGCTTGTTAAAAGTGACTTCTTTGTCTTCGGTGTATTCCTGGCTCAAGACAGGCTCTCCAGGTCCTTGATGCTAAAACGGACAACAGCGCCGGGTCTCCCCGGCACTGTTGCTGTATGGATTAACAGGAGTGTAATCAAAAAACAGCGATTGTGCACCTGTTCCGTATTAGCGCGTCTTAATAACCAGACGATTACTCTGTTTGACCTCTTCCATCACCACATAGGTGCGGGTGTCATTTACGCCTGGCAGGCGTAACAGCGTTTCGCCCAGCAGTTTGCGGTAGGCCGACATATCCGGTACGCGCGTTTTCAACAAGTAGTCGAAATCACCAGAAACCAGATGACACTCCTGAATTTCTTCAAGTTTTTGTACTGCAGCGTTGAATTGTTCAAACACATCAGGTGCGCCACGATTCAGAGTAATCTCAACGAAGACCAGCAGTGATGCATCCAGATAATGCGGGTTAAGCAGCGCCGTATAGCCCTGAATAAACCCCTGCCTTTCCAGCCTGCGCACGCGCTCAAGGCACGGCGTTGGCGAAAGCCCTACTCGTTTAGAAAGCTCGACGTTGGAAATACGCCCATCTTTTTGCAGTTCATTTAAAATATTGCGGTCAATGCGGTCGAGATCTTTGCCAGGGCGCTTCTTGCTATCTACCATTATTATTGTCTCTCTGTATTCCTTCCCTACTCCTGTCTTGACCCTGTGCACTTCACTGTTCAGGATCTTTGCCCGTCGTATTGTGCCGCGCGCCAGCATGCTGACCGTTGCATAATCCCAGGGGCTGTGTTGAGAAGACCGGTGCCTGCGGCAGCTATCGATATCACGGATGGCGTCTGTCCACGCCATGCGTAGATTTCGCTAGCCCGGTAAAATGGCATTTACATGCGTAAACGTGCGTTACGCGCGAAATACTGCTTTTTTTCTTCCTTTGATGTTTTCGCAAAAGCGCAGGGGATTGTCAAAGCAAAACATCTTTTTTTAGTACAACATGCCAGATATTCATCAAGGTCGATTCCTTATCCTCATTTATTCATCTTATAACTGCCTTTTTCTCAGTAGAAGTTGTTATGTTTTCGGCCTAAATCATTGCCCCGCCATCGGTCCTTTCTATCACACACATCGTTAACAAAATCGCTACGCCCTTTTTTTACGCCCGCAAATTCCCTACAATCCAGCCCAATGTCTGCCAAACAATAATGAGGATCTCATGGGGACGGCCAAACACAGTAAGCTGCTTATCCTTGGTTCAGGCCCTGCCGGTTATACCGCAGCGGTCTATGCTGCGCGTGCAAACCTGCAGCCGGTGCTGATCACCGGTATGGAAAAAGGCGGTCAGCTCACCACCACCACCGAAGTGGAAAACTGGCCGGGCGACCCGCACGATCTGACCGGCCCGGGTCTGATGGAGCGCATGCATGAACATGCGACCAAATTTGATACTGAAATCATTTTTGACCATATCAACAGCGTCGATTTACAGAACCGTCCGTTCCGCCTGATTGGCGATAGCGCCGAGTACACCTGTGATGCGCTGATCATCGCCACCGGCGCCTCCGCGCGCTATTTAGGCCTCGCCTCCGAAGAAGCCTATAAAGGCCGTGGTGTCTCTGCCTGCGCCACTTGCGACGGTTTCTTCTACCGCAACCAGAAAGTCGCGGTTATCGGCGGCGGCAACACCGCAGTTGAAGAAGCGCTCTATCTGGCGAATATCGCCTCTGAAGTGCACCTGATCCACCGCCGCGATACCTTCCGCGCGGAGAAGATCCTGATCAAGCGTCTGATGGATAAAGTTGAGAGCGGCAATATCGTGCTGCATACGCACCGTACGCTGGAAGAGGTGACGGGCGATCAGATGGGCGTTAGCGGTCTGCGCCTGCGCGATACGCAAAACGCGGATAATATCGAGTCGCTGGACGTTGCCGGTCTGTTTGTCGCTATCGGCCATAGCCCGAACACCGCGATCTTTGACGGTCAGCTTGAGCTGGAAAACGGCTACATCAAGGTGCAGTCCGGTATTCATGGCAATGCGACGCAAACCAGCATTCCTGGCGTGTTTGCCGCAGGTGACGTGATGGATCATATCTATCGTCAGGCGATCACCTCCGCGGGCACTGGCTGTATGGCCGCGCTGGATGCTGAACGCTACCTCGACGGGCTGGCTGTTCAGAAATAATCTTTACAAGTCAGTAACAAAGGTAAATAAGGCGACATTAAGTCGCCTTTATTTTTGCACCGTTGTAACATTGCGCAGGCTAAAAATCCGATAACTTCACCTGCAAAGCGCGCAATGAATAAAACCCGTCAGCAAGAACTCACTCGCTGGTTAAAACAGCAAAGCATTATCTCCCGTCGTTGGTTGACGCTCTCCCGCCTGCTTGGCATGGTCAGCGGCGTCCTGATCGTCGCGCAAGCGTGGCTGCTCGCCAGCATTCTCAACCATATGATTATTGAGCACATTCCGCGCGAGGCACTGCTGCTGCCCTTTGCGTTGCTGGTGCTGGTCTTTATTCTGCGCAGTTGGGTAGTCTGGCTACGCGAACGCGTAGGATTTCATGCTGGGGCGCAGATCCGCTTTGCGATACGCCGCCGCGTGCTGGACCGTCTGCAACAGGCCGGGCCGGCATGGATTCAGGGCAAACCCGCCGGTAGTTGGGCGACGCTGATCCTTGAGCAAATCGACGATATGCATGACTTCTACGCCCGCTATTTGCCGCAAATGGCGCTGGCGGCGAGCGTCCCGCTGCTGATTGTGATTACCCTTTTCCCGATTAACTGGGCGGCAGCGCTGATCCTGCTTGGCACCGCGCCGCTGATCCCGCTGTTTATGGCGATGGTCGGGATGGGCGCAGCCGATGCCAACCGCCGCAACTTTAAAGCGCTGGCGCGCCTGAGCGGCCACTTCCTTGACCGCTTGCGCGGCATGGAGACGCTGCGTATTTTTGGCCGTGGCGAAGCTGAAACGGAAAGCATCCGCCGTGCGTCGCAGGATTTTCGCAGCCGCACCATGGAAGTGCTGCGCCTGGCATTTCTCTCCTCCGGGGTACTGGAGTTTTTCGCGTCGCTCTCCATTGCGCTGGTCGCCGTTTACTTTGGCTTCTCCTACCTGGGCGAACTCAACTTCGGCCATTACGGTACCGGCGTAACGCTGTTTGCCGGTTTCCTCGCGCTGGTGCTGGCGCCGGAGTTTTTCCAGCCGCTGCGCGATCTCGGTACCTTTTATCATGCGAAAGCGCAGGCAGTGGGAGCGGCGGATAGCCTAAAAACTTTTATGGAAGCGCCGCTCGCCCATCCGCAACGCGGCGATATCACGCTCAACGCGGGTGAACCTATTACCCTGACGGCAGAAGAGTTAATCGTTAAATCGCCTGAAGGCGCGGTGCTGGCCGGGCCGCTTACCTTTACCCTCTCCTCAAAAGCACGGGTTGTGGTGGTCGGGCGCAGCGGATCGGGAAAAAGCTCGCTGATTAACGCGCTGTTAGGATTCCTGCCTTATGAAGGCTCGCTGCGCGTTAACGGTATTGAACTGAGCGCGATCGATCCCGACAGCTGGCGCAACGCGATAAGCTGGGTCGGCCAAAACCCGCAGTTGCCTGCCGCCACGCTGCGCGAGAATGTGCTGTTATCTCGCCCGGATGCCAGCGAAGCGGCCTTACACGCTGCGCTGGATAAGGCGTGGGTAAGCGAGTTTCTGCCCCTGCTACCGGAAGGACTGGAGACGCAGCCTGGCGATCAGGCCGTTCGCCTCTCCGTCGGCCAGGCGCAGCGCATTGCCGTTGCCCGCGCCCTGCTCTCCTCATGCCAGTTACTTTTGCTGGATGAACCTTCCGCCAGCCTTGATGCCCACAGCGAGCAGCGTGTGATGCAGGCGCTGAACAGCGCTTCGCGCCAGCAAACGACGCTGATGGTGACCCACCAGTTGGAAAACCTCGCAGAGTGGGACGCCGTTTGGGTGATGCAGGAGGGACGCATTATTGAACAGGGCAGCTATGCCGAACTTGCCGCCGCCGGAGGCGTGTTTGCCGCGCTGCTGGCACACCGTCAGGAGGAGATTTAAATGCGCGCCTTGCTGCCTTATCTCGCATTATATAAACGCCACAAATGGATGCTGACGCTGGGCGTGGTGCTGGCGGTCGTTACGCTGCTGGCCAGTATTGGGCTGTTGACGCTTTCCGGCTGGTTCCTGTCGGCCTCGGCGGTGGTCGGCGTCGCCGGGCTGTATAGTTTCAACTATATGTTGCCCGCCGCTGGTGTGCGCGGGGCGGCGATCACCCGTACCGCCGGGCGCTATTTCGAGCGGCTGGTCAGCCACGATGCCACGTTCCGCGTGCTGGAACATCTGCGCGTCACTACCTTCAGCAAGCTGTTACCCCTCTCCCCCGCCGGACTGGCGCGTTTTCGTCAGGGTGATGTGCTTAACCGTGTGGTTGCCGATGTCGATACGCTTGATCACCTCTATCTGCGCGTCATTTCGCCGCTGGTGGGCGCGCTGGTGGTTATTATTGTGGTACTGGTCGGCCTGAGCGTGCTCGATCTCTCGCTGGCTCTGATGCTAAGCGGCATTATGCTGGCGACGCTGCTTATTCTGCCGCCCCTCTTTTATCGCGCCGGCAAAGCGACGGGGGAAAACCTCACCGCACTGCGCGGGCAGTATCGTCAGCAATTGACCAGCTGGTTACAGGGGCAGGCAGAGCTGACCATTTTTGGTGCCAGCCAGCGTTATCGCGAGCAGCTGGAAAACACCGAATTAAGCTGGCACGAGGCGCAGCGCCGTCAGTCCGATCTGAGCGCAGTATCGCAGGCGTTGATGCTGACGATTAGCGGCGCGGCGGTGATTATCATGTTGTGGTTCGCCTCCGGTGATGTCGGCGGTAATACCGAGCCTGGCGCCCTGATCGCGCTGTTTGTCTTCTGTGCGCTGGCGGCATTCGAAGCGCTCGCCCCGGTTACCGGCGCTTTCCAGCACCTTGGGCAAGTTATCGCGTCTGCCACGCGGGTGACGCAGCTTACCGACTGTCAGCCGGAAGTCACGTTTCCTGCAACGCGCACCGCCGTGCCGCAGCAGGTTAGCGTGGCGCTTAGCGATGTGTCGTTTAGCTATCCGGGACAGCCGCAGCGGGCGCTGGAGACTCTCAGCGTGTCGATTGCCGCAGGCGAGCATGTTGCCATTTTAGGCCGCACGGGCTGTGGTAAATCGACATTGCTGCAACTGCTGACACGCGCCTGGGATCCGCAGCAGGGCGAGATTCGTCTACAGGATCGGCCATTAAGCTCATATGCCGAGGCCGATCTGCGCTCGCTTATCAGTATGGTGCCGCAGCGCGTTCATCTGTTTAGCGCCACGCTGCGCGATAACTTACTGCTGGCTTCGCCGCAGGCAAGCGATGAGGTGCTGAGCGCGACGCTGGAACGCGTGGGTCTGGAGAAGCTGCTGGATGAGAATGGCCTTAACGCCTGGCTCGGTGAAGGCGGGCGTCAGCTCTCCGGCGGTGAACTGCGTCGTCTGGCGATTGCACGCGCGCTGCTGCATGATGCCCCGCTGGTGTTACTGGATGAACCGACTGAAGGGCTTGATGCCTCAACCGAGAGCCAAATCCTTGATCTTCTTAATGAAGTGATGAAAGGCAAAACCCTGTTAATGGTCACCCATCGTCTGCGCGGGTTGGCAAATTACGATCGGATAATTGTAATGGACAACGCGCAAATAATTGAGCAAGGTAATCACGCAGCGTTAATGGCGAAACAGGGGCGGTACTACCAGTTTAAGCAGCGTCTGTAGCGGTTTGACTCATTTTCGCTCTCGCGTCGCCAATACTGAAGCGAGGGCGAAAGATGACGATATTAACAGAAGTCACTTGTCGCATTGTGGAGCGTTGCGGTCATGCGCCTGGTTCAGCTTTCTCGTCACTCTATTGCATTCCCTTCGCCGGAAGCGGCGCTGCGTGAACCCAACGGCCTGCTGGCGCTCGGTGGTGACCTAAGTCCGGCGCGCTTGCTGATGGCCTACCAGCGCGGGATTTTTCCGTGGTTCTCACCCGGCGACCCTATTCTCTGGTGGTCGCCCGATCCGCGCGCCGTATTATGGCCGGAAAACTTTCACGTCAGCCGTAGCATGAAGCGCTTTCATAAAACCTCACCTTATCGCGTGACGCTGAACCACGCTTTCGGCCAGGTCATTGACGGTTGTTCAGACGATCGCGACGAAGGCACCTGGATTACGCCCGATATCGTCATGGCCTACCATCGCTTACATGAACTGGGCCATGCGCATTCGATAGAAGTATGGGAAGGCGACGAGCTGGTGGGTGGGATGTATGGCGTTGCGCAGGGTTCGCTTTTCTGTGGTGAGTCGATGTTCAGCCGACGCGTAAATGCCTCAAAAACGGCCTTGCTGGCCTTTAGCGAAGAGTTTGCGAGACTTGGCGGTAAGCTGATTGATTGCCAGGTGCTTAATAGCCACACCGCCTCCCTTGGCGCGGTGGAGATCCCCCGCCGCGACTATCTGCAATATCTCGCGGAATTACGTCAGGTAGCGCTGCCTTCGCACTTTTGGGTGCCCCGTCGGCTCTTTCCGGCTCGTTGAAGAATGTTTTCGGCACATTTGTATTCAGAGTGTTATAATGGTCGCTCGTAGCAGCTTTTGCCTGTTGCCCCGCCCCATCCGGGAGTCGTTCGTATCAGGGATGCCCTTCGTTTACTTCTACCGCTCCCCTTTACGGTTGCGCTTTACTGGCGCTCTGGCTGCGGCGTGCGGGGAATCGGCAAAAGCTGTTTTGCTGCGTTTTATCAGCACAAATCTTTACTTAACACACGAACTTCGGCATTATCTTGCCGATTCAAAAAATTATGGTAGTGATACCCCCGAGGATTAGATGGCCAAAGAAGACAATATTGAGATGCAGGGTACCGTTCTTGAAACGTTACCTAATACGATGTTCCGCGTAGAACTGGAAAACGGTCACGTGGTCACTGCGCATATCTCTGGTAAGATGCGTAAAAACTACATCCGTATCCTGACGGGCGATAAAGTGACTGTGGAACTGACCCCGTACGACCTGAGCAAAGGCCGCATTGTCTTCCGTAGCCGCTAAGATCTTCCGCTAGCGCAACTGCGCACCTAATTGAAAGGCCGGGTAATCCCGGCCTTTTCTGTTTCTGCTTCAAGTGTTGTTTCAAAAACCGCTTTTAACGATCAGGGATAGTAGCAGCCACCCCGCTCACGACAGGCTCTCCACTCTGATGTGCCGACGTCTGGCCCCTCTGCGGGATCCTGGCGGCAGAGAGGCCACCATTCGCTGTATACATTGCATACGGCTGCCTTTGCTGCAAGCGGAGCAAGCAGTAAAAAACTCAGCAGAACGGGTATAAAAATAGTCTTCATCTTATCTTCTCCTTTTTGACCAACCTGTGAATCCTTTTCATAGCAATAACCCCTCTCAGTGCTATTGCACATAAAAACAACGTACAAAATAACAGCGCCAATAGCAATATTTTTAATAATATCAGTAAGTTGGGTTAAGATTATTTACACTGTATAGCGCAGTTCGCTCTGCAAATGGAGTTAACCGCACGGTTTAATGCCATGGAGACAAATTGTCTTACATTGACGAAGTGGAAACTGCACGCCGCTTTTTCACGTGCTTATCGGACAGGCATAAAAAAACCGGGCACAGGGCCCGGTTTGATGAGGTTAATGCAGAGATTAATGTGCTGCTTCCGGTTTGTGCTTCTGCGCACTGTGGAAACCATACTCCAGCTCATTCTTCTCTTTATTCAGCGTGACGGTCACCTGGCCGCCATCAACCAGCGATCCGAACAGCAGTTCGTTGGCGAGCGGTTTTTTCAGGTTGTCCTGAATCACACGCGCCATCGGTCGGGCACCCATCGCACGGTCGTAGCCTTTCTCTGCAAGCCAGTCACGCGCTTCCTGGCTGACTTCCAGCGAGACGCCCTTCTGATCCAGCTGCACCTGAAGCTCGACGATAAATTTGTCGACCACCTGGTGAATCACCTCGGTAGACAAATGATCGAACCAGATGATGTTGTCCAGACGGTTGCGGAACTCCGGCGTAAAGATCTTTTTGATCTCTTCCATCGCATCGGTGCTGTTATCCTGGTGGATAAGGCCGATGGATTTACGCTCGGTTTCACGCACCCCGGCGTTGGTGGTCATCACCAGCACGACGTTGCGGAAATCGGCCTTGCGTCCGTTGTTATCGGTCAGCGTCCCGTTATCCATCACCTGCAGCAGGATGTTAAAGACGTCAGGATGCGCTTTTTCGATCTCATCAAGCAGCAGAACCGCATGCGGATGTTTGATCACCGCGTCGGTCAGCAGGCCACCCTGATCAAAACCGACATAGCCCGGAGGCGCACCGATCAAACGGCTCACGGTGTGGCGCTCCATATACTCGGACATATCAAAGCGCAGCAGTTCAATGCCCAGCGCTTTCGACAGCTGTACCGTCACCTCGGTTTTACCGACGCCGGTCGGGCCAGCAAACAGGAAGGAGCCGACCGGTTTATGGTCCTGGCCCAGCCCTGCGCGGCTCATTTTGATCGCTTCGGTTAAGGCCTCAATGGCTTTATCCTGACCAAACACCAGCATTTTCAGACGGTCGCCGAGGCTTTTCAGCGTATCGCGATCGCTCTGGGAGACGCTCTTCTCAGGAATACGCGCGATACGGGCAACCACGGATTCAATATCCGCCACGTTAACCGTTTTCTTGCGTTTGCTGACCGGCATCAGCCGCGCCCGCGCGCCAGCCTCATCGATGACGTCAATCGCTTTATCCGGCAGATGGCGGTCATTAATATACTTCACCGCCAGCTCAACCGCGGCACGTACCGCTTTCGCCGTGTAACGCACATCGTGGTGCGCTTCATATTTCGGCTTCAGGCCATTGATAATCTGCACCGTCTCCTCAACGGAAGGTTCAGTGATATCAATTTTCTGGAAGCGGCGCGCAAGGGCGCGATCTTTTTCAAAGATGTTGCTGAACTCCTGATAGGTCGTGGAGCCCATTACGCGGATCTTACCGCTGGAGAGCAGCGGCTTAATCAGGTTCGCAGCGTCAACCTGCCCGCCGGACGCAGCGCCTGCACCGATGATGGTGTGGATCTCATCGATAAACAGAATGCTGTTGCTGTCCTGCTCAAGCTGTTTCAGCAGTGCCTTAAAGCGTTTTTCGAAATCGCCGCGGTATTTGGTACCCGCAAGCAGTGAGCCGATATCCAGCGAGTAGATAGTGCAGTCGGCCATGATTTCCGGCACGTCGCCCTGCACAATTCGCCATGCCAGCCCTTCGGCAATCGCGGTTTTACCGACGCCCGATTCACCCACCAGCAGCGGGTTATTTTTACGGCGGCGGCACAGCACCTGGACGGCGCGTTCAAGCTCTTTGCCACGTCCAATCAGCGGATCGATTCCGCCTACGCGAGCAAGCTGATTAAGGTTGGTGGTGAAGTTTTCCATACGTTCCTCCCCGCCTGCTTGCTCTTCGCTGCTCGCCTGGCTGCTACTGCTGCTGCCCGCGTCAGAGGATGGACCCGGCTCGTCTTTGCGCGTGCCGTGAGAGATAAAGTTCACCACGTCAAGGCGGCTAACTTCATGTTTGCGCAGCAGGTAAGCCGCTTGCGACTCCTGCTCGCTAAAGATGGCAACCAGCACGTTCGCACCGGAGACTTCGCTGCGTCCGGAAGACTGAACGTGAAACACCGCGCGCTGCAGAACGCGCTGGAAGCTGAGCGTCGGTTGCGTGTCACGCTCCTCTTCGCTCATCGGCAGGACGGGTGTGGTTTGTTCGATGAAGGCCTCGAGTTCCTGCCGTAGCGCCACCAGATCCACGGAACACGCTTCCAGCGCATCACGGGCAGATGGGTTACTGAGCAGAGCCAGTAACAAGTGCTCGACGGTCATAAACTCATGTCGGTGCTCGCGCGCTCTGGCGAAAGCCATGTTTAAACTGAGTTCCAGTTCTTGATTGAGCATAGGCACCTCCCCCAAGTTTTATTGCCTGACGTCAGGCTTTTTCCAGCGTACACAGCAACGGATGCTCGTTCTCCCTTGCATACTTGTTCACCATGGCAACTTTCGTCTCCGCGACCTCGGCGGTGAAAACACCGCAGATAGCCTTACCGTGATAGTGAACCGTTAGCATCAGTTGCGTTGCACGTTCAACATCATAAGAAAAGAACTTTTGTAGCACGTCAATAACAAATTCCATTGGCGTGTAGTCATCGTTCATGATCATCACTTTGTACATCGATGGCGGTTTGAGCGCGTCGCGCAGTTTATCTTCCGCCAATTGCTCAAAATCCAGCCAGCTATTGCTCTTGCCCATCGTTAGCGCTTCATCTTAGGTTACAGGTTCCGGCGCACGTCTAATCGGCCGATTACATGAGTTTAGATGCATTTTCAATCAGCATCAGATGTCAGGCAACTATAATGGATCGCCCTACGTTTGAATAACAACATAAAGTGGGTGGTTATATGAAGACGTCCTGCTAGTGCACATTATATGGCTCGATTATAGGTTTTTTTGGCGATCCTTGCCATTTCACCTGTGTAAAAAGATTTCAATGTATCTTATTTTTCTATTTTTTAATTTTTAAACATCGTGCTAAATAAAAAAACGAACCGCTGAGGGTTCGTCTTTTTATTTATTTCAGGGCTATTTATCCAGCTCCAGTAATGACTTCGCAACATCAGCATAGAAAGCATTAACATAAGCCTGCGGGATGACATCAAATCCCATAAAGTCGAGATGATCCCAATCGTTCATTACCGGGTAATAGCTCCACTGCCCTTTTTTCGGCTGACCATCATAGGGCTTCGCATCGGCTCCAAAGGGGTAATAGCTGGAAACCGAATTCACCAGCCCGTCATTCGTCGTCCAGGTGGCATTAATTAACGACGTTTGCGGATCGGTAATGGTTTTGCCCATATAGGTTGCTGACGGCACCAGCAGCGGATTGGTATAGACGCCGGGGATCTGGAAAGAGGTAAACGGCACGCCAACGGTCGTTTTACCGGTGTGTGAGAAATAATAGACGTTGGGCTTAGTCTCCAGGTACTGCTTATTCGCACTGACGCCAACTACCGAGAGATCGTAAGAGGCAATATCCTTCGAATCCCAGATACTGCTGGTGAAAACATCGCGAATATATTCAGCCAGGCTCTCATCCGGGTCACGACGCAGCCCAAACTGATCGAGTTTAAAATCATAAACAAATGAAGAGAGCGACGATACGCCAGCAATAGTTGCCGCTTTGCGGACCATATCTTCAATCAGGCCAACGATCAGGTTCTTATCTTGTGCAAACGAGCTGCCGTTATTTGGCGTGGCGACGGTCGTGACGCTGAAAACATAATCTTTTCCGCCTTCAAAAAGCGGGGAGATCTCGGTTTCCGGGTGCGATTCGTGGTAAGCGCGCTCCTCTTCACTGCCATCCTGCAACATATCCACCAGCTGGCGGCTGGTTAGCCCGCCCATACTGTGCCCAACGAGGTGGATCTTATGGTGCTCATCCCAGTGCGGATAGATGCCCGGGTAGGTTTTGCCGTAGCGGGCATGGTTCGCTTTCAGGGAGTGGGCGGCACCATAATCAACGGTGCCGCCTTTAATATAGTAATAGAGCTCAACCGCACGATCCCAGTTGCTGGAAACCGGGCCGACAACGGCGGCATAAGACTCAACTCCATTGCTATTTAAATAGGCAATGGTGTCATCAAACCCGCCCCAATATTTGAAACCCAGCATCTCATCGGGGCCCCAGCCTACAACACCATGAACAAAAATAAGGGGATAATGGTTTCCTTTTTGGGCCATGTTTTGTGGAGCCGCGTCGACCGTTTCCGCCGCGACGAAAGAGGAATTAATAAGCGAAGCTGATACCAATAGCGCTAAAGATAACTTCTTTAAAGTTTTCAATGTAACTTCATCCTTTTTTATTTACACCAACGTTGCGTCGCTAATAGTACCTTTCGCAGTGCTTTTCTTTTCAGCCCTTAAAGTGGATTAATATACAAGAATGCTCTCAGATATTTTTTGAATAATCGCATTGGGGAAAAAGAGTGATTAATTTATTTGAATTAGGATAATTCACGTGAATTAATTACTGATTAAATTATATTTTAAACCGCTGGTAATTAATTTTTCTATTGCGCAACATATGACTGTGGAATAGCCATATTCGAGACCTGCATCACATTTTTTCACCATAGCGTTAACTGCTTCAAAAAATTGATGCGCTGTCTCCCAGAATGCTTGCCAAATACTTGACGCGTTATACGAATTATCTAAATTGTAGAGTCGTGAGTTGGCGAGGTTTTGAACAACCCGTCGCTCCGCCACCGGTTCATTCCATCTTACTTAAATAAGTTTTACGAAGGATGTCGAAGCATGGAAATGGGTACTGTAAAGTGGTTCAACAATGCCAAAGGGTTTGGCTTCATCTGCCCGGAAGGCGGTGGTGAAGATATCTTCGCCCATTACTCCACCATCCAGATGGATGGTTACAGAACGTTAAAAGCCGGGCAGACGGTCCGGTTTGATGTACACCAGGGCCCTAAAGGCAATCATGCCAGTCTTATCGTGCCAGTAGAACTGGAAGCGATAGCCTGACGCCTGTGGCTTCGTTGTGTACTAGAGTGCAGTGAAATGCCAGCCCGGTGGGCTGGCATTTTTATTACTCCCGCGCCAGCGCATCCACCGGATCGAGCCGGGCGGCATTGCGGGCAGGAAGCCAGCCAAAGAGCACGCCGGTAAAAGTAGAGCACAAAAACGCCGTTAACAGCGCAACCGGCGAGAAGCCAATCTCCCAGCCGGGCAGAAAGAGCTGCAGGGTGAAAGCAATCAGCATCGACAGCATGACGCCGAGCGCACCACCCACCAGGCAGACAAACACCGCCTCTATCAGAAACTGCGACAGCACGTCGCCCGCACGTGCGCCCACCGCCATCCTGATGCCAATCTCCCGGGTACGCTCGGTGACCGACACCAGCATGATATTCATCACGCCAATCCCGCCCACCAGAAGCGAGATCACCGCCACCAGCGTTAAAAAGAGTTGCAGCGTACGTGTGGTTTTCTCTGCCGTTTTCAGCACCCCGTCCATGTTCCAGACGAAGAAGTCCTTTTTACCATGGCGAAGATTGAGCAGTTGCGTCAGTTGCTGTTCGGCTTGTTCACTGCTGTAGCCCTCATTTACGCGCACGGTAATGGAGTTGAGCCATGACTGGCCCATAATTCGCCCGGCGATGGTGCTGTAAGGCAGCCAGACGCGCAGGATCTTGCTGCTGCCGAACATCGACTGCTTCTCCTCCGCCACACCAATCACCGTCGCCGGCATATTACCAACCAGAATCACTTCGCCCACCACGCTGGCCTTATCCGGGAAGAGCTGCCGCCGGGTATTGCTGTCGAGCACTACCACCTGCGCGCGCCTGCCCTGCTGCTCGGCGTTAAAGGCGGTGCCTTCGCTAAAGGTCATGCCGTAGACGTTAAAATATTGCCCGCTGACGCCGTTCGCGCTGGCTGCTACGTCGATATTGCCGTAACGCAGACGCAGGTTTTGCGATACCGATGGCGTGGCTGAGCGCACCCACGGCTGCTTTTGAATGGCAAGCAGATCGTCATACTTCAGCGCCTGCTGGTTTTGCGGCTCATCATCACCAAAATCTTTGCCGGGGTAGACATCAATGGTGTTGGTGCCGATAGAGCGGATATCCGCCAGCACCAGCTGTTTGGCCGCATCGCCCACCACTACAATCGACACCACCGAGGCGATACCGATAATAATGCCGAGCATGGTGAGCAAGGTGCGCATCTTGTTGGCCGCCATCGCCCGCCAGGCCATGGTCAGCGCCTCCTGGAAACGGCTGGTGAACTGCCGCCAGCCGCCAACGGAGGTGACAACGCCTTCATGTTTTGCCGCAGAGGTGGCGGCGGTTTTTGCCGGGGGATTGGCAATGATTTCACCATCGCGGATCTCAATGATCCGCTCGGCCTGCGCGGCAACTTGCGGATCGTGGGTGACAATAATCACCGTGTGGCCGCGATCGCGCAGTTGATGGAGGATCGCCATCACCTCTTCGCCGGAGTGGCTATCCAGCGCGCCGGTCGGCTCATCGGCGAGGATCACCTGCCCGCCGTTCATCAACGCACGCGCAATACTGACGCGCTGCTGCTGGCCGCCGGAGAGCTGCGAGGGTTGATACTCGCTGCGATCGCCAAGCCCGAGGCGCGTCAGCAACTCTTTAGCACGCGCCAGCCGCGCTTTGCGCTCCGTCCCGGCATAGACCGCCGGCACTTCAACATTCTGCGCAGCGGTCAGGTGAGAAAGCAGATGGTAACGCTGAAAGATAAAACCAAAGTGTTCGCGGCGCAGCTGCGCCAGCGCGTCGCCGCTAAGTGTCGAGACATCCGTTCCCGCCACGCGGTAGGTGCCGCGAGTCGGTTTATCGAGACAGCCGAGAATGTTCATCAGCGTCGATTTACCGGAGCCGGAAGCGCCCACAATTGCCACCATCTCGCCTGCGTTTATGGTGAGGGTAATGCCTTTCAGCACCTCAACCATGCCGTCGCCGGAGGGGTAGCTGCGGCGAATCTCCTTCAGTTCAAGCAGGGCGGTCATTGCGCCGCGTCCTCTTTCCGCTCGCCGATCACCACTTCATCGCCCGCGTCCAGCCCTTTGACCACCACCACATCGGTATCGTTACGCTCGCCGAGGATCACTTCCCGCTCGCGCGTTTCGCCATTGCGCAGCACTTTGACCTTATAACGATTATCACCCACCGGCTCGCCGAGCGCCGCCAGCGGAATGGTCAGCACGTTTTTCTGCCCGGTGAGCTGGATCTGCACCTGCGCAGTCATCTCCAGGCGCAGCACGCCCTGCGGGTTGGGCACTTCAAAACGCGCATAGTAGAAGATGGCGTCGTTGACCTTCTCCGGCGTCGGCAGAATATCTTTCAGTACCCCTTCATAGCGGGTACCCGGATCGCCCAGCACGGTGAACCACGCTTTTTGCCCCGGTTTGAGATGAATCACATCCGCTTCGGAAACCTGCGCTTTCACCAGCATGGTGCTCATGTCCGCGACTGTCAGAATGTTCGGTGCCTGCTGCATAGCAATCACCGTCTGCCCTTGCAGCGTCGTAATTTGTGTCACTTCGCCGTCCATCGGCGCGAGAATGCGGGTGTAATCAAGATTGGTTTTTGCCGTATCGAGCGTCGCCTGGTTACGTTTGATCTGCGCATCGATAGTGCCAATCTGTGCCTGCTTTACGGCGACATCCGTTGCCGAGGTGTCAAGATCCTGGCGCGACACCAGGTGGCTCTGCACCAGTTGCTGCTGGCGTCCGTAAGTCACCTGCGCCAGCTTCAGCTCGGCCTGTGCCTGGCGGCGCTGCGCCCGCAACTCCATCAGTGTCGCTTCCACTTCCTTAATCTGGTTTTCCGCCTGCGCCGGGTCAATGATGCCCAGCAGCTGATCTTTCTTCACCTTATCGCCGATATTGACCGTCAGGCGTTGTAACTCACCGTTGACCTGCGCGCCGACGTCAACTTTGCGAAGCGCGTCGAGTTTGCCGGTCGCCAGCACCATTTGTTGCAGCTCGCCCGGCTTAACAATCAGCGTCTGATACTGCACCACCGGCGCATTTAACTTGCTCCAGAGCCAGAAAGCCGCCAGCACAATGATGGCGATCAGCACAAACAACCCTGTCCTGCGTTTTCCCTTCAGTTTCATAAAATTTCCAGATAATCGGACATGCGATGGAAAGTGCAATTTTAACTAAACCGCGGCTCAACGAAACCTCATCTTCGCATTTTCTCCCTTATCCATTGAAGAGGCGTTGAGTCAGCACCTGATGAAATTGACATCTCTTAATGAAATGTGAGTTGCACCATGTCCGTTATCGCTACTGTTTTTGAACCTCAACGGCCGCTACCGAAAACGGCCTGGCAGCTATTCGCTTCTCTGCTTACCGGCGATCTCGTGCCGGGACCCGCCTGGGAGAAAGGCTCCCACCGGCGTAAATTCCTGCTGCGCTCGCTGGCGATGCCTTTTGCTACCGCACACTTTTTGTCACGTCTCGTTGACCAGCCGCACCTTGCCCGCAAGCTGCATATGCAGCCGGGTCTGCCGTGCCGGTTACATCGCCCCTGGCTCTCCGTCAACCTGACGCGTCAGCAGACCAGCGAGGCGATCTGCTGGCATTACGACAGCTTCAACCGCCTGCTGCCCGAAGGGATGGTGAACAGCTATCTCACGACGTCGGGCTGCACGCTGGCCCGGCTGACCGGGAAAGATGAGCAGAGTTACTCCATCCGTCTCTGGTCAGATGCCGCGCTGGATAAAGAGGGCGAAGCGACGCTCACCTTTTATGACGCGCTGGAGACGCCGCTGGCGCGCCTCACCTTCACCGTCTGCCCGTTTAACGGCTTGACCACGCTCTATATTGGCGGGCTGCAAGGGCCAAAATCCCATGTACCGCACGAAGCGATCCAGGGCGCGACCAAAGCCTGCCACGGGCTCTTCCCGAAGCGGCTGCTGGTGGAAGCGGCAATGATGCTGGCGCAGTTCCTTGAGGTGGAAGCGATCCGCGCGGTAAGCAATGAAACGCACATTTACCAGAGCCTGCGCTATCGCAAGAAAAAACTGCGCCAGCTGCATGCGGATTACAACAGCTTCTGGGCGTCGCTGGGTGGCGTTGTCGATGGGCAGAGAGACTTTGTGCTGCCACTGATGATGCCGCGTAAACCGATTGAGGAGATCGCCAGCAAAAAACGCGCAGAGTATCGCCGCCGGTATGAGCTGCTCGACAGCCTGCAAAGCCAGACTGCCGAGCGCTGCCAGCGTTAATCGGCTCTCCCGCGCGCCAGCCACAGCACGCGGGAGAACATTTTACGCAGCAGCGGCGGGATCGCCTCCACGCCGCGCCTGCCCGCTTCCATCGCCACTTCAATCGCCAGATCCGGTTTTGAGGCACGGTGGATCGCTTTGGTGATGACCCGGTGCGCGTTCATCGGCACGTTTGCCGGCAGCTGTGCCACGCGGTGATAGACATCATCAAACCCTTCGCGATACATAAAGTGCTCCATGTCGCGCGCCGGCAGTTCGGTTAAATGAACGCGCACCTGATCGGGATGGTTATCGAGTACGCCGCGCACGGTGGCGGCATATTTTTTCCCCGCTTCGTCGCCATCCACCAACACATGCCACTCAATGCCCATCCGGCGGGCGAATTTGATCAGCGGCTTCAGCCCGGACTGCGCAAACTCAATCACCTTTATCCCTTCAGCATCAAAGTGGTGCCCGCACTGGCGGGCGAGATCGTTAATCACCCAGGTTTCCGTCTCCCCCTCGACCAGCAGCCAGCAGCGGGCAAACAGCGATGAGGGACGGTTGACGCGAATATGAAACGCGATGCGCCGCCCATCCTCTGCGCTCAGCCCGCCCGGCCCAAGACGCCAGGCCGCAACGCGTGATGACTCACGCACCAGTCGGCAGACATGCTCAACGGGCGTCAGCGACAGCAGTTCACCGGAGTTCGTGGTGGTAATACGTTGCAGCGGCAGCAGGTTTAACAACTGCCAGGCGACGGAGAGCATAATCGGATGCAGCCGCGTTTCGGGATCCTCCACCAGCAACAGCGGACGCGCATCGCGATCGAGGCGCACAGAGCCTTTGGCCTGCAATAGCGTGGAAAAAAAGCCCAGCAGGATCACCCGGTACATGCGCCCACCGGGCTTATCAATCATGCGGTTGATGGTGTCGAGATAGCGCCAGCTGCGCTGCTCATCATGGGAACGGCGGCGCATCAGGCGCGGCAGCGACGTACCGCTGCCCTGCTCGGCAAAGTAGTGCTCAAGCAGTTGCACCATCGCCGATAAGCCGTGGCGGATCTGCGCATCGGTCAGGTTTTGCGGGCGCGAGACCAGCTCGCGGGAGAGAAAATCGAGCTGGCGCGCGGTGCTCTCCAGCAGCGGTGTTTCCGGAGTACCACCACTGCGCAGCCGCCGCATAAAACGCGCATCGCGCAGGCGCAGCACCGGCGAGAGGCGAATCAGCTGGCGCGCCATCTCATCACTGTCACGCAGCGGCAGCAGTTCGCCTTTAGTGTCGAGAAAACCGCGTAGCGTCCTTACTTCGCCCCCGGCCGAAAGCTCCCCTTCATGGCGGTAAAAGAGGCGGTGATAACCATCGTCACTGGGCACCCAGCACTCCGCCAGTGGGCGGTAGCGCCGCGTTTTATGCCGCCCCGGTTCCGATTCGCGAAAGGTGAGAATAATGTGCAGATGGTGCTCGCGGCCGTTGATATCCCCCGGAGGAAACCAGAAGTCATCGCGCACAAAGTGGTAGAGATCGTTTTGCGGCGAGAGCAGTAAAGTGAGCGCATCCAGCAGGCTCGATTTGCCCCACGCGTTCTCACCAATTAACACGTTGTTCTGTTCAAGCTGCAATGAGAGGCGATTAATACCCCGAAATCCCACAACCTCAACTCGCTCCAGAATCATCTCTCATCCTCCTGGTGTGTTGCCCTCTCCCTGCGCCAACAGCATAACGGCATACGGGAAACGCCATTGAAATCTGCATTTGCATAAAATCGCTCACTTTTCGCAGCTTTACTCACTTTCAGCCTTTCTGTAGTGTGTTGCAGTGCATATAAATTTACGTAAGGATTCGGGCTGTTCATGTTTTCAGGATTGTTAATTATTCTTCTGCCGCTGGTGGCGGGCTACCTCATTCCGCTGCGCCACGAGCCCGCGCTCAAACTGATCAATAAACTGCTCAGCTGGATTGTCTACGTGATCCTCTTTTTTATGGGTATCAGCCTCGCCTTCCTTGATAACCTTAGCGCTAACCTGCTGTCGATATTGCATTATTCCGCGGTCAGCGTGGTGATTATTTTACTCTGCAACGCCTGTGCGCTGCTGTGGCTGGAGCGATCCCTGCCGTGGAATCATCACCACCAGCAGGAAGTTTTGCCGTCGCGGCTGGCGATGGCGCTCGAGTCGTTGCGCCTGTGCGGCGTGGTGCTGCTCGGTTTTGTGATTGGCCTGAGTGGCCTTGCGTTTTTGCAGCACGCCACCGAAGCCAGCGAATACACGCTGATCTTCCTGCTGCTGCTGGTCGGTATTCAGCTGCGTAACAGCGGCATGACCCTGAAACAGATTGTGCTTAACCGCCGCGGAATGATCATCGCAGTTGTGGTTACCGCCAGTTCGCTGCTGGGCGGCGTGATCAACGCGCTACTCCTCGATTTGCCGCTGAGAACCGGGCTGGCGATGGCCTCCGGCTTTGGCTGGTACTCTCTTTCCGGGATCCTGCTCACTGAATCCTTTGGCCCGGTGATTGGCAGCGCGGCGTTCTTTAACGATCTGGCGCGCGAACTGATCGCCATTATGCTGATCCCCGGGCTTGTTGGCCGCAGCCGTTCAACCGCACTCGGGTTATGCGGCGCAACGTCGATGGATTTCACCCTGCCGGTGTTGCAGCGCTCTGGCGGGCTGGAGATGGTGCCCGCCGCCATTGTCCACGGGTTCGTACTCAGCCTGCTGGTGCCGCTATTAATGGCGCTCTTCTCTGCCTGATCGCCTTCGGCGGTGGGTTTCTGCCGCCAAACTTGCGCTAAATCAATCTCGGCGTAAATAGCCGCTAAAAGACCTTTCACGCCTTCGCCCGCCCTATTAATCTTAAACATGTATTTTAAATATAACTTTAAAGAAGGTGTGACCATGTTTTGTGTGCAATGTGAACAAACCATCCGTACCCCGGCAGGAAATGGCTGTTCTTACGCGCAGGGGATGTGCGGGAAAACCGCTGAAACCTCCGATCTCCAGGATCTGCTGATTGCCGCCCTGCAGGGGCTTTCCGCCTGGGCCTGCAAAGCGCGCGACTACGATCTGATTGACCATGAGATTGATAACTTCGCGCCGCGCGCCTTCTTCTCCACCCTGACCAACGTTAACTTCGATTCCGTGCGCATTATCGGTTACGCCCGCGAAGCGATTGCCAAACGTGAAGCACTGAAAGCCCTCTGCCTGGCGATTGATCCGCAGGCGCAGGTAGATAACCCGATGGCAGATTTACAGCTGGTGAGCGACGATCTCGGCGCGTTGCAGCGCCAGGCGGCGGAACTCACCCCGAATAAAGACAAAGCGGCGATTGGCGAAAACATTCTTGGCCTGCGCCTGCTCTGCCTGTATGGCCTGAAAGGCGCGGCGGCCTACATGGAACATGCTCACGTGCTCGGTCAGTACGATAACGATCTCTACGCGCGCTACCACAACATCATGGCGTGGCTCGGCACCTGGCCGGCGGATATGAACGCCCTGCTGGAGTGCGCGATGGAGATCGGCAAGATGAACTTCAGCGTGATGAGTATTCTCGACGCGGGTGAAACCAGCCTTTATGGTCACCCGACGCCAACCCAGGTCAACGTCAAAGCGGTGGCGGGCAAATGCATTCTTATTTCCGGCCACGACCTGAAAGATCTCTATAACCTGCTGCAACAGACCGAAGGCACTGGCGTTAACGTCTATACCCACGGCGAAATGCTGCCGGCGCACGGTTACCCGGAGTTGCGTAAATTCAAACATCTGGTCGGTAACTACGGCAGCGGCTGGCAGAACCAGCAGGTTGAGTTCGCCCGTTTCCCCGGCCCGATTGTGATGACCTCCAACTGCATTATTGACCCAACCGTCGGTTCCTATGACGATCGTATCTGGACGCGCAGTATCGTTGGCTGGCCGGGCGTTAACCACCTTGAAGGCGACGACTTTGCCCCGGTGATCCGCCAGGCGCAGCAGATGTCCGGCTTCCCGTTCAGCGAGATCGAGCATCTGATCACCGTTGGTTTTGGTCGCCAGACACTGCTCGGCGCGGTTGATACACTGATCGATCTGGTGAGCCGTGAAAAACTGCGTCACCTCTTCCTGGTCGGCGGCTGTGACGGCGCGCGCGGGGAGCGCAGCTACTTCACCGATTTTGCCACCCAGGTGCCGGATGACTGCCTGATCCTGACACTGGCCTGCGGTAAATACCGCTTTAACAAACTCGACTTTGGCAATATTGAAGGCCTGCCGCGTCTGGTCGATGCCGGGCAGTGTAACGACGCCTACTCGGCGATTATTCTGGCGGTAACGTTGGCCGACAAACTCGGCTGCGGTGTTAACGATCTGCCGCTCTCGCTGGTGCTCTCGTGGTTTGAACAGAAAGCGATTGTCATTTTGCTGACCCTGCTCTCGCTGGGTGTGAAAAATATTGTCACCGGCCCCACCGCACCGGGCTTCCTGACGCCGGATCTGCTGGCGGTGCTGAACGAGAAGTTTGGCCTGCGCCAGGTGACCACCGTCGAGCAGGATATGCAGCAGTTACTGAGCGCATAAGGAGCGAAAAATGAGCATGCCAACCCCTCAATGCCCGTGGCGGATGCAGGTGCACCATATCCACCAGGAGACGCCGGATGTCTGGACGCTTTCACTGCTGTGCCATGATTACTACCCCTACCGCGCCGGGCAGTATGTGCTGGTGAGTATTGGCAACAGCGCCAACACGCTGCGTGCTTATACCCTCTCCTCAACGCCGGGCGTCAGTGAATACATTACGCTGACCATCCGACGTATTGATGAGGGTGCCGGATCGCAGTGGCTGACGCGTGAGGTTAAGCGCGGCGATTATCTCTGGCTCTCCGACGCGCAGGGGGAATTTACCTGCGATAACGAACCGAACGATAAGCTGTTGCTGCTGGCGGCAGGCTGCGGCGTGACGCCGATTATGTCGATGCGCCGCTGGCTGGCGAAGCACCGTCCGCAGGCGGATGTGCAGGTGATTTTCAGCGTACGCTCGCCGCAGGATGTGATCTTTGCCGATGAGTGGCGAAACTACCCGGTGACGCTGGTAGCGGAGCACAATGCCACCGACGGTTTTGTGGCGGGACGTTTAAGCCGCGAACTGCTGAGCGCGGTGCCGGATCTGAGTGCGCGTACGGTGATGACCTGCGGCCCGGCACCCTATATGGCATGGGTTGAGCAGGAGGTGAAAGCCCTCGGCGTTACGCGCTTCTTTAAAGAGCAGTTCTTTACCCCGGTTGCCGAAGCCGCCACCAGCGGGCTGAAGTTCAGCAAGCTGTCACCGATGAAAACTTTCTATGCGCCGGTGGGCAGCACGCTGCTGGAGGCGCTGGAGAGCAATAAAATGCCGGTCAACGCCGCCTGTCGCGCAGGTGTTTGCGGCTGTTGCAAAACGCAGGTGATTGCCGGGGAGTATTCGGTCAGCAGCACCATGACGCTGACCGAGAAGGAGATTGCCGAGGGGTTTGTGCTCGCCTGCTCCTGCCACCCGCAGGGGGATTTGGTTTTAGCGTAAGGTGCAAGTCAACGTGCCGGATGGCGCTGCGCTTATCCGGCCTACAAAAAAGGTGATATGCCTTTGTAGGCCGGATAAGGCGTCAGCTGCCATCCAGCAATGCAGAACATGCTCTGAACCTGTAGGCCGGATAAGGCGTCAGCCGCCATCCGGCAATGCAGAACATGCCCTGAACCTGTAGGCCGGATAAAGCGACAGCCGCCATCCGGCAATGCAGTACATGCTCTGAACCTGTAGGCCGGATAAGGCGACAGCCGCCATCCGGCATTTTTACATCACCATTACTTCCACGCGGGCGCCACGGAATATCGCCCTGCCCCCATAAACGCCACTGCCAGCGCGCCAAGGAAGAAGTAAACAATACTCTCAATTGCCCACGCCCCGGTCACATCAAGCGAACCGGTTTCGCCGATCCCCACCATCAGCCAGGCGACAACCATGGTAAACGCCAGCACCAGCGCCGCCGGGCGGGTAAAAATACCGAGAATAATCAGCACCGGACAGAGCACTTCCCCCACCAGCACACCGTAAGCGATAAACCCCGGCAGCCCTTTGGCCGCCAGCATCCCGGCAATGCCATCAACCCCGCCAATCAGCTTATGCACGCCGTGAAACAGCATCAGCCCGCCCACCGCCAGACGCAGCAGCAAGCGCCCCAAATCCTCATGCGAAAACATCTTATTAACTGAATTTAACAATGATTTAACCATATGAAATTATTCCTGTTTTCGTTGAATGACACCAACCTATGCCTCTTCTTCGTCAAAATAAACCCCTGTTTCACTTATGGGTATAATATTCCCGCCTCGTTACCTGTTGATTGTCTAAGCTTGTAATCGTGATCACAAAAAGGAGCCTCAATATGAAACAGACAGTGGCCGCATATATCGCCAAAACCCTCGAGCAGGCGGGCGTAAAACGGATTTGGGGCGTCACCGGCGACTCCCTCAACGGGCTGAGTGACAGCCTGAACCGCATGGGCACCATTGACTGGATGCCCACCCGCCATGAAGAGGTCGCCGCCTTCGCCGCAGGCGCCGAAGCGCAGGTCTCGGGCGAACTGGCCGTGTGCGCAGGCTCCTGCGGGCCGGGCAACCTGCACCTGATCAACGGCCTGTTTGACTGCCACCGCAACCGCGTACCGGTGCTGGCCATCGCCGCACATATTCCGTCGAGCGAAATCGGCAGCGGCTATTTTCAGGAGACGCATCCGCAGGAGCTTTTCCGTGAATGTAGCCACTACTGCGAGCTGGTCTCCAACCCGGAGCAGATCCCGCAAGTGCTGGCGATTGCGATGCGTAAAGCGATCCTCAACCGTGGCGTCTCCGTCGTAGTGCTGCCCGGCGATGTCGCCCTGCAGGCGGCACCGGAAAGCGCCAGCAGCCACTGGTATCGCGCACCGCAGCCGGTAGTGATCCCCGCCGAGGAGGAGCTGCAAAAGCTGGCGCAACTGCTGCGTTACTCCAGCAATGTCGCGCTGATGTGCGGCAGCGGCTGTGCCGGTGCGCATAAAGAGCTGCTGGCCTTCGCCGGTAAGCTCAACGCACCGATTGTTCACGCCCTGCGCGGCAAAGAGCACGTTGAGTATGACAACCCCTTTGATGTCGGCATGACCGGGCTGATTGGCTTCTCATCCGGCTTCCACGCCATGATGAATGCCGACACGCTGGTGCTGCTCGGCACCCAGTTCCCCTACCGCGCCTTCTACCCTAGTGATGCGAAGATCATCCAGATCGATATCAACCCGGCGAGCCTCGGCGCGCACAGTAAAGTGGATATGGCGCTGGTCGGCGATATCAAAGCGACGCTGGCGGCGCTGGTGCCGCTGCTGGAGCAGAAAACGGATCGCGCCTTCCTCGATAAAGCGCTGGAGAACTACCGCGATGCCCGCAAAGGGCTGGACGATCTGGCGAAGCCGAGCGATAAGGCGATCCACCCGCAATACCTGGCGCAGCGCATCAGTGATTTCGCCGATGATGACGCCATTTTCACCTGCGATGTCGGCACGCCAACCGTCTGGGCCGCGCGCTACCTGAAGATGAACGGCAAGCGCCGGTTAGTTGGCTCCTTTAACCACGGCTCGATGGCCAACGCCATGCCGCAGGCGATTGGCGCTCAGGCCACCTTCCCGCAGCGCCAGGTGGTGGCGATGTGCGGTGATGGCGGTTTTAGCATGTTGATGGGCGATTTCCTCTCGGTGGCGCAGATGAAGCTGCCGCTGAAGATCGTCGTCTTTAACAACAGCGTGCTCGGCTTTGTGGCGATGGAGATGAAAGCGGGCGGCTATCTGACCGATGGCACCGAATTACAGGCCACAAACTTTGCCCGCATCGCCGAAGCATGCGGCATCACCGGCATTCGCGTAGAGAAATCCTCCGACGTTGACGAGGCGCTACAGCGTGCCTTCGCCATTGATGGCCCGGTGCTGATTGACGTCACCGTCGCCAAAGAGGAGCTGGCCATGCCGCCGCAAATCAAGCTTGAGCAGGCGAAAGGCTTCAGCCTCTATATGCTGCGCGCGATCATCAACGGCCGCGGCGACGAGGTGGTTGAACTGGCGAAAACCAACTGGCTCAGGTAAAACAGAGGGCATTACCCATCGCAAGATAAGGAAATGCCGTGATTGATTTACGCAGTGACACCGTGACCCGACCTGGACGCGCCATGCTGGAGGCAATGATGGCCGCCCCGGTCGGGGATGATGTGTATGGCGATGACCCGACGGTTAACGAACTTCAGGCCTACGCCGCTGAACTGAGCGGCAAAGAGGCCGCCCTCTTTTTACCCACCGGCACACAAGCTAACCTGGTCGCCCTGCTCAGCCACTGCGAACGCGGCGAAGAGTACATCGTCGGCCAGGGCGCGCATAACTACCTCTACGAAGCGGGCGGTGCGGCGGTGCTCGGCAGTATTCAGCCACAGCCGATTGATGCTGCCGCCGACGGCACGCTGCCGCTGGATAAGGTCGCGGCAAAAATCAAAGCGGATGATATCCACTTTGCCCGCACTAAACTGCTGAGCCTTGAAAACACCCACAACGGCAAAGTGCTGCCGCGCGACTACCTGCAACAGGCCTGGGCGTTCACCCGCGAGCGCGGGCTGGCGCTGCACGTTGACGGCGCGCGCATCTTTAACGCGCTGGTGGAGTATGGCTGCGATTTAAAAGCGATCGCGCAATATTGCGACTCCTTCACCATCTGCCTCTCCAAAGGTCTCGGCACGCCCGTTGGCTCGCTGCTGGTCGGTGATAAAGCCTATATCGCCCGCGCTAACCGCTGGCGCAAGATGACCGGCGGCGGCATGCGCCAGGCGGGCTTTCTTGCCGCAGCCGGGCTCTATGCGCTGAAAAACAACGTTGAGCGGCTGAAAGAGGATCATGAGAACGCCGCCTGGCTGGCAACACAGCTGCGCGAACTTGGCGTCGATGTGATGCGCCACGATACCAATATGGTGTTTGTTCGCGTTGGGGATAACGCCCAGGCGCTGGGCGCGTTTATGCGCGAGCGCGGGGTGACGATCACCGTGGGCAGCGTGGTGCGGCTGGTGACGCATCTGGATGTCAGCCGCCAGCAGCTTGGCGAGGTGGTTCGCCACTGGCAGGCCTTTTTGCAGCGCTAAGGAGCAAATGTGGCGCAGCGAATCGCGGTGCTCGGTGCCAGCGGCTATATCGGGCAGCGGCTGGTACAAGCCCTCAGCGAGCAGGGTCATCAGGTAAAAGCCGTGGCGCGGCGCTTAGGGCGGCTGCGAAAGCTGGCACTGGCGAATGTCTCGCTGCATGAAATTGACCTCTTCTGGCCGCAGGCGCTGCCCGCGCTGCTGGAGGATGTCGATACCCTCTACTATCTGGTGCACAGCATGGGTGAGAGCGGCGACTTTGTCGCCCATGAGCGGCAGATTGCCCTGAATGTGCGCGACGCGCTACAGGGCTCCGGCGTGAAACAGGTGATCTACCTCAGCTCCCTGCAAGCCCACGAAGGCAGCGACTCCGATCATCTGCTGGCCCGCCAGCACACCGGCGATCTGCTGCGTGCCGCGGGCGTGCCGGTCACCGAGCTGCGCGCCGGGATCATTGTTGGTGCCGGTTCGGCCGCGTTTGAAGTGATGCGCGACATGGTCTTTAACCTGCCGGTGCTGACCCCGCCGCGCTGGGTGCGCTCGCGCACCACCCCCATCGCGCTGGAGAATCTGCTGCACTACCTGCTTGAGCTACTCAACCATCCGGCCAACACGCACCGGGTGTTTGAAGCCGCGGGGCCGGAGGTGCTCACCTATCAGCAGCAGTTTATCCGTTTTATGGCGGTGAGCGGCGTTAAGCGCCCGCTGATCCCGCTGCCGCTGCCCACGCGGCTTATCTCGGTGTGGTTTTTACACCTCATCACCTCCGTGCCGCCCTCCATTGCCAAAGCGTTGATCCAGGGGCTGAAACATGACCTGCTGGCGGACGACCGCGCCCTGCGCGCCTTAATTCCGCAAACGCTGATCTCCTTTGAGGAAGCGGTGCGCCGTACGCTCAAAGAGGAGGAGAAGCTGGTTAACTCCAGCGACTGGGGCTACGATCCGCAGGCTTTCTCCCGCTGGCGTCCGCAATATGGCTACTACCCGAAGCAGGCCGGTTTCAGCGTCACCACCCAGGCCAGCGCGCAGGCGTTATGGCAGGTGATCAACGCTATCGGCGGCAAAGAGCGCTACTTTTTTGGCAATTCTCTGTGGCAAACCCGCGCCGCGCTCGACAGGCTTATCGGCCATAAGCTGGCGCACGGGCGGCCGCAACGCCCCTATTTGCAGGTGGGCGATGCGGTAGACAGCTGGAAGGTGATTATCGTTGAGCCGCAGCAGCAGCTTGCCCTGCTGTTTGGCATGAAAGCGCCGGGGCTTGGGCGGTTAGTTTTTACCGTGACGGACAAAGGCGATTGCCGGGCGCTGGATGTGCGCGCCTGGTGGCATCCGCACGGTATGCCGGGGCTTTTTTACTGGCTGCTGATGTTTCCGGCGCATCTGTTTATTTTTCGCGGTATGGCGCAACGTATCGCCAGGCTTGCGGAAAAAAGCAGTGAAAAAGTCTGAGCCTGTCGCCTTTCTTTTAACAATCCCATTGCATCACGACGTGATTCACGAAAGAATGCGCGCGATAAACGCTTAACACAGTGGATTGCTATGAAGGTTCTGGTCACGGGCGCAACCAGCGGTTTAGGCCGAAACGCGGTCGAATATCTGCGGCAAAAAGGCATTGCAGTCCGGGCGACGGGCCGCAACGAAGCGATGGGTAAGCTGCTCTGCAAAATGGGCGCTGAATTTGTACCGGCGGATTTAACCCAGCTGGTCTCTTCGCAGGCGAAAGTGATGCTCGCGGGTATCGACACTTTGTGGCACTGCTCGAGTTTTACCTCACCCTGGGGTACTCAGGAAGCGTTTGATCTCGCCAACGTGCGCGCCACGCGCCGTCTCGGCGAATGGGCGGTTGCCTGGGGCGTGCGTAACTTTATCCATATCTCCTCGCCGTCGCTCTATTTCGATTATCACCACCACCGCGACATTGACGAAGCCTTCCGTCCACGGCGTTTCGCCAACGAGTTTGCCCGCAGTAAAGCCGCCGGGGAGCAGGTTATCGATCTGCTGGCGCAGGCCAACCCGCAAACCCGCTTTACCATTTTGCGCCCGCAGAGCCTGTTTGGCCCGCACGATAAAGTTTTTATCCCGCGTCTGGCGCAGATGATGCAGCACTACCGCAGCGTTTTACTGCCGCGCGGCGGCGATGCGCTGGTCGATATGACCTACTACGAAAACGCGGTTCATGCGATGTGGCTGGCGAGCCAGACCGAGTGCGACGCCCTTCCCTCCGGGCGCGCCTTTAATATCACCAACGGCGAACCGCGCTCGCTGCGCACCATTGTGCAGACGTTGATTGATGAGCTGGGCATCGATTGCCGTATTCGCTCCGTGCCTTACACCATGCTGGATATGGTGGCGCGCAGTATGGAGCGCTTCGGCGACAAGCGCGCGAAAGAGCCCGCCTTTACGCACTACGGCGTCTCAAAGCTCAATTTTGATTTCACGCTGGATATCAAACGCGCGCAGCAGGAGCTGGGCTACACGCCGATTGTCACGCTCGATGAGGGCATCAGACGCACGGCGTTCTGGCTAAAAGATCACGGCAAGCTGCACCGCTAAGGGACTCAAAACGGCCCGGACCTGATCTCGGAAACTCGCTGGCCGTTTTTATTGATGTAAAACCACTCGCCGCCGCCAAGGGCCATATGTTCGCCCTCGCGCTGCGGTTTGCAGCCGTTACAGACCAGCGCTTTACCCTCCTGAAACTGCCAGGCGTAGTCAAACTGCGGCGCAATATGGTTGCGGAACGAATCGTCCCAGTAGCCCACTTTGCCATTCTGCCGGGCGCGCACCAGCCCTTCGACAAACCAGTCCGGCCCGTTATCGAAATGCACCACCGGCAGGTAGCGATCCGGCGCGCGGACATAGTAATCGGCATCCGGCAGCCCGGCCTGGCGGGTGTAGTCATACAACCCAACCCACGACATGCCATCCACATCCTGACTCTTTTCGAACAGCTCCGGCAGAAACACCAGCTTGCCCTCCTGCAGGGTGGCGCAGTTGGCGAGGGTCTCGACGTTGTCCGTTTTTTTATCCCAGTATGAACAACTAAAGGGCGGTGTCGGCGCACTGTGGGCGGTAAAAGCCGCCATCAGCAGCGCGCCGGTAAGGATGCGTAAACCCATCTCCATTGACCTCGTCATAAGCCGGTCGGCAGAGATCACTCTGCCTGACCATATTTTTCCAGTAAAGCCTCGGCGATCGCTAAGCTTTCGGCGTCAGCTACGCCGTCCCACTTCGCCGGGCGAAAATGCATTTGAAATGCCATGATGACCCGCTTTTGTTGCAGCGGTGTCATATACGATTTGACGTCATAACCATAACGCGCCAGCAGGTCGAGCAGTGCCGCATTGCTGACCCGCGCATACTCCGCGCGGCCATTGAGGTAAAAAGCCACCCGCGCCGGATCGGGCCAGGCACCAATCCCCTGCGCGGCTAACACCTGCCAGGGAAACTGCGGGCCGGGATCCTCTTTGCGCTGCGGGGCGATGTCCGCATGCGCCACCACATTCTGCGGCGGGATGTTGTAACGCGCGACGATATCTTTTACCAGCGGAATCAACGCATTGATTTGTGCCTGCGCAAAAGGAACGAAGGTTTTGCCGCCAGACGCCTTCTCCCAGCCGCGGTTTTCCAGTTCAATGCCGATGGAGGTGTCGTTAATGCGCGTCGATCCGCGCCAGAAGCTGGCTCCCGCATGCCACGCCAGTTTCTGCTCCGGCACCAGTTGCCAGATGCGCGGTTTACCCTTATCGCGCGGCGGATTGGCCGGGATTAAGTAGTGCGAACTGACATCTTTGCCGAGTAGTGTGGTCAACGAGACATCAAAATCATCTGCCGTATAATGGATCACCAGCACCTTGATGCGGGGATAAGCCGCTTGCGCCTGATAACGGGTCACCAGTTGATAGCCAGGTTTCTCAATAACGCCTTTGTTGTCATCTTTTTTATCGCTGGCACAGCCTGCCAGTATTAGCGCCAGTAGCACTATTCCCCACGTTTTCATGCTTCTCCTTTTAACCATCAATGCGTTACCAGACACATTATGAGAGCAATACACTATTCTTGAAAGGTTGCGACTTCTGAACAGAAATAAGGAAATCATTATGCGCTATTCAGTTTTGACTCTTGTTCTGCCGTGCGCGCTGCTGTTGAGCGCTTGTAGCACCGTTGAGCCCGCTTTCAAAGATACCGGCGCACGCGTCAATGCCTGCGTTGAAGGCGGCCCCGACAGTGTGGCACAGCAATTCTATGACTACCGCATTGAACATCCGGGCGCGAACTGGTCTTCTCTGCGTCCTTACCTGAGTGACGATCTGAGCAAAATGCTCACTGCCGCCAGCCGCGACGCGCGCAATAACGTGCTGCTGAAAGGCGACCCCTTCTCCAGCCGTAACCTGGCACCGGAGAAAGCCGATGTCGCCAGCGCCTCAACCATCCCTAACAGCGACGCGCGTAATATCCCGCTGCGCGTGACCTTAACCAAAGGCGATCAGCGCTGGCAGGACGAGGTGCTGATGATCCGCGAAGGCCAGTGCTGGGCGGTCGACGATGTACGCTACCTCGGCGGCACGGTACATGCTCCGGCCGGCACGCTGCGCCAGTCAGTTGAACATCGGTAAGTATTGACTAAACCCATCAATAACCCCCGTAAAATGTCTGGCATTCTGTGAGGAATGCCGACATTTATGCCTGGTTCCCACGTCGACCAGTGTTATGTGCTAACTTTATGTAGAAACCTGGTTTATATTTAAGTTTTAACGCACAAATATTGCATAACTATTCTGTCAACGTTACTATTTGCGGCCTCAATTGCTATCAGACTGCTTCGATGAGTATTAAATTAAACAGCATCAATTGCTTCTACGGCGCACACCAGGCGCTGTTCGATATCACACTGGAGTGCCCGCAGGGTGAAACGCTGGTGCTGCTCGGCCCAAGCGGCGCGGGGAAAAGTTCGCTGCTGCGCGTGCTGAACCTGCTCGAAATGCCGCGCTCAGGCCAGCTGACCATCGCAGGCAATCATTTCGATTTCGCCAAAACCCCTTCTGATAAAGCGATTCGCGAATTGCGCCAGAATGTGGGCATGGTGTTCCAGCAATATAATCTTTGGCCGCACCTCACCGTGCAGCAGAACCTGATTGAAGCGCCGTGCCGCGTGCTCGGATTACGCAAAGATGAGGCGCTGGCGCGCGCCGAGAAGCTGCTCGAGCGTTTACGCCTGAAGCCTTACAGCGATCGCTATCCGCTGCACCTTTCCGGCGGCCAGCAGCAGCGCGTGGCGATTGCCCGCGCGCTGATGATGGAGCCGCAGGTGCTGCTGTTCGATGAGCCGACCGCCGCGCTCGATCCAGAGATCACCGCACAGATCGTCAGCATCATTCGCGAGCTGTCGCAAACCGGTATTACGCAAGTTATCGTGACCCACGAAGTGGAAGTGGCGCGCAAGACGGCCAGTCGCGTGGTGTATATGGAAAATGGTCACATTGTTGAGCAAGGGGATGCGGGCTGCTTTGCCGCGCCGCAGACCGACGCGTTTAAATACTACCTATCTCACTGAAGACTCGGGAATAATGACAATGAAAAAATTACTGATCGCCGCACTTGTTGCCAGCATCAGCCTTAGCGCTACAGCAGCCCAGACCATCCGTTTCGCCACCGAAGCGAGCTACCCTCCGTTTGAATCGACCGACGCCAATAACAAAATCGTCGGTTTCGATGTCGATCTGGCGAACGCCCTGTGTAAAGAGATCGACGCCACCTGTACCTTTACCAACCAGTCCTTTGACAGCCTGATCCCGAGCCTGAAATTCCGCCGTTTCGACGCGGTAATGGCCGGGATGGATATCACGCCGGAGCGTGAAAAACAGGTACTGTTCACCACCCCGTATTACGACAACTCTGCGCTGTTCGTTGGCCAGAAGGGTAAATTCACCGGCATCGACCAGCTGAAAGGCAAGCGTGTCGGCGTGCAGAATGGCACCACGCACCAGAAATTCATTACCGATAAGCACCCGGAAATCACCACCGTGCCTTACGACAGCTACCAGAACGCGCGTCTGGATCTGCAAAATGGCCGTATCGATGCCGTCTTCGGCGACACGGCGGTAGTGACCGAGTGGCTGAAGTCTGACGCCAAACTGGCCGCCGTCGGCGATAAAGTGACTGACAAAGATTACTTCGGCACCGGCCTCGGTATCGCGGTACGCCAGGGTAACACCGAGCTGCAGCAGAAATTTAACGCCGCGCTGGAAAAAGTGAAGAAAGATGGGACTTACCAGACCATCTACAGCAAATGGTTCCAGAAGTAATACTGAATGAATGAAATGTTTCCATTAGCAAGCGCCGCCGGGATGACCGTCGGCCTTGCCGTCTGCGCGCTGATCATCGGCCTGGTGCTGGCGATGATCTTTGCCGTCTGGGAGTCGGTCAAATGGCGACCGATTGCCTGGATCGGCACCGCGCTGGTGACGATTTTACGCGGCCTGCCAGAGATTCTGGTGGTGCTGTTTATCTATTTCGGCTCCTCACAGCTGCTGCTGTTGCTGTCGGACGGCTTTACCCTCAACCTCGGCGTTGTGCAGATCCCGGTACAGATGCAGATTGAGAATTTCGACGTCAGCCCGTTCCTTTGCGGCGTGATCGCCCTCTCCCTGCTCTACGCGGCTTATGCCTCGCAAACCCTGCGCGGTGCGTTAAAAGCGGTGCCTGAGGGTCAGCGCGAGTCGGGCCAGGCGCTGGGCTTGTCGAAAGGGGCGATCTTCTTTCGCCTGGTGATGCCGCAGATGTGGCGTCACGCGCTGCCGGGGCTCGGTAATCAGTGGCTGGTGCTGCTGAAAGATACCGCGCTGGTGTCGCTGATAAGCGTTAACGATCTGATGCTGCAAACAAAAAGTATCGCCACCCGCACCCAGGAGCCGTTTACCTGGTATATCGTGGCGGCGGCGATCTACCTGGTGATCACCCTGCTCAGCCAGTGGGTGCTGAAACGCATCGATCTGCGCGCGACGCGCTTTGAACGGAGGCCGGGATAATGCTTGAGTTTATGCCCGAGCTGTTCAAGGGGCTGCACACCAGCCTGACGCTGACGGTGGCCTCGCTGATTGTCGCGCTGGTGCTTTCACTGCTCTTCACCATCGTGCTGACGCTGAAAACGCCGGTGCTGACGCAGATTGTCCGCGCCTATATCACGCTCTTTACCGGCACGCCGCTGCTGGTGCAGATCTTCCTGATTTACTACGGGCCGGGGCAGTTCCCCTCTTTGCAGAACTATCCGGCGATCTGGCGTCTCCTCTCTGAGCCGTGGCTCTGTGCGCTCATTGCACTGTCGCTTAACAGCGCGGCTTATACCACGCAGCTCTTCTACGGTGCTATTCGCGCCATCCCGGATGGGCAGTGGCAATCCTGCGGCGCGCTGGGGATGAGTAAGAAAGATACGCTGGCGATCCTGCTGCCCTACGCGTTTAAACGCGCGCTCTCCTCCTACTCGAACGAAGTGGTGCTGGTGTTCAAAAGTACATCGCTGGCCTACACCATTACATTGATGGAAGTGATGGGTCACGGGCAGCTGCTGTATGGACGCACCTACGATGTGACGGTGTTTGGCGCAGCCGGTTTAATCTATCTGGTGGTAAACGGCCTGCTGACGCTGATGATGCGCCTGATTGAGCGCAAAGCGCTGGCCTTTGAGCGGCGCAACTAAACTGCATAGGTAATCTGTAGAGGCGAGCTAATGACCCCATTACTCGCCTTTATTTTTATCTTCAATAAAATAATTAAGCATTATAGTTGCATATAAATGCATACACTGGCATTGTTAATCCCATGCCTCCGGGTAACAACAATAAGATAGACAGACAGGAGTTTACTCATGAAAAAAATGATACTGGCCGCCCTTCTCGCTACCGTTTCCGCAGGGAGCTTTGCGGCCGATAAGATCAGCTTCGGCGTGTCGGCGACCTATCCCCCGTTTGAATCCCTGGATGCGGGCAATAAGATTGTCGGCTTCGATATCGATCTGGCGAACGCGCTCTGCAAACAGATGCAGGCCAATTGCACCTTTACCAATCACGCCTTCGACAGCCTGATCCCGGCGCTGAAATTTAAGAAGTATGACGCGGTGATCTCCGGGATGGACATTACCCCTGAGCGTAGCAAGCAGGTGGCGTTTACTGACCCCTACTACGCCAACTCCGCGCTGGTGATTGCCAAAAAAGATGCCTTTAAATCCTTCGACGATCTGAAGGGCAAACGCATCGGTATGGAAAACGGCACCACCCATCAGAAATATTTGCAGGATAAGCACCCGGAAGTGACCACCGTGGCGTATGACAGCTACCAGAACGCGATTATCGACCTGAAAAATGGCCGTATCGACGGCGTGTTTGGTGATACCGCGGTAGTGAATGAGTGGCTGAAAACCAACCCGCAGCTGGGTGTGGCAACACCAAAAGTGACCGACCCGCAATATTTCGGCACCGGTCTTGGCATCGCTGTGCGCCCGGATAACAAAGCGCTGCTGGAGAAGCTGAACGCTGCGCTGAAAGCGATTAAAGCCGACGGCACGTATCAGAAAATCAGCGATCAGTGGTTCCCGCAGTAAGCCATTCTTTGTAGGCCGGATAAGGCGCAAGCCGCCATCCGGCAATCACATCACACCAATACCCAATGGCGCGCTTTTGTAGGCCGGATAAGGCGCAGCCGCCATCCGGCAATTACATCCCGCACCAATACCCGATGGCGCGCTTTTGTAGGCCGGATAAGGCGTAGCCGCCATCCGGCAATGAACCCTGCACAAATGCCTGATGGCGCTTCGCTTATCAGGCCTACGGACGGTCTGATTCTCCCTTCAACCGCCATCCGGCAATGAACTCCGCACCAATGCCTGATGGCGCTTCGCTTATCGGGCCTACGGGTTTTACATTTAACGCCGTGCGCCCGTGGTGGCTACCGGCGTTTCGACGCGCTCCATCGCTATCGGGATGCTTTTATACGCCGGGATGCCGCTTTTGGTGTCGTGGCTGTCCAGCGGCACCAGAATATTGGCCTCCGGGTAATAGGCCCCTACCGAACCGGGTGCCATATCGATCACCACAACCGTCAAGTTATCCATGCGCCGCGAGGTGGGGTTCCCTTCGGGATCGAGCGCCACCACATTCACCTGATCGCCGACGCGCAGTTCGCGTCGCTCCGCCTCATCGGCATTGATAAACAGCACGTCCCGTCGCCCGGTCACGCCGCGATAACGGTCATTCAGCCCGTAAAGCGTGGTGTTGTACTGATCGTGGCTGCGCAGGGTAGTGAGCACCAGGTCGTGGCACTTGAGCGATCGCGGATCCTCATTAATCCCCTGCATCACTTTAAACTCGGCAAAGCCCGACGGCGTATTCCACTCCCGCTCGGAGGCGGCATTACGCAGGCGGAAGCCGCCCGGTTGTTTGACCCGTTCATTAAAATTAGCAAACGCCGGGAAGACCGCTTCGATGGCGTCACGAATATTGCTGTAGTCGTTCACCATCCGGTCCCAGTTCACCACCGTCTGCGGCAGCGTCGCTTTGGCAAGCGCAGCCACCAGCGCGGGCTCCGACTTCAGGTACGGTGAAGCAGGGTTCAACGATCCGCGCGAAGCGTGCACCATCGACATTGAATCCTCCACCGTCACGCTCTGCGCTCCGGATGCCTGCTCATCGGTTTCGGTACGCCCAATCACCGGGAAGAGGTAGTTATGTTTGCCGAGCAGCAGATGGGAGCGGTTCAGTTTGGTCGCCATATGCACCACCAGATCGAGCTTGCGCATCGCCGGGAAAGTGACCTGCGGATCGGAGATCGCTTCAGACAGATTACCGCCCAGGCAGAGCAGCGCATTCACTTTGCCGTCGCGCATCGCCTGAATGGCAGCCACCGCGCCGTGCCCATGCTCACGCGGCGGTTTAAAACCAAACACCCGTTCAAGGCTATCGAGAAACTCAGCAGAGGGAATTTCAGTGATGCCAACGGTGCGATCGCCCTGCACATTGGAGTGGCCGCGCAGCGGGCAGATGCCCGCCCCTTTTTTGCCGATGTTGCCGCGCAGCAGTAGCAGGTTGGCAATCTGCTGCACGTTTTGCGTGCCGTACTGATGCTGGGTGATGCCCATACCGTAGCAGATAATGGTGCGCTCAGAGTCGGCGTAAAGCCGGGCGATGTTCTGGATCTCCTCGCGCTCCATACCGGAGACTTTCAGGATATGGTCCCAGTCGGTGGCGTCGAGATCGGCTTTCAGCTCCGCAAACCCCTGCGTATGCTGGCGAATAAAGACCTCATCGATTACGCCCGGTTCACCGTTCGCCAGCGCCTGCTCGTGCATCGACAGCAGGATCTTCATGACGCCTTTCAGCATCGCCGCATCACCGCCGACGCGCACTTTGTAGTAGGTCGAGGCGAGTTTGGTTGAGCTAAGGGCCAGCATCTCTATCGGGCTTTGCGGTGAGGTAAAGCGCTCAAGGCCGCGCTCGCGCAGCGGGTTAATGGCGACGATGGTCGCGCCGCGTTTAGAGACTTCCCGCAGCGTACCGAGCATGCGCGGATGGTTGGTACCGGGGTTGTGGCCGATGCAGAGCACCAGGTCGCAGTGGTCAAAATCCTCCAGTTCGACGGTGCCTTTACCGACGCCAATCGACTCCGGCAGCCCGACGCTGGTCGGCTCATGACACATATTCGAGCAGTCGGGGAAGTTGTTGGTGCCATATTCACGGGCAAAGAGTTGCCAGAGAAACGCCGCTTCGTTGGAGGCGCGTCCGGAGGTGTAAAACTCCACGCTATTTGGGTCGTCATAGCTTTGTAGCAGCGCGCCAATCTCCTGAAAAGCGGTCTCCCACTCAATCGCCTGATAGGTGTCGCTCTCAGCGTCATATTTCATCGGGTGAGTTAAACGCCCCTCGCCTTCCAGTTCAAAGGCGTTGCGCTCCCACAGTTCGCTGACGGTGTGCGCCGCGAAGAATTCCGGCGTCGCGCGTTTGCTGGTCGCCTCCCAGGAGACGGCTTTGGCACCGTTTTCACAAAACTCAAATGAGGAGGTGTGCTGCGGATCCGGCCACGCGCAGCCGGGGCAGTCAAAGCCCTGCGGCTGGTTTACTTTAAATAGCGCAATCACATCCTGCTTAACGGACATCTGCCCACGCAGCGCATCGGCTACCGCTTTTAACGCGCCCCAGCCACCTGCCGAGCCGCCGTATGGCGCGATCCCTACCGTTGATTGTTTCTGCTCTTTCATATTGCCCCACACTGTTCGCGTCGCTTTTTGCTTAAGCCTGGTACAAAAAACGCGCCTGTGGGGCAAAAAAGTCAGTATTTCGTCGCGCCAAATGGCTTTTAAGCGGAAGAATTAACGCCTGATAAGCAGGGTAAGCACTTCGTAATGGGCAGTATGGGGAAACATATCAAACAGTTGCACGCGCGCAACGCGGTAATCCGCCAGCGCGGCGAAATCCTTCGCCATCGTCTGCGCATTACAACTGGAGTAGATGATCCACGGCGGCGCCATGCGGCTCAGGTAGTCACACAGCTCTGCGCCAATACCGCGACGCGGCGGGTTGACCAGCACCAGATCCGGCACCGACTCTTGCGCCGTGGCGAAACGGGTTGAGTCGAGCGCCTGGAAGTGAAGATTGTGCAGCCCCAGCGCCTCGGCGGATTGCGTCGCGCAGGCGATCGCTTCCGGCGCGATCTCAATCCCGGTCAGCTTCATCTCCGGCGTGGCACAGTGCAGGCCAAAGCCGCCAACGCCGCAGAAGAGATCCCACATATGGTTGACCGGGAGTTGGCGCACCCAGTCCCGCGCCGTGGCGTAAAGCTGGCTGGCGACCGCCGGGTTGGTCTGGAAAAAGCTCTGCGGGCGGATAGCGAGCGGCACACCGTTGAAGTTCTCCGCCAGCGCCTGCTGGTCGGTAAGAAAGATCTCCCTCTCCCCTTCCATGATCGCCATATGCACCGGCTGGATATTTACCGAGATCACCTTCAGCTGCGGCAATTGCGCCTGTAACACCGGCAGCGCGGCGCGCAGCTGTTCAACTTTCGCCTCTGAGCGCAGCACAAAGCGCAGCATCATGCCGCCGTCGAGCTGGCTTTCGGTTAATAAGAGGTATTTCAGTTCCCCGCGTTTGCGCCCCACGTTATAGGGCGTTAACCCGGCGCGGGCGATAAAGGGTTTCAGGGCGGCAAATACCGGGGCGAAGGTATCCGGGTAGAGCGGGCAGGCAGTGAGATCTTCCGGCGTCCCGTCGCGGTGCAGCATGCCGAGCAGCGGTTTTTCAACGCTGCCGCTGACCACCATTTTGGCTTTATTACGAAAGCCCTGCTCCGGGCCGCTCACCGGCTCGCACCATGACTCCACCGCAAAGGGGGCGAGCAATGCGCGCAGGTGATCCATCTTGGTGGAGAGTTGCAACGGGAGCGGCTGGTCGATCCACTCACAGGAGCGGCAGCGACCGGCGTCGAAGAGAGCGCACTGCATAGATAAAGCCTTTCAATTTGCGGGGGCGGGATTGTACCACCGTTATTGCAGACGGAAAAAGCGTCGGCTCGGCGTCGGTACAAAGAGCAGGAACAGCACCAGCAGATCGGGGAGCTTTTGCATCACCAGCGAGTGGAAGATCTCACGCCGCGAACTGCCGGCGATGCTGAAGAGTTCCGGGTAGCCATAGCCCAGTGACGCGGCCCACAGGTAGGCGGTCGAGGTAAGTTGCGTTATCAGATAGAGCCAGCGCGCCCAGCGCCGCCCTTTTATCACCGAGAAGGCGCAGAGGATCTCGACAAAGACCAGCATCAGGCTGCCCAGGAAAATCAGCGTCAGGCTCCAGGTCTGGGCGCTGCGGTGCACGAAGTCGAGCAGCCCGCGCCAGCCGAGCAGGTTCATGATCATCAGCGCGTCGACACAGCGAATGGTAATGATGGCGATAGCCGCCACCTGAACCAGCGCCGGTATATTTGGCGTCGCGTGGTGCGTGGTTTTGTTGAAGAACCCCAATTCCATGATTTCCCTGTGAAAAATGCCGCGCAAGCGCGGCATCAACGACACAATTTCCAGATTCTAATGAGTTCAGCCCTGTCTTGCACGCTGGATATCACGCTGGCGCTGTTTTTCCGCTCTTGCCATCAGGAACCAGGCGATAAGACCGACAATCCCCACCACGCCGAGAATAATTGATGCCAGCGCGTTGATCTCCGGGTTGACCCCCATGCGCACGCTGGAGAAGACCAGCATCGGCAGCGTAGTGGCACCAGGACCGGAGACAAAACTGGCGATCACCAGGTCATCCAGTGACAGGGTAAAGGCCAGCAGCCAGCCGGAGACAATCGCCGGCATGATCATCGGCAGCGTAATCACAAAGAAGACCTTCAGCGGCGTTGCGCCGAGATCCATCGCCGCCTCTTCAATCGAGCGATCCAGCTCGCGCAACCGCGAGGAGATCACCACCGCCACATAAGCGGTACAGAAAGTCACGTGCGCCAGCCAGATAGTGAGCATGCCGCGATCCGCTGGCCAGCCGATGGCGTGTGCCAGCGCGACAAACAGCAGCAGCAGCGACAGGCCGGTGATCACATCCGGCATTACCAGCGGCGCGGTGATCATAAAGGCGAAGCCGTTCGCACCGCGAAAGCGCCCAAAGCGCACCATCACTACTGCCGCAATGGTGCCTAAAATCACCGCCATCGTCGCCGCGCAGGCGGCAATCGTCAGGCTTAAGCCCACCGCGCTCATCATCGCATCATCGTGGAACAACTCGCTGTACCAGCGCGTTGACCAGCCCGCCCACACCGTGACCAGTTTTGAGCTGTTAAAAGAGTAGACCACCAGCATCAACATGGGGGCATAAAGGAAGGTGAAACCTATCACCAGGATCAGGATGCGCCAGGGCGAGCGCACTACCGGTAAATTGCTCATGCCTTCTCCCCCGTCTGTTTCTGCTGATGCTTGTGGAACCACATGATCGGCACAATCAACAGCAGCAGCATAATCACCGCCACCGCCGAGGCCACCGGCCAGTCGCGGTTATTAAAGAACTCCTGCCACAGCACGCGGCCAATCATAATGCTGTCCGGCCCACCGAGCAGTTCCGGGATCACGAACTCGCCGACCGCCGGAATAAACACCAGCATCGAACCGGCGATAATTCCCCCTTTGGTCAGCGGCACAATCACGCTGAAGAAGGTTTTCAGCGGACGAGCGCCAAGATCGAGAGACGCTTCCACCAGCGAGTAGTCAATACGCGTCAGCGCGGTGTAGATCGGCAGCACCATAAAGGGCAGATAGGCATAGACAATGCCGATATAGACCGCGAGATTGGTGTGCAGAATGGTCAGCGGCTGATCGATAACCCCCAGCCAGAGCAGAAAGTTATTCAGCACGCCGTTGTTTTTCAGGATCCCCATCCAGGCGTAGACGCGGATGAGAAACGAGGTCCACGACGGCAAAATCACCAGCAGCAACAGGATATTGCGCGTCGACGGCTTACTGTGCGCCACTGCCCATGCCAACGGATAGCCGAGCAGTAAACAGCAGATCGTCGAGATGCCCGCTACCTGCAACGACTGCAAATAGGCTTCGATATAGAGCGGATCGTCGGTCAGTTGCAGGAAATTGCCGAGATTAAGCGTAATCGTCAGCTGCCCGTCGGCCCACTCCAGCAGATCGGTATAGGGTGGGATTTGGCGCGCCATCTCCGCGAGGCTGATTTTGAAGACGATCAAAAACGGCAGCAGAAACAGCAGCGTCAGCCAGATATAGGGCAGCGCAATCACCAGCTTGCGCCCGTGGCGCATTTGCAGGCGCGCCAGCCACAGCTTTACACCGCCCGGTTTTGTTACGCGGGCCGGTGGCTCGAGTGTACTCATCGCCGCTCCTTAAACCGTCAGAACCACACAACTGTCGGCATCCCAGCAGAGACGCACTTCGTCGCCCCATGTTGGCGCGCCTTTGCGGTAGCGATGCGCGTTTTGCAGCTGGGCGCTGATCATCTGCCCGCTCTGCAACCGCACGTGATAAATCGAGAGATCGCCGAGGTAGGCGATATGCACCACTTCGCCAACGGCAAAGTTGTAGCCATCGGCCGGCGGATCGTCGCACAGCATGATCTTCTCCGGGCGCAGCGCCACGTAGACCGGCACGTTATCCACCACCGAGGCATCGGGGTCAACTTTCAGCGGATGCACCAGCCCCGGCGACTCAATTACCAGACCATCTTCCTGACGATCCTTCAGCAACCCTTCGAAGACATTGACCGAGCCGATAAACTCGGCGCTGTAGCGGGTGGTCGGGTGCTCGTAAATCTCTTCCGGCTCGCCAATCTGCACAAACTTGCCGCGGTTCATGATGGCGATACGCCCGGCCATGGTCATCGCCTCTTCCTGATCGTGGGTCACCATCACGCAGGTAACGCCGACGCGCTCAAGAATATCGACCACTTCCAGCTGCATGCGGTCGCGCAGCTTTTTATCCAGCGCACCCATCGGTTCATCAAGCAGCAGCAGTTTCGGCCGCTTGGCGAGGCTGCGCGCCAGCGCCACACGCTGACGCTGACCGCCAGAGAGCTGGTGCGGCTTGCGTTTAGCAAATTCACTCATGTGCACCAGGTGCAGCATTTCGGCGACGCGGCTGGCGATCTCCGCTTTCGGCAGCTTGTCCTGCTTGAGGCCAAAAGCGATATTCTGCTCAACGGTCATGTGCGGGAAGAGCGCGTAGGACTGGAACATCATATTGATCGGGCGCAGGTAGGGCGGCACGTGAGCGAGGTCGACGCCGTCGAGCATAATCTGCCCGTGGGTCGGCTGTTCAAAGCCTGCCAGCATGCGCAGCAGCGTTGACTTACCGCAGCCCGATGCGCCGAGCAGGGCAAATATTTCGCCTTTATAGATAGTCAGGCTGACATCATCCACGGCGTGCTGGCCGTCGAAGGATTTGGTCAGGTTACGGATCTCCAGCAGCGGCGTCAGAACCTTGCGGCTCTTCGCCTGCGGGCGGGGAATAGCGTCATTCACTACGGTGCTCTCCGGCATAAGCATCACCCTGCTTCAACAGGTTGTCATACAGATGACGGGACAGCAGGTGCGCCCACTGTCCCGTTTTGGGGCGGCTGCACCGGCGCGGTGCAGCGCTTTCACCAGTCAGGTGATTGATTTATTTGCCGCTTTTGACTTTCGTCCAGGCGCGGGTGCGTACGCGGTCAATTTTCGGCTCCTGCACTTTCAGCGTGAAGAGTTTGGCGAAGACATCCGGCGGCGGGAAGATTGCCGGGTTGTTACGCACCTCTTCGCTGATCAGCGGCACAGAAGCTTTGTTACCGTTCGCGTAGTAGACGTGGTCGCTGATGTGCGCCATCACGTCCGGGCGCATCAGGTAGTTAAGGAACTGGTAGGCTTCATCAGTGTTTTTGGCATCTTTCGGCATGGCGAAGACGTCAAAGAAGGCCAGCGCCCCCTCCTTCGGAATGATGTAGTTGATGTTAACGCCGTTCTTCGCCTCTTTCGCGCGGTTAGCCGCCTGCCAGACGTCGCCCGCCCAGCCGATAGCCACGCAGATATCGCCGTTAGCGAGATCGTTAATGTATTGCGAAGAGTGGAAGTAGCGGATGTTCGGACGCAGCTTCAGCAGTAGATCCGTCGCCGGGCCGGTGTAATCATCCGCTTTGGTGCTGTTGGGATCTTTGCCGAGGTAGTTCAGCACGGTGGCGAAAATCTCTTCCGGCGCATCGAGGAAGGAGACGCCGCAGCTCTTCAGCTTCTCAAGGTTTTCCGGCTTCAGCACGATATCCCAGCTATCGATCGGCACATCTTTGCCAAGCACCGCTTTGACTTTATCAACGTTGTAGCCAATACCGGTGGTTGCCCACAGGTAGGGGAAAGCGTATTTGTTATCCGGGTCGTGTTTCGCGACCATTTTCAACACTTCCGGATCGAGGTTTTTCCAGTTCGGCAGCTTGCTCTTATCAAGAGGCTGGAAAACGCCCGCCGAGAGCTGGCGCTCAAGGAAACTGGCGGACGGAACGACGAGATCGAACCCGGTGCTGCCAGCCATTAATTTGCCTTCCAGCACTTCGTTGGAGTCGAACACGTCGTAAACCACTTTAATGCCGGTCTCTTTCTCAAAATTTGCGACGGTGTCCGGCGCAATATAATCAGACCAGTTGTACACATGCAGCGTCTTTTGCCCGGCGGCGAGCGTGCTGGCAGAGAGAGCCATTAACGCACCCGCAACAAGACCCGATACCCATTTTTTTCTTGAGGCACTCATATCTCATTCCTTCTGGAAAGCTCGTTAAGCTACGAACTAAATCTACGCTTTCTGGGATATGCAAGATTCATGCATAGTTTGTCACTCTGCTCTGCGCCGGAGAGTAAAATCACTCCGGCAGACGCCGCATGCTTTTTAAAGCAGCGCAAGAATAACTGTAGCCAGGGTTTGAGGCTATAGGGCAGATAAAAAACCGCCTTTTATCAATTTTTTATGCAATAAGTCTCTATGGGATAAGCCAGAAGGCGAGGAATGATGGTGAATCATTCTTTAAAGAAAGGTTAAAAGCAGAATAAAAAATGTGGCTACGCAGCCGCCGTGGTAGCGGCTACGTTAATCGAGGCGGGAATCAGTGGAGAAAATTGTTCGGTTCTTCGTCGCCGGCCAGCAGATCCTCTTCGCCCGGCGAGAAAAGGAGCTGGTGCGCGTTGGCTTCCATAATCACCATCGAAACCTGCTCTTCGCTCTGGCGCATAAACCATGCGAACTGCTCAAAGGCGATGCCGGGGCCGATGCTGAGGGTCTGGCACACCACCAGCTTCGGCAGATTATCATCCTGCATATCGAGGAAGGCTTTGACCGTCAGCGAGCTGGCGTTGATCGCCGAGAGATCCGCCGCCAGCGCCAGCAGCGCGGAGGGTTTTACTTCCGCCATGGCGGTAAAGAGCAGAACATCATTGACCAGGTCGACTTTCGCATCGAACACGCCGTCAAAATTCTGCATATGCGGCAGGTGCAGCGCCTGGCAGGTGTCGCACTCAAAAAAGTTAATGCTGAGTTGATCAAGCCATTGGCGAAGCGTGTCCAGACCGGGGACGACCAGTGAATCCATAGAAAACGTGCTCTGTTGGGGAAAAAATTGCCCATAGCTTACGCAAAAAGCCGTGGGCGCACCATGCTCAGGCAGGAAAATCCTCTTAGCCGCCGGTTTTCAGGCAGAAGCCGGGCATCGCCTGGCGCTCGATCCAGTGGATCATTCGCCCGGCAATATCCAGCCCGGTGGCTTTTTCGATCCCTTCCAGCCCCGGCGAGGCGTTGACTTCCATCACCAGCGGGCCGCGGTTGGCGCGCAAAATATCGACTCCGGCGACATCCAGCCCGAGCGTGTGCGCCGCTGCCAGGGCGATCTCCCGCTCGCGCGGCGTGATCTCGACCACAGTCGCCTGCCCGCCACGGTGCAAATTGGAGCGGAAATCCCCCGCTTTCGCCCGCCGCTCAATCGCTGCCACCACTTCGTTGCCGATCACCAGACAGCGGATGTCGCACCCTTTCGCTTCCGCAATAAACTCCTGCACCAGAATATGGGCGTTGAGGCCGCGAAAGGCGTCAATCACGCTCTCTGCCGCCTGGCGGGTCTCCGCCAGCACCACGCCAATCCCCTGCGTGCCCTCCACCAGCTTCACTACCAGCGGCGCGCCGCCGACCATATCGATCAGATCGCTGGTGTCATCGGGCGAATGGGCAATGCCGGTGATTGGCAAGTCGATCCCCTGGCGCGCCAGCAGTTGCAGGGAGCGCAGCTTGTCGCGGGCGCGGGTGATGGCAACCGATTCGTTGAGCGGATAGCTGCCGAGGATCTCAAACTGGCGCAGCGCGGCGGTGCCATAAAAGGTGATGGCCGAGCCGATGCGCGGGATCACCGCATCATAATGGGGAAGCTGGCGGCCTTTGTAGTGAATCGAGGAGGCGGCCGGGGTGACGTTCATATAACAGGAGAGCGGATCGAGGATCTCAATCTGGTGCCCGCGCTGCACAGCGGCTTCACGCAGGCGTTTACAGGAGTAAAGCGTTCCATCCCGGGATAATACGGCTATTTTCACCCTGCACCTCGCGCAGAAGACCAGTTAAAAGCCTGCGTATCATACACGCAGCACGGGGCAGGATGAACGGGTATTAGCGCGTTGCCCAGCCCTGTTTATGCAAATAGTCGAGAATAAACGGACGGCTCTCTTTAATGATGGTGCGACGGATATGATCGCTCCAGTTATCGCGGCGCTTATTGCTGTCGCGCGTCATATAGTAGTGCTCAAGCTCCGCGTCGTACTCCGCCAGTTTTTCTTTGTCGAGCGGCTGATAGTGGTTTTCATGCACCAGCATTGAAGCCGGCATACGCGGTTTGATGTCCGGGTTATCGGCAGGCCAGCCGAGGCAGAGACCAAACAGCGGCAGCACCTGCTTCGGGATACGCAGCAGTTCCCCGACCGCTTCGATATTGTTACGGATACCGCCAATATAGACGCCCCCCAGCCCCAGCGATTCCGCGGCGGTAAAGGCGTTTTGCCCCATGATGGCCGTATCGACCACGCCGAGCAGCAGTTGCTCCGCGAGACCCGGTTTTGCTTCCGGGCAGATCTCAAAGTTGCGGTGAAAATCGGCGCAGAAGATCCAGAACTCGGCCGCCTGCGCGATATGCGGCTGTCCGCCCGCTAACGTCACCAGCTGCTCGCGCATGGCCGGATCGGTGATGCGGATAATGGAGCTGCACTGCAAAAAGCTGGAGGTCGATGCCGCCTGTGCGCTGGCGATAATCGCCTCGCGCTGTGCGTCCGTAATCGGCTCATCGGTAAAGTGGCGAATGGAACGATGGGCGCACAGCAATTCAATAGTAGGTGTCATGTTGAATAATCCCCCAGTTAAACAAGTCGTTCAGTATAGGCTAAGCCGCTGCGCTCGTTGTAAGCGGAAGTTGCGAACAACCTGTCAGACGCGCCGCCGTGCGCGCGCAATCCGGTAAACGAAATCGCAGCCAAGGCCGCCGAGAGCGCACCAGAACATGGCGCTGAAGAGCCATGCAACCTCCTGCCAGAAGGTGCGTACCGGGGTAAATAAAATATGAATCAAAATATAACAAAGGGGTGCGGCGAGCAGCGCACCCACCAGCGGCACGATGGCGCGGCGGCGGCGTGAGACCAGACCGCCCAGGATGCCTGGCAGGGTAAAGAGCAGCAAACCGGTCGCCGGATCGCCAGGCGCAGGCAGTTTGCCCTGCATATTCATCACCAGAGTGAGACAAATTGCGATAAAAAGAAGACTACAGCAGATAACGCCGAACCAACTACGCCTGTTCTTCAAACACGCCTCCTGACTTTTTCTCTATCGACGTTTACACCGTTTTAAAGAATGTCGGACGGATAAAGCGTTGCGGCAATTATTGCCTGAATGACACCCGTGCAAACAGACGATTGTCACTAGCCGTTGTTATCTAATGAGATTAAACTAACGGCCAGTTTATGTTTTGTGCGGGATGTCTGGTGTTGCACGGCTTTAATTTATCCGCCAGCGCATAGGCAAAACACTAGCTCAAATCACCATTTCTATCAACAGCTTACAAGTAAACAAGAAGTTAGACTCCGTGAATATAAACGTCGCAGATTTGTTAAATGGGAATTACATACTGTTATTGTTTGTGGTTCTGGCGCTTGGGCTTTGCCTTGGAAAATTACGACTGGGATCTATCCAACTGGGTAATTCCATTGGCGTTTTAGTCGTTTCCCTATTATTAGGCCAGCAACATTTCAGCATTAACACCGATGCCCTGAACCTCGGCTTTATGCTGTTTATTTTCTGCGTTGGCGTTGAAGCCGGACCTAACTTTTTCTCAATTTTTTTCCGCGACGGTAAGAATTACCTCATGCTGGCGCTGGTATTAGTCGGCAGCGCGCTGTTAATTGCGCTCGGTCTCGGCAAACTTTTTGGCTGGGATATCGGCTTAACTGCCGGGATGCTCGCAGGCTCGATGACCTCGACGCCGGTTCTGGTTGGCGCGGGCGACACGCTGCGCCACTCGGGCATGGAGAGCAGCCAGCTTGCCAGCGCGCTGGACAATCTCAGCCTCGGCTACGCCTTAACGTATCTGATTGGTCTGGTGAGCCTGATCTTTGGCGCGCGTTACTTGCCGAAATTACAGCACCAGGATTTACAGACCAGCGCCCAGCAGATTGCCCGTGAGCGCGGACTGGATACCGATGCTCACCGCAAAGTCTACCTGCCGGTGATCCGCGCCTATCGCGTCGGGCCGGAGCTGGTGGCCTGGGCGGATGGCAAAAATCTGCGCGAGCTGGGGATCTATCGCCAGACCGGCTGCTATATCGAGCGTATTCGCCGCAACGGTATTCTCGCCAACCCGGACGGGGACGCGGTGTTACAGATGGGCGATGAGATCTCGCTGGTCGGCTACCCGGATGCCCATGCGCGCCTCGACCCGAGTTTCCGTAACGGTAAAGAGGTTTTCGACCGCGACCTGCTGGATATGCGCATCGTCACCGAAGAGGTGGTGGTGAAAAACCACAATGTGGTCGGCCGCCGCCTGGCGCAGTTGAAGCTGACCGATCACGGCTGCTTCCTCAACCGCGTGATCCGCAGCCAGATTGAAATGCCAATCGACGACAATATCGTGCTCAACAAAGGGGACGTGTTGCAGGTGAGCGGCGATGCGCGGCGCGTGAAAACCATCGCTGACCGCATCGGCTTTATCTCCATTCACAGCCAGGTGACGGACCTGCTCGCCTTCTGCGCCTTCTTTATTGTCGGCCTGATGATCGGCATGATCACCTTCCAGTTCAGCTCCTTCAGCTTCGGCGTCGGTAACGCCGCCGGTCTGCTCTTCGCTGGCATCATGCTCGGCTTCCTGCGCGCGAACCACCCGACGTTTGGTTACATTCCGCAGGGCGCGCTGATGATGGTGAAAGAGTTCGGCCTGATGGTGTTTATGGCCGGGGTCGGTTTAAGCGCCGGGAGCGGCATCGGCAATGGTCTCGGCGTTGTCGGCGGACAGATGCTGATCGCCGGATTGCTTGTCAGCCTCGTGCCGGTGCTGATCTGCTTCCTGTTTGGCGCCTACGTGCTGAAAATGAACCGCGCCCTGCTCTTCGGCGCAATGATGGGCGCACGCACCTGCGCACCGGCAATGGAGATCATCAGCGATACCGCGCGCAGCAACATTCCCGCGCTGGGCTACGCCGGCACCTACGCCATCGCCAACGTGCTGCTTACGCTCGCCGGGACATTGATCATCATTATTTGGCCGGGGCTCGGATAACTCCGAAGCTAAGAAATATTTCGCTTATACGCAGAACTTTTTTGTGGGGTGTCAGTCATAACTAGTGCCACTGCTTTTCTTTGATGTCCCCCGATTGTGGAGCCCATCAACCCCGCCGCTTAGGTTCAAGGTTGATGGGTTTTTTGTTGTCTAAGAATATTTAATTTATGAAACAGTGAATTACATATCCTGTGTTTAGACATTGGCGATGAAAAAACGGCAGGCATTAATCATGATTCTTTTAATCCCCTAGCAAGATGCGCAGCAACTACATCAGCCGAGTGTTCAGTAAGTGCAGTTAACTGCATCTCTTCCCAAGATGAGTAGGTTGTGTTTTGAGTTATGAACGCTTCCCACTCTTCTTCAGGAATAGCTTGAAAGTCTTCGACTGTTTCTATCTTAAACCCTGATGCCTCAAAAAGTTCTTCTAACGAATGGAACCTTGAGCATTTAGCCAAGAAAGCAGAATTAAGCATCTGCTCCAATGTAATTTCTCGTGTTGTGTTATGTAAGCTTTCCGCATTTTCAAAAAACTTATCCAAATCTGTTTTTCCACTCATTTATTACACTCCTTAAATAAAAAATTACAGTAATCATTCTTGAAAATATATTTTCCTTTAGAACGTAAAAACTTATCCTGTTTCAGTCACAAGCCATTGCAGAAGCACAATAAAAATATAAACAAAGCTCGCCATACCCAGAAAAATACAACATTGAATGAATTTTATAAAATATTTGTTCATCACTTTTTGTGGGTATAAAACTATTGACCGTGATACACCCTGCTCACTTCTTGATATAAGAAGTTCGGGAAGTTCAGAATTAACAGACAGCACTTCGCACCTAAAACTCTCCTTAGGTGCAACATATCCAAAGGTCAAAACATATCTGCCATTAGGGTCATAACCCTCTGAGTAAGGTCTAACTGGCCATATATTTAAGTGCATGTTTGATTTAAAGTTAAAAATCAACTCAAAGTTTTTAGCTGCTTCTCGACCTTCGTTTAAAATGATGTAGGCTCGTGTATTAATGACTTGCTTTGGATTAAGGACCTCTCCATTTTCATTTAAAATCGGCTCTTCAATTAAAAAACTAAACTGATGTAACTCACCTACAGATACTTTAGCAGTACCTTTGAAAAAATTATTCAAGAAGAATGTAATTAAAGGCACTAGTATTGAAGTTATTTCTTTTCCATATTGAGAAAAAAAATTCATAATTTAATCCAATTTAAAATTATAGAAAAACATAAAAAATCAGATGAACCTTAATAAAAATAGCACATTAACCTCTTAAAATACTGTGATCACATCTACTTTTTCAGTTCCGTTTTTTTCCTCAAGTCCTCAGGCGAGACGCGCACAGCCTGTATGGTTTGAAGAAAATAAAAACTGAAGAGTTTTTTTGATCCAAACACCGTAGGCTGTTGCGTGGTAGTGTCGTTTTTGTCTGCGACACATTTATTTGTCGGCGTATGGCTGCGCCAGCCTAACGGTGCTGGCGTGATCGTTTTCAGGAGTTGCATAAAACAGGATTATGCGCGGTACGCTCACAACTCGTTTTATAATTTCTGGCAAGGTGAGTACCAATAAACCCATATCATGCAGGCTGGAATCATGGCTTTGATTGTCCATCCCTCTCGCCCCGCATTTTCACGCCCCCACCTTCAAAAACCCATCCTAAACCACATCGCCCAGAGCATATAAACCCCACCTATCAGGAAGAACCCTCGGTAGACGTTAACAATCCCTGACTGGTTGCGCAGATAAAACCTCAGCGGGTTACGGTGCAGGTTGGCTGCATTATGGGTGGTGTGAAACTGCGTCATTTTCTCTGCGCCTTTGCCCGCGAGCGCGATAAAAAAGCTCAGGGCCATAATCGCCATCAGCACCATATAGCTTTTCAGCAGGATCGTCATGGCTGCGACCGTCATCGCGCTGGAGTGGTGTTTAACCAGCACAACCCCATGCTTGCTCAGCGCCATCGCCCCGATATTCAGCGCCAGATGCACCACTATGAATATCCCGAAATATTTCGCATTCGTTTTAAAGGTATTTTTGAGGGTGACCTTGAATACCCACGCAAAAAGCGCCGCCGTCGACGCTAACCACATTACCGTGTTGATAATCATCCCTTCCCTGCCTGCATCATGTTGCTCAGTTTATAAAAAAGGGCCTTAGCGGCCCGGAAAGCGGGTATCCTGCCATCAATCGCGCAGCGTGTTAAAAACTTTTTCGTCCACCCCTCTGTCACGGCATAACAACATTTTGTCGTGCGAGGTTTTGCTGAGGCTGAAGTGTTGCCCATCAAAGTGCAGCCCGATGCCTTTTGTGCCGCAGGTTGATGCGTCTTTAACTCGCCAGATCTTCTGCTCATCCGCCGTAAGCGGATTCCCGAGAATGATAAACAGCGCCTTGATACCGTCTTGCGGATAGGCGAAATGCTTAGGTTGTGTTCCCGTGCTGTGCAGGAAGTAGCATGGCGAATGGAGATCAAGCCCGTAACGTTTTATCGCCCCGTCGGGTGAAGTGACGCTTAACTGGCACTTTTCACCCTCGTCCTGCAACGTCAGGGCGTGCGCTTCATAGGTAAAACTGTCGGTGGTAGTGGATTGCGCATAACCCACATTGCTTGCCAGCAACAATGCAGCTGCGGTCTGAATGATAAATCTCACTTTTATTGCTCCCTCAATAAACTATTGCCCCAATGTATCATTAACGTAACCGTATGCATTTTCTTAATTATATTGATTAACCTCATGGCTGTTATTCACCTCCTGCCACCGTAACCACGCAAAAAATGCTAGTGTTACTTCACCTTACTTTTTTTGATGTGAATCTATGACTGAAAACGCCTCCCGAAAAGCCCTGCGCCATCGCTTATGGGCGCTGTTCACCTTCTTTTTCCTCCCCGGATTATTAATGGCCTCATGGGCGTCGCGTACACCGGCGATCCGCGATGTGCTCTCGGTCTCGACGGCTGAAATGGGCGCGGTGCTGTTTGGTCTGTCGGTCGGGTCGATGAGCGGCATTCTCTCGTCGGCATGGCTGGTGAAGCGCTTCGGGGCGCGCAAGGTGATCCGCGCCAGCATGTCCTTCTCGGTGCTCGGGATGGTGATTTTAAGCATTGCCCTGTGGTTTGCCTCGCCGCTGCTCTTTGCCGTCGGTCTGGCCTGCTTTGGCGGCAGCCTGGGCGCGGGCGAAGTGGCGATGAATATCGAAGGCGCGGTGGTTGAGCAGGAGATGAACAAAACCGTGCTGCCGATGATGCATGGCTTCTACAGCCTCGGCACGCTGGTTGGCGCAGGTGTTGGCATGTCGTTAACTGCCCTGGGCATCAGCGCGGACCTGCACATTCTTCTGGCGGCGCTGGTGGCGATTGTGCCAATTATTCTGGCGATCTCCGCCGTGCCGGAGGGGACCGGGCAAAACAGCGCTGAAGAGCACGCGAATCGTCAAAAAGGGATGCCCTTCTGGCGCGATACGCAGTTGCTGTTGATTGGCGTGGTGGTGCTGGCGATGGCGTTTGCCGAAGGCTCTGCTAACGACTGGCTACCGCTGCTGATGGTGGATGGTCACGGCTTCAGCCCTACTTCCGGCTCGCTGATCTACACCGGCTTTACGCTGGGCATGACCACCGGGCGCTTCTGCGGCGGCTGGTTTATTGACCGCTACAGCCGCGTCGCCGTGGTGCGCGCCAGCGCAATAATGGGCGCGCTGGGCATCGGCCTGATTATTTTTGTCGACAGCGCCTGGGTGGCGGGCTTCTCGGTCATTTTATGGGGATTAGGCGCGTCGCTCGGCTTCCCGCTGACCATCTCGGCGGCCAGCGATACCGGGCCGGATGCCGCAACGCGCGTCAGCGTGGTGGCAACAACGGGTTACCTCGCTTTCCTCGTTGGCCCGCCGCTGCTCGGCTTCCTCGGCGAGCACTACGGATTGCGCAGCGCGATGCTGGTGGTGCTTGGCCTGGTGCTGATTGCCGCGCTGGTGGCACGCGCGGTGGCAAAACCGGAACCGCAAGCCCAGGCGGAACTCGGTTAATAATGCGGCGGCGGCCTGCGGGCTGCCGCCTTATCCTTCCAGCGAATTCCCCATGCGCTTATCGCGCAGAAACACCACCATCAGCCCCAGCCAGATAATACCGTTCAGCAGATTGAACAGGCTGAACAGCCCGTTGCCGCCGAGCAGCCAGGCATGTTTACTCACCTCAATGCCAACGGTGAAGATAAACATCTGCAACATGCCCATCGCCGCTGACACCGTGCCCTTGCTCATCTCGCTGGCGAACAGCGTCAGGCGTACCAGACCGGCGTTGGCAAGGCCAATCCCGAAGGCATAAACGCTTAACCCGGCCGTCATCCACAAATAGGCGTGGGAAGAGGCAAACGTGGCAACCGCTGCCAGCAGCAGGCCAGCAACGATCGGCCAGCCGCCAAGGATGATCAGCGCGCGCACGGTGCGCCGCGAGGTCAGCCGCGCCAGCACCAGGTTGCCAATAATCAGCGCGCCGAAAATCGGCACCTGCAACAGGCCATACTCATAGCTGCTGAGCTGCTCGCCGCTGATGATAATAATCGGCGACTGGGCAATCCACGCCAGCAGCGGCAGGCTGACAAAGCCGATCGCCAGCGCGCCCGCGACAAAGCGCACGTTCTTCAGCACTTCGGCGTAATCACGCCACAGAGATTTAAACGACAGCTTCTCGCCGAGCCGGGTGGCGGTCTCCGGCATCGCTCGCTGAAGCCCGAAGAAAGAGAAGGCCGCCAGCAGCGCAAAGAGGACGAACATCCCCTCCCACGGCGCGGCATGCACCCAGGCTGCGCCCACCAGCGGGCCAAGCAAGGGGGCGATCAGCGCGACGTTCGCCATCAGGGCGGTGATCTTGATACAGACCGCCTCCTCAAACGACTCCTGAATCGCCGCGTACCCCACGGCACCAATAAAGCAGAGGCTGATGCCCTGTAAAAAACGCAGCAGCGTGAACTGCTCAATGTTCTGCGCCAGCAGCGTCGCAAGGCAGGTGACAATAAACCACACCACGCCGGTAAGCATCACCGGGCGACGGCCGATGCGATCGGAGAGCGGCCCTAACAGCCACTGTAAGAACATGCCGCCTGCTAGGTAGGCGGTCATCGAGGTCGGAACCCACTCAATGCCCGCGTTATATTGCTCGACCACCGTTAACATACCGGGCTGAATCATATCGTTGCCGATATAGGTGGAGAATTCGTAAAGCACCAGACAGAGGGGGAATAACAGCGCGCGTCGTCCCAGACGTTGGCCGGAAAGGGTATGGTTTTGCATGCAATCTCTTCCTTTGAAAAATCGCGCAGAGTGTAATCAAAGCCACCGCGCGACGGTAGTGAATTCTCCCGTAAAACAGATAAAGCACTTATTCACTCGTTTAAGGTTTGCTTAAGTGACAGGGCGTACTCTGAGTCCAGGAATCGTCTAACTCTCTGCGGAGTAAGACAAAACCCCTTTACCCTGTGCCGCACCGCTTTTATGGTGAGCGCTTTGATCAATCCGGACTGTCATCAAAGAGTAATCTGTCTATGTTAGAGAGCCTGAATCACACCCTGTTCTACTGGATTAACGCCACGCCCGACTCGCCCGCCTGGCTCCTGACCGTCGCCCACTTTGTTGCCAAAGATCTGATCAATATCGTGCCGCTGCTGGCGGTTGGTCTCTGGCTATGGGGGCCGCGCAGCCAGGTCAGCGCTCAGCGTCAGCTGGTGATCAAAGTGGCGCTGGCGATCGTCGTCAGCCTCTCGCTCTCATGGATTTTAGGCCATACCTTTCCCCACGACAGGCCTTTTGTCGATCATGTTGGTTATAACTTCCTGCCGCACGCGGCGGATGACTCCTTCCCGAGCGATCACGGTACGGTGATCTTCACCTTTGCCGTCGCGTTTCTTGCCTGGCACCGTTTCTGGTCCGGCGCAGCCCTGATGGTGACGGCGTTTGCCATCGCCTGGTCGCGCGTTTATCTTGGCGTTCACTGGCCGCTGGATATGCTCGGCGGCTTGCTGGTCGGCATCTGCGGCTGCCTGAGCGCACAAATTTTGTGGCAGGCCTTCGGCGAGAAGATTTATCACACCGCACAGCAGATCTATCGCCTCTGTTTTGCCTTGCCGATCCGCCGCGGCTGGGTGCGTGACTAAGCGCCAGGGCGCAGGTAAGATAAAGGCCCCGCTTATGCGGGGCTTTCTTTTATTCGGGTGAATTATGGAAACAAGACGTGACGAGCGGATCAACCAGCTGCTGGCGGCGCTCAAGCGCAGCGATAAGCTGCATCTGAAAGAGGCGGCCAGCCTGCTTGGCGTTTCTGAAATGACCATTCGTCGCGATCTCAGTGCCAACAGCGCCCCGGTGGTGCTGCTCGGCGGCTATATTGTGCTCGAACCGCGCTCTGCCAGCCACTATCTGTTGAGCGATCAGAAAAACCGCCTCGTCGAGGAGAAGCGCCGCGCGGCCAGGCTCGCCGCCGCCCTGCTGCAACCGCACCAGATGGCATTTTTTGACTGCGGCACCACCACGCCGTGGATCATCGACGCGCTGCCTCAGGATCTGCCCTTCACCGCCGTCTGCTACTCGCTGAACACCTTTCTGGCACTGCAGGAGAAACCGCTGTGCCGCGCCATTCTCAGCGGCGGCGAATTTCACGCCAGCAACGCCATTTTTAAGCCGCTGAACTTCAATGAAACCCTGAGCAACCTGCGCCCGGACATCGCCTTCTACTCGGCGGCGGGCGTGCACACGGAACAGGGTGCAACCTGCTTTAATCTCGAAGAGCTGCCGGTAAAACACTGGGCGATGAACAGCGCGCAGCGTCATGTGCTGGTGGTCGATCACAGCAAGTTCGGCAAAGTGCGCCCGGCCTGCATGGGCGCGCTAAACCGTTTCGATGTGATTGTCAGCGACCGCCGACCGGATGATGGCCTGGTCAGCGCAGCGAAAAAAGAGCAGATCACCCTTCTCTACTGACCGCGCCCGCCGGGCACGGTCACCTGATGCTACGAGAACCAGCTACCAAACCACTGGTGGAACTTCAGCAGGACAAAATCCCACATCCGGCCAACGAAGCCCGCTTCATTCACCGCTTCCATCACCACCAGCGGGCGCTGCTCAATGGTTTTATCATTGAGCTGGAAGTTGATGGTGCCCACCACCTGCCCCTTTTTCAGCGGCGCTTCAAGCTCCGGCTGGTTGAGGGTGAAGCTCGCTTTCAGGTTTTTAAACTGCCCTTTGGGAATGGTGATCGATCCCGCTTCGCCCGCGCCAAGCTTCACTTCACTGCTGTCGCCAAACCAGACGCGCTGGCTGACAAAAGTGGCGTCAGGTTTTACCGGCGTTACCGTTTCAAAAAAGCGGAAACCCCAGGTGAGCAGTTTCTCTGACTCGTTAAAGCGGATGCGGTCGGTTTTCGCCCCCAGCACCACGGAGATCAGGCGCATGTCGCCCTGCGTTGCTGAGGCGACGAGGTTGTAGCCAGCCCCTTCGGTGGTGCCGGTTTTCATGCCGTCCACGTTCATGCTGGTGCTCCACAGCAGCCGGTTGCGGTTGGGCTGGCGGATCTTATTGAAGGTGAACTCTTTCTCTTTATGGATCGCGTACTCGTCCGGCACGTCGTGGATCAGCGCTTTGCCGAGCAGCGCCATATCGCGCGCGGTGCTGAACTGCCCCGGCGCATCAAGCCCGTGCACGGTTTTAAACGTGGTATTGGTCAGCCCGAGCTTTTGCGCATAGCTGTTCATCAGGCTGACGAAGGAGTCCTGGCTACCTGCGACATAATCGGCGATAGCAATGCTGGCATCATTGCCGGACTGAATAATAACCCCTTTATTCAGGTCCTCTACCGATACATGGTCGCCCGGCTTCAGGAACATCAGCGACGAGCCGCGCAGAGCCGGGTTGCCCGTCGCCCAGGCATCTTTGCCAACGGTGACGGTATCGGTCAGGTGAATTTTCCCTGCTTTCAGCGCCTGGCCGACCACATAGCTGGTCATCAGTTTGGTCAGGCTGGCAGGGTCGAGTTTTTCATCGGCGTTGCCCTCAGCCAGCACTTTGCCGCTGGCGTAATCCATCAGGATCCACGCACGGGCATCGACCGGGGGTGCGGCAGGCGTTTGTTCTACTGCATATAACGAAGGGGAGAAGAGAAACAACAGCGCGGAGCCTGCTGCCAGGCCGCGAAGGGATAGAGAGAACTGCGTCATATAAGCCACCCGAGTATCCTTTCAATAAAACGTAACATCACCGTGCCGTAACAAACGGTGAGTAATAACGCACAAACGAAACGAAAAAAACCGCTACTGGGTAAAGTTTTTAAAGTTTACGCAATAACAGCCTGTTGCGCGCCTGTTGTGCATTATTTTTCTAAGTCGTTGCCAGAACGTTAAGTTTCGCCCACGATAGATTCACTGAAACACACTTTTGCACGGGGGTAAAAATGATCACGCTGTGGGGACGGAATAATTCGACGAATGTCAAAAAAGTGCGCTGGCTGCTGGATGAACTGGAGCTGCCGTATGAGCATATTCTGGCGGGCCGGGAGTTTGGCGTTAATCACGATCCTGAATATCTGGCGATGAACCCTAACGGCCTGGTGCCGCTGTTACGCGACGACGAAACCGGTGCCGTGCTGTGGGAGTCGAACACCATTGTTCGCTACCTGGTCGCGCAGTATGGTCAGAGCCGGTTGTGGCTGGAGTCGCCTGCCGAGCGGGCGCAGGGCGATAAGTGGATGGACTGGTCGCTGAGTATGCTGGCCCCCAAACATAGCCCACTGCTGATGAACCTGGTACGAACGGCAGCAGAAAAGCGCGATCAGGCGGTGATTGCGTCGTCAAAAGAGGCGCTCGATGGCGCGTTACAGCTGCTTGATAATGAGCTGGCCAATACGCCGTGGCTCTCGGGCGAGGCGTTTGGCTGTGGCGATATCGCCGTCGCCCCGTTTATCTATAACCTGTTTAATATTCCCGGCCTGAGCTGGGCGCCGCACCCGCATTTGCAGCGCTGGTATGCGCAGCTTTGCGAGCGCCCGGCGTTTCGCCATAACGTGATGATCCCGGTAACGTGACGGCTTGATTGCCGGATGGCGCTGGCGCTTATCCGGCCTACAAAAGCATGGTGCACGCGTAGGCCGGATAAGGCGCAGCCGCCATCCGGCAAGACAAACCGCACCGGCCCTACACCGGATAACTGCGCGCCATCCGGCACTAACACGGCGCGATTACGATGCCGGACTCACCTTCCACAACTCGCCGTTGCTCTCGTCGGTTAAGACGTACAAATACCCATCTGGCCCGACGCGCACGTCGCGAATACGGTGATTGCGATCGCGTAGGCCGGATAAGGCGCAGCCGCCATCCGGCAAGACAAACCGCACCTGGCCTACACCGGATAACTGCGCGCCATCCGGCAATAACACGGCGCGATTACGACGCCGGGCTCACCTTCCACAACTCGCCGTTGCTCTCGTCGGTTAAGACGTACAAATACCCATCCGGGCCGACGCGCACGTCGCGGATACGGTGATTGCGATCGCCAAGAATGCGGCCATCTTCGCTCACCTTGTTGCCATCGACGCTCATCACAATGACATTCTTATCCTTCAGCGCGCCGATAAAGAGCTTGTTCTGCCACTGCTTAAAGGTGTCCGCATTATAAAAAGCCATGCCGCTCACGGCCGGGGATTCCTTCCAGTAGAAGATTGGCTGCTCGGTTCCCTCGACAATGCCGCCCTTCGCTTCCGGGATCTTCATCCCGCTGTAGTTGATCCCCCAGGTGGCAATCGGCCAGCCGTAGTTTTTACCCTTTTCAGGCACGTTGATCTCATCCCCGCCGCGCGGGCCGTGCTCATTCAGCCACAGCGCCTGGCTCCACGGGTTGATCGCCATCCCCTGCGGGTTGCGGATGCCGTAAGACCAGATCTCCGGTCGCGCGCCCTGTTTGCCTGCAAACGGGTTATCCTCCGGCACCTTACCCTGATCCGTCAGCCGCACCAGCTTGCCCTGCAACTTATCCAGATCCTGCGCCGTCGGGCGCTGATTGTTCTCACCCAGCGCTATCCACAGATAGCCTTTGCCATCAAACACCATCCGGCCACCAAAGTGGTTACCGGTCGAGAGTTTTGGCTGCTGGCGGAAAACGGTCTGGAACTGCTCCAGCTGTTTACCATCGTCACTCAGGCGACCAAAGCCGACGGCGGTTCCCGCTTTGCCATCCTGTCCCGCTTCGGCGTAGCTCAGCCATACGCGCCTTGATGAGGCGAAATCAGGTGCCAGTGCCACATCAAGCAATCCTCCCTGCCCCTGCGCCCAGACTTTTGGCACACCGCTTATCGGATCGGAAAGCCCCTTACCCGCCTGCCAGTGGCGCAACTCGCCGCCGCGCAGCGTGATCAGCATTCCGCCGTCATTGGGTAAAAAGGCCAGAGCCCAGGGGTGATCGAGTTTAGTTTGCAGGACATCGACGTTGACCGCAGCCGGAGCAGCGAGCACAGAGGTTGAGAGAAACACTAATGACAGAGGAAGATGGCGCATACGGCACTCCTTTATTAAGCGGTAAGCCTGGATAAAGGTTAGCCATCGATTTCGCGGCTGGGTTTGCTTTTACAAAAGCTTAAGCATAAAGGGGAGCGGGCTCCCCTTATGGTCAGGGTGTGGAAGCGCTTCAGGCTTCAGCAAGCGGAGAGTGCTCATTCAGGTATTGAATGCTGTAATCGAGGATATTGAGCGAACGCTCCAGCTTATCGACGTTTACCGAGATAAAGTTGGCGCAATCTCTTCGCCCGCTCATCAATGAAACGGCGGCGGAAGAGAGCGCCTCTTCGGCACTGTACATGGCGCTGCGCGTATCGCGATCCTGTATCTCTTGCAATCTTTCGCTTTTATCGCGGATCTCCAGCGCCAGGGCAAAAAACATCTCACGCAGACGATCGTTTTCGTTGACCGACATATACCCTTTCGCTTTGCGCATCTGGATATAGGCCGCAAGGTCTGTTCTGGCAGTCATCAACTTCATTAATAAACGACGAGCGAGTTCATCAGCGGTCATACTTTTACCTCCCTTGTCAGCCATTGGGCAGATCAATAGTATGGCCGCTTTTTGACCAAAAGCATGGGTTTGGTCAATAATATTCTCCTTTTGACGATCTTTTACACAGGCCGCGTCAGCGCTGGGCTGGGCTGCCGTTTCGCTTGTTAAAAAAGCGCTTCGCGACGTCAGGAGATAAGGAGAATGAAAGCAGTCTCTTACCCGGTAAAAAACACCGTAAATGTCATTCGTGACTATCAATCGGCCTATCCCGATCCGCTGACTCTCCGCGAGGGGGAAAGAGCACAAATTAGCCACTGCGATCTGCAATGGCGCGGCTGGATTTGGGCGACATTAGAGTCGGGAAAAGCGGGCTGGGCACCGCAGCAGCTCTTTACGCCAGTCAGCGCCTATGAAGGGATCTGCCAGCAGCCCTACTGTGCACACGAACTCACCGTGCAAAGCGGTGAGCAACTTAAGGTGCATCAGAGCCTTAACGGCTGGTATCTGGCAGAAAAAGCGGACGGTGACCTCGGCTGGGTGCCGCAGGAGCACGTCGCGCTTGTGTAAGGCTGGCGGTTTACCAGCGCGTAGCCTGCATATCGATAACAAAGCGGTATTTCACATCGCCTTTCAGCATGCGGGCGAAAGCGCTTTCAATTGCTTCACCGCCGATCATCTCCACATCCGCCGTGATGCCGTGCTTCCCACAGAAATCGAGCATCTCCTGCGTCTCACGGATGCTGCCGATTGACGAGCCGCTGATGCTCAGGCGGCGAAAGACCATCGGCGTGATGTTTGGTGAGGCATGCGGCTGATCCGGAATACCCACCAGCACCAGGCGACCGTTGGTTTTCAGCGTCGCCAGGTAGGGGTCGAGATCGTGCGGTGCCGCGACGCAGTCGATAATAAAATCCAGCGAGGTTTGGCAGGCGGCCATTTGCGCCGCATCGCGCGAAACAACCACGCGTTTTGCACCGAGACGGCGGGCATCTTCGCCCTTCTCCGGCGAGGTGGTAAAGAGCGTTACCTCGGCGCCCATTGCGCTCGCCAGCTTAACCGCCATATGCCCTAACCCGCCAAGGCCGACGACGCCCACGGCATCACCCGCTTTTACGTTGAAATGGCGCAGCGGCGACCAGACGGTAACGCCTGCGCAGAGTAGCGGCGCAACGCCCGCCAACGGCAGGTTTTGCGGCACAGAGACAACAAAATCCTGATCGACAATCACGCTCTCGGCGTAACCGCCCCAGGTGCTGTCGCCGGTGTATTTATCAATCCCGTTATAGGTGGCGGTAAAGCCCGCTTCGCAATACTGCTCTTCATGCTGTTTGCAGAAGTGGCATTCGCGGCAGGAATCGACCATCACCCCGACGCCAACAATATCGCCAACCTGGAAGGCCGACACGCCCGTGCCAGTGGCGCTGACGCGGCCGACAATCTCATGTCCCGGCACCAGCGGATAGCGGCTTACCGCCCACTCGTTGCGCGCCATATGCAGATCGGAGTGGCAGACGCCGCAGTAAAGAATGTCGATTTTCACATCCTGGTTTTGCAGCGGGCGAAGGGTAATGTCGCCGGATGTCAGCGGTGTTGCGGCATCGACCGCGACCAGTGCATTGATTTTCATAAGGCCTCCAGGTTGGGCTGGCGTTAATAACGTGAAGGCGGCAGACTATAGTCCGCAAGGTTCACAATTGATAGTAGTTACCATTTGGTGACCACAGATGAGGGCTTCTTATGCCAGCCTGGGTTGATGGCAAACTCTTTTTCTACGCGGATTCGCCGCCGCGCCGCCTGATGGACCTCTTCTCGGTCAAGTGGAGCACGATGGTGCTGCATGCGCTCTACCACTGGCCTGATGAGCGCGCCCGCACCGGCGAGTTGCAGCGTAGCTTACAGGGGATCTCCAAAAAAATGCTCTTCCAGACGCTAAAAGAGCTGGAGCAGCGCGGCCTGATCGCCCGCCACGTTTATGACATTGTCCCGCCGAAAGTCGATTATCGCCTCACGCCGCTGGGCAAAACCTTCGCCGGGCCGATTGAGCAGATGTACCAGTGGGGGCTGGAGAACCAGGCCGCGCTGGATGAGATGGAAGCCCATTACCGTAAAGCACAGGGCTAAAACGCACAGGAGCGTAAATGGAGATAGTTTTAATGCGTCATGGCGAGCCTGAATTCAGCGCTCAGCAGGGTTCCGCACGGGTCAAAGCCACGGACATGTCCGGCTGGATTGCAGGCTATGATGCCTCCGGCATCACTGGCGAACCCGATTGCCACGCCGTTCTGGCGGATAAACGCCGCGCTTTTATTATCAGCAGCCCGCTGCCGCGTGCACGTGCGTCGTTACAGGCGATGAACCTCACCCCCGATCTGATAGCCGACGATCTGCATGAAGCGCCCTTACCGGTATTTAACCTCCCCTGGCTTCGCCTCTCGCCGCAGGCGTGGCTGGTGCTGTTTCGCCTCTGCTGGCTCAGCGGCGCGCTGGCAGGGCCGGAATCCAAAAAGCAGACGATGCAGCGGGCAGAGAAAATGGCGCTTACGCTGATCGCCCATGCGCAGCAGCATGAGCGCGTGCTCAGCATGGGGCACGGGGTGATCAACCGGCTGATTGCGCGCGAGCTGGAAAAGGCAGGCTGGGCAAAACGCGAGCACACCGGGAACGGCTACTGGTCATCAGTAACGTTCACTGCCGCCGGGCGCGATAACCCGGCGGCATAATCAGAGCGGCTGTTTCTCCGCCTGCGAGAGCTGAAGTAACGCCGCCTGTAGCGAGGTGGCGAACATCGCCCCGTGCGTCAGGCCGGGGAATAAGCGGTAAGTAGCCGGGACGCCATGCTGATCAAGCTGCGCAAGGGTGCTGCGAACGCGCGGCAGCACGCCAGACTCGCTGTTCTCATCCTGCGCGCGGCGATCCCCGTCCCCCTCCATCAGATAAAGGTGCTTGCCCGCCGCCTGCCGCGGCGAGACCGCTTCCATCGTTTTCAGCAACTGAAAATCATTGCGCGCCAGCGAAGGCACGGCGGAAAAAGTAGTGGTGAAAAAGGAGGAGGAGAGCCAGCTCTCCAGCACGAACAGCCCGCCGTAGGAGTGCCCCCACAGCCCGCGCTGCGCCGGGTTAACAGTAATCCCCTTTTCGACGGCTGGCGCGATAGTCTCCTCCAGCAATTGGCGAAACGCTGCACTGCCACCCCCCGCTCTGCCGCGCAGCTGCTGCGCGTCGGTACCCGGAGGCGTGTAATCATACGCCCGGCTATCGAGATCGAATGGCAGATTGGTTTGATACCCGACCGCCACCAGCACCGGCGGGTTGGCAGCGAAGAGTTTTTGTAAAAACGCCTCCGAAAGCTTATCCATCGCCGCGTTGCCATCCAGCATATAGAGCACCGGAAAACCGCCAGTCGGCGCGCTTTTGTTGGGCACGCCTGTCCAGACTTTGTAGTGGCGTTTTCCATCCCGGGAATCGAACTGCTTTTGCGTGAAGTGATAGTAAGCAGAGCCGCGATCGGCGATGTTCGGCCCGAGCGGTGCCATATCCGGCCTGGCATAACTTGTTTGCCAGGCGAGCAGCAGAGCCAGCGCCACCAGGCGCACGGCGTAAAAACGATAAAGCATAAACCCCTTCTCCCTGTGCATCAGCCATGCACGCTTCCCCGCATCGGCTGAACTAAAAATGAGAGCAAACGTTAATGGGAATCATTATTGATTGCAACAGGTAAGCGGCAGCGGGTGTCGCTGCCCTGCCCCTTTACGACTTAGGGATAGATTCAGCCAGCTCCTGCGCGAGCCGCCACTGCTCTTCAATCGGCGTTATCGTGCGCTTGCGCTCATCCACCGGCAGCTTTGGCTCGGTCCAGAGAAAGGGAAAGAAGGCGTAAACCTGCTCGCCGCCGAGCATACGCACCTCTTCCCGCCAGTTGGGCCAGCGCACCGTCTGGTAGAAGAGCGCCAGATCGCCGCACAGCGCCCACTCGACAAACGCAGAGTAGCCCACTTCCAGCCCTTCCCAGGCCAGCGCATCCGGCGCGAAGTAGTAGACGTTGCCGATATCCTCTCCGAGACCGCCGCCGTTGAGGGCAAAAAAGCCGCCCGATGCATCATCGGCAATCAGTAAGGCAGCGAAAGATCCCGCGTCTGTCGCCGTTTGCGTCCAGCCCATCGGATCGCGCGCCAGCCGCGCACTGCCGGAGCCGAGAATACGCAGCCAGCCATCATCAATCAGCAGCCCGCCGGTTTCATACACCAGCGCCCCCAGCGGGGAGCGGGTGGTAACCTGTAATTGCAGCAGCGCCTGTTCGGCGCGGGCCTCCTCTTTCGTCAGCACCTCGTAAGGGTTGCTGGCCGCGTTAAGCCACTCCTGCACCACCGCCCAGCCGGGATCGTGCACATCGATAAGTTCAGTTAAGGTCTTCATCCGCTCTCCTGCAGGCGAGGTAAAAGTCTTTGCCATCATACCGGAAAGCGGCAAGGCCATAAGGCTGCGAAGCCGCTTTGCACCCTACCAAAATCTGCCCTGCCGGGGCGCATAAAAGGCTTTCTTCCGCCCTGGGCCAATGTCAGGATCAGCGCACTTTTTCTCTCTTCCTCTTTTTGCGCAGGAATCGTCATGCGTCTGATTATCTCTCTACTGCTCGCCTGTTATCTGCCCTTCGCCAGCGCCAATACCGTGACCGACGTACAGAAAAACGTGACCGGGTTCTATAACTACTATCTGCATGCCTTCGAGAACACGTCGCCGGACGAGGTGATTAAAACAGCGGAAATGCGGCACTATGTCTCCGCTAAGTTACTGAGGCGTATAGCTGAAATTTATCAGATGCCGGAGCAGGAGTTGCTGTCGGCGGACTATTTCACCTACACCCAGGATTACGACCCCGCGTGGATCCCGCACCTCAAAGTTTCACCGGCGCGGCCCGATGGCGACAACATGCTGCTGGATGTCTGGCTGGGGATAGAAGATAACAAGCATTCTCATCTTCAGGTCTGGACGCGTAAAGAAGCGGGCGAGTGGAAAATCTGGCGGGTGGTTGACGCCGGAGAGCATTTTGAACAGAAGCTCTACTGACACCGCCCGCTTAGTGCAGCAGTGATAGGGCGGAGAAGATGAGTAACAGCGCGCCGCCCAAAACATTCACCCCTTTTTTGAGCCGTGCCGGATTGGCTTTTTTCGCCGAGAAGACCAGCACATTGCTCAGTGCAATCAGCCATGCGCCCATCACCAGCACATGTACCGTTGCCAGCAGCAAGTAGTGGCTAACATCGCCGCGGCTGCCAGCAAATTGTGACACCACGGTGAGATAAAAAACGATCGCTTTCGGGTTGAGTACGTTCGCCAGCCACGCCTCTTTCAGCGTCACCGTCGGACCGTCCGCGCGGAGCGTCATCTCACTCGTCGTTAACCCGCTGCGGATCAGCTGTACGCCAAGCCACATCAGATATGCCGCCCCCGCATACTTCAGGACGTTAAACAGCGCGGGAGAAGAGACGAGCATCGCCGTCACCCCAAGGCCAATCAGCAGCGCATGGGTGTAGATGCCGAGCGCGGTGCCCGCCAGCGTGCGTAGCAACCCACCCCGCCCGCCGGCCAGCGCGCTGTTCATCGCGAGGGTAAAACTCGCGCCCGGAGAGAGCGCGACGGGTAAAAGCACGGGGATAAACCCCATGATGTTGATTTCCATTACATCCCGTTTCGTTAAGCCGGAGATGACTCCCGCGTTTCGACAGCAGGGATCTCATCAACGGCGCTGTAAATGGTAAGACCCCGCTCGCGCCCGATGCGCACATCGTTATCGGCACCCGCTGAGTCGCCGGGCAGGCGTAAAATGGCATCGCAGTGTTGAATCAGGCGATGGGCGACGGGGTACAAAAAGACCTGGCTAATCTCATCGCCAATCTTCTTCGACCCGGCCGCTTCCGCCAGCGGCATCGCCAGCCACTCGCCAATCACCGGCGTATGGCCTTTTTCGAACACCTTTGCGGCAACCCGCGTCATGGCATCGAGATTCTGTTTGATTAACGCATCATCACCGTTGGTGCCGCTGCGTACGGGTCCGGCAATCAAAATAAGCATGGCGTGCATAGTTTCCCCTGTAAACTGCGTAAAATTAGGATCGTCAGGCTGACAAGTGGCACGCTAACATGCATAATCGTGCAAGATCAAGATCAATCGTGAAAGGGGAAATCGTGTTATCCAGTCAACGTAAGCAGAAGATCCTTGAGATGCTGGCGCGTGATAAGCAGGTATTGTCCCGTGAATTAAGCCAGCACTTTGCTATCTCTGAAGACTCTATTCGCCGGGATTTACGGGAGTTAGCGGCAGATGGCTTGCTGCAACGCGTCCACGGCGGCGCGCTGGCGGTGTCGGCAGCGATTGCGCCATTTGAAGTACGCAAAAGCGTGAACATTCATGCAAAACGCGTCATCGCGCAGAAAGCAGTGAATCTTATTCAGCCGGGCAATATCGTCATCATCGACGGCGGTACCACCTCGGAAGAGATGGTCACCCTGCTGCCACCGGATCTGGCCTTTACCGTGGTCACCCATAGCCCGACCATTGCCGCCGGATTGATTAACCTGCCGAATGTCGACGTGATCGTCATCGGTGGGCAGTTATATAAACACTCGATGGTCACCGTGGGCGCATCAATGATTGAGTCCATTCGCCGCATCAATGCTGACCTCTTTTTTATGGGCGTCACCGGTGTGCATGAGCAGGCAGGCTTTACCACCGGCAACTATGAAGAGGCCTGCGTCAAGCGCGCGCTTTCGGAGCGCGCGGCGGAGACCGTGGTGCTGGCGTCGCCGGAGAAGATCAACTCCGCCTCGGCGTTTGGCATCGGTGATCTGACGCTCGCCAGCACGCTGCTGGTCGATGAGCCGCTCGATGAGAAGATGAGCGCGCTGTTCAAACAATTGCAAGTCAGCGTGCTGTAGCCGGAGGCGCTTTCAATGGTTGATGCCGACGGCTTTATCGCCTGTTTACCCGCCACCCCACTGCAACCGGCGTTTCGCCCGGTCGTCGATAATGTCATCGATCTGCTGTGCGCCAGGCTTGGCGCGCAGGTGCACAGTATTTACCTCTACGGCAGCGTGGCGAAAGGTACGGCGGTGGCAGGTGTGTCGGATCTCGACGTCTGCCTGATTACCCAATGCGCGCTGAACGCGGCGGAGCGCGATCTTCTGCGAGTGATTGCGGAGCATGTGCAGGGGCAGCATCCGCTTATCAGCAAAGTCGATTTTGATTGCGGCACGCTGGCAGAGGCGCTGGCAGACGAAAACCGGTTCAGCTGGGGTTACTGGCTTAAGCACCACTGCCGCTGCGTGGCGGGCGAGGATCTCTCCCTGCGCTTCACGCCTTTTGCCCCCTCGCGCGAGATTGCAGTGGCGGTAAACGGCGATTTCATTCCCGTTGTGCAAGGCTATCTTCAGCAGCTGGCAGAGGCGGGCAATGCGCGACAAATCCAGCGAGCTGCGGCACGTAAACTGCTGCGCGCAACCAACCTTTTACGCCGCGCAGAAGATAATGACTGGCCTGAGACGCTGGAGGAGTACGCCAGCCGGGTTATACAACGCTTTCCACAGCAGCAACAGGCCATTGCATGGCTGCTGCAACAGTGCCACACGCCGGAGGATGACACGGCGCACTTCACCGCTCGTCTTAATGCCCTGATGCGCTGGCTGGATGAGGCGCGCCGCTAGCGGCTTGCTTCATACTCTATCGCTTCGCGGATAGTCAGCAGTGCTTCGCGCAGGGTGTCGATAGCGACCGAACCGAGGGCAACACGCAGCGACTGCGGCGTCGACTGCGCGGTGCAAAAGGGATCGGCGGTTGAGAGGGAGATATTGTTATCCATCAACTGCTTCACCACCCGATCGGCACGCGACTCTTCAGCGAGCGGCAGCCAGGCAAAGTAAGAGTCGGGGTGGGTCACGCACGGCAGCCCGGCCAGTGTTTCTTGCAGGATGCGCTGGCGCAGCCGGGCATCTTCCAGCTTGCGCTTTTCCAGCCGGGCTACCGTGCCATCCGCTATCCAGTGGCTGACCAGCGAGGTCATGAGCGACGGCGCATTCCACGTCGTGGCGCGGATGGCCCGCTCCAGCGCAGGCCGCAGCGCGGGCGGGCAGATCACCACTCCGACCCGCAGACCGGTCGCCACATTTTTTGAAAATCCACTGACATAAACCGTCCTTTCCGGCGCAAAACAGGCGAGCGGCGGCGGCGCGCGGCGAACCAGCCAGGCGTAGGCTGCATCTTCAATGATTAGCAGATCGTGAGCGCGAGCAATATCGGCCAGGGTTTTGCGCGACTGACGGTTCATCACCCAGCCCAGCGGGTTATGCATTGTCGGCATGGTATACACCGCACGAATACGCCGCTGCTGGCAGAGCTGGTGCAATGCGGCCAGATCCGGGCCATCCTGCGCTGCCGGAATTGCCACCAGCTCCAGATGATAAAGCTCGGCCAGCGCCTTAAAACCGGGATAGGTCAGCGCGTCCACCGCCACCACATCGCCCGGTTTAAGCAGCCCCATAACCGTAACGGTCAAACCGTGTTGCGCACCATTCACCAGCAGCAGATCCTCAGCCGCCGGGCGAAACGCGCCCTGCGTAAAGTGCCCGGCGAAAACTTCTCGCTCGGTGATGCGCCCGCCATGAGGCTGATAACGCAGATGCGCCTCAATATTGCCCTCCACCGCCGTGCGTTTGAGGGCCTCGCGCAGCAGCTCGCCCTGCCCGCTCACTGCCGGGTAGTTGAAGTTGAGATCCAGCACATCGCTGGCGACGGCAAGCTGATCGATACCGTGACCGGGAGGGAGCGCAATCTCTCTGACGAAGGTGCCGCGGCCGGTTTCACCGCTGACCAGCCCCATCGCTTCCAGCTCGCGATAGACGCGGGTGGCTGTCGCCAGCGAAATATGCTCCTGCCCGGCGAGGCAGCGGTGCGTCGGTAAACGCGTGCCGGGCGGCAGCTCACCGGCACGGATCTGCACAGCGAAGCGATCAACCAGCTGTTTGTAGCGCGCTTTCATCAAATGTATCCATGACAATAATTTGATTGTCTTAAGTGGCTCAACCTACCATTCAGCCCATCAATGCTCAAGCTCCCACTAATCAGTGATAACGAGGTCAAGATGGCGAATTCCGCGCTAAACAAACCGGCGCATCCCGCGCTGGCAGGCTGGCTAAATGGCCTGCTGGGGGTAGTGATTTTCAGCGGCTCGCTACCCGCCACGCGCATCGCCGTGCTGGAGATGTCGCCCTTTTTCCTCACCTTTCTGCGCGCCTCGCTCGCCGGGTTGCTGGCGATTGTTCTTGTTTGTGTCTTGCGCGAACCGCGCCCGCAGCGCGCGCAGCTTTTCTCGCTGCTGATCGTCTCCGGCGGCGTGGTGATTGGTTTTCCGCTTCTGACCGCGCTGGCGCTACAGCACGTCACGTCCGCCCACTCGATTGTCTTTCTCGGCCTTCTGCCGCTCTGCACGGCGATTTTTGCGCTGCTGCGCGGCGGCGAGCGGCCAAAGCGCGCCTTCTGGCTCTTCTCACTGCTTGGCAGCCTGCTGGTGGTGGCCTTCGCGCTGGCGCAGAGCCACGCCGTTTCGCTGACCGGCGATCTGCTGATGCTGGCGGCGGTGGTAGTGTGCGGGCTGGGCTATGCCGAAGGGGCAACCTTAACCCGTACGCTCGGCGGCTGGCAGGTGATCTGCTGGGCGCTGATCCTGTCGCTTCCGGTGATGCTGCCCGCCGCCTGGCTGACGCAGCCCGGCACGCTTGTTGATATCAGCGCGCAAGCCTGGTGCGCGCTGGGCTACGTTTCGCTCTTCAGCATGCTGATTGGGTTTATCTTCTGGTATAACGGCCTTGCCCGCGGCGGGATTGCCGCCGTTGGTCAGCTACAGCTGTTGCAGCCCTTTTTCGGCCTTGCTCTCTCCGCCCTGTTGCTCAACGAGCGTGTCAGCCCGCTAATGCTACTGGTGACGCTGGGCGTGATCCTCTGCGTGATTGGCTCGCGAAAGTGCGCCCGCTAATTCAGGCAGCTTATGCCGCGCGTCGATGATGGGTATAACGGTAGGGAAAGAGGTATACACCAGGAGAAGTAAATGATTTCAAAAGAGAATGTCGAGCACTATAACTGGGGCGAGGGATGCGACGGCTGGTACCTGGTGAAGCGGCCAGAGATGATGATCATCCATGAGAAAATGCCCGCCGGAACGCAGGAGCAGCGCCATTATCACTCCGTCTCGCGGCAATTTTTCTTTGTGCTCAGCGGCGTGCTGACAATGGAGCTGGAAGGTGCAAAGCAGCATATTGCCGCTCAGCAAGGAATTGAGATCCCGCCATTAGCAAAACATCAGGCGCGCAATGATTCTGACGCGGCGGTTGAGTTTATCGTCTTCTCTCACCCGACCCCGCGCGGTGATCGCACCGATGTCGCGGAGCAGTAAAAGGGTCAATGATGAACCAGAGCGCGGAAGCGATACGTATTCTTACTGCAAATATCCACGTGCCGTATGGCATTTTCAGCATCATTGACGGCAGCGGTTACTTTCCGCCGCTGGCCTTTCTGAATGAGTTCTTGTTACGGGGCAGCGATCCCTGCGACCAGGATTGCCGGATGGGCACCTGGCGCCCCTTTGCGCTGACTTCTGAGGAGTATGCCATCGTTAAAAACTGGTGGCTGGAGACCAACGAAAACGCGGTGGTTACAGACTTTGGCTGTGAGTGCTGGGATGAGTGGGTGCAGGAGATTCTTGATCCTGTCTAAAGTCTTTGCGCACACCCGAAGGCAGCAATCTATAAAGAAGCAAAATAACTTACCGCACGCGATGCCGCTGCGCTGATAATCCGCTATAAATCCCGCCCGGAACTCTGTACAATCCCTCGCCTAAGATCCTATAACTGATTACTTTTTGAACTATGAGCAATGTGAACCTGCAGCCGAAAATCGGCTTTGTCTCTCTTGGCTGCCCAAAAAATCTCGTCGACTCCGAACGCATCCTTACGGAGCTGCGTACCGAAGGTTACGATGTTGTCCCGAGCTACGATGATGCCGATATGGTGATCGTGAATACCTGCGGTTTTATCGACAGCGCCGTGCAGGAGTCGCTGGAAGCGATCGGCGAAGCGCTGAATGAAAACGGTAAAGTGATTGTCACCGGCTGTCTGGGTGCGAAAGAGGATCAGATCCGCGAAGTGCACCCGAAAGTGCTGGAGATCACCGGCCCGCACAGCTATGAGCAGGTTCTCGCCCATGTTCATCACTATGTGCCAAAACCGCAGCACAACCCCTTCTTAAGCCTGGTGCCGGAACAGGGCGTGAAACTGACGCCGCGCCACTATGCTTACCTGAAAATTTCCGAAGGCTGTAACCACCGCTGCACTTTCTGCATCATTCCGTCGATGCGTGGCGATCTGGTGAGCCGCCCGATTGGCGACGTGCTCTCCGAGGCGAAACGCCTGGTTGATGCCGGCGTTAAAGAGCTGCTGGTAATTTCGCAGGACACCTCTGCGTACGGCGTTGATGTGAAGCACCGCATGGGCTTCCATAACGGCGAGCCGGTGAAAACCAGCATGGTTGGCCTTTGCGAACAGCTGGCCAAGCTCGGCGTCTGGACGCGTCTGCACTACGTTTACCCCTACCCGCACGTGGATGACGTGATCCCGCTGATGGCGGAAGGCAAAATTTTGCCCTACCTCGACATCCCGTTGCAGCACGCCAGCCCGCGCATTCTGAAGCTGATGAAGCGCCCTGGCGCGGTCGATCGCCAGCTGGCACGCATCAAGCGCTGGCGCGAAATCTGCCCGGAGCTGACGCTGCGCTCCACCTTTATCGTCGGCTTCCCTGGCGAAACCGAAGAAGATTTCCAGATGCTGCTCGACTTCCTGACCGAAGCGCGCCTCGATCGCGTCGGCTGCTTCAAATACAGCCCGGTTGAGGGTGCCACCGCCAACGAACTGGCGGATCAGGTGCCGGAAGAGGTGAAAGAGGAGCGCTGGAACCGCTTTATGCAATTGCAACAGCGCATCTCCGCTGAGCGTTTGCAGGAGAAGATTGGTCGCGAAATCCTGGTGATGATCGACGAAGTGGATGAAGAAGGCGCGATTGGCCGCAGCATGGCCGATGCCCCGGAAATCGACGGCGCGGTCTACCTGAACGGTGACACCAACGTCAAACCGGGCGATATTGTTCGCGTGAAAGTCGAGAACGCCGACGAGTATGACCTGTGGGGCACACGCGTTTAAGCGATAAAAAAACCCGGCGCCCGCCGGGTTTTTTGTGCTCATTTTGAGCGATACGTAGGCCGGATAAGCGTTTACGCGCCATCCGGCAATTGGTCCGTATTAATGTCATCAGCATTACAGGTTTTTTTGTTCTGAAGAGAAGAGCAACAGATATTAACGATGCCGGCATGTGGTTTTAATCAGCACCGCTTAAAATTATGCTTAACCGTACTTGAATGCTAAATGCCGTGCTGTTTTGCCAGCCATTGACTGGCCGTTGTAGTTGAAATTCCCTGACGGTAATTGTAAGTGTTGCGCTTACTCCAGGCTACGCCGTCTGGCCGTGCGAAAGCCAGCCGGTAATGTGCACCAACATCCTGCGGATTGTGCTGCACATCATCCTGAAGCTTTTGCCGGTCCAGTAATTTTCTGTTTACTTCAGTGCCCCAGTGAGCACGCATTAAATCAGCAAGCTCACTGTAAGTCAGCGTATCGCCTGCAATATAGACAATCTCGTTTTTGAAAGTGGGCTGATGGAAGAAAATGTCCGCCGTCAGCTTGCCAATATCTTCAGGTGTGGTTAGCGTTACCGCGTGCTGCCACTCTCCCAACGCACAGACCGTTTTACTTTGCGCGTCAATCACACCAAAACCAGGCTCAAACAGATAGCTGGTAAAAATACCTGTCGATACAATGACCCACTCTGTTGCGTTTTGCTGGCGTAAAAGGTGGCGAACGTCGAGCTGTTCATCCCAGACTTGTTGTCCACTGCCTTTACCCACTACGTCATAATCAACGCCAAACTGCCAGGGGAAGTAGCGGGCTACAGCCGCTTTCAATACCGCCTGCGTAATTTTTATCTGCGTTCCCGGCCCGCCGACAAAACCACTGCAGTTGATAACGGCGTCGTAAGCAGCAAATAGCTCACTCAGTTCATCAACACTGTTTTCCTGCAGATCGCCCTCTACTACAGCGATTCCAAGCTTCATCAGTTCATCCAGTCGTGCCTTGCGCGAACCAGAAACGGCATGAGCAGCTTCGCTTCTGAGTAACACGCTAAGTTTTACATCGGTATGTTTCTGCGCTTTATTGCTCATTGCTCTCAATACCTGAATACCAAGCTCGCCTGCACCAAGTATCAGAACCCTATTGGTAGGTTTTTTTTCGGTATTCATTGTTGCTTCCTGTTGGATTAAAGCATCATCCTGACAGCTGATATGGGCTGGTTCAATTAGGCACACGCATGATACCGGAGGTGATATGGAGTCTGAGCGGGAAGCGCTATTGCAATTTTCCAGTCAATTTTGTGAGGAATTAAGCAACGATGATGAGGGCCTGAAACGTGAGATCCTGGCCCATGCAGGTAATCGCTGGTCGCTTGGCGTGCTGCATATTCTTGCTACCAACGGACCTCTTCGCTACGGAGAGTTACGCCGCTTCCTTACGGGTGTCACTCAAAGAATGCTGACGCGAACACTGCGCCATCTGGAGCGGGACGGGCTTATATCTCGCTATGATTATGAGGAAAAGTTGCCCCGGGTGGTTTATGCGATTACCGATATGGGCAAAGAGATGCTTCTGCGGATGCTACCTTTGTGGTCGTGGATTATCACATCCGCCAGCTATTTCCGGGAAACAAGAGCAAATTATGACGGTGATTGAATATTTTGGTGACAACATGGCAGAAGAAACCTGAAGGGTTTATGAAGGTTGAAACTCTCATCAAGAGGGCTGCAACATGATATTGCAGCCTGCACTGAGAGGCACCAGGTCCGCTCCTAGCTATTGTTTACACTGACTGCTTTTGCCTGAAGTGCACATAGAGCCACTCTTAGCAGGGCGTTGCGAGAGCTTTGCTCCAATTTATATCGAACAGGCGATGCGCTCACGTAGCCACTGATGAGCGAGGTCACGGTGAACACGTTCGGGCCAGAGCATAACCATCTCAAATCCCGGAACCTCAACAGGTGACTCAATGACCTGCAGCGCATCGTTTTCACACACAAGCCGCCACGGCACCATTGCAACCAGATCGGTACTCTTCAGGACCGCAGTAAGCAGCAGGAAATTTGGCACAGAGAGTGATACACGGCGCGTCATCCCCCTCTCGGCCAGGGCGATATCTGTCACACCATGAAATCCGGCCCCCTCCGGTGAAACAATGGCATGCTCCAGCTGACAGAACTTCTCGAGCGAGAGTGGGCTATGCAAATGAGGATGCCCCGCACGTCCAGCAAGCACATAACGTTCAGTGAACAACGTGCGGCGATGTAAATTGACTGGTGCTTCATCACTTGTCATAAAAGCAAGATCGATCTCTCCTTGTTCCGCTTTCCTTGCTACTTGTGAAGGAGGACTTTGTACAACTGCCATGCGTGTAGCTGGCGCAGCACTGCGTCGCCCGGAACCATCACAGTCTTTGCCGGTCTGGCGTCACCGGAGCAGATTCTGGCGGCGATCGATAAAGCACAGCACTGACGCGCCCGGTCCCGCCGGACTTGTCCAACCCGGCAAAAGTAGGATAATGCCCTCTCTTTGCCGGGTTAGCAGTTATCTCAGATGTCGTCTTTAGCATATCAGTCAGACCGGCTTCCTGCCGGTCTGGTTAAGATTTGCATTTGACGGCACAGTATTAAGAGATGAGTTCAAATCTGAGGTCGGCAATGCTCAGTTACAGAACGTGCGGGGACCTTCATCAAAGCACGTCTGGGTTTTGCCGTTTGCGTCAGTAATGTAGGTGTATTTACCAATGGTTTGCTTTCTGCTGCCATCGCTACCAAAAGTTATGCCACCGGCTTCGAAATATGATGTGGAATGCCCATTTTTATCGTCCGAATAAGTCGTGTTACCAATCTGGTAGGTAGTACTGCCATCATCACCATACACTCTGCCTTCTATTTCCCGATAAGTGGTGGTGCCCTTGCCTGTATCCACGTAAGTATTTCTGCCATCACGATAGATTATTGTGCCCGCATGCACAGAAACAGATGCCAGGGCAACCGCGATAAGCACAGCTTTGAGAGAACTTTTCATGACAAAATACCTTCAATTATGCCGGTGTTCAGCTCTTCACATCATACGCCTACATTATCAGTGGGTAACTGCTTTAACAGTATTTTTTGCATGAGCAGGCAGACAGATGTTTTACAGGCCTGGGGTAACTTGAGAGGCTCAGAAACATGTGCATCATTGCAAAAAAATCCCGCCGGAGCGGGATTTATGATTCCTTAATCAACGATTTTCTATGTAATCCATGCCTACCAGAATAATCGCCCTCATCGGATGCATCAGTTTCAACAACTTTGTTTACGGATAAGCACGCCAGTGGGCAGGTTGATCACGATCCTGAAGGTGGCGCTCACGAGCAACATGCACGGCAAAATCCATAGAGAACGCCCACTCCGCTGCTTCTTTCTGCGTATCCGCCTTATGAACTTCTTTACCATTAACGATTACGACATGATGAGTGGTAGAGGCTGATTTGTCATTAGTTTTTGGGCGGTGTTCAACGAACGCGTGTGTTTTTGACATTGAGACTCCTTATTTAATGTAAAACAGAAATATTTCTGCCCTATATATATGGGGTTAATAATGTCGTGGGGCAAAGCCCAGGAAGTATGACCTACTCACGGTTGAGTATTACATGCCAATGTTAGTCCTACATTCCTGCGGTTATGACAAATGCGAACTTCCGCTCCTCGCTCAGAGCGGACATTAGTTAAATCTCATCTCAATTAGTTGGTGCCCGCGTTAGTTTTATTAACTCCCCCCAGCTCACCCCTTAATTTTCGGGTCCAGCGCGTCGCGCAGTCCATCTCCCAGCAAATTAAACGCCAGTACCGTGACGAAGATCGCCAGCGACGGGAAGAGCGCTACATGCGGGGCGATAACCATATCCGCGCGGGCTTCATTGAGCATCGCGCCCCACTCTGGCGTCGGTGGCTGAGCACCGAGGCCAAGGAACGAGAGGCTGGCCGCTGAGATAATCGAGGTGCCAATGCGCATGGTGAAATAGACCACAATGGATGAGACCGTGCCCGGCAGAATATGGTGGAAGAGGATCACCGCATCGCTGGCACCGATGCTGCGCGCCGACTCGATAAAGGTTTGCTGTTTCAACACCAGCGTATTGCCGCGCACCAGCCGGGCAAACGCCGGAACAGAGAAGACCGCGACGGCGATAATCACATTCGCCATGCCGCTGCCCATAACCGCAACGACGGCAATCGCCAGCAGAATACCGGGAAAGGCGAACAGCACATCGCAGATACGCATAATGATGCGATCCCACCACCCTTCGTAGTAGCCCGCCAGCAGCCCCAGCACCGTGCCGATCGCCGCGCCAATCAGCACCGCAAAGACGCCCGCCGCCAGCGAAATCTGCGCGCCCACCAGCACGCGGCTAAAGATATCGCGCCCGAGCGAGTCGACACCGAACCAGTGTACCAGCGATGGCCCCTCGTTCAGCCGGTCATAATCGAAGTAGTTCTCCGCATCAAAGGGGGCGATCCACGGCGCAATCACCGCCAGCAGGATCAGCAGCAGGACAAACAGCCCGGCGGTCATGGCCACGGGCTGACGGCAGAAGCGTCGCCAGAACTCATGCCACGGAGTGCGCACATGACCCGGTTTTACCGTGGGCATGGCATTTAAAATCGCCTGTCGACGCCAGTTTAACAATCGCATCCTTACTTATACCTGATAGCGGGATTTAGGGCGGCGTAGAGAACATCCACCACTAAGTTGATAAGAATAAACTCCAGCGAGAAGAGCAGCACTTCCGCCTGAATCACCGGATAGTCGCGCATCTCCACCGAGTCGACCAGCAAACGCCCGAGCCCCGGCCAGTTGAAGACCTTCTCCACCACAATCGATCCGCCGAGCAGGAAGCCAAACTGCAACCCCATCATCGTCACCACCGGGATCATGGCATTGCGCAGGCCGTGCTTGAGGATCACCCACTTTTCGCTGACCCCTTTTGCCCGCGCGGTGCGCATATAGTCCTCATTGAGCACCTCGACGAAGGAGGCGCGGGTGAAGCGCGCCATCACCGCCGCCACCGCCGCGCCAAGGGTCAGCGACGGCAGAATATAGTGTTGCCAGCTCTCCGCACCGACGGTTGGCAGCCAGCCCAGCTCAACTGAGAAGACCTGCATCAGCAGCATGCCGAGCGCAAAGGCCGGGAACGAAAGCCCCGTCACCGCCACCGCCATCCCCAGATGATCGGGCCAGCGGTTACGCCACACGGCGGCAGCGATGCCAGCGCCCAACCCAAACAGCATCGCCCACAGCATGCTGGTAAGGGTGAGCAGGAAGGTCGGCATAAAGCGGCTGGCGATCTCTTCCACCACCGGACGGCGCGACGCCATCGACACGCCGAAATCCCCCTGCAGCACGCTGGTGACGTAGTGCCAGAACTGCACCCACAGCGGCTGATCCAGCCCGAGCTGTCGACGCACCAGTTCAATTACCTCGGCGTCCGCTTCCGGCCCGGCAATCAGGCGCGCCGGATCGCCCGGTAGCAGGTGGACAAACAGAAACACCAGCACAGCCACAATCAGCAGCGTCGGAATCAGGCCCAGCAAGCGTTTAATAATATAATTCAGCATCTCATCTTCCCTCACTCCGCCCCCAGTTCAGCAAGGCGGCGTGAGTTATCTATTGCAAATCGGCGTTATCAAAACTAAAGCCGGTATCCGGCATGATGTAAAAACCGATCAGCTTTTTGTTATGCGCGGAAACCAGCTTCTCAACCACCAGCGGCACCCACGGCGACTCTTTCCAGAGGATATCCTGCGCCTCTTTATAGAGACGCGCTTTTTCATCTGTGCTGGTGGTTTTCAGCGCGTCGGCCAGATCTTTATCCACCTGCGGGTTGCTGTAGAAGGCGGTGTTGAACTGCGTCGGCGGCCAGTTCCATGACGCAAACAGCGGCGAGAGCGCCCAGTCCGCTTCTCCGGTCGAAGAGGTCCAGCCGGTATAGAACATACGCACTCCGCTCTGCTTCTGCCCTTTCGCTTCCACTTCCGCCGCGCGTTGCCCGGCATCCATCGCCGTCACCTGCACTTTGATCCCCACCTGCGCCAGTTGCTGTTGCGTGAACTGCAACACCTTCTGCGCGGTACTGTGATTATGGGAAGACCAGAGCGTGGTAGTGAAGCCCTGCGGATAGCCTGCCTCTTTCAGCAGCTCACGCGCTTTGGCCGGATCGTAGGGCCAGGGTTGATAGCTCTGCGAATAGGCAATGGTCGGCGGCAATACGCCGGTCGCAGGCGTTGCAAAACCGGCAAACGCCACTTTCACCAGCGCCTGGCGGTTAATGGCGTAGTTGATCGCCTCGCGCACTTTCGGGTTGTCGAACGGCTTTTGCGTCACGTTCATGCTGATGTAGCGCTGCATAATCGACGGGCTGGCAACCAGCTCCAGCTTACTGTTTCGTTTCAGCACCGCCGCCTGCTCATAGGGGATGGGGAAAGCGAACTGCGCCTCGCCGGTCTGCAACATCGCCGCGCGGGTGTTGTTATCCACCACCGGACGCCAGGTGATGGAGTCCAGCTTCGGCAGGCCCTGCTGCCAGTAACCGGCAAACTTTTTCACCTTCACAAAATCGGTCTGGTTCCACGCTTCCAGCGTATAGGGGCCGGTGCCGACCGGGTGGAAACCGATCTCTTTGCCATATTTTTTCAGCGCCGCCGGTGAAATCATCGCCGATGCCGGATGGGCCAGAATATTGATAAACGCCGAGAAGGGCTGCTTGAGGGTGATCTTCACCGTGCTCTCATCGACGGCCTCGGTGCTGGCGATATTTTTATAGAGGTTGTAGCGCTTAAGGCTGTTCGCCGGGTTGCTGGCGCGGTCGAGGTTTGCTTTCACCGCTTCGGCGTTAAAATCGGTCCCGTCCTGGAACTTCACCCCTTTGCGCAGCTTGATGGTGTAGACCAGCCCGTCGTCGGAGACGGTGTAACTCTCTGCCAGCACATTGACCAGCTTCATCTCTTTATCGAGGCCAAACAGCCCCTGATAGAAGGATTTTGCCACCGCCTGCGAGAGCGTATCGTTGGCGTCATAGGGATCAAGGGTGGTGAAGTTGGAACCGACCGCTACCACCACATCTTTCGCGGCAAACGCCGGGAGGGCGCTCAGCGCGACAACCACGCCTGCAACGGCCCGCCAGTGTCGGGAAATGATCTCTGTCATGCTGCTCTCCTGAAAAACCCTGTCTGTCATCAATTAAAAACGCGACTGCGTGCTGCCGGGCGTCGTTCTGGCGACGAAGTGCCCTGGCCCCACGTTTTGCAGCTGTACGCGCTGCATTGTTTCCCCGCGTTTACGAATATTGCTCGGCATATCATCGGATAAGAGCACCCGCTGCGGCGGCTGGTGGGCAGGATCGGCCACCGGCACCGCCGACATCAGCTTGCGGGTATAGGGGTGCTGCGGATTTTCAAACACCGCGCGGCGCGGGCCGATCTCAACAATCTGCCCGAGATACATCACCGCCACACGGTGGCTGATCCGCTCCACGACCGCCATATCATGGGAGATAAAGAGAAACGCGATCCCCAACTCGCGCTGCAAATCGAGCAGCAAATTGATGATCTGTGCGCGAATCGAGACATCCAGCGCCGAGACGGACTCATCGGCAACCACCACGCGCGGGTTCAGCGCCAGCGCGCGGGCGATGCAAATACGCTGGCGCTGGCCGCCGGAAAACTCGTGCGGATAACGCCAGGCGTGCTCCGGCTTCAGCCCGACGCGCTCCAGCAGCCACTCCACGCGCTGGTGTGCTTCCACTTTGCCGAGAAGATTGTGCACGCGCAGCGGCTCAATAATCGAATCGCCCACCGTCTGGCGCGGATCGAGCGAGGCATACGGATCCTGAAAAATAAACTGAATATCACGGCGCACCAGCTTCATCTTGTGATCCGGCAGGGTGTCGATGCGCTCGCCGTTAAAGGTAATCGAGCCGCCCTGGCTCTCCACCAGCCGCAGCAGCGCGCGTCCGGTGGTCGATTTTCCGCTGCCCGATTCGCCGACAATCGCCAGCGTTTCGCCGGGCCAGAGATCGAAGCTGATGCCCTCCACCGCATGCACCTCTTTGGTGATGCGATTAAGCAAGCCGCCGCGCAGGGGGAAGCGCGCTACCAGGTCGCGAACCTGCAAAATCGGCTCGCCGGGCACCACAGTATCCTGCTCCGTTTCCGGCTCCTGCACCTGCGGGTTTTTCGCCGAGATGAGCGGGAAGCGGCGTGGCAGATCGCTGCCGTTCATCGCGCCAAGCTTCGGTACTGCCGCCAGCAGCGCTTTGGTATAGGGGTGCTGCGGGTTGCGGAAGACACACTCGACGCTGCCGCTCTCCACCGCCTCGCCCTGATTCATCACCAGCACGCGATCGGCGATATCCGCTACCACGCCCATATCGTGGGTAATAAAGATCACCCCCATCGACATCTCTTTTTGCAGCACGGCGATAAGCTGCAAAATCTGCGCCTGGATCGTGACATCCAGCGCGGTGGTTGGCTCATCGGCAATCAGCACCGCCGGGCGACAGGAGAGCGCCATGGCGATCATCACCCGCTGGCGCATGCCGCCGGAGAGCTGATGGGGAAAACTGGAGAGAATGGATTGCGCTTCGGGAATGCGAACCAGGTCGAGCATACGCCGCGCTTCGCGCATCGCCTGCTCGCGGCCCAGTTTCTGATGGAGGCGAATCGACTCGGCAATCTGCTCACCAACCGGGAAAACCGGGTTGAGCGAGGTCATCGGCTCCTGAAAAATCATCGCGATATCCGCCCCGCGCACGCTGCGCATCTGCGAGGAGGAGAGCGTGTTGATATCGACCTTCTGGCGGTTGCGCCGCGTCAGGCAGATATGATCGCAGTTCACTTCGCCGCCCGCTTGTTCAATCAGCTTGAGCAGCGAGAGCGCGGTAACCGACTTTCCGGAGCCAGATTCGCCGACAATCGCCAGCGTTTCGCCCCGTTTCAGATTAAAAGAGAGGTTACGTACCACCGGGGTAAGCTGCTTCTCATGGCTAAATGCGATATTCAGATTGCTGACGTCAAGAACCACGTCTGCCTCTGGTTCAAAGCCTTGCGACACCCCACTCTCCTTTTCTACGATAGCTGCCTTTGTGAAAGACGATTTCTGAATATAGGAAGTCGTTACAACGATGTAAAGCAATGTGATAACAATGAGGTAGACGCAAGTCATATTGACCCCTCCCCTTTTCTGCCATAATGGCCGCTTCTCGCGTTGACTGGATAGAAATTATGGAATCTGCAAATGGCTTGATCTCGCTGGAGACGGCGCTGTCGAAAATGCTGTCACGCATTTCACCGCTCACTGAGCACGAAACCCTGCCGCTGCTCGCCTGTTTTGGCCGCGTAGTCGCGCAAGATGTTATCTCCCCGCTGAATGTCCCCGGTTTTGATAACTCGGCGATGGACGGCTACGCCGTGCGCCTGGCGGATCTCAACGGCGGCAACGCGCTGCCAGTAGCAGGCAGAGCCTTTGCCGGGCAGCCCTTTAGCGGCGAGTGGCCGCAAGGCACCTGCATACGCATTATGACCGGCGCGCCGATCCCGGCTGGCTGCGAAGCGGTGGTGATGCAAGAGCAGACGGAGCAGAGCGACGACGGCATCCGTTTTACCGCTGAGGTGCGCGCCAACCAGAACATTCGCCGCGCGGGCGAAGATATCGCCAAAGGCGCCAGTGTCTTTACGGCGGGCACAAAACTGACCGCCGCCGAGCTGCCGGTGCTGGCCTCCCTCGGCATTGCTGAAGTGAGCGTGGTGCGCAAGGTGCGCGTGGCGCTCTTCTCCACCGGTGACGAACTGCAACTGCCGGGCCAGCCGCTGGCTGAGGGGCAGATTTACGATACTAACCGCCTGTCGGTTCACCTGATGCTGGCCCAGCTTGGTTATGAGGTGATTAACCTCGGGATTGTGCCGGACGATCCGCAGAAACTGCGCGACACCTTTATTGCCGCCGACAGCCAGGCGGATGTGGTGATCAGCACCGGCGGCGTGTCGGTGGGCGAAGCGGACTACACCAAAACCATTCTTGATGAACTGGGTGAAATCGCCTTCTGGAAGCTGGCGATCAAACCGGGCAAACCCTTTGCGTTCGGCAAGCTAACAAATAGCTGGTTCTGCGGCCTGCCGGGCAACCCGGTCTCCGCCACCCTCACCTTCTACCAGCTGGTGCTACCGCTGCTGGCGAAACTGAGCGGCAATTGCGCGGATGAGACGCCGCTGCGTTTTCGCGCGCGCGTTATCGGTGGGCTGAAAAAGTCGCCGGGGCGTCTCGATTTCCAGCGCGGGATTGTCAGCCGCGGCGAAGATGGCACGCTTGAAGTGCGCACCACCGGCCACCAGGGCTCGCACATTTTCAGCTCCTTCAGCCAGGGCAACTGCTTTGTGGTGCTCGAGCGCGAGCGCGGCAACGTAGCGGCGGGCGAGTGGGTAGATGTGGAGATGTTTAACCATCTCTTGGGAGGCTGACGATGGCAGAAGAGCTCAGCGACAGCGAGATGATGCGCTACAACCGGCAGATTACTCTGCGCGGGTTCGATTTTGACGGCCAGGAGCGGTTAAAAGCCGCGCGCGTGCTGGTGGTCGGGCTCGGCGGCCTTGGCTGCGCGGCAGCGCAATATCTGGCGGCGGCGGGCGCAGGCATGATGACGCTGCTCGATTTCGACACGGTGGCGCTGTCAAATCTGCAACGCCAGACGCTGCACGGCGATGCGGATATCGGTAGCGCTAAAGTTGACTCTGCCCGCGAATCGCTGCTGCGTATCAACCCGCATGTCGAGTATGTCACCGTTAATGCCCTGCTTGATGAAGCGGCGCTGTTCGCGCAGATTGCCGCGCACGATCTGGTGCTGGACTGCACCGATAATGTGGCGATCCGCAACCAGCTCAACGCCGGCTGTTTTCAGCATAAAGTGCCGCTGGTCTCCGGCGCGGCAATTCGCATGGAGGGGCAGATCAGCGTCTTTACCTGGGCGGAAGGCGCGCCCTGCTACCGCTGTCTGAGCCGCCTGTTTGGCGAGAATGCGCTGACCTGCGTGGAAGCGGGCGTGATGGCACCGCTGGTCGGCGTTATCGGCTCGATGCAGGCGATGGAGGCGATTAAGGTGTTGACCCATTACGGCACGCCCGCCGCAGGCAAGATCGTGATGTACGATGCGATGCAGTGCCAGTTCCGCGAGATGAAGCTTATGCGTAACCCGCAGTGTGAAGTGTGCGGCGATGGTCCATCGCCCGCGGTTTAATTGCCGGATGGCGGCGGTTTTGTAGGCCGGGTAAGCGCAGCGCCACCCGGCAATTTCCCTTTCGGGCACAAGGCGTAAACCGCGAACCTCATCACAACAACTTTCATTCGAAAGCTATTTAATCTCCATATGAAATATGTGGAGATGGTCGATGATTTTCAATATTCAGCGCTACTCAACCCATGACGGCCCCGGCATCCGCACGGTGGTGTTTCTGAAAGGGTGCCCGCTGCGCTGCCGCTGGTGCCAGAACCCGGAAAGCCGCGCTCGCTCGCGCGACCTGTTGTTTGACCCTCGCCTCTGCCTTACCGGCTGCGATTTGTGCCAACGCGCCGCGCCTGCGGTAATTCAACGCGCGCAAAATCATCTTTTAATCCAGCGTGAAAAGATCACCGATGCAGCGCTGGATGCCCTCACCGGCTGCTGCCCGACCGAAGCGTTGAGTGTCTGTGGCGAGGAGAAATCCGTGGCGGAGATTATGGCGACGGTGCTGCGCGACAAACCCTTTTACGATCGCAGCGGCGGCGGCGTGACCCTCTCCGGCGGCGAGCCCTTTATGCACCCTGAACTTTCAGAAGCGCTGCTGCGCGAGAGCCATCAGCACGGCATCCACACAGCCGTTGAGACCTGCCTGCACGTGCCGTGGCGTTATGTCGAACCCTCTCTGCCATGGGTAGATCTCTTTCTCGCCGATCTTAAACATGTCGATGAGGAAGCGTTTCGTAACTGGACGAACGGTTCCGCCGCGCGGGTGCTTGATAATCTGCAACGCCTCGCCCGCGCCGGTAAAAAGATGATTATTCGCGTGCCGCTGATCCCCGGCTTTAACGCCGATAAAGCCTCCATTGAAGCTATCACTACTTTCGCTGCCGACCAGCTGCGCGTCGGCGAGATCCACTTTCTGCCCTATCACACGCTGGGCATGCAGAAGTTTGACCTGCTCGGCGAAACCTGTACCGCCCCTGAAAAGCCGCTCGACGACCCTGAACTGCTGGCATTCGCCGCGGCATTTGCCCGCCAGAAAGGGCTGGCGATGACATTGCGAGGATAAGATTATGACTCTGATGCAACTCAACACGCTGCCTGAGCGCATCCGCGCGCATAAACAGGCGCTGATCTCGATTGTAAAACCGCCGATCTGCACCGAACGCGCGCTGCACTACACGCAGATTTATCAGCAACATATGGATAAGCCTCTGCCGGTGCGCCGCGCGCTGGCGTTAGCCCATCACCTGGCGCAGCGCACTATCTGGATCAAACATGACGAGCTGATTATCGGCAACCAGGCAAGCGAAGTGCGCGCCGCGCCGATCTTCCCGGAGTACACCGTTTCCTGGATTGAGAAAGAGATTGATGATTTGGCCGATCGCCCCGGCGCAGGCTTTGCGGTCAGCGAAGCGAATAAGCGCGTTCTGCATGAAGTCTGCCCGTGGTGGCGCGGCCAGACGGTGCAGGATCGCTGCTACGGCATGTTTACCGACGAGCAGAAAGCCTTGCTGGCGAGCGGCATTATCAAAGCCGAAGGCAATATGACCTCCGGCGATGCACACCTGGCGGTGAACTTCCCGCTGCTGCTGGCAAAAGGGCTGGATGGTCTGCGTGAGCAGGTGCGCGAGCGCCGCACGCGGATTGATTTGACGCAGCTTGCGGATCTGCACGGTGAGCAGTTCCTGAAAGCGATTGATATCGTGCTTGAGGCCGTCAGCCTGCATATTGTGCGTTTTGCCGACCTTGCGCGCACCATGGCGGCTGACGAGTCGCGCGAAAGCCGCCGCGACGAGCTGCTGGCCATCGCCGAGAACTGTGAGCTTATCGCCCACCGGCCGCCGCGCACCTTCTGGCAGGCGCTGCAACTCTGCTATTTCATTCAGTTGTTGTTGCAGATTGAATCCAACGGCCATTCGGTGTCGTTTGGCCGAATGGATCAGTACCTCTACCCCTTCTGGCGTCGCGATGTGGAGCTGCAACAGACGCTGCACCGCGAGCAGGGCATTGAGCTGTTGCAGAGCTGCTGGCTGAAGCTGCTGGAGGTGAACAAAATCCGCTCCGGCAGCCACTCGAAAGCCTCGGCGGGCAGCCCGCTCTACCAGAATGTCACCATCGGCGGGCTGGCGTGGCACAACGGCCAGATCCGCGACGCGGTTAACCCGCTCTCCTACGCCATCCTCGAATCCTGTGGGCGGTTACGCTCCACTCAGCCCAACCTCAGCGTGCGCTATCACGCCGGAATGAGTGACGATTTTCTCGATGCCTGCGTGCAGGTGATCCGCTGCGGGTTTGGCATGCCGGCGTTTAATAACGATGAGATTGTCATTCCGGCCTTTATCGCGCTGGGCGTGGAGCCTGCTGATGCTTACGACTACGCGGCAATTGGCTGCATCGAGACCGCCGTCGGCGGCAAGTGGGGCTACCGCTGCACCGGCATGAGCTTTATTAACTTCGCCCGCGTGATGCTGGCGGCGCTGGAGGGCGGGCGCGACGCCACCAGCGGCAAAGTTTTCCTGCCACAAAAAGAGGCGCTGTCGGCGGGCAACTTCCGCCATTTTGATGACGTGACAGAAGCATGGGATCGGCAGATCCGCTACTACACGCGCAAATCGATTGAGATTGAGTATGTTGTCGACACCATGCTTGAGGAGAACGTGCCGGATATCCTCTGCTCGGCGCTGGTCGACGACTGCATTGAGCGGGCGAAGAGTATTAAACAGGGCGGCGCGAAGTATGACTGGGTCTCCGGCCTGCAAGTAGGCATCGCCAACCTTGGTAACAGCCTCGCGGCGGTGAAAAAGTTAGTGTTTGAGCAAGGCCTTATCGGCCAGCAGCAGCTGGCAGAGGCGCTGGCGGCGGATTTCGACGGCCTGAGCCACGAACAACTACGCCAGCGGCTTATTAACAGCGCGCCGAAGTATGGCAATGATGATGAGAATGTTGATGCCCTGCTGGTACGCGCGTATCAAACCTATATCGACGAGCTGAAGCAGTATCATAACCCGCGTTACGGACGTGGGCCGATTGGCGGCAAATATTACGCCGGTACGTCGTCGATCTCCGCCAACGTGCCGTTTGGCGCGGCAACCATGGCCACGCCGGACGGGCGCAAAGCCCATACGCCGCTGGCGGAGGGGGCAAGCCCGGCGTCCGGCACCGACCATCTTGGGCCGACGGCGGTGATCAACTCAGTCGGCAAACTGCCGGTTGGCGCGATCCTCGGCGGCGTGCTGCTTAACCAGAAGCTTAACCCCTCCACGCTTGACAATGACGGCGACCGGCAGAAGCTGATGGCGCTGCTGCGTACCTTTTTTGAGGTGCATAAAGGCTGGCATATTCAGTACAACATTGTCTCGCGCGAGACGCTGCTCGCCGCGAAGCAGCACCCGGATCAGTACCGCGATTTAGTAGTGCGCGTCGCCGGGTATTCGGCGTTTTTTACCGCCCTGTCGCCGGATGCGCAGGACGATATTATTGCCCGCACCGAACATACGTTGTGATGTTAAGGTTAGAAACCATTCCGCTTTAACCAGGCATTTCGCATTGCAGGAAGGCGGCAAGGTGGCGCATCCCCGGGAGTTTACAAAAAGTAAATGACCGGGGTAAGCCACCGCAGCCAACACACCTGCGACTCGAAAGACGACGGTTAACTTTCGAATGAAATAAAATTTGTGCTTCAGGTCTCATTCTCTCTAGAATGTTGCTCCTCGTTATGACATTCAGGAGCGCTATATATGACCGTCAAAGTTATCGTCACTGATATGGACGGAACTTTTCTTGATGACGCCAAAAAGTACGATCGCACGCGGTTTATGGCGCAATTCGAGCAACTCCAGCAGCGCAATATCGAATTCGTGGTCGCCAGCGGCAACCAGTACTACCAGCTCATCTCCTTCTTCCCGGAGCTTAAGGATCGTATCTCCTTCGTCGCCGAAAACGGCGCGCTGGTCTACGAACACGGGCAGCAACTGTTCCACGGCGAACTGACCCGCCACGAATCCCAGGTGGTGATGGGCGAGCTGTTAAAAGGCGGCGGTATGAACTTTGTCGCCTGCGGGCTTGAAAGCGCCTATATCAACGAAGCCGCGCCGCACGAGTTTGTCGATCTGATGGCGGAACACTACCACCGTTTAAAGCCGGTGCGCGACTTCACGCAGATTGACGATACGCTGTTTAAATTCTCCCTGAATCTGCCGGACAGCGAGATCCCGGCGCTGGTTGATGAGCTGCACACCTCCCTCGACGGGATTATGAAACCGGTGACCAGCGGCTTCGGCTTTGTCGATCTGATTATCCCCGGCCTGCATAAAGCCAACGGTATTTCGCGTCTGCTCAAGCGCTGGAACCTCTCCCCGCAGGCATGTGTGACGCTGGGTGACAGCGGAAATGATGCCGAGATGCTGCGCATGACCGACTACTCTTTCGCCATGGGCAACGCCACCGACGCGATTAAAGCCATCGCTCGTCACCAGACCGATGACAACAACCACCACGGCGTGCTGAATGTGATTCAGGCCGTGCTGGATAACACTGCCCCGTTCGACCGCTGATCCCCTGCCGACGCCCCGCCGTCGGCACTCTCCCTCTGCCTTTTCCCGCTTTGTGCAATCCATCAATTTTTTAAACTTGCATTAACTTATTTTTAACTTAGATTGTCATTTGTAATCTTAATTACTTTCGAATGAAAGACAGAGGTACCTATGACGTTTACCCATGAAACCCTTCCTGCCGACCACAAAGCCGCCATCCGCCAGATGAAACAGGCGCTGCGTGAGCAAATTGGCGATGTACAACAGCTCTTCGATCAACTCAGCGCGCGGATTAGCGAGCGCGTGGAGGAGATTAAGGCGATAAAAGCACGCGGCGAATCCGTCTGGCCGCAGCTGAACTATGCCGATATCGCCGCCGGGCGTGTAACCGAAGCGCAGCGCGCGTTGATCAAACGTCGCGGCTGCGTGGTGATCAAAGGCCATTTCCCGCGCGAGCAGGCGCTGGGCTGGGATCGCGCGATGCTCGACTACCTGGCGGAAAACCATTTTGATGAGGTCTATAAAGGCCCGGGCGACAGCTTTTTCGGCACGCTGGACGCTTCGCGCCCGGAGATCTACCCCATCTACTGGTCACAGGCGCAGATGCAGGCGCGCCAGAGCGATGAGATGGCGGCCGCGCAATCTTTCCTCAACCGGCTGTGGCGGTTTGAGAGCGAAGGCCGCGCGTGGTTTAACCCCGATATCAGCGTCATCTACCCGGATCGCATTCGCCGCCGCCCGCCGGGCACCACCTCGAAAGGGCTGGGCGCGCATACGGATTCCGGCGCGCTGGAGCGCTGGCTGCTGCCCGCCTATCAGCGCGTCTTTGCCAACGTCTTTAACGGCAATCTGGATCAGTACGATCCGTGGGATGCGGCGCACCGCACCGAAGTGGAGGAGTACACGGTTGAAAACACCACTAAATGTTCGGTGTTTCGCACCTTCCAGGGCTGGACGGCGCTGTCGGATATGATCACTGGTCAGGGGTTGCTGCACGTGGTGCCGATCCCCGAGGCGATGGCCTACATTCTGCTGCGCCCGCTGCTGGATGACGTGCCGGACGATGAGCTGTGCGGCGTCGCTCCCGGCCGAGTGCTGCCGGTTTCAGAGCAGTGGCACCCGCTGCTGATGGAAGCACTGAGCAGCATTCCGCCCCTTGAAGCGGGCGATTCCGTCTGGTGGCACTGCGATGTGATCCACTCAGTCGCCCCGGTGGAAAACCAGCAGGGCTGGGGTAATGTGATGTATATCCCCGCCGCCCCGCTGTGCGAGAAGAACCTGGCTTATGCCCGCACGGTGAAGATTGCGCTGGAGCAAGGTGCTTCCCCCGGCGATTTTCCGCGCGAGGATTATGAGCGCGACTGGTCAGGCCGCTTCACGCTCAGCGATCTGAATGCGCACGGTAAGCGTGCGCTTGGGATGGAGAGTTAAGCATCATACAGCCCGTCGCCGGCCACGGCGGTGCGTCGCTGTCCCGGACGTATCCGCCGCACCGACTCGCGCACTGCCAGCGTGCCGTTTAACAGCAGCGAGCCGGTCGGTGCCTGTGGGCGGATCAGGCGCTGCTGCAATAGCTGCACCGCTTCTGCGCCAAGTTCATCACGCGGAACATGCACCGCGGTGAGCGGCACATCCTGAATCGCCGCGAGGTTAAAGGCGTCAATACTCATCACCGACACATCCTGCGGCACGCGCAAACCCCGCTGGAGCAGCGCCTGCACCGTCCCCTGTGCCATAAAATCCCCGCTGACCAGAAACGCGGTCGGCGGCGTTTTGTTCGCCGGATCGTCCAGCCACTCCGCCACCCGCAGCGCCGCCTCTTTAGCGCTAAAACTGGGTACGGTGATGAGATCCCGTTTGCTGTTAAAGCGCAGGTTCTGCTGCTGCCACGCTGCTTTAATGCCTGCGAGACGCAGATCCATAGTGTAACGGCGCAGGCACATCACATTCACCACATCGCGGTGGCCCATATCAAAGAGATAGCGGGCGGCAAACTCGCCGATGGTGCGGTGATCCGGCGCAATGGAAGGCAGGCGCATACGCCCATCGCGGCAGTTGATCAGCACGCAGGGTTTGCCGATATCCGCCGCCAGCTCATGAATATGGGTATCGTCGATGCCGAGCAGGATTGCCGCCTGGGTCTCTGGCGCATTCATACGCGCCAGAAATTCATTGGCGTCGCTGTCCAGCTCCTCCAGCGCGCAGTAGCGCAGCCGCACGTCGTGTGGCTCCAGCGCTTTATTGATGCTCTGAATCACTCGGTAGTAGAAGATATCGGAGCGCTCATCAAAGGCGCGCTGCGGCGCAAAGACAATCAGGTTATTGAGCAGCAGCCGTCCGGCGGCAATCCCCTCCATCACCCCCAGTTCACGGGCGCAGGCCAGCACCGCCGCGCGCGCTTTTTCGCTGGTGTTGGCTTTTCCCGCCAGCACCCGCGAAACGGTGCTGGTCGACAGATTTGTGCGCCGGGCAATTTCGCTGATTTTGAGCTTTTTATCCATTCTGTGATCTTGCTCCGTTTGTGAAATGGGAAAATTTTCATAGGACGGAAAGCCTGTTATTTATGGCTTTGATTGCAGTGTGCCGCAATATTTGGCTGCTTGATGAGAATCCTTGCACAAAATCGACTTTAGCCGCGCTTTTTTCTCCCCTACGGTAAATGTGTCATACAACTTCCATACTAGTTGTGTGTGTTCTTAAGACAAAAACCAAGAAAAAAATCATCACGCGCGCCTGGCGGTATAACAACTTTTCACCCGGCCGCGATAACGCAACGTCCCTACAAAACGATGAGCGGAGAACACCATGAGCCAGGGGATTAACAACGACGTGGCGGCCACAAGTAGTCGCCGGATCTTCAAAAAATTACGCTGGTGGATGCTGGTACTCTTTCTGTTTGGCGTGACGGTGAACTACATCACCCGTAACTCGCTGGGTATCCTCGCACCGGAACTGAAAACCAGCCTCGGTATTACTACCGAACAATATTCATGGATCGTCGGCGCATTTCAGCTGGCGTATACCCTGTTCCAGCCGCTGTGTGGCTGGTTAATCGATGTGATTGGCCTGAAAGTGGGCTTTATGGTCTGCGCGATCATCTGGGCGCTGGCCTGTATGTTCCACGCTGGCGCAAGCAGCTGGATCCATCTGGCGATTTTGCGCTTTACGATGGGCGCGTCGGAAGCGGCGGCAACGCCCGCTAACGCCAAAACCATCGGCGAGTGGTTCCCGAAATCGGAGCGTCCGGTCGCTGCGGGCTGGGCGGGCGTCGGCTTCTCCATCGGCGCGATGCTGGCACCGCCAATTATCTACTTCGCCCACGCCTCGTTTGGCTGGCAGGGGGCGTTTATGTTTACCGGCGTGCTGGCGCTGCTGTGGGTGATTTTGTGGTGGGCGTTTTATCACAACCCGGACAAGCACCCGAACCTGAGTCGCGAAGAGCTGGCCTTTATTCAGCAGGATAATGAGCCGCCAGCGGTGAAACTGCCCTTCCTCACCGCGCTGAAAAACGTATCCAAAAACAAACGCTTCTACGGCATCGCCATTCCGGCGTTTATGGCGGAACCGGCGTGGGCGGTGCTGAGCTTCTGGGTGCCGCTCTATCTGGCGAAAGAGCACGGCATGGATCTGAAACAGATTGCGATGTTCGCCTGGCTCCCCTTCCTCGCCGCCGATCTCGGCAGCGTCGCCAGCGGCTATCTCACTAAACTCTATACCCGCTGGTTCGGCTGCTCGCGCGTCAACTCGGTAGTTGCCAGTTCCCTGACCGGCGCGTTCCTGATGATCTCGCTGGCCATTGTGGCGATCACCCGCGATCCCTATATCACCATTGTGCTGATCTCGATTGGCGGCTTCGGCCACCAGATCATCTCCTGCATGTTGAGCGCGCTGGTGGTTGAGTCATTCGACAAAGGCCAGATGGCAACCGTCAACGGCATGCGCGGCTCGGCGGCGTGGATCGCCAGCTTCCTCTTCTCACTGCTGATTGGTGTTACCGCCGACAAGATTGGCTTCAACCCGCTGTTTATTGCCATGGGTTTCTTTGACCTGATTGGCGCTATTTTCCTGGTGGCATTTATTGCTGAACGTCGCGCAAAACGCGCCTGATTGTGGAAGTCTGCTATGAAAACGCTGAAGAACTGGACGTTACAAAAACAGAGCGCTCATCACGTTGAGCTATTGGTTGATGAGCAACATACGCTCTGCCTCTATGTGCTGGAAGCGAACCTGTTTCGCGTGCTGATTAAGCGCAAGGGCGAACTGGCGCTGGCGCGCACCTGGAGCATCGCGCCAAAGGATGATGTGCCGTGGGAGGGGCGCAGCCGTGAGGATCTGAGCGGTTTTAGTCTGCCCGCGTGGAAGCTTAAACAGCAGCAGGGGACGCTGACCGTTGAGAGCGAGCAACTGCGAGTGACGGTGCACCAGCCGTTATGGCTGGAGTGGCACTACCGTAATGAAGCGGGCGAGTGGCAGTGGCTGGCAGGCGATCGCCCGACCAGCGCTTATCAAATCAATGCTCACGGTGACGGCGTGGCGCACTACCTCAGCCGTCAAAAGGAGGAGCGTTTTTACGGCCTCGGCGAGAAAGCGGGCAACCTGCAACGTACCGGCCAGCGCTATGAGATGCGCAACCTCGATGCGATGGGCTACAACGCGGCGAGCACCGACCCGCTCTATAAACATGTCCCTTTCACCCTCACCCGCCGGGATGATGTCAGCTACGGGCTGTTTTACGACAACCTCAGCAGCTGCTGGCTGGATCTCGGGAATGAGATCGATAACTACCACACTGCCTATCGCCGCTGGCAGGCAGAAGCGGGCGATATCGATTACTACATTTTTACCGGCGCGCGCGCGCTGGATGTCACCAAAGCCTTTGTGCGCCTGACGGGCAAAACCCTCTTCGGGCCGAAGTGGAGCCTTGGCTACAGCGGCTCGACCATGCACTACACCGATGCGCCGGATGCGCAAAACCAGCTGATGAACTTTATCCGCCTGTGTGAAGAGCATGCAATCCCCTGCGACTCGTTCCAGCTCTCATCAGGTTACACCTCGATCAACGACAAACGCTACGTCTTTAACTGGAACTACGACAAAGTGCCGCAGCCGAAGGTGATGAGCCAGGCGTTTCACGCTGCCGGGCTGAAGCTGGCGGCCAATATCAAACCCTGCCTGTTGCAGGATCACCCGCGCTATCACGAAGTGGCGGAAAAAGGGCTGTTTATCCGCGACTCGGAAAACCCCGGGCCGGAGCGCTCCAGCTTCTGGGATGACGAAGGTTCGCATCTCGATTTCACCAACCCGCAGACCATTGCCTGGTGGCAGGAGGGCGTGACTACGCAACTGCTGGAGATGGGGATCGACTCCACCTGGAACGACAATAACGAGTTTGAAGTGTGGGATGGCGAAGCGCGCTGCGCGGGCTTCGGTCAGGAGATCGCCATCAAGCATATTCGCCCGGTGATGCCGCTCCTGATGATGCGCGCCTCGATGGAAGCGCAGCAACGTTTCGCGCCGGACAAACGCCCCTATCTGATCTCCCGCTCAGGCTGTGCCGGGATGCAGCGCTATGTGCAAACCTGGAGCGGCGATAACCGCACTAACTGGCAGACGCTGCGCTACAACACCCGCATGGGGCTGGGGATGAGTTTGTCCGGGCTCTATAACGTCGGGCACGATGTCGGCGGCTTCTCCGGCGATAAGCCCGATGCCGAGCTGTTTGTGCGCTGGGTGCAAAACGGCGTGATGCATCCGCGTTTTACCATCCACTCGTGGAATGATGACCAGACGGTAAACGAGCCGTGGATGTACCCGGCGGTTACCCCTGCAATCCGTAGCGCCATTGAGCTGCGCTACCGCCTGCTGCCCTATCTTTACACCCTGCTGTGGCAGGCGCATGCCGATGACGAACCGATGCTGCGCCCGACCTTCCTCGATCATGAACACGATGCGCAGACCTTTGAGGAGTGCGACGACTTCCTGCTCGGGCGCGATCTGCTGGTCGCCAGCGTTGTTGAGCCGGGCCAGCGCGAGCGCGCGCTCTGGCTGCCCGATAATGAGAGCGGCTGGTACGATTTTTATACCGGGGCGTGGTACGCGCCAGGCCAGTGGGTGACGCTGGATGCACCGCTGGAGAAGTTGCCGCTGCTGGTGCGCGCTGGTGCCGGTTTACCGCTGAGCGATCGCATTCGTCATGTGGAGGCGAAAAGCGACACCTTCCGCGAACTGCAACTTTTCCCGCTGAAAGGCACCGGGCGCTCCAGCGGCCTGCTGTTTGAGGATGATGGCGAGTCGTGGGGTTATAAAGAGGGCAATGCGCTGTGGTTAAGCTGGGAGATGGTCTGCGACAGCGAAACCATTAACCTTGAGGTTACCGCAAGCGGCGATTACCGCCCGGCGTGGCAGACGCTGAATGTTACCTTGCCCGCCGGGGAAAAGCGCCGGTTAGTGATTAACGGCGAGCCGGCAACGGCGTGGTCATTCAGGTAAAAAAATGCCGGATGGCGGCTTCGCCTTATCCGGCCTACAAAAGCAGAGCGATACCGTAGGCCGGATAAGCGTTTACGCGCCATCCGGCATCGGCTCCTTCGCCGGATGGCGGCTTCGCCTTATCCGGCCTACAAAAGCAGTATCGATCCCGTAGGCCGGATAAGCGTTTACGCGCCATCCGGCATCGGCTCCTTTGCCGGATGGCGGCTTCGCCTTATCCGGCCTACAAAAGCAGTAACGATCCCGTAGGCCGGATAAGCGTTTACGCGCCATCCGGCAATGTGTTCCTTTATTTACCTAAGTATTTCGCGTTGCAGGAAGGCGGCAAACCTGAGTATCCCCGGGAGCTTACTGAAGTAAGTGACCGGGGTACGACGGTGCAGCCAACGCACCTGCGGCGTGAAAGACGACGGTAAATTTATTCGATGCCTTTGGTACGCAAATAATCTTCATAGTTACCGGTGAAATCGACCACGCGCTGCGGCGTAATCTCAATCACGCGGGTTGCCAAGGAGCTTACGAATTCACGGTCATGCGAGACGAAAATCAGCGTGCCCTGGTACATCTCCAGCGCCATGTTCAGCGATTCGATCGACTCCATATCCAGGTGGTTGGTCGGTTCGTCCATAACCAGAATATTCGGTTTTTCCATCATCAGCTTGCCGAACAGCATACGGCCCTTCTCGCCACCAGAGAGCACCTTCGCCGGTTTCTTGATATCGTCCTGGCTGAACAGCAGACGACCCAGGATGCTGCGCACCGCCTGCTCGTCATCGCCCTCTTGCTTCCACTGGCTCATCCAGTCGAACACCGTCAGATCGTTATCGAAATCCGCCGCGTGATCCTGCGCGTAGTAGCCGATGCGGGCGTTTTCCGACCACTTCACCGTGCCGCTCTCTGGCGTAAGCTCGCCGACCAGCGTTTTCAGCAGCGTGGTTTTACCGACGCCGTTAGTACCGAGGATGGCGACTTTCTCGCCCACTTCCATCAGCATATTGAAGTTTTTAAACAGCGGGCCGTTATCGAAGCCTTTCGTCACCTGCTCTACTTCCAGCGCGTTACGGAACAGTTTCTTATCCTGCTCGAAGCGGATGAACGGGTTCTGACGGCTGGAGGCTTTCACCTCGTCGAGCTTGATCTTATCGATCTGGCGGGCGCGGGAAGTTGCCTGACGTGATTTAGAGGCGTTGGCGCTAAAGCGGCTGACGAAGGATTGCAGTTCGGCAATCTGTGCTTTCTTCTTGGCGTTATCCGACAGCAGACGCTCGCGCACCTGGGTGGCGGCAGTCATGTATTCGTCGTAGTTGCCCGGGTAGACGCGCAGCTCGCCGTAATCGAGATCCGCCATATGGGTGCAGACCATGTTCAGGAAGTGACGGTCGTGCGAAATGATGATCATGGTGCTGTCACGCTCGTTCAGCACCTGCTCCAGCCAGCGAATGGTGTCGATGTCCAGGTTGTTGGTTGGTTCATCGAGCAGCAGAATATCGGGGTTAGCGAACAGGGCCTGCGCCAAAAGCACACGCAGCTTCCAGCCGGGGGCGACTTCGCTCATCGGGCCATAGTGCTGCTCTACGGGAATACCGACGCCGAGCAGCAGTTCGCCCGCGCGCGCTTCTGCCGAGTAGCCATCCATTTCGCCATACAGCACTTCGAGATCGGCCACTTTATAGCCATCTTCTTCGCTCATCTCGGCGAGGCCGTAAATGCGGTCGCGCTCCTGCTTCACTTCCCACAGCTCGGCGTGACCCATAATCACGGTGTCGAGCACGCTGAAGGCTTCGAAAGCGAACTGATCCTGGCGCAGCTTACCGATGCGCTCATTCGGATCGAGAGAGACGTTACCCAGCGACGGCTCTAAGTCGCCGCCGAGGATCTTCATAAAGGTGGATTTACCGCTCCCGTTCGCGCCGATCAGGCCGTAACGGTTGCCGCCGCCAAATTTGACGGAAATGTTTTCGAACAGCGGCTTACTGCCGAACTGCATGGTGACGTTGCTGGTGACTAACACGGCGATATCCTGAAATATGTGACAAACGCCATAGTATGCCACAATTCCGAATTAGATTCTTGCCCCCTGTACTGCCGCTACACTGCAAACAACGGGAAAAAAGTGTGATTTCGTCAACATCTGAATTCCCTGGACGGGGGAATGCACATATAATGCGCTTCCTGCATTCTCAACCCAACGGCCAGTGTGGCAATAATCTCGCACAACATGAATATGAAATTAAGAACTCTCTTCGCGGCGGCCTTTGCTGTCGTGGGATTTTGCAATAGCGCGTCTGCTGTGACTTATCCGCTGCCGACTGATGGCAGCCGTTTGATCGGTCAGAACCAGGTCGTAACCATTCCTGAAGGCAATAACCAGCCGCTGGAATACTTTGCGGCTGAATACCAGATGGGTCTCTCCAACATGCTGGAAGCTAACCCGGGCATTGACGCCTATCTGCCGAAAGGCGGCACGGTAATGAACGTTCCGCAGCAGCTGATCCTGCCGGATACCGTTCATGAAGGGATTGTGATTAACAGTGCGGAGATGCGCCTCTACTACTATCCGAAAGGCACCAACACGGTGATCGTGCTGCCAATCGGTATCGGCCAGTTGGGCAAAGATACCCCGATTGCCTGGACCACCAAAGTCGAGCGTAAAAAAGCCGGTCCGACCTGGACACCGACGGCAAAAATGCACGCCGAGTATCAGGCAATGGGTCAACCGCTGCCGCCGGTTGTTCCGGCAGGCCCGGATAACCCGATGGGTCTCTACGCGCTCTATATTGGCCGCCTGTATGCAATCCATGGTACCAACGCCAACTTCGGTATCGGCCTGCGCGTGAGCCACGGCTGTGTGCGTCTGCGTAACGACGACATCAAATTCCTGTTCGAGAACGTGCCGGTCGGCACCCGCGTGCAGTTTATTGATGAGCCGGTAAAAGCGACCACCGAACCGGATGGCAGCCGCTATATCGAAGTTCACAACCCGCTCTCCACCACCGAAGCGCAGTTTACCGGCGGCGAAATCGTGCCGATCGCGCTGACCAAAGCGGTGCAGGCGGTGACCAGCCAGGCGGACGTTGATTCAAGCGTTGTTGACCAGGCGATCCAGAACCGTTCCGGTATGCCGGTACGTCTGAACTGATTTACGGTCGGTTTGAATGCCGGATGGCGCTGCGCTTATCCGGCCTACAACTGATTTAAAAAGCGGAGCTTCGGCTCCGCTTTTTTTATGTTGATTGCCGGATGGCACAAGCAATCAGTGTTGATGTATCGCGTAGGCCGGATAAGGCGTAGCCGCCATCCGGCAATAATAAAAACAGCGCTTTTATCCGTGGTTAACCACAATCACCCCGCCGTGATCGTAGCGGTAATGGCAATGGGCATACTCCAGCGGCGTGCCATCTTCCAGGTAGATAACCTGTTCCACCTCCAGCACCGGATCGGTCTCGTCGCAATTGAGGTACTGCTTATCTTCTTCGCAGGGCTTCAGCGCGCGGACAATGCGGTACGACCCCATGATTTTTAGCGCCAGATCGTCCTGCACATAGCGAAACACCGAGCTTTCGAGATGGCTGCGATTGAGCCCCGGCACCAGGTTTACCGGCATCAATGTGAACTCCAGCGACACCGGCTCGCCCTCCAGCAGACGCAGGCGCACAAAGTCATACACCGGCTCATCCGGCCCCACCAGCAGCGAGGCCTGCTCCTTTTCACTGGCAAAACGCAGATCGAAGCGCACGATCTTGCTCGTCACTTCACCAACGTTCTCCCAGGTTTTGGTGGCACCAAAATAGTCGCTGCCCGGCAGATCCCAGCGCGACAGCTGGAGGAAGTTTTTGCGGATAAAGGTGCCCTGCCCCTGGCGGGTATAGACCAGCCCCTCAACAATCAGCTGACGCATCGCCTGCTGGATGGTCATGCGGCTGGTATTAAACTCCGCCGCCAGCGCGAACTGATCCGGCAGCGGCGCGCTGGCAGGATACTGCTGGCTGAGGATGCGCCGCTTAATTTCCCGCGCGATGGTGATATATTTTGCCGCCATGACCCGTCCCGGTAATTTAATCTATCCCATTGTTTCTTAAGGCCACTCTCTCGGCAATTTTGAGGAAAGGCAGGTAGAAGAATACACCAAAGATGATGATTATCAACTGAACCACTACCGCCCGCCAGTCGCCCGCCGTCGCCAGCCAGGCGCTTAAAATTGGCGGTGTCGTCCACGGGATCATCACCACGCAGCGCGCCATCCAGCCCATCGTGGTGCAGAACCAGGCGAACCAGATACCCAGCGCCGGCAGCAGCACAAAGGGGATCATCAGCGGCAGGTTAAAGACAATTGGCAGGCCGAAAATCACCGGTTCGTTGATGTTGAACAGCCCCGGTGAAATGGCCAGCCGCGCTACCTGCTTTGCCGACTGCTGCCTGGCAAAGATAAAGATAGCGATCAGCAGCGACAGCGTGCTGCCGGTGCCGCCAATCATGCCGAAGGTCGGCACAAAAATGCTGTTGATGATATGCGGGATCGGCTGGCCGTTGGCGAAGGCGAGCATATTCTCATTGGTGTTAATCAGCAGCAGCGGTTCGAGAATCACGCCGTTGACCACCGTCTGGTGAATGCCGAGCGTAAAGAGGAAGTTGCCGAAGCTGTAGATAAACAGCGTGCCCGGCAGGCTGGTGTTGATCTGGCGCAGCGGCTGTTGAATCAGGGTGGTGATGAGATGGATCAAATCCGTATGCAGCAGGTTCGCCAGCAGCGCCGCCACCATCGCGAAGATCGACAGGGTGATGATGGTCGGGATCAGCGCCGAGAAGGATTGCCCCACCGCCGACGGCACATTATCGCCGAGGGAAATGGAGAAGCGCTTCACGCTGGCGACGCGGATAAACAGCTCCGTCGAGAGCAGGCCGATAATCACCCCGGCGAAGATGCCGGTGGTGCCGATATTGGCAAACGACAGCATCTGCGCGACGCTCACCGTGGTTTTACTCCCCACCGGCACCACGTCCAGCTGCATCGGCATCATGATAATAAAACTGGCAATCGCAATGACTACCGCCGAGACCGGGTTGCCGAAGTTCTTATTGCGCGCCAGCGACCAGGCGGTCATTGGCGCAATCAACAGGGCCGCGATATTCAGCGTGCCGTTAATGACCGCTTCGCCCCACACCTTAAAGCGTGCCAGCGTCTCGCCCTCCAGCACCCAGGGGAAAATGACGTTATTGATCAACACCGCCAGCCCGGCGAGGATGAAAATCGGCATCACCGCCGCGAACGCGTCGCGCAGGGATCGCAGATGCACCTGGTTTGCCAGGCGGGCGGAGAACTCCACGAACTTATCGACGAATAACTGCATTTTCGGCGTGATTTTTGTCTCAGACATTGCGCTGCCCTCTTATCACTGCGTTACATGTCACGCCCGTTGCTACGGATCACCCGTTGCAGCCAGCGGTAGCTCTTTTTCGGTACGCGTCGCATATCTTTCAGGTCGTGGTTATCGCGGTTGACGTAGACCACGCCGTAGCGTTTACGCATATCGCCCTGGGAGCTGAGGATGTCGATAAGCCCCCAGCCGAGATAGCCAATCACCTGCGCGCCATCTTCAAACATCGCATCCTGCATCGCTTGCAGGTGATCGCGGTGATAGGCAATGCGGTACTCATCATCAATCGGGTTGACGCCGTCCCACTCCTCAATCACGCCGATGCCGTTCTCAATCGGGAAGACCGGCAGCCGCCAGTCGTTGTAGTAGCGGGTAATGATGGCGCGAAAACCGAGCGGATCGATCTGCCAGCCCCACTCTGTCGCTTCAAGATAAGGATTGGGCTTGTCGCCTTCATGCAGGTAGTAGTTGACCGGCGTATCCGTGCCAATGGCGTCGCTGTCCAGCGTTTTGCTGGCGTAGTAGCTAAAGGCCATAAAGTCGTTTTTGACGCGCGCAATCTGCGCCAAATCCTCATCACGGTAGATATCGCCGAAGCCCTCTTTCTCCACTACAGCCATTACCGCCGGGCTGTACCCCTGCCCGGCGTAGACGCGCAGCAGGTTCTGATTGAGGAATTCGTCATACTGCATGGCGCAGAAGATATCGCGCGGTTTGCAGGTAGCCGGGTAGATCAGCTGGTGCGCCAGCATGCCACCCATTAATTTGCCGGGCTGGGTATCGTGCAGATAGTGGGTCAGCAGCACGTGCGCCATCATCACATGGTGCTGGATCTGGTAAAGCTCGCGCAGGGTTTTCTCGCCCTTCAGGTAGCCGCCAACCTGAAACGCGCCGGGCATATGGTAGATATTCTGCTCGTTGAAGGTGAGCCAGTACTTCACCTTGCTGCCGAAGCAGTCGATCATCTTCTGGCCGTAACGCACAAAGGCGTCCAGCACGTGGCGATCGACAAAACCGTTATACTTTTCTGCCAGCGCCAGCGGCATATCGAAATGGTAGAGGCAGACCATCGGCTCAATGCCGCGCGCCAGAAGACCATCAATAAAGCGCGCGTAAAAATCGATGCCCTCCTGATTAAATTCACCGTCACCCTCAGGGCAGACGCGGCTCCAGGCGATCTGAAAGCGGTAGCAGTTCATGCCCAGATCCTGCATCAGGTCGAAATCTTCCTCGTAACGGTGATAGGAGTCGGTGGCGACTTTCCAGTCGGAGGCAAATTCGCTGGCTTCGCGGATATCGTAGACCGACATTCCTTTTCCGCCCTCATTCCACGCCCCTTCGGTCTGCATACTGGAGACCGAGTTACCCCATAAAAAGCCGGTCGGTAATGTTCTGCTCATTGCGCTTTCTCCATGACTAGTCATTTCGTATATATGACTAGTCATATAGCGAATGGCGAAAAAACAGGCAAAGAGAGAAGCGCGGTTTTGTGACGCTTTTCGAAAGAATTGTGTGAAACGGGAGAGATGAGCGGTGCAAAGTGCAGCAGGCCGGATAGCGTTAATGCTTATCCGGCCTGTGCTTTATTTCTGAGGGTAAATTACTGCTGATTCAGTTGATTACGGCGATACTCGCCCTGGCGCTCCAGCATCCAGCCGGGGTATTCGCCAGGCAAGGCGCTGACGGCACCAAGCTGTTTAAGCTCCTCGTCGCTCAGCTGCACGCTCGTTGCGGCGAGGTTATCGTCAAGCTGTTCCGGGCGTTTCGCGCCGATAATCACGCTGGTCACCGCCTGCTGATGCAGCAGCCAGGCCAGCGCGATTTGCGCCACGCTGACGCCTTTGCTGTCGGCGATAGCACGCATCACATCCACGCAGTCGAAGGCGCGATCTTTATTCACCGGCGGGAAGTCAAACTCCACCCGGCGACCGCCCGCTTCAGCTTTGCCGTCACGGCCATATTTGCCGCTCAGCAGGCCGCCCGCCAGCGGGCTCCAGACCATCAGCCCGACATTTTCGCTCTGCATCATCGGCACCAGCTCGCGCTCCAGATCGCGTCCGGCAATGGTGTAATAAGCCTGTAGCGAAGCAAAACGCGCGAGGCCGAGGCGTTCGGAGATGCCCAGCGCTTTGGCAATCTGCCATGCCGCCCAGTTGGAGACGCCGATATAGCGCACATGCCCGTGCTGCACCAACGTATCGAGAGCGTAAAGCGTCTCCTCCATCGGCGTCGCCGGATCAAACCCGTGCAACTGGTAGAGATCGATATGATCGAGTTGCAGGCGCTTGAGGCTCGCTTTCACGCTCTGAATAATGTGAAAGCGCGAACTGCCGCGCGAATTGACGCCTGCGGTGCCGGTTTCACCAAACACTTTGGTAGCGACCACCACATTCTCGCGCGGCACCTTCAGGTTTTTTAACGCCTGGCCGGTGATCTCTTCCGAGCGTCCGCCGGAGTAAACATCAGCGGTATCAATAAAATTGATCCCGGCATCAAGGGCGCGACCAACCAGCTCTTCAGCCTGTGCCTGCTGCAGCTGGCCGATTTTGCCCCACATATCCTCCTGACCGCCGAAGGTCATGGTGCCGAGGCAGAGTTCAGAAACAAACAGTCCGGTATTGCCCAGTTTTTTGTAGCGCATGGTAGCGTCTCCTCATCGGTTTTTTGACGCAATCAGTTATACGCTCCGTGCCTGCGCGGCGAATGTGGGGATCCTGCCTGTTTCTTGCCCCATCCTCTGATTATCCGCGCGGCGCGTCGCCAAAGACTTTGTAATCAGGCAGTTGCACGTTCTGGTACGGCTCCCAGCCGCCGCCGAGGGCTTTGTAGAGCGCGACGAGATCGAGGCTGCTCTGCACCCGCGCCTGCTCGCGCTGCTGGCTCGCCTGCGCCAGCTGGCGCTGGGCGTCGAGCACATCGAGGAAGCTGGCAATCCCTTTGCGGTAGCTGTCGCTGGCCAGCGAAAAGGCGTTCTGCAACGCTTCCAGCGTCTTATCGAGGCTCGCTTCACGCTGCTGATCGGCACGGTAGCTGACCAGCGCATTCTCGACATCGTTCAGCGCACTGAGCACCGTCTGGCGATAATTGAGCACTGCAGCACCCTGCTGCGCGCGCGCCAGCTTGACGCTCGACACCAACCGTCCGCCCTGGAAAATAGGGATCGAGACCTGCGGGCCAAAGCTGTAGAAGTGGCTGCTCCAGTCCGTCAGCCAGTTGGTTTCGCTATTGCGCAGACCAAACTGGCCGCTAAGCGTCAGGCTCGGGAAGAGCTGTGCGACGGAGACGCCAATTTGCGCGGTCGCCGCATGCAGCGTCGCTTCCGCTTCGCGCACGTCCGGGCGACGGCGCGCTAAAGTGGAGGGAATGCCGGTTGGCACCACGTCCGGCAAGGCCGGGAGCGGCTGCGTGCCGCGCAGTTCGCTATCCAGCGCACCCGGCGTTTTGCCGAGCAGCACCGCCAGCGCATTCATCGCCTGGCGCTCCTGCGCCTGGTACTGCGGCAGCTGCGCTTCAAGGTTCGCTGCCTGGGCGCGGGCATTCTCCACATCCAGCTGCGGCGATAGCCCGCCCTGCTGGCGATTTTGCGTCAGGGTTAAAGTCTCCTGCGCACTCTGGATCTGCGTATTGAGTGAGGCAATGATGCTCTGCGCGCCGCGCAGTTGCAGCCAGGCGCGCGCCACTTCCGCTTCCAGCGACACCAGCGCATCGTTGCGCTGCTCAATCGCCTGCTGCTGCTGGGCGGTGGTAGCCTCAACCTGACGGCGCACTTTGCCCCACAAATCCAGCTCCCATTGGGCATCAAAGCTGCCCTGGTAGAGATTGACCGGCTGAGTTAACGCGCCGAGCGCGCCGCTGACCGCCGGGTCGGCATTCTCCAGCTGGCCGTAGACATCATGGGATTTCAGCTCCCCTTCCAGCCCCAGTTGCTGGCGCGTCGCCTGTAGCGAGCCGTTCACCGCCGGCAGAAACGCGCCGCCCGCCTGGTTGATCTGCTCACGGGCACCGGCAATGCGCAGCACCGTCTGTTGCAGGGATAAGTTACCGGCAATCGCCCGTTCGATCAGGCTGTTAAGCTGCGGCGAGTTAAAGGTCGTCCACCAGCGCGGGTTGACCGCCTGCGGCGTCGCCCGCGACTTCACCGACGCATCACCCGGATCGTTCCAGCGCGCCGGAGTTTGCGGCTGCGCGGGCTGGTAATCCGGCCCGACCGCGCACCCGGCAAGGCACAGTGACAAAAAGGTAACGGGAAAATGACGCCATGCCATATTAATGTGCTCCTGCGCTGCCTTCGCTCTTGATCGGCGAAAGCAATAGACAAAATGGGATCAACAGAACCGCCACCACACTCAGGATGGTAAAGACATCGATGTAGGCCAGAATGCGCGACTGGGCGACCATCGCTTTGTACATCTGTCCGGTGGCGTTAGAGAAGGGATCGCCCGCCAGGCTGGTGAAGTTGCGCACCGACTCCGCCATTGACCGCAGCGCCAGCTGGAACTGCTCATTAAACGGCGACGTATGTTCAGAGAGGTGCGACATATGCGCCTGCGAACGCTCGGTGATCGCCGCCGTTGAGAGCGAAATGCCGATCGATCCCGCCACGTTACGAAACATAGTAAACAGCGCCGCCGCATCAGCATTGAGTTGCCGCGGAATGGTGATAAAGGCGATGGTGGTAAGCGGCACAAACAGGAAGCCCAGCCCGATCGACTGCGCACTGCGGAACAGCACCAGCGTTTCAAAATCAACATCCGGGGTTAGCGAGCGTGTCCACCAAAATGAAGCGGCCAGGCAGAAGAAGCCGAAGGCGATGATCCAGCGCGTCTGCACCACCGGCATCAGCTTCAACACCAGCGGAATGGTTAACACAATCAATATGGCACCGGGCGAGAGCACCAGCCCTGACCAGGTAGCGGTGTAACCGAGATCCTGCTGCGCCAGCTGCGGGATCACCACCGAGCTGCCATAGAGGATCATCGCCATCCCGGCCATCAGCAGGCTGGAGACGGTAAAGTTTTTATCGGCCATGCAGCGCAAATCCACCACCGGCTTTTTGGCGTACATCAGCCAGTAGATCGCGCCGACAATCCCTACCGCCGTCAGCACCGCAAAGATGCGGGTGAAGTCGGAGTTAAACCAATCCTCATCTTCGCCGCGATCGAGCATCACCTGCAGGCAGCCAAGCCCGAGGGCGATCAGGCCAATGCCCGGCCAGTCGATGGAGAGTTTCTGTTTTGATTTACGCTCCCACGGCGGATCTTCCAGCAGCTGGTAGATCGCCAGCACCGTAACGATGCCCACCGGGATATTGATAAAAAAGACCCAGCGCCAGGAGTAGTTATCGGTGATCCAGCCACCCAGCGTCGGGCCGAGCACCGGCGCGACGATAATGGCGATGGAGGAGAGACCAAAGGCTTTGCCGCGATCTTCCGGTTTGAAGTAATCCAGCAGCACCGACTGCTGCGTCGGTTGCAGGCCGCCGCCGAAGAAGCCCTGCAAAATACGAAACAGAATGATCTCCCACAGCTCGGTGGCGATACCACACAAAAACGAGCAGACGGTAAACATCACAATGCAGATAAGGAAAAACTGTTTGCGGCCAAAGGTACGGCTAAGAAAAGCGGAGATTGGCAGCACAATACCGTTCGCCACCAGGTAGCTGGTCAGCACCCAGGTGGATTCGTCATAACTGGCGGAGAGTGACCCGGCGACGTGCGGTAGCGCTACGTTGACGATGGTGGTGTCGAGGATCTCCATAAACACCGCGAGGGTGACGACCCACGCCACCGCCCACGGGTTACTGGCCGGACGCCAGTTTTCATGACTGTGGTCGGTCATTCCAGCGTAACCTTCGGTTCAACAGAGAGGCCAAGCGGTAACGGTTTGTTCGGATCCAGCCCCTTATCAATGACGATCTTCACCGGCACGCGCTGAACGATCTTCACAAAGTTACCGGTGGCGTTTTCCGACGGGAAGGCGGCGAACTTCGAGCCGCTCCCCTGCTGGATACTGTCGACATGCCCTTCCAGTTCCAGATCCGGCCAGGCATCGACGGTGACCGTCACTTTATTACCCGGACGCATGCGCTCCAGCTGCGACTCTTTAAAGTTCGCCGTCACCCACACCTCCTGGGAGACCAGCGAAAAGAGCGCGCTTCCGGCCTGCACCAGCGTGCCGGTTTGCACATTACGCTTGGTGACATAACCATCGAACGGCGCGCGGACGTTAGTCCATGAGAGGTTGAGGTTAGCGGTTTCCAGCTGCGCTTTCGCCTGCGCGACCTGCTGCTCGCGCGCCTCGACGTTGGTCTCCTGCTGGCGGATCTGCAACTGCACCTGCTCGGCCACTTCCAGTTGCGCCTGCGCGCTGGCAAGCTGCGCCTGGGCACTGCGCAACTGCGCATTAGCGGTATCAATGTTTTGTTGGGTGGTCGCGCGGGGATCGACACCGCGTTGACGTTTGTAAGCGGCTTCAGCGTTAGCCAGATCGGCCTTCGCTTTCAGTACCTGCGCGCGGGCTTCATCCCGCTGCGCCGGGTACTGCACTTTGGAGAGCGCGAGCTGCGCCTGCGCCTGGTGAAGCTGCGCGGTCGCCAGCCCAAGCTGGGCCTGCGCCTGATCGCGCTGGGCGGTAGCATCGCGCGGATCGATCACTACCAGCAGATCGCCCTTTTTCACCCGCTGGTTATCTTTCACCCGCAGATCGGTGACGTAGCCCGCCACTTTCGGCGCAATGGTCACCGCATCGCCGTCGGTGAAGGCGTCATCGGTGGTCTCCTGGTTGCGGGTTAATAACCACCACACCAGCGCCACAACAACCATCACTACGACGACAATGCCGAGAATAATCAGCGGCTTCTTTCCGGGGCGTTTGCGGGGTTTGTCGTCTTGCTGCTCTTTTTCGTCGTCCTGAACGTCGTCAGGTTGAGTTCTCTTTTCTGCCATAATCTCGCAACGTTCCTGTCAGGTAACGGCGCCGAGGGTGCGCCGTTTACTAAACTTAGGCGGTTGCTATACATTTGCCAGGATAAACTGACAAATCAGCACTATATGACTAAGAGTAATCCGTATCCGACCAGCGCAGCCCACACCAGCAGCGGCATGGAGTAGAGATGGAAGCGCCACCAGATGCGACGATTATTCGCCATACGCAGGGCGATCAGGTTCGCCAGCGATCCCGGCAGCAGGCCAAAACCACCGACGTTAACTGCCCAGGCGAGCAGCGTATCGGGCGGCACATAGTTGAGCAGCAGAATGGTCGCCGGCACATTACTGATAAACTGCGACAGGCCAATCGCGGTCAGCCATAAGCCCGGCTGTGAGAGCTGGCCGGTGCTGGCAAGTGTCGCGTGCAGCGCAGGCAGCTGGGTCAGCAGATGGACGTCGATAAACATGGCGATAAAGACCAGCAGCAATGTCCAGTCGACACTGAACACCACCCGGCGCGCCAGGAAGAGGAAGCCGACGGCGATTATCGCCAACCCCCACAGCTCCTGCTTCAGCTCAAGCGCGGTGATAAAGACCAGGTAGAAGCCAAGGCAGCTCCAGACCAGCTTCGGTTTCCACTCGCTCGAACTCTGCCCGCTATGGTAAGTCAGCGCTTTCGCGGAGAAGCAGAACCAGCACAGCACCAGCAAGGTGATCATCATGGCCAGCGCCAGCGGTGCCATCTGCCAGATGAAGGCCGGGAAAGAGAGCCCCGAACGGCCCCAAATCAGGATGTTCTGCGGGTTACCGATGGGCGTTAAAAGCGATCCGGCGTTGACCGCCAGCGCTTCGAAGATGATCAGCCGGTTAACCGGGATTTCGCACAGCTTCTTTAGCGTGATGGTCAGCGGCACGACAATAAAGAGCGCCACATCGTTAGTCAGGAAGGTAGAGAGCACCGCCGCCGCCAGCACGAGGAAGATCGCCAGCTGACGTTCATGCTGAAAACGGCGCACCATGCGTCGGCCAATCACATCAAAATAGCCGCTCAGCTCCACCCCTTTGGTCAGCAGCATTAACCCACTGAGGGTAATAATGGTGTGCCAGTCGATGGCGCCGGGCCACTTCTTTGGCGCAAAGGGCACAAAGAAGCATAAGGCGACGCCAATTAACAGTAACAGGTGGAGAAAGCGGTCACGCGCCAGGGCGCGAATAAAAGGGAGGTTCATTCAGATGGCGTCTCGTGTTGCTGCGTGAAACGACGGAAACATTCAAGGGTCTCTTCACTGACGTGGTGCTCCATCCCTTCCGCATCGCGCCGGGCGATATCCGGGCTGACGCCTAACACCAGCAGGAAACTCTCAACGATTTGGTGGCGTTCGCGGCTCTCCTGCGCCAGCTTCTCCCCTTCGGCGGTGAGAAAGACGCCGCGCCACGGGATCTGCTCGATAAGACCGACCGAGGCGAGCCTTTTTAACATTTTCGCCACCGTGGGCTGCGACACGCCGAGGCGCGCGGCCATATCCACCTGACGGGCTTCCCCCACTTCGCGGATCAGATCGGAGATGAGTTCAACATAGTCATCAATCAGCTCGCGGCGGTGCGCTTCGCGGACCTGGCGGAAACCTTCGACATGCTCTTCGACATTAACCAGCGTCACTTTTTTTATTGTTTGCTTACCTGCGCGACGGTTCATAGTGCTTCCCCTGACGGTGAGACGCTGTGCAGCATCATATAAGAGAGGCGCATTGTAAACCATCCGTGAATCAGTACAAAAAATTAACGTATTAGCCGTAGCTATGTAATATAGCCTGTGCTATATCTGTATGTAATGCGTTCACCTTTCATGGATCGAAGGGGTCCTAATCATCAGGAGGTGACAATGAATGAGTTCAAGAGGTGTATGCGCGTGTTTAGCCACTCTCCCTTTAAAGTCCGTTTAATGCTGCTCAATATGTTGTGCGATATCGTCAACGGTAAGCCGCAGCAGAACGAAGATAAACCTACCCACTGATGCGGCGTCGCGGTACGCCGCTTCATATTTCTGTCATCTTATCGCTTCATACTGACCTGTTTTCCCCAAAATCCGCGTATTTTTGCTGGATTTGCAATCACTCTCGCAAAACAATCTCTTAGCTGCTGTTGACCTGGAACCCGCCGCGCTTTATCTTTGCGCAGCCCTGCACTCAATGCGCACCGCAGACGCGGATCCCCTCCCCCTCTCAGCGCGCTGTCCGGCAGGTTTTGGCCCTTACGCCAGGGTGAGCACATGGCGTTTCACGAAATCATCTATGAGCGTAATCCTTAAAGAGTCCGTTGCCCTGCGCGGTCAGTCGATCAATCCGTGGATTGGTTTCTATTTCCTGCAGTCACTATTAATTAACTTTGCCCTTGGCTACGAATTCAGCGTGCTGTATGCGGTGGTCTCCACCTGCGCGCTCTGCGTGCTCTGGCGTCATGCGCCGCGTGCGCAAAAAATCTTTCTGACCATTACCACGCTGGTCGCCGCCAGCTACTTTCCGTTTGGTCAGGCTTATGGCGCGCCCAACTTCAACACCCTGCTGGCGCTGCGTTCCACCAATATTGAAGAGTCGTCAGAAATTCTGACCATCTTCCCGTGGTATCACTACGTGATTAGCGTTGGCATCCTCGCGCTGGGCGTGATTGCGCTGCGCCGCCGGGTGTTGGTGCCTTCGACGCCGTGGCTGAAGTGGGACACGCTGGGGGTAATCTTTTGCGTCGCCTCCTACTTTATCGGCCCGGTACAGAACCATTTTCGCGGCTTTGAGTTCCGCCTGATCGACACCGGCGTGCCGGTGCTGCGCTTTGTGCGCGATGTCGCCTACAACTACCACGAAGTGAAGGTAGAAGAGGAGAACATGGCGCAGCTCTCCGGGATGAAAGATACCTGGACGGTCACCGCAGTTAACCCGAAGTATCACGTCTATGTGGTGGTGATTGGCGAGAGCGCGCGCCGCGATGCGCTGGGCGCTTTTGGTGGGCACTGGAACAATACGCCGTTTGCCAGCCAGGTGAATGGCGATCTCTTTACCGACTATATTGCCGCCAGCGGATCGACACAGAAGTCCCTCGGCCTGACCTTAAACCGTGTGGTCAACGACAAGCCGCAGTATCAGGATAACTTTGTCACGCTGGCGAGCCGCGCCGGTTTCCAGACCTGGTGGTTCTCAAACCAGGGACAAATTGGCGAATATGACACCGCCATCGCCAGCATTGCCAAACGCGCCGATGAAGTGCAGTTCCTGAAACGGGGCGACTTTGAAGCGGATAAAAACACCCGCGATGAGGATCTGTTAAAGCTCACCAACCAGGTGCTGAGCGTACGGCGTAATCAACCGCAGCTGATTGTGCTGCATCTGATGGGCTCGCATCCGCAGGCGTGCGATCGCACCGGCGGCAAGTACAACGAGTTTGTGCAGTCGAAAGAGACCTCCTGCTACCTCTACTCCATCACGCAAACCGACGATCTGCTGGGCAAGATCTACTCCCAGCTGCGCAACAGCGGCGAGAGTTTCTCGATGGTCTACTTCTCCGATCATGGTCTGGCGTTCAAAGAGCGCGGCAAAGAGGTGCAGTACCTCGCGCATGACGACCATTTTCAGCAGAACTTCCAGGTGCCGTTTATGGTGGTCTCAAGCGATGCGACAAAACATCGTCTGATTAAAGCGCGCCGCTCCGCCAACGACTTTTTGAGCTTCTTCTCGCAGTGGACCGGGATTACCGCCACGCAGATCAAAAATGCCTACCCGTTTATCTCCGGGAAAAAAGCGGGGCCCGTCTACGTAACCAACTTTAAGTTACAGAAAGTGGACTATAACCATCTCGGCACCGACCTGTTCGACACGCGCAGCAGCCGTTAACGGTCTATGCTTTTTGCAGGCAAAAAAAATCCGCCCCTTGAGGCGGATTTTTATTATCGCAAAAGCGATTAGAAGCGGTAACCAACACCAGCGATCCAGGTGCCAACGTCAACGCTACGGATACGGCTCTGCTCGTAGGAGAAGTCCAGAGCAACGTTTTCCATCGGGTTGAACTGCAGACCAGCACCGTAAGAAACGCCGTAGTCGCTGGTGTCAGACACTTTAGCAACGTCAGCAGTCTGCTGGAATTTACCGTAACCAACACCAACTACACCGTAGATGCTCGCCCAGTCATTGATGCGGAAAGCCGGACCAGCAGTGATGCCGTAGTACTGAGCTTTGTTATAAACGCCTTCACCGGTAGTACGATCTTTTTCGGTGTAGGTGAAGGAACCGATAACGCCCAGCGGGTTGTTATCCTGCTCGTAACGGTATTTCAGGTTGAAACCGTTGGTTTTGTTAGCAATACCCTGAGCGTCGCTCTGAGCATAACCGCCGGAAACAGTAGAAGTTGATGCTACTGCGGAACCTGCAGAAACCGCCAGAAGAGCGGCCAGTGCTGAAAGACATGCAATTTTTTTCATAATCCACCTCAAATGTGCTTCAAGAAATCCTGGGTACTACGCATTTAAATATATCAAAAATTATAAGGAAACTCTTTGAGAGAAATAGAGTCTAAAGCGTTCTTTCATGTAACAGAAAGTTTCCGCTTCTTAACAACCCATTCATTAAAAAGCACTTTTCTCAAGAGTCGGACTATTATGGTACCTGTTCTGGAATTCGTTCATCCAGATTATTCTTAAATAAACAGGCCAATAATCGACCGCCCGACGGCCATTATACGGATTTTTTCAGCCTTTTTTACAACCAACCATCAACCGTCTGAATACTATTTCAAGTAGACTGTCGGCTCTGCTTCACCAGACACTTAACGGAGAAAGGATGCCTGTTTTGCCGCGTAAACTGCCGGTGTGGGTACCGGTTATCATACTGCTTATCGCTATGACCTCGATTCAGGGAGGGGCGTCGCTGGCGAAATCGCTCTTTCCTCTGGTCGGCGCGCCCGGCGTCACCGCGCTGCGTCTTGCCCTCGGCACGCTTATCCTGGTCATCGTCTTTAAACCCTGGCGCCTGCGTTTCACCCGCGAACAGCGTCTGCCGCTGCTCTTTTATGGCCTGTCGCTCGGCGCGATGAACTACATGTTCTATCTGGCGATCCAGACCGTGCCGCTTGGCGTGGCCGTGGCGCTGGAGTTCACCGGTCCGCTGGCAGTTGCTCTTTTCGGCTCCCGCCGGGCAGTTGATTTTATCTGGGTGATCCTCGCCGTGCTGGGGCTGTGGTATCTGCTGCCGCTGGGCCAGGATGTGGCGCATGTTGATTTAACCGGCGCGGCATTTGCGCTCGGCGCGGGGGCCTGCTGGGCTATCTATATTATTAGCGGGCAACGCGCGGGCGAGGATCATGGCCCGGCGACGGTTGCGCTGGGTTCGCTGATTGCCGCCATCGTCTTTGTGCCTCTTGGCGCATTTCAGGCGGGCGAGGTGTTGTGGCACTGGTCTATTTTACCGCTCGGTATTGCGGTGGCGATTCTGTCGACTGCATTGCCCTACTCCCTTGAGATGATCGCCCTCACCCGTCTGCCGACGCGCACCTTCGGTACACTGATGAGCATGGAACCAGCGCTGGCTGCCGTTTCGGGGATGATCTTCCTCGGCGAGACGCTTGCGCTCCAGCAGGTGCTGGCCTTGATGGCGATTGTGATTGCCTCGATGGGGTCGACATTAACCCTGCGCCGCGAGACCACAATAAAAGAAGTGGATATTGGTAAATAATAATTATTCAGCATGAGATTTCGCTCATGCTGAATATTCATTCAGACCTTTGACATTATTTTTTACGCTTTAAGTAAATTCTTTATTAATTAGAATTATTCTTAGTTATCTGCTGTCTCTTTATTAGATTTATCTTACATTTCATTCGATTAGTTGCGTATTTTCGAAATCGTGACCTATATTTAAATCACGCTATCGAACTGATAGGCATAGCCAAAACCGACTACGGTTCATCTGGTGCTATACTTAGTTCCGGTAATTACCTGGGACACAAACATCAAGAGGATATGGATTATGAGTACCGCTAAACTGGTAAAAACGAAAGCGTCTAATCTGCTTTATACCCGTAACGATGTATCGGACAGCGACAAACAAGCGACCATTGAGCTGCTGAATCGCCAGGTGATCCACTTCACTGACCTGTCTCTGATCACCAAGCAGGCCCACTGGAACATGCGCGGCGCGAACTTTATCGGCGTGCACGAAATGCTGGATCAGTTCCGTACTTTGCTGGTAACGCACCTTGATACCATGGCAGAGCGCGCGGTTCAGCTGGGCGGTGTTGCACTGGGTACCACTCAGGTGATCAACAGCAAAACGGCACTGAAAAGCTACCCGCTGGATATTCACAGTGTGCAGGATCACCTGAAAGAGCTGGCCGATCGTTACGCGGTGGTCGCGAACGACCTGCGTAAAGCCATCACCGAAGCGAAAGATGAAGATACCGCAGATATCTTTACCGCCGCTTCCCGCGATCTGGATCAGTACCTGTGGTTTATCGAAGCTAACATCGAATAAGCCAGATCTTTTCGTTATCGCTCTGACCCCTGCGCCTCCGGTGCGGGGGTTTGCACTTTTATGGTGCAACACTTCTCCCCCTTCCCGCCAGAAAGTTACCGCTTCGTAATTATCTCATCACAAAATTGTTAATAAGTGATTGTTTCTCGCCCACGTTGTGCGCTAAATAGCAGCACTGCCGACAATCTCGCGCGAGCGCACCAAAAGAGTGACTCAAAATGGTGCATTGCGGTGTCATTGCTACACTTATTGTGCAACCGGTTAAAGCTTCGCCTTTACAAAACAATAGGTTGTAAACCTGGCATGATTTTTTCATACTGCGTTCATTCTCGCAGGGGCTCGCTCCCCCGATACAAAAGGAAACACTATGAAGTCTGTATTGAAATTCTCCCTGGCCGCACTCGCTCTCGCCTTTGCTGTTTCTTCTCAGGCTGCTGATAAAAAACTGGTTGTGGCTACCGATACTGCATTCGTTCCTTTCGAATTCAAAAAAGGCAATGAGTACGTTGGTTTCGACATCGACCTGTGGGCTGCCGTGGCGAAAGAGCTGAAGCTGGATTATGAACTGAAGCCGATGGACTTCAGCGGCATCATCCCTGCCCTGCAAACCAAAAACGTTGATGTCGCACTGGCGGGCATCACCATTACTGAAGAGCGTAAAAAAGCGATCGAGTTCTCCGACGGCTACTACAAAAGCGGCCTGCTGGTGATGGTGAAAGCCGACAACAACGACGTTAAAAGCGCGAAAGATCTCAACGGTAAAGTGATCGCAGTTAAGAGCGGCACCGGCTCCGTGGATTACGCGAAAGCGAATATCAAAACGAAAGATCTGCGCCAGTTCCCGAACATCGATAACGCTTACATGGAGCTGGGTACCGGCCGCGCTGATGCGGTTCTGCACGATACGCCAAACATCCTCTACTTCATCAAAACTGCCGGCAACGGTCGTTTCAAAGCGGTAGGCGACTCTCTGGAAGCGCAGCAGTACGGCATCGCCTTCCCGAAAGGCAGCGACGATCTGCGTGAGAAAGTGAACGGCGCGCTGAAAACCCTGCGTGAGAACGGTACGTACAACGAAATCTACAAAAAATGGTTCGGTTCAGAACCTAAATAATTATTAAAAAATAAAAGGTTAAACGTCGGGGGCGGCTTTCGTCCCCGCGCTATTTGTCTCTTCTACGGTATACAGGAATTAATCACATGCAGTTTGACTGGAGCGCCATCTGGCCCGCCATTCCGCTTCTACTGGACGGGGCCAAAATGACCTTGTGGATTTCGATCCTCGGTCTGGCTGGCGGTATCGTTATCGGCCTGATGGCTGGTTTAGCCCGCACCTACGGCGGGTGGATCTCAAACCACGTCGCCCTCGTATTTATCGAAATTGTCCGCGGCACGCCGATTGTCGTGCAGGTGATGTACATCTACTTCGCCCTGCCGATGGCGCTGCCGGATCTGCGCATCGACACCTTCACCGCCGCGGTGGTGACGATCATGATCAACTCGGGCGCTTATATTGCCGAGATCACCCGTGGTTCGGTGCTGTCGATCCATAAAGGCTTTAGCGAAGCGGGCATGGCGCTTGGTCTGTCGCGCCGCGAAACCATTCGCCACGTCATTATGCCGCTGGCGCTGCGCCGCATGCTGCCGCCGCTTGGCAACCAGCTGATCATCAGTATCAAAGATACCTCGCTGTTTATTGTTATCGGCGCGGCTGAATTGACCCGCCAGGGCCAGGAGATCATCGCCGGGAACTTCCGCGCGCTGGAGATCTGGACCGCCGTCGGGGTTATCTATCTCATCATTACCCAGGCACTCAACATCGTGCTTCGCCGTCTTGAAAAAAGGATGAAAATCCTGTGATTGAATTTAAAAACGTTTCCAAGCACTTCGGTAAAACCCAGGTGCTGCATGATATCGACCTCAACATTACTCAGGGCGAAGTGGTGGTGATTATCGGGCCGTCCGGCTCCGGTAAATCGACCCTGCTGCGCTGCATCAACAAGCTGGAAGAGATCACCAAAGGCGATCTGATTGTTGATGGTCTGAAGGTCAACGACCCGAAAGTGGATGAGCGCCTGATCCGCCAGGAAGCGGGCATGGTGTTCCAGCAGTTTTACCTCTTCCCGCACCTGACGGCGCTGGAGAACGTGATGTTTGGCCCGCTGCGCGTGCGCGGCACCAACAAAGCGGAAGCGGAAAAGCAGGCGAAAGCGCTGCTGGCGAAAGTGGGTCTTGCCGAGCGCGCCCATCACTACCCGTCAGAGCTCTCCGGTGGCCAGCAGCAGCGCGTGGCGATTGCCCGCGCGCTGGCGGTCAAACCGAAGATGATGCTGTTTGATGAGCCAACCTCGGCGCTCGATCCGGAATTGCGTCACGAAGTGCTGAAAGTGATGCAGGATCTGGCCGAAGAGGGAATGACGATGGTGATCGTGACCCACGAAATCGGCTTTGCCGAAAAAGTGGCCTCGCGTCTGATTTTCATTGATAAGGGCCGCATTGCCGAAGATGGCAACCCGCAGCAGCTGATTGAGAATCCGCCCAGCCAGCGTTTGCAGGAGTTCCTGCAACACGTCTCCTGACAGCCAACCCCTCCACCCGGAGGGGTTTTTCTTTTGCGGATTGTGCGTAATTTCCTCTCGCCCTCCCCCGGCACCTATACTTATCCTTTTGCGGGATTTTCTCACCGGAGGAGCTATGCCGTGGATTTTGTTACTGATTAGCCTGCTGTGCGCGCCGCTTCAGGCCGCGACCATACCCGGCGTTACCGCCGCAACCACCACTTCCACCTCAGCGCAAACCAGCGAACCCGATGTTGAACAGAAAAAAGCAGCTTATGGCGCGCTGGCCGATGTGCTGGAGAATGACGAATCACGCAAAGAGCTGATCGACCAGCTGCGTAAAGTCGCCACGACACCGCCGCAGGAGCCAGTGCCGGTCATCTCGCCGCCCGCCATTGAAGAGCAGAAAACGGTGCTGGAGAAGGTTACCGAAGTGGCGGATTACTATGGCGAGGCACTCTCGACCCGTTTTGCCCAGCTGTGGCGCAATATCACCGGCTCGCCGCATAAAGCCTTTAACCCGCAAACTTTCACCAATGCTGCCAGCCACTTCATGCTGCTCGCGGTGCTGGTCTTCGCCTTCTGGTGGACAGTGCGCTTCTGCGTCTCGCCGGTTTACCGCCGCATGGGCGCGTGGGGGCGGCGTAAAAACCGCGACAGCAGCAACTGGTTACAACTGCCGTCGATGATTGTCGGGGCTTTTATTATCGACATCATTCTGCTGGCGCTGACACTGTTTGTCGGCCAGGTGCTGCGCGCCAACCTTAACGGCGGTAACAGCACCATCGCCTTTCAGCAGAGCCTGTTTCTCAACGCCTTCGCGCTGATTGAGTTTTTCAAAGCGATCCTGCGGCTTATCTTCTGCCCGCGCATTCCCGATCTGCGCCCGTTTCATATTCGTGATGAGACGGCGCGCTACTGGCACCTGCGCTTAAGCGCGCTCAGCAGCCTGATTGGCTATGGGCTGCTGGTGGCGGTGCCGATTATCTCCAATCAGGTGAACATTCAGTTCGGTGCCCTCGCCAATGTGGTGATCATGCTCTGCATCACCCTCTGGGCGCTCTATCTGATTTTCCATAACAAGCGCGAAATCCAGCACAACCTGATCCTGCTGGCAGACCGCTCGCTGGCCTTCTTCAGCCTCTTTATCCGCGCCTTTGCACTGGTGTGGCACTGGCTCGCCAGCGCCTACTTCATCGTGCTCTTCTTCTTCTCGCTCTTCGATCCGGGCAACAGCCTGAAGTTTATGATGGGCGCGTCGTTGAGCAGCCTGGCGATCCTCAGCGTCTCCGCGTTTATCTCCGGCGTGCTGTCGCGTTGGCTGGATAAGACCATCACCCTGTCGCCGCAGGTACAGCGCAACTATCCGGAGTTGCAAAAGCGGCTTAACGGCTGGTTATCTGCCTCGATGAAAACTGCCCGCTTCCTGGTGGTCTGCACCACCATTCTGCTGCTGTTAAGCGCGTGGGGGCTGTTCGATTTCTGGCACTGGCTCAATTATGGTACCGGGGAGAAGGCGGTCGATATTCTGATCCGTATCGCGCTGATCCTCTTCTTCTCCGCCGTCGGCTGGACATTGCTGGCGACGATTATTGAGAACCGGCTAACATCCGACATTCACGGTCGCCCGCTGCCCAGCGCGCGCACGCGTACGTTGCTGACGCTGTTTCGCAACGCGCTGGCGGTGGTGATCAGCACCATAACGGTAATGATTGTGCTTTCAGAGATTGGAGTGAATATCGCGCCGCTGCTGGCGGGTGCCGGGGCGCTGGGTCTGGCGATCTCGTTCGGTTCGCAGACCCTGGTGAAAGATATTATCACCGGCATATTTATTCAGTTTGAAAATGGGATGAACACCGGCGATCTGGTGACCATCGGTCCGCTCACCGGCACGGTGGAGCGGATGACTATTCGTTCCGTCGGCGTGCGCCAGGATACCGGCGCGTACCACATCATCCCGTGGTCATCGATCACCACCTTCGCCAACTTTGTGCGCGGGATTGGCTCAGTGGTGGCGAACTATGATGTCGATCGTCATGAGGATACAGACAAAGCCAATCAGGCGCTGAAGGATGCGGTGGCGGAACTGATGGAGCAGGAGGAGATCCGCGGTTTGATTATCGGCGAGCCGAACTTTGCCGGGCTGGTCGGGCTGACCAATACTGCCTTTACGCTGCGTGTCACCTTCACCACCCTGCCGCTAAAGCAGTGGACGGTGCGTTTCGCCCTCGACACGATGGTGAAAAAACATTTCGATCTCGCCCACGTGCGCCCGCCGGTGCAGACCTACCAGATGGTGTCAGCACCGGAAGGGATCGGGCAAGCGCAACCGGCGGCGAACTCCGGTACGCCGCCCGCACAACCTACCCTTTAAAGCGACTCTGCGCCCAGCGTTTACGCTGGGCCTCGTCGAGGAAGCTCCAGGCGATAAAGCGGCTCTGCTTCTGCCCCTGCGCCATCTCTTTTTTCACCACTTTTACCGCGCCGACCTGCGTCAGTGCGCGGTAGAGCTCCGGCAGGTTGTCGCCGCGCGACACCAGCGAGGTGAACCACAACACCTGGCGGGCAAACTGCTTGCTCTCGGCAATCATCGTTTTGATAAAGGCGACTTCGCCACCTTCACACCACAGCTCCTGCTGCTGGCCGCCGAAGTTGGCCGCGTCCGTCACAGACTGGCCGAGGTTGCGCCGCTTGCGCTCGCTGTTTGCCTGCGCGCTCTGCGCCGAGTCATGGAAAGGTGGGTTACAGATAACGGCATCGTAGGACTCATTTTTATGAATGATACCGGTGAGGATCGCCGCCATATCTTTCTGGCGACGCAGGCGCACCGCGCGGGTCAGGCCAGGGTTGGCGGCGATGATCGCCTGCGCGCTGGCAAAGGCTTCGGCGTTGACTTCACTGCCGGTAAAACGCCAGCCATATTGATGGGCGCCAATCAGCGGATAGATGCAGTTCGCACCGGTGCCGATATCGAGCACGCTGGCCTGCGCCGGAATGGTACCGTTATCGCTCTCTGCCAGCAGATCGGCGAGATGGTGCAGATAGTCTGCGCGACCCGGCACAGGCGGGCAGAGAAAGCCGTCCGGGATATCCCACTCGCGCACGCCGTAGAAATGCGCCAGCAGCGCCTTATTCAGGGCTTTCACCGCCTGCGGATCGGCAAAATTAACGGTCTCTTCCCCGTTCGGATTGCGCGTGATAAAGGCGCGCAGCGACGGGTTGACGGCGCACAGGGCGTCGAGGTCGTAGCGGCTGTGGTGGCGGTTACGCGGGTGCAGACCCGGCTTCTGGGCATTCATGGCATTCTCCTGTTAACAGCGGCGTAAGATACCCGTTGACGCCAGCCGGGTAAATAAGGGAGCCTGAAGAAACTTTTTGCCATCAGGAGACGCTATGTATTTTTATGAGCCCGCGAAAGGTCATGGCCTGCCGCACGACCCGCTGAATGCCATTGTCGGCCCGCGCCCTATCGGCTGGATCGCCTCGCTGGACGGGCAAGGCCGCCGCAACCTGGCGCCCTATAGCTTCTTCAACTGCTTTAACTACCGCCCGCCAATTATTGGTTTCGCCAGCAGCGGCTGGAAAGATAGCGTGCAGAATATCGTCGAAAGCAAAGAGTTTGTCTGGAACTTAACCACCCGCGATCTGGCGGTACAGATGAATGAGACCTCCGCGTCGCTGGCGCACGGCGAAGATGAGTTTGCCCGCGCCGGGCTGACCCCGGCAGAGAGTCGCCTGGTGCGCGCCCCGCGCGTGGCGGAAAGCCCGGTTAACTTTGAGTGCCGCTTGTCGCAGTGCATCCAGCTCACCGCCGCCGACGGCAGCCCGATTGAGAGCTGGCTGGTGCTGGGGGAAGTGGTGGCGGTGCATATCGATGAGTCGCTGCTCGAAGAGGGCATTTACCAGACGGCGAAGGCGCAGCCGGTGCTGCGCGCCGGAGGGCCGTCCGCTTATTACGGTATTAGCGAGGATCAGCGTTTCGATCTGGTCAGGCCGGATAATCGTTAAGTTAACGCCGCCAGGCTATTATCGACGGGCCTACAAAACGGATATTCCTGAAACGGCGTAGGCCGGATAAGCGTTTACGCGCCATCCGGCATTATCTCCGCGGCGCCATTGCCGGATGGCGGCTTCGCCTTATCCGGCCTACCAAAACGAGCCTACCGCAACACCAATATTGCTTTTACTACCGGTTTCACAGCGAGGGGTTGTGTCCCCGCTGAAATCGGCGAACCGAAGCGTGAATGACAAGGTCTGGACGCCATGGATGGCGGACAGAGGCGAACCGAGGCATGGAGCGAGTCCCGTAGGGGCGAGCAAGCCGAGTCGAGCCGGCCGCAGTCAGGCACGCGGGAGGTGAGCGCAGTGCGCAGCACCGATTTCCTCGCGGGGCCGCGGGGATTGACAAGGGGAGCGCGGCCGCTTCCCTTGTCCCGTTCACCGCATAAAAGATTAATGAAACTCCCGAACGCCTGGTGAACGGAACCATTCCACCATGGCAACATGCCATCCCCATTGCCGGATGGCGGCTGCGCCTTATCCGGCCTACAAAATTGCCCCCCGCTATAGCGTCTATACTTAATAGCTATACAGGAGGAAATTATGGCTTCAGGTTGGGCAAACGACGATGCAGTACAGCAGCAGATCGACAGCACCATTGAGGATGCGGTCGCCCGCGCGCGCCGGGACATCCCGGGGGGTGAGAGCCTTAAAGAGTGCGAGGAGTGCGGTGAAACCATTCCGGAAGCGCGGCGAAAAGCGATTCCCGGCGTACGGCTGTGCGTGAAATGCCAGCAGGAGAAAGATTTACATAACTCGACATATTCAGGATATAATCGCAGAGGATCGAAGGATAGCCAGCTACGCTGACTTTTCCTGACGCCTCCCGGCGGGATAAGCACTTACCTTTACCTTCATACTTTTCCGCTTCGCTTGTCGCAAAATGTGCCGCTTATCTCCGAACAGAGATCGAGTCCGCCCACTTCTTGCTTTTTTATCTTTTTAACCTTTACGTTTCAAAAACTTAACTATTATTCAATTTTTTAGAACAAGGCTTTCAATTCTCTTCGATTTTCTCGCTGATAAAAAACTGTGATACTTATCACATCGACGGAACATCGTCCCAAATTCAGTATAACCTGCGAGAGAAACCCTATGAACGCCATTAAATATGCTGTTGCTGCTGTCGCACTATCCACCCTCTCTTTCGGTGCTTTTGCGGCTCAATCTGTTAACCCTGCTCAGGCAGGCGAGCTGAACAAAATCGGTGTGGTCTCCGCCCACGGCGCAACCACGCTGGACGGCCTTGAAGCACGCCTGGCAGAGAAAGCCAAAGCGGCAGGCGCTTCTGGCTACAGCATTCTGTCTACCACCGGCAATAACAAGCTGAGTGGCACAGCGGTTATCTATAAGTAACCTGACCCGCGTTTTACCCCGGCATTTTAACCCTCTGCCGGATGCACCACCCTCATTGACCCTTATTGCCCTTTGCATGGTCCGTCCAGGATTGCGACGGGCTTTTTTTTATCCAAATGTCGCCGCGACCCGCGCCAGCCCCTCTTCCAGCGTTTGCACTTCACCGCTCGCCAGCAGGCAGCAGGCCAGCTGCACCTTTAATGACTCCGGTATTGCTTCGCGTCCGCTCAGGCAGTGCTCGATCCAGCGCGCGGTGCTCTCCGCATCTTTCGCCGCACCGCCTGAAGCAGGTTCCAGCGCCGCGTCACTGCGGGCAAAGAGCACGCGCTCGCCCGCGGGATCGATCAGGTTCATCTGCGGGCAGCGCTGCGGGTTGGCGTACACCTCCCCTTCGGTGCCCTGCATCAACAGGCCGCGCCCGCCGATATCAGCGAAAAATTTGCCCACGCGGGTCAGGTATTCCGGGTGCGACACGCTGGAGAGACGCAGCGCCGCCTCTTCAGCAAAGGGGGTCGCCAGCTTCGCCAGCGTGTGCGCACTATTACGCACGCCCATACGCCAGCGTAGCCCCAACTGATCCTCCAGCGGCGGGCAGAGGGCGCTTACCGGAATATAGACCGGTTGATGCCCCTCCAGCTTTGCCTGCGCCTGCCCGGCAAGCGTGGTGGCTTCAATGCCCAGCAGGGCGAAGATGGTTTCGCTGACGACGCGGGTCGGATCTTCGCTGACGCCGTGCACCACCACCGGAAAGCCCAGTTTGCTGAGCAGAATCGCCAGCAGCGGCGTCAGGTTCGCCTGCTTGCGCGCGCCGTTATAGCTCGGGATAACAATCGGCATCGGTTTCGCCACCGGCGGCGTCAGCTTCATTGTCCGATCCTGCATCGCCGCGTAGAAGCCGCGCATTTCGGCCTCGCCTTCCCCTTTAATGCGCAGCGCAATCAGGATCGCGCCCATCTCCAGTTCCGGTACCTCGCCGTTGAGCATCCTCGCGTAGAGGCTGCGGGCGGTGTCAATATCAAGGTCGCGGGCATGATTTTTCCCCCGGCCAACCTCTTTAATGATGGTGCGGTAATCCATGGACTCTCCTTGCGTGCTCACATCGTTAACGGCGCTTGCGGCGCTTCTGTTCTGGTTTCTTCACTATAACGTCAGGCATCGGCGGTTGGGAAATTGGAAATATTGGCAGTGCATCAAGCAGGCGTTTCCCATAACTCTTGGTCAACAGCCGCTTATCGTAGATCACCACTTCACCGCGACACTCATGGCTGCGGATCAGGCGCCCGACCTGCTGAATCAGGTTAAACGAGGCGCTCGGCAGGCTCTGCACTTCGAAGGGATAACGCTTAAGACTCTTCAGCCACTCCCCTTCGGTGATGACTACCGGGCTGTCGATGGGCGGGAAGGCAATCTTATGGATATGCACCTGGGTGAGGTAATCCCCCTTCAGATCCAGCCCCTCGGCAAAGGATTGCAGGCCAACCAGCACGCTGCGCTCGCCGCCATCGATGCGTTTTCGGTGCAGCTCCACCAGCCGGTAACGGGGCTGATCGCCCTGCACCAGCAGCAACAGACGCAGGTCGGGCACATACGTGAGGAAGAGCTGCATCGCGCGCTGGCTGGCGAAGAGCACCAGCATTCCGCGGTGCGCTTTGCTCTCCACCTGCTCACGGAACCAGGTTGCCATCTCGGCGATATGCTGCTCTTCGTTCTCCATCAGCGGCTCGTAGCGCATCTGCGGAATAATAATCTTGCCCTGCTCAACATGGTTGAACGGCGAGTCGAGGCTGACAAAGCGGTCACCCGCTTTCTCTTTCAGCCCGCTCATCTCCTGCAAGCGGTGGAAACTGTTGAGCGAACGCAGGGTCGCCGAGGTGACGACAATATGCGGCACGCTGCGCCAGAGCAGCTTTTCCAGCTGGTCGCTGACGCGAATACCGACGCAGTGAAATTGCAGGTGCAGTTGCCCGTCGCGCACGTCGCGCGTGACCCATTTTGAGACCGGCGCGCCGGAGGCCTGTGCCATCGACGCCAGCCGCCAGAGCTTGCTCTGGCTCTCAAACATCCCCAGCGCGCGGTTCATCTGCAAAATCACCCGGTGCAGACGCACAACGTCATGGCTGCCGGTTTTCTCGCTGAGATCGTTGAGAAACAGCTCCGCCAGCCCGCGCAGCATCTCGGTCAGTTTCGCCAGCCGCTGGCAGATCTCCATCACTTCATCCGGCAGTTCGCCCATCGTAAAGCGGTGCTCTGCCTCCTGACCGGCGGGGAGATAGAGATTGAGAATGGCGTTGAGGGAGGAGATCAGCTCAAACAGCTCTTCGCAGTGGGCGTTGAGTCGCTCGGGGATTGCCAGCGGCGGCAGGGTTTTCGGGCGAAACTGCTCGAGGCAAGTCGCCACCAGTTTGGTAAAGAGGTCGAGCTGTAGCTGATACCAGCCGGCGGTGATCTCCGCCGACATCTCCAGCGCATCGCGGGCGACATCCGGCAGATGGTGGCCCTCATCGAGCACCAGCAGCAGGTTTTTCGGCTCCGGCAGCACCGCTTCGCTCTCCATCGCCGCCATCACCAGCGCGTGGTTGGCAACGACCACTTCCGCTTCCTGGATCTCCCGACGCGCCACAAAGAAGGGGCACTCGCGGTAGTAGTGGCAGTTGCGGTTCAGGCAGCCCGCTTTATCGGTGCTCAGGCGTCGCCAGAGATCGTCGCTGATAGCTTTATCGGTGTGATCGCGCAGGCCATCCCACTTGTAGCTGTCGAGATCGGCTTTCAGCGATGCGCAGCGCGTCTGCTCCTCTTTGTTGCCGGGCGTCAGTTCGTCATCAAGAAAGGCCAGCAGATCCTGCTGATTGGGATCGCTGCTGGCGAGCGCGGCGAGATTGCGCGGGCAGACATAGCGCCCGCGGCCAAAGGCGGCGGTAAAGCGTAAATCGGGAATAATTTTGCGCAGCAGCGGCAGATCTTTACTGGAGATCTGATCCTGTAGGGCGACGTTGGCGGTGCTGACCACCAGCGTTTTCTGCTCTTCACGGGCAATCGCAATGCCCGGAATAAGGTATGAGAGGGTTTTCCCGACCCCGGTCGGCGCTTCAATCGCCAGATGGCGGCCCTCATCGCCCGCCAGCGTTTTTGCCACGTCAGCAATCATCTGACGCTGCGGCGCGCGGGGAATAAAGTCCGGGATCTGTTGTTGCAACGCCTTATACCAGGCGGCAATTTGCGCTTTTAACGCGGCGGTAAGGGCCATTCGATAACCTGAAGTACTGTATAAACGGCCACTATTGTGGCACCTTTTCGCCCGCAGGGGCGAACGCTTTTTGCCGTTATGGAAGGCTGCTCGTAAATCGCACGTCAGGCAGACGATACTTTTCGCAAAGCCGATCACAAATTGGCAGATCCATTTATGAAACCGCTTCCCGACGCGTTGAACATTTATATGGTCAATGCTAGCTTTTTATCTGCATTACGCTTGTTACCGAATATCGGGCAAAACCTAAATGCAGACTGAGGGGATCAATCCGTCCCTGGCTGTATTTACGTTTTGCCCGTTTTTGTTTGCAGGAGTTGGCGATGCTGGTCAAACAAATATTAAATAATAACGTTGTCAGCGCCCTCGATGAGCACGGCTTTGAGGTAATTCTGACCGGGCGCGGCCTCGGGTTTAATACCCAGAGCGGTGACCGCGTCAATATGGACGCCATCGAGAAGATATTCCACTTGAAAGACTCCCAGCTCTCGGCCCGCTTTAAAGATCTGGTGAGCGAAGTGCCGGTGGAAATTGTCCAGCTAACGGCGGATATTGTCGCCCTCGCGCGCGAAACGCTGCCGCACAAATTAAGCGACGGGCTGTATGTCACCCTTGCCGATCACCTCCACTTTGCCCTCCAGCGCAGTGAAAAAGGCGAGAGTTTAGCCAACCCGCTGGAGTGGGAAGTGCGCCACTTTTACACCGCCGAGTACGCCATTGGCCGCCAGGCGCTGGGCATGGTAGTAGCGCGCACCGGCACGCTGCTACCGGACAGCGAAGCGTGCAGTATCGCCCTGCATATCGTCAACGCCGGGCTGAACGATACGATGGGAAAAACCACGCAAATCACCCGGCTTATTTATCAACTGCAAAATATCGTCAGATACTTTTTTACTCTGCCGCCCGATGAGCACACCCTCAATTACCAGCGCTTTATTACCCACTTAAAATTTTTCGCGCAGCGGGTGATTGCCGGGGAGGTATTAAACAACGATGACGAGGAGTTATTTGCCATGGTTGAGCGCCGCTACCAGACAACGCTGAAGTGCGTAAATGCCATCAGCGAGTTTGTCGGCAAACATTATCACCACACCATGAGCAACTCCGAGAAGCTTTATCTGACCGTGCATATCGAAAACGTGGTGCAGCGGTCGGCGTAATTCACCCGGCAGGCGGATATGCCTGCGGCGTGAAAAAATGAATTCCATCCAGGCTTGTTACTGTTAAATCAGGCAAACCCCAGAGGAAACAAGGTATCGGCCGAGGCCGATGTTTGTTGATGACGCCGGAAATTCGGGCGTCTGTCTGGAGGAATGAGCATGAACTACCCGCAAACCGCGCAGAAGATCATTGCGCATATCGGCGGCAAGGAGAATATCCTGTCGCTGTTTCACTGCATCACCCGTCTGCGTTTTCTCCTTCACGACCATGACAAGGTCGATCGCGCGGCGCTGGAAGCGCTGGATGGCGTGATCGGCGTGAATATCTCTGGCGATCAGTACCAGCTGATTATCGGTAACGAGGTCGCCCCGCTCTGCGAAGCGCTGCTCGCGCAACTCCCCGGCGTCTCGTCCAGCGCCAGCAGCAGCAAACGGCGTAATCCGGTGTCGGTGGTGCTGGAGGGGTTATCGAGCATCTTCTCACCGATCATTCCGGCGATTGCCGGGGCCGGGATCCTGAAAGGGGTGCTGGCACTGATGGTCGCTATGCAGTGGCTTCAGACCAGCAACCAGACCTACCAGATCCTGCTCGCCATCAGCGACGGCGTCTTCTACTTTATGCCGCTGGCGCTGGCCTTCAGCGCCGGGAATAAGTTTGGTGCCAACCCCTACGTCGCCGTGGCGCTCGCTGCCACCCTCTTCCACCCGGCGATCCAGACGCTGTTTAAATCCGGCGCGCCGGTGAGCTTTCTCGGCCTGCCGGTGCCGACGGTCAATTACGCCTCGACGGTGATCCCGATTCTGCTGGCGGTGTGGCTGTTAAGCCGGGTGGAGAAGCTGATTGACCGCATCATGCCCGGCGTGCTGAAAACGATGTTCGTGCCGCTGCTGAGCCTGGTGATTGTCGCACCGATTACGCTGATGGTTATCGGGCCGCTCGGTATCTTCGCCGGCAATGCGCTCTCCGGCGGCATTATCTGGCTGGTGGAAAACATGGGTATCGTCGCGGGCGTGGTGGTGGGCGGCACGCTATCGATGATCATCATTACCGGCATGCACTATGTGCTGGTGCCAATCATGATCAACAACATCAGCACCATGGGTTTCGACCCGTTCAAAATCCTCTTTTATGTCGCCAACCTCGGCCAGGCGGGCGCGGCTTTCGGCGTGTTTATTCGCGCACGCGATAAGAAGCTGAAGTCGCTGGCGCTCTCCACCAGCTTCAGCGCGATGATGGGCATCACCGAACCGGCGATGTACGGCGTTAATATCCGCTACAAACGCCCCTTTGCCGCCGCGCTGTTGGGCGGCGCGATTGGCGGCGGCTTTGCGATGGCGATGGGGGTGAAAACCTACGCCTTTGCCCTCAGCGGCTTGCCCGGCCTGCCGGCGCTGGTCGGCCCGACCTTTCTCTGGGCGATTGTCAGTATCGCGCTCTCCTTTGTCTCCGCTGCCGTGCTGACGGTGATCCTCGGTTTCGAAGAGAAGGTGGTAGCAGGCGTCAGCCCGGTGAAGATCGCACGCGAGGAGGAGCGACTCTTCGCCCCGGTTAGCGGCACGCTGAAAGCCCTCAACACCCTGAGCGACCCGGTCTTTGCCGATGAAATTTTCGGCAAGGGGCTGGCTATCGACCCGAGCAACGGCGAGCTGCGTTCACCGGTCAACGGCAAGGTGGAGTCGCTGTTTGAAACCCACCACGCGCTGGCGCTGGAGAGCGATACCGGTGCCGAAATCCTCATCCACATTGGTATCGACACAGTGAAACTCGGCGGCAAGCATTTTACAAGCCATATCGAGGCCGGGCAGAACGTCGAGGTGGGCGATCTGCTGGTCAGCTTCGATCTCGCCGCGCTGCGGGCAGAGGGGATTGATCCGAGCGTGATCGTGGTGGTCACCAATAGCGAACAGTACGGCGATATCAGCCCGGTGAAAACAGATGGCGATGTCGCCAGCCGGGACGCATTTCTTACATTGACCGCAAGCGCGGCCTAAGGAGCACACCAGTGGCTTATTCGAAATCATTTCCGGAAGGGTTTTTATGGGGCGGCGCAACGGCGGCCAACCAGCTTGAAGGGGCATGGAACGTCGACGGCAAAGGGCTCTCCGTCTCCGATGTCTACACCTTCGATATCAACACGCCGCGCGAGCGCTGGCTCGATCAGTGGCTCGGCATGACCCACGCGCAGGTGCGCGAAGCGCAGGATCCGGAGAGCAAAAAGTACTACCCGAAGCGCAAAGGCAACGACTTCTACCACCATTTCAAAGAGGATATCGCGCTGTTTGCCGGTATGGGCTTCAAGTGTTTTCGTATGTCGATTGCCTGGACGCGCATCTTTCCGCGCGGGGATGAGACCACGCCCAACGAAGCGGGCCTGGCGTTTTATGACGAGGTGTTCGACACGCTGCGCGCGCACGGCATCGAGCCGATTGTCTCCCTCTCCCACTACGAGATGCCGTTGGCGCTGGTCACCGATTACGGCGGCTGGCCGAACCGCCAGTTGGTCGATTTCTATGTCCGCTTCGCCACTACCGTCTTTACGCGCTATCGCAAAAAGGTGAAGTACTGGATGACCTTTAACGAGATTAACTGCGTGAAGCACCACCCCTATGTCAGCGTCGGGGTGATTGAGGAGGACAACCCGCATCTCGAGCAGGATAAGTACCAGGGCGCGCACCACCAGTTTGTTGCCAGCGCGCTCGCCACCAAAGCGTGCCACGCGATTATTCCCGGCTCGCAGATGGGCTGCATGATCAGCTACCAGATGCTCTACCCGCACACCTGCCACCCGGATGATTTGCAGGCCTGCGAAGAGATGCAGCGCGTGTCGCTCTTCTTCAGCGACGTGCAGGCGCGCGGCTACTACCCCGCCTACACCGATCGCATGCTGGCGGAAAAAGGGGTGACGCTGCAAAAAGTGGTTGGCGATGATGAGATCCTGCGCCAGCACCCGGTCGATTTCGTCTCGTTCAGTTACTACATGTCGAGCACCGTCAGCGCCAACCCGGCATTGCATGACGGCGCAGAAGGCAACCTGATCACCGGCGGCATTCGTAACCCGCACCTCACCACCAGTGAATGGGGCTGGCAGATCGATCCGAAAGGGCTACGGCTGGCGCTCAATCAGCTCTATGACCGCTACCAGAAGCCGCTGTTTATTGCCGAAAACGGCCTCGGCGCGGTGGATACCGTTAATCCGGATGGCTCCATCGACGACGATTACCGTATCGACTACCTGCGCCAGCACGTGGTGCAGATGCAGGAGGCGATTGCCGACGGCGTTGATCTCTTTGGTTACACCTGGTGGGGGCCGATTGATGTGGTCAGCGCCGGGACGGCGCAAATCTCCAAGCGGTACGGCTTTATCTATGTCGATCAGGACGATATGGGCAACGGCAGCCAGGCGCGCTCGCTGAAGAAAAGCTACCACTGGTACAAAAAACTGATCGCCTCGAATGGCGAAGACTTAGCGGATTAAGGAGCGGATATGTCTGTTTTCCCGAATGACTTTTTATGGGGCGGCGCGATTGCCGCCAATCAGGCGGAAGGCGCATGGGACGAGGATGGCAAAGGGCCCTCTATCGCCGACGTGGTGCGCGGCGGTATCGCTTCCGGTAAACATGATGCGGTGATTGACCCGAACCTCTACTACGCCAGCCACCAGGCGGTCGACTTTTACCATCACTACAAAGAGGATGTGGCGCTCTTCGCCGGGATGGGCTTCAAATGCTTTCGCACCTCGATTGCCTGGTCGCGCATCTTCCCGCGCGGGGATGAGACCACGCCCAACGAGGCGGGGCTGCAATTTTACGACAACCTGTTTGATGAGCTGCTGAAGTACGGCATTGAGCCGGTGATCACGCTCTCGCATTACGAAACGCCGCTGGCGCTCTATCAGGAGTATGGTGGCTGGAAAAATCGCCAGCTTATCGACTTCTTCACCCGCTACTGCGAGACGGTGTTCCGTCGTTACCAGGGCAAGGTCAAATACTGGATGACCTTTAATGAGCTGAACAACATGAACCGCATGCCGTTCGCCACTGGCGCGGTGGATGTTGACGCCAGCCCGCAGGAGATTTGGCAGGCGAACCACCACCAGTTCGTCGCCAATGCGCTGGCGAACAAGCTCTGCCACGAGATCATGCCCAATGCCCTTATCGGCTGTATGTTGTCGCTGAGCACCGTCTACCCGGCGAGCTGCAACCCGGAGGATATCTTCTCGACCCTGCAGCTGCGCCGCCGCTCGCTGCTCTTCTCCGATGTGATGATGCTGGGCGAATACCCGGCTTATGCTAAACGGCTGCTGAACGATCTGGGGGTGAAGCTGGAGATGGCAGAGGGCGACATGCAACTGCTCAAAGCGTACCCCTCCGATTACCTTGGCTTTAGCTACTACCGCAGCGTGCTGCACCAGGCGGGCGGGCAGTTCCGCGTCGATACCGGCGGCACCGCCGGGCTGGACAATCCGTTCCTGGAGAAGACCGAGTGGGGCTGGCCTATCGATCCCCTCGGTTTTCGTATCGTCTGTAATGAGCTGGCGGACCGCTACCGCAAGCCGCTGTTTATCGTTGAAAACGGTTATGGCGGTGTTGATGAGGTGCAGGCCAACGACGAGATTAATGACCAGGCGCGTATCGATTATGGTCGCCGCCATATTCAGGCGATGGCCGAGGCGATTGCGGATGGCTGCGAGATTATGGGTTACACCTGGTGGGGACCGATTGATATTGTCAGCGCCGGCACCGGCGAGATGAAAAAGCGTTACGGCTTTATCTATGTCGATAAAGACAACGAGGGCAACGGCACGCTCAAGCGCAGCAAAAAGCGCAGCTTCAGTTGGTATCAGCAGGTTATCGCCAGTAATGGGGAGGTGTTGTAGGCCGAATAAGCGTGTAACGCGCCATCCGGCAATAGGTGCGACACGTTGCCTCGGTGGACGGGGTTCTGTAGGCCGGATAAGGCGCAGCCGCCATCCGGCAATGGGCCTGGCATATGGCATTTTGTGGAATGGTTCCGTTCACCAGGCGTTGGGGAGTTTCATTAACCTCTTATGCGGTGAACGGGACAAGGGGGGGACCGCTCCCCCCCTTGTCAATCCCCGCGGCCCCGCGAGGAAATCGGTGCTGCGCACTGCGCTCACCTCCCGCGTGTCCGACTGCGGCCGGCTCGACTCGACTTGCTCGCCCGTTCCGGGACTCGCTCCCTGTCTCGGTTCGCCTCTGTCCGCCATCCATGGCGTCCAGACCTTGTCATTCACGCTTCGGTTCGCCGATTTCAGCGGGGACACAACCCCTCGCTGTCATATTGCAGATATAAAGCCGCACCAGTGTCGCTGAAAGCGCGTTTTGGTAGGCCGGATAAGGCGCAGCCGCCATCCGGCAATGGCGCTGCGGAGATAATGCCGGATGGCGCTCACGCTTATCCGGCCTACTCGGTTCCAGCGGCTTCGTTACCGTAGGCCGGATAAGGCGCAGCCGCCATCCGGCAATCGGTGCCGCGGAGAGATTGCCGGATGGCGCTCACGCTTATCCGGCCTACGCCGTTTCAGTAAGATCGTGTCAGCGGCACCATAAAAAAACCGCCATCCGGCGTAATGCCCAATGGCGGCTTCGAGTGCCGGATAAAACTACCCGGCCTGAACGGAAACTGATTTACGCGGAAGCGGGTTTACGCGGACGACGACGGCGTGCGCCGTTGTTTGCCGGTTTCGCTGCACCACCATCAAGACGGCGATTGCCCACGGGCTTCGCGGCTCCACCTTCCGATTTCGCGGCTGCGCCGTCGTTGCTACGACGCGGATGACGCGCTTTCTGCGTCTCGCCTTCGCTACGGCGCGGTGCGGACTGGCTGCGACCGCCGCCACCGCCCTGCCCGCGTCCACCGCCGCCCTGACGGCCGCCGTTCTGACCACGGCCATTCTGGATCGGCTCCGCTTTGATTGACGGATCTGGCTCATAGCCTGCAACCGCAACACGCGGGATCTCTTTTTTCAGCAGGCGCTCAATGTCGCGCAGCAGTTTATGCTCATCGACACAGACCAGCGACAGCGCTTCGCCGGTCGCGGCAGCACGGCCGGTACGCCCGATGCGGTGTACGTAATCTTCCGGCACGTTCGGCAACTCATAGTTGACGACATGCGGCAGCTCTTCGATATCGAGGCCGCGCGCGGCGATATCCGTTGCCACCAGCACGCGAATCGAACCGGATTTAAAGTCTGCCAGCGCGCGGGTACGTGCGCCCTGGCTCTTGTTACCGTGGATCGCCGCACTGGTGATGCCATCTTTGTTCAGCTGCTCAGCCAGGTGGTTGGCACCATGCTTGGTACGGGTAAAGACCAGTACCAGCTGCCAGTTACCTTCGCCAATCATCTGCGACAGTAGTTCCCGCTTGCGTTTCTTATCCACGAAGTGAACGTGCTGCGTCACCTGCTCGGAAGCGGTGTTACGGCGCGCAACTTCGATCTCCAGCGGGTTGTGCAGCAGTTTTTCTGCCAGCTGTTTGATCTCATCCGAGAAGGTCGCGGAGAAGAGCAGGTTCTGACGCTTCGCCGGCAGCTTCGACAGCACGCGGCGAATATCGTGGATAAAGCCCATATCCAGCATACGGTCAGCTTCATCCAGCACGAGAATTTCCACGCTGTCGAGCTTCAGGGCGTTTTGGTGTTCGAGATCGAGCAGACGACCCGGGGTAGCCACCAGGATGTCAACGCCGCCGCGCAGTTTCATCATCTGCGGGTTAATGCTGACGCCGCCGAAGACGACCATCGAACGAATATTGAGATACTGGCTATACTCCTGCACGTTCTCACCGACCTGCGCCGCGAGTTCACGGGTTGGGGTCAGGATCAGGGCGCGTACCGGACGGCGGCCTTTCGCGTGAGGCTGGCTCTGCACCAGGCGTTGCAACAGCGGCAACGTAAAACCGGCGGTTTTACCGGTACCGGTCTGGGCGCTGGCCATCAGATCGCGGCCTTGCAGCACCGCAGGGATCGCCTGCTGTTGAATAGGGGTCGGCTCGAGGTAACCCTGCTCCGCAACTGCGCGCAGGATATCCGGATTCAGGCCAAGGGCATCAAATGACATAACAACTCCGCACCGCCCCGACCTGTCACAGGTGTAGTTTTCGAGGAGATAATAGGTAGACTGATGACAAAAACCACAATGTCATGAAGGTGCGGAGTGTATCAGCTTTTGTGATCCGGCGCATAAAATATCCCACGTCAATGACTCAGCAAGATATCTTCCCGCTTCATTCTCTGAAAAAGGCATAAATTTAGCCCCCCTCACATTTCCTGCGCAAAAATTGGACAACATATTTCCGCCGTCGTAGAGTTAATCAATCGATTGATTAATTTTATAACTCCCATGAATAGCACACCGACCACCACTAAAGGCGAACAGGCCAAAAATCAGTTGATTGCCGCTGCTCTGGCGCAGTTTGGCGAGTATGGCCTGCATGCCACCACGCGGGATATCGCCGCTCATGCCGGGCAGAACATCGCCGCCATCCCTTACTACTTCGGCTCGAAAGAGGATCTCTACCTCGCCTGCGCGCAGTGGATTGCCGACTTTATCAGCCACCATTTTCAACCCCACGTGCAGGCCGCCGAAGCGCTGTTTGCCGAGCCTGAACCAGACCGCCCGGCGATCCGCGCGCTGATCCATCGCGCCAGCAAAGAGATGCTGACGCTGCTGACCCATGATGAAACCCTCAACCTGAGCAAATTTATCTCCCGCGAGCAGCTCTCTCCCACCCGCGCGTATCAGATTGTGCATGAGCAGGTGATCGACCCGATGCACCAGCATTTGACGCGCCTGCTCGCCGCCTACACCGGCCAGGATGCCGACAGCACGCAGATGGTGCTGCATGCCCACGCCTTAATCGGCGAGATCCTCGCTTTCCGTCCGGTGCGGGAAACCATTTTGCTGCGTGCAGGCTGGACGCAGTTCGACGAAGAGAAAACGGAAATGATCTTTCAAGTCATCACCTGCCATATCGATTTTATTTTGCAGGGATTAACGCACAGGAGTCCGGAGTGATGAAAAAGCGTAGCGTTGTGGTGTTACTCAGCGTGGTGCTGCTGGCGATGCTGGCTGGCGGTTGGTACTGGTATCAAAGCAGGCAGGACGACAGCCTGACGCTGTATGGCAATGTCGATATCCGCACCGTTAATTTAAGTTTTCGCGTCGGCGGGCGGCTGGCGGCGTTGCAGGTGGATGAGGGCGACAGCGTACAGGCCGGGCAGAAGCTCGGCGAAATCGACCGCGCGCCTTATGAAAACGCGCTGTTGCAGGCGAAAGCCAACGTCTCTACTGCCGAAGCCAAATATGCGTTAGCCACCGAAGGCTACCGCGCCGAGGAGATTGCCCAGGCGGCCTCCGCCGTGAGCCAGGCGCAGGCGGCGTACGATTACGCGCAGAACTTCTACCAGCGCCAGCAGGGGCTGTGGAAAACAAAAGTGATTTCAGCAAACGATCTGGAGAACGCCCGCTCGGCGCGCGACCAGGCGCAGGCAACGCTCAAATCGGCGCAGGATAAATTGCGCCAGTTCCGCGCCGGTAACCGCCCGCAGGAGATCGCCCAGGCGAAAGCGGGCCTCGAACAGGCGCAGGCCGCACTAGCGCAGGCGCAGCTTGATTTGCAGGACACTACGCTGGTCGCGCCGAGCAACGGCACGGTACTGACCCGCGCCGTCGAGCCGGGCAGCATGCTTAACGCTGGCAGCAGCGTGTTAACCCTGTCGCTGACCCGCCCGGTGTGGGTGCGCGCCTATGTTGATGAGCGCAATTTGCACCAGACGCGACCGGGTGCCGAAATCCTGCTCTACACCGATGGCCGCCCGGATAAGCCCTATCACGGCAAAATCGGCTTTGTCTCACCGACCGCCGAATTTACCCCAAAAACCGTTGAGACCCCGGATCTGCGTACCGACCTGGTCTATCGCCTGCGCATTATCGTCACCGATGCCGATGATAACCTGCGCCAGGGGATGCCGGTGACGCTGCGTTTTGACGGCGAGGCGCGTCATGAATGAGCGGACTATTCAGATCGACGGGCTGGTAAAACAGTTCCCCGGCATGGAGAAACCGGCAGTGGCGCGGCTGGATTGTAAAATCCAGGCCGGTTACGTCACCGGGCTGGTCGGCCCGGATGGCGCGGGCAAAACCACGCTGATGCGCATTCTGGCCGGGTTGATGAAGCAGAACGAAGGCCGCGTGCGTGTGCTGGGCCTCGACCCTATCAACAATGACAGCGAACTGCACGCCGTGCTCGGCTATATGCCGCAGAAATTTGGCCTCTATGAAGATCTGACGGTGATGGAGAATCTGATCCTCTATGCCGATCTGCGCAGCGTCACCGGCGAGAAGCGCCAGCAGATGTTTACCCGCCTGCTGGCGTTTACCTCCCTCGGCCCCTTTACCGACCGGCTGGCGGGCAAACTTTCCGGTGGTATGAAGCAGAAGCTGGGGCTGGCCTGTACGCTGATCGGCGATCCGCAGGTGCTGCTGCTTGATGAGCCAGGCGTCGGCGTCGACCCCATCTCGCGGCGTGAATTGTGGCAGATGGTGCATGAACTGGCGGGCGACGGGATGCTGATCCTCTGGAGCACCTCCTATCTTGATGAAGCGGAGCAGTGCCGCGATGTGCTGCTGATGAACGAGGGCGAACTGCTCTATCACGGCGAGCCGAAAGCGTTAACCCAGAGCATGGCCGGGCGCAGCTTTCTGCTCACCAGCCGCGATGAGAATAACCGCCGCCTGCTGCGGCGCATTCTCAGGCTGCCACAGGTGAGCGACGGCGTGATCCAGGGGCGCTCGGTGCGCATGATCCTGAAAAAAGGGGCCGATGTGCAGGCGATTCACGCCGCGCCAGAGATGCCGCCGCTGGAGATTGAGGAGACCGCTCCGCGCTTTGAAGATGCCTTTATCGATCTGCTGGGCGGCGCGGGTGCGGCCGAGTCGCCGCTTGGCAAGATCCTGCACTCGGTGAACGGCGACGCGGAAGAGACGGTGATTGAAGCGAGATCCCTCACCAAAAAGTTTGGTGACTTCGCCGCCACCGATGAAGTCAATTTTGCCGTCAAGCGCGGCGAGATCTTTGGCCTGCTCGGCCCGAACGGCGCGGGCAAATCCACCACCTTTAAAATGATGTGCGGCCTGCTGGTGCCGACCGCTGGCCAGGCGCTGGTACTGAATATGGATCTTAAAGTCAGCTCCGGTAAAGCGCGCCAGCGCCTCGGCTATATGGCGCAGAAGTTCTCCCTCTACGGCAACCTGACCGTAGAGCAGAACCTGCGCTTCTTCTCCGGCGTGTATGGCCTGCGCGGCAGCGCGCAGCAGGAGAAGATGGCGCGAATGAGCGAAGCGTTTGGCCTGGAGACCATTGCCCGCCACGCCACCGATCAACTGCCGCTCGGCTATAAGCAGCGTCTGGCGCTGGCCTGCTCGCTGATGCACGAGCCGGACATTCTTTTTCTCGATGAGCCGACCTCCGGCGTTGATCCCCTCACCCGCCGCGAGTTCTGGCTGCACATCAACAGCATGGTAGAGAAAGGGGTGACGGTGATGGTCACCACCCACTTTATGGATGAGGCGGAGTATTGCGACCGCATCGGGCTGGTCTACCGCGGCAAACTGATTGCCAGCGGCACGCCGGACGAACTGAAAGCGCAGACCGCCGATGACAACCACCCGGATCCCACCATGGAGCATGCGTTTATCACGCTGATCCAGAACTGGGATAAGGAGCATAGCAATGCGCGTTAACGCCCTCTCCTGGCGGCGCGTACGGGCGCTGTGCGTCAAAGAGACGCGGCAGATCGTGCGCGACCCGAGCAGCTGGCTGATTGCGGTGGTGATCCCGCTGCTGCTGCTGTTTATTTTTGGCTACGGCATCAACCTCGACTCCAGCAAGCTGCGCGTCGGCGTGCTGCTTGAGCAACGCAGCGATGAGGCGCTCGATTTTACCCACGCGCTCACCGGCTCGCCCTATATTGACGCCACCATCAGCAGCGATCGCCAGCAGTTGATCGAGATGATGCAGGCCGGGCGCATCCGCGGCCTGGTGGTTATTCCGGTCAACTTCGATGCGCAGATGGCAAGACCTGGCGAGGAGGCACCGATTCAGGTGATCACCGACGGCAGTGAACCGAATACCGCCAATTTTGTGCAGGGCTATCTCCAGGGGATCTGGCAGCTCTGGCAGGCGCAGCGCGCGGAGGATCGCGGAGAGAGTTTCACGCCGCTGATCGATGTGCAGACCCGCTACTGGTTCAACCCGGCGGCCATCAGCCAGCACTTTATTATTCCCGGCGCGGTGACCATTATCATGACGGTGATTGGCGCGATCCTCACCTCGCTGGTGGTGGCGCGCGAGTGGGAGCGCGGCACTATGGAGGCGCTGCTCTCTACCGAGATCACCCGTGCCGAGCTGCTGCTCTGTAAACTTATCCCCTACTACTTTCTCGGCATGCTGGCGATGCTGCTCTGTATGCTGGTGTCGGTCTTTATTCTCGGCGTCCCCTATCGCGGCTCGCTGCTGATCCTCTTCCTGCTGAGCAGCCTGTTTCTGCTCAGCACGCTCGGTATGGGGCTTTTAATCTCGACCACCACGCGCAACCAGTTTAACGCCGCGCAAGTGGCGCTGAACGCCGCGTTTCTGCCGTCAATTATGCTCTCTGGCTTTATTTTTCAGATCGACAGTATGCCGGCGATTATTCGAGCGGTGACCTATATCATCCCGGCGCGTTACTTCGTCAGCACGCTGCAAAGCCTCTTTCTCGCGGGCAATATTCCCATGGTATTGACCATTAACATGCTGTTTTTGGTGGCCTCCGCCGTGATGTTTATCGGCCTGACGTGGCTGAAAACCAAACGCAGGCTGGATTAAGGAGAAGCCATGTTTCACCGTTTATGGACACTGATCCGCAAAGAGTTGCAGTCCCTGCTGCGTGAACCGCAAACCCGCGCCATTTTGATTCTGCCGGTGATTTTTCAGGTGCTGCTCTTCCCGTTTGCCGCCACCCTTGAGGTGACCAACGCCACTATCGCTATCTATAACGAAGATAACGGCAAGCACGCGGTGGAGCTGACCCAGCGTTTCGCCCGCGCTAAAGCCTTTACCAACGTGCTGCTGCTGCACAGCCCGCAGGAGATCCGCCCGACGCTGGATACGCAAAAAGCGCTACTGCTGGTGCGCTTCCCGGCCGATTTTTCCCGCGATCTCGACAGCGGCACACCCGCGCAGATGCAGCTGATTCTGGATGGGCGTAACTCGAATAGCGCGCAGATCGCCGCCAACTATCTTCAGCAGGTGGTGAAAGATTATCAGCAGGAGCTGCTGGCCGGGCAGCCGAAGCCGAAGCCGAATAACAGCGAGCTGGTGGTGCGTAACTGGTACAACCCAAATCTCGATTACAAATGGTTTATCGTGCCGTCGCTGGTGGCGATGATCACCACCATCGGCGTGATGATTGTCACTTCGCTGTCGGTAGCGCGCGAGCGGGAACAGGGCACCTTCGATCAGTTATTGGTCTCGCCCCTCGCCACCTGGCAGATCTTTATCGGCAAAGCGGTGCCGGCGCTGATTGTCGCCGCATTCCAGGCGACGATTGTGCTGCTGTTCGGCATTCTGGCTTACCAGATCCCGTTTGCCGGATCGCTGCTGCTCTTCTACTTCACGATGCTGGTTTACGGCCTGTCGCTGGTCGGGTTTGGGCTGTTGATCTCATCGTTTTGCGAAACGCAGCAGCAGGCGTTTATCGGGGTGTTTGTCTGGATGATGCCGGCGATCCTGCTCTCGGGGTACGTTTCGCCGGTGGAGAACATGCCGGTGTGGTTGCAGGACTTAACCTGGATTAACCCGATCCGGCACTTTACCGATATCACCAAGCAGATCTATTTGAAGGATGCCAGTCTGGAGATTATCTGGGGAAGCCTGTGGCCGCTGATCGCGATTGCCCTGTCAACGGGCACCGCGGCCTACGCCATGTTTCGTCGCCACACGGCCTAGCCGTTTCTCTTTAGTTAAGAGTGAGACCACCGCCGGGCCGCCAAGGATGGCCAGCCCGGCAAGCGCCAGCAGATAGTTGTTTTGCAGCACCCGCGAGAGCAGCCAGATGGCAATAAGGGATGCGCCAAAATACCAGGTGGTGGTCAGCTCCTCCAGCACATCGCCGATGCCGCGCCAGCCCGCGTCATGATGGCGCTGGAAAAAGAGCATCAGCAGCACGGTGACGCCATAAAGCACGCACAGCCCCAGCCCCACGTGCACCAGCCTGCCGCTCATCCAGCCCATCACCAGTATCGCCACAATCATCAAATGCAACATAATCTGCCAGCAACTCAGGCCTGTTGCGACACGAACACGTTGTTGCCACTTCATGGCATCTCTCCGCAAGGATTTTACTCTTACAGAAGAGTACCCCGATCTACAGAAAATTCTGTAACCCCGGCTTTTTTTGTGACAGGGACTACAATTTATTTCTATACAGGAGAGTGATGCTGGCAGGAGATTTATGACCCAACACGCGCGACCATTTTCATTAAAAGTATTGACGATTAACACACACAAAGGCTTCACCACCTTCAACCGGCGCTTTATTTTGCCCGAGTTGCGCGATGCCGTGCGCCTGGTGAGCGCGGATATCGTCTGCCTGCAAGAGGTGATGGGCGCCCACGAAGTGCATCCGCTGCGCGTTGAGAACTGGCCCGATACCACCCATTACGAATTTATCGCCGACACCATGTGGAGCGACTTCGCTTACGGGCGCAATGCGGTCTATCCTGAAGGGCACCACGGCAATGCGGTGCTCTCCCGCTATCCGATTGAACACTACGAAAACCTCGACGTCTCAGTAGACGGCAGCGAAAAACGCGGCCTGCTCTACTGCCGGATTGTGCCGCCCGATTATGGCGGCGCGGTACATGTCCTCTCTGTCCATCTTGGGCTGAAAGAGGCGCATCGCCAGGCGCAGCTCAAAATGCTGGCGGAGTGGGTTAACTCTCTGCCGGAAGGCGAGCCGGTGCTGGTGGCGGGGGATTTCAACGACTGGCGGCAAAAAGCCAACCAGCCGCTTAAAGCGCAGGCCGGGCTGGAGGAGATCTTCACCCGCGCACATGGTCGCCCGGCGCGCACCTTCCCGGTCAGTCTGCCTTTGCTACGCCTCGACAGAATTTATGTCAAAAACGCCAGCGCCACTGCGCCAACCGCGCTGCCGCTGCGCAACTGGCGTCATCTGTCCGATCATGCCCCCCTGAGTGCGGAGATCCATTTATGAAATGTAGCTGGCGGGACGGTAACCGCATCCAGTTGCTGGAAAATGGTGATAACTACTATCCGGCGCTCTACGATGCGATTGATAACGCGCAACAGAAAATTATTCTCGAAACCTTTATCTGGTTTGAAGACAAGGTGGGCAAAGAGCTGCACAGCGTGCTGCTGCGCGCCGCCCAGCGCGGCGTCAGTATTGAGGTGCTGCTCGACGGCTACGGCTCTCCCGACTTAAGCGAATCCTTTGTCAGCACCCTCACCTCGGCGGGGGTGATTTTCCGTTATTACGATCCGCGCCCACCGCTGCTCGGGATGCGTACCAACGTCTTTCGTCGCATGCACCGCAAAATTGTGGTGATCGACAACACCGTCGCCTTTGTCGGCGGGATTAACTACTCGGCCGAACACCTCTCCGATTATGGTCCCGAGGCGAAACAGGATTACGCCGTGCGCGTCGAGGGGCCGATCGTCGAAGATATTCTGCAATTTGAGCTGGAAAACCTGCCCGATAACGCCCCGGCGAAACGCTGGTGGCAGCGCCGCCGCCATCGCCCGGAAGAGAACCGTAAGCCGGGCGAAGCGCAGGCGCTGTTTGTCTGGCGCGATAATGACGACCACCGCGACGATATTGAACGTCACTATCTGAAGATGCTGGCTAACGCCCGCCGGGAAGTGATTATCGCCAACGCCTACTTCTTCCCCGGTTACCGGCTTTTGCACGCGATGCGTAACGCTGCCCGTCGCGGTGTCACCGTGAAGCTGATTGTGCAGGGCGAGCCGGATATGCCGATTGTCAAAGTGGGCGCGGAGCTGCTTTACAACTACCTGCTGAAAGGCGGCGTGAAGGTGTATGAGTATCGCCGCCGTCCGCTGCACGGCAAAGTGGCGCTGATGGACGATCACTGGGCGACCGTTGGCTCCAGTAACCTTGACCCGTTAAGCCTGTCGCTCAATCTCGAAGCGAACCTGATTATTCACGATCGCGAGTTTAACCAGACGCTGCGCGACAACCTGCAAAAGATTATTGAGCAGGATTGTAAGCAGGTGGATGAGTCAATGGCGCCGAAGCGCACCTGGTGGAACCTGGGGAAAAGCGTGGTGGTGTTCCACTTCTTACGCCACTTCCCGGCGCTGGTCGGCTGGTTGCCGGCGCATACCCCTAAACTGGCTGAAGTGGGGCCGCCGGTACAGCCGGAGATGGAAACCCAGGACAGAAACGAAGCACAGCACTCGGGAGCAAAACCCTGATGTCAACATCACATCCGCGCTGGCGGTTGGCTAAAAAAATCCTCACGGTGATCTTTTTTATCGCCGTTATTGTTCTGCTGGTGCTCTACGCGCAGAAGGTGAACTGGGAAGATGTCTGGAAGGTCATTCGCGATTACAACCGCACCGCCCTGCTGAGCGCGGTGGCGCTGGTGATCCTCAGCTATGTGCTGTATGGATTTTACGATCTGCTGGGCCGCGCCTACTGCGGCCATAAGCTCGCGAAGCGCCAGGTGATGCTGGTGTCGTTTATCTGCTACGCCTTTAACCTGACGCTCAGCACCTGGGTTGGCGGGATTGGCATGCGTTATCGCCTCTACTCGCGGCTTGGGCTGCCGGGCAGCACCATTACGCGCATCTTCTCGCTCAGTATCACCACCAACTGGCTGGGCTATATTCTGCTCGGCGGGCTGATCTTTACCTTTGGCGTGGTGGAGATCCCGGCGCACTGGTATATCGACGCCTCGACGCTGCGCATTGTCGGCGTGGTGCTGCTGCTGATTATCGCCGTCTACCTGTGGGGCTGCGCGTTTGCGAAACGCCGTCACGTCACCATTAAAGGTCACAAGCTAGTGCTGCCGTCGTGGAAATTCGCCGTCGCGCAGATGGTGATCTCCAGCGCTAACTGGATTGCGATGGGGGCGATTATCTGGATCCTGCTTGGTATGCGCGCCGACTTCTTCTTTGTGCTTGGGGTGCTGCTGGTCAGCAGTATCGCCGGGGTGATTGTGCATATCCCGGCGGGCATCGGCGTGCTGGAAGCGGTGTTTATCGCCCTGCTCGCCAGCGAGCATGTATCGCAGGGGATTATCATCGCCGCCCTGCTCGCCTACCGGGTGCTCTACTACTTCCTGCCGCTGCTGCTGGCGCTGATTGGTTATCTGCTGCTGGAGGGCCGCGCGAAGAAGCTGCGGGCGAAAAACGAGAAGGCGATGGCGCAGCAGTGATAGTGCCGTCCCATGAAACGGCGTAGGCCGGATAAGCGTGTCACGCGCCATCCGGCATGTTCGGCGGCGCTCATGCTACATGGGTGGAATGATTCCGTTCACTATGCGCTGGGGAGTTTCATTAATCTCTTAAGCGGTGAACGGGACAAGGGAAGCGGCCGCGCTCCCCTTGTCAATCCCCGCGGCCCCGCGAGGAAATCGGTGCTGCGCACTGCGCTCACCTCCCGCGAGCCTGACTGCGGCCGGCTCGACTCGACCTGCTCGCCCGTTCCGGGACTCGCTCCCTGTCTCGGTTCGCCTCTGTCCGCCATCCATGGCGTCCAGACCTTGTCATTCACGCTTCGGTTCGCCGATTTCAGCGGGGGTCAACACCATCGCTGTCATATTGCAGATAAACGTCGCATCGATGTCGCTGTAGGCTCGTTTTGGTAGGCCGGATAAGGCGTAGCCGCCATCCGGCAATCGGTGCCGCTGTATTAATGCCGGATGGCGCGTAAACGCTTATCCGGCCTACGCGGTTTCAGCGGCTCGATACACGTAGGCCGGATAAGGCGCAGCCGCCATCCGGCAATCGGTGCTTTAGCGCGACGCGCTGGACGATCCTGATGAAACCAGAAACATCAGCGTTTGAAGTATGTCGAGAAAGGCGGTCGCCGCGCCGAGCCAGATGCTGAGCGCACCGCGGGTTGCGCAGTGCTGCACCGTGACAAACTGCTGGCGGTAAAGCCCGCGTGCGCTGTCGAGGATCTGCGGGCTTTTGCGCGCGCTCACAACGCTAAACAGCACCACCAGAAAGAGGCTTGCGCACCACTGTGCCACGCCGCCTGCCAGCGCAAGATTAATCACCACGGCAAGCGCGCCGCCTGATACGGCCAGCAGCCAGTAAAAACGTCCGTTGCGCAGCCGCTCACCATAGAGATGTGCAATCAGCGCGCCGAGGGCAAACATCCCGCCGGTCACGCCGTAGAGCACCAGACAGAGTTGCAGCGAAAAGAGGCTCGCGGCCAGCAGGCCGCCGATGACGCTCAGCAGCACCAGCCCGCCGATGGCGTGTAGCGTCTTCATGCGCTCAAACAGCATGCTGAGGGCGAAAAGCGTGATAAACCAGAGGATCGCCAGCAGCACGATGATCGCGCTGTGTTCAGTGAACTGCGGCAGCGCCAGCAGATCGAGCACCAGCCAGCAGAGCGCCGCGCTGAGCGCCATCCCCGCCGCCAGCCACAAACAGGCCTTCACCAGTAACTCAACGGGCGTTACCTGCACCGGGGTTATCCAGCCAAATACTCTCACCGCTCCTCCGTGAAAAAGGCAAAAAAATCCCGGCCGCAGCCGGGATGGAGTACGGCGTAACTTATCGGCGGTTGCCGAAGATACGCAGCAGCATCAGGAACAGGTTGATAAAGTCGAGGTAGAGCGTTAACGCGCCCAGAATCGAGTATCTGCGCAGCTCGGCGCTGTTGCTGACATCGATCTGCTCACCGATCCCTTTCAGCTTCTGCGTGTCATAAGCGGTGAGGCCGACGAAGACAATCACACCGATATAGGTGATCACCCACATCAGCGCTTCGCTCTTCAGCCAGAAGTTGACCAGCGAGGCGAGCACAATCCCAATCAGCCCCATAAACAGCATATTGCCGAAGCCGCTGAGATCGCGCTTGGTGGTGTAGCCATAGAGGCTCATCACGCCAAACATCCCGGCGGTGACCACAAAGGTGGCGGCAATCGACTGCGAGGTATAGACCAGCAGAATGCTGGAGAGGGTCAGGCCGGTGAGCGCCGAATAGAGCATAAACAGGCCGGTCGCCAGCGCGGGGCTCAGTTTATGGATCATGCCGGAGATGACAAACACCAGCGCCAGCTGGGCGATAATCAGCCCGAAGAAGGTAATCTGGCTGGAGAAGACGAAGCTCATGATCGCTTCGCTGCGCGCGGCGTACCATGCGACAAAGGCGGTTAACAGCAGACCGCAGGTCATCCAGCCATAAACCTGCGCCATATAAGTTTGCAGCCCGCTACGGCTGCCCTGCACGATAGAATCGGAACGGGGGAAACGGTCCATAATCACTCCTGATTGATGGGTTAACAATGCAGTAAGGTTAACACATCAATCGGCACCCTGCGTGCTACCAGCGTTTCGCTGCCTGCTGATCGCTGTCGCGCGCTTCCACCCAGCGTTCGCCTTCCGGCGTCGCTTCGCGCTTCCAGAAGGGCGCGCGGGTTTTCAGGTAGTCCATAATAAACTGCCCGGCCTCGAAAGCGCTGCTGCGGTGCGCGCTCCCTACGCCAACAAAGACAATCTCATCCCCCGGCCAGAGTTCGCCGATGCGGTGATAAACGCTTACCCGCCCGAGCGACCAGCGGCTGCGCGCCTCGTCGACGATCGCGGCCAGCGATTTTTCCGTCATCCCCGGATAGTGCTCAAGGGTTAAGGCGCTGACGCTGTCGCCCAGATTGTGGTTGCGCACTTTGCCGGTAAAGGTCACCACCGCGCCATCTTCATCGCGCGCGGCCAGCCAGCTGTACTCCTCGCCAACGTTAAACGCGGCGCGGTCGACACAAATTCGCGTTTCGCTCATCTCAGCCTCCGGTCACCGGCGGGAAAAAGGCCACTTCATCGCCGCTTGCCAGCGGATGGTCGAAACTGACCAGCGTCTGATTCACCGCTGCCAGCAGCTTGCCCTCTTCCAGCGCCAGCGCCCAGCGGTCGCCCTGCGCGGCAAGATGCTGGCGCAGCGCTTCAACGGAGGGAAAAAGCGTCTCAACGTTGAGGGTGTCACAGTCCACCAGCTCGCGCACCTGCGCGAAAAACAGTACTTTAAGCATCGCTCTCTACCCTGAAATCACCCGATTTGCCGCCGCTTTTCGCCAGCAGGCGCAGCGGGCCAATCACCATATCTTTCTGCACCGCTTTGCACATATCGTAGATCGTCAGCGCAGCGACCGAGGCAGCGGTTAAGGCTTCCATCTCGACGCCGGTTTTGCCACTCAGGCGGCAGACGGATTCGATGCGCACGCGGTTATGCTCCGGCTGCGCCTGGAGCAGCACTTCTACTTTGCTCAATAACAGCGGATGGCAGAGCGGGATCAGCTCCCAGGTGCGTTTCGCCGCCTGGATACCGGCGATGCGCGCGGTGGCGAAGACATCGCCTTTGTGGTGGCTGCCGTCGACAATCATCGCCAGCGTCTCTGGCAGCATGGTAACAAAGGCTTCGGCGCGCGCTTCGCGCACGGTTTCCGCTTTGGCGGAGACATCCACCATATGCGCTTCGCCGTCGGCGTTAATGTGGGTCAGTTGCGACATAACTTACTTCTTCAAATGGGAGTAAAAATTACACGGGCGCGTACGCGCATCGAGCTGCGGTTCAATGACATTTTCCCATGCGGCGCGGCACGCTTTAGTCGAGCCGGGCATGGCGAAAATCAGCGTCTGGTTGGCGACGCCCGCCAGCGCGCGGGATTGCAGCGTCGAGGTGCCGATCTCTTCAAAGGACAACATGCGAAACAGCTCGCCGAAGCCCTCAATTTCGCGGTCAAACAGCGGCAACAGCGCTTCGGGCGTCTGGTCACCTTCGGTGAAGCCGGTTCCGCCATTGATTAGCACCGCCTGCACCTCATCGCTTGCGATCCACGCCGACACCTGGGCGCGAATGGCGTAGCGGTTCTCTTTAACGATCGCTTTATCAACCACCTGATGTCCGGCATCGTGCGCGGCGTCGCGCAGATAGTGACCGGAAGTGTCATCCTCTTCGCCACGACGGCTGGAGACCGTCAAAATAGCAAGCCTGACCGGGATAAACTCAGCGCTGACCTGGCTCATCTCTCTCTCCTTGCGGCGTTACCCGCCGATATATGAAAGGTTTTGCGTAATGCCCGTATTGCCCTGATGCAGGAAGTGGGTCTGCTTTTTCTGGCTGAGCGCCGTGGCGATACGATCTTCAAGCCTGCCCTGCTCCTCGTCTGCCTGCAGCAGATCGCGCAGATCGACGCCGCCATCGCCAAACAGGCAGAGGTGCAGTTTGCCGGTGGAGGAGACGCGCAGGCGGTTGCAGCTGGCGCAAAAATCTTTTTCGTAGGGCATGATAAGCCCGATCTCGCCTTCGTAATCCGGGTGGCAGAAGACCTGCGCCGGGCCGTCGCTGCGCTGGCGCAGTTGGTGGATCCAGCCGCGTTTAAGCAGCTCGTCGCGCAGCACCATGCCGGAGAGGTGGTGTTTGCGGAACAGATCGCTCCCCTCGCCCGTCTCCATCAGTTCAATAAAGCGTAGCTGGATCGGCCGCGTCTGGATCCAGTCGAGGAAGGTATCGAGCTGGTGATGGTTCACGTCGCGCATTAGCACGGTATTGACCTTCACCTTCGAAAAGCCGGCGCTAAAGGCGGCGTCGATGCCCGCCATCACCTGGCGAAACTTATCCTGCCCGGTAATGGCGTGAAACTGGCGAGCATCGAGGCTGTCGACGCTGACGTTGATCGCCGTCAGACCGGCGTCGCGCCACTGGGCAACGTCGCGGGCCATGCGGTAGCCGTTAGTGGTGACGGCAATCTGGCGAATGGCGGCGTTTTCCCGCACCGCGGCGATGATGTCGGTGAAATCGCGGCGCAGAGAGGGCTCACCGCCCGTCAGGCGCACTTTTTCCGTGCCCATAGCGCTAAAGGCGCGGGTCACGCGGCGAATTTCATCGAGGCTGAGAAAGCCGTTGTTATTGACGCTGCCGGGCTTGTAGCCATCCGGCAGGCAATAGGTGCAACGAAAATTGCACACGTCGGTAATCGACAAGCGCAAGTAATAGAACTTGCGCGCGAACGCGTCAGTCAGTTGTGAGGCCATGTACACCTTTCCAGATTCGGGAGATGCAGTCATTTCTTCCTGCACCCTGGCAGCAAGAGCTATTGCTCTGCTACGGCCAAAGCACCATATCTTTAGTTAACGATCCTTAAGACACAGGTGCAGAGGCTTGAGTGTATCCTCATCGTCTTTCGGGCTGCATCAGTGAGAAGCAAGCCAAAATCCATTGAGGAGGGTTATGTTAGGCACGCTAACATGCTGTGGCGATAGTAGCGCGATCGCCCGGCTTTCGCCATTGTGAATATCGTTATATAAATCACTACATAGCGACATAATCGTGCACAATGGCTACAGAGTACGTGAAAATCGCTTTTTTGCTTTGATATGTGTCATTTTACGCGGTGCGCGGCATCGTCTTTTAGTGGTATTTACGCTAACGTAGCGCGATAAAAAATCATAAGGAACAATTATGCGTAATCGCACCCTCGCCGACCTGGATCGCGTTGTCGCGCTTGGCGGCGGGCATGGTCTTGGGCGGGTGATGTCTTCGCTTGCCTCACTGGGATCGCGCCTCACCGGCATTGTCACCACCACCGACAACGGCGGCTCTACCGGGCGTATTCGCCGCTCCGAAGGCGGCATCGCCTGGGGCGATATGCGCAACTGCCTCAATCAGTTGATTACCGAACCGAGCGTCGCCTCGGCGATGTTTGAGTACCGTTTTAGCGGTAATGGCGAACTTTCCGGCCATAACCTCGGAAACCTGATGTTAAAGGCGCTGGATCACCTCAGCGTGCGCCCGCTGGAAGCAATCAACTTAATTCGCAATTTATTGAAGGTGGATGCCTTTTTAATCCCGATGTCCGAGCAGCCGGTCGATTTGATGGCGACGGACAGCGAAGGCAACGTGGTGTATGGCGAGGTCAATATCGACCAACTGCATGCGCCGGTGCAGGAGCTGATGCTGTCGCCGAAAGTCCACACCACCCGCGAAGCGGTGCAGGCGATTGCCGAAGCGGATCTGATCCTGATTGGCCCCGGCAGCTTCTACACCAGCCTGCTGCCACTGCTTTTGCTTGATGAGTTAGCCCAGGCGCTGCGCCGCACGCCTGCGCCAGTGGTCTATATCGGCAACCTCGGCAAGGAGCTCAGCCCCGCCGCTGCCCGTCTGACGCTGGCGGATAAGCTCTCGATCATGGAACGGTACATCGGCAAGCGCATTATCGATGCCGCCGTGGTGGGGCCAAAAGTGGACGCCAGCACGGTAACTGACCGGCTGATTATTCAGGAAGAGCTGGAGGCGAGCGATATCCCCTATCGCCACGACCGTGTCCTGCTGCGCAACGCGCTGGAGAAAGCGGTGCAGCAGCTTGGCTAACGCACCGGCGGGGCAAAATCAGCCCCGCCAGAACCTTTGCTTAATTTCTTAAGGTTGTCTTAAAAAACCCCTGTCACCATAGCGCTATTCACATTATGGAATTTGGCTATGCGCACGCTTTCGCTCTACCGGCCCTCTTTAAGCCGCCTCTCTCTGCTTACCCTTGCGGCGCTCTATATCGCGCTGGTGCTCAATATCGTCTTTTACCGCCAGGCGTTTCGTCTGCTTCCGGTCGACTCACTGCATAATGCACTGGTGTTCCTCACCATGCCGCTGGTGGCTTTTAGCGTGATCAACATTGTGCTGACACTGGCGTCGTTTCTGCGCCTCGACCGGCTGCTGCTGAGCCTGTTTATCCTCGTCTGCGCCGCCGCACAGTACTTTATCTCCACCTTCGGCGTGATTATTGACCGCTCGATGATCACCAATATCCTCGACACCACCGCGGCGGAGAGCTTCGCCCTGATGTCGGGCAAAATGGTGATGACGCTGCTGCTGACCGCCCTGCTGCCGGTGCTTATCGCCTGGTGGATCAAGATCAAACCGACTCGTCCGCTGCTGCGCGGCATTACGTTGCGTCTGCTTAGCGTGGCGATCTCCGCGCTGATTATCGTTGCCGTGGCGGTGCCGTTTTATAAGGATTACGCCTCGCTGTTTCGCAACAACAAAGAGCTGGTGAAATCCCTCGGCCCGTCGAACGCCATTGCAGCCTCGCTCTCCTGGTATGTTCATAACCGCATGGATAACCTGCCGCTGGTGCGCATCGGCGAAGATGCCCACCAACTCCCGCAGATGAAGAGCGGCGCGCGTAAAAACCTCACTATTCTGGTGCTGGGCGAAACCTCGCGTGGGGATGACTTCTCGCTTGGCGGATACGATCGCGAGACCAACCCGCTGCTGAAGCAAGATAATGTTATCTACTTCCCCAACACCACCTCGTGCGGCACCGCAACAGCGGTCTCCGTGCCCTGCATGTTCTCCGGCATGAGCCGCGCCCATTATGACGATCAGCTGGCGCATCACCAGGAGGGGCTGCTTGATGTAGTGCAGCGCGCCGGGATTCAGGTGCTGTGGAATGAGAATGATGGCGGCTGTAAAGGGGCCTGCGACCGCGTGCCGCACCAGGATATGACGCAGCTCAATCTGGCGGATTACTGCATCAAGGGCGAGTGCCAGGATGAGATCCTGTTTCGCGATCTGGCCCGCTATATCGATCAACTGCCGGGTGACGGGCTGATTGTGCTGCACACCATAGGCAGCCACGGGCCAACATACTACAACCGCTATCCGGCGCAGATGCGCAAATTCACCCCCACCTGCGATACCAATGAGATCCAGACCTGCTCCCGCGAGCAACTGGTGAACACCTATGACAACACCATCGTCTATGTCGACTATATTGTTGATAAAGCGATTAAATTACTGCAATCAAAACAGGACAGGTTTACCACCAGCCTGGTTTACCTCTCCGATCATGGCGAATCACTGGGTGAAAATGGCGTTTACCTGCACGGGCTGCCCTACTCCATCGCGCCCGCCACGCAGAAACATGTGCCGCTGCTGATTTGGCTGTCGCCGGATTACCAGACGCGTTACGGCATTAACAGCCAGTGTGTCTCGAAAAATGCGCGGGAGAAGGCCTACTCGCAGGACAACCTCTTCCCGACCATGTTGGGTATACTGGGCGTCAGCACCACGGTCTACCATCCTGAAGACGATATCCTTACGCCGTGCCGGGAGCAGGTGAAATGAAAATTCTGGTGATTGAAGATGATGCGCTGCTGCAACAGGGGTTAATTCTCGCGATGCAGAGTGAAGGCTACGCCTGCGATGGCGTCTCGACCGCCCATGAAGCGGCGCTCTGCCTGGCGGGTGGCCACTACAGCCTGATTGTGCTCGATCTCGGCCTGCCTGATGAAGATGGCCTGCATCTGCTCAACCGGCTGCGCAAAGAGAAATATACCCTGCCGGTGCTGATCCTCACCGCCCGCGATACCCTCGACGATCGCGTGGCGGGGCTTGATACCGGGGCGGATGATTACCTGGTAAAACCCTTTGCCCTCGACGAGCTTAATGCCCGCATCCGCGCGCTGCTGCGCCGTCACCACAATCAGGGTGATAACGAGATCGTTCACGGCAACCTGACCCTGAATGTCACTCGCCGCCAGGCGTGGCTGGAGGGGCAACTGCTGGAGCTGACGCCAAAAGAGTACGCGCTCTTATCGCGCCTGATGCTGAAAGCCGAAAGCCCGGTGCACCGCGAAATCCTCTACAACGATATCTACAACTGGGATAACGAGCCGTCGACCAATACGCTGGAGGTGCATATTCACAATCTGCGCGACAAGATCGGCAAGTCGCGCATCCGCACCGTGCGCGGCTTCGGCTATATGCTGGTGGCACCGCAAGAGCGGCCTGAGTGATGGCGATGTTCGACTTTCGTCACTGGAGCCTGCGCCGCCGGCTGCTGCTGACCATCGGCGGCATTCTGCTCTTCTGCCAACTGGTCAGCGTCTTCTGGCTCTGGCATGAGAGCGAAGAGCAGATCCAGCTGCTGGTGCAGACGGCGATCCACAACCACAACAACCGCAAACATATTGAGCATGAAGTGCGTGAAGCGGTGGCGAGCCTGCTGGTGCCCAGCCTGCTGATTATCGGCCTCGCGCTGCTGCTCTGCATGCAGGCGGTAAAAGCGATCACCCGCCCGCTCTCCGAACTCCAGCAGGAGCTGAATAAGCGCACGCCAAATAATTTGCAGCCTATCACTCTCGATCAGAGCGTCAGCGAAGTGGAGGCGGTCACCTCAGCGATTAACGATCTGGTCTCGCGCCTGACCTTGACCCTCGACCGCGAACGGCTCTTTACCGCCGATGTCGCCCATGAGCTGCGAACACCGCTTGCCGGGCTGCGTCTGCACCTTGAACTGATGGCAAAAAGCAGCGGCATGCAGGTCGAGCCGCTGGTGCAGCGTCTCGATCAGATGACAGAAAATATCGCCCAGCTGCTGCTTTTAGCGCGGGTGGGGCAATCTTTTTCCGCCGGTACCTATCAGCAAGTGACGTTATTAAGTGATGTGGTGCAGCCAATGGAAGAGGAGCTGCGCACCATGCTGGCGGCGCGCGACCAGCGTCTGGTGATGCCGGTTGACGGCGAAGGAATGGCGGTAGCGGGCGATGCCACCCTGCTGCGACTGCTGGTGCGTAACCTGGTGGAGAATGCCCATCGCTACAGCCCGGTCGGCAGCACGATCGCTGTACGGCTGGAGCAGGCGGAAACGCCGGTGCTGGCGGTAGAAGATGAAGGACCGGGAATTGATGAGAGCCGCAGCGGCGAGCTGAGCAAAGCGTTTGTCAGAATGGACAGCCGTTACGGCGGTGCCGGTCTCGGCTTAAGTATCGTCACGCGTATCGCGCAACTGCATGACGCGCAGTTTTTCCTGCACAATCGGCTGACACAAAATGGGGTGCGGGCGTGGGTCAAATTCAGCGCGCCCGACCGGGGGACGATCAGTAGCTCAGCAGCCAAAAATGGGTAAAACCGAGCACTACCGCCAGCGCGCAGGCGACGGCAAAACACTCACGAACGGTAATTTGTTGCATCACGCTCTCCTCCACGAAAACTGAGGAGAGTGTGACAGGGCTATGTTAAGTCAACATTAAGAGGCGACAATAAACAGCTCGCGCAGTTGATGAAGCTGATCGCGCACCTTCGCCGCCTCTTCAAACTCCAGATTCTGCGCATGCTGCATCATCTGCCCTTCCAGTTCATGAATTTTCTGTTGCAGCGCTTTCGGCGTCAGGCCCAGATCGGATGCATCTGCCTCCACCGGCGAGCGGGACTTGCCGCGCCCTTTGGCTTTGGTTTTCGCCAGCCCCTGGCCCAGCGCCAGAATATCCACCACCTTCTTGTTGAGCCCCTGCGGCGTAATGCCGTGCTCTTCGTTGTAGCTCTGCTGCTTCTCGCGGCGGCGCTCCGTTTCGCCAATCGCTTTCGCCATCGACGGCGTGATCTTATCGCCGTAGAGAATCGCTTTGCCGTTGACGTTACGCGCCGCACGACCAATGGTCTGGATAAGCGAGCGTTCGGAGCGCAGGAAGCCCTCTTTATCCGCATCGAGAATGGCAACCAGCGAGACTTCCGGCATATCCAGCCCCTCACGCAGCAAGTTGATGCCGACCAGCACATCGAACTCACCAAGACGCAGGTCGCGGATAATCTCCATACGCTCGACGGTGTCGATATCGGAGTGCAGGTAGCGCACCTTCGCGCCGTGCTCGACCAGATATTCGGTCAAATCTTCTGCCATGCGTTTGGTCAGGGTGGTCACCAGCACGCGCTCGTTGATCTCGACGCGCTTGCGGATCTCGGACAGCAGATCGTCGACCTGGGTCGCCACCGGGCGCACTTCGATAATCGGATCCAGCAGGCCGGTTGGGCGTACCACCTGATCGATCACCTCTTCGCCCGATTTCTCCAGCTCGTAGTTGCCCGGCGTCGCGGAGACGTAGATGGTCTGCGGGGCCAGGGCTTCGAACTCTTCAAACTTCATCGGGCGGTTATCGAGCGCCGACGGCAGACGGAAACCATACTCCACCAGCGTCTCTTTACGCGCCCGGTCGCCGCGATACATGCCGCCGATTTGCGGAATGGTGACGTGGGATTCATCGACCACCAGCAGCCCATCGGCAGGCAGATAGTCAAACAGCGTTGGCGGCGCTTCGCCCGGCCCGCGCCCGGAGAGGTAGCGCGAGTAGTTTTCGATGCCGGAGCAGTAGCCCAGCTCGTTCATCATCTCCAGATCGAACTGCGTGCGCTGGGTAATACGCTGCTCTTCCAGCAGTTTATTGTTCTCCAGCAGAAACTTCCGCCGCTCCGCCAGCTCGACTTTGATCTCTTCCATCGCCTGCACGATGCGCTCGCGCGGCGTCACGTAGTGGGTTTTCGGGTAGATGGTAAAACGCTGAATGACGGATTCAATATGGCCGGTCAGCGGATCGAAGAGCGACAGGCGCTCAACCTCTTCGTCAAACAGCTCAACGCGCAGCGCCAGATCGTCCGACTCCGCCGGGAAGATATCAATCACTTCGCCGCGCACGCGGAAGGTGCCGCGCTGGAACGCCTGGTCGTTACGGGTGTACTGCAACTCCGCCAGCCGGCGCAGGATCGCGCGCTGATCGATGATCATGCCATTGGTGAGGTGCAGCATCATCTTCAGGTAGAGGTCAGGATCGCCCAGACCGTAGATGGCGGAGACCGATGCCACCACGACCACATCTCGCCGCTCCAGCAGCGCTTTGGTGGCCGAGAGACGCATCTGCTCGATATGTTCGTTAACCGACGCATCCTTCTCGATAAAGGTGTCCGAGCTGGGTACATAGGCTTCCGGCTGATAGTAGTCGTAGTAGGAGACGAAATACTCTACCGCGTTATCCGGGAAGAACTCTTTCATCTCGCCATAGAGCTGCGCGGCCAGCGTCTTGTTGGGTGCCAGCACCATGGTTGGGCGTTGCAGATCGGCAATCACATTAGCCACGGTGAACGTCTTCCCTGAACCGGTTACCCCGAGCAACGTCTGGTGCGCGAGCCCGTCTTCCAGCCCTTCCTTGAGGCGACGGATTGCTTCAGGCTGATCGCCGGAGGGGCGAAAAGCGGAATTCAGTTTGAACGGTTTACTCATGAATGGCACCTGATGAGGAGTGGGGCAGGTAAGACAGTTTACTCACCATGCGCATTTTTGCCAACCGAAGATACTGGATGAAAAAACAGTAGCAGGCAAGCCGATCTCATCTACCGCAGTGCAAAACATCGCATTGTGGCTGCGATTGGACGATCGGTAAGCGATTAAACCTCGCGTTAAAGGTTATCCCCAGAATTTTTGCCCTTTTAACATTTGTCAAGATGATGTTTGACGCTTTTATGGCAGTCGGTGACACTTTTCTTACACCCATTGCTTTTATTTAAACGTTTGATTAAAAAAGAAAATATTAAAAAGGCGGGTTTCACACCAATTCATGCGCAGGCCGCGCCGCCTCTCGCTTGCCACACGTTTTCTAACTCTAATACACAAGGTTATCCACAGGAATAGTGGATAACTGCCGCCAGCCCATACCCCCCGCCCCTCGCCAAACACCCCCTCTGCGGCAAAAAGGGTGCGGGAAAAATTTTTTATCGACTCTTTTCGACAATTATCGGCTAACGATGCGCAGGATCCGCCTGGGATCCTTCTCACAATTTCCCCCGCCGTTGCACCACCAGCCGCTGCGGTAAGCACTGGCAAAGTGCAGAATTTTTACCTGGGTTTGCGCGCCATCACGTTTTTTTCGCACGCTTTCTCAGCCGTCTCCGAAAAAAATGCCCTTTTCACGTTCTGGCAAGCCTTTTGCAGTTGACCGTAGTGAAAAGCAGTCATACCTGATGGGAACAAGGAGCGGATCATGTTGAGCTTACATGCGGTGAACCACTATTACGGCGACCAACATACGTTATGGGATATCGATCTGGAGTTAGCCCCCGGCCTCTGCACCTCGCTGGTCGGGCTGCCGGGTATGGGAAAAACCACGCTGGTGAACTGCATTACCGGCAACCTGCCGGTGGAGAGCGGCAGCATGATCTGGCAGGATGCGGGCGCGCCGCCGCGCGATCTGCTGACACTGCAGGCCGAGCACCGCAGCGCGGTTGGCATCGGCTATGTGCCGCAGGACAGGCGCATTTTTTCGCAGCTGACGGTGGAGGAGAATCTGCATGTGGCGATGCGCGCCGCCGGTGACGCAGGCCAGAGCCTGAGCCGCGAGATCTTCGATCTCTTCCCGGAGCTGTATGGGCTACGCCAGCAGCGTGGTGCGACGCTGTCGGAGGATAACCAGCAGCAGCTGTCGATGGCGCGGGCGCTGGTAACGCGCCCACGGTTGTTGATCCTCGATGAACCGACGCGCGGCCTCGGCCAGGCGTTTATCCATAAACTGGGGAATTTGATCGTGCGGCTCAATCAGGAGTTTGGCATGTCGATCTTGCTGGCGGAGCAGCAGCTGTCGCTGATCCGCCGGGTAGCGGATCGTTTCTGCCTGCTGCACCGCGGGCGGCGCGTGGCCGGGGGCGATATCAGGCAGTTAGATGATCCTTTGCTGGCGCACTGGATGTCGCCGGAGTCAGTACGCTGAGATCGAGATAGTGGCCGGTTGCGGCGGTTTCCGGCGCATCCGCCAGCCACGGGATCTCACCGATCAGCGGCGCGGGCAGCACGCGTTGCAGCGTCGCCATATACTCCTGGTGGCGTTTACCCGGCTTGACCACATCATTAGCGATCCACCCTGCCAGCCTCAAGCCTGCCTGCTGCACTGCCTGGGCGGTCAACATCGCATGGTTGATGCAGCCAAGCTTGACGCCAACCACCAGAATCACCGGCAGGCGCTCTGCGGTGGCCCAGTCGGCAAAGGTCAGCGTCGGCGAGAGCGGCGTAAACCAGCCCCCTGCCCCTTCCACCAGCAGCCAGTCGGCCTGCTGCTCCAGCTGGCGTAAACCGGCTGACATCACTTCCGCCTCTATCGGCTGATTCAGGTCGGCGCTAACAATGTGCGGCGAGGTCGGCTCGGCAAAGGTATACGGGTTAACTGTCTTATAGGTGAGCAGCAAACTGCTGTGGCGCTGCAACGCCAGCGCATCGCTGTTGCGCAGCCCATCGGGGGTCATCTCGCTGCCGGAGGCGACCGGTTTATAGCCCGCACTGCGCAGCCCGCGCAGGTTCGCCGCCTGCAACAAGGCGCAGCTCGCCACGGTTTTACCCACTTCGGTATCGGTTCCGGTCACAAAATAGCGTTCAGTCACGGGTTATCACTCCCCAGAAAAGTTGATAGGTCAGCGGGAACTTGCCCTGCTGTTGCGGCCAGGCTTCCTGTAAGCGCTGCAACTTGCCGCGCGTCAGCCCCTGCTGGCGACCAGCATGCAGATGGGTGGCACCAATCCCTTTAAGGGATCGCAGGGCGCTGGCGGCATCGGCAAACCACAGGGTGACGGTGTCAATGCCGCAGCGCAGCGGCCAGTCGCGCAGCGCCTGCTCAATCTCCGTTGCGGGCAGAAAGCGGTTGGCGTGGGGCAAGCTGTCCAGCGCGCGCCAGGCCTGGTTCAGCTCCGGTAACGAGCCGTCTGCCAGCGTGGTAAAAGCGATATGCCCGCCCGGTTCGGTGACGCGGCGCAGTTCGCTCACTGCCTGGCGCAGATCGTCGCACCACTGCACCGCGAGGTTGCTCCACGCCAGCGAAAAGGTCGCGTCTGCCAGTGGCAGCGCTTCGATATCGCCGGTGACATAACGCGCGGCGCTCTGCTGCTGGCGGGCTTCTGCCAGCATAGCGGGCGAGAGATCGAGCGCCGTGACATCGCAGCCTTGCGCGCGCCAGTAGCGGCTCATCGCTCCAGGCCCGCAGCCAGCGTCAATCACCCGCGCAGGATTAATGTCGCCCAGCTGCGCCAGCAAACAGTCGGCGCTGAGCCGCTGTAACTCATCGTGTCGCGCGTAGCTTTGAGCCGCGCGACCAAAGGCGGCGGCCACCGCCTGTTTATTCACCGCCATGCAGCGCCTCCAGCAACCTGTCGATATCCTCTGGCTGATGCGCGGCGGTTAAGGTCAGGCGCAAACGCGCCGTGCCCGGCGGCACCGTTGGTGGGCGGAGGGCAGTTGCAAATAGCCCCTGCTGGCGCAGAGTGTGGGCGAGGCGCAGCGCGCGGCTGTTGTCGCCAACAATCAGTGGCTGAATGGCGCTGTGCGAATCCGTCACTGCCAGATCCAGCCCGCGCACGCCGTCACGAAAACGGCCAATCAGCGCTGCCAGCTGCGCACGGCGCGCGTCGCCTTCAGCAGAGCGGATCACATCGAGCGCGGCGCTGAGCGCCACCGCCTGCGCGGGGGGCATCGCAGTGCTGTAGATAAGATGGCGGGCGAACTGCACGAGGTAATCGGCAACCGCTTCGCTGCAAAGTACCGCCGCGCCGCTGACGCCGAAACCTTTGCCGAAGGTGACCACCAGAATGTCAGGCTTCACCCCCTGCAAATGGCAACTGCCGCGCCCCTGCTCGCCAAGCACGCCGATGCCGTGGGCATCATCCACCATCAGCCATGCCTGCGCCTCACGCGCGGCATCGGCAATCGCCGCCAGCGGTGCGCTGTCGCCATCCATGCTGAAGATCCCTTCGGTGACCACCAGCTGCTGCCCGCTGAGCGGTTTGCTCAGCAGGCTCGCCAGCTGCCCGACATCATTGTGGGCAAAACGGCGCAATTGCGCCGGGCTGAGGGCGGCCGCTTCCAGCAGCGAGGCGTGGCTCAGCTTGTCGGCGACGATGCGATCCTCTTTGCCGGTGAGCGCCGCAATGGTGGCCTGATTGGCGGCAAAACCGGAGATAAAGAGCAGCGCGCGGTCGTAACCGAGCCACTGCGCCAGTTCGCGCTCAAGTTGATGATGCGCAGCCGTATGGCCAACAACATGGCCCGAACCGCCGCTGCCGACGCCATACTGCGCCGCGCCCTGCTGCCAGGCGGCAATCACCTGCGGATGCTGGCTTAAACCGAGGTAGTCATTACTGGCGAAGTTGCAAAAACGCTCGCCCTCAAGGGTTAACCAGCGCCCGGCACCCTGCTCAACGGTGATACGACGGCGCAGGGCATCTGCCGCGCGCCGTTCGCTGAGCGCGGCTTCGATTCGCTGCTGCCAGTTCATAGGGTCGCCGCGTTGTAGTACTGTTCCGTGTCGGCGTGAAGCAGTTGCTGCTCAATCTCCTGTTGCTGTTCGTTATCGCCATTCAGCACCTGGGTCTGCTGCGGATTGAGACCCAGTTTCTGGAACAGAAGCAGATCTTTATCCTCTTCCGGGTTTGGCGTGGTCAGCAGTTTGCAGCCGTAGAAGATAGAGTTGGCCCCCGCCATAAAGCACATCGCCTGGGTCTGCTCGTTCATCTGCTCGCGCCCGGCCGAAAGGCGAACGTAGGAAGTGGGCATCATGATGCGCGCCACGGCGATGGTGCGAATAAAATCAAAGGCGTCGACATCGTCGTTATCCGCCAGCGGCGTGCCTTTCACCTTCACCAGCATGTTGATCGGCACGCTCTCCGGCGGTGTTGGCAGATTGGCGAGCTGCATCAGCAGCCCGGCGCGATCGGTGACGGTTTCGCCCAGCCCGACAATGCCGCCGGAGCAGACTTTGATCCCGGCATCGCGCACTTTATCCAGCGTGTCGAGACGCTCCTGGTAGGTGCGGGTGGTGATGATGTTGCCGTAGAACTCCGGCGAGGTGTCGAGGTTGTGGTTGTAGTAATCAAGCCCGGCGTGGGCCAGACGCTGCGCCTGGCTCTCATTGAGGGTGCCAAGGGTCATGCAGGCTTCCAGCCCCATCGCTTTCACTCCTTCCACCATCTGCTCCAGATAGGGCATATCGCGATCGTTCGGGTTTTTCCACGCCGCGCCCATGCAGAAGCGCGTTGAACCGGCGAGCTTCGCTTTGCGCGCCGACTCCAGCACCTGCTCCACCTCCATCAAACGCTCCGACTCAAGGCCCGTTTTGTAGCGCGCGCTTTGCGGGCAATATTTGCAATCTTCCGGGCAGGCACCGGTTTTGATCGACAGCAGCGTGCTGACCTGCACCTGGCGCGGGTCAAAATGCTGACGGTGAATTTGCTGCGCCTCGAAAAGCAGATCCAGCAGCGGTTTTTCAAATAAAGCAGTAACTTGCGACAGTGTCCAGCGTGTGTGGTGAGCCATCTGGCCTCTCCAAAAGTGTGATTAAATCGTTATTCGGTGTAGACTCGTAAACCTAAAACTTTTTAATTTGGTTTACAAGTCGATTATGACCCAGGACGATTTAGCTTTTGATCGGAGCCATATCTGGCATCCCTACACCTCCATGACCGCTCCTCTCCCCGTCTATCCGGTCGCCTTCGCGCAGGGCTGCGAACTGCATCTCGCCAGCGGCGAACGGCTGGTGGACGGCATGTCATCCTGGTGGGCGGCGATCCACGGTTACGGCCATCCGGCGCTGAACGCGGCGATGAAAATGCAGATTGATGCCGTCTCTCACGTGATGTTTGGCGGCATTACCCATGCGCCCGCCGTGGCGCTGTGCCGCAAACTGGTGGCAATGACGCCCGAGGCGCTGGAGTGCGTATTTCTCGCCGACTCCGGTTCGGTGGCGGTGGAAGTGGCGATGAAGATGGCGCTGCAATACTGGCAGGCGAAAGGCGAGTCGCGGCAGCGCTTCCTCACCTTCCGTAACGGCTACCATGGCGACACGTTCGGTGCGATGTCGGTGTGCGATCCCGATAACTCGATGCACAGTTTGTGGAAGGGTTATCTGCCGGAAAACCTCTTTGCGCCCGCGCCGCAGAGCCGTTTTGATGGTGAGTGGGATGAGCACGATATGGTGGCGTTTGCCCGCACTCTGGCGGCCCATCGCCATGAGATCGCTGCCGTTATTCTGGAGCCGATTGTGCAGGGCGCGGGCGGCATGCGCATGTATCATCCCGAGTGGCTGAAGCGCATCCGTAAGATGTGCGATCGCGAAGGGATCCTGCTGATCGCCGATGAGATCGCCACCGGCTTTGGCCGCACCGGTAAACTTTTCGCCTGTGAGCATGCGGGTATCACGCCGGATATTCTCTGCCTGGGTAAAGCGCTGACCGGCGGGACTATGACCCTCTCCGCCACGCTGACTACCCGCGCGGTGGCAGAGACCATCAGCAACGGCGAGGCGGGCTGCTTTATGCACGGCCCAACCTTTATGGGCAACCCGCTGGCCTGCGCGGCGGCAAACGCCAGCCTGGAGATTTTGCAGCGCGGCGAGTGGCAGGCGCAGGTCGCCGCCATCGAAGCGCAGCTGAAGGCGGAGCTGGCTCCCGCCGCGCAGGCCGCAAGCGTCGCGGATGTGCGCGTACTCGGGGCGATTGGCGTGGTGGAAACGCGCTCACCGGTGAATATGGCGGCGTTGCAGCGCTTCTTTGTTGAGCAGGGCGTCTGGATCCGCCCGTTTGGTCGCCTGATCTATCTGATGCCGCCCTATATCATCACCCCGGAGCAGCTGTCGCGCCTGACCCAGGCGGTGAACGCCGCCGTGCTGCGCGCGGATCTCTTCGCCGACGAGGCGTAAAAGATGCACTACACTTTTGGGTTACTGACCTGAAAAATGGAGGATATATGGCAATTCTGATGGTTCTGACCTCGCACGACACCCTCGGCGACACCGGCAAGAAAACCGGTTTCTGGCTCGAAGAGTTTGCCGCACCCTGGTATATCTTTCAGGATGCAGGCGTAGAGGTGGTGCTCGCCTCACCGGCGGGCGGACAGCCGCCGCTCGACCCGACCAGCGATGCGCCGGATGCGCAGACGCAGGACACCGAGCGTTTCCGTAAAGATGAAAAAGCGCAGCAGGCGCTGGCAAATACCCTGCCCCTGAGCAGCATCAACATCAGCGATTATGACGCGGTCTTTTTCCCGGGCGGCCACGGCCCGCTGTGGGATCTGGCTGAGCACCCCGCCTCTATCGATCTGATTGAAAAATATTGGGCGGAAGGAAAACCGGTCGCGGCGGTCTGCCACGCACCGGGCGTGCTGCGCCATGCGAAAAAACCGGACGGCACGCCGCTGGTGCAGGGTAAACGCGTCACCGGTTTTACCAACAGCGAAGAAGAGGCGGTTGGCCTGACAAAAGTGGTGCCGTTCTTAGTGGAAGATTCACTGAAACAGGCAGGCGGGCAGTTCGAGCGCACCGATGACTGGGGCGTCTATGTGGTGACCGACGGCCATCTGGTCACCGGTCAGAACCCGGCCTCCTCTGCGGCAACCGCCGAAGAGTTACTGAAACTGCTGCACCTTTAAGCAAGGAGGCCACATGAAGCTACTCAGCCATAATTTTCGTGACGGCGAGAAGCTGCCGCTGCGTCACGTGTTTAACGGCATGGGCTATGCGGGCGATAATATTTCGCCCCATCTGACATGGGATGAGGTGCCTGCGGGCACCAAAAGCTTTGTTGTCACCTGCTTTGATCCTGACGCGCCAACCGGCTCCGGCTGGTGGCACTGGATTGTGGCGAACCTGCCGGCGGATACGCGTGTGCTGCCGCAGGGTGCCGGATCCGGCAGTGCCGCATTGCCGGAAGGGAGCGTGCAGACGCGTACCGACTTTGGCAGCGCCGGATATGGTGGCGCGGCACCGCCGAAGGGCGAAACCCACCGCTATATCTTCACCGTTCACGCGCTGGACGTGGAGAAACTGGATGTCGACGAGAACGCCAGCGGGGCAATGGTCGGCTTTAATGTCCATTTTCACACCCTCGGCAGCGCCACTCTCACCGCCCTTTTCAGCTAAAAGCCAGGGTTTTACAGCCGATTTAACAAATCGGCTTCCCGTTTCGCTCAACTTAGTATAAAAAAGCAGGCATTACGCTATCCCCTTTAACTTGCATAGTCTGGAGCACCCCTTGAACACATCATCGGTTTCCCGTCTGGCGCTGGCGCTCGCTTTTGGCGTGACACTGACCGCCTGTAGCTCGACGCCGCCCTCTGAGCGTCCGTCTGAACAAACTGCGCCGGGCACCTCCTCGCGCCCGATCCTAAGCGAAGCTGAAGCGAAAAACTTCACCGCCGATCGTTACTTCACCCCGCTGGCCGCCAACAGCGCCGCGTGGAAACCCTATGCTATCCGCGTGCCGGAAAAAGCAGATTTCGTGGTCGGGCCTGCCGGTACGGCAGGTGTAACCCACACCACCATTCAGGCCGCAGTTGACGCTGCTATCAATAAACACGCCAGCGACCGCCAGTACATTGCGGTGATGCCGGGTGAATATGAAGGCACGGTCTATGTGCCTGCGGCATCGGGCAGCGTGACCATTTACGGTACCGGTGAGAAAGCGGCGGATGTGAAGATCGGTCAGGCGATCGATTCTGAAATGGATCCGACCAGCTGGCGCCGCCTGGTCAACCCATCGGGCAAATATATGCCGGGCAAACCAGCATGGTATATGTTTGATGCCTGCCAGCGCAGCCGCGCGGCGACCGTGGGCGTGATGTGCTCCGCCGTGGTCTGGTCGCAGAACAACGGCCTGCAACTGCAAAACCTGACCATTCAGAATACGCTCGGTGACAGCGTCGATGCCGGTAACCACCAGGCGGTGGCTCTGCGCAGCGATGGCGATAAAGTGCAGATCAACAACGTCAATATTCTTGGTCGCCAGAACACCTTCTTTGTGACCAACAGCGGCGTGGATAACACTCTGCGCAGCGATCGCCAGACCCGTACGCTGGTGACCAACAGCTACCTCGAAGGCGATGTGGATATCGTTTCCGGGCGCGGCGCGGTGGTGTTTGATAACACCGACTTCCGCGTGGTCAACTCGCGTACTCAGCAGGCAGGCTATGTCTTCGCACCGTCTACCCTGTCGAACCTCTATTACGGTTTCCTCGCCGTGAACAGCCGCTTTACCGCCGCCGGAAACGGTGTCGCGCAGCTGGGCCGCTCGCTGGATATCGACAGCAGCACCAACGGCCAGGCGGTGATCCGCGATAGCGTGATTAACGAAGGCTTTAACGTGGCGAAACCGTGGGGCGATGCCGCCGTATCGGGCCGCGCCTATGCGGGCAACACCGGCACTGCGGATGATAAAGGCAACATCCAGCGCGATTTGAACGATGCCAAGTTCAACCGCTTCTGGGAGTTCAACAACCGCGGCCTCGGCAGCAAAGTGGTTGCCGAGCCGAAGAAGTAATTCAGCGCTCAAAACAAAAAACCTCGCCACGGCGAGGTTTTTTTATGCCCGGAGATTAGCTTCCGGTCATTACATGGCGTTAATGACCACCCACATCGGGCCCTGGCCCACGGCGTAACGCGCTTTTTCAGTCAGCAGACCCTGCGCACCGGCAATCTCATACAGCGCGATGTGATGGGATTTCTGCCCGGCGGCAACCAGGTATTTCCCGCTGTTATCGATATTGAAGCCACGCGGCTGGGTTTCCGTCGGCTGGAAGCCCTCAACGGCGATAACGCTGCCATCTTCCGACACGCTGAAGATGGTCAGGGTGCTGGAGGTGCGATCGCAGGCATAGAGATGACGGCCATCCGGCGTGATATGGATATCCGCCGCCCAGCGGGTATCGGTAAAGTCCGGCGGCATCATATCCACGGTCTGCACGCACTCGGTTTTGCCATGCGGATCGCTAAGCTGCCAGACATCGACGCTGCTATTGAGTTCGTTAACGCAGTAGGCGAAACGCTTATTCGGATGGAAGGCCATATGGCGCGGGCCTGCGCCCTCAACGGTGGTCACTTCCGACGGCTCCTGCGCGGTCAGCGCGCCCGTTTCACCGAGGGTAAAGAGACAGATGCGATCCTGCTTCAGGGCAGGGACAAACAGCGTACGGTTGTCCGGGGAAATATTGGCCGAGTGGCACCCTTCCAGCCCCTCTTCAAGGTGTACGGTCTCGCCCGGAATGCCATCATTAAGGCGCACCACGCTGACGCTGCCCGCATTGTAGGAGGCGCTAAACAGGAAACGCCCGCTGTGATCGGTAGAGATATGGGTCGGGCTGCCGGAGAGCGGCGCTTCTGCGGCGTAGCTCAGAACGCCATCTTCAGGGGAAATACGGTACGCGAGAACGCGAAATTCAGGGCGAACGCCAACATAGAGGTAACGTTTATCCGGGCTGACAACCATCGGCTGCACCTGGCCTGGCACATCGACAACCTGCACCAGCGTCAGGCTGCCTTCGGAATTCAAACGCCAGACGTGGATCTGCTGACTTTCGGGGCTGGCGGTATAAACGGTCTGTTTCATGAACACTCCTTTCCTCTAATTCTTCTCTGCGTTAAGTAACCAGGATAGCCGTTTTTGCGGCGTGATGCTGAATTTCGCCCTCAGATTTTGCGCATGCGGCGACGGGGTGTACCATCCCCGGACACGAAATTTCACCCTCAACTACGGGAAACGATATGACCTCGCGCGTAATAGCACTTGATTTAGACGGTACGCTTTTAACCCCGAAGAAGACGCTTCTGCCCTCTTCCCTTGAAGCGTTAGCACGCGCAAAAGCCGCCGGGCATCTGCCCATTATCGTGACCGGTCGGCACCATGTCGCTATCCACCCTTTTTATCAGGCACTGGCGCTGGATACACCTGCAATTTGTTGTAATGGCACCTATTTGTATGATTATCATGCAAAAAAGGTGCTCGCCGCCGATCCGCTACCGGTTAACCAGGCACAACAATTGATCGCCCTGCTGGAAGAGTACCAGGTGCATGGCCTGATGTATGTCGATAACGCCATGCTGTATGAAAAGCCGACCGGCCATGTGCTGCGCACCAACGCGTGGGCCGAAGCGCTGCCGCCCGAGCAGCGCCCGGTCTTCCAGCATGTTGACTCCCTGCGCGCCGCGGCCGCAGAGGTGGAGGCTATCTGGAAATTCGCCCTCACCGATGAAGATACCGGCAAACTGAAGAACTTTGCTCACCATGTTGAGCAGACGTTAGGGCTGGAGTGCGAATGGTCATGGCACGATCAGGTGGATATCGCCCGCGCCGGTAACAGCAAAGGCAAACGGCTGGCCGAATGGGTCGCCGCGCAGGGCTTATCAATGCAGGATGTGGTGGCCTTTGGCGATAACTATAACGATATCAGTATGCTACAGGCCGCAGGTACCGGTGTGGCGATGGGCAACGCCGACGATGCGGTGAAAGCCCATGCCAATGTGGTGATTGGCGATAACACCGTCGATAGCATCGCCCAATTTATCTATCAAGAACTGCTTTAATCAGGCGGTAATCGACACGCTTTTGATTTGCGCATAGAGCCACTGGCCGGGTTTGATACTGAGTTCATCCCGCGCCCAGGGGCTGATGCGCGCCCACAGGGTTCTGCCACCAACATCCAGCTGCACTTCCACCTGCCCGTCGACATCGAAACACTGCACGATTTTGGCGCGCAGAATATTGCGGATGCTGGTATTCATCGGCGGCTGGAGCACCAGTGACACATCGGTCGCCTGAATGCGGATACGCAGCGCGCTTTTCAGCGGCCGGTCGATCTTATTGACCCAGATATGCTGATCGCCCAGCGCCAGCGCGGTCATCGCGTAGTGCGGATGGTGTTCCAGCACCAGCACTCTCAGCACGCTGCTCTGCTGCTCCGGCGGCAGCCACGGGTTCATTACGCTGCTGCCCCATACATCTTCGAGGCTGCCAAAGGCTTTTACTTCGCCCGCTTCCAGCACCATCACTTTATCTGCCAGATGCAGGATCTCATCCAGCGAGTGGCTGACATAGAGCATCGGGATATTGATCTCCTGCGCCAGCCGTTGCAGGTAGGGCAGCAGTTCGCGCTTGCGCGGGATATCCAGCGAGGCCAGCGGTTCATCCAGCAGCATCAATTCCGGCGCGGTCAATAACGCCCGGCCAATCGCCACGCGCTGCTTTTCACCGCCGGAGAGGCCGCCGGGCAGCCGGTCGAGCAGCGGCTCGATGCCAAGCAACGCCACCAGTTTGTCAAACTGAGCGGCCATCGATTTCGCCATACCGTAGCGCAGATTGCCGCGCACGCTGTAGTGCGGAAAGAGGCGCGCATCCTGAAAGACATAGCCGACGCGGCGCTTTTCGGGCGGCAGACACACTTTGCGTTCAGTATCGAACAGCACGCGATCGTTAAGCACGATGCGGCCTTCTTGTGGCTGCGTCAGGCCGCCGATGGCGTTAATCAGTGAAGTTTTTCCCGCGCCCGAGACGCCAAAAATCGCGGTGATGCCGCTGGCGGGCAGCGTTTCGGCGATATGCAACCGATGGGTGCCCAGCGTCTGGGTGAAATTAAGCTCCAGCATCGGTTATCTCCCCGTCCGTTCGCGGCTCACGCGCGCCAGCCACTCTGAAATCAGCAGTGAGATCAGCGCCAGAATAATCGAAATAATGCACAGGCGCGCGGCGGCGCTCTCGCCCCCCGGCGTCTGAATTAAGGTGTACATGGCAGAGGGAATGGTGCGGGTTTCGCCTGGAATATTAGAGACGAAGGTAATGGTGGCACCAAACTCGCCGAGGGAGCGGGCAAAGGCCAGCACCGTGCCGACAATAATTCCCGGCAGGGTGAGCGGTAAGGTAATGGTGAAAAAAACGCGCCAGCGACCGGCTCCCAGTGTGCGGGCAGCCTGTTCGAGTTTGGTATCGACACTCTCCAGCGCGAGGCGAATGGCGCGCACCATCAGCGGGAATGACATCACCGCAGCGGCTAACACCGCGCCGCGCCAGCTGAAGGCGAAAGTGATGCCAAACCAGTCATAGAGCCATTGACCGACGATGCCACGGCGGCCCATGGCGATCAGCAGCAGGTAACCGACCACCACCGGCGGCAGCACCAGCGGCAGATGCAGCACGCTGTCGAGCAGCGCTTTGCCCGGAAAGGTGCGGCGCACCAGTAGCCAGGCAAAGAAGATCCCAAAGGGCAAACTGAGTAATACCGCCAGGGAAGAGACTTTAAGGCTCAGCAGAACAGCCTGCCATTCAGGATCGGTCAATATCATTCGTGCGTTGTAAATCCGTAACGTTTAAAGATTTCAGAAGCCTGCGGGCCTTTCAGATAGTCATAAAACGCGCTTACGGTTGCGTTTTTATGTCCATCGACAATCGCCAGCGGGTATTCCACTTTTTTATGCGACGCTTCCGGGAAGGTGCCCACCACTTTCACCCCTTTGCTGGCCACCGCGTCAGAGCCGTAGACAATGCCTAACGGCGCTTCGCTGCGCTCCACCAGCGCCAGCGCGCCGCGAACATCCTCCGCAGGTGCCAGTTTCGGCGAGAGGGTTTCCCAGGCGCCCAGTTTTTGCAGCGCCTCTTTGGCGTAGATACCGGCCGGAACATGCTCCGGATCGCCCACCGCCAGACGGCCGCCTTTCAGCAGGCTGTTCCAGTCGGTTTTCGCATCAATCTTGATCTCGCCCTGCGCGCTGCTTTTCGGCGCAACCACCACCAGGCTATTGCCGAGCAGGGTTTCACGGCTCGCACTATCTACCGCTTTTTTCTCGACCGCGTAATCCATCCACTTCTGGTCGGCCGAGATAAAGAGATCCGCTGGCGCGCCCGCTTCAATCTGGCGGGCAAGTGTGGAAGAGGAGGCGAACGAAGAAACCACCTTAACCTGCTTCTCTTTGGTGTACGCGGCGGCAATATCCTGCATCGCGTTGGTCAGCGAGGCGGCGGCAAAGACGGTAATTTTACCCTCCTGCGCCACGGCCTGCCCTGCTACGACAAGTGTTAATGCTGCGCCAACCAGCAGACGTCGCCCTGTGTGTGCCATTTTTGACTCCTCTCATTTTCGTTATATAAAAAAAAACATAACGATAGTATCAGAGAATGGCAGCGGGCCGGAAATACCCATCAATAATTAAAACCTACCTAACTATATCGGCAGAAAGGGAAAAGATCTTGAATGGCAGAGAGCGAAACGCCCACAAAGTGGGCGTTTGGGAAGGGATTAGCGCGACGGGGTGGTGGTATTGCGGCGCTCTTCGCGATGTCCAACGGCGGAAAAGACGTTGAACACTTCACCCAAGCCATAAATCAGACCGAGGATAATCGCCATAACCACCGGCACCATAATCACGGCAAAAACCAGGCTTTTCAACAGCTCTAACATGGTCGTCTCCAGAAAGTGGGAATGCGGCATTCTAGCCTGAACATGGTGTAAAACACTCGCCTTTTGTGCGATTGCCTGGCACTAGGCGCGTCGGCGCTTTTCCTTCACAATAGCCCTTTTGCGAGGGAAGTGCGTCATGCAGGCTGAAATTCTCCTTACTCTTAAACTCCAGCAGCGCCTCTTCGCCGACCCGCGGCGCATCGCTTTGCTTAAGCAAATTGAGCAAACCGGCTCCATCAGCCAGGGCGCGAAGAACGCCGGCATCAGCTACAAAAGCGCGTGGGACGCCATCAATGAGATGAACCAGCTTAGCGAGCAGACGCTGGTTGAGCGCGCCACCGGCGGTAAAGGCGGCGGCGGCGCGGTGGTAACGCGTTACGGGCAGCGTCTGATTCAGCTCTACGATCTGCTGGGGCGGATCCAGCAAAAAGCTTTTGATGTGCTGAGCGATGACGACGCCCTGCCGCTCGACAGCCTGCTGGCGGCCATCTCACGCTTCTCCCTGCAAACCAGCGCCCGCAATCAGTGGTTTGGCACCATTACCGCCCGCGACCACCAGCAGGTGCAGCAGCATGTCGAGGTGTTGCTGGCGGATGGCCAAACCCGGCTTAAGGCAGCGGTCACGGCGCAAAGCGCTGAACGCTTAGGGCTGGAGGCGGGCAAAGAGGTGCTGGTGCTGCTAAAAGCGCCGTGGGTGAATGTGACCTGCGATGCGCAGCGTGCGGCGCAGGCAGATAACCAGATAACCGGCGCGATTGCCCATATTGAGCACGGCGAGGCGCAGAGTGAAGTGCTGATCGCCCTGCCCGATGGCCAGACGCTTTGCGCTACGGTGCCAAATGCGCAGGTGGAGGATATGCAGGAACAGCAGCAGGTGACGGCATTTTTTAATGCCGATCGGGTGATTCTCGCCACGTTGTGCTGAGGGCATTGACAAGCCAGGCCATTGCACGTATCCCTGAGTTTCTGTGCTGCAAAACCTGGGATACATCATGTCGTCATTGCAAATTTCGCAAGGTACGTTTCGTCTTAGCGATACCCGCACGCTGCATCTTGAAGATCTCCGCCTGCAGGCCGGAGAGAGCTGGGCCTTTGTCGGTGCCAACGGCAGCGGCAAATCGGCACTGGCACGCGCGCTGGCGGGTGAGCTGACGCTGCTTAACGGCGAGCGCCAGTGCCACTTCACCCGCCTTACCCGCCTCTCCTTCGAACAGCTGCAAAAGCTGGTCAGCGAAGAGTGGCAGCGTAATAACACCGATATGCTCTCGCCGGGCGAAGAGGATACCGGGCGCACCACCGCCGATATTATCCAGGATGAGGTTAAAGACCCGTCGCGCTGCGCGGCGCTGGCGGCGCAGTTTGGCATTACCCATCTGCTTGAGCGGCGCTTTAAATACCTCTCGACCGGCGAAACCCGCAAAACCCTGCTCTGCCAGGCGCTGATGGCGCAGCCGGAGCTACTTATTCTTGATGAGCCCTTTGACGGGCTGGATGTCGACTCCCGTCAGCAACTCGCCGGGTTGCTGGCCCGTCTGAATGCCGATGGCTACACGCTGGTGCTGGTGCTCAACCGCTTCGATGAGATCCCGGCCTTTGTGCAGCATGCGGGCGTACTGGTGGATTGTGCCCTGACGGAGACCGGTGAGAAAGAGGCTCTTCTTCAGCAGGCGCTGATTGCGCAACTGGCACACAGCGAACAGCTGAGCGGCATGACGCTACCGGAGCCGGACGCTGCGCCCGCCCGCGCAACGCTCGATCCCACCGCAGCGCTGATTGTACTTAACGACGGCGTGGTCTCCTATGATGACCGCCCGATCATTAATCACCTCTGCTGGCAGGTGAATCCAGGCGAGCACTGGCAGATCACCGGCCCGAACGGCGCGGGGAAATCGACGCTGCTGAGCCTGATTACCGGCGATCATCCGCAGGGTTACAGCAACGATTTAACCCTGTTTGGCCGCCGTCGCGGCAGCGGCGAGACCATCTGGGATATCAAAAAACATATTGGCTATGTCAGCAGCAGCCTGCATCTCGATTACCGCGTCAGCACCACGGTGCGCAATGTGATCCTCTCCGGCTATTTCGACTCGATTGGGATTTATCAGGCGGTCTCCGATAAGCAGCACAAGCTGGCGCAGCAGTGGCTCGATATTCTCGGCTTTGATGCCCGTACCGCCGATGCGCCGTTTCACAGCCTCTCCTGGGGGCAGCAGCGGCTGGCGCTGATTGTCCGCGCGCTGGTTAAACACCCGACGCTGCTGATCCTTGATGAACCTTTGCAGGGGCTGGACCCGCTTAACCGACAGCTGGTGCGCCGCTTTATCGATGTGCTGATCGGCGAAGGCGAAACCCAGTTGCTGTTTGTCTCCCACCACGCCACCGACGCGCCCGCCTGCATTACCCACCAGCTGGCGTTTATTGCCGACGGCGAGGGCTACCGCTACGCCTTAACACCACAATAATTGGGGGGCTGCTTCGCCTCCTGGCTGTGTGCTGTAATAGCGCCCGCGCGTTTTCGCGTAAAAAAAATAATGATCGCTTACTGGCTTGCTGATGACGCCCCCGTTATCGGCGGCCAGTTTTTGTTATGGCAAGAAAAAAGCCCGCCGATGGACGACGGGTCAATATAAACGGGACCTTTATGACTCAATATCTCTCCCTTCCCCGCGCCCTTACACTGGTCGCGGCGCTCTGCTTTGGTTTCAGCACGCTGGCTTTTGCGGAAGAGGCAGCACCGGACCCCAACGAAGCAAAAATCAACCAGGCCGTAGAAAACATGCAGCGCGTTAGCGTGCCGGGCCCGCATAAAGTCACGCTGGGTAACCAGGCGGTGCTGAATCTTCCGGAAGGTTTTACCTACATTCCCCCGCGGCAGGCAGCGGAATTTATGCGCGAACTGGGCAACCACGTCGATGAGAGCGCCTTTTACGGGCTGGTGTTCAATGATGCCATCTCCGGGTTCGTCTCTATCGAGTATGACAATGCGGGTTATATCAAAGATGACGATGCCAAAGACTGGGACGCAGCCGAACTGCTGAGCAACCTGCAGGAAGGGACCAAGGAAGGCAACAAGATGCGCAGCGAGAAAGGCATTCCGCCTATCGAAGTAGTCGGCTGGGTTGAGAAGCCGAGCTATGACGCTGCAACGCATCGCCTGATCTGGTCCGCTGCCATTCGCGATATCGGCAGCAACGTTCCGCTGAAAGAGCAAGGCGTGAACTACAACACCTACCTGCTCGGGCGTGAAGGATATCTCTCGCTGAACCTGGTGACCGATCGCGGTACCGTGGAGCAAGAGAAGCCGCTGGCGAAAACCTTGCTTAACGCCGTGACCTTTAACGACGGCAAAAAATACAGCGACTTCAACGCTTCGACCGACAAGATTGCCGAATATGGCCTGGCAGCACTGATTGGCGGCCTGGCGGCGAAAAAACTTGGTCTGCTGGCAATTATCGGCGTGACCCTGCTGAAGTTCTGGAAACTGGCGCTGATTGCGCTGGCGGGCGCAGGCATGGGCATCAAGAAGCTGCTGTTCCGTAAAAAAGACGACAAATCTAAGATCGTCGAATAAGCATGAAGCTGCTGTTTCTGCTGTTTAAAGGCGCAACCCTCGGCAAGCTGCTGCTTTCCGGGGGGACAATGCTGCTGTCGGTGGCGACCTATGCGCTGGCCTTCGGCTGGCCCTACGCCACCGGCTTCGTGGTGCTGCTCTTTTGTCATGAACTGGGCCACTATCTTGCGGCGCGCCAGCGTAACTTGCCGGTGGGTCTGCCGATGTTTATCCCTTTCGTCGGTGCCTGGGTGGCGCTAAAAGAGGAGTTTCCGGATGCGGAAACGGAGGCGTGGGTCGGTATCGCCGGCCCCCTGCTCGGCTCGCTTGCCGCGCTGGGCTGCTACTATCTGGCGGAGTACTTCGACAGTTCGATGCTGATGGCGGTGGCTTACGCTGGCTTTTTCCTCAACCTCTTTAATCTGATCCCGGTGCCGCCCCTTGATGGCGGGCGCATTACCGTCGCCATTTCGCGCAAGATTTGGTATCTCGGCATTCCGCTGCTGCTCGGTTTCTTTTATCTGCACCCCAGCCCGCTGCTGCTGATTGTCTGCCTGCTGGCGGCTTCGCAAATCTGGACCAGGCGCAAAGAAACGCCCAATTTAACCGCACTCAACCCTGGCAAACGTCTGGAATATACCCTTTTGTACTTTGGGCTGATTGCCTGGCTCTCCCTGATGACCTATAACCTCCACGGGGCGCTGGCCAGCTTTCGCTGACTTTCCCTGCGTCGCTGCAGCGCAGTGACGTCATTTTCAGACTAATCACACTCGTCGGCGCAGCCCGGTAAATACGCGGCTGTCCCGGCGTTTATGCGGCATTGCGGGCGGTTGAAAAATCAGTGTAAACGATTCCACTATTTTATCCCATGTCACACTTTTTACCGCTCTGTTATGCTAAGGTTAATTCATATCAAATGCTTGATGGAGTCAAATATGCGAGTTCTGGTTACTGGTGGTAGCGGTTACATAGGAAGCCACACCTGCGTGCAACTGCTGCAAAACGGTCATGACGTTATCATCCTCGACAACCTCTGCAACAGTAAGCGCAGCGTTCTTAACCAGATTGAGCGCTTTGGCGGTAAACGGGCGCTCTTCGTTGAGGGCGATATTCGCGATGAGGCGCTGCTGGCTGAGATCCTGCACGACCACGCCATCGAAGCGGTGATCCACTTTGCCGGGCTGAAGGCCGTCGGCGAATCCGTTGCCAAACCGCTGGAGTATTACGACAACAACGTCAACGGCACGCTGCGCCTGATTAACGCCATGCGCGCCGCCAACGTGAAGAACTTTATCTTTAGCTCCTCGGCAACCGTCTATGGCGACCAGCCGAAAATCCCTTATGCCGAAAGCTTCCCGACCGGCACCCCGCAAAGCCCGTACGGCAAAAGCAAACTGATGGTTGAGCAGATCCTCACCGACCTGCAAAAAGCGCAGCCGGAGTGGAGCATCGCGCTGCTGCGCTACTTCAACCCGGTGGGCGCGCATCCGTCAGGCGATATGGGTGAAGATCCGCAGGGGATTCCGAACAACTTAATGCCCTATATCGCGCAGGTGGCGGTGGGCCGCCGCGAATCGCTGGCGGTGTTCGGCAATGACTACCCGACAGAAGATGGCACCGGCGTGCGTGACTATATCCACGTGATGGATCTGGCCGACGGTCACGTTGCCGCAATGCAGCAGCTGGCAGGTAAACCGGGCGTCCATATTTACAACCTCGGCGCTGGCGTCGGCAGCAGCGTGCTTGATGTGATTAACGCCTTCAGCAAAGCCTGCGGCAAACAGATTGCCTGGCACTTCGCGCCGCGCCGCGACGGCGATCTCCCGGCCTACTGGGCGGACGCCACCAAAGCCGACAAAGAGCTGAACTGGCGCGTAACACGCACCCTTGATGAAATGGCAGAAGATACCTGGCGCTGGCAGTCACGCCATCCGCAGGGCTATCCCGATTAACAGGAGTGGTAATGTCGCAATTTAACCCGGTCGATCACCCGCATCGCCGCTACAATCCGCTGACGGATCAGTGGATTCTGGTCTCTCCGCACCGTGCGAAACGCCCCTGGCAAGGGGCGCAGGAGACGCCGTCTAAACAGACGCTGCCTGCGCACGATCCGGACTGCTTCCTCTGTCCGGGCAATACCCGTGTCACCGGGGATAAAAACCCCGATTACACCAGCACCTATGTCTTTACCAACGACTTTGCGGCGCTGATGACCGACACGCCGGATGCGCCAGAGAGTAACGACCCGCTGATGCGCAGCCAGAGCGCGCGCGGCACCAGCCGGGTTATCTGCTTCTCGCCGGATCACAGCAAAACGCTGCCGGAGCTGAGCGTGGCGGCACTGGAAGAGGTAGTAAAAACCTGGCAGCAGCAGACCGCTGAGCTGGGGAAAACCTACCCGTGGATCCAGGTGTTTGAGAACAAAGGCGCGGCGATGGGCTGCTCCAACCCGCATCCGCACGGGCAAGTGTGGGCTAACAGCTTCCTGCCGAATGAAGCCGAGCGCGAAGATCGCCTGCAGAAAGCCTACTTTGCCGAACACCGCTCGCCGATGCTGCTCGATTATGTGCAGCGTGAGCTGAAAGATGGCAGCCGCACGGTGGTGGAAACCGAGCACTGGCTGGCGGTAGTTCCCTACTGGGCCGCCTGGCCGTTTGAAACGCTGCTGCTGCCAAAAGCCGCCGTTCAGCGCATTACCGAGTTAACCGACGCGCAGCGCAGCGATCTTGCGCTGGCACTGAAAAAACTGACCAGCCGCTACGACAACCTGTTCCAGTGCTCCTTCCCCTACTCGATGGGCTGGCACGGCGCGCCGTTTAATGGCGAGGATAACGCCCACTGGCAGCTGCATGCGCACTTCTACCCGCCGCTGCTGCGCTCCGCCACGGTGCGTAAATTTATGGTCGGCTACGAGATGCTCGGCGAAACCCAGCGCGATCTCACGGCAGAACAAGCGGCCGAACGCCTGCGCGCGGTCAGTGATATCCATTTTCGCGAATCCGGAGAATAACAATGAGCCTGAAAGAGAGAACAGACGCGCTGTTTGCTGAGACATTCGGCTACCCTGCCACCCACACCATCCAGGCCCCGGGCCGCGTCAACCTGATTGGCGAACATACCGATTACAACGACGGCTTTGTGCTGCCCTGCGCCATCGATTACCAGACGGTGATCAGCTGCAAAGCGCGCGACGATCGCACCGTGCGCGTGGTCGCTGCCGACTACGACAACCAGCGCGATGAGTTTTCGCTGGATGCGCCGATTGTGGCGCACGACAGCCAGCAGTGGTCCAACTATGTGCGCGGCGTGGTGAAACATCTGCAACAGCGCGATGCCAGCTTCGGCGGCGCGGATCTGGTGATCAGCGGCAATGTGCCGCAGGGCGCGGGCTTAAGCTCATCTGCCTCGCTGGAAGTGGCGGTTGGTACCGTCTTCCAGCAGCTTTACCATCTGCCGCTGGACGGGGCGCAGATCGCGCTCAACGGCCAGGAAGCGGAGAACCAGTTTGTTGGCTGTAACTGCGGCATCATGGATCAGCTGATCTCTGCGCTTGGCAAGAAAGGCAGTGCGCTGCTGATCGACTGCCGCTCGCTCGGTACTAAAGCGGTCTCTATGCCGGAAGGCGTGGCGATTGTCATTATTAACAGCAACTTCAAACGTACGCTGGTGGGCAGCGAATACAACACCCGCCGCCAGCAGTGCGAAACCGGCGCGCGTTTCTTCCAGCAAAAAGCGCTGCGTGATGTCAGCCTCGATCAGTTCAACACGGTGGCGAATGAGCTGGATCCGCTGGTCGCGAAACGTGTACGCCATGTGCTGACCGAAAACGCCCGCACCGTGGAAGCGGCCACCGCGCTGGAGAAAGGCGACCTGCAACGGATGGGCGAGCTGATGGCGGAATCCCACGCCTCTATGCGCGACGATTTCGAAATCACCGTGCCGCAAATCGATACGCTGGTAGAGATTGTCAAAGCAACCATCGGTGATAAAGGCGGCGTGCGCATGACCGGCGGCGGCTTTGGCGGCTGCGTCGTTGCGCTGGTGCCGGAAGCGCTGGTGCCGGAAGTGAAACAGGCGGTCGAAAGCCAGTATGAAGCGAAAACCGGTATCAAAGAGACCTTCTACGTGTGTAAACCTTCTCAGGGGGCAGGACAGTGCTAAATGAAACGGCTGCGGTAGCACCCGATGGGCTGCCGGTACGACTGATCACCCTGCGCAACGGCGCGGGAATGGTGGTGAGCTTAATGGACTGGGGCGCGACGCTGCTCTCTGCGCGCGTGCCGATGAAAGATGGCAGCGTGCGCGAAGCGCTGCTCGGCTGCGCGACGCCGGAACACTACTGGGAACAGACCGCCTATCTCGGTGCCTCTATTGGCCGATATGCGAACCGCATTGCGAAGAGCCGCTTTACCCTTGATGGCGAGACCTGGTCCCTGACCCCAAGCCAGGGCGAAAACCAGCTGCACGGCGGCCCGGAAGGGTTTGATAAACGCCGCTGGCGCATTGAGCGCCAGAACGACAGCGAAGTGCTCTTCTCCCTCACCTCGCCGGATGGCGATCAGGGCTATCCGGGCACGGTCAACGCCACGGCGCACTTCCGTCTCGGTGATGATAACCGCATCACTATTGAGTACCGCGCGACCACCGACAAGCCCTGCCCGGTCAACCTGACCAATCACGCCTATTTCAACCTTGATGGCGCGCAGGGCGATGTCCGCAACCATACGCTGCAACTGCTGGCCGATGCCTATCTGCCGGTGGATGAGATGGGCATTCCGACCGGCGATCTGAAGAAGGTTGCGCTGACCAGTTTTGATTTCCGTACGCCAAAAACCGTGGCGGAAGAGTTCCTCAGCGATGAGGATCAGCGCGTGGTGAAAGGTTACGATCACGCCTTTTTATTGCAGGCGCAGGGGGATGTGAATACGCCTGCGGCACACCTGTGGTCGACGGATAAGCAGCTGCAAATGTCGGTTTATACCAGCGCGCCTGCGCTGCAATTCTACTCCGGCAACTATCTGGAAGGGACGCCTGCGCGCGGCGGGAAAACCTACAGCGCGTGGCAGGGCCTGGCGCTGGAGAGCGAGTTTTTACCCGACAGCCCGAACCGCCCGGACTTCCCGCAGCCGGATTGCACGCTGCGACCTGGCGACGAATATGTCAGCCGGACGGAGTATCACTTTATTCCGCTCTGATAGACAGCCCTCCTCGCGGAGGGCTTTTTTTTGCCCTTTTTGCTGAAATATGCGCCACTTATCCTCAAAACAATAACCCTCGATTCACAAGCAGCTTACACTCTGCGCCTATTTTCGCTATGGTTAAGGGTAATCGTTGCCGGGCAGTGCGCTTCGGCAATACAATGAGAATCGTTATCATTAAATCAGGCTCACAGGAGTAAGTGTATGGCTGTTACTAAGCTGGTTCTGGTTCGTCATGGCGAAAGCCAGTGGAACAACGAAAACCGCTTCACCGGTTGGTACGATGTTGATCTGTCAGAGAAAGGTGTTGGCGAAGCGAAAGCGGCAGGCAAGCTGCTGAAAGCTGAAGGCTACGCGTTTGATTTTGCTTATACCTCTGTGCTGAAACGTGCCATCCACACGCTGTGGAACGTTCTGGACGAACTGGATCAGGCATGGCTGCCGGTTGAGAAGAGCTGGAAACTGAACGAACGTCACTACGGTGCGCTGCAGGGTCTGAACAAAGCAGAAACCGCTGAGAAATATGGCGACGATCAGGTTAAACAGTGGCGTCGCGGCTTCGCCGTTACCCCGCCGGCGTTGACCAAAGATGATGAGCGTTTCCCGGGCCACGATCCGCGTTACGCGAAACTGACCGAACAAGAGCTGCCGCTGACTGAAAGCCTGGCGCTGACTATCGATCGCGTCATTCCTTACTGGAATGAAACCATTCTGCCGCGCCTGAAAAGCGGTGAGCGCGTGATCATTGCCGCACACGGTAACTCCCTGCGTGCGCTGGTGAAATACCTCGACAACATGAGCGAAGAAGCGATCCTTGAACTGAACATCCCGACCGGCGTACCGCTGGTGTATGAGTTCGACGAAAACTTCAAACCGATTAAGCACTACTATCTGGGTAACGCGGATGAGATCGCCGCGAAAGCTGCTGCAGTAGCAAACCAGGGTAAAGCGAAGTAATAAAAAAGCCGGACATCGTTGATGCCCGGCTTTCAACTCTCAGGCCCGGTACGCTTCGCGCTGCCGGGCTTTTTGCTGCGTAAAATTGCCGGATGGCGCGTAAACGCTTATCCGGCCTACGCGGTTTCAGCGGCTTCGTTACCGTAGGCCGGATAAGGCGTAGCCGCCATCCGGCATACAAAATAGAGGGCCCGTTAACCGCGGCGCGCTTTGACCGCTTGCGCTAACTGGCGCAGCACCGTATCGGTATCTTCCCAGCCGATACAGGCATCGGTCACGCTTTTGCCGTAAACCAGCGCATCGCCGCTCTCAAGGCTCTGGTTGCCTTCTACCAGATGGCTCTCAATCATTACGCCCATGATCGCCTTGTCACCGCCTGCGATCTGCTGGCAAACATCTGCGCTCACCTCCATCTGCTTTTTGAACTGCTTGCTGGAGTTCGCATGGCTGAAGTCGATCATTATCTGCGCCGGCAAGCCCGCTTTTTCCAGCCCTGCTTTCACGTCGGCGACATGCTTCGCGCTGTAGTTCGGTTCTTTGCCGCCGCGCAGAATAATATGGCAATCGCCGTTGCCCGCCGTGTTAACGATGGCGGAGTGACCCCATTTGGTCACGGAGAGGAAGCAGTGCGGTGCGCCTGCGGCATTGATAGCGTCAATCGCTACTTTAATGGTGCCGTCGGTGCCGTTTTTAAAACCAACCGGGCAAGAGAGGCCGGAGGCGAGCTCACGGTGTACCTGGGATTCGGTCGTGCGCGCGCCAATCGCGCCCCAGCTCATCAAATCCGCCATATATTGCGGGGTGATCATATCGAGGAACTCACCCGCCGCCGGAAGCCCGCTGTCGTTGATTTCCAGCAGCAGTTTGCGCGCAATGCGCAGGCCGTCATTAATGCGGAAGCTGTTATCCATATGCGGATCGTTAATCAGCCCCTTCCAGCCAACGGTGGTGCGCGGTTTTTCGAAATAGACGCGCATCACGATTTCCAGTTCGCCCTTCAGTTCGTCACGCAGTGCCAGCAGGCGCGAAGCATACTCTTTTGCCGCCACGGGATCGTGAATGGAACAGGGACCGATAACCACTAACAGGCGGTCGTCGTTGCCACGCAGGATTTGATGAATTGCCCGGCGCGCCTGAGAGACCGTTCTGGCAGCGGTTTCGGTAGCGGGGAATTTTTCAAGCAGCGCGACAGGAGGGAGTAACTCGTTGATCTCTTTGATGCGTAAATCGTCGTTCTGATAAGTCATGATCTTTCCAGTGTGAACATGTTTTTTAGAAGAAAAGCAATCTGACCAATCTATCTCGCTCGCGCCGTACTGTAAACGCGATTTTACACTTAGCCCGGATAATTCCTGGAATCGACGGAAAGTGGTGGGAAAAGTAGCAAGTCGCCACATCCCGACTACACTTTTTAACTGTAAATACCTTTGTTTTACATTTTTTCGTTATTCCATGCTGCTACTTATGGCACGTATGGCATCTTTCACCACTGAGCGTGCGATGGGTTCGCGCATATTCTGCCGACGTCCCGCGCGGCATTAGACGACCAGCACAGGAGCATCATGATGAAAATGAATAAATTAGCGACGCTTTTACTGACCACCACACTGACTCTGGCAGGCGGCGCGGCATATGCAGCTGACGCATCCTCTTCTAGCTCCAGCAACGGCGATGCCAACGCAGCAGCGAAGGCAGGCCAGGTTGCGCCTGACGCGAAAGAAAACGTTGCGCCAGGCAATGTTGATAACAGCAACATCAACACCGGCAACACCAATACCAACTCCACCTCTACGCAGATGCATCACAAATCTGGCCATATGAGCAAAGAGGAAGTGCACAAAAACACCATGTGTAAAGATGGTCGTTGCCCGGACGTGAATAAAAAAGTTGAAACCGGCAGCGGTGACAACAGCAAAGTGAATACCAAAACTGATGGCACCACCCAGTAAGGCGTGATGCTGAAGTGAAGAAGGAGAGCTGAGGCTCTCCTTTTTTTATTTCTTAAAACTCAAAATCTGCAATGATGTAGGCGTTTTCTCAACGGTCAAAAGGATAGATCCCATCATGGCGCACGATCACTCGCATGGCTCATCGGATGCCAATGCTCGCCGTCTGTTACTGGCCTTTACGGTCACCGCTGTTTTTATGGTTATTGAGGTGGTGGGCGGGATTATTTCCGGCTCGCTGGCGCTGCTGGCCGACGCCGGACATATGCTCACGGATGCCGCCGCCCTGCTCTTCGCCCTGCTGGCGGTGTGGTTCGCCCGCCAGCCACCGAGCGCAAAACGTACCTTCGGCTGGCTACGTCTGACGACGCTTGCCGCCTTTATCAACGCCCTGGCGCTGGTGCTGATAACGATATGGATTGTCTGGGAAGCGATCCTGCGTTTTAGCCACCCACAGCCGGTTGCCGGAATGACGATGATGGCGATTGCGATCGCCGGCCTTGTGGCAAATCTGCTCTCCTTCTGGCTGCTGCATCGCGGCAGCGAAGAGAAGAACCTGAACGTGCGCGCCGCCGCGCTGCATGTGCTGGGCGATCTGCTTGGCTCCGTTGGCGCGATTGTCGCAGCAGTGGTGATCATGGTGACAAACTGGACGCCCATCGACCCGATTCTGTCGGTGCTGGTTTCTGCGCTGGTGCTGAAGAGCGCGTGGCGCTTGATGAAGGAGAGCGTCAATGAATTGCTGGAGGGGGTTCCCGCTTCGCTGGATATCGGTGCGTTGCAGCGCCACTTGCGCCGTGCGATTCCAGAAATTCGCGATGTGCACCATGTGCACGTCTGGCAGGTGGGTGAAAAACCGCTGATGACCCTGCATGTGCAGGTGATCCCGCCGCGCGATCACGATAAGTTGCTCGGCGAGATCCACCACTTCCTGGCGCACCATTATGAGATTGCTCATGCAACGGTGCAGATGGAGTATCAGCCCTGTAGCGGCTCAGACTGCCGTCTGGGCGACGTTACGGCCGATCCCCACCACGGACATCATCATTAATGTGAAAGCGCGCGAGAGCCACGCTCGCGCGCGCTGTTAATCCACATCCGGCTGCCGTTCAGGGCGATAAAGGTGAGGATCATATACTCCAGCGACATCGCCCACACGCCCTGGCGTGCAAATATCACCACGCTTATCACGTTGATAATCACCCACAGCAGCCAGTTTTCGACATATTTGCGCGTCATCAGGATCATCGCCACGATAGAGAGCACCATCATGCAGGAGTCCCAGAATGGGAAAGCATCAGGCTGCAGCGTTGGCATCGCCACGTTCAGCCCGACGGCCTGCATGATATTGACGGCGATACGCGTCAGGAAGGCAAAGACCGGGTTGATAAACAGTGTCATCAGGCCAATCGCCACCACGCAGGCGGCAAGCCAGCCGAGGGCTTTGCTGCGCGGCAACCAGCGGATTTGTAGCTCGGCCTCATTCTGCGAGGTCTGGCGCGACCAGGCATACCAGCCATAGATATTGGCGGCGAAGAAGAAGAGTTGCAGCAGCAGGCTGGCGTAGAGCTGGATCTGGAAGAAGATGATGGCGAAGAGCGTGACGTTAATCAGACCAAAAGCGTAGTTGCTGATTTTCTCAAGGCTGGCGAGCCAGATACAGAGCAAACCCGCCAGCGTGCCTGCGGCTTCAATCCATGAAAGGTCATATCCCCCGGCACCGATCGGAATGTGCACGAGGATGTTTTGCGTACTAAAAAAGTCCATTCTTTCCCCAGAGCGTAGTGTTACGCATTGATGTCTATGAAAATGTTAAGGTCGAAGTGTAGCTGCAAAATCGAGCATGCGGTTAAGCGGCAGCAGCGCGCGTTCACGCAGGCTGGCCTCCACTTCTATCTCATGCGCCGTTCCGCCCTGCTCCAGCCCGTCGGCAATGGCTTTCAGACCGTTCATCGCCATCCACGGACAGTGGGCGCAGCTGCGGCACGTCGCCCCTTCGCCAGCCGTTGGCGCCTCGATCAGCGCTTTATGCGGCACGGCCTGCTGCATTTTATAGAAGATCCCGCGGTCGGTGGCGACAATCAGCTGCGAGTGGGGCAACGTTTTTGCGGCCTGGATCAACTGGCTGGTCGAACCGACCGCATCGGCTAACTCTACCACCGCTTGTGGCGATTCAGGATGCACCAGGATTGCGGCGTCGGGATAGAGTGCCTTCATGCGGCGCAGCGCCTGGGTTTTGAACTCATCATGGACGATGCACGCCCCCTGCCAGCAAAGTACGTCCGCGCCCGTCTGCTTCTGGACGTAATTGCCGAGATGACGATCCGGTGCCCAGATAATTTTTTCGCCGAGGCTATCAAGGTGCTCAATCAACTCTACCGCAATGCTTGAGGTGACCACCCAGTCGGCGCGAGCTTTTACCGCCGCCGAGGTGTTGGCGTAGACCACTACTGTGCGATCCGGGTGCGCATCGCAGAAAGCGTTAAACGGCTCAATGGGACAGCCCAGATCGAGCGAGCATTCAGCTTCAAGCGTCGGCATCAGAATCGTTTTTTCCGGGCTGAGGATTTTCGCCGTTTCCCCCATAAAACGCACGCCCGCGACCAGCAGCGTTGAGGCGGAATGACGCGCGCCAAAGCGCGCCATCTCCAGCGAATCGGAGATGCAGCCGCCGGTCTCTTCCGCCAGTTGCTGGATTTCCGGGTCGGTGTAGTAATGGGCGACCATCACCGCATTGCGCTCTTTCAGCAAGCGTTTGATTTTATCGCGGTAAAAGGCTTTTTCCGCAGGGTTCAGCGGCGCGGGTTTGGCAGGAAAAGGATAGATTGCGGCTTCAGGATCAAACATTACGCTCATGATGCTCACTCGTTTTGCATGCTTAACATGATAATCCTAACAGCGGCCTGATATGGCTTCCTGAGCGGCCGATGTTTTATATACTAAACAAGATACCCGATCGCAGAGGTATTGTCGCGGTGAATTTATTCGCAGTGGGAAGTGGGTGGTGTGGATTATTGCCTGCTGGCGCTGCGGGTGCGTAGGCCGGATGAGGCATTCATGCCGCCATCCGGCAGTGCGTTCAGGGCTAAAACAGAATGCCTGCTGGCGCTGCGCTTAGCAGGCCTACGAAAACCGGGTGTGGAGAGGAGTTGTAGGCCGGATAAGGCGTAGCCGCCATCCGGCAGTGCGTTCAGGGCTAAAACAGAATGCCTGCTGGCGCTACGCTTAGCAGGCCTACGAAAACCGGGTGCAGCGAAGTGTTGTAGACCGCATAAGGCGTAGCCGCCATCCGGCAGTGCGTTCAGGTCCAAACAGATTGCCTGCTGGCGCTGCGCTTAGCAGGCCTACGAAAACCGGGTGTGGAGAAGTGTTGTAGGCCGGATAAGGCGTAGCCGCCATCCGGCAAGAAGAGCGCAGGAAATTTTCAAATCGCAGATAGCAAAAAAGCGCCTTTAGGGCGCTTTTTTACATTGGTGGGTCGTGCAGGATTCGAACCTGCGACCAATTGATTAAAAGTCAACTGCTCTACCAACTGAGCTAACGACCCTTTGCAGGGATTCTTCGAAGTGGTGGATCGTGCAGGATGACTCGGCTTTTGCCTCGCCCTACTGGGCCGTTGCTGACGCAACGTTATCCTTCACGTCTGACACCTTCACCAATTATTAAAATTGGTGGGTCGTGCAGGATTCGAACCTGCGACCAATTGATTAAAAGTCAACTGCTCTACCAACTGAGCTAACGACCCATACAGGGTAGCGACTTCGAAGATAAATCTTTGGAACACGTAATGCGTGGCAATTGTTCAGGATGAGTCGGCTATTACCGGCGGGCGGTTGCTTACGCAACGCTATCCTTCACGTTTGACACCTTCACCAATTATCAAAATTGGTGGGTCGTGCAGGATGACTCGGCTTTCGCCTCGCCCTACGGGCCGTTGCTGACGCAACGTTATCCTTCACGTTAAAACTCTTCACCAGATTTAATAGTGGTGGGTCGTGCAGGATTCGAACCTGCGACCAATTGATTAAAAGTCAACTGCTCTACCAACTGAGCTAACGACCCGGTGGTGGGTGATGACGGGATCGAACCGCCGACCCCCTCCTTGTAAGGGAGGTGCTCTCCCAGCTGAGCTAATCACCCGATACTGCGCTGGATACTGCTAAATGGTGGTTCGTTACTTTCGTAACGTTAACCTCTCCACCGCGAGGTTAAGTGGTGGGTCGTGCAGGATTCGAACCTGCGACCAATTGATTAAAAGTCAACTGCTCTACCAACTGAGCTAACGACCCACTTTTGTGCTGCTTCCGGGTTAAGAGATATCCCGTGGCAACGGCGGCATATATTACTGATTTAAGAACTCAGCGCAACAACAATTTCGACGCGTATTGTTTAACTGCTTATGATTCATGCGACAAGACCAGAAAAACCGCGTTTTCTGGTCATGCGCTATGCATTACATCGAAGCAAGGCGTTTTTGCGCCTGTTTCGCACCATCGGTACCAGGGTATTTGCTGACCACCTGCTGGTAAACCGCTTTGGCTTTTGCAGTATCGCCCTTGTCTTGCATAATCACGCCGACTTTAAACATCGCGTCTGGCGCTTTCGGCGACTTCGGGAAGTTCTTCACTACCGAGGCGAAGTAATAAGCCGCGTCGTCTTTCTTACCCTTGTTGTAATTCAACTGACCGAGCCAGTAGTTGGCGTTCGGTACATAGGTTGAATCCGGGTACTTTTTGACGAAGTTCTGAAACGCAGCCAGCGCATCATCCTGGCGGGATTTATCCTGCACCAGGGCGATAGCCGCGTTGTAATCGGTATTGGCATCGCCGCTTTGTACCGGTGCGCCTGAAGCCGCTGCACCGTTGTTTGCGCCTGCATCCGCTGCCGGAGCCTGCGCTGCCGCACCGCTCTGATCGCCGGAAGCCTGCTGCGTCTGCCCTGCTGCTGCACCGCTGCTCAGATTGCCGATCTGCTGCAGAATTTGCTGCTGGCGTTCAACAACCTGATTGAGCTGATACTGGCTTTCCTGGATCTGTCCGCGCAGGGAGTCAATATCGGCCTGATTATCAGAGAGCTGCTGCTGAAGTTGGGTTAAAAGCTGGCTGTGAGCATTGGAAATACGCTCAAGTTGAGTGACGCGGTCTTCGACCGAGCCTGAGCCGACACTACTGATTGGCGCCTGAGCATTAGCGGCCCAGGGGGCCGCTATGCCAACCAGTAACGACAGACTCAACAGATGATGTCTGAAGTTACTGCTCATGCAATTCTCTTAGTAAACCAGTACGGCGCGACGGTTTTTAGCGTAAGCCGCTTCGTCGTGACCCAGTACTGCAGGTTTTTCTTTACCGTAAGAAACGATGGAGATCTGGTCAGCAGAAACGCCTTTACCCTGCAGGTACATTTTAACGGCGTTAGCACGACGTTCGCCCAGGGAGATGTTGTACTCCGGGGTACCGCGTTCGTCAGCATGACCTTCTACGGTCACTTTGTAGGACGGGTTGCTACGCAGGAAGTTAGCGTGAGCATCCAGCATCGCTGCAAAGTCAGAACGGATGTCGTACTTGTCCAGATCGAAGTAAACGATGTTGTTCTGCTGCAGCTGCTGCATCTGCAGACGCGCCTGCTCTTCAGAGGACATGTTACCGCTACCGTTCATGCCAGTGCCGGCACCCATCATGCCTTCGCCGCTCTGGTCGCTGGTGTTGTTCTTGTGAGAAGAACATGCAGCGATTGCCATAACAGGCAGAGCCAGCATCAGGCCTTTCAGCACTTTGTTCAGTTGCATTTCTTTGATTCCTTTAATATTTATTTATTATCACAGATACGGAGACCAGGCAGGGAATTTAACCTGTCCATCAGTCGCCGGAATACGCGCTTTGAAACGCCCATCTGTAGAAACCAGGTTCAGCACGGAGCCCATCCCCTGAGAAGAGCTGTAGATGACCATAGTGCCGTTAGGTGCCAGACTTGGCGTTTCATCCAGGAACGTTGACGACAAAACTTGCACGCCACCCGCTTCCAGATCTTGTTTAGCAATGTGCTGCTGACCACCGTCAGAGCTAACCATCACCATAAATTTACCGTCGCTGCTGACATCCGCATCCTGGTTCTGAGAACCCTGCCAGGAGATACGCTGCGCTGCGCCGCCATTGATATTGATTTTGTAAACCTGCGGACGACCGGCCTGGTCAGAGGTAAAGGCCAGGTTCTGGCTGTCCGGGAACCAGGTTGGTTCGGTGTTGTTGCTGCGACCGTCGGTAACCTGACGGATCTGGCCGGAACCGATGTCCATCACATAGATGTTCAGGCTGCCGGTTTTTGACAGGGCAAACGCCAGCTTGGTGCCATCCGGCGAGAAGGCCGGTGCGCCGTTGTGCCGCGGGAACGAAGCTACCTGACGAATGCTGGCGTTAGCCAGAGTCTGGATAACCAGCGCGGAACGACCGCTCTCAAAGGTCACGTATGCGACTTTTGAACCGTCCGGGGACCAGGCCGGGGACATCAGCGGCTGCGGCGATTTGTGGACGAGGAACTGGTTGTAGCCATCGTAATCAGAGACGCGCAGTTCATACGGGAACTGAGTGTTCGCGGTCTGCACGACATAGGCGATACGGGTACGGAATGCGCCTTTAATACCGGTCAGCTTTTCGAATACTTCGTCGCTGGCGGCATGGGCAGCATAACGCAGCCACTGCTTGTTCACTTTGAAGGAGTTTTGCGCCAGCACGGTACCCGGCGCGCCGCCGGTGTCGACCAGCTGGTAAGCGACGTTGTAGCTGCCATCAGGATTCGGCGTCACCTGACCTACGATGACCGCATCAATACCGAGCGCGGACCATGCAGCGGGCTGCACTTCCTGCGCGGTACCCGGCTGCTGCGGTAAACGGGAGCGATCCAGCGGGTTGAATTTACCGCTGTTGCGCAGATCCGCCGCAACGATACCGCCAGCGTCCTCAGGCGCAGCGCCTGGGCCTGCCCACTGGAACGGCACAACGCCAATCGGGCGTGCCGAGTCTACCCCCTGGGTGATCTCGATACGTACTTCTGCATGCAGCACCGCTGCCCACAGCATCAAAAAACCAAATGCAACACGTAATGCCTGCTTCATCATATCTCCCTTATCCGGGCAAAAAACCCGCGATAATTTAGCAGAATTTTAACAAACCAATAAGACAAAACTACCCGCGTTGGAACCGCCTTCGCATACTTTCCTCACGGGATCGCGAGGAAAGTGTACCTCAAGGTTTGAAGTCCAGCGGCGCATTTTTGAACACTTCATACACAGCCTGACTTGGTGGCTTCGGCATTTTCGCCTGTCGCGCCGCGGCCAGCGCGGCCTGACAGAGCGCCGGATCGCCCCCTTCAGACTGAATATCTAACAGCGTCCCATCAGGAGCCAGTTTGATACGTAACGTACAGGTCTTCCCGGTGTAGGAGGATGCATCATAGAAGCGGCTCTCAATCGCCGTTTTAATCTGCCCTGCGTAGTTACTTATATCGGCTCCGGATGCACCGTTGTTCTTAGTGTTACCCGAACCCGCCGGCGCTGCATTGTTGCCTTTCGCTCCGCCGCCCGTTTTCGGTGCATTCTTACCGGAGCTGAGATCGCCAAACAGATCGTCAACGCCTTCCGCGGCGGCAGCTTTCTCTGCTGCGGCTTTTTTGGCAGCCGCTTTCTTATCGGCGGCGGCCTTCTCGGCGGCAGCTTTCTTCTCAGCGGCGGCTTTTTCCGCAGCCGCTTTCTTCTCGGCTGCGGCTTTTTCCGCTGCAGCGGCTTTCTTCTCCGCTGCGGCTTTCTCTGCGGCAGCGGCCTTCTCAGCGGCAGCTTTTTCAGCCGCGGCGGCCTTCTCGGCTGCGGCTTTTTCAGCAGCAGCCTGTTTAGCCGCTTCCGCCTGCGCTTTCTTCTTCGCGTCGGCTGCCGCTTTCGCGGCTTCTGCTTCGGCTTTCTTCTGTGCGTCAGCGGCGGCTTTCGCGGCCTCCGCTTCGGCTTTCTTCTGTGCATCGGCGGCGGCTTTGGCTGCATCCACCTGCGCTTTCTTCTGCGCGTCCGCTGCGGCTTTCTTCGCCGCCTCTTCCGCCGCTTTTGCCTGCGCATCCGCTTTGGCTTTCGCGTCAGCTGCTGCTTTCGCTGCCGCTTCTTCAGCCTGTTTCTGCTGCTGTTGCGCCTGCTTTGCTGCCTCTTCTGCCTGCTTCTGCTGTTCGGCCTGCTCGCGCGCGGCTTCCTGCGCTTGCAGACGCTCTTTCTCGACCTGCTTCAGACGCTCCTGCTCGGCGGCCTGCTTTTCACGCATCTCCTCCGCCTGCTGCTGCGCCTGTTTTTCACGCTGCTCTTCCGCGCGTTTAGCGCTCGATTGCTGGTGCTGTTGGCGGTTGTAGTTCTCCACTACCGCGCCGGGATCGACCATTACGGCGTCGATCGACGAGCCGCCACCGCCGCCCGCCGACGCTTCAATATGCTCATCGAACGAACTCCAGATCAGCAGCGCCACCAGAATTACGTGCAGCACGGCTGAAATGAGTATCGCTCGCTTAAGCTTGTCGTTTTGTACGGTTGCCTTTGACACTCTCGGTTCCCAAAAACTGTCCGCCTGTTAAGCCGGTGATCAGATAGGCTGCGTCATCAAGCCAACCGATTTCACACCCGCGCTATGTAACAGGTTCAGCGCTTTAATGATTTCGTCGTACGGCACGTCCTTCGCCCCGCCGATTAAGAACACGGTTTTCGGATTGGATTGCAGGCGACGCTGCGCCTCCGCAATAACCTGCTCCGGCGGCAGCTGATCCATACGATCTTTCTCTACCACCACGCTGTATTGCCCGACACCGGAAACTTCAATAATCACCGGAGGATCGTCATTGGTACTGACGGTCTGAGAATCCGTCGCATCCGGCAGATCGACCTCGACGCTTTGGGTGATGATGGGCGCCGTTGCCATAAAGATCAGCAGCAGCACCAGCAGCACATCGAGCAGCGGCACAATATTGATTTCGGACTTCAGGGCACGCTTGCTCCGCCCACGGGATCTGGCCATGGCTTACTCCTTATTGCTGTCGCTGCTGGCAAACGCCTGGCGATGCAGAATAGCCGTGAACTCTTCCATAAAGTTGTCGTAATTCTGTTCCAGTTTGTTGACGCGCTGGTTCAGACGGTTGTAGGCCATTACCGCCGGAATTGCCGCGAACAGGCCGATAGCGGTCGCAATCAGCGCTTCGGCGATACCCGGTGCAACCATTTGCAACGTCGCCTGTTTCACCGCGCCCAGCGCGATAAAGGCGTGCATGATCCCCCAGACGGTACCAAACAGACCGATATAGGGGCTGATGGAACCAACGGTACCGAGGAAAGGAATATGATTTTCGAGGCTTTCCAGCTCGCGATTCATCGAGATACGCATCGCCCTGGAGGCACCTTCAACAATCGCTTCCGGCGCGTGGCTGTTGGCGCGATGCAGACGGGCAAACTCTTTAAAACCGCTATAGAAAATCTGTTCAGAGCCGCTCAGATTATCGCGACGGCCCTGGCTTTCCTGATAGAGACGAGAGAGTTCAATGCCGGACCAGAACTTATCTTCGAACGCTTCCGCTTCACGCCCTGCGGCGTTGAGGATGCGGGTTCTCTGGATAATGATTGCCCAGGATGCGATTGAAAAACCAATCAAAATCAACATGATAAGTTTGACCAGAAGGCTCGCCTTCAGGAACAAATCAAGGATGTTCATGTCAGTCACTGCTTAAACTCCGCGACAATAGACTTGGGAAGCGCACGAGGCTTCATTAAGAGTGGATCAACACAGACAACCAGCACTTCAGCTTCGTTCAGCACTTTGTTCTCTGCGTTGACGATCCGCTGCGAGAACACCATAGACGTTCCACGCATTGATGTTATTTCCGTTTGGACGTCGAGCATGTCGTCGAGTCGGGCGGGTGCAAAATACTCCAGCGTAATTTTGCGCACCACGAACGCGACCTGCTCTGCCAGCAGAGCCTGTTGGCTAAAGTGATGGTGGCGCAGCATCTCGGTGCGGGCTCTTTCATAAAAAGCAACGTAGCTGGCGTGGTAAACCACACCACCGGCATCAGTATCTTCGTAATAGACACGAACCGGCCATCGAAACAGCGTTGTATTCACTTTACATCCCGGTAATGCAAAAAAGGTTAGAGCTTTTAAACTTCGCTACTATACGCGCGGGCAAGGTGCTTTGGAATGGGTTGTGGTAAACGGAGAGTAAAAATTTATGGGCTTTTGCAAGCCCATCGGGATAGCGGATATTTCTTATTCAAAAGAAGAAGAAAAGCAGACCTGCAAGCAGCACAACATCAGCAATCAGCGGGCAAAACAGCCCCTGCCAGTGCAGCGCGCGAGGACGAAAACCGACGCCGTGGATCACACCGGCGCAAACGGCCCACATCAACAGCAGACCATGCCAGATCTCAAGCTCGCTGGTTTTCGCCGCAAAGCGCGACGGGTCCCAGAAAATGCACCCTGCCAGCAGCAGCGCCATTATTAAGGAAAGGGCCCGTAACGGGCCCTTGTCCATTACCGCATAGAGCTTTGCGATAACCTTATCCATCAATGTTCTTCTTGACCGGCTTTGGTTGCTTCAACATGTTCCAGCGCCAGCGCGGTGATCACACCAAAAGCACAGGCAAGAAGCGTTCCTAAAATCCAGGCGAAATACCACATATTCAGCTCCTTACTTAGTACATAGAGTGGGTGTTGCTTTCGATCTGCTCTTTGGTAATACGACCGAACATTTTCCAGTAACACCAGGTGGTGTAGAGCAGAATGATCGGTACGAATACCGCAGCAACCCAGGTCATCAGGTTCAGCGTGCGCTGCGTCGAGGTCGCATCCCACATTGTCAGGCTGGCGTTCAGCATGGTGCTGGACGGCATGACGAACGGGAACATCGCGATGCCTGCGGTCAGAATGATGCACGCCAGCGTCAGGGACGAGAAGACAAAGGCGAAGGCTGATTTATCCAGACGCGCAGTCAGGATAGTCAGCAGCGGCAGCGCCACGCCCAGCGCCGGAATCGCCCACAATACCGGAGTATTGTTGAAGTTGGTCAGCCAGGCACCCGCCTGTACCGCAACTTCTTTGGTCAACGGGTTCGAGGCAGCATGGTGATTCATCGCAGAGGTGATCACATACCCGTCAATACCGTACACCACCCAAACACCGGCCAGCGCGAAGCAGACCAGGGTCACCAGGGCTGCAATCTGTACCGTGGCGCGTGCGCGCAGGTGCAGTTCGCCGACGGTACGCATTTGCAGGTAGGTTGCGCCCTGGGTCAGGATCATCGCCACACTCACTACACCGGCCAGCAGACCAAACGGGTTCAGCAGCTGGAAGAAGTTACCGGTATAGAAGAGGCGCATGTCGCCATCCAGGTGGAACGGTACGCCCTGCAACAGGTTACCGAACGCCACGCCAATCACCAGCGGCGGCACGAAGCTACCGATAAAGATGCCCCAGTCCCACATGCCGCGCCAGCGCACATCTTCAATCTTCGAACGGTAATCAAAGCCAACCGGACGGAAGAAGAGTGAGGCCAGCACGAGGATCATCGCCACATAGAAGCCGGAGAAGGCTGCCGCGTAGACCATCGGCCAGGCAGCGAACAGCGCGCCACCGGCAGTGATAAGCCAGACCTGGTTGCCGTCCCAGTGCGGCGCGATGGAGTTAATCATCACGCGGCGCTCGGTGTCGCTACGCCCCAACACGCGGGTCAGCATACCAACGCCCATGTCGAAGCCATCGGTGACGGCAAAACCGATCAGCAGAATGCCCACCAGCAGCCACCAGATAAAACGTAATACTTCATAATCGATCATTTCACGACTCCTGTCTTAGCGTGCCGGCTGAGTAGTCACAGTGGACTGCTCGTAGTGATAGCGACCTGTTTTCAGGCTGCTCGGCCCAAGGCGAGCAAATTTGAACATCAGGAACACTTCGGCCACCATAAACAGCGTATAAAGGCCGCAAATCAGAATCATTGAGAACAGCAGATCGCCGACGGTCAATGAGGAGTTGGCAACGGCTGTCGGCAGCACTTCACCAATCGCCCACGGTTGACGACCGTATTCCGCCACAAACCAGCCTGCTTCGATCGCAATCCACGGCAGCGGAATGCCATACAGCGCGGCGCGCAGCAGCCATTTCTTCTCACCGATACGGTTACGGATCACCGTCCAGAAGGAGATGCCGATAATCAGCAGCATCAGCACACCACTGGCAACCATCAGGCGGAAGGCGAAGTAGAGCGGCGCAACGCGTGGAATAGAGTCCTGGGTCGCTTTCTGGATCTGCGCTTCCGTCGCGTCGGTAACGTTCGGGGTATAGCGTTTCAGCAGCAGGCCGTAACCAAGATCTTTCTTCACATTATTGAACTGCTCACGTACCGCCGGATCCGCGGAGCCGGAGCGCAGCTGTTCAAGCAGCTGGTACGCTTTCATGCCGTTACGGATACGCTCTTCGTGCTGCACCATCAGGTCTTTCAGGCCAATAACCGGCGTGTCGACAGAGCGGGTAGCGATAATGCCGAGCGCAAACGGGATCTGGATAGCGAATTTGTTCTCTTGTTTATCCTGATCCGGAATACCAAACAGGGTAAACGCTGCCGGAGCCGGTTGGGTTTCCCATTCAGCTTCGATGGCCGCCAGTTTGGTTTTCTGCACGTCACCCATTTCGTAACCGGACTCATCACCCAGCACGATAACGGAGAGGATTGCCGCCATACCGAAGCTGGCTGCGATAGCAAAGGAGCGTTTCGCAAAAGCAACGTCGCGACCGCGCAGCAGGTAGTAGGAGCTGATACCGAGAATAAAGATAGCGCCGCAGGTGTAGCCGGAAGCCACGGTGTGCACAAATTTGACCTGCGCAACCGGGTTAAGCACCAGCTCAGAGAAGCTCACCATCTCCATACGCATGGTTTCGAAGTTGAAATCAGAGGCGATGGGGTTCTGCATCCAGCCGTTGGCGACGAGGATCCAGAGTGCGGACAAGTTGGAGCCCAGAGCAACGAGCCAGGTTACCGCCATGTGCTGAACTTTGCCCAGACGATCCCAACCGAAGAAGAACAGACCCACGAATGTGGATTCGAGGAAGAAGGCCATCAGACCTTCAATGGCCAGCGGCGCACCGAAAATATCCCCAACGTAGTGAGAATAGTAAGACCAGTTAGTCCCGAACTGGAACTCCATGGTCAGACCGGTCGCCACGCCCAGCGCGAAGTTGATCCCAAACAACTTGCCCCAGAACTTGGTCATATCTTTGTAGATCTGTTTGCCGGAGAGGACGTAGACCGTTTCCATAATTGCCAGCAGGAACGCCATACCAAGCGTCAGCGGCACAAACAGAAAGTGGTACATCGCGGTCAAGGCAAACTGTAAGCGTGACAGTTCGACTATATCTAACATCATGACTCCTTGCTCATCGCATGAAGACTCCGAGAGTAAACCCCCGTTAGCGAAGGTTCACACGCATGCCCCAATACAAATTTGCTGCACTGTTTTATTCACTCTCCCAAATGTCGGGACAATGAATAAAAAAAGTTACAACCAGGTTAATAAAAAATTCGAATTGATCTCGCGAATATATTACTCCGCAAAACCCTAACAATAAAAAGCATTTATTGATTATGTTTTACGTTTTACGACGGCGATCAATTAATCCCCAACTTTGCACTTCGCGGTCAATTTGATCGGCGACAATTTAACTAGTTTTGACCGCTTTTCCAAGCTTTTAAATATTGATTTAAATCATTTATTATTGACGGTGTTAATTTTGTATTTAAGGTGTCCGGCGGGTAAAAACAGTGTTAATAATATGTTTACTGTAACGCAATTTATGGTTATCAATTGACGGATAAAGCGAAGAAAGGCAGGTTACTTTACGCGGTAAGTTAAAACAGGAAAAGTACGTGAGTCCAAAGTGAAACTTCCCAACTACTCCCATATTGATTTTACAAATATTTCACTTATCCAATTAATATAATTAACACCGCTTCGTTATCATTAAAAATAACCATCATTAAAAGGCGAGGCTGAGCGCTATTATTCATAACTTTTATAATTTGCTATCAGGTCGAGGGATAATGCCGCATACGCCCTCCCCTGCCTGCCGCGCTTTTTTACTACGTATAGACACGGGCAATAAAAAAGGCCGCTCCAGGAGCGGCCAACCATGTCGAATTGCGCTGCTCCCCTGCAAGGGGGAGCGATGGTTTTTTTATTTAATTACGGTTTTCAGAGCGTCGCCGATATCGGCCAGGCTGCGCACGGTTTTCACGCCAGCAGCTTCCAGTGCGGCGAACTTCTCGTCCGCCGTACCTTTACCGCCTGCGATGATGGCGCCTGCGTGGCCCATACGCTTGCCTTTCGGCGCGGTAACACCGGCAATGTAGCCAACAACCGGTTTGGTGACGTGCTCTTTGATATAGGCTGCGGCTTCTTCTTCCGCGCTACCACCGATCTCACCGATCATCACGATCGCTTCGGTCTGCGGATCTTCCTGGAACAGTTTCAGGATGTCGATAAAGTTAGAGCCCGGGATCGGGTCGCCGCCGATGCCCACACAGGTGGACTGACCGAAACCGTAATCCGTGGTCTGTTTAACCGCTTCATAGGTCAGGGTACCTGAGCGGGAAACGATGCCGACTTTGCCCGGCTGATGGATGTGGCCCGGCATAATGCCGATTTTGCACTCGCCTGGGGTGATCACGCCCGGGCAGTTCGGCCCGATCATACGCACGCCGGCTTCATCCAGCTTCACTTTCACCGTCAACATATCCAGCGTCGGGATACCTTCAGTGATGGTGATAATCAGCTTAATGCCTGCGTCGATCGCTTCCAGGATAGAGTCTTTGCAGAACGGAGCCGGAACGTAGATAACCGTTGCGGTCGCGCCGGTCGCTTCTACCGCTTCACGCACGGTATTGAAGACCGGCAGGCCGAGGTGCGTGGTGCCGCCTTTGCCTGGCGTTACGCCGCCAACCATCTGCGTACCGTAGGCAATCGCCTGTTCGGAGTGGAATGTACCCTGGCTTCCGGTGAAGCCCTGGCAGATAACTTTGGTGTTCTTATCGATCAAAACAGACATTATTTCCCCTCCACTGCGGCAACAACCTGCTGTGCTGCATCCGTCAGACTTTTCGCTGCGATAATATTCAGGCCGCTGTCAGCCAGGCGCTTGGCACCCAGTTCAGCGTTGTTACCTTCCAGGCGTACCACTACCGGCACGTTCACGCCCACTTCTTCTACTGCACCGATGATGCCGTCTGCGATCAGGTCGCAGCGCACGATGCCGCCGAAGATGTTAACCAGAACGGCTTTCACGTTCTCATCGGAGAGAATGATTTTGAAAGCTTCGGTTACGCGCTCTTTGGTCGCGCCGCCGCCAACGTCAAGGAAGTTAGCCGGTTCGCCGCCGTGCAGTTTAACGATGTCCATGGTGCCCATCGCCAGGCCTGCGCCGTTAACCATGCAGCCGATGTTGCCGTCGAGAGCAACGTAGTTCAGCTCCCACTGCGCAGCCTGTGCTTCGCGCGGGTCTTCCTGAGACTGGTCGCGCATTTCGCGCAGATCCGGCTGGCGGAAGAGTGCGTTACCGTCCGCGCCCAGTTTGCCGTCGAGGCAGATCAGGTCGCCCTGCTTAGTGATCACCAGCGGGTTGATTTCGATCAGCGCCAGGTCGCGCTCAAGGAAAATGGTCGCCAGACCCATAAAGATTTTGGTGAACTGCTGAACCTGCTTACCTTCCAGACCCAGTTTGAACGCCAGGTCACGCCCCTGATACGGCATCGGGCCGGTCAGCGGATCGATAGTGGTTTTGTGGATCAGGTGCGGGGTCTCTTCCGCCACTTTCTCAATCTCAACACCGCCTTCGGTGGAGGCCATGAACACCACGCGACGGGAGCTACGATCAACCACTGCGCCCAGGTAGAGCTCTTTGTCGATATCGGTCGCCGCTTCAACCAGAATCTGGTTAACCGGCTGGCCGTTAGCGTCTGTTTGGTAGGTTACCAGGCGTTTACCCAGCCAGTGCTCCGCGAATGCGCGGATCTCTTCTTTGCTGTTCACCACTTTTACGCCGCCCGCTTTACCGCGGCCGCCTGCGTGAACCTGGCATTTTACGACCCACGGGCCTGCACCAATTTTCGATGCCGCTTCTTCGGCTTCACGCGGGGTAGTACAGGCGTATCCAACCGGAGTCGGCAGACCTGACCGGGCAAAAAGCTGTTTCGCCTGATACTCATGTAAGTTCATCTGTTCTATCCATCCTTCAGGTAATCATTATCAGGGTGTCTGCGGGTCGGGGTGCCCTGTTTGCCGGATCCGCCCACAGTCAGGTGATGACTTCAGGCCCGGCATCCGCCGGGCCCTGGCCGACTACACGTCCAGCAGCAGACGGGTCGGATCTTCCAGCAGCTCTTTGATGGCGACCAGATAGCCCACAGACTCACGGCCGTCGATCAGACGGTGATCGTAAGAGAGCGCCAGGTACATCATCGGCAGGATCTCAACCTTGCCATCAACCGCCATCGGGCGATCTTTAATGGCGTGCATGCCGAGGATTGCGCTCTGCGGCGGGTTGATGATCGGGGTGGACATCAGCGAGCCGAAGACGCCGCCGTTGGTAATGGTGAAGTTACCGCCGGTCAGATCTTCCACGGTCAGCTTGCCGTCGCGCCCTTTCAGCGCCAGCTCTTTAATTTTCTTCTCGATATCTGCCATGCCGAGGGTGTCGACATCGCGCAGCACAGGGGTCACCAGGCCACGCGGCGTGGAAACAGCCATACTGACATCGAAATAGTTGTGGTAAACCACATCATCGCCATCGATAGAAGCGTTCACTTCCGGGTAGCGTTTCAGCGCTTCAACCACCGCTTTCACGTAGAAGGACATAAAGCCCAGACGGATGCCGTGACGCTTCTCGAACGCGTCGCCGTACTGCTTACGCAGATCCATAATCGGCTTCATGTTGACTTCGTTGAAGGTCGTCAGCATGGCGGTGGAGTTTTTCGCTTCCAGCAGACGCTCGGCTACGCGTTTGCGCAGACGGGTCATCGGAACGCGTTTTTCGGTGCGGCCAGCCGGGGCCGGGGCCGGGGTGCTGGCAGCAGCCGGAGCTGCCGCTGGTGCAGCGCTCTGCGCCGGGCCTTTCGCCAGATGCTTCTCAACATCTTCACGGGTCAGACGACCACCAACACCGGTACCTTTGATGTCGCTGGCTTCCAGGTTGTGCTCGGCCAGCAGGCGACGGATCGCCGGGCTCAGGGCATCATTGTTCTGCTCTTCCAGCGAGGCCTGCTGACGCTGCGCCGGTGTAGACTCTTTCTCTTCAGATTTAGCACTGCTCTCTTTGCCTGCGCTGTTGCCCTCTTTCAGACGGCCCAGAATCTGGCGGGAGGTAACGGTTGTGCCTTCCTCTTCCAGCACGGCATCAAGGATGCCGTCCGCTGACGCCGGCACTTCCAGTACCACTTTGTCAGTTTCGATTTCTACCAGCACTTCATCACGTTTAACGCTATCGCCTGGTTTTTTGTGCCAGGTTGCAACGGTCGCGTCAGCAACGGACTCAGGCAGATCGGGAACAAGAATATCTACGCTACTCATTATTTATCCTTTAATTAATTGACGTTCAGCGCGTCATTTACCAGATCTTGTTGCTGTTTCTGGTGAACGGAGAGGTATCCCACCGCCGGAGAGGCGGAGGCCGGGCGACCTGCGTAACGCAGACCAGCCCCAAACGGAATCACATCACGGAAGTGATGCTGGCTGCAGTACCATGCGCCCTGGTTCAGCGGCTCTTCCTGGCACCAGACAAAATCATGCACATGCGCGTACGGCTTCAGCGCTTCCTGCACCGCCTGGTGCGGGAACGGATAGAGCTGCTCGATGCGGACAATCGCGACATCTTTCTGGTCGTTCTTACGACGCTGTTCCAGCAAATCGTAATAAACCTTACCCGAACAGAGGATAACGCGTTTCACGCCCTGCGGATCGAGATCGTCTACTTCGCCAATCGCTGGCATAAAGGTGCCGTTTGCCAGCTCATCAAGCGTTGAAACAGCCTGCGGATGACGCAGCAGGGATTTAGGTGACATCACAATCAGCGGACGGCGCATACCGCGCAGCGCCTGACGACGCAGCATGTGGTAAACCTGCGCCGGGGTCGACGGCACGCAAACCTGCATATTCTGCTCGGCGCAGAGTTGCAGATAACGCTCCAGACGCGCGGAGGAGTGCTCCGGGCCCTGCCCTTCATAGCCGTGCGGCAGCAGCATGACCAGGCCACACATACGGCCCCACTTCTGCTCGCCGGAGCTGATGAACTGGTCGATAACCACCTGCGCACCGTTGGCGAAGTCGCCGAACTGCGCTTCCCAGATGGTGAGCGTGCGCGGCTCAGCGGTGGCGTAGCCATACTCAAACGCCAGCACCGCTTCTTCCGACAGCACGGAGTCCCAGACGCGGAACGCGCCCTGGCTGTTATGCACGTGCGCCAGCGGGGTGTAAGTCGAACCGTTAGTCTGGTTATGCACCACAGCATGACGATGGAAGAAGGTACCGCGCCCGGAGTCTTCACCGGAGAGACGTACCGGAATGCCCTCATCTACCAGCGTGGCGTAAGCCAGCGTTTCCGCGCCGCCCCAGTCGAACAGCTTCTCGCCGTTCGCCATCAGCTGACGGTCAGCGTAGATTTTCGCTACGCGGGACTGCATCTCAATCGCGTCCGGTACGGTACTGATGCGCTTCGCCAGCTCTTGCAGGCGCTTCATCTCCACCTTGTTCGGGTAGCTCTCATCCCACTCGTGGTTGAGGTACGGCGACCAGGTGAAGGAGTGCATATTCATCGGACGCCATTCAGCGACCACGCACTCACCGGCGTCGAGCGCATCGCGGTAGACGTTAGCCATTTCGGTGGCGTCTTCAGCGGCGATGGTGGTTTCCTGCTCCAGACGGCTGGCGTAAATCTGACGCGGCGTCGGGTGCTTTTTGATTTTCTGGTACATCAGCGGCTGGGTTGCACTCGGCTCATCGGCTTCGTTATGGCCGTGACGGCGGTAGCAGACCAGGTCGATAAAGACATCGCGTTTGAAGGTATTACGGAAATCGAGCGCCAGGCGGGTCACAAAGGCCACCGCTTCCGGATCGTCCGCGTTAACGTGGAAAATCGGTGCCTGCACCATTTTACCGATATCAGTACAGTACGGCGTAGAGCGCGCATCCAGCGGGTTCGAGGTGGTGAAGCCGACCTGGTTGTTGATAACAATACGCACGGTGCCGCCCACTTCGTAGCCGCGGGCTTTGGACATGTTGAGGGTTTCCTGCACCACGCCCTGGCCTGCGACCGCCGCGTCACCGTGAATGGTGATCGGCAACACTTTGTTGCTGCTCGGCTCGTCGAGGCGATCGAGACGCGCGCGCACGGAACCGATAACTACCGGGCTTACGATCTCGAGGTGCGACGGGTTAAACGCCAGCGCCAGGTGAACCAGGCCGCCTTCGGTTTCAACGTCGGACGAGAAGCCCATATGGTATTTCACGTCGCCGGTGCCGAGATGCTCTTTATGTTTACCGGCAAATTCGTCGAACAGGTCCTGCGGCTTTTTGCCCAGCACGTTAACCAGCACGTTCAGACGGCCACGGTGCGCCATGCCCAGCACTACTTCGCGGGTGCCGCTTTTACCGGCGTGGCGGATCATCTCTTTCAGCATCGGCACCAGCGCGTCGCCACCCTCAAGGGAGAAGCGTTTCGCGCCCGGGAATTTCGCACCCAGATAGCGCTCCAGCCCTTCGGCGGCGGTCAGTTCGCTTAAGAAGCGCTTTTTCTCTTCTGCCGAGAAGCTGGATTTACCGGTGGCCGACTCGATGCGCTGCTGGATCCAGCGTTTCTCTTCGGTGCTGGTGATGTGCATGTACTCCGCGCCGATGGAGCCACAATAGGTCTCTTTCAGCGCGTGGAGCAGCTCGCCCAGCGGCATAGTGTCTTTGCCGATAGCAAATGACCCGACATTGAAGCTGTTCTGGAAATCGGCTTCGGTCAGGTCATGGAATGCGGGATCGAGATCGGCGACCCTCTCCTGCTGCCATAATCCCAGCGGATCGAGATTCGCATGCTGGTGACCACGGAAGCGGTAGGCGTTAATGAGCTGCAGGACTTTGACCTGCTTAACGTTGGTATCGGGGTCGGAAATCGAGGGGGAGTAACGTGAAGCGTCCTTCGCCAGCTGGCGGAAGTAATCACGCGTTTTGGAGTGGAACTGATCCGGTTTGACTCCGGTACCTGGTAACTGCTGGAACATAGATCGCCAGTTCGCATCTACCGAGTCAGGATCGGTTAAGAAGTCTTCATAGAGCTGTTCTATCCAGCTCTGGTTAGACCCAGAGAGGTAAGAAGAGTCCAGCCAGGCTTTCATTGCGCCGTTCTGCATCGTGATCCCTTAAGCATTGTTATGCTTACTTCGCCGTGGATAACTTCGACGTACACGTACGCGCACGTCCCAGGGTTCACCTGCGGGTTCTTTGACCCGCGAAGGAACCTTTAAAAACAGCCTAATCTTCGTTGTTCGGGCTGCGACGGCGTTGGCTGCCTTTACTCATTCCGGTCACATAACTCCCCGGGATGTGCTCAGTTGCTGCCTTGTCTCGCGCCAAACATCTCAATTATGTTTCAGTGGCGGTTTTTAGAGGTTTCTGCTGCTTTTACTCGCCCGGTGCGCTTGCGCTTACCGGGCTACTCAATACTGTAGGCCGGATAAGCGCAAGCGCCATCCGGCTTTACTTTTTTATGCACTGCGTTGCAACAACATTGACTTAATGTGGCCAATGGCGCGCGTCGGGTTCAGCCCTTTCGGACATACACTGACGCAGTTCATGATGCTGTGGCAGCGGAATACGCTGAAAGCATCGCTCAGGCCATCGAGGCGTTTGTCCGTTTCCGTATCGCGGCTGTCGATCAGGAAGCGGTACGCCGCCAGCAGGCCTGCCGGGCCGATGAATTTCTCCGGGTTCCACCAGAACGACGGGCAAGAGGTCGAGCAGCAGGCACAGAGAATACACTCATACAGACCATCGAGTTTCTCACGCTGTTCAGGCCCCTGCAGGTGCTCACGCGCCGGCGGATTTTGCCCATTATTCAACAGGTAAGGCTTAATTTTTTCATATTGGGCATAGAACTGCCCCATGTCCACCACCAAATCGCGAATTACCGGCAGACCCGGCAGCGGGCGGATCACAATCTTCTTCTTGCCGTTGCCAAGCGCGGAAATCGGGGTGATACAGGCCAGCCCGTTTTTGCCGTTCATGTTCAGACCATCGGAACCGCACACCCCTTCACGGCAGGAGCGGCGGAACGACAGCGTGGAGTCGGTCTCTTTCAGCTGCATTAACGCATCAAGCAGCATCATGTCGCGACCCTCTTCCGATTCGAGGGTGTAATCCTGCATACGCGGCGCGTCGTCGACGTCCGGGTTATAGCGATAAATCGAGAATTCGAGTTTCATCAATCCTGTCTCCGCATTAATAAGTACGAATCTTCGGCGGGAACGCCGGACGCAGTTTCGGTTCCATATTGACGCTGCGACGCGTCATAGATTCCGTCTCTGGCAGGTACAGGGAGTGACACAACCAGTTCTCATCGTCACGATCCGGATAGTCGAAGCGGCTATGCGCGCCACGGCTTTCGGTTCGGAAGTTGGCAGAAACCGCCGTTGCATAGGCCGTTTCCATCAGGTTATCCAGTTCCAGACACTCAACGCGCTGGGTGTTGAACTCGCTGGAGGTGTCGTCCAGACGGGCGTTTTTCAGACGCTCGCGGATCACTTTCAGCTGCTCCAGGCCCTTCGCCATCGCATCGCCTTCACGGAAGACCGAGAAGTTGTGCTGCATACACTCTTGCAGCGCTTTACGAATGGTGACCGGATCTTCGCCATCGCGGTTGTTATTCCAGCGGTTAAGGCGCTCAAGGGAGGCGTCGATATCGGAATCGCTGGCATCACGCAGCGCGCCCTGCTCGGCGATAGACTCCTGCAGATGCAGGCCCGCGGCGCGGCCAAACACCACCAGGTCGAGCAGCGAGTTGCCGCCCAGACGGTTGGCGCCGTGTACCGATACGCAGGCAATTTCGCCGACCGCGAACAGACCCGGAATAACAACGTCTTCGCCCTGGGCGTTAACGGTCAGCGCCTGGCCGGTTACTTTGGTCGGAATACCGCCCATCATGTAGTGGCAGGTCGGGATAACCGGGATCGGCTCTTTGACCGGATCAACGTGGGCAAAGGTGCGCGACAGTTCAAGGATCCCCGGCAGGCGCGATTCGAGCACCTCTTTACCGAGGTGATCGAGTTTCAGCTTGGCGTGCGGGCCCCATGGGCCATCGCAACCGCGGCCTTCGCGAATTTCGATCATGATCGAGCGCGCAACCACGTCGCGGCCCGCCAGATCTTTCGCGTTCGGCGCATAACGCTCCATAAAGCGCTCGCCATGTTTGTTCAGCAGGTAACCGCCTTCACCACGGCAGCCTTCAGTGACCAGCACGCCCGCACCGGCGATACCGGTCGGGTGGAACTGCCACATCTCCATATCCTGCACCGGAACACCGGCACGCAGCGCCATCCCAACACCGTCACCGGTGTTAATGTGTGCGTTGGTGGTGGACTGGTAAATACGCCCCGCCCCGCCGGTTGCCAGCACGGTTGCGCGCGCTTTGAAGTAAACCACTTCACCGGTTTCGATACAGAGCGCGGTACAGCCGACCACCGCGCCATCCTGGTTTTTCACCAGATCGAGCGCATACCATTCGGAAAAGATGGTGGTGTGGTTTTTCAGGTTCTGCTGATAAAGGGTGTGCAGCAGCGCGTGACCGGTACGGTCAGCTGCGGCCGCCGTACGTGCCGCCTGCTCGCCGCCGAAATCTTTCGACTGACCGCCAAACGGACGCTGATAGATACGGCCATCTTCCAGACGGGAAAACGGCAGGCCCATATGTTCCAGCTCAAGAATCGCTTCCGGGCCGGTTTTACACATATATTCAATGGCGTCCTGGTCACCGATATAGTCGGAGCCTTTTACCGTGTCATACATGTGCCATTCCCAGTTATCTTCATGGGTATTGCCCAGCGCAACGGTGATACCGCCCTGCGCAGAGACAGTGTGGGAACGGGTTGGAAAGACTTTAGAGAGCAGCGCACAGGTTTGCCCGCTCTGGGAAATTTGCAGCGCCGCGCGCATACCTGCGCCACCTGCGCCAATTACAACAGCATCAAATTCTCTGACTGGCAGTTTCATTACACACCCCACACCACAACGAATCCATAAATGACGTACGCGAGCAGCGCAACAACAATCACCAGCTGCAGCAGCAGGCGCGTTGCAACGTGTTTAACGTAGTCGGTCAATACCTGCCACATACCGATCCACGCGTGGATCAGGATGGAGAAGAGCGCCAGCAGGGTAAAGACTTTCGTGAAGGCGGAGGAGAAGAAGCCCGTCCAGACACCCCAGGTCACTTCGCTGTGCAGCGCGAAAAAGCCGACCATGTAGATGATGTATAACGTCAGGACAATAGCGGTAGCACGGACGAGAATAAAATCATGTACGCCGTTGCGTCCTAATGCGGAGGCGTTGCTTACCATACGAGGACTCCTGCGAGAATTGAAAGCACGACAGTGATCACAAAAGAAATATTAGCGGAACGTTTTCCTGCGGCGAAGTTCTCTTCCAGCCAGCCAAAATCCATAAACATGTGGCGAATGCCGCCGACAGCGTGATACGCCAGCGCGGTAAGGATGCCCCAGAAGATGAATTTGACGAAGAAACTGCTCATGATGGCAGAAGCGGCCTGGAAGCCCTCTTCAGATGACAGCGACAAGCCCAGTAACCACAACAGAATGCCGAGCGCCACAAACGTGATGACACCGGAAACGCGGTGGAGAATGGAAGCTATAGCCGTAACAGGAAACTGGATCGTTGTTAAATCCAGATTGACAGGTCTTTGTTTTTTCACATTTTTTATCATGAATAACGCCCACATGCTATTCTTATAGTTTCCTTCCTCCGGTCTGCGTGCGGGTCAGACAGCGTCCTTTCTATAACTGCTCGTCATGCAAAAAATGTGCTTCCAGATGCTAAACGACAGGTTACAACGCTGGGTGGCTCGGGATGGCAGGGTATTCCGGAGACCTGGCGGCAGTATAGGTCGTTCACAAAATCATTACAATTAACCTACATATAGTTTGTCGGGTTTTATGCAGAACAGTGACCGAGGTCACGATAACAACATTATTTTAAAATTTAATCATCTGATTTGACAAAAGTTAAACATTCTTGTTACAAACTACGCCAGAAAGAACTTATAATGCTTAAAAGTTATGGGGTCTTGCTTTCACCTGAGAATAAGTTATGTAACAGTGTGATGGTATTGACCGATTTAATTAGGACAGTTATTAGTGATATACAGGTTTGATAAATTCGGACTGCTAAGACGCTGATTTGCTGTTTTTTCACTGTATTTTCAATGTATATCTGCACGCGCCTATCGCTCTGTACCCTGGTATCTCCTCTTCGCAGAGCAGCGAGCTATATAACAATTCGTTAACATTGACGGTCAAGTGAAGGCAAACCCGGTGGCTGGCGGTCTTAAGCAATAAGGCGCTAAGGAGACCGTAAATGGCTGATAAGAAAGCAACCATCACCTACAATGGTGACGATGCTATTGAACTGGATGTGCTACAAGGCACGCTCGGTCAGGATGTTATTGATATCCGTAGTCTCGGTTCAAAAGGGGTTTTCACTTTTGACCCAGGTTTTACCTCAACCGCATCATGCGAATCGAAAATCACCTTTATCGACGGCGATGAAGGGATTCTGCTGCACCGTGGCTTCCCCATTGATCAACTGGCGACTGAGTCCAACTATCTGGAAGTCTGCTATATCCTGCTGTACGGCGAAAAACCGACTCAGGAGCAGTTTGAAGAGTTCACGCTGACGGTAACCCGCCACACGATGATCCATGAGCAGATTACCCGTCTGTTCCACGGTTTCCGTCGCGACTCGCACCCGATGGCCGTGCTGTGCGGTGTGACCGGCGCGCTGGCAGCGTTCTATCACGACTCGCTGGATGTGAACAACCCGCGCCACCGTGAAATCGCCGCGTTCCGTCTGCTTTCCAAAATGCCGACCGTGGCCGCGATGTGCTACAAGTACTCCATCGGTCAGCCGTTTGTTTATCCGCGCAACGACCTCTCCTATGCGGGCAACTTCCTGCACATGATGTTCTCCACGCCGTGCGAACCGTACGAAGTGAACCCGGTTCTGGAACGCGCCATGGATCGTATTCTGATCCTGCACGCTGACCACGAGCAGAATGCGTCCACCTCTACCGTGCGTACCGCAGGCTCGTCGGGCGCGAACCCGTTTGCCTGTATCGCGGCTGGTATCGCTTCCCTGTGGGGACCGGCGCACGGCGGCGCGAACGAAGCCGCACTGAAGATGCTGGAAGAGATCAGCACCGTTAAACACATTCCGGAATTCCTGCGTCGCGCCAAAGATAAGAACGATTCGTTCCGTCTGATGGGCTTCGGTCACCGTGTCTATAAGAACTATGACCCGCGCGCTACCGTAATGCGTGAAACCTGCCATGAAGTGCTGCGTGAACTGGGCACCAAAGACGATCTGCTGGAAGTGGCGATGGAGCTGGAGCACATTGCGCTCAACGACCCGTACTTCATCGAACGCAAACTCTACCCGAACGTTGATTTCTACTCTGGCATTATTCTGAAAGCGATGGGGATCCCGTCGTCCATGTTTACGGTGATCTTCGCGATGGCGCGTACCGTGGGCTGGATTGCGCACTGGAACGAGATGCACGATGACGGTATTAAGATTGCCCGTCCGCGTCAGCTCTATACCGGTTACGAAAAACGCGAGTTTTCGTCAGATCTGAAAAAAGATTAATCCCCGCTAATGCCCGGTGGCACTCCGCTTACCGGGCCTGCACCTGCACTACCCCGTAATATTGCCCGATGGCGCTTTGCTTATCGGGCCTACGATTACACTTCCCCGCTCAATGACACGATGACGCTGCGCTTATCGGGCCTACGATGCACTGGCATGCACCGGAACAATTGCCCGATGGCGCTGCGCTTATCGGGCCTACGAATGCACTGGCATGCACCTGAACAATTGCCCGATGGCGCTGCGCTTATCGGGCCTACGATTGAACTGGCATGCACCTGAACAATTGCCCGATGGCGCTGCGCTTATCGGGCCTACGATTGAACTGGCATGCACCTGAACAATTGCCCGATGGCGCTGCGCTTATCGGGCCTACGTTGGTTGAGGTGGTTCGATCCCGTAGGCCGGATAAGGCGCAGCCGCCATCCGGCACGTTCTCGTTTATCGCTGACTCGTTTACCGCTGGCACCCCGGGCACCAATAAAAGGGTCGTGAGGAGAGCGTCGTCTTCTCAATGATCCCGCCACAACGCTCGCACTTCTTCCCGGCCCGATGAAACACCTTAAAGCGAAACAGCGCCCCGTGATGCTTCTTCTCATCGACACGCCCACGGGTTTGATACGAGAGACGCGGGATCGCCAACAACGCCTCTGCCAGCAGATCCAGCTCGCTCTCGCTAAGCTGCTCTGCTTTGCGCTGCCCGGTCAGCCCGCTGTGCCAGAGAATTTCGACGCGCAAATAGTTACCGAGTCCCGCGAGAAACGCCTGGTCGAGCAGCAGCCCGGCAAACTGCCGACGCCGATAGCGCGGCGACAGCAAACGCGCTCTCACCTCCTCCACCGTCAGGCGCATATCCAGCACGTCCGGCCCTACGCGCAGCAAAAAGGGGTGCTGCGCCAGTTGCTCCGGCGTCAGCAGCGCAATCTCCGAGGCGCTGTAGAGCAAAATCGCTTTATCTGCCGCCTGCAAACGTACGCGCAGCACGCGGTTGGTTTCCGGCACCTCGCCCGCCTTCACCACGCGCCAGACGCCGTAAAGCTGATTGTGGCTATAAAGCGTTAACCCGCCGGAAAAGTGCGTTAACAGCGCTTTGCCGCGTGTCTCGATGGCATCGATCTGCTGCCCCACCAGCCCGGCGGCATAATCAGTAAGATGCGGCTGGGCAAACCAGACCTCGGTCAGCGGTTTCCCCTTAATCGCGGCTTCCAGCGTATCCGCCGCGCGGCGGATCTCCGGTCCTTCCGGCATGAAAACTCCTTATCAGCGTGATGAAACGGTAATGCCTTCGGCAATAAACGCGGCGCGTAAACGGCGGGCAAAAGCCAGCGCATGCGCGCCATCGCCATGCAGGCAGACCGTTTGCGCATTAACGGGCGCATAGTCACCCTCAACGCTTTTGACGCGCCCGCGCTGCACCATCTCGAGCGTCTGCGCCAGCGCCAGTTGCTCATCTTCAATTAACGCGCCCGGCTCACCGCGCGGCACAAGCTGTCCACTGGGCTGATAACCGCGATCGGCGAATACCTCTTCACGCGTCGCTAACCCCAGCCGCTCGCCTGCGCGGATCAGCTCGCTGCCCGCCAGCCCGACCAGTTTTAGACCGGGATCGAGATCCCGCACTGCGCTGGCGATAGCATCGGCAAGCGCCGTATCTTGCGCCGCCTGGTTGTAGAGCATGCCGTGGGGTTTCACATGCGAAAGGCTCGCGCCGCGGGATTTCGCCAACGCCCCCAGCGCACCACACTGGTAGAGCACTTCGCTATAGACCACGTCCGGCGCGGTGGTCATTCTCTTGCGGCCAAAATTCTCGCGATCGAGAAATGACGGGTGCGCACCGATAGCGACGTTATTCGCCAACGCCAAATCAATGCAGGTGAGCATGGTAGCGGCATCGCCGGCGTGAAAGCCGCAGGCGATATTCACTGAGCTCACCACCTGCATCAGTTCGCGGTCGTTTTCGGCAAAGCCTTCGCCGATATCGGCGTTTAAATCAATCCGCATCGCGCAGCCGCCACGCCAGTTGATCGAGGAACAGGCGCTGTTCGCGCCGTGCCTGCAACGCTTCGTCGAGCGAGCACTGCACAAAGTGCACGGGCTGACCGAGGCGAATTTGTGCCAGACGGTAGAGATCGGCTTCGATAATGCAGGCAATACGCGGATAACCACCGGTGGTCTGGCAGTCATTCATCAACACGATCGGCTGACCATTTGCGGGCACCTGGATAACGCCGGGCAGCAGCCCGTGGGAGAGCAGATCCCGCTCGGTTGTGCGCACCAGCGGCTGGCCCTGCAGGCGGTAGCCCATGCGGTTGCTCTGCGGATTGATATGCCACGGCAGACGCCAGAATGCCTCCTGGGAGGCGGCATCAAATTCGTGATACTCCGGCCCCGGCAGTGCGCGGATACGGTTCGTCCACAACAACTGTTTCACGCCCTGCTGCGCGCTGAAGTCCCGCGCAGGTGTGCCGAGCGGCAGCGTGTCGCCATCGCGCAGCAAGCGCCCCTCCAGCCCGCCGATAGCGGTTTTCAGATCGGTACTGCCCGATCCCATTACTTCCGGCAGATCGAAACCGCCGGCGACCGCGAGATAGCTACGCACGCCAAAGCGCGGGCGATTCAGCACCAGCCGCTGCCCGGCCTTCGCCGCAAAGCGCCAGCCGGTCCAGACGTCCGAGCCATCAAGCGTCGCATCGCAGCCCGCGCCGGTGAGAGCAAACCAGCAATCGCGGGCGAACTCCACTTCGCACTGGCCGAGGGTGATCTCAAGTGCGGCAGCATCCGGCGCGTTGCCGACCAGCGCATTGGCAATCTCCAGCGCCGGGCCATCGAGCGCGCCGCTGTAGCTGACGCCGGACTGACGCAGGCCGATGCGTTTGCCGCCCTGCAACGAGGTATACATCCCCGCGCGAAGAATTTTTAACATACGCCCTCCTTGCGCGGGATAAAGCGCAGCGTATCGCCAGGCCGCAGCAACGACGGCTCCGCTAAGCGCGAGTTAAACAGCGTCAGATCGGTACGCCCAATCAGGTTCCAGCCGCCGGGGCTCTCCAGCGGGTAAATCCCCGTTTGCGCGCCGCCAATGCCGACCGACCCGGCAGGCACGCTGACGCGTGGCTCCGCCCGACGTGGCGTCGTGAGCGCCTCCGGCATGCCGCCGAGATAGGGGAAACCGGGCTGAAAACCGATAAACCACACCCGGTATTCGATGGAGGCGTGCAGCTCCACGACCTGCTTCTCGCTCATGCCGCAGTGGTCGGCGACCCGCGCCAGATCCGGCCCGGCCTCGCCGCCGTAAACCACCGGGATCTCAATCGCCCGCGACTCCGGCTCCAGCGCCTCGCTCTCTTCCCACCAGCGTTGCAGATGCTCAATCGCATCCAGCGCCAGCGTGGTCGGATCGCGCAGCACCACGGTAACGTTATTCATCCCCGGGATCGCTTCCACCACCTCCGGGAATGTCGCCAGCCGCTGCGTCAGCCGCCAGATACGCTTTTGCGTCGCCAGCTGCACCGGCGGCTCCAGCTCCAGCACGACGGCGGTTTCGCCTAACAGATAACAACGCGCTCGCTGCACTTGCCTGCTCCTTACGCCGGGTTAGGGATATCGATAAAGGTCACATCCAGATCGGTATTGGCGGTGAGCCACTCGCCGAGGGCGCGAATGCCGCCGCGCTCGGTGGCGTGGTGCCCGGCAGCGAAAAAGTGCAGCCCCTGCTCGCGCGCGGAGTGAATGGTCTGCTCCGACACTTCGCCGGTGATAAAGGCATCGACGCCGAAGGCCGCAGCTTTATCAATAAAGCCCTGACCGCCGCCGGTACACCACGCCACGCGCTTGATGGTGGCAGGCCCGGTATCGCCGCACCACAGCGGCTTGCGCCCGAGACGCGCTTCGATCCATGACGCCAGTTCGAGACCGGGAACCGGCATCGACAGCTCGCCCCACGGCACCAGCGGTTCAATCTCCCCCTGCACCGTAATACCAAGCAGTGCGGCAAGCTGCACGTTATTCCCCAGCTCCGGATGGGCGTCGAGCGGCAGATGCCAGCCGTAGAGGTTGATATCGTTCGCCAGCAGGGTTTTCAGGCGGTTACGCTTCATGCCGCGAATGATCGGCGCTTCGTTTTTCCAGAAGTAACCGTGATGCACGATCACCGCATCAGCTTCAAGGCGCACGGCTTCATCCAGCAGCGCCTGGCTTGCGGTCACGCCGGTGACGATTTTGCGGATCTCTTCTCGCCCTTCAACCTGCAGGCCGTTCGGGCCGTAATCGCTGAACGCCGCACTGTTGAGCTTTTCGTTAATCAATTTTTCCAGTTCGGTATTTTTCATGCTCACTCTCTACCCTTTTCGCGCGGCTTCATAGGCCGCCAGCGTGGCGCTTCGCGCCTGTTTATGATCGACAATCGGGCGTGGATAATCGAGCTTAACGCCCTGCTTATCTGCCCAGACCCAGGGTTGATGAATAGCCTTCGGCGGCACGTTTTTCAGCTCCGGCAGCCAGCGGCGAATAAACTCACCGTCCGCATCGAAGCGCTCGCCCTGGGTGGTCGGGTTGAAGATACGGAAGTACGGCGCGGCATCGGTGCCGGTTGAGGCCGCCCACTGCCAGCCGCCGTTATTCGCCGCGTAATCGCCATCCACCAGTTGAGCCATAAAATAGCGCTCTCCCACCCGCCAGTCGATAAGCAGGTCTTTGATCAGGAAGCTGGCGGTAATCATACGCAGACGGTTATGCATCCAGCCAGTCTCATTCATCTGACGCATCGCTGCATCAACAATCGGATAGCCGGTGATCCCCTTTTTCCACGCCTCCAGATGCTGCGGGTTATCCTGCCACTGCAACTTCTCCGTCCACGCGATAAACGGGCGGTGCTTGCACAGCGCCGGATAGTAGGTAATGAGATGACGATAAAATTCGCGCCAGATAAGCTCGCTCAGCCATACCGCGCCCGGCCCGCCCTCCAGCACACCCGGCTGCTCAGCGAGCAAGCGGTGCAGGCACTGGCGCGGCGAAAGCGCGCCGATGGCGAGGCTCGCCGAGAGACGACTGGTGCCTTCGATAGCGGGGAAATCGCGCTGCTGCTCATACTCTGCCACCTGGTGCTGGCAGAAGTGACGCAGTCGGGCGATGGCCTGCTTCTCATCAGGCGGGAAGAGTTTTTCGTCAAAGGGCTGCTGCGGGTAGTTGAGCGACAGCGGTTCAACCTTGATCGCCCCGCCCTCGCGCGGCTGCGGCGCAGCAACGCACTCCGGCAGATCCTCTTTTAAACGGCGCAAAAAGGCGTTTTTAAAGGGGGTGAAGACTTTAAACATCTCGCGATTGCCGGTCATTACGCTGCCGGGTGCCAGCATCACGCTGTCATCAAACCCCTGGCAGGCGACGTTGGGGATCGCTTTCTCCACCGCCGCATCGCGCTGGCGCTCATTTAGCTCGTACTGATAGTTGTAAAAAAGATGGCTGACCTGCTCCTGCTCGCAGACCTCAGCGACTGCCTGCACGCTGGCGGCAAAGTCATCCACTTCGCGGTAGATAAGCTCAATGCCGCGCCCGGCGAGCGCCTGTTGCAGTGCATTGAGATGGGACTCAATCAGTGCAGCCTGTCGCGGTGCCATCAAGTGCTGTTGCCACTGCTTCGGCGTGGCGATAAAGAGGGCTTTTACTGTTGCGTTCGCGCTGCGGCAGGCCGCCGCCAACGCGAGGTTATCGTGCACGCGCAAATCCGTGCGAAACCAGACCAGATGAGTGGTCATAATGCTCCTAATGTCCGTAACGTAAGCGCAGCGCTTCCGGCCAGGGGTCAAAATAGCGCTGTCCGGAGAGATAAGCGTCCGGGAATTCTGCCATATAGTGTTTCAGTAAGGTGACGGGCGCCAGCAGCGGCTGAATGCCCTGCCGGTAGCTGTCGATAAGCTTCGACAGCTCTTCACGCTGGCGGGCATTAAGCTGTTTGCGGAAGTAGCCCTGCACATGCATCAGCACGTTGGTGTGGTTACGGCGAGTGGCCTGGTGTGAGAGCAGATCCATCAGGCGTTGGCGATACTCCACAAACCACTCGTCGAGAGAGGCCCACTCATGGATGGCGGCGACAAAACGCCCCAGTTCGCGGTATTTCGGCTGCGAATGCGCCAGCAGCAGCAGCTTGTAACGGCTGTGGTAGGCGATAAGTTCGCCACGCGTCAGGCCACGCTCGCGCACGCTGTTCAGTTCATGCAGGGCGTAAATACGCTCAACAAAGTTCTCGCGAATATGGGGATCGTGCAGGCGACCATCCTCCTCCACCGGCAGCCACGGATGGGTCTCCATCAGAATGTCGGTAAAGATGCCGCGCCCGGCTTTGCGGTTGTTTTTGCCATCCGCGTCGTATACGCGCACCCGCTCCATGCCGCAGGAGGGGGATTTGGCGCAGACGATGTAGCCGCACAAATGGTCGAGACGACTGACGCGCTCGCGGGAGAAGTGCGCCATCTGCTCGGTTAAATCTCCTTCCCGCTTGTCGCTAAAGCGCAGCGAAACTCCGCTCTCCTCTTTGACCAACCGCAGCGCCGGACGTGGCACCGGCAGGCCAATGGCCATCTCCGGGCAGACTGGCTCAAAACGCATCCACGGTGATAGCTCTTCAACTGCGAAGGCAAGCCGCTTATGGCCGCCGTCAAAACGGACTTGTTCCCCTAATAAACAGGCACTGATGCCGACAGGGATTTTCTCACTCATAGCGACTCCTTGATTAGACATAGTCATTGTAGTCAAAGGCCGCAGGTAAAAAAAAGCCACCGCAATTGCGGTGGCGCGATCGGGTTGCTGTGTGTAGCCCGATTAATAAAAGTCGCAGGTTACTTTTTCTGCTTGATCCATCCATACCGGTTTTTCGCTGGTTTTCGCCCAGACGCGGTGCAGATAGCTATAGAACCGTGCGCGATCCTTCCAGAACAACATCACCGGCAGTGCCAGCAGGCCCGCCGCAACGGCGAAAGCACGACGCATCAGCACAATGTGCGCTGGAAACATTTTGTATGTGTTCATAAATCTCTCCCCTTTGTCAGGCCGGTATCGGTCACCGGAAAAAAGTTACCGCAGCGGTAAGTGAGTAACGAAAAAACGCTGCGAGACTGAAATCTGCTCAAAATAATACCGGTTTGTTTGTAATTTTACTACTCATCCGACCACTATTTTTAGCTGGTGCGCATTTATTTACACGCAATCCGTAAATAAGTTACAAAACGGTTAAATTAATAATAACCATTAGTTAAATAATGGTTTTGAATATTGCATTTTCAAAATGGAGCCACTGAAACCGCGTAGGCCGGATAAGGCGGAGCCGCCATCCGGCATTTTATCAGCGGCACCATTGCCGGATGGCGGCTTCGCCTTATCCGGCCTACCAAAACGAGCCTACCGCAACACCGATATTGCCTTTACCTCCGGTTTCACAGCGGCGGTGTTGACCCCCGCTGAAATCGGCGAACCGAAGCGTGAATGACAAGGTCTGGACGCCATGGATGGCGGACAGAGGCGAACCGAGACAGGATGTCGAGTCGAGCCGGCCGCAGTCAGGCACGCGGGAGGTGAGCGCAGTGCGCAGCACCGATTTCCTCGCGGGGCCGCGGGGATTGACAAGGGGAGCGCGGCCGCTTCCCTTGTCCCGTTCACCGCACCGGTGATAAAACATTCCGCCCAATACCTGGTGAACGGAACCATTCCACCAATCCAACATCCGGCAATCGGTGCCGCGGAATATTCCGGATGGCGCTCGCGCTTATCCGGCCTACAACGACAAAACCGCTTATTTGTTCATCATTTTTATACTTTTTTTACACCCTGCCCGCCGATTTTTGCGAAATCTTTGCGTCTGAAAAATTAGCCTCTCTGCACATCCTTAAATCACCCCGGAGGTGAACTGTGAGTGCAGGCGTGCTAATCGGCATCGTGCTGGTTTTCCTGTTATTGGGCTACCTGATTTACGCCCTAATAAACGCGGAGGCATTTTAATGGCCGCTCAAGCGTTTCTTCTGGTTGCCGGCTTTCTGCTGGTGCTGTTCCTGCTGGCGCGCCCGCTTGGATCGCTACTGGCAAAGCTGATTGCCGGTCAGCCGTTGCCGGGCGTTGGCGTGGTGGAAAACCTGCTCTGGCGCGGGTTGGGCATCGACACTCGTGAAATGAGCTGGCGGCACTACCTGCTGGCGATCCTGTGGCTTAATCTGCTGGGCCTCGCCCTGCTGTTTGCCCTGCTGATGCTGCAAGGCATCCTGCCGCTGAACCCGCAGAACCTGCCTGGCCTCTCCTGGCACCTGGCACTCAACACTGCGGTCAGCTTTGTCAGCAATACCAACTGGCAATCCTACGCCGGTGAAAGCACGCTGAGTTACTTTAGCCAGATGGTCGGCCTGACGGTGCAGAACTTCCTCTCTGCCGCCACCGGCATCGCGGTAGTGTTTGCGCTGATCCGCGCCTTCGCCCGCCGCAGCATGGAGACGCTGGGCAATGCGTGGGTCGATCTGACGCGCATTACGCTCTGGGTGCTGCTGCCGCTGGCGCTGCTGATCGCTCTCTTTTTCATCCAGCAAGGCACGCTGCAAAACCTGCTCCCCTACCAGCCCTATACCTCCCTTGAAGGAGTTCAGCACCTGATGCCGATGGGCCCGGTCGCCTCGCAGGAAGCGATTAAAATGCTGGGCACCAATGGCGGCGGCTTCTTTAACGCCAACTCCTCCCATCCGTTTGAAAACCCGACGGCGCTGACCAACTTTGTGCAGATGCTGGCGATCTTCCTGATCCCTGCCGCGCTCTGTTTCGCCTTTGGTGAAGCGGTGAGTGACCGTCGCCAGGGGCAGATGCTGCTGTGGGCGATGTCGATAATCTTTGTCGCCTGTGTGGCAATTGTGATGCGGGCCGAGTGGCTAGGTAACCCGCACTTCCTGACGCTCGGCGGCGACAGCACCATCAACATGGAAGGTAAAGAGAGCCGCTTCGGCATTCTCGCCAGTAGCCTTTATGCCGTGGTGACTACCGCCGCATCCTGCGGTGCGGTCAACGCCATGCATGACTCCTTTACCGCACTCGGCGGCATGATCCCGATGTGGCTAATGCAGATTGGCGAAGTGGTGTTTGGCGGCGTCGGCTCAGGCCTCTACGGCATGCTGCTGTTTGTCCTGCTGGCAGTGTTTATCGCCGGGCTGATGATTGGCCGCACGCCGGAGTTCCTCGGTAAAAAAATTGATGTTCGCGAAATGAAGATGACCGCACTGGCGATCCTCGTCACTCCGGCGCTGGTGTTGATTGGCACGGCGCTGGCGATGATGACCGACGCCGGACGCAGCGGCATGTTCAACCCCGGCATTCATGGCTTTAGTGAAGTGCTGTACGCCGTCTCCTCCGCCGCCAACAACAACGGCAGCGCCTTTGGTGGCCTGAGCGCCAACACGCCTTTCTGGAACTGTCTGCTCGCCTTTTGCATGTTTGTCGGCCGCTTCGGCGTGATTGTGCCGGTGCTGGCGATTGCTGGCTCGCTGGTGAGTAAAAAGATCCAGCCCACCAGCTCCGGCACCCTGCCGACCCACGGCCCGCTCTTTATTGGCCTGCTGATCGGCACCGTGCTGCTGGTTGGCGCATTGACCTTTATTCCTGCCCTGGCCCTTGGTCCGGTGGCGGAATACCTTCAGTTTTGAGTCTGGCGGAGACCACAATTATGAGTCGCAAACAACTGGCCCTGTTTGACGCGAACCTTGTTCGCCAGGCGCTGATGGGTTCCTTAACCAAATTAAGCCCGCAGGTGCAGTGGCGTAACCCGGTGATGTTTATCGTCTGGATCGGCAGCCTGCTCACTACCTTGCTGGCAATCGCCATGGCAACTGGTCACCTGGTCGGTGACGCGTGGTTTACCGGCGCAATCAGCCTCTGGCTGTGGGTGACGGTGCTGTTTGCTAACTTCGCCGAAGCGCTGGCGGAGGGGCGCAGTAAAGCACAGGCCAACAGCCTGAAAGGGGTGAAAAAGACCGTCTTTGCCCGCAAACTGCGCGCGCCGCAGCACGATGCGCCGATGGATCATGTTCCGGCAGATGAGCTACGCAAAGGGGATATCGTGCTGGTTGAAGCAGGCGACATTATTCCCTGCGACGGCGAGGTGATCGAGGGCGGCGCGTCGGTGGATGAGAGCGCCATCACCGGTGAATCCGCACCGGTTATCCGCGAGTCTGGCGGCGATTTCGCCTCCGTGACCGGCGGCACACGCATTCTGTCTGACTGGCTGGTGATCCAGTGCAGCGTCAACCCGGGCGAAACCTTTCTCGATCGCATGATTGCCATGGTTGAGGGCGCCCAGCGCCGCAAAACGCCTAACGAGATCGCGCTGACCATTCTGCTGGTGGCGCTGACCATTGTCTTCCTGCTGGCGACCGCCACGCTGTGGCCCTTCTCCGTTTACGGCGGCACGGCGGTCAGCGTCACGGTGCTGGTTGCGCTGCTGGTCTGCCTGATCCCGACCACCATTGGCGGCCTGCTGTCGGCAATTGGCGTGGCGGGGATGAGCCGCATGCTGGGTGCGAATGTGATCGCCACCAGCGGTCGCGCCGTCGAAGCGGCAGGTGATGTCGATGTGCTGTTGCTGGATAAAACCGGCACCATCACCCTCGGCAACCGCCAGGCGTCGGACTTTCTGCCCGCGCGCGGCGTTGATGAGAAGACGCTGGCCGATGCCGCCCAGCTCTCTTCGCTAGCCGATGAAACCCCTGAAGGGCGCAGCATTGTGATCCTCGCCAAGCAGCGCTTTAACCTGCGCGAGCGGGATATGCAGAGCCTGCAAGCGACCTTCGTCCCCTTTACCGCGCAAACGCGCATGAGCGGCATTAACGTGCAGGATCGCATGATCCGTAAAGGCTCCGTGGATGCGATTCGTCGCCATATCGAGGCCAATGGCGGCACCTTCCCGGCGGATGTTGAATCTATCGTGGAAAATGTGGCCCGCCAGGGTGCGACGCCGCTGGTGGTAGCGGAAGGGGCCAACGTGCTGGGCGTAATTGCGCTGAAAGATATCGTTAAAGGCGGCATTAAAGAGCGCTTCGCCCAGTTGCGTAAGATGGGCATCAAAACGGTGATGATCACCGGCGATAACCGCTTAACTGCCGCAGCGATTGCTGCCGAAGCGGGCGTGGATGACTTCCTTGCCGAAGCAACGCCGGAAGCGAAGCTGGCGCTGATTCGTCAATACCAGGCCGAAGGTCGGCTGGTGGCGATGACCGGCGACGGCACCAACGATGCGCCAGCGCTGGCGCAGGCGGATGTCGCGGTGGCGATGAACTCCGGTACCCAGGCGGCGAAAGAGGCGGGGAACATGGTCGATCTCGACTCGAACCCGACCAAGCTGATTGAGGTGGTGCATATCGGCAAACAGATGCTGATGACGCGCGGGTCGCTGACCACCTTCAGTATTGCCAATGACGTGGCGAAGTATTTTGCCATCATCCCTGCGGCGTTTGCGGCCACCTATCCGCAGCTCAACGCGCTGAATGTGATGCATCTGCACTCCCCCTCTTCGGCGATTTTAAGTGCGGTGATCTTTAACGCGCTGGTGATTGTGTTCCTCATCCCGCTGGCGCTGAAAGGCGTGAGCTACAAGCCGCTGACCGCCTCGGCGATGCTGCGCCGCAACTTATGGATTTACGGGCTGGGCGGTCTGCTGGTGCCGTTTATCGGTATCAAAGCAATCGATCTGCTGCTCACGCTGTTCGGTCTGGTTTAAGGAGTGAAAAAGATGGCTTTATTACGTCCCGCCTTTCTGCTTTTAATACTGCTGACGTTTATTACCGGCGGGCTCTATCCGCTGCTGACCACCGCTTTTGGGCAGTGGTGGTTTCACGACCAGGCGAACGGCTCGCTGATCGAGCAAGGCGACACGGTTCGCGGCTCCCGTCTGCTTGGCCAGGATTTTACCGCGCCGGGCTATTTTCACGGTCGCCCTTCCGCGACTGCCGATGCGCCCTATAATCCGATGGCCTCGGGCGGCAGCAATCTGGCGGGCAGCAACCCGGAGCTGGATAAGCAGGTGGCCGAACGCGTGGCGCAGCTGCGCGCGGCAAACCCGCACTCACCCAAAGCGATTCCGGTGGAGCTGTTAACCACCTCCGCCAGCGGGCTGGATGGTCAGATTTCACCGCAGGCGGCCAGCTGGCAGATCCCGCGCGTGGCGCAAGCGCGCGGCTTGTCGGTGCAGACGGTCAATGATTTGGTTAATAAATACACCGAAACACCGCTGGTTAATTTCCTCGGTCAGCCGGTAGTGAATGTGGTTGAACTTAATCTGGCGCTGGATGCGCTGAAGGATAAATAACGCATGAGTGATGAGCCGTTGCGCCCCGATCCCGACCGCTTGCTGGAGCATGCTGCAACGGCACACCGGGGCAAGCTGAAGATCTTTTTCGGTGCCTGCGCCGGGGTGGGTAAAACCTTTGCCATGTTGCAGGAAGCGCAGCGGCTGCGGGCGCAGGGGCTGGACGTGCTGCCGGGCGTGGTAGAGACGCACGGGCGCAAAGAGACCGCCGCGCTGATGGCGGGTCTGCCCCTGCAACCCGTGCGGCGCATCGCCCATCGCGGGCGCGTGGTGCATGAGTTTGATCTGGACGCCGCCCTCGCGCGGCGTCCGGCGCTGATCCTGATGGATGAGCTGGCGCACAGTAACGCCCCCGGCTCGCGTCACCCGAAACGCTGGCAGGATGTGGAGGAGCTACTGGAAGCCGGCATCGACGTTTTTACCACCGTCAATGTGCAGCACCTGGAGAGCCTGAATGATGTGGTCAGCGGCGTGACCGGCATTCAGGTGCGCGAAACGGTGCCCGATCCCTTTTTTGATAGCGCTGATGAGATTGTGCTGGTCGATCTACCGCCGGACGATCTGCGCCAGCGGTTGCATGAAGGCAAAGTCTATATTGGCGGCCAGGCAGAGCGCGCCATTGAGCACTTCTTTCGCAAAGGCAATCTGATTGCGCTGCGCGAGCTGGCGCTACGGCGCACCGCCGACCGGGTCGATGATCAGATGCGCGCCTGGCGCGATCGCCTCGGCGAAGAGAAGGTGTGGCATACGCGCGACGCCATTCTGCTCTGCGTCGGTCACGGCGCGGGCAACGAGAAACTGATTCGCACCGCAGCGAGGCTGGCGGCAAAGCTCGGCAGCGCCTGGCATGCGGTCTATGTTGAAACCCCTACCCTGCACAAATTACCGGAGTCACAGCGGCGGGCGATCTTAAGCGCCCTGCGGCTGGCCCAGGAGCTGGGCGCAGAGACCGCGACGCTCGCCGATCCGGCGGAAGATCGCGCGATACTGCGCTACGCCCGGGAACATAACCTCGGTAAAATCCTGATTGGCCGCCGCGATAACCGCCGCTGGTGGCACCGTGAATCCTTTGCCGACCGCCTGGCGCGCCGCGCGCCGGATCTCGATCTGGTGATTATTGCCCTCCAGGAGAGCACCCAGCCGCTGCCTGCGCGTAGCGGCGATTCCCGCCCCTTTTTCGACCGCTGGCGCGTGCAGCTTACCGGTTGCGCGGTCGCGCTGGCGCTTTGTGCGGCGATCACCTTTATCGCTTTGCAGTGGCTGACGGCGTTTGAGGCCACCAACCTGGTGATGATTTATCTGCTGGGCGTGGTGCTGGTGGCGCTCTTCTATGGCCGCTGGCCATCGGCCTTCGCCACGGTGATTAACGTCATCAGCTTCGATCTCTTTTTTATCTCGCCGCGCGGCACACTGGCGGTGTCGGATGTGCAGTATCTGCTCACCTTCGGCGTGATGCTGACCGTCGGGCTGGTGATTGGTAACCTTACCGCCGGGGTGCGTTACCAGGCAAGGGTGGCGCGTTACCGTGAGCGGCGCACGCGTCATCTCTATGAGATGTCGAAAGCGCTGGCGGCGGGACGCAATAATCAGGATATCGCCGCCACCAGCGAAACGTTTATTCACTCCACTTTTGAGGCACGCAGCAAACTGCTGCTGCCGAATAGCGAAGGTAAACTGGCGGCAGTGACGGAAAACCAGGGCATGACGCCGTGGGATGATGCCATCGCCCGCTGGAGCTTTGATAAGGGACAGCCTGCGGGCGCAGGCACCGATACGCTGCCCGGCGTGCCGTATCAAATTTTGCCGCTGAAAAATGACGATACGGTCTATGGCTTGCTGGTTGTCGAGCCGGCGAATTTGCGCCAGTTGATGATCCCGGAGCAGCAGCGTCTGCTGGAGACCTTCACCCTGCTGGTGGCGAACGCCCTTGAGCGCCAGGCGCTGGCGACGCGCGAAGAGCAGGCGCGGCTTGCCAGCGAGCGCGAGAGTCTGCGCAACTCGCTGCTGGCTGCCCTCTCCCACGATTTGCGCACCCCGCTGACGGTGTTGTTTGGTCAGGCGGAGATCCTGACGCTGGATCTCGCCAGCGAAGGGTCAAAACATGCCCCGCAGGCCAACGAGATCCGCCAGCATGTGCTCAACACCACCCGCCTGGTTAATAATCTGCTGGATATGGCGCGCATCCAGTCTGGCGGCTTTAATTTAAAACGTGAGTGGCTGACGCTGGAGGAAGTCGTCGGCAGTGCGCTGCGTACCCTTGAGCCAGTGATGGGTGGGCGGCACATTGCGCTGTCGCTGCCCGATCCGCTGATGCTGGTGCATGTTGATGGCCCGCTGTTCGAGCGGGTGTTGATCAATCTGCTGGAAAACGCCGTGAAATATGCCGGATCCGGCGCGCAGATTGGTATTGAATCGCACAGCACACCGAGCGAGTGGACGCTGGAGGTGTGGGATAACGGGCCGGGGATCCCGCCGGGCCAGGAGCACGCCATTTTTGAAAAATTTGCGCGCGGCACCAAGGAGTCGGCCATACCCGGCGTTGGCCTGGGGCTGGCGATTTGCCAGGCGATTGTCGAGGTGCATGGCGGCACCATCGACGCGCAAAACCGCCCGCAGGGAGGCGCGCGCTTTTATGTTACACTCGCGCGGGAAACGCCCCCGCAACTGGATGAATTACCCGAGGATCTGTGATTAACGTTCTGATTGTCGAAGATGAACAGGCCATCCGCCGCTTTCTGCGCACCGCGCTGGAGGCTGAAGGGCTGCGCGTGCACGAAGCAGAGACGCTGCAGCGCGGGTTAATTGAAGCGGCAACGCGCAAGCCGGATCTGGCGATCCTCGATCTCGGTTTGCCGGACGGTGACGGACTCGATTTTATCCGCGATGTGCGCCAGTGGAGCCAGATGCCGATTATCGTTCTGTCGGCACGCATCGAAGAGAGCGACAAGATCGCCGCGCTGGATGCTGGGGCAGACGATTACCTCAGTAAACCTTTCGGCATTGGCGAATTACAGGCGCGGCTGCGGGTTGCGCTGCGCCGCCATGCCGCCAGCACGCCGGGCGAACCGGTGATTACCTTTGGCGATATTTGCGTTGATCTTGCCAGCCGCCGCATCCAGCGCGGCGAGGAGGAGATCCACCTGACGCCGATTGAGTTTCGCCTGCTGGCGGTGCTGCTCAATAACCACGGCAAAGTGCTGACCCAGCGGCAATTGTTGAGCCAGGTGTGGGGGCCGAATGCCGTTGAGCATAGCCACTATCTGCGAATTTATATGGGGCATTTGCGCCAGAAGCTGGAGAGCGATCCGGCGCGCCCGCGTCACCTGTTGACCGAGACCGGGATTGGGTACCGGTTTATGTTGTGAGGCCTGATTTACAAGGCTGATTGCCGGATGGCGCTACGCTTATCCGGCCTACGGGTTACATGTTCCGCGCCGTTTGATTGCCGGATGGCGGCTTGCGCCTTATCCGGCCTACGGGTTGCGTGTCCTGCGCGGTTTGATTGCCGGATGGCGCTACGCTTATCCTGCCTACGGGTTACGTGTTCCGCGCCGTTTGAATGCCGGATGGCGCTGCGCTTATCCGGCCTACGGATTAGGTGTTCTGCGCGGTTTGATTGCCGGATGGCGCTGCGCTTATCCGGCCTACGGGTTTCGGATTTAGTGTTTGATGCAGTTGTAGGTCGGATAAGGCGTCAGCCGCCATCCGACATAAAAAAGGCTCCCGAGGGAGCTTTTTTATTGTGCCGCGATTTACGCGTTTTTCAGCACTTCGCTGACAATTTCTACCGCTTCTTTCTCAATCAGCTTACGGTGTTCGTCGCCGAGGAAGCTTTCGCAGTAGATTTTGTAGGCGTCTTCGGTGCCTGACGGACGCGCGGCAAACCAGCCGTTGTCGGTCATCACTTTCAGGCCGCCAATCGAGGCGCCGTTGCCCGGTGCTGCGGTCAGGCGAGCGGTGATCGCATCCCCTGCCAGCGTGCTGGCGCTCACCATTTCAGGCGAGAGCTTAGAGAGCGCCGCTTTCTGCGCGGAAGAGGCCGCAGCCTGCAGACGGTTGTAGCTTGGCGCGCCAAAGCGGGCAGCCAGTTCGTCATAGTGCTGCTGCGGGTTTTTACCGGTCACCGCAGTGATCTCCGCCGCCAGCAGGCACATGATGATGCCATCTTTATCCGTAGACCACGGCGTACCGTCGAAGCGCAGGAACGAGGCACCCGCGCTCTCTTCGCCACCGAAGCCGAAGCTGCCGTCGTGCAGACCATCAACAAACCACTTAAAGCCCACCGGCACTTCCACCAGCTTACGGCCAAGGTCGTTAACCACGCGGTCGATCATCGCCGAGGAGACCAGCGTCTTACCGACTGCGACATCTTTGCCCCACTGCGGACGATGCTGGAACAGGTAGTTGATCGCTACCGCCAGGTAGTGGTTCGGGTTCATCAGACCAGCCGGGGTTACGATGCCGTGGCGGTCGTAATCCGGGTCGTTGGCGAAGGCCAGGTCAAACTTATCGCGCAGCGCCAGCAGACCGGCCATCGCACACTCGGAGGAGCAATCCATGCGGATCGCGCCATCTTTATCGAGGTGCATAAAGCGGAAAGTCTGATCCACTTCATCATTAACGATGGTGAGGTCGAGCTTGTAGTGCTCGGCGATACGTTTCCAGTACTCAATACCGGAGCCGCCCAGCGGATCGACGCCCAGCTTCAGGCCCGCTTTCTGGATCGCCGCCATATCGACGATCTCCGCCAGCCCTTCAATAAACGGCTGCACCAGATCTTTTTCAGTGACGTGACCGGAAGCCATCGCCGCATCCAGCGAAATGCGTTTCACGCCTTTCAGACCGTCAGCCAGCAGCGCGTTAGCGCGATCTTCCACCACTTTGGTGACGTTGGTGTCGGCCGGGCCGCCGTTCGGCGGGTTGTATTTGATGCCGCCATCTTCCGGCGGGTTATGGGACGGCGTAATCACGATACCATCCGCCTGCGCGCCACCATTTTTGTTGTGCACAAGGATTGCATTAGAGATGGCAGGCGTCGGCGTAAAGCCGTTATTTTCCTGCACGATGATATCGACGCCGTTGGCAGCCAACACTTCCAGCACGGAGATAAACGCCGGCTCAGAGAGGGCATGCGTGTCTTTACCGACATAGCACGGCCCGGTGATGCCGTTTTTCGCACGCTCTTCGGCAATCGCCTGCGCAATGGCAAGGATGTGCGGCTCGTTAAAGCTGTGACGCCATGCGCTACCACGGTGACCTGAGGTACCAAATTTCACCGCATGGTCAGCGTTGCCAACTTCCGGTTTCAACACATAGTACTGCGCAGTCAGCTGCGCGACGTTAATCAAATCGCCCTGTTGCGCAGGTTGGCCCGCGCGCGGATGGTTTGCCATTGCTTCGTCCTTTTAATGCAAGGATTAAATTGTGCCGCAAACTTTCTCAATCAGCTCCGCCGGGAACTGCATTGATTGCATGATGTGTTCAATCATGCTGCATTTACGGCCCGTATTCGTGTTGGTGATGACCCAGTAAGGGGTGTTCGGCACTTGCTTCGGCTTGGTCTGGTTGCCGTTCTGCAGCAGGGTGCGCTCATCAGCGGCAAAGTATACGCGCGTGCGACCGTGCAGAGATTCAGTGGATTCCGTAAACCCTTTGTCATCGAGTGAATAGAGTGTAGACAGGATTAGCAGAAAGCGATTGACCGCTTTTTTCTGCTCGGCGTATTCGTCCGAGAGCAGAAGCTCGCGAACAGCACGGACCTTATCCCGGGTGGTGTTGGCCGGTTTCACCTCTTCGACGACGCTTGCAGCGCGTGTCTCTTTCACCGGCGCGGCGGGCGCTGCAGAGGGAGACGATGATGCGGCGGAGAACTTCAGCATACGCCGTAAAATCTCGGATGCGCTCTCGCCAATGTGCTTGGTATGGCTGGCAATGTAACTGTAGAGCTCATCATCAACTTCAATCGTTTTCATCTTAATCCAGTGCTATATAAAATCTGAATACAAGTATTGGGATTATAAAGTGAAATCCCAACAGCGGATAGGTACACCCCAGGATGGCGGCAAAACTCAGAGTAATGCTTAGCCTTGCAGCCGGGCGGCAGAATGTTCACCATAATAACCTAACCCGTTGGAGTGAAAAAAAGAACTTTGCCATGAAATTGAACACGCGCGCGCAAACTGCACAACATCCGCACAACAATTCCCCGATTGTGCTGGTTCACGGCCTTTTCGGCAGCCTCGATAACCTCGGCGTGCTCGCCCGCGACCTGGTGCAGGATCACGATGTGCTGCAGGTGGATATGCGTAATCACGGCGTGTCGCCCCGCTCACCGGAGATGAACTATCCGGCGATGGCGCAGGATCTGCTTGATACGCTTGATGCCCATCAGATTGAAAAAGCGACCTTTATCGGCCACTCCATGGGCGGCAAAGCGGTGATGGCGCTAACTTCACTGGCACCCGATCGCATCGATCGCCTGGTGGCGATTGATATGGCGCCCGTGGATTATAAGGTGCGCCGTCACGATGAGATCTTTGCCGCTATCAACGCCGTCAGCGAGGCGGGCGTTTCGTCGCGCCAGCAGGCGGCGGCGCTGATGCGCGAGCAGCTTAATGAAGAGGGCGTGGTTCAGTTTTTACTGAAATCCTTCGTTGACGGTGAGTGGCGCTTCAACGTGCCGGTGCTGTGGGATCAATATGCCAATATTGTGGGCTGGGAGACCATTCCGGCGTGGGATAAGCCTGCCCTCTTCGTCTGCGGCGGCAACTCCTCTTATGTCACCGATGCCTACCGCGATGCGCTGCTGGCGCAGTTTCCCCAGGCGCGGGCGTATGTCATTGCCGGTGCCGGGCACTGGGTGCATGCAGAAAAACCTGATGCGGTGCTGCGGGCCATCCGCCGTTATCTGGCAGAGTAAGGCCAACTGATTAAAAAGGCGGCGACCGGTCGTTTCAACGCGCCCGGTCGTTGGCGTGCCGATGTTGGTGATGTATGATGGCGCGCTATTCAGCCCGGGCAGCGGCCCGATTGCGTGTTTTCCCGTAGTATTCATATCATGGCTAAAGAACAAACGGACCGTACGACACTAGATCTGTTCGCGAATGAGCGTCGCCCGGGACGGCCGAAGACCAACCCGCTCTCGCGTGATGAACAGTTGCGCATTAATAAACGCAACCAGCTTAAACGCGATAAGGTTCGCGGGCTTAAGCGCGTCGAACTGAAACTGAATGCGGAAGCGGTGGAAGCCTTAAATGAGCTGGCCGAAGCGCGTGAGATAAGCCGCAGCGAACTTATCGAAGAGATGCTGCTGGCGCAGCTTAAAGCCCTGCGCGGATAGCGATTCTTCTGAATCCTCATCAAATTCCCCTTTTCGTGTGGCATACAGTGCAGTCCGCGGCAATAGCAGTTTCCGCGTTCTTCTCTGTTCTGCTATGATTGCCCTTATCTGTGGGCTTAGCGCTCCCCCTATACTCATTAAGATTCAAGAGGTTATTTTACTCATGGCAATTACAGGCATTTTCTTCGGCAGCGACACCGGCAACACCGAAAACATCGCCAAAATGATCCAAAGCCAGCTTGGTAAAGACGTCGCCGATGTTCATGACATTGCCAAGAGCAGTAAGGAAGATATCGAAGGGTATGACATCCTGTTGCTCGGCATTCCGACCTGGTATTACGGTGAAGCGCAGTGCGACTGGGATGACTTCTTCCCGACGCTGGAAGAGATTGATTTTAATGGTAAGTTAGTGGCGCTGTTCGGCTGCGGCGATCAGGAAGATTACGCTGAGTACTTCTGTGATGCGCTGGGCACCATTCGCGACATTATTGAACCGCGCGGCGCGACGATTGTGGGCCACTGGCCGACTGCCGGTTACCATTTCGAAGCTTCAAAAGGCCTGGCTGATGACGATCACTTTGTAGGTCTGGCGATTGACGAAGACCGTCAGCCAGAACTGACCGCCGAGCGCGTGCAGAAGTGGGTGAAGCAGGTTTCTGAAGAGCTGCATCTTGATGAAATCCTGAATGCCTGATTTTTATGGCGCAATCTGCTGGTTGCGCCGTATCAATAGGTAAAAGCAATCGAAATAATTGCTACATTTTTTTAACTTTCCTACTCATCCCTGTACAATAAGCGCTGCTTAACGTAGTACGCCCGACCGGGAGTTGTCGGCGATACCACGTTTTAAAAGCTTACTTTACTTGAGGGCTTGCAGTTTTCATTTATACATGGCAGTTCTATAATGATACGCATTCGCCCGGGTGCATTCCTTATAACTTCCGAGAAGGAAGTGAATCGTATAGCAACAGGACAGATTCCGCATGACTGACAACAATACCGCATTAAAGAAGGCCGGCCTGAAAGTCACGCTTCCACGTTTAAAAATTCTGGAAGTGCTTCAGGAGCCGGATAACCATCATGTCAGTGCGGAAGATCTTTATAAGCGTCTGATCGACATGGGTGAAGAGATTGGTCTGGCAACGGTGTACCGTGTGCTGAACCAGTTTGATGACGCCGGGATTGTCACCCGTCACAACTTCGAAGGCGGCAAGTCTGTTTTCGAACTGACGCAGCAGCATCACCACGATCACCTTATCTGCCTCGACTGCGGTAAAGTTATCGAATTCAGTGATGACTCCATCGAATTGCGCCAGCGCGAAATTGCCGCTCAACACGGCATCCGCCTGACGAACCACAGTCTCTACCTTTACGGCCACTGCGCCGAAGGTGACTGCCGCGAAGATGAACACGCGCACGACGCAAAATAAGTTCTTCTGAACGTTAAAAGCCAACCGTCAGGTTGGCTTTTTTTATGCCTGCCGGCTGAGCGGCGCGTTAAAAGGTTACGCCGCTCAGAGAGGAAAGCGATCAGGCTTTCAGGCTATCGACGCGGCTGACGCGCCTGCCATCCGGGCTTAAGGTGCGCAGCTGAATTTCTCCTTTAACCTGTGGACGGGATTTCGCTTCATAGTGCTGCCATGTTTTGCCGCGATCGAGGGAGTACTCGACCACCAGCCCCGGGAAGCGGATGTTGACCTCCAGCACACCGTCAACAATTCGCGCCCCTGGCACCGGCAGACGATAATGGATGCCGGCTTTATCCAGCTTCGCCAGCTCGCGATGTCCCAGCAGATTGGCAAAACGCTGCCAGTCTGCCGTTAAGGCCTTCTGATCGACCCACTGCGTCTCGCCGCCTTTGTATTCACGGCCCGCCTGGTAATCCAGCTCCCAGCTTGCGCGGTGCCATGCCCGCTCAGCGACGGCGACCAGACGCGGATAGATCATATACTCCATCTGCTCATCCGTGCGCACCACTTCGCTCCACAGCTCGGCGGAAAGCCCGTAGGCGCCAGGCCACGGCTTGTCTGATTTGGCGCTGAACGCGTTGCCGTCACGGTCGACCGACGTTTCCGCATTTTGCGGCATGTTGTCCGGTGCAAAACTGAAGATCTTGCGCTCATCGCTGAAACGCGTCCCCCAGTAGTAGCCGCTTTCATCCGGGTGAACTTCACTCGGGAAGTCGAGATAGACGTAGTCCGGGTTGGAGACCACCACGCGGAAGCCTTTGTTCGCCCAGTCATTGACGGAATCGAAACCGCCCCAGTAGAGCGCATCCCAGAAGTTGACATTCACATGTCTGGTGGCAAAAACAGAGGCGTCTTTGGCATCTTTAAGCCCATCCTGCCACGCCTGCATCACATCAATGCCGTGCGCCTTAACCAGCTTGCTCACCTCAGCGCCAAAGTAGCTGGAGAGGTGCTCAACGTCGCTCACTTTCCCGGCTTTGATCATCGCCTGGCAGGCCTCCGATTTCGCCCACGGCTTATCCTGCCTGCTCTGATCGATGATGCCTTTACCCGGCTGCGGATCTTTCACATCCGTATAGCCAGCCCCCAGGTAGATATTTTTCGCTTCATCGCCGCCGAAGTGCCAGGTGTGTAGCGGCAGACCCGCTTCTCTGTGCATCTGCTGGATTTCGCCCATCACCTTATCGACAAAGTTGCGCGAGGAGTCCAGGCAAGGATTGAGATAACCGGTGCGATCGTAGAACTGTACGCCAGCGGTAACAGAGGTATCCGTCGGATCGAGCAGGCGGTAACGGCTCGCCTCGCTCTCTTTACCCTCTTTTATCAGGCGATGGTAACGCGCCTCCATTGAGATGACCGCCGCGCGCGCATGGGCGGGCATATCGATCTCCGGGATCACCTCAATGTGCCGCGCTTTGGCATATTTGAGGATCTCGATATAGTCGGCGCGGGTAAAGTAACCGCTGCCGTTGTTATCACGATCCGGCCCGGATCCCAGCTGCGGCAGCAGGCACTGCTTCTCGCTCAGATCGTGGCAGCGCTGGCTGCCAATCTCAGTCAGCTCCGGCAGCCCGGGGATTTCAATGCGCCACCCTTCATCGTCCGTCAGATGGAAGTGGAATTTATTCAGCTTGTAGGCTGCCATCTGATCCAGCAGGCGCAGCACCGCCGCTTTGCTGTGGAAATTACGCCCGACATCCAGATGAATACCGCGATAGTCGAAGCGCGGTGCATCTTTCGCCATCAGAGCGGGGATGGTCATCGCCCCCTGCGCGGGGAGAAGCGAAAGCAGGGATTGCAGGCCATAGAAGACGCCGCTCTGATCAAAACCGGTCACCACCGCCTCTTTATCACTGATACGCAGCTGATAGGCACCGTTGATCGCCTCCTCACTCTTGAACGCTTTACGCACAATTTCGGTACGTAGCGGATAACTCCCCTCTTCCACGCCGAGCATGGCGAAGCGCGCTTTAATGGCATTTTGCGCATCAGGCATCAGCGCTGAAAGGTCAAATTTCATCCCCTGGCTGAGATCGATATCCCGACCGTAAATTTTTACCTCGCGCGGCGTCGGCACAATCTGCCCGCGCAGCGAGGCGAGGTTCATCGCTTTGATATCGCTGTTTTGCGCAAAGCGTGCTTCAGCGGTCATCAGGATATTTTTATCGTCCGGCGTCCGCTGCCATTGCTCGCCAAGCGGTGTGACGAACTGGGCAAGATCTTCCGTATTGGTATTGGCGATGGTTTTTGGCGTCGCTTCCTCACCTGTGACATACCAGCGCGGCAGCACATCGGTAATAAAGAGTTGCCAGTACTCATTAATGATTGGGATCTCAACGGACTGATTCGCCGGAAAACCAGTAAATTGCCCGGTAGGCTCAAGCTTATGCAGATCGCCCATGATATGGGTCACTTTGAACTGCGGGTTCGCGACTTGCAGAACGGGGCGAATACTGTGGAAGTAGATAGCCCACTCGTTATCGGTCACTGCCTCGCCTTTGTTGGTGAGCGTGATCACCGCTTTGTTGCAGGAGGCCCAGTCTGCGCCGAGCTTCGCACAATCAACGCCATGCTGTGCGGCAAAGTTATCTTTTACGGCGTAGTTCAGATTGAACTGGCTGATGGCGTCAACCGTGCTCTGGCTTGCCAGTGCCGCGCCGCTGCCAAGCAGCGCTGTGACTGCGCCCGCCAGCAGGCTTAAACGTGCTGTATGCATTCTCTGTTCCTTAAGGTTGCCAATGCCCGGCAACAAATTAATTAGAAAAGGGTAAACGGCGCGATGACCATCAATTTCACGTCGCGCTCATCCTGGAAAATGTTGCCGTAGCCGCCGGCATAGCTCGGGATAGCGGCGTGGTTGTCATACTGGGTAAAGTGCAGTTTAAACATCGTCCCTTTGGCGCGCCCCTCTTGCAGGGTATAGATGGCATCCAGGCTATATGCGGACTCTTTCAGACGATAACCGGCGCTGTACCACGCATCCGGCACGGCCATTTCGGCCGGTTTTGCGCCCCAGGCGTAGGCGTAAGAGGCCCCAATTTGTAAGCCGGGCAAGTTGCAACTCTCCAGATCGTACATCGCCCCCAGGAAGAGCGCTTTTTCGCCATTGGCATTGAAGTCGGAGCGGTTATCCCACCAGATATCAAGACGACCATTAGAGGAGGCATAGGTTGGCGTCATGCGCTGCAAAAAGTAGCCCTGCTGGCCTTCTGCTTTTACCCATGTTCCTTCGAGGCGCAGCGCGAGTGGTCCGACCGTGTAACCGAAGGTCAGCGCCTGCAGCCAGGCGGTGCCGTCGTAAAGATCGTTGATGCCGCGATCGCTGACTTTGTCGCGGGCACCATAAAACTGATAGCTGGTGCTGAACGGTTGATTTGCCACATCCAGCTGGTAGCTGGCTTTTGCAAAATATTGATCGACATAGCCCTGCGCCTGGCCAAACGCAGCCTCCAGCACGAGGTTATTTTTGAAATCATATTTTGCGCCGAGCGAATGGAGATAATCGACCCGGTGCTCTCTGTCGTTTTGCCAGAACTTATCCATCTCGATATGCCATGGCGCTTTATATCCATTGGCCCACATATACGAAACGCTCAGCGCGCCAGCATCGCCATAGTCGTTATTAATGCCCGCTTCCGCGCCCTGGTAGGTGCCCGGCATAAAACTCCAGTGCGGCGCTAATAGCGTCTGCCCGGTGGGTTGAATATAACCGGCGCGCGCCCAGAGAGCGCCATATTTGAATTTTGCTGCGGCTTTATAGAGGCTGATGCCGCTTTTATCACCGGACCAGCGCTCTTTATAGGCTTTATTACTGGCGGAGAAAGCAATTTCATTTGGGTGAGCGCTATCTCCGTTTTCCGCCATTTCAATCGCCGTAAAGGCAGCGATATCCAGGCCAAACATATCTGCCGCATAGCCTGATTGAAAATCCAGCCTGGCATTCCACGTGGCGTGAGAGAGGTTCGTTTTATATTTATTATCGAGAATATCTTTACGGTCGCGCTCACGCTGCCAGTAATAGATCCCGCCGGTGAGCGTTGAGTCATCAATAAAACCGCTTGCCTTCGCCTGCGCGGGAAGCGCCAGGCCTGACATGGCGATAACGGCGGCAATAGCCAGCGATAGCGAACTCCGTTTACCTGCAAACGCGCACATACATTGATTCCTTTTAAATGTAAAAATCCCCGCCGCGGCGGCGATAAAAATTAACAACAGGAAGTCTGTTATAGATATTCCCTAAGTAAACAACAGCACAAAGCCTATTTTTCGCGTTGTGAATTATCAACGTCTTTTTAAGCAAAAATAACGGAGTATGACGAAGTGCACAGAATTAAATGAGGATTAAATATCGTTTCATAAACCACGCAAATAAATAACCAATCCGTATTCAGTCGATATTTAATTCTTTATTAACGAGAGGGTTTTATCACTATTCTGATTACTGCTTCCGCAACATTCCAGAAATAAAAAAGCAGAACACCAACAGAGGGAAGATATTAATTTTCGGCACGAATATGTATTAATTGTAATGCGCAGGTTAATAATAAAAAACGCCGCAAGAAGCGGCGTTATTTCATAGTGGCCACTGATTGGTGCAATCAGTCGCCGATTTTAGCCCAGGTATCACGCAGGCCTACCGTGCGGTTAAACACGAGTTTGTCCGCGGTGGCATAGCGGCTATCGAGGCAGAAGTAGCCTTCGCGCTCAAACTGATACGCTTTGCCCGCCTGCGCCTCTTTCAGCGATGGCTCGGCAAAACCCTGTTTAATGACCAGCGATTCCGGGTTGATGGTGGCGAGGAAATCCTCGGCGGCTCCCGGGTTTGGCACGCTGAACAGACGATCGTAGAGACGAATTTCAACCGGCTGCGCATGCTGCGCGCTGACCCAGTGGATCACGCCTTTAACCTTGCGGCCATCGGCAGGATCTTTACTCAGCGTCTCGGCGTCGTAAGAGCAGAAAATGGTGGTGATGTTGCCTTCGGCATCTTTCTCAACGCGTTCCGCTTTGATCACATAAGCGTTGCGCAGACGCACCTCTTTGCCGAGCACCAGACGTTTGTACTGCTTGTTAGCTTCTTCGCGGAAATCAGCGCGATCGATCCAGATCTCACCGCTGAACGGCACTTCACGGGTGCCCATCTCCGGCTTGTTCGGATGGTTCGGCATGGTGACGATTTCGCTGCTGCCCTGCGGGTAGTTTTCGATAACCAGTTTCACCGGGTCGATAACCGCCATCGCGCGCGGCGCGTTTTCGTTGAGATCTTCACGAATGCAGGATTCCAGCGACGCCATTTCAATGGTGTTGTCCTGCTTGGTCACGCCAATGCGCTTGCAGAATTCACGGATAGAAGCAGCGGTATAGCCACGACGGCGCAGGCCAGAGATGGTCGGCATACGCGGATCGTCCCAGCCCTCAACGTGCTTGTCGGTCACCAGCAGGTTAAGCTTACGCTTGGACATCACGGTATATTCGAGATTCAGGCGCGAGAATTCGTACTGGCGCGGGTGAACCGGAATGGTGATGTTATCCAGCACCCAGTCATACAGACGACGGTTGTCCTGGAACTCCAGCGTACAGAGGGAGTGGGTGATCCCTTCCAGCGCATCGCTGATGCAGTGGGTAAAGTCGTACATCGGGTAGATGCACCACTTGTTGCCGGTTTGATGGTGTTCAGCAAATTTAATACGGTAGATAACCGGGTCGCGCATCACGATAAACGGCGAAGCCATATCGATTTTCGCACGCAGACAGGCCTTACCCTCTTCAAAACCACCCGCACGCATCTTTTCAAACAGCGCCAGGTTCTCTTCTACGCTGCGATCGCGGTACGGGCTGTTTTTACCCGGCTGCGTCAGCGTGCCGCGGTATTCGCGGATTTCATCGCCGGTCAGTTCGTCAACATAGGCCAGGCCTTTGTTGATCAGTTCAACCGCGTAGCTATACAGCTTATCGAAGTAGTCTGAGGAGTAGCAGATGTCGCCAGACCAGTGAAAGCCCAACCACTGCACGTCGTTTTTGATTGACTCAACGTACTCGATATCTTCTTTTGCCGGGTTGGTATCATCGAAGCGCAGGTTGCACTGGCCGTTGTAATCCTGTGCGATACCGAAGTTCAGGCAGATGGATTTCGCGTGGCCGATGTGCAGGTAGCCGTTCGGCTCCGGCGGAAAACGGGTATGGACGGTGGTGTGTTTACCACTGGCCAGATCTTCATCAATGATCTGGCGGATAAAGTTAGTCGGGCGGGCTTCAGCCTCACTCATCACAGGTTCCTCAAGGCGTAAACAACGTATAACGGCATATGATCTAATAAGAGAGCGCAGGAAACAACCTTTACTTATACAAATCACTGATGCTCAGGGGAAAGGTATTCAGGCTCGTCGCCATGGCGACAGTGCTCTGTTGTGACCGCTTTTGTTAGTATTACCGGGCTATTTATTATCTCGCTTCCCCCTCCACGAGTCAGGTATCCGGGCGCTTCGATACACCATGACCATTCAAACTGCTCTGTACCGTGGATCCAGAACACAATTGGCGACCATCTGGCGCGTTTTTCAACCTTGATATGCCCCTCGGCATCGGCATGAAACGGCTCCGGTGGATCCTGAATAGTGGGCGGAAAACGTATAGTCTGCAGCCACAACGTCGCATTCGTAAGGGGTTTGCCGTCGCGATTAAGTACATCCACTTCATAATGCGGGCGAATAGTTGCGTAACGCGGAATACAGCCGCTTAGCGCCGTCGTCATTACCAGCGCGTAAAAAATCCTTTTCATTATTCACCTCTGTAAAATAGCGGCGTCAGTATGGCACTGATTAAACGACGGGTAAAAAAAAGCGGCGGAGGAGATCCCCCGCCGCTTAAGGCTAATGTGCCGACTCAGGAGCAATCAGCCTTTAATTTCGTACAACGGTGTCTGACCCGCAACGACATGACCTTGCGCCTTAATGACAAGGCCGCTGAAATCATCAATATTGCTGACGACAACCGGGCTAATCATTGAGCGGGCATTGGCATTGAGGTACGCCAGATCCATTTCGAGGATCGGTTGACCGGCAACCACTTCCGCGCCCTCTTCAACCAGACGGGTAAAGCCCTGACCGCCCAGTGCAACCGTATCAATGCCCATATGGACAACGATCTCGGCACCTTTTTCAGTCTCCAGGCAGAAGGCATGGTTGGTGTTGAAGATTTTCACAATCGTACCGGCCGCCGGAGAAACTACGGTTTTATCCGTCGGTTTTACCGCCACGCCGTCGCCTACCGCTTTGCTGGCAAAGGCTTCGTCCGGCACCTGCTCCAGCGCCACTACCTCACCGGTAACCGGGGATAAGAGTTCGGCAATCACGACTGAATTCGGCACCGCCTGCGGTTTTGCCGCGGCGGCTGGTGCTGTCTGAGCCGGCGCTGCATTGCTGCTTGCCGCGGCCGGGACATCCCCTGCCGTTTTCATGGCGTTGGCAATTTTCTCAGCCACAAAGCCGACAATAATCTGCACGCTGGTTTTATTGAGACGAATCACGCCGGTTGCGCCCAGGCGTTTCGCCATCGTTTCGTTGACCAGTGAAGAGTCATTCACGTTAAGACGCAGACGGGTGATGCAGGCATCAATACCGGTCAGGTTCGCCGAGCCGCCGACGGCAGCAATGTACTGACGCGCCAGGCCGCTGACATCCTGCTCGCTGTTAGCGCTGATATTGACATCCTGACCATCGGTTTCATCCCCGGCAACGGCCAGTTCACGACCCGGGGTCAGCATGTTGAATCGCTTAATGGTGAAGCGGAATACCACGTAGTAGATAACAAAGAACACCAGACCCTGCGGGATCAGCATCCACCACTGGGTCGCCAGCGGGTTACGCGAAGAGAGCACCATATCCACCAGCCCGGCGCTGAAGCCGAAACCGGCAATCCAGTGCATGCTGGCTGCGATATAGACAGAGATACCGGTCAGAATGGCGTGAATGACATACAGCACCGGCGCCACGAACATGAAGGAGAACTCCAGCGGCTCGGTGATGCCGGTAAAGAAGGCGGCGAAAGCACCGGCCATCATAATACCGAGCACTTTGGCCTTGTTCTCAGGACGCGCGCACTGGTAGATCGCCAGCGCCGCACCCGGCAAGCCGAACATCATGATCGGGAAGAAGCCCGCCTGATAACGCCCGGTGATCCCCACCGTCGCTTTACCGGCTTCGATAGACTGCGCGCCGCCGAGGAAGTTAGGGATATCGTTAATACCCGCCACGTCAAACCAGAAGACCGAGTTCAGGGCGTGATGCAGACCGACCGGGATCAACAGACGGTTGAAGAAGGCGTAAACACCCGCGCCGACAGAGCCGAGTTTCTGAATATGTTCACCAAAGCTGACCAGGCCACTAAAGACCACCGGCCAGATAAACATCATGATAAAGGCCACAGCGATCATCACAAACGAGGTGATGATCGGCACCAGACGGCGGCCGCTAAAGAAGGAGAGCGCTTTCGGCAGTTCGACGGTGCTGAAGCGGTTGTAAAGCTCAGCGGCGATGATCCCGACCAGAATACCGACAAACTGGTTTTCAATTTTGCCGAAGGCCGCGGGAACCTGATCCAGCGGAATTTTTTGAATCATCGACACCGCGGCAGGCGAGCAGAGGGTCGTTAACACCAGGAAGCCGACAAAACCGGCCAGCGCCGCAGCGCCATCTTTATCTTTGGACATCCCATAAGCGACGCCGACCGCAAACAAGACACCCATATGGTCGATGATCGCTGAACCGGATTTGATAAACAGCGCGGCCAGGGCGTTTTGGCTTCCCCAGCCAACAGGGTCGATCCAGTAACCGACCCCCATCAAAATCGCTGCTGCGGGCAGCGTGGCGACCGGCACCATCAGCGCGCGGCCAACCTTCTGTAAATAGCCTAAAATACTCACTTTATTCCCCCTATGAGCTCAACGTGAGCCCACTGAAACAGTTGTTTTTTATTGTGTAACGAACCCTGAACTGATGCCTGTTTTTCCACTACCTGACGAAGTGTCTGCAAAATTAATTCGCCTCGCAAATTAAACGCGCATTTTCTGTGATAAAAATCACTAACTATCGTTATCACCGTTCCTCAATACTGGCAAACAACAAAAACTTATTTTAAGATCAAAAATATCAAAGCGGATCGCTCCCTTCTTATGACGAAACCAGGTTACGCTTAACGCTGAGCCAGAAGGCGCACCGCCAATGCTTTTCATTAAACTTTGAGGTGAACAATGAGACTGATTCCCCTGGCGACAGCTGAACAGGTCGGTAAATGGGCCGCCCGCCATATCGTCAACCGCATTAACGCATTCAACCCCACCGCCGATCGTCCTTTTGTACTTGGCCTGCCAACGGGCGGAACGCCGCTTACGGCCTACAAAGCATTAGTTGAAATGCACAAAGCGGGCCAGGTCAGCTTTAAGCATGTGGTCACCTTTAACATGGACGAATATGTTGGCCTGGCGAAGGATCATCCGGAGAGTTACCACAGCTTTATGCACCGTAATTTCTTCGATCACGTTGATATTCCTGCTGAAAACATTAACCTGCTCGATGGAAACGCGCCCGATATTGACGCAGAATGCCGTCGTTACGAAGAAAAAATTCGCGCTTACGGCAAAATTCACCTGTTTATGGGCGGCGTAGGCAACGATGGTCATATCGCTTTTAACGAACCGGCATCGTCGCTGGCATCGCGTACCCGTATTAAAACGTTGACCCACGATACCCGCGTAGCGAACTCGCGCTTCTTCGACGGCGATGTTAATCAGGTGCCTAAATATGCCCTGACCGTAGGCGTTGGCACGCTGCTCGATGCCGAAGAGGTGATGATTCTGGTGCTGGGCAACGTCAAGGCGCAGGCGCTACAGGCGGCCGTTGAGGGTAACGTCAACCATATGTGGACCATCAGCTGCCTGCAGCTGCATCCGAAAGCGGTTATCGTCTGCGACGAGCCGTCCACGATGGAGCTGAAAGTCAAAACGCTGAAATACTTCAACGAGTTAGAAGCGGAAAATATTAAAGGTCTGTAAGTCTGTATCCGCTTCGCAGGCAACTGCGGAGCGGCACTCATCGTTAACCGGGGGTTGTTATGTATGCTTTAACCCATTGCCGAATCTTTACCGGCCATGAAATTTTGGATGACCATGCGCTCGTTGTAGCCGATGGCCTGATTGAACGCCTTTGCCCACAGGCTGAGCTACCAGCGGATATTGAACAACGATCGCTGAATGGTGCCCTCCTCGCCCCTGGTTTTATTGATGTGCAGCTCAACGGCTGCGGCGGCGTGCAGTTTAACGATACCGCCGAGGCCGTCAGCGTTGAGACGCTGGAGATCATGCAGCGCGCTAACGAGAAATCCGGCTGCACCAGCTACCTGCCGACGCTGATTACCACCAGCGATGACCTGATGAAGCAGGGCGTGCAGGTGATGCGCGACTACCTCGCAAAATACCCGAACCAGGCGCTGGGACTGCATCTGGAAGGGCCGTGGCTCAATATCATCAAGAAAGGGACCCACAATCCGGACTTCGTGCGTAAACCGGATGCGGCGCTGGTCGATTTCTTATGTCAAAACGCGGATGTGATCACAAAAATCACCTTAGCGCCGGAAGTGGCGGGATGCGACGTGATCCGCAAGCTTGCCGACGCGGGGATTGTGGTTTCCGCTGGTCACTCCAACGCCACGCTGAACGAGGCGAAAGCCGGTTTCCGCGCCGGTATCACCTTCGCTACCCATCTCTATAATGCCATGCCGTACATCACCGGGCGCGAGCCGGGGCTGGCGGGCGCAGTGCTTGATGACACAGATGTTTACTGTGGCGTGATTGCCGATGGGTTGCATGTCGACTACGTTAATATTCGCAATGCGAAGCGGCTGAAGGGAGACAAGCTCTGTCTGGTCACCGATGCTACCGCACCCGCAGGTGCACAGATTGATCAGTTCATTTTTGCTGGTAAAACAATATACTACCGAAATGGATTGTGCGTAGATGAAAACGGAACGCTGAGCGGCTCGGCCCTGACGATGATCGAAGGGGTGCGTAACCTGGTCGAGCATGTCGGTATTGCGCTCGATGAAGCGCTGCGTATGGCCACGCTCTACCCGGCTCGCGCCATTGGCGTTGACAAAAAGCTGGGCACTCTCGCCGCAGGCAAGGTGGCGAACCTGACGGCATTTACGCGTGATTATGAAATTATCAAGACCATCGTTAATGGTAACGAGGTCGCCACTGCATAAAGAGACGGTATGACATCAGGCGGACAAGCTCAAATTGGTAACGTTGACCTCGTAAAACAGCTTAACAGTGCGGCGGTTTACCGCCTGATTGACCAACACGGCCCCATCTCACGCATACAGATTGCCGAGCAGAGCCAGCTTGCTCCCGCCAGCGTGACAAAAATCACGCGTCAGCTGATTGAACGCGGGCTGATCAAAGAAGTCGATCAGCAGGCCTCCACCGGGGGCCGCCGCGCCATCTCCATCATTACCGAAACCCGCCATTTCCAGGCTATCGGCGTGCGCCTCGGGCGCACCGACACCACCCTTACGCTCTACGATCTGAGCAGCAAAGTGCTGGCCGAAGAGCACTACCCGCTGCCGGAGCGCACGCAGGAGACGCTGGAGCACGCCCTGCTCAACACCATCAGCCAGTTTATCGACGCCAATCAGCGTAAAATCCGCGAGCTGATCGCCATTTCGGTGATCCTGCCGGGGCTGGTCGATCCGGAAAGCGGTGTGATCCGCTATATGCCGCATATTCAGGTGGAGAACTGGGCGCTGGTTGAGGCGCTGGAAAAACGCTTCAAATTGACCTGTTTCGTTGGGCACGATATCCGTAGCCTGGCGCTGGCCGAGCACTATTTTGGCGCAAGCCAGGATTGTGAAGACTCCATTCTGGTGCGCGTGCACCGCGGCACCGGCGCGGGGATCATCTCCAGCGGTCGTATCTTTATTGGTCGCAACGGTAATGTCGGCGAAATTGGTCACGTGCAAGTGGAACCCCTCGGCGAGCGCTGCCACTGCGGTAACTTTGGTTGCCTGGAGACGATTGCCGCCAATGCCGCCATTGAGCAGCGGGTCCGCCATCTGTTACAGCAGGGTTATCAGAGCCGCCTGAAAGAGGAGGATTGCTCAATCAAAGCCATCTGCAAAGCCGCCAACAAAGGCGATGCGCTGGCCTGCGAAGTGATTGAGTATGTCGGGCGTCACCTCGGCAAAACCATCGCTATCGCCATTAACCTCTTCAACCCACAAAAAGTGGTTATCGCCGGTGAGATCGTTGAAGCAGAAAAAATCCTGCTGCCCGCCATTGAAGCCTGTATCAATACGCAGTCACTGAAGGCGTTTCGCAAAAATCTGCCGGTTGTGCCCTCTACCCTCGATCACCGCTCTGCGATTGGCGCCTTTGCGCTGGTGAAACGAGCGATGCTGAACGGTCTGCTGCTACAGCGGTTGCTGGAAAACTGACAGGGTTTATAGTTAACACTTATTTTTTTATCCGGACACTCCATGACCATTCAGAATGTAATCTGCGATATTGATGGCGTGCTGATGCACGATAACGTTGCCGTTCCCGGCGCTGCCGAGTTTGTTACCCGCATCCTTGAGAAAGAGATGCCGCTGGTATTGCTGACTAACTACCCTTCTCAGACCGGTCAGGATCTGGCTAACCGCTTTGCCTCCGCGGGGATTGATGTGCCCGCCAGCGTCTTTTACACCTCGGCGATGGCAACAGCGGACTTCCTCAAGCGCCAGGAGGGGAAAAAAGCCTATGTCGTCGGCGAAGGTGCTCTGATTCATGAGCTGTATAAAGCTGGTTTCACCATTACCGATATCAACCCGGATTTTGTCATCGTCGGCGAAACCCGCTCCTATAACTGGGAGATGATGCACCGCGCAGCCTTCTTCGTCGCCAATGGCGCGCGCTTTATCGCCACCAATCCGGACACGCACGGCCGCGGTTTCTACCCCGCCTGCGGCGCGCTCTGCGCCGGTATTGAGAAGATCTCCGGCCGCAAGCCTTTTTATGTTGGCAAACCGAGCCCGTGGATCATTCGCGCCGCGCTGAACACCATGCAGGCGCACTCGGAGCAGACGGTCATTGTCGGCGATAACCTGCGCACCGATATTCTGGCTGGCTTCCAGGCCGGTCTGGAGACCATCCTGGTGCTCTCCGGCGTCTCGCGGCTCGACGATATCGACAGCATGCCGTTCCGGCCATCGTGGATTTACCCCTCGGTCGCCGAAATTGATGTGATCTGAACGTAACCACGCCTTTGGGCGTGGTTTTTCATTTTTGCAGCATCAAAAAGCCACTTCGTTTAATAAATAGCGCTTAATTTTGAATAATCATCAATAAACCAGCGCAATACATACGCAATTTTCAGCATTCCTCAATCACCGTTGCACTTTTTCATTTCCTGCGGCTAAAAGGCTTGCGCCCAGCCCGTCTTTTGCGGCATTTTGGCTATAAGCACACAACATTACAGCAATGCCCTCAAGGTTAACGGAGAAGTCTATGTGTTCAATTTTTGGCGTACTGGATATCAAAACCGACGCAGGCGAATTACGTAAAAAAGCGCTGGAATTATCCCGTCTGATGCGCCACCGCGGCCCGGACTGGTCCGGCGTTTATGCCAGTGACAAAGCGATTCTCTCCCATGAGCGTCTGTCGATTGTCGACGTCAACGCCGGTGCGCAACCACTCTATAACCAACAAAAAACACATGCGCTGGCCGTTAACGGTGAAATTTATAACCACCAGGCGCTGCGCGCAGAGTACGGCGACCGCTACGCCTTCCAGACCGGCTCCGACTGCGAAGTGATCCTCGCGCTCTATCAGGAAAAAGGGCCAGCCTTCCTCGACGAATTACAGGGTATGTTTGCCTTCGTGCTTTACGACAGTGAACAGGATGCTTATCTGATTGGCTGCGACCATATCGGCATCATCCCGCTCTATATGGGTCATGACGAACACGGCAACCTTTATGTCGCCTCTGAAATGAAGGCGCTGGTGCCGGTTTGCCGCACCATTAAAGAGTTCCCGGCGGGTAGTTACCTGTGGAGCAAAGAGGGTGAAATTCGCTCTTACTATCAGCGCGACTGGTTCTCCTATGACGCCGTAAAAGATAACGTTACCGACAAAGAGGCGCTGCGCCAGGCGCTGGAAGATGCGGTGAAAAGCCACCTGATGTCCGACGTGCCGTACGGCGTGCTGCTCTCCGGCGGGCTGGACTCCTCGGTTATCTCTGCGATTACTAAAAAATTCGCCGCCCGCCGCGTGGAAGACCAGGAGAAATCAGAAGCCTGGTGGCCGCAGCTGCACTCTTTCGCCGTCGGCCTGAAAGGCGCGCCGGATCTGAAAGCGGCGCAGGAAGTGGCGAACCACCTTGGCACCGTGCACCATGAAATTCACTTCACCGTGCAGGAAGGTCTGGATGCGATCCGCGATGTGATCTATCACATTGAAACTTATGACGTGACTACCATTCGCGCCTCGACGCCGATGTATCTGATGTCGCGCAAAATCAAAGCGATGGGCATCAAAATGGTGCTCTCCGGTGAGGGTTCTGACGAAGTCTTCGGCGGCTACCTCTACTTCCATAAAGCGCCGGATGCTAAAGAGCTGCACGAAGAGACGGTGCGTAAACTGCAGGCGCTACATATGTTTGACTGCGCCCGCGCCAACAAAGCGATGTCCGCCTGGGGCGTGGAAGCGCGCGTACCGTTCCTCGATAAGAACTTCCTCGACGTGGCGATGCGCATTAACCCGCAGGATAAGATGTGCGGCAGCAACGGTAAGATGGAAAAACATATCCTGCGCGAATGTTTTGAATCCTACCTGCCGGCAAGCGTGGCATGGCGTCAGAAAGAGCAGTTCTCCGACGGCGTGGGCTACAGCTGGATCGACACCCTGAAAGAGGTGGCGCAGCAGCAGGTGACGGATCAGCAACTGGCGACCGCCAGCTACCGCTTCCCGTACAACACACCTTCGTCGAAAGAGGCCTATCTCTATCGTGAAATCTTTGAAGAGCTCTTCCCGGTCGCCAGCGCCGCCGAGTGCGTGCCGGGCGGTCCGTCCGTGGCCTGCTCATCGGCTAAAGCGTTCGAATGGGACGAAGCGTTCAAAACCATGAACGATCCATCGGGCCGCGCAATCGGTGTGCACCAGTCAGCCTACTGATGAGCGATGGTTATGCATACAGGCCCTGCGGGGCCTGTTGTTTTTGTGTCGCTGATTTCACGCAGAAAATCGTTTTTTGTTGAATAAAGCAACATGCTGTTCGCAACCTAACCAAACAGTCACATTCCGGCAATTTTCGATGAAAAAGGTGTTGACGCTCTCAGGCTCAATACGCATAATGCGCCCCGCAACGCCGATAAGGTAACGCGAAAAAAAGATGGCTACGTAGCTCAGCTGGTTAGAGCACAGCACTCATAATGCTGGGGTCACAGGTTCGATTCCCGTCGTAGCCACCATCTTTTTTTGCGGGAGTGGCGAAATTGGTAGACGCACCAGATTTAGGTTCTGGCGCCGCAAGGTGTGCGAGTTCAAGTCTCGCCTCCCGCACCATTCCCAAAGAAGCGTTGCACGGATGGGGTATCGCCAAGCGGTAAGGCACCGGTTTTTGATACCGGCATTCCCTGGTTCGAATCCAGGTACCCCAGCCATCTCTTCTTCGACTCCTGCGTTTTAACGCGTTAGTCGTTGGGGTATCGCCAAGCGGTAAGGCACCGGTTTTTGATACCGGCATTCCCTGGTTCGAATCCAGGTACCCCAGCCAGTCGATGACTGGGTAAGCAGTAAAATTTGGCTACGTAGCTCAGCTGGTTAGAGCACAGCACTCATAATGCTGGGGTCACAGGTTCGATTCCCGTCGTAGCCACCATATTCAAGGCGTAATGCTAAGGCATTAAACCGAAAAAGATTTGTTGGGGTATCGCCAAGCGGTAAGGCAGTGGATTCTGATTCCACCATTCCGAGGTTCGAATCCTCGTACCCCAGCCAACTTCAAAGACGCTTGCTTCGGCAAACGCACTTTTGGGGTATCGCCAAGCGGTAAGGCAGTGGATTCTGATTCCACCATTCCGAGGTTCGAATCCTCGTACCCCAGCCAATCAAAACAAAAAAGCTCGCTTCGGCGGGCTTTTTTGTTTTCTGCCTCCTGACAATCAGTAGCTGTTAAGCGCCTGAATGGCATGCTAATTTGAGCCATCTTCCTCCCGTCGGGTGCGCACCATGAATTATCAAACTACGGCTCTGTGGTTTTACTCCCCCTATCACCTGCTGCTGGTGTTCGCGGTTATTGCCGCAACATTTCTCAGCCTGACCGCGCCAATCCTCTATTTTCTGGTTATCGGGCTGCTGTTTCCGGTGCTGGTCTCGATGCGCCTGCATATCCTGAGCGAGAACGGCAAGGCAACGTTGATGAAAGAGCGCGAGGAGTGGATGGTCTACGTGCAGGGGATCCCGGTGCATGAGAAGCGCGCCTCGCTGAAAAACCCCTGCTTTCCCACGCCTGAGCGGCTGCGCCAGTTTTTTATGCGCGGTTTTATCGCCAGAGCGGTGATCCAACTCGCGGCCATCGCTATGTTGATCGACCAGGCGCGCGCCAATCCGCTGGTAAGTTATGAAGGCCTGGCGGCGGGCACCATGCTGGTTCTGCTGCTGATACCGCTCTATCGCACAGCGCGCGCCATCAGCGACGTGCATGCAGGAAAATGGGCGTTGCAGGAGATTGACGCGGCGACGGGCTATCAGGCCTATTTCGTAGACAACAAACAGGTGAAGACGGCACTCGACAGGATGCTTGCGGTGCCGTAACAGTGTGCGCGAGCGAAACGTCGCCCGCGCGCTCTTACAAGCCTAAGGCGTATTTCAGCGCCTGGCGTTTCAACCCTCCGGCGCGCTCTGCCGCCATCAGGCCAATATTGCGTAACACACGCAGCGGCCCGAGATCGTTACTGAACCCGGCATAAAAGAGATCCATCCCGCTCTGCATAATGAAGTTATCCGCCCTGCGCCGCGTCTGGTAGCGTTGCAGCACCTCACGGCTGGCCCAGGCTTCGCCGTGGCTGCGGGCGCGCGACAGCACATCCAGCAGCGCATCAACGTCGCGATAACCAAGATTCACCCCCTGCCCCGCTAGCGGATGAATGGTGTGCGCCGCATCGCCCACCAGCGCCAGCCCCGACTGCACATATTGCAGCGCGTGGCGACGCACCAGCGGGAACGACGCCGCAGAGACCGCTTTAACGCGCCCCAGCCGCGGCGGAAAGTTGCGGGCGATCTCCTGCTCCAGCTGCGTCATGGAGAGGGTTTGTAACTGGCGGATGCGCGCAGGCTTGTCGTACCAAACCAGCGACGCCCAGCGATCATAAAGCGGTAAAAAGGCGTGCGGCCCGTTCGGCGTAAAGTGCTGCCAGGTCGAATCGCCCGCGTCTTGCTCGCACTCGACGCTTATCAGCATGCAGGATTGATCGTACTGCCAGGCATGAATACCAATGCCCGCAGACTGGCGCACCCAGGAGTTGGCACCATCCGCGCCAATCAGCAGCTGCGCCGTCAGCGTATCGCCATTTTCAAAACGGATGGTTTGCCTCTCATCACTGGCTTCACGCCCGCTCAGCGTCTCTGTGCTCAGCGTCACCTGCGGATGCGCCTGCAGCGCTTGCCATAAGGCGTACTGCAGAACGCTGTTTTCCACCATATACCCGAGCAGCGGCAGCTTCAGCTCACTGGCGTCAAACAGCACGTGGGCGTTTTCCCACTCCCACGTCTCCAGCTGTCGGTACGGGTGGCAACGCATCGCTTCGATGCTCTCCCAGACGCCCAATCCGCGCAGCAGCTCGACCGAGGCGGCGCTGATCGCCGAGATGCGCACATCCGGCGGCGCGCTGGCATCAAAGGGCGCAGGAGTCTGTTTATCAATTACCGTGACGGCAAAACCCTGTTGCGCCAGCCCTAACGCCAGCGCCCCGCCGACCATACCGCCGCCAACAATAGCGACCTCTGTGGAGTGATTTGTCATGGCGAAGTGTCCTTTTAGATGAATGGCCTAAGTCTACCGGATTTTTGCGCTCTTGCCGCCCCGCCAACCGTCATACTGGTCAGGGCGCAACCAAAGCATTACAATACGCGGCCTGCAATCCTGGCTTATACCCGTCATACTCCGGGTATACGAACTTACGCAAGAGCAAGTCGATGACAAAAAAACTCCATATTAAAACCTGGGGCTGTCAGATGAACGAATATGATTCATCAAAGATGGCCGATCTGCTGGATGCCACCCACGGCTATCAACTGACCGAGGTTGCGGAAGAAGCGGATGTGCTGCTGCTCAATACCTGCTCAATCCGCGAAAAAGCCCAGGAGAAAGTTTTCCATCAGTTGGGTCGCTGGAAGCTGCTGAAAGAGAAAAACCCGGAGCTGATTATTGGCGTCGGCGGCTGCGTGGCCTCGCAGGAGGGCGATCACATTCGCCAGCGCGCCCACTATGTCGATATCATTTTCGGGCCACAAACCCTGCACCGTCTGCCGGAGATGATCAACTCCGTGCGCGGCAACCGCAGCCCGGTCGTCGATATCAGCTTCCCGGAAATTGAAAAATTCGATCGCCTGCCGGAACCGCGCGCCGAAGGCCCGACCGCCTTTGTTTCGATCATGGAAGGGTGCAACAAATATTGCACCTACTGCGTGGTGCCTTACACCCGCGGCGAAGAGGTGAGCCGTCCTTCCGACGACATCCTGTTTGAGATCGCCCAACTGGCAGCGCAGGGCGTGCGTGAAGTTAACCTGCTTGGCCAGAACGTTAACGCCTGGCGCGGTGAAAACTATGATGGCACAACCGGCACCTTTGCCGATCTGCTGCGTCTGGTCGCCGCGATTGACGGCATTGACCGTATCCGCTTTACCACCAGCCACCCGATTGAGTTCACCGATGATATCGTCGACGTCTATCGCGATACGCCGGAGCTGGTGAGCTTCCTGCATCTGCCGGTGCAGAGCGGTTCCGACCGCGTGCTGAACCTGATGGGGCGTACCCACACCGCGCTGGAGTATAAAGCGATCATTCGTAAGCTGCGCGAGGCGCGTCCCGATATTCAGATCAGCTCTGACTTTATCGTCGGCTTCCCGGGCGAAACCACTGATGATTTTGAGAAGACCATGAAGCTGATTGCCGATGTCAATTTCGACATGAGCTACAGCTTTATCTTCTCTGCGCGTCCGGGTACCCCGGCTGCCGATATGGTTGACGATGTGCCGGATGAAGAGAAAAAGCAGCGTCTCTATATCCTGCAAGACCGCATTAACCAGCAGGCGATGGCCTGGAGCCGCCGCATGCTGGGCACCACGCAGCGTATTCTGGTGGAAGGTACTTCGCGTAAGAGCATCATGGAGTTGTCTGGGCGTACCGAGAACAACCGCGTGGTGAACTTCGAAGGTACGCCGGAGATGATCGGCAAATTTGTCGACGTCGAGATCGTGGATGTTTATACCAACTCCCTGCGCGGCGTGCTGGTGCGTACCGAAGAGGAGATGGGATTGCGCGTTGCAGAATCTCCGGCTTCGGTGATCGCCCGTACCCGTAAAGAGAATGAGCTTGGCGTAGGCACGTATCAGCCGTAAAACCTCAGGCCTGCCATTTCTGGCAGGCCTTGCTTTTCCCCGCAATCACCCCAACATGCTGTCTGATGCTTGCGACTTCTGGCGTTGACGTAAATACTTGCCAGAGGGTCGCGACGGCGACACATATCAAAGAGGAACAGTTTGAACATAGATACGCGTGAAATCACCCTTGAGCCAGCGGACAACGCACGTCTGCTAAGTCTGTGCGGCCCGTTTGACGACAACATCAAACAACTGGAGCGGCGACTGGGCATCGAAATCAACCGCCGCGATAATCACTTCAAACTCACCGGACGCGAAATTTGCGTCAACGCGGCTGCCGATATTCTGCACACGCTGTATGTCGACACTGCACCCATGCGCGGTCAGACCCAGGATATCGAGCCGAACCAGATCCACCTGGCGATCAAAGAAGCCCGCGTGCTGGAGCAGAGCGCCGAGAGCGTGCCGGAGTACGGTAAAGCGGTCAACATCAAGACCAAGCGCGGTGTAATTAAGCCACGCACGCCGAACCAGGCGCAGTACATCGCTAACGTGCTCGATCATGACATCACCTTTGGCGTCGGCCCGGCGGGTACGGGTAAAACCTACCTCGCGGTCGCAGCCGCCGTGGATGCGCTTGAGCGCCAGGAAGTTCGCCGCATTCTGCTGACCCGCCCGGCGGTGGAAGCGGGTGAAAAACTCGGCTTCCTGCCCGGCGATCTCAGCCAGAAGGTCGACCCTTACCTGCGCCCGCTCTATGACGCGCTGTTTGAGATGCTTGGCTTCGAGCGCGTTGAGAAGCTGATGGAGCGCAACGTCATTGAGGTTGCCCCCCTCGCCTATATGCGCGGTCGCACCCTGAATGATGCCTTTATCATTCTCGATGAGAGCCAGAACACCACCATCGAACAGATGAAGATGTTCCTGACGCGTATCGGCTTCAACTCAAAAGCGGTGATCACCGGCGACGTCACGCAGATTGACCTGCCACGCAGCACCAAATCGGGCCTGCGCCACGCTATCGAAGTGCTGGCGAATGTCGATGAGATCAGCTTCAACTTCTTCCACAGCGAAGACGTGGTGCGCCACCCGGTGGTAGCACGCATTGTTATCGCCTATGAAGCCTGGGAAGAAGCGGAGCAAAAACGGAAAGCAGAACTGGCCGCCGAGCGTAAGCGCGAAGCCCAGGATCAGGAGCAGAAATGAGTCAGGTGATCCTCGATTTACAGCTGGCCTGCGAAGATAACAGCGGCCTGCCGGATGAAGCGCAGTTTCAGGCCTGGCTGGACGCGGTGATCCCGCAGTTCCAGCCGGAAGCGGAAGTGACCATCCGTCTGGTCGATAGCGCAGAGAGCCACGAGCTGAACCTGACCTATCGCGGGAAAGATAAGCCGACCAACGTGCTCTCTTTCCCGTTCGAAGCGCCGCCCGGCATCGAAATGCCGCTGCTGGGCGATCTGATCATCTGCCGCCAGGTGGTTGAGCAGGAGGCGATTGAACAGGTTAAACCCCTCGAAGCCCACTGGGCGCATATGGTGATCCACGGCAGCTTACACCTGCTGGGGTATGACCATATTGAGGATGAGGAAGCGGAAGAGATGGAAGGGATCGAGACAGAGATAATGCTTGCTCTGGGCTATGAGGATCCGTACATTTCCGAGAAGGAGTAGTCTGTGCGCCAGTTCGCTGGCGCATTGGCACAAAATGCCGTCCGGCGCTGAGTTTACGCGTGACGAGCGACAATTCAACCAACATGAGAACCCACACGACGCCATGAGCGACGATAACTCACACAGTAGCGACAACACCACCAGCAAAAAGGGATTCTTCTCCCTTTTACTCAGCCAGCTCTTTCACGGCGAACCGAAAAACCGTGATGAATTACTGGCTCTGATCCGAGACTCCGGGCAGAACGAGCTTATCGATGAAGATACGCGCGACATGCTCGAAGGGGTGATGGATATTGCGGACCAGCGCGTACGCGACATCATGATCCCCCGTTCACAAATGATCACCCTGAAACGCAACCAGACGCTGGACGAGTGTCTCGATGTCATTATCGAGTCCGCCCACTCGCGTTTCCCGGTCATTAGCGAAGACAAAGATCACATCGAAGGGATTCTGATGGCTAAGGATCTGCTGCCGTTTATGCGCAGCGATGCCGAAGCATTCAGCATGGAAAAAGTGTTACGCCCGGCAGTGGTGGTACCGGAGAGCAAGCGCGTTGACCGCATGCTGAAAGAGTTCCGTTCCCAGCGCTACCACATGGCTATCGTTATTGATGAGTTTGGTGGTGTCTCCGGTCTGGTCACTATCGAAGATATTCTTGAGCTGATCGTCGGCGAAATCGAAGATGAGTATGACGAAGAAGAGGATATCGATTTCCGCCAGCTGAGCCGTCACACCTGGACGGTGCGCGCGCTGGCGCCGATTGAAGACTTTAACGACACCTTCGGTACCCACTTCAGCGATGAAGAGGTCGATACCATTGGCGGTCTGGTGATGCAGGCGTTTGGTCACCTTCCCGCACGCGGCGAATCTATCGACATTGATGGTTACCAATTCAAAGTCGCTATGGCAGACAGTCGACGTATTATTCAGGTCCATGTCAGAATGCCGGATGATTCTCCGCAACCGAAACTGGATGAGTAATGTAAATGGTATTTGCCGCCTTGTTTGAGCGCCAGCGCGTCCGTCTGCTGCTGGCGTTACTGTTCGGAGCCAGCGGAACGCTGGCTTTTTCACCTTATGACCTCTGGCCCGCCGCGCTTCTCTCCCTGATGGGCCTGCAGGGCTTAACCCTTAACCGCCGTCCGTTACAGGCCGCCTGGATTGGCTACACCTGGGGGCTTGGCCTGTTTGGCAGCGGCGTGCACTGGGTCTATGTCAGCATCGCGCAGTTTGGCGGCATGCCCGGCCCCATCAACGTCTTTATCGTCGCGCTGCTGGCGGCTTATCTGTCGCTCTATACCGGCCTGTTTGCCGGCCTGCTCTCGCGCCTGTGGCCGAAAACCAGCTGGCTGCGGGTGGCGGTTGCCGCACCGGTGGTGTGGCAGATCACCGAGTTTCTGCGCGGCTGGGTGCTGACCGGCTTCCCGTGGTTGCAGTTTGGCTACAGCCAGATTGACGGCCCGCTAAAAGGCCTGGCACCGGTGCTCGGCGTCGAGTCGATTAACATCCTGCTGATGGTAGTGAGCGGCCTGCTGGTGCTGGCGCTGGCAACCCGTAACTGGCGTCCGCTGGTGGCGGCGGTTGTGCTCTTCGCCCTCCCCTTCCCGCTGCGTTTTATTCAGTGGTATCAGCTGCTGCCGGATCGCACCACCCAGGTGACGATGGTGCAGGGCAATATTCCGCAGTCAATGAAGTGGGACGCAGGTGAGTTGCTCAATACGCTGAAGATTTACGCTGGCGCGACTGAGCAGGTGCTGGGCAAGTCGCAGCTGATTATCTGGCCTGAGTCGGCAATCCCGGATCTGGAGATTAACCAGCAGGGTTTTCTCAACCAGATGGATAAAACCCTGCGGGCGAACAATGCCACGCTGATTACCGGTATTGTCGATGCGCGCCTCAATCAGCAGAATCGCTACGACACCTACAACACGGCGATTACGCTGGGAACCGGCAGTCCGTACAGCTATCGCTCAACGGATCGCTACAACAAAAACCACCTGGTGCCGTTTGGCGAGTTTGTGCCGCTGGAATCGATTCTGCGACCACTCGCGCCCTTCTTCGATCTGCCGATGTCCTCCTTTAGCCGCGGCCCTTATGTGCAGGCACCGCTTTCGGCTCATGGGTTAAAGCTGACGGCGGCGATCTGCTACGAGATTATCCTCGGCGAGCAGGTGCGGGATAATTTCCGCCCGGACACCGACTTCCTGCTGACCATCTCCAACGATGCCTGGTTTGGTAAGTCGATTGGGCCATGGCAGCACTTCCAGATGGCGCGTATGCGTTCGCTGGAGCTGGCGCGCCCGCTGCTGCGCAGCACCAATAACGGCATTACCGCCGTGATTGGGCCGCAGGGCGAGATCCAGGCGATGCTTCCGCAGTTCACCCGCGAGGTGCTGACGGCGAAAGTAACCCCCACCAGCGGGTTAACGCCGTATGCGCGAATGGGTAACTGGCCGGTGTGGATTATCACGGTCCTGCTGGGCTTTGCCGCGCTGGTGTTGGGCCTGCGTCAGCGCCGCCGTTAATTTTTCGCCGCTGATTGCCGGATGGCGCTTCGCTTATCCGGCCTACAAAATTTCGCACTTCACCGTAGGCCGGATAAGGCGTAAGCCGCCATCCGGCAGCGACCTCATACCTTTGCCGGATGGCGCTGCGCTTATCCGGCCTACAAAACTTCGCACTTCCCCGTAGGCCGGATAAGGCGTAAGCCGCCATCCGGCAGCGACCTCATATCTTTGCCGGATGACGCTGTGCTTATCCGGCCTACAAAATTTCGCACTTCCCCGTAGGCCGGATAAGGCGTAAGCCGCCATCCGGCAGTCACCTCATATCTTTGCCGGATGACGCTGCGCTTATCCGGCCCACAAAATTTCGCACTTCCCCGTAGGCCGGATAAGGCGTAAGCCGCCATCCGGCAGCTGCCTCATATCTTTGCCGGATGACGCTGTGCTTATCCGGCCTACAAAACTTCGCACTTCCCCGTAGGCCGGATAAGGCGTAAGCCGCCATCCGGCAATTTCTTCTGCACCCACCAAACTGGCATGCCGCTTGCTTATATCTACCCCGTGACGACAAAATCTGCCCGTGCGTAAACGGGTCGCACCGGCAGGGATCGGTCGCAGCACTATTCTGGTGCAATGTGAGATTTTTGCCTCTAAACGGTGCGGCGCGCCTCGCAAAAATAAACAATACCGCAGCAAATTCTTTACATTAAGCCAGACTAAATGTAACAAACACACACGACACTGCACGAATATGTAGCAGCACATAACAACAACACAACGGGTATCACTGTGCTTTACGCACTGACGATAAAGGAGTCTGGATATGCAATTACGTAAACTGGCCGCCGCCATGCTGGTGATGGGACTGTCCGCCGGTCTGGCACACGCCGAAGAGGCGAAGCCTGCCGACGCAGCGGCTCAGCAATCGACGCTGGATAAAATTGCCAAAAACGGCGTTATCGTCGTCGGTCACCGTGAATCTTCCGTACCGTTCTCCTATTACGACAACGCACAGAAAGTTGTCGGTTATTCACAAGACTACTCCAACGCTATCGTTGAAGCGGTGAAGAAGAAGCTCAACAAGCCGGATCTGGCCGTTAAGCTGATCCCTGTCACCTCGCAGAACCGTATTCCGCTGCTGCAAAACGGCACCTTCGACTTTGAGTGCGGCTCCACCACTAACAACGTCGAGCGCCAGAAACAGGCGGCCTTCTCTGACACCATTTTCGTGGTCGGCACCCGTCTGCTAACCAAAAAAGGCGGCCCGATCAAAGATTTCGCCGACCTGAAAGGCAAAGCCGTGGTTGTGACCTCCGGCACCACCTCCGAGATCCTGCTTAACAAGCTGAATGACGAGAAGAAGATGGATATGCGCATCATCAGCGCGAAAGATCACGGCGACTCCTTCCGTACGCTGGAGAGCGGTCGCGCGGTGGCCTTTATGATGGATGATGCCCTGCTGGCCGGTGAGCGCGCGAAGGCGAAGAAACCGGATAACTGGGAGATCGTCGGCACGCCGCAGTCGAAAGAGGCTTACGGCTGTATGCTGCGCAAAAATGACCCGGAATTTAAAAAGCTGATGGATGAGACCATCGCGCAGTACCAGACCTCCGGCGCGGCGGAAAAATCGTTCACCAAGTGGTTTAAGAACCCGATTCCACCGAAAAACATGAACCTGAACTTCGATCTTTCTGACGACATGAAAGCGCTGTTCAAAGAACCGAATGACAAAGCTCTGAACTAATTAAAACCATTAGGGGCGGGTTTACCTGCCCTCTCGATTGTCGAAGCTGCACGGACAGACTATGCGTTGAGTGGCCGTTCCCCACTCAGCGTGAACATTCGCACTTCACACAATCTTCGAGGGTAGCGCTGCTACCCTTTTTTTTCTGGAGTAGATTTATGTCCATAGACTGGAACTGGGGAATATTCCTGCAACAGGCCCCGTTCGGCAACACCACCTATCTTGGCTGGTTATGGAGCGGTTTTCAGGTCACCATCGCGTTGTCGGTGACGGCCTGGATCATCGCCTTCCTGGTCGGCTCTCTGTTTGGCATCCTGCGCACCGTTCCCAACCGTGTCCTCTCCGGAATCGGCACCTTATATGTGGAACTGTTCCGTAACGTGCCGCTAATTGTGCAGTTCTTTACCTGGTATCTCGTGGTGCCGGAGCTGCTGCCGGAAGATATCGGCATGTGGTTTAAGGCGGAGCTGGATCCCAATATCCAGTTCTTCCTCTCGTCGATGGTCTGCCTTGGTCTGTTTACTGCCGCTCGCGTCTGCGAGCAGGTGCGCGCCGCGATCCAGTCGCTGCCGCGCGGGCAGAAAAATGCCGGGCTGGCGATGGGTCTGACGCTGCCGCAAACCTACCGCTACGTGCTGCTGCCGAATGCCTACCGCGTGATCGTCCCGCCGATGACCTCGGAGATGATGAACCTGGTGAAAAACTCGGCCATCGCCTCGACCATTGGTCTGGTGGATATGGCGGCGCAGGCGGGCAAGCTGCTCGATTACTCCGCCCACGCCTGGGAATCTTTTACCGCTATTACCCTCGCTTACGTGGTGATTAACGCCGTGATTATGCTGGTGATGAACCTGGTTGAACGCAAAATCCGCCTGCCGGGCAATATGGGAGGCAAATAACGATGTATGAGTTTGACTGGAGTTCAATCGTCCCTTCCCTGCCTTATCTGTGGGCGGGATTGCTGGTGACGCTGAAAATCACCGCCATCGCCATTGTGTTCGGTATCGTCTGGGGCACGCTGCTGGCAGTGATGCGACTGTCGACCTTCGCGCCGCTGCGCTGGTTCGCCAAAAGCTACGTTAACGTCTTCCGCTCGATTCCGCTGGTGATGGTGCTGCTGTGGTTCTATCTGATCGTGCCGGGTTTCCTGCAAAACGTGCTGGGCCTGTCGCCGAAAACCGATATCCGGCTTATCTCGGCGATGGTCGCCTTCTCGATGTTTGAGGCGGCGTACTACTCGGAGATTATCCGCGCCGGGATCCAGAGTATCTCCCGCGGGCAGTCGAGCGCGGCGCTGGCGCTCGGTATGACGCACTGGCAGTCGATGAAGCTGATTATTCTGCCGCAGGCGTTTCGCGCCATGGTGCCGCTGCTGCTTACCCAGGGCATCGTCTTATTCCAGGACACCTCGTTAGTGTATGTCCTGAGCCTGGCGGATTTCTTCCGCACGGCCTCCACGATTGGCGAGCGTGACGGTACGCAGGTCGAGATGATCCTGTTTGCCGGCGCTGTCTATTTTGTTATCAGTTTGAGTGCTTCGCTGTTGGTCAGCTGGCTGAAGAAAAGGACCGTCTAATGATTTCCCTGAAAAATGTTTCGAAATGGTATGGCCACTTTCAGGTGTTGACCGACTGCTCCACCGAAGTGAAAAAGGGCGAGGTGGTGGTAGTTTGCGGCCCGTCGGGTTCCGGTAAATCGACGCTGATCAAAACCGTCAATGGCCTTGAGCCGGTGCAGAAAGGCGAGATCCTGGTCAACGGCACCAAAGTGAATGACAAGAAAACCAATCTCGCGGAGCTGCGCTCCCACGTCGGGATGGTGTTCCAGCACTTTGAGCTCTTCCCGCACCTGTCGATTATCGAAAACCTGACGCTGGCGCAGGTGAAAGTGCTGAAACGCGACAAAGCCGCCGCGCGCGACAAAGGGCTGAAGCTGCTGGAGCGCGTTGGGCTGACGGCGCACGCCAATAAGTTCCCGGCGCAGCTTTCAGGTGGTCAGCAGCAACGCGTGGCGATTGCCCGTGCGCTCTGCATGGATCCGGTAGCAATGCTGTTTGATGAACCGACATCGGCGCTCGATCCGGAGATGATCAACGAAGTGCTCGACGTGATGGTCGAACTGGCAAACGAAGGGATGACGATGATGGTGGTGACCCACGAAATGGGCTTCGCCCGTAAAGTGGCGAACCGCGTGATCTTTATGGATGAAGGGAAAATCGTCGAAGACTCAGAGAAGGACGCCTTCTTTAACGATCCGAAATCGGATCGCGCAAAAGACTTCCTCGCCAAGATCCTGCATTAATCCCCTTACGCCTGCCCGCGCTGTGTGGGCAGGCGCTTACTGTTAAGGTTCGAACGGACGGCGCTGGAACTGATCGTGGCCGCATTTCGGGCATAACGGCAGCACATCCGGCGTATAGACCGCCAGATGGAAATGGCACTTCTCGCAGACCAGGTTCCCCAGCCCAACCACTTCCCCGCTGTGATAGACACCGTGGTGATTGAGATCCTGAAATACCTCGCGCCACTCCAGCTGGGTTTTATCGGTAATATCCGCCAGCTCCTGCCAGATGCTCTCTTTGATCACCCGCATAAAGACGCCGTCGGTGACCTCACTCTGGCTTTCGTTGTAGCTGCGGGCGAACTCTTCCAAATCGCGACGAATGGCGCGCATTAACTCATCCGTCTCGGTTCGCGTTAACTCACCGGTCTGTGTGACCCTCAGGCGAGCCTGTTCAACCAATGCGTCAATATCGCGATCGCCATTACGCAGGCGCTCGGTCAGTGAAGCGACCAGTTCACGGTAAAATTGCGCAACCTTGCTCATCGTTTCGCCTCCGGTTAAGTGATTCATTTTAATGATAGACGTTAATTTCCCCTGCCTATGCCGAGCCGCCTGTTGCGTGATGAAAAAGTGATGTGGCGCAGAGAAGGGCTATTTCGACGGCGCTTTTCGGAAAGGCTGTTTTGAGGCTGGCGTTTGGGCTATGCTATGCCGACTAAAAACCACCTATTAACGCTACATTTGTAGCTGTAGCAAAAACAGGACTACTGGCTGCCATGCAAGAGCAATACCGCCCGGAAGAGATAGAATCCACCGTACAGCGTCACTGGGAAGAAAAGCGCACATTCGAGGTCACCGAAGACGAGAGCAAAGAGAAATACTATTGCCTGTCGATGCTTCCCTATCCTTCTGGCCGACTACACATGGGCCACGTCCGTAACTACACCATTGGCGATGTGATCGCCCGCTACCAGCGCATGCTGGGCAAAAACGTGCTGCAGCCGATTGGCTGGGATGCGTTTGGCCTGCCGGCTGAAGGCGCCGCGGTAAAAAACAAAACCGCCCCTGCGCCGTGGACCTACGACAATATCGCCTACATGAAAAACCAGCTGAAAATGCTGGGCTTCGGCTACGACTGGAGCCGTGAAGTGGCGACCTGCACCCCGGAATATTACCGCTGGGAGCAGAAATTCTTTACCGAGCTCTATAAAAAAGGGCTGGTCTACAAAAAAACCTCCGCGGTGAACTGGTGCCCGAATGACCAGACTGTACTCGCCAACGAACAGGTTATCGACGGCTGCTGCTGGCGCTGCGATACCAAAGTTGAGCGTAAAGAGATCCCGCAGTGGTTTATCAAAATCACCGCTTATGCCGACGAGCTGCTGAACGATCTGGATAAACTGGATCACTGGCCGGATACCGTCAAAACGATGCAGCGCAACTGGATCGGCCGTTCTGAAGGGGTGGAGATCACCTTTGATGTGCAGAACAGCGACGAGAAGCTGACCGTTTACACCACCCGCCCTGACACCTTTATGGGCGTGACCTATCTGGCCGTTGCCGCTGGTCACCCGCTGGCGCAGCAGGCCGCCCAGAGCAACCCTGAGCTGGCGAGCTTCATCGACGAATGCCGCAACACCAAAGTCGCGGAAGCCGAAATGGCGACGATGGAGAAAAAAGGCGTCGATACCGGCCTGAAAGCGATTCATCCGCTGACCGGTGAAGCGATTCCGGTCTGGACGGCAAACTTTGTGCTGATGGAGTATGGCACTGGCGCGGTAATGGCCGTTCCGGGTCACGACCAGCGCGATTATGAGTTTGCCAGCAAATATCAGCTGAATATCAAACCGGTCATCCTGAATGCCGACGGCAGCGAGCCGGATTTCAGCGCCCAGGCGCTGACCGAAAAAGGCGTGCTGTTTAACTCCGGCGAGTTCGACGGTCTCGACTTCAACGCTGCCTTTAACGCCATTGCTGACAAGCTGGCAGAGAAAGGCGTTGGCGAGCGTAAAGTGAACTTCCGACTGCGCGACTGGGGCGTTTCCCGTCAGCGTTACTGGGGTGCGCCAATCCCGATGGTGACCCTGGAAGATGGCACCGTGATGCCGACGCCGGAAGACCAGCTGCCGGTGATCCTGCCGGAAGATGTGGTGATGGACGGCATTACCAGCCCGATCAAAGCCGACCCGGAGTGGGCGAAAACCACCGTTAACGGCCAGCCTGCGCTGCGCGAAACGGATACCTTCGACACCTTTATGGAGTCCTCCTGGTACTATGCGCGCTACACCTGCCCGCAGTACAACGAAGGGATGCTGGATCCGAACGCGGCGAACTACTGGCTGCCGGTTGATATCTATATCGGCGGTATCGAACACGCCATCATGCACCTGCTCTACTTCCGCTTCTTCCACAAGCTGATGCGCGATGCGGGCATGGTCACCTCTGACGAACCGGCTAAACAGCTGCTGTGTCAGGGCATGGTACTGGCAGATGCCTTCTACTACCTCGGCGAAAGCGGCGAGCGTAACTGGGTGTCGCCGAAGGACGCTATCGTCGAGCGTGACGAAAAAGGCCGTATCGTGAAGGCGACCGATGCTGCGGGCCATGAGCTGGTCTACACCGGAATGAGCAAGATGTCGAAGTCGAAAAACAACGGCATCGACCCGCAGGAGATGGTAGAGCGTTACGGCGCGGATACCGTGCGTCTGTTTATGATGTTCGCCTCCCCGGCAGATATGACGCTGGAGTGGCAAGAGTCTGGCGTTGAGGGGGCAAACCGCTTCCTGAAACGCGTCTGGAAACTGGTCTACGAACACACCGCCCAGGGTGCCGTTGCGCCGCTGGATCTGGCTGCGCTGAATGACGATCAGCAGGCGCTGCGCCGCGATGTGCATAAAACCATCGCCAAAGTCTCCGATGATATCGGCCGTCGTCAGACCTTCAACACCGCCATCGCGGCGATCATGGAGCTGATGAACAAGCTGGCGAAAGCGCCGCAGGAGAGCGAGCAGGATCGCGCTCTGATGCAGGAAGCGCTGCTGGCAGTGGTGCGTATGCTCAACCCGTTCACCCCGCACGCCAGCTTCACGCTGTGGCAGGAGCTGGGCGGCGAAGGCGATATCGATAACGCGCCGTGGCCGGTTGCCGACGAGAAAGCGATGGTTGAGAACACCACGCTGGTCGTCGTGCAGGTTAACGGCAAAGTGCGCGGTAAAATCACCGTCGCTGTCGATGCGACAGAAGAACAGGTTCGTGAACGCGCAGGCCAGGAGCACCTGGTGGCGAAATATCTTGAGGGCGTTACCGTACGTAAAGTGATTTATGTACCGGGCAAACTGCTCAATCTGGTCGTTGGTTAAGCGCGGGAGGAAGCGTGCGATATCTGGCAACACTGTTCGTAACCCTGGCGGTGCTCGTCACCGCCGGATGCGGCTGGCATCTGCGGAGCACAACCCAGGTGCCGCCGGAAATGAAAACCATGATCTTTAACTCCGGCGATCCCAATGGACCGCTGAGCCGCGCTATCCGTAGCCAGCTGCGCCTCAACGGCGTCACGCTGCTCGATGACAGCACAACGCGTCAGGATGTGCCGTCGCTGCGTCTGGGTTCAGTGTTTATGGGGAATGACACCGCCTCCGTCTTCCAGAATGGCCAGACGGCGGAGTACCAGATGGTGCTGACCGTTAACGCATCGGTACTGATCCCGGGTCACGATATCTACCCGATCAGCACCAAAGTGTACCGGTCGTTCTTCGATAACCCGCAAAAGGCGCTGGCAAAAGCGGCCGAGCAGGAGATTATCGTCCAGGAGATGTATAGCAAAGCCGCAGAGCAGCTGATTCGCCAGCTGCCGAGCGTGCGCACGGCGGACGAAAAAAACACGCAAAATGAGATCTCTTCATCTTCACGCGTGAAGTCCGCCCCGGCAACGCCAGGTAGCTGATGCTCAGGCTTTATCCGGAACAACTCCGCGCGCAGCTCAATGAAGGGCTGCGCGCGGCCTATCTGCTGCTCGGTAACGATCCGTTACTGCTGCAAGAGAGCCAGGATGCGGTGCGGCAGGTTGCCGCTACGCAAGGCTTCACTGAACACCACACCTTCTCGCTCGATGCCAGCACCGACTGGGATGCCATCTTCTCCATTTGCCAGGCGCTGAGCCTTTTTGCCAGCCGACAAACCCTGCTGTTACAGCTGCCGGACAACGGCCCGAACGCCGCGATGAACGAACAGCTGGCAAAGCTGGTTGGCCTGCTGCATGAAGATCTGATCCTGATTGTGCGTGGCAATAAGCTTACCAAAGCGCAGGAGAACGCCGCCTGGCTTAGCCAGCTTAATACGCAGGTGGTGCAGGTCAGCTGCCAGACGCCCGAACAGGCGAACCTGCCGCGCTGGGTTGCCGCACGGGCAAAACAGAACAAGCTGGAGCTGGACGACGCCGCCAATCAACTCCTCTGCTACTGCTACGAAGGCAATTTGCTGGCGCTGGCGCAGGCGCTCGAGCGGCTGGCGCTGCTGTGGCCCGACGGCAAGCTTACCCTGCCCCGCGTCGAGCAGGCGGTTAATGATGCAGCGCACTTCACGCCGTTTCACTGGGTCGATGCCCTGCTGGCCGGTAAGAGCAAGCGCGCGTTACATATTCTGACCCAGCTGCGGCTGGAGGCGTGCGAGCCGGTGATCCTGCTACGTACCGTGCAGCGCGAGCTGCTGCTGCTGGTCACGCTGAAACGCCAGATGACGCAGATGCCGCTGCGCGCGCTGTTTGATAAACACCGGGTGTGGCAAAACCGTCGCGGCGCGACCACTGAGGCGCTGAACCGGCTGAGTGCCGATCAGCTTCGCCAGGCGGTGCATCTGCTGAGCCGCATTGAGCTGATCGTCAAGCAGGATTACGGTCAGTCGGTGTGGGCGGAGCTGGAGGGGCTTTCTCTGCTACTCTGTCACAAAGCCCTCGCAGACATCTTTATTGATGGTTGATATGAAACAGTTACACGCGCTGTTTGGCGGCACCTTCGATCCTGTCCATTACGGTCACCTGAAACCGGTGGAAGCGCTGGCAAATCTTATTGGCCTGTCCAAAGTGACGATCATGCCCAATAATGTGCCGCCCCATCGCCCGCAGCCGGAGGCGAACAGCCAGCAGCGCAAAACCATGGTCGAGCTGGCCATCGCTGATAAACCGCTCTTCGCTCTTGATGAGCGCGAGCTGATGCGCGATGAGCCCTCCTACAGCGCGGATACGCTACAGGCGTGGCGACAGGAGCACGGCGAGCAGGCATCGCTGGCCTTTATTATTGGCCAGGATTCATTGCTCACCTTCCCGAGCTGGCATCGCTACGACACCATTCTTGATAACTGCCACCTGATTGTCTGCCGCCGCCCGGGTTATGCCCTGACGATGAGCGAAGAGGCGCATCAGCATTGGCTCGACGCGCATCTGACCACCCGCGTGGAGGATCTGCACACTCTGCCCGCCGGCAAAATCTATCTTGCCGAAACGCCGTGGTTTGATATCTCTGCCACGCAGATTCGCCAGCGGCTGGCTCATAATGAGCCGTGCGACGATCTGCTGCCTGCCGTCGTGCTCGATTACATCCATCAGCAGGGCCTCTACCGCTAAACCGCGCGATCAACAGGAGAAGTGCATGCGACTCTGGTTAATACGCCACGGCGAAACCGAAGCGAACGTGGCCGGGCTCTACAGCGGACATGCCCCGACGCCCTTAACGCCAAAAGGCGTCGCGCAGGCACAAACCCTTCACGACCTGCTCCACGCCGTGCCCTTCGATTATGTGCTTTGTAGCGAGCTGGATCGCGCCCGGCAGACGGCTGCGCGCGTGCTGGCATCACGGGATATCGACATTCACACCACGCCGCTGCTTAATGAGATGTTTTTTGGTGACTGGGAGATGCGCCACCACCGCGATTTAACGCACGAAGATCCCGAGCGCTACGCCGCCTGGTGTACCGACTGGCAGCATGCGGTTCCGACCAATGGCGAAGGTTTTCAGGATTTCTCGGCGAGGATCGAGCGCGTGGTGACGCTATTGCAGGATCTGAAACAGACGCAAAAAAATGTGCTCATCGCCAGCCATCAGGGGGTTATCAGCCTGCTGATTGCCCGTTTATTGAGTATGCCTGCCTCGTCGCTGTGGCATTTCCATATTGACCAGGGCTGCTGGAGCCGGGTGGATATGCGCGACGATTTTGCCACGCTGCGGGTGCTAAACAGCCGCGCGGTCTGGCATCCTGACGAGAAGTAGCCGCTTTTTTATCCATCTCTTAAGCTGTAGTGATTCGGTGATTGACAGGACCCCGCAGGCTGCTATTCTCCGCGCGCAGAAATTGTTTTACAAAATTGGCGATGCAATCGCGCGGCCAGGATGGGATGATAGCCCACTTTTCATGTCGCGAAGCCTGGACTTTTGTCCCGACATCCGCCGTCTTTCAGGTATAATGTCAGGCTGTTTATGACCAGTACATTTTTTACTCACCCAGGGGGAACACTTGCAGGGTAAAGCACTCCAGGATTTTGTTATCGACAAAATTGACGACCTGAAAGGTCAGGACATCGTCGCCATTGACGTTCAGGGCAAATCGAGCATCACCGATTGCATGATCGTCTGTACCGGCACTTCAAGCCGCCATGTTGCTTCTATCGCGGATCACGTGGTTCAGGAGTCCCGCGCAGCGGGCATGCTGCCACTGGGCGTAGAGGGTGAAAGCGCCGCCGATTGGGTGGTGGTTGATCTGGGCGACGTGATGGTCCATGTCATGCAGGAAGAGAGCCGTCGTCTGTACGAGCTGGAAAAACTCTGGGGTTGATGCGTGAAGCTGCAACTCGTCGCCGTCGGCACAAAAATGCCGGACTGGGTACAGACAGGTTTTACCGAGTATCTGCGCCGTTTTCCGAAAGATATGCCGTTTGAGCTGGTGGAAATTCCCGCCGGCAAGCGCGGCAAGAATGCGGATATCAAGCGGATCCTCGATAAAGAGGGTGAACTGATGCTGGCCGCCGCCGGCAAAAACCGCATCGTCACCCTTGATATCCCCGGTAAACCCTGGGATACGCCGCAGCTGGCACATGAGCTGGAGCGCTGGAAGCAGGACGGACGCGACGTCAGCCTGCTGATCGGCGGCCCGGAAGGGTTATCTCCCGCCTGCAAAGCGGCAGCTGAACAAAGTTGGTCGCTCTCTGCGTTGACACTTCCTCACCCGCTGGTGCGTGTGCTGGTTGCCGAAAGCCTGTATCGCGCATGGAGTATCACGACCAACCATCCTTATCACCGTGAGTAACGAGTCTTAGGCGGATTTAGCAGCGGATGAAATTACAGAACTCTTTTCGCGACTATACGGCTGAGTCCGCGCTGTTTGTGCGCCGGGCAGTTGTCGCTTTTACGGGGATATTGCTGCTTTCCGGCGTGCTGATCGCCAACCTTTATAACCTGCAAATCGTCCGCTTTGCGGACTATCAAACCCGCTCCAACGAAAACCGCATCAAACTGGTGCCCATCGCGCCCAGTCGCGGCATTATTTACGATCGCAACGGCACGCCATTGGCCCTTAACCGCACCATCTACCAGGTGGAGATGATGCCGGAGAAGGTCGATAACGTGCAGCAAACCCTCGACGCGCTGCGCGATGTGGTCGATCTGAACGATGATGATATCGCCAACTTCAAAAAGGAGCGCGCGCGCTCGCACCGCTTTACCTCGATCCCGGTGAAAACCAACCTCACCGAAGTGCAGGTGGCGCGCTTCGCCGTTAACCAGTACCGCTTTCCCGGCGTGGAAGTAAAAGGCTATAAGCGCCGCTACTACCCCTACGGCTCAGCGTTGACCCACGTGATCGGCTATGTGTCGAAAATCAACGATAAAGACGTCGAGCGGCTGGATAAAGATGGCAAACTCGCCAACTATGCCGCAACCCACGATATCGGCAAGCTCGGCATTGAGCGCTACTACGAAGATGTGCTGCACGGGCAGACCGGTTATGAAGAAGTGGAAGTGAACAACCGGGGCCGCGTGATCCGCCAGCTGAAAGAGGTGCCGCCGCAGGCGGGACACGATATCTATCTGACGCTTGATCTCAAGCTCCAGCAGTACATTGAAACCCTGCTCGCCGGTAGCCGTGCGGCGGTCGTGGTGACCGATCCGCGCACCGGCAGTATTCTGGCGCTGGTCTCGACGCCAAGCTACGACCCGAACCTGTTTGTTGACGGTATCTCCAGCAAGGATTACTCCGGGCTGCTCAATGATCCGAACACGCCGCTGATTAACCGCGCCACTCAGGGCGTCTACCCGCCAGCGTCAACGGTTAAACCCTATGTTGCAGTCTCCGCGCTCAGCGCCGGGGTGATCACCCGCAATACCAGCCTGTTCGATCCCGGCTGGTGGCAGCTTCCGGGTTCCGAAAAACGGTATCGCGACTGGAAAAAATGGGGACACGGGCATCTGAATGTCACCAAATCCCTGGAAGAGTCCGCCGATACCTTCTTCTACCAGGTCGCTTACGACATGGGCATCGACCGGCTCTCCGAGTGGATGGGCAAGTTCGGTTACGGTCACTACACCGGCATCGACCTTTCGGAAGAGCGCTCCGGCAACATGCCGACCCGCGAATGGAAACTGAAGCGCTTTAAGAAACCCTGGTATCAGGGCGATACCATCCCGGTCGGCATCGGCCAGGGGTACTGGACCGCCACGCCGATCCAGATGAATAAAGCGATGATGACGCTGATTAACGACGGCATCGTGAAAGTGCCGCACCTGTTAATGAGCACCGTTGAGAACGGCAAAAAAGTGCCGTGGAAGCAGCCCACGCAGCCGCCGGTGGGTGATATTCACTCCGGCTACTGGGAGATTGCCAAAGATGGCATGTATGGCGTGGCGAACCGCCCTAACGGTACCGGTCACAAATACTTCGCTAACGCGCCTTACAAGGCAGCGGCGAAATCGGGTACCGCGCAGGTCTTTGGCCTGAAGGCGAACGAAACCTATAACGCCCACCGTATTGCCGAGCGTCTGCGCGACCATAAATTGATGACCGCTTTCGCCCCGTACGACAATCCGCAGGTCGCCGTCGCCATGATTCTGGAAAACGGCGGCGCAGGTCCGGCCGTGGGTACCATCATGCGGCAGATCCTCGACCACATTATGCTTGGCGACAACAACACCGAATTGCCGGCGGAAAACCCCTCCACGGCCGCGGCAGAGGACCAATAATCATGACGGATAATCCGAACAAAAAATCGTTCTGGGATAAGATCCATCTCGACCCAGCGCTGCTGCTGATCATCCTCGCGCTGCTGTTTTACAGCGCGATCGTTATCTGGAGCGCCAGCGGCCAGGATATCGGCATGACCGAACGTAAAATCGGCCAAATCGCTATGGGGCTGGTGGTCATGGTCGTGCTGGCGCAGGTGCCGCCGCGCGTCTATGAAGGCTGGGCGCCCTATCTCTATGTCTTCTGCGTGATCCTGCTGATTGCCGTTGACGCCTTTGGCGCTATCTCCAAAGGCGCGCAGCGCTGGCTCGATCTCGGCGTGGTGCGTTTTCAGCCCTCGGAGATTGCCAAAATCGCCGTACCGCTGATGGTGGCGCGCTTTATCAACCGCGATGTCTGCCCGCCGTCGTTGAAAAATACCGGCATCGCGCTGGTGCTGATCTTCGTCCCTACCCTGCTGGTGGCGGCGCAGCCGGATCTCGGCACCTCGATTCTGGTGGTGCTCTCCGGGCTGTTTGTGCTGTTTCTCTCCGGCCTGAGCTGGCGGCTAATCGGCATTGCCGCGCTGCTTGTCGCCGCCTTTATTCCGATAATGTGGTTCTTCCTGATGCATGATTATCAGCGCCAGCGCGTGATGATGCTGCTCGATCCGGAGACCGATCCGCTCGGCGCGGGCTACCATATTATTCAGTCGAAAATCGCTATTGGTTCCGGCGGTCTCAGCGGCAAAGGCTGGCTGCACGGCACCCAGTCGCAGCTGGAGTTTCTGCCGGAGCGCCATACGGACTTTATCTTCGCCGTCCTGGCAGAGGAACTTGGCCTGGTGGGGATTTTGATCCTGCTGGCGCTCTACCTGCTGCTGATTATGCGCGGGCTGTGGATCGCCGCGCGGGCGCAAACCACTTTTGGCCGGGTGATGGCCGGCGGTTTGATGCTGATTCTGTTCGTATATGTGTTCGTAAATATTGGTATGGTAAGCGGTATCTTGCCGGTGGTAGGCGTTCCGCTGCCGCTGATCAGTTACGGGGGTTCCGCCCTCATCGTACTCATGGCCGGGTTTGGTATCGTGATGTCGATCCATACCCACAGAAAAATGTTGTCCAAGAACGTTTAAGAGGTGCGCAATGCATAAGCTTTGGCCTGGGATCTGTATAGCAGCAGGGTTACTGGCGGCCTGTACGAGTAATGATAATCAGCAACAGACGATGGTTGCGCCACAGCCTGCGGTCTGTAACGGCCCGGTGGTGGAGATCAGCGGCGCGGAGCCGCGCTATGAAGCCCCCAACGCCACGGCGAATCAGGATTATGAGCGCGACGGTAAACGCTACACCATCGTGCAGGATCCCTCCCGCTTCAGCCAGGCGGGCTTTGCCGCCATTTATGACGCCGAGCCGGGCAGCAATCTGACTGCCTCCGGTGAAGCGTTCGATCCGATGCAGCTCACCGCCGCGCATCCGACGCTGCCGATTCCAAGCTATGCGAGGATCACCAACCTGGCGAACGGCCGCATGATTGTGGTGCGCATCAATGACCGTGGCCCGTACGGCAGTGACCGGGTTATCTCGCTGTCGCGTGCTTCTGCCGATCGCCTGAACACATCGAATAACACCAAAGTGCGCATCGACCCAATTATCGTCGCGCAGGATGGCTCGCTCTCCGGTCCGGGAATGGCCTGTACCAAAGTGGCGCAGCAGACCTATGCCCTGCCCGCGCGCCCGGATTTGAGCGGGGGTAGCATGAGTGCCGCGCCGCAGCCGAACGCCGCCCAGCCGATGCAGCCGATTGCCTCGCAGCCGAGCGACGCGCAGCCAGTGGAAACGCAGGCCAACGTGCAGCCGATCAGTAACGATACGCTGAAAAGCGATGATCCGACCGGTGCCCCGGTGCGCAGCGGCGGTTTCCTCGGTGCGCAAACGCCGCTCGCCTCTGGCGTGCTGGAGAGCAGCGAACCCGCGCAGCCTGCGATGAATACCAGCACCCAGCCTGCTACCGCTACGCCGGTGAACCAGACAGAGACGGTCACGCAGACGGCTGCGCCCGCCACGCGTAACTCCCCGGTGACGGCACCTGGTTCGGTGCAGGGCACCGTTCACAGCGCGGCTCCAGCCGCCAGTGCGCCTGCCGCCGCAGCAGCCAGCGGAAGCTATGTGGTACAGGTTGGCGCAGTAAGCGATCAGACCCGTGCGCAGCAGTATCAGCAGCGTCTGGCGCAGCAGTTCTCCGTGCCGGGCCGCGTGACGCAGAATGGCGCGGTGTGGCGTATCCAGTTAGGGCCATTCAGCAATAAGTCTGAGGCCAGCGCGCTGCAGCAGCGTCTGCAGAGCGAAGCGCAGTTACAATCTTTTGTAACGCGCGCCCAGTAGTCGGGAAAGGTGTCTGATTTTGTCAATTTGTGTAAGTATGATTCACACTCTCACGCGCAAAGTCAGATGCCTGCCGGTATAGCTTTTGCTATAGTAAGGCACTTTTTTTAACTCCATCACGGATGTCGTTGTTCGACCATGAAGACCACTTTTTCCGCTCGTTTCGTGCAGCGCCTGGCGCTCACCACGGCGCTGACCGCAGCTGCCCTCTCCGCTGCGCATGCCGATGACCTGAACATTAAAACCATGATCCCAGGCGTTCCGCAGATCGATGCGGAGTCCTATATCCTGATCGATTACAACTCCGGCAAAGTGCTGGCGGAACAGAACGCCGATGCACGTCGCGATCCGGCAAGCCTGACCAAAATGATGACCAGCTACGTTATCGGCCAGGCGATGAAAGCGGGCAAGTTCAAAGAGAGCGATGTGGTGACCATCGGTAATGACGCGTGGGCCACCGGCAACCCGGTGTTCCGCGGCTCTTCGCTGATGTTCCTGAAACCAGGCATGCAGGTGCCGGTTTCCCAGCTTATCCGTGGTATTAACCTGCAATCGGGCAATGACGCCTGCGTGGCGATGGCCGACTACGTCGCCGGGAGCCAGGACGCGTTTGTTGGCCTGATGAACAGCTACGTCAACGCGCTGGGTCTGAAAAACAGCCACTTCCAGACCGTACATGGCCTGGATGCTGAAGGTCAGTACAGCTCCGCCCGTGATATGGCGCTGATTGGCCAGGCGCTGATCCGCGATGTACCGAACGAGTACTCCATCTACAAAGAGAAAGAGTTCACCTTCAACGGCATCCGCCAGACCAACCGTAACGGTCTGCTGTGGGATAACAGCCTGAACGTTGACGGCATCAAAACCGGTCATACCGATCGCGCCGGGTACAACCTGGTGGCCTCGGCAACCGAAGGCCAGATGCGTTTGATCTCCGCCGTGATGGGTGGCCGTACCTTTAAAGGGCGTGAAACCGAGAGCAAGAAACTGCTCACCTGGGGCTTCCGCTTCTTTGAAACCGTCAGCCCGCTGAAAGCCGGGAAAGAGTTCGCCTCTGAGCCAGCCTGGTTCGGCGACAGCGATCGCGCCTCGCTGGGCGTGGATAAAGATGTCTACCTGACCATTCCGCGCGGTCGTATGAAAGACCTGAAAGCGAGCTATGTGCTGAACAGCAGCGAGCTGCATGCGCCGCTGCAGAAAAACCAGGTGGTCGGCAGCATCAACTTCCAGCTGGATGGAAAAACCATTGAACAGCGTCCGCTGGTGGTGTTGCAGGAGATCCCGGAAGGGAACTTCTTCGGCAAAATCATTGATTACATTAAATTGATGTTCCACCACTGGTTTGGCTAAAGATTGCGCACTTGAAAGTGTGATCTTTGCCCCCATATACTGAATATCTCAAAAAACTCCTGCCCCTGTGGCAGGAGTTGTTATTTTTTACGCCGGAGCTGACATGAAAACCAATCTTAAAGAACTGCTTGAATTCCCGACACCTTTTACTTACAAAGTGATGGGTCTGGCGAAGCCTGAGCTGGTTGACCTGGTGGTTGAAGTGGTACAGCGCCATGCGCCAGGTGATTACTCTCCGCAGGTAAAACCGAGCAGCAAAGGCAACTACCACTCGGTCTCAATTACCATCAACGCGACGCATATTGAACAAGTTGAAACGCTGTACGAAGAGCTTGGCAATATCGAAATTGTTCGTATGGTGCTGTAAAAGTTAGTGACGTTACCCGGAGCCATTCGGGTAACGTTTTCGCTGTGATATACTCCCCGCACTCTTTTCTCCGCCGGAGATGCCGTTTTGTCTCAGGACACCATTCTTATCCGCAATCTTGGTTTACAGCCCTACGCGCCTGTCTCTCAGGAGATGCACGACTTCACCGATCGTCGCGATGACGACACGCCAGACGAGATCTGGCTGGTGGAACACCCGCCCGTTTTTACCCAGGGCCAGGCCGGCAAAGCCGAACACGTGCTCGCCGCGGGTGACATTCCGGTCATTCAGAGCGATCGCGGCGGCCAGGTGACTTACCACGGGCCAGGCCAGCAGGTTATGTACGTCCTGATAAACCTTAAGCGCCGGAAAATTGGCGTGCGTGAACTGGTTACGTTGCTGGAAAACACGGTAATCAATACCCTGGCGCAGCTCGATATTGTGGCAAATGCACGCCCGGATGCGCCGGGTGTCTATGTCGATGGCAAGAAGATCTGCTCGCTCGGTTTGCGCATCCGCAAAGGCTGCTCATTCCATGGCCTGGCGCTGAATATTGATATGGACCTCGCGCCGTTTATGCGCATCAACCCGTGCGGTTATGCCGGAATGGAAATGACCCAGGTCAGCAAACTTGTTGAAAACGCCAGCATGGATAAAATAAGGACAATTCTTATCCAGCACTTTTTAGCGTTACTAAACAATCCGCCTCATCAATATATGAGCGCTTAATGTATGATGTATCACGGCCCGCAATTTGTGCGGGTCGTTATATATTTGCCCTGTTAACGCTTTACAATAGAAGCCATATTCTCTATTTTCAACCTGCCTGCCCTCTCTGGCTAATATGCGTTACCATGCTTCGCCAGACTTCTTACATATGCTTCAGGCCAATTGTTTTCCGACTGCATTGCCCGGCATCGTGATGAAAAAATCTACGTAATGATGAGACGAGACAGGACGTTAACTCAGTTTGCTGATGAACAAAAAAAACAAATTCAACTATCATTCATATTGCGAATGAAAACGGAGCACAAGCGTGGATAATAAGAGCCTGCCGGAAAAGCGAATAACAGTGCGTCCCCAGGATGATAAGCCGCAAGTCTTCCGAACCCTGCGCAATATTGATCTCAATTTATTGACCATTTTTGAGGCGGTATATGTCCATAAAGGGATCGTTAACGCCGCGAAAGTGCTGAACCTGACGCCGTCTGCTATTAGCCAGTCAATTCAAAAACTGCGTTCAATATTTCCCGATCCACTTTTCATTCGCAAAGGTCAGGGCGTCACACCGACCGCTTATGCCGCCCATCTGCATGAATATATCAGCCAGGGGCTGGAATCCATTCTCGGCGCGCTCGATTTAACCGGCAGCTACGATAAGCAGCGCACGATAACGGTGGGTACCACGCCCTCTATCGGCGCGCTGGTGATCCCGGTGGTCTTTCAGGCGATTAAAGAGAGCGCTCCGCATCTGATGATGCGTAACATCCCGATAAACGATGCTGAGAGCCAGCTCAGCCAGTTCCAGACCGATCTGATTATTGATACCCATATCGCCAGTTCGCGCACCATCAATCACCACGTGCTCTTCTCCGACCGGCTGATGCTGGTGTGCCGCAAAGATCACCCTTGCCTGAACGAACCGATTAATGAGCTGGCATTGCAGAAGTATGAGCACACGCTGCTGATGCTTGAGGGGCAAAACCTGAGCGCGCTGCGCCAGCGGATGCAGGATCTCTTCCCCGAACGCCAGGTCTCGTTTAGCAGTTACAATATGTTCACAATCGCTGCACTGATTGGTAACAGCGATCTGCTCGGGCTGATGCCCTACCGTTTATACGAACTGTTCCGACACTGCTGGCCGCTGGTCGAGATCCCCTTCCCGCCGGTCAACAACGAGCGCCTGGATATTTCGCTTTACTACAATAAGTTAAGCCTGCGCGACCCGGTGCTGGAGAGCGTGGTAGATGTGATCAGACGGGCGTTTTAACGCCCGCTGGCACCAGGACAAGTGATAAATGGCCTGCGGGCCTTTAGCACAAAACAACAACTATTTCACAATTTGGCAGTCCGTCAGGCTGCTTTATCCCCGCCAGAGATGGTATACTGCGCCTACGTTAATTCAAAAATAGTTGATAAATACAACTTCTCCTTGAATTGAAATGCCTTCTTCGTCACCCGCAACTGGAACACGCACGCTATGAGTAAACCCATTGTGATGGAACGCGGTGTAAAGTATCGCGACGCCGATAAAATGGCGCTTATCCCGGTAAAAAACGTGGCAACAGAGCGTGAAGCCCTGTTAAGAAAACCGGAATGGATGAAAATCAAACTCCCGGCCGACTCCTCCCGTATCCAGGGTATCAAAGCTGCCATGCGCAAAAACGGGCTGCACTCTGTTTGCGAAGAGGCCTCCTGCCCGAACCTCGCTGAGTGTTTCAACCACGGTACCGCCACGTTTATGATCCTTGGCGCCATCTGTACGCGTCGCTGCCCCTTCTGCGATGTGGCGCATGGCCGTCCTGTTGCGCCCGACGCGAACGAACCGCTGAAGCTGGCGCAGACCATCGCCGATATGGCGCTGCGTTATGTGGTGATCACCTCCGTTGACCGTGACGATCTGCGCGACGGCGGCGCTCAGCACTTTGCTGACTGCATTACCGCGATTCGTGAGAAGAGCCCGACGATCAAAATCGAAACGCTGGTGCCGGATTTCCGCGGCCGTATGGATCGCGCGCTCGATATTCTGACCGCCACGCCGCCGGACGTTTTCAACCACAACCTGGAAAACGTACCGCGTATCTACCGCCAGGTGCGCCCGGGCGCGGATTACAACTGGTCGCTGAAACTGCTGGAGCGTTTTAAAGAGGCGCACCCGGAGATCCCGACGAAATCGGGCCTGATGGTCGGTTTAGGCGAAACCAATGCGGAAATCATTGAAGTGATGCGCGATCTGCGTCGCCATGGCGTGACCATGCTGACGCTGGGCCAGTATCTGCAACCGAGCCGTCACCACCTGCCGGTGCAGCGCTACGTCAGCCCGGATGAGTTTGAAGAGATGAAAGAGGAAGCGCTGGCGATGGGCTTTACCCATGCCGCATGCGGTCCGTTCGTCCGCTCGTCATACCATGCGGATCTGCAAGCCAAAGGTATGGAAGTGAAGTAACACTTACTTACACTCAAAACAGAAAAACCGGCTGATAGCCGGTTTTTTTTCGCCTGTCGTGGCGCGATTACTCTTTGTGAGAGAGTTTCTCTGCTGTGACAACGTCTGCGTCTTTCTTCGCGGCGTCATCATCGTTCATGGCCTTTTTGAAGCCCTTGATCGCTGCACCAAGATCGCCGCCCAGTGTACGCAGTTTCTTGGTCCCAAACAGCAGAACCACTAACGCGGCCACGACCAGCAGTTTAGTAATACTAATCTCACCCATAGATACCTTCTTTCATAAAACAGGCTGTAAAAAGCACCGTTGATAACCTGACACCATTAACGGTCATTCAGTGCGCGCACACAATAGCAATCTGTAACGAGATGAATCAAGCACTGATTAAAAAAACATCACAACAATTGAGGATGCGCAAAACGGCGATTGCGTAAAAGGGGAAGTTTTTCCCGCGTTTGCGCCACGCGCTCAGCCGTCACCTCGGCAAAAATTAGCTGTGCCTCCTCGGCTGCTGCCGCAAGCGTAACACCTTGCGGATCGACGATCCGGCTTTGACCAATATTCTTGTTGCCGCACTCGCTGGCAGCCACCAGATAACAGGTGGTGTCCAGCGCTCGTGCGGTAAGCAGCGTCGCCCAGTGCATCTCTTTTAGCGGCCCGCGCACCCACGCAGCGGGCAGCACCAGCAATTCAGCACCCTGTAACGCCAGCGATAATGCCAACTCCGGGAAACGCAGATCGTAACAGGTCATTAGCCCCACCTGCATCCCTTCCACCTCAATCAGCGTCGGCAACGAGTTTCCGGCATCGACCCGCGCAGACTCCTGCATGCTGAACGCATCATAAAGATGCAGCTTGGCATACTGCGCGATGATCTCCCCGCCGCGCAATACCACCAGCGTATTAACCGCCCTGCCCGCTGTCGACGGAACGTGGACGGTCAGCACAGTGGTCATGGTGTTGCGGCGGCTCTCTTCGCAAAGCAGGCTCAGAAAGCCCTCATCAAGCCGCTGCGCGGATTTCACCGACATATGCGGGTCGTTATCATCCCGCGCCAGCAACGCTTCTGGCAGCACTAATAGAGACGCCTGCTGACGCGCAGCCTCTGCCATCAGTTCCACACACGTACGGGCGTTAGTTTGCCACACGGGTGTGACAGCAAATTGTCCGGCAGCAACAATCATCTCGTTTCTCCTTACAGTATTGCCATAGCCAGTTTTCGACCACGACGGTAAACTCGTCATATTCACTTATCAGATAGCAGGATAGCTCAGTGTTACAACTCCTTTTAGCGGTATTTATCGGCGGCGGCACGGGCAGCGTGGCGCGCTGGATGCTGAGTATGAAACTCAACCCGGTTCATCAAATCATTCCGCTCGGTACGCTGACGGCGAACTTAATTGGCGCATTTATTATTGGTGCCGGGCTGGCATGGTTTAACCGTATGACGCATATCGATCCTGTGTGGAAAGTGCTGATAACCACCGGGTTTTGCGGTGGGTTAACGACCTTCTCTACCTTTTCGGCGGAAGTAGTCTTTTTACTGCAGGAGGGGCGCGCAGGCTGGGCGCTGCTGAATGTCGCCGTTAACCTGTTGGGATCGTTTGCCATGACCGCGCTGGCTTTCTGGCTCTTCTCAACCGCTAACGCGAACTGAAGGCAATAAAAAACCCGCCTTGAGGCGGGTTTTGGAATTCTTGCTGTACGCGCTGATTAAACAGGCATTACGTTAGCAGCAGATGGGCCTTTGGCACCGTTAGTGATTTCAAACTCAACGCGCTGACCTTCGGCCAGGGTTTTGAAACCATTGCTCTGGATTGCAGAGAAGTGTACGAACACGTCTTTGCTGCCATCTTCCGGAGTAATGAAACCGAATCCTTTGGATTCATTAAACCACTTAACGTTACCTTTAATCTTAGACATCAAAATTACCTTTACATGAAAATACGACACAAATGCTGTGTCGGGTATCAGTACAACAATTGTCGCGAGTTTTGTCCAGTCGTTATTCGCGAAAAAGTGATAAATGTCGCGAACTTTTTTTCCAACGCCGCATTATCCCGCGTTTTTCGCGCTGTTTACTCTTTGTTCGCAACAACTCCCGACACAGCGATCAAAACTGAAAGCGCATCCAGGCGAAGTAAACGTTACCGTTGTTGTAAGTGCCGGGAATGTAGGTCATCTGGAACGTCGCCGGTCCATAGCCAATGGAGGCCAGCGGCAGCAGCACCGGGATCGGAATGTACTTCCAGTTATCGCGCGCGGTGACACCCGCGGTGTAACCAAGACCCAGATGGAAATTCTCATCCGCCAGCGGGCGCCAGGTCTTTTCCCAGCCGTAGCCGCCAATCGGCTCCCACTTGTTAAAGGAGTCTTTGAACGCCATCAGGTAGAGCCCGTGCCAGTTCCCTTTCTCATCCCAGCGATCCTGACCAAAGCCTGCACCCCACGGACGCTCGTTATAGCGATCGGTTTTGTCCTTGTCATAGGCGAAACGCGCATGCCAGGTGATGGCAGGCACATAGAGATCGTAGTTATCCGGCTGCTGCCACGTTTGCTTAACGTTGTCAGCGAAAACGGTGTACCAGGGTTTGTCTGCTGCGTGAAGTGTTGGAATCAGTAAAACCTGTAAACACAAAAAGACAGCGAAATATTTAAATTTTTTATAAACAGCCACAACAAATTTTCCATATAACAAATCAACTTCTATTTTCCGACACCTTACCTTAATAGTTCCTTAACGAAATTAGTGTTGTTCTTAAACCTGCCAGGAAGAGTCCCATTTTATGGCTAGTTACAAAACTTAATAAAGTATCAAGCGCCCCATTGCCGGGGCGCATATTAAGGTCAGCGTTTTCGATGGAGTAAATAATAGAGCGCAGGAATCACCAGCATTGAGAGCAGCGGAGCGGTGACCATCCCACCGATCATCGGTGCCGCGATACGGCTCATCACCTCTGCGCCGCTGCCGCCGCCCCACATGATCGGCAGCAGCCCGGCCATAATGGTCGCCACCGTCATCACTTTCGGGCGCACGCGTAATACCGCCCCCTCATGTATTGCGAGAAGCAGTCGTTTATTAGGTTCATCGGATTCAGAGATGCGATATTTCTCAAGCGCATGATTGAGATAGAGCACCATAATAACCCCGAACTCCGCCGCCACACCGGCCAGCGCAATAAAGCCGACGGCGCCTGCCACCGATAAGTTATATCCCAACAGCCAGAGCAACCAGACGCCGCCTATTAATGCGAAGGGCAATGTCCCCATAATTAATAAGACATCGCTCACCCGTTTGAAGGTAATAAACAGCAGGAGAAAGATAATCATCAGCGTCACCGGCAGCACGACTTTCAACTTCGCCGTCGCGCGTGCAAGATACTCAAACTGCCCGGACCAGCTAAGCGTAACGCCCTGCGGCAACGCTACCTGCTGCGCCACCCGCTGCTGCATCTCCTCTACCGCCGATTTCAAATCACGCCCGCGCAAATCGACGTAGATCCAGTTCGATAAGCGCGCATTCTCGCTCTTCAGCATCGGCGGCCCCTCGGTAATCACCACCTCTGCCAGATCGCCGAGCGCAATCTGGCTGCCGCTGGCGGTGATCACCGGTAATGCGCGCAGATCGTCGACGTTCGCCCGAAGATCCCGCGGGTAACGCACATTGATGGGAAACCGCTCGCGCCCCTGCAACACTTCGCCAATCTTCTCGCCGCCCACTAAGGTTGAAACCAGCGACTGCAACTCCTGCACCGAGACGCCATAGCGCGCGGCCTGCTGGCGGTTAATGTTGATATCAACATAGCGTCCGCCCGCCAGCCGCTCCGCCAGCGCGGAGGTGACGCCCGGCACGCTTTTCACCACCTGCTCAATCTGCTGCGCCACGCGCTCAATATCGGCAATATTATTGCCGTTCACCTTAATCCCTACCGGGCTTTTAATGCCGGTTGCCAGCATGTCGAGGCGGTTGCGGATCGGCGGCACCCAGACATTGGCGATGCCCGGCACGCTGACGGTTCTATCCAGCTCATCGATCAGTTTTTCCGGCGTCATGCCGGGCCGCCACTGCGCGCGCGGCTTGAAGCGGATAGTGGTCTCCAGCATGGTCAACGGCGCAGGGTCGGTCGCGCTCTCTGCCCTGCCCGCCTTACCAAATACGCTCTCCACCTCCGGCACGCTTTTGATCAAACGGTCCGTTTGTTGCAGCAAACGCCCCGCTTCCCGGGCGGAAATGCCCGGCAGCGTCGAGGGCATATAGAGCAGATCGCCCTCATCCAGCGGCGGCATAAACTCACTGCCAAGGCGGCTGAGCGGCCAGGCGGTCGCCAGCAACAGCAGCAGGGCAATGGCGAGCGTTGCTTTCGGCCACGCCAGCACCCTATCGAGCAGCGGTTCATAAAGCCGGATCAACACGCGGTTAATCGGGTTGGCCTTCTCATCAGGAATGTTGCCGCGAATAAACAGCGCCATCAGCACCGGCACCAGCGTAATGCCAAGCCCGGCGGCGACAGCCATCGCCCAGCTTTTGGTGAACGCCAGCGGCGAGAACATCCGCCCCTCCTGCGCCTCCAGCGAGAAGACCGGAATAAACGACAGGGTGATGATAAGCAGGCTGCAAAAGAGCGCCGGGCCGACCTCCACCGCCGCCTGCTCGGAGAAGCGCCAGTAATCGCCCCGCTCCGGCAGGCGGCCAGGGTTATCGTGCCGCCAATGCTCCATCACTTTATGCATGTTCTCAATCATCACAATCGCTGCATCAACCATCGCGCCGACGGCAATCGCGATGCCGCCAAGCGACATGATATTGGCGTTGATCCCCTGGTAGTGCATGACGATAAACGCGCCGAGAATGCCCAGCGGCAGCGAGACGATCGCCACCAGCGCCGAGCGAAAGTGGAACAGGAACAGCGTGCAGACCAGCGCGACAACGATAAACTCTTCAATCAGCTTATGGGTCAGCGTGCCGACGGCGTTCTCAATCAGCGTCGAGCGGTCGTAAACCGGGACAATCTCTACGCCCGCGGGCAGCGTTTTTTCTATCTCAGCAAGCTTCACTTTGACCGCATGAATGGTCTCCAGCGCATTCTTGCCGTAGCGCATAACAATCACGCCGCCCGCCACTTCGCCTTCACCGTTATACTCCGCCACGCCCCGGCGCAACTCTGGCCCGAGACGTACGGTCGCGATATCGGAAAGCATCACCGGCACGCCGTCGCGGCTGGCGATCACCGTCTGGCGAAAATCCTCCGGCTGGCGCAAGTAGCCGCTGGTGCGCAGCATAAACTCCGCTTCGCCCATCTCCAGCAGCGCGCCGCCACTCTCCTGATTCGCCGCCTGCACCGCGCTTACCAGTTGCTGATGGGTGATATTGAGCGCGCGCATCTTTTGCGGGTCCGGCACAATCTGGTACTGGCGCACCATGCCACCGACGCTGGCAACCTCGGCGACATTGGGCACAGTTTTCAGCTCAAATTTAAGCGTCCAGTCCTGCAAGGCGCGCAGATCGGCGAGGTTATGCTTGCCGCTGCGATCCAGCAGCGCATACTCATAGATCCAGCCAACGCCGGTGGCATCCGGCCCGAGACCCACCTCCACCCCGGCGGGGAGCGATGCCTGAATCTGGCTCAGGCTCTCCAGCACCCGCGACCGCGCCCAGTAGAGATCGGTGTCGTCGTCAAACAGCACATACACATAGGCGTCGCCAAACATCGAGTAGCCGCGCACCGTTTTCGCCCCCGGCACCGAGAGCATGGCGGTGGTCAGCGGATAGGTCACCTGATCCTCAATCAGCTGCGGCGCTTTGCCCGCATAGCTGGCACGAATAATCACCTGCACATCTGAGAGATCGGGCAGCGCATCAAGCGGCGCGCGCTGTAACGACCAGATGCCCCAGCCGGTGAGGAGAAGCGCCGCCAGCAGGACCAGCAGGCGGTTGCGTAATGAGGCGCGAATCACGGCAGCAATCATTTCGTCGCCTCCGGCATCAGATGGGTAATGACCGCGCCCGCTTCGTCATCCAGCGTGAAGCTGAACATCACCTTATCGCCCACTTTCACCTGCGGATCGGGTTCTTTGAGCACAAAGTCCATCGTCATCGCTCCCCAGTTCAGCTCAGCGATCGGTTGATGGCTGAGGGTGATGGTGCCGTTATCTACCGCCTGCACCACGCCGCTGGCGCGATATTCCGGCGTTTTTTTGATGACGGGCGATGGCTCTGGCAAGGCGCTGCGCAGGCTCGCTTCAGAGTCGATCAGGAACTGGCCGGAAGTAACTACCACATCGCCCTCCTGCAACCCGGAGAGGATCTCGCGCCAACCCTGCGCGCGCCGTCCGGCCCTCACATTTACCGCACGGAAATGCCCCTCACCGGTTGCCAGCAGCACGCGGCTGGCGCGTCCGCTTTCGATCAATGCCTCTTCCGGGATTGCCAGCACCGCGGGCTGCTGCGCCGCTTCCGGCTGGGTGACGGTCAGGAACATGCCGGGTTTCAGCTTCTGCTGCGGGTTATCCAGCACAATGCGCGCTTGCAGCGTGCGCGTGGCGCTAGCCAGCTGCGGCAACAGTTCGCTGACGCGACCGTGGAAACGCTCGCCCGGCCAGCTTTCGCTGGTCGCTTCCACCTCGCTGCCAACCGTCAGCGCCTGCGCCTGGCTTTGCGGATAATCGACCACCAGCCAGACCGGGTCGAGGCTCGCCAGTTCAAACAGCGTTTGCGTGGCGGCGACCTGCGCCCCTTCCCGGGTATCAAGTTTAGTGACATAGCCGTCGCGCGCGGCGCGAACGATCAGTCGGGTCTGCGCTTTGGCACTGCGCTCCACCGCGCGAATCACCTCTTGCGGCATAAACTGCAGCGCCAGCCGTTCGCGGGCGGCGCGCGTCAGTTCGCTGTCGCCAAGTTGGCGCACCGCCAGATACTCCTGCTGAGCGCTGGTCCACTGCGGGATCCAGAGCTGCGCCAACGCCTCGCCCTTTTTCACCCACTGCTGCGGCGCGCGGACAAAGAGTTTCTCCACCACGCCCGCCGCCGGAGACGGCACGATCTGCATCGCACGCTCGTCGGTAGTCACCGTGGCAAACGCAGAAAAAGCGCTGGTAAGCGGCCGTTTCTCCACCTTCGCGGTGGTCATGCCAAGGTTTTGCTGTTGTTGGGCGCTGACGCGCACGCCACCGTCAACAGGTGCGTCATCGGCATATTTCGCCACCAGCGGCATATCCATAAAGGGCGATTTGCCCGGCTTATCGAAGCGCTGATCCGGCACCATCGGGTCGTACCAGTAGAGCACTTTGCGCGCCTGTGGCGGCTGGCTGCTATCAGCGGGCACGCTCTCTTGGCGACCCGCAAGATAACCGGCGCTGGCCGCCACGCAGGCAGCAACCGCTACGGCTAACAGGGTTCTTTTCATCACATCACCTCCTGCGGGATAAGCCAGCGGATCGCCGCCCACTGCTGCGCCATCGTTTTTTCGGCCTGGTTGAGCGCCAGTTCACCGTCGAGCACGCTGCGGCGCGCCTCAAGCAGCGCCGGGAGATCGGACTGCCCGGCGCGGTACTGGGCCGCTAACAGCGCGGCACGGCTACGCAAAAGCGGCAGCACGTCATCCCGCTGGCGCTGCCAGAGGGTTTGCGCGGCGTTGTACTGGGCAATCAGAGTGTGAAGTTCGGCGAGATGCTCACGCCCGGCGAGCGCCAGTTGGTCATTGGCCTGCATGGTGCGGGAGACGTCAGCGGCGTGATCTTTATCCTGGCGGCGGGACTGAAACAGCGGCAGATCGACGGTAAACATCACCCCGGCCATATCTTCATACCCCTCGGCACGCCGCCCATACCACACCTCCACCTCGACATCGGGCAGTGCGGCAATCGCCGATTCTGCCGAACGGGCTTTGGCGCGGTTGGCAACGCTTGCAGCAGTAAGGATGTCGGGATGCTGGCGAATGGCCTCTTCCAGCGTTTTCTCATCGGCGGGCAGGCGCTGATAGCGGGGAAGCTCGCCGCTGACGGTGGTGATCGGCTGCCCGGTCAGTTGCATCAGCCGGGTTTGTGCCAACTGCACATCCCGCTCGGCAAGGGTGACCTTATCGCGCATCGCGCTCAGGCCGATTTGAAAGGCGAGCACGCTATCCGGCAGGGCATTCCCCGTGCCGACGCTGGCGCGTTGCGCGCCCTGCTGACGCGCGGTTTCTGCCACTAATTGCCGGGCGGTGTGCAGCGCCCGCTGTGAGAGCGCCAGCTCAAGCCACGCCTGGGCGGTATCGCGCTGCAGCGCTGCGCGCACCGCGTGGGATTTGGCTTCGATGCTGCGCGCTTCGGCCAGCAAGGTGTCGGCCTTACGATCGCGTTTTTCCGCGCTGACATACTGCTGCATCACGCCAATGCGCTGCATGGTCATGCCTTCGCGGGTCAAACGGCGGTCGTTATTGCCCTGCACCGGCACATTCTCAATGCCGAATTTGAGTTTGGGATCGGGCAACTGGCGGGCGGAATCGGCCATCGCATCCAGCGCGTGAGCTTCGTTGCGGTTGGCAGAAAGCTCAGCAGAGTAGCGCTCTGCGGCGGCGAGGGTTTGCGTCAGCGTTAGCGACTCCGCCTGCGCGGCGGAGCAGATAAGCGCAAGGCAAACCCCGCCGAGCCGCAGGCTCAGCGAGTATCGTTTCATGGTTACTCCCGCTTACGGTAACGGCGTTACAGAGATAAGGGTGTAACCCCGATCGCTCTGGCTGAAGCTGAAGCGAACGTTATCGCCCACCTTCACCTGCGCCAGCGGATGCTCCGGCGCAACCGTAAACTGCATGGTCATCGGCGGCCAGTTCAGCGCAGGGATAGCCTGATGGGCGATAGAGATCGCCTGCGGGGTGATTTTTTTGACACTGCCCTGGCTTTGATAAACCTGAGCGGGCATCGCGTGATGGTGCGCCATGTCATGCGTTTGCGCGTTGGCGCTGAGATACGGGAAAAGCAGGATGCCTGAGAGCAGGCAGAGTAAATAGCTACGCATAGAAAATCTCCTGTTAAACATTAATGAAATTCAAATCAATGTGTTAACAGGTCTCTATTCGCGAAAACGGCAGAAGCGGATGGTGGCAGGGGGCCCGGCGGCAGGCGGAGTTAATACCCAGCTGCGCGAAGTGATAGCAGAACAAACAGGTTCGGCAATCGCCAGCGTCAGCGTGGCGGGCAGCGCCGCCAGTGAAGGGTAATGGCTCTCTTTTTGCACCTGATCGGGCACGCAGTGCTTCTCGCAGAGCGGCGCTTTCATCGCGTGGGCTTTGGGCGCGTCATCACCCATTGCCAGATGGTGCAGATGCTGCTGCGCCATCGCTTCACCCGGTACCGGGAGCGCACAGCCGTGAGAGGCGATCGCCATCTGGCTCTGGATCAGCAGCCAACCCAATGCGATAAGCAGCATTAATAAATGCCGCTTAATAAAGCGCAATCGGTAGAGCCAGGCTGCGTGCATAACATTACCGTGGGTGAGTGAAGGTAACGGCGAGTATAAGCAGCCCGCTTTCTATTTTTAAAGGCTTTTTTAGTGAATTTTGCTGTCAAATCAAACTGAAACGAAAAACGCCAAAACAATTAACCAACCGTTATCACGAATAAAACATAACTGCCGAAATTCATTAGCCTGAATTATCGTTTCGCCCGTATTTATTTTTCTGATTTATAACAATTCACGTAATATTGCGCGCAATGCAGCGCTTTGTTGATTTTAATCAGCTATCACGCCGCCGTTATTCGGCACATTGCGGTGCAGCCTTTTGCTTACTTTACTTTTTTTTGTCCAACCTCCGGGACCCAATATGATTTCAACCCTGATTGAGCTGTTGATCGGCGTCGTGGTAATTGTCGGCGTCGCCCGCTACATCATTAAAGGCTACTCCGCCACCGGCGTACTGTTTGTCGGCGGTCTGGCGTTATTGATCGTCAGCGCGCTGATGGGCCACTCAATATTACCCTCCAGCGCCACCAGTACCGGTTATCGCGCTACCGACATTGTCGAATATATAAAAATCCTGCTGATGAGCCGCGGCGGCGATCTCGGCATGATGATCATGATGCTGTGCGGTTTTGCTGCCTACATGACGCACATCGGCGCTAACGATATGGTGGTTAAGCTGGCGTCGCGCCCGCTGCGCTTTATCAACTCGCCCTATATCTTGATGATTGCCGCCTATTTTGTCGCCTGCCTGATGTCGCTGGCGGTCTCTTCGGCAACCGGCCTTGGCGTGCTGTTGATGGCAACGCTCTTCCCGGTGATGGTTAACGTCGGCATCAGCCGCGGCGCGGCGGCGGCGATTTGCGCCTCCCCGGCAGCGATTATTCTCTCGCCCACCTCCGGCGATGTGGTGCTGGCCGCGAAAGCCGCAGAGATGCCGCTGGTTGATTTCGCCTTTAAAACCACCCTGCCGATCTCTATCGCCGCGATTATCGCCATGGCCATCGCCCACTTTTTCTGGCAGCGCTACCTCGATAAGAAAGAGAACATCGTCAGCGAAATGCTGGATGTGAAAGAGATCACCACCCGCGCGCCCGCGTTTTACGCCATTCTGCCCTTTACACCGATCATCGGCGTGCTGATTTTTGACGGCAAATGGGGCCCGGAGCTGCATATTATTACCATCCTAGTGATCTGTATGCTGATTGCCGCAGTGCTGGAGTTTTTGCGCGGCTTTAATACGCAGAATGTCTTCAGCGGGCTGGAAGTGGCCTGGCGCGGCATGGCCGATGCCTTTGCCGGTGTCGTGATGCTGCTGGTTGCCGCAGGCGTCTTCGCCCAGGGGCTGAGCACCATCGGCTTTATCCAGAGCCTGATCTCGATTGCTACTTCGTTCGGTTCAGCGAGCATTATTTTGATGCTGGTGCTGGTGATCCTCACCATGCTGGCAGCAATGACGACGGGTTCCGGTAATGCGCCGTTTTACGCGTTTGTGGAGATGATCCCAAAACTGGCGCGCGAAGCGGGCATCAACCCGGCCTATTTATCGATTCCAATGTTGCAGGCCTCCAACCTCGGTCGCACCATTTCGCCGGTTTCAGGCGTGGTGGTGGCGGTTGCCGGGATGGCAAACATTTCGCCGTTTGAAGTGGTAAAACGCACCTCCGTGCCGATCCTGGTTGGCCTGGTGGTGGTGATTGTGGCTACCGAAATACTCGTGCCTGGCGCAGCGGTTCACTAACCCTGCCGGGTTTCAGAAGTTGAAAAAGCGCCTGCCCGGCGCTTTTTTTATGGTTTAATAACCTATGGCAATTATCTGGACCCATTAATCAGGAACTGAAATGTTTAAAAAGGGACTCTTCATCAGCACAGGCATTGCCGCGCTACTCTTTACTTCTGCCTATGCCGCACCGCTGCAACCGAAGCAGTATGGCGATTTTGATCGCTACGTGCTGGCGCTCTCCTGGCAGACCGGTTTTTGCCAGAGCATGCACGACAACGGGCGCGACGAGCCTGACGAGTGCCGCCTGCAAAAATCCCCGGACGACGAAGCCGATAATTTGACGGTGCACGGTTTATGGCCGGGCCTGCCGAAATCGATCGCCGCGCGCGGCGTCGATAACCGCCGCTGGATGCGTTTTGGCTGCGCCACGCGCCCGATCCCCAATATGCCGGAAGCGAAAACCAGCCAGAAATGCGCGGCGGCAGAGACCGGTTTATCGCTGGAGATGGCAGATAAACTCAACGCCGCCATGCCCGGCTCCGGCGGTAACTCCTGCCTTGAGCGTTATGAATATGCCAAGCACGGCGTCTGTTTCGGCTTCGATCCCGATGACTATTTTGGCGCGATGGTGCGTCTGAATCATGAGATCAAAACCAGCCCGCTCGGAGTGTTTCTTGCCAATAACTACGGCAAAGCGATCACCCGTACCGCCTTTGATGCTGCCGTCGCCGAGGCTTACGGTAAGCAGGGCGTGAAAGCGGTGAAACTCACCTGTAACGGCAACCCGGCCTATTTGACCGAGATGCAGGTTGCCATCAAAGCCGAAGCGATTAACACGCCGCTCTCTGGCCGCTCGCTGCTGCCACAGCCGCACCCCGGCAACTGTGGGGATCACTTTATCCTCGACAGCGCGGGTTACTGATTGCTGCGGAATAATCATAATTGAGGCAAATGTGCGCCTGGTCACTTCACAGCATGGGGCCGGGTTAGTATCATCAGCTTTAGACAAACCCTCGCTGCCCGTCGGCGAGGGTTTTTCTTTGGATCAATCACCTGACACGGAGTAAGAGATGTCCAGACCTGCCATTATCATTAATGAGCGAGACGCTGAGCGCCTCGACCGCTTGCTGGAGCAGCCTGCACATGCCAGCCTTGCGGTCGCGGATGCGCTGAATGAGGAGTTGGATCGCGCCAATATGTGCGCGCCAGAAGCGATGCCGCATGATGTGGTGACGATGAACAGCACGGTAAAATTCCGCGAGCTGAAAAGCGGTGAAATCCGCGTGCGTACGCTGGTCTACCCGGCGCAGATGACAGACAGCGCCACGCAGCTGTCGGTACTGGCCCCGGTGGGCGCGGCGCTGCTAGGTTTACGTGTTGGTGATTCAATTCACTGGACGTTGCCGGGGGGAACCACCACCGACCTTGAAGTGCTGGAGCTGCTTTACCAGCCTGAAGCCGCTGGCGATTTCATGCTCTGATCCCCGCCCTGCTTTGTTTTGCAGAGGATGCGCCCGCATCCTCTTTCCGGCGCCCGCCTTTGTTCAGATTTGCCACCCATGCAGCAAAATCCCCCCTCTCTTTGTGCTTCAATTCCTGGGACATAACTCACAGGGAGACGCGTTTATGTACCAGACAATCATTATGCCGGTCGATATTTTCGAAATGGAGTTAAGTGATAAAGCCGTTCGTCACGCCGAATTCCTCGCCCAGAGCGAAGGTATCATTCACCTGCTGCATGTGTTACCCGCTTCTGCCAGCCTCAGCCTGCACCGTTTCGCCGCCGATTTACGCCGCTTTGAAGAGCATCTGCACCAGGAGGCACAAACCCGCCTCGAGAGTATGCGAAGCCATTTTTCCATCGATCCCTCGCGCATTCATACCCACGTTCGCTTCGGCAGCGTGCGCGATATGGTCAATGAGCTCGGCGAAGAGCTGCATGCGGATATGGTGGTGATCGCCTCGCGCAACCCGTCCATCAGCACCCATTTGCTCGGCTCCAACGCCTCAAGCGTGGTGCGCCACGCGCATATCCCGGTGTTGGTCGTGCGGTAGATTGTGCTTATTGCCGGATGGCGCTGACGCTTATCCGGCCTACGGGATCGTGCGCGTTGTTGTTAAGGGGATCGCGGTCTTTTGTAGGCCGGATAAGGCGCAGCCGCCATCCGGCAAAAAAGAGGCACCCAACCCGCAACCCGGCTTCATCCGGGCAAAAAAAAGCTGCCTTGCGGCAGCTTTTTATATGCAGGTGACTCTTACTTTCTTATTTTTGCTTACGCTTTGGTACGGATCAGGTAATCAAACGCGCTCAGCGACGCTTTGGCACCTTCGCCGGTAGCGATAATGATCTGTTTGTACGGCACCGTGGTGCAGTCGCCCGCCGCGAACACGCCTTTCACGCTGGTTTCGCATTTGGCGTCGATGATGATTTCGCCCATGCGGTTGCGCTCAATCGCGCCTTCCAGCCAGGTGGTGTTCGGCAGCAGACCGATCTGAACGAAGATCCCCGCCAGCGCAACCTGATGTACATCGCCGCTCACGCGGTCGCGGTACTCAAGGCCGGTCACTTTGGTGCCGTCGCCTTTCACTTCGGTGGTCTGCGCGTTCAGAACAATGTCGACATTCTTCAGGCTGCGAACTTTATCCTGCAACACCTGATCCGCTTTCATCTCCGGAGCAAACTCCAGCAGCGTCACGTGTTCAACAATCCCGGCCAGATCGATAGCCGCTTCCACGCCGGAGTTACCGCCGCCGATCACCGCCACGCGCTTGCCTTTAAACAGCGGGCCGTCGCAGTGCGGGCAGTAGGTCACGCCTTTGGTGCGATACTGATCTTCGCCCGGCACATTCATGTTGCGCCATTTCGCGCCGGTCGCAATGATCACGGTACGCGCTTTCAGCACCGCGCCAGACGCGGTTTCAATCTGATGCAGGCCGCCTTCAACCGACGCCGGAACCAGCTTGCTGGCGCTCTGGCTGTCGATCACGTCAACATCATAATCCGCAACGTGCGCTTTCAGGGCACCCGCGAACTGCTGGCCTTCAGTTTTCGGCACGGAGATGTAGTTTTCGATATCAACGGTATCCAGCACCTGGCCGCCGAAGCGTTCGCCCATCAGACCGGTACGAATGCCTTTACGGGCAGAGTAGACAGAGGCCGCTGCGCCCGCCGGGCCGGAGCCGACAATCAGCACATCGTAAGCGTCGCGTTTGTTCAGCTCTTCCGCCGCACGTTTTTCCGCGCCGGTATCAATTTTCGCCACGATCTCTGTCAGCGTCATACGACCCTGACCAAACTCCTGGCCGTTAACGTAGACCGCCGGAACGCCCATCACGTTACGATCGGTGATTTCGTTCTGGAAAGTGCCGCCGTCAATCGCCGTGTGCTTGATGCGTGGGTTCAGCACCGACATCAGGTTCAGCGCCTGCACCACGTCCGGGCAGTTGTGGCAGGAGAGCGAGTAGTAAGTCTCGAACTCGAAGTCGCCGTCGATATCGCGGATCTGCTCCAGCAGCGCCTGCGCTTCTTTCGACGGATGACCGCCGGTCCACAGCAGCGCCAGCACCAGCGAGGTAAACTCATGCCCCAGCGGAGAGCCAGCAAAGCGCGGGCCAGTGTGCGAGCCTGGGTTGGTGATCAGGAAAGAGGGCTTACGCACCGCCAGGGTGTTGTCCTCTTTAAAGGTCACTTTGTCAGAGAGCTCGGCGATTTCGCCCAGCAGCTCTTTAATCTCATTCGATTTTGCGCTGTCATCCAGCGTCGCGATCAACTCAACAGGCTTGGTCAGTTTCTCAAGATAAGCCTTGAGCTGGGTTTTCATTGTGGTGTCGAGCATGTCGGTATCCTTCTCTTAAAACATCATCATGCAAGCTGCCTCATTGGAGCCGCCTGGATGCAACTTGAATCATGGTGTGTGGAAGAAAAACGGGTGCATTGCACCCGTTTTACGCCGGGTGGCGCTACGCTTACCCGGCCTACGTTTTGCAGACCGGGAGAGACTTTGCGCCGCCGGAAATTTAGATTTTGCCAACCAGGTCCAGGGACGGAGCCAGGGTCGCTTCGCCTTCTTTCCACTTAGCCGGGCACACTTCGCCTGGGTGAGAAGCAACATACTGAGCCGCTTTGATTTTACGCAGCAGGTCAGATGCGTCACGGCCGATGCCTTCAGCGGTCACTTCGATAGCCTGGATGATGCCCTGCGGGTCAACGATGAAAGTACCGCGGTCTGCCAGACCTTCGTCTTCACGCATGATTTCGAAGTTACGGGTCAGGGCACCAGTCGGGTCGCCGATCATCGCGTATTTGATTTTCGCGATGGTGTCAGAGCTGCTGTGCCATGCTTTGTGCGTGAAGTGGGTGTCGGTGGAAACAGAGTAAACGTCAACGCCCAGTTTCTGCAGTTCTTCGTAGTGGTCAGCCACGTCGCCCAGTTCGGTCGGGCATACGAAGGTGAAGTCAGCCGGGTAGAAGAAGAAGACGCTCCAGCGGCCTTCGGTATCTTTCTCGGTTACTTCGATGAATTCACCGTTTTTGAACGCCTGGTTTTTGAAAGGTTTGATCTTGGTGTTAATTAAGGACATCTATACTTCCTCCGTGTTTTCGTTGGGGCATAAGTTAACGAACTTTGCTTACGACGGCTAATGCGTTTGCATTATCAAATCAATAAGCGTTAGCTAACAAACGCCAACGAACAACTCTGTGAACAGACATTAGCCAAAAGTAAAAAGGCCACCGGTACGGGTGGCCTCAATATCTGAAATACCCGCGGGTGACTTCAGTGCCAGCACGCTGGCTGTGCGATACGCCTGCCATCTGTCGACGGCAAACAGGGTTGATTACACCACTCCCCTGGGAGTTCGACAATCATTATTCCCTGTCTCTTGCCTATGGCTGTGATAGGTTTAGCCTTTCTTACCTTTAGCCCCTGAATTGATAAGGATTTTTATGCTCAAGCGCCTGTTAATGCTCACCCTGCTGCCGCTGACCCTGCACGCCGAAGATCTGCCCGCGCCGGTTAAAGCCATTGAAAAGCAAGGCATTACCATCATTAAATCCTTTGACGCACCGGGCGGCATGAAGGGCTATCTGGGTAAATATCAGGAAATGGGTGTCACCATCTACGTCACGCCGGACGGTAAACACGCCATCTCGGGCTATATGTATGACGAAGCGGGCACCAATCTTAGCGAAAAGCTGTTCAATCAGGAGCTTTATGGCCCGGCCGGGCGCGAACTCTGGCAGCGGATGGAGAAAGCAGACTGGATCCTCGACGGGCAAAAAACCGCGCCGCGCGTGGTTTACGTCTTTGCCGACCCTTACTGCCCCTACTGCAAACAGTTCTGGCAGCAGGCGCGCCCGTGGGTGGAGTCCGGCAAGGTGCAGATCCGCACCTTAATGGTCGGCGTGATCAAACCGGAAAGCCCGGCGGCCGCAGCGGCGATCCTCAGCGCGAAAGATCCGGCCAAAAGCTGGCATGAGTATGAGCAGTCGAACGGCAAAATGGTGCTGGCGCTGCCGAAAACCATTCCGCCGGCGATCATGCGCTCGCTCAATCTCAATCAGAAAATCATGGACGATCTCGGGGCCAACGCCACACCCGCTATCTACTATATGAATGAAGAGAACGTGCTCCAGCAGGCGGTCGGCCTGCCGGATGCGGAAAAGCTCAAAACAATTATGGGCGAGAAGTAAGACGTTACAGCGTGCAGAGACGCTCTGCCGCCGCCAGCAGCGTCGATTCCTGTTTCGCAAAGCAGAGGCGAATCAGCTTATGCGGGAAGGGATCGGCGCAGAACACCGACAGCGGAATGGCCGCCACGCCCACCTCTTTCGTCAGCCACTGGCAAAACGCGACATCATCGAGATCGGAGATGGCGCTGTAATCCGCCAGCAAAAAGTAGGTTCCTTCGCAGGGCAAAATCTCCAGCTTGCTCTCACGCAACGCATTCACCAGCACATCGCGGCGCGCGCGGTAAAACGCCGGCAACTCGCGGTAGTGCTGCGGCTCGGCGCGCAGCATATCAGCCAGCGCCAGCTGCGCCGGGGTGTTCACCGAAAAGGTTAAGTACTGGTGCACTTTGCGCAGTTCGGCGCTGATGGCGGCGGGCGCAATGCAGTACCCCACTTTCCAGCCGGTCATGTGATAGGTTTTGCCAAACGAAGATACTGCAACCGCGCGCTCGCGCAGCTGCGGATGCTTCAGCACGCTGGCATGCCCGCCCTCGGCAAAGCAGATATGCTCGTAGACTTCATCGCTCAGCACATAGATCTCCCGATCGGCAATCGCCTGCCACAGCGCGGCAAAATCGGCCTCCTGCCACACCGTCGCCGACGGGTTATGCGGCGTATTAACAATCACCAGCCGGGTGCGATCGCTGAGCAGCGCGGCAAAAGCCTGCCAGTCAACGCGAAAGTGCGGCGGTTGCAGGGCGATGCGCTTCAGCACCCCGCCTGAAAGCTCAACCGCAGGCGCGTAGCTGTCGTAACTTGGATCGAAACAGATCACCTCATCGCCCTCGCGCACCAGTGCGGTGATCGCCGCATAGAGCGCTTCCGTCGCCCCGGCGGTGACGGTAATGTCGCTGTTCACGTCTGGCTGATGGCCATACAGTTGAGCAGTCTTCTCGGCAATGGCCTCGCGCAATGCCTGCACGCCGGTCATCGGCGCATATTGATTTGCCCCCTGCGCAACGTGATACGCCAGCCGCTCCTGCAAATAGCGCGGGCCGTCAAAATCCGGGAAACCTTGCGACAGGTTAATCGCCTGATGCTGCTGGGCGAGCGCGCTCATTTGCGTGAAGATAGTGGTGCCTAAAGCGGGGAGTTTACTCTCAGGAATCAAAGGGTTATTGCGCATCTTTTCGTGCCTGCTGTCGAGACTCAAGTTGCCGCCACTATAACACGATGCTAGTATTTGGCAATCAAGACGCTTAGACGTCTATATCACAACGATATTCCTGATAAGGAAAACGCGATGACCGACAACCTGCAACTCCAGCAACTTGTTTCTGCCTGCCACTGGATCGGCGCTAAAGGGTGGGCACCCGCGACGGGCGGTAATATGTCCCTGCGCCAAAGTGCCGAATGGTGCTGGCTGAGCGAGTCCGGCAAAGATAAAGGCAGCCTGACGCCGGAGGATTTTTTGCAGGTTTCCATCGCCGATAACCATGCGCCATCCGGACGCAAACCCTCCGCCGAAACCGGCCTGCATACCCTGATTTATCGCCTCTACCCTGACGCTAACGCGGTGCTACATGTGCACACTGTCAACGCCACCGTGCTGTCGCGGGTGGAGAAAAGCGCCGCGCTGCAACTGAGCGGGTATGAGATGCAAAAATCCCTCAGCGGGCAGCAGACGCACCTCGATAGCGTGCCGATTGCCATTTTCGACAATGATCAGGATATCGACGCGCTCGCCGGGCGCATCGCCGCTTATGCCGAATCAAACCCGTTACGTTATGGTTTTCTGCTGCGCGGCCACGGGTTAACCTGCTGGGGGCGCGACGTCGCCGAAGCGCGCCGTCACCTCGAAGGGCTGGAGTTTTTATTTGAATGCGAATTGCAACGCCGACTGCTGGAGAGATTATGATCCGCGCGATTGTCACCGATATAGAAGGCACCACCAGCGATATCCGCTTTGTGCACAACGTTCTCTTCCCCTACGCCCGCGAGCGGCTGGCGGGTTTTGTCACCGCGCAGCAGTATCAGGAACCGGTCAGCACCATTCTCGATAATCTGCGAGAAGAGATTGCGCAGCCGAACGCCACCAGCGCCGAGCTTATCGAGGTGCTGTTCGCGTTTATGGATGAAGACCGCAAATCGACGGCGTTGAAAGCATTGCAGGGCATTATTTGGCGCGATGGCTACATAAACGGCGATTTTACCGGCCACCTCTACCCCGACGTGCTGCCCGCACTGGAGAACTGGAAGGCGCAGGGCATTGATCTCTATGTATATTCCTCTGGCTCCGTTGCTGCGCAAAAACTGTTATTTGGCTACAGCGACGAAGGTGATATTACTCATCTCTTCAGCGGCTATTTCGACACGCTGGTCGGTGCCAAGCGCGAAGTGCAGTCCTATCGCAATATCGCCGCACAGCTTGCGCTACCGCCCTCTTCTATTCTCTTCCTCTCCGACATTCATCAGGAGCTGGACGCTGCCGAAGAGGCCGGTTTTCGCACCACGCAACTGATTCGCGATGATGATGACGCAGCCAGCCATCATCACCAGGTTAACTCATTCAGCACCATCAAGCCGGAGCAGATCCCCTCATGAGCGCACTGACGATTTACACCGACACCGATGCCAGCACGCCGGTATGGCACAGCACCGACGCCACAGAGATTCAGCAGAAGCTGAATGCGAAAGCGGTGCGCTTTGAGCGCTGGCAGGCCGACCGCGATTTGGGCGCTAACCCAACACCGGAAACGGTGATCAACGCCTATCAGCACGCTATCGACAAGCTGGTGGAGGAGAAAGGCTACCAGAGCTGGGATGTGATCAGCCTGCGCGCCGACAACCCGCAAAAAGAGGCGCTGCGCAGCAAATTCCTCAGCGAACACACCCACGGCGAAGATGAAGTGCGTTTCTTTGTCGAAGGTGCCGGGCTCTTCTGCCTGCATATCGGCAACGAAGTCTACCAGGTGCTGTGCGAGAAGAACGATCTCATCTCCGTTCCCGCCGGCACACCGCACTGGTTCGATATGGGTTCAGAACCGAACTTCACGGCGATCAGGATTTTTGATAACCCCGAGGGGTGGATCGCGCAGTTTACCGGTGATGCGATTGCGGATGGGTATCCGAGATTGGCGTAAACAAAAAGGGCTCCGCAGAGAGCCTTTAATCTTTTAATCGACCTTCTTCAGTTCACCGCTCTGCCTGAGAATGTACGCATCGTCATCAATATCGAACTGGATATCGCCATTTTTTCGGTAACGGACAATCATCAAAATATCTTTATCAAGGCAGTTCTTAGGTGCCTTCATATCGTCAAAACAGAGGCGATCCTCTTTGCCTGACTCCTGATAGCCTTCGCCAAAACGGTAGATGTAGTAATTCAAAGCGCGATTATGGATTTGCGCGTCATCTTCGTTGGCGAGGATATTTTTGCTTTCATCCCGCCACCACGCAATTTTCTTCGCATCTGATAGTGGCAACTGGTCAACGACAACAACCGGGGCGTAGTTATCTTTATGAATGGCAATGATTTTTACGGGAACGGTGATGAATACATAGTAAAAAATGAGTAAAGCACCCGCCATAAAGCAGCAAATCGATATTCCCTTTTTCATGCAAAAACTCCATATGGAGGGGCAATGAATCTTGTGTCATGCCATTCACTTAATGATTTTTAGTACGTCTTCCACCGCCAGCCCCACCAACCTCGCCAGATGTACAAACTCCACCACATCCAGCCTCCTTTCGCCGCTCTCGATTTTGGCGATAAAGGATTGTGGTCGCCCGAGCGCCTCAGCAAGCTGCATCTGCGTGATGCCCTGCGCTTTACGCGCTTGCTTAAGTGCCGCGATAACGCGCTGGTACTCGTCTGAGTAGACAGAAGCCATAAATTCGATCCCTTAAAAATATCCTGAAATCGAATATCTACCCATTGCCATTTTATCCCAAAACAGGATAATTGAGTGCATAACAGCCACGTGTAAGGAGAACACTATGGAACATCAGAACTGGCACCATGCTGACATTCTCGCCGCGCTGAAAAAGCGCGGGATGAGCCTGGCGGCGTTATCGCGTTCAGCAGGGTTATCATCGTCAACGTTAGCTAACACGTTGTATCGCCCCTGGCCGAAGGGTGAATACATCATTGCTCATGCTCTCGATCTCACTCCCGACGCCATCTGGCCGGAGCGCTACAAAGATGCTCAAGGGAACAAAATCAGGCGTCGTTTGCGTCAGGTTCCTTGCTAAGCGTTGGATATAAAACAGAGCTTTTCTTCCTACTGCCCAATTTTTTGGGCGGTAGTCTATTCAGGCACTCTTTTGATTTACCAACTTTATAATTAAGTTTAAATTAAAAACAATTTAAATACACTAAACTCTAAAGCTAATAAAGATTGAGAATGTACAATATATCCACAAGTCCCCATCAAAACAGGCGGAATATATTATATAAAGCATTCACAACACATTTATTTAGCCTTATTAACCTTTGTATTTAATCACTATTCCCCCGCAATCCGTGTCGAGATCAAAAAAGGCTTAAAAGACTCCCTTTTTTATAATGTTCTGGCTGAAGGTTTCACTTTAGTCGCCGATAAAAATAGCATCCGCGTTGGATATGGATTGCACCTGAGGCCGTTATGACTATTTTAAGAAAATTAATTATTGTTTTTGCCATCACCTTTATTGCGATGCTTGTGCTGGGCGGATTAAGCATCAGGGCATTAGATAATGCGCAAACGCGTTTTGACTATGTTGTGTCAAATAGTCTGCCGAGCATCAGCAAGCTGAGCGAAGCGGTGCAGCACCGCGAAGAGGCAAGACGCCAGATCCTGATGTCTCTGCTGGTGACCGATGAAGCGGTGTTTACCAAACATATGGCGCAGGCGAAAGATGAGTTAAATAAAACTCGCCAGATCTTTGATGAGTACCAGGCCAATTTGGTCAGCGATCCCGTCGACGGTCAATTACTGAAAAAGACGCGTGATATTTTTGATGATTATGTGCAAAAAACCGAGGCGATGTCTGATACCTACCATAACCAGGGAATAGAAGCGGCGCGTCTGATGGTCTCCGACGGCGGTGTTACTGCCAATGCATCAGTGGCATTAAGTGCCGGTTTAAAAGAGATGCTGGCGCATAATTATAGTATTGCGAAAGAGTATGCCGAAAATAACCATACGCAATATATCAATACCTTCTGGCTGTTAGTGGGCACGATTGTCTTTCTGGTTGCGCTGGTCGCGGTCTTCGCCACGGTTATTCTGCGCTACTTAAGTAAAGGCTTAAAAAGTTTGCAGGAGAGCATGGGATTAATCAGCCGCTCTCTCGATTTAACCCATAAAGTGGCGCTGAATAATAACGATGAACTCGGCGCGACGGCAGCAAGTTTTAACGCGCTGATGGATAAAATCCGCCACGTATTAGCCAGCGTAAAAGATGCCAGTAACGAAGTGGATACCGCCGCCAGCGAGATCGCCAAAAGCAATGATGATCTCTCTTCGCGCACCGAGTCTCAGGCATCGTCGCTGGAGCAGACCGCAGCCAGCATGAATGAGCTGTCGGTAACGGTGAAACACAATATGGACAACGCCAAAGAGGCGAATACCTATATCGGCCGCGTGCAGACGATGGTCAATGAGAGCCACCGCGAACTCAGTTCGCTGCAAAAATCGATTGATGATATTTCGGCTTCTTCCGCGAAGATTTCGGAAATTACAGACATCATTGACGGCATTGCGTTCCAGACCAATATCCTGGCGCTTAACGCCGCCGTTGAAGCCGCCCGCGCGGGTGAGCAGGGTAAAGGTTTTGCGGTGGTCGCAGGCGAAGTGCGCTCGCTGTCCCAGCGCTCATCCGTTGCGGCGCGCGATATTCGTGGTCTGATTGATGAAGCGATTAAGAATGTCGGCCAGGGGGTGAATTACGCCGCCAATGTCACCACGCGCATGAACGATGCCCTCGGCGCAGTGGATGAAACCACAGTGCTGATAAACCAGGTGAATAACTCATCCACCGAGCAGAGCTACGGTATTGAGCAGGTTAACGTCGCCGTCAGCCAGATGGAAGGCAACCTGCAACAGAACGCCGCGATGGTGGAAGAGATGGCCACCGCCGCCAACTCGCTCAGCCACCAGGCCGGCAAGCTGTTGAATGATGTGAACGCCTTTAAGCTGTAACCGAAATGCCATTGCCGGATGGCGGCTCACGCCTTATCCGGCCTACGTAATTCCCCGCCGGATGATGCCCAACATAACTCCGGCATTTTTGTAGGCCCGATAAGCGCAGCGCCATCGGACAATGCGCCGGATGGCGGCTCACGCCTTATCCGGCCTACGTAATTCCCCGCCGGATGGTGCCCAACATTATTCCGGCATAACCGTAGGCCCGATAAGCGCAGCGCCATCGGGCAATGTGCCGGATGATGCCCAACATAATTCCGGCACATCCGTAGGCCCGATAAGCGTAGCGCCATCGGGCATCTGCATTTGACAATCCTTCATGCCAGTAGCAAAGATAACTCGCCGCAATAAATGGTCTGCCGCGCTGAGAAGCCTTAATTAATGGCATATATAAAACAGCGATTACAGGGCTACTGAACCTATCGACGTAAGGATGATGCTCCCAGGATGAAACGCCTTTCTCCCCTTCTCTTTTTACTCTCTCTTCTGCCATCAATCTCTGGTGCGATGCCACTCCACATAGGGAGTGAATTACAACACTGCCTTAGCCTACCCGCGTATGGGCACAATACTGATACGCAAGAGAAATGCAAAAGCGCATTGTTGAAAAGCTCAAGCGACTCGTTAAATCACGCCGTTCATTTGCTGCACGAGAATATAGCCAGCAACTATGACGACCCTTACCGCCTCAATGACAGCGAGGGCAAAAAAATCAAAGATATCTTCTGGGAGAACTTTCAGGAGTCTCAACAAGCCTGGGTCATCTCAAGAGATAAATTATGTACGGCGAACGCAGCGTTAGTCGGAGAGTGGGCGGCAAGCCGGGATGAGTTAAAAACGCAGTGCATTCTCGATCAAAACAGAGATCGGCAGCAGTTTATAAAAATGACATGGCTAAAGTGATCACCTTTCACACCTTGGCTCTGGTTTCATCGGGCAATCGCCGGATGGCGGCTAACGCCTTATCCGGCCTACATAGCCAGCGCATTCCGTAGGCCCGATAAGCGTAGCGCCATCGGGCAATGCGCATATCTGGCAGACCCGCCACTTCACCCCGCATGCTGCTGGCGTCGCAGCTGGCTGAGCTTTCGGTATTTCTGCGGCGGCATGCCGACATACTTCTGAAAGGTGCTGTAAAAGCGGCTGCTGGAGCCGAACCCGGCGGTGAGCGCGATATCAAGGATCGTTTTATCGGTATCGCTCAGCAGTGCTCGAACGTGGTTGATGCGCATAGCGGTGATGTACTGCTTCATGGTCAGTTGCATCACGCGCTGGAAAATGCCCATCGCATAGTTGGGATTGAGCTTCACATGCTCGGCGATGGCGTTAATCGTCAGCACCTGATCGTAATTGACCGCAATAAACTCCAGCATCTGGCTGACGTAAAACTGCGCATGGCGCGAGACGCTGTTTTTATGGGTGCGCGAGGTTTTATTGACGAGGATCGGCTGCCAGCCGGAGAGGCTAAAGCGCTTGAGCATCAGGGCAATCTCCTCAATCGCCAGCTGGCGCAACTGCTCGTTGTCGCTGTTGAGTTCATGCTGCCAGCGCTGCACTTCAAACGCGCTTAGCTGCTGGGCGGCGAGGGATTTGATCACCATCCCGTGGGTGACGTGGTTGATCAGTTCACGATCCAGCGGCCAGGAGAGAAACAGGTGCATCGGCAGGTTAAAAATCGCCATCTGCGTACAGTCGCCGGGGCGCGTTAGCTGGTGCGGGGTACAGGCCCAGAACAGGGTGATATACCCCTGTTTAATGCGCACCACTTCGTTATTGATCAGGTACTCGACATCGCCATCAAACGGCACATTCACTTCCACCTGGCCATGCCAGTGGCTGGCGGGCATCGCCAGCGGCGCGCGCAGCTCAATCTCCATACGCTGGTATTCCGAGTAGAGCGACAGCGGGCCGCGCGTGGTTTTCTCATCCCCGCTGCACATATCTGCTCTGATAAGTTCTTTTGCCATCGATCCTTCCCGCATCATCACTTTCGCGCTTCACCGCGCCCTCACCTGCTCTAGTTTAGTGAAAGCCGTTGCCATTAACTCTGCTTAAGCGCCCATTTTCTCCCGGAAACTCAGATCGCGCGCGGCGCATTACGCGATCTGAGTTTTCGGGAATCTCCCGCCGGGAAGAAGGCAGATGGCGCAGGCCTGCCGTGCCACGCTCAGAACGTACAACCACATCTGGGAGAAAGGTTCATGTCTGCACCAAAAATCACTTTTATCGGCGCCGGTTCCACGGTGTTTGTCAAAAACATTCTCGGCGACGTGTTCCAGCGTCCGGCACTGAAAAACGCGCAGGTAGCGCTGATGGATATTGACGCCACGCGCCTTGAGGAGTCGCACATCGTGGTGCGCAAACTGATGGATTCGGTCGGCGCTTACGGGAACATCAGCTGCCATACGGATCAAAAAACGGCGTTAAAAGAGGCCGATTTTGTGGTCGTCGCGTTCCAGATTGGCGGCTACGAACCCTGCACCGTCACCGATTTTGAAGTGTGTAAACGCCACGGTCTTGAGCAGACCATCGCCGACACCCTCGGCCCCGGCGGCATCATGCGCGCCCTGCGCACCATCCCTCACCTGTGGCAGATTTGTGAGGATATGACCGACGTCTGCCCGAACGCGACGCTTTTGAACTACGTCAACCCGATGGCGATGAATACCTGGGCGATCTATGCCCGCTACCCGCATATCAAACAGGTTGGATTATGCCACTCGGTGCAGGGCACCGCGGAGGAGCTGGCGCGCGATCTCGATCTCGACCCGGCCTCGTTACGCTACCGCTGCGCCGGGATCAACCATATGGCCTTTTACCTGTCGCTGGAGAAAAAGCAGCAGGACGGCAGCTATGTCAGCCTCTATCCCGAGCTGTTGCAGGCCTATGCCGAGAAACGCGCGCCGAAGCCAAACATGCACGGCAACCCGCGCTGCCAGAACATTGTGCGCTATGAGATGTTCAAAAAGCTCGGCTACTTCGTTACCGAATCCTCGGAACACTTTGCTGAATATACGCCGTGGTTTATCAAGCCGGGACGCGAGGATTTACTTGAACGCTACCAGGTGCCGCTCGATGAGTACCCGAAACGCTGCGTGGAACAGCTGGAAACCTGGCAGAAGGAGCTGGCGGAGTACAAAACCGCCGATCGCATTGAGGTGAAAGCCTCGCGGGAGTATGCCAGCACCATTATGAACGCCATCTGGACCGGCGAGCCGAGCGTAATCTATGGCAACGTGCGTAACGATGGGCTGATCGACAACCTGCCGGAAGGGTGCTGCGTCGAAGTGCCCTGCCTGGTCGATGCTAACGGCATTCAGCCGACCAAAGCCGGCAAGCTGCCCGCTCATCTTGCGGCGATGATGCAGACCAACATCAATGTGCAGACGCTGCTCACCGAAGCGGTGCTGAGCGAAAACCGGGATTATGTCTATTACGCCGCACTGATGGATCCGCACACCGCGGCGGTGCTTGGTATCGATGAAATCTATGCGCTGGTGGATGACCTGATCGCAAGCCACGGCGAGTGGCTGCCCGCGTGGCTGCATCGCTAACGCATTAGCCGGGCCGCGCGCCCGGCGGTTTTGCAACCCTTCCGACACTGAAAGAGGCAATCGGTACCCTATGAGTATTTCAATCACAACAAAGCTCAGCTACGGATTTGGTGCATTTGGTAAGGATTTTGCGATCGGCATCGTCTACATGTACTTGATGTATTACTACACCGATATTGTCGGCCTGTCGGTCGGCATGGTCGGCACGCTCTTTCTGGTGGCGCGCATTCTCGACGCGCTGGCCGACCCGATCATGGGCTGGATCGTCGACTGCACCCGCACGCGCTGGGGCAAGTTCAAGCCGTGGATTTTAGTCGGCACGCTGACCAACTCGCTGGTGCTCTATATGCTGTTCAGCGCCCACCACTTTACCGGCACCACGCAGCTGGTGTGGGTATGGGCGACCTATCTGCTGTGGGGTTTCACCTACACGATTATGGATGTGCCGTTCTGGTCGCTGGTGCCGACCATAACGCTGGACAAGCGCGAGCGCGAACAGCTGGTGCCCTACCCGCGTTTTTTCGCCAGCCTCGCCGGGTTTGTCACCGCGGGGATCGCACTGCCGTTTGTGAACGCCGTCGGCGGAGCGGATCGCGGGTTTGGCTTTCAGATGCTGACGCTGGTGCTGATCGCCTTTTTTATCCTCTCGACCATCGTCACCCTACGCAATGTGCATGAGGTCTACTCCTCTGATAAACAGGGCGGTGAACAGAGCGCGCCAATGAACCTGAAAGCGATGCTGCAACTGATTATTAAGAACGATCAGCTCGCCTGCCTGCTGGTGATGGCGCTGGCTTACAACACCGCAGCCAACGTCATCGAAGGCTTTGCGATCTACTACTTCACCTATGTGATTGGCGATGTCGACCTCTTCCCCTACTACATGTCCTATGCGGGCGTCGCGAACCTGCTGATCCTGATGCTTTTCCCGAAGCTGGTAAAACTCTTCTCACGCCACGTGCTGTGGGCGGGTGCATCGGTGCTGCCGATTGTCAGCGGCGGCGTGCTGCTGTGGATGGCGCTGCTCGGCCAGACTCACGCATGGGTGATTTTGCTGGCGGGCGTGCTGTTTAGCATCGGCAAAGCCTTCTTCTGGGTGTTACAGGTGATTATGGTTGCCGACACCGTCGATTACGGCGAATACAAACTCAATGTGCGCTGTGAGAGCATCGCCTACTCGGTGCAGACGCTGGTGGTGAAAGCGGGCGCGGCCTTTGCGGCCTACTTTATCGCCGTGGTGCTCGGGGTGATTGGGTATGTGCCGAACGTGGCGCAGTCCGCCAGCACCTTAATGGGCATGCAGCTGATTATGCTGGCGCTCCCCGCCTGCTTCTTCGTCATCTCGCTGCTGGTCTATTTCCGCTTCTACAAACTCAATGGCGATATGTTACGCCGCATTCAAATCCATCTGCTGGATAAGTATCGGCATGTTGGCAATGCCAATGCACCGCAGACGCCGCCGGTGGTAGGCGACCGGGTGCAGGCGTAAGTGCGCGTTATTGCCGGATGGCGGCTAACGCCTTATCCGGCCTACGCTCTTATCCGACATACACTCCCGTAGGCCCGATAAGCGCAGCGCCATCGGGCAATGCACCGTGCCTTATCCGGTCATCACTTCCCTGCGAATTGTCACTTTTACGCAACAGGTTGTCAGCTGCGCGGGCGCGCGCATCCGCTGCGGTGTGGAAACTAAAACCACACCCTGTGGAGAGCCAAAAATGTTAACTAACCCTGCTGATAAATATCACCCCCATACCCCGCTGCCGCTGCGCGATCGCCGCTGGCCGGATAACGTCCTGACCCACGCGCCGCGCTGGCTGTCGACGGATTTACGCGACGGCAACCAGGCTCTCGCCGAGCCGATGGATGCGCCGCGCAAACTGAAATTCTGGGATCTCCTGCTGGAGTGCGGCTTTAAGGAGATTGAGGTTGCCTTCCCTTCCGCGTCGCAAACGGACTTTAACTTTGTGCGCCAGCTGATCGAGGAGCAGCGCATCCCTGAAGATGTCACCATTCAGGTGTTAACCCAGGCACGTGAGGATCTGATTCGCCGCACCTTTGAATCCTTGCAGGGCGCGCGCCGCGCGACGGTGCACCTCTACAACGCCACCGCGCCGGTGTTCCGCGAGCAGGTTTTCCGCCAGAGCAAGGAGGAGATCGTCGCGCTGGCGGTCAATGCGGCGCGGCAAATCCGCACGCAGTGCGAAGCCGCACCCGAAACGCAGTGGGTGTTCCAGTATTCGCCGGAAACTTTTTGCTTCACCGAAGCGGAGTTCGCGCTGGCGATTTGCGAAGCGGTGGCCGATGTCTGGCAGCCGGATTCCACGCGGCCAATGATCATCAACCTGCCGGCCACTGTTGAAGTGAGCATGCCCAATGTCTATGCCGACCAGATTGAGCACTTCTGCCGCCACTTCTCGCGCCGCGAGCAGGTGTGCATCAGCGTGCATACCCATAACGATCGCGGCACCGGTATTGCCAGCGCCGAGCTGGCAATGCTGGCAGGCGCGGAGCGGGTTGAAGGCTGCCTGTTTGGCAACGGCGAGCGCACCGGCAATGCCGATCTGGTGACGCTGGCGCTCAACCTCTACACCCAGGGCATCGCGCCGGGCCTTGAGTTTAGCCAGATGAAAAAGGTGGTGGAGGTGGTCGAGGAGTGTAATCAGTTGCCGGTTGCGCCGCGCCACCCGTACGCCGGAGAACTGGTGTTTACCGCCTTTTCCGGCTCGCATCAGGACGCGATTAAGAAAGGGTTTGCCGCGCGGCAAAACAGCCCGGCGGATATCTGGCAGGTGCCCTATCTGCCGCTCGACCCGGCGGATATTGGCTGTAGCTACGAAGCGGTTATCCGCGTCAACAGCCAGTCGGGCAAGAGCGGCGCGGCCTGGCTGCTGGAGCAGAACCACGGCCTGACCTTGCCGCGTAAGCTTCAGCAGGAGTTCAGCGGGCATGTGCAGCAGGCGGCGGACAGCGCGGGCAAAGAGATGTCGCAAATGGCGATCTGGAATCTGTTTCGCCAGACCTATGGCCTGGTGGATCATCCACCGCTGGCGTTGATTGAGTATGTCTGCACCAACCAGCCGGGGCAGCGCACCACTCTGCACGCGGAGATCCGCTGGCATAACGAGACGCTGAAGCTGGATGCAACGGGCAACGGTTTTCTCTCGGCGGCGTTAACCGCGCTGTGTCGCAGCCTGCGCGTTGAGATCAATATTGAGAGCTACCACGAACACACCCTCGGCAAACACAGCGACAGCCGCTCGGTAGCCTATGTCTGCTGTACCAACGCGCGCGGCGAGCGCGCATGGGGCGTCAGTATCGACAGCGATATCACCCGCGCCTCACTGCAGGCGGTGCTTAACGCTGCGCAGCCCTTTATCACTGGGTAAAGTAGTCGCCGGGCGGCACGCCCATCACCCGACGAAACATGGCGCTAAAGGCGCTGGGGGTGGCATAGCCGCACTCCAGCGCCACCTGCGTCACCGGCTCGCCGTTTGCCAGCCGCGTCAGGGCGATCAGCAGCCGCGCGCGGCGCACCCATTCGCTAAACTGCAACCCGGTCTGCTGGTAGAAGTGACGCGCGAGCGTGCGCCCGCTCATATTCACCTGCCGCGCGGCGTGCTCCAGCGTCCACGCCTGCGTCGGCGTTTGCCGTATCGCGTCGCACAGCGGCTTTAAGCGTGCCGAAGTCGGCTCCGGCAGGCAAAACGGCAGCGTATTCATCAGCCGGATCTCATCCAGAATCAGCTCATAGATGCGCTCGGCGCGGCTACCGGGCTGGTAACTCTCATCCAGCCGCAACGCCTCGACCATCAGGGCGCGCAGCAGATCGTTGACGCGCACCACCTGGCACACCACCGGTAAATCGGCCCTCGCCAGCGGCTCGACAAACACCCCGCGCGCCTGCACATCGCCCTCAATAAAGAGCGTGTGCACCACCTGCGCCGGGATCCACACCCCGCGTCCTGGTGGCACGATCCAGATCCCCTGCTCCGTCTCCACGCGGATGACGCCGCTCAGGGTGTGGATCAGTTGATCGCAGGGGTGCGAATGCCACGGCTCATGCTCCCCGTGCCGGTAGTCATGGGCGTAGGGGATCAACGCGCGGTGGGAGAAATCGAGTGCAAATGTCTGTTTCACGGCGTGACCGTTGGCGATTGATCAGGAAGCTTTACCATAATCACCGCCGCCTGCGCTGTCACCTACTTAACCCGGCAGAGCGGGCAGTTGAGGCAATACTCCACCGGCTGTGAGGCTTTGTAGTAAAAACAGCAGGTGCGGCGAAAACGCACCGCCTCGCCAGCGCCATTGCGCTGCGCCCGGCGGCGAAAACGCTTAAGCGGGTTCCAGTTCAGGCCGAACAGCGCCGGGTCGGCCTCAGCAATCAGCCAGGCGAAATCCGCCTGCTGACGCGCGGCCTGCGCCTCATTCAGCCCCTCCATGCGCCCTTCATAGAGCGAGTAGACGCGCACCGCGCAGTTCTCCCAGAGGATTTGCGCAGGCAGGCCGCTCACCGCTGAAAGGCGCTGCCAGAGCGGGGTTATAAAGTCGCGAAACAGCCCGCCGACCACCTTTTCGCGCCACGCGTCCCGCGCGCCGGGCGCATAGCCGGTTACGGTAAGCGCGGCGGGGAGTGACGAGGTCCACAAACCGTTGTCATGGGCATACTCCAGACGGCTGGCGTCGAGGGAGAGATGCAGCCCTTTATCAAACACGCTCATCCCATAGAGCACATTCCCGGTCAGCAGAAAGGAGAGCCGCTTGGTCAGCAGCGACGCGGCGATGGCGCGATCCGGTGCGCCAATCAGCGGCATAATCGTATCGAGCACGTCGGCGCAGATTTCGGCGTTAAGCATCTCGCCGCTCACCACGCTGCGTGCATCGGCCTCCTCCAGCGCGCGCAGGCGAAACGCCTTACGCAGGTAAGCGAGTTCGTCAGGGTTCAGCATGGTGATCACCTGGAAACGGAATACACATCGGCGTATGGAAAAAGGGATCGTCAATGATGCGACAGCGCAGGTTAAAGACGTGGCTCACCAACGCTTCGGTCATGATCTGCTGCGGCGCGCCCTCGGCAACAACCCGCCCTTCACGGATAGCGACCAGGTGATCGGCGTAGCGGCAGGCGAGATTGAGATCGTGCAGCACCATAATGATAGTTTTGCCCTGCCGCCGGTTGAGATCGCGCAGCAGTTCGAGGATCTCCACCTGGTGCGCCAGATCGAGCCAGGTGGTCGGCTCATCAAGCAGCAGCGTGTCGGTGGCCTGCGCTAGTGTCATTGCAATCCACACCCGCTGGCGCTGACCGCCGGAGAGCGCTTCCACCGGGCGGTGCTGCAACGCCGTGGTCGCGGTTAAGCGCAGCGCCTCATCGACATGGCGATCGTCCTCAACTGACCACTGCCGCAGCCAGTTTTGATAGGGAAAGCGCCCAAGACTCACCAGCTGGCGCACGGTGATGCCTTCCGGTGCCACCGGCGTTTGCGGCAAAATCGCCAGCTTGCGCGCCACTTTCGCGCTGGAGGTGGCATGAATATTCATTCCGTGGAGAGTGACCGTGCCGGATTGCGGCGTGATTAGGCGCGCCATCGCTTTTAACAGCGTGCTTTTGCCGCAGCCGTTGCTGCCAATCAGCACCGAAACCTTGCCCGTCGGCAGGGTTAAATCGAGCCCGTCGATCACCTGCCGCTGCGCGTAGCTGACGCTCAGTTTTTCCGTTATCAGAGACACAATTTCCCCATTGCTTACGAACGCTGCCTTATCAGCAGCCAAAGAAAGAGCGGCGCGCCGGCCAGCGCGACAAAGATCCCGGCGGGCAGATCGGCGGGGCGAAACAGCGTGCGCGCCAGCAGATCGGCGGCCACTACCATACTGCCGCCGCTGCACGTCGCGACATATGCCTGGCTGAAGATCCCCTGCGCCACCACCAGGCGAGCAAGATGCGGTGCCACCAGCCCGACAAAGGCCATCGCCCCGACCTGCGCCACCGCGCTGCCGGAGAGCGCCACACAGGCCAGCAACAGCAGGAGGCGAATGGCATTCACCCGCACACCCAGCCCGGTTGCCAGCGCATCCTCAAGCTGCAGCGCCTTCAGGTAACGCAGCAGAACGACCAGCAGCGGGATCGCCCACAGGTAGAAGAGAAGCAAGTGCAGCACCTTCGGCCAGCTGGCGGCATAGACGCTGCCGCTCAGCCACACCCACGCGGAAAAGGTGGTAGTCAGCGGGCTGAAGACGAGGATCAGCGTCACCACCGCCCCCGCCAGCGCCGAGACGCCAACCCCGGTCAAAATCATGCGTAGCGGCGTTAACCCGCGCCGCGCGCTTAACAGAAAGATCAGCCCGACGGCGCAGGCCGCACCAGCCATTGCGGCATAAGGCATGCCCGCGCTGCCATAACGCAGGCTAAAAAAGGTGAGCCACAGCAGCGCACCGGCACTGGCGCCTGCCGTGACGCCAAGGGTGTCCGGCGAGGCGAGCGGGTTGCGCACGAGGGTTTGCAAAATCAACCCGGCAAGCCCCAGCCCGCCGCCCGCCAGCAGCGCCAGCGCCACGCGCGGCAGACGCAGCTCATGCAGAATAAAATGCTCTGCGCTGTTATCTGCCAGCAGCAGTAAGCGAAGGGTGTGCAGCAGCGGGATCGGCACATCGCCGACGCTCAGTGCGATAAGCACAATCAGCGCGGCGATTAGCGTGCAGCTCGCCAGCATCAGCAACTGGCGACGCGAGTAGAGGCGGGCAAACGCGCCGCAGCGAAAGAGTTGGCTATCCGGCATGCTGCCCCCGGCGCTGCGCCAGCAGGATAAAAAAGGGTGCGCCGAGCAGTGCGGTCATCACCCCGACCGGCACTTCCTGCGGCAGGATCACCATCCGCGCGGCAATATCCGCCGCCAGCAGCAGCAACGCCCCCAGCAGCGCGCAGGCGGGGAGCAAAGTGCGCACATCACTGCCGAAAAGTTGCCGGGCGATATGCGGCACAATCAGCCCGACAAAGCCGATATTGCCCGCCAGCGCCACCGCGCAGCCCGCCAGCCCGACCACCAGCACGCTCGCCAGCAACCTCACGTGGGCAATGTTCTGCCCCAGCCCACGGGCAATCTCCTCCCCGGCGTTTAATACTCCCATCTGCCCGCCGCAGAGCATGGCGACAATCAGCAGCAGCCCGCCCGGCAGCAGCATCGGGTAGAGATGCGCGAGATCGTTGCCCGCAAGGCTCCCTGCCAGCCAGAAGAGCATGGTGTCGAGGCTCTCCTGATCCATCACCAGAATCGCCTGGGTAAACGCGTTGCACAGGGCGGTGATCGCCACGCCCGCCAGCACCAGCCGCAGCGGGTTAAGCTGGCCGCTGCTTCTCTGGCTGGCAAACCACACCAGCGACCCGGTAATACACGCGCCGGTAAAAGCGAGCAGCAGCGTGGCCCACGCCTCGCCAATGCTGAACAAGGCACCTGCCAGCACAATCAGCAGCGCCGCACCCGCATTGACGCCAAACAATCCCGGCGAAGCGAGCGGGTTACGTGTTAGTGCCTGCATCAGCGCCCCTGCCACCGCGAGGAAGGCACCGACGGCCGCCGCCAGCAACGTGCGCGGTAAGCGCGAGGTGTGAATAATCACATCCCGCGCGAGGGTGGCATCCGGCTGCCACAGCGCGCGCGCAATCTCGCCCGGCGTATAAATTTGCGTACCAATCATTACGCTGAGTGCCGCCATCACCAGCAGCAGCGCAAAGCAGAGCAGAAAATGCCCCTTCATGCCCCCTCCCCCCGCAGCGCGGCGTCGACATCATCAAGCATGTGATTAGCGCCAAGAATGCCGCCGGACAAACTCCACGGCACGCTGTCCACCGTCCACAGCCGCTGCGCCTTCACCGCCCGCAGCTGTTGCCAGAGCGGGTGCGCGGTCAGCGCCTGATAGTGGCGCATAATCGCCGCGCTCTCGGTGCGCAGCAAAATGAAGAAGAGATCGGCATCAAGCAGCGGAATATTCTCGAAGCCGGAGAAGCGCAGCGAGGTGCTGCGCGCCTGTTGCGCGGCGCTGTTCCAGCCAAAACCCAATTCGCTCATTACCGAGCCGGGGAAACTGGCGGCGACGTAGCTGCGAATATGATCGGGGCGCACTTCGATAACCGACACCGTCGGCGGTGCGGCAAAGCGCTGCGCAATGCGCCCGCGTAGCGTCACCACCCGGCTCTGCCACTGGTGCAGCAGCGCGCTGGCGCGCTCTTCAAGGCCAAGCCTGTCGCCAACTACGCTGAGCGTTTTTTTAAACTCAAACACATCATCGAGCAGCGCCACCGGGGCGATTTTCGCCATCAGCGGCGCAACATCCTGGTGGCGAAAACGCGAGGCGAAGATGATATCGGGCTTCAGCAGCACCATCTTTTCCAGCTGCGGCTGCGTCTCCAGCCCGAGCTGCGGCACATTTGAGAAGCGCGGGCGCAGGTAGCGATAGACCGGCTTTTCCGCCCAGGATTCGACAATGCCGCAGGGCGTCACGCCGAGCGCTGCCAGGCTGTCCGTCGCCCCCTGAAAAAGTGAAATGGCGCGCGGCAAGGCGGGCGGCGCGGCAAACAGGCTGGGGGCGATGCCATAAAGCAGCATCGCTTGCAGGCCGCGCCGTCGGGAAAGTGAGATATTCAGGCTATTCATCCGTTACGTTGCCGCTCCCGCGAGGGGAGCGGTGACCATCAGAAGTTAAGGCTGTAACCGAGTGTGGCCGTGCGGCCCCGCCCGGCGAAGTAGCGATCCGGATCGACCGAGGCGCTTTGCGAGTAGTAGGTGACGTACTGCTTGTTGAGCAGGTTAGAGATGCCAAGGCTTAGCTGGCCGTAAGGCAGCTTGTAGCCCACCGCCGCATCGACAATCGCATAGCCGGAGAAATCCTTCTCTTCGTCGTCGAACTTCTTACTCAGCGCCCAGTTAGCCTGCAAGAAGGTGCTCAGTTCGGCATTCCAGTTTGCCGACCAGCTGGCGATGATGCGATCCGGGGCGATGTTAAGACCGTCGAGTTTGGCATCAAGGCTGCCGTTATCATCGCTGTCGTAGCGGCCGCGCATATGCGACCACGCCAGCGTCAGCTTGTGATCAGCGTTCGGCGCGTAGCCCGCGCTCACTTCAACGCCATCGATCTCGGTCTTTTCACGCCGCGCAACAAAGGCGTCGTTTTGCAACTCGACGCGGCTGCCGAGTTTGGAGGTGGATTTGTAGTAGCTGGCCTCAAAATCGAACGGCGCCTGCTGGACGCGGAAGCCGACTTCACTGTTTTTGGTAATGATCGGTTGCAGGCTGTTGTAATCACTCAGCTTCACCCCCGGCGTGTCGATGCCGCGCAGCACGCGGCCAACATCCGGCACGGTAAAGCCTTCGCTGTAGCTGGCAAACAGGCTCAGCGGCGTGACCGGCGTCCAGACAATTCCGGCGTTGTAGAGGGTTTCATCAAACGATGGCGTGCCCCCTTCGACCGTGACGCGATCGTTGGCCCACACCGTCTGGTAGCTGTCGATCTTCAGGCGCGCATATTCGTAGCGAATGCCGCCGCTCAGTTTGACCGACTCCACCGGGGCATACTCCAGTTGCAGGAAAGGCGAGAGATCGGTGTAGTTGATCTCCGGCACATAGGTACGCCCGGTGCTCCACAGATCCTGTTTCGAGTTATCAAACAGCGTGTCGAAGCCCACCGTCGCCTTAATGCGATCGTCCCAGATATCGTCTTTCGTCAGGGCGATTTTGCTGCCGTACTTATCGGTGTAAGCGCGGCTCTGATCGTAGAGCGTACCAAGTGGCGCAATCGCCGGATCCTGGAAGGAGGAGGAGTTGGTCGCACCAAACAGCGCTTCGTAGCGCTGATAGTAGGCCAGCGCAGTCAGCTTCATGCCGGCGAGATTGTAGTTGTCGTAGGTGGTGCCCACGGTCCAGACATCGTTATGCGGCGCGGTGCCTTCCGGCGTGCCTTTGCGTGAGGTGGTCAACCTGCCCGCGTCGCGATCGCCGGTGACGCTGACATAGTTATCTTTATTTTTCAGCCGATAGCGGTTAAGGCTTAACTGCACGCGCTGGTCGTTATCAAGCCAGTAACCCACTTTCGCCAGCAGATCCCACGCGCGGGAGTCCATCAAATCACCCTGGGTATTATCGACGCCAATGGCGTGATTATTCGCATCTTTGAACAACCCTTGATCTTCATAGCTGAGGGCGAAGAGGTAGTCGAGATACTCCTCGCTGCCATTGATGCTGTAATTGGTTTTGTAGGCCAGCGTATCGTGATTAAGTTCAGAGGTCGGCGTGGTGGTTTCGATGCTGAAGTGCTGGTTGGCGGTGCCCGGCTTCGCCCGTTTGGTGATGATGTTGATCACCCCGCCGGTCGCGCCCACGCCGTTACTGGTGTTGGCCCCTTTGATCACCTCAATGCGCTCAATCATCGAGGCATCGACGGTGTGCATTTCACGCCCGGTCGGGCGCAGCGGGTTGGATTGCGGAATACCGTCAATCATCACCAGCGGCGTACGCCCGCGCAGGGTCTCACCGCTGCCGGACATCTTCTGCCGCGACGGCGAAAACGACGGCAGCAGGTTGCTTAAGATCTGCGAGGTATCGGAGGTGAGCTGGCGCTGTTGGGCAATCTCCTTTTCAGTGATCACTTTGATCACCTGCGGGGAGTCATTGCGCGAGCCGTCGGTGCGCGTAGCCGTTACAACCACGTCTTCTTCACTGCTTGTCGCATCCTGCGCATAAAGCGGCGACGCGATGACCAGAGTAAGCGCGCCATATAAAGGGGAAAATCGCATGCAAACAACCCTCAATGTAATATCTCGCCGCACGGGCAAAGATCATCCGTAACAACATCAAATAAGAACAATAAGAAACAATTTGAGACCGATTATCATTATCAATAACTCAATGTAAAGTGAATATTCCCGTCTCGAAACTTATAACTATGCAGAATGCGTTATGGCGCACAACGCTGCTAACAAACCGCCGTTTCACATTATTTTGTCTACCCTTTATCAGGCACGTTCTGTGGCTTGAGTCGTGGTCACTTCCCGATCCCCCGTTTACTAAGGAAGACCAATGCAAACTACCTCCGGACCATCGCGGGTCGCCATTGCGCTCTATGAACTGTTAAACCCCCTGCCGCTCGGCTTTTTCACCGCCGCGTGGATCTTCGATATTCTCTATCTCAAATCTTTTCAAATTATGTGGACCGACGCGGCAAGCTGGCTTATCGCCATCGGGCTGGTGCTGGCGATTGTGCCGCGGCTAATAAACCTGGTGCAGGTGTGGTTCACCCAACGCCCGCTGGCGACGGCGGCGGTGAAAATCCACTTCTGGCTCTGGCTGCTTGCCATTGTGCTGGCGATTTTTAACGCCTTTGTCCACAGCCGCGACGCCTACGCAGTAGTGCCGCTGGGGGTGATCCTCTCCACCGCCGTGGTGGCGCTGCTGCTGATTGCTAACGTCCAGCTTGCCCTTCGTACCCGCAAAGGAGTGATCGCATGAGAATCCACCGCAAAACACTCCTCGCCTTTACGCTCACCGCACTGCTGGCCGGCTGCGATCAGGGCGCGAGCCTCGATCCTGCCAAACAAGTGGGGCCAAACCCTGAACTGCCGAAAGCGCAAAACTTCCTGATGCCGCCGATGCAGGTGCCGGAAGGGGTGGCGTGGAAAGAGGGCGAGATGCCAAAAGTGGCGCAGGGGCTGAAGATTGAGAAAGTCGCCGATGGCCTGCAACACCCGCGTCAGGTCTATGTGCTGCCAAATAACGATGTGCTGGTGGCGGAAGCCAACGGCCCGGCGAAGCCAACCACGCGCCCGAAACAGCTGATTATGGGCATCGTGCAGAAAGCCTCCGGCAAAGGCGGCCCCGGCGGCAATCGCATTACCCTGCTGCGCAATGTCGACGGCAAATGGCAGAAGCACACCTTTATTGAAAACCTGCACTCGCCGTTCGGTATCCAGCTGATTGGCAACACCCTGTGGGTGGCGAATGCCGACAGCCTGGTGAAATTCCCCTATCAGGAGGGGCAAACCTCCATCACCGCGCCGGGTGAAGTGGTGACGGAACTGCCGGGCGGGCCGATTAACCACCACTGGACCAAATCTCTGCTCGCCAGCCCCGACGGCAGCAAGCTCTATGTCGGCGTTGGCTCCAACAGCAACATCACCGAGAATGGAATCGGCGCGGAATACCGCCGTGCGGCGGTGCTGGAAGTGGATGCCGCGACCGGGGCGAGCCGCATTTTCGCCAGCGGCCTGCGTAACCCGACAGGATTGCAGTGGGAACCGGAAAGCGGTGCGCTATGGGCGATCGTCAACGAACGTGACGAGATTGGCTCCGATCTTGTGCCGGATTACATGACCTCGGTGCAGGATAAAGGCTTCTACGGCTGGCCTTATAGCTATTTTGGTCAGCATGTGGATGAGCGCGTCCAGCCACCGCGCCCGGATCTGGTGAAGCAGGCGATTAAGCCAGATTACGCGCTCAGCTCCCACGTCGCGCCGCTCGGCCTGCTCTTCTACACCGGCGAGAATATGCCGCAATACCGCGGCGGCGCGTTTGTCAGCGAGCACGGAAGCTGGAACCGCAAGCCGCTTAACGGTTACCAGGTGGTGTGGGTGAAGTTTGAAAACGGCAAACCGGTCGGGCAACCGCAGCCGGTGGTGAGCGGTTTTCTTACCGATGACGAGAAGCAGGTGCGCGGCCTTCCCGTTGGACTGGCGATGGATAAGCAGGGCGGCGTCCTGATTGCCGACGATGCGGGCAACACCATCTGGCGGGTCAGCGCGCGCTAACCTTGTGGCTGCCTGCCGCCTCGCTTATAACATAGCCTCAACATTTTTAAGGAGAGGCGAATGGAGAGCAGGTTGCAGGCAGCGATTGCGCTGCGAAAAGCGGGCGAGCATGAGCAGAGCCGCGAAGCGTTAAAGGTCCTTGCCGACGAACCGGCGCTGCGCGCGCAGGCGCTGCTCAATATCGCCTGGTCGTTTGACAACCAGGGCCGCGAGCGGGATGCCGAAGGGTATTACCTGGCGGCGATTGAGGCTGGCCTTGGCGATGAAGATGAGTTTGAAGCGCGCTTTGGCCTCGCCTCAACCTGGCGCTGTCTCGGGAAATACCCGCAGGCAAAAGCGCAGTTTAAGGAGATTATCGCCCGCTGGCCGCAGGCAACCGAAGTGCCGCCCTTCTATGCGCTTTGCCTGCACAACCTCGGCGAGCACGACGCCGCGCTTGCCGTGCTGCTGGGATCCATTGTGCAAAACCCCGATGCCCGCACAGCACCCTACGCTGAGGTGCTGCGCAACTACGCGCAGAACCCGCATCAGTGCTGGTAACAAGTGCATGCTGGCAGCGTCTGACTGTAAAAAGGGCTGCGCGAACAGAAACCTGCCAAATTTGCAGACTTTCCATTTAAGGCAGCTATGTGTAGATTACGCGCACTCTTATTTTTTCTGCTTCCGTTGCCTTCGAGGCAAGAGATCGTCTTGTGCTTTATACCTATACTGCTTATATCCTTGAATATTTAGTCTATTTCGGCATTCTTGTCGCAACGGTTACAGCTACATCTTCCCTTATCGGGATTAAGCCGCCCGAGCAAAAATACCTTGCCCTCGACGGCCTGCGCGGTATTTGCGCAGCGCTGGTGGCGATATTTCATCTCTTCTGGCGAAATGGCGGCGCAGCAGACGATTACTGGTCGCTCGACTATATCTCTTTCAGCCAGATTAAAAGCGCGATTTTCATCACCGGACAGCTCCCCGTCGGTATTTTCTTTATGCTTTCCGGCTTTCTTTTTTTTAAGAAAGCCCTCGCCCCCACCTTTAATTATCGCGGATTCGCGCTGTCACGACTGGCAAGGATCTACCCGCCGGTTATCGCCACGCTGGCGCTTATCTATGCCGCGACGTTTATTATGCATCCAGGCAGCCATACGTCGCCGGACGAGTGGTTTATCTCGTCGCTGCCCTTCCTTTTTGAGCCGCCTGGCGCCGTGATCAATGGCACCACGCTGCAAATCGCTACCTCGGGTATCTTCTGGACGCTGGTGTGGGAGCTTCGCTTGTACCTTGCGATCCCTTTCTTATACCTGCTCATGCGCCACATTAAGCACGCGACGCTCTTTGTCATTTTCTTAATGGCGCTGGTAATGGGCGGAAAGTATCTGCTCGGCAGTGACGAACGGCTGGCGTATGTGATGTATTTTCTGGTGGGCTTTTTGGTTGCCACTATCAAGTCGGATAAACGCCCGTCGGATCTCATTTGTCTGGCGCTGCTTATTGCCGCAATCGCCTTTACCCGCCATGCCTATAATCCGACTACCGCGTTTTACATGCTGGTGGTCTTCTATACCGTGAAATGCGGATGTGACTATTTCGGCCTGCTGACCTCTCTTCCGCTACGAATGCTCGGCACCTGTAGCTTTTCGCTCTATCTGGTGCATGGCATTACGCAAACCGTCGCCAAGCACTATCTCTACAGCGCCGGTCACTATCTCTGGCAGGTTTGCGCATTGGTCGCGGCAGGCGTGATTGCCCCGGTGATGTATAAATGGGTTGAGAGCAAGTGCATGTGGAAATCTGCACCTGCTCCGCAACAGCATCTCTCAAACTAAACCGTCAATAATCACCTGTTTCATGCCCTGCGAGCAGGGCTCCACCCGCCCGCGCACGCCGTACACCTCTGCCAGCGTGTGCGGGGTGATCACCTCACCCGGATCGCCGTTGGCTACCAGTTGGCCCTTTTTCAGGATCAGCACATGGTCGCCGTGGCGCAACGCGATATTGATATCGTGCACCACTACCACGGTGACGATATTGCGGCGCTGGGTTTCGCGCTTCACCAGATCCATCACGTGAAATTGATAATTAAGATCCAGCGCGCTGAGCGGCTCGTCCAGCAGCAACAAAGTGGGCTGGCGGATCAGCGACTGCGCCAGACCGACCAGCTGTTTCTGCCCGCCGGAGAGCTGATCAAGATAGTGCAGCGCCAGGTGCTCAATGCCCAGCTGGCGCAACAGCGTCATCACCTGCGCCTGCTGCTCAGCGCTGTGCAGGCCGCCGGACGCGCGCTGCGCCACAATAATTGACTCCAGCACATGCAGATGCACGCCCGCTGGCAGCGACTGCGGCAGGTAAACCACCTGCTCGGCGCGTCTGGCGAAGGGTTGCGTCAGCAGATCCTCCCCGTCGAGCCGCAGTTCGCCCTGGGCTTTGTTCAGCCCGGCCATGGCGCGCAGCAGCGTCGATTTGCCGCTGCCGTTCGGCCCGAGCAGGATCGTCACTTTGCCGCGCGGCAGATGGTCAATCGCCAGATCCTGAATAATCGGCTGTTTGTGGTAGCCCGCGCTGAAGCCGCGCAGGGATAAACCGGACTGCGGGCTCATACACTCCCCCGGTGGCGCACAATAATGGTGATAAAGAACGGCACGCCGACCAGCGAGGTGACGATGCCGACCGGGATGATGACGCCATCAATCAGGTTTTTGGAGACAATCGACGCCAGTGACAGTACCAGCGCGCCAATCAGCGCACTGCCCGGAAGATAGAAGCGGTGATCTTCGCCAAACAGCATGCGGGCAATGTGCGGTGCTACGAGGCCGATAAAGCCAATCGGCCCGACGAATGCCACCGACAGCGCCGACAAAATACTGATGCGCAGCAGCGTCGTCAGCCGCAGGCGTCGCACATTGATACCAAAGCTGATGGCGCGATCTTCGCCTAAACGCAGGGAAGTGAGCTTCCAGGAGCTGAGCATCGACAGCGGCATAATCACCGCCAGCGCCAGCAGCAGAATGCCGAGCTTCTCCCACGAGGCGCGGGCAATGCTGCCCATCGTCCAGAAGACCAGCCCCTGCAAGGTGTCCTCATTGGCGATAAATTGCAGCATCGACACCAGCGCGTTAAAGGTGAAGACCAGCGCGATACCAAACAGCACCACACCGGAGGTCGCCACCTGCGTCCAGCGGGTAATGCCATCCAGCAGCAGCGCCGCCAGCAGCGCGAAGATAAAAGCGTTAGCCGAGATAAACCACTGCGCGGGGATGCCGGGAATGCCGATGCCAAGCACAATCGCCAGCGCCGCGCCAAAGGCCGCCGCTGACGAAACGCCGAGGGTAAACGGGCTGGCGAGCGGGTTATTAAGGATGGTCTGCATCTCAGCCCCTGCCAGCCCCAGCGTTAAGCCGACGACAATCGCCATCAGCGCATAGGGCATGCGGATATCCCAGACAATCACCCGTGTTCCGGCATCCACGCTCTGCGGATGCAGCAGCGTTTGCCCCAGCACATCCAGCGACAGGCCAGAGGGGCCGAGGGTAAAATCGAGCAGCATTGAGGCGATAATCAACCCCACCAGCAGTGCCAGCAGGCCGACGCGACGACGAATTATCGCGCGGTAGTTGTCCATCAACGCGCCCGCGTCAAGAGTGGTACTCATTCTGGTTATTTGCCCTGCTGCCAGCTGTAAACAAAGCCGTCATCCGGCAATTTGGTGAAGTTTTTGATGATGTGATGATAAGTCGCATCGGGGTCGAGGTCGGCAAACGCCTGCGGGTAGATATCCTTCGCCAGATACTCCATGCCCACGATGTTATACGGGTGGTTATAGAAGTGATGATAAACGCCATAAACGTGCTTTTGCGCCACCGCCGGGATCTGGCTGACTCCGGTGCGGCTCAGCAGCACCTGCGCCTGCTTGTTCACCTCGTCCGGCGAGGCATTCAGGCCGAGCGGCAGCACCTGGCCGTTGCCGCGTTTGGAGCCGGTCATGATGTAGACATCCGGATTGACGCTGATGAGCTTCTCAAGGGAGATAAAACCGGTGGCACCCGGCAGCAGCTCGGAGCCGAGGTTGGTTGCGCCGACCGCTTCCACCAGACCGCCCCAGCCGCTGTGGCCGTGGGTAAAGCAGCAGCTGTCGGCTCTGCCCGCCAGCGCTTCGACAAACACTTTCGGCTTCGGCGTAATGGCGGCGGTTTTCTGCGTGATCGCCTGCTGATGCTGGCGATAGTAAGTGGTGTAAGCTTCAGCGTTGCTTTCGCGGTTAAGCACTTTGCCCAGCAGATCGATGCTCGGCGCGGTATCTTTCGCCGGGTTCACATTGTAATCGACAAATACCACCGGGATTTTCAACGCCGTCAGCTTGTCGAGCACGCCGCTGTCCGTCAGCGACGGTTTCGCGCGCAGCTGGGCAATCATCAGGTCCGGCTGCTTTGCCAGCACGCTTTCGAGTTCAACATTCCCTTTATCGCTAAAGCCCATATCGAGAATGTTGACCGCTTCCGGCCAGCGGGTTTTCAGCATCTTCCAGCTTTCGATATCCTGCTTTTTCGCCAGGTTGTTCCATGCCACCAGCCGCTTAAACGGGTTATCGCGATCGAGCAGCGCGAGGGTCATGATGTCGCGGCCATCCTGCAAAATCACGCGCTGCGGCTCGTGATCCAGCGTCACTTTGCGACCGCTAAAATCGGTCACCGTAAGGGGGTACTGCGTGGCCTGCGCGAGAACGGGCAGCGTGAGCAGCGCGCCGAGAAGCAGCGTAGTGCGGATTTTTCCATGCATAGAAAAAGGTGTCCTGATGGTAATGAGAATTTTATACTTTTGATAATTATTATCATGTTTAGCTCAACAAAACCTATACGGTTTCAACAAATACACCCCTTTCTTAACATCCTGATTCTCTTTCTCTTTTTCTGACATATTTTCTTACGGGTTTATACGCGGCAATGCTTTACCCTCATGCTTTGCTTTTGCCGGACCCGCTGCCATGAAATACACCCTCTTTCTGCTGTTGATGTTTATTGCCACCGCCCGCGCCGACGATGCGGTGAGGCTGAACTGCCCGACGCGCGGCGCGTTGACCATCTCTTTTTTTGATTACAGCCTGACGACCATGAAGTGGGGCGACCATTTTCAAATCGCGGCGGGCAAAGAGAAGGCGCACACCAAAGCGGGCGTGCCCTTCTGGAGCACCACCTTTCGCAACGGCGACAGCCTGGCCTTCTTCCCGGATTCGAACCAGTATTATCTCTTTTATGCGGGTGATGAAGATCCGGAGCAGTGCAGCGAAGTGGGCAGCTTTGTTTACCCGGCGATCACCCCGCCGCGGTATGAAAAAGGGCAGGATGACGCCGCCACGCAGGCGCAGGCCAACCGAAGAGAGAGTGAAGTGGTTTTGCAGCACCCGTTCGCGTGATGCGGCGGTTTTGGTATTGCCGGATGGCGCTGACGCTTATCCGGCCTACGCCGTTTCAGCAGCTCCTCACCCGTAGGCCGGATAAGCGTTTACGCGCCATCCGGCAACGTTTTATGCACGACGCGTAAAAAGATCCGCGGCCTTCGTTACCACGCCGCTATCGAGCACCCAACCGCTGATCAGCGCGGCGGGGGTAACATCAAACGCCGGGTTATACACCTGCGCATCTTCCGGCGCCCACTGCACCGCGCCAAAACTCCCCGCCACGCCGGTCACTTCCGTGGCGGCGCGCTGCTCAATCGGGATCGCCTCGCCGTTCGGGCAATGGGGATCGAGGGTGGTTTGCGGCGCGGCGACATAAAACGGCACATTGTGGAACTTCGCCAGCACCGCCAGCGAATAGGTGCCAATCTTATTCGCCACATCACCATTCGCCGCGATCCTGTCCGCACCGACCCACACCGCATCCACCTGCCCTTTCGCCATCAGGCTGGCAGCCATCGAATCGGTAATCAGTTGATACGGCACGCCCAGCTCGCCCAGCTCCCAGGCGGTCAGCCGCCCGCCCTGCAACAGCGGGCGCGTCTCATCCACCCACACATTGCTGATGTTGCCCTGCTGATGCGCCAGCGCAATCACGCCGAGCGCCGTGCCGACACCCGCCGTTGCTAGCCCGCCGGTGTTGCAGTGGGTCAAAATACGGCTGCCGGGTTTAACCAGCGCGGCACCCGCTTGCGCAATGTTGTCGCAGAGCTGTTTATCCTCTTCCACCAGCCGCAGCGCTTCCGTCATCAGCGCGTCAGAGTAAGTCTCCTGCGCCAGCGCCTGCTTCATGCGGTCGAGATTGTTCATCAGATTCACCGCCGTCGGGCGCGCCGCGCGCAGGGTTTCCAGCGCCTGTGCCAGCTGTTCACGGCCCTCACCGCGCGCGGCCAGCAGCGCCAGCAGCAGGCTGGCAGAGAGGCCAATCAGCGGCGCACCGCGCACGCGCAGCGCATGAATATGGCCGACAAGGTCATCTACCGAATCGGCGGCAAGCCAGCGTTTCTCCTGCGGTAACGCCTGTTGATCGAGAATAAATAAACGATTTTCGGCGATGCGCAGGCTGGTGGTCTGTAATGACGTCATATCGTTAAATCCCTGTTGCGTTAATGTGGCGTATTGTGTCAGGATGCAAAGCGGATGTATAGACGTCTAAATGGCTTAAATCGCAAAAAGAGGATCGAGGCAATGTCGCAATACCATACCTTTTCCGCCCGTGATGCCGTGGCATATGCACAACAATTTGGCGGTCTTCGCGATCCCTCCGAACTGGTTGACGCGCAGGAAGTGGGCGACGGTAACCTCAATCTGGTATTTAAAATTTTCGACCGCAATGGCACGAGCCGCGTCATCGTCAAACAGGCGCTGCCCTATGTGCGCTGCGTCGGTGAGTCCTGGCCGCTGACGCTCGATCGTGCGCGTCTCGAAGCACAAACGCTGGTCGAACACTACCAGCACTGCCCGCAGCACACCGTTAACATCCTCCATTTCAACCCGGAGCTGGCGGTGATGGTGATGGAAGATCTCTCCGATCACCACATCTGGCGCGGCGAACTGATTCGCAATGTCTATTATCCGCAGGCAGCCTCGCAGTTAGGTGAATACCTGGCGCAGACGCTGTTTCACACCAGCGACTTTTACCTTCACCCGCATGTGAAAAAAGCGCAGGTGGCGAAATTCATTAACCCGGCGATGTGCGAGATCACCGAAGATCTCTTCTTCAACGATCCCTACCAGATCCACGAGCGCAATAACTACCCGGCCGAGCTGGAAGCAGACGTCGCCGCCCTGCGCGATGATGCGCAGCTGAAAATCGCAGTCGCGTCGCTTAAGCACCGCTTCTTCTCACACGCAGAAGCCTTGCTGCACGGCGATATTCACAGCGGCTCAATTTTTGTTGCCGACGGTAGCCTGAAGGCGATTGACGCCGAGTTCGGCTATTTCGGCCCGATTGGCTTTGATATCGGTACCGCTATCGGCAATCTGCTGCTTAACTACTGCGGTCTGCCGGGCCACCTCGGTATTCGCGATGCAGCGGCGGCGCGCGAGCAGCGGCTGATCGATATTCAGACCCTGTGGGCCACCTTTGCCGAGCGCTTCCAGGCGTTAGCAACCGAGAAGACGCAGGACGCGGCGCTGGCGCAGCCGGGCTACGCGTCGGCGTTTCTGAAAAAAGTGTGGACCGATGCGATTGGCTTTTGCGGCACTGAGCTTATCCGCCGCAGCGTTGGGCTGTCGCACGTGGCGGATATCGACACCATCAAAGATGAGGAGATGCGCCACGCCTGCCTGCGCCATGCCCTCTCCCTTGGCAAAGCGCTGATTGTGATTGCCGATCGCATTGATAGCGTCGATGAGTTAATTGCCCGCGTGCGGCAATACTCGTACGCCCGATAACAAAGCGCCTTCCGGCGCTTTACTCACCCCAGATACTCAATAATCGACAACCCGCCGTTATAGTCGGTGCTGTAGATGATCCCCTGCGCATCAACAAACACGTCGCAGGACTGGATCACGCGCGGGCGACCGGGGCGGGTATCCATCATCTTTTGCGGTGCGGCTGGCACCAGCGCGCCGGTCTCAACCGGGCGATAGGGGTTAGAGATATCGTAAGCACGCACACCGGCATTCTGGTAGGTGGCGAAAATCAGCGTTGAGCTGATAAAGCTACCGGGGCGGTTCTCATGCAGGTTGTGCGGGCCGAAGTGCGCCCCTTTCGTCACATAATCGATCTCATCCGGCTGCGGGAAGGTGGCGATGCTCACCGGGTTAGCGGGCTCGCGAATATCGAACAGCCAGATCAGCTTCTCGCCATCCTCCTGATTGTCCAGCACCGCTTCATCCAGCACCACCAGCAGATCGCGATCCGGCAGCGGCAGCGCGGTATGAGTGCCGCCGCCAAACGGCGGGCTCCAGTTGCGGTGGCTGATAAGTTTCGGTTGGGTGCGATCTTTCACATCCAGCAGCGTCAGGCCGCCGTCGCGCCAGCTGCCGTAGGCGGTATCACCGGCAATGATTGCGTGGTGCAGCGCATAACGTTTGCCCTCCTCCCAGCCCGGCGTTTCGCCTGCGGCCTGGTTCATCCCCGGCAGCCACCAGCGCCCGGCCACCTCAGGTTTGCTCGGGTCTTTGAGATCGATGGTCAGGAAGATGTAGTCGGTAAAACCGTCGATCAGCGCCGAGACATAGGCCCAGCGCCCGCCCACATACCAGATGCGGTGAATGCCGATACCCTCAAGCGACAGAAAGCTGATTTCGCGCGGCTTGTCCGGCGTGGAGATATCGAAAATGCGCAGCCCGGCGCTCCAGCCTTTATCCTGCACATCGCTTACGGTTTCGCCCACCGAGCGGGTGTAGTAAACCTTTTCATCGGCAAAGCGGGCGTCGGCAAAGAGATCGCGGGCGTTGATCACCAGCAGCAGATCGTCGTGGGCTTGCAGATGCACGTTCCAGGTGCCGGGCGGCGCGGCGATATAGCCCACGGGTTTCGGGTTCTTTGGGTCGCGGACGTCCACAATGGAGAAACCCTGCGACACCATATGGCCGATATAGGCAAAGCCGCGGTGCACCATCAGCTGCACACCGTCCGGGCGACCGCCCTGGTCGCTGTGGCCAATCAAGCGCATATTGCGGCTGTAGTCCGGCCGTGGAAGTTCAGTTGCCATGATTTATCCTTCGACGTGATACGCCCTTGTAGGCCGGATAAGCGCCAGCGCCATCCGGCAATCAATGCCGCACCGGCCGACAAAACCGGCTCGCGTTGCAAAACTACTTATTCTTCGCTTCCAGCGTCGCAAACCACGGCGCAATAAAATCCTGCGTCTGGCCCCAGCCGGGAATGATTTTGCCGAGCGACGCCACATTCACCGCGCCAGGCTGGCTGGCGAGCAGCGCCTGCGGAATGGCGGCGGCTTTAAAATCGTAGGTCGCAGGCGTCGGTTCACCGGCAATCTTATTGGCGATCAGGCGCACGTTGGTGGCACCAATCAATTTCGGATCCACCGCCACGCTCACCTTCCACGGGCTGCCCGCTTCGCGCATCAGTTGCAGATCCTGGTTTGAGACATCAATGCTGTAGAGCTTGATCTCGGTGCGGCCATTCTCTTTCAGCGCTTTATAGGCCCCCTGGCTGAAGGCATCCCAGGTGCCCCAGATGGCATCAATCTGCCCTTTCGGGTATTTCGCCAGCACCGCGCCCACTTTATTAGCCGTGTCGCCCTGCACATCGGATGAAACGGCACCAATCGACTCCAGCTCTTTAATACCCGGATTTGCTTTCAGCAGTTCCGCATAAGCCGCCTGGCGGCGCTCCATCGGCGGGAAACCGGCGACCCACAGCTTGATAATGTTGGCTTTGCCGTTGAAATCTTTCACCAGCTCACCGAAGGAGAGTTTGGTCAGCGAGGCGTCATCCTGCTGCGTCACGGTAACGCCGGGAATTTCGCCCTTAACGGCGGTATCAAACACCGCCACTTTGATCCCGGCGGCGACCGCTTTTTTGATCAGATCCGTCGAGTAGGGATCGCGCCCCTGCGAAAGGATAATGCCGTCATACTTCTGGCTGATCGCCTGGTTAACGAAGTCCTGGAATTTGGCGTCATCACCGTTGCTTAAAAAGGTGCTGATCTTAAAGCCAAGTTTTTTACCCTGCTGCAAAGCACCGGCGACAAACTGGGTGGTGTTGTCATCAGAGCCGAGGTTGCGGATCAGCGCAATGCGCACCGGGCCGTTATGGTTGGCGATGGCATCCGGAACCGGCGCAGGTGTGGCGGCGTGGCCCGGCAGGGCGTTGAGTAATCCCAGCGCCAGCAGTGAAAGTGCTATTTTTTTCATCTCTGTTTCCCCTGAAAGTTAACGACGCTGGAAGTAAGTCAACGCAAGAGCACCGGCCAGCACCAGCCCCTTAATAATGTCCATGGCGTAATAGGGCACCGACAGCATCACCAGCCCGTTAGAGAGCACGCCGAGGATCACCGCCCCGACCAGCGTGCCGAGCGCGTTCGGCTTCCCCGAGCCCGCCAGCGAGAAGCCGATCCACGCCGCAGCGACCGCATCCATCAAATACCCGCCGCCCGCATTCACCTGCGAGGAGCCAATGCGCGAGGCGAGCAGAATCCCGCCCAGCCCCGCCAGCAGCGAGGCAATGACATAAGCCGCCACTTTGTAGCGCGTAGTGCGAATGCCGGAAAGACGCGCCGCTTCCGGGTTGCCGCCAATGGCGTACATCCGGCGGCCGTGGGTAGTCAACGAGAGGCCAAGCTGTGCCACCACGGTAACCACCAGCATAATGATGACGATGGTCGGCACCTGGCCGAGCAGCGAAAACGCCGCCGGAATGGTGCCTTCCGCCATATCACCGCTCGGCAGCACCATGTTTTCGGTAATCGATCCGCCGTAGCTGTAGGTCATCGCCACACCCTGAATAACAAACAGGCTGCCGAGCGTCGCCAGCATGTCGGGAATGCGCAGCACCACAATCAGAAAGGCGTTAAACAGGCCGACCAGCGTACAGAGCGCCAGCGTCACAAGGATCGCCTCCGTCGTGTCAAAGCCGTGCCAGACAAAGAGTGAAATCACCAGCGCGTTGGCCAATGACGCGGTGGAACCGACGGAGAGATCAAACCCGCCAATGGTCAGCGAGATCGACACACCAACGGCAATCACCGTGACGATGGCGATCGAGCGCAGGATATTGATGATGTTATTGGGATCGAGGAAGTTGTCCGAGGCGATGCCAAAAATAGCCACCAGCGCCACCACGGTGAGCAACATGCCCCACTTATAAAGGAAATCGAAAAATTGCTGCCGCGGGGATGCCGCCGCACTGACTGAAAGGGCCTTACTCACGGGCCGTTCCTCCGGTGGAATAGTAAAGGAGTGTCTCTTCGCGGGCATCCTCGCCCTGCACTTCTGCCACAATGCGCCCATCCCACAGCACACAAATCCGGTCGCACAAACCCACCAGCTCGGCGAATTCACCCGACGCGTAAATCACGCCTTTGCCCTCGCGCGCCAGCCCGTCGATCAGCTGGAAGAGGTCGGTTTTCGCCTTCACATCGACGCCTTTGGTCGGCTCGTCAAAAATCACCACGTTCGCCTGGCCGCGCAGCCACTTGCCAATCGCCACCTTCTGCTGATTGCCGCCGGAGAGGCGGCGCAGCATCTGGCCTGGGCCGCTGGCGCGCACGCCAACGCGGGCAATTACCTCTTGCGCCCAGCGCCACGCCTGGTGATGGGCAAAGATCCCCCAGCGCGAAAAGGTGCGATCGGCGCTGACGGCGAGGTTCATGCTGACCGGCTCATCGATAAAGATCCCCTCTTTGCGCCGCTCTTCCGGCACCAGCGCCATGCCGCGCGTCACCGAATCGGCCGGATCGCGCGGACGCCACGGCTGATGGTTTAGCTCGCCGCGCGTAACACGGCTTTTACTCGCACCAAACAGGGCTTTGCACAGCTCGGTTTTGCCCGCGCCCGCCAGACCGGCGATGCCAAGGATTTCGCCTTTGCGCAGCCGCAGCGAGATATTTTTCAGCAGCCCCTCGTCATGCAGGCCATCAATGCTGAGCAGCAGTTCGTCGCTGTGCGGCGGGCGCGCGGGCGGGTAGATATCGCTCAGTTCATGGCCGAGCATTTTCTCAACAATCTCTTCGCCGCTGAGCGTCGTCATCGGCCCGGACTCCACCAGCCTGCCGTCGCGCAGCACCGTCAGGGTGTCGCAAATCGCCTTCACCTCATGAATGCGATGGGAGATAAACACCACGCCGATCCCCTGCTGTTGCAGGCGTCTGACCACCGCAAACAGGCGCTCGCTTTCATGCTGATCGAGCGGCGCGGTTGGCTCGTCGAGGATCAAAAAACGGCAGTGATGGGAGAGCGCCCGCGCCAGCAAGATGTGCTGTTTTTCCGCCAGCGTGCAGCTGTCGATGGCGCGGGTGACGTCAAACTCTACATCGAGCTGTGCCAGCGCTTCGCGCGCCTGGCGGCGGATCTCACCCCAGCGAAAGCGGTGCCCGCCCTCGGCCAGCTTATCCAGCATGATGTTCTCAGCGATGCTCAGCCCCGGCACCAGCGCAACGTCCACCTCCTGCTGCACCAGGTGAATGCCGAGCTGTTTCGCATCGCGCGGGGAGCGGATCGACACCACCTGATGGTTAATGGCGATCTCCCCTTCGTAATGGTCATAGGTGCCGCACAGCACCGCCATCAGGGTCGATTTGCCTGCGCCATTTGCGCCGGTTAAGGCATGGACTGAACCGCCCCGTAAGGTGAGGTCGACATTCGACAGAGCGTTGAAGCCGCCAAAGGCGAGGCGCATGCCACGCATTTCGAGGAGGTTGCTTCCCATAGCGCGTGAATACCTGCGATTAATAGATTGATTTAGCGAATTTTTCACAGCCTCGCTTGACTGGCAACGACAGAAAAGGCATAAGTTAAAGCGAAATAATATTAGCCATCCGGATGTCCAGACATAACATCGGGTTAGCGATCACCTTTAAGGACACCTCATATGAGCAGCACCGATATCCGCGTTGTACCCGGCCCCGCCAACTACTACTCCCACCCAGGCAGCCTTGCGCGGCTGGAGGATTTTTACTCCGCTGAGCAGCTTTCACGCGCGGTATGGATCTACGGCGAGCGCGCCTTTGCTGCCGCAAAACCGTTTCTGCCACAAGGGGTTAACGCACCTGGCGCCACGCATCTGCTGTTTAAAGGGCATTGCAGCGAGCATGATGTGGCGGAGCTGGCTCAGCAGGCGGGTGCGGATCGCAGCGTGGTGATCGGCGTTGGCGGCGGTGCACTGCTGGATACGGCAAAAGCGGTGGCGCGCCGGCTCGGCTTGCCGGTGGTGGCGATCCCGACCATTGCCGCTACCTGCGCGGCGTGGACGCCGCTGTCGGTCTGGTATAACGATGCCGGTCAGGCGCTCCATTTTGAGATCTTTGATGACGCTAACTTCCTGGTGCTGGTCGAGCCGCAGATCATCCTTGATGCCCCGGTGGAGTACCTGCTGGCGGGCATCGGCGATACGCTGGCGAAGTGGTATGAAGCGGTGGTTCTGGCACCGCAGCCGGAAAACTTACCGCTGACGGTGCGCCTGGGTATTAACAACGCGCTGGCGATCCGCGATGTATTGCTGGAGAGCAGCGAAGCGGCGCTGGCCGATCAACAGCGCGGGGAAGTAACGCAGGCGTTTCGCGATGTGGTGGATGCAATTATCGCCGGTGGCGGCATGGTCGGCGGGCTTGGCGAGCGCTATACCCGCGTGGCGGCGGCGCATGCGGTGCATAACGGGCTGACGGTGCTGCCGCAGACGGAGAAGTTCCTCCACGGCACGAAAGTCGCCTACGGCATTCTGGTGCAGAGCGCCCTGCTCGGCCAGGACGACGTGCTGGCGCAGCTTGTGGCTGCCTATCAGCGTTTCAACCTGCCGACTACGCTTGCAGAGCTGGAGGTGGATATTCATAACCGCGCCGAACTGGATAAGGTGATCGCCCATACCCTGCGCCCGGTGGAGTCGATCCATGCTCTGCCGGTGGCTGTCACCGCCGACAAGCTCTATGCGGCGTTTGAGAAGGTGGAGACCTTCGCGCGGTAAATTACAAACGCGCCATCCGGCACTCTTTTCGCGGCACCATTGCCGGATGGCGGCGATGCCTTATCCGGCCTACAAAAACGGAACCCGCTGAAACGGCGTAGGCCGGATAAGCGGTACGCGCCATCCGGCGTGGCATGTTGGATTAGTGGAATTATTCCGTTCACCAGAGGTTCTGGAGTTCCATTAATCTCATAGGCGGTGAACGGGACAAGGGAAGCGGCCGCGCTCCCCTTGTCAATCCCCGCGGCCCCGCGAGGAAATCGGTGCTGCGCACTGCGCTCACCTCCCGCGCGCCTGACTGCGGCCGGCTCGACTCGACATCCTGTCTCGGTTCGCCTCTGTCCGCCATCCATGGCGTCCAGACCTTGTCATTCACGCTCCGGTTCGCCGATTTCAGCGGGGGTCAACACCACCGCTGTAAGATGGACGTCCAATGAAAAACAGTCGTTGCTGGAACCGCGTAGGCCGGATAAGGCGAAGCCGCCATCCGGCAATGTTGCCGCTGATAAAATGCCGGATGGCGCTCACGCTTATCCGGCCTACAAACCACCGGTATTTATTCCTTCGGCCACAGCCCCATCGCCATGCGGGCGATGCCGAGCAGCGTTTCGCGGCTGGCACCGTCGCGGGCCTGGATCGACATCCCCTGCTGGATGCTGGTGTAAAGCCGGGTTAGCGCATCAATATCAGTATCGGCAGGCAGTTCGCCCTGCGCTTGTGCCTGCGCCAGACGCGCTTTCAGTAATGCCATCCCGCCGTTGCGCATAGCCTGCACGCGTTGACCAAGGCGATCGTTACCTTCGCTGGCGACAGCGGAGAGCGTCACCATGCAGCCGTGCGGCAGATCGCAGCGCGTCAGCATGTCGGCTGAGCGTTCAAGCCAGCTTGCGACAGCGCGTTTTGGCGAGGGCTCCTGCTCCATATCGCCCCAAATCAGCGGCGCAACGCACTGCTCGTAGTGCTGCAACACCTCATCGTAGAGGTTCTCTTTACTACCGAACGCCGCATAGAGGCTCGGCGACTTAATGCCCATCGCCTCATAGAGATCGCTCATCGAGGTGGCGGTATACCCCTTGCGCCAGAAGAGCAACATCGCCTTGTTCAGCGCTTCTGTTCGATCAAACTCGCGCGGTCTTCCCCGGCTCATCATCAGCTCCTCACATTTTGTGCTGATCGGTATATTAATAATATTGACGAATAGATGGAAGCCTGATTATTTTAATTATGTATCAATCGACACATAATCCAGGAGTCATCATGTCATATTCACTGTCAGGTAAACGCGCGCTGGTCACTGGCGCCAGTCGGGGTCTCGGCAAAGCCATCGCTTTAACGCTGGCGCGCGCCGGGGCGGATGTCGCCATCACCTATGAAAAATCGGCACAGAAAGCCGAAGCGGTTGCTGAAGAGATCCGTGCGCTTGGGCGCAACGGCGTCGCTATTCAGGCCGACAGCGGCGATCCGCAGGCGGCACAGGCCTCCGTTGCACAGGCGGTTTCACAGCTGGGCGGGCTGGATATTCTGGTCAATAACGCCGGGATTGCGCGCGGCGGGCCGCTGGAGTCGATGTCGCAGGCGGATATCGACGCGCTGATTAACGTCAATATTCGCGGCGTGGCCTATACCACCCAGGCGGCGCTGGCGCACCTGCCGGATGGCGCGCGCATTATTAACATCGGCAGCAGTCTCTCCGACCGGGTGCCGTTTAAAGGCGTCACGATTTATTCGATGACCAAATCAGCGCTCAACTCCCTGACACGCGGTCTGGCGCGGGATCTGGGCGCGCGCGGCATCACGGTGAATATGGTGAAACCCGGCTCGACGGACAGCGATATGAACCCGGCAGATGGCGAGCAGGCAGACGAGCAGCGCAGTTTTACCGCGTTAGGCCACTACGGCGAGCCGCAGGATATTGCCGAAGCGGTGGCGTTTCTTGCCAGCCCGGCGGCGAAGCACATCACCGGCGCGGATATCGTGGTGGATGGCGGGACCAACGCCTGATTAGAGGCAAAAAAAAGGCGGCACATTGTGCCGCCTTTTTAGCGTTAACAGCAGCGTGCGCCGCCTTTGCCGCCGTAGCGCGCATCCTGGCGCTCGCGGAAAAACTCCTCGTAGGTCATCGGCGTCTGGTCCGGATGAGTGACGCGCATATGCTCAACGTAGTTGTCATAATCCGGCACGCCAATCATCATCTTTGCCGCCTGGCCTAAGTATTTGCCCGCTTTTGAGAGCGTATCGAACATATCTGCTCCTTCGCTTAATGCGCGTTTTTGGCGCGCGCCACAACCTGATCAACGTTGTCCGGCATCGCTTCGTAAGGCGTCTCTTGCGCCGTTGGGTGATCCGCTTTCAGCGCCGCCAGCGCGGTCTTCAGCGAGTAGAAAGCGAGTACCACCACCACAACCATAAAGAAGAGCGTTAACCCGGCATCGAGACGGTTGTTAAACACCAGCTGCGCCAGCTGTGACTGGGTATACTGCGCCGGAATATTGCCGCTGTCGATCATCGCCTGGAACTTATTGGCAATCGCCAGGAAGCCCACTTTGTTGTCCGGACTGAAGGTCTTCTGCCAGCCGGCGGTCAGCGTACAGATCAGCAGCCAGGCCGTTGGCACTAACGCCACCCACGCGTAGCGCTGGCGCTTCATCTTGAACAGCACCACCGCGCAGAGCATCAGCGCCATGCCTGCCAGCATCTGGTTGGCGATACCAAACAGCGGCCACAGCGTATTGATACCGCCCAGCGGATCGACCACTCCCTGATGCAGGAAGTAGCCCCAAGCCAGCACGCAGAGCGCGGTGGCAAGCAGGTTAGCGGGCAGCGATTCGGTGCGTTTCAGCGTCGGGGAGATGACCCCCAGCAGATCCTGCAACATAAAGCGCGCCGCGCGGGTTCCGGCATCCACCGCCGTCAGAATAAACAGCGCCTCAAACAGAATCGCAAAGTGATACCAGAAGGAGACATCCATCAGGCCGCCGAGCGCGCCGTGCAGAATATAGGCCATGCCGACCGCCAGCGTCGGTGCCCCGCCCGCCCGCGAGATGATCGACTGCTCGCCCACTTCATCGGCAATCTGCTGCAGCGCATCCGGCGTAATGGTAAAGCCCCAGTTGCTCACCACCTGTGCCGCCGAGGCGACCACATCAGTAGTGCCCGCCGGTGCCAGCACCGCCATCGGGCTGTTCATCGCAAAGTAGACGCCCGGATCGATAATGCACGCCGAGACCAGCGCCATGATCGCCACAAACGACTCCATCAACATGCCGCCGTAGCCGATAAAGCAGGCCTGCCCTTCGCTGGCGAGCATCTTCGGTGTAGTGCCGGAGGAAATCAGCGCGTGGAAGCCGGAGACCGCGCCGCAGGCGATGGTGATAAAGAGGAACGGGAAGAGATTACCGGTCCACACCGGGCCGGTGCCATCGACAAACTTGGTCAGCGCGGGCATTGTCAGCGTCGGGCGCATAATCAGGATGCCAATCGCCAGGCCAATAATGGTGCCGATTTTCAGGAAGGTGGAGAGGTAGTCGCGCGGAGCCAGCAGCAGCCACACCGGCAGCACCGAGGCGACAAAACCATAACCGACCAGCATCCAGGTGAGCTGCACGCCGGTGAAATCAAACCACGGTGCCCAGGTCGGGCTTTCCGCGACCCAGCCGCCGGAGATAATGGCGAACACCAGCAGCACCAGTCCAATCACCGACACTTCGCCAATGCGCCCCGGGCGCAGGTAGCGAATATAGATGCCCATAAACACCGCCAGCGGAATGGTAAACGCCACGGTATAGGTGCCCCACGGGCTGTGGGTCAGCGCTTTGACGACAATCATCGCCAGCACCGCGAGGATAATCACCATGATCATAAAGGTCGCCACCAGCGCGATCACGCCGACGGTTGGCCCCATCTCTGCCTTCACCATCTCGCCAAGGGAGCGCCCGTCGCGGCGGGTGGAGATAAACAGCACCATAAAATCCTGCACCGCACCGGCTAACACCACACCGGCGAGGATCCAGATCATGCCGGGCAGATAACCCATCTGCGCCGCCAGCACCGGGCCAACCAGCGGGCCTGCGCCTGCAATCGCTGCAAAATGGTGGCCGAACAGCACTTTTTTGTCTGTCGGTACATAGTCGAGGCCATCGTTGTAGCGCACCGCCGGGGTCATGCGCGTCGGGTCAACCTGCAGCACATTTTTGGCGATATAGAGGCCATAAAAACGGTAAGCAATGAGGTAAATACAGACGGCTGCGACCACGATCCAGAGTGCGTTGATCGGTTCGCCGCGATTCAGAGCGATATAGCCGAGGGCAAACGCGCCAACAAGCGAGAGCGCGCCCCAAACAAGGTATTTCCCTGGGTTGTTCATAGCGGTTATCCGTTTGAGAGACAGAGAGATGTTACATTTTGTTTCTATATCAACTCAAAGAACTTAACAACTTTGAAACACAGGAAAGGCGGCCTGCCGCACGGCATTTCGCTGATTGTGTTAACGGGATCGCAAGAATGCCCTCCTGAGCCGGAGGGCGAAGGGTTAGCCGAGCACCGCAGTACTGAGACGACAGGTTGCGCAGCGCCGCCCCTGCTCATCAAACACCACGATCTCCCAGCTCTGATTCTGGCGGCCAAGGTGCAGCGGCTGGCAAACGCCGCGCACTTTGCCGTGCGCCACCGCGCGGTGATGGGTGGCGTTCAGCTCGGTACCGACCACGCACTGACCGTCGCTGGTCATCATAAAACCGGCCATCGAACCGAGGGTTTCCGCCAGCGCCGCCGATGCACCGCCGTGCAGCAGGCCAAACGGCTGATGCGTGCGGCTATCGACCGGCATCTCCGCTTCGAGAAAATCATCCCCAATGCGGGTGTAGGTAATCGCCAGATGTTCAATCAGGGTGTTATCGCTGGTGGCATTCAGCGCCTCCAGCGTTAAGTGACGTTTCCAGATCATCACGCCCCCAGCGTCGAGCCGCCATCCACCACAATATCCTGCAATGTGATGTGGCTGGCGAGATCGGAGGCGAGGAACAAAATGGTGTTCGCTACCTCCTGCGGACGGGCGATTTTCCCCAGTGGAATACCGAGCTTAAACTGCTCGCCAAAGCCGCGAATGCGCTGCTGCTCCGCATCGTCGCTGACCCACAGCGTGCGCTGCATATCGGTATCCGTCGAACCCGGCGAGACGATATTGCAGCGCACATGGCTGGCGGCCAGTTCAAGACCGACGGTCAGGGCGAGGCTTTTCAGCGCCGCTTTCGAGGCGCCATAAGCACTCATGCCGATGCGCGGCGTGTGGGCGGCGTCAGAGCAGACGGTGACAATCGCTCCGCGCTGCTGGCGGCGAAAGTGCGCCATCGTCTGGCGAAAAAGGTTAAAGGCACCGCCGACGTTAACAGTGAACGTCTGCTGCCACTCTTTGTCAGAAAGCGCATCCGTTGCGCCCATATGCAAAATGCCCGCGGCATTGACCAGCACATCCAGCGGCGCGTTGTTTGCCAGCAGGCGCTCGCTGACGGCGGCGACCTGCGCGGCGTCGGCGATATCCAGCGTTTCACAGGCAAACGGATAGTGCTCGCCGTTAAAGGCGAGATCGAAGCCGGTCACCTGCGCGCCCGCCTCAACGAAGGCGAGCGCGGTGGCATAGCCGATCCCCTTCCCTGCCCCGCTCACCCAGACGCTGCGTCCGCTGAAATCGAGGCTCGCCATCACTGCACCCCGCGCGCGAGCAGCGCCCACCAGGCATCGATGGTTGGTTTTTTCGCCAGCATGACAAAATCGATATCGCCATGCACTTTGCGCCAGCGGGCGGCGAGCGCCATCATGCGCACCGAATCGAGGCCGTAATCAATCAGGTTTTCGTCATCCAGCGGCTCGTCAGACTCATCCAGCAGCGGCAGGATGATTTCACGCAGCGCCGCTTTACTTGCCGGCAGCGGCAGCAGCTCTTGCGTCAGCACCACGCGACCGGAACGCCCGGCGACATAGTTGAGCGACATTAAGTGCTCTTCGCGGCTGAAATCCGCCAGCGCGTCGGCCACCATAAACGGCTTGATATCGCGCATAAAGGCGTCGGTGGCGGTGGTCATACAGCCGATATGCGAATAGACGCCGGTGATCAGCAGCTGGTTGCGGCCGGTCTCTTTCAGCATCTGCTCCAGCGGCGAGCGGTGAAACGCGCTGTAGCGCCACTTCACCAGCACGGTGTCGGCCTCGTCCGGTGCCAGTTCGCTGACGATCTGCTGCTGCTCCGGCGAGCGAGTCAGGCCCGGCCCCCACATGTCGTTCAGCAGCGCGCGATCTTCATCGCTCTGCTCTTTCGGCTGCGCGGTGTAGTAGACCGGAATATTGTGCTGTTTGCAGAAGTGACGCAGCGCGGCGATGTTCGCCACCACTTGCTGCATCATCGGACAGTTATCGCCCCAGAAATTAATAAAATAGTCCTGCATATCATGGATCAACAGCGCCGCACGGGCGGGCTCAAACGACCAGTTCACTTTGTTGTCCGGGATATCAGCCGCTGCGGGCAGCGCGTAGCCCTGTAGTTTTGGGATTGCCATCTTCTCTCCTTTACGCCGGGGTGCGTTGTGCTAACCACTGGCGTAACTGTTTCTTGTCAACTTTTCCTACCGGTGTCAGCGGCAGCGCTTCAAGGCACTCGACGCGATCCGGCAGCTTAAATTCCGCCACACCCTGCTCGCGCAAAAAGCGGCGGATCGCCACCGCGCGCAGCGGGGTTTTCACCACCAGGTACGCGCAGCTCTTCTCGCCGAGCAGGCTGTCCTCCATGCTGACGAGCGCAGCGTGGATCACCGCGTCGTGGCGCAGCAGCAGGTTTTCGATCTCCTCGGCGGCAATCTTCTCGCCGCCGCGGTTGATCTGATCTTTTTCCCGCCCCTGCACGGTGATGTAGCCCTGCTCATCAATAGCGATGAGATCGCCCGAGCAGTAAAAACCCTCAGCATCAAAGGCGCTGGCGTTGTGTTGCGGGCTGTTGAAGTAGCCGCGGAACGTATACGGCCCGCGCGTCATCAGGCGTCCGGTCTGGCCTGCGGGCAGCGGATTGCCATTCTCATCGGCGACCCACACTTCATCATCCGGCGACATCGGGCGGCCCTGGGTGTTGATGATGCGCTCCAGCGGATCGTCGAGGCGGGTGTAGTTCACCAGCCCTTCTGCCATGCCGAACACCTGCTGGAGCTGACAGCCAATCTCCGCCGGAATACGCGCGGCAAGCGTCGCTGAGAGCCGCGCGCCGCCCACTTGCAGCAGCTTCAGCGAGGCAAGCTGGGCATTGCTGCCCCACTCGGCTATCGCCTGTAACCAGAGGCTGACCGCCGGGGGCACCAGCGCGGTGACGTTAATCTGATGTTTTTCAATCAGCGGGAAACAGAGCGTGGCGCTAGGATCGCTCGCCAGCACCACACACCCGCCAGCCAGGAAGACGCCGAGCGCGCCGGGCGAACTTAACGGGTAGTTGTGCGCCGCCGGTAAGGCGCAGAGGTAGCGGGTCTGCGCCGTGAAATGGCAAATCTCATTACTGCGCACAATGCTGTAGAGATAGTCATTGTGCGTGCGCGGGATCAGCTTTGGCGTGCCGGTGCTGCCGCCGGAGAGCTGGAAGAAAGCCACTTCATCCGCCGGGGTTGGCGCAGCGGTAAAGTTATCTGCCGGGCGGGCAATCGCCTGCTCCAGCGACTCACCGCGCAGCAAAATAGCGCGCAGTGACGGCTGATCGTTTTCCAGCGCGCGGAGGAAAGCGTCATCGGCAAACAGCCCGTGGGCGCGATCGGCAATCAGCAGCACAGGTTTGATCTGCGCCGCATAAGCATTAAGTTCGCTGCGCTGATGGCTGAAGAGCGCATTCACCGGCGCGACGCCGATTTTCAGCAGGGCGAAAAAGGTGATGTAAAACTCGGCGACATTGCCTAGTTGCACCAGCGCGGTATCGCCGTGCGCAATGCCCATCGACTGTAATGCGCAGGCGAGGTTGTCCGAGGCGGCATTCAGCTGGCGGTAGCTCAGCTCGCGATCGCCGTCGATCACCGCAACGGCTTCGCTGGCAGAATGGCGCGCCAGAATGTCGCTCAGCGGCAGATCCTGCCAGTAGCCCTTTTCACGGTAACGATGGGCAAACTCTTGCGGCCAGCGGCTAAAAGGAATGGTCACTGTGGCTCCTTAATGCAAACCGAAGGCGTTCAGCATGGTGGTCAGTTTGACGCCGGTTTCGCGCCACTCAGCCAGCGGCGACGAGGCGGGGACAATCCCGGCTCCGGCAAACAGGCGCACGTTGTTGTCGCGGATGCGCGCGCAGCGGATGGTGACCACCCACTCGCCGTTTCCTTCCGCATCGCACCAGCCGACAATGCCGCCGAAGAGTTCGCGGTTAAACGGCTCAAGTTCGGCGATGATTTTCTTCGCAATCTGGTGCGGGAAGCCGCTCAGCGCGGGTGTCGGATGGAGCAGGCAGGCGAGCGTCAGGGCGTTTTCACCCTCTTTTGCCGTGCCCTCAATCGGCGTTGCCAGGTGCCATAGCGTCGGCGTATTCACCAGCTGCGGCGACGACGGCAGGGTCAACATGCGGCTGCGCGGTTGCAGCACTTTTTTCATCGCCTGGGTCACCAGTTCGTGTTCATGGCGATCTTTTTCTGAGGCCAGCAGTTTGTTGCCCGCTTCACGATCGAGCATGTCATCAGGCTGACGGCGCGCCGAACCGGCCAGCGGCAGAGAGCTGAAGTGATCGCCCTCTTTGCGCAGCAGCAGCTCGGGGCTTGCGCCCAGCAGCGCGCCGCCATCGGGCAGCGGAACGTGGAAGTTGAAACTGGCAGGGTTCTGCGCAATTAAGCGCTCAAGCAGCACGCCGCTGTCGACCGGGCGGTCAGTTGCGATCTCAATCAGACGTGAGAGCACCACTTTGTCCACTTCCGGCGTCGCGGTACGCGCGGAGGCATTCGCCACCATTGCCATAAACAGATCCTGCTCGGGCACCGCTGTCTGCGCTTTCACATTCGGCATCGCGCCGCTGTTGAAGTAGCGCGCAGCGCGCTGTTTTTCCGGGCGGGAGAAGCTCTGCCAGCGTTGAGGGATAAAGAGCGCCGAAGGCTGCGTGGTATCAAACGGGATAGCGCCGACCATAATCGGCCGCGCGATGCCCTGCGCTTTGGCATCGGCAAACGCCTGCGCCAGTTTTTGCTGGAAAGCGCTGTCTGGCGCATCGCCCCCCGCTGCCGGCTCTGAGAAACGCGCAACACACCCCGACGTGGTGAAACTGCGGTACGGCGACATAAAGAAAAATTGATCGGCGGCCAGTGTCGTTGCAGACAGCTGGATCTCTTCAGCCAATGACGTATCCATATCATCCTCCGGCAATGATAAATGTATTAAGAATGATTATCATTTTTGTTTGGTGCAGTAAGATAAAAAGTTATTGCCGGTGATGTCAACAGCAGAATCTCCTCTCACACTGCCACAACTTGCATCCATGACGCGCAACGATGAAAATGAGAAGCATTAACTTCAACAGAAACAGGACTCACGTTGTGAATTTTCTTAGCTGGTGTCGTAAACACGCTTTTTTAGTGGGCGTTTTCGTTTTAGGACTTAACTCAGCCTGCGCCGCCGACTGGCCGCGCCAGGTGACCGACAACCGCGGCGTGCATCAGCTTGCCAGCGCGCCGCAGCGCATTGTTTCCACGAGCGTTACCCTCACCGGCTCGCTGCTGGCGATTGATGCGCCAGTGGTCGCCAGCGGCGCAACGACACCAAACAACCGTTTTGCTGACGATCAGGGCTTTTTGCGCCAGTGGGGCGAGATTGCCAAACAGCGCAACGTCGCGCGTCTCTACATCGGCGAAGCCAATGCCGAAGCGGTTGCCGCGCAGATGCCGGATCTGATTTTGATCAGCGCCACCGGCGGCGACTCCGCGCTGGCGCTCTACGATCAGCTCTCGACCATCGCGCCGACGCTAATCATCAATTACGACGATAAAAGCTGGCAGGCGCTGCTTACCCAGCTTGGCGAGATCACCGGCCACGAGAAGCAGGCCGCCGCGCGCATTACTGAATTCAACCAGCAGCTTGCAGCAGCAAAAGCGCACATGAAACTGCCGCCGCAGCCGGTGAGCGCGCTGGTTTATACGCCCGCCGCGCACAGCGCGAATCTCTGGACCCGCGACTCTGCGCAGGGCCAGTTAATGCAGCAACTCGGTTTTACCCTCGCCCCGCTGCCGGCAGGCATTCAGGCGAGCCAGAGCCAGGGTAAGCGCCATGACATCGTGCAACTCGGCGGTGAAAACCTGGCTGCCGGGCTGAATGGCGAAGCGCTGTTCCTCTTCGCCGGCGATCAAAAAGAGGCCGACGCCCTGAGCGCTAATCCGCTGCTGGCGCACCTTCCCGCGGTACGCAATAAGCGGGTTTATGCGCTGGGTGCCGAGACCTTCCGGCTTGATTACTACAGCGCAACCCGCGTGTTGCAGCGCTTGTCCGCGCTGTTTGGTTGAGGGGTTGGCGCAAGCCTTATTGCCGGATGGCGCTAACGCTTATCCGGCCTACAAAAATCCTCACCATTGCCGGATGGCGCTGACGCTTATCCGGCCTACAAAAACCCCGGTATTGCCGGATAAGGGTCGTGACTTATCCGGCCTGTGAAGGCATCCCGTTTGCAGTCAAGGGGTGATCAGATCGCCGTAACGCTGAGGCTCCGGTGACGCTAACGCCACCGGAGAATTTTATGCGCCGGACTGAACCTGTCGGAAACGGCGTAGTTCGCCGAGTATGAGAACCAGCACTAATCCCACTATCGCTAACGCCAGCCCGCTGAAGCTCGCCGAGGCAGCGGGCGTCAGCATCGATCCCATTGCGCCCAACAGCGCCGCGCCGATGGCGTCGCCGGTGACGTTTTGCGCCGTCCATAAGCCGTTAATGCGCCCGAGCATCGCTTCCGGGGTCTGGGTTTGCAGCAGGGTGTATTGCAGCAGCGAACTCACCGCCGTCAGCCAGCCACAGAGCGCGAGAAAGAGCACGCCGAGCGGCCAGACGGGCATCAGGCTAAAGAGCGCAATGGCGATAAACGCGCCGACGCTGGTCAGCAGCATAATGATGCCGGGCCGCTCGCTGTGCGCCAGCCTGCCGCTGGTCAATGCACCGATGGCTGCACCGAACGGCAGTGCGGCGTAGAGCACACCAATTTCCGCCGCCGACATCTGCCAGCTCATCGCCAGCGCCGGGTAGAGCACGCGCACGGCGCTGGCCATCGTCAGCAGGCCGCCGAGCAGCGCAATGCCGCCAACTAACGGGTTACGCAACAGAAAGTGCAGCGCGGTGGCGAGGGATTTAAGCGGGTGTTCGCGCGGTTGCGGCGGCGGCGGGAGGGAGGGCAGCGTCAGCAGCGGCAACAGGGTGATAAAGGTGCCCGCCGCCGCCAGACCGTAGTTCCACGCCACGCCGCCGGAGGCCAGCAGCAGGCCGCCGACCATCGGCGAAATCACCGAACCGATGCGCACGGTGAGCATGGTGATCGCCCCCGCCTGCATCAGATTTTCCCGCCCGACCAGCGCAGGCGTTGCCGCCAACAAAGCCGTCACGCCGAGCGCGCCGAAAAAGCCATCCCACACGCCAAGCAGATAGATCGCCGGGAGCGATGGCGCGGGTAACAGTGCATTGAGAAAGAGGCCGATAAAGCCGATACCGCAGGTGGATCGCGCGAGCAAAATCAGCTTTTTACGTTCAAAGCGATCCGCCAGCACGCCGCCGAGCATCAGGCCAACAAACATCGCGCCGCCGGTCAGCGTGACCGCGAGCCCGACCTGCCAGCTGGAGTGGGTCATCGCCTGGATCTGCACCGGCACAGCCACGCCCAGTAAGCCCAGCGATAAGATTGAGATAAAACGCGCGAGGAAAACGGCGCGATAAGCCGGATGTGTACGCAGCAGGCTGAGATTCAGCAGCCAGGAGTGTTGCTTCATTACAAGACCTTGTATTCCATACTTTCTGTGTCCAATCTCAGGCTGCGCATGGTAACATAACAAAACAGGATCGATAACGATAATTACTATCATTATCAAAATTGGGATTTTTATGCCGTTTTCTGCTTCCCCGGCGCGCGTATTGGTTCTCGTCGGGCTATTGATACTGCTTATATTTGCTGCGGCACTGAGCCTGTTTATTGGCGCAAAACCGATGCCTGCCGCGGTCATCTCCGACGCCCTCTTTGGCGCTTGCCACAGCGCAGATTGCACCATCATTCGCGATGCGCGCCTGCCGCGCACGCTGGCAGGCTTACTCGCCGGCGGCGCGCTCGGCCTTGCCGGTGCGCTGATGCAAACCCTGACGCGCAACCCGCTGGCCGATCCGGGTCTTTTAGGCGTCAATGCGGGCGCCAGTTTCGCCATTGTGCTCGGCGCCGCGCTGCTGGGCGCGACCACGCCAACGGAGCAGCTGCTGCTCGCCTTTTGCGGCGCATTTGCCGCCTCGCTGCTGGTGGCGTTTACCGGCAGCCAGGGCGGTGGTCAGCTTAGCCCGGTGCGCTTAACACTCGCGGGCGTGGCGCTCACCGCCGTGCTCGATGGTCTCTCCAGCGGCATTTCGCTGCTCAATGCTGATGTCTACGATCAGCTGCGTTTCTGGCAGGCTGGTTCCCTTGATATTCGTACGCTGGCAACCCTGCGCGTAGTGCTGATCCCAGTGCTGCTGGCAGCGGGCGCTGCCTTGATGTTGAGCCGCGCACTTAACAGCCTGAGCCTCGGCAGTGAAACGGCGACGGCGCTCGGCAGCAAAGTGGCACGCACCCAGCTGCTGGGTCTGCTGGCGATAACCGTGCTCTGCGGCAGCGCCACGGCGGTCGTCGGGCCAATTGCCTTTATCGGTCTGATGATGCCCCACCTGGCGCGCGGGCTGGTTGGGGCCGATCACCGCTGGTCGCTCCCCGTCACGCTGATTGCCACCCCTGCTCTGCTGCTGTTTGCCGATATCATTGGTCGCGTGATTGTGCCGGGCGAACTGCGCGTTTCGGTAGTGAGCGCCTTTATCGGCGCACCGATGCTGATCCTGCTGGTGCGCCGCGCGCGCGGAGGCGGCTTATGATCGCCCCCTCCCGCCGTTTAGTGGCAAGCTGCCTGCTGACGGTTATCGCCGCCCTGCTGCTCGCAGCCTGGGGGTTACGCAGCGGTACGGTGATGCTCACCTTTACGCAGGTATTTGACGCGCTAAGCGGTGCGGCGCCGCGCGCAATGCAGCTGGTGGTGATGGAGTGGCGCTTGCCGCGAGTGTTGATGGCGCTGGTGGTTGGCGCAGCGCTTGGCGTCAGCGGCGCGATTTTCCAGTCGCTGATGCGTAACCCGCTCGGCAGCCCGGATGTCATGGGCTTTAACACCGGAGCCTGGAGCGGCGTGCTGGTGGCGATGGTGCTGTTTGGCCAGCATCTGACGGCGATTGCGCTGGCGGCGATGGCGGGCGGCATCCTTACCTCGCTGCTGGTGTGGCTGCTGGCCTGGCGCAACGGTATTGAAACCTTCCGCCTGATTATTGTCGGCATTGGCGTACGCGCGATGCTGGTGGCCTTCAACACCTGGCTGCTGCTGAAAGCGTCGCTTGAAACGGCGCTCTCCGCCGGGTTGTGGAACGCCGGATCGCTCAATGGCCTGACGTGGGCGAAAACGCTGCCGTCGGTGCCGATTATGCTGGCGATGTTTGTCTGCGCTGCGTTACTGGCACGGCGCATGCGGCTGCTGGAGATGGGCGACGACAGCGCCTGCGCACTGGGCGTCAACGTTGAACGCTCGCGTTTGCTGCTGATGCTGGTGGCGGTGGCGTTGACCGCAGCCGCCACGGCGCTTGCCGGGCCGATCTCCTTTATCGCACTGGTGGCCCCGCATATTGCCCGCCGCCTGAGCGGCACGGCGCGCTGGGGGTTAACCCAGTCGGCACTCTGCGGCGCGCTGCTATTGCTACTGGCGGATATGATCGCCCAGCGCGGCTTTACGCCTTACCAGCTACCGGTTGGCGTGGTCACCGTCAGCCTCGGCGGTATTTACCTTATCGCCTTGTTAATTCAGGAGTCCCGCAAGAAATGAGCGTCTTATCCCCCCGTTTGCGCGGCGAAGCGTTAACCCTTGGCTACGGCAAAAAAGTGATTGCCGAGCAGCTGAGCGTCGCCATTCCTGATGGTCATTTCACCGCCATCATCGGCCCGAATGGGTGCGGCAAGTCGACCCTTTTACGCACCCTCAGCCGCCTGATGACGCCGAGCGAAGGGCATGTCTACCTTGATGGCGAGCAGATCCAGCGTTTTGCCAGCAAAGAGGTGGCGCGCCGCATTGGTCTGCTGGCGCAAAACGCCACCACGCCTGGCGATATTACGGTGCAGGAGCTGGTGGCGCGCGGGCGTTACCCCCATCAGCCGCTCTTTACCCGCTGGCGCAAAGAGGATGACGAGGCGGTGAAGCGGGCGATGAAAGCCACCGGTGTGGAGAGCCTGGCGCAGCAGAGTGTCGATACGCTCTCCGGCGGTCAGCGTCAGCGAGCGTGGATCGCGATGGTGCTGGCGCAGGAGACGGCGATTATGCTGCTTGACGAGCCGACTACCTGGCTTGATATCAGTTATCAAATCGATCTGCTGGAGCTGCTCAGCGAGCTGAACCGCGAGCAGGGGTATACGCTGGCGGCGGTGCTGCATGATTTGAATCAGGCATGCCGTTACGCGACCCATTTGATTGCGTTGCGCGACGGGAAGATTGTGGCGCAGGGTGCGCCGAAAGAGATCGTCACCGCCGGGTTGATCGAGGAGGTGTATGGACTGCGCTGCATGATCATTGACGATCCGGTGGCGCATACACCTTTGGTGGTGCCGCTGGGGCGCAGCGGTTGAACGTTGTTGGCAAATCCCATTGCCGGATAAACGTTTATGCGCCATCCGACATGATCCCCCAGAAAACAGAGCCACTGAAACCGCGTAGGCCGGATAAGGCGAAGCCGCCATCCGGCATTATCACCGCGGCACCGATTGCCGGATGGCGCGTTACACGCTTATCCGGCCTACGCGGTTCCAGCAACAGCTATTTTTCATTCAGCCCCCATCTTGCAGCGACGGTGTTTACCCCCGCTGAAATCGGCGAACCGAAGCGGGAATGACAAGGTCTGGACGCCATGGATGGCGGACAGAGGCGAACCGAGACAGGGAGCGAGCCCCCGTAGGGGCGAGCAAGTCGAGTCGAGCCGGCCGCAGTCAGGCACGCGGGAGGTGAGCGCAGTGCGCAGCACCGATTTCCTCGCGGGGCCGCGGGGATTGACAAGGGGAGCGCGGCCGCTTCCCTTGTCCCGTTCACCGCACCGGTGATAAAAATATTCCTCCGCACGCCTGGTGAACGGAACCATTCCACCGAGGTAATCCCATCGCCGGATGGCGCGTAAACGCTTATCCGGCCTACAACGTTTTTTTACTTCTCCAATAACTCCCTCAAAACCGGCCCGATCTGCCCGAACGCCTGCGGGGAGATGATATCGACATGGGCGCAATCCTGCCGGTACACCGCCAGCTCACGCACCCAGGGTGCCCATGCGCGTTGCGGGTCGGTGCCCGGCGGCAGGGTGCGCTCGGCAACAAACAGCGTGGCTTTACCATCAAACGGCACGCTGTGCGCAGTGGTCAACAGCCGCACCGCATCGGCGTAATTGCCCTCAATCTGCGAGAAGAGCTCGCTGGAAGCCTGCCCCTGCTGCGCGGCGAGAAACGCCTGGCGCTCGCGCTCAATCTCCGCCAGTACGGCAGGATCGAGCCCGTTGGCTTCTTTTTCCGCCCAGTTTTGCGTCTCCGGCGGCCAGGTATCGAGCAGTCCGAGGAACGCCACCTCTTCGCCGCGCTGTCGCAGCCGCGCCGCAATGCCGTGCGCCAGCGTCCCGCCAAGGGAGTAACCGAACAGGTAGTAAGGCCCGTGCGGCTGCTGCGCCAGCAGCGTCGCTAACTGTTGATCGCAGGCCTCATCCAGCGTTGCCGCCTGCTGTAGCGGGCCATCCGGGCGCGGAGACTGAATACCGGTAATCGACCAGCGCGGCGCGAGATAGCGCGCCAGCACGCTGAACTGCCAGGCGAAACCGGAGGCCGGATGGAAGCAGAAGAGCGTCGGCCCCCCGCTTTCGCGCAGCGGCAACACCGCTTCCAGCCCGAGCCGCCCGGCCTGCTCGTTTGAGAGCGGCTGTTCCAGCAACGCCGCAAGTTTCTCCACCGTCGGCGCGACCATAATCTGCCCCGGCGTTACCTGGCGGTCAAACTCGCGGCTAAGCTGTGCGGCAAGGCGCATCGCCAGCAGCGAGTGGCCGCCAAGGGCGAAGAAATCCGCCTGCGCATCATTCACTTCACAGCCCAGCAGTGCAGCAAAAGCCTGTGCCACCTGCGTTTCCATCCCGGCATTGAGCGGGCGACCGCCCTGCTCTGCCTGCAACGCGGGCAGCGGCAGCGCTTTGCGATCGAGCTTACCGTTCGCGCTGAGCGGCAGCGCGCTCACCTGCATTAACAGCACCGGCACCATATGCGCCGGTAGCTGCGCACGCAGCTGCTCCAGCAGTGCAGCCGTATCCAGTTGCTGACCAGATGAAGAGACCAGGTAGCCAACCAGCTGGCGGGCGTCGCCGCCGCTCGCCGCCGCCTGGTTAAAGACGCAGGCATGGGCCACCGCCTGAGCGATATCCGGCAGTGCCAGCATTGCCCGGTCAATCTCGCCAAGCTCAATGCGCTGGCCGCGAATTTTTAGCTGATCGTCGCTGCGCCCCAGATACTCTACCGCGCCATTCTCAAGCCAGCGGGCAACATCCCCGGTGCGATACATACGCTCGCCCGGCGCAAAGGGGTCGGCAATAAAGCGACTGGCGGTCAAATCCGGGCGGCCAAGGTAGCCCTGCGCCAGCTGAATGCCGGTGAGATAGAGATCGCCCGCCACGCCGAACGGCACCGGGCGCATCATCGCATCCAGAATGCGCAGCCCCGTGTTCCACACCGGGTAACCAATCGGCACGCTGTTGCCGCGCACCTGCGCCAGCGTCTCGCCATACGCCGGATAGAAGCTGACATCCACTGCCGCCTCCGTCGGGCCATAGAGGTTATGCAGCGCCACGCCGGTTAAGGCTTCCCACTCGCGGCAGAGGTCGGCGGGCAGCGCTTCGCCGCTACAGAAAACCTGCTTCAGCGTGCGGCAGCTCTGCTGCGCGCTTTCCGGCGTTAGCGAGGCAACAAAGGCCGCCAGCATCGACGGTACAAAGTGGGTCGTCGTCACACCCGCGTCAGCAAAGAAGGCTTGTAACGCCTGCGGATCGCGGTGCGCCTCCGGCTCGGCCATCACCAGGCTGGCTCCGGCGATAAACGGCCACCAGAACTCCCACACCGACACATCAAAACTGCACGGCGTTTTTTGCGCCACCACATCGTTAGTGCTAAGCGGATAAGCTGCCTGCATCCACAGCAGGCGGTTGACGATGGCGGTATGCCCAACCATCACCCCTTTTGGTCGCCCGGTGGAGCCGGAGGTGAAGATGATATAAGCCGTCTGCTCCGGGCGGGCCAGGTTAAGCGGCTCAGCGCCGTTGCTCTCCAGCGGCGCGTCGTAGCAGAAGTGCGCCAGCCCCGGAATATCGGCGAAGCGCGCATACTGATCGTCGGTGGTGATCAACAGACGCGGGCGGGCATCCTCCAGCATCATGCGCAGGCGATCGTCGGGGTAGCCGGTATCGAGCGGCAGCCAGGCGGCGCCCGCTTCAACAATGCCATGCAGCGCGAGCGTCAGGAAAACCGAGCGCGGCAGCGCGATCGCCACGCTGTCGCCAGGCTGCACACCCAGCGCGCGTAGCTGGTTCGCCAGCGCCACCACTTGCTCGCGCATCTCCCGGTAGCTGAAGCGCCAGCGGGCATCGGATAGCGCCGGGGCATCGGGCGTTTTCACCGCCTGCTGTGCCACCAGCTCGCTCAGAGTTGTGGTGGGCAGCGACACGGCGGTAGCGTTAATCTGCGAGAGTTGCTCCGCTTCGTTCGAAGTTAATAGTTCCGCATCGCCACAGCGCAGCGCCGGGTCGTCGGCAAACTGCTGCAACAGCTGGGCAAGGCGCGCAACGTGAGTATTGAGCGTCGCCTCATCATAGCGGCTGCGGTTCGCCAGCACTTCCAGCGACAGCCCGCCCGCTTCATCCGGGAAGAGCGCGATCTCCAGGTCGTTGACTGGCCCGGTGGCTAAGGTATGGGTAATGCCCGGGATGCCGTCGAGATCGAGCTGGTAATCAAACAATTTGACGTTCAGCACCGGGCCGAACAGCGGCTCACTCCCCGCCGCGCGCCCGGCGTCGCGCACGATCTGCTCCGCGTCATAGCGCTGGTGGCGGCGCATGGTTTTAAGCGTTCGGGCAAGCGCGTTTGCCAGCTCCGGCAGAGTTTGCGTGCCATCAAGATGAATACCCATCGGCAGGACATTGAGCACCGGGCCGGTGGCGGTGAGCGCGGCCGATCCCATGCGGCGCATAAAGATAAACCCGGCGGCATAATCGGTGCGTCCGCACAGCCGCCCCAGCCAGAGCGCGACTAACGCCAGCGCCAGATCGGCAGGCGCAGTGTTTGCCATCGCCTGGCTCAGACGGCGAAAGGCCGCGCGCTCCATCGCCATATTGAGGCGCAGAATATCGGTGGTTGCCGTGCGCCCCGGTAGCGGTTCGCTGGAGAGCGACGCCGGCGGCGGAAGTGCGCACCGCTGCTCTGCCCAGAAAACAGCATCGCGCGTAAAGGCATCGCTGCCCTGATAGCGTTGATACTCTTCAACGACCTCGGCAAAAGGGGTAAATGGCGAGGCGGGCGTCGGCTCGCCGCGTCGCCAGGCGGTATAAATGGCGGCAATCTGACGGGTAATAGCGGGGAAACTGAAGCCATCAACCAGCAAATGGTGATAACGCTGATACCAGTACCAGCGCCGCTCGCCGACGCGCATCAACTGGTGGTGCACCAGCGTTTTGCCGCTCTCCACGCGCAGGTTTTGCGCCAGATCGGCCTGCATTAACGCCAGCGCAGCGCTGTGTGCATCGTCATGTTGGCGCAGGTCGGCAATCTCGGGGGCGGCAAAGGTCATCGCCTCATCGACCCACTGCCACACTTCGCCGTTATCTTCAGTAAAACGCATGCGCAGCGTGTCAGCCTGCGTCAGGCCGGTGATAATCGCCTCGCTAAGCTCCACGGCGTCGATATCGCCCTCAAGCTCAACATAGTGCGCCACGCTCCAGGCATTGGGCAGCGAGGAGAGTTTTTCTGCCATCCAGATCCCCGGCTGTGCGGCGACCAGCGGTAAACGTTCGCTCATCTTCCGCTCCTTATTGCGCGTGGGGGTGCGCATAGTGCGCCGGGGTTAAGCTCTGCCAGTGTGCGGCCAGCCAGTTGTTACAGTCCGCCTGCGACTGCGGCTCGCAGATCACGCGCCAGCCTGCGGGCAGCGCGCACTGCGCGGGCCACAAGCTGCACTGCTGCGCGCTGTTTTGCAGAATATAAAACCGCCCTTGCGGATGATCGAAGGGGTTAGTGAACTCCATAGCAAACTCCTGTCGTGGAAAAGCGCACTAGCGTTCCAGCGGCTGCCAGAGGGTGATTAACCCCGCCGTCAGCCCACCGCGCCAGCAAAGCGCATCATGTCCGCCGTCAACCTGACGCCAGAAAACCGGCTGCTGTATGTGTTGTAAGAGGGAAAAAAGAGCCTGGTTGGTACGAAAAATCAGCGGCTCGCGTACACCGGCTTCAAGCACGATGCGCAGCCCCTGCGGGCGTATTTCGCCCTGTTTGAGTTGTTCGATAAGCAGCCCCTCCCCTTCGCCGCCCCGATGGGGCCACCAGTAAGAGCCGGACTGGCTCAGCACGCAGCCAAAGCGCGTCGGCCAGTGCAGCGCGGCATAGAGCGCGGAGAGACCGCCGAAGCTCTGCCCCGCCACCACCGTGCGATCGGCGCGATCGCTGAAGGGGGCAATTTCGCGTACCTGCGGCAGGAGCTCCTCCTGCACCGCCAGCCAGAAATCGGCATTACAGGGCAGCTCCCGGCCGCGCTGAGCGTTATCTATCGCATCGATCAGCACATAGACCGCAGGCGGCAACTGGCGGGCATTGGTCAGCGCCGCCAGCGCAGGCCACACCGGCATGCTTTCGGCCCAGAACTGACCGTCGAGGAGGATCGCCAGCGGCCGTTCAGCATCCTGCGCCTCGCCGGTGACATAGACCCAGACGCGGCGGCGGTTTTGCAGCCGCTGGCTCTGCCAGTGCAGCAGATGAGGGGGGGTGAAAGGGGTATTGGTTGCCTGCCAGCCAGGCTGAGCCGGTGCGTCGGGCATCTCCAGCGCCGAGACCGGATGACCGCGCCCGCCGCGCCAGCTTTGCGCATTCAGCGGGTCGGCAACCGCGCGCGGCAGCAGTTTGCGCCACCCTTCGCGCAGCGCCGCGCGATCCGGCGGCACGCTGGCGAATACGGCGTCGGCAAAGTCGTTATCCTGTTCAGAGGGGATCAGGCAGTAGCTGCCGCGCCAGCCCGCTTCGAGGGTGGTTTTCCAGCACCAGACATCGCTTCCGGCGATGCGTGCCAGTGATTGCGGCTGCGCCTGTTGATGGTGATCGGTCACGCCGGTGATGTAGATCCAGACCCGACGCAGGCGCGAAGTCTGCTCTGTACCGGCCGGATCGCGCCACCAGAAGGTCACTTCATAGCGCCCGTCGGCGGTTTTAACCCACTCCGGCCCCTGTTTTGACGCCCACCAGGCATCGCTTCCCGTCGTTGACGTCACGGTTTAACCCCAAATCGCTGCGGACTTATATTTATCGATCAAATTTATAGATAATATTATTGATAACTATTCTTATTTGCAATAGCGTATTGGCGCGCTGTGGGAAGCGCGTCTTTCACCTAACTCTGCCTGTCGCAGGCCTTTTTTCTCAGGGCTGAGAGAATCGCCGCGCGCGGGCTTCATCACTGCCGTCTCCTCTCCCCTGGGAATGGAGAGTTACGGGGATACGGCAAAGGAACGCAGGTAACATAATGAATAAGAAGATGAAATCCCTGACCTTGCTGGTCAACCTCGGGATCTACGGCGCGGCAATGCCCGTGATGGCGGCGGAGGAGAAAAGCAGCGACGCCAGCAGCGCGGACACTATCGTCGTCACGGCGGCACAGCAGAACCTCCAGGCACCCGGCGTGTCGACCATCACCGCCGATCAGATCCGCAAAAATCCGCCTGCGCGCGATGTGTCGGAAATTATCCGCAAGATGCCGGGCGTAAACTTAACCGGCAACGCCACCAGCGGCCAGCGCGGCAACAACCGCCAGATCGACATTCGCGGTATGGGCCCGGAAAACACCTTAATCCTGGTGGATGGCAAACCGGTCACCAGCCGTAACTCGGTGCGCTTAGGCTGGCGCGGCGAGCGCGACAGCCGCGGTGACACCAGCTGGGTACCGGCAGAGATGATTGAGCGCATCGAAGTGATCCGCGGCCCGGCGGCCGTGCGCTACGGTAACGGCGCGGCGGGCGGCGTGGTGAATATCATCACCAAAAAAGATAGTGCCCAGGAGTGGCATGGTTCATGGAACGCCTACTTCAACGCGCCGGAGCATAAAGCGGAAGGTGCCACCAAACGCACCGACTTTAGCCTCAGCGGCCCGCTGGGGGATGATGTCAGCTTCCGTCTCTATGGCAACCTGGCGAAAACCCAGGCCGATGCGTGGGATATCAACCGCGATCACCAGTCTGAACGCACCGGGATTTACGCTAATACTCTCGCCGCCGGGCGCGAAGGCTCAATCAATAAAGATATTAATGGTGTGGTGCGCTGGGATTTCGCGCCGATGCAGTCGCTGGAGTTCCAGGCGGGCTACAGCCGCCAGGGCAACCTCTACGCGGGCGATACGCAAAACACCAATAATGACAGCAGCAGCAATAACTACGTGCGCGAGAATTATGGCAAAGAGACCAACCGTCTCTATCGCCAGAACTACTCCGTCACCTGGAATGGCGGCTGGGATAACGGCATTACCACCAGCAACTGGATCCAGTATGAGCACACGCGTAACTCGCGCCTCGGCGAAGGGCTGGCCGGGGGGACGGAAGGGCTGTTTAACAGCAATAAATTCACCGATATCGACCTCTCCGATGTGATGCTGCACAACGAAGTGAATCTGCCGCTGAATCTGCTGGTTAACCAGACCTTGACGCTGGGCACCGAGTGGAACCAGCAGCGGATGAAAGATCTCGGCTCCAATACCCAGGCTTTCCAGGGCGGGGCGATTAGCGGGCTGAGCAGCACCAACCGCAGCCCCTACTCCAGCGCCGATATCTACTCCATTTTTGCCGAAGATAATATGGAGCTGACCGACAGCACCATGCTAACCCCGGCGCTGCGTTTCGATCACCACACCATTGTTGGCGATAACTGGAGCCCGTCACTGAACCTCTCGCAGGGATTAGGCGACGATTTCACCCTGAAAATGGGCATTGGCCGCGCGTATAAAGCGCCCAGCCTCTACCAGACCAACCCGAACTACATTCTCTACAGCAAGGGCCAGGGGTGCTACGCCAGCGGTAATGGCGTCGGTTGTTACATGATGGGTAATGACGATCTGAAAGCGGAGACCAGTATCAATAAAGAGATCGGTCTTGAGTTCAAACATGATGACTGGCTGGCCGGTGTGACCTGGTTCCGTAACGATTACCGCAATAAGATTGAAGCGGGTTACTCACCGATGGCGCAAACGGCGGCGGGCGCGACCAAAACCGATATTTACCAGTGGGAAAATGTGCCAAAAGCAGTGGTTGAAGGGCTGGAAGGTACGCTGAACGTGCCGGTTTCTGAAACGGTGGCCTGGAGCAACAACTTCACCTATATGCTGCAAAGCAAGAACAAAACCACCGGTGAGCGGCTCTCCATCATTCCGGAATACACGCTGAACTCAACGCTGAGCTGGCAGGTGACGCAGGATGTCTCCCTGCAATCGACCTTTACCTGGTACGGCAAGCAGCAGCCGAAGAAGTATGACTACAAAGGCCAGCGCGTGACCGGCTCTGCGACGAACGAAGTGAGCCCCTACAGCATTGTCGGACTCAGCGGCACATGGGATGTGAACAAAAACGTCAGCCTGACTGCCGGTGTCGATAATGTGTTTGATAAACGCCACTGGCGCGCGGGCAATGCCCAGAGCACCGGCGGCACTACCGGCTATATGTATGGCGCGGGCGCAGAGACCTATAACGAATCGGGCCGTACCTGGTTTATGGGCATCAACACCCATTTCTGATGAGAGCCTGACCTGCTAAAAAGAAAAGGCCCCGTCATTGCTGGCGGGGCCTTTTATTACTGATTACCTGGGTGTTGAATATCTTAACTGTTATACCCCGCCCGGCGCTTATCTCCGGCACTCACTCTGAGGTGGTGTTAGCTCTTCGCTGGGGTGAATCCACAATAAGCCATCGGAAAATTCCTAACAAGAGAAAAATAATACCTGTACGTGAATATATGATTTCGATCATACTTTCTTGCTGCTGTTCATATCCTGGCGTGATGAGCGTCACGATTATTTTTCACCCAGTCGTCAACCTTTTTACAGGCGTAAAAATTGTGGGCCGGTTAAACAGACACTCTGCCCATCTCTCAGCACGATCGCCGCAAGTGTGCTTATTTTTTGCTTGAGTTGCCTGGAAATGCAGCAGCAGATATTATTTTGCACTGCGGAATTTGACTTAAATTCTGCGGAAGTTTACAAAAGATACCGCCTTTCCCCTATCCGACTTGCGTCTTTGCGGTTTTCGTCCAGGCTTCCCTTTCAGGCGCTGGAAAATTAGCAAGGAGCCGCCCGGTTCAGGTTTGCGCGCCACCGACGTTTCTATAATTTGCAGGCATCTGTGAGTGGAGTATCGAATGTTCTCTTTTGTCGCCCGCCAGGCGATTTTTGATGCAAATATGAACACAGTCGGCTACGAGTTGCTGTTCAGGGACAGTATGACCAACCGGTTTCCTGACGTCACACCGGAGTACGCCACTGCGCAAATTATTGTTGAACAGTTTCTTGGCGCACCGCTGGGGCGGTTAAAAGAGTACAGTGCGATTTTCGTTAACTTCCCCTATGAACTGCTGGTGCAGGGAATGGCGGAAACGCTGCCGAAAGATCGGGTAATTGTTGAGATCCTCGAAACCGCTGAGCCGACGCCGCTGCTGCTGGAAAGTATCAAAAAACTCTCCGCGCAGGGTTTTCGCATTGCGCTGGATGATTTCGCGCTCGGTGATACGTGGAACGACTTCCTGCCCTTTATTCACATTATTAAATTCGACGTGCGCAATAATACGCCGGAAGAGATCGGCGGTTATATTCATGGCAAAGCACATTTACTGCATAACACGCTCTTTCTCGCCGAAAAGGTGGAGACGCAGCAGGAGTATGAGTGCTACCGAAACCTCGGCTGCACGCTATTTCAGGGCCACTTCTTCAGCCGCCCGGTGATCCATGCAGCCAACAAGCTGATCCAGAATCAGGCGATCACCTTTAGGCTGATGAAAGAGGTGAATGCCGATAAGCCCGATTTCACCCGCATCGAGGCGCTGTTAAAACAGGATCTTGCCCTCTCCTTCAAGCTGATGCGCTATGCGCAAAATATTGTCTTTAACGCGCGCGGGATTAAAAACGTCCGCAGCCAGTCGTTAAAAGATATTATTTTTTACCTCGGCGCCAATGAGCTGCGCCGCTTCGTGCTGGTTTCCTGCCTGACCTCGGTAAATAAAGAGGAGATTGGCGAGATTTATCAGCAGAGCCTGATCCGCGCTAAGTTCTGCGAGCTCGCGTCATCCCACTCCATTACGCGCCACTCGGCGGATGACGCCTTTATCGTCGGTCTTTTTTCGCAACTCGACAGCATTTTTGAAATGCCAATGGCCGATCTGATAGGCCAGATTGATATTTCCGACAATGTGATGATGGCGCTGAAAGCACAAAAAGGGCCGCTCTATCCCTATTTGCGCCTGATTGAGCTGTATGAAAACCATCAGTGGGAAGAGGTCAGCGCGCTGGGCCATCGCCTCGGTTTTCATCGCGGCACGGTGGCGGAGCTGGTCAAAACCGCGACTGAATGGACGCAGGCGATCCCCTCAACCCGCCGCTGATTTTAGTTTCTTCGTCAAAAGGCCGATGTAATTAGCAGAACGCATCTCTTTGGACGAACACGATGGAATCACTCTCGGTATATGGCTACCGCCTCGGCAACGATCATGAGGTGGAATATCTGCCGTTTAAAAAACGCCTGATTAACCACGCTTCGCCAGGCCAGGCCGACTATTTACGCGCTACCATGGCAAACCTGCTCCACTTTCTGCTGACGCACGCCGTCGGTCGCGTGGTGGCAGACAGAACGCTGCAAACGCAGGTGTGGGAAAATAACGGCCTGAGCTGCTCCAGCCAGCGGCTGTGGCAGGTGATGAATAATCTGAAGCGTAAACTGGCGGCGTTTGATCTGCCCGAGGATTTTATTCTGCGCGTTGAGGGCAGAGGCTACCTGATCCCCGAAGAGAGAGTGCTGCAACTCTACTGCCGCCGAACCTTTTTTACCGCCTGCGAACACGCCGCGCGCGCGGGCGTGATGCGTTAATAGCCGACGATGCCCCCTATTTTTATCCGCCTTATCTGCCCATTTATGCTAACGTTGTGCCGCCGCAGGCGATGCGGCACCCTCCACTCCCCTGCTGGCAAAATTGAATGAGGCTTTATGAGAATTGGTATCGCGTTTCCCGTGCTGGTATTTATTGTCGCCGTGGTATTTCTGACCTGGTTTATTGCAGGCGGCTACGCCACACCGGGCGTTTAATATTAAGAGCTCTCCCGGCTGCGTTATTCAATACAGCGCATCACTTGCCGCTCAACCACGTTAATTTGTGATCCTGCTCGCCTTTTGACGGGTGTAGAATGCCGGGCACGCAAGTTCACCGGAGCGGTTAATGAATATCATCGAAATCATCATGTCGGCGGGTCGGGTATCCGTAGATGTCGCCCTCTATACCCTGCTGCCAATCATGGTGGTGATGCTCATCATTATGAAATACCTCGAGGAGAAAGGCGTGCTGGACGCGATTGTCCGCCTCACCTCCCCGGCTCTTAAACCTTTTGGCATCAGCGGGATGGGCATTTTTGCCCTTATTCAGCTTAACTTTGTCAGCTTTGCTGCTCCGCTCGCCGCGCTGGCGATTATGGAGCGACGCGGAACCTCCGATCGTCATCTCGCCGCGACGCTGGCCATGGTCTTTGCCATGGGCCAGGCAAACGTCTTCTACCCTCTTACCCCCTTTGGCCTGCACTGGGGCGCGGCAATTGGCATTTCGCTGATTGGCGGGCTGGCGGCCTCGTCGTTTACCTATTACCTTGCCGGGCGAAAACTCTCCAGCGCCACGCTGCGTGACGAAGAGGGTGAGCTGGCGCAGGAGAAGCCGCGCGCCGGGTTAATCGCGGTGATTAACGGCGCGGGCGCAGATGCGATCCGCTTATCACTCGGCTCGTTGCCGATGCTGCTGCTGTCGCTGACGGTGGTCGGGATATTAAAAGCGGCGGGCGTGGTGGAGGCGTTAACTTCGCTACTGACGCCGCTGATGTCTTTCTTTCACATCTCGACGGTCTACGTGTTGCTGACACTGACCAAATGTCTGGCTGGCGGTACCGCTTACTTTGGCGTTGCCTCAGAAATGGCGCAGCACGGCCAACTGACGGCGGCGCAGATTAACGCCTCGGCAGGCTTTCTGGTACAAACCCTCGATCTGCCGGGGATCGGGATTTTTCTCGGTATCGCCAGCCGCTTTGTACGCCTCTTCCGCTTCGCGCTCGCGGGCGCGATTGTGGGCATTCTGCTGCGTACGCTGCTGCACGCGCTGCTGTTTTAAACCTCACCTGGCCGTTAAAACTTCGACCTTCTCCCCTTACCGTCAGGCTGGCTACAAATGAAGCAGGTTGTGCTATTTTTGGGAGGGGCAAGAGGGGAGGACAGGGTATGAAGTTCAATGATGAGCTCACGGGACTCATTGGATTAGCCATTGGTGCAGCGGTGATTGGCCTGGTTGCGGCGCGTGAGCCTCTCAATCGGGACAATATTGTGCGTGAAATTGAGCGGCAAGGACGGGGCCGGGGAGATGGCGTTGAGGAAGAGGTGTTTCTCAAAGCCGCAGAGCTGGTCAGTAAAGGCGTGTAGCCACGCCCTTTAATCACAACAGGCGAGTTTGCCACAGCGGCAAACTCGCCTGTTTGTTTCTATTTCACCGTCCCTTTAACACCGTGCGGCTCAGCGCGCTGATACTGCGGGGCAATATTCACGGCACCGCCCAGTTTTGCGGCAGCGTGCCACGGCCAGCGCGGGTCATAAAGCATGCCGCGCGCCAGCGCCACCAGATCCGCCTCGCCTTGTTGCAGAAGAGCTTCCGCCTGCTCTGCTTCGGTGATCAGTCCCACGGCGATAACCGGCATCTTTGTTCTTTCGCGCAGCGTTTTAGCAAACGGCACCTGATAACCCGCTTTTACGCTGATCTGCTGTAACGGCGAAAGACCGCCGCTGGAGACGTGCACATAGTCGCCGCCGGCCGCTTCGATCTGTTCGGTGAGCGCTGCGGATTGCTCGATATCCCAGCCGCCTTCCACCCAGTCGGTAGCCGACAGGCGGATCCCCACCACCACGGAAGCCGGTACCGCTTCGCGCACCGCGCGGAACACTTCCACGGTGTAACGCAGGCGATTTTCAAGGCTGCCACCATACTCATCGTCGCGTTCATTAGAGAGCGGCGAGAGGAACTGATGCAGTAAATAGCCGTGCGCTGCATGGATCTCAATCACCTCAACGCCAAGCTTCACCGCGCGCAGGGCGCTGTCGACAAAACGCTGCTTCACGCGCGCCAGATCCGCTTTGCTCATCGCATGCGGTGGTCGTTCTGTTTCGTCATAAGCCTTAGCAGACGCGGAGAGTGTCTCCCATCCGCCCTCCTCCAGCGATAGCTGGTTACCGCCCAGCCACGGCGCGCTGGTCGAGGCTTTACGCCCGGCGTGACCGAGCTGAATACCGATTTTGATCGGTGAGTAGCGGCGAATATCCTCCAGCACCACGCGCAGCGCCTCTTCGGTGGCATCGTCCCACAACCCAAGATCCTCTGGCGAAATGCGCCCTTCCGGCTCAACGGCGGTGGCTTCAATAATCAGTAGCCCCGCCCCGGAGAGCGCAAGGTTGCCGAGATGAATGCGATGCCAGGCGGTCGCCTTACCTTCGTCAGCCGAATACTGACACATCGGTGCGATCACAATACGGTTATCCAGCGTCACACGCCCAAGAGTCACTTCTGAAAATAATTTGCTCATATCTCATCCTTTTCCGGCTTCGTTTACTGCACAACTGCAAGCATTTGCGCGCAGTAAAGAGAAGAAACTGTCAGCCAATTACCATAGCTTGTCTTTGGCGGGATGTGCCGTTAGCGGCAGGCTGAACGATATTCAGGCAATCAATGGTTTGGTTAACTTTATGAAAGCTAAGTTGAAAATAATTTTTGTTTTTGAGATAAAACCGCATATATCGCGACGCACAAGGGGACGATATCCTGCCGCTAAGGGGGTTATTATTGCGCTGAGTCGTTTTTTAACCGCCCGCGCAAGGCAAAAGATCGCCTGAATTTTTTTCAGCATCAGCGCAATCATATAGCGATCTTTATTGCAATGGTGATTAAAAGGCAGCGAGCAAATATCTTCAGCCTGACAGTACGAAGTATTAACGCTGACTATTGCCCATTAACCTGAGCCGTTTCTCAGCGAAGAAAGATCTGAAAGTGAGATTTTGCCGCTAACTGAGAATATTCTCAGTTAGGATGGATATAAGTGAAACTTTCTGTCGCTTATTGCGAAGTTGTTGAACAAAGCGTATGCGCAATGTTTAAGTAATCCTACAGTGTTGCTGAAATCGCTGCCCTTCTAACCTATAAGCTATTTTCTTAATACCACTTAAGTTTCAACCAGGGCTTAACTTAAAAATAACCCTTAAATGACCCTGCCTTTATCACGGTCCGATCTTACTAAATTTCTTAAGGCAACATAGCTACCCAACATCAAGGGTTGCAATTTCCTCACGCTATTTGATAAAACACATAATCCTAAGTTGATTTTTATCTCTTTATCACTAAAAATTAATTCCGATCGATTTTCATTTACCCGCACACGGAGTGACATCATGTCAGAAGCACTTAAATCGTTAAATAACATTCGCACTCTGCGAGTTCAGGCGCGTGAAGTTACGCTCGAAACGCTGGAAGAAATGCTGGAAAAATTGTCCGTGGTTGTAGAAGAGCGCCGCGAAGAAGAATCTTCTTTACGTAAAGAGCAGGAAGAGAAAGAAGCTAAACTGGCGGCATTCCGTCAGAAGTTGCTGGATGAAGGTATCGACCCAACCGAACTTTTATCCTCTTTGAAAGGTCAGGCGACTAAAACCAAATCCGTTCGCGCACCGCGTCCTGCTAAATATAAGTATATTGACGAAGACGGCACCGAAAAAAGCTGGACCGGCCAGGGCCGTACGCCGAAAGTCATCGCGAAGGCGCTGGAAGAAGGCAAAAAGCTGGAAGACTTCTCCATCTAAAAGGCAGGGCGATAATAATATCGCCCTCTTTTTTATCTGCTCTGCAACGTCCTCATTTCCTTTGCAAATACGGCATTACACCTGTTTTTATCAGGGTTGTAGTAAATAGTGCCTGCGCAGATCTCCCTCTTTCCCTGTCGCCAAAAATTTATACCGATAATGCAGAGCTTCGCTCACCACTACGCGAGCGCGGTTTTTCGCTGGCATCTAATGTGCGCCAGGCTTCGCTATTGGTGATGATGACAGGCGTTACCGTGTCATAACCTTCCGCGGCGATAGCCAGCAGGTCGAATGTCATTAACAGTTGTCCCTGTTTTACCGCCTCTCCCGTTTGTACCTCGACACAAAAATAGTTCCCGCCCAGCTGCACGGTATTAATCCCGACGTGAATCAGGATCTCTGCCCCGGCGTTAGAGCAGATGCGTATTGCATGCCTGCTGGCATATGTGGTGGCGATATAACCATCCACCGGCGAATAAACGCGTCCTTCATCCGGAATAATCGCAAAACCCGGCCCAACGCTGCCTGCAGAAAAGACGCCATCATTGACCTGGGCAAGTGAGATCACCTCGCCTGAAACCGGGGCGATAATTTGCTCTGTAATATCAGAAACCGGTTTCGGTGGAGGCGGAGGACGCCTTACCGCTATATTTTCCTCGCCTGAAGATTCCACCTGACTCACCGGCAGCGAACTCTCTTCAACCCCTGTCAGCAGGATTAATCCCAGGCTGCCTACAAATGCGAGGCTGCACGCAAGAATAAAGGTGATAAAGCCTTCGCCATAAAAAACCGGGAATGTCAGTAGCCCAGGCATTGCCATGGTGATAGCGAAACTTTTGCCGTAGCCAACCATTGCACCGCCAAATGCCGTGACCACCAGCACGCATATAAACATTTTCTTACGTTTTAACGTTACGCCATAAATAGCCGGTTCGCTGAGACCAAAAAGCGAAGGAATAATTGCGCTGCGGGTCAATGTTTTCAATTTAGTGTTACGGGTACGCAGATTGACCGCCAGCAACATAGCGGAGCAGGCAAATATTGCCGGGCCGCACGCCGCCAGCAAAAAACTCTGCCCCATCACCGAAATATCATTAATAAAAAGCACAATAAATGCCTGATGAATACCGAACATCACCAGCAGCGGCCAGGCGGCCGCCATTAGCGCGCAGGTAAAAATGGGGCTGAAGTTATAAAGCGCACTAAATAGTGCGCTAATTGCCTGGCTTATACTCACCCCCACCGGAAAGAGGAGCAGTAAGATTAAGGGCACGACAATAAGAATCAGGAAACAGGGCGTCACTGTGGCGCTTTTTGCCGCGTCAACATAGTGATCGATGACCCGCTCAACGCGCGATATTAACCAGACACTGGCAATGACCGGGATCACCGCCCCGCTACTGTTCATTATCCTGAACGGAAGCCCTGGAAAAGCCTCTTGTTGCCCGCCTGCCGAAAGCCCGATGCCCAGCGGCGAGAGAGAAGCGCCCGCCATCGCGACGGCAATAAACAGATTGGCCTTAAATTTACGCGCGCAGAGGATAGCGAGAAAGATGGGCAGAAAGTTGAAAGGGCTTTCGGCAATGGCAAACAGGATTACGGCGCTTTGTTTGCCAGGGTTCAGCCATCCGGCATCGACACACATGATGAGAATACCTTTCAGGATCCCTGCGGCCATCATGATGCCCAGAAGCGGCATCGTTATATCGGCCAGACCATCGAGCCATCTCACCAGCTGCGCGCAGCCCGCCCCTTCATACTGCCCGCTCTTTTTTTCAGTGCTGATTAAACCACAGCGCACGCTCAGGGCGTGGAACACTTTCGCCACGCGATTGCCAATAACGACCTGTAACCGATCGCCCTCACTCACAACGGTAAGTACGCCATCCAGCGCCCTGAGCTCCGCCAGTTTCACTTTGCGATTATCGATAACAGTGATGCGTAAGCGCGTTGCGCAATGGATTACCGTTACGACGTTACTTTCGCCCCCCACCATCCGCAGAATATTGTCTGCGAGAACCGTGCAATTCATTCTTCTTCTTCCGTTTTATCAAACAACCTGAAACGTCGTTTGTCGCCGCTGTCCGTTGACGAGTGAGCAAAAGGGCCATCGCAGTGCAGCGATGACCGTTGTAGCGTAACAAGGGATACCTGACTAAATCGGCTCGCTCAGCGTGGCACCGTTGCTGTGGATCACATCGCGATACCAGTAAAAGCTTTTCTTGCGCTGACGCGTCAGGCTGCCGTTACCGCCATCGTCGCGATCGACGTAGATAAAGCCGTAGCGTTTTGACATCTGCCCCGTTCCGGCGCTGACCAGATCGATCGGCCCCCAGCTGGTGTAACCAAGCAGTTCAACGCCATCTTCAATCGCCTCGCGAACCTCCACCAGGTGGGAGTGAAGATAGTGAATGCGATAGTCATCCTGAATCGAACCATCCAGCTCCGGTACATCTTTCGCACCAAGGCCGTTTTCCACGATAAAGAGCGGCTTACGGTAGCGATCGTAGAGTTCGTTGAGCAGAAAACGCAGGCCCTTAGGGTCGATCTGCCACCCCCACTCCGACGCAGGGAGAAAGGGGTTGGGGATCATATTGAGGAGCGTGCCGTGGCCGCGCTGATAGAGGTCGGGCCGTGCCGCCGCACAGCCGCTCATGTAATAGCTGAAGGAGACAAAATCGACGGTCTCTTTGAGATCGTCCCTGTCCTGCGGTGTCACACACAACGTAATGTTATTTTCGCGAAAATAGCGCGCAATCCACGCCGGGTACTCCCCTCGCACCTGAACATCGCCGAAGAAAAGCCACTCGCGGTTCTCCTGCTGCGCTTGCAAAAGATCCTCCGGTTTACAGCTGATGGGGTAGCGTACCGCCCCCAACAGCATGCAGCCGATCTTCGCATCCTCAATGATTTCATGGCACGCTTTGACGGCCCGCGCACTGGCGACCAGCTGATGATGAAGCGCCTGATAAATCTCCTGTTTACTGCGCTCACCCATCAAGCCTGCGCCGGTAAAAGGGGCGTGCAGCGTCATATTGATCTCGTTAAAGGTGAGCCAATATTTCACTTTATGGCGGTAACGGGTAAACACCGTGCGGGCGTAACGTTCAAAAAGATCGATAACCTGCCGGCTGCTCCAGCCGTCATATTTTTTCACCAGACCAAAGGGCATTTCATAATGTGAAAGGGTGATCAGCGGCTGAATTCCATGCTGTGCCATTTCATCGAAAAGCCGATCGTAGAATGCCAGCCCCTCTTCATTCGGCTCCGTTTCATCACCGTTCGGGTATATTCGCGCCCAGGCAATCGAGGTACGCAGGATGGTAAATCCCATTTCAGCGAAGAGTTTTATGTCCTGCGGGTAGCGGTGGTAAAAATCGATAGCGATATCTTTGAGATTGCCATTTGTGCCCGGACGCACGGCAATCTCGCTATCGATTCCCCCGGGTTGCAGATCGGCGGTTGAGACGCCTTTTCCCCCCTTACTCCAAGCGCCCTCGATCTGGTTGGCAGCGACCGCTCCCCCCCATAAAAACCCGTCGGGAAATACCATTTTCATCGCTTCTCTCTCCTTGTTGTCATAGCGCCTCGACGCGGAGCGTCGAACGACAGGCGAAAAAAAACCTGATTCCCTTAACGCCAGGCAGGCATTAAGGGGATCAGGTTTCGCTCGGTTTATTGATGACGATCCGGGTGGACTTTTATAACGAATCCCATTATTTGGCTCAAGCGCTCAAAACGGGAAATGTGATGATAATCAAGGATAAGGGGAGAGAGTAAAATAACGATAAATTGATGAAGACGCCCATTCGGGCTGCTTCATCAATGCGGGGGTAAAGCGTTAATCTGCTTCTAACGCATCCTGGATAGCATCGGCAAGCGTAGCGACTTCTTGCGAAACATTACGTAAATCCATCTGGCTGCGAATACCGGCATTTGCCGTGGTTGCAGAGACAGCCGCTTTCGAAATTTCCAGCGCTGCCTGTACGGCCAGTAACCGTTTTCTGTTTTCCAGCGCGTCATTGCCGGTCGCGCCATCGAGATCAAAATATCCTTCTAACACTGTTTGCTCCTCAAATTTCATTTCCAGTGGTCGGATATAACACCATCAGGTGCAGCAGGATGCAATCACATCCCTTTAAGATGTGAATAAAAACACCGCCTGGCAGGTAAAGGGGTAAAAAAAAGCCGCTCGGGCAGAGCGGCGCAGAAACATTATCAGGGTTAATAGGGGTTAATGATGATAGCTAGTCAAATCATAGCGTTATATTAAACCCCTGGCGTAATATTGGGATTTATCCTGGAGGCGTCTGAGCGCTAAATTATTAATAAAGATAATGATATCGAGCTATGCGCAGCAGAATCGTGTATGGTTGCCGGCCATTCATCAGGAAAAAATCTATGTCACAACGCAAAGATGCCAAAAGCCGCCGTAACTACCTCGTAAAATGTTCCTGCCCTCACTGCTCACAACATTCCGAACACAGTTTCTCCCGCGTCCAGAAAGGGGCAATGTTAATGTGCCCGCACTGCAGCAAAATTTTCCATCAAGATAAAAACGCCCTCGCTCAGGCGACAAGCTGAGTCTTCTCTCACCTTTGGTGAGAGAAATAAGGCCCGCACGGGCGGGCCTTAAAACATGTGATTTAAGAAAAAAACGTCACGATTATGCCTGGTGCTCAATCACCTTCTGGCTATTCTCAATAGCGATTTTGCGGGGTTTTTCACTCTCCGGGATCTCCTGGTAAATGGAGACCTCCAGAATTCCGCTCTCTAATTTCGCGTTGCTCACTTTTGCATGATCGGGCAGCGAGAAGCTGAGGCGGAAATCCGCACGCCGTATGCCTTTATAGATCCAGCCCTGCTCCTCCTCGGAAGCCTCTTCACTGCGCTTACCGGAAATATGCAGGTTGCCCCCTACCGTCTCGATTTCCAGCTCCTCCTCCTTCCAGCCAGGCACGCTGACGTGCAACAGGTAGTTATTGGCATCGACTTTTTTCAGATCGTAGGCAGGCGTCGCCGCCACAGGCGTGTTGCCGGTGAGCTGGCTAAAAAGCGAATCAATACGATTAAAACGATCGGCAAAAAGCGAATCTGAAAAGCCAGGGAGTGCTGACAAGGTTCTGAGTGCCATAAGTTAACCTCCTGAATAATCAATTCAAAAGCTCAAGTTACAGGCAAGCCTTGCTTGTCCGCTAATAAAAATAATGCCGACGGCACGTTTTTCAAGAGTGGGTAAAAAATTTTTTTGCGGCTGCGCGATGTGCAGAAAAAGCAGTGGGGGAAAACAGTACGCGGTGCCGGGAGCGGCGGGAAGATGGTACGCCCTACAGGGTTCGAACCTGTGACCTACGGCTTAGAAGGCCGTTGCTCTATCCAGCTGAGCTAAGGGCGCATTACGCGAATGCCACCACCTTTACGGTGGAAACGCCTGGAATTATACGGTGAGCACCAGGTGAGTCAATGTATTTTAGGCTGGTTGCCTGCGAAGTGAACGCGCCTGCGCGTTTTCCCGGCAATCCGCCAGTTTATGCGGCGTTACGCCTACGTCCCCGCCTTAACCCTGCCTTACTTCTTGGGAAATGTCTCAGGAAGCTTTAAGTATCTGTACCTGTTTCTGCATGAATCAGATTGTAAAAATGTTGATCTTAACAGGGCATAAAACAGGACATGCAGTGTGTGTTTGCTGCTGGCAAAGCCTGAATGGACAGGGCGTTTTAGCCGAAGAATAAAATACGTTGGCGAGGGAAAAATGCGAAAACGTATCCGTAGAGAAAAACATCGCAGCGATAAACCGACACATCGGGTTCTACCTTACCGGGGCGCAACGCCTCCCCTTTTTGATACGCTGGAACAACTCGTCCAGCAACTCAATTTCGCACTGCCGGAATATATGATTAGCCAGACGCTAATCTCCACCGATCACTATTTGAGTTACGCCTGGCGCAGTTGCCTCTTCTCCGGTAAACGAAATGCAGTCTTTCCATCGCTTGAGATGGCAAACCATCAGCTTTGCGAACCCTATCTGTCGCACTTAATTGTGGATATGGAGACCCTGACTACCTCCCGGCTGGAGGCGCTGGAAACCCTGCGGCAGCCCAACTTATGTAATCGCGGTCTACATATCTATCTCTTAACTTCAAAAGACGATCCGGCACAAATGAGCTTTCTGCGCGCAGCAGGCCCTTTTCATGTCATTGCCCGCGATCTCTCCGTTGTTCCGTTCCGCCAGGCACTGCTGGTGCCCCCTGAAAGAAGTATTCACGCTCCGCTCTTTCCGGCCACAGAGTGGAAAATTCTCTCTTCTCTGGCGCGAGGACTAACCATGAAACGCATCGCACGACAACTTAACCTCCCTTACCATCGCGTTGTTTACCGACTCAATACCCAACTTAAGCTGCTTGGCCTCCCCGATCGACAAAGTCTTATTCATCTCCTGCATCGTCTGACCCTCAACAGGCATCACCCGACGCTATGAATGAAGCCTCTCCTCAGCTTGTCTTATGGGTAAAAGAGAGAAGAAAGCGCACCTGGTCAGATCTTTTTTAACAAAAAGATCACAATTAAAACTAATCCTGGGACCGGAGAAAGCACCTGCCTTTCTCTGGTATCAGCTCTCCACAATGCTTTGCTCACGCCAGCTGCGAATAATATGTCGCTCATCTTCTTAACAGGTTGAAAACAATTAGTTTGTTATTTTGTTTTGCTCGCCGTAAAAATCATAATTCCCTAAAACAAGAAAAATTGATAACAGATAGATTCAAATATCTTTTATGCTCTTTTATTCCTCAGGATTTCCTGTCGGCAAATAACTCACGCTAACTCATAAGACCTCTCCATACATACTTACCAGGTATAATTGATCTAGCGCATTAACTCGCATGCCATTTCTCTTGCGTTAATCCGGAATAGATTATTTTTCCCCTTCGCAGTCTGCGAGGGAAAATAGTCTGGCAGACACAAGGATGCTACCGGTTTTCCCATGAAAATTATCTTCGTCACAGAAAACGTCAACGGCAATTACTCCTCTTAACGTCTGTGGCACACCTGCGTAGACGAGGCATAAAAAAACAATCAGAGGCTAAAAAAGATGAAACCGGCTTCCGTCATTATTATGGATGAACATCCTATCGTCAGGATGTCGATAGAAGTTCTGTTGCAGAAAAGCCAGAATGTGAACGTCGTTCTGAAAACAGATGACAGCCGCAGTGCGCTTGATTTTATTCGCGCCAATAAGGTGGATCTGGTTATTCTTGACATTGAATTACCGAAGACTGATGGTTTTACTTTATTAAGAAAAATCAAAGCAGTAAGAGAAGATGTCAACGTGCTTTTTCTCTCTTCAAAATCAGAGTCGTTTTATGCCGCACGTGCAATCCGCGCAGGCGCGAATGGTTTCGTCAGCAAAAGAAAAGATCTCAATGATATTTATAATGCGGTAAAGATGATTCTTGCCGGATACTCTTTCTTTCCTTCTGAAACTCTTAATTACATTAATCATCCCGGCAAACGAAAAGGGGAAACACGGGATATGCCGCTCTCTAATCGCGAAGTCACGGTATTACGCTACCTGGCTAACGGTTTTTCGAACAAAGAGATTGCGGAGCAATTGATACTTAGCAACAAAACTATTAGCGCCCATAAATCAAATATCTTCTCTAAGCTTGGCGTTCATACCATCGTTGAGTTGATTGATTATGCCAAGGCGCACGAGCTGTTATAAAAAAGGCCGCAACAGATGCGGCCTTTTTTAGACACTCTTTTAAAAAGAAAGCTTAATAATAATTAATGGTAAACGTGGCATCTGATTTAGCAATACCAGGCGTGGGATTATTCACCAGCGCAATGTAATTGGCAAAAAACTGCAAAAGCGAATTGCCATTACCATCCACGATAATTGCCTGGCTGGGCACCTCAAGATCTAAAGGCGACAGATCGTGGTCACGCAGTTGAATCGCCACCTGATGCGCCATCTTACTGTCGCTAAGCGCTAACCATGCAGGATTGCTGGCGGCTTTTCCCGAAAATGTTATCGAAACACTTCCCGGCGGACACCCCTTCAATTTCAACGAAAAAGCGACCGGCGTGGTGATATGTCCTGCCATTTGCAACTGCCTGATCGGCCAGCGTCCTAACGAGACCGTTTTTTGGCTATCGCTGCTTTCCACCGCACATCCGGCGTTAATAACTCTGGCGCGCAACTCAATGTTGGTTTGCGCAGCGGCAGCATTCAGCCCGTAGCCGAGCAGCAAGACAACGTGTAAAAAGCGGGACATTACGGCTCCTTAATTATATTCCACGCGTAAAAATCCGCGGGCGCTGAAGGGCCCCTCCGCCGGTTTATTGCCGGTAACGCTGACGGGCCAGGCACGAATGCCGAACCGTGCCGCAGCGTTCTTATCGAGCTGAAGCGGGATCACACTGAAAATATTATTGGGCGTAAAGGGCTGGCCAGATTCATTGGCGACGACAAAGCCTAAATCCGGATTATCTGAGAGCAGAATGTGATTGTCCGACTTCTCCGCTTCGAGCCGCACCGAGATATTTGCCTGGGCGTTAACATTGGTACAGCTGATGGAAACCGTGCGGCTTTGCGGCGTCACGCCGCGCGGGCGATTCCCTGCTCCGGCCTCGCTAAACAGCGCGGCACGAATATCGCCAAAATCAAACTCTACCACCTGCCCGGCATTCACCTCGCAGCGCTGCGGAACTTCCACCACGCCGCCAAGGCTAATGGTGTAGACCGGCGTGATCAGCGGATCGTTTACGCCAGTGGTGACATACACAGTGAAGAGGGTCTGCTGCGGAATAGTCACCCGGTTCATAAAGCGCTCGGTTACCCGGAGCTTAAGCGTCAGCTGCGAATCCATCACGCCAAATGGGCGCTGCTTCGCCACATTCGGCTCCCTCCCCATGCGGATATAGTTACCCGGCGGATAAAACTCACCGGCGTAGCTATCGTGAATGCGCATTGCCGCCTGCAAATGCGGGGAAATTTGCAGATAACGATAACCGTGCGCAGTAAATTCCACCGGAAAACGCGTCACGTAACTGCGGTAGGTATGGGTTTGTCGGGTACCCGCCGGGCAGATTGCCCGTACGCCGATCCACGCTGATTTCTCCGATCGCGTAAGCACTTTATTTAACTGGTTACTGCTGCTATCGAAGCTGTCCGACAAATCGTAAGAAATATCGGTAGGTGTGCCTTTGGCGTTGTAACAACTGGCGGCGAAGGCCTGCGTTGCCGCAAGCCATAACACGCCGGCAAAAATCGATCGCATCGCGTTATCCTTTACTGACACAGTATGTACTGGCGAGGGTGATGGGCTGCTGCAGGCTGGCTTCTGGTAAGGCGTATGGGGCGAAACAGCGTTCATGATCGCGCTCCCCCCACTGCACCATTAGCTCCCCACGCAGCGGTAATCCACTTAAAAAGACCTGTCCCTCCTCGCCCACCATGCTGCTGACGCCGCTGTCGCGCTCAGTGACCAGCGATCCAAAGGGAACCGCCCGGTCGGCAAGCATGACGGTAAGTAGTGCACGCACGCCGATGCGGGTGGTGAAACTGGCGCGCACTAACGCGCCCTGGGTGGGGACAACACTACCGACATTACTCTCAATATCGGTGTGATCGCTGAGCGTAGCCGTATCGAGCGCCACGCGGTTATGGCGATAAACGGTGGCATAAGGGACGACGGCGTAACCGCGCCAGTCGGTCGTAATGGCGGGCTGATTCTCAATCCTTACCCCCTGCGCGCCCGGCGCTTTTATCAGCACATTAGTATCACCAAGCGGCTGGGCAAACGTGAGGCCATCGGCATGGGCTACCGCGCCACCACCGAATTGCCAGTTATAGTCACGCTGCTGTTTATCGTAGTTGTAGCCGAGATTGAGCCTGCCCCATGCTGCCTGCCAGTGCGCGTTGGCACTGCCGTTATAGCCGCGGGAATTGCTGCTCCCCTGATTGAGGTTGTAACTGAGGTTACCGTCGTCCAGCAGTGTCCCGCCGATGCCGGTCTGCCAGCTGGACTGCCCGCTGCTGCTGCGGTTGAAATTGGCGCTGGCGTAGACGTTTTGCGCCGCCCCCCCGCCCGTTCCAAAGCCCAGGGCGCTAAAAGGAACAGAGATATTGAGCGCTGCGATACGTTCCGCCCGCCTGTCGCCGGAAGCGTAGCTCCACGACCACGACAGGGCGTAGCTCATCCCTCGCCAGCCGTCGGCATAGCCAAGCTGCAACCAGCGTCGGCTACTCGATTTATCCCAATATGTCTGCTGCATGCCGGAGAGATAGAGAGATCCGTAATCAGTAAAGCTATGGGTGATATTGGCCTGCACGCGCCGTTTTTTGTTCGCGCTCTCTTCTCCCGATGGCCTCACTTCGCCGCCCGCGGTTTTGCTGGCCGGATAAGCCACCTCGTCCAGGGTGTGAAAACCGCGCGTGGAGTAGCGCCACGCCAGAAACTGAAAGTGTGTACCGAGTTGATTGAGAGATTTGGCATACATAAAGCGCAGCGACTCGCCCTGCTCTTTACGGTCTTTGGCAAGGCGGCTACGCGCATGGGTCAGATCGAGTGAGAGTGCGCCCAGATCGCCCAGATTCACGCCTGCACCGCTGGCGAACGCAGCGTAATCGCCGGCAAGCTGCGTCCCCCCGTAAAGGGTATAGCCATCTGCCAGACCCGCAACGATTGTCCCCTGGGTAAAAAAGGGTGAAGCGTACTGACGATTACCGCTGCGATAGCGCCCGGCGACCACATCATATTTGATGCGTCCTTCACGCTGCAGCAGCGGCAGCGTCGAATAGGGCACGCTATAACGCTGTTGGCTGCCATCTTTCTCCTCCAGCACCACGTCAAGATCGCCGCTGGAGGAGGTTGGATTGAGATCGGTGATGGTAAAAGGCCCGGCGGCAACCGTGCTTTGATAGATGACATAGCCATTCTGACGAATGGTGAGCCGCGCAGGCGTTCGCGCAATACCGCGTACGGTGGGCGCATAGCCCTGCTGACTATCGGGGTACATGGCGTCTGCCGAAAAGAGGCGCAGCCCGCGAAAACCAATACTGTCAAACAGCGCATTCTGCGTGTTGCTGTCACCCATTACCAGCTCGCTTTTCAGCGGCACAACTGTCCGCTGTAACCAGCTGGCGATATTTTCCCAGCGCCTGCTGCCAGCGCCTGCGCTGCGCCAGGCCCCATTATTACGCAGCCGCCAGGGGCCATAATTCAGCCCGCTCTGCAGGGCAAAAAAGTAGCTGTCACTCTGCGTGCCGTGGTTGCCGCTAAAGCTGTAATTAAACAATGCCGCGGGAATGCCTTCATCCCAGGATTCCGGTGGAATGTAGTCGCGGGCGCGAAGATGCATTGATGCCTGCGGCAGGCCGATATCGAGCCGCATAGTTGAAAAGGTAAAGGCGGTTTGTGCCCCGGGGATAGTCTGGCTTATGTCAATACAGTCGCGATCCTGCTGTAAATTCATCGCAGGAAATGCAGCCATATTGACGCCGATCCGCTCTAACAGCGCTGCTGAAAAACAGGGCATTAACCCGCCCGATGCCTCGCCTGCAGCGCTGTTCGCCCTGCGCTCAAAGCGGATATCCTGCGTGGCAATAAATTCATCGTTGCGCCAGATATCGACGCGGTAACTGCCCGGGCGCTGATACCCTTTTTCCAGCAGCGACAAATCAGCGACCGAGCCGGGATCGTCAGATAAGAAAGCCGGATTGAAGTAGCGTTCAGCATAGAGATCCAGCGGACATAGCGCGGCCAGCACCGAGAGCGCGAACCGGCGCGGAGGAAATTTTATGGTCATAAAGGTTTACCACTCGCCCGTCTAACGCAGGCTAACTGTTCTGACTGGCGTAACGGCACCGTAGTCATTGACTGTCTGAAAAGTGAGATCGCCCCGCGCATCGGACGGCAGCGCCACCTGCGTACTCTTTTTTGGCGCGACCATGACGTTGTTAACCTTCCGCTGGTTGATATGCATATTCACCAGCGAAAGATAATAGGACGAGGCATTGGTGATCTTCAGGGTGTTCCCCTCGAGCGCAAAGCTCAGCGCCTCCGGTGCCTCTTGCACCGGATCGGTGAGCGTTGAGGGGCGCACAAAGAGCTTGATGCGTGACAAAATCGCCAAATGCAGCACGTTTTTGCCCGCCAGGCTCTCCTTTTCCACCGAAGGAATCGCTTTGACATTGAGCCAGAACAGCGATTCGCGGTCGCCGGGAAGCGGTGGACCGACATAAATAATTCGTAACGTATTTTCACTGTTTGGTTCACTGACAAATAATGGCGGGGTAACAGCAAATGTTTTTATTTTCTGCCCCTGCTCATCTTCAACCCATGAATTAATCAAAAACCGGGATTTGTTATCACTATTGTTCACCGCGAGCGAGGTCTGTTTCGCTTCGGCAGGATATATAACACGCGTAGCGCCTAAAGAAATTCCACCTTCAGCATTTACGGCACTGGAAATAAAAAAAATAGCCGCAATACCCATTCGTAATAAATTCTGCATGGTCAACTTTCTTGTAATAAGAATATTCAAGACAAAATAAACAGATGTCCACAAGAACTCATCCCTGAGAGTGTAGCCTCCTGTCCCCCATTTCTTATTCGTATTTCATAATAAACATCGTGTCAGCATTGGCCGAACCTGGCGTCACCTCTGCCGCGGTCGCTTTATAACGGGCGGCGAACTGCAACGTATTGTTTCCACTCGCCAGGTTTTGCGCAACGGAGTAAGTTGCGCCGTCAGGCTTCAGCGTTTCGGAATTACTGTCGAGGATCTCGATGGCAATTCCCGTCGCGCTAGTACCGCTTGCGCCCGCAGTGAGGGCTAACAGCGTCGGATCGACAGTATCGGCCTTGCCTGCAAACGCGACAGAGGCCTGCGTGGCAACGCTGCGATCGCAATCATTCACCGTCAGGGTAAACGGCACCGGAGGCGTCGTGTCACCGACATTGCTAAACAAGGTCGTGTGATATTGGCCCATGGCAACGGTCTGGCTGTTCGACTGCACGCTAATCGCGCAGGCAACCTGTACCAGTTCACCTTCAAAATGAATATTACCTCCCGGAATAACGACCGGTGCGCGGGCCTGCGCTAAGCCGGAAAACAGCATCATGCTCGCTGCAAGCGAAATAACTATGGGTCTTGTTTTCATATCATATCCTTATAATTCGTCCAGCAATTTTCATCATCCTGACAAATCTCGCTGATAACCGAAGGCATTTAATGCCCAAAAGATATTCTCTTCCATGAAAATATATACGAAATAGTCCTTATTTCGTATTTTCACCTGGTCAAGTAAAATGAAGTAAAGTTATTTAATTATCATGATTACTTGCTGCCCTCTTAAATTAGCCCTGTGGCAAATTTTAAAATAGACACAAATGCTGCATTTCCCCTAAGTGGTTTCTTAAGAAGATATAAGAAACAGCCCTGCCATATTTTATTTATGTCATCTGAAATAGGGGTGAGTACCGCATAGATGCAGGCTTAACCTTATGTTTCTTAGGGGTGATGAGTTGTTTGTTTTTTGTTAAATCAAGCCCAGGACCTTTCTCCTGCCGCTGCTTCGCAAGTGAAATCCACAAACGGTAACTGACAGCGCGGCGTGCTTCTGACAGAATAGCGCGCATCCCCTTTAGTCAATTTAACAGATGGATTTTCTCCCTGATGGCAGCAAAAATTATTGATGGTAAAACGATTGCGCAGCAGGTGCGCTCTGAGGTTGCTGAAAAAGTTCGTGCCCGCGTTGCCGCCGGTTTTCGCGCGCCGGGCCTGGCCGTCGTTCTGGTTGGCAGCAATCCGGCATCGCAAATTTATGTCGGCAGTAAACGCAAAGCGTGCGAAGAGGTGGGATTTGTCTCCCGCTCTTACGATCTGCCGGAAACCACCAGCGAAGCCGAACTGCTGGGTCTGATTGATAAGCTCAACGCCGATAGCGCAATCGATGGCATTCTGGTGCAGCTGCCGCTGCCTGCGGGCATCGACAACGTTAAAGTGCTGGAGCGTATCGCGCCCGATAAAGACGTAGACGGCTTTCACCCCTACAATATCGGACGTCTGTGTCAGCGTGCGCCGCGTCTGCGTCCCTGCACGCCGCGCGGGATCGTCACCCTGCTCGAGCGTTACAACATCGACACCTTCGGCCTGAACGCCGTGGTGATTGGCGCGTCGAACATTGTTGGCCGCCCGATGAGCATGGAGCTGCTGCTGGCCGGTTGTACGACCACCGTAACGCACCGCTTTACTAAAAATCTGCGCCAGCATGTGGAAAATGCCGATCTGCTGATTGTTGCGGTGGGCAAACCGGGCTTTATTCCCGGCGAGTGGATTAAAGAGGGCGCGATTGTCGTGGATGTCGGCATCAACCGGCTGGAAAATGGCAAAGTGGTCGGGGATGTGGTGTTTGAAGAGGCCGCTGCGCGTGCCGCTTACATTACGCCAGTTCCCGGCGGCGTAGGTCCGATGACCGTGGCAACCCTGATCCAGAACACGCTGCAGGCGTGTGAAGAATATCACGATGTAAAAGGCAATTAAGATGGCAACATTTTCCCTTGGTAAACACCCGCACGTTGAGCTGTGCGATCTGCTGAAACTGGAAGGCTGGAGCGAGAGCGGCGCGCAGGCGAAGATCGTTATCGCCGACGGTTATGTGAAGGTCGACGGCGTGGTTGAAACGCGTAAGCGTTGCAAAATTGTCGCCGGGCAAACCGTGACCTTTGACGGACAGAGCGTCACCGTCACCGCGTAACCCTCCTGTGCCCGATGGCGCTGCGCTTATCGGGCCTACAACTCCCCTGCTTGCATCCTGCGGTGATTCTGCCCGATGGCGCTTTGCTTATCGGGCCGACAATTCCCTGCTTGCCCTCTGCGGTGATTCTGCCCGATGGCGCTGCGCTTATCGGGCCTACAACTCCCCTGCTTGTATCCTGCGGTGATTCTGCCCGATGGCGCTTTGCTTATCGGGCCTACGATCTCTGCATGGTGATTCGATCCGCGTAGGCCGGATAAGGCGCAGCCGCCATCCGGCAATGCCCACCCAACGTCCATCCAATACCCCTCATCGATAACGGTCAATTACCGATCAACCTCAAAGAATCACCAATTCCTCTGGCTGAACACCAAATTTCTGTTGCGGCGTTTTAAGAGTTATCTCACGATAAGTAGAACGTTCTACTAAAACGTTCTACTAACAAAAATAACGCGCAAAACGCGCAACTTCGGGGGAAGTCAGCATGAGTCTGATATCTGGATTTGTTAAATCGCTCTCTAAATTGTCGATGATTGGTCGCGCCTTAATGCTACCCATCTCGCTGCTACCCGCTGCGGGTCTGTTACTGGCCTTCGGCGATAAATTCCACCTGCCGTTAATGATGAATGCCGGTGGCGTCATCTTTGACAACCTGCCAATGCTCTTCGCCATTGGCTCTGCGGTCGGCCTGGCCTCGGAATCGGGTATTGCTGCGCTTTCGGCGGCGGTCTCGGTATTTATCACCAATATCACCATCGGCACCATGCTCGGCATTACCCCGGAGATGGCCTCGCAGGGCGGCAAATATGCGATGGTGGTCGGCATCCCGACCTTACAGATGGGCGTCTTTGGCGGCCTTATCTGCGGTATTCTCGCTGCATGGTGCTACAACCGCTTCCATACTTTGCAGTTACCGGAGTTTCTCGGCTTCTTCTCCGGTAAGCGTTTTGTCGCTATCGCCACCGCGTTTCTCTCGTTCTTGCTCGGCCTGCTGCTGCCCTATGTCTGGCAACATATTCAGGCCGGTATCGATGCGCTGTCGGTGGTGGTCAACGGCGACAACCAGGCGGCATCGACCTTTATCTTCGGTCTGGTCGAACGCGCGCTGATCCCGCTGGGCCTGCACCACATCTGGTACCCCTCTTTCTGGTACTCGTTTGGCGATTACACCACTCAGGCAGGCCAGGTGATCCACGGCGATCAGACGATCTGGTTCAAAATGCTGGAAGAGGGTGTGAAATCCTTTAGCAGCGACAGCTACCACGACGCCGGTAAGTTTATGCAGGGCGAGTTCCCGCTGATGCTGTTTGCGCTACCGGCGGCCTGTCTGGCGATGTATCACGAAGCGCATACGCGCAACAAAAAGATCGCCTTCGGTATTCTCTTCTCCGCCGCGCTGACCTGTTTCCTGACGGGCATCACCGAGCCGGTTGAGTTCACCTTTATCTTTGTGGCACCAATCCTCTACGTCTTTAACGCCATCATGGCGGGCCTGGCCTATATGTCGATGTACCTGCTGCATGCGCACATCGCCAAATCCTTCTCCGCAGGCTTTATCGACTACCTGTCGTTCGGCATCCTGCCGTCGTTTAACGGCTATCAAACTAACTACCTGAATGCGGTGATTGTCGGTATCCCGATGGCGGTGATCTACTACTTCACCTTCCGCTTTGTGATCCGTCGTTTTGATGTCAAAACCCCGGGGCGCACGGACGTAACGGCAACGGCAGATGATAAAACCGACAACGAACTGGCGGGCGAAATCATTGGCCTGTTGGGTGGCGCGCACAATATCGCCTCTGTCGGCTCCTGCATCACCCGTCTGCGTCTGGAAGTAGCAGATAGCCAGAAAGTGGATAAAGATGGGCTGAATAATCTTGGCGCGCGCGGCGTGGTGTTTGTCGGCGACAGCGGCATCCAGGTCATTTTTGGCGCAAGGGCACAATTTATCGCCCAGAGCATGTCCACGCAGATCGGCAAAGCATAAGATAACGGCCTGGCACGCACTGGCGTGTCAGGCCCGGCTGAGCAACATTAACGACAGGGAGCAGCGTTGAAGAAAGTCAGCATTATTGATGTGGCAAAGCACGCGGGCGTCTCCGTTTCCACGGTCTCGCTGGTGCTGCGCCAGAAAGGGAAAATCTCCGACGCGACCATCGAAAAAGTGCAGGTAGCGATTGCCGCGCTCGGGTATGTGCATAACGTCGCGGCGGCGAATCTGCGCGCCAACACCTCCAATCTTATCGGTCTTATCCTGCGCGACTTCAGCGACAGCTTCTCAATCAAAGTGATGGCCAGCATCGTACAGGAGCTGGAAAAACACGGCTTTATGGTCTTTCTCGGCCAGCCGCTGAATGATGGCGAGCACCTCGAGCGCAGCCTGCTCTCCTTTAAACAGCAGGGCGTGGCTGGCGTCATTTACCTCTCGTGCGATACGCGATCGCTCACCCTGCCCGCGCAGCTGCAACAGTGTGCGCTGCCGCTGGTAGTGGTCTCGCAATCACTGCTGGAGGAGCCCTGCGATCTGGTGATGCGTGATAACCGCCAGGCCGCTGCGCTGGCGACCCGCTACCTGATTGAACGCGGTCATCGCAATATTGCCTATATCGGCGGTATTGAGGGAGATGTGATCCGCCAGCAGCGGCTGCTCGGTTTTCGCCACGCCATGGCGCAGCACGGCCTGGTACTGCGCGACGGCGCGACGCCCGCCTGCCACGGCGACACGGAAGCCGCCAGCCGCGCAACTCGTCAACTGCTGGAACAGCACAACACCATCACCGCCCTGCTCTGCCACTCACCCGATGCGATGATTGGCTCGATAAGCGGCATTCATCACACCGGGCGCACCGTCGGTAAAGATCTCTTTTTGACCCAGCAGGTGGCGCTGGTCGGCTTCGAGGATATGCTGCACATCAATCTCACCTCGCCAGCGTTTACCTACGTCTCCTCCGCCAGTGAAGAGAGCGGCCGCCAGGCCGCCGGGCTGATGATGCGCAAGCTCAAGGAGCCGCAGTTACAGACGCAGCGCATTACCCTCTCCGGGCAGCTTATCGTGCGTGAATCCGCCTGACGCGCAAATCAGGCGTGAAGAGTGCGCGTTTTAGTTATAATCCCTTTTTTCTCAGGGAGATGCTTTATGCCAACTATCGTCACTCACGCTGCTGTCCCGCTCTGTCTCGGGCTTGGGCTCGGCAGTAAAGCCATCCCTCGGGGTTTGCTGCTGGCGGGTATGGGACTTGCCATGCTGCCGGACGCCGATGTGCTGGCGTTTAAATTCGGCGTTGCCTACGGCGATGTTCTTGGCCACCGCGGTTTTACCCACTCCCTGCTCTTCGCCTTCGTCGTCCCGCTACTGGTCGCCTGGCTCGGCCATAAGCGCTTTAAGGCAAGCCTGACGCGCTGTTGGGCATTTTTAACCCTCTCCCTGCTGTCGCACAGCCTGCTGGACTCCATCACTACCGGCGGGAAAGGGGTGGGCTGGCTCTGGCCCTGGTCTGATGAACGCTTTTTCGCGCCGTGGCAGGTGATCAAAGTCGCGCCGTTCGCCCTGTCACGCTATACCACGCCCTACGGGCATCAGGTGATCCTCTCTGAGCTAATGTGGGTATGGCTGCCGGGCGTGGTGGTGATGGGTTTATTGTGGTGGCGCAGGCGGTAAGGTCGGTCTGTAGAAAGAAAAAGCCGCCATCCGGCACAGCGCGGATGGCGGCTTCGATAAGCGGACAGCGCGAACGCCTGTCCGTTATGCGGGATTACTTACGGCGCCAGGTGGTGCCCTGCGGGCCATCTTCCAGCACGATGCCCATCTCGTTCAGGCGATCGCGTGCGGCATCGGCCGCCGCCCAATCCTTCGCTTTACGCGCATCCAGACGCTGCTGAATAAGCTGCTCAATCTCTGCAACTTCGCCGTCATCCGCCTGCGCGCCGCTCTGCAAGAACAGATCCGGGTTCTGCTCCAGCAGACCCAGCACGCCCGCGAGTTTACGCATATGTGACGCCAGCGCGTTTGCTGAATGAGCATCTTCCGTTTTCAGGCGGTTCACCTCACGCGCCATATCAAACAGCACCGAGTAGGCTTCCGGCGTGTTGAAGTCATCATCCATCGCTTCAATAAAGCGCGCTTCAAAGGCTTCGCCGCCCTCAGCCGCCACCGAAGCATCGGTTCCGCGCAGCGCGGTATAGAGACGCTCCAGCGCCGAGCGGGCCTGCTTGAGGTTCTCTTCGCTGTAGTTAAGCTGGCTGCGGTAGTGGCCGGACATCAGGAAGTAGCGAATGGTTTCCGCATCGTAATACTTCAGCACGTCGCGCACGGTAAAGAAGTTACCCAGCGATTTGGACATCTTCTCGCGGTCAACCATCACCATGCCGGAGTGCATCCAGTAGTTAACGTACTCGCCATCGTGCGCGCAGGTCGACTGGGCGATTTCGTTCTCATGGTGCGGGAACATCAGATCCGATCCGCCGCCGTGAATATCAAAATGCGACCCCAGCTGCTTGCAGTTCATCGCCGAGCACTCAATGTGCCAGCCCGGACGCCCTTCGCCCCACGGCGACGGCCAGCTCGGCTCGCCTGGCTTCGACATCTTCCACAGCACAAAATCCATCGGGTTGCGTTTGATATCCGCCACTTCGACGCGCGCGCCCGCTTGCAGCTGGTCGAGATCCTGGCGCGAAAGCTGGCCGTAGTTCGGATCGCTCGGCACGGAGAACATCACATCACCATTATCCGCCACGTAGGCGTGGCCGCGCGCCAGCAGGCTCTCGGTGATCTCGATGATTTCGTGAATATGGTGCGTCGCGCGCGGTTCGTTATCCGGGCGCAGAATATTGAGCGCGTCAAAATCGGTGTGCATTTCGGCAATCATGCGATCGACCAGCGCAACGAAATCTTCGCCATTCTCATTGGCACGTTTGATGATCTTATCGTCGATATCGGTGATATTGCGCACATACTTCAGCTTATAGCCGAGGAAGCGCAGGTAGCGCGCGACGACGTCAAAAGCGACGAAGGTACGGCCATGGCCAATGTGACAGAGATCGTAAACAGTGATACCACACACGTACATGCCGACTTCCCCGGCATGGATAGGTTTGAATTCCTCTTTTTGGCGCGTCAGTGTATTAAAAATTTTTAACATCGAAGATTCCATGTAGACGTGTGTGTGCGTGAAAACCGTATATATTACCTGTAATTCAAACCCGAAGCAGCTCACTTTGCAAGGTGATCCAGCCTCGCGGTTATGCTATAACAAGCCACTATCTCTGACCCAAACGCGGGTCTACGCACCACACTATCAGAACAGGATGCAATAATGGTTACTTTCCACACTAATCACGGCGATATCGTAATCAAAACCTTTGATGACAAAGCGCCTGAAACAGTTAAAAACTTCCTGGACTACTGCCGTGAAGGTTTCTACAACAACACGATTTTCCACCGTGTGATCAACGGCTTTATGATTCAGGGCGGCGGTTTTGAACCGGGCATGAACCAGAAAGTCACGAAAGACGCGATCAAAAACGAAGCTAACAACGGTCTGAAAAACACCCGTGGCACGCTGGCAATGGCGCGTACCCAGGCTCCGCACTCCGCAACCGCACAGTTCTTCATCAACGTCGCGGACAACGACTTCCTGAACTTCAGCGGTGAAAACCTGCAGGGTTGGGGCTACTGCGTCTTCGCAGAAGTGGTTGAAGGTATGGACGTAGTCGACAAAATCAAAGCGGTCTCTACCGGTCGCAGCGGCATGCACCAGGACGTTCCGAAAGAAGATGTGATCATCGAAAGCGTGGACGTCAGCGAGTAATTCGTGGCAACACTCTTTATCGCAGATCTGCATCTGCACACTGAAGAACCGGCGATCACCGCCGGTTTTCTCCATTTTTTAGACGGCGTTGCCCGTGAGGCCGACGCGCTCTACATTCTGGGCGATCTGTTCGAAGCCTGGATTGGCGATGACGATCCCAACCCGCTGCACCAGCGCGTTGCAGACGCCATCCGCGCCCTTGTCGACAGCGGCGTCCCCTGCTATTTCATCCACGGCAACCGCGATTTTCTGCTCGGCAAACGCTTTGCTCGCGAAAGCGGCATGCAGCTTCTTCCGCAGGAAAAAGTGCTCAACCTCTATGGGCGTAAGGTGCTGATTATGCACGGCGATACCCTCTGCACCGACGATGCGGGCTACCAGGCCTTTCGCGCCAAAGTGCATCAGCCGTGGCTACAAACCCTGTTTCTCGCCCTGCCGCTGTTTATTCGCCACCGCGTGGCGGCAAAAATGCGCGCTGGCAGCCGTGCAGCCAACAGCAGCAAATCGCTGGCGATCATGGACGTCAACCAGCAGGCCGTTATCGAGGCGATGGAGAAACATCGCGTCCAGTGGCTGATCCACGGTCACACCCACCGTCCTGCCGTTCATCAGCTGACCGCCAATGATGCGCCCGCCTGGCGCGCTGTACTGGGTGCCTGGCACAGCAAAGGCTCAATGATTCGCGTCAGCGAAAGCGACGTAGAACTAGTGCAATTCCCCTTCTGACATACGAACTGGCTTACCGATAAATCAAGCAAACTTCATTGCGCAACCGTTTTCCTTGCCTTTTTTCCATGCTATTCTCTCTGCCCTCTGAAGTAGTCTGAAGCACACCCACAGGAGTTTTGAGACGCATGTCTTTAAGCAACCAACCGGCGCGCATCGCCATTGTTATGGGTTCTAAAAGCGATTGGGCCACCATGCAATTCGCCGCAGAAATCCTCGATACCCTGAATGTCCCGCACCACGTTGAAATCGTCTCTGCCCACCGTACGCCCGATAAGCTTTTCAGCTTTGCCGAACAGGCTGAGCAAAACGGCTTTCAGGTGATTATCGCCGGTGCCGGCGGCGCGGCGCATCTGCCGGGCATGATTGCTGCCAAAACGCTGGTGCCGGTGCTGGGTGTGCCGGTACAGACCGCAGCATTAAGCGGCGTCGACAGCCTCTACTCCATCGTGCAGATGCCGCGCGGTATTCCCGTCGGTACGCTGGCGATTGGTAAAGCGGGCGCGTCAAACGCGGCGCTGCTGGCAGCGCAGATCCTCGCCCAGCATGATGCAGAGCTGCATCAGCGCCTGGCAGCATGGCGCCAGGGGCAAACCGATGAGGTGCTGGATAACCCGGATCCACGGGGTGCGGTATGAAGCAGGTCTGCATATTAGGCAACGGTCAGCTTGGGCGCATGCTGCGCCAGGCGGGTGAGCCGTTAAGCATTGCCGTCTGGCCGGTCGGTCTGGACGACGCGCCGGAAGCGGTGCCGTTTCAGCAGAGCGTGATTACCGCCGAGATTGAGCGCTGGCCGGAAACCGCATTAACCCGCGAGCTGGCGCGCCACCCGGCGTTTGTGAACCGCGACGTCTTCCCGGTGATCGCCGATCGCTTCACGCAAAAGCAGCTGTTCGACAAACTTAACCTCGCCACCGCGCCGTGGCAGTTGCTGGCCGATAAAAGCGAGTGGCCAGGCGTGTTCGGGCGCCTGGGCGAACTCGCTATCGTGAAGCGCCGCGTTGGCGGTTATGACGGTCGCGGCCAGTGGCGTTTACGCGCAGCCGATATCGATCAGTTGCCGGATGAGTGCTACGGCGAGTGCATCGTTGAGCAGGGGATCAACTTCTCCGGCGAAGTGTCGCTGGTCGGCGCCCGCGCCCACGATGGCAGCACCGTTTTTTATCCGCTGACCCACAACCTGCATCAGGACGGGATCCTGCGCACCAGCGTGGTCTTTCCGCAGCCAAATGCTAAACAGCAGCAGCAGGCGGAAGCGATGCTGTCGGCGATTATGCATGAGCTGAACTATGTCGGCGTGATGGCAATGGAGTGTTTCGTTACCCCTGGCGGGCTGCTGATCAATGAGCTGGCACCGCGCGTGCACAACAGCGGTCACTGGACGCAAAACGGTGCTTCGATCAGCCAGTTTGAGCTGCATCTGCGCGCGATAGTCGATTTACCCCTGCCGCCGCCGGTGGTCAACAGCCCGTCGGTGATGATCAACCTGATCGGCAGCGATCTCAATTATGACTGGCTGAAGCTGCCGCTGGTGCATCTGCACTGGTATGACAAAGAGGTGCGCGCCGGGCGTAAAGTGGGCCATCTCAACCTGAACGACAGCGATACCGGTCGCCTCAGCGCGACACTGGAAGCGCTGGTGCCGTTACTGCCCCCCGAATACGCCAGCGGCATTGCCTGGGCGCAGTCGAAGCTGTAAGGGTAACAAGTGCCGGATGGCGGCTTGCGCCTTATCCGGCCTACATTCCGTGATGCCGATGGTTTTGTAGGCCGGATAAGCGTTAGCGCCATCCGGCAAAATTCCCCCACACTCGCCACATTCCGGCGTAAAATCGGCCCCAGTTTTTGCAGAAGGACGCCCGATGAAAGACGCCACCGATTATCTCGCCATCCTGCGGGATAACACGCCCCTTATTGATCTCCGCGCCCCGGTTGAGTTTGCCAAAGGCGCGATGCCCGCCGCCATCAACCTGCCGCTGATGAACGACAGCGAACGCGCTGCCGTTGGCACCTGCTATAAACGCGACGGCGCAGAAGCCGCGCTGAAGCTCGGCCATAAACTGGTTAACGGCTACACCCGCGAGCAGCGAATCACGGCATGGATCGCAGCCCATAAAACCGCGCCACAAGCCCTGCTCTGCTGCGCGCGCGGCGGCCAGCGCTCGCACATCGTGCAGCAGTGGCTACGCGAACGGCAGATTGACCTGCCGCTGGTCGCAGGCGGCTATAAAGCATTGCGCCAGGCGGCGATGGAAGCGACGCAGGCGCGCATTCAGCGCCCGCTACTGCTGGTCGGCGGCTGTACCGGCAGCGGCAAAACCCTGCTGGTGCGCGAGCACCGCAACGGAATCGATCTGGAGGGGCTTGCCCGCCACCGCGGTTCGTCGTTTGGCCGCACGGCCCAGGCGCAGCACGCACAGGCAACGTTTGAAAACCACCTGGCGGTAGCGCTGCTAAAAGTGTCGCCGCCGTTCTGGCTGCTGGAAGATGAAGGCCGGGCGATTGGCGCAAACCATCTGCCCGAAGCCCTGCGCGAGCGCATGGCGCAATCGCCGCTGGTGATAGTCGAAGATCCCTTTGAGCTGCGCCTTGAGCGTCTGCGCGAGGAGTATTTTGTGCAGACCCTACAGGCTTTTATTGACCGTGACGGTGAAGAGGCAGGATGGGAGACTTATGCGGAGTATCTGCGCCACGGGCTGTTTGCCATTCGCCGCCGGCTCGGTTTACAGCGCTATGAGCAATTGACTGTCCATCTGGAAGCGGCGCTGGCTGAGCAGCGAAGGCATGGCACCACAGAGGCGCATTTCGCCTGGCTCGCCCCGCTCCTGGAGGTTTATTACGATCCGATGTATCGCTACCAGCTGGAGAAACGCGCCCCAATCGTCCATTTTCGCGGCACGTTCCAAGAGGTTTCTGCCTGGCTGGCAGCGCAGTGAAAAGCGCCGGATGGCGGCGTTGCCTTATCCGGCCTACATATCGAGATACCGATGGGTTTTGTAGGCCTGATAAGCGAAGCGCCATCAGGCAGTTGCCGCAACCGTGCCCGATTGCCGGATGGCGGCGGTGCCTTATCCGGCCTAAGTACCGTGATGCCAATGGGTTTTGTAGGCCTGATAAGCGAAGCGCCATCAGGCATGTGCCGCAGCCGGCCCCATTGCCGGATGGCGGCGATGCCTTATCCGGCCTACATATCGATATACCGATGGGTTTGTAGGCCTGATAAGCGAAGCGTCATCAGGCATTTGCCGCAACCGTGCCCGATTGCCGGATGGCGGCGGTGCCTTATCCGGCCTACATATCGAGATACCGATGGGTTTTGTAGGCCTGATAAGCGAAGCGCCATCAGGCACTCTTTCTTCAGATCTTAATGCCGGTCGCGTTTATCGGCCCGTTTTGCCAGCCAGTCGCCGACGACCTGCACAATCTGCACCAGAATAATCAGCGCCACGACGGTGACGATCATCACCTGGGTCTCATACCGGTAATAGCCGAAACGGATCGCCAGGTCGCCGACCCCGCCACCGCCGACAATCCCCGCCATTGCCGAATAGCCAATCAGGCTAACCAGCGTAATGGTTAAGCCGCGCAGCAGACCAGCGCTGGCTTCCGGCAGCAGCACGGTGCAGATAATGCGCAGCGGGCTGGCACCAAAAGCTTCCGCCGCCTCAATAATCCCCTTGTCCACTTCGCGCAGCGCACTGTCCACCAGTCGCGCATAAAAGGCGATGGCCGCCACCGATAATGGCACCGACGCCGCGATAGGTCCAATCGTGTTTCCGAGCAGCCACTGCGTCAGCGGCAAAAGCAGCACCAGCAGAATGACAAACGGCACCGAGCGGATAATGTTCACCAGAATGGAACTCAACAGGTAGACGGCACGGTTTTGCCAGAACAGATGCCTGTCGGTGACGAAAATCAGAAAGCCGAGCGGCAGACCGCCGACAATTGCCAGCACCGTTGAGATGCTGAGCATCTGGAACGTTTCGCCAAACGCGAGGCTCAAATCAGCCAGTAAATCATCCACGGATCACCTCCACCTGCGCCGTCCGGCTGCGAATGTACGCCACGGCATCGCTGACTGCCTGAGGATTTTCCGCCGTCAGCTGCACCACTAAAATACCCAGCGCGCGCTCGCCGATATACTCGATTTTGCCGTGCAGAATATTGACCGCCACGCCGAACTTTACCGCCGCGTCCGAAAGCACCGGCTGCTCGGCGGAGTCGCCAATAAACAGCACCTTCAGCAGCTGGCCGGGAAGATGTTCATGCAGCCGCGCAGGCAGCGTCAGGTTCAGGGTGTGCGACACCAGTTGCTGCGTAAACGGGTGCTGCGGATGGGCAAAAATATCGAACACCTCGCCCTCTTCCACCACTTTGCCCGCCGACATCACCGCCACGCGATCGCAGATGGTTTTGATGACATTCATCTCATGGGTGATCAGCACAATGGTGATCCCCATCTGCGCGTTAATCTCTTTAAGCAGCGCCAGAATGGTGGCAGAAGTTTCCAGATCCAGCGCGGAAGTTGGCTCATCGCAGAGCAGCACATCCGGGTGGTTAGCGATAGCGCGCGCAATGCCGACACGCTGCTTCTGCCCGCCGCTAAGCTGCACCGGGTAGCGATTCGCTTTATCGCTTAAGCCCACCAGCGCAAGGATCTCCGCCACGCGTGGCGCAATTTTACTCCGCTCCCACCCCGCAGCCTTCAGGCTGAAGGCGACGTTCTGCGCCACCGTGCGGGTGTGCATCAGGTTGAAGTGCTGGAAAATCATGCCAATGCGCTGGCGCGCCTGGCGCAGCGTCACGCCCTCTAAATCAGAAATGGTGACGCCGTTAATATTGACCCGCCCTTCACTTGGGCGTTGCAGAGCATTAAGCGTGCGCAGCAGGGTACTTTTGCCCGCGCCGCTGGTCCCAACAATGCCGAAAATCTCTCCGGCGGCAATACGCAGCGAGACCGCCTCGACGGCGCGCGTCGCGCCGCTGCCACCGCGCCCGGCCGGAAAATCGACGCAAACGTTATCTAGTTCAATCATGCCAACCTCAAACGGCAAAAAACAAAAGGCAGGCCGCAGCCTGCCCGATCATCGATCCGCTGTTATTGTTTATCCGCGCTCTGCATCCAGTCGGGTTTCTGGAAAGCGGCAAAGATATTTTTCGGATCATCGATCACCGCGCGGTAAGCCGGGGATTTCACCGCCGTCACGATATCTTTCGCGAAGGGCTTGTCGGCATCTTCACTGCGCACGGCAATGATGTTTTTCAGGTTCTCGTCGAGCTTCTCCTGCTTGATCGCCGACGAGAGATCCATCCCGGCAGCAACCGCAAAGTTGCCGTTTACCAGCGAGGCGGTGACGCCATCGAGCGTGCGCGGCAGCTGAGCCGCTTCCAGCGGCTTAAACACCAGCCCTTTCGGGTTGCTGGCGATATCGCGCTCGGAGGCTTTGGTCGGATCGATAGACTCTTTGATAGTAATCAGCCCCAGCGATTGCAGGAAGCGCAGCCCGCGCGCCAGGTTGGTAGGGTCGTTTGAGAGGGTGATGATATCGCCCTTCTTCAGCTCATCGAGGCTTTTGATTTTGTGAGAGTAAAAACCCATCCCGGCGGTCGGCACGGCGATCAGCTTGCTGAGCTTGAGGCCTTTATCGGCGGTGAATTTGTCGAAATAGAGGCTGTGCTGGAAGAGATTGGCGTCGATGCTGCCGTTAGCCAGCGCCATGTTTGGCTGCACGTAATCGCTGAATTCGCGTACCACAACTTTATAGCCCTTCTCTTTCAGCGAAGGGGCAATCGCCTGTTTCACCATATCGCCATATGGACCCGGCGCGACGCCGAAAACGATGGTGTGTGGATCGCTGTTGGCCTGCGCGAAAGGCAGACCGCAAACCAGAAGTAGTGCGCCAAAAAGCGCGCGTAAACCGAGACGAGGTCCCATACATTCTCCCTGATGGTAATGATGTGCTGTGTGACGCGGCGTGCAGTGCGTCGCGTTCGGTGTGTGCCTTGTCGATAAGGCCGGGGAATAAGATGGCACAAAGCCAGCGCAGCGGTAATTGAAAAAAATTCAACTTGTCAGGGAGAGAGAGGAGAAATGCCGGATGGCGGCGATGCCTTATCCGGCCTACGTGAGTGCAGCATTCGCTATGTGTAGGCCTGATAAGCGAAGCGCCATCAGGCATTTATGGCAACCGTGCACAATGCCAGACCGCTTGCCGGATGGCGGCGATGCCTTATCCGGCCTACGTGGGTGCAGCATTCGCTATTTGTAGGCCTGATAAGCGAAGCGCCATCAGGCATTTGCGGCCTGCGTATCAGGCAGGCCGCAAAGGTGTCGATTAGAAATCGTAACGCAGACGGACCAGGTTCATATCGCCCAGGTTGTCGGTGCTGGAGGTGAATACGTGTTCGTAATCAACACGGAAACCATAATCCAGCTGCACGGTCACACCGACGCCATTATCAATACGCTGATAATTACGGCCGTTGGCGAACTCCAGGCGGTCACCCATCACGTACGGCTGAATGTATTTCACCGCGTACTGTGCGATCGGGAATTTATACCCGGCAAAGTACTCAACGCCCCACGCATCGCCCGCGAAGTAGTTATGCACATCCTTCTTCTTGGTCAGCATGAAGTTTTGATACCAGCCGCCGCCCAGGGAGAAGGTCCAGTTATCTGGGGTCCAGCTCAGCGCGGTGCCGAGGATGTTCTGATCGTAGGTTTTGCTGTCGCCGGTAGAAGGCTGACGCATATCCGCACGAGTGTAGTTCCACGCCGCGCCCCAGGTCAGATCGTCGGTCAGGTGATAATCCAGCCCCAGGGAACCGCCGCTCTTACGTTTGTAACGGTTGCCGTCGGTCGCCAGGTAATCATCGCTAAACAGGTAAGAAGCATAGATATCCGCGTCACCGACGGTTTTCTTATATTTCAGCATTTTGCGTGACCGATAAGAGCCGTCGTAATCGCCTTTGATGCCGTTACCCGGAGCCTGCGCCAGCATGTCGTAGTCCCAGATATCGGTTTTCGCGCCGACCACATCGTAATAAACGCTGTTCTGCTGACCGAAGGTTAACGTGCCCCAGGTCTGGCTTTTCAGGCCGGTGTAGAGCATACGGCGCGTGGTGTTGTGCGCGGTTTCCGCGTAGTGGTTATCCCAGTCGAACAGTTTCGGGATATCAACGCCCAGCTCGTAGTAACTGACCCAGCTGATGTCATCGAACAGGTAGTAATCCGCTGCGAAACGGAAGCGGGTACCGCCGTCAAAACCGTTACGTTTAAAGGCGTTTTTGCCATCGTTACCGGTAATATTCTGGAACTGCGGGCGAATAGAGCCGCCGACAGTAAAGTTCAGGCGGCTAAGGGGATCGCCCGCCTGCGGGTTTTGTTTCAGGACAGTAATTTCTGCTTGTGCTGTGAAAGACGCCAACGCCACTGCTGCGCCAATGGCTGTCGCCAGGACGCTTGTTTTTATTTTCATTGTTTTTCCTTGGGAATAGATACAACTAACTGTTAATTAGCGCGGGCATCATAGCTTTTATAAGATTCTGGTGGGCGAAGTTTTTTTAATGTTTTGTGCTACTAAACAACTATCGATTAATTGTTTACACGTTGAAACAGCGCGACACCGATTGAATTATCGGTGCCGCTTTTTCAGGCAGGATTAACCACTAAATTGACGAAACAGCGCTTTGCCTTTTAATAACCGGCTACCTAACCACCCGCCGCACAGGGAGAGCAGCAGTGCGCCGCAGAGCGGCAGCGTGATCCACAGCCGCCAGTCGGGCTGCCACGGGAAGTCAAACACGCGAGTTTGCAGCAGCGCCAGCGCCGTTTCCGCGCCGATGGCGGCGACCAGCCCGGAGACCAGCCCCAGCAGCGCAAACTCACACCACAAGGTGGTGCGCAGCAGCCGTTTGCCCGCCCCCAGCGTGCGGTAGACCACCAGCTCCTGGTGACGCTGACGCATACCAACCTGCACCTGCGCCAGCAGCAGTAACACGCCGCAGGCGGTAACCAGCACCACCATCACTTCCAGCGCCCGGCTCACCTGCTCCAGCACCTGGCCGACCTGTTTTAAAATCGCGCCAACATCAAGCAGGCTGATGGTCGGGAAGGCGCGGTTAAGCTGCGTTAACATGCCGTTGTTCCCCTCCAGCCGGAAGCTGGTCAGCCAGCTTTGCGGCTGCCCATCGAGCGCGCCCGGCGGGAAGATAAAGAAGAAGTTGGGCCGCAGGCTCTCCCAGTCCACCTTACGCAGGCTGGAGATCTTTGCGCTGAACGCCTGCGTATCGCCAGTAAAAGTCACCGTGTCGCCCAGCTTCAGACCAAGCCGCTCAGCCAGCCCCTCCTCCACCGACACTTCGCCCGCTTTTGGCGGCCAGCTGCCTGCGGTCAGCGGGTTGTGATCCGGCCGCTGCTGCTGCCAGGTGAGGTTAAGTTCGCGGTTCAGCGCCTCGTCGGCGTTGCCCTCCGTCGACTGGCCGTTAATCTGCGTCATCCTCGCCCGCACAATCGGGTAGAACGCCGCCGGGATCACCTGATGCTCAGCAAGGAAGGTTTTCAGCGGTGCGATCTGCTCCGGAGCGATGTTAATCAGAAAGTAGTTCGGGCTTTCGGCCGGTAACTGCTGCTGCCAGCGATCGAGCAGGTCGCCGCGCAGCACCAGCAGCATCGCCAGTAACATAAACGAGAGGGAGAAGGCCGACAGCTGGCTCAGCGTCGACCACGGCTGGCGCAGCAAGCGATTCACCGCCAGACGCAGCGGCAGCGCTTTCAGAGTCAGGCGCTTCAGCACATTGAGCAGCAGCCAGCCGACCACGCCGCAGAGCATTGCCAGCACCACCGCCCCCGCCAGCACCGCCCACAGCAGCATGCTGCCGCCCATCAGCCAGGCGAGCAGCAGCACGGTGATAATCGCGACCGCCGGAAGATAGATCTTAAGCGGCCAGACATTTGCCACCGCATCGCGGCGCAACACCCGCAGCGGCTGCGTCGCCAGCAGCAGACGATAGGGACGCAGCCCCACCAGCAGCGAGATCACCACGATTGCGCCAATGGCCCACAGCCACGGCCAGTAGCTTGCGGGCGGCAGCGCAGCGGGCAACACCGGTTTGAGAAGGAGCATCAGCACCTTTTCAAACAGCAGCCCCAGCGCGCCGCCGGTGATCACCGCCAGCCCAAGCAGCAGCGCCCACTGGCCGACAATCAGCTTTTGCAACTGTGCGCGACCGGCACCGAGGGTTTTCAGAATCGCCACCAGATCGTAGCGGCTGCGGCAGTAGTGGCTCATCGCCACTGCAACGGCGGCGACCGCCAGCAGCAGCGTCAGCAGCGCCGATAGCAGCAAGAACTGCTGCGAACGCTGTAAGGATTTGCCCAGCGCGCCGTCATCCTGCTCCAGCCCGTACCAGCGCTGATCCGCGCCAAGCTGCGGCAGCAGCCACGTCTCATACTTCTCTAACTGCGCGGGTGTACCGGCAAACTTCACCCGCCAGCTGACGCGGCTGCCCGGCAAAACGGCCCCGGTTTTTGCCACATCGGCGCTGTTCATCAGCAGGCGCGGTGCCATCTGGAAGGGGTTAAAACCGGAATCGGGCTCCTGCGTCACTTCGCCAGCGATGCGCAGCGTAGCGTCGCCGACCTCAATCGTGTCGCCCGGTTTCACATTCAGCAGCGCCATCAGGCGCGGAGCGAGCAGCGCCGTGCCCGGCTGCGGCTTCAGCCCGGCGGGCTGCGTCTCCAGCTCGCCATAGAGCGGGTAGCGATTATCCACCGCTTTCACACTCGCCAGCTGCGGCGTATCACCAGCAAACGTCATGGTGCTGAAGCTCACCTGCTCACTCACTTGCAGGCCGCTTTTACGCGCCTCCTCCAGCCAGCCAGGGGGAATTTCACGCGAGCTGCGCAGGGCGCGGTCGCCTGCCATAAAATCGCGGCTCTGCTGGCTTAAGCCCTTCTCCATGCGATCGCCGATGGTGCCGAGCGCCAGCACACAGGCCACCGCGAGGCTCAGCGCCATCCAGACAATCAGCAGCGACGGCGAGCGCCATTCGCGCCAGAACCAGCGGGCAATCATGCTTCCTCCCGCAGTTCGCCGTTGACCAGCCGCAGGCGTCTGTCACAGCGCGCCGCCAGCTGCGCGTCATGGGTCACCAGCAGTAGCGTAGTGCCGTAGTGTTGATTCATCGAGAAGAGCAGATCGGCGATTTTGTCGCCCGTCTGTCGATCGAGGTTACCGGTCGGCTCATCGGCGAAGAGCACTGCCGGGCGACCATTGAAGGCGCGGGCCAGCGCCACGCGCTGCTGCTCGCCGCCGGAGAGCTGTGCCGGGAGATGGTCGAGGCGTTTGCCCAGCCCCAACTCCTCGAGTAAAGCTTTAGCGCTACTGCGGCTTTCGCTGCTCTTCTCGCCGCGCAACAGCGCAGGCAGTTCCACGTTTTCCAGCGCGTTAAGGGTCGGGATCAGCATGAAGGATTGAAAAACAAACCCGACATTCTGCGCACGTAGTTGCGCGCGCGCCTCTTCGTCCATTTTGTGTAACGGTTTGCCGAGCAGATGCACTTCGCCGCTGCTGCCATCATCCAGCCCGGCGAGAATGGCGAGCAGCGTCGACTTCCCGGAACCGGACTCGCCAATCAGCGCGATGGTTTCAGCTGGTTTGACAACCAGCTCAACTCCGGTAAGGATTGAAAGCTCCTGCTCCCCCTGACCGACGGACTTCTTAAGATGATGAACTTCAACAATGTTTTCCGCTGGCATTTGCCCTTCCTGTTTTTGCTTTTGTTAACCTTTCGCGCCGCGGCGGCGGACACGCTACTGATTCTTGGCGACAGCCTGAGTGCGGGCTATCGGATGGCGGCAACGGCGGCCTGGCCTGCGCTGCTCAATAACAAGTGGCAGCAGCAGCCTGTGGTGGTGAACGCCAGCATCAGCGGCGACACCTCTCAGCAGGGCCTGGCGCGCCTGCCCGCGCTGTTAAAAGAGCATAAACCGCGCTGGGTGCTGGTCGAACTCGGCGGCAATGACGGCCTGCGCGGTTTTCCGCCGCAGCAAACGGAACAGACGCTGCGCCAGATTATCCAGACGGTAAAAGCGGCCGATGCAAAGCCGCTGCTGATGCAAATACGGCTGCCCGCCAACTACGGTCGTCGTTATACTGAGGCCTTTGGTGCCATTTACCCGAAGCTCGCCAGCGAGCTGGATGTTCCTCTGCTGCCCTTTTTTATGGAAGAAGTCTATCTGAAACCGCAGTGGATGCAGGATGATGGTATTCACCCCAATCGCGATGCCCAGCCGTTTATTGCCGACTGGATGGCCACGCGACTGGCTCCTTTAGTTAATCACGCCTCCTGAATATTCAGGCGCGTCCCCAGGTAAAGTTATGCAAAAAACGGTCTTAATAACAGGATGTTCCAGCGGTATTGGTCTGGAGAGCGCGCGCGAGCTAAAGCGTCAGGGGTTTCGCGTGCTGGCGGCCTGCCGCAAAGCCGATGATGTGGCGCGGATGGATCAGGAGGGATTCACCGGCGTTTTGCTCGATCTTGATGACGCAGCGAGCGTGGATCGCGCCGCAGACGAGGTGATCGCCCTGACCGGCAATCGCCTCTATGGCCTCTTCAATAACGCCGGTTACGGCGTCTACGGATCCCTTGACGCCATCAGCCGTGAACAGTTGGAGCAGCAGTTTTCCAGCAACTTTTTCGGCACTCACCAGCTCACGCTGCGCCTGCTCCCGGCCATGTTGCCGCACGGCGAAGGGCGCATTGTGATGACCTCGTCGGTGATGGGCCTGATCTCCACGCCCGGTCGCGGTGCTTATGCCGCAAGTAAATATGCGCTGGAAGCCTGGTCCGATGCGCTGCGCATGGAGCTGCGCCACACCGGCATTAAAGTGAGCCTGATTGAGCCTGGCCCCATCCGCACGCGTTTTACCGATAACGTCAACCAGACGCAGCGCGATAAACCTGTCGAAAACCCCGGCATCGCCGCACGCTTTACCCTCGGCCCGGAGGCGGTTGTCGCCAAAGTGCGCCATGCTTTTGAGAGTAAACGGCCGAAATTGCGCTACCCCGTCACGCTGGTGACCTGGGCGGTCAGCCTGCTGAAACGGCTGCTCCCCGCGCGCATGATGGATAAAATTTTGCACGGATGAGTTGAAGGCGCGTGTCGCGTCCCCATCTCATTCTTACTTGTTTAAACAGAGAAACTGCCATGTCCGTACAGAATATCGTCAATATTACCGAAGCGAACCTGCAACAGGTGCTGGAACAGTCCGTTGCGACCCCGGTGCTGTTCTATTTCTGGTCCGAGCGCAGCCAACACTGTCTGCAATTGACGCCGGTCCTGGAAACGCTGGCCGCGCAGTACAACGGGCAGTTTATTCTGGCGAAAGTGGATTGCGATGCCGAGCAGATGGTCGCTTCGCAGTTTGGCCTGCGCGCCATTCCAACGGTCTATCTCTTCCAGAACGGCCAGCCGGTCGATGGTTTCCAGGGTCCGCAGCCGGAAGAGGCGATCCGCGCCCTGCTCGACAAAGTGCTGCCGCGCGAAGAAGAACTAAAAGCGCAGCAGGCGATGGAACTGATGCAGGCAGGCAACCACACAGAAGCGCTGCCGCTGCTGAAAGAGGCGTGGCAGCTCTCTAACCAGCAGAGCGAAATCGGCTTCCTGCTGGCGGAAACGCTGATTGTGTTAAACCGCGCCGACGAAGCGGAAACGGTGCTGAAAGCCGTCCCGTTGCAGGATCAGGACACCCGCTATCAGGGGCTGATCGCGCAGATCGATCTGCTGCGCAAAGCGGCCGATACGCCGGAAATCCAGCAGCTGCAACAGCAGGTTGCTGACAACCCGGAGGACGCGGCGCTGGCAACCCAGCTGGCTTTGCAACTGCATCAGGTCGGGCGTAACGAAGAGGCGCTGGAGCTGCTGTTTAACCACCTGCGTAAAGATCTCGGTGCGGCTAACGGCGATGCGCGCAAAACGCTGCAAGAGATCCTCGCCGCGCTCGGCACCGGCGATGCGCTGGCGTCAAAATACCGTCGTCAGCTCTACTCGCTGCTTTACTGATCACCCTGCTAAATTTGGCGATCGGGCTGCTTTCGTCGCCAATTCGGGCTAAGATGGCATCAAATTAAACAGGAGGTTTTTTTTGATGCCAATCGTCATTATCGTTCTCATCGTCGTCGCGCTGGTTATTGTCTTTTCCGGTGTAAAAATTGTCCCCCAGGGCTTCCAGTGGACCGTGGAACGCTTTGGCCGCTTTACCCGCACACTGCAACCGGGTCTTAGCCTTGTCGTGCCGTTTATGGATCGCATTGGTCGTAAGATCAATATGATGGAGCAGGTGCTCGACATCCCTTCCCAGGAGATCATCTCCAAAGATAACGCCAACGTCACCATTGACGCCGTCTGCTTTATTCAGGTCATCGACGCGCCACGCGCCGCCTATGAGGTGAGCAATCTGGAGCTGGCGATCGTCAACCTGACCATGACCAACATCCGTACCGTGCTCGGCTCGATGGAGCTGGATGAGATGCTCTCGCAGCGTGACAGCATCAACACCCGCCTGCTGCACATTGTCGATGAAGCCACCAACCCGTGGGGCATTAAGGTAACGCGTATCGAGATCCGCGACGTGCGCCCGCCAGCAGAACTGGTCTCCTCGATGAACGCGCAGATGAAGGCGGAACGTACCAAACGCGCCTATATCCTTGAAGCCGAAGGGATCCGCCAGGCGGAGATCCTGAAAGCCGAAGGGGATAAACAGTCGCAGATCCTGAAAGCTGAAGGTGAACGTCAGTCAGCCTTCCTGCAGGCAGAAGCGCGTGAGCGTTCGGCGGAAGCAGAAGCCCGCGCCACGCAGATGGTTTCTGAAGCGATCGCCTCCGGCGATATCCAGGCGGTGAACTACTTTGTGGCGCAGAAATATACCGAAGCGCTGCAACAGATTGGCTCTGCCAACAACAGCAAAGTGGTGATGATGCCGCTGGATGCCAGCAGCCTGCTGGGTGCCATTGGCGGTATTGCTGAGTTGGTGAAAGATAGCGCCAACGAGCGTAAAAAATGATCGCCGAACTGCTGCTTGAACATACCTACCTCGCCTGGCTGACGCTGGGTGGGCTGCTGCTCGCCGCCGAAATGCTCGGCGGCAACGGCTATCTGTTATGGAGCGGCATTGCGGCCGTCGCCACCGGTTTGCTGGCGTGGGTCATCCCGTTTAGCTGGGAGTGGCAGGGGGTGCTGTTTGCCCTGCTGACGCTGCTGGCCGCCTGGCTGTGGTGGCTGTGGTTGTCAAAACGCGTAAAACAGCAAAACCCCGCCGACGCCTCGCTTAACCTGCGCGGGCAACAGCTGCTCGGTCGCCGTTTCACGCTCGATAATGCGCTGGTCAACAGTCGCGGACATATGCGCGTGGGCGACAGCTCATGGCCGGTCTGCGCCGATACCGATCTCGCCGCCGGTACGCGCGTCGAGGTCATCGCCATTGAAGGTATTACGCTGCGTATCACTCCCGTAAGCGATTAACTTAACCCAAGGATCCCGGCTATGGGCCCGCAAAAACAGCTCGCGCTGGGCATCCTGCTCGCGCTTGGCGCCAGCGCACCCGCGCTGGCCTCTTCCGATATTGATGATTGCACATGGGGCAGCCCCGGCTGCTACCTCTCCACGCCGCCGGTTATCGCCATCCATACCGATACCCGCGACAACCTGCTGCGCCTGCTGGGCGACAGCAAAGGACTCTATCCGCTGCGCCAGCCGATGCCGGCAGATGTTACCCGCAGCCGCAACGTGTACTTCGGCGTGCATCACGATGACGCGCCGCCTGCCGCTGCGACAGAAGCCTCAACGCTTGCCGCCACGCTGCGCAAGCAGATGAGCGCGCTGGGCATCGCGAGCGACAACACGCTGCCGCCTGCCCTGCTGCGCCTGATTGCCGACGGCAGCGAAGCGCAAACCACCTCTACAGAGGTTGATGAGGCGGGCAACGACGGTGAAACCCGCTTTGTCTCACAAAACAACGAGACGCTCTCCGCCTTCTTCGCCGCTCTGCTTGAGGATAAATCCCTGACCGCGCCACAGCGCCAGGCGCTGGCGACCGCACGTATCGCTGCTAATGAATCTTCGCAGAGTATAGAGGCGATCAGCGCCCTCTCCTTCCCGGAGAATTCAGCCGCGGCGGGTTTTCGCACCTATCTTCAGGCCGCCAATAGCTTCTATGCCGGTGATTATGCCGCCGCCGAACCGCTTTTCACTTCGCTGACAAAGAGCGCGCAGCCGTGGCTTGCCGAAACGGCGAGTTACATGCTGATGCGTAATGCGCTTAACGCCAGCAGCGAAAACGCCAACGGCGAGTATGGCGATTTTGACGTTGCGAAAATTGATAAGCCCCACGCTGAGCAGGCGCGAAGCGCGGCGGAAAGTTACCTCAAGCAGTGGCCGCAGGGGCGCTATGCCGCCTCGACTCAGGGGATGCTGCGCCGTATTGACTGGTATCTTCAGCAGTGGGACAGCCTCGCGGTGCGCTATGAAAACGCGCTCTCAGCCGCCACCAGCGGCGATGCGCTGGTGACGCTGATCAATGAGAGCGACAACAAGTTGCTGAGTAAGGATGTTAGCTGGGGAGGCGATGCGTTTGTCAGCGTGCCGAATGCCTCGCTGATGACCTTTATTGCCGCCCTGCGCTGGATGCGCGAATCGCCCTGCCGTGAAAACACGCCCTGTATCGATAACGCCTGGCTTGAGAGCCATAAAGCGGAGTTCGACAACAACCAGCGCGGCGCGTTATGGAACTACCTTCGTCTGCAACTGGCTTACAGCTCGCAGGATTACGCTGCGGTGGTCAGCGGTATCACACCGGCAAAAGCGCTGGCGGAGCATGACGTTCTCGCCTTCAGCGAACAGGTGCTGTATGGCGATGCGCTGATGGCGCAAAAAGCCTGGCCGGAGGCGCAAAGCCACTGGCTGCGCCTGCTCGATTTAAGCCGTGACGTCGAACAGCAGCAGTTGTTGCAGGCCAAACTGGCCGCCACGCTGGTGGCCAGTGAAAAAGTCGATGAGATCTTCGCAGCGAAGAGCCGGGTCACTAACCTGCGCTTTCGCTCGCTGGTGCTGAAAACCAAAGCCTCGCGCCCGCTGCTGCTTGAGCAGGCACAAAACGGGCCGAACAGCGAAGAGCGCACGATCGCCCTGCACACCTTGCTGATGCGCGATTTGACCGCCGGAAACTACGCCGACTGGTTACAGGATAAAAAGCTGATTGCCGCCATTACGCCACCGGTGAAAGACGAGGCCTTCTCGGATGTGGATCTGAACGTCTTTAACTGGCAAGGCAGCGATGAGACAAGCCGCTACACCTGTGCCGCGCTGGATAAGACCGTCACTATGCTGAGCAAAACGCCAACGGATGGGCATGCGCTGAACTGCCTCGGCGAATTCTTCCGCACTACGCAGGCGAGAGTCTCGTTGGGCGTCGAACTCGGCGGCAATGATGCCCTCGACGGTGCCACCGCCACTAAAGCGCTGCCTGGCGTGCCGCAGCGGCTGGCCGCCTATCAGCAGGTGATCAACAACCCGAAAGCGGAGCCGGAAGATAAGAGCTATGCCCTCTACCGCGCGGTAATGTGTTATGCCCCGTCGGGCTATAACGATTGCGGCGGCGAGGACGTGGAGAAATCGGTGCGCAAAGCCTGGTTCCAGCAACTGAAGAGCCGTTACCCCGGAAGCGTATGGGCCAACGAACTCCGCTACTACTGGTAATCGCGCTTGCTGCCCTGCTCGCTTCATTAAGCCCTGCGAAGGGGCAGGAGCAGGCGTTCTGGCTCTGGTCCGGCGTGCGCCCGGGCGAGGCGCTGCGCCAGGCCGACGTGGTCTATCTCCATCAGGGCGAGGTGGTGATCCACGGCGGTAAAACGGTGTTTGAGCGCAAAGGGCTACCCGTTAACCGGCTGGTCTTTCCGCGCATCTGGTTAACGGTGCGCTTTGCCACCCTCGATGTGCCGGATACGCTGCTGCTGCGCCTCAACAGCCTGCTGGCGCGCTGGCAGGCGGCGGGAAACGAGGTTATTGGCTTGCAGATCGATTTCGATGCCGCCACCTGGCGGCTCGATGAGTACGCCCGCTTTCTGCAACGGCTGCGGCACACGCTGCCCGCGCACTATGCGCTGGGAGTAACCGGGCTGCTGGACTGGGCGAAAACCGGCAGCGTTGCCACGCTGAATGCCTTGCCGGTGGATGAACTGGTGGTGCAGAGCTATCAGGGACGCCGCACGGTGGCGAATTTTACCGATTATCTGCCAGCGCTGGCCGGTCTGCGCATTCCGTTTAAACTGGGCGTCGTGCCGGGCGGGATTTGCGATGAGCAAGAGATTGCGAAGCTTGCCGCCTCGCGCTGGTATCGCGGTACGGTGACCTTTCTGCTTAACCCTTCGCGCGGTGATGACAGCAGCCAGAAAGGTTGTCCATAATCGGGCAATCGGATCCCTCGTCGCCGGGGCAGGCTTCCGCCAGCGTCAGCAACTGGGTGCGCATCACCTGCAATTCGCTGATATGGCGCTCGATCTCGGCCACTTTCTGTAACGTGCGGGCTTTTACATCCGCGCTGTGGCGGGCGGGATCGTTAAACAGATTCACCAGCTCGCCGCACTCTTCGAGGTTAAACCCTACCTGGCGCGCCTGGCGCAGCAGCGTCAGCTCATTGAGGTGCTGCTGGTTGTAGCTGCGATAGCCGTTTTCACCGCGCAGCGGCGGCGTCACCAGCCCCTTCTGCTCATAAAAACGGATCGCTTTACTGGTTAAACCGGTCTTTTTTGCCACATCGCTGATATTCATCATCTTCCCCATTATTTACACACGGCAAATAGTGCGACGCCTGTTATGAGGCTGGAGAATGATATTAATCCTTGCGGTACCGCAAAACAAATATATACATGTTGCAAATATTTCTATTTGCCGATCCGCCGCTTCGCTATACCATAGCGCGGGATTTTCAAATAATGATAAAAGTTCGACACACAGGAGTTGTTTATGAGTGATATGGCTTTTTGCCGCGGTTGCGGAAAGGAGATACATAAAGAAGCGGTTGCATGTCCGAGCTGCGGCGCGCCGCAGAGCACTGCTGGCAAGAAAAGCCGCATCTCCGCTGCGCTGTTCGCCTTCTTCCTTGGCGGCTTCGGCGCGCACAAATTCTATTTAGGTAAACCGGGACAGGGCATTCTTTATCTGCTGTTCTTCTGGACCTGTATTCCGGCAATCATCTCCTTTATCGAATTTATTATTTACCTGTGTAATTCCGACGAAGAATTCGCGCGTAAATATGGCTGAGTATTAACCGCCAAATGATGCCAGACCCCGCTCAATGCGGGGTTTTTTATTTCTGACGGCGTTTTTTGCCGTGTGAGCTATTTTGTGTGGCCCTGAACTTGACCTTCCCCTCGCGGGAAGGTTTAAGCTTGTTACGTGTTATCAAACGTCTCATCCCTGAGGAGAACGCGTATGTCTCAAACCATAGAGCTAAACCTGGATGGCCTCACCTGCGGCCATTGCGTTAAACGTGTAAAAGAGAGCCTGGAAAAGCGCCCCGACGTTGAGGCGGCCGATGTCACTATCGAGCATGCCCATGTAACGGGCAGCGCCAGCGCCGAAGCGCTCATCGCGACTGTCGAAGAGGCCGGATACGGCGCGAGCGTCAGCCACCCAAAGGCTAAACCGCTGGCAGAGTCATCACTCCCGTCGGAAGCACTGACAGCGGCCACTCCAGAGCTTCCGGCAGCACACGATCTTGATGACAGCCAGCAACTGTTGATCAACGGCATGAGCTGCGCCAGCTGTGTCTCCCGGGTACAAAAAGCCTTACAGGCGGTTCCGGGCGTCACGCAGGCACGGGTAAACCTGGCGGAGCGTACTGCGCTGGTGATGGGCAGCGCGCCCGCCGCAGAATTGGTCAGCGCCGTTGAGCAGGCGGGCTACGGCGCGGAAGCGATTGAAGATGATATCAAGCGGCGCGAGCGCCAGCAGGAGACGGCGCTCGCTACCCTGAAGCGCTTTCGCTGGCAGGCGATTGTCGCCCTGCTGGTCGGCGTGCCGATCATGCTGTGGGGGATGATCGGCGACAATATGATGGTTACCGAGGCTAACCGCTCGCTGTGGCTCGGCATTGGCATGCTCACGCTGGCAGTGATGGTGTTTGCCGGTGGGCACTTCTACACCAGCGCATGGAAAAGCCTGCGTAACGGCACCGCGACGATGGACACGCTGGTTGCCCTTGGTACTGGCGCGGCCTGGCTCTACTCGATGAGCGTCAATATCTGGCCGCAGTGGTTTCCGATGGAAGCCCGCCACCTCTATTACGAAGCCAGCGCGATGATTATCGGTCTGATTAACCTTGGCCATATGCTGGAAGCGCGCGCCCGCCAGCGCTCGTCAAAAGCGCTGGAGCGCCTGCTCGATTTAACCCCGCCAACGGCGCGGGTGGTCACCCCTGAGGGCGAAAAAAACCTCCCGCTGGCCGAAGTGCAGCCGGACATGACGCTGCGCCTGACCACCGGCGATCGCGTGCCGGTGGATGGTGAGATCCGCGACGGCGAGGGGTGGTTTGATGAAGCAATGCTGACCGGCGAGCCGGTGCCGCAGCAAAAAGGCGCGGGCGAGACGATCCACGCTGGCACCGTGGTGCAGGATGGCAGCGTCCTCTTTACCGCCAGCGCCGTGGGCAGCCACACCACGCTGTCGCGCATTATCCGCATGGTGCGCCAGGCGCAGAGCAGTAAACCGGAGATTGGCCAGCTCGCTGACCGTATTTCAGCAGTGTTCGTTCCGGTGGTCGTCGCCATCGCCCTGCTGAGCGGTGCCATCTGGTATCTGTTCGGCCCGGCACCGCAGATTGTCTATACGCTGGTGATCGCTACAACCGTGCTGATTATCGCCTGCCCCTGCGCGCTCGGGCTGGCGACGCCGATGTCGATTATCTCCGGCGTCGGGCGTGCGGCTGAGTTTGGCGTGCTGGTACGCGATGCCGATGCGCTGCAACGCGCCAGCACCCTCGATACGCTGGTGTTTGATAAAACCGGCACCCTGACGCGCGGCAAACCGGAAGTGGTGAGCATCACCGCGCTGGAGGGGGATGAAACGAGCGCCCTGCGTCTGGCGGCGGCGCTTGAGCAGGGCTCCAGCCACCCGCTGGCGCATGCGATTGTGGAAAAAGCCGCAAGTGATGCGCTGCCGGAAGTGAAGCAGTTCCGCACTCTGCGCGGGCTGGGGGTCAGCGGCGAGATTGACGGGCAGCGCGTGCTGCTCGGCAACCAGGCGCTGCTGGCGGAACAGCAGATCGATACGCGCGCGCTGGATGAGGAGATCGCCGCGCATGCCAGCCGTGGCGCGACGCCAGTGCTGCTGGCAGTAGAGGGCAAAGCGCGGGCGCTGTTCGCCATTCGCGATCCGCTGCGTGACGACAGCGTGCAGGCACTGCAACGCCTGCACCGCGCCGGTTACCGACTGGTGATGCTGACCGGCGATAACCCGACCACCGCAAATGCGATTGCCAAAGAGGCGGGCATCGATGAGGTGATTGCCGGAGTGCTGCCGGATGGCAAAGCCGAGGCGATCAAACAGCTCCAGCAGCAGGGTCGCCAGGTAGCGATGATTGGTGATGGCATCAACGATGCCCCGGCGCTGGCGCAGGCTGATGTCGGTATTGCGATGGGCGGCGGCAGCGATGTGGCGATTGAAACGGCGGCGATCACGCTGATGCGCCATAGCCTGATGGGTGTGGCCGATGCGCTGGCGATTGCCAACGCCACACTGCGCAATATGAAACAGAACCTGCTCGGGGCGTTTATCTATAACTCGCTTGGCATCCCGATTGCCGCCGGGATTCTCTGGCCGCTGACCGGCACGCTGCTCAACCCGGTGGTGGCCGGAGCGGCAATGGCGCTCTCCTCAATTACCGTAGTGAGTAACGCCAACCGCCTGCTGCGCTTTACCCCGCGCGACTAAGCCCCGCCCCGCCGCCATCTGCGGCGGGGTTTACACCCTCCCGCTTCGCGCGTTAGCATGCCTTTTTACTCTCAGGAAGCGCGTATGAGCCTGTTTCAACGATTGAAAGCTTTTCTTCTCGCGCTTCGTCAGCGCCGCTACCCCTGGCCTGCATTGGACGTTGAGTTGCCCGGTGACCGGCATCTTCACCTGGTCGGCAGCATTCATATGGGCACCCACGGCATGGCGCCGCTGCCCGCCGCGCTGCTGCAAAAGGTGCGCGAGGCCGATGCGCTGATTGTCGAGGCGGATATCGCCGGTTCCGACTCGCCGTTTGCTAACCTTCCTGACGCCGACCCGCTCGACACCCGCCTCAGCCCGGCGCTGCTCGCTTCGTTAGAGAGCACGCTGGAGAGCCTGTCGTTAAGCCGTGCGGCATTTGAGACGCGCCCGGCCTGGCACATCGCGCTGGTGTTACAGGCAACGCAGGCGCAGCGGCTCGGGCTGCGTTCCGACTACGGCATTGACTACCAGCTGCTACAAGCCGCACAGCGTTTTAACGTGGCGATCATGGAACTGGAGGGCACCACCAGCCAGCTCGATATTTTGCGCCAGCTGCCGGACGACGGTAGCGAACTGTTGCAGGACACCCTCACCCACTGGCATGAGAATGCGCGCCTGTTACAGGTGATGATGAGCTGGTGGCTGGAGAGCCCGCCGCGTGATGAAAACCTGAGTCTTCCCTCAACCTTCAGCCAGCCGCTGCACGATGTGCTGATGCATCAGCGTAACCGCGCATGGTGCGACTATCTGTTCCGCCTGCCGCCGGGGCGCTATGTGGTGGCCGCAGGCGCGCTGCATCTCTATGGCGACGGCAATCTTCCCGCACTGTTAGCGGAAAAAATGGCCCATTAGCGCAAGATGCTACTATTTTCCCCGGTGGAAGCAGGCGTATGCTTACGGCGTGAAACCGCTTGATAAGAAGGATTATTATGACGCCCGCCGTAAAGTTACTGGAAAAAAATGGCATCGCTTTTCAACTCCACAGCTACGATCACGACCCTAACGAAACCAACTTCGGCGATGAAGTGGTGCGCAAGCTGGGGCTGGATGCCGACAGGGTTTATAAAACGTTGCTGGTGGCGGTCAACGGCGATATGAAGCAGCTGGCCGTGGCGGTGACGCCGGTGGCCGGGATGCTCGATTTGAAAAAGGTCGCTAAAGCGCTGGGCGCGAAAAAAGTCGATATGGCGGATCCAATGGTGGCGCAGCGCACCACCGGCTATCTGGTGGGCGGCATCAGCCCGCTCGGGCAGAAAAAGCGCCTGCCGACGCTGATCGATGCGCCCGCACAAACCTTCGACACTATCTATATCTCTGGCGGTAAGCGCGGGCTGGATATTGAACTGGCGGCGAGCGATCTGGCGAAACTGCTGGGTGCGCAATTTGCCGATATCGCTCGCCGCGAGTGAGGCGTTACTGCCAGCTCACTTCGCCTTTCGGTTCGTAAGCATTCACATCCAGCGGTGAGTTGTTCTGGATGAACTCTTTCAGCACTTCAGCGTCGATAAAGCCGGTGTTCACATATCCGGCTTTATCATCCAGGCGCGGATAACCATCACCGCCGGTGGCGTTGAAGCTCAGCGTTGCCAGACGGTAGCTTTTCGCCTCATCCAGCGGTTCGCCTTTGATCTTCACATCGCTCAGCTGGCCGCCTTTCGCCACAAAACTGACGTTGGCAAACTGCGGGTAGGCGCCGGAATCGGGCTTCATCTGCGCCACCGCCGTCAGGTAAGCCAGCAGCTCTTTACCGCTGAGATTAACGTAAGCCACGGTGTTGCCGAACGGCTGCACTTTCAGCACATCTTTATAGGTGATATCGCCCGCTTCGATGCTGTCGCGAACACCACCGCCGCTCATCACTGCCAGATCCGCGCCGGTGCGCGCCATCTGCGCGGCGAGAAGAACCCGCGCCAGGTTGGTCTGCACAAAGCGCACTTTGCTGCGATCCCCTTCAAGACGGCCGGTGGTACTGCCAATCTTCACGCCCAATTGCGCTTTGCCTTTGTTCTGGAACGGCGTCAGCAGCGAGAGCATCTGCGCGTTTTCGGCAATTTCCGGCGTGTAGAGCACGCGTTCGCTCTTGCCGTTGTCGTAGGTCACTTTCTTCTTCAGGTTGACCGGAATGAGCTGGTAGCGCACCAGTTTCATCTCGCCGTTACGGAACTGGAAATCCGCACGACCGACGTATTTGCCCCACTCATGGGCCTGCACAATCCAGGTACCGTTTTGCTGATCCGGTGCGCACGGCGTGCCGGGCACATAATCGACCTGTTTTTTATTCTCGGAGGCCATGCAGACCGGATCCTGTGAGTGACCACCCACAATCAGCGCCAGCGCCCCTTTCGGCAGGCTGCGTGCCATTTCGACGTCGCCCGGCGCGTTGGAGCCATGCTCGCCGTTGTCGTAGTGGCCCATATGGGTGGTGGCGATAATCACATCCGGTTTTTCATTTTGATTCAGTTCATCGATCACCAGCTTCGCTTCGGCAGCCGGTTTGCGGAACTCGATATCGGTGAAGTACTCCGGGTTGCCGATTTTGGCCGTGTCGTCGGTGGTCAGGCCGATGACGGCAATTTTCAGCCCTTCACGGTTGAAGATCATCCACGGCTTAAAGAGGCGCTGATTGGTGCTCTTTTGGTAGATATTGGCCGATAGGAAGGGGAACTTCGCCCACTTCTCCTGCTGGCGCAGGACGCTCATCGGATTGTCGAACTCGTGGTTGCCGACCGCCATTGCGTCATAACCAATAAGGTTCATGCCGCGGAAATCGGGCTCGGCGTCCTGCAAATCGGACTCCGGGACGCCGGTATTGATGTCGCCACCTGACAGCAGCAGCACGCTGCCGCCCTGCGCCGCCACCTCTTTACGAATGCCGTCCACCAGCGTCTTCTGCGCCGAGAGGCCATATTCGCCATACTCGCTGCGCCAGAAGTGGCCGTGATGGTCGTTCGTGTGCAGGATGGTGATGTTATAGGTTTTATCCTGCTCGTAAGCCTGCGCCGGCAGGCTTAATGCGCCCATCGCCGCCAGCAGGCCCAGCGTAATGCTCTTTTTTAACACGCTCATGCTTCTCTTCCTGACCCCATTGGTGAAAGGAGAAAATACAGCGCTCGTCAATAATAGACAAATAAGTTCTGGTGACTTTGATAGGCAGCTTTTATTGCGCGTTATTTTCTATTTCCCGCCAGCTTCTTCACTCTTCGCAAAAACGGTGTAACCCGAATCTTGCAGGCGCGTGAGCGCAACAAGCGTAGCGATGCGCGGTTGCATTGCATGACCAGGCAGAAAGCGCATCTTCCCCTGTTTGCACAGGATGATCACCATATTCGCTCACCATCACGCTGACTTCCCTGCCTTTCTGCCCGGGGAAAGCCCTGTTTTCATGAACCGCTTATCCTTTAAATCTGCGTCAGCGCCCTTAATTATGTTATGGCAGAGCCGGTTGGACATTTTTTTCATCCAGATTGCTGTTTTCTTCATAATTCAACAATTATTAACAAACGCGACCGGCAAAATTGTCATAAACTGTAACTCAGCTATCGGTCGACGACCGTGGGATCCACGCATCAACGAAAGGAGACGGAATGCATCACGCCACACCGCTTATTACCACCATTGTCGGCGGGCTTGTGCTCGCTTTTATCCTCGGCATGATTGCCAACAAACTGCGCATTTCCCCTCTGGTGGGCTACTTATTAGCGGGCGTGTTATCGGGGCCGTTTACGCCAGGTTTTGTGGCGGACACCAAACTGGCACCTGAACTCGCAGAGCTGGGCGTGATCCTGCTGATGTTCGGCGTCGGCCTGCACTTCTCCCTGAAGGATTTGATGGCGGTAAAGGCCATCGCCATTCCCGGCGCGATCGCACAGATAGCCGTCGCGACGCTGCTGGGTATGGCGCTCTCCGCCGGGCTTGGCTGGTCGCTGATGACCGGCATTGTCTTTGGTCTCTGTCTCTCAACCGCCAGTACCGTGGTGCTGCTGCGCGCCCTTGAGGAGCGACAGTTAGTGGATAGCCAGCGCGGGCAGATTGCCATCGGCTGGCTGATCGTTGAAGACCTGGTGATGGTGTTAACGCTGGTGCTGCTGCCGGCGGTGGCGGGCATGATGGAAAAAGGCGATGTCGGCCTTGCTTCGCTGGCGGTGGATATGGGCATCACCATCGGTAAAGTGGTGGCCTTTATCGCCATTATGATGCTGGTTGGTCGCCGCCTGGTGCCGTGGATCATGGCGCGCAGCGCCGCAACCGGCTCCCGTGAACTCTTTACCCTTTCGGTGCTGGCGCTGGCGCTCGGTATCGCTTTCGGCGCGGTTGAGCTGTTTGATGTCTCCTTCGCCCTCGGTGCCTTCTTCGCCGGCATGGTGCTTAATGAGTCCGAGTTAAGCCACCGCGCGGCCCATGACACCCTGCCGCTGCGCGACGCTTTTGCCGTGCTCTTCTTCGTCTCCGTCGGCATGCTGTTCGATCCGCTGATTCTTATCGATCAGCCGCTGGCGGTGCTGGCAACACTGGCAATCATTGTCTTTGGTAAATCGGCGGCAGCTTTCCTGCTGGTGCGCATGTTTGGCCACTCGCCGCGTACCGCATTAACCATCGCCGCCAGCCTCGCGCAGATTGGTGAGTTCGCTTTTATTCTTGCAGGGCTGGGGATGGCGCTGGATTTGCTGCCGCAGGAGGGGCAAAACCTGGTGCTGGCAGGGGCGATCCTGTCGATTATGCTCAACCCAATCCTGTTTACCATTCTCGAGAAGTATCTCGATAAGACCGAGACGCTGGAAGAGCAGACGCTGGAAGAGGCGACGGAGGATGAGAAGCAGATCGCCGTTGATATCTGCAACCATGCGCTGCTGGTCGGCTTTGGCCGCGTCGGCAGCCTGCTCGGCGAGAAGCTGATTGCCCAGGGCATTCCGCTGGTGGTGATTGAAACCTCCCGCACGCGGGTGGATGAGCTGCGCGAGCGCGGTATCCGCGCGGTGCTGGGCAATGCGGCGAATGAAGAGATTATGAATCTGGCGCATCTGGATTGCGCCCGCTGGCTGCTGTTGACCATTCCGAACGGCTATGAAGCGGGTGAGATTGTCGCCACCGCGCGCGAGAAGTGCCCGAACATCGAGATTATCGCCCGCGCCCATTATGACGATGAGGTGGATTACATCAGCGAACGCGGTGCAAACCAGGTGGTGATGGGCGAGCGCGAGATTGCCAACACGATGTTGAATATTCTGGCGAATACGCCAGCGCAGGAAGTGGTCGCTCCGTAAGGGGGCGATGGCCCTTAAACGTAGGCCGGATAAGCGTGTAACGCGCCATCCGGCATTATCCCCGCGGCATCATTGCCGGATGGCGGCTGCGCCTTATCCGGCCTACCAAAACGCGCCTACCGCAACACCGATATTGCTTTTACCTCCGGTCTCACAGCGACGGTGTTGACCCCCGCTGAAATCGGCGAACCGAAGCGTGAATGACAAGGTCTGGACGCCATGGATGGCGGACAGAGGCGAACCGAGACAGGATGTCGAGTCGAGCCGGCCGCAGTCAGGCACGCGGGAGGTGAGCGCAGTGCGCAGCACCGATTTCCTCGCGGGGCCGCGGGGATTGACAAGGGGAGCGCGGCCGCTTCCCTTGTCCCGTTCACCGCATAAGAGGTCAATGAAACCCCACCACGTATGGTGAACGGAACCCTTCCACCGAGGCAACATGCCGCACCCATTGCCGGATGGCGCTGGCGCTTATCCGGCCTACGCCGTTTCAGCGGGCTCCGGTTTGGTAGGCCGGATAAGGCGAAGCCGCCATCCGGCAATCGGTACCGCGGTGAGAATGCCGGATGGCGCGTAACCGCTTATCCGGCCTACGCCGTTTCAGCAACATGGGTACAATTACGCGGCCTTTCCCTTAACGCTCCCAGTACGCCTCTTCGAGGCTATCTTCCCGCTCCGGCAGGCCGCGGGTTAAGCGCGGGGAGTGCTGGTTCAGCACCTGGTAACTGACGCGGTTCGCATATTTACACACCTGCGCCAGCGACGAGTAGGTCAGCCAGCTGAAGTTATGCTTACTGGAGTTTGGCACGTTGTTGCGGTGATAGTTGTTGGCGGTAATGTCATGCAGCAGCGCCGCCAGCGCGCCGTCGCCTGCGCCGTTGGTGTTCATGATCTTCTCCGGCCCGCCCATATAGGGGGCGATGTGGGAGTAGATGCGCAGCGGATGCTCGCAATCCTTATGGCGGATCGCACGGCTAAACTCATACTGGTTAAATTCGGCAATCGCGCCCGGCAGCAGCGGGTGCTGGGTTTTGCGCTTCGCCTCATCTTCGGTAAAGCCCGCCATATATAAGCCGACAGGCCCGGCGGTGCAGAGCACCAGATCGACCCAGTCCAGCGCTTTATCCGCCGCCATCAGCGGATCGCTCTCACCGGTCAGGGCGTGCCCCTCCTCTTCATTCATCGCCAGAATCGAGACGTTCTCTTTGAGGAAGTCGCGCCACCACGGCACGTTATCGGCGATAACGTATTTGGTACCCAGCGTCAGCACCACCGGCACATTGTGCTTTTTGGCATAGGCCACCGCCTGCATGGTCGCCTCCGGCATCGGCTCGCCGGGTTTACAGCGCACTAAATAGGAGGAGAGCACCAGCGCGGAGGCACCAGCAATCACCTCTTCGGGAATACTTTCCGGGCGCAGCTGGTTCATATGACCGGGGCTGATGGCGAAGGTGCGCTCACCGCTGTCGTTGACCAGCGTAAAGCAGCGGCCAATCGCCCCCTCAACGCCCTGCAGGTAGTTAAGATCGGTACGGCTGGAGGTGTTGCAGAGGTAACGGTAAGCGTAACCGCCGATTTGCACGTTATCGCACATCACGCCCAGCAAAACCGAGCGGTCATCGGCCAGCACCGAGTAGTTGTGCAGGGTGTTGCCAATGGTGCCACCCGCAAACTGGTGGGTAATCAGGTTATTGCTCACCAGCTCCTGATAGAGCGCTTCGGCGACATCATCGGCGATCACCAGCGAATGGCCAGCACTGAGGCCGAAACGTGCGATAAACGCATCATCCACTTTCGCTTCGATATCCACCAGCGTCTGGTCAATGCCGACCACCCAGCTGGTGCCGGTTTCGCTCTCAGGCTGGATTTGCTGCAATAAGGGGTCGCGGGCGTTGACGGGGAAATAGTGTTTGGACTTACGTTTACCGGGAAATTTCATCTTTGTGCTACGTGCAATACATTCGGGCCGTGCATGGTATCACACTCGGCCCGCGCAGCGATCAGCGATATTTGGCCGTTAAGTTGACCATCATCTCAATATGCTCCGGTGAATCATTCAGCGCAGGAATGTATTCATACTTTTCGCCCCCGGCTTCGAGGAAGAACTCGCGGTTCTGCACGGCGATCTCCTCCAGCGTCTCCAGGCAGTCGGCGGCAAAGCCCGGTGACATCACCTGAATATGCTTCACGCCCTTCTCACCGAGCATTTTCAGCGTCTCATCGGTGTAAGGCGTCAGCCACGGCTCGCGGCCAAAGCGCGACTGGAAGGTCATCATCACCTTCTCCGGCGGCAGGTCGAGAGCAGAAACCAGCTCACGGGTGGTATCGCGGCAGCGCTGCGGGTAGTCATCCCCCTGCGAAGCGTAACGCTGCGGAATGCCGTGATAGGAGAGCAGAAGCAGATCCGGTTCGCCATGCTGCGCAAACGAGGCGCGCACGCTGTTCGCTAACGCCGCGATGTAGTCTGCATTATCGGCATAGTCGCGAATAAAGGAGATACCGGGGATAAAGCGTTTTTTGCCGAGAATACGCGCCAGCTCATCCCAGACGGCGGCAACCGTCGAGCAGGAGTATTGCGGATAGAGCGTAAGCACAACGATATGTTCAACGCCCTGCGCCATCAGCGCCTCGACCGCGCTCTCCAGCGACGGTGAACCGTAGCTCATGCCGAGCGCAACGGGCACATCCGGCAAACGGGCGGCTAACGCCTTTTCCTGCCTGCGGCTGTAGACCATTAAGGGTGAGCCCTCTTCCATCCAGACGGATTTGTAGAGTTTCGCCACGCGGGGAGAACGAATAGGCAGGATCACGCCGCGTAACAGCGGCCACCACAGCAAGCGGGGCGCATCGACCACGCGTCTGTCGCTTAAGAACTGCCGCAGATACCGTTTAACGGCCTGGGGGGTGGGTGCATCGGGGGTGCCGAGATTGGCCAACAAAATGCCCGTTTTTGCCTGACTCATTCGCGCCTCTTAACCATTTAACTGGTTGATTATTGTAGCCGAAAAGCGGGTAAACGGAACCAATTGCTGTGATTGATAGTTTCCCCCGGCATATAGCCGGGGGAAATGGAAATTACCCGAGGATTTTTTCCAGTTCAGCGCGCACGTCGCTAACCGCTTTGGTGCCGTCAACTTTAACGTACTGGGTGTTACCCGCTTCCGCTTCTTTCTGATAGTAGCCGATCAGCGGGGCCGTCAGCTGATGGTATTCGACCAGGCGCTTACGCACGGTCTCTTCCTGATCGTCTTTACGGGTGGTCAGCTCGTCGCCGGTCACATCATCTTTCCCTTCCTCTTTCGGCGGGTTGTATTTGATGTGGTAAACGCGGCCAGAGGCGGCGTGAACGCGACGACCAACGATACGATCGACAATCAGCTCGTCCGGTACGGCGAATTCCAGCACGAAATCGACGTTAATGCCGGCTTCTTTCATCGCATCGGCCTGTGGAATGGTGCGTGGGAAACCGTCCAGCAGGAAGCCATTGCGGCAATCTTCCTGGGCGATACGCTCTTTCACCAGCGCAATAACCAGCTCGTCGGTGACCAGCTTGCCGGCGTCCATGATATCTTTCGCCTGTTTACCCAGCTCGCTGCCAGATTTCACTGCGGCACGCAGCATGTCACCCGTAGAGATTTGCGGAATACCGTATTTCTCCATGATGAACTGCGCCTGAGTTCCTTTACCTGCGCCCGGAGCGCCCAGCAGAATAATACGCATTGCGAAAATCCCCTCAAATGTTGGTTCAATTTTTCAAAAGCGCTAAAAGATACCATCAAGAGGAGGCAGGCTCAAGAAAGGCGCGGACGCTGAAACGGTAATGCTACCTTTTTCTTAACCGGCAAAAGCGGGAATAAAAAAGGGAGGCGCGGTGGCCTCCCTGGTGCAGCTTACGAAACCAGCAGCTGGTTCATGCGGCGAATAAACTGGTTTGGATCTTCCAGCGTACCGCGTTCGGCGAACAGCGCCTGGTCCAGCAGCAGCTCAACCCACTGGTTAAACTGCCCTTCGTCCTGGGTATCCGCCGCGCGTTTCACCAGCGCGTGATCCGGGTTCAGTTCGAAGATGTATTTCACTTCCGGCGCGCTCTGGCCGGCCGCGGCAAACAGCTTCGCCATCTGCGTGCTCATCTCATCGGCATCGGTGACCACAACTGCCGGAGTATCGGTCAGACGGTGAGTCAGACGCACCTCTTTCACGCGCTCGCCGAGCAGAGTTTTCACGCGCTCAACAAACGGCTCCAGCGCTTTTTCCGCCTCTTTGGTGGACTCATCCACTTCGTCAGCCAGCTTGTCCAGCGAAGCATCGGCTTTCGCCACAGACTGGAACGGCTTACCGTCGAACTCGGTCAGGTAGCTCATCATCCACTCATCAATGCGGTCGGAAAGCAGCAGTACTTCGATGCCTTTCTTACGCAGCAGCTCAAGGTGCGGGCTGCTCTTCGCCGCGGCGTAGCTGTCGGCGGTGATGAAGTAGATCTTCTCCTGGCCCTCTTTCATGCGTGAGACGTACTCTTCCAACGACACGGTCTGCGCGGAGGAGTCGTTGTGCGTGGAGGCGAAACGCAGCAGTTTGGCGATGGTTTCCAGGTTGCCGCTGTCTTCGCCGGTCCCCTCTTTCAGCACCAGGCCGAACTGCTGCCAGAAGGTCTGGTATTTTTCCGCGTCATCTTTCGCCAGTTTTTCCAGCATTTGCAGTACGCGTTTGGTCAGCGCAGTGCGCAGGCTGCGGGTGACGCTGCTGTCCTGCAGAATTTCACGAGAGACGTTGAGCGGCAGATCGTTGGAGTCGACCAGCCCGCGCACGAAACGCAGGTAGTTCGGCATAAACTGCTCGGCTTCGTCCATGATAAAGACGCGCTGCACGTAGAGTTTCAGACCATGCTTGTGATCGCGGTTCCACATATCCCACGGTGCCTGCGACGGGATATAGAGCAGGCTGGTGTACTCCTGCTTCCCTTCGACGCGGTTATGGCTCCAGATCAGCGGATCGCTGTAATCATGGGAGATATGTTTGTAGAACTCGTTGTACTCATCATCTTTGATTTCAGACTTATTACGCGTCCACAGCGCCTGTGCCTTGTTGATCTTCTCCCAGGTGACAACGGTTTCGCCGTCTTTCTCTTCCTGTTTTTCGATCTCAACCGGCAGCGCGATATGGTCGGAGTATTTGCTGATGATGGAGCGCACGCGCCAGTCGTTGAGGAAATCATCCTCCCCTTCGCGCAGATGCAGGGTGATCTCGGTACCGCGATCGGCTTTGGTGATATCAGCAACGGTGTATTCGCCCGCGCCTTCCGATTCCCAGAAGACGCCATTTTCGGCGCTTTCGCCCGCCGCGCGGGTGCGCACGGTCACTTTGTCGGCAACGATAAATGCCGAGTAGAAACCAACGCCGAACTGGCCAATCAGCTGACTATCTTTCGCCTGATCGGAGCCCATCGATTCGAGGAAGGCTTTGGTGCCGGATTTGGCAATCGTCCCCAGATGGTCAATCACTTCATCGCGGTTCATGCCGATACCGTTATCGGCGATGGTCAGGGTACGCTTCTCTTTGTCGAAGGAGACGCGCACGCGCAGGTCGCCGTCGCCTTCATAGAGATCGGGTTTGGAGAGCGCGCGGAAACGCAGTTTATCCGCCGCATCCGAGGCGTTGGAGATAAGCTCACGCAGGAAGATTTCTTTGTTGGAATAAAGAGAGTGGATCATCAAATGCAGAAGCTGTTTTACTTCTGACTGGAAGCCACGTGTTTCTTGTCCTTTCATTGGGAAAACCTCAACAATGCCATTTACAAGGTGGAAAAAGCGTTGAGGGAGAAGTGGGGATAACGGCGGGGAATTTCAAGCGGAGGCAAAAATTTCTGCCCCCGTCTGGTTAAAAACGAATCTTGTGACGCCCGGCGAGAGAGTGGGAAAGCGTGGTGCCATCCACCATCTCCAGCTCGCCGCCCACCGGCACGCCGTGGGCGATACGGCTGGCTTCCACGCCATATTGCCCGCACAGCTCGGCAATATAGTTGGCGGTCGCCTCCCCTTCCACCGTCGGGTTGGTGGCGAGGATCACCTCCTGAATCTTTTCGGATTCGAGGCGCTGCTCGAGCCGGTCAAGACCGATATCATCCGGCCCGATACCGTCCAGCGGCGACAGGTGGCCCATCAGCACAAAGTAGCGACCGGAAAACTGACCGGTTTGCTCAATGGCGTAAATGTCCGCCGGGCTTTCCACCACGCAGATTTGACCGTTTTCCTGACGTCGCGGGTTGGTGCAGATGTTACACACCTCCTGCTCGGTAAAGGTGCGGCAATCCGCGCAGTGACCAATCTCCGACATCGCCCGGGTAAGCGCCTGCGCGAGGCGCATGCCGCCGCTGCGATCCCGCTGCAGCAGCGTAAATGCCATGCGCTGCGCCGACTTCGGGCCAACGCCCGGCAGCGCGCGCAACGCTTCCATAAGCTGCGTTAACAGCGGACTGGTTTGCATCAGAACGGCATCTTAAAGCCTGGCGGCAGGGACATACCGGAAGAGACAGAGGCCATCTTCTCTTTCTGCGTCTCTTCAATGCGGCGTGCAGCATCGTTAAATGCAGCGGCGACCAGATCTTCCAGCATCTCTTTGTCGTCTTCGAGCAGGCTCGGATCGATCTCCACGCGACGGCAGTTATGCGCGCCGTTGATGGTCACTTTCACCAGACCCGCGCCTGATTCGCCGGTCACTTCCAGCTGCGCGATCTCTTCCTGCACTTTCTGCATCTTTTCTTGCATCTGCTGGGCCTGTTTCATCAGGTTACCCAGACCGCCTTTTCCAAACATAGGCTTCTCTCTTTAGCTGTGGTGACTGACCAGGTTGATAAGTCACATTCAGGGTTGAAAACGGGAAGTATCGCTCTTCCTGTCAAAGGGGGCGGATGCTCTCTTCATCCAGATCCGCATCGAAAAAGCGCTGCAGGGTCTGGATATTGCTATCCGCAATAATCGACTCGCGCGCCTGCGCGAGCTTCTCTTCATAGATTGCCTGACGCCACTCCAGCGGCGTACGCACCGCCGGATTATCATCTTCAATAATAGTCAGTTCAACCGTCGAACCGTGCAATTCGCTAAGCGCCTCGCCGAGCGTCTTCACCGCGCCGGGCGAGTGGAGATGGCGCTGGGCGCTGCGAAGATGCAGGCAGATGCGCGCGCCATCCTGCTCTTTCCAGGCATTTAGCGCCACCTGCTCGACCAGTTTAGGCAATTTCAGCAGACTCACCTCTTTTGCCCACGCGTCGCGCTCGATCGCCTCTTCCGCCAGCTTCTTCGCCAGTTCCGGCGTTTTCTCGTGCTCAAGCGCCTTTTTCAGCGCTTTTGGCGTGGCGATGACCTCTTTTACCGTCTCAACGACGGTGGTCGCTTTCCAGCGATAGGCCTCTTTTTTCGCCGGCTTGTTGTCGGCCGTTGCTACCGACGGGCGGGACTGTACGCGCTCGGTGACAGAGGCGAGCCTCTCCAGCGCGGCGTTACTCACCGGCCGCGCGCGGGTTGCGGCTGCCGGTTCACTCTTTTTTGCTTTGTCTGCTCCCTGCGCCTGCTGCAGCTGTCTGCGCGCCGCCAGCACCTGGCTGGTAGAAGGCGGCAGCGGAACATCCTGCTGGGGAGCGGGCTGCGCCTGCGGTGCAGGAGCCACCTGCTGCGGCGACATCACCGCCGTCGGTGCGACCGGCGCAAACGAGGCCTGCTGCACCTCTGGCGCAGGCAGCGGCGCGCGCGGGTGGAACGCCAGCGCGCGCAGTAGGGTCATCTCCACGCCCATCCGTCTGTCGGGGGCGAAGGGTAACTCTTTGCGGCCAATCAGCAGCGTCTGGTAGTAGAGCTGAATATCAGCCGGAGGCACGGTGCGCGCGAGTTCGCGCAGACGGTGCTCCACCGACGCCATATCGCTGCCGAGCGCCGCCGGGGTGAGCTGAACCATGGCGATGCGGTGCAGCAGGCTCTGCATCTCCAGCAGCAGCGCATCCCACTCGACGCCGCGCGAGGCGGCATCATGCACCAGCGCCATTGCCCGCTCGCCGTTGGCGGCAATCACCGCCTCGACCAGTGAGAGCGCCTGATCGTCATTCAGCGTGCCGAGCATGGCGCTGACTACCGCAGCGGAAAGCTGGCCGTTGCCGCTGGCGATCGCCTGATCGGTCAGGCTCAGGGCATCACGCAGGCTGCCGTCGGCGGCGCGCGCCAGCAGTTGCAGCGCGCGCGGCTCAGATTCGATCTTCTCGTCAGCGAGAATATGCTCAAGCTGGGTGCGGATCTGATCGACATCCAGCGCTTTAAGATGGAACTGCAGGCAGCGGGAAAGAATGGTGACCGGCAGTTTTTGCGGATCGGTGGTCGCCAGCAGGAATTTAACGTGCGCGGGCGGCTCTTCAAGGGTTTTCAACAATGCGTTGAAGCTGTGACGCGAGAGCATGTGCACTTCGTCAATCAGATAGACTTTGAAGCGGCCACGCGCCGGCGCGTACTGGACGTTGTCCAGCAGATCGCGGGTATCTTCCACTTTGGTACGCGAAGCGGCGTCGATCTCAATCAGATCGACAAAGCGGCCCTGCTCGATTTCGCGGCAGTTATCGCAGACACCGCACGGTGTCGCCGTAATACCGGTTTCGCAGTTAAGCCCCTTCGCCAGCAAACGGGCAATAGAGGTTTTTCCGACGCCGCGGGTGCCGGAGAACAGATACGCATGATGAATGCGTCCTGATGTTAAGCCGTTCGCCAGTGCGGTCAGCACATGCTCCTGGCCGACGACGTCAGCAAAAGTTTGCGGTCGCCATTTTCGGGCTAAGACCTGATAACTCATTGGCAGGCTCTGAAACGCTGGAAGGTGGATTCACGAGGGGTAATGCTAACACAGCATCGGCTGAGAATGCACTTCATCCCTCAGGCGTGAGGGATGAAGGTACGCGGGATCAATGCCCCGGGAACGAGACCAGGCTGTAGCTAGTAACACCCTGTTTTTTCAGGCGCTCTTCGCCGCCCAGGTCGAACAGATTGATAATGAACGCCGCGTCGGTGACTTCGCCACCCAGACGGCGGATCAGTTTCACTGTCGCTTCGATGGTACCGCCGGTTGCCAGCAGATCGTCGACCACCAGCACGGTGTCGCCAGCCTGGATCGCATCAACATGGATCTCTAACTGATCGGTGCCATACTCCAGCTCATAACTCTCGCTGATAGTTTCACGTGGCAATTTACGCGGCTTACGTACCGGCACAAAGCCAACGCCGAGGCCTAACGCCACCGGCGCGCCGAACAGGAAGCCACGCGCTTCGGTACCAACAACTTTAGTGATCCCGGCGTTTTTGTAACGCTCAACCAGCAGTTCAATGCTGAGGGCGTACGCCTTCGGGTCTTCCAGCAAACTGGTGACATCACGGAACAGGATGCCCGGCTTCGGGTAATCCTGAATGCTTTTGATGCTGTTTTTGAGAAATTCAAGCTGCTGCGCAGTCGCTGTCATGGATATTTGCCTGATAGAAACGGTATTACTCACGGGACGTATGATAACGGCTCAATTGGCCCCTGGTTAAGCTTTAACCAGTCGACCCCGTGCTCGAAAACGCTCGAATTTACTGGCAGTGAGCGAGAATTGCAACTGCCATCGCAGCGCATTAGGTTTTTTGTTGCTTTGCATCAACCACCGGTATCCGCCACAGGAAAATCAGCAGACACGCAAGGATGATCAGCAGCAAAACGCGCACCCACATCATCTTCACGAAATAGAGTGAGACCGCGAAGGTCAAAAGCGTAATAACAATCGCGCGCGGCTTTGCGCCGGGCGGCATGGCGCGATACTGCTGCCAGTGCCGCAGGTAGCTGCCAAACCAGGAGCGGTAGAGCAGCCAGTGATGAAAACGCGGCGACGATCGGGCAAAACACCAGGCGGCCAGCAGAATAAAAGGCGTGGTCGGTAAAACGGGCAGAACGACACCCAACGTGCCGAGCACTACCGCCAGCCAGCCAATGATGATTAAAATAGTGCGTTGCATAGTGCTAATCGTTGCCGGAATAAGCGGCTAATGTACCATAATCGCCGTGAAAAAGAGGGAATGAGAGATGAAAAGCGACGCGCTTTTAGAGAGACTGGCACAGCAACTTGCCCAGTTACGCCAGCAGGCCGCGCCGCTGGCGGATCACTTCACCGTCAGCGCCCGTTTTGACCGCCATCTTTTTCAGACAAAAGATACGCGCATGCGTGCTTATCTTAATGAGACCGATAAAAACCTGGCGGCGCTGCGCGAGACCGTGGCGCGCAACCATTTGCCGCAGGCGCTCTGGCTGGCGGAGCATTTAACCGCACAAATCGCCGCGCTGACGCGGGAGAGCGCCGTCTGGCCGCTGCGCCAGTGGGATCACGCCTCGCCCGGCATTACGCGCTGGCAGCGGCGGCGCTTGCAGCATCAGGAGTATGAGCGCCGCCTGCAGGCGATGAAAAACGAGCGTAACGTACGTTTAGCGTCGGTTACCACTCTCGCCGAACAGCAGAAGCTGCATAAAGAGGTGGAGGCATTAGATGTCCGGCTCGGCCGCTGTCGCAAAGCGCTGGAGAATATTGAGCGCGTGCTGGCGCGTTTAACCCGTTAACGAAGGAGAGAAGATGTCGCTGGAAAATGCCCCGGATGAGGTCAAGCTGGCGGTCGATCTGATTATGCTGCTTGAACAGCATGAGATCGCCCCCGATCTGGTGTTAAAAGCGCTGGAGATCGTCAAACGGGATTTTGAACAGAAGCAGTTACAGCCGGCAGCCCCCCTTCCCTAAGGAAGAGGGGCTAACTATCAAGGAGCTTCAGGGGTTGGATCGTCGCCCTTTATCTCGCGCTTCACTTCCGTTAACTCATCACCCTTCTCATTGCGCAGGTGCACTTCGAGCTGGTTAAAGGCGATATTGATGTCGTTTTCCCGGCACATGCGATCGATGGTGCGGTTAAGCTCATCCACCGTATAGCTGCGATCGCGCAGTTCACGCACATAGAGACGCAGCTCGTGATCCAGCGTGCTCGGCCCGAAGGTGGTAAAGAAGACCGACGGTTCCGGATCGTGCATCACTTTCGGGTGATCCATCGCCGCTTTCAGCAGCACCTTCTTCACTTTCTCCAGATCGGAGCCGTAGGCCACGCCGATACGGATCACCACGCGGGTGATGGTATCGGAGAGCGACCAGTTGATCAGCCGCTCGGTCACGAAGGCCTTGTTCGGGATAATCACCTCTTTGCGATCGAAGTCGGTGATGGTTGTCGCACGAATACGGATCTTGCTTACCGTGCCGGAGAAGGTACCGATGGTGACGGTATCGCCGATACGCACCGGGCGCTCAAAGAGGATAATCAGGCCGGAGACAAAGTTACCGAAGATCTCCTGCAAACCGAAGCCGAGACCGACCGACAACGCCGCCGCCAGCCACTGCAACTTATCCCACGAGACGCCCAGCGAGCCGAAGACCGTTAACGCTCCGACCGCGATAATGACGTAGTTCAGAATGGTGGTGACGGCATAGGAGGAGCCCTGGCGCATATTGAGCCGCGACAGGACTAACACTTCCAGCAGACCCGGCAAGTTGCGGATCAGAGCCCAGGCCACCACAAAGGCGATAATCGCAAACAGCAGGCTGCCGAGGGTGACGCTTTTGGTCACCGCCGCCCCCGCTTCGGTGCCGTTGTAGTGCCACAGCGTAATGCTGTCGAGGTAGGCAAACACGGTGATCAAGTCTGACCAAATCGCCCAGAAGACCACGCCAAACAGCGCCACCATCACCAGCATGGTGATGCGCAGTGTCTGCTGGTTAACCTGCTCAAGCGCAATGGTCGGCTCTTCCGGCGGCTCGGCGCCTTCCGCGCCCTCTTTCACCATATTCTGGCGACGTGCCAGCGCACGGCGATAGGCAATACGCCGCGCCGCCACGCTCAGACCGCGCAGCACCGTCTGGTAGAGCAGGTTCCAGATAATCACCAGATAGACGGTTTCAATCCAGCGCCCGGCAAGGCGCAGCGTGGTGTAGAAGTAGCCGGTAGCGGTCAGCACCATTAAGGCAATCGGCACAATCGCCAGCACCGTGACGGTGACCAGGCGCAGCGCGTGGGACTCTTTATCGTGCCAGCTTTCGCGGAACATCGGCCACACCAGCGCGGTGATCACCAGCAGGTTCAGCAGAATGACAAACTGCCCGAGCACGTCATCCATCAGATGCAGTGGCGACAGCTCCGCGACCACTGACCAGAAATGGAGCGGCAGCAGCGCGAGGCTGATGCGCACAATCTGCCGCCGCCAGTGGCTGGTCAGCTGCGCTGGCATGCCGAAGTGGTTAACGGCAACGCCCTCTTTTTCCAGCACTTTCCAGCACAGGCCAAAGACCAGCCAGAAGAGCGCCAGCTTTTTACTGAATGCCCACAGCAGTTCGCTAATATTGAGCTGCATGGTCAGCAGAATCAGCCCCACCGCCAGAATCAGCAGGCAGATCGGCAAGGCGCGGATCAGATCGATGAGGATCGCTTTTGGCGTATGTAACTGGCTGTCGCTGCGTAGCTGCCCGACCTGCTCCGCCAGCTTCGCCTGGTAGTTTTTCAGCCAGCGCAGACGCCAGCGGATCAGCCCGGCAATCAGCAACAGCGGCAGCCCGGCGAGAAACGCGATCGCCACCGCCGGCAATGCTTTTTCCCAGTTGACGGTTATGTGGGTGCCTTTGACCTCATCGCGCAGCGTTTGCGGGAAGGCTTTGAACCACTCCCAGTCCATCGGCTTGTTGCTGTTCACCCAGAAGATTTGCTGAGTCAGGATCTCTTGCAGGCTTTTCGACACGCTCATCAACTGCTGCTGATTGACCTGCAGGTTAATGGCCATCATCAACTGATTGCCAAGTTGCTTGTTCAGTTGATCGAGCAGTTCGCGGCGCATATCGACCACCTGCAACAGCGCGTCGTGTACTTCGTCGTTGACTTCGTTCTGGTGGCCCTCTTCCAGTTTGGCGACGAAATTCTCGTTCTGGAACAGCGCGTCACGCTTCTGGTTGATGTCGAACTGCTCCAGACGCAGATCCGCAATGCGGTTGGTCATATCCTCAAGCTCATCGGCTGAGGGCAGCGTTTGCTGTTGCTGATAGAGGATGCGCGACAGCAGCAGGCTCCCCTTCAGCACCGAAATTTGTTCTTTAATATTGCGCTCGGATTGCAGCGCGCGGTCGAGCCAGTTCTTCACTTTGATGTTCTGCTGCACCAGCGCGTTGCCGCTTTCGGTGGCTTCAATCAGCTTCTGGCTCAGCTGGTGGTTAATCTCCAGCTCCTGGCTTACCAGCGGGTTCGCCTGAATGCGCGCAGTATCATCCGGCGTCACCGCTTCCTGCGCCGTCTTCTCGGTCAGCGTCAGACGTTTGCTGTTGACCGCTTCCTGCAATAACTGAAGCTGGTGTTCGAGGCGGTTACTGTTTGCGGTGACGTAATCCCGCTGCTTCTGCAGCGTATCCTGCAAGGTGGTATTGCCTTCCAGGCTTTTGCGCAGCTGTTCAATCTGCGCATTGAGCAGGGTTTGTTGAGCCTGTAACAGCGTTTGCTGCGTCGGGCGCAACGCCCCTTCGCCGGCGAGCGTGCCGTTCAGACGGTTGCGGATCTGCTGCAACTGCTGCGAGGCGCTATACATGGCGTTCTGCACGCGCTCCGGTTGTGTCTGCAATGACACCAGTTGGCTGTTGTAGTTGGAGAGATCGTTCTGCGCGGTTTGCAGATCTTCAAGCAGTTGCGAAACGCGCGACTCCAGCTGGCGCAGCGAGAGCGTGGCAAGGGTTTTGCGCGTCTCCTCATCGCTGTCTTTATCATTAAGCGCGTTGAGAGCATCGGTAGCCTGACGCAGCTGTTCCGGTGCCTGCGCGACTTTCTGCTTCAGCAGCGCGGTCTCCTGCTTGACGCGGTCGATTTTATCCAGCGTATCAAGAGTCTCATTGAGATCCTGAATAACCAGCTTCTCCTGCGCGGAGTGATCTTTTTGTTTATTGAGTGCGTCGAGCTGATTCTGCACTTCGCTGCGCGAAGGCAGATCGCTGCCGCTCTGCGCGGGCGCCGCCAGGCTTGAGAAGCTGATAAAAATAAGAAGCAGTGCGGCGGCAAATGCTGCGAACGGGTTAGGTGTGCGATTGGTGTGCAACATAATTTGAGCGATCGTTGTCTGTTCGGGAAAGCGGCCGGAGTGGCCACGCGCGAAGAATATCACGCGTGCAGACAACTACCTAGAAGAGTGAGCGGCCTCCAGGAGAAATCCTGGCGGACTGCTTATGCCTTGAGAGTGTGCGTTTCGTCGCGCAGAGTCGGGCAGAACTGGCACATCTCCAGCAGGATGGCGACGTAGGCGCGCGCCTCTTTTTTCAGATCGAAAGATTGTGGCGCAAAGAGCCAGTTTTCCATAATTCCGGAGACATAGGCGCGCATCAGCACCGCGACACGGCGGGTTAAAAGATTGGCGGGTAATAATTTCGCCTGAATACATTCAGTGAGTGTGTTTTCAATGCGATCGTAACTCTCCAGGCATAAATCGCGCTGCGCCTCCTGCACCACCGCCATTTCGCCAACAAACTCGCATTTATGGAAGATGATCTCCATCATCAGGCGCCGCCGCTCTTCGACAACGGTGGCTTCAAGGATATAAACCAAAATTTCTCTTAATACTGAGAGTGGATCGCCAGGGAATTTTGCCCGATACTCAGTTTCAAGATCTCCAATACTGGACTCCGACAGTTCCCAAATTTCACTAAACAAATCTGACTTGTTTTTGAAATGCCAGTAAATAGCGCCGCGAGTTACTCCTGCCGCCTGCGCAATTTCAGCCAGCGAAGTTGATGAAACGCCCTGCCGGGAAAACAGCCGCATGGCGACATCAAGGATGTGTTGTCGCGTCTCAAGCGCCTGTTGTTTGGTTTTTCGTGCCATATGTCGGTGAATTTACAGGAGTCAGATTTACATACATTTGTGAATGTTTGTACCATAGCACGACCATAATATAAACGCAGCAATGGGTTTTTGGGCCTTTGATCCATTGATCAATTTGAAATCGGACACTCGAGGTTTACTTATGAACATAAACAGAGGGCTAACGCCTCTGGCGGTCGTTCTGATGCTTTCGGGCAGCTTAGCGCTTACAGGATGTGACGATAAACCTGCGCAGCAGCAGCAGGGAGCCGGCCAGGCGCCGGAAGTCGGCGTGGTAACGGTCAAAGCAGAACCTCTGCAGATCACCACCGAGCTGCCGGGTCGCACCACTGCTTATCGCATTGCTGAAGTCCGTCCGCAGGTTAGCGGCATTATTTTGAAGCGCAACTTTACCGAAGGCAGTGACGTCGAAGCGGGTGTCTCGCTCTATCAAATTGATCCAGCAACCTATCAGGCTGCCTACGACAGCGCGAAAGGCGATTTAGCCAAAGCGCAGGCGGCGGCGAATATCGCGCAGATGACCCTGAACCGTTATAAGAAACTGTTGGGCACCAAGTACATCAGCCAACAGGATTACGATACGGCGCAGGCGGACGCGCAGCAGGCAAATGCCTCGGTTATCGCCGCGAAAGCTGCGGTCGAGAACGCGCGCATCAACCTGGCTTACACCAAAGTCACCTCCCCAATTAGCGGCCGCACAGGTACCTCTACCGTTACCGAAGGTGCGCTGGTGCAGAGCGGGCAAACCACTGCGCTGACCACCGTGCAGCAGCTTGACCCGATCTATGTCGATGTCACCCAGTCCAGCAACGATTTCCTGCGCCTCAAACAGGAGATGGCTAACGGTTCGCTGAAGCAGGACAACGGTAAAGCGAAAGTGGAACTGGTGACCAACGACGGCATGAAGTATGACCAGTCCGGTACCCTTGAGTTCTCGGGCGTAACCGTCGATCAGACCACCGGTTCAATCACCCTGCGCGCCGTGTTCCCGAACCCGGACCACACGCTGCTGCCGGGAATGTTCGTGCGCGCCAAGCTGGAAGAAGGGGTTAACCCGAACGCCCTGCTGGTTCCGCAACAGGGTGTGACCCGTACGCCGCGCGGTGACGCAACGGCGATGGTGGTGGGTGAAGGCGACAAAGTTGAAATCCGCAATATCACCGCGACCCAGGCCATTGGCGACAAGTGGCTGGTTACCGATGGCCTGAAAAGCGGCGATCGCGTGATCATCGAAGGGTTACAAAAAGTCAAACCTGGCGTGCAGGTCAAGGCCCAGGAAGTGACATCTGACAAGAAAGAGCAAGCCCAGGCCAACGGCCAGTCAGAGCAACCGAAGTCTTAACTTAAACAGGAGCCGTTAAGACATGGCTAAGTTTTTTATCGATCGCCCCATATTTGCGTGGGTTATCGCGATTATCATCATGCTGGCGGGGGCGCTATCGATCCTCAAATTGCCGGTGGCGCAGTATCCAACGATTGCGCCACCTGCGGTTCAGATCACCGCTTCTTACCCGGGTGCTGATGCGAAAACGGTGCAGGACACCGTAACGCAGGTTATCGAACAGAACATGAACGGTATCGATAACCTCCTTTATATGTCCTCCACCAGTGACTCCTCTGGTACGGTCCAGATCACCATCACCTTTGATTCCGGTACTGATGCGGATATCGCGCAGGTTCAGGTGCAGAACAAACTGCAGCTGGCGATGCCGCTTCTGCCGCAGGAAGTGCAGCAACAGGGCGTGAGCGTTGAGAAATCGTCCAGTAGCTTCCTGATGGTGCTCGGTATGATCAGTACCGACGGCTCAATGAAACAGGAAGATATTGCCGACTATGTGGGCGCGACCATTAAAGATCCGGTCAGCCGTACCAAAGGCGTGGGTGACGTTCAGCTATTCGGCGCGCAGTATGCGATGCGTATCTGGATGGACCCGAACAAACTCAATAACTTCCAGCTGACGCCAGTTGACGTGATCACGGCTATCAAAGCGCAGAACGCCCAGGTCGCGGCCGGGCAGTTGGGCGGTACGCCGCCGGTGAAAGGGCAGCAGCTGAACGCCTCGATCATCGCGCAGACCCGTCTCACCTCGACCGACGAGTTTGGCAAAATCCTGCTGAAAGTGAACAGCGATGGCTCGCAGGTTCGCCTGCGCGACGTGGCGAAGATTGAGCTGGGCGGCGAAAGCTATGACGTTGTCGCACGCTACAACGGTCAACCAGCGGCGGGCTTAGGTATCAAACTGGCGACCGGTGCGAACGCGCTGGATACCGCCGAAGCGGTCCGCGCGACCATTGCCGGTCTCGAACCTTTCTTCCCGCACGGTCTGAAAGTGGTTTACCCGTACGACACCACCCCGTTCGTTAAGATCTCGATTAACGAAGTGGTTAAAACGCTGGTTGAAGCGATCGTGCTGGTCTTCCTGGTCATGTATCTGTTCCTGCAGAACTTCCGCGCGACGCTGATCCCGACCATTGCGGTGCCGGTGGTGCTGCTGGGTACCTTCGCCATTCTTAATGCCTTCGGCTACTCGATAAACACCCTCACCATGTTTGGTATGGTGCTGGCGATAGGCCTGCTGGTGGATGATGCCATCGTGGTGGTGGAGAACGTCGAGCGTGTGATGATGGAAGAGGGTCTGCCGCCTAAAGAGGCGACCCGGCGTTCGATGGATCAGATTCAGGGCGCGCTGGTCGGTATTGCGCTGGTGCTGTCGGCGGTATTTATTCCGATGGCCTTCTTCGGCGGCTCTACCGGCGCAATCTATCGTCAGTTCTCCATTACCATTGTTTCGGCGATGGTGCTGTCGGTGATTGTCGCGTTGATCCTGACGCCGGCACTCTGCGCCACCATGCTGAAACCGGTCGCCAAAGGCGATCACGGCGAGCATAAAAAAGGCTTCTTCGGCTGGTTTAACCGCATGTTCGATAAGAGCACGCATCACTACACCGACAGCGTAGGTAATATCCTGCGCAGCACCGGTCGTTATCTGCTGCTCTATATCGTTATCGTTGCGGGCATGGCGGTGCTGTTTGTTCGTCTGCCGAGTTCGTTCCTGCCTGATGAAGACCAGGGCGTGTTTCTGACCATGGCCCAGCTGCCTGCCGGCGCGACGCAAGAGCGTACGCAGAAGGTGCTGGACGAAGTGACGAAATACTATCTGGAGAATGAGAAAGCCAACGTTAACTCGGTCTTTACCGTTAACGGCTTCGGCTTCTCGGGCCGCGGGCAGAACACTGGTCTGGCGTTCGTTTCGCTGAAAAACTGGGACGAGCGTGCGGGTGAAGAGAACAAAGTTCCGGCGATTGCAGGTCGTGCCAGCGCGCACTTCTCGCAGATTAAAGATGCGATGGTCTTCGCCTTTAACCTGCCGGCAATTGTTGAACTGGGTACCGCAACCGGCTTCGACTTCCAGCTGATTGACCAGGCTAACCTCGGTCACGATAAGTTAACGCAGGCGCGTAACCAGCTGTTTGGCGAGATTGCGCAGCATCCGGATCTGCTGGTGGGCGTGCGTCCGAACGGTCTGGAAGATACGCCGCAGTTCAAGATCGATATCGATCAGGAGAAAGCGCAGGCGCTGGGCGTGTCGATTAGCGACATCAACACTACGCTGGGCGCAGCCTGGGGCGGCAGCTACGTGAACGACTTTATCGACCGCGGTCGCGTGAAGAAGGTTTACGTTATGTCGCAGGCGCAATACCGTATGCTGCCAAACGATATTGGCAACTGGTATGTGCGCGCAACGGACGGTCAGATGGTGCCCTTCTCCGCGTTCTCCACCACGCACTGGGAGTATGGCTCACCGCGTCTGGAGCGTTACAACGGTCTGCCGTCAATGGAACTGCTGGGCCAGGCTGCACCGGGCCGCAGTACCGGTGAAGCGATGGATCTGATGGAACAGCTGGCAAGTAAATTGCCAACCGGCATCGGGTTTGACTGGACCGGTATGTCCTATCAGGAACGCCTCTCCGGCAACCAGGCACCGGCGCTGTACGCCATTTCGCTGATCGTCGTCTTCCTCTGTCTGGCGGCGCTCTATGAGAGCTGGTCGATTCCGTTCTCGGTGATGCTGGTGGTTCCGCTTGGCGTTATCGGTGCCCTGCTCGCGGCGACGTTCCGCGGTCTTGGCAACGACGTTTACTTCCAGGTGGGCCTGCTGACAACCATTGGCTTGTCGGCGAAGAACGCGATACTTATCGTCGAATTCGCCAAAGATCTGATGGATAAAGAGGGCAAAGGGCTGATTGAAGCGACGCTTGAGGCGGTCCGTATGCGTCTGCGTCCGATTCTGATGACCTCGCTGGCGTTTATCCTTGGGGTACTGCCGCTGGTTATCAGTACCGGTGCGGGCTCCGGCGCGCAGAACGCCGTCGGTACCGGCGTAATGGGCGGGATGATCACCGCGACCGTGCTGGCCATCTTCTTTGTTCCGGTATTCTTTGTGGTGGTTCGCCGCCGCTTCAGCCGCCGCAACGACGATGTTGAACACAGCCACAAGGTTGAACAGCACTGATCCTCTCTGCTGATATAAGAAAAGGCCGCGCATAGCGGCCTTTTTCTTTTTTACATCGTTGTGCTTTCCGACTCATCGGATCATTAAATACGTTATTGTTTAACTGATTAATTTATGCGTTAGCATTAAGGCATATAATCACTGTGTATTTGCGAATGTGCTATATTTTCCAGTAATAATCTTAATTTCTCTTAATATTACTTTAAGTCAGAAAAATCCTGGCAGAAAAATATTCTTATAAGCGGAATAATCGGACTCATGCTAACTTAATGAATTGTAAGGCAGTCCGCTGACTTACTTAGCCTGATGAGACGATTCGCATCGCTACTTTTCTCTGTGCCGTACCGCTTTTTCCGCAGGAAAAGATATTATTTGTAATTTTTCGTGATAGCTCAATGAAATCCTATTCATAGTGGCTTATAGTTATATCAACGAACATAAATCAGCATATGTCTCTGGTCAGAGCAGAAGTTCCCATCCTGAATCAGCCTTTGGTTAGTAAAAAAATTACCACTCAGAAGGGGATGCGTTATGGACGAATACTCGCCGAAAAGGCATGATATTGCGCAGCTTAAATTTCTCTGCGAATCGTTGCACCAGGAGTGCCTCGCCAATCTGGAAGAGAGCCATCATGGATGGGTTAACGACCCCACATCAGCCATCAACCTGCAGTTAAATGAGCTGATTGAGCATATTGCAACCTTCGCGCTGAATTATAAAATTAAGCACGATAAAGATAATAAACTGATTGAATTGATCGACGAATACCTTGATGACACGTTTATGTTGTTCAGCAGTTACGGTATTAATACACACGACTTACAGAAATGGCGTAAAGCAGGCGGTAAGCTGTTTCGCAGTTTCGACAATGTAAGCAAGGCTAATCCAGTAAGTCACTCTTGTTAATTTTTCAACACTAAGGTGAAGACATGTCCGAAAAACCATTAACAAAAATTGATTATTTGATGCGTTTAAGGCGCTGCCAATCAATTGATACGCTCGAACGCGTTATTGAAAAAAATAAATACGAACTGACCGACGATGAGCTTACCGTGTTTTATTCAGCGGCCGATCATCGTCTGGCTGAACTGACCATGAATAAGCTTTATGACAAAATCCCCTCGTCGGTGTGGAAATTTGTTCGCTAATTCTTCTCAATGTTAAGAGATGTTATTTCTGCCACAGTCAATCGTTCAACCTCCGTACCAGGTACACTCTAAAAAATGAATGATGAAAAACAGAAAATGATCGCCGGTCTTCCCTACCGGGCGGGCGACGACACTCTGCGCGCCGATCGGCTGCGCGCGCGGCAACTGCTGCACCGTTACAATCACTCCAGCCCGGATGAAAAAGCAGAACGTAAAGCGATTCTTGCCGATCTGCTCGGGCAGAGTGAAGGGGCCTATATCGAGCCTACTTTCCGCTGCGACTACGGTTACAATATTTTCCTGGGCGAAAGCTTTTACGCTAATTTCGATTGCGTGATGCTGGATGTCTGCCCGATTCATATTGGCGATAACTGCATGCTGGCCCCGGGCGTTCATATCTATACGGCGACGCACCCGCTTGATGCTGTCGAGCGAAACAGCGGCGTGGAATATGGAAAGCCCGTTAACATTGGTCACAATGTGTGGATTGGCGGACGCGCGGTAATTAACCCGGGTGTTACCATCGGCGATAACGCAGTGATCGCCTCCGGCGCGGTGGTGGTGAAAGATGTACCTGCTAATGTGGTGGTCGGCGGCAATCCGGCACGCATTATCAAACATCTTGCTGAATCAACCGTGCAGTAACTGTTATCTTTTTTTGTGGCAGAACTGTTACTTTTTTCACACTGGACGGCAACTTAAAATAGCGTGTCCACCTGCAAATCAGTATCAATAAAGGCCCAAGATGAAAGAAATACAGCGGCTGCTCACCGAAACGATTGAAGAGATCAACCAGCGCGAGAAACGGGACAACCGACCGCGCTTCAGCATCAGTTTTATTCGCAACCATCCGGGTCTGTTTATCGGCATGTATCTGGCCTTCTTTGCGACCCTGGCGGTGATGCTGCTGTCCGACACCCTTATCGGCTCCGTCTGGCTGCTGGTGGTGCTTTTCATCGTTCTGAACGGTTTCTTCTTCTTTGATGTCTACCCACGCTATCACTTTGAAGATATCGACGTGCTCGACTTCCGCGTTTGCTACAACGGCGAGTGGTATAACACGCGCTTTGTGCCGCAAAGCCTGATCGACGCCATTATGCAGTCGCCGAAAGTCAGCGCTGAAGAGAAAGCCCAGCTGGAAAAGATGATAACGCGTAAAGGCGATCTGTCGTTTTACGACATTTACACCCTCACCCGCCCGGCCTCTGCGCAGCCCACCGCGTCGGTGGCTCAGCACTCTGCCGGTTAAGCACGCATGCTGCCGCGCCTGACCGCGCGGCACGCTCTTCTCTCCCCTCCTCCCCCTTTTTCAGGAATATCTCTCCTTTGCGATTTGTGGTCTGATAAAAACCGACCGCCACCCGCCTTCTCAAGGAGAAACGATGAGCCAGCTGAATCAATTTCAACAACCTGTCGGCGAAGCCCTGCCCGACTGGCAGCCCCGCCCTTTTCCGCAACGTCTCACTTTTGAAGGCAATTTCTGCCGCCTCGAACCCCTCACCGTCGATCATGCTGCCGCGCTATTTCAGGCGCACCAGCAGGCAGCGGATAACCGAAGCTGGACCTGGCTCACCCGCGAGCCGGAAAAAAACGAAGCGGAGTATCGTCACTGGGTTGAGAGCAACTGTGCGCTGCGCGATCCCATCCATTTTGCGGTGATCGATCTGCGCACCGGCAAACCGGTCGGTAGCCTGGCACTGATGCGTATAGATACTGAGAATGGGGTGATGGAGGTGGGGCACGTGCATTTTTCGCCCCTGCTGAGCCGCACGCCAGCGTCAACGGAAGCGCACTGGCTGTTAATGCGTTACGCCTTTAGCACGCTCGGCTATCGCCGCTATGAGTGGAAATGCCACAGTCTGAATGAACCGTCGCGCCAGGCGGCCCTGCGGTTAGGCTTCCAGTTTGAGGGGCGCTTTCGCCAGGCGATGGTGCGTAAGGGGCATAACCGCGATACGGACTGGTTTTCGATTATTGATGGCGAGTGGCCCGCCGTTGACCAGACGCTGCAACGCTGGCTTGCCGCCGATAACTTTACCGCCGACGGCAAGCAGCGCGCTTCGCTGGCATCGCTTCGCGCTTAACGTCTCTTCTTCTTACCCTGCACCGCCTTAAAGCGCGGGTTCGATTTGCAAATCACATAGATACGCCCCTTGCGCCGGACAATCTGGCAGTCAGGGTGGCGTTGCTTTGCGCTGCGCAATGAATTGAGTACCTGCATAGTCTACGCCTTCTTATCGTTAAAGAACCGGCCATAGCGCTGCTGGAATCGTGCCGCGCTGCCTTCACTGGAGATCACTTTCTGCTTACCGGTGTAGTAAGGGTGCGACGCGGAGGAGACCTCAATGGTGATATAGGGATATTTCACCCCATCCAGTTCAATTTCCCGATCCGTTCGGATGGTCGAACCCACTTTGAAGTATTCGTTGGCGCTGGTGTCGTGAAACACCACGGTGCGGTAATGGGGATGGATATCAGGTCGCATAATTCACTCATCTGTTTTGTTATAACATAACAAAAGTCTATCGGAGATGTTTCGCCATTTCAAGCGGCGCGCGTTATGCGTTTTTCGCAAAAGCACATGAACCTGCGCGGTCATAAATTAGAAAAGAAGGTTATTGGTTCAATTTTCTCGCCTGAGGCAAGCTAAGTTAAACCCGCTAACAGGAGATAGATCATGCGTTGTTGTTGCCGCCTAACCCCGAATCTGACACATCCCCCTTTATCGACTATTTGCGGAGAAAACAGTGAACGCAGCCACCCTACCGGTTCTCGATCTCGCCCGTTATGCCAGCAGCGCTGAACGCGATGCTTTTCTCGTCGACCTGCGCCACGCCGCGCGCGACATCGGCTTTTTCTACCTGATTAACCACGGTGTTGACGACGTTCTACAGGATACCGTGCAGCATGAAGCCAGCCGCTTTTTCGCCCTCACCGAGGGGCAAAAAGAGCAGGTAGCGATGATCCACTCGCCCCACTTTCGCGGCTACAACCGCGCTGCATCGGAGATCACCCGCGGCCAGCCGGACTGGCGTGAACAGTTCGATATCGGCGCCGAGCGCCCGGCGCTGTTACTGAGCGACAGCGATCCGCGCTGGCGGCGGTTACAGGGGCCAAACTTATGGCCAGAGGCCTTACCGACGCTGAAACCGGCCCTGCTTGAGTGGCAGCGCGCCATGACATCGATGGCGCTGCGCCTGCTGCGCGCCTTTGCCGAAGCGCTGCAACTTCCCGCCGATGCGTTTGACGAACTGTATGGCAGCAAGCCCAACGAGCACATCAAACTGATCCGCTATCCGGGCCAGCACGCCACGCAGAGCGCGCAGGGCGTCGGGGCGCATAAAGATTCCGGTTTCCTCAGCTTCCTGCTACAGGATGAGCAAAAAGGGTTACAGGTCGAGGTCGCGCCCGGTCGCTGGATCGATGCCGCACCGCTAGCTGGCAGCTTCGTGGTCAATATCGGCGAACTGCTGGAACTGGCGACTAACGGCTATCTGCGCGCCACGGTGCACCGGGTTGTTTCCCCACCGGCCGATCGCGAGCGGCTCTCCATCGCCTTTTTCCTCGGCGCGCAGCTGGAAGCCAATGTGCCGCTCTACACCCTCCCCCCTCATCTGGCAGAGGAGGCGCGCGGGCCGGAGAGCGATCCGCTCAACCCGCTTCTGCGCGATGTGGGCTGGAACTACCTGAAAGGCCGCCTGCGATCCCACCCGGACGTAGCGGAACGTTACTACCGGGATGTGCTGCGTAGCCGCACAGAACAGCTGATCGCCTGACCCTAACTACAAGGAATACACCATGAAATATGTCGCATTGACGCTGGCAGGTGCCGCGCTGTCTCTCTCGCTGGCGGGCTTCGCCGCCCAGGCCGCGCCCTTACGTGTCGCCGCCGATCCGGTGCCGCACGCCGAGATCCTTAACTACATTAAAACCCTCGATCCGAAACTCGATCTGCAAGTCGTCGAGCTGAGCAACGGCGCGAATGCCAACGAACTGCTGGCAAATGGCGACGTCGACGCCAACTACTTCCAGCACCTGCCCTACCTGAAAGATCAGGAGAAGGTACTGGGTAAGCCGTTTGCCGTGGCGGCAACGGTGCATATTGAGCCGCTGGGCATCTACTCGCGCAAATACAAAAACTTTACCTCGCTGCCGGATAACGCCACCGTTGCCGTGCCCAACAACCCCACCAACCTCAGCCGTGCGCTGTTTCTGCTGCAAAGCCAGGGGTTGATAAAACTCGACGCTAAATTTACCGATCCGGCTACCACCCAGGCGACGCCGAAAAACATCGCTGAAAATCCGAAACACCTGAAGATCCTTGAGATCGAATCCCCGCAGATCCCGCGCTCGCTGGATGATGTCGATTTGGCAGTGATCAACGGCAACTATGCGCTGGAAGCGGGGCTAACGCCGGCAAAAGATGCGCTGGGGCTGGAGAGTGCGGATCATAACCCCTACGCCAATATTCTGGTCACCACGCCACAGCTTGCCAACGATCCGCGCATCAAAGCGCTGGCTAAAGATCTCACTTCGCCGCAGGTGGCCGAGTTTATTCGCAAGCGTTATCACGGTTCGGTGATTCCGGTCGCGCCGCAGTCATGATTACCATCGAAGGGCTGAGTAAAATCTATGCCGGAACAGGCCGACCGGCATTAAAGGATCTCTCGTTGCACGTACCGAAGGGGGCGATCTACGGCATCCTTGGGCGCAGCGGTGCGGGAAAAAGCACGCTGATCCGCTGCCTTAATCTGCTGGAGCGGCCCACGGCGGGCCGCATTATCATCGACGGCTGCGACATCACCCGGCTTGATAACGCCGGGCTGCGCGCGCACCGCCTGCGTACCGGCATGATTTTCCAGCACTTCAATCTTCTTCATGCGCGCACGGTGGCGCAAAACATCGCCGTGCCGCTGGAGATTGCCGGCGTGCCGAAAGCGCAGCGCCAGTCGCGCATTGAGGAACTGCTGTGGCTGGTGGGGTTGAGCGATAAAGCGCACGCTTACCCCTCGCAGCTTTCCGGCGGGCAAAAACAGCGCGTCGGCATCGCCCGCGCGCTGGCTACCCGGCCGCAGGTGCTGTTGTGCGATGAAGCGACCAGCGCCCTCGATCCGCACACCACCGCCTCGGTGCTGTCGCTGCTGGCGGATATCAACCAGAAGCTGAATCTGACGATTGTGCTGATCACCCATGAGCTGGAGGTGGTCAAAACCCTCTGCGATCACGCGGCGCTGCTGGAGGATGGCGAGCTGATTGAGCATGGCAAAATCGCCGATCTGCTGATGACGCCGCGCTCGAAACTGCGCCAGTCGCTGTTACACGATCCGCAAAGTGAGCAAGCATTTCTTGCCCGCCACGGCTTTAACGGGAGGCCATTATGCGTGGTGGCATGAGCTGGGACGAACTCTGGCCGCTGCTGGTGAACGGCACGCTGGAGACGCTCTATATGGTCGGGCTGGCGGCACTCTTTACGGTGCTGATTGGCCTGCCGCTTGGCGTGCTGTTATTTATCTCGCGCCGCAATGGCCTGGCACCGATGCCGACGCTGAATGCCGTACTCGGTAGCATCATCAATGTCGGCCGCTCGCTGCCCTTTATTGTGCTGCTGATTGCGCTGATCCCCTTCACCCGCCTGTTGATCGGCACTACGCTGGGCAGCACGGCGGCGATTGTGCCGATCACCATCGGTGCCTTTCCCTTCTTTGCGCGCTTAACGGAAAACGCCCTTGATGAGGTGGAGTATGGCCGTATCGAAGCGATCCTCTCGATGGGTGGCAATCTGTGGCATGTGATTGGCAAAGCGCTGCTGCCCGAAGCGCTCCCCTCGCTGCTGGCGAGCATTACGCTGACGGTGGTGATGCTGATTGGTTTCTCATCGATGGCGGGAGTCATTGGCGGCGGCGGGCTGGGCGATCTCGCCATCCGCTACGGTTATCAACGCTTTAACGACCAGGTGATGGTCGGGACGGTGGTGATTCTGGTAGTGCTGGTGCAGGGCGTGCAGATGGCAGGAGAGAGGCTGGTGCGCCGCCTGGCGCACCGCCGTTAAGCTACTGTTTCGCCTCTTTCGCCAGCAGCAGCGTGGTGAGCGCAAAGGAGAGCACCAGCGCAATCGCCACGCCGGAGAGCGCAAAGATAAAGTAGGGACCAATGTAGGCCGGCAGGCTGAAGATGCTCGACAAAATATAGCCGTAGAGCCGCACGCCGAAGAAGGCGATAAACGCCGAAGCCAAGGAACTGGCGACGGTGGCGGCGATAAAGGCTTTTTTGTAGCGCGTTAAGACACCAAACAGCGCCGGTTCGGTAATGCCGAGCAGCGCTGAAATGGCCGCCGACAAGCTGACGCTCTTCTCCTGGCGATCTTTACTCAAGCGCCAGATGGCAAAGGTTGAGCCAGCAATCGCCATATTGGCCATAAACATCATCGGCATCAGCATGTCATACCCGCGATCGCTGAAGTTTTGCAGCGCAATCGGCGTCATGGCGTGGTGCATGCCGGTGAGGATCGCCACCGGGCGAATCGCCCCCACCACCAGCCCGGCGAAACTGGCCGAAATACTGAACAGCCCTTCAATAAACAGTGCCAGCCCTTTACCGAGCCAGATACCGATGGGGCCAATCACCACCAGCGCCGCCAGCGCGCCGAGGAACAGCGTCAATGTTGGCGTAAAGACGGTCTTCAGCACCTCCGGCATAATGCTGTCCACCCAGCGATGGATATAGCTGAGCGCCAGCACCGAGAAGATCACCGGGATCACGCTTGCCGAGTAGTTAAAGACGGAAACTGGGATAGCGTTAAGCAGCCAGAATGCGCTGACCGCCCCCTCCTGATGCGCAGCCAGCGCTTTTGCCGCCTCGATAAGCGAGGGGTACATCAGGCAAGCCGCGACCGCTGCCGCCAGATATTCATTGGTCTTGAATATTTTTGCCGCCGACACCGCGAGGAAAAAGGGCAGGAAGTAGAAGACGCCGCTGGCAATCAGATCGATGACGATCACCGTATCGCTTTTCGCCGAGATAACATTGAGGGCAATCAGCCCGGCCAGCAGCCCTTTGATCATCCCCGCCCCGGCAATGGCGGGCACAATCGGCCCAAAGACGCCGGAGACCGTATCCATAAACAGCGACACCAGGCTTTTGCGCCCCTTCTCTTTCGCAGCCGGTGCTGCGGGCGCGTCGCCCAGCGCGGCGAGAAGTTGCTCGTACCAGCTGTTGACCTGCGGGCCAATCACAATCTGGAACTGGTCGCTTTGCAGCTGCGCGCCCAGTACGCCGGGCACTTTTTTAATCTCCGCCTGCTCCACTTTATTGTCATCCACCAGCGAGAAGCGCAGGCGCGTCATACAGTGCCAGACGTTATGAATATTATCCCGCCCGCCCACCAGGCGAATAATATTGGTGATGGCTTCTTGCGTGCCCATAAAAACTCCTGCCGGATGTGTTGTTGTTTTAGTGATTGCTAACAAGGGTAGAGAAATGCCGGGAGCAAAACAAACCAATAAAATATGAAATCCGTCACACTTTGCTTCTATCAAGCATTCATTAATGCAACAAAGCGCAAATTGGTCTGGTTTTTAATTAAATTAAGAGGGGAAAGCTGACCAAAATATTTATTCGAAAAAAGCGTTTACCTCGCGGCGAAATTAGGGTGAAGATAGTGGCCATTCCCCGCTTATATTTCGCTGTAAAGGAGTTCCCGTGACGCCAACGCTTATCCAGAGTATCGACTGTTTTATTACCCGTCCCGACAGGCATAACCTCGTCGTCGTGCGGGTAACAACCGATAAAGGTGTCATCGGCCACGGCTGTGCGACCTTTCAGCAGCGCCCGCTGGCGGTCAAAACGGTGGTGGATGAGTACCTGAAGCCGCTGCTGATTGGTCGCGATGCCAATAACATTGAAGATCTGTGGCAGATGATGAGCGTCAACGCCTACTGGCGTAACGGCCCGATTCTCAACAACGCCATCTCCGGCGTCGATATGGCGCTGTGGGATATCAAAGGCCAGCTCGCCGGGATGCCGCTCTATCAGCTGTTGGGTGGGAAATCCCGCGATGCCATCGCCGCCTACAGCCACGCCAGCGGTGAAACCCTCGATGAACTCTTTACCTCGGTTGATAAGCTTGTTGCACAGGGGTATCGCCATGTGCGCTGCCAGCTTGGTTTTTACGGCGGTACGCCTTCGCAGCTGCAAACGCCGGAAAACCCGACGCCGGGTGCCTATTTCGACCAGCAGGAGTACATGCGCAACACCGTCGCCATGTTTAAAGCGCTGCGCGAGAAGTATGGCGACAGCCTGCATATCCTGCACGACGTGCATGAGCGCCTCTTCCCGCAGCAGGCGGTGCAGCTGGCGAAGCAGCTTGAGCCTTATCAGCCCTACTTTATTGAAGATATACTGCCGCCCGCGCAGAGCGGCTGGCTCGATCAGGTGCGCCAGCACAGCAGCGCGCCGCTGGCGATGGGCGAGCTGTTTAACAACCCGGCGGAGTGGCACGATCTGATTGTGAACCGCCGCATCGACTTTATCCGCTGCCATATCTCCCAACTTGGCGGCATCACCCCGGCGCTGAAGCTGGCGGTGCTCTGTCAGGCCTTCGGCGTGCGCCTGGCCTGGCACGGCCCGGGCGATATGACGCCCATCGCGGTGGCGGTCAATACCCATCTCAATATCCATCTGCATAACGCCGCGATTCAGGAGTATATCCCGCGCTCCGCGACCACGGATGCGGTCTTCCCCGGCGCGCCGCAGGTGAAAGCCGGTTTTGTCTATGCGCCGGAGAAACCGGGCATCGGCGTTGGGTTTAATGAAGAGGAGGCGCGCGCCTGGCCTGTCACCTACCGCCCGCACGAGTGGACACAGAGCCGCCTCACCGACGGCACCATGCACACGCCGTAATTCAGCCGCCGCCCTGGCGGAAGGTCAGGTTTTCGCGGTTATGGGGGATGACATAGGTACAGCTGTAGTTGATATCGATAATGTCGCTGATTTCGTAGACCTGGCCGCCTTCGAGAATGCCGCGGTTGCTGATATGCATCGCCGGGCTGCCCTTTTTGCAGCCGAGCAGCGCGGCCTGCTCGCGGCTGACGTTCACTGCCCGGTAGGTGGTGAGCAGGTGGGAGATTTGATACCCCTTGCTTAATACATACTGCTGCAATGAGCGCTCAATCACCTGCTGATTGAGATCGGCAAAACCCTCGACCGGCATGCGTGAAATCTCAATCTGCACCGCCTGCTCATCGACAAAGCGCAGGCGGCAAAACTGCCAGATAAAGCTCTCATCGTTCAGGCCAAAGATCTGCTGCTCATCGCGGTTCGGCCGCTTCTTATGCAGGCTTACCATGCGAAAGCGGATCTGATCGAAGCGCTTCTCGGTGATCGAGTTGTAGACCAGCGGGTTGTTGCGCGCCTGCTCATTAATCCAGATGCCGGAGCCCTGCACAATGCGCACCACGCCGATGCTGGCAAGCTTCTCCAGCGCCTGGCGGATGGTGAAGCGCGACACGCCATACTCCTGCGCCAGTTGCCGCTCCGGGGGGAGTTTGCGCGGGCCTGGCGCGCTGTTCTGGTAAATTTTGCTGAGCAGATCCTGCGTGACGAACTCTTTTTTCTTCATCCACCCCTTCCCAACGCGAACCGCCACCGGCGCATGTTATAGCCTCAGACCGGTAAAGATAACCGATGTCATGCGGGAACAACATGCCCGGTGCGGAACCGGCGTTTACGCCTGCTGCCAGCGCAAGCGGTAACGCACCCGCTCCTCCTGCAAAATAAACTCCGGCGAGACGCTCGGGCTCCAGGAGTCATCCCCGCCGACGCCCATATGGAAGGCGTCGAGGTGCAGCCAGCAGCCCGCCTCTTCGCGCAGCAGATGGTGGTGCGTCGTCTCCCGCAGTTGAGTGTCGCTGTAGCAGCCAACGGAGAAGTGGAACCGCCCCTCCAGCTGATGCGCGCCACACTGCAACAGCCGGGTGTCGCAGCGCAGGCCATTTTCGCCGGGGAAGATATAGGGCGTATGTAGCGCCGCCAGCGGCTGCGTCCAGCGCCCCTGGCAGGCCGCGAGTTTGCGGTCCGGGTAGTTTTCATGGGGGCCAAGACCGAGCCAGCTCACCTCTGCCGGGCGCTCCGCAAGCTGGCACACCAGGCCAATGCGCGCCGGTGGCGGAATATCATTTGCCACCACCACCTCAATATCGGCCTGTAAACCACCGGTCCTATCAATCCGCCACGTTTTCTCGCTGATAAAGGCGCTTTTCCCGGCACCGATCCAGCGGTGAATCGTACGCAGCGTTACCTCTTGTGCGCTCTCCTGCACCTCAAAGCTCAACAGCTCGGCGTGCAGATCGTACATGCCCGCCGCTTTCCAGCGCTCCACCCAGGCATTGGGATCGATACGCGTCACTTCACTGACGCCGATATCGTTATCGAGCGGCGCGCGGGTAAAACAATCGGTCACCGGTGTCAGCAGCGTCTCCTGCCCGTCGCGCCACCACTGCACCAGATTGCCGCTTTGGCGGCAGAAGGCCCAGCGCTGGTTGCCCTGGGTAACGGTGTAGGTTTCATCATTAACCTCGAGCATCGGGCGCTCGCCCTGTTTATCAGGCACTGCAACCCAGAGCGGTGCCGGCAAGCGCCACTGATCCCAGGCGCAGCGATGCCAGGCCGCAGACCAGGCCGTCGCCTCGCGCTGGTAAACCTCAACGTTAAGCCACACTTCGCCCGGCGCCGCGGTCAGCTCCGGCAGATCCAGCGCGATCTGCACCTTGCCCTGCGGCGCAATGACCAGCGCGGTTTCGCCCTGCGCCAGCACCTCGCCATCGCGCTCGACGCGCCAGCGCAGCACTTCATTATCGCTGGTGCGGAACAGGTATTCGCTGGTCACGTCGATGGTCAGCGGTGAAGAGCTAAGCAGAGAGAACTGGAAAAACTGCTGCGCGCGCTGCGCTTCGAACAGCGCCGGGTGCGGGGTGCGATCCGGGAAAACCAGCCCGTTCATGCAGAACTGCCTGTCATTTGGCGTATCGCCAAAATCACCGCCGTAGGCCCAGAAAGGCTGCCCGTCTGCGCCAATTTTTGTCAGCGCCTGGTCAACCCAGTCCCAGACAAAGCCGCCCTGCAAACGCGGCGCGGCGCGAAACGCCTGCCAGTATTTGGCGAAACCGCCAAAGCTGTTGCCCATCGCATGGGCATATTCACAGAGGATCAGCGGCCGGGTCTCATTGGGCATGCCGATCCACTTTTTGATCGACCATTTTGGTACGGCCGGGAAGGGCTGATCCTGGTCGACGCGGGAATACATCGGGCAGATGATATCCGTCGCCGCGCTATTCGCCCCACCCCCTTCGTACTGCACCGGGCGCGTCGGATCGGTGCTCTTCAGCCAGCGGTAGAGCGCATCGTGATTCGCGCCATGCCCGGACTCATTGCCCAGCGACCAGATGATGATCGACGGATGGTTGCGATCGCGCTGCACCATGCGCGTCACGCGCTCGCTCATCGCTGGCAGCCAGCGCGGATCATCCGCCAGGCGGCTCATCGGCACCATGCCATGCGTTTCAATATTGGCTTCATCCACCACGTAGAGACCGTAGCGATCGCAGAGGCGATACCAGAGCGGATGATTAGGGTAATGGGAGCAGCGCACGGCGTTAAAGTTGTGCTGTTTCATCAGCTCAATATCGCGCCGCATGGTCGCTTCATCCACCGCCTGGCCGTGCTCCGGGTGGTGCTCGTGGCGGTTAACGCCGCGGATCAGCAGCGGCTGGCCGTTAAGTTTCAATAAACCCTGGTGGATCTCGACGTGGCGGAAACCGACATCGCAGGCTTCGGCTTCGACACAACTGCCCTGCGCATCGTAAAGTGTCAGCGTCAGGCGATAGAGGTTCGGCGTCTCCGCGCTCCACAGCAGCGGCGACTCAACCGGCAGCGTCAGGCTCAGGCGCTCCGCCCAGTTGCCGCGCTCATCGACCACCGCGCTGCCGGGCGTCTGTTCGCCAGAGGCAATCTTTTCGCCATTGCGCCACAGCACCGCCGTCACGCGCGATTCGGCAAACTCCCCGGCCAGTTCCACCGTCACCCGCACGCTTGCGCGGGTAAACTCCGCGTTGAGCGCAGTGGTGTAGTGGTAATCAGCAATATGTAGCGCCGGTTTGTGTTGCAGCGAGACGTCGCGGAAGATGCCGCTCATGCGCCACATATCCTGATCTTCGAGATAGCTGCCATCGCACCAGCGCAGCACCATCACCGCCAGGCGGTTTTCACCCGTGCGCAGCACCGCGCTGAGATCGAACTCCGCTGGCAGGCGGCTATCCTGCGAGTAACCAACCCACTGCCCGTTGCACCAGAGATGAAAAGCTGAATTAACGCCGTCAAACACAATCCGCGTCTGCCCCTCGGCGATTGCCTCAGCGTCCACGTTAAATGTGAGCGAGTAACAACCGGTTGGGTTCTGCTGCGGAACAAACGGCGGGTTAACAGGGATCGGATAGGTCACGTTGGTATAGATGGGCGTATCGAAGCCCTGCATCTGCCAGTTGGAGGGCACCGGCATTGCCACAGCATCGGCGCAATCCTTCTCCAGCCACTGCTCCGGCACCGCTTCCGGTGAGGCGAAAAAACTAAACTGCCAGATCCCATTCAACGAGCGATGCGCTGTGGAGTCCGCTTCATCGCGCGCGGCGGTTTCATCGCGCCAGCTGCGCATCGGAGCATGCGCCGCCAGGCGATGCCACTGGGTAACAACCGGGTTTTCCCAGTCGCGGCGGGAGAGTAGTGAAGCAAGGGTGGATGGCATAACAACCTCTTTTGCGAAGCGCTCACAATTTTTAGCACAATGGCGCAAACCGGGCCGCAGGTAAAGGCGCAGAGCGGCTGAAAGCGAAGAGGATCACAAAAGCTTAGCGGCGATGGAGTAAAGCCACCTGCTCTGCCAGCTGTTGCAGGCGTCGGGCCAGCGCTTCACCGCTCTCTTTTTGCTGCGACTGCGGCGCGCTGGAGTGGCGCTCGACCAGGCTGACAGGTAGGCGCATCCGGCAAAGATCTTCGCCCTGCGCATTGCTATTCAGCAGCCACTCCACGCTGCGCGCGCCCGCCTCTTTGAAGGCCTGCCGCACGGTGGTGAGCGGCGGCGAAAACCAGGCACTGTCGTCGGTATCGTCATAACCGACCACCGAGATCTGCTCCGGGACGGCAATGCCTTTTGCCGCGCAGGCGCGCAGTACGCCAAGCGCCATCTGATCGTTTGCCACCAGCACCGCCTGCGGCAGCTGCGGCCCGACCAGCAAGCGCTGCGCCTTTTCAAAACCGGAGGCCGCGCTCCAGTCACCGTGCGCGCAGGCGAAGGGAGCCAGCTTTGCTTCCTCCAGCGCCGACAGCCAGCCGCTAAAGCGTGCGCGTGCCGAAACCGAGCTCTCCGGCCCGCCGAGCAGCGCAATGCGCTGGTGCCCCAATGCGCGCAAGTGCTCAACCCCGAGGCGCGCGCCCTGAAGCGCGTCAAACACCAGGCTGTTGACCGACGCCGTGTCGCTGACATCAAGAAACAGCACCGGCACCGGTGCGGCCTGCGCCGCCAGTTGTTGCGCCAGCGCATCGTCGAGGGGGACGTTAATCAGCACCCCTTCAACCCTTTGCGCCAGCAGCTCTTGCAACGCCGCCGCGCAGCTTTGTGCATCGTGCTGTTCGACCATTGAGATCATCACGCTGGCTCCCGCCTGCCCGGCGCGGCTCTTGACCGCCGAAGCGATTTGCGACGGCGCATGCAGTGCCAGATCGGTGGTCACTAAGCCAAGGGTTTTGCTGCGTTTGCCCGCCAGCTGCTGCGCGCCGCGGTTGGGCACATAGTGCAGCGCCGCCATCGCCGCCTGCACCTTTTCACGGGTACGCGCAGAGACATGGGCCGCATCGTTGATCACGCGGGAGACGGTCTGGTAAGAGACGCCGGCATGGCGGGCGACATCATAGAGAGTGATGGTTTTCATAAGCTTCCGGGCCACTGCGAATTTTAGGCAGTATACCCGCTTCATCGCCCGTTGCCTGCGCGCGGTGACGGGAAGCAAAAAGAAATAACGACGAGCCACAAACGGCTCGCCGTAAACATCATCCTTAATGCTTTATTGAGATGGTTGCTGTTATTATTTTAACCATCATCACACTTTTATTTGCAATTAAAATGATGGTTTCATGACAAGTGTGTTACTGCTGGCGGGGAATGGGGAATCCTTTCAGTGAAATAATAAAGCTATTCCCCTCTTTTTTAATTTTAGCGCCAGCGTCACACCAGTCCGATGCAATGCGAAAGAACTCATCTGTGCCAATATTCCAGTCCAGACGAACTTGTTTAACGAACCCTGAGCGCAGCAGCTCGCACGCTTCACGGTAACTGTGGGCGATGGAAAGCAGTTGTTGGTTCATTTTCTCTTCTTCAGAAGTTTGCGTAGTGCTTTGATTTCTTTGGTTGTAAGTGGCGTTGCGCTCTCTTCTTCCGTGTGCTGGCTGTCGACCTCTTCCTCCGATACGCTCTCCTCTTCCACTGCCTCAAACGCCAGCAGGAGAAGCTTTTGCGTCGCCGAACCTAAATTCTCATTGTTGACTTCAGCATAATGGCGAAGTTTCTCTTTTAACGCTTCATCAATTCTTACGTTTAATACAGCGCTGGTCATGATTATCCCTTCTGGTGTGAATAAACACGCTAATTAATACACGAACTTAGGTGGTCGATCCACAAATATATTTCAGAAATATAACAAGCCGAAACACCCCATAAATAATTTGCACGAGAAAGATGACATAAATATTAAATTAATATTTCAATATTATGACAATTTGAATATATGGGTGAGAAATTACTTAGAAGAGATAATTAAATGACAGCCCGGGCGGGCTGTCGGCGCGGGCATCAGCCGTACAGGCGGTTCCAGTCGTCGCGGGTGATCTCCCACAACTCGGTCTCTAACTCGCCCGCCACATAGTGGCCTGGCTGGCGGCGAACCAGCCGCATGCCGCTGCTGTGCGAGATCTTTCTCGACCGATCGTTAGCCACCGCTTTTGGCGCGCGCAGCACCTCGCGCTTCAGGCCATTGAACCAGTAATCGGTCACCGCGTGGCACGCTTCGCGCATATAGCCCTGCCCCTGCCACTCCGGTGCCAGCCAGAAACCGCGGTTGTTATCCGGCGTGTTCATCAGGCAGATAACGCCCATTAACTCGCGCTCATCCTCTTTACGGCGCAGCGTCCAGAACCAGCCTTCACCGGCGCGGCTCGCCGCCAGCGCGACATTATCGACATAGTGCTGCGCGGCGCCTTCCGGGTAGGGCCACGGCACGCTGGCAATCAGGTAACGCACGATCTCCCAGCGCGGAAAAATGCGCTGGATCTGCTCAGCATCGGCAGATACCAGCGGTAGCAGGCGTAATCTTTCGGTCTCCAGAATGGGTGTGGTCATAGGCTCTCTCCCTTCAGGCCGAAAGCGTCGGCCTGTGATAACTCAGCATCCCTTAACTTTATCTGCCTGTAAACCTGACAAAAATGGCTAGGCGACCGGTTTTACTTCTGCAACGGGAGCGGGGCGCGGTGCGAAGCGAAACCACGGCAGGCAGAGCTGGATCAGCGGGCCGATGGTCAGCGCATAAAGCACCGTGCCGACGCCGAGCGTGCCGCCCAAAAGCCAGCCAATCAGCAGCACCGACAGCTCAATCACGGTACGAATGCTGCGTACCGACCAGCCGGTGCGCGCATGCACGCCGGTCATCAGCCCATCGCGCGGCCCGGAGCCAAACCCGGCACCGATATACATCGCGGTGGCGATCGCATTGACCAGGATAGCACTGGCGAGCAGCGCGCTGCGCGGTAGCAGTTGATCCAGCGTTGGGATCATCGCCAGCGCGGCATCGGCCGCCAGCCCTATCACCACCACATTACTGATGGTGCCAAGCCCCGGGCGCTGGCGCAGCGGGATCCACAGCAGCAGCACCAGCGCGCCGGTGGCGATCATCACCGTGCCGATATCCAGCGCCAGCAGTTTCGCCACGCCCAGGTGAAAGACATTCCACGGATCGGCACCAAGATCGGCGCGCACAAACATGGCGGTAGAGAGGCCGTAAAGGGATAACCCGAAATAGAGTTGCAGTAATCGACGCAGCATAGATCTTCTCCGCTTGGACAGGCTTCCATCTTCCCCGGAAATGGACTTATGATTAATGTCCAGTTTTCAGATAGTGGACTGCTTATGTCATCCCGTCGCTTTGGTAGCCAGTCGTTGCTGCGCCTGTTAGGTCACTGGCAACAACCCTCGTCCCGCACCCCGCTCTGGCGTCAGCTTGCCGATGCGCTGCGCCTGCTGATCCTCGATGGCAGGCTGGCGCTGGATACCCGTCTGCCCGGCGAGCGGGAACTGGCAACCACGCTCTCGGTGAGCCGCACGACAATTGCCAGCGCGCTGGCGCACCTGCGCGAAGAGGGCTACCTGGAGAGCCGCCACGGCAGCGGCTCGCGGGTGATCCTGCCCGATAACCGCGCGATACCGACGCGCAGCACCGCAGGCGCAGCGCTCGATCTCTCCACCGCCGCCCTCAGCGCAGGGCCAGAAATTCACCAGGCCTACAGCCACGCCTTAACGGCGATAACGCCTTATCTTTCGCGCACCGGCTATGGTCAGCTCGGCGTGCTGGCGCTGCGCGAAGCGATTGCCGCACGCTATACCGCGCGCGGTTTACCGACCCATGCCGATGAAGTCATGGTAGTGAATGGCGCGCTGAGCGGGCTGGCGCTGGTGTTGCGTATGCTGACCGGGCCTGGCGATCGCGTGGTGGTCGATCACCCCACCTACCCGCTGGCGATTGCGGCTATTCAGGGGGCGTCATGCAGGCCGGTTGGCGTCTCGCTGCCACAGCGCGGCTGGGACACCGACGGTTTTGCCGCCACGCTGGCGCAGACCGCGCCGCGCCTTGCCTACCTGATGCCCGATTATCACAATCCGACCGGGCGCTGCATGGACAGCGCGACGCGGGAAGCCATCGCAGCTATTGCCGCCCGTACGCGCACCACGCTGGTAGTGGATGAGACGATGGTTGATCTCTGGTACGAAAACGCCCCGCCGCCGCCGCTTGCCGCGTTTGATAAGCATGACTCGGTGATCACGCTCGGCTCGGCGGGGAAAACCTTCTGGGGCGGTTTACGACTCGGGTGGGTTCGCGCCTCTGCGCGCACCATCGCCCACCTGGCGCAGACGCGCGACTCGCTGGAGCTTGGCTCACCGCTGCTGGAACAGCTGGCAACGCAGTGGCTGATGGCTAACGAAAGCGATTTTCTGCCGGCGCGCAGGGCGATGCTGCAAGCACGCCGCGACCGCTGCGGCGAACTCATGGCGGATCTCTTCCCCGCGTGGCACTTTCAGCCGCCGGAGGGCGGGTTGTCTTACTGGGTCGAGCTGCCCGACCGTCTGGCGACGGCCTTTGCCGCGCGCGCCGAAACCGAGGGCATTCATCTCGGTGCCGGCACGCGTTTCGGCCTCGATGGCGCGTTTGAGCGCAACCTGCGCATCCCCTTCGCGCTGGAGCCAGAAGTGCTTGAGGATGCGCTGCTGCGCATAAAACCGCTGTGGCACGTGCTCAATCCGGCAGCACCGTCGTTTAAGCGCAGCGTAGTGTAAGCATCAGGAAGCGGGCGGCGTCAGCGGGGCGAGCGCCTCGCTTTTCACCCAGCCGGTAGTGCTTTTACCCTCGTCACTCACATACTCGATCTGCGTCCACTCCCCCTGGGTTTTCAGCACGCCGACCACATCATCCTGCACGACAAAGGCTTTTCGCCGCGTCTTCTCTTCAGGCTGGCGATAGAAGTAGAGCCGTTCGGCGCGCACCTGCGCCATCGACTGCCAGTCGGTATCGCGGGTTTTACTCAACCCCAGACCATCATTGATCAGCGGCAGCATGGCATTGACGCAGCCGTCATGGGACTGCCCGCCGGGGACGGTGAGCGTCACACCGTCGGCTGTTGCCGCAAGGTGCCCCGGCAGCACTGCCGAAGACCAGGAGGCGATCTTCGCATCGCCCTGTGCCGACACCTCTCCCGCCAGCGCAAAGGCGCAGGTGCGCGTTACGCCAACACCGAGGGTTTCGCTGTAGTAACCGGTGACCTTGCCCTGCGGCGAGACCGCAAGCTGTAACGCTTCATAAATGCCGGAGTGTAGCGTGGCGGCCATACCGGATGTCGAAACAAGGAGGGTTAATAAAATGAAGGGATTGCGCATAGTGCTGAGCCTCAGGACGATAAGTGCAGGGATTCTACACGCTTGCGCGATGCTGCCGGTATCCCCAAAAAAGGCTATGGTTGAGAGTACCGTTCCAGGCTGGAGAAGTGAGATGAGTGAGAAAAAACGGGCGCAGTGCCACTGCGGTGCGGTGGTGTTTAACGTGATGCTGCTCGACGGCTTTAACAACGCGCGGCGCTGCAACTGCTCCTACTGCCGGATGCGCGGCGCGGTGGCTGTCACCGCGCCGCTGTCTGGCATTGATATTATTCAGGGCAGAGAGAAGCTTACCGAGTACCGCTTTAACACCGGGGTCGCCGTCCACTTCTTCTGCTCAGTGTGCGGCATCTACACCTTCCACCAGCGCCGCTCTAACCCCGATCAATATGGCGTTAACGCGGCCTGCATTGAAGGCGTATCGCCGTTCGATTTCGCCGAAATCCCGGTCTCCGAAGGGGTCAATCACCCATCAGACGGGGGCGATAACAGCGGCGTTGCCGGGTATCTGCGCTACACCCCTGCCGGGAAATGAAGCGGCTTACCTACTCCCGCAGCCACCAGCCACACTCATAAGGTCTGAGGGTGCCGGTGGCGGGCAATTGCGCGCCGTCCGCGTAGTTGCCGTAGAGCAGACGCCAGCCCGCCTCATTGGGCAAACACGCCTCATTCAGTGCCAGCGGCTCGCCGCTGAGGTTGGCAATCACCCGCAGGGTTTGCGCCTCATCGCGCCGCTGGTAGCACCAGCACGTCGGCGAATCAGGGTCGAGATCCTGATAGTCACCAAAGGTAAGCACCGGCAGGTTTTTGCGCAGCGCGATCAGCTCCCGGTAGGTGTGCAGCACCGAATCGCTATCCGCCATCTCACCGACCACGTTGATCTGCCGGTAGTTATCCGCCACATCAATCCAGCTTTCGCCGTCGGTAAAACCGGCGTTCTCGCTGTCATCCCACTGCACCGGCGTTCTGCCGTTATCGCGGGATTTGTGCGCCAGCACCGCCAGCACATCCTTTTCATCCTGATGCAGGCGCAGGATTTTGAACATATTCAGGCTTTCGACATCGCGGTATTGATCGATGCGGCTGAAGTGCGGATTGGTCATGCCAATCTCTTCACCCTGGTAGATATAGGGCGTCCCCTGCATACCGTGCAGCACCATCGCCAGCATTTTCGCCGAAACGGTGCGCAGCGCCCCATCATCCCCCAGCCGGGACACGATGCGCGGCTGATCGTGGTTACACCAGAAGAGCGCGTTCCACGCCAGTTTGTGCATTCCGCGCTGCCATTCGGCGAAGATCCGCTTCAGGGCAATGCGATCCGGCGGCGCAAGCCGCCACTTTTCCCCCTGCGGATAGTCGACTTTCAGGTGGTGAAAGTTGAAGGTCATCGACAGCTCTTTGCCATCCAGCCGCGCATAGCGCTGGCAGTGCTCAAGCCGCGTGGAGGACATTTCGCCCACCGTCATCAGCCCGCGCGGCTGAAAGACATCGCGGCTCATCTCTTCGAGAAAGTCGTGAATCGCCGGGCCGTCAGTGTAGAAACGGCGACCGTCGCCCTCATCATCATCCGGCAAGTCGGGGTGCTTGGAGACCAGGTTGATAACATCCAGCCGCAGCCCGTCCACACCCTTATCCGCCCAGAAGTGGCAGACCGCTTTCAGGGCGTTGCGCACTTCCGGGTTCTCCCAGTTGAGATCCGCCTGCTGGGCAGAGAAGGAGTGCAGATAGTACTGCTGCGTCTCCTCATGCCAGCACCAGGCGCTGCCGCCAAACTTGGAGTGCCAGTTATTGGGCAGCCGCCCCTCTTTGCCGTCGCGCCAGATATAGAAGTTGCGCCACGGGCTGTTACGGTCGCTGGCGGCGGCTTTGAACCACGCATGCTCCGTGGAGGTATGGTTAAACACCATATCCATCACCACCTTGATGCCGCGCTGATGGGCGGCGTCGACCAGCGCCTCAAAATCCGCCATGGTGCCAAACAGCGGATCGATGGCGTAGTAATCCGCCACGTCATAGCCGTTATCCACCTGCGGCGAGAGGTAAACCGGCGTCAGCCAGATGGCGCTCACCCCGAGCCACTGGAGATAATCAAGGCGACGCACAATGCCCTGAAGATCGCCGAGGCCATTGCCGGTACTGTCCTGAAAACTGCGCGGGTAGATCTGGTAAATCACGCCGTTTTGCCACCACGGAACATTACGTTTGTTCATTGCGTCGATCCCTTTTTCACACCACCAGCAGCTTGCCCGCTGCCTGCTTACGTTTATAGATAACCGTGGTCAGCACGAGCGGGATCACAATCGCCACCAGCATCGCCAGACCATAAATCGCCCAGTACTGGGTTTTCACTGAGAGGATGGCCGGTAAGCCGCCGACGCCAATACCGTTCGCCATCACGCCGGTCAGCCCGCAGATCAGCCCGGCGCAGGCACCGCCGACCATGCCGCAGAGCATCGGGAAGCGATACTTCATGTTGATGCCGTACATCGCTGGTTCCGTCACGCCCAGATAGGCCGAGATGGCGGCGGGCACGGAGATCTCCCGTTCATTAACCTTCTTGCTCACCAGAATGATGCCAACCACCGCGGAACCCTGTGCAATGTTGGAGAGGGCGATAATCGGCCAGACCGGCGTACCGCCGAGGTTCTGGATCAGTTGCAGGTCGACCGCCAGCGTTGTCTGGTGCACACCGGTGATCACCAGCGGCGCATAGAGGAAGCCAAACAGCGCGGAGCCAATCGGCGCAAACGGCCCGGTCATCAGATGGCTGACGCCCCAGGCGATGCCGTTACCGACCACACGGCCGAACGGCCCGATGATGGTATGCGCGAGGAATACGGCAATCAGCAGCGAGAGCACCGGCACCACCACCAGCGTCAGGTAATCCGGCACGATGCGTTTAAGCTTCAGCTCAATCCACGCCAGCGTCATGCCGGCCAGAATCGACGGAATAACCTGCGACTGGTAGCCCACTTTATCGATGGAGAACCAGCCAAAGTTCCACACTTCCGGCATCTGCTGCCCGAGCAGATAGGCGTTCATCAGCTGCGGAGAGACCAGCGTAATCCCAAGCACAATGCCGAGGATCGGCGTGCCGCCCATCTTCTTCACCACCGACCAGCAGATACCCACCGGAATGTAGAAGAAGATCGCCTCGCCAATCAGCCATAAGAAGTCGTAGATGCTTTTCCACACCGGCGACGCTTCGGTGAGCGGCGCGTCGTTGAACAGCGGCAGATCGCCAATCAGGTTGCGGAAACCGAGGATCAGACCGCCGCTAATCAGCGCTGGCAGCAGCGGAAAGAAGATCTCCGCAAAGTGGGAAATGAGGCTCTCATGCCACTTCATATTTTGCCGCGCCACACGCTTGGCGCTCTCTTTGTCGGTGCCGCTCACCTGCGTATGTTGCAACAGCAGTTGATACCAGTCGCCGACATCGGTGCCAATCACCACCTGAAACTGCCCGGCGTTGGTAAAGCAGCCCTTCACCATCGGCAGTTTTTCAATCTCGGCGGGTTTGGCTTTTTTCGGATCGTTAAGCACAAAACGTAAACGGGTAATACAGTGACTGACGGTAGCGACGTTCTCTTTGCCGCCAACCAATTCAATAAGTTTATCAATATCCTGGGGGTTACTTTTTATCGCCATCTTTTCTCTTCCAGCAGGTTTTGATGAGTGAGCTGTTGTTATTACAGCTTTTCGCAAAAACTCTTACTCTAAACCGAGCGATAAAGACCATAGCGGCAACCTATCCATCCGCCTAGTTGGAACGTTCCAATTTTAGCAGGCGATCACAAAATAAATGGTGAAGCGCAGCGGCACAGAGAGGTGCCTTAGGGGATTCATTAATGCTAGTATCGCCGGGTCCGATCTTCAGGAGGCCCGTGCGGGAATGAGTGATAAAAAGCTAACGTTAAACGACATCGCCAAACTGTGCGGCGTCGGAAAGTCCACGGTCTCGCTGGTAATTAACAACAGCGATAAAGTGAAGAAAGCGACCCGTGAACGCGTTGAAGCGATTATCAAAGAGCAGGGTTACACCCCGTCGAAAGCCGCCCAGGCGCTGCGCTCGCAGCGGGAAAAGATCATCGGCGTGATCGTCACGCGTCTCGATTCCGCCTCGGAAAATCAGGCCATTCGCGCCATCCTGCCGCAGATCTATCAGCATGAGTACGATGCGATTTTAATGGAGAGCCTGCTCGACCCTACCCTGCTTGCCTCCCACCTTAACGTGCTGGCGCAGCGTAATGTCGAAGGGGTGATTCTGTTCGGCTTTTCCGGCGTCGATAAAAGCCTGGTGAAAGGGTGGAAAGATAAGCTGGTGCTCATCTCCAGCGCCCTGCCGGAGGTGGCGTCGGTAGTCTACGATAACGTCGGCGCGGTCAATGTGCTGATGGAGAAGATGCGTGACGCGGGCCACCGCAGCGTCTCCTATATCGGGGTCACCACTAACGATCCGACCACCGGGAATATCCGCTATCAAACCTACCTTGAGCGTTGTGCAGCGTTTGGCATGACGCCGCACGCGGCGCTCGGCGATCTCAGCTATCAGAGCGGTTACGACCTGGCGAAAGAGCTGCTTACCGCCGAGAGCGGCGCGCTGATTTGCGCCTCTGACACCATCGCCATGGGCGCGATTAAATACATTCAGCAGCAGGGGTGGAAGATCAAAGTCGGCAGTATCGGCAGCACGCCGCTGATGACCTTCCTGCAACCCGATGTACTGAGCGTCAAAATGGGCTATCAGCAGGCGGGGCTGAAAGCCTCGCAGCTGCTGCTGGAGATGCTGCACGGAACGCGTACGCAAGAGCACATTGTTATCCCCTGCACCTTCCAGTAACGCCCAACGGAAATGACGCCTTCGTCAGACGAAAGCGTCAATCGCCCGCCTTAACGGTAGACCAGCCCGCCATCAATCAGGATCGCCTGACCGGTGACATAGTCGGAATCCGGCCCGGCGAGGTAGGCCACCAGCCCGGCCACATCTTCCGGCGTCTCCGCACGGCCCAGCGCAATGCCCTCGACATATTTCTTGTAGGTTTCACCCAGCGGCGCGCCGGTGATATCGGAGAAGCGGCGGTCAATCTCCTCCCACATACCGGTGCCGACAATCCCCGGGCAGTAAGCGTTAACGGTAATGCCGCGGCTGGCATACTCTTTTGCCGCCGTCTGGGTTAAAGCGCGAACGGCGAATTTGGTCGCCGAGTAGACGCCCAGCAGCGCGAAACCATCATGTCCGGCAATCGAGCAGGCATTAATGATCTTCCCCTTCTGCTTACGGTCGATAAACTTCTTCGCCGCCGCCTGAATGCCCCACAATGTCCCCTGCACGTTAATGCGCATAATGCGATCCACCTCTTCCGGGGTGACATCGGCCAGCGGCTGCACCTGTGCGATACCGGCGTTATTGACGATAATGTCAAAACCGCCCAGCGCCTCTTCGGCGTGATCGATCGCCGCATAGACCTGGTCGCGCTGTGAAATATCGGCAACAAAGGTCGCCACTTTACGACCCAGCGCCTGCACCTCTTTCGCCACCGCTTCAAGGTTGGCGGCGTTCATATCCACCAGCATCAGCGACGCCCCCTCTTTCGCAAGGCGAAGCGCAATCCCACGTCCAATTCCCTGGCCTGCGCCGGTTACCAGCGCCACTTTATTATCAATCGTCATGCTTTCTCTCTTATGGTTTGAGTTACAACTGCGCCGCAACAGGCTGTCGCGGCAAACTTCACTACCTATTCATTGGTGAAGCGCGCGTCCGTCGGCGGCGAGGATCGCTTCATGCATCGCTTCAGAAAGGGTCGGATGGGCAAAGATCACCTGGTGCAGGCTCTCCTCCGTTGCCTCCAGCGTATGGGCAATGCCAAATCCCTGAATCTGCTCCGTCACGTCGCTGCCCACCATATGCGCGCCCAGTAACTCGCCGCTCTGCGCATCGAACAGGGTTTTGACAAAGCCCTGCGGTTCACCAAGCGCCAGCGCTTTGCCGTTGGCCTGGTAGGGGAAGACGCCGACGCGGATCTCGCGCCCGCTGGCACGCGCGCGCGCTTCGGTTAAACCGAGGCTGGCAACCTGCGGCCGGGTGTAGGTGCAGCGGGGAATAAAATCAGCGCTGACGGGTGCCGCGACGGGCAGCCCGGCGAGCGCCTCAACGCAGCGCACACCCTCATAGCTCGCTTTGTGCGCAAGGCACGGTGCGCCCGCGACATCGCCGATGGCGTAGAGGCCGAAAACATTAGTGCGACCGCGATCGTCGACCTGAATAAAGCCGCGCGCCATCTCAACGCCCAGCGCTTCAAGGCCAAGGTTTTCGATATTGGGCTGAATACCGGCGGCGCAGAGCACGCGATCCACCTCCAGCGTCTGCTCGCCGTCGGCGGTTTTCAGCAGGCAACTGACGCGATCGCCGTTGACCGTCGCCGAGCGGATCTGCGCCCCGGTGAAGATCTGCATTCCGCGCTTCGCAAACTGCTGCTGCACCAGCAATGAGACATCGCGATCCTCCAGCGGCAGGATCTGTTCCGCCAGCTCCACCAGCGTCACGTCACAGCCGAGATCGTTATAGAGACTGGCGAACTCCGCACCGATGGCACCGGAGCCAATCACCAGCAGCGAGCGCGGCAGCGCGGCGGGGTTGAGTGCTTCGAAGTAGGTCCAGATATGGCTTTTATCCGCCTCAATGCCCGCTAGCGCGCGCGGACGCGCGCCGGTCGCCAGAATGATGTGATCGGCGCGGTAGTGCTGCTCGCCGCCATCGATACCGCGCACCGCCACCCGCCCCTTCTCCAGCAGGCGGCCTTCGCCGTTGATCACCGTGACATTGTGCTTTTTCAGCAGGAAAGCGACGCCGTCGGTAAGCCGCTGCGACACCGAGCGGCTGTACTCCACCAGACGGCGGATCTCAAAAGCGATCTCGCCGACGCTAAACCCCAGCTGATCGGCATGGCGCATGGCATGCCCGACCTCAGCGCCGTGCAGCATCGCTTTGGTCGGAATGCAGCCCCAGTTAAGGCAGATACCGCCAAGGTGTGTTTTTTCCACCAGCGCGGTGCGCAAGCCTAACTGCCCGGCGCGGATGGCGGCGACGTAGCCGCCCGGCCCGCCGCCGATAATCAGCACATCAAAGCTGTTATTCACCGCGCGCCTCCTCAACCAGCATCAGAGAAGGCGTTTCGATAGCGCGTTGCAGATGCTGCATAAAGGTCGCGCCGACCGCGCCGTCAATCACCCGGTGATCGCACGACAGCGAGAGCGTCAGCCGCTCGCGCGCCACGATCTGCCCTTCATGCACCACCGCGCGGGATTCCGCCGCCCCCACCGCCAGAATCGCGCACTGCGGCGGGTTGATAATGGCGTCGAACTGGCGGATGCCGAACATGCCGAGATTGGAGATGCAGAAGGTGCCGCCCTGAAAATCCTCCGCTTTTAGCGTGCCCGCTTTGGTGCGCGTCACCAGCTCATGGAGCTGCCGGGAGATGGCACCGACTGTTTTACGGTTCGCCTCGCGCAGAATTGGCGTATAAAGCCCACCGGGCAGCGCCACAGCGATGGCAATATCGGCGGTGTGAAAACGGCGAATGGTCTGCGACGCCTCGTCATACTGCACGTTCATCTCCGGCACGCTCATCAGCGCCTGGGCGCAGGCTTTCACCAGCAGATCGTTGAGCGTCACTTTGAGCGACGGCAGCACGCTGTTCACTTCCCGGCGCAGCGCCTGAATACGCGTCAGATCGACCTCGCTGACGAGGCGAAAATGGGGCGCGTTGCGCTTGGACTCCTGCAAGCGGCTGGCGATAGTGCGCCGCATGGCGGAGAGCGGCTGGCTCTCGTATGCCGCGCGCTCCTCAACAACTTCTGCGGGACGGGCAACGCTCTTCTCACTGCTGCCGCGCAGCGCGGCTAATGCTTCCACATCGGCCCGACTGACGCGCCCGGCGGATCCCGAGCGGCGGCAGTCATGCAGATTGATGCCCAACTGGCTTGCCAGACGGCGCGCGATGGGGGTTGCCGGGATCTGGCTATCATCCTGCGAGGTGTGGCGCGGCTTTGCTTTTACCGCCGCGCGCGGCTGCAACTCGGCGCTGCTGCCGCCTGCAGTAATGGCTGCCTGCAGATCGGCGACGGAGATACGCCCGTCGCGACCAGAGCCGCTCACCTTACTCAGGTCGATACCCTGCTTTTTCGCCAGCCGCAGGGCATGCGATGTGGCATTAACCTGCGTCTCATCAGTTTCACCGCGCAGCGCCGCCGGGATCGCATCCTGCGCGACGGGTTTTGCCGGTGCAGGGGCTGAAGGTTCAGGCGAGGTTGTTGTTGCTGGCGCAGGCGTCGACGGCGCGGTTTCTGCCGCAGGCTGCGACGCACCGCTGTTGAGGCTGGCGGCAAAAGCGTCGAGTTCGCTGTCGCTTACCTGCTCATCGGCCACCAGCGCCAGCACCGCGCCAACCGGCAGCGTATCGCCCGGCTGAGCCAGCACCCGGCGCAGTACGCCGTCCCACGGCGCTTCCAGCACGTTGGTTATCTTGCTGGTTTCAATTTCACAAATATCCTGCCCCTGGCTGAAGGCGCTACCCTCTTTAATCAGCCACTGAGCCAGCGTCCCCTCTTCCATCGAGAGCCCCCATTTGGGGATCTCCAGCGTGCGGATTGTGCTCATGGTTACGCCTCCATCAGTTGTCGAACGGCGGCCTCAATGCGATCCACATCAGGGATCCAGAGTTTTTCCAGCGCGGGCGAGAAGGGAACCGGGGTGTGCGGCGGGGTAATTAACACGATCGGCGCTTTCAGGAAGTGGAACGCCTGCGAGGCGATCAGTGCCGCCACATCATGGGCGAAGCCGAAGCGCGCGGCGGACTCATCGACAATTACCACCCGCCCGGTGGAGGCGACGGATTCGAGAATGCCCTCCTCATCCAGCGGCGAGACGGTGCGCGGATCGACCACCTCAACGGAGATGCCCTCTTTCAGCAGTTTGTCCGCCACCTGGTTGGCTTTATGCACCATCGCCGAGAGGGCAATAATGGTGACATCCTCCCCTTCGCGGGTGTAGTTGGCCTGGCCCAGCGGCACGGTATAGCTCTCGTCCGGCACCTCGCCTTTCATGTCGTAGAGCATCTTGTGTTCGCAGAAGACCACCGGATCGTCGTCGCGAATCGACTGGATCAGCAGCCCTTTGGCGTCATAGGGCGATGAGGGCACTACCACTTTCAGCCCCGGCGTGGTGGCGAAAATATTGTAGGGGGACTGGGAATGCTGGGCGGCAGCCGAAAAACCGGCACCGATCATGCCGCGCACCACCAGCGGCGCTTTCGCCTTACCACCGAACATATAGCGGAATTTCGCCGCCTGGTTGTAGAGCGCATCGTGGCTGACGCCGAAGAAATCCATAAACATCAGCTCCGCCACCGGGCGTAAGCCGGTGACCGCCGCGCCAGCAGCCATGCCGATAATCGCTGATTCAGTGATTGGCGTATCGATCACCCGTTCCGAGCCAAACTGGGTCCACAGCCCTTTGGTAACGCCGAGCACGCCGCCGAAGGCCTCCACTTTCGCCTCTTCCGGCGCGTTGCCGCCGTGGCCGCCGCGCAGATCTTCACCGATCAGCACCACGCTTTCGTCGCGCGCCATCTCTTGCGCCAGCGCGTCGCGGATCGCTTCGCGGTAAGTTTTGATTGTCATGACGGGCTCCTCAGTAAGAGACGTAAACGTCGGTCAGCAGGCTTTCCGCCACCGGGTAGCCGGCGGCGCGGGCTTTGATCACCGCATCGTCGACCTGGGCTTTCACTTCGGCGTCGATCGCCTCCAGCGCCTCGCGCGTAACCTTTTCTACCGTTTTGCTGGTGAAAATCTTCAGCGGATCGTGATCGGCGCGCAGGCGTTCGATCTCCCCTTCCCCACGGTAAAGCCCCGGATCGCCCTCAAAGTGGCCGTGCCAGCGGAACGCTTTCGCCTCAATCACGCTCGGCCCGCCGCCTTCGCGTGCGCGCTTCACGGCTTCGGCCGTCGCTTCGTAAACGGCAAAGAAATCGGTACCGTCAACGGTGACCGCAGGCAGGCCAAACCCGGCGGCACGCCCGGCGATATCGCGGCCGCCAACGGCGTAGTTATGCCCGGTCGCTTCACCGTAACCGTTGTTTTCAAAGACGAAGATGGCGGGCAGTTGCAGCACCACCGCCATGTTGATGGCTTCAAACACCAGCCCCTGGTTGGAGCCGCCGTCGCCGGTAAATGAGACGGCGACGCCGCCGTTATTGCGGGTTTTCGCGGTCAGCGCCGCGCCAATCACCAGCGGCGGTGCGCCACCGACAATGGCGTTCGCGCCGAGCATCCCTTTCGAGAGATCGGCAATGTGCATCGAGCCGCCCTTGCCGCGGCAGAGACCGGCATCTTTGCCGAAAATCTCCGCCATCATCGCGTGGATATCGCACCCTTTGGCGATGCAGTGGCCGTGCCCGCGGTGGGTGGAGCCGATGTAATCCGTCTGCTGTAAGTTCTCGCAGACACCGACGGCGATAGCCTCCTCGCCGGTATACAGGTGGATGAATCCGGGAATGTCACCGCTGGTGTTTTCAGTGTGCAGGCGCTCCTCGAATTCACGTATTTCACGCATTTTGCGATAAGCCTTTAACAGCTGTTGTGTGTTCAGCTCCATAGCTCCGTCCTCAGGTTGTATACCCGCGAGCGCCAGCACGGCGACCGGCAGGGGTTGCGGAAGTGGGGTTACTCTATAAGCGGGTCTTAAGGGGGGATAACCCCCCAATTGGGGGGGAGAGCGGGACTAAAAGAGATAAATGCGATAAGGGTCAAGTTCTGGCAGGTTACAGGCGGGTGTCAGTTACTTACACTTAGCAGCGACTTTTGTGAACAGGGGCAGGCTCGTATGAAATCGTTGACCTCAACAGACTCTCTGCTTGCGGCCAGCTATCGCGAGGAACCTTTCCGCTTCACGCGCCGGCTGCCGCTGATCCTCACCAAATTAACCCCGCCCCGCTCGCCGGGCGTATTGCTTGAGCGTGACCGCCTGCTGGCCAGGCTGGATGAGGCCGCCGACGGCGCACTGACGCTTCTCTGCGCCGCAGCCGGTTCCGGGAAAACTACCCTGCTGGCGCAGTGGTATCGCCAACGCCGCGAGCAAGGCGACGCCATCGGCTGGCTGAGCCTGGAGGAGGATGAGAACGATCCGGCGCAGTTTGCGCGTTACCTGGTCACCGCCCTGAAACCGCTTTACAGCGGCTGGGGCGAGGCGCTCGAACCCTTTTTGCAGGGCGATATGACGCCGGATCTCTCGGTGCTGCTGGCGGAGCTGACCAACCAGCTGCACCGCTGCCCGCATCCGGTGTGGTTGATCCTTGATGATTACCACGCCCTGACCCACCCCGCGCTGCACGAAGGCATAAGCTGGCTGATCAACCACGCGCCCGATTCGCTGCACCTGATTATCGGCAGCCGCTTTCGCCCGCCGCTGGCCCTGAGCCGCCTGGCGTTACAGGATGCGCTCAACGAACTGCACGACGAGGATCTGCGTTTCACCCTCGCCGAAGCGCAGGACTACCTCAGCGATGCCGCGCGTACGGCGATCCCCGGCGCGCAGGATGTTCAGCGGCTAATGCTGGCCACGGAGGGCTGGGTGGCCGGGATCAAGATCGCCGCGCTGGCACCGGACTGGCATCACGATCCGCAGCGCTTTCTGGCACGTATTCCTTCCGGCTCGCGCACGCTGGCGCGCTATCTCGATGAGGTGATCTTTACCCCGCTGCCGGAGGCGGTGGTCGATTTTTTGCTACAAACCGCGATACTCAACCGCCTCACCCCGGCGCTGTGCGATGCGCTGACCGGGCGCGATGACAGCGAAGCGATGCTCGGCTGGATCCAGCACCATAATCTGTTTATCACCGCTCTGGACGAGCACGGCGGCTGGTTTCGTTACCACCACCTGATGCGCGACGCGTTGCTGGCCCGCTTGCAGCAGAGCGAACCGGCGCGCGTGCGGCAACTGCACGAGCGCGCCAGCAACTGGTTTGCCGGGCAGCAACTCTGGGCCGAGGCGGTGCGCCACGCGCTGGCAGCGGGAAAAAGCGGCGCGCGGCATGCCGAAGCCAGCGCGCAGTCCCTCGCCGAAGAGGGGGATATCGACACGCTGGTGCGCTGGATGCACTTTTTGCCGCTGACACCCGATCCATCGCGTATCGATTTGCAGCTTAATCTCGCCTGGGCGCTGGCGCACCACTTCCGCTTTCAGGCTTCGCGCGAACTTCTCGACGGCATTGAAGCGATGACGCATGACGCCGCGCTGTCGCACAGCGTGCGGGTCAAGCTGCGGGTGGTGCGGGCGATTTGTGAAGCCTTTGCCGAGAATATTGAACTGAGCGTGGCGCTGGTGGAGCCGCTGCTGGCGGAGATCCCCTGCGGTGATCGCTGGGTGGATGGGCTGGTGTGCAACATTCTCAGCTACTGCCACCTCGTTAATGCCCGGCCGGGGCAGGCGCTGGCGGTACAGAGCCGGTTGCCGGAGCTGAAGGTGGCGAACCGCAATCTGTTTGTTGATGTCTGGCGCGCCTTTGTTATCGCCCAGGCCCATTTACGCCAGGGCAATCTGGCTGACGCAAAGCGGGTTGCTGCGCAGACGCTACAGGCCGCCGAAGCGCAAACCGGCAGTAACTCCAGTAGCGGCGCGACGCTGGCACCAATTCTGGCGGAGGTCGCCTGGGAGCGCGACGAGCGGCAGGATATCGACGCCCTGCTGGCGCTGCGCCTTGAGATGATCGAGACCTTTTGCCCGCCGGAAGGGCTGAGCCGCTGCTTTATCGTGCTCTCACGCCAGGCGGCGCTTAACGGTCAGATTGCGGAGGCGAAACGGCTTCTCACCTATGGCGGCGAACTGACGCGCCAGCGCCAGTGGCTGCGCGCGCAGGCGGCGCTGCTGGCGGAAACGGTCGCGCTGCATCTGCGTGATGAGGCGCTCTCCCCTGCGCTGGAGACGCTGGACGCGCTCCGGCAGTTGCACAGTGAACATGCTGAAACCGGGGCGATCGGCTTCTATCGGCGGGTCAGCGAAAGCCGCATCGCCCTTGCTGAAGGTCATGCTCATCAGGCTGCGGCTGCCTTTGCGACCCTTGCCGACGAGCAGCAGCAGCGCGGCGAAGCGCTCTCTGCCCTGCGCTTACGTCTGGCGCAGGCCGTTGCCCTCTGGCATGCCGGGGCGTATCAACAGGCGGGTATGGTTTTCACCTCGCCGCTGCAACAGGCGCTGGAGCGAGGTTTACTGCGCAGCCTGCTCGATCTCGGTTCGGTATTAGTAGGGCTACTCGACGATCTGCTTGCCCGCCAGGCAACGCCGGAGGCGCTCAGGCAACAGGCTTCTACCCTGCGACAGCAGGCAGTCGAACGGTTTGGTTTACCGCCGAGACGGCACGATGAGACAGAAGAGACGCGCTATCTCACCGAGCGCGAGCAGCAGACGCTTGAGCTTATCGCCAGCGGTCACTCGAACAAGGAGATTGCCCGCGTGCTGGGGATCTCGGCGGAGACGGTCAAATGGCACTTAAAGCAGATGTATGAGAAGTTGCAGGTCAGCAGCCGAATGCAGGCGGTAAACCAGGCGCGGGAGTGGAAGTTGCTGAAAGTGGAGTAGTGCGGCGCGCTGCGTAACAGCGGCTGAAATGGGTGGGGGCCCTGCCAGCTACATCCCGGCACACACGTCCTTTGCCCTGGCTGCTTCCTTCCGGACCTGACCTGGTGAACAAAGTAGCATTGCGGGAGAACCAACAGGGCCCCCATTGAGAGCGAAGGTTGATAACCAACGCGCTGGCGCATTATCCCCATCCGGCAGGGCAATTGCAACCCATAGGCTGACGGATGCTGGTTTCTTGCGCAATCGCCCCTTCACAGCGGGTAAATCGCTGTTTATTCTGCCCCCTTCTCTGCTCAGGAGCATGTGATGGATACGCAAGACTCTTTTCCCCGCCGGGTGTGGCAAATTGTCGCCGCCATTCCGGAGGGTTATGTCACCACCTATGGCGAAGTGGCGAAACTGGCCGGTTCGCCGCGCGCGGCGCGCCAGGTCGGCGGCGTGTTAAAGCGCTTACCGGAGGGCAGCACGCTGCCGTGGCACCGGGTGGTCAATCGTTATGGCGTTATTTCGCTAAGCGGGCCGGATTTGCAGCGGCAACGTCAGGCACTGCTGGCTGAAGGCGTGGTGGTGTCGGGAAGCGGGGAGATTGATTTGAACAAGTATCGCTGGCGCTACGAGTAGCCCCTCCCCCGAAGGAGAGGAGCAAAACGCACGCAGATTAGTACTGGGTCGGCGCCGGAGTGGCGTTAGACGGGGTAACCTGGGTTGGTGAGGTCGACGGTACGGTGTTCGGCGTACCACCGCTCTGCTGCAGCGGAACCGCGGTTTGCTGAACAGGAACCAGCGTCAGGTCAACTTTGGTGCCGCCCTGGTTGATAACTGGCTTAACCGAGTCGGTGATAAACACCATCTTGTTGTCGACGGTGATCGCTGCACTCAGCAGGATACGCGCGTTCGGCTGGATGTCGGCCGGGTTAAACGGCAGGACATAGCTGTACGGCGGCTGTTTGCCATCGGTGCGTACCGCTTTCTGCGCCAGCACTTTCGACGGTGCGTTTGCCTGGGTGGCATCAGAAACGGTAACGGTTAACACCGCATCCGGCGGCAGCGCCACTTTCTGACGGATCCAGACCGTACCGGTCACGCTTGGCTGAGCAATCGCCGCTTTATTCGTGGCGGACGGCGCATTGGGATTAGGTGCCGGCGTTGGGATATCGCCGCCTTTTTGGGCGCACGCCGATAACGCGACTGCGACTGCTAAACCACTTAACATGGGCACGAGTTTCATTGATCTCTCCTTATCTTCAATGCACCTGCAGGCGCAGCGCCTGCCAGATGTGTGGCTAAACCTTCGTAACCTGAACAAGTGTGGCACATATACCCGATATATTCCTGTAAACACCCATTCATTCAGATTATTGCACCCATCGGACCACTCCATTTTCCAGGTTATACTCAGGCAATATATGCTACGTCAGCCGCTATTTATTTGAGGAATTGTATGAGTCAGGCGCTATCTAATCTGCTGGCATTATTGAATCTGGAAAAAATTGAAGAGGGGCTGTTCCGTGGGCAGAGCGAAGATTTAGGTCTGCGCCAGGTCTTTGGCGGCCAGGTGGTCGGGCAGGCGCTCTATGCGGCGAAAGAGACCGTTCCGGCAGACCGCCTGGTGCACTCCTTCCACAGCTACTTTTTACGCCCTGGCGATAGCCAGAAACCAATTGTTTATGATGTGGAAGTGCTGCGCGACGGCAACAGCTTCAGCGCCCGCCGCGTGGCCGCGGTGCAGAACGGCAAGCCGATTTTCTATATGACCGCCTCCTTCCAGGCCCCCGAGACGGGCTACGAGCATCAAAAAACGATGCCCGCCGCGCCCGCGCCGGATTCGCTCAAATCGGAAACGGAGATCGCCCGCGATCTTTCGCACCTGCTGCCGCCCGGCGTGAAGGAGAAGTTCCTCAGCGACAAGCCGCTGGAGATCCGCCCGGTCGAGTTCCATAACCCGCTGAAGGGCCATGTGGCCGATCCGGTGCGTCAGGTATGGATCCGCGCCAACGGCGTGCTGGATGAAGATTTCCGCATCCACCAATATCTGCTTGGCTACGCCTCGGACTTTAACTTCCTGCCGGTGGCGTTGCAGCCGCACGGCGTTGGTTTCCTTGAGCGCGGCATGCAGGTGGCGACTATCGACCACTCAATGTGGTTCCACCGCCCGTTCAATATGAACGACTGGCTGCTCTACAGCGTGGAGAGCACCTCCGCCTCCAGCGCGCGCGGCTTTGTGCGCGGCGAATTCTATACCCAGGATGGCGTGCTGGTGGCCTCCAGCGTGCAGGAAGGGGTGATGCGTAACCGCAACTAAGCCGGTTGCGTTATCGCCAAAAGAAAAGCCTCCGCACGCGGAGGCTTTTTTATGCTCAGGAGATACTCAACTTATCAGGCGTTGTAGGCGTTTTCGCCGTGGCTGTTGACGTCCAGCCCTTCGCGCTCTTGCTCTTCCGGTACGCGCAGGCCAACCGTCATATCCGCCAGTTTGTAGCCGATAAAGGCGACCACCGCAGACCAGACGATAGTGATGCCAACGCTCTCCAGCTGCACCAGCACCTGGTGGCCCATGGTGACGCCGGAGGCGAAGCCTACGCCACCGAGGGAGGTAGAGGCGAAGATGCCCGTCAGGATACAGCCGATGATGCCGCACACGCCGTGAACGCCGAAGACATCGCACGGATCATCGACGCGCAGCATACGTTTCAGCGCCGTCACGCCCCACAGACCAGCGAGACCGCACACCAGACCAACAATCAGCGCGCCGCCGACACCGACATAACCACACGCCGGGGTGATACCAACCAGGCCAGCAATCGCACCGGAGCAGGCACCGAGCAGCGAAGGCTTACCACGCATTGCCCACTCACCAAAGACCCAGGAGAGGATCGCGGCAGCAGTGGCGACCACGGTGTTAACAAAGGCCAGCGCGGCGATTTCGTTGGCGCTGCTCGCCGAACCGGCGTTGAAGCCAAACCAGCCAACATAGAGGATCGCAGTACCGATAAAGACCATCGGCAGGTTGTGCGGTTTAAACGCCTCTTTGCCGAAGCCGACGCGTTTGCCAATCAGGTACGCACCCACCAGGCCTGCAATCGCGGCGTTAATGTGCACCACCGTACCGCCCGCAAAGTCGAGCGCGCCGTGGGTTGCCAGCAGACCGCCGCCCCATACCATGTGCGCAATCGGCACATAGGAGAGTGTCATCCACACCACCACAAAGATCAGCACCGCAGAGAAGCGAATACGCTCGGCGAGCGCGCCGACGATAAGCCCCACGGTGATGCAGGCGAAGGAGCCCTGGAAGGCGACATGGATGTATTGATAGATGCTGCCCATCACGTCGGTAAGGGCGATATTTTTCAGCATCACCCAGTTGAAGCTGCCGAAGAAGCTGTTGCCTTCACTGAAGGCGAGTGAGTAGCCATAAACCACCCAGAGAATGCAGACCAGCGCGAAGGTGACCGCCACCTGGGTCAGCATCGAGAGCACGTTTTTGCCACGGATCAGGCCGCCGTAAAAGAGCGCGATGCCCGGAATGGACATAAACAGCACCAGCGCGGTGCAAATCATCATAAAACCGTTATCGGCTTTATCCGCAACGGCCGGCGCGGCAAGCGCCAGGCCCGGCAGCAAAGCCAGCGAGGCAAGGGTAGCTTTTACTGTTTTCATTCTCATTTTTCCGATCCCTATCACTGTGTGTCAGCTATTACAGCGCCGCTTCGTCGGCTTCGCCGGTACGAATACGGATCACGCGTTCGAGTTCGGCAACGAAAATTTTGCCGTCGCCAATTTTTCCGGTGTAGGCCGCTTTGCTGATGATATCGATCACCTCATCAAGCTGGTCGTCGGCGATCGCCACGTCGATTTTTACTTTTGGCAGGAAGTTGACGCTGTATTCCGCACCGCGGTAAAGCTCGGCATGCCCCTTCTGACGGCCAAACCCTTTTACTTCCGTCACGGTCAGCCCCTGAATACCAATCGAAGAGAGCGCTTCACGCACATCTTCAAGTTTGAATGGCTTAATCACCACGGTTACCAGCTTCATAGATTCCCCTCACTCGACATTCGCAAATGGACGCAGCCAACATGAGGAAGGTATTGCAAGGGGTGTGCCAGAAATGTGAAGGCGCGCGTTTTCGCGCAATAAAGAGACAAAACCAGATGCGGTGATGGGCGGCGCAAGCGCGTAGATGAAGCACAAGCGGCGGAAAAAAGAAAAACGCACCATGACGGTGCATGGTGCGTTGCATTTTTGCACCACCAGGCGCAGTTGCGCGCAGGGTGCTTAATTTTGGTGCATCAGGCGCTGAGTGACTCTTCCCGCGTGCTCGCCGCCAGCTCTTCACCGACTAATTGCAACTGGTACATCTGGTAGTAGCGCCCTTTCGCCGCCAGCAGCTGCTGGTGGGTACCGCGCTCAACCGCCTGCCCGCGGTGCAGCACCAGAATGGTTTCTGCCTCGACAATGGTCGATAAGCGGTGGGCAATCACCACCAGCGTGGTCTTCTCGCGGATCGCCGCCAGCGCCTGCTGGATCGCCTGCTCGGTGCCGGAGTCAATATTCGCCGTCGCTTCATCAAGGATCAGGATCTGCGGGGCATCAACCAGCACGCGCGCCAGCGCCAGCAGCTGTTTCTGCCCGACGGAGAGATTATTCCCCTGCTCGCCGAGGCGGGTGTAGATCCCTTCACTCATGGTGCGCGCCAGATCGGCGAGCTGGACAATCTCAAGCGCTTTCCACACGCGCGCTTCGCTGATATCCCGCCCAAGGGTGACGTTGGCGAAGAAGCTGTCGGCCAGCACCACCGGATCCTGCTGCACCATCGCGACGCCTTTGCGCAGCGCGCTGTGTCCGAGGGTGGCAAGCGGGCGACCGTCGAGGCGGATCTCCCCCTGGGTTAACGGGTAGTAGCCCATCAGCAGGCTGGCGAGGGTACTTTTACCGCTGCCGGTATGGCCGACCAGCGCGACAAAGCTGCGCGGCTCAACATGCAGGGAGATATCCTGCAACACCAGCTGATCTTCGCGGTAGGCGAAGGAGAGGTTTTCAATATCGATCGCCCCGCTGTGCAGCGGCGTCTCGTCATCGCCGTAATTCTGGCGCGGTCGATCCATCAGTTCGAAGACGCGCTCACCGGCGACCACCGCCTGTTGCAGCATCGACTGCTGGGTCGTCAGCTCAATCAGCGGCTCGTTAAGGCGGCCAAGGTAGCTGATAAAGGCGTAAAGCACCCCAACCTCCACCGTGCCGACGGTTGAGAAACCAAATAGCATCAGCAGGCCGCAGAGCACCAGCGCGGAAAAGAGGCTCAGCAGTGGGCGCAGCAGGAAGCCATCGAGGCGCAGGGTTTGCATCCGAGCGAAGTAGTGCGAGCGGCTCGCTTCGCTCATGCGCTCGCCGAAGCGCGCCTGCTGGCGAAACTGCTGGATCACGCTCATGCCGTTGATGATTTCGTTAAAGCCATCGTTGATGTCGGCAAGGTAGGCGCGCATGCGCCGCACAATCGGCGTGCTGAAACGCTGATAGATCAGCATCACGATAATCACCGCCGGGAAGATGCCCATCGCTACCAGCGCCATGCGCCAGTCGAGGCTGAACATCGCCACCAGCATCGCACCAATCAGCGCCGCGCTGCGCAACACGGTGGCGACCACCGTTACATAGAGATCGCGGATCACTTCGGTGTCGTTGGTCACGCGCGAGATAATCTGCCCTACCGGCTGGGTGTCGAAGGCGCTGAGCGGCTGGCGCAGCGCGGCATCCATCACATCGGTACGCAGCTGTTGCACCACGCCGACCGCCGCCTGGTTAAAGAGCAGCGCCTGGGCGTAGTGCAGCCCCGCCGCCAGCAGTTGCAGGCCAACATAAGCCGCCGCCAGCCCGGCGATCAGCGCGAGCGGCAGGTAGCTCTTCGCCACCATATTATCGATAAAGTAACTGATCAGCGCCGGGCCGGAGACTTCGGCAATCGCCGCGACCCACAGCATCAGCACCGCTTTACTGAGCGGCTTGCGCCACGGTTTGCCATAGACCAGCAGACGTTTTAGCGTCGGCCACTGGCGAGAGAAGTTACGCATCCTCGGCCTCCTGCGGATGGTCGTCCAGCGCCGCTTCCAGCTGCTGATACCGGTACATGTCGCGATACCAGCCAGGCTGGCGCGCGAGCTGCTCATGTTGGCCGCGCTGGGCGATATGGCCATGTTGCATAACGATAATCTCACTGGCTTCCGTCAGCGCCGACAGGCGATGCGCGCTGATAATCACGGTGCGCCCTTCGCCCCACTGGCGCAGGTTGTGCAAAATCTGGTGTTCGGTGCGCCCATCCACCGCAGAGAGGGCGTCATCAAGAATAAGGATTTCGGCATTCAGCAGCAGCGCACGAGCGATGGAGATACGCTGTTTCTGCCCGCCGGAGAGCATCACGCCGCGCTCGCCAACTTCGGTGTCGTACCCCTGCGGCAGGCGCAAAATGTCATCATGCACGCTGGCAAGCTTCGCCACATGCTCAATCTCCTCCTGCGTCGCACCGGGTCTGCCAAGGGCGATGTTATTGCCGATGGTGTCGGAGAAGAGAAACGGCGTCTGGTTGACGACAGCAAGGCGGCTGCGCCAGCTGTCCAGTTTCAGCTGCGTCAGCGGCATATCGTGGAAGCGAATATCGCCCGCGTCGACATCAAAATGGCGCTGAATCAACGCCAGCAGCGTACTTTTCCCCGCGCCGGTCGGGCCGCAGATGCCGAGCATCTGGCCCGGCTCAAGGGTCGCGCTCACATTTGTCAGCGCCGCGCTGTCGGTTTGCGGATAGTGAAACGCTTTGATGGAGAGCGTTAAGGTGCCGCGCTCGGCGGGCACGGTTTCCGTGCCGTCGTTCACCACCGGCGCTTCTGCCAGCATATCGCGGATGCGGCTATAGGCCGCGCTGCCGCGCTCGACGATGTTAAACATCCACGCCAGCGCCAGCATTGGCCAGATCATCAGCCCAAGATACATAGCAAAACTGGTCAGCTCGCCGAGAGTCAAGGAGCCGTGCACCACCATCCAGCTGCCGCCGCCAATCGCCAGCATGTTTGCCATGCCGATGGCGATATAGATAGTTGGATCAAAGCGCGCATCAACGCGCGCCACGCGCATGTTTTTCGCACCGGTATCCGCTGCTTCGCTGCCAAAAAGCGCCGACTGACGATCTTCCAGGCCAAAGGCTTTGATCATGCGGATGCTGGTCATGCTCTCCTGGGTGCGATCGTTTAACGCAGAGAAGGCCGCCTGCGCGGCTTTAAAGCGGCTGTGCAGCTGATCGCCGTAGCGCTTGATCACCAGCGCCATAATCGGCATCGGTAATAACGACAGCAGGGTTAACTGCCAGCTGATCTGGGTCGCCATCACGATCAGCACCACGCAGCCCATCACCAGCGAATCGACCAGCGTTAACACCCCTTCCCCGGCGGCAAACACTACGCGATCCACGTCATTGGTGGCGCGCGCCATTAAATCGCCGGTGCGATGGCGCAGGTAAAATTCCGGGTGCTGGCGACTGAGCTGACGGTAAAAATCCTCACGCAGTTCGACGGCCAGTTGATAGGAGGCACCAAACAACCAGACGCGCCAGACATAGCGCAGCAGATAGGTGACGACGGCAATCGCCACCAGCGCCGCTACCCACATCCACACTTGCTGATGGGTAAACTGCTTCTGGGTGACGCCATCCACCACAATCCCCACCACTTTTGGCGGGATCAGCTGCAAGATAGCAATAATGATAAGTAAGGCGACGGCGCCGAGGTAGCGCTGCCACTCCCGACGAAAATACCAGCCTAACTGAGCAAATAATCGCACGCGGTTACATCCTGAACGTGAATTGCCGACGGTCGGTTAACCGCCGGAAGGGTTATTCAATGGGCAAAGCCGTGGTGTATTTTATCTGTTCCATGGCGAAGCTGGAGGTGACATCCGAGAGCCCCGGCACGCTGTTGACCAGCTTCTTATAGAAGTCATCGTAGCGTTTCATATCCGCCACCTGGACGCGCAGCAGGTAATCGTACTCGCCAGCCATACGCCAAAAGCCTAGCACTTCCGGGAGCTGTGTCACTTCGCTGACGAAGCGGTTATACCAGTCGCTGCTATGATGCTGGGTTTTGATCAGCACAAATGCCGTCAGCCCCAGCCCGAGCTTTTCCGCATCCAGCACCGCCACGCGGCGCAGTAAGATACCGTCATCTTCCAGTTTTTTCAGCCGTTTCCAGCATGGAGTGGTGGTCAGATTAACGGCATCAGCCAACGCCTGCAAAGAGAGCGAACAATCCTGCTGCAACAGCGCGAGCAGCTTACGGTCAATTTTATCTAACATCCCCTGCTCCGTTAGAAAATTTTTCTCTAAATAGTCTATCGCAAAGGCGAAATGGCAACCTTTTTTTCTTCACCTTTCGCTAGACTGGGCACAAAATGACAAACGGAACAGCATCATGAACAACAGCTGGGTCAAATACGCGATTAATGAAATCAATGCCGACGCGCAGCGCTCTGCGGATACCCACCTTATCCGCCTGACGCTGACGGGTTTTCCGGGTATCAATCTCTATTTAAAAGATGAAAGCACGCACCCCACCGGCAGCCTGAAGCACCGCCTTGCGCGCTCGCTGTTTCTATACGGCCTGTGCAACGGCTGGATCAAGGAAGGCACCACGATTATTGAAGCCTCCTCCGGCTCAACCGCCATCTCAGAAGCGTGGTTTGCGCGCCTGCTCGGGCTGCCCTTTATCGCGGTGATGCCTTACTGTACGGCGAAACGCAAAGTGGAGCAGATCGAGTTTTACGGCGGCCGCTGCCACTTTGTTGATAGCGCCTGCGAGATCTACGCCGAATCCGAGCGGCTGGCGAAAGAGCTGAACGGTCACTATATGGATCAGTTCACCTTCGCCGAGCGCGCAACGGACTGGCGCGGCAATAACAACATTGCCGACAGCATCTTCCGCCAGATGAAAAATGAGCCGCATCCGGTGCCGGAAGCGATTGTGATGAGCGCCGGAACGGGCGGCACCTCGGCAACCATTGGCCGCTATATTCGCTGCCAGGGTTACGACACGCGCCTGGTGGTGGTTGACCCGGAGAACTCCGTCTTCTTTGACTACTGGCAACAGCGCGACAGCACACTGCGCAGCCCGATCGGCAGCAAAATCGAAGGCATTGGCCGCCCGCGCGTCGAGCCGTCATTTATTGCCGATGTGGTCGATGAGATGCTGCGCGTGCCGGATGCCGCCAGCGTTGCCACCGCGCAGTGGCTGGAGACGCAGCTTGGCCGCAAAGTGGGTGCCTCTACCGGCACCAATATGTGGGGCGCGCTACAGCTTGCGGCGCAGATGCGCGACGAAGGGCGCAATGGCTCGATCGTTACCCTGCTGTGCGACAGCGGCGAGCGCTATCTTGAAACCTACTACAACCCGCAATGGGTGGCGGCGAACCTAGGCGATATTGAGCCTTGGAGCGCGCAAATCGCTCTGCTTACCTCACCGCAATAGCGCGAAGGTAATGGCGATAGGCAAAAAAAAGCCGGATTTAATAAAACCCGGCTTGCTGGCAATATCTTTTCATTCGGGGGAATAAGGAAGATGTGGAGTGTCCAGCCAGTGTGTCAAAAAGTGCGACACCGCCTGATTACGGCAGTGCCCAATAACCGGTAAATGCGGCAGCGCCGCACGCAGCTGTGGCATGGCGTTGCCCATGATCATGCCGTAGCCGACGCTCTCTAACATCTCTCTGTCATTCATCGCATCGCCAAACGCCATACACTCTTGCAGCGTTAATCCTAACGAGGCGCTGAGTACCCCCAGCGCGGCGCCTTTATTGCAGCCGACCGGCAGAACCTCCAGACAATCCATCGCCGCAAAACAGATATGCGCCTGCGCGCCAAGGTGCTCATCAAGCTGCTGTTGCAAGCGGCAGAGATCGTCGTGATCGCCGACAAAACTGATCTTGGCAACGTCACAGGCGGGCAGGCGTTTAAGATCGGTGATCTGATAGCTAAAGTCGCTGAAGAGATGCGCCTGTAGCGCCTCCGGCAGCGGCTTATCGGTCAGCCAGCCGGAATCATTAAACACATGCAGCGAAGCACCGGTCTTCCAGCGGCCATGCAACACGCGCTCGACCACCTGTGGGGAGAGATCCTGGCGATGGAGAAGTTCGCCCTCTAAGGAGTGGATGCGCGTGCCGTTGCCGGTGATGAGAAAGGCATCGAGGCCTATATGCTGCACAACACGCTGCATCTCCAGCGCGTGCCGACCGGTGGCGAAGGCCAGCGTAACCCCCCGCTCATGTAAGCGTCGCAGCGCCGCCAGCGTTTGATCGCCCAAACGATGATCGGGCATAAGCAGGGTGCCATCCATATCAAAAGCGGCCAGACGCGCCATGATCTACTCTCCAGTTCTGATGCCGTTAGGTTGTGTTTCAGTATTGCGTGGGATATACGGAAGTAATAGTGAATAGATAGGAATTATTGTTCCGGGTTATGAGATTACTCAACCGCCTTAATCAGTTTCAGCGTCTCTGGTCGCCCTCTGCCGGTGAGGATCAGGCGGTGAGCATTAGCGAGCTGGCTCTGCGCTGCTATTGCAGCGAACGCCATATGCGCACCCTGCTGCGCCAGATGCAGGCCGCCGGCTGGTTAACGTGGCAGGCGCAGTCCGGACGCGGTAAACGCGGCGCGCTGCATTTCTGCGTGACGCCGGAGCGGCTGCGCCGCGAGATGCTGGAGCAGGCGCTGACGGCCGGGCAGCAGCACAACGCGCTGGCGCTCGCCGAGCTTGATCCTGCGGATCTGCGCGCGCTGCTCAACCCCTATCTCGGCGGGCAGTGGCAGAACGAGACGCCGACGCTGCGCATTCCTTACTACCGCCCGCTGGAGCCTTTGCTGCCGGGTTTTCTCGCAGGCCGTGCGGAGCAGCACCTGGCGGGGCAGATCTTTAGCGGGCTGACGCGCTTTATCAGCCGCAGCGCGTTACCGCAGCGCGATCTGGCGCACCACTGGGAGAGCAGCGAGGATGGCCTGTGCTGGCGCTTTCACCTTCACGCTACCCTGCACTGGCACAATGGCGATGCGGTCACCGCCGCGCAGTTGCATGGGCAGCTTATCGCCCTGCTTGAGTTACCCGCGTTGCGGATGCTTTTTGCCAGCGTCGAGCGCATTACGCTCACCCATCCGTGGTGCATTACCTTTCAGCTGCATCGGCCCGATTACTGGCTGGCGCACCGTCTGGCGAGCTACGGCAGCCGCCTGGCGCACCCCGCTCATCCGCAGATTGGCACCGGGCCGTTTCGCCTTGTCGCCTTCAGTGACGAACTGGTGCGCCTTGAGAGCCACGACCACTACCACTTAGGGCACCCGCTGCTGAAAGCGGTCGAGTACTGGATTGCACCGCAGCTGTTTGATGAGGATTTAGGCACCAGCTGCCGCCATCCGGTGCAGATCGCCATCGGCGAGCCGGAGGAGTTGCGCCATCTGCAACCGGTCAGTAACAGCATCAGCCTCGGTTTTTGCTATCTCGCTCTGCGCCCCGCCGCGCGGCTAAGCCCGGCGCAGGCGCGCCGCCTGGTGCAGATTATTCATCACACCTCGCTTTTGCAGACGCTACCGCTGGATGAGGGGCTGATTACCCCCAGCCGGGAGTTACTGCCTGGCTGGCATATTCCCGGCTGGCCTGAAGAGAACGTCGCCTTGCCTGCAAAGCTGACGCTTATCTACCATCTGCCGGTGGAGTTGCACACCATGGCGCAGCAGCTTAAAGCGTATCTTGCTGCGCTCGGCTGCGAGCTGACGGTAATTTTTCATGACGGTAAACGCTGGGAAGGGTGCCGCGAACTTGCAGCAGCGGATCTGGTGATGGGCGACAGGCTGATTGGCGAAGCGCCGGAGTACACCCTTGAGCAATGGCTGCGCTGCGATCCGCTGTGGCCAAACCTGCTCGGCAGCGCGCAGTTCGCGCATCTGCAGGCGACGCTGGATGCGGTGCAGCGCCAGGCCGACGAGCAGGAGCGTATTGCGGCGTTGAAAGCGCTCTTTGATACGCTTATGGACGAGGCGCTGCTGACGCCGCTCTTTAATTACCACTACCGCATTAGCGCGCCGCCGGGGGTTGAGGGGATCGAGGTTAACCGACGCGGCTGGTTTGAGTTTACCGAGGCCTGGCTTCCGGCCCCGTCGCCGTGAAGAAGCTGGTCGCTGCATAGCTCACGCGCTACCATACCTTTTTTGTATAAATGTCAGGAATAATTATGAAACGTGCCGTTGTCGTCTTCAGTGGCGGACAAGACTCCACGACCTGCCTGGTGCAGGCGTTACAGCAGTATGATGAAGTCCATTGCGTGACGTTTGATTATGGGCAGCGCCATCGCGCTGAGATCGACGTCGCACGCGAACTGGCGCAAAAGCTGGGCGCACGGGCGCATAAAGTGCTGGATGTGACGCTGCTTAACGAACTGGCCGTGAGCAGCCTGACGCGCGACAGCATTCCGGTGCCGGATTATGAAGAGAGCGCGGACGGTATTCCGAACACCTTTGTTCCCGGGCGCAATATTCTCTTTCTGACGCTGGCGGCGGTATACGCTTACCAGGTGCAGGCAGAAGCGGTGATCACCGGCGTGTGTGAGACCGATTTCTCCGGCTACCCGGACTGCCGCGACGAGTTTGTGAAGGCGCTTAACCACGCGGTCAGCCTCGGCCTGGCGAAAGATATCCGCTTTGAAACGCCGCTGATGTGGATCGATAAAGCGCAGACCTGGGCGCTGGCAGATTACTGGGGCGCGCTCGATATGGTGCGCAGCGAAACATTGACCTGTTACAACGGCATTAAAGGCGATGGTTGCGGCCACTGCGCGGCGTGCCATTTACGCGCCAACGGCTTGCAGCAGTACCTTGCCGATAAAGCGGCAGTGATGAGCACAATGAAAGCAAAAACCGGATTGAAATAGGCCCGGCCAACAAACCCGCACCAATCTCGTAGACCGGATAAGCGGCAGCGCCATCCGGCATTATCACCGTTGCACCATCGCCGGATGGCGGCTTCGCCTTATCCGGCCTACAAAAGCGAGCCTACAGCAACACCGATATTGCTTTTACCTCCGGTCTCACAGCGGTGGTGTTGACCCCCGCTGAAATCGGCGAACCGAAGCGTGAATGACAAGGTCTGGACGCCATGGATGGCGGACAGAGGCGAACCGAGACAGGGAGCGAGTCCCCGAAAGGGCGAGCAAGTCGAGTCGAGCCGGCCGCAGTCAGGCACGCGGGAGGTGAGCGCAGTGCGAAGCACCGATTTCCTCGCGGGGCCGCGGGGATTGACAAGGGGAGCGCGGCCGCTTCCCTTGTCCCGTTCACCGCATAAGAGATTCATGAAACTCCCCAACGCATGGTGAACGGAACCCTTCCACCAGTGCCACATGCAAACCCCGTTGCCGGATGGCGCTACGCTTATCCGGCCTACGCCTGGCAATTCGGCACGGGTGCCGCGAAACATGCCGGATGGCGGCTCCGCTTTATCCGGCCTACGCGGTTTCAGCGATTCCAGCGCACTTAATCCCGCTCCCCAACCATTATCTCCAGCTTCTCCCGCAACTCCCCCTCCAGCGCCAGCGCTTTCTGGGTTTTCAGATCGATGCAGACAAAAGTCACCAGCGCATCGGCAACCACCTGCCCTTCCGGCTCTAATGTCACCACCTGGCTTAACACGCCGCTTTTGCCGTTAATCTGCTGGACATGACTGGTGACCGTAAGCAGATCGCCGAGCACCGCCGGGCGGCGATAGTTGATATTGATGTTAACCACCACAAAAGCGATGTTGTGGGCGGTCATCCACTGAAAACTCTCGTGATGCTCCAGCCCATCCCAGCGCGCCTCCTCAAGAAATTCGAGATAGCGGGCGTTATTTACATGCTGGTAGACATCAAGATGGAATCCACGAACCTTTATTTGGGTCTGCATAGCGCGTTAACCTTTACTGTTTATAGTTATAGAGACAGAGGTCATACTGGTATGACCTCCTTATTCTGGCAAAAATTAGCGACTACGCAAGCCGCTTACAGTTTCAGACTCACCAGATTACGCTCCACCAGCTTGCCGCCCATGCCCGGCACCTGTTTTAAATCTTCGACGCTCTTAAACGGCCCATACTCTTCGCGATAACTGACGATCGCCTGTGCCTTTTTAAGGCCAACGCCCTTAAGCGCCTTTGATAACTCTTCCGCCGTCGCGCTGTTGATGCTGACTTTAACGCCGCCCTCCTCTTCCTGTGTGGATTTTGCCGCTTCCTGGGCTTTGGTGTGAGAAGCCGGTGCAGCGGAGTGTGCCGCCGGTGGTTTTGCACCGCTTGCGGGCGCGGCAAGCGTGGCAGAACTGAATGTCGCACACACAAATGCCAGGGGCAGTAAAAGGGCTTTGACTCCATATTTCATGCTGTTATCTCCGTTGTGTTAACTCGCAGCGGAGAATAACCAGGGCGCAAAAAGTCCACAAAGGGCAAAAAACAGAAATGGAAAAGGCCGCGAAAGCGGCCTTTGTATATTGCAGAGCGTTACCTTTTTTTGGGAGAAGCTTCCCGTTACTGCTGCTGTTCTGAGGTATCGCCCAGTTTGATTTTGGCTTCTTTGCGCAGGTTGCTCATCAACGCTTCAAAGGCGATCTGCGCGTTATTCTGCGTCACGCCCTGCATCATCGCTTTCTTCTGCGCTTCCGGCATTTCGCCCGCTTTCACCTCATCCAGCGCAATGATCACCACATTACGCTGCTGATCGGTGGTGCTGCCGTAAGAAGGTTTATCTTTCGCCGGCAGTGGCAGGTTAAAGGCTGCGGTAGCAACCGGATCCTGTCCGAGGCGCGCCAGGGTTTTCGCTTCGCCGAAGCTCAGACCAGCGGCTTTCATCGCTTCGTCGCCTTTGCCCGCTTTCAGCGCTTCAACCAGTTTGTCAGCATCCAGCTTCGCCTGCTGCTCAGCTTTATCATGCTTCACGATATCAGTGACCTGCGCTTTCACTTCCGCCAGCGGCTTAATCGCTTCCGCTTTATGGTCGGTAACACGCAGCACGAACGCGCGATCGCCATCAACGGTGATGATATCGGAGTTGTTGCCAGGCGAGCCGTTCTGCCCTACCAGACCACCGTTGAAAATCGCGTCGCTGACCTGTTTGAAGTTCAGCTCTTCAGGCAGATTTTCGCGGGTAAACCACTCGGTCTGCACCGCTTTGGTACCAGAAACCTGCTCGGCACCGGCCAGAGATTCGTTATCGTTGGTCGCTGCTTCACTCACTTTACGTTGTAGCGCGAACCAGGCATCGAGCGCATTTTCATGCTTCACTTTCGCCGCCAGTTCATCGCGTACTTCGTTAAGAGGTTTGACGACGGCAGGCTGAACGTCATCCAGACGCGCCACCAGGTAGCCGACGGAGGATTTAATCGGGCCTGAGAGCTGGCCTTTCTCTTTCAGACCGGCGTTTTTCAGCTCATCCGGCGTGGTGGACTCTTCCAGCCAGCCCATGTCGCCGCCGTTACGCGCAGAGATGATGTCAGCGGATTTCGCCTTCGCCAGAGCAGCGAAGTCAGCTCCTTTTTTCAGCTCGTCGATAACCGCTTTCGCTTCATCTTCCGTTTTGGTCTGGATGACGCTGTAACGATTACGCTGCGGCTGAGTGAACTGATCCTTATGCTCGTCGTAGTAAGCCTGAATCTGTGCGTCGGTGGCGTTTTCCTGCATCGCTGCTGCATCAAGCTTGATGTAGCTTACGCGGAACTGCTCCGGCGCAATAAAACGGCTCTTGTTCTGGTCGTAATAGCTAGCGATCTCGTCATCGCTGACCGTCTGTTTTGCCGCCAGCGCGTTCACATCAATCACCGCCTGGCGCACCACGCGCTGCTGGGATACCAGCGCTGCCAGTTCGTCGGTCTCGCCTTTGAGCATAAAATCAGTGCCGGCAACGGCGTTGATTAACTGCTGGGAGATGAGCTGGTTACGCAGCGCCTGCGCATATTGATCGGCGCTCATGCCCATACGGTTAACGAGGGCGTTGAAGCGGTTATTATCGAACTTACCGTCAGACTTGAAAGCATCGGTGGCGAAGATAGCGCTTTTGACCTGCTCATCGCTGATGTCGAGGCCCAGCTTCTTCGCGTATTGATCGAGCAGAGCTTCGTCAATCATACGATTGAGCACCTGCTGACGTACGGATTTCATGTAGTTTTCATTTGCGGCCAGTTCTGAGAACTGGTCACCCAGCTTCTCCGCCATACGGTTGCGTTCGCTGGTTACCGCATTTTCAAACTGCGCGCGGCCGATCTCCTGGCCATTAACTTTTGCGGCGTAATTATTGTTACCGCCAATCAGGTAGTTACCTACGCCAGTCAAAATGAATGACACGATAATCAAACCCAGAATGATCTTGAGCACGACGTGATTCGCCGCCGCGCGTAAATTGTCCATCATGGTGTAACAACACTCCGCTGTAGGTGACTGTAGATCTCAGGCTGCGCACGAGGCCCGCTGCATGTAAGCGCGTATTTTGACAAGAAAACGGCGCAATTGTTAGCCCGCATCGCGCATAAACTCGCAGAAATTGATTTTGCGAAAATAAAAAGGGCACACCTCGCGATGTGCCCTTGTATGTTGCCACCCTCCCCGCGTGGGGAAAGTCCTTAGTTCACGGCGTCTTTCAGCGCTTTACCTGCGCGGAAGCCAGGGACTTTGGCAGCAGCAATAGTAATCTCTTTGCCGGTTTGCGGGTTGCGGCCGGTACGGGCAGCACGCTCTTTAACCCCGAAAGACCCGAAACCAACCAATGCTACCTCTTCCCCGGATTTCAAAGATTCAGTAACAGAAGCCATAAACGCATCTAACGCGCGTCCGGCGGCAGCTTTAGAAATATCAGCGCCAGCGGCAATCTTGTCTATCAGTTGAGATTTATTCACTCTTCTCTTCCTCTCTTTATATTTTATATCGCACCACATCCTTCACAGTGCGACCGCGCAGCAGTTATAACAGGCCTGTCATGCCCTTACAACATCAGTTGATGATGACATAGCCAGCCAGCAATCTAAATTAGCTATACAAAAAAAGACTGGCAAGTGCGAAATCACTCACCAGCCTTATATTTCTCTACGCACTTTGCGCGAGGTCACTATTTTGCAGTGGCAACCTGCATGCCAAACGGCGCATTCTGCAAGGCAAGCGTCAGCACTTCTTCAATACGTTTCACCGGATGGATATCCAGATCGGCAATCACGTTTTCCGGAATTTCTTCCAAATCGCGTTTATTTTCGTAAGGAATCAGTACTGTTTTAATCCCGCCGCGATGCGCTGCCAGCAGTTTCTCTTTCAGGCCGCCAATCGGCAGCACCTGGCCGCGCAGGGTGATCTCACCCGTCATCGCAACGTCGGCGCGAACCGGGTTACCGGTCAGGCAGGAGACCAGCGCGGTACACATGGCGATACCGGCGCTCGGACCATCTTTCGGCGTAGCGCCTTCCGGCACGTGCACGTGAATGTCGCGTTTTTCGTAGAAGTCGCCGTTGATACCCAGCTTCTCTGCGCGCGCGCGCACCACGGTTAATGCAGCCTGGATAGACTCCTGCATCACTTCACCCAGCGAACCGGTGTAAGTGAGCTTGCCTTTACCCGGCACACAGGCGGTTTCAATGGTCAGCAGATCGCCGCCCACTTCGGTCCACGCCAGACCGGTCACCTGGCCTACACGGTTTTCGTCATCCGCACGACCGTAGTCGTAGCGCTGAACGCCGAGGTAATCATTCAGGTTGTCGCCGTTGATCTCGATATGCTTCAGGGACGGATCCAGCAGCAGCTGTTTTACCGCTTTGCGGCACAGTTTCGAGATTTCACGCTCCAGACCACGCACGCCCGCTTCGCGAGTGTAGTAGCGAATAATGCCGACGATTGCACTGTCGTCAACCGTCAGTTCGTTCGGTTTCAGCGCGTTACGCTCAATCTGCTTGGTCAGCAGGTGGCGTTTGGCAATGTTCAGCTTCTCATCTTCGGTGTAACCGGAGAGGCGAATCACTTCCATACGGTCCAGCAGCGGTGCCGGAATGTTCATGGAGTTGGAGGTGGCGACAAACATCACGTCGCTCAGATCGTAATCCACTTCCAGGTAGTGATCGCTGAACGCCACGTTCTGCTCAGGATCGAGCACTTCCAGCAGCGCAGAAGCGGGATCGCCACGCATGTCGGAGGACATTTTGTCGATCTCATCCAGCAGGAAAAGCGGGTTTTTAACGCCAACTTTTGCCATTTTCTGGATCAGTTTACCCGGCATAGAACCGATGTAAGTGCGGCGGTGACCGCGGATCTCGGCTTCATCACGTACGCCGCCCAGCGCCATACGGATGTACTTACGGCCCGTTGCTTTTGCAATGGATTGACCGAGCGAGGTTTTACCTACCCCCGGCGGCCCGACCAGGCAGAGAATCGGCCCTTTGAGTTTGTTCATACGGCTTTGAACCGCAAGATACTCAAGGATGCGGTCTTTGACGCGCTCTAAGCCGTAGTGGTCGGTATCCAGCACTTCCTGCGCCTGGCGAAGATCTTTTTTGACCTTGCTGCGCGCATTCCACGGAACCTGCACCATCCACTCGATATAGCCGCGTACCACGGTTGCTTCCGCAGACATCGGCGACATCATTTTCAGCTTCTGCAGCTCGGACTCGGCCTTCTCTTTGGCCTCTTTTGGCATTTTTGCCGCGTCGATTTTACGCTTCAGGGCTTCGTTTTCGTCCGGCGCGTCGTCCATCTCGCCGAGCTCTTTCTGGATGGCCTTCATCTGCTCATTCAGATAGTACTCGCGCTGGGATTTCTCCATCTGCTTCTTCACGCGGTTGCGAATGCGTTTCTCAACCTGCAGCAGATCGATCTCCGACTCCATCATCGCCATCAGATACTCAAGACGTTCGTTGATGTCGGACATCTCCAGCACTGACTGTTTGTCAGCCAGCTTCAGCGGCATATGCGCAGCGATGGTGTCAGCCAGACGCGCAGGATCGTCGATGCTGTTCAGCGACGTCAGCACTTCCGGCGGAATTTTTTTGTTGAGCTTGATATAGCCTTCGAACTGGCTGATCGCGGTACGTACCAGCACTTCCTGCTCGCGCTCATCAATGGCCGGCGAGTCAAGGTACTCCGCTTTCGCAGAGAAGTGCTCGCCGTTATCGGCAAGCGAAGTAATGCGCGCGCGCTGAAGCCCCTCGACCAGCACTTTTACAGTGCCATCAGGCAGTTTCAACATCTGCAGAATAGACGCCACGGTCCCGACGGTGAAAAGATCGTTTACACCCGGCTCATCCGTTGACGCTTCTTTCTGCGCAACCAGCATGATTTTTTTATCATGATCCATGGCTGCTTCAAGACAACGGATTGATTTTTCCCGCCCCACAAATAACGGGATGACCATGTGCGGATAAACCACCACATCGCGCAACGGCAATACGGGGATTTCAATGCGTTCAGAACGCTCAGGATTCATAGAGCTCTCTCTTAGTTTAAAGTCCGCCAGGTAATCAAGGTGACGTGACTGTGCCACACGCACCATTAACATGTAATGGAGTATATGGGGATGTTTCCCACACATTCAACGCCGGGAAGTCGGAAAAATAAAAGGGGAGATAAAATCCCCCCTTTTTGATTAACTGACTGTATGAATTGACGAATTATTCGCCAGATGCCTGCTGCGCTTCCGGCTTGCCGTAAATCAGCAGCGGCTTGGTTTGCCCGTCGATAACCGACTCATCAATCACCACTTTCTCGACGTCTTCCAGAGACGGCAAATCGTACATGGTGTCGAGCAGCGCGGCTTCTACGATAGAACGCAGACCACGCGCACCGGTTTTGCGGCTCATCGCTTTCTTGGCGATAGCATTCAGCGCTTCGTCGCGGAACTCCAGATCGACGCCTTCCAGGTTAAACAGCGCCTGATACTGCTTGGTCAGGGCGTTTTTCGGCTCTTTCAGGATCTGGATCAGCGCTTCTTCGCTCAGCTCATTCAGCGTAGCGACAACCGGCAGACGACCGATGAACTCCGGGATCAGACCAAATTTGATCAAATCTTCCGGTTCAACCTGCGCCAGCAGCTCGCCCTCTTTCGCTTTTTCGGATTTTCCTTTCACCGTTGCGCCAAAACCGATGCCGGATCCGGTTTCCACACGGTGAGAGATCACCTTATCGAGGCCTGCGAAAGCACCACCGCAGATAAAGAGGATTTTGGAGGTATCAACCTGCAAAAACTCCTGCTGCGGATGCTTACGACCGCCCTGCGGCGGAACGGCAGCAACGGTACCTTCGATCAGCTTCAGCAGCGCCTGCTGTACACCTTCGCCCGATACGTCACGGGTGATGGAAGGGTTGTCTGACTTACGGGAGATCTTATCGATCTCATCAATGTAAACAATGCCGCGCTGCGCTTTCTGCACATCGTAGTCACACTTCTGCAGCAGCTTCTGAATGATGTTTTCCACATCTTCACCGACGTAGCCCGCTTCGGTAAGCGTGGTGGCGTCTGCCATGGTGAACGGAACATCAAGCAGGCGCGCCAGCGTTTCTGCCAGCAGCGTTTTACCGGAGCCGGTCGGCCCGATCAGCAGAATGTTACTTTTGCCCAGTTCAACACCGTTGCTGGTGTCGCCGTTGCGCAGGCGTTTGTAGTGGTTGTAGACCGCCACCGCCAGCACCTTCTTCGCCTGCTCCTGACCGATAACATAGTCATCGAGATGGTGGCGGATTTCATGCGGCGTCGGCAGCGCGCTGCGCTCGCGGTGCGGCGCAACTTCTTTAATCTCTTCGCGAATAATGTCGTTACACAGATCCACACATTCGTCGCAGATATACACGGACGGTCCGGCGATCAGTTTACGCACTTCATGCTGGCTTTTGCCGCAAAAAGAGCAGTACAACAGTTTGCCCGAACCATCTTTGCGTTTATCTGTCATGAGTAAAACCTCTTTTCTGTTCTTTGCGCCACACGACGACGCAAATGCCATTCCAGGCGCAAAACGTTACTCAGGCATTACGCCGCTTGCACTGGAAAGTATAGCGGCCAATGCGGACTGAGCATTAGTTACGATGGGTCAAAATTGAGTCAACCAGCCCGTAATCAACTGCTTCTTGCGCGGCAAGGAAGCGGTCACGTTCGGTATCGCGCTCAATTTGTTCTAAGGATTGACCCGTGTGATGCGCCATAAGTTCATTCATGCGCCCTTTCACTTTCAGGATCTCACGCGCGTGGATTTCGATATCCGTCGCCTGACCCTGATAGCCGCCCAGCGGCTGGTGGATCATCACGCGTGAATTCGGCAGGCAGAAGCGCTTGCCTTTTGCGCCAGCCGTCAGCAGGAATGCGCCCATTGACGCGGCCTGGCCCATACAGATGGTGCTGACGTCCGGTTTAATAAATTGCATGGTGTCGTAAATAGACATACCTGCCGTGATCACGCCGCCCGGAGAGTTAATGTAGAGATAGATATCTTTTTCCGGGTTCTCTGCTTCGAGAAACAGCATTTGCGCCACGATCAGGTTGGCCATATGGTCTTCGACCTGACCGGTCAGGAAAATTACGCGTTCCTTGAGAAGACGGGAGTAAATATCGAAAGAGCGCTCACCGCGGGAGGTCTGTTCAATAACCATTGGCACCAGGGCCATATGGGGTGCAAAGTTGTCTCGTTCGCCGCTGTATGACATTTCCGTCTCCTGGATAAAAAATTAACAAACTTGCTGTACTGATTGTACTTGAGTGAAAGAGGTCTGACTACGACCCCTCACGGACGGATTATCAGCCAGAGTCTTTCCTGCCACCCTCTTTAGTGGGGATGACCACGCATGTTTTCAAGCATAACAATCTTTTGCTGTTACGCTAACCCTGAAACACGCTTTTAGCACAGTTCTGATAAAGCCAATGCGATAAAAAAAGCCCGCCACCAGCAAGCAGGTGACGGGCTTATTACTTTTAGCTATCGCAGAAAACGATTAAGCCTGTTGGTTCATCAGCTCGCTGAAGGAGGTTGCTTTCTCCGTCACTTTCGCTTTTTCCAGAACCGCTTCAACCGCTTGTTCTTCCAGCGCGACGTTACGCATGTTGTCCATCAGCTCTTTGTTTTTGCTGTAGAACTCGATCACTTCTTTCGGATCTTCATACGCAGAAGCCATCTCTTCGATCAGGCCTTTAACGCGCTCTTCGTCAGCTTTCAGCTCGTGGGTACGAATCACTTCGCCCAGCAGGAGACCAACAACAACGCGGCGTTTAGCCTGCTCTTCGAACAACTCGCGCGGCAGTTCCAGAGCCTGTTTCTCATTGCCACCGAAACGCTGAGCAGCCTGGCGACGCAAAACGTCGATTTCGCTGTCAATCAGTGCAGCCGGTACGTCGATGTTGTTGGCGTTAACCAGACCGTCGATCGCCTGAGATTTAACACGGTTACGCACGGCGCCTTTCAGCTCGCGCTCCATGTTTTTACGAACTTCTGCGCGCAGACCGTCCATAGAACCATCTTCAACGCCGAAACGTTTGATGAACTCTTCGGTCAGTTCCGGCAGCTCACGCTCTTCAACTTTCTTCAGGTTAATGACGAATTTCGCCGCTTTACCTTTCAGATTTTCCGCGTGGTACTCTTCCGGGAAGGTCACGTCGATGGTGAACTCTTCGCCCGCTTTGTGGCCTTTGATGCCCTCTTCAAAGCCCGGGATCATACGACCCTGACCCATCGCCAGTACGAAATCGGTCGCTTTGCCGCCTTCGAACTCTTCGCCGTCAACAGAACCGGTGAAATCGACAGTTACACGGTCTTCTGCATCTGCAGCGCCATCTTTCTCTTTCCAGTCTGCCTGCTGCTTACGCAGGGTATCCAGCATGGTGTCAACGTCGGCATCGGTCACTTCAACGAGCGGTTTTTCAACTTCGATGGTGTCCAGCGCTTTCAGTTCAACTTCCGGATAGACTTCGAATTCAACAGAGTAGGTGAAGTCTTCGCCCAGTTTGTATTCGCCCGGAACATAGTTCGGTGCGCCAGCCGGGTTGATTTTTTCCTGGATGATCGCGTCGATGAAGTTGCGGCTCATCAGGTCGCCCAGCACGTCCTGGCGAACAGAGGCGCCGTAACGCTGAGCAACAACGGTCATCGGGACTTTACCCTTACGGAAACCGTCAATACGTACTTTCTTCGCTACGTTGACCAGCTCGCTCTTCACAGCGGTCTCGATGCTGTCAGCAGCGATTGTAATCGTTACACGGCGCCCAAGGCCCTGAGTGGTCTCAACTGAAACTTGCATCTTGTTACCTCAAAAAATCACAGTGCTCGGTCAACTCTACCCTGCGCAGCAAACCTCTCGCTTTGCAGAACCGGGATGCTCTCTCTAATCAGATATACATTCCCTGTCGTCAGAATCACCCCGAAGACATTCCGAAAAATAAGACGCAGCATTATAGCGGCATCGCAGATATGAGTCGAGAACGGTAATAGCGCAACGGTGCGTCATTTTTCACACTTCTGAAGCAATTTTGCTCACAAAGGGGCGCTTCTCGCTCAAATTTCAGACAAAACAAAACGGCCCGCAGGCCGTTTTCACATTAACTGCATGCAACATACTGGAAAAGTTCAGCCCGTTGCAACCCGGTTTTCTAGGCGAGAGTGCCTGCGCCGCGGCAGGCTGGCGAGGCCAACAGGGTATCCTGTAGCCCTTCCCACTCTTTCAGGGTGTAGGTATGGAGCGCGAGCGCATGAATTTTCGTCGCCAGCTCATCTGCCAGGGTACCGTAAATCATGCGGTGGCGGTTGAGGAAACGTTCACCGGTGAAGCAGTCGCTCACCAGTACCACTTTGAAATGGCTTTCCGAACCCGCAGGAACGTTGTGACGGTAACTTTCGTCGACAACGTCGAGGAAAACAGGCTCAAATGCCGCCTTCAGTTTTGATTCTATTTGATCACGCATCATCATGGTACGCCTCCGACAACGCTGAGATACCAGCTATCCCTTTAAATGTTAGCCGCTTTTACCGTCTCCGTTACAATAAGACAACAAAAATTTAGCCTTCGTCGCGCTTTTGCCGCCAACGGCATAATCTCAAGGGAAAACCCGGCCATTTGGGGCCGGGATCGCGTTTGAAGATGTTACGGGCGCTGAAAAAAAACACAACACGATGAATTTACATGCGTTGAGGACTTCCTCTTAACAACGGCAATGTTATGATGGCGACAATTTTTCCCAGAAGCTTAGAGCCTTGAGAGCCTGAACATGATTAAGAAACTCCTCTTCCCGTTGGTTGCTTTATTTATGCTGGCTGGCTGCGCAACTCCGCCGACCACCCTTGACGTCACACCGAAAATTACCCTTCCGCAACAAGATCCGAGCCTGATGGGCGTAACGGTCAGCATTAACGGTGCCGATCAGCGTCCGGATCAGGCGCTGGCGAAAGTCACCCGTGATAACCAACTGGTTACCCTGACTGCCTCGCGCGATCTGCGCTTCCTGCTGCAGGAAGTGCTGGAGAAGCAGATGACCGCGCGCGGTTATATGATTGGGCCGAACGGCGCGGTTAACCTGCAGATCATCGTTAACCAGCTCTATGCTGACGTCTCTCAGGGCAACGTGCGTTACAACATCGCCACCAAAGCGGATATCGCCATCATCGCTACCGCCGCCAATGGCAACAAGCTGACGAAAAACTACCGCGCCAGCTATAACGTGGAAGGCGCTTTCCAGGCGACCAACGAAAAGATCACCAATGCGGTTAACAGCGTGTTGACCGACACCATCGCGGATATGTCTCAGGACACCACCATCCACGATTTCATCAAGCAGAACGCCCGTTAATTTCTCTGCACTGGCCCGGTACTGCCGGGCCAGCTGAGCCGCTATGTCCAGCCACTACTTACGCATTTTCACGCAGCGCAAATCAGCGATTTTGCTGATGCTCGGCTTTGCCTCCGGTTTGCCTCTTGCCCTCACCAGCGGCACGTTACAGGCGTGGATAACCGTCGCAGGCGTTGATGTTAAAACCATCGGTTTCTTCTCGCTGGTCGGCCAGGCCTACGTCTTTAAGTTTCTCTGGTCACCGGCGATGGATCGCTATACCCCCTCCTTTTTAGGACGCCGCCGCGGATGGCTGCTGCTGACGCAGGTTGCGCTCCTGATCGCCATTGCTGCGATGGGCTTTTTACAGCCTGCCAGCGACCTGCGCTGGATGGCGGCGCTGGCGGTGGTTATCGCCTTCTGCTCGGCTTCGCAGGACATTGTTTTCGATGCCTGGAAGACGGATGTGCTCTCCGCCGAAGAGCGCGGCGCGGGTGCGGCGATAAGCGTGCTGGGTTACCGCCTGGCAATGCTGATTTCCGGCGGTCTGGCGCTATGGTTGGCGGATCGCTGGCTGGGCTGGCAAGGGATGTACTGGCTGATGGCAGCATTGATGATCCCCTGCATTATCGCCACGCTGCGCGCACCGGAGCCGGTGGGCACCATTCCTGCGCCGCGATCGCTTGAGGAAGCGGTGGTTGCGCCACTGCGCGATTTCTTCGGGCGCAACAACGCCTGGCTGATCCTGCTGCTGATTGTCCTTTATAAGCTCGGCGATGCGTTTGCCATGAGCCTGACGACGCTCTTCCTTATACGCGGTGTCGGTTTCGATCCCGGCGATGTCGGGATGGTGAATAAAAGCTTAGGGCTGGTGGCGACGATTATCGGCGCGCTGTGGGGCGGTGTATTAATGCAGCGTTTAACGCTGTTCCGCGCCCTGCTGATCTTCGGTGTGTTGCAGGCGATCTCCAATGCCGGGTACTGGCTGCTCTCCATCACCGATAAAGACATTGTGACGATGGGCGCGGCGGTCTTCTTCGAAAACCTCTGCGGCGGCATGGGTACGGCAGCATTTGTCGCCCTGCTGATGACGCTCTGTAACAGCGCCTTTTCCGCCACACAGTTCGCGCTGCTCTCAGCGCTCTCGGCGGTTGGCCGCGTCTATGTCGGGCCGCTGGCGGGCTGGTTTGTTGCCAGCTATGACTGGCCGACCTTCTATCTCTTTTCGATCTTTGCGGCGATCCCGGGGCTGGCGCTGCTGCTGCTGTGTAAACGCACGCTGGAGTACACGCAGCGTACGGAAGCCTTTATGCCGCGCACCGAGTTCACGGCCCTTTACCGACTGGCGCTGCGCACTCTTGGCGCGGGCGCGCTGCTGCTTGCGGCTGGCCTGCTGGTACTTGCCAGCAATGCGCTGGGTCTGACGCAGTGGTCTGTCGACGGCCTCCTGCTGGAGGGCGGTGCGCTGCTGGCGCTGGTGGGTATCCTCTTCGGCGGAGCGCTGGATCTGCTGGCGCTGCGCAAGACCGCCCTGCTCTAGCGGGCGCAAAACGGGCGTCTGCGGGCGGCGATATATTTTACATAGTGTAATTCGGGGTTATTTTTTAACGGATAATCCCTTTAAAATCAGCTAATAAAAATAAAAAAAGCAGAAAAATAAATTTAGCGCCGTTATTATTTCGTTCATTAAACAGGCGTATTTTTTGTTTTTTGCCCAATCGCCCTGAGTGGGCAAAAAATAAAAATCTTAATTAATTTGTGCCTTATAAAATAAGGTCTATCCTATAACGATTCAGCACGGTTATTAATTGTTGGGTTTCATATTCGTTCCAATGATGTTTAATAGTTGCTGGATAATTGTTAATTATTTGTATATTTGAACGATTGGTTATACCAATTTACCCTCAACGCAGATTGTAATGTCAGGTTTTCGTTATAATCGCTCTCTCTGGCTGTGCGAACGCCCGGTTTTACAGATTGTTGCATTCTGTGTGACATATGCGGCAGAACCCAGTAACACCTTACTGACACAAAGCCAATCATGTTTACAGTAACGTAACCTTTCCGTAAAATGCCCGCACACTTTAAGCGCCACCAGATCCCGTGGAATTGAGGTCGTTAAATGAGACTCAGGAAATACAATAAAAGTTTGGGATGGATGTCCTTAATCGCCGGCACTGTATTACTCAGTGGCTGCGATTCTGCGCTTCTTGACCCCAAAGGACAGATTGGTATGGAGCAACGTTCACTCATCCTGACGGCTTTTGGCCTGATGATGATTGTCGTGGTGCCCGCCATCTTAATGGCCGTAGGTTTTGCCTGGAAGTATCGTGCGAGCAATAAAGATGCGAAGTATAGCCCGAACTGGTCACACTCCAATAAAGTGGAAGCTGTGGTCTGGACCGTGCCGATTCTGATCATCCTGTTCCTTGCCGTGCTGACGTGGAAAACCACCCACTCGCTCGAGCCGAGCAGACCACTGGTACATGACGAACGCCCGATTACTATCGAAGTGGTTGCCATGGACTGGAAATGGTTCTTTATCTATCCGGAACAGGGCATCGCTACCGTGAATGAAATCGCCTTCCCGGCGAACACTCCGGTGGAATTCAAAGTGACTTCCAACTCCGTGATGAACTCGTTCTTTATTCCGCGTCTGGGCAGCCAGATCTACGCGATGGCCGGTATGCAGACCAAACTGCATCTGATTGCCAACGAAGCAGGTACGTATGATGGCATCTCTGCCAGCTACAGCGGCCCGGGCTTCTCAGGCATGAAGTTTAAAGCCATTGCAACGCCGGACCGCGCCGCATTTGACCAGTGGGTCGCCAAAGCGAAACAGTCTTCTACTACGGTGTCTGATATGGACACGTACGAGAAAATTGCCGCACCAAGCGAATACAACAAGGTTGAATACTTCTCCAGCGTGAAACCCGATTTGTTTAAAGATGTTATTAACAAATTTATGGGCCACGGCAAGAGCATGGACATGACCCAACCGGAAGGTGAGCACAAGTCACACGAAGGTATGGAAGGCATGGACATGAGCCACGCGGAAACCTCTCACTAAGGGGCCGAGGAAAACGATGTTCGGAAAACTTACACTGGATGCAGTGCCGTATCATGAACCAATTATCATGATTACGATCGCTGCGATTGCCGTCGGTGGTCTGGCGGTAGTCGGCCTGCTCTCTTACTTCGGTAAGTGGAAATGGCTATGGAATGAGTGGTTGACCTCGGTTGACCATAAACGTCTTGGCATCATGTATGTCCTCGTAGCGGTTGTTATGCTGCTGCGTGGCTTTGCTGACGCCGTAATGATGCGTAGTCAACAAGCGATTTCGTCAATGGGCGAAGCGGGCTTCCTGCCGCCTCACCACTACGATCAGATCTTCACCGCCCACGGCGTGATTATGATCTTCTTCGTGGCGATGCCGTTTGTTATCGGTCTGATGAACCTGGTGGTTCCGCTGCAGATCGGCGCGCGCGACGTTGCCTTCCCGTTCCTTAACAACCTGAGCTTCTGGTTCACGGTTGTGGGCGTGATTCTGGTTAACATCTCTCTGGGCGTCGGTGAGTTCGCGCAGACAGGTTGGCTGGCTTATCCGCCGCTCTCGGGAATAGAGTACAGCCCTGGTGTCGGGGTCGATTACTGGATCTGGAGTCTCCAGCTCTCTGGTATCGGTACGACGCTGACCGGTATTAACTTCTTCGTGACCATCCTGCGCATGCGTGCGCCAGGCATGACCATGTTCAAAATGCCGGTCTTCACCTGGGCCTCTCTGTGCGCGAACGTGCTGATCATCGCTTCGTTCCCAATTCTGACGGTTACCATTGCGTTGCTTACCCTGGATCGTTATCTGGGCACCCATTTCTTTACCAACGATATGGGCGGCAACATGATGATGTACATCAACCTGATTTGGGCGTGGGGTCACCCGGAAGTGTACATTCTGGTGCTGCCGGTGTTCGGGGTCTTCTCCGAAATTACCGCCACCTTCTCGCGTAAACGCCTGTTTGGCTACACCTCGCTAGTGTGGGCGACCGTGTGTATTACCATCCTGTCGTTCATCGTTTGGCTGCACCACTTCTTTACTATGGGTGCCGGCGCGAACGTAAACGCCTTCTTCGGTATTACCACGATGATTATCGCCATCCCGACCGGGGTGAAGATCTTCAACTGGCTGTTCACCATGTACCAGGGCCGTATCGTATTCCACTCCTCTATGCTGTGGACTATCGGCTTTATCGTTACCTTCTCCGTAGGTGGGATGACCGGCGTGCTGCTGGCGGTTCCGGGCGCAGACTTCGTACTGCACAACAGCCTGTTCCTGATTGCGCACTTCCATAACGTCATCATCGGCGGCGTGGTATTTGGTTGCTTCGCAGGTATGACCTACTGGTGGCCGAAAGCGTTTGGTTACACCCTGAACGAAACCTGGGGTAAACGCGCGTTCTGGTTCTGGATTATCGGCTTCTTCGTTGCGTTTATGCCGCTGTACGTACTGGGCTTCATGGGTATGACCCGTCGTCTCAGCCAGCATATCGACCCGCAGTTCCACAGCATGCTGATTGTTGCAGCTTGTGGTGCCGCGCTGATCGCACTGGGTATCCTGTGTCTGCTGATTCAGATCTACGTCTCTATTCGTGACCGCGATCAGAACCGTGACCTGACCGGTGACCCGTGGGGTGGCCGTACGCTGGAGTGGGCAACTTCCTCTCCTCCGCCGTTCTATAACTTTGCCGTTGTTCCGGAAATTCACGAACGTGATGCTTTCTGGGAGATGAAAGAGAAAGGCGAAGCGTACAAGCAACCTGCCCACTATGAAGAGATTCATATGCCGAAAAACAGCGGCGCCGGGATTGTTATTGCCGCGTTCGCAACGGTATTCGGTTTTGCCATGATCTGGCACATCTGGTGGATGGCGATTGCCAGCTTCGCAGGCATCATCATCAGCTGGATTGTGAAAAGCTTCGACGAAGACGTGGACTACTACGTACCGGTTGCAGAAATCGAGAAACTGGAAAAACAGCATTTCGATGAGATCAACAAAGCAGGGCTGACAAATGGCAACTGATACTTTGACCAACGCGCACGCCCATGCGCACGAACACGGGCACCACGATGCAGGGCCGAATAAAGTATTCGGTTTCTGGATCTACCTGATGAGCGACTGCATTCTGTTCAGCTGTCTGTTCGCGACCTATGCCGTTCTGGTGAACGGCACAGCGGGCGGCCCGACCGGCAAGGACATTTTCGAACTGCCGTTCGTTCTGGTAGAGACATTCCTGCTGCTGTTCAGCTCCATCACCTACGGCATGGCGGCGATCGCCATGCACAAAGGCAACAAGAGCCAGGTTATCTCCTGGCTTGCGCTGACCTTCCTGTTTGGTGCGGGCTTTATCGGCATGGAGATCTATGAGTTCCATCATCTGATTGCAGAAGGTATGGGTCCGGATCGTAGCGGCTTCCTGTCAGCGTTCTTTGCGCTGGTCGGTACCCACGGTCTGCACGTGACCTCTGGCCTGATCTGGATGGCGGTTCTGATGTTCCAGGTTTCCCGTCGCGGCCTGACCAGCACAAACCGTACCCGCATCATGTGCCTGAGCCTCTTCTGGCACTTCCTTGATGTGGTATGGATCTGTGTGTTCTCTGTTGTTTATCTGATGGGGGCGATGTAATGAGTCATTCAACCGATCACAGCGGCGCATCCCACGGTAGCGTAAAAACCTACATGACAGGTTTTATCCTGTCAGTCATCCTGACGGTCATTCCGTTCTGGATGGTGATGAGCGGTACCGCGTCACACGCCGCAATTCTGGGGACCGTACTGGTCACCGCAGTGGTACAGATTTTGGTTCATCTGGTCTGCTTCCTGCACATGAACACCTCTTCTGAGGAGCGCTGGAACCTGACCGCCTTTGTCTTTACCGTGATTATCATCGCTATCCTGGTAGTGGGCTCCATCTGGATTATGTGGAACCTGAACTACAACATGATGGTTCACTAAGAGCGGCGAGTATGTTCAAGCAATACCTGCAAGTAACGAAACCGGGCATTATTTTTGGCAATTTGATCTCCGTGATTGGGGGGTTCCTGCTGGCCTCTAAAGGCCAGATTGATTACCCCCTGTTCCTCTACACGCTGGTTGGCGTGTCGTTGGTGGTCGCCTCTGGTTGTGTTTTTAACAACTACATCGACCGTGACATCGATAAAAAGATGGAGCGGACGAAAAACAGGGTGCTGGTCAGAGGGCTGATCTCGCCAAAAGTCTCGCTGGTGTACGCCGCCTTGTTGGGTATTGCTGGCTTTATGCTGCTGTGGTTCGGCGCAAATCCGCTGGCCTGCTGGCTCGGGGTGATGGGGTTTGTGGTTTATGTCGGGGTTTATAGCCTTTACATGAAACGCCACTCCGTCTACGGTACGCTGATTGGCTCTCTCTCCGGCGCGGCGCCGCCGGTGATTGGCTACTGCGCCGTGACCAACGAGTTTGATAGCGGCGCGGCGATCCTGCTGGCGATTTTCAGCCTGTGGCAGATGCCCCACTCGTATGCCATCGCGATTTTCCGCTTTAAGGATTATCAGGCAGCGAACATCCCGGTTCTGCCGGTGGTGAAAGGCATCTCCGTGGCGAAAAACCACATCACGCTCTATATCGTGGCGTTTGCTGTTGCCACTCTGATGCTCTCGCTGGGCGGCTATGCAGGTTATAAATACCTGGTGGTTGCTGCCGCGGTCAGCCTCTGGTGGCTGGGCATGGCGCTGCGCGGGTATAAAGTGGCGGATGACAAAGTGTGGGCGCGCAAACTGTTCGTATTCTCGATTGTCGCCATCACTTCGCTCAGCGTGATGATGTCCGTGGACTTTATGGTGCCGGATTCACATAGCCTGCTGACTTACGTCTGGTGATCCAGACCGTCATATAAAGGGTGCCTCGGCACCCTTTTTTTATGCCCGCCATCCCATCCACGCAGGTAATATTTGTTAATTAAGCTGGTGTTTACCCCGCCCTGCCCCCGCACTACACTATGTCCGGTTTTCAACATGAGGTGGTAATGAACGATTACAAGATGACGCCAGGCGAGTTGCGCGCCACCTGGGGTTTAGGGACTGTATTCTCCCTGCGCATGCTCGGCATGTTTATGGTCCTGCCCGTTCTGACCACGTACGGTATGGCGCTGCAGGGCGCCAGCGAAGCATTAATCGGTCTGGCAATTGGTATTTACGGCCTCGCTCAGGCCATCTTTCAAATTCCCTTCGGCCTGCTCTCGGATCGCATCGGCCGCAAGCCGCTGATCGTCGGCGGGCTGGTGATTTTTGTCGCTGGCAGCGTGATTGCCGCCCTCTCCCACTCTATCTGGGGCATTATTCTCGGCCGTGCGCTGCAAGGCTCCGGGGCGATTGCCGCCGCTGTCATGGCGCTACTCTCCGACCTGACCCGCGAGCAGAACCGCACCAAAGCGATGGCCTTTATCGGCGTCAGTTTTGGCGTCACCTTCGCCATCGCTATGGTGCTTGGCCCAATCATCACCCATAAACTGGGTCTGCATGCGCTCTTCTGGATGATCGCCGGTCTTGCCACGCTCGGTATCGCGCTAACGCTGTGGGTAGTGCCAAACAGCACCCAGCACGTACGCAACCGTGAATCGGGGATGGTGAAAGGCTGTTTTAGCCTGGTAATGGCGAACCCGAAGCTGCTTAAGCTCAACTTCGGCATTATGTGCCTGCATATGCTGCTGATGTCGACCTTTGTCGCCCTACCGGGCCAGCTGGAAGCTGCCGGGTTTGCCGCAGCGCAGCACTGGAAAATCTATCTCGTCACCATGCTGGTGTCGTTTGTCTCCGTCGTGCCGTTCATTATCTATGCCGAAGTGAAGCGCAAAATGAAGCGCGTCTTCCTGCTCTGCGTCGCCCTGCTGGTGATCGCGGAAATTGTGCTGTGGGGCGCGGGCCCGCACTTCTGGGAGATTGTGATCGGCGTACAGATCTTCTTCCTCGCCTTTAACCTGATGGAAGCGCTGCTGCCGTCGCTTATCAGTAAAGAAGCGCCCGCAGGCTATAAAGGCACGGCGATGGGCATCTACTCCACCAGCCAGTTCCTTGGCGTGGCGATTGGCGGCTCGCTCGGCGGTTGGGTTGATGGCTTTTTCGACTCCCAGACGGTCTTCCTCGCCGGCGCGCTGCTGGCGGTAGTCTGGCTGCTGGTCGCCAGCACCATGCAGGAGCCGCCTTATGTCAGCAGTTTGCGTATCGCGATCCCTGAGGATGTTGCGGTGGATAATGCGTTGCAGCAACGGCTGCTGGCAATGGATGGGGTGAGCGAAGCGATGGTGGTGCCGGAAGAGCGCAGCGTCTATGTGAAGATAGACAGCAAGGTGACCAATCGTTTTGAAGTGGAACAGGTGGTTGCGGGTTAAACGTGAAGCGCCCTCCCCCGCACGGGAGAGGGCAAGCGATTAATCGCGGAAGTTCTTAAACTGGAACGGCTGGCCTAAGTTACCGCCGCGTACCAGCGCCATGGCGGCCTGCAGGTCGTCACGGGCTTTACCGGTCACGCGGATCTCTTCACCCTGAATCTGCGCCTGCACCTTCAGCTTGCTCTCTTTAATCAGCTTGATGATCTTCTTCGCCGTGGCGGCGTCAATCCCCTGCTTGAGCTTGGCTTCAACAAACCAGGTTTTACCGCTATGGACAAACTCTTCCGGCACTTCCAGCGAGGTACCTTCAATGCCGCGCTTTAACAGCTTGGCGCGCAGGATATCGAGCAGCTGGTTGACCTGGAAGTCAGACTCGCTCAGTACTTTGATGGTTTTATTGGTTTCGTTTAATTCAAACGTCGCTTCAATGTTACGAAAGTCGAAACGCGTGGCCAGTTCGCGGGTCGCATTTTCGACGCCGTTTTGCACTTCGCGCAGATCAATTTCGGAAACAATATCGAAAGATGGCATCTTTTCTCTCCCTCTGTAATTTCAGCGATGCATAATACCCGCACTGTGTATTAACACAATCTTGAATACTGGAAGCTTAGCTGACAGCGCTATACTTATCGCTGTAACACCTGGCGCAGTTGCAGGTGAGGAGGAATAATGAGAATTACCGTACTGGGATGCGGCGCCTTAGGGCAACTGTGGTTAACGGCACTGTGCAAACAGGGACATGAGGTACAGGGCTGGTTACGTATCCCGCAACCTTATTGCAGTGTGAACCTGGTTGAAGAAGACGGCACGATTTTTAATGAGTCCCTGACGGCTAACGACCCCGATTTCCTGGCCCGCAGCGATCTGCTGCTGGTCACGCTCAAAGCCTGGCAGGTCTCCGATGCGGTTAAAGGGCTGGTTTCCTCGCTCTCGCCCACCACGCCGGTGCTGCTGCTGCATAACGGCATGGGCACCGTAGAAGAGCTGAAATCCCTGCCCAATCCGCTGCTGATGGGCACCACCACCCATGCCGCGCGCCGCGATGGCAACGTGATTATTCATGTCGCCAGCGGCATCACCCATATTGGCCCGGCGCGCGCGCAGGATGGCGAGTTCAGCTATTTGGCCGACACGCTGCAAATGGCGCTGCCGGATGTCGCATGGCACAACACCATTCGCCCCGCACTCTGGCGCAAGCTGGCGGTGAACTGCGTGATCAACCCGCTAACGGCGCTGCGCAACTGCAAGAATGGCGATCTGCGCGATGCGCCGGAAGAGATAGAGAAGATCGCCCGCGAAGTGGCGGCGGTGATTGAGCGTGAAGGCCACCATATCTCCGCCGACGAGCTGATCGCCTATGTCCACCAGGTGATTGAGAGCACGGCGGAGAATATCTCATCGATGCTGCAGGATGTGCGCGCGATGCGCCATACCGAATGCGATTACATTACCGGCTATCTGCTCAGACGCGCCCGCGCGCACGGTATCGCGGTGCCTGAGAATGCCCGGCTGTTCGACCTGATTAAACGTAAGGAGAGTGAATATGAGCGCATCAGCTCTGATATGTCTCGCCCCTGGTAGTGAAGAGATGGAGGCGGTCACCACTATCGATCTGCTGGTGCGCGGCGGGATCGCAGTGACCACCGCCAGCGTGGCCAGCGACGGCGAACTCGCGATCGTCTGCTCGCGCGGCGTAAAACTGTTAGCGGACGCCCCGCTGGTTGAGGTGGCAGACGGGGATTACGACGTGATCGTGCTGCCCGGCGGTCTGAAGGGCGCGGAGTGCATGCGCGATAATCCGCTGCTGGTAGAGACCGTGCGCCAGTTTCACCTCTCCGGGCGCATCGTTGCGGCGATCTGCGCGGCGGCCGGCACTGTGCTGGTGCCTCATGAGATCTTCCCGATCGGCAATATGACCGGTTTTCCTGGATTGAAGGAGACGATCCCGGAGGAGCAGTGGCAGGATAAGCGCGTGGTGTGGGATCCGCGCGTCAATCTGTTGACCAGCCAGGGACCGGGTACGGCGATTGATTTTGGCCTGAAGATTATCGATCTGCTGGTCGGGCGCGAAAAAGCCCACAACGTGGCGTCACAGCTGGTGATGGCGGCAGGGATTTATAACTACTACGAAGCGTAAGCTTGGTACTGTTTGCCGGATGGCGCTGACGCTTATCCGGCCTACGGGTATGTGCGGTCTGAATGCCGGATGGCGCTGATGCTTATCCGGCCTACGGGTAGGTGCGGTTTGTTTGCCGGATGGCGCTGACGCTTATCCGGCCTACGGGTATGTGCGGTCTGAATGCCGGATGGCGCTGATGCTTATCCGGCCTACGGGTAGGTGCGGTTTGTTTGCCGGATGGCGCTGACGCTTATCCGGCCTACGGGTAGGTGCGGTCTGTTTGCCGGATGGCGCTGGCGCTTATCCGGCCTACGGGTAGGTGCGCTCTGTTTGCCGGATGGCGCTGGCGCTTATCCGGCCTACGGGTAGGTGCGGTTTGTTTGCCGGATGGCGCTGACGCTTATCCGGCCTACGGGTATGTGCGGTCTGTTTGAATACTATGCGGCAAACGAATCATGGCATGCTGCACCGCGTAGGCCGGATAAGGCGAAGCCGCCATCCGGCACAATCCACGGTGCTATCCATGGCACAACGCAAAACTACGGGCGATAAACCTTCACATTGGTAAAGCCCTGCTCACGCAGATAAAGCGCCTGCAGGCGGCTCATCACGCCGCGCTCACACCACAGCAGCCAGGTTTTGCTCTGATCGAGATCGCCAAACTTGGTGCTCAGCTTGTAGAACGGCAGCGACACCACATCTACGCCTTCCAGCTGCAACGGCTTGTCATCCTGCTCATCGATGGAGCGGATATCGAGGATCGCGTCATTCTCACCGAAGCCGGTTACCGTTTCGACTTCCACCACCTCTTCCGAGGTCTGCTGCGCGATTTCGCGAATATCGATATTGCTCGCTTCCGCGACCACTTTCTCAAGGATCGAGAAATCGAAGTTCGCCTCTTCCGCTTCGATCTTGCCTTTAACCGCTTTAACCGTCGGCTTTTTGGAGATCACGCCGCAATACTCCGGCATGGTGCGGGCAAAATCTTCGGTGCCAATTTTGCGCGCCAGATCGATGATGTGCTCTTTGTCGTGAGAGATAAGCGGGCGCAGGATCAGCGTATCGGAGACGTTATCAATCAAACGCAGGTTGGTCAGCGTCTGGCTGGAGACCTGGCCCAGCGCTTCGCCGGTCACCAGCGCCTGCACGCCGTAGCGCTCGGCAACCTGAGAGGCTGCGCGAACCATCATGCGTTTCAGCACCACGCCCATCTGGCCGTCGTCGACTTTTTCGAGGATCTCGCCAACCACCGGCTCAAAGTTGATCGCCACAAAGCGCACGCGATGGGAACTGCCAAAGCGGTTCCATAAATAGTGCGCCACCTGACGTACGCCGATTTCATGCGCCGCGCCGCCGAGGTTAAAGAAGCAGTAGTGTACGCGGCAGCCGCGACGCATCAGCATATAGCTGGATACGCCGGAGTCGAACCCGCCGGAAATCAGCGACAGCACATCTTCCTGGGTGCCGATCGGGAAGCCGCCAATACCTTCATAACGGCCCTTCACCAGCAGCAGGCGATCGTCTTCAATCTCCAGATGCACGGTCACATCCGGATGGGTCAATTTAACCTTTGCCGACGCAACGTGTTGATTAAGGCCGCCGCCGATGTAGCGTTCTGCTTCGATCGAGCTAAACTCATGTTGCCCGCGGCGTTTTACCCGCACGCAGAAAGTTTTGCCTTCGATTGCATCGCGATACTGCGCCAGCGCTTTCTCAAAAATGTCGTGCAGAGAGGTAAACGGAACATCTTCCACCTCCAGCACATGGTGAATGCCCGGCACGCGGGTCAGCGCATCGCGGATGGCCAGACGTTGAGTTTCGTCTTTGGCACGCACTTCAATATGGTCCCAGTGGCGCACAACAGCGAGCGCCTCATCGTAGTGCTTCAGAACGTTACGAATGTTCCCGGTGAGAATTTTAATAAAGCGCAAACGCACAGATTGGCTTTTGATGGTGATTTCCGGGAACAATTTAATGATAAACTTCATGGCGGCAATGGTTCGTTGGCAAGCCTGCAAAGGCCTGTAGAGGAAAATTTACAGCAGCCCCTACCCGCGGCTGCATCCAGGCGCGGAAGTATACCACCATCGCGAAGATCATGTGCAACGCATTACCACTGAGCGTTATTTGCTATGTGCCCCGACTTCGCTACCATAACGTAGTCGGAATAATAGAAGAGTCAGACATTCACTATGCCAAAGAAAAACGACGCACCCGCCAGTTTCGAAACCGCACTGAGCGAACTGGAACAGATTGTCACTCGTCTTGAAAGCGGTGAACTGCCGCTTGAAGAGGCCCTGAACGAATTCGAACGCGGCGTCCAGCTGGCCCGCCAGGGACAGGTTAAGCTTCAGCAGGCGGAGCAGCGCGTACAGATCCTGCTCTCCGATACCGAAGAGGCGCCGTTAACCCCTTTCGCTCCGGATGCTGAATAGATGGATTTCAAACAACAACTGCAGGCCTGCGTTGAACAGGCCAACGACGCGCTGCGCCGTTTCATCGATCCCCTGCCCTTTCAGAACACTCCGCTGGTTGAGGCGATGCAGTATGGCGCACTCTTAGGCGGTAAGCGCCTGCGCCCATTTTTGGTTTATGCCACCGGCCGCATGTTCGGCGTCAGCCAGCAAACGCTGGACGCGCCCGCCGCAGCGGTGGAGTGCATTCATGCTTACTCATTGATGCATGACGATCTGCCGGCGATGGATGACGACGATCTGCGTCGCGGTCTGCCCACCTGCCATATTAAATTTGGCGAAGCCAATGCCATTCTCGCGGGCGATGCCTTGCAGACGCTGGCCTTCTCGATCCTGACGGAAGCGCCGATGGCGGATGTCGCCGCAGAAGATCGCCTGGCGATGGTCGCCACGCTCGCAAACGCCAGTGGCGTTGCCGGGATGTGCGGCGGGCAGGCGCTGGATCTGGCAGCGGAGAATGAGCAGGTTTCTCTGGAAGGGCTGGAGCAGATCCACCGCCATAAAACCGGGGCGCTTATCTGCGCGGCGGTAAAAATGGGCGCGCTGAGCGCCGGGCAACGCGGTCGCGACGCGCTGCCGCTGCTCGAACGTTACGCGCAGTGTGTCGGCCTGGCGTTTCAGGTTCAGGATGACATCCTCGATGTGGTCGGCGATACTGCGACCCTTGGCAAACGCCAGGGTGCTGACCAGCAACTGGGTAAAAGCACCTACCCCGCACTACTGGGCCTTGAGCAAGCCCGCACGAAAGCCCGCGATCTGATTAACGATGCCCGCCAGGCGCTGAGCCTGCTGTCGGCGCAATCGCTGGATACGACGGCACTGGAAGCACTGGCGAATTACATAATCCAGCGTGATAAATAACGATATAACACGATGAGTCCGAGTCTCTGATGAGTTTTGATACAGCCAAATACCCGACGCTGGCGCTGGTTGATACCACGCAAGAGTTGCGCCTGCTGCCGAAAGAGAGTTTACCGAAACTGTGCGACGAACTGCGTCGCTACCTTCTCGACAGCGTAAGCCGCTCCAGTGGACACTTCGCCTCCGGGCTTGGCACGGTTGAACTGACCGTGGCGCTGCATTACGTCTATAACACGCCCTTCGATCAGTTAATCTGGGACGTCGGCCACCAGGCCTATCCGCACAAAATCCTCACCGGTCGCCGTGACAAAATCGGCACCATCCGGCAGAAAAACGGCCTGCACCCCTTCCCGTGGCGCGGCGAGAGTGAATATGACGTGCTGAGCGTCGGCCACTCCTCCACCTCCATCAGCGCCGGGATCGGCGTGGCCGTTGCGGCAGCGAAAGAGAATAAGCAGCGCCGTACCGTCTGCGTAATTGGCGATGGTGCCATCACCGCGGGTATGGCGTTTGAAGCGATGAACCACGCCGGGGATATTCGCCCCGATATGCTGGTGGTGCTCAACGACAACGAGATGTCGATCTCCGAGAATGTTGGCGCGCTAAATAATCATCTGGCGAAGCTGCTCTCCGGCAAGCTCTACTCCACCCTGCGCGAAGGCGGCAAAAAAGTGCTCTCCGGCGTGCCGCCGATCAAAGAGCTGCTGAAACGTACCGAAGAGCATATTAAAGGCATGGTCGTGCCGGGCACGCTGTTTGAAGAGCTGGGCTTTAACTATATCGGCCCGGTGGACGGTCACGATGTGCTGGCCCTGGTGCAGACGCTGCGCAATATGCGCGATCTGAAAGGCCCGCAGTTCCTGCATATCATGACCAAAAAAGGGCGCGGCTATGAGCCGGCCGAAAAAGATCCCATCACTTTCCACGCGGTGCCGAAGTTCGATCCGACCAGCGGCACCCTGCCGAAAAGCAGCGGCGGCATGCCGAGCTATTCGAAAATCTTCGGCGACTGGCTGTGTGAAACCGCCGCCAAAGATAACAAGTTAATGGCCGTTACCCCGGCGATGCGTGAAGGCTCCGGCATGGTTGAATTCTCGCGCAAATACCCCGGGCAATATTTTGATGTCGCCATTGCCGAGCAGCACGCGGTCACTTTTGCCGCCGGTCTGGCGATTGGCGGTTATAAACCGGTGGTGGCAATCTACTCCACCTTCCTGCAGCGCGCCTACGATCAGGTGATCCATGACGTGGCAATCCAGAAGCTGCCGGTGCTGTTTGCTATCGATCGCGCCGGGATTGTTGGCGCGGACGGCCAGACCCACCAGGGGGCGTTTGATATCTCCTATCTGCGCTGCATCCCGGAGATGGTGGTGATGACGCCGAGCGATGAGAACGAATGCCGCCAGATGCTCTTTACCGGCTACCACTACGCGGATGGCCCGAGCGCCGTACGCTACCCGCGCGGCAACGCGGTCGGCGTGACGCTGGAGCCGCTGGCGAAGCTGCCTATCGGTAAAGGCGTGGTGAAACGCAAAGGCGAGAAGGTGGCGATCCTCAACTTCGGTACTTTGCTGCCGGAAGCAGCTAAAGCCGCCGAGGCGCTGAACGCGACGCTTATTGATATGCGCTTTGCCAAGCCGCTCGATGAAGCACTGATCCTGCAGGCGGCCGCGCAGCATGAGGTGCTGGTAACGCTGGAAGAGAACGCCATTGCGGGCGGTGCCGGCAGCGGCGTTAACGAAGTGCTGATGGCGAAACGCAAGCCGGTGCCGGTGCTCAACCTCGGCCTGCCGGACTTCTTTATTCCGCAGGGTACGCAGGATGAAGCGCGCGCCGAGATTGGCCTCGACGCCGCCGGTATCGAATCGCGCATCAAAAACTGGCTCGCCTGATTCCGCCCTTTTCCGCTCCTGCTATGCTTAAGCCTAATTCGTGAACAGCAGGAGTGGAACCATGCAATACAACACATTAGGGAAAACAGACCTCAAAGTTTCCCGCCTTTGCCTCGGCTGTATGACCTTTGGCGAGCCGGACCGGGGTAAACATGCCTGGACGCTGCCGGAAGAGAGCAGCCGCCCGATTATTCAGCGCGCGCTGGAAGGCGGGATTAACTTCTTTGATACCGCCAACAGCTACTCCGACGGCAGCAGTGAAGAGATCGTTGGCCGGGCATTGCGCGATTTCGCCCGCCGCGACGAAGTCGTTGTCGCTACCAAGGTTTACCACCAGGTCGGCGATCTGGCAGAAGGCCTCTCCCGCGCGCAGATCCTGCGCTCCATCGACGACAGCCTGCAACGCCTCGGCATGGAGTATGTCGATCTGCTGCAAATCCACCGCTGGGACTACAACACGCCGATTGAAGAGACGCTGGAAGCGCTGAACGATGTGGTGAAAGCGGGCAAAGCGCGCTTTATCGGTGCCTCTTCTATGCACGCCAGCCAGTTTGCGCAGGCGCTGGAGTTACAGCAGCAGCACGGCTGGGCGCGCTTTGTCACCATGCAAAACCACTACAACCTGATCTACCGTGAAGAAGAGCGCGAGATGCTGCCGCTCTGCTACAAAGAGGGCGTGGCGATTATTCCGTGGAGCCCGCTGGCGCGCGGACGTTTGACCCGCCCGTGGGGGGAAACCACCGCCCGTCTGGTCTCCGATGAGTTTGGCAAAACGCTGTATAGCGAAACGGATGCCAACGATGCGCAGATCGCCGAACGTTTGGCGAGCGTGGCAGAGGAGTTGGGCGCGTCGCGCGCGCAGGTAGCGCTGGCGTGGCTGTTGAGTAAGCCTGGCGTTGCCGCCCCGATTATTGGCGCGTCGCGTGAGGATCAGCTGGAAGAGTTGTTAGGTGCGGTAGAGTTAACGCTGAAGCCGGAGCAGATTGCCGAGCTGGAGATGCCCTACAAACAGCACCCGGTGGTGGGATTTAAGTAGTCCGCAGAGCAGATAGGTTGCCGGATGGCGGCTCGCGCCTTATCCGGCCTACGCCCAGATGTTAATTCAGTGTCGTAGGCCTGATAAGCGCAGCGCCATCAGGCATTACGCCGCAGCCTGATAGTGCTAAATCAGCCCAATTGGCCAATGATGACCAATCACGTAGAGCAACCCGGCGGCGACAATCCCGGCGACGATATCGTCGACCATAATCCCCATGCCGCCGTGCACATTGCGATCGAACCAGCGGATCGGCCACGGTTTCCAGATATCAAAAATGCGAAACAGCACAAACCCAACGGCCACCCACTGCCAGTCGTTAGTGGGCAGCGCCATCAGGGTGATCCACATGCCGATAAACTCATCCCAGACGATACTGCCGTGATCGTGCACGCCCATATCTTTTGCCGTCTGATGGCAGAGATAAACGCCCAGCGAGATCCCCAGCATCACCAGCAGCGAATAGAGCTGCCAGGGCAGGAAAGTCATCAGCCACCAGAAGGGGATCGCCGCAATCGACCCCATGGTGCCTGGCATAAACGGGATCAAACCGCTGCCAAACCCGGTCGCCATCAGGTGCCAGGGGTTACGCATATTAAGACGGCTTTTTGCGATATCTTTATCTTTAGTGCGATGCAAAATGGTCATATCCTTTCCAGTCGAGGGTGACGGCTTTTCCCTCGCGAGTGAAGTAGAGCCCCTCCCCGTCCGCACCCATCTGCCCAATGCAGGTAAACGGTGCGCCCAGCTGACCAATCGCTACATCCAGTGCGCCGCGGTTCAGCTCAGGGACGGTAAAGCAGAGTTCATAATCCTCTCCGCCGGACAACGCCCAGCGCAGCGCCTGATCCGGCTCGACGTGCCGACGCATGGCATCAGACAGAGGGATCGCATCAAGATCGATCCGCGCGCCAAAGCCGCTCGCTTTCAGAATATGACCCAGATCGGAGATAAGACCGTCAGAGAGATCGATGGCCGAACTTGCGAGGTTACGCAGCGCCTGACCCTGCAACACACGCGCCGTCGGGCGCAGATGGCGCTTTTTCAGGTAAGCCGCATCTTCGCTGTCGCTGACAGTTAAACGGTTTTGCAAAATCGCCAGCCCGGCAGCGCTGTCGCCCGGCGTACCGGTGACATAGATCCAGTCGCCCGGCTTCGCGCCGGAGCGCTTCATCGCACGGCCTGCCGGCACATAGCCATGAATACCGATGGTCATCGACAGCGGCCCACGGGTGGTATCGCCGCCGATAAGCTGCATATCGTAGTAACTTATTTGCTCAAACAGACTGTCGCTGAAGGCCTGCAACCACGCTTCGTCGGCTTCTGGTAGCGTTAACGCCAGCGTCAGCCAGGCAGGATCGGCGCCCATCGCCGCCAGATCGCTGAGATTAGAAGCCATTGCTTTCCAGGCCAGATCGGCAGGATCGATATCAGGGAGAAAATGGTTACCCGCCACCAGCGTGTCGACGCTGATCGCCAGAGTCTGTTTTTCGGGGACATTGAGCAGCGCACAATCGTCACCGATACCGGTTTCGACGTCGCGACGTGAAGTTCGTACGCGGTCAAAATAACGGGCAATCAGGGAGAATTCACCGCATGCCATACGTTATTCCTCTGTAGAAAAAAGAAAAAGCCGGGACCGGCGCGCTGAAAGCATCGCCCGTCACCGGCTTGCGGATCACTTCTTGTGGGGACGGATCGCAGGTGCGGCTTTATCCAGCACGCCGTTCACAAACTTATGGCTGTCTTCAGCGCCAAAGGTTTTAGCCAGTTCGATAGCTTCGTTGATCGCCACTTTGTAGGGCACATCATCACGTTTTGAGAGTTCGAACAGCGCGATACGCAATACCGCTTTCTCAACCTGACCCAGCTCTTCGAGCAGACGGGAGAGGTATGGCTTCATCAGGCCATCGAGATATGCGCTATTAGTCGCCACCCCGTTCAACAGTTCACGGAAGTACACGACGTCTACATCTTTCACGTCCTGTTCCGCCAGGAACTGGTATTCAACATCAGTGATGTCGTTCTGGGACAACTGCCAGGAGTAAAGCGCCTGAACGGCACACTCACGGGCGCGGCGACGAGCAGCAGGTTTCACGTAATTCCCCTTACAAAATTCAAGCCTTGATGGCTTTCAATACATTAATCATTTCAAGCGCGGTCAGTGCGGCTTCCGCACCTTTATTACCGGCTTTGGTGCCAGCGCGTTCGATGGCCTGTTCAATACTTTCTGTGGTGAGCACGCCGAAAGCGACCGGAATGGCGCTCTCCTGCGCGACATGCGCCAGGCCGTTGCTTGCGCCGCCTGCCACATACTCAAAGTGCGCAGTGCCGCCGCGAATCACGGTGCCGAGCGCAATCACGGCATCGTATTTGCCGGTTTTCGCCAGCTCGCCAGCGGCCAGCGGCAGCTCGTAAGCGCCCGGAACCCACACGACGGTGATGTTATCGTCCTGCACCTGACCAATACGTTTCAAGGCATCGATCGCGCCTTCCAGCAGACTGTCATTGATAAAGTTGTTGAAACGCGCAATGGTGATGGCGACGCGAGCGTCCGGAGCAGCAACGTTGGCTTCAATAATGTTCATACACTTCCTTCACAGGTTCAGTTCGGACCCCGCAGGGGGGCGGATTTTAGCATACTATTTAACGCGCTGCTTCCCTTTTACAGCAGGCTTCACGCGTTGGTGAGGTGCAGGCAAACATCAGGGCCAACCTGCCGTATCTCACTGAAATTAAAGCGCGGCGCATCGGCAAGCGCCGTTAATCCCGGCAGCTTGCACAGACCGCGCGCATCGCTGCCTAACAGTTTAGGCGCAAGATAGACCACCAGCTCATCAACCAGGCCCGCGTTCAGCAGCGCGCCTGCAAGCTCTGCGCCCGCCTCAACCCAGACGCTGTTGATCTGCTGTTTGCCGAGCATCATCATCAGCATCACCAGATCGGCATGGCCGTTATGCTCCGGAACGATGATTTCGCGCACGCTCTCAGGCCACGCGCGCGCATCGGCTTTGGTGCGCGCAAACCAGGTCTCACCCGGCTGGCTGACGATTTTATGCTGCGGCGTCACGCGGTTCTGGCTGTCGATAATAATGCGCAGCGGCTGGCGCAGATCCGCTTCGGGATAGAGCGCCTGGCTATCGCTGTTTAATTCGTTCCAGCGCACGGTCAGCGACGGATCGTCCGCCAGCACCGTGGCGCTGCTGCTGAGAATGGCATGGCTCTGCGCGCGCAACTGCTGCACGTCGCGGCGCGCCTGCACAGAGGTGATCCACTGGCTTTCGCCGCTCGCCATTGCCGTGCGCCCGTCGAGCGACGCGCCGAGCTTAAGCTGCACATAGGGAAAACCGGTGCGCATACGCTTGAGAAAGCCTTTATTGAGCGCTTCGGCCTCGCTCATCATCAGGCCGTGGCTCACCGCAATCCCGGCCTGCTGTAAGCGATATAATCCGCGCCCGGCAACCTGCGGATTGGGATCCTGCATGGCAGCAACGACCCGCGCTACTCCGGCGGCAATCAGCGCATCGCAGCAGGGCGGCGTGCGCCCGTGGTGGCTACAGGGTTCCAGCGTCACATACGCCGTGCCACCGCGCGCGCGATCGCCCGCCATGCGCAGGGCATGCACTTCCGCGTGCGGCTCACCGGCGCGGTAATGAAACCCTTCACCGACAATCTCGCCATCGTTAACAATCACGCAGCCGACGCGCGGATTCGGATGGGTGGTAAAGCGGCCGCGCTGCGCCAGTTTCAGCGCGCGCGCCATGTAGATTTCATCCTGCATCATCAGTCCTGTAGACGGGCGATCTCTTCGCCAAATTCGCGGATATCCTCGAAGCTGCGGTAGACGGAAGCAAAGCGCACATAGGCCACTTTATCGAGCTTTTTCAGCTGCTCCATCACCAGATTGCCGATCATCTTACTCGGCACTTCGCGTTCGCCGGTTGCGCGAAGTTGCGATTTAATATGGTTTAACGCCATTTCTACGTCATCGGCGCTCACCGGACGCTTCTCCAGCGCTTTCAACATGCCGCTGCGCAGCTTCTCTTCATTAAAGGGTTCACGCACATCATTGCTTTTTACTACGCGCGGCATCACAAGCTCTGCCACTTCAAAGGTGGTGAAACGCTCATTGCAAACCAGACACTGCCGACGGCGGCGAACGGATGAACCTTCTCCCACCAGGCGGGAATCGATGACTTTGGTGTCCACGGCGAAACAGAATGGGCAATGCATACGGGGTCCTGACGTGAGAGTAAACTGAAATCTATTTTAACCTGAAGTGGCATGACAACAAAGGCAGACCCTTTTTGAGACAATGGATCGATGGCAAGGCCGCAGTTGCGATCTACCATTACAGCAATCCTCCCCTTCAAGGAAACAGACGCAATGACAAGACGTTACCTAAGAACACTGTTGCTGGGAAGCCTTTTTACCCTCAGCGCCTGCGCCCCGCAAAGCGAAGTCCGCCAGCTCCATCAAAGCGTCAGTACGCTCAATAAAGAGATGAGCAAGCTGAACCAGGAGACGGTCAAAATCACACAGCAAAATAGCCTTAACGCCAAATCCGGCAGCGGTGCCTACCTGCTGCCCGGTGCCAATACGCCTGCGCTGCTGAAAAGCCAGATTGGCACACTGCGTATGTCGCTGAAAGATATCGCACCAAACGCCGCCGGAACGCGCGTTGTGTTGCATATTCAGGGTCAGTCCAACGATCCGCTGCCCGCCTTTAGCGGCACCATTGAGTATGGTCAGCTTCAGGGCACTACCGAGAACTATCAGGAAGTGAATGTGCAAAATCAGCTGATTAACGCTCCGGCCAGCACGCTGGCACCGAGCGATGTCGACATTCCGTTGCAGCTTAATGGCATCACGCCTGAGCAACTCGGTTTTGTGCGCGTTCACGATATCCAGCCCGCTAACGTTCAGTAACCACCCTGCTGCGGGCGAGCCTCTCGCCCGCCCTTTCGCGGCTCCGTTTTTCAGCCACTCTGCAACCTTGATATTCATCAATTGGCATTATCAATAAATGCCAGTACAATCGCCGCCGTTTAAACGACGCAAACGTGAACGCAATCGATTACGTATATGTCAATAATGTGAAACAACACATATTTTTGTGAGCGTGGATACTTATAATAGGCGCGCAGAAATATGAAACATTTAGCAATGTAATGCGTGCTTACTTTCACTCCCGTCTGGGATCTTAATCAGTGGCGTAATGATGAAAAAAACTCTCCTCGCAGCCGGTGCCGCACTGGCGCTTACCGCTTCTTTCTCTGCCAGCGCAGCGGAAACCAGCAAACCTGAATTTGTCTCCGACTGGTGGCATCAGAGCGTGAACGTGGTGGGCAGCTATCACACCCGTTTCGGACCGGTTCCGCGTAATGATACCTATCTGGAGTATGAAGCCTTCGCCAAAAAAGATTGGTTCGACTTCTACGGCTATCTGGATGCACCGGTCTTCTTCGGCGGCAACTCCGGCGCGAAGGGGATCTGGAACCACGGCTCTCCGCTGTTTATGGAGATCGAACCGCGCTTCTCCATCGATAAGCTGACCAATACCGATCTGAGCTTCGGTCCGTTCAAAGAGTGGTATTTCGCCAACAACTACATCTACGACATGGGCCGTAACGCGTCCGGTCGCCAGAGCACCTGGTACATGGGTCTGGGCACCGATATCGACACCGGCCTGCCGATGAGCCTCTCCCTGAACGTCTATGCGAAATACCAGTGGCAGAACTATGGCGCAGAGAACGCAAACGAGTGGGACGGCTACCGTTTCAAAGTGAAATACTTTGTACCGATTACGCCACTGTGGGGCGGCCAGCTGAGCTATATCGGCTTCACCAACTTCGACTGGGGCTCCAAACTGGGCGATCGCCGTTACTACAGCAATGGCGAACAGCAGCGTACCAGCGACTCCATCGCGTCGAGCCACATCCTCGCGCTGAGCTACGATCACTGGCACTACTCCGTCGTTGCCCGTTACTGGCATAACGGCGGTCAGTTCAAAGATGATGCGATGCTTGGCACTACTACCGTCCGCTCTACCGGCTGGGGTGGCTACCTGGTGGTCGGCTACAACTTCTGATTCTGCTCTCTGAAAAAGCCGACCACGAGTCGGCTTTTTTATGAATAAACGCCGCTGAATAAAAATCCGAAAACAGACCTTTCCAGTACACCAGTACCAATCCTCCCCATCCATTGCTCATCACCATGCTTTAAAATCCGCTCCTGAGAGGAATTTACTCTAAGGAAAAGAGAACCATGTGGGCCGTAGAAATGGAGGGCATCAGTAAGAAATATTTACTGGGCCAGGTGTGGGTAGATGCCCTTAAAGACGTCACGCTCAACATTGCAGCAAACCGCTTTACCGTCCTGTCCGGGCAATCCGGCAGCGGCAAAACAACCTTACTCAACTTAATCGGCGGCATCGATCGACCCGACAGCGGGTTTCTGACGATTGCTGGCCAGCCGATGGCGGAGCTGGATGATGACCAGTGCAGCGAATTTCGCGCCCGCCACCTCGGTTTTATCTTCCAGAACTTCAACCTTATCCCGGTGCTGACCGTGCGCGAAAACATCGAAGTTCCGCTGCTGATACAGCATAAAAACCCGGCGTATCGCCAGCAGCGCATCGATGAGATGCTCGACAATGTCGGTCTGGCGCATAAGGCTGACTCGCTGCCTAACCAGCTCTCCGGTGGTCAGCGCCAGCGCGTTGCCATCGCCCGGGCGCTGATCCACCGTCCCGCGCTGATTGTCGCCGACGAACCCACCGCTAACCTCGACAGCAAAACCGGTGCCGCCATTTTGCAGCTACTGCGCCATTTACAGCGTGAATACGCGGTGACGGTGGTGTTCTCCTCCCACGATCCGCAGGTGATTGCCGCCGCGGACGATCTCTATGTGGTGCATGACGGTAGCGTCACGCGCCCGGCAACGGTGTAAGGGGGGATAATGCAAACCACAACGCTGATGAAACACGCACTGCGTAACTTACTGCGCAGCCGCCGACGTACGCTCTCGACCCTCTGCGCCATTGTCGTGGGGGCGATAGGCATTCTGCTGTTCGCGGGCTATAACCAGTCAATTGAGTACAGCCTGCAAACCACCTTTGTGCGCGATAAAGGCCATCTGCAGATCCAGCAGCGGGACTATCTTTTGCACGGCACCAGCAACCCTGCGCTTTACAGCATTCATAACTATCAACAAATCGTCGATATCCTCATCCGCGACCCGGTGCTGAAAAAGATGATTGCCGTTACTACGCCGGTTCTCTCCCTGACCGGTCTCGCAGGCCACTACGCGGTCGGTACCTCGCGTCCGGTGTTGATCTATGGCACAGAGGCAGTCGGTCAGGCGCAACTGGATAAATGGGATGAATATCAGATAGGCGCAGATCTCATCGACCGTAAACCACTGACGGGTACCCAGCCGGAGGCCGCCCTGATTGGTCGCGGGCTGGCGCGCCTGCTGCTGCTGTGTGATTTTGTCAAAGATCAGCCCTGCGCGCCGCCGCAGACGAGAGAGAACAGTGCCAGCGCGCTGCCTGACGATCTGCTGGAGCTGTCGCAAAGCGCCCGCGATACGCGCCCACCGGCCACGGGATCGCATATTGAACTGCTGGCCGCCTCCGCCGCCGGTGCGCCAAATATTGTCCGCGTCAACGTGCTGGGCACCCAGCCGCAGCAGGCACGCGAGCTGGATGACTCCGTCGTCAGCCTGCACCTGCGCCAGGCGCAGCAGCTGCTTTTCGGCCAGGAGACGCCCGGCGTAACGGCGATCCTGCTCCAGTTACACAGCAGCAAAGAGATGGAAGCCGCGCGGGCGCGTCTGCATCAGCTCTTCGCCAATAAACTCTCCGGCGAACCGCTGGCGGTGTATGACTTCACGCAGCTACAGCCGCTCTACAACCAGGTGCTGGCGATGTTCGGCAAGATCTTCTCGTTCCTGCTGGCGCTGATCCTCTGCATTGCGCTCTTCACCGTCGGCAACACCATGAATATGGCAGTGATGGAGCGCACGGTGGAGATCGGCACCCTGCGCGCGGTGGGGCTAAAGCGTGGTGATATTCAGCGTCTGTTCCTGAGCGAGGGGGCGCTGCTGGGCGCGATTGGTGCCATCTCTGGCGTCATTATCGCGCTGGGGCTGGCCTGGGTTATTAACCGCTCCGGGATGACATGGCAGCCACCGGGCGTCACCTCGCCGCTGCCGATCCGCATCAGTATCTGGGGCGAGTGGCGCATGATGGCCAGCGTCACGGGCACCCTGCTGCTGGTGACCGTGCTCTCTTCCTGGTGGCCCGCACGGCGCGCCTCGCGTGTGTCGATTGTTGAAGCGCTACGCCATATCTGATGCAACACCCTGAATAAAAAGGAGGAATTCATGTCATTACGGAAAAAGAGCCTGACCTCAGCGTGGCTGGCCATCCTGTTGGTCAGTGCCGCACCGGCATCTGCGGCGCTTAACGCCCAGCAGATCCTGAAAAAAAGCGATGAGGTACGTAACCCGGATCGCTCCTTCAGCCTGGTGACCACGCTTATCAGTTACAAAAATGGCAAACAGCATGAAACCAGCGAACTGATGCTCTACTCCCGGGTTGCGCCGGACGGCGGCCAGTTTCGCAGCCTGCTGCGCTTTATCAGCCCGCAGCGCGACGCCGGTAAACTGACGCTGAAAAGCGGTCGCGATTTATGGCTTTACGATCCCACAAGCCAGGCGAGCGTGCCGATTTCACCGCAGCAGCGGCTGATGGGGCAAGCCTCTAACGGCGATGTCGTTACCGCAAACTGGGCGGCAGATTACCAGGCAAAGCTGGTGGGGGAAGAGCGGATCCAGGATGGTGAGCGGCAGATGCGCGACTGCTACCACCTGCATCTGGAGGCGCAAAACAGAGACGCGGCCTATCCATCGATGGATTTATGGGTCGATAAGACCGACTTTAAGAGCCGCAAAGCAGAATTCTATGCCGTTAACGGCAACCTGCTGAAAACCACCTTCTATCGCCGCTATGCGCCCGTGCTGGGCGGCATCCGCTCGACCGAAGCGGTGATTATTGATGGGGTTAATGCGCACTGGGTTACCGTGCTGCGCCAGAAGGATTTCCAGTGGCGCGACGTACCGGAGTCCTGGTTACAGCGTGATTATCTCGCCCATTTCCGGGATGCGAATTCATGACACGATCGCCCCTTTCCCTTCTCTGGCTAATGCTGCTGGCCACGCTGCCAGCCGCGCCCGCGCTGTCGCAGGAGGATGAGACCCTGGCTGCCCTCGATCTGGCAGACAGCGCCGAGTTCAATCCCGATGCCTATCAGGCGCTGAATATGATGTTTGAAGCGGCCAGCAGCATCAATCATCAGCAGGAGAAAGAGCAGCGGCTGTCGCTGGATATGCGCCTGGACAAACCGCTTGGTGAGAAGTGGCGGCTGGTGCTCTCCAACCGCCTGGACAGCCGGTTTACTCACCGGCTCAGCGAAACCCGTTATACCAATACCCTGCGCGAAGCGTGGCTCAGCTACCACCTGACGCCGCAAATGATGCTGGATATGGGCCGCATCAACACCCGCTACGGCGTCGCGCTGGGCTATAACCCCACGGATTTTCTCGGCCGGGGCACGGTGCGGTCCGTCACCTCTGCCGATCCGGAAACCCTGCGCAACAACCGCATGGGCAATGGGATGGTGCGCCTGCAACACTTTTGGGACAACGCCGCCGTTAGCGTGCTCTGGGCACCGAAAATCCGCAGGGGCAGCGCCGATCGCAGCGCCAGCCTCGACTGGCAGGCCAGCAATCCGCGCGACCGCCTGCTGCTGAGCGCCAGCTACCGCTTTGCGGAGAACTTCAACCCGCAGCTGCTGCTGTTTAAAGAGCAGCAGCGTGAGCCGCAGTTCGGTCTCAACCTGTCGCGGGTGCTCTCCCGCTCAACGCTGATTTATGGCGAGTGGGCCGGCGGGCGTCAGCCCTACAGCTGGCAGGAGACGCTGCTGCCGGAGAGCCAGTGGGATATCGCCTGGCGCAACCGCGTGGCGGCGGGTCTCACCTGGACCGGCGAAAACGATCTGACGCTGCGGCTCGAAGGGCACTACAACGGCAGCGCCCAGCCGACCGTGGCCGGGCAGGATCCGCGCCGCAGCGTGCTGTTGCAGGCTTACTGGAAGGATTTTTTCGCACAGTACGATCTCAACCTGATTGCACAGCGGGATTTGCAGCGGCATAAGAATATGGGCTTTGCCGAACTGCGCCATCATCTTGGCCCACTGGATGTGGCGTTGCAGTGGCAAAAAATCTACCTGCTGAATCTGAGTGAGCGCCGCTGGCAGATCTCACTGGATTACTGGCTGTAAGCCATCGCCCAGCCGATGCAGGAGAGAATAATGGCCGGGCCAAATGGAAAGGGCTGCTGACGCGCGGCGCGAAAGAGCAGCAGCCCGCTCGCCAGCCCGATGAGTGCTGCAATCAGCATAATATCAAACAGTGCCGGTATGCCGTGCCATGCGCCGATGCCGGCAAAGAGCTTCATATCCCCTCCCCCGATGCCATCGCATCCGCGCCAGCGCGCAAATCCATAATTCAGCAACCAGAGGATAAAAAAGCCGACTGCCGCAGCCAGCATATGCTCCTGTAGCGTCGGAAGAAGTGGCTGACGTAGCCAGGCGCAGAGCAGCGCCAGCAGCATAAAGGGATAAGTCAGCACGTCCGGCAGCAGCATATGGTCGATATCGATAAAAAACATCGCCACCAGCAGACTCAGCAGCGCCAGCGTCAGCAGCGCCGTCGGGTTGATGCCATTATGGGCAATTACCGCCGCGAACAGCAGCGCCATCAACGCTTCAACAGCCGGGTAGCGAACGCTTATGCGCTTCTGACAGCAGTGGCTGCGCCCGCGCAGCCACAGCCAGCCGAGCAGCGGAACATTGTCGCGCGCATTTATCCGCGTCCGGCAGTGGGGGCAAAACGACGGCGGCCAGCTCAGGCTTATCGCTTCTCCCTGCATCTTTCGCGGTAAACGGTAGATCACCACATTGATAAAACTGCCGAAAATCGCGCCGAGCAGCGCAAAAAAGAGGCTTTCCACAGGGTTATCGCTCCGGTTTATTAAGCAGCGAGCGGCAGGCGGAGGGGAGCGGTGCGGAGAGCACCTCCGGGGTTTTGAATATCCACTGTTCGTAGCGCTCCGCCTGTTTGAAGTTCTTTATCTCAGGCGGGAAGAGTTCGCGGCGCAGCGGCGTACCGCGGCCTTTGCTGAAGACGCCCACCCAGCGCCCCTGCTTGTCATAGCTCATCCCCCATTCGCGCGAGCCGGTGAGCGGATCGGCAAACCACTGGCGCAGATGCGCGACGGGCTTTTTATCGCGGCTGTCTTGCAGCAGATCCTCAAAGCCCAGCGGAAAGCAGCCGCTGCCATTTTTCTGATAACTGTGGATCGCATTGCGGATCTGCACGCCGCGAAAAAAGAGTTCCTCCTCCTGCTGCTGGCGAAATTGCACCTCGCGCGAGCGGGTCTCTTTCAGTAAGGAGAGCGACAGCATGGTGAGCATCAGCAGCACCCACAGGTAGGTGAAACCACCCTCTTTCGAGGTCTTACTCCTGCGCATGTTCCTGCTCCGGCAGGGAGGGCGAAGTGACATCGATAATCTGATCGTTTTCATCACGCTTCACTTGCCAGTTATCGCGTCGCTGGGTGACGGGATCTAAGGGAATATCAAACAGGTATCCCTGCTCGACCAGTTCCTCCAGTTGCTCCGGCCCGCTCAGGCGATCGTGACGCCAGGCGGCAATCGCCGAGCGCAGAGCATTGCGGTTATGCTGCAACACCACAATTTTTGCGCGCTCGGTTTGATTAAAAAAGCGCGGTGCGACCAGCGTCATCAGCGTGGCGATAATCGCCATCACCACCAGTAACTCGATCAGCGTAAAACCTTTTTCACCACTGCGCATACGGCACTCCATTCAGTCCGGGCTGCATGCTGGTGGAGCTGACATCCCAGATATCCTTCCCGCCGGTGCTTTCGCCGGGTGCCTGCGTTGAGGCGCGCAGCCGCCAGGTTTCGCTGTTCGGCTTACCTTCACAGTCACAGAAGGGATCGCGCGGGATGGCGCGCAGCAGGTAGATCTTCTCCCGGTTGGCCGACTTTTTATTGATCACGCCATCCACCAACTGATTCAGCGACACCGGCCAGTTCGACATATCCGCCTCTTTTTCGATAATCCCCTCTTCGCTCAGTTGCGCATAGCGATCGAGAGCGGTGCGGATCTCGCGCAGCGCCACGCGCAGCGCCTCCTCGTTGCGCTGCTGGATCTGACGCTGGTAAATCGGGATCGCGGCGCTGGCAAGGGTGGCGAGCAGCGCCAGCGATACCAGCATCTCAATCAGCGTAAAGCCGTTGCGCTGCGCCATTACTGCTTGCCTTTCGCAAGGGTTGGTGCCGGCACTTTTTTCAGCGCCGGAAAGGTGGCCGGTGGCGTCAGCGGCGGCGGCGCAAAGTGCGAGGCTTCCGGCGTCTCCTCTGCGGCTGGCGGCAGGTAGACGCTTTCACCAGGCGCATCTTCGCTGCCCATCTCAATGGTGTTGATATGGGAGCCCGGCAGGTCAATGCTGCGCTCAATGGTCGGTGTGATCAGCAGCACCACTTCCGTCCGCTCATGGTTACTTTCATGGCTACCGAAGAATTTGCCGAGCAGCGGCAGATCCGCCAGCCCCGGCAGACCGTTCAGCCCTGCGCTGTCGCTCTCTTTGATCAGCCCCGCCAGCATCTGCGTCTCCCCGTTCTGGCTGCTGAGCACGGTGGCCGCATCGCGGTTGTTGGTGCGATAGTAAGCGACGCCATCTTTCGAGTGTTCAGCGCTGCCGATGGTGCTGAGGTTAAACTTCACATCCATCGAGATGGTGTTATCGACGCTGATATCCGGCGTGACTTCCAGTTTCAGGCCGACATCCTGATACTCCACCTGCTCTTGCGAAAAGCCCTCGGAGATACTGCTGGTCAGCACCGGGATGCGCTCGCCAATCTCCACCACCGCTTTTTTATTGTTTTTCACGCGGATGCGCGGGTTAGCCAGCACGCGACCATGGGAGCGGATCTTCTGCATATTGGCGCTCAGCCCCTGGCCGGAGCCGAGATTGACGAACATATTATTTTTATTCAGGGCGTTAATGGCGATGTTGCTGTTGCCGGACTCAATAGCGTTAAAGCCAATACCAATCTGCCCGGGGAAGTTGATACCCAGGGATTCAACATCTTTGGCGTCCACTTCCAGCACTTCGACCGCCAGCGTCACCTCCGCTTCCGGACGGTCGAGGGTCAGCAACAACTGCTCGGCTTTTTCCACGCTTTCACGCGGGCCGCGAAAGGTCACCGAGTTGGTACGCTCATCGACATGGACATCGCGCAGCTTAATCAAGTTACGCAGCGCCACATTCAGCTCTTTCGCTTTGGCGTAACCAAGAAAGACCGTTTTCACCACCGTATCGCGGTAGAGCTTCTCTTTTTGCATCGTGGCGGGATAGATCAACAGCGTGTTGCCATTGAGGATCTTTTTACGCAGCTGGTTGGAGAGCAGCAGCAGATTGAGGGCGTTCTCCGCGCTGGTATCGTGGGCGATCAGGCTGGCGGTAGCCGCATCGGAGACATCCTTATCGTAGATGATATTGATGCCGGTAATCTGGCCGATGGCGGCGAAGATCTCCTTCAGATTATGTTTGCTGAAGGTAAAGCTTACGGGCTTGCGCAGCTCGCGCTTGATCTTCTTCTCCGGCTGATTCTGCACGGCTATTTCACGCATCAGACGGTCGCGCATCTCCGCCGCCTGCGGCCAGCCGGGCGACTCTTCAAGGATCTGCTGGATTTTGGCTAACGCCTGCTCCGGGTCGGTTTGGTACTGCGCCCTCGCCTGTTGGTAGAGCTTATCCAGCACGCGCAGCCGGTCGATTTTCTGTAATCCCTGCTGCGCGACAAAGTGACCCGGCTGATAGCGCAGCACCGCTTCCCACGCGCGGCTCGCCGCAACATAGTTATTTTTCGCCGCCGCCTGGCGGGCTGTCGCGATATAGCCCTCCACCAGTTGTGTCACCAGCAGTTGCCGCTGCGTTCGCAACTCAACGTCCTGCGGGTGGTTTTTAAGCTGGCTATCGATACGCTGCAACGCATCAAGCAGCGACGCCGTCTTGACGGGCGTGGCACCTTCCGGCGCAACCGGTTTGCTGCTTACGCAGCCCGTCAGCAGCGCAAGGGCACATACCATAGTGAGAATCGGTTTTTTCATTGTGTTGTTACGGCTTGTGTAGTCAAAGAGTTAAGGCTGATGCTGTACGGCTCATGCCCCGGTAATGATTCAAAAAGCAGATTGTCCTGCGCTATCGCCTGCAGTCGCCAGTCGGGTGTGATCAGGCCGCCAGGCCGGATATACCCCGCTTTACGACAGGCATCACAGAGCAGCCAGTTACGTGCGCCATCCGTCAGGATGACGATGCGCATGCCGTTGCGGATCCACAGCCCCACCGCGCGAAAAGGAAAGGTGACGCTTTGCGCCTTTGCCACCGGCGCGGGCGCGGCCGCTTTCGTTACCGGCGCGTTATAGACCGGGAAGAGATCGGCAATCGCACTGGCATCATCCGCGACGCGTAGCGGGCGGTTCGCCTGGCGCGGTAGACGCGCCTCATCTGGCGCAGCCTGGCTCATCTCAGGCCCGTTTTCTGCACCTTCGTCGGTGAGATGCACCCAGAGAAGCAGCCCGGCGGTCAACAGCAGCAAGAGTTTGAGATATCGCGGCAGCTTCATGACGCCTCCAGACCCGATGCCAGGCTCAGCGTTAACTGCAATGTGATCAGCAGATGGCCGCTCTCCGGGCTGGCGCGGCTGATGGCGAGCCTGTCGACATGAAAGATCAGACTTTTGCTCATGGTGATGAGGGATCGCGTCAGGTTTTTCCACTCGCCCTGTAGCGGAATGGTCAGCGCCAGCGCGCGTTGACGCCCTTTGCCGTTTTTGCCGAATTGATAGCGGCTGCCGTCAACCTGCAGGTGGTTCTGCTGAAAAATGTCGAACACCGCTTTCACCTGCTGATACTCGGTATCATTCAGCGTACGCTGTAAAAGAGCCGCGCTATTGTCAGGCTGCGGCGAGAGCGCCAGCGGTTTATCTAATTGCAGCTCCAGCTGCGCATTTTCACTGAGCAGCATGCGGTTTTCCGGCGCAAGGGAACACTGCCAGTAACCGACCATCAGCAGCGGTACGAGCACTGCCAGCAGCGGCACCCTGCCCGTTTTTTCCACCAGAGAGGCCAGCGACCAGCGTAGCCAGGGTAAAGAGAGGGAGAATCGCATAATTTCACTCAGAGCCGGGGATTATTGGGATAGATGACTATCAGCGTGGCGTTGACCGCCCATTTCTGGCTGAGCTCCTTTGACGGCGTGTGGTTTTGTAGCTCAACCCGCGCCGGGATCGCCTCCAGACGGGTGCTGAAATCGAGCAGCGCCTCAAGCGACATCGCTTTTACCTGCAGCCGCACCACTTTTTTCTCCGGCTCAACGCTGACGTTCATGATCGCCACATCGGGCAGGAGTAATTTCGCCAGCGGATTCAGCATCGCCACTACCTGCATGGCGGCTCTCGCATCCGGCTGATGTTTTTTCATGCGCGCCGACAGACCACGGACAATCTCATCCCGCTTCGCCACCGTCTCCAGCAGGTGTTGATGCTGGCGCTGTAGCGCGTCGCGCCGTTGATAATCGTTCATACTCGCCAGCAGCAGCCCGCCGGTCAGCAGCAGCACAACCACCATTACCGGCAAGGCTGCGCGTGGACGATAGTGAAAACAGGGAGCGGCCCAGCCTTTAAAAGCCGATATGGAAAACATTCTCACTCCCCCACGGCATCAATATTGTTGAGAAAGTAGTGCGGAACGGCGCTGTCCAGCCCCATCAGCCGCGCGGTCTGGGCAACCTGCTGCTGCGCGCTCACGCCCGCGTCATTGTGCAGACACCACGCCTGCTGCCACTCTCCGCGCTGGCGCGAGACAAAGATCGTCGACTGCTCATCACGCAGACAGAAGAGCGCATCGGCGGGAAGTACGCCGCGCCATGCGCGAAGCTTTTGGTGCAGCGCGACATGAATACCGCCCACACGCAGTCTCCATTTATGGGCGGTGAGCAGTAAGGTCTGCCAGAGCGCTTCATCAATGGCCGCCGCCAGCGCCGTTGCGCCGAACTGCACCGAAATAAAGGCGGTTTTACACGCCAGAACGTTGCGCCAGAAAGGTTGCCTGGCGGCCTCGGTGGCGGCGAAGCTGCGTAACTCCTCCGGCGTGCTCAGCCCGGTCTGCCAGGGGACGGTAAAGTAGTGAATCCGGCTGCTGCTCAGGCAGAAACTGAGCTTTCCCCACCAGGGCATCGCCAGGTTGTGGGCGCTTAACAACTGATCGAGCGCCTCATCCAGCGCGACCTGCGCGGTTAACGCCTGCTCGCCGAGCACCCGGTTGCCCCGGCGCAGCACCAGCCGCTGCGGATGAATGTCGCACTGCAACTCAGGCGGGAGGAGTGATAACACGGTTGATCTCCGAAAAAGTGGTTTTGCCCTCCAGCACCGCGCGAATGGCAACGTTATGCAGCGGGACAAACCCCTCTGCTAAAGCGATTTCGCGCATCTGGCGCACCGAGGCCCGCATCTGGAGCGCCTCTTTCATCCTGTCGCTGAACGGCAAAACTTCCGCCAGTGCCAGCCGGCCGCGAAACCCGCTCTGGCGGCAGGCCGGGCAGCCGCGTCCTTTACGCCACACAGGCGTGAGCGTATGGAGCGCGCTCTGCTGCCACTGGTGAAGATCCTGTTCGCTCGGTTGCGCCTCCTCCAGGCACTGCGGGCAGATGCCGCGCACCAGCCGCTGCGCCAGCACACCGCGCAGCGCGGAGAGCAGGCTGTTGGCATCGACGTTCATATAGAGAAAACGCTCCAGCACGCTGAAGACATCGTTGGCGTGGACGGAGGAGAGCACCAGGTGGCCGGTGAGCGCAGCCTGCACGGCGATGCCGGCGGTTTCGCTGTCGCGGATCTCGCCGACCAGAATGGTGTCGGGATCGTGACGCAAAATCGCGCGCAGGCCGCGGGCAAAGGTCAGCCCTTTTTTGTCATTGACGGGAATTTGCAGCACATCGTTAAGCTGATACTCCACCGGATCTTCAATGGTGATGATCTTATTGTCGCCGGTGTTCAGCTCGCTCAGCGCCGCGTAAAGGGTGGTCGATTTACCACTCCCGGTCGGCCCGGTGACCAGTACCATGCCGTGCGGCTGATGGGTTAACAGGCGGATCTCACGCAACGTATGGTCATCAAAACCGAGCGTCTCGAGGCTCAGCGTGCTGCTGTGAGACTTGTCGAGCACGCGCAACACGGCATCTTCACCATGGATACCCGGCACCACCGAGACGCGAAAATCGACCGGTCGCTGGTGGATCATCGCCTTGAAGCGGCCATCCTGCGGGATGCGCCGCTCGGAAATATCCATGCTGCTCAGCACTTTAATACGCGAAATAATCTGGCTGGACGCCTGAATGCCTGGGCAGTGACGGATGGCGTGAATGACGCCATCAACGCGGTATTTGACCGCCAGGCCATCCGGCGCGGCGCTGAGGTGGATATCGCTGGCGCGGCTCTGGATCGCATCATAGAGCGTGGCGTTAACCAGCTTGATAATCGGGTTGCTTTCACTGGCGATATTGCCGGGGGTGATCTCAAGGATCACCTCATCTTCGCCCTCTTCATTTCCCTGCTGTTCAAGCTGATCGAGCGTGCGCTGCTGGCGGGTCAGCACCTCTAGTTGCTCGCGTAACCAGCCGGGCGAGGCGATAGCAAGGGTAACCGGCAGCCGCTGCGCCCACTGACGCAGCGCCAGCGAAAAGGGATCGCTCAACAGCAACCAGTGCCGCTCGCGCCAGCACACCGGCAGAACATGCATCGCCAGCGCCTCATTGAGGGGGATATGCTGAAAATCGACGGTGACCTCATCTTCGGCCTCCGGCGCAAAGAGCGCGATGCCGAGGGCGTCAGCAAGCGCGGGCAGCGCGGCAGGCTCGGCGTCAATCAGCTTTGCAAACGCCTCGCTGCGCTGGGCTTCATCAACCGCCAGCAGGTTATCAATCAGGGCGGAAACTTCCGGCTGCGACATCATCAGGACATACTCCCGGCCATCTCAAAAATGGGCATATAGAGGAGAAAGACCACCAGCCCGACAATGCCGCCGACGATCATCATCAGTAACGGCTCAAACACGCGGGTGAAGGTGTCGATGGCGCGCTCCAGCGCCTCGTCATAAAAGCTGGCGATGCGTTCGCACATCCCGGCTAACTCCCCGCTGCGCTCACCCACCTGCAACAAACGCATTGCCACCGGGGTGGTTAAATGCTGGCTCTCCAGCGACTCCGAAACGCTCTTGCCCGCCATCACATGCTCCACCACGGTGTTGAGCTGGGAGTGGTGGCTGACCGGGATCACCGACTGAGCGAGGCGTAACGCGTGGGTAACCGGTACGCCGCCATCAAGCAGCAGGCCGAGCGTGCGATAGAAACGCACCAGAATGGTGAGGAACTGCTGCTGGCGCAGCTGGGGGATTTTCATCGCGCCTCGCATCAGTAGCTGTTTGGTCCAGCTCTGTTTACACACCACGATCAGCGCGCCGATGGTGGCGATAGTGCCCATTAACAGCTCCGGTCCCGACTGCTTAACCAGCTGTCCCCACCATAAAATCAGCTCGGCGCTGCGGCTGAGGGTGTTCACCCCTTCAAACACCTGTGAAAAGCTCGGCACGATAAAGCCCAGCAGGAAACAGACAATCAGCCCGCCAACCGTCAGCACAATCAGCGGGTAGGTTAAGGTGCCGCGAATGCGCTTACGCAACTGCTCAAGGCGCTGTTCATAGAAGTGGTAGCGTTTCAGGGCGTTGGCCAACTGGCCAGTTTGTTCAGAAGAGGCGACGGTATTAACTAATAGCGGCGGAAAAATATCGGGCTGGGCGGCCATCGCCTGCGATAACTGGCTTCCGGCGTAGAGCTTCTCCAGCAGCCCCTCCAGCATCTCCAGCGCCTGTTCATCGCTTGAGCAGGCGCAGAGTGTCTCAATCGCTTCGGTTACCACCAGCCCGGCATCCAGCAGCGCCATCAGCTCCTGCGTAAAGAGCGTCAGTGAGACGCGCTTTGTCGGGTGCTGCACCTGTTGCGCCACACGCAGCACCACATAGCCTGCCTGTTGTAACTGGTGTCTGGCTGAAATGGGCGTATCGGCCTGGGTGCGGATTTTTTTGCGCTTACCCTTTTCTAAATAGGTCACTTCCCAGGTGCTCATTTTTCCCATGCCGCGAACTCCTTCTCGTTCCTTTTCAGCCCCTGATAAATACGCGCCACTTTCTGGCTATAGCGCAGGCGTGCTAAATGGGTTTTCCTGTTACGGGCGTTCCCGGCGTTATAGGCGCCAACCGCTTCCCAGTTATAACCAAACTGGCGAATTTGCCCGGCCAGCACCCAGGCACCCGTTATGACGTTTTGGCAAGGGTTAGTAATAAGCGAGCGCGCGGTGATGTGATATTTCCTGAGCTGTGCGAAATGCTGGCTGTTAATCTGCATTAAGCCGACATCCGTGGAGCCATTGCGGTTTTTGTGCACCACCGTCGGCGATAAGCCCGATTCAACCACAGCGATCGCTTTTAATAATGCTGGCTCAATACCGTAACGCGCGCCCGCACGTTGCCAGCAATGGGCTTGCGCGCTATGCCCCGCCAGCAGGGTGAGTACCAGCATTAGCCGAATCATTATCAGAAGCCGTAGACAATGGCCTTGCCATTATTATCGGTGGTAGAAATATCCACTTCGAATACGCTTTGCGATTGTCGGCTCGGGTTGTGCCACTGATAGGCTTTACCCCATGGATCATGAGGAATTTTTTGCGCCAGATAGGGGCCGTTCCAGTTATTGACGTTATCGGGCTTCTCGACCAGCACATTTAACCCCTCTGCTTCTGAAGGATAACTACCGGTATCGAGCCGATATTGCGTTAATGCATCCGCAAAGGCGTGCATCTGGCGTAACGCGGTTTTTTCTTTTGCCTGATCAACATTAGAAAATAATTTCGGGCCAACAAAGCCGGCCAGCAGCGCAATGATCATTAATACCACCAGCAGCTCGAGCAGTGTAAAACCCTGCTGCTGATTAATCTTAAGGCGTTGTTGATAATTCATGATTCAGTTGCTCACTCAAAGAATTGCCGTTCACCGTGGCTATTCTCCCCCGATGCAACAGAGACGAAAGCTGATTGCTCCCGCGGCATTAAAGAATGCTCTACCCGCGCGCGGAAATCTCTTTTCGGTAAAAGGCCGCTGATTTTTCTTACTGGTCAGATAGAAATAACATCAGGAACGCCGTATGGTGCTTTTGTACTCTTCATTCCTACAGGACGTTGGGAGGATAATTAATGCCAATTAATATATTGATTGCCGATGAGCATACGATAATACGCCGGGGGATGACCTCGATGATTAACTCTCTGAAAGCCAGTAATATCAATACAGAGAGGTTAGATATAGAGGTTGTCGGCGACACACATGAACAAACAGAACTGCTGAATATTCTCGCAAATAAACAAGTTGATCTTCTTTTCCTCGGCTACGGGCTGACAACAATAAAAACCGGAAGCCCCTTATCAGAATTAGATGGCATCGCGCTGGTAAAATGGATTTCAGGCCGTTACCCCAAAACAAAAATCATCTTCTTATCTCCGTATAACAACACCAATCTTATTCGAATCGCCCTCGAAGCCGGTGCCAAAGGGTATATCAGCCGTAATACCAGTGAACGCACATTATGGCGCGCTATGGCCACTGTCTTAATGGACGAAGTCTATATTGAGCGCGGCTTAATGGACTCCCTTTTTCGCCGCGATGCCATTACACCGCAGGAGTTATCAACGCGCGAAAGTGAAGTATTACGCCTGCTCTGCCGTGGTCTCTCATTAACCACCATCTCCAGGCGTATGAATATCAGCATTAAAACGGTGAGCGCACATAAACTGCGGGCGATGGCGAAACTGAATGTGCGAACCGACTGTCAGCTCTACTGCCTGCTGTTCCAGACGCGGATGTTTGATATCGCGATGTAACCGCAAGGCCAGCGATTTTACTCTACACCGCTACTGCGCAAGCGTGATAAAACAGGGCCACCTACGTGCTGTATGGCCCTGTTTTGTCTGCTGCGCTTATTTCACCTCGCTCCAGACTTCATGCTCGCCCGGCAGGTTACCCTTCGTCCACCAGCGCGCCTGATACTCCTTCCCGTTAAACGTCACCCTGTCGCCGCCAACATAGACAGTGTCGTTATGCCACTGCGCCGGAAGATCGCTCTGGGGATCCTCGTCCGGTGCTGGCGCGGGTGCGTTATGACCGCCGAAATCAACATCAATCACGTTGTAAAAGGTGGCCCCCGTATCAGCAACATCCCACGCCGCAAGGATCACATGGTAGCCCTCGCGCTCGGGAACCGTGCACTCATGCGGAAGATCCGGGCCGGTGCTGGGCTGAATATTTTTCCCATCGATATGACAAAAAGGCTCTGTCTCAAAGGAGGCGCGCGTCAGCGGCTTCGCGGGATCCCAGTCGCTTTTCGTCAGGTAGTAGTCCCACGATTTAGTTTTGTGCGGTGCGGTATAGGTCCAGGTGAAAGCATGTTTACCTGCGTTAATGGGGTGCTTCGCCCAACGCGTTTCATTCTGCTCATCCAGCCGCCCCATTGAGGCTAATCCCGCGCTGGCGAGATGACCATCCGCAGGCCCTTTACTGGCCGCAGGAAAACCATCAGGCCCCTCAACGCTTTGCATCTCATACAGCGGGCCGCTACCGCACTCTTTATTTTGATAGCCCATATTGGCATTACACATATACGCGCGTGACGCCGGGAGAGAGACATAGCCATGCGCCAGCGCACCGCCGGCCATACATAATGTAATAACTGCCAGGCCTATTTTTGAATAATTCATACCTACTCCGTTTATTAGCGAAATAAATCCACGGCGTTAAATTAATCACTTATTGCCCTAACAGTAATATCAACCTTCTTTTTTCTCCTCAGATGCAGCGCAATAAATCGAGGAAAATTCCCAGCGAGAATAAATAAAAAAAGCCGCAATAAAAATATTGCGGCTAAAACATCAAAAAGATTAACTCAACTAGAACTTACTCAACTACTTGCCACACTTCATTCGTGCCTGGTTCATTACCACGTGTCCACCAACGTGCTTTATATTCAAGCCCTTTCCACGAGACTTTATCACCGCCAACATAAATCTTATCGCTCTTCCATTCATCAGCAGCGGCGGGGTTATCCGGGTTTGTGACGCTACCCTCCTCCGGAACGTGCTTGATGGTCAACGTCAACGGCAGGGAGTCATGCTCACCATCGTTTACCGTCAGGTTGAAGACCAGCGTGCTCTCCTGCTCCGGCGCATTGAGCGTAAAGCTCGCTTTCTGCTGGTTAGCATTATTCAACGTCACATGGGGGCCAGAAACCTGCGTCCAGCTCCAGCTTAGCGCTGCGCCCTCCGGATCCGTTGAGGCGGAGCCATCAAGCACCACGGTGTCGGCACCGGTCACCGTTTGCGGATAGACGGCTTTCGCCACGGGAATATGATTCTCCACCTGCGGTACATCGCCACCCGCCGCCTGTTTCATCTCGTTGATATAGCTCACCTGATCCGGCAAACTCATCTGCACATTATTGGAGCCGAGCGCCCAGACGAAGACACCGCCATATCCCTGCTCTGCCTGCCAGGCAGCACGCTTCAAATTATTCTCTCTTGATTCAACATAGCGGCCTTCCGGCCCCCACTGGGAGTTAATGGTGTTGCCGAGAATAACCTTCTTCTTGTCGCCCACCGCACGCGCATAGTTAGCCATTGCGACGTCATAGCGGAAACGCGGACCGGCGTCATAAGTCATGACATTAAAGAAGTCGAATACATCGCGCCCGGCGGTGAGCAGCCATATCACTTCACCGTGATGGGTGGAGCGGGCATCCTCAATAAACGAGCAGTTTTCCATGACCGATGGGCTGGAGCAGGCTTCAGGATCGGCCCCGACGTGATAGGTAGTCAGGCTCAACACTTTACCGCTGTTCGGCCCAAGCAGCTCCTTGACGCGTTTCGCCAGGATAAGCAGGTTTACGTTCTCCTGCAGCGTCAGGCGGGCCACTTTTTCATAGTCGAAATCAATGCCATCCAGTTGCACCGTGCCGGCTTTCTGGAAGCTGGCCATATTGCAGGTTTTATCCCAGTTGGCGCTTAAACAGCCGCCCACCATCTCTTCCGGCTTCATATCCTTTTTGTAAACCGGGAAGTCGGTTTTCAGCAGTTTAACCAGCCCCTGCGCAATCTTTTCGCGGCTCGCCGGATCGCCGAGATAGCCCCACATTCTTTCATAGGTCTCCCCACCGAAAGCCACCAGCATACGTTTAGATGGCACAGCCAGCTTGGTCTGTGTCCAGGAGGTATAGGAGGGAGAGAGCCAATAAGGGTCGTACTCAGCAGGCGTAACGATGTTGTCAGAGGAGGAGATATCTCCATTCTGATTCCAGCCGCCAAAAGAGAGGAAGAAAGTATCAACATTGGACTTCTCTAACTGGGTCGCGGCATCCTGTGGAAGACCCCAGGATGTCAGATAACTCATGATGCGGTTATTTTCAGCTGCTGACACCGATTGCGTCAGCAATACCGAGCCAATCAAAGCAGCTAAAGAGAGCTTTTTCAATGTAACCTCCTGTTACAGGGTAAGTAATTATTCTGTCCTCCATATTAATCTTTGCCATTAATAATCCTATTAGCGCCCTCTTTTCCAGGTTGAGAAGCGGGAGGTATTAACAAGGAAAATTCCTGGCAATAATAGATGCGGGTTTTTATTCGCTAATTAGCCCGGCGTTTATATTATCCATTTGGCGATCTCCTGCTGGCTACAGGGTTTAAATAAGCAGCCATCCATGCCGGAGTTTTTGCACTGCTCAATGATTTCCGCCTGAGCAAGAGCGGTAAAACCCAACAGCGTCGCGCGGGAAATAGCCCGTTGCTGCTCCTGAATACGAATGGTTTTCGCAAGCTGAAAGCCATCCAGCAGTGGCATATTGCAATCCATCAGAATGTAATCAAATGGTTTATCGGCATGCCATTTTGCCAGCGCCTCTTCTCCGCTTTGTGCTTCTGTCACCTGGTGGCCGAGCAGTTCGAGCTGGTGACGCAGCAGCAGCAGGTTTGGCCGGTAGTCATCAACAATCATCACCCGCTTGCCCGCAGCGGTCGTAACCGGTATCGCGGTCAGGCTTCGCTGCGCAGGATAAGGCTCGGGAGACGCCGGTAAAGTAAGTTGCAGGGTGACGCGGGTGCCTGCGCCTGGTGTACTGGTAAGGGAGAGTTCTCCCGCCATTAATTCGCATAGCGCCCTACAGATGGCGAGGCCAAGGCCTGAACCGTTTTGTGCGCGATCCTCACAGGGGCCGAACTGCGCAAAAGGGGTAAAAAGCCGCGACTGGTGTTCTGGCGCAATGCCCGGCCCGGTATCGGTGACGGTCAGCGAAATTGCAACCTGCTGCGCATCCATTATGTGGTGGCAGAGCGTAATGCGGATCTCCCCTTCGCGAGTGAATTTAATGGCGTTACTCACCAGGTTGGAGAGGATCTGCTTGTAGCGCCCGGGGTCAATCAGCACCGGGCAGCGCTCGCCGCCTACAACTGAAAAGCGGAGAGCAAGCTGCTTCTGTCCGCTCGCTTCTTCAAAGAGCAGCACCACGGCGCGGGTGAGGCTAACTAACTCCTGAGCAGACGGCTCAAGGATCATATGACCCGACTCGATGCGCGACATATCAAGAACATCACCGACTAATGCCAGTAGATCTTTTGCCGCGTCGTGCGCCACTTCCAGCATCGGCTGGGCATGTTGCCTCTGCGCATTCTGTTTAATTTGTAACTCCAGAATGCCCAGAATCGCATTAAGCGGGGTGCGAATTTCATGGCTTACCATGGCGAGAAAGTGGTTTTTCATAAGACTTGCGGCTGCCGTCTCATCGCGCGTCAGGTTGTGCCTGCGCTTTCTGCGCTGAGCGAGCCCGTAAAACAGCAGCAGGAGAAGCACGCCCATACATACGGCGCTCAGCAAACCTGCATCATGCCAGCGCGCAGGAAGAGCGGCACGTGCAGGCAGAGAGAAGAACAACAGCCCCGGCACGCAAGTAAGCCATAAGAGGCGAGAACAAGGATCGCTGCGCATCATCTGCTCCGCTTAAATAGGTTCACCATTAAGATCAGGGAGAGCTATTTAACCGTCAGCATCACGTTAACAGTGCGCGGGTAACAGCCTCCTACATTGACGAAGCGACGCAAACAGCACGGAAATAAAATTGATGCGCATCTTTTCGCTCTCATGCGTGCTTATGACACCGTTATTCAGAAGCACGGGCAGGCGTTCCATAATGATGCAGCTTCGTCTGGCATGGCTCATGCCCAGCAGATGCCACGAGGATTTCATTCGGTGGGCAATATCTGCGATTGCCGTGAACGACGCCTGGGGAGGCAGGCTGTCGAGGTGATGGATATCATCCTTGAGGGTCTGGATAAGTACCGGGATCATCGCATCAACCACCGCCTGCTGCCCGCCTGCCAGTGCATTCAACTCGCTGAGGTTCGCCGTCGGCGGCGCGCTACAGACCAACGTTTCGTTTATCGGTAAAGGAAGAAGCCTGTCAAAACCGTTAAGACGTAGCAGAGAGGGATTTAAGGTTTCCGGCGTCGCGCTACAGGCCAGCAGCAGCGCTGGTGGTGCGAAGGTGCCGATCAGCCCGGCCGCCAGCACCCTGTCGATAAGCATCAGGCCCGGAGTGGGTTGATGGGTTAAATCAATGATTAAGGCGTTCCAGCGCTGGCGGCGCAGCGCGCGGAGGGCGGATTCACTATCCATGACGTCGATCTTATTAAGAACATCCGCCCGGCACTGCCGGGTTAATAGCCGCTGTTGCGAGGCATTAAAAGTGACGAGCAGGTTTGCTGGCTTTGTCATCTTTATGTCGGCGATCAGCTGGCCAGCCCAAGCTGTTGCAACTGTTGGTAGAGCTCATATTCGGAGGTGACGCCGAGCTTGCGCATTGCGCTCTTCTTTTGTGCGCTAACGGTCTGTTTGGTGCGGTTAAGGCGGGTGCTGATATCGCTTATCGTTAAGCCGCGCAGCAGCAGGCGCAGCACTTCGCTCTCTTTTGGCGTCAGGCTGATGCCTGTCGGGGCGGTTGGTTTGCCGGGCGCAACTGTGCCGGTAACTCCTTTGATAAAATGCACGAGCTCCGTTGAGAGACCTGCTTTGCTGAGCACGGCATGCACGCCGAGCTGCCGTAACGCGCGTTCAATACCGGGGTTGTTGATCATTGTCACCACAATAATCATCAGTGTGGGCCAGCGCCGTTTAATTAGCTGGATAAGCGCGAGGCCATCGTTATATTTATCCCCTGGCATACTGAAATCGGTAATCAGAATATCGATATCACCACTCTCGAGTTTGCTTATTACGTCATCAGTGGTGAGCGCCTCGTCAACAATATGATATTGCCCGGCAAGCGGTGAGAGTAATGCGCGCAGCCCCATTAAATAGATAGGGTGATCGTCTGCTATCAGGATCTTTTTTTCCATTACCATGCTTACGGATGTTGAGGTGGCATCGTTGTTACGAGAGTGGCGGCTACTCTAGCAAAAAACCTCCCGGTGCAGGTTGAATATTTATTAGTAATAGCGCGAGAGAAATGAATAAAATTGCAGAACCAATATAAATAACAAATAAAAATAATTAACCAATAAACACTATGTATATTTCAGGCAAAAAAAACCGCAACGTTACGCTGCGGTTTTTTATTATTGCTCGTTTGTTACGGCAGAATCGAGGGCTGATCCGCCCCCTCTTTTTCCACTTTCTGCTGCAGGAGATGCTCGCGCTTCATCCCAAGTTTCAGCGCCAGCGCTGAAGCAACATAGATGGAAGAAGCCGTACCGATTGAGACACCGATCAGCATCGTCAGCGAGAAGCCTTTCAGCATCGCGCCGCCGAAGAGATAGAGCATCAGGATCACCACCAGCGTCGTGCCGGAGGTAATCAAAGTACGATGCAGCGTCTGCGTCAGTGAGATGTTGAAGATCTCATACGGCGTACCGCGACGGATCTTACGGAAGTTCTCACGGATACGGTCCGATACCACGATACTGTCGTTGAGCGAGTAACCGATCACCGACATCAGCGAGGCCACGATGGTCAGATCAACCTCGATCTGGAACAGCGACAGCACGCCCATGGTAATGATGACGTCGTGCGCCAGCGCGATAACCACACCCGCCGCCAGACGCCATTCGAAACGGAAACCGACATAGACAAGGATGCTGATCAGCGCCACCAGCAGCGCCATGCCGCCGGTTTGTGCCAGATCCGCGCCCACGCTCGGGCCGACGAACTCAATACGCTTCACGGCGGCATTCTGGCTGGTCGCTTCATTAATCACGCTAACTACTTTGCTGCCCAGCAGCTGCCCGCCGTTATCGCTCTGCGCAGGCGGCATGCGTACCATGATGTCGCGGCTGCTGCCGAAGTTCTGCAGCAGTGGATCCTGGAAGCCCGCTTTCTCCAGCGCTTCGCGCATTACGTCCATATCCGCCGGTTTCTCCAGCGAGATCTCAATGACCGTACCGCCGGTAAAATCCAGGCCCCAGTTAAAGCCGCGAACACCCATCACAACGATGGAGAGGATCAGCAGCGCGCCGGAAATGATAAAAGCCCAGTTGTCCCAGCGCATAAAGTCCCAGACTTTACGGCCATGGTTCAATTGTTCAACAGTATAATCCTGTGCCACAACGCACTCCTCAGATAGACAGCTTGTTAATGCGTTTGCCGCCGTACAACAGGTTGACGATGGCACGGGTACCGACAATAGCGGTGAACATGGACGTCGCCACACCGATACCGGTGGTGATTGCAAAGCCTTTGATTGAGCCAGTACCGACCGCGTAAAGGATAAGCACTTTGATCAACGTGGTGATGTTGGCATCGAAAATGGACGAGAACGCGCCCTGATAACCTTCGTGAATCGCCTGCTGCACGGATCGCCCGTTGCTCAGCTCTTCTTTAATACGTTCGTTTATCAGTACGTTGGCGTCCACCGCTACCGCAAGGGTTAGCACGATCCCCGCAATCCCCGGCATGGTCAGTGTTGCACCCGGCAACAGGGACATAATGCCGACAATCAGCACCAGGTTCGCCAGCAGCGCTGAAGTCGCGATCAGGCCAAACTTCTTATAGAAGAAGAGCATGAAGATGATCGACACCGCCAGACCAGCCAGACACGCTTCCAGACCCTGAGTGATGTTCTGCGCCCCAAGGGTTGGACCGATGGTACGCTCTTCCACGATCTGAATCGGCGCAATCAACGCACCCGCGCGCAGCAGCAGTGAAAGCTGACGTGCTTCGTTGGCGTTTTCGATACCGGTAATACGGAAGCTGTTACCAAGGCGAGACTGGATATTGGCGATGTTGATCACCTCTTCCTGCTTCACCAGCACCGCGCGACCGTTGGCGTCTTTCTTACCGCTGTCTTTATACTCCACGAACAGGGTCGCCATCGGTTTATTGATGTTGTCCTTGGTGAAGTTAGACATGATGTTACCGCCCGCGCTATCCAGTGAAATATTCACCTGCGGCACGTTGTACTCATCCATACTGGAGGTTGAGTCGGTAATGTGGTCGCCGGTGAGGATCACGCGTTTGTAGAGCACAACTGGCCGCCCATCACGTGTCTCTTTCACTTCGGAATCACCCGGAATACGACCATTTGCCGCAGCGGAAGCATCGACATTGGTGTTAACCAGACGGAACTCAAGCGTTGCAGTCGCGCCAAGGATCTCTTTCGCGCGCGCCGTATCCTGAATACCCGGCAGTTCAACCACAATGCGGTCAGCGCCCTGGCGCTGCACCAGCGGCTCGGCAACGCCAAGCTGGTTGACACGGTTACGCAGGATATTGATGTTCTGCTGAACAGCATATTCACGGGCTTCGCTCAGGCGCGCATCGCTCATCACCACGCGCAGCACGTTATCGCCCTGATTAGAGAAGACGAGATCGCGATGACGGCCGGTCAGGTAGGTATTCGCCTGATCGCGCGCCGCGCTGTCGCGGAACTGAATGCTAAGACCATAGTTATCTTCCTTACGCACGGTGGAGTAAGGAATGCCTTTTTCCCGCAGATCGCTGCGCAGGCTGTCGATATTCTGTTCCTGCAATTTGCCCAGCGCCGTTTGCATATCCACTTCCATCAGGAAGTGAACCCCGCCACGCAAGTCGAGGCCGAGTTTCATCGGTTCCGCTTTCAGGAGGGAGAGCCAGCGAGGTGTAGCCGGGGCGAGGTTGAGCGCGACAACATACTTGTCGCCTAATGCGCTGAGCAGGACTTCGCGGGCGCGCAGCTGGGTGTCGGTCGATTCAAAGCGAGCAAGTACCGTGCCCTCTTCCATCGCCACAGATTTCCAGCTGATCTTTTCTTTTGTTAGTTCGTTCCGGACCTGGATCAGAGTTTGTTCGCTGGCGGCGACACCGCGCGCGCCAGAGATCTGAACAGCCGGATCCTCACCATAGAGGTTGGGAAGTGCGTAAAGCAGGCCGACGATAAGGACGACGACCAGCATGATGTACTTCCACAAAGGATAACGGTTTAACACGGCAGTTCCCTTTGGGAAAAACGAAAATTACAGCGCCTTCATGGTGCCTTTCGGCAGAACGGCAGCTACGAAGTCACGTTTGATTACCACTTCAGTGGTGTCGTTCAGTGCGATAGCAATGTAGCCGGTTTCCGCTACTTTGGTTACGCGCCCAACCAGACCACCGTTGGTCAGCACTTCATCGCCTTTCGCGATGGAGTCCATCAGCTTTTTATGCTCTTTGGTACGTTTTTGCTGCGGGCGCAGGATCATGAAGTAGAAAATCAGACCAAATACAACCAGCATCAGGATCAGAGACATCGGGCTGCCCTGTGACGGTGCGCCTGCTGCCGCTACCGCGTCAGAAATAAAAAAGCTCATTCAAATTCCCTCATTATTAAATTAATCAACGTTCAAAGGTGGAACCGGTCGACCCTGACGCTGGTAAAAATCTGCTACGAAGCTCTCTAATTTACCCTCTTCAATAGCCTTGCGTAAACCAGCCATTAAGCGCTGATAGTAGCGCAGGTTATGAATGGTATTGAGACGCGCGCCCAGTATTTCGTTGCAACGATCGAGATGATGCAAGTAGGCGAGCGAATAATTGCGACAGGTGTAGCAATCACACTCGGCATCGAGCGGGCTGGTGTCGCTCTTATATTTTGCGTTACGGATTTTCACCACGCCGTTGGTCACGAACAGATGGCCGTTACGCGCGTTACGCGTCGGCATGACGCAGTCGAACATATCAATGCCGCGACGCACGCCTTCGACCAGATCTTCCGGTTTACCTACGCCCATCAGGTAACGCGGTTTATCTGCGGGGATCTGCGGACAGACATGCTCCAGAATGCGGTGCATATCTTCTTTCGGTTCGCCCACAGCAAGACCGCCGACAGCGTAGCCATCAAAGCCTATCTCTACCAGACCTTTGACGGAGATATCGCGTAAATCTTCGTAAACACTGCCCTGAATAATGCCGAACAGCGCGTTTTTGTTGCCCAGACCGTCAAAGCGGTCGCGGCTGCGTTTCGCCCAGCGCAGAGACATCTCCATTGAGCGTTTGGCGTAATCCCAGTCCGCCGGGTATGGCGTACACTCGTCGAAGATCATCACGATATCGGAGCCGAGATCGTACTGAATCTCCATCGATTTTTCCGGATCGAGGAAGATCGGATCGCCGTTGATTGGGTTACGGAAGTGAACGCCCGCTTCGGTGATTTTGCGGATATCGCCGAGGCTGAACACCTGGAAGCCGCCGGAATCGGTGAGGATTGGCCCTTTCCACTGCATAAAGTCATGGAGATCGCCGTGCAGCTTCATGATCTCCTGCCCCGGGCGCAGCCACAGGTGGAAGGTGTTACCCAGAATGATCTGCGCGCCGGTGGCTTCGACCTCTTCCGGGGTCATCCCTTTTACGGTGCCGTAGGTGCCAACAGGCATAAACGCCGGGGTTTCAACCACGCCGCGCTCAAACACCAGCCGGCCGCGGCGGGCGCGTCCGTCGGTGGTATCCAGTTCGAATTTCATCTTTTCTCCAACACCAGATAGACAGTCTGATGATTACTCTCTGTTGCGGATTCACTCCACAACCTCGAATTGACCAATCCGCACGCAAGGCGTTATTGGCGCAGCCACTCTGGACGCGGGCACTGCCCGGGTCCAGAAGGGCAAATAAAATAGCCCTGTTAAGGGCGCTCTAAAATCGCCTGCGGATTGTACGTGATAAACATCGCGTCCCCGTAACTAAAAAAGCGATATTTTTCAGCAACTGCGGCACGGTACGCATTCATGGTGTGTTGATACCCGGCAAATGCAGAGACCAGCATGATCAGCGTCGATTCCGGCAGGTGGAAGTTGGTGACCAGCGCATCAATGACTTTGTATTGATAGCCTGGATAGATAAAGATCTGCGTGTCACCGAAGAAGGGTTCGATCATCGCCTCTTTTGCCGCCTGCGCGGCGCTCTCCAGCGATCGCACGGAGGTCGTGCCGACTGCGACTACGCGGTTGCCGCGCGCTTTTGCCGCCAGCACCGCATCAACCACCTCTTGCGGTACTTCGGCATATTCGGAGTGCATGATGTGATCTTCGATGCTGTCAACGCGCACCGGCTGGAAGGTCCCGGCACCAACGTGCAGCGTGACAAACGCCATCTTGATGCCTTTATTACGCAGGCGCTCGAGCAGCGGCTCATCAAAATGCAGGCCCGCGGTCGGCGCGGCAACGGCACCAGGCTTCTGGCTATAGACCGTTTGATAGAGTTCGCGGTCGGCGTCTTCATCCGGGCGATCGATATAGGGCGGCAGCGGCATATGGCCGATGGCATTGAGAATATCGAGCACCGGGCGCTCATCGTGAAATTCCACTTCAAACAGCGCGTCGTGGCGGGCGACCATGGTAGCCTGAATATCTTCCGCGTCGCCCAGCAGCAGCTCAGCACCGGGCTTCGGCGCTTTCGAGGCGCGAATATGTGCCAGAATACGTTTGTCGTCGAGCATGCGCTCAACCAGCACTTCAATCTTGCCGCCGCTGGCTTTACGCCCGAAAAGACGTGCCGGAATCACGCGGGTGTTGTTGAACACCAGCAGGTCGCCCGGGTTGAGCTTATTGAGCAGATCGGTGAAAGTACCGTGAGTCAGCGCGCCTGTTGGGCCATCCAGCGACAGTAAGCGACAGCTGCTGCGCTCAGGCTGTGGATAGTGGGCAATCAGGGATTCGGGTAACTCAAAGGAGAAATCGGTAACGCGCATGACACTGACTCGAGACATAAAATAAGAGGCGGGTAGTCTAGTGCCCACGCCCCTTCGCTGCAACCGTTAGCCGCTTTTGGATAAATAATAGAGATGAATTTTTTAGCGCACCTGCACCTTGCTCACCTGGCGAACAGCTCCCTTGCCGGTAACCTGCTGGCGGATTTTGTTCGCGGCAATCCGGAAAACCTCTACGCACCGGAGGTGGTGGCAGGGATCCATATGCATCGCCGTATTGATGTGCTGACCGACAACTTGCCGGAGGTGAAAGTCGCCCGCGAGTGGTTTCGCCCCGAAACGCGGCGGGTCGCGCCGATTACGCTTGATGTGATGTGGGATCACTTTCTCTCGCGCCACTGGGCAAAGGTTTCGCCCGATATTGAACTGGTGGATTTTATCGGCTATGCCCATTCGCAGGTGGCGACTATTCTGCCCGATTCGCCGCCGCGCTTTGTCAATCTGAACAATTACTTATGGTCGGAGCGCTGGATGGAGCGCTACGGCGAGATGGCGTTTATTCAGAATGTGCTCAACGGCATGGCGAGCCGCCGCCCACGGCTCGATGCGCTGCGCGACTCATGGCGGGATCTTGATGCCAATTATCACGCGCTGGAGACGCAGTTCTGGGCGTTTTACCCACGCATGATGGCGCAGGCGCGCGCGGGGACGTTGTAAACATCGTCACGTTTGGCATGGCATTGCCGGATGGCGCTAACGCTTATCCGGCCTACGGGTTGAGTGCGCTCTGCATTACCGGATGGTGGCTCGCGCCTTATCCGGCCTACGGGTTGGGTGCGGTCTGCATTGCCGGATGGCGGCTTACGCCTTATCCGGCCTACGGGTTGAGTGCGGTCTGCATTGCCGGATGGCGGCTCGCGCCTTATCCGGTCTACGGGTTGAGTGCGGTCTGCATTGCCGGATGGCGGCTTACGCCTTATCCGGCCTACGGGTTGAGTGCGGTCTGCATCGCCGGATGGCGGCTTACGCCTTATCCGGCCTACAAGGTGGTGCAACGCAGGTTTTGTAGGCCGGATAAGCGCAGCGCCATCCGGCATAACTCATCGACTCTGCGCTTCGCGCCAGATGCGGATTGCCATCCACGCCAGCACCGCGACGCCCAGCACTAATGCTCCCCACACCAGCACCGTTTTCCACATCCCCTGCTGTTCGGTGACGGAAGTCGCCGTCATGCGCGCCTCGCCACCCAGCTTGACGTTTTCTCCCACAAACGCATCAGGAATCGACGCGGGATCGAGCTGCTTACGCAGATCCGGCGGGATCAGCGTATCGGGCGTGACAGCGGCAGGCTGTGCCGCTTTATTTCCCCACGCCAGCATAAACGGCCCTTTCCCCTGGGCGTTAAACACCAGCGCCAGCCGATCGCGGCTGCCGGAAACCTCAGGAAGTGTCTCGGGCAATCGCGCGTCCAGCGTGGTGATGCGCACCGCCTGCACCGTCTCGCCCGCCAGTTCCACCGGTGCGGAGCGCTGACCATTACGTTGCCAGAGAACGGTTTTGGTCAGCGGCTGCCACGGCGAGGTGGCCGTGCGGCGAATGGCAATCTCAGCCGGCAGCACCGCATCGTCGTTAAAGCCTGCCGAGAGAGAGCGGAACGGCTGTGGCTGCGGCCATTGATATTGCGCCTCGGTCGGCGAAATCTGCCGTCCGTTGCCCGCCATCTCCATTTTTTCAAGCGGTGCAGGCTCGCGGCCAGGTATAGCCGTCGCCTCGGTGAGGGTGACCGGCAGGTTTGGTGTATCAAACACCAGCAGCAGATAGAGCTCGCCATCGGATAACGGCATTTCCGGAAGCTGTATACGATCGAGCTTCAGCTTATCGTTCCCGCTCGCCAGCGCCATCACCGGAGCATCATCCTGCAACGTATCCCAGCTGCGCATATCGTGGCTCATCAGAACGGAAACCTTGCTGCGCCAGTTCTGGCCGTTTTCCTGCCAGCCCAGTTTGATCTCGCCAAGCCGGAACGTATTGGGCAAATTGGGCGGCAGCACCAGCAAATAGCTCTTTCCAACCGGTTTTGAGGCGTCGCCTTCAATACGGATCTCGACCCCGGACGGTGCCTGGAGGCGCACAACATTCTCCTCCTGTGCCACGCCGCCTGCGGGCGACGCATCCAGCGGAAAGAGGCGCAGCGGCACCGCTTCAGGGGATTGGGTTTTGGTAGTTTGCGTTTCAAGGGCGAACGGTACTCGCTCACCGTCCTGGTTAAACACCCGCACATCGCGCAGATCCGGCCACGCGCTGTGGGCATAGACCTCCTGCGGCAGATCAACGCGATACCAGGAGGAGGGCTGCGGCGAATCGAGCATCACGCCACGGGCATAATCCTGCGGTTTTTCAGGGAGATCTGCAGCGCCCGCCGGGGCGCAAAGCAGCGTACTTAACAGTAATCCGTACAGCCTTTTCATTGTCCTTCTCCCTCGTTCTCTTCCCGCGCCGCTTTGGGCGGCAGGGGTGAAAAATAGCCCACGATCAGCACCAGCACCGCGACGCCGATAAAGGCGATGGCGCGCGACAGCCCGCCGCCGCCCGCGCTGTCGACAAGCATCAGTTTCAACAGCACAACGCCCAGTAACCCTCCCCCCACCAGCCACTGCTGGCGGGCCTGCCGACGCGTCGCGCGGATCATCACCACCAGCGCAATCAGCATCCAGAAGAGAGCAAACGTCGTCTGGATAAGCCGTGAGGCCCACAGGCTTTCAGCACTCCACGTCACCTCGCCATAACAGGAGAGCGCGCGCAGCAGGATGCCATTCAGCCACCAGAAAGCCAGCGCAGCGAGCGCCCACGGGCGGGCGCTCCGGAGATCGGGCGCGAAATGGGGATAGTGTTTCCAGGCAAATTGGGTATAGAGCCACACGCCGAGCAGCGCGAACGCCGCACCCTCTTCCAGCGGATTGAGCAGCGGTAGGTACGGCATGCCCATCACCTTGCCGTCGTTCAGGTTGGCAAACAGCAAGGCAATGGTGAGCAGCGGCACCAGCGGTGCCAGCGCCTGTGCGCCATAAAGCGCAGGCCAGACGCGGAACGGCCACAGATTACGGCGCACCGCCGCCAGCGTCAGCATGATCACCGCGCCGCCCGCCGCCATCGGCAGCCCCCAGCGCCACGGCGCGTTACCCCACGGCAGCGAGTCTACAAACCACCACAACTCGCTACCACCCGCGATCAGCAGCAGCCAGAAAAGGGAGATGTGCAGCCCTTGCGACAGGCGTGGTAACAGCGCGCTGCCCGCTTTACGCAGCAGTAATAGCGCGGAAGGCAGCGCCACGCACCAGACCAGATTTTGCCAGCCGGAGGCCAGCAGGTGCCCCTGAGCAACCAGACGCTCGCCGATTAACAGCGCCATCGCTGGCCACAGCAGCCACTGGGCAAGCCCAAGTTCCGGCCAGGCAAAACGTAAACTGCCTGCACGCCACAGCCACACGGAGAGCGCCACCGGCAGCAACAGACCAAAGCCCACCTGCATCGACTGCGGCAGTATCAGCTCTGCCGCACCCGCCAGTGCGACAATCCAGAAGAGGATGCCGCCCGCCAGCAGCAGCCAGCTTCCCTCGCGGCGAATCGTGCGCCACAGCCATGCGCCAACCAGCCAGCTTGCGCTGAGGACGGCAAAGATCATTAGTGTGGAGAGCGCATTGATACCGTTTGCGGCGGCCCACAGCGCGCTGAAGAGTGCCAGCAGTAACAGCGCCGTGCCGCTGTAGCTCATGCGCCGCTGTTGTTGCTGCACGCCGAGCCACAGCACGCCCAGCCCCTCAAGCGACCAGGCCATCGCCGTCCAGCGCGCGGACAAGGCCAGCGGAATAGCGAGCGTAGCAAACGCGCCGCCCAGCGCCAGCGCGGCGAGCACCAGCGGTTTACCGGCAGCCGGGAAGCGTTTAAGGGCGACAGCGGCCAGCGTCAGGTAGAAGAGGCCAAAGCCGAGGGCGCTGAACGCCGGGCCGTAGGTCCAGTGCTGAGTCATGGCGTACTGCATGCCAAAACCCGCCAGCGGCGGTGCAAACAGCAGCACGCCGTCAATAATGCGCTCGCCCCGGCGCTGAGCGCGCAGGGAGAGCCCGACGCTGAAGACGCCGAAAATCAGCAGGTTGGCAATCAGGAACAGCTGGCAGCTGAGGTAATCTTCCGGGCGATAGCTGGCAATGCCCCACAGGGCGGCCACGCCAAAGGTGAAGAACATGCCGAGGATGTTCAGCTCGCGCCAGTGCTGCCATACGCTGATGGCGAGAATGCCGACGGAGAGCAGAAGATAGAACGAGAAGAGCGCGATATGGCTCCCACCGCCGGTAGAGAGCAGGATCGGCGCAAGATAACCGCCGAGGCTTGCCAGCAGCGCCAGGCTCAGCGCGCGTTGCAGCACCGCAAGCCCGACGCTCGCCGCGCAGATCACAATCAGCAGCGCAAAGGCGAGCGTCATCGGCAGCATCTGCCAGAGGCGAAACGCGCCAAACACCGTGAGATAGAGTGCGCCTACCGCGCCGCCCTGCAAAATAAGGGCAAAGACCGTCTGTTTATGCCGCAATCGCCAGCCGAGAACCAGCAGCACCAGCGCGACAACCGCCACGGCGACAAGCCGCAACTCCAGCGGGAAGAGCGCATATTCAACGCTGTAACGCAGCAGGAAAGAGAGACCGATAAAGAGCAGCACCACGCCAAGTTTCGCCAGTGGGTTGCCCTGCATAAACCAGCGCACCAGCGCGGTAACCACGCCCCAGGATTCGCCATCCGATGCTTTCGCCTCTTCACGTTCGCGCACCACAGGTGCAGGCGTCGGCTCTGCCGTCGCGACTTTGCGTCCCCAGACATTGGGTGCGGGTTGCGGCTGTGCAGGGGTGATTTCGCTTGCCGCAATCGGCTGCGGCTCAGGAGGTGGCGGTGGCACCTCAGGCGCTGCGCTTACCGGCTCGTTTATCGGCTCAACGGCCGGCTCCTCGCTTGCCGCAGGCACAATTGCCCGTTGTTCGAGTACGCTGACGCGCTGGCGCAGCAGTTGCAGTTCGACCTGCGTGGCAAGGCTGCGCCGCCAGGCGACAATCGCCATTATCGGCACCACGACCAGCGCCAGAATCAGCACGATGACACCGAATATCAGAAGACCATCCATGTACTTTCGCCTTCGCTAAAGGGGAGACGTTACGCCCGCCTCCCCGCACGCAGGCTCAGGAGGCAGACCAGACAGAAGCGCTGATGGCTGAAAGCGTCAGCACGCCGTCCTGTAGGTTACCTGTACCTTCCAGAAGCCGCCACTGTTTCGCTTGCAGCAGCGGTGAATCTTCCAGCACCACGTCACACGCCTCGCCGCGGTTAATGGCAATCAGCACCCGCTGCTGGCGATAAACGCGCAGAAAAATCAGCGCATCCTGCCGGGCATAGACCACCAGACAACCGCCGTGACGCAGTGCCTGGCTGCGGGCGCGCAGCTTCGTCATTCGCTGATAGAGCGCCAGCAGATGGCTATCCTGCTGCGCTTTATCCCACGGAAAGGGCTTGCGGCAGAAGGGATCGTTCGCACCATCCAGCCCTACTTCATCGCCGTAGTAGATGCAGGGCGTGCCGGGCCAGCAGAAGAGCCACACCACCGCCAGTGGCAGGCGGGCGATATCCTTGCCGAGAATGGTTTTAAAGCGCGGCGTATCGTGGCTGTCGAGCTGGTTAAACATCCGTAGCTGCTGCTGATGCGACAGCGCAGCGCGGTAGTTATCCATCCACGCGGCGCAGGTCTGCGCATCAATACTCTGTGGGTCGAGGGAGATATCGGTATTGGCAAGAAACGCCCAAACCGGCAGGGTAAAGCCGCGGTAGTTCATCGCCGCATCTTCCGCATCCGCCTGTAACCACTGGCGCGCATCGCCAAAATGTTCGCCCACCACATAGGCCTGCGGCTGGGTCTCTTTCGCCGCCCGGGTGATGCCGCTGACGTGATGCAGGTTGTTTCGCGCCCCACCGTTCTCTCCCAGCATATGCACCACGTCGAGCCGCCAGCCGTCCATATTCCACGGTGCTTTCAGCCAGTGGCGCACAATGCTCTCCTTGCCCTGATAGATCTCTTCAATAAGCGACGAAGAGCGGTAGTCGAGTTTCGGCAGGCTGGCGTAGCCCAGCCAGTCATGGGCGTAGCCGTTCTCATCAAAGTTGTACCAGCTGCGCCAGCGCGAATCGGGGTTATGGCAGGCCCCGCCGGTGGCGCGGTTATGGCGGTCGAACCAGGCGTGGGAGTCGCCGGTGTGGTTAAAAACGCCGTCGAGGATCAACCGTATGCCGTTCTCCTGCGTGTTATGGCGCAGACGCAGCAGCGCTTCGTCGCCGCCAAACTGCGGGTCGACGTGGCGGTAATCTTCGGTGTCATATTTATGCACGCTGGGGGCAACAAATACCGGGTTGAGGTAGAGCGCGGTGACGCCGAGCTTTTTCAGGTACGGCAGCTTTTCGCTGATGCCGTCCAGATCGCCGCCGTAAAAGGTCGATCCGCCCGCTTCGCCGGTAAGCGGCTCATCCCAGTCGCAAAAGCGAATCTCGCGCCCTGCGGCGTGGTGCCAGTAACGCTGGTCCTGCTGCGCGGTGCGCGCTTCGCTACGGGCAAAGCGATCCGGAAAGATTTGGTAGAAGACCTGATCGGCGACCCACGCCGGGCCGTCATCCGGCGCGTCGATGGCAAACTGCTCAAGCCTGGCGGGCGGGAAGCGGGTAAAACCCTGCGGGGTAAACCAGATCTGGCGATCGTCCCACAGCAGCTTAAAGCTGTAGCGGCGACGCGGCTGGCCGTTGCTGATATCAATGGCGGCGCGCCAGAGGGTGACGCCATTATTGGCGGTGTTGCGCGCGCGGTGCATTGCAACCGGCGTCTCTTCGTTATCGATCTCAATTCGCAGCGTGACGCGCGACGGTAAATCCGTGCCGCGCAGCCAGAGGTTAATGATTAACTGCTGCTGGTGCGCTTTGACAAACGGCGCGACGGGCAGGTGCCATGCATTCAACATCAACGATCCCCTTTACATAATCAGGATCACTGTAGCCAACGTTCGGCCCGGCACGCCTCCTTCTTTCCCTTTTTTTACGGGGGTGAGAGACGGGGCGCAGAGATAAGACGGAAAAAAGTGAGAGAAATCGTAGGCCTGATAAGCGCAGCGCCATCAGGCACAACGCCGGGTGGCGGCTATGCCTTACCCGGCCTACAAGGGCGAAACAATAACGCCAGAGAATTTACGTCAGCGTTTAAATGCGCAGAGATCGTAGGCCTGATAAGCGTAGCGCCATCAGGCATAACGCCGGGTGGCGGCTGCGCCTTACCCGGCCTACAAGGGCGAAACAATAACGCCAGAGAATTTACGTCGGCTTTTGAATGCGCAGAGATCGTAGGCCTGATAAGCGCAGCGCCATCAGGCATAACGCCGGGTGGCGGCTGCGCCTTACCCGGCCTACGAAGGAAAACGACGTTACCGGAGATTACGCCCGGCGCTTAAACGCCCAGCCAATCAGCAGCAGCACAATCCATGCAAAGCCGACATAGAGCGAAATGCGGGTTTCCGGGTGCCAGCCAATCAGCGCGATGATAAATACCAGGAAGATCAGCCCGGCAACGGTGGTCGCCACGCCGCCCGGCACTTTAAACTTCAGCGCCTTCACTTCATCCGCCGAGAGGCGACGGCGGAAACCAATCTGCGACAGCAGGATCATAATCCACACCCACACCGTGGCGAAGGTCGCCAGTGAGGCAATCACCAGGAAGACATTCTCCGGCATGATGTAGTTGAGATAGACCGCCATCAGCAGCGCCAGCGTCATCACCAGTACCGTCACCCACGGAATGCCGCGGCGGGAGGTTTTGGCGAACATCTTCGGCGCACTGCCCTGCTCCGCCATGCCGTGCAGCATACGCCCGACGCCAAACACATCGCTGTTGATCGCCGACAGGGAAGCGGTCAGCACGACAAAGTTCAGGATGCTGGCGGCAAAGGTGATGCCCATATGCTGGAAGGTCAGCACAAACGGGCTACCGTTGGTGCCCACCTGGTTCCACGGGTAGATCGACATGATCACAAACAGTGTGCCGACATAAAACACTAGAATACGCATCGGCACCGAGTTGATGGCGCGCGGAATCGACTTCTCCGGCTCTTCCGCTTCACCGGCGGTGATGCCAATGATTTCGATGCCGCCGTAGGCGAACATCACCATTTGCAGCGCCATCACCGTGCCCAGCCAGCCGTTACTGAAGAAGCCACCGTGGCTCCAGAGATTGCTGATGCCGGTCGGTTGCCCGCCGTTGCCGATCCCCCAGATGATGATGCCGAAACCGGCGGCGATCATGATGATAATGGTGGCGACTTTAAAGAAGGAGAACCAGAACTCCAGCTCGCCGAAGACTTTTACGCTCATCAGGTTGATAGCGCAGATGAGCAGCACCACGCTCAGCACCCAGATCCAGTGTGGCACCGTCGGGAACCAGACGCCCATATAGATGCCGAAGGCGGTGACGTCGGCGATAGCGACAATCAGGATTTCAAAGCAGTAGGTCCAGCCAGTGATATAACCGGCCAGCGGGCCGAGGTTTTCCTGTGCGTAGCGTGAGAAGGAGCTGGCGGAGGGATTGTGGACGGACATCTCGCCCAGCGCACGCATAATGATATACGCCGCGACCCCGCCGATAATGTAGGCCAGCAACACGCTGGGCCCGGCCATTTTGATGGCGTCCGCGGAGCCGTAAAACAGCCCGGTGCCGATCGCTGAACCCAGCGCCATAAAGCGAATGTGGCGGGTACTTAGCCCACGCTTCAGCTTATTCGTACTTTCCATCGTTTCCACTGCCGTTATTCATCACAAAAAATAAAAAACCACGGAGTGCGCTACCCCGTGGTTCAACAAACCGTGCTTGCTGCTGTTAATGCGCGCTGGAAGTCACCTGACGTCCCGCCGCGCGATCCCAGATAGCGGCCAGAACCACCATCACCAGGCTCGGCAACAGCCAGGCCAGGCCCTGCTCCGCCAGCGGTAAACGCTGTGTCCAGAGCGGAAGGTGCTCAGCAAACGCGGAGGCTTTCACGCCGTCAAGGATACCAAAAAGCAGGCTGATAAACATGGTCGGCGCAATTACGCGGGTGGAACAATGCCAGAAAGAGCGGGTAAAGCTCAAGACCACCAGCACGATACACGGCGGATAGATCATGGTCAGCACCGGAATCGAAATCTGGATCAGGTGGCTCAGACCAAGGTTTGAGACCGCCATGGAGAAGATGCCGAGGATAAAGACCAGCGCACGATAAGAGAGCGGCAGGTACTGGGCGAAGAACTCTGCGCAGGCGCAGGTCAGGCCAACCGCCGTCACCAGGCAGGCGATGAAGATCAGCGCTGCCAGCAGGAAGCTGCCCGCACCACCAAAGGTGTGCTGGACATAGGCATGCAGTATCGCCGCGCCGTTAACGGACTGATCGACCAGCGTCGAGCTGTCGGAGCCGAGGCGGAAGAGCGCCAGGTAGAGCAGCGTCAGGCCAACACCCGCCATCAGACCCGCCCAGACGGTGTAGCGGGTCAACAGACGCGCTTCGGTCACGCCGCGCGAACGGGCGGCATTAACGATAACAATCCCGAAGACCATCGCGCCGAGAGTATCCATCGTCAGGTAGCCATTGACGAAACCGTTAGAGAACGGCGCGGTCTGGTAGGCTTCCAGCGCGTGGCTGATAGGGCCGGCCGGCCACACCAGTGCGGCGATTGCCAGAATCGTCAGGGCGATAATTTTCAGCGGAGCGAGGAAGTTGCCAACGGTATCAAGCAGTTTTCCCGGATAGAGGGAGACCAGGATCACCAGCGCAAAGTAGACCAGGCTGTAGATCAGCAGCGCCATAGAGCCGTCGCCGGTCAGCGGCGCGATGCCCACTTCAAATGAAACGGTTGCGGTACGCGGCGTAGCGAACAGCGGCCCCACGGCCAGATAGCAGACCGTTGCCAGCAGCACGCCCGCGACTTTGCCAATCGGTGTACTGAGGCTATCAATGCCACCGCCCACTTTCGCTAACGCAACTACCGTTAGCACCGGCAGGCCCACCGCAGTAATCAGGAAGCCCAGCGCCGCCGTCCAGACGAATTCACCCGCCTGCAAGCCGACCATGGGAGGAAAAATAATATTACCTGCGCCAACAAACAGCGCGAAGGTCATAAAGCCCAGCGCGATGATGTCACGCGGTTTTAAGTGATGGGTCATAATGTTTACTGCCTGTGGATGTGGTGTCGTAAAAATGTTGAATAATTAGCCTCTCCGCACCGGACAATAACGCATCATTAACGCGTTAAATCAGCGGGAAATGCTTAATGTGCTGCGTGGCGAAGAATAGTTTTTCGGTTTACCGCGCAAACACAGTCGGTCTGGCAATGCATGGGGCGCAATTTAAACGCTTATAACGTTTAAAGGCAAGTCGGGATCGCAAAACCAGATAGTTATACTAAACAGTAGAATCCAGCCAGTGAAAAACTCTATTTATCAGAAAAACACGTGGCTGATCGTGCGAACAAAAAAGCAACAACCGTACAAACTACGTTGCAGGTGCGGGATGAGGCGAGGCAGAGCGGCTCGCCGTCACGAGCCGCCGGAAAGATAAGCTGACAAGGGGGTTATGGGTGGGCGTTTTTGGCAATCAGGCGTTCCGGCAGGACAAAGCTAAAGCGCGTCCCTTTCCCCGGCGTGCTGCTGATATCAAGGCGGCTGTCGTGGTGATTAACCGCATGTTTGACAATCGCCAGCCCAAGCCCGCTGCCGCCGGTCTGGCGCGAGCGCGCTTTATCCACGCGGTAGAAACGCTCGGTGAGGCGCGGAATATGCTCGGCGGCGATCCCCGGCCCATTATCTTCGACGCTGAACTCCGCGCCGTGCGCCACCGGCTGCCAGCGCACGATAATGTGCGTCCCGGCGGGGGTATGGTTCACCGCGTTATAGACCAGGTTTGAGATGGCGCTGCGCAGCTGCTCTTCGCTACCCAGCACTTTCAACTGGTTATCAATTTCAAAGCTGAAGCTCTGTTTTTGCTGGCTAAGGGTTTGCGCTTCCCGCTCCACCACGCGCAGCATCATCGGCACATCAATCACTTCATTTGCGCCATGCGTCGGCGCGGCTTCGATTTTCGACAGGGTCAGAAGCTGGCGCACCAGCCCCTCCATGCGCGAGGTTTGCTCACGCATGGTGTGTAACGCTTTTTCACGCGGCGCGCCTTCCAGCGTCTGCTCCTGCATCATCTCGAGGTAGCCCTGCAACACCGTTAGCGGCGTGCGCAGCTCATGGCTGACGTTAGCGAAAAAGTTACGCCGCGCCCCTTCCAGCTGGTGCATCTGCGTGACGTCACGCGCCACCATCAGCAGTTGTTGCTCGCTGTAGGGCATCACGCGGATCTCTAAGTGGCGACCGTTGTTAAGCACCAGATTGAGCGGTTTGCTGAAGGTCTGGCTTTTCAGGTATTGGGTAAATTCGGGGTAGCGCAGCAGGTTGAGGATGTTCTGCCCGTTATCATCGGGCCAGCGCAGCCCCAGCAGCTGTTGCGCAAGGCCGTTACACCAGAAGATCATCCCCTCTTCCGTGGTCAATACCACCGCATCCGGCAGCGACTCGGCGCCGCTGCGAAAGCGTTTAATCAGGTTACCCAGCTCACGGCGGCGCTTTTTATTGCGCATCTGCATCTGGTGCAGGCCGTAGAGCAGCGGCTCCCAGCTGCCGGTGCCGGGCGGCGGCGTCATGCTTTTATCGACCCATAACCACCAGGAGAGACGCAGCAGATTCCAGAAGTGCCAGATCAGAAGCCCGGTCACTGCCGCCAGCAAAAACCACGGCAGATAGCCGAACATCGCGCCCAGAATAAAGGCGGGGATACAACAAAGGAGGAGCTCCAGCACCAGCCTTTTCCATGACAGCCTTTCCAGCACGCGTCACACTCCTGTCAAATTTCAGAAACGGGTCGAAAAACGATATCCCGTGCCGCGTACCGTCTGCACCATCCGGTCGTGTCCACTCCCTTCCAGCGCTTTACGCAGACGACGAATATGCACGTCTACGGTTCTGTCTTCAACATACACATTGGTGCCCCAGACGTGATTCAGCAGCTGTTCGCGGCTGTAAACACGCTCCGGGTGGGTCATAAAGAAGTGTAAGAGTTTAAATTCGGTGGGGCCCATATCGAGGGGATTTTCGCCGGTCATTACGCGATGGGAGGAGGGATCAAGGCTTAAGCCCTGCATCTCAATCACCTCTTCCACCGCCATCGGTGAAATGCGGCGCATCACGGCTTTAATGCGCGCCACCAGCTCTTTCGGCGAGAAGGGCTTGGTGATGTAATCATCGGCGCCCGTCTCAAGGCCGCGAACGCGATCTTCCTCTTCACCGCGCGCGGTGAGCATCATCACCGGAATATCGCGGGTCATCGCTTCGCGCTTCAGGTGTTTGATAAATTGAATGCCGGACCCGCCGGGTAACATCCAGTCCAGCAGCACCAGATCCGGCCAGGGTTCATTAAGCTGGTTTACTGCGCTGTCGAAATCTTCCGCTTCAACCGGTTGAAAACCATTTTGTTCGAGCACAAAGCACACCATTTCACGGATCGGTGCTTCGTCTTCCACGACCAGAATTCGTCTCGCCATCATTCGCCCTGTATTAATTAGTCTGCAGTATAAATAGCGTCGCCATTATGCGTCAGTTTTATGACAGATTTATGAATAACATGACCGCTATATGACCCAGCCCGCGCGATTGTGACAACGCAAATTTGCGCCAGGCGATGTCCCTGACCCGCTTAATGTTTATAATCGCCGTTATGCTTTTTTGCCACGGGATCACTATGCGCATTCTTCACACATCGGACTGGCATCTCGGCCAAAACTTTTACAGCAAAAGCCGCGCCGCCGAGCACAGCGCTTTTCTTGACTGGCTGTTAACCACGGCCGGGCAGCAGCAGGTCGACGCCATCGTGGTCGCCGGCGACATTTTCGATACCGGATCGCCGCCGAGCTACGCCCGCGAGCTCTATAACCGCTTTGTGGTTAATTTGCAGCGCACCGGCTGCCAGTTAATCGTGCTGGCGGGCAACCATGACTCCGTGGCGACCCTGAATGAATCAAAAGAGATCCTCGCTTATCTCAACACCACCGTGGTCGCCAGCGCGGGCGTCGCGCCGTTTCTGCTCTATCGCCGCGACGGTGAACCCGGCGCGGTCTTCTGCCCGGTGCCGTTTCTGCGTCCTCGCGACATTACCGTCAGCCAGGCGGGGATGTCCGGGCAGCAAAAACAGCAGCATCTGCTGGCGGCCATCACCGACTACTATCAGCAGCAGTATCACGCCGCCTGCGACCTGCGCGGCGATAAGCCGTTACCGATTATCGCCAGCGGCCATTTAACCACCGTCGGCGCGAGTAAAAGTGACGCGGTGCGTGATATCTATATCGGCACGCTGGATGCTTTTCCTGCACAGAACTTTCCCCCGGCGGATTACATCGCGCTCGGCCATATCCATCGTGCGCAGAAAATCGGCGGCACGGAGCATATTCGCTACTGCGGCTCGCCGATCCCCCTCAGCTTTGATGAGACCGGAAAAAGTAAAGGTGTCAATCTGGTGACATTCGCCGACGGCAAGCTGGCTGAGGTGACCACGCTTGACGTACCCGCCACTCAGCCGCTGGCGGTGATTAAGGGCGAGTTTGCCGATATCTGCCGTCAGCTTGAGCAGTGGCGCGATGCGCCCGCCACGCCGCCGGTGTGGCTCGATATTGAGATTGTCAGCAGCGATTACCTGGTCGATATGCAGCGCAAAATCCAGCAGGTGACGGAAGATCTGCCGGTCGAAGTGCTGCTGGTGCGCCGCAGCCGCGAACTGCGCGACCGCCTGCTCGCCGGTGAGCTGCGTGAAACATTGAGCGAGTTGAAAGTTGAAGAGGTCTTTGACCGCAGGCTGGCGCAGGAGGAGCTCGACGAGATGCAGAGTGCGCGCTTACATACGCTGTTCAGCGAGACCCGCCAGGCACTGGATGAGGAGAACGACGCATGAAAATCCTCAGTTTACGGCTGAAAAATATCAACTCGCTAAAGGGCGAGTGGAAAATCGACTTTACCGAAGAGCCCTTCGCCAGCAACGGGCTGTTCGCCATTACCGGGGCCACCGGGGCCGGGAAAACCACCCTGCTGGATGCCATCTGCCTCGCCCTCTACCACGAGACGCCGCGCCTCAGCACCCTGTCACAGTCGCAAAACGATCTGATGACGCGCGATACCGCCGAGTGCCTGGCGGAAGTGGAGTTTGAGGTCAAAGGCGTGGCCTATCGCGCCTTCTGGAGCCAGACGCGCGCCCGCGGGCTGGCGGACGGCAATTTACAGGCCCCGCGCGTCGAGCTGGCGCTCTGCGAAACGGGGAAGATCCTCGCCGATAAAGTCAAAGATAAGCTCGATCTCACCGCCTCCCTCACCGGGCTGGATTATGGCCGTTTCACCCGCTCCATGCTGCTCTCGCAGGGGCAGTTTGCCGCATTCCTCAACGCCAAACCGCGCGAGCGCGCCGAACTGCTGGAGGAACTAACCGGCACCGAGATCTACGGGCAGATTTCGGCGATGGTGTTTGAGAAGCATAAAAGCGCCAAAGGCGAGCTGGAACAGCTACGCGCGCAGGCCGAGGGCGTCGTGCTGCTGGACAACGAGCAGCGGGCGCAGCTTGAGCAACGTTTGCAAGTACTGACTGACGAAGAGCAGACACTGCTGAGCGCCCAGCGCAGCGCGCAGACCCAGGCGCAGTGGCTTACCCGCGAAGCGGAACTACAAGCGGCGCGCGGGCGGGCAAAAGCGACGCTGGCACAGGCGCTACAGGCGCGTAATGATGCCAGGCCGCAGCTTGCGGCTCTTGAACTGGCGCAACCGGCGCAGCAGCTTCGCCCGCTGTGGGAACGCCTTGAGGAGCAGCGTAAAACCCTGACGCGTACCCGCACGCAGAGCGAGGAAGTGAATACTCGCTTACAAGCCAGCCTGTTACAGCGCGCACAGATACTCGCCAGCGCCGCGCAGCAGCAAGCATCCCTGCTTGCGTCGCGGCAAACGCTGGAGGCGTGGTTAAACGAGCATGCCCGTTTCCAGCGCTGGCAGAGTGAGTTAACCGGCTGGCGAGCGCTCTTCAGCCAGCTGGCGGAGGAGAAAAAACAGTGGCTCGCGGCGCAGCAGCGGGTGCAGAGCCAGCAGGAGCGCCTGCGCACCCTGCCAATCTCCACCCTTGAGATGAGCCTTGAGGAGACAGCGGCAGCGATGGCGCTCTGCGCGCAAAACCGCCCGCTGCGCCAGCAGCTTACCGCCCTGCACGCCCGCTACGCGCCGCTGCGCAAGCAGTTGAGCCAGCGCCAGCAGAGCCTGCTGGATCTGAAAGCGGAGCAGGAGAAACTGACCGCCGAGCTGGCGCACAAACGCGAGCAGTATAAAGAGAAGAATCAGTTACTGAGCGAGGTGCGCACCATTTGCGAGCTGGAGAGCCGGATTAAGGATCTCGAAAGCGAGCGCGCGCGCCTCCAGCCCGGCCATCCCTGCCCGCTGTGCGGCGCAACGGAGCACCCGGCGGTCGCCCACTATCAGGCTATCGAGCCGGGGGTAAACCAGACGCGTTTTAACGCACTCGATCTCGAAGTGCGCACCATGAAAGAAGCGGGCGTGGCGCTCGGCGAGCGGTTAAAAGGCCTCGCCGAGCGTTACGAGAAAGATGAGCGCGAAGCAAAACTGCTCCTGGACGAGGAGCGCAGCTGGCTTGAGGCGTGGGCAAAAGCCTGCGCCGCGCTGAACGTCACCCTTGAGCCGCAGCGCGATCTCAACAGCTGGCAAAGCGCGCAGGATGCCTACGAGCATCAGCTTTACCTGCTCAATCAGCGCCTGACCCTGCAACAGCAGATCAATGATCTGCGCCAGCAGAGCGAGCAGTATCAGCAGGCGGTTGAGCGCCGCCGCGAAAGCCTTGCCACAACGCTTTCGGCGCTCGACCTGGCACTGCCCGCCGAAGATGACGAAGCGTCATGGCTGGCTGCCCGCTCCGATGAAGCGCAGCAGTGGCAAGAGCATCAGCAGCAACTTACCGCGCTACAGGAACAATTGGCGCAGCTTGCGCCAATCCTTGAGACCCTGCCTGAAGAGGAGATCGCCGTTGGCGAGGCGCGCGTGGCGCTGGAGGGGTGGCGAAAAGTGCACGACGCCTGCCTGGCACTGCAAAGCCAGTGGCAAACCCTGCATCAGCAACTGGCGCAGGTGGCGGAGAGCGAGCGTCAATCTGAGCAGGCGTTTAACGATGCGCTAGCGGCGAGCATTTTTGACGATCGCGACGCCTTCCTGCGCGCCCTGCTTGATGATGGCGAGCATCAACGCCTTGCGCAGCTGCGCCAGACGCTGGAGAGCGATTGCCAGCAGAAACAGGCGCTGGCGGCAAGTGCGGAGCAGGCGCTCACTGACCATCAACAGCAGCGTCCCGCCGGGCTTGCGGCGGATGCCAGCGTGGAGAGCACCGCACCGGCGCTGGAGCAGCTTGCGCGACAGCTGCGTGAGAACACAACCGGCCAGGGCGAAGTGCGCCAGCAGCTCAAACAGGATACGGATAACCGCAAACGCCAGCAGACGGTGCTACAGCAGATTGAGCACGCCAGCGCCCGCTGCGATGACTGGGGCCATCTCAATGCGCTGATTGGCTCCAAAGAGGGGGATAAGTTCCGCAAATTCGCCCAGGGGCTGACGCTGGATAACCTGGTCTGGCTGGCGAATAACCAGCTTACCCGCCTGCACGGGCGCTATTTGCTCAAGCGCAAAGTGAGCGACGCGCTGGAGCTGGAGGTGGTCGATACCTGGCAGGCAGATGCAGTGCGCGATACCCGTACGCTCTCCGGCGGCGAAAGCTTCCTCGTGAGCCTGGCGCTGGCGCTGGCGCTCTCCGATCTGGTGAGCCATAAAACGCGTATCGATTCGCTGTTCCTCGATGAGGGCTTCGGCACGCTGGATAGCGAAACGCTGGACACGGCGCTCGATGCGCTCGATGCGTTAAATGCCACCGGGAAAACTATCGGCGTGATAAGCCACGTTGAGGCGATGAAGGAGCGAATACCGGTACAAATTAAGGTGAAGAAGATAAACGGGCTTGGCTACAGCAAGCTGGATGGGAAGTATGCGGTGTCGTAGGCCGGATAAGGCGTAGCCGCCATCCGGCAATGAGCCTGGTATGTGGCTCGGGTGGAATGGTTCCGTTCACCAGGCGCTGGGGAGTTTCATTAATCTCTTATGCGGTGAACGGGACAAGGGAAGCGGCCGCGCTCCCCTTGTCAATCCCCGCGGCCCCGCGAGGAAATCGGTGCTGCGCACTGCGCTCACCTCTCACGTGCCTGACTGCGGCCGGCTCGACTCGACCTGCTCGCCCCTTCGGGGACTCGCTCCCTGTCTCGGTTCGCCTCTGTCCGCCATCCATGGCGTCCAGACCTTGTCATTCACGCTCCGGTTCGCCGATTTCAGCGGGGGTAAACACCATCGCTGCAAGATGGGGGCTGAATGAAAAATAGCTGTTGCTGGAACCGTGTAGGCCGGATAAGGCGAAGCCGCCATCCGGCAATGTTGCCGCTGATAAAATGCCGGATGGCGCGTAAACGCTTATCCGGCCTACTCCGTTTCAGCGGATCAATGGGCGCATTATTCCCCCTGCGGCCAGAGCCATGCGGCGCCGCGCACGCCGCTGGAATCCCCGTGCAATGCTTTGCGGATTGGCGTTTCACACTCGCCGCCAAAAACCCACTTCTGCATCAACCCGGGCACCGTCTGGTAAAGGCGATCGACATTACTCATCCCGCCGCCCAGCACGATCACATCGGGATCAAGGATATTCACCACATGCGCCAGCGACTTCGCCAGCCGCATCTCATAGCGGCTCAGCGCCAGCTCGGCAACCGCGTCCTGCTCGTTCACCAGGCGAATAATCTCGTTGCCCTTTAGTGCCTGGCCGCTCAGGCGCTGGTAATCCGTGCCAAACCCGGTGCCGGAGATAAAGGTCTCAATGCACCCCTGTTTGCCGCAATAGCAGGGCACTTCATTGCGATAACGCAGCTCATCCTCATCCATCCACGGCAGCGGATTGTGCCCCCACTCGCCCGCCGTACCGTTAGCGCCGATATGGGAGTTGCCGTTGAACGCAATGCCGGAGCCGCAACCAGTGCCGATAATCACCGCAAACACCGTCTGCGCACCCGCTGCCGCGCCGTCGACCGCTTCCGACACCGCCAGGCAGTTGGCATCGTTCGCAAGGCGCACTTCACGATTAAGGCGCTGGCTTAAATCTTTATCAAAGGGTTTACCGTTGAGCCACGTGGAGTTGGCGTTCTTCACCACCCCGGTATAGGGCGAGATAGAGCCCGGAATGCCCATGCCCACCGTGCCGCGCTGGCCGGTCTCTTTTTCCGTTAAGGCGACCAGCGAAGCGATAAGCTCAATGGTCTGCTGATAGTCGCGCGGCGTCGGCTGCCGATGGCGGAACAGCGTCTCACCGCTCTCATCCAGCGCAATAATTTCTGTCTTTGTACCACCCAAATCGATACCGATACGCACATCAAACTCCTCGTAGTGGACCACGCATTAGCAATGCAAGCGCGGCGACAATTCGCTATTATGCCCGCTGCATTTAACGACAAGGCCGTGGAAAAAATCATGCTGTGGTTCAAAAATTTAATGGTATACCGTCTCAGCCGCGATGTGGCGCTCCGTGCGGAAGAGATGGAAAAACAGCTCGCCCCGCTCTCGTTTACGCCATGCGGTAGTCAGGATATGGCGAAAACCGGTTGGGTTCCACCGATGGGCTCACACAGCGAAGCGCTGACCCACACCAACAACGGCCAGATTATTATCTGCGCGCGCAAAGAAGAGAAAATCCTGCCGACGCCGGTAGTGAAACAGGCGCTGGAAGCGAAAATCGCCCGCCTCGAAGCCGAGCAGGCGCGCAAACTGAAAAAAACCGAAAAAGATGCGCTGAAAGATGAAGTGCTGCACTCGCTGCTGCCGCGCGCCTTCAGCCGCTACAGCCAGACGATGATGTGGATCGACACCGTCAACGGCCTGATTATGGTCGACTGCGCCAGTGCGAAAAAAGCGGAGGATACGCTGGCGCTGCTGCGTAAAAGCCTCGGCTCTCTCCCGGTCGTACCGCTGACGATGGAAAACCCGATTGAGCTGACGCTGACCGAGTGGGTACGCTCCGGCACCGTCGCTCAAGGGTTCCAGTTGCTGGACGAAGCCGAGCTGAAAGCAATGCTGGAAGATGGCGGCGTGATCCGCGCGAAAAAGCAGGATCTGGTGAGCGACGAAATCGCCGTGCACATTGAAGCGGGCAAAGTGGTGACCAAGCTGGCCCTCGACTGGCAGCAGCGCATCCAGTTTATGATCTGTGATGATGGCTCGGTAAAACGCCTGAAGTTCAGCGATGAGCTGCGCGATCAGAATGAAGATATCGATCGGGAAGATTATGCCCAGCGGTTCGATGCCGATTTTATTCTGATGACCGGCGAGCTGGCGGCACTGATTCAAAATCTGGTGGAAGGCCTGGGCGGCGAAGCCCAGCGCTAACGCTTTTAGCGACTCACTTTCACAGGCCCGGTCAGCGCAGCGCTACCGGGCTTTTTTGTCGCCGGACGGCGCAAGCGTTACAGATAACGGCAGAGATAGGCACTCGGCTCGGCGACCTGCAGATGGAATTCGCTGTGGCCCGGGACATTGAACACTTCGCCGGCGGCGTGCCTTTTCCATTCGGTTTCGCCTGGCAACAGCACATTCAGCGCGCCGCTGACCACCGTCATCTCTTCCGGCTGCGCGGTGGAGAAGGTGTACTCCCCTTCCATCATCACGCCGACGCTGGCGCGGCCGGTGCTGCTGCTGGTAAACCCAATGGACTTCACTTTACCGGAAAAGTATTCATTACTTTGAAGCATAAACAGGCCCTTATAGAGAAATGACTGGAAAACCACTATAGAGGCCGGGCTTAAGTGATGTCACGCGAAATTGCGCCGTTCTGCGGCTACACCAGCAGTTCTGAGGCGAGGCGCGCCACCAGCACATTGGAGAGTAAAACTGGCACATCCAGCGCTTTTTGCAGCAGATCGCGATGCAGTTGGTGGAAGCCAAGGCAGTCGAGCATCAGCACATCGGCACCGCGTTCCAGCAGCGCTTTTCCGGCGTCAATCAGCTCCGTCTCGCTCGCCTGGTAGGGGTGGCAGAGTTCATACAGCGGCTCTTTTTCCAGCACCTGCCACTTCTTCTTCTGCGGTGCCATCAGTTCAGGCACCGGCACAATCACGCCGACCTGGTGACCATCAACAATCGAGGCGACCAGCGGGGGAATAATACGCTGCGGTTCAATCAGGATGGCGTTTCGCGCGTTTAAGCCGCGGATATCGGCGGTACTCATCAGCAGGATAACGTCATAGGTCCCCTGGTTATCGAGCACTTCGATCACGCTTTGCAGGTCGCGCTCCACCTTCTGGCGCGAAACCATGCCGAGGCTGTCATCGCTCAGCCGCGTCGGGATGGCGGTCTCGCCGGGGTCAACGCAGTAATCGATACGAACTTGTGCCGGGTCCATCTTCCCCAGCAGGCTGACATGGGTGATTTGATCTTCTGAAACATGCTCTGCCAGAAGCGGCAGGATCTCTTTTACCGGCACCACACCTATGGTGAGGATCGCCAACGTCGCACTCATCTTTGCTTTCCGCCTTTCAAAACTGCTTTTAGTTATGTTCTCTGCACAACAACCGACGGAGGATGGAACACCGCCGCCGTGTAAAGAGAATGTGCCACTCCTGTGTTCTAATAAATTCCAGTAACAATGAATATAAACAGTGACTGGCATTAAGCCAGTCAAAAAATGTGATGCAAGCGACTTTCTGAAAGGTTCAGGAAATCATGCTGGCGGGATCGCCGGATTAGCTTTTATCGGGATCCTCGTAACGCTTTTTCGCATCCAGCGCTTCCTGCTCCGAAGGGTGTTCGCTGATCAAAGAGTCCGGTTTCGGATGATCCGCGCGCAGTTCATACCAGGTGACAGTTGCGTCGCTGGGTCCCTTCTCAACAGCTACAACACGGGCTTCACGCGGATAGGGCGGTTTAGTCGGCATAGCTTATTCTCCTTTTGCAGTTAGAGAGATAAGTATAGTCAAACGTTTCGCTAACTGGCGCGCGCCAGGCGCAAAGCCGCCTCAATTTCTGCCACCACCGCCAGCGGCGGCTGCGCGGCATCGACCACGAAGTGCGCGGCATCGCGATAGAGCGCATCGCGGGTGGCGAGCACTTCGCTCACCTCTTCGCTGATCGGCTTGCCGGTCAGCGTCGGGCGTAGCCCCTCTTGCGGAAAGGCTTCCAGCCGCCCTGCCAGCACATCGACCGGCGCGCAGAGGTAAATCACGCGCCCGTGTTCGCGCATAAAACGGCGGTTATAGTCGCTGAGAATAATGCCGCCGCCGGTGGCGACGACCAGAGCGGGTTCGGTCACGGCTTCCAGCGCCGCCGTTTCACGGGCGCGAAAACCGGCCCACCCCTCCTGCTCTACGATTTGCGCAACGGTCTGTTGCGCCTCTTCCTGCAACCAGCTATCGGTATCGATAAACTGGAAGCCCTGTGACAGCGCCAGCGCCCGGCCAACAGTGGTTTTACCGCAGCCGCGTGCGCCGATGAGAAAGATGGGTAGCGTCATGAGCAGGTTGTTCCTCCAGGCCCCCGGTTGGGGGACAACAATAAGATGGCGATGATAGCACTAAACCAACGGCGCGCGCTGCGTAAGATTAACGTTACACACTCTCAACTTTGCGTAACAGAACGTTCTGGCGCAGCCTTTGTGCCTGTAAAGTTTCTGTGGCATCACCTGTAGCGGCAACCTTACTGGAAGTGATAAAAACTGACAAGCCCGGTTACGGCGTCTGGCGGCGCTGGCGCTCAAGCAGCCACTTATCGAGCTGCGCGGCGAACTGCTGGCGATCGCGCTGCGAGAGGGAGTCCGGGCCGCCGGTCTGGATGCCGCTGGCGCGCAACGTATCCATAAAATCGCGCATGGTCAGCCGCTCGCGGATGGTTGCTTCCGTGTAGCGCTCGCCGCGCGGGTTGAGCGCTGCCGCCCCTTTTGCGATGACTTCCGCCGCCAGCGGAATATCGGCAGTGATCACCAGATCATCCGGCGCGCAGAGGCGCACAATTTCGTTATCGGCAACGTCAAAGCCTGCCGGCACCCTGAGCGCGCGGATCACCTTAGAGGGCGGCACGCGAAGATTCTGGTTAGCGACCAGCGTTAACGGCGTCTGCGTCCGCTCCGCGGCGCGAAATAAAATCTCTTTAATCACATTCGGACAGGCGTCCGCATCAACCCATATCGCCATGGTGACTCCTTTTTGTTTCGGCGCATTGTCCCTTTAATTGCCCGCCGGGGAAAGCAGAGATCCTTTCGCCCTCGCCGGAAAAGCGCGTTAAGCTATGAATCACATGCAATAACAAGCAGAGAGGGACGTGATGGAAAAGAAAATCGGTTTTATCGGCTGCGGTAACATGGGTAAGGCGATTCTCGGCGGGTTGATCGCCAGCGGCGAGGTGAAACCGGGGCAGATTTGGGTTTACACGCCAACGCCTGATAAGGTCGCCGCCCTTCAACAGGAGTATGGCATCAACGCCGCGCAGAGCGCGCAGGAAGTCGCGCAGATCGCCGATATTGTCTTTGGTGCCGTGAAGCCGAACATCATGGTGAAAGTCCTCAGCGATATCGCCTCCAGCCTGAATAAAGAGACGCTGGTGGTCTCCATCGCGGCGGGCGTAACGCTCGATCAGCTGGCGCGCGCGCTGGGCCACGACCGCAAAATTATCCGCGTGATGCCGAACACCCCTGCGCTGGTTAACGCCGGGATGACCTCTATCACGCCCAATGCGCTGGTCACCTCTGAAGACACCGCCGATGTGCTGACTATTTTCCGCTGCTTTGGCGAAGCGGAAGTGATTGCCGAAGGGATGATCCACCCGGTAGTGGGCGTCAGCGGTTCGGCTCCGGCGTATGTGTTTATGTTTATCGAAGCGATGGCCGATGCTGCCGTGCTGGGCGGCATGCCGCGCGCGCAGGCCTATAAATTTGCGGCGCAGGCGGTGATGGGCTCGGCGAAGATGGTGCTGGAAACGGGCAAACACCCTGCCGAATTGAAAGATATGGTCTGCTCGCCGGGCGGCACCACCATCGAAGCGGTGAAAGTGCTGGAAGATAAAGGCTTTCGCGCTGCGGTGATGGACGCGATGGCCGCATGTATGGCGAAGTCGGAAAAACTGAGCGCGTAAAAAGTAGCGCCACGGCGATTAAACCGTGGCGTGAACGTTACGAGAGGAGTTCGCTGGCCGCTCGCATGGTCAGCGGCTCCTGCATTTTCAGCACCAGCTCCGCCGTGGCGGTGTTCTCACCGCAGCTCAGCACCGCTTTCAGCATCCCTTCCTGGCCGTAGAGCACGGCAAAGCGTTTATTCTCAAACGAGCCCAGCATCTTCATGCTGTCCCATTCGCGGGCATAGCCGAGGTACTCAAAGCGCGTCCCGAAGTGGGTAGTCCAGAAAAAGGGCACCCGATCGAAGGGCTGTGATTCCCCGAGCATATTCAGCGCTGCGATGCGCCCCTGCTGCTGCGCAACGCGCCAGTGCTCAATACGTCGTCGCCCTTCCGGTGCCGGATAGGTGGCGATATCGCCCACCGCCCAGATATCGGGCGCGGCGCGCAGATACTCATCCACCGTCAGGCTGCCATCCTCTGCGTGGGGCAGATCGCCCACTAGATCGGTCGACGGCTCCACGCCGGTAGCAAAGACCACCACATGCGCCGGAATGGTACGACCATCTTTCAGCGCCACGCGCTGCACGTGCTTATCGCCCTGCAACTCCGCTGGCTCGCCGGTAACAAACTTGACGCCATTCTGCTTATGCAGCTGCATAAAGTGGCGGCCAATCTCTTCGCCGAACTGCGGCACAAACGGCAACGCGTGGCGCGAAAGGACGGTGACATCGACATCCTGGTTACGCAGCGCCGCCGCCAGCTCCATGGCGATAAAGCTGTTACCAACGATCACCAGTTGCTGCTCATCCTCCACTTCACTGAGCAGCGTCTGCGCCTGGTGAATATCACGTAGCACATGCACGCCCGCCAGCTGATTGCCGCTAATCTCCGGCCAGACGGGGTGTCCACCGGTCGCCAGCAGCAGTTTGTCGAAGGTAATTTCGCGCCCGTCGGCGAGGGTTAACTGATGTGCTTCGGCATCAAGCTTTGTCACTTCTTGATCAATGTTTTCCACCCCCGGCTGGGCATAAAACGCTTTATCCAGCAGCTGCGGCACTTCGCTGATCTTCATCTTGCCTGACGGCACAAACTTGCTCAGCGCCGTGCGGTCATAGGGCGCTTCGCTCTCTTTATCAATCAGCATCAGATGGCCGTTAAACCCGGCGTCACGCAGCGTCACCGCCGCCGAGCTACCGGCCGCGCCGGTCCCGAGGATCACTATCGTTTGCGGCCCGTCGCCGCGAATGGTGTTGTGATTGGTCGGCGAGAGCGGGCGCGGATTAACAAGCACGCGGTTCTGCTCAATATGCACCGGATACTGCTTCAGGTTTTGCAGCGCCAGCGGCTCGCACCACTCGCCGTTAGTGATATCAAAGTTAGCTTTATGCCACGGGCAGACCAGCCGCCCGTCGCACACCGCGCCCTGCTCAAGCGGCGCACCGGCATGGGGGCAGCGGCTCTGGAACGCGCGCACCTGGGTTAAGGTGCGGATGAGGATAAGCGAGGTGCCATCGACATCGAATTTCACCGGCTGGTTTTCCGGCAGATCGTTCAGGTCGGTAACATATTGATAATTCATGACTCTTGCTCCCGTATTGGTGTGGCAAAACGGGCGTAACGTCTGGCGACGTACACTCGCAAAGGAAAAAAACACAACACAGCTCACAAATTAAGCCTGGCAGAGATTAAGCGGGGAGCAACACAGCGGCAGAAAGGCGTTGAGTATGCGGGCGCGATGTACGCCCGCGCGGGAAGGATTACGCCGCTTTTTTCAGGCAGGCGCTCATAAATTTACTGCGGTCATCGCCTTTCAGGGATTGTTGCGTCGCCTGGGCGTTACATTCGCGCATCCGCTGCTGCTGAGGCGTCAGGCTCTTTTGCCCCGGCTCAGTTTTGGTGTTCTTCAGGCAGTCGCTCATGTAGCTCTTACGCGCATCGCCGCCAAGGTTCTGCGCCTTAGCCTGCTGGTTGCAGAGCGTCATACGTTGTTGTTGCGGGGTCAGTGTTTTCTCGGCGGCGCTTAACGCCGTCATAAACAGCACACCGAAGATAAGAGTAACGAGGAGTGTAATTTTCATAGCGCCATCCTTCTGTCAATGAACCCTTTAAGGATGGTCCTAATTGGCGAAAAAACCACCCGGCAGCAAAGATTTACCGCCGGGCAGCACTTACTTGAGGCTCAGCGCCGCTTTCATGGTGTAGAAGAGATCGGTCTGATCCGTCAGCCCCACCACGTTCGCCGCATGCGGGCCGTACGCCGCAATGCGCACCTGCGTGCCGGTATGCTCCATCGACTCCTCTTCCGAGTTGCCGTAGGTCATCGCCATTACTGCGCCATCTTTGGTGGTCAGCGCCTGGCTCAGCCCCGGTGCTTTAGTATCTGCCGGAATGATCTGGCTGGCATGGGCGTGGTCTGCGGTGACGATCACCAGCGTATTGCCATCTTTACGCGCAAACTCCAGCGCTTTCTGTACCGCTTCGTCGAGATCGACGGTTTCGCCAATCTGGCCGCACGGGTTCGCCGCGTGATCCTGTTTATCAATCGATGCCCCTTCCACTTGCAGGAAGAAACCCTTCTCATTTTTGCTCAGCAGTTCAATCGCTTTTTCCGTCATCGCCGCCAGCGTCGGCACGCTGTCGGTGCGTTTCGGGTTTGGCGTACAGGTCACGGCAGGCTTATCCAGGTTGCCATGCAGGGAGGCTTTCGGCCCTTCCCAGCGCACCGGCATATTGCCGTCGGCGAAGAGACCGAGCAGCGGTTTATCCTGATTGGCTGTACTGATTGCCGCAAGCGACGCGGCATCACTCACCAGCTGGTAACCGCGCGCCTGCGCCTGCTCGCGCAGGGTTTTGCCCTGCCACTCACCGGCGGTGGCGGTTTCACTGAAGGTTTTTGCCCCGCCGCCGAGCGTCACGTCCGGGCGTGCATTCAGCAGCTGTTCGGTAATCGATCCTTTACCGCCCTTCTCCAGCGCGTTAAGCGCACACTTCTCGCTAGTCACCGTCGGGCCGTAGCAGCGGCGGGAGATAACATGGGAGATCAGCGCAGCAGGCGTCGCGTCCTGCAATTCAGCGGTCGAGACGTCGCCCGTCGCCAGACCGGCGGCTTTTGCCATCTCAAGGATGGTCATATGATCTTTGTCGTGGATATCGACGCCCAGCGCACCGTTATAGGTTTTTACGCCGGTGCTCCACGCCGTCGCCGAGGCGGCGGAGTCGGTGACGTAATCGGGCTTACCGCTTTTTTTGTCCAGCGAGTAGTGGGTGTATTGCCCGGTCAGCGGCAGCGCATCGATACCCTTAAAGAAACCGCCCGCCCCTTCGGCATAATTTCGCGCGGCAGTAATTTCGGAATCGCCCATGCCGTCGCCAATCAGCAGAATAATATTTTTGGCTGGCTTGTCATTCAGGGAATCACGCAGGGCGGCAGTCTGGTCGCCCGTCAAACGGCGCGCACCGCCGGGTGCGGAAATATCGCCCTGAGCCGCCCGGCTTTCAAGAACCGGCGCTACAGATGATTCTGCATAAATAGCAGGCGAGGAAAGCAGGGATAATAGTGCAAGATATAACGCGCTCTGTTTCACTTAATATTCTCCATGTACAAATACTTAAAGAAAATAAAACAGAGCGACTATAGGCAGCCCAGATGACAGTGAGATGACAAATGTTACATGCTAACGCGGGCTCAACTGCGAGGGTGCCTTAAAAGCTTTTTTACGTATTGTTGCAGCAGCTCAGAGTCTCTGGACAAGGGCTGATCGCCAGGCAGAGCCTCTGCCAGCGCGCCTTCAACGCTTAAAATGAGCGACTGTTGTTCGGCGGCTGCCATCTGGCGCAGCAGCGCGGTGACGACAATTTCCAGCGCTTCAACCTGGGCGACCAGCTCCTTCGACTCCTCTTCCTTCTCCGCAAGCTTGACCAATAACTCAGCAATGAGATTTTTCATGGCGCTATTTCCTTTTGAGATGTTGCATGAAGTTAGCACTCGATTTAGTAGTTGCAAAGGAGATGCATCTATTATTTTTGCGCCTTAATTCACACCATTAGTAAGGTCATTAGGGAAATAAGCCATGACAGGTTGCTAAATATATAAAGAAAAAGAATGCGCAGGCCGGAGATCTATTTCCGGCCTGCGTTTAGCGCGGTTGCCGCACGCGGCGAAATGCGCGTGCCAGCTGTATCAGGTTAATCAGCACCACCACCGCCGTGGCGGCGAAGACCCAGCGAAAGCCGGCCATCGCCGAGACCGAGGCGCCCATCAGCGGGCCAGCAACGTTACCGAGGTACATAAAAGATTGGTTGTAACCAAAGATGCGCCCGGTGACCTGCTCGCTGGAGTACTTCAGCAGCAGTGTCTGCACGGCGGGAAGCATCGCGCCATCGGCAAAGCCGAGCAGAAAGCGTAGGATGCCAAGCTGCAATGGCGAGGTGACAAACGACATGGCGAAGAAGAGCACAATCGCGCAGGCGAGCGTCGCCAGCAGAATGCGCGAGGTGCCGATGCGATCGCCCAGTTTGCCAAGCCTTGGCGCCGAGAGCAGCGCCGACACGCCGGGAACCGCGGCGATAAGCCCGCTGAGAAAGGCGATATTGGCGGTATCGGGCGACAGTGACTGGACAAACAGCGCGAGGATCGGGCCAATCGAGCCGTTACAGAGCTGAATCACCATGGTGGTGACAAAGAGGCTGATCACTAGCGCCGGATAGGGCAGCGTCGAGAAGACCGCCTTGCCGCTGAGGCGCTCGCCCTTCTTCACCTTCGGCCTGCCCCCCTCTTTAATCAGGAACAGCGTCACCAGGAAGCTCACCATCAGCAGCATCGCGGTGATGATAAACACCGTGCGCAGGCCTAAGTGGTCAGCGAGAAAACCGCCCATCAGCGGGCCGCCGATCACGCCGCTAATCTGCGCCGTGGAGAGAGTGCTGAGCGCCCAGCCGCTGCGCTCGCGCGGCACCTGCGAGGCGACCAGCGCCATGGCGTTAGGAATATAACCGGAGGTCAGTCCCATTACGCCGCGCAGCAGAAGCAGCTGCCAGACGTTGGTGGCGAAAGCCTGCAACAGAATGGCGATCGCCATGCCGAGCGAAGCGCGCAGCAGCATCAGTTTGCGACCTTTGCGGTCCGCCAGGCTGCCCCACATGGGCGAGACAATTGCCGAGACGAGGAAAGTGATGCTGAAGGTTAGCCCTGACCACATCGACAGCGCCTCGTGCGAGGTCACCCCCAGTTGCGCCACGTAGAGCGGCAGAAACGGCAAAATCTGGCTGATAGCAAGCCCGGTAAAAAAGCAGCCGAACCACACCGAGATAAGATTGACCTTCCAGGATTCCATAAATACGCGTAATCACTCAGGTTTTAAAAAAACGGCACATAGGGTAGCAAGAATGCGCCAGCGATAAGTTACCAGATATGCGCTTAGCCGCACTTTGGCGTTTTATCCCTTAACCACCGCCGAATAACGGCGGTGCAGGAAGGAAAACCGCAAATGCTAAGCGCGATATGCTTAGCGACAGAGACCGTAGCCGCGCATGCCGAGATGGAAATGGTCCGCGTGCGCGGCGTTATACTCCGGCCCGAGTCCGTTACCGTAATAACCGCAGCTGGCGCTGAGCATCACGCGCAGCCAGGGCTGAGTGCGCGTCTGCCGCCAGCCGCGCAGAACGGAAACCTGCTCGCCATTCGCCAGCCGGAAAGCGCTGATATCGAGCGCTTCCGCGCTGGCATGTTCGCTGCGCCGCGCATCAGCGCGGTTGTAGATATTGCGGCAGGCGTAGCTGCCGACATGGTCGATGCGCGTTAAGGCGCTGCCCATCATCGTTTCGCTTAATGGCCGCGCCTGCTGCTCGACAAACAGCGCCGAGCTGAGCGCCAGCGGGCAACTCGCCAGAAAGCTGCTGCTCAGCTTGACGGCCCCGAAATCTTTTACCCGCACTACGTTGGTTAACGGGCAGTCGCCGCCGCTGTCCGCCACCGCGACGGAGGAGATAAGCCGCTGCTGATTCGCCTGCTTCAGCAGCGCGGCGCAAGCTTCAGGCGTTAAGCGCCGCAGTTTGAACTGGGTGATGCGCCCCGGCGGATCGCTCAGCTGAAGCGGGGCAAAAGGGTTATACCAGGCGGGCAGCGCGCGGTAGCCCGCATAGACGCCGCCGATAAGAATAGCGATTACGATCAGGCTCTTCCCGCTCACCTCTCCTCCTCTTTTTTTCTCCAGACATTATGGCAGAAGGCCGCGAATCGTGCGTTTTGACGTGATATCGTATGGGTTTTCTCATCAGTGTGAGTGATTGTTGAAATGGCAAAACTGCGGGTAGGGGTCGTCTTCGGCGGCAAATCGGCGGAGCATGAAGTGTCGTTACAGTCGGCGAAGAACATTGTCGATGCGATGGATAAATCGCGCTTTGAAGTAGTGCTGCTGGGTATTGATAAATCAGGGCAGTGGCATATTAGCGATGCGCAGAACTATCTGCAAAACGCCAGCGATCCGGCGCGTATCGCGCTGAATCCGTCGGACAACAGCGTCGCGCTAGTGCCGGGCGTCGCCGAACAACAACTGATTGCGGCGGATAACCGCTCGCCGCTGCCGAATGTTGATGTCATTTTCCCGATTGTTCACGGCACGCTCGGCGAAGATGGCTCTTTGCAAGGGATGCTGCGCCTCGCCAACCTGCCGTTTGTCGGCTCCGACGTGCTTGCTTCCGCAGCCTGCATGGATAAAGACGTCACCAAGCGCCTGCTGCGCGATGCCGGTCTGTCCATCGCGCCGTTTATCACCCTTACACGCGCCAACCGCGACAGCTTCAGCTTTAGCGACATGACCGCGCAGCTCGGCCTGCCGCTGTTTGTTAAACCTGCCAACCAGGGCTCATCCGTCGGCGTCAGCAAAGTGACTAACGAAGCGCAGTATGTTGACGCGCTGCGTCTGGCCTTTGCTTTCGACAAAAAAGTGGTGGTGGAGAAAGGGATCGTCGGGCGCGAGATCGAGTGCGCGGTGCTGGGCAATGATGAGCCGCAGGCCAGCACCTGCGGTGAAATTGTGCTGAACAGCGAGTTCTACGCTTACGACACCAAATACATTGACGATCAGGGCGCGCAGGTGGTGGTGCCGGCGGCCATCGATCCGGAAACCAACGAGAAGATCCGCGCGATCGCCATTGAGGCGTATAAGACGCTGGGCTGCGAAGGGATGGCGCGGGTGGATGTGTTCCTGACGCCGGAGAACAACGTGGTGATCAATGAGATCAACACCCTGCCCGGCTTCACCAATATCAGCATGTACCCGAAACTGTGGCAGGCGAGCGGCATCAGCTATAGCGCGCTGATCGCTCGCCTGATTGAGCTGGCGCTGGAGCGCCACCAGCAAAGCAGCGCGCTGAAGATCTCCATGAACGACTAAGCGTTACTCGGTACTTTCCGTCGCCTCATCTTGCACGGGGCGGCGGATAATCAGCCCCGACAGCCAGAACCCGATAAGCCAGGTCACCAGCCCGACGGCATAGGTTTGCCACCCTTTCGCTTCAAATCCCAGCAGCCCGACCACGCCATTGAGAATAAAGATCAGGCCGATCGCAAACGCATAGTAGTGCCAGTCACGGCGAATTTTCTCAGGCAGCTTCATGACAACTCCAGCAGGTAAAGGGCGCATCATCGCACAGCGCGCGGGTTGAGAGTGTGTGCTGTGCGGTAATTCCGAAATGTTACTGAAATAATTAATACGTTACAAAAATGTGATGACTCACAAAAAACGCTTCCCTGGGATCCTTCCCGGTCCGAAATTATCACCATTCTGATGTTGACAATGCGGGACTGGTGCCAAACTAACCAGGAGTTACGGCTCTGAGCCTATCTTCCCTGAGCGTTTAAAAGTAACGAGTACCGGAGGTCTTATGGCTGATTTTACCCTATCCAAACCCTTTAATAAGGGCGCGAAAAAACGAGACACCTCCAGACCGGGTAATATTGCTTACGCCGTCTTCGTACTGCTCTGCTTCTGGGCAGGCGCGCAGTTGCTTAATCTGCTGGTGCACGCGCCTGGCGTGTTTGAACACCTGATGCAGACGCAGGACGTCTCCCGTCCCCACGTTGAAATGGGCATGGGCGTAGGCACGATTTTCGGTCTTGTGCCGTTTATCGCCGGCAGCGCGTTTCTGGGCGTGATCTTCCTCGTCCTGCGCTGGCGTAGCCACAATCTGCGCTAATTGCGCGCCATGCAAGCGGCCCGACGATCGTCAACGCGTTTCGCAAACCACGCCGTGGTTAAGTTACGCGTGATTTTCGGGCTCTCTAACTGAATCCCCGGTAGCATCTCGCGCGGCAGCGCTTTTCCGCTGCGTTTGTCCGCCAAGCGATAAATCTCCCGATAGAGCTTCGTCTCTTCAAACTCCTGGCTGTCGCCACGCTCAAGCTGGCGGCGAATATCCCGATCGCTCATCGCAAGCTGCGCGCCCAGCGTCTGCACCGCGCGTTCGGTGGTGCCCGCTTCACGGCTGCCATAGAGAATCAAATCACCATCCAGCGCCAGCTTAATGCCCGTCACTTTACTCACCGCGTTCTGGAACGCTGCGTTACGGCTGGCGTAGAAACCGGCGTTGTAATCGGCGAAGCGGTAGATCGGCGCGCTGTAGCTGGCCGGGTAGTTGAGCAGATGATAGGTGCCAAACCACAATCCGCCCCGGCGGCTGAAGACCTCCTGGCGCACAGTGCCGGACATCTCCCACGGGTAGCCGTCGGTGTGCTGCTCGGAAAACGAGACGCTCACCTGCATCGGCCCGCCGGTGTGCACCGGGTTATAAGAGCCGAACAGCGTCTGCCCCATCGGCACCATATTGATCATGTCATCGAAGATCGCGCTCAGCTCGCGCTCGGTGCGCACCTTATCGAGCCGCTCGCTGTAGCTTTTACCGTTAGGCGACGGGATTTTCAGCGCCGTGTGCACCAGCAACGCAGGGATATGCAGCTGCCCGGCGCGCTTGTCGATCTCTTTCCAGGCGATCTTATTGAGCCCCGGCACCACCGGATCGGACTGGTAGTTGGACTCCTGCTGCGCCACCGCTAATACGGAGCAGATATTCTCCAGCGTCGGCGGCAGCTTCTGGCTTTTAAAAGTGGTCGCCAGATCTTCAGCCCAGCCGTCGCGATCTTTTACGCTTGCGGGAATGGTGTTACGCACCACGCTTGCGACATCCAGCGCCTTCGCCTTTTTAGGCTCCTTCGCGGCCTCTTTATCAGAGAGCGAGCCCTGCGAACTACATCCGGCGACAATCAGCGCCGCCAGCAACCAGCTAAAACGGGGTACGTAAGACATAACCTTCCTTTGTTAATGGCCGTGAGAGGCGACAGGAACGAACTCCTGATTATCGACCTCACGCTCAAAGCTGCGCAAACGTTTATAGATAGACATCAGCTCCACCAGCGTCGTCCACGAGGTGATCAAATACTGGAACGAGCTGCGCACCTGTTCAAAGACGTTGGTGATCTGCTGCATCAACCCGAAGGTAATCGCCCCAGCCGCAAGCGTCGGGAAGAGCATAACCAGGCCAAACACGGCGTCAACCTGGAGATAGAGAATGCGCACGACGTTAAAATAGGTGTAGTGGAAATAGAGCCGAAAGTAGTTACGACGCACGGCGCTAAACAGCTCCACCACCGTATGCGGCCGCGCTCGTTCGGCATCATCTTCACCATAGACCAGCTCTTTGCGGTACGCCGCTTCGACGCGCTGATTTTTAAATTGCAGGCCGGGCAGCTTGATGCCCACCACGCCGAGCACCAGCGTACCGAACAGCGCCCAGCCGATGGCGGCAAACACCAGTCCGTAAGGAACATGCCCGATAATCGGCAGTTCCGGCACGTGGGGCGAGAGCGCAATCAGCACCGGAAGAAAAGCAAAGAGCGTCATAATCGCATTGATAAAACTGGTGCCCATATCCTCCAGCGTGCTGGCAAAGCGCATGGTATCCTCCTGCACACGCTGCGCGGCACCCTCGATATGGCGCAGCTGCTGCCAGTGCGCCATATAGTATTCGTTCATCGCCGTGCGCCAGCGGAAAACATAGTGGCTGACGAAGAAGTTATTCAGCACCGCCACCGTCACACCGATCAGCGCGATGCCCAAAAAGACGCCGCTGCCGCTGTAAAACTTCTCCAGCGGCACGGTATTGGGCGCGGTAAGCGCCTTTTGGATCAGGTCAAAAAAGGGCTGATACCAGGCGTTGATGGCGACACTCACCTCCACCTGAAACCAGGTAACAAAGATAATCAGCGCGGTGCCGAGAATCGACCACCGCTGCCAGCGATGGGGCGAGTAGATATACCAGAAAGCGGCGAAGAGGCCGACGCAGAGCGCGTAGTAGGCGTAGAAGAGCAGAAAGTTGGGGCTCCAGAAGCGCGCGGCGCTGATTGGCACCTCGCTTGATATGCCGGTCAGGTGTAACAACCAGCGCTCGCCGCCTGCCAGCCAGAAAACAATGGCGAGAAGCGTCCAGATAAACGCCGAGGCAAAAAAGGGCGTCGGCCGGGGGAAAAAGGATCGAAACATGGTGCTCTCCTGGGTCTTTCTTATTCTTTACGACATATGCTGTGTCATGCTCGCGGCCAGCGACAAAAAAGCGCCGCAGGTGCGGCGCTGGCTCGTTTAATCAGACCTCAGGTTAACCGTTTAGTGGCTTTGCCAGTCATAAACAATTGTATCGACACTTTTCACCTGCACCGGGTTGTCCGGCACGATCAGCGTGCAAGGCAGCGGCGGTGGGCAGAAAAAAATGCTCTTATTTACCTGGCGTTACGGATTAGGGCGAAACATTCCGCTTTTCGCCCCTTTGCAACGGCGCGCAAGTAGTATAAATACGCTCTATCTTTCCCCGTGATTAATGGATCCTTTCGTTGAAACGTTGTCTGCTTCTCTCCGCGATGTTGTGTGCGCTGGGCCTGACCAGCGTCCGGGCGGCGCAACAATCCCCCGACCCGGTGTTTGCTTCTGAAATCGTCGATCGTTATGCCAACCATATCTTTTATGGCAGCGGCGCGACCGGCATGGCAATGGTGGTGATTGACGGCAACCAGCGCGTCTTTCGCAGTTTCGGCGAAACCCGTCCCGGCAACAATGTGCGCCCGCAGCTCGACTCGGTGGTGCGCATCGCCTCGCTCTCAAAGCTGATGACCAGTGAGATGCTGGTGAAGCTGCTCGATCAGGGCCGCGTGCGCCTTGACGATCCGTTAAGCAAATACGCCCCGCCCGGCGCGCGCGTACCGACTTACCAGGGCGCGCCGATCACGCTCGTTAACCTGGCAACGCACACCAGCGCCCTGCCGCGTGAACAGCCCGGCGGCGCAGCGGTGCGCCCGGTTTTTGTCTGGCCAACGCGCGAGCAGCGCTGGAACTGGCTCGCCACCGCCAAACTGAAAACCGCGCCGGGCACCCAGGCGGCCTATTCCAACCTGGCCTTCGATCTGCTGGCGGATGCGCTGGCGCGCGCGGCGGGTAAACCCTATCCGCAGCTGTTTGAAGAGCAGATTACCCGCCCGCTGGGCATGAAGGACACCACCTTCACCCCGTCGCCGGATCAGTGCAAACGGCTGATGGTGGCGGAAAAAGGGGCCAGCCCGTGTAACAACACGCTGGCGGCGATTGGCAGCGGCGGCGTCTACTCCACGCCCGGCGATATGATGCGCTGGATGCAGCAGTTCCTCTCCTCCGACTTCTACCACCGCGATACGCAGGCCGACCGGATGCAGACGCTGATCTACCCGCGCGAACGCCTGACGAAAGTGGTGGGAATGGATGTACCGGGTAAAGCCGACGCCCTCGGCCTCGGCTGGGTCTATATGGCACCGAAAGAGGGCCATCCGGGGATTATTCAGAAGACCGGCGGCGGCGGCGGGTTTATCACCTATATGGCGATGGTGCCGCAGCATAACGTTGGCGTGTTCGTGGTGATCACCCGTTCACCGTTGACCAAATTCACCAATATGAGCGACGGCGTGAACGATCTGGTAAGCGAGCTGAGCAACAATAAACCGGTGGCGATCCCCGCCTCCTGATGCAGTAACAGGCAGGTGCATTGCCGCCTGCCTGTGGCTTAACGGCGATTTTGGTAAAACGGGGGGTTATATTTTCGGCTACAATGCCGCCATCTGTTCCATAAATCTTAGGCATATCATGACCGATTTAATCACCCGTCCTCGCCGCCTGCGTAAAACCCCTGCGCTGCGCGCCCTGTTTGAAGAGACAACACTGAGCAAAAACGACCTGGTGCTGCCGATCTTTGTTGAAGAAGAGCTGAATGATTACCAGGCGATCTCCGCCATGCCCGGCGTGATGCGCATTCCGGAAAAATATCTTGCCCGTGAAATTGAGCGTATTGCCAAAGCGGGTATCCGCTCGGTAATGACCTTTGGTATTTCACACCATACCGACGACACCGGCAGCGATGCCTGGCAGGAGAATGGCCTGGTAGCGCGCATGTCGCGCATCTGTAAAGAGACGGTACCGGAGATGATCGTGATGTCCGATACCTGTTTTTGTGAATACACCTCCCACGGTCACTGCGGCGTGCTGTGCGAACACGGCGTCGATAACGACGCTACCCTGCTGAACCTCGGTAAGCAGGCGGTGGTTGCCGCAGCAGCCGGGGCGGATTTTATCGCGCCATCGGCGGCGATGGATGGCCAGGTGCAGGCGATCCGCCAGGCGCTGGACGCGGCGGGCTTTAAAGATACCGCCATCATGTCCTACTCCACCAAGTTCGCCTCCTCCTTCTACGGCCCGTTCCGTGAAGCGGCCGGTACCGCGCTGAAAGGCGATCGTAAAACCTATCAGATGAACCCGCTGAACCGCCGCGAAGCGATCCGCGAATCGCTGATTGATGAAGCGCAGGGTGCAGACTGCCTGATGGTGAAACCGGCGGGGGCTTACCTCGATATTCTGCGTGATATTCGTGAGCGCACCGAACTGCCGCTGGGCGCATACCAGGTGAGCGGTGAGTACGCGATGATTAAATTCGCCGCCCAGGCGGGTGCGATCGATGAAGATAAAGTGGTGATGGAGAGCCTCGGCGCCATCAAACGCGCAGGCGCGGATCTGATCTTCAGCTATTTCGCCCTCGATCTCGCCGAACGCGGCCTGATTTGATCCGCAACTGACGCTCTACCTCGTAGGCCGGATAAGCGCAGCGCCATCCGGCATTTCATCGCACGCCCCCCTGCCGGATGGCGGCTTGCAGCCTTATCCGGCCTACATAATTCGTGGCCCGCTTTACCGTATGTTCGTCTGCCCTGCCTTTGTAGGCCGGATAAGCGCAGCGCCATCCGGCATTTCATCGCCCGTACCCCTGCCGGATGGCGGCTTGCAGCCTTATCCGGCCTACACGATTCGTGGCCCGTTTTACCGTATGTTCACCTGCCCTGCCTTTGTAGGCCGGATAAGCGTAGCGCCATCCGGCGTTTCACAGCCCGTACCCATGCCGGATGGCGGCTTGCGCCTTATCCGGCCTACAGGATCCGTGCCACGCTTTTCCGTATGTTCACCTGCCCGGCGTTTGTGCGCTGCCATGCCGGTATCCGGCCAACAATAAATGCTCATAACGTCATTGTAATGAAATGTAAGCGTCATCTTCTCCCGCTACTGTCAGCGGCAAGACGGGAGGAGAAATCGCCATGTTTAGTCTCGACAATGTACTTGAGGATCTCTGGCCGCAGGCCAGACCGGCACCCTGGCAAAAGAACCTGCTCAGGCGCCTGCTTTACGAACAGGAGTTCCAGCAATTCGCCGCCCAGCACCGCCACCTGAAAGGGCTGGATATGGTGGAACATGTCCTCGACCATCTGCAAATTCGCTGTACCATCCCCGCTCACTGCCTCGAACAAATCCCCGAACATGGCCCGCTGGTGATTATCGCCAACCACCCGACCGGTACGCTGGATGGGCTGGCGCTGATGTATGCCGTCTCGCGCGTGCGCCGCGATGTCAAAGTGGTCACTAACCGCCTGCTGAGCCACCTCGAACCCTTAAGCTCGCTCTTTATCGCAGTGGACAATATCGGCGGTCGTACCACCAAATCGGCCCTGCAACAGATGGAGAGCCAGCTGCAATCCGGCGGCGTGCTGATCTTTTTCCCGGCGGGCGAAGTGTCGCGCCTGACCCGCAAAGGGATTCGCGATAAACGCTGGCACGCCGGGTTTATCAAGCTGGCGAACAAGTTCCGCGCCCCGCTGCTGCCAGCGTGGATCGATGCCCGCAACAGCGCGCTGTTTTACGCCAGCGCCCTGCTCTCAGACACCCTGCCGCTGCTGCTGTTGATGCAGCAGATGTTTCGCCGCCGTAACAGCAGCTTGCCGATCACCCTCGGTCAGCGCATTCCCTGGGAGAACTGGCACACTACCGCCCTCGCGCCGCGCGAGCTGGCCGAGAAGTGTCGCCAGCATCTTCTGCGTCTTGGCAAGGGAGTGCCCGGCACCTTCAAAACCGAATGCGCCATCGCCCGCCCGGAAGACAGAGCCACCCTGCGCCGCGAACTGAGCCGCGCCGAGTGCCTCGGGCGCACGCCGGACGGCAAAACAATCTATCTCTGGCAGCGCAACGGCCAGGAGGATGCACCGCTGCTGCGTGAACTGGGGCGGCTGCGCGAGATCGCTTTTCGCGCGGTGGGTGAAGGGAGCGGCAAACGGCGCGATACGGACCGCTACGATGACTACTATCTGCACCTGATCCTCTGGGATGATGCCGACCTGGAAATTGTCGGCGCGTACCGCTTTATGCCCACGGCGCAGCTTATCGCCGAGCAGGGGCCGGAGGGGCTCTATAGCCATAGCCTGTTTCACTACGACGCGCGCATGGCGGAGGTGCTGCGAGAAGGTCTTGAACTGGGGCGCAGCTTTATTCAGCCGCGCTACTGGGGGCGTCGCGGGCTCGATTATCTCTGGTCGGGGATTGGCGCTTATCTGGCGCGCTACCCGCAGTACCGCTATCTCTTTGGCCCGGTCTCTATCTCCGGCGGCCTGCCGCCCGCGGCGCGCGATCTGCTGATTGCCTTCTATCGCCTCTGGTTCCCCGCCGCCTGGCCGCTGGCATCGTCGCGCCGTCCCTGCCCCGCCACGCTGCCCGAGGTGCTGGCGCAGTTTACCGGCGAGGATTACACCGAAGATCTGACGCGGCTGAAATCGCTGCTTGGCAATCTCGGCTGCGGCATTCCCCCGCTCTATAAACAGTATTCCGAGCTGGGCGAGCCAGGCGGCGTGCAGTTTATCGACTTCGGTAGCGATCCCGATTTCAATAACTGCGTCGATGGCCTGGTGCTGGTGGATTTGACGCGCCTGAAAGCGAACCGCTACGAGCGCTATATTGGTGTGCATCAGGTGCAGCAGAAAGCGGGGTAAGTTCCTCGCAGATTGCCGGATGGCGCTGGCGCTTATCCGGCCTACAAAACCACATCCGCTGAAACCGCGTAGGCCTAATAAGGCGAAGCCGCCATCAGGCAATCGGTGCCGCAGAGATAATGCCGGATGGCGCGTACGCTTATCCGGCCTACAAAACCGCAGTTCCAGCGATACCGGTTTTGCTTTTGTCTGCAATATGAAAGCGAGGGGTTGTGTCCCCGCTGAAATCGGCGAACCGAAGCGGGAATGACAAGGTCTGGACGCCATGGATGGCGGACAGAGGCGAACCGAGGCATGGAGCGAGTCCCGTAGGGGCGAGCAAGCCGAGTCGAGCCGGCCGCAGTCAGGCACGCGGGAGGTGAGCGCAGTGCGCAGCACCGATTTTCTCGCGGGGCCGCGGGGATTGACAAGGGGAGCGCGGCCGCTTCCCTTGTCCCGTTCACCGCATAAGAGGTCAATGAAACCCCACCACGTATGGTGAACGGAACCCTTCCACCGATCCCACATGAAAACCCCATTGCCGGATGGCGCTACGCTTATCCGGCCTACGGGATCGGAGCGGCTTCGTTACCGCATGGCCCCCGCCTCATCTACACTCTCTTTACGTGGTTTCCACCGACACCGTGGAGGAGAGATGGAGAAGAAGTCGCACCGCTATCCGGTGGCTGACAGCCCATTCTGGCTGCATGTTGAAACAAAGGTGCAGCGCATTGGTTCTGTGCTGCTGATCGCGGTGGTCATCGCCGGGCTACTCGGCCTCTTTTCCCAGGGGTGGCTCAGCGCGCGAAGCGCCCACAGCAGTGATGGCAAACTGACGGTGCAGTATGACCGCTACGCCCGCCTGCAAAGCGATATCGATATGCAACTCACCGCCCACGCTTCAAACGAACGCCGCACCGTTTTTATCCTCGGCGGCAACTTTATGCAGGATTTTGAGATCCGCACCCTGCAACCGCAGCCGGAAAAGATGACCAGCCAGAACGGCGAACTGATGCTGGAGTATGCCCGTCCTCATCCCGATCAACCCTTCACCGTCTGGCTCGGGCTGACGCCGCAAACCCCTGGCAGCAGCGAATTGCGACTTTCGTTAAATGACACCACCCAGCTGGCGGTGAAACAGTTTATCTGGCCCTGAGGAGACGGCGATGGATATGGTGTTACGCGCGGTAGCGATCTATCTGGTGTTGATGGTGGTGTTTAAAATCGCCGGTCGGCGAGCCCTGTTGCAGATGACCTCCTTCGATCTCATTTTGCTGCTGATCATCAGTGAAGCGACGCAGCAGGCGCTGCTCGGCAACGACTTTTCCGTCACCGGCGCGGCGCTGACCATCATCACGCTGGTGGTGGTGGATATTCTGTTTGGCAAGCTGAAGAAGTATGTCAAAGGGGCAGAAAACTTTATCGACGGCACGCCGGTGGTGCTGGTCGAGAACGGCGAAATGCTGCCGGAGAAGATGCGCGAGGCGGATATCTCCCGCGCCGATATTATGCTCTCGGCGCGCAATAACCAGGGCATTGTCGACCTCGCAGAGATTAAATTCGCTATTCTCGAGCGCAATGGTCATATCTCGATCATTCCGAAAAATTCGCCTTAAAAGTGCGCTGCTATACTTTTGCCAGGCAGAATTTTCTTTCGGATGGAAGGGAGAGATATGAAGAGCGAAACCACCACCGCGTTACAAAGCGAGCGCGTCGCGCCGCTGTTAAAGCTTGAGATTAGCGATCTGGCCGACAGGCTTGGCACGCTGTTGTGCGATAAAAAACTGCGCGTCACTACCGCCGAGTCCTGCACCGGCGGGCAGATCGCTACCGCCCTTTGCGCCTGCGAAAGCACGCCGGAGTTTTACGGTAGCGGGTTTATTACCTTTACCGATGAAGCGAAACAGACGCTGTTACAGGTGAAAAAGGCGACGCTGGCGCGCTGGACGGCGGTAAGCCAGCAGACGGCTTTTGAAATGGCGCAAGGTGCCTGCGACGCCAGTCATGAGCCGGTCAGCATTGCCGTGACCGGCTACACCGGCCCCGACGGCGGCGAAGATGGCACCCCTGCCGGCACCGTGTGGTTTGGCTGGGGCCTGCCGGATAGCGCACCGGTCACCGTCAAATGCCTCTTCGAGGGCGATACCAAAGAGGTGATTGAGCAGGCGGTGAAATATGCCCTCGCGGGCGTGATTACGCTATTAAGTGATTGATTGCAATTTGCTTCTTGTGTGCGAATGCCGGACGATAGGGTCCGGCTTTTTTATTGCGACACTTTCATGACCGAATGGGGAAAAGATGAAAATAGTTGTGCTGGATGGCGGTCTGCTTAACCCCGGCGATCTCAGCTGGGAGCCACTGCATGCGTTGGGCGAAGTCACGGTTTATGACACCACCCCGGCCGATAAAGCCGCGCAGCGCCTGCGCGACGTGGATATCGCTATTACTAATAAAGTGGCGTTTAGCGAGGATCTGCTCGCCCACTGCCCGCAGCTGAAATGTATCGCCGTGACCGCCACCGGCTACAACATTATCGATCTTGAGGCTGTCCGCGCCCGACAAATTGTCGTTACCAATGTGCCAACGTACGGCACCGCCACGGTGGCGCAATTTACCACCGCGCTGCTGCTGGCGCTCTGCAACCGCGTCGGTGAACACGACGCCGATGTGCACGCTGGCGGCTGGAGCAAGTCACAAAGCTGGTGTTACTGGCTGCAACCGATGATCGAGCTGGCGGGAAAACGCGTCGGCATTATCGGCTATGGCCGCATCGGCCAGGCGTTTGGTGCCATCGCCCAGGCGATGGGCATGACGGTGCTCGCCCACTCTGCCCGTTCGCGCCCGCTGCCGGAGAGCGCGCAGCTGCGCTATGTGGATCTCGACACCCTTTACGCCGAGGCGGATGTTATCAGCCTGCACTGCCCGCTGACGCCGCAGACCAAAGGGATGATCAACCGCGAGGCGCTGGCGAAGATGAAGCGCAGCGCGCTGCTGCTGAACGCCTCGCGCGGGGATCTGATTAACGAGGCGGATCTCGCCGCCGCCCTTAACGAAGGGCGCATTGCCGGGGCCGCGGTGGATGTGCTGAGCAGTGAACCGCCTGGCGCGGACAACCCGCTGCTGAGTGCGAAAAACTGCATTATCACGCCGCATATCGCCTGGGCTTCCGTCGATGCGCGCGGGCGCATTCTCGCCACCACGGTGGAAAACGTGCGGGCGTTTATCAACGGCGAACCACAAAATCGTGTCGATTAGTCGCATCAGGATGGCCAGATCGCACGAAAATAAGCGACGTGCGTCACACTTTTACATGATGAGCTACGCTTGATAAATCATTACAAAAATATTGCGCAAGGAGATGCCAATGACAACGCTACAGGCTCTTTTTCCACCTCGCCTGCCACAGCAAACCTCTGATGAAAATGTAGTTGTAAACTGGGCGAAAAACGCCACGCTGGCTCCCGCTCAGGCCGTTGCAACACCGGAAAACGAAGCGCAGTTGCAGCAATTGATTGCCGCTGCAAAGGGGCGAATCCGCGTGATGGGCAGCCGTATGTCGCCGGGCAGAATGCTGAAGTTAAGCGAGCCGGGCGATACGCTGATTGACCTCTCGCGTCTGTGCGGCGTGCTGGCAGTGACCGACGAGAGCGTCACCTTTGCCGCCGGAACCGTGCTGCATGAGGTGTTTGAAACCCTCACCAGCATGAACCGCATGCTGCACGCCTCACCGGGCGTGATCGATTCCCAAACCCTCGCGGGCGCAGTGTCGACCGGCACCCACGGCCAGGGCATGGGGCAGAGTTCGCTGGCTGACGAAGCGCTTAGCATTCGCCTGATTGATGCCCACGGTGAAGCGCACGATATTGAGCGGAACGATGCGGCCTTTGACGCCGCGCAGCAGGCGCTCGGCACCCTCGGCGTGATCACCGCCGTGACGCTGCGCACCCGCCCTTCCACGATCTATACCTGCTTTAAGAGCGCGGGCAACGCCGATAACCTGGCAGAAGATCTGATCGCCTGGAACGAGAAGTGGACCTTCAGCAAAGCGTGGTGGTTCCCGGATGAGAACAAGGTTCACACCTGGAACGCGCGCGAAGCAACCGCCGAGGAGCAGGCGCTGTGGCGTGATAACCACGGCGAGCTGGTCGAGATGGAGGAGACCGACGAGCAGATGAACGCCACGGTGGATAAAACCCTGGCGCAGATGCGCGATGACACCCGCATTGTCGATGAGAACGGCAAACCGTTTCGCACCGTCACGCGCTTTAAAGACTTCACGGATGTGATTGGCGATATCTACCAGGTCTTCTGTCGCGGCATCGCCACCCCGCAGATCAATATTGAGATCGGCATTCCGATGTCGCGCGTTGCGGCAGTGATTGCGCGCATGAAAGCGTGGCACAGCGAGTCGCAGCCGCATATGCACTACCCGATTATTCTGCGCTGCACCGGCGCCTCCAGCGCGTGGCTTAGCCCGGCCGGCGGTGAACCGACCTGCTTCTTTGGGTTTGTCGTCTACTACGCCGAAGATGGCTCGCTCTCGGAAGAGGGAACTGCCTTTTTACGCGCCGCAGAACAGCTGCTCGCCGAAGAGGGCGGCAGGCCGCACTGGGGCAAATATTTTGACCCGTCGCTCTACAACTGGCCTGCGCTCTACCCGCAGTTTGAAGAGTTTAAAGCCGTGCGCCGCCGCTTCGATCCTGACGGCAAGTTTATGAACCGCTTTATGGCGGAGGTGCTGTCATGAGCGCCGCATTTGCCTGGGTCACGCTGTTAACGCAGCCGGGCTACCTTCCCGGCGTGGAAGCATTGCAGCAGTCGCTGCGCGACAGCGGTTCGCCATGGCCGCTGGTGGTGATGATGACGGAGACTATCGACGCCGCCACGCGCCAGCAGTTGCAGGCGCAGGGGTGTGAAGTGCGCGAAGTGCCGATTGTCGGCCCGAACCCTGCCCTTGCCCACCGCTACGCCAACGCACGCTTCGCCGAGGTGTGGAGCAAGCTGGCGGTCTGGACGCTGACGGAGTTTCAGCGCGTCGCGTTTCTCGATGCCGATATGCTGGTGGTGCAGAACATGGATGAGGTGTTTGAGCTGCCGCTCGCCAAAGGGACGATTGCTGCCTGCCACGCCTGCCGCTGCAATCCGAACCATATTGCTACCTATCCCGATAGCTGGCAGCCGGATAACTGCTACTACAGCTGGGTTGAGGACGCGCAGATGAACGCCGCACCGCCCGCCTCGGTGGATAACTACCTGAACGGCGGTTTTCTGGTGCTGACGCCGGATCGCGACGTTTATGACGCGATGATGGCGAAGCTGGCGGCGAAAGAGGATATCGCCGAGTGGGTCTTTGCCGAGCAGGATTTCCTCAACGAGGTGTTCCAGGGCCGCTGGCTGCCGCTGCATTATGGTTATAACGCTCTGAAAACCCTGCCGAAGCAGCATCCGCAGATGTGGGATCTTTCGCGAGTGAAGAATATCCATTACATCATCGACAAGCCGTGGGACAAATATCCCGAACCGGGCGATAAGTATTACGATCTGCACAAAATGTGGTGGCAACATGCCCCAGTTGAAGCGTAATTATTGAGAAACAAACCGTAGGCCGGATAAGCGGTACGCGCCATCCGGCATTATCCCCGCCGCACCATTGCCGGATGGCGGCTTCGCCTTATCCGGCCTACAAAAACGGAACCCGCTGGAACGGCGTAGGCCGGATAAGCGGTACGCGCCATCCGGCATTATCCCCGCCGCACCATTGCCGGATGGCGGCTTCGCCTTATCCGGCCTACCAAAACAGAACCCGCTGAAACCGCGTAGGCCGGATAAGCGGTACGCGCCATCCGGCAATATCTCCGCGGCACCATTGCCGGATGGCGGCTACGCCTTATCCGGCCTACAAAAACAGAACCCGCTGAAACCGCGTAGGCCGGATAAGCGTTTACGCGCCATCCGGCATTATCCCCGCGGCACCATTGCCGGATGGCGGCTTCGCCTTATCCGGCCTACAAAAACGAGCCTACCGCAACACCGATATTGCTTTTACCTCCGGTCCCACAGCGGCGGTGTTGACCCCCGCTGAAATCGGCGAACCGGAGCGGGAATGACAAGGTCTGGACGCCATGGATGGCGGACAGAGGCGAACCGAGACAGGATGTCGAGTCGAGCCGGCCGCAGTCAGGCACGCGGGAGGTGAGCGCAGTGCGCAGCACCGATTTCCTCGCGAGGCCGCGGGGATTGATAAGGGGAGCGCGGCCGCTTCCCTTATCCCGTTCACCGCACCAGTGAGAAAAATATTCCGCCGCACGCATGGTGAACGGAACCCTTCCACCAGTGCCAAATGTCAGCCCCATCGCCGGATGGCGCGTACCGCTTATCCGGCCTACGGGAACCATTCGACCGAGCAAACCCCATTGCCGGATGGCGCGTAAACGCTTATCCGGCCTGGGCCGTTCCCCCCTAAACACAAAGAAACACCTGCGGCGTCTGCCCATCCGGATGCGTCGCAACATGCACCTGCGCGCCATACCACCTGGTGATAACCTCCGGTTGCAGCACCTGCACCGGCGTCCCCTGCTCCACTATCTTCCCCTTATGCAACAGCACAATGCGATCCGCCCACAGCGCCGCGAGGTTCAGATCGTGCAGCACCACGCAGACATGCAGCCGGGCACGCTGCGTCAGGGATTTAAGCAAACGTAGCAGCTGCTGCTGATGGTAGAGATCGAGCGCTGAGGTTGGCTCATCCAGAAACAGCCACCCCTCCGGCGCACCGTTACGCCAGAGTTGCGCCAGGCTACGCGCCAGCTGTACCCGCTGCTGCTCGCCGCCCGACAGCGTGACAAAGCGGCGTCCAATCAGCGTTTCGCAGCCGGTTAAACGCATCACTTTACGCACGATATCGCACGCATGCCTCTCGCCCCATGGCGCGCGCCCCATCACCACCACCGACTCCGCGGCCCACTCCACGCCCAGGGCGTGATGTTGCAGCATCACCGCCCGGTAGCGCGACAGCGCCTGTGAAGGCCAGGCGGCAAGGGATTTCCCCGCCAGGGAACAGACGCCGCACGACGGCGTAAGAAAGCCGGTCAGCAGGCGCAGCAGCGTCGATTTGCCCGCGCCGTTCGGGCCAATCAGCGCCACCATTTCGCCAGGCGGCAGCGTGAGGGAGATATCATCCACCAGCCGCCGCTGGCCGACCGTGAATTGCACCTGGTGGGCAATAAAACCGTTATCCATAGAGCGCACTCCGCTGGCGAAAAATAAGCCATAAAAACCACGGCGCGCCGAGCAGGCTGGTCAGTAAGCCGACCGGCATCTCGGCAGGTGCCACCAGCGTGCGGGCGGCGGTATCCGCCAGCAGCAGCAGGCTCGCCCCCGCCAGCAGCGAGCCGGGTATCTGATGTTGATGATCGGGGCCTAACATCATGCGTATCAGGTGCGGAACCACCAGCCCGACAAAACCGATGATGCCGCTGATGGCAACAGAGGCCGCTACCAACAGCGCGCTACAGAGCAGCAGCCGCCGCTGCAAGCGCCGTACATCAACGCCCAGATAGTGCGCCTCCTCCTCGCCCAGTTGCAGAAAGTTGAGCTGTTTCGCTACCCGCCAGATACCGAGCATGGCGGGCAGGATCAGGGTCGCCGTAACGATCAGCGTCGGCCACTGCGCCTGCCCGAGACTGCCCATTCCCCACTGCGAAAGCTGGCGCAGCTGCGCATCGTTGCTGATCCACGCCAGCACGCCAACACCCGCGCCGCACAGGGCGTTGATGGCAATCCCTACCAACAGCAGCCGCGCTAGCGCGCTCTCGCCCGCTTTGCTGAGTAAAAAGATCACCACCATCACCGCCAGGCTACCGATAAAGGCGGCCACCAGCGGGGCATAGAGGGCAATCAGCACCGGTACCGACAGCGGCAGCACCAGCCAACAGCCAACCACCAGCGCCGCGCCGCTGCTGATGCCAAGTAATCCCGGGTCGGCAAGCGGATTGCGAAACAGCCCCTGCATAACGCAGCCGGAGAGCGCCAGCGCCGCGCCAATAAGCAGCGCCAGCAGCACGCGCGGCAGGCGAATGGTGAACCAGATCTGCCGCAGCACCTCATCTTCGCCGTACCACAAGCTGGCAAGAGAGACGTCCATCGCCCCCTGCGTGGAGGCGAAGAGCGTGAGTGCCGCCGTCAGCAGTAAGAGTCCCCACAGGAGACGAGAAGCCGCACGGGTTATCACGGTAGTTGCTCCGCTTTTTTGCGCAACTCCAGCAGTGCCTGCGGGGTGCGCAGACCAAAGCCCAGCAGCGCGGCCTCGTCCACAACCAACAGTTGTTTGTTGCGCCCGGCGGGCGTTTGCGCGAGGCCCGGCAAGTGCCAGATGTTCTCCTCGCCGCCCAGATGCTTTACACCTTCGGCTGAGATCAACACCAGATCCGGCTGGCTGGCGATCACCCCCTCCTGCGACATTGCCCGGTAGTGGGAAAAGCCCTGCATCGCATTATTAAGCCCCGCCGCCTGGATAGCGCCATCCGCTGCCGTCTCTCTCCCCGCCACCAGCGTGCCCATGCCGCCGTGGCTAAGGATATAGAGCACTTTTTTATCCAGCGGCGAGGTGGGCAGCGCGGCAATCTCCGTCGCCAGCTTTTTGCGCAGCGCCAGGCTCTCTTCGTTTTTGCCGAGGGCGCGGGCGATCACCACCACTTTCTTATCGATCTCCGAGAGCGTATACCCACCCGGTACCGGCACCATGTAGACATCGTTATCCTGCACGCTTTTCAATACCAGCGAGGGCTGCGCCTGGCTGCCCGCCAGCACGATGGTAGGCCGCAGCGACAAAATGCCCTCCGCATTCAACTGGCGAACATAGCCGACATTCGGCAGTTGCTTTACCTCGGCAGGCCAGGTGCTGGTGCTGTCGCGCCCGACCAGCTGGCTCTGCGCGCCCAGGCCATAGACAATCTCCGTGACATCGCCGCCAAGGGCGACAACTTTTGGATCGGCGGCCACCGCCAGCAGCGGTAGCACCAGTAAGAGCATCACCACGCTTTTCATACTTCGTTCCTCCACGGCGTTAGCGCTTTGATCTGCCCGCGCCAGCAGGCCTGTTCGCGATCCCCTTCGCTGCGCTGACCATAAAGCTGCGCGATTTGCGTACCATCTTCGGCAAACAGCTCCAGGCTGGTGACATGCCCATCCGCGCTCGGCTTGCGCGTCACCCAGCTTTCGTGGATCCCCGCTTCGCGCAGGTGCAGGGTAAAGATCTTATTCATCACCCGCAGCCAGTCGCCCACCGGCGCGCACTTCTCCAGCGCACCGGTAAAAATCTGTATGCAGCCGCGGTTGCCGACAAAGATCATGATTTCATTCCCCTCCTGCTGCACCTGCTGCAACAGGGCGGGCAGCGCGTCGTTGCTGACCTGGCAGGCAAGATCGTCGCCCACCAGCCGAAACGCCTGCTGGCGTGAGATGTTGTGTTTGCGCAGCAGGTTGAAGAACTGGTGCACATCGGTCATCTCGCGCCAGTCCTGGTCAATGGCCTCTCCATCGGGCGCTTCGTCGTAAAATTTGCTCTCGGGCGCGTAAATGGAGAGCGGTACCTGACGCCGCACGCTAAAACGCTCCACGACTTCATCCCACTGGCCGCCATCGGTGTAGGGCGTGGCGTAAATTTTCAGCAGGGCATCGCCCTGGTGATCGAAAAACTGAATACTGCGCCGTTCGCCTCTTGGCCCCTGCTCCCGCAGGTAGTAGGCACAGGCCCACTGGCTCATAAAGAGGCGCAGATCGAGACCGCGCGGGTTGAGCACCACCCCGGCGCGATCGCTGATATGTTGATTGGTGAACCGCCCGGTCATCTCATGAACCGCATATTCATTGCGACAGATGCTTTTGGCTTCGCCGACGCTCTCCAGCGCCTTGAAGATATGGCGCACCGTCCCCTCCAGGCGCACCGCATCGTAGCCAACGCGCGCTTCGGCCAGCTCCGCTTCGCTTATCGCCAGCTGGAACGCGATATCTCTGGCGCTTTTTGCCGGTTCAAGCGCTCTGATTAACTGGTACTCCTGCCAGATGGCGGCATAATCCTTTGAAGATACAGGCATATTTTTCACGTCCTTTATGTGTCTTAACATCCCCGGCGCGCGCCGGGGGTAAAGAGGCTGCCGGGTCAAAAATCAATATTGACGCCAAGTTGCCAGCTGCGCCCTGGCATCACGGCCAGCGCGTTGTCATAGCTGTCCTGGAGAGTGCGCGTTTCCTGCGTACGGCTGCTGAGGTAATCCCAGTATTTGCGATTGGTAAGGTTGTAGACGCCGCCGCTGACCTTCACCTGCTTTGCCACCTGCCACCAGGCGCTCAGGTCGACAACCCCGTAACCGGGCACGCGCATATAGTTACTGCTGGCGGTGGCGATCGGCTCGCCGCTGTTTTGATAGGTTTCACGACTGGTTGCGGTGGCGCGCTTACCTTTGACAAAGGTGGCGGTCAGCGCGGTGCCGTAACGTTTGGCCGGATCGTCCCAGCCAAGGCCGACAATCGCTTTCATCGGCGCGACGCTGTCAAGATCGCGATAGGCGTCGCCCATGTAGCGCGATTTGGCTTGCCCCTCGGCGTAGCCATAAGCGAGGGTTGCGTGCAGCCCTTCAGCCTGCTCAAACCAGCTGCCGACATCGAGCGTGGCGCTGATTTCCCCCCCGTAGATAAAAGCTTTATCGCGGTTTTCCGCCTGATAGCTGGTGTAGATGTTCGACGGCACGTTGACGAAGTTGCCCGGGTTGTCGGCGCGGCGATAGCGGGTGTAAGCAATAAAGTTTTTGTAGCTGTTATAGAAGAGCGCACCGCGCAGCGTGACGCCTTCTGCCACTTCGCCTTTCAGCCCCCATTCGAGGTTATCGCTGGTTTCGGTTTTCAGCGCCGCGTTGCCGATCAGTGCGTACTGCGCGCGCCCGGCATAGTTAGAGCCAAGATTCCAGGAGCCATAGAGCTGGCTGGCATTGGGGAACTGCGCCCCGCGCCGGTATTGCAGATAGCTCAGCAAACGGGGCGTGAGCTCATACTGGAAGGTGAGCGATGGCAACCACTCGGTGTCGCTGTTTTGGTGGTACAGCGCAGAGACATCCCGGGTATTCAGCACGCTGCTGGTGGTAGTCAGGCTGCCGAGGTTCTCCGGTTTCATCGACTGGTACATTACGCGTATGCCGGGAATGAGGGCAAAGTTGTGCTCTCCGGCGGCGAAATTGATCTGATCCTGCACAAATGCGCCGAGGATCTCGCTTTTACTGTCCGCTTCAGGCTGCATGATCGCGCTGCGCGCGTCCGGCATTGGCTGCTGGTGGAACGGGCGCTGCGTTTTGCTGGCGCTGGCATTAAAACCGGCACGTAGATCGTGGCGGCCGAAGCTCTTCGCCAGCGCATGCTGAATGCCTATCGTATCGGTGTCGTAACTGGAGTAGACGGTGCCCTGAATGCCGGTGGTGCTGTCCGGCATCCACGTAGCGTCGTGCGCCTGGGTGCGCTGTAGATAGATCTTTGTCGAAGCGCTATCGACCCACGCATCGACCGGTGTCCAGTCATCCTTCAGGCTGATGGCCCAGCGCCGGGAGTAGCTGCCCTGCTGAGCGTTGCCAATAATCGCACTGCCGTCACGGTTCCAGGCGTCAAAGTGGGTATGGGTCGTTTTGTTGTAGTACTCCGCTGTATAGGTCCGTTTGTGCACTTCGGAGGCTTGCAGGATCCCGGAGAGCAGCAGCGCATCGGAGTGCCAGTTAGCGGGGTAAGCCCCGACTCTGTCGCTGTTGTTACGCGTTTGCTGGCCGTCGCGGCGGCTGTAAACCACAATGCCCCGCACGCGTTCATCGCCTGCCGCCGCCGTTACGCCGTTGTGCCAGCTGCGATCGCTGGAGTCATAATCACTCTGGTAACCGGCGTAGTAATGCTTCGCCCCTTGCAGGTAGTCATTGGCAGATTTTGGCCGGAACGAGACATTGCCGCCGATGGCGGTGTTGGCTTGTTCCGCAGGCGTTGCGCCCGGCTGGATCGCCACGTTGCCGTAGAGGTAGGGGTCGATATAGTCACGACCAATGCCGAAAGTGTTAAGCCCGGCGCGCCCGGCGTAGCTGCGCCCGGTGGCCTCTGGCTGAGGAATGCCATCAACATCAATACCCACGCGGTTACTCTCAAGGCCGCGAATGTTATAGCCGGTGTAACCGCCGCGGTCGAAGCCGCTCTTACCGTTGCCGGAACCGCCCCCTGCCCCGGTAGCACCAATCAGCGGCTCATACCGCATGATGGAGCCAAAATCATTCGCCCCGTTGCGTTGCAGGGCATCAGCAGTGATGGCGCGATCGCTCCCGGCTTTGAGACGTGGCGCAGGCGCGGTAATGACCATCTCTTCGGCGCGATCTTGTTCATCGCGTGGTGCGGTTTCAGCCGCAAAGGCCGCGGTGGGCGTAAGCGTTGTCAGGAGTGAGGTGACCAGCACGCGGTTTCTGAAACGTAGCTGGCAAAAAGGTGTAGTCGTCATAAGTGTGTGTGCCTTTGAATTATTATCATCCGGCTCACATCAACTCCCAGAAATCAGCGGAACCGTACACCAGCCGCACGGGCCAGGCATCAGCTCTCTGTTATGGGCAAGATAGTAATGATAACTATTATCACTTGCAACGATTTCATAATGCCAACATATTGCTTACACTTTGTGGACCCTTTTCCCTTCTGGTAACGAGATGATGTCCACTAAACCTGCCATCACCCTGCACTACTGCGTCCAGTGCAACTGGATGCTGCGCGCCAGCTGGATGGCGCAGGAGCTGCTCCACACCTTCAATACCGATTTAGGTTCCGTGACGCTGATCCCCGGCACCGGCGGCATTTTTGTCATCGAAGCCGATGGCAGCGTTATCTGGGATCGCAAGCAGGAGGGCGGCTTTCCCGATGCCGCAGAGCTAAAACGCCGCGTGCGCGACTGCTGCTTCCCGGAAAAACCGCTGGGTCATGTTGAAAAGCGCAGCGAGTGATCTACTGCGCGAAGGCCTGCCTCAGCGCGCGGAACGCCGCCAGCTGCTGTGGAATAAGCTGGTGGCGTTCGTCACGGGCAACGAAAATTTTTAGCATCGCGCTGCCTGCAGCGTTGAAAAAGAGGATGGTGGCGGCGTCCATCGCCATAAATTTGCGTTCAATAAACGCGATGTGGCGACAGTGATCGGCCTTGATATGGCCCGATACCTGCTCTTTACCCTGCAGGTTGAAGTAACCGTGGCTGTAAAATCCCGGCGGCAGGGCGATGCTGCACTCCAGGATCACATCTTCGGTGTGGATCAGGAGAAGTACCGTGCCCCAGGTGGTGACCTCTTGCCATACGTCGTCAAAGTGCGCACCGGCAATCATTTTGCTGCCAGGTAGCTGCCGCACCACTTCCAGCAGCGTGGTCTGGTAGTGCCGGGCAACGTGCTCAAGTATGCAATCCGGCTCGGTATGCAGAAACTCCTGTAAGCTCTTCTCTGTCATCTCTCTCTCCTTTTGACTTTCCCTTCGCCACCTCTCCCCTGCAGCGATGAATGAGAATAACTATCATTTGTCTCGAGAAAAAACTGCGAGCTAGCGCGCAATAAAAAAGGTCGCCGAAGCGACCTTTTAACTATTTTTTAACCGGTTGCGGTTTTTTGTCGCCGGACTCCGGCGCTTCGCGTGGATCGTCTTTTTCAATAGTGAGCACAAAACCTCCTTTTGCGAATGAATGTTTAGTAAATATAGCTAAGCCTTGCAGGCTAAACCAGGCGGCAGAGGATTAAAAAACAGGCATTGGCGGAGAAAAATTAAGCTGAATCGGTTCAAAAAGCCGCCTACATAGCTAAAAATGGCGTATTTTCAAATATTTATTCATGAAATAATTTATTCGTGAGCAGCGTAAAATTTCATTACAAATGCGGGTTTTAGCAGCTTATGCTGTTGCCCAATTGTGCATAGCTTGCCAACTCATTGTTAGTAACGAAGATGCATTTGCATACCCTCAGGCGCAGATCGGATTTCCTGTACCTGAGGGATTTTTTTTGTCTGGAATAGCTCAGAAAATAATTAATCAGGGAAATTAATTTTATTTATTTTGAAATTAAAATAACCCTACAAATAATTAAGCGAGCCGTTTCCGACTCGCTATCGTTTAAAATTAGATTTTAAACTTCAGGTTAAAACAGCAACGGCACCACTATTTTTTATTGCTGCTGTTGCTATTCTGTCCGCCTTTTTTACCGGCTTCGGACGCGCGCTCTGGGTCATTTTTGAAGTTCCCACCACTCTGCTGTCCGCCTTTACGCCCTGCTTCTGAGGCTTTTTCACGATCTTCAGCGAAATTACCGGAACCGCCTCTATGCTCGGCCATGTTATTTCTCCATCTGTCGTTTCAAATATAATCAATATGACATCAGCGTCATATCAATCGCCTTTCATGATTAAGCCTGGCCATAAACATAATTTATGTCAAAGCGCAGCCGTTAATTAAGTTCGCGTTTATGTAATGCATATTTTTTTACCTCTTCTATCCCACTGGTTAGTCGAGAAAAAATAGCGCAGCGGGAGGCTAAATTTATTTTACGGCTGCGTTTAGTGTACTAATCACACAGCTTGCCGCTAGCCCGCCGCGAGCGGCTCTGCCGGGGCTGGCATTTGCTTTTGTTATAATATAACATTTCAATTTATGACAAACGTAACCAGGGAGTGATACCGATGATGAAGAAAACGGCTTTTGCTTTGGCAATGGGCGCGCTGCTGATGAGCACGCAGGGCTTTGCCCATGGGCACCACCACGGCAAACCGCTGACGGAAGTGGAGCGTAAAGCGAGCGAAGGGATTATTGATGATAAAGATGTGAAGGATCGCCCGCTCTCTGACTGGGACGGCGTGTGGCAATCCGTTAACCCTTATCTGCTGAGCGGCGATCTCGATCCGGTGCTGAAGAAAAAGGCACAGCACGGCGATAAAACGGTGGAGGAGTACCGCGACTATTACAAAAAGGGTTACGCCACGGATGTCGATACGATCGGCATTGAAAACAATGTGATGGAGTTTCACACCGGCAAAACCGTCAACAGCTGCCGCTATGATTATGCTGGCTACAAGATCCTGACCTACGCTTCCGGCAAAAAGGGCGTGCGCTATCTGTTTGAGTGTAAAGACGCCAGCTCCAAAGCGCCGAAGTATGTGCAGTTCAGCGACCACACCATCGCGCCGCGCCAGTCCCAGCATTTCCACATTTTCATGGGCAGTGAATCCCAGGAAGCCTTGCTGAAAGAGATGGATAACTGGCCAACTTACTACCCCTACAATATGACTAAAGCGCAGATCGTCGACGAGATGCTGCATCACTGATTTCTCTGCGGGCGGCCATCGCTGCCGCCCGCCTCTCCCCCTTCTTTTCCCCCATTTTTCCCGCGCCGATGATTTAGGAGTAATCCTCTCCAGAGTGCCGTCTATGCTTAAGGCTTAAAAAAACGATAACGCCGTTATAAGCACACCCCTTTTTTATTCACCCGCATTGATGACTGGAGGCCTGGTATGAGCAACCAAGGCAACAACCCGGACGCGCACCGCGCCCCGGAAATGATCCCGCTGTCCTTAACTGTTAACGGCGAACGCCGACAGCTTGAGGTTGATACCCGTACCACGCTGCTGGATGCGCTGCGTGAAAGTTTACACCTCACCGGCACCAAGAAAGGGTGCGACCACGGCCAGTGCGGCGCCTGCACGGTGATCGTCAACGGGCGACGCATCAACTCCTGCCTCACCCTCGCGGTAATGCAGCAGGATGCCGACGTCACCACCATCGAGGGCCTCGGTTCGCCGGACGATCTCCATCCCATGCAGGCGGCTTTTGTCAAACATGATGGCTACCAGTGCGGTTACTGCACGCCGGGTCAGATCTGCTCCTCCGTTGCCATGCTGAAAGAGATTGAGCAGGGCATTCCCAGCCATGTGACCCTCGATCTTGTCTCCCCGCCGGAGATGACGGCAGATGAGTTCCGTGAACGCATGAGCGGCAACCTCTGCCGCTGCGGCGCCTACGCCAACATGCTGGCGGCGATTCAAGAGACCGCCGGGGAGAAATCATGAAGACCTTTACCTATGAGCGGGTCACCACGCCTGCCGAAGCGGCTGCCAGCGCGCAGCGCACAGAGGGCGCGAAATTTATCGCGGGCGGCACTAACCTGCTTGATTTGATGAAGCTGGAAATTGAGACGCCGACCCACCTGATTGATGTAAATGGCCTGGCGCTGGATAGCATTGAAGCGACCGCTGAAGGCGGCCTGCGCATCGGCGCGCTGGTGCGCAACACCGATCTCGCCGCCGATGGGCGCGTGCGCCGCGATTATGCCGTGCTCTCCCGCGCCCTGCTCGCCGGGGCTTCTGGCCAGTTGCGTAACCAGGCAACGACCGCAGGCAACCTGCTGCAACGCACGCGCTGCCCCTACTTCTATGACACCAATCAACCCTGCAACAAACGCCAGCCGGGCAGCGGCTGCGCGGCGCTGGGCGGCTACAGCCGTCAGCTTGCGGTAGTCGGTGCCAGCGAATCCTGCATTGCCACCCATCCGAGTGATATGGCCGTTGCCATGCAGCTGCTTGATGCGGTTGTCGAGACCGTCAACCCGGACGGTCGCGAACGCCAGATCCCGCTGGCAGAGTTTTATCGCGCGCCGGGCGACACGCCTCATCTGGAGACAGTATTGCAGCCCGGCGAACTGATTGTCGCCGTCACCCTGCCCCCGCCCGCGGGCGGCACGCATATCTACCGTAAAGTGCGTGACCGCGCTTCCTACGCGTTTGCGCTGGTCTCCGTGGCGGCAATTGTCCACCCGGATGGCAGCGGGCGCGTGGCTATCGGCGGTGTTGCCCATAAACCGTGGCGGCTTGCCGAAGCGGATGCGGCACTACCGCAGGGGGCGCAGGCGGTGTATGACAAACTCTTCGCCACCGCGCAGCCCACGGCTGAGAATGCATTTAAATTGACGCTGGCGAAGCGCACGCTCGCCTCGGTGTTGTCAGAAGCGAGGGCGTAAATGATGAAATTTGAGAAACCGGCAGGCGAGAACCCGATCGATCAACTGAAAGTGGTTGGTCAGCCTCATGACCGCATCGACGGCCCGCTAAAAGTGAGCGGCCGCGCCCACTACGCCTACGAATGGCATGATGTGCTGCCCAATGTCGCTTATGGCTACATCGTCAGCGCGGGCATTGCCAAAGGCAAAATCAGCGAGATTAACTGTGATGCGGCAGGCAACGCGCCGGGCGTGCTGTCGATTATTACCGCCGATAACGCCGGCCCGCTGGGCAAAGGCGAACGCAATGCCGCCACGCTGCTTGGCGGCCCGCAGATTGAGCACTATCACCAGGCCGTTGCGCTGGTGGTGGCTGAAACCTTTGAGCAGGCGCGCGCCGCTGCCGGGCTGGTGGACGTCACTTACCAGCGCGAAAGCGGTGCCTACGATCTGGCGGCGGAGAAACCGGCGGTCAACAGCGCGCCGGAGAGCGCGCCGGACAAAAATAGCGGCGATTTTGACGCTGCCTGGGCAAGCGCCGAGGTAAAACTCGACGCCATCTACACCACGCCGGATCAGAGCCATATGGCGATGGAGCCGCACGCCTCGATGGCCGTCTGGGAAGGGGATAAGGTGACGGTCTGGACTTCCAACCAGATGGTCGCCTGGTGCCGAACCGATCTGGCTACCACCCTCAAGTTGCCGGAAGAGAACGTGCGCATCATCTCGCCCTACATCGGCGGCGGCTTTGGCGGCAAACTCTTCCTGCGCAGCGATGCGCTGCTGGCCGCCCTCGCCGCTCGCGCCTTGCAGCGCCCGGTGAAAGTGATGCTGCCGCGCCCGATGATCCCCAATAACACCACCCACCGCCCGGCGACTATTCAGCACATCCGTATCGGCACCGATCGGCAGGGGAAAATCACCGCCATTGCGCATGACAGCTGGTCCGGCAACCTGCCGGGCGGGACGCCGGAGACGGCGGTGAACCAGACCGAACTGCTCTACGCGGGTGCTAATCGCCATACCGGTTTACGGCTGGCAACCCTCGATTTACCCGAGGGCAACGCCATGCGCGCGCCGGGTGAAGCTCCGGGCATGATGGCGCTGGAGATTGCCATTGATGAGATGGCAGAGCGAGCCGGGATCGATCCGGTTGAGTTTCGCATTCTCAACGACACGCAGGTTGACCCGAAGGATCCACAGCGCCACTTCTCACGCCGCCAGCTGGTGGAGTGCCTGCGCACCGGCGCGGATCGCTTTGGCTGGTCGCAGCGCAACGCCACGCCTGGCCAGACGCGGGACGGAGAGTGGCTGGTGGGCTACGGCGTCGCGGCGGGCTTTCGTAACAACCTGCTCGCCCCGTCCGGCGCGCGCGTGCACCTCGACGACGCTGGCCGGGTAACAGTAGAGACGGATATGACCGATATCGGCACCGGCAGTTACACCATCATTGCCCAGACCGCCGCCGAGATGCTCGGCGTGCCGCTCTCCCACGTTGAAGTGCGCCTTGGCGACTCCAGCTTCCCGGTCTCTGCCGGTTCCGGCGGGCAATGGGGAGCCAACACCTCTACCGCTGGCGTTTACGCTGCCTGCGTCAAGCTGCGTGAAGCCATCGCCAAAAAACTGGGCTTTGACGCCGCTTCAGCGGTGTTCGCTGATGAGACGATAAGCCTGGGCGAGCGCAGCGCACCGCTCAAAGCCGCGGGCGCGCTCAGCGCGGAAGATACCATTGAGTTTGGCGATCTGGATGAGCAGTATCAGCAATCGACCTTCGCCGGACACTTTGTTGAGGTCGCCGTCGATGCGGCAACCGGCGAAGTGCGCGTGCGCCGTATGCTGGCGGTGTGTGCCGCCGGGCGCATCCTTAACCCGAAAACCGCGCGCAGCCAGGTGATTGGCGCGATGACAATGGGGCTGGGCGGCGCATTGATGGAGGAGCTGGCGGTTGATACGCGCCAGGGTTACTTCGTCAATCACGATATGGCGACCTATGAGGTGCCGGTACATGCCGACGTGCCTGAGCAGGAGGTGATCTTCCTCGATGATACCGACCCCATCTCCTCGCCGATGAAGGCCAAAGGCGTGGGCGAACTGGGGCTGTGCGGCGTCAGCGCGGCAATCGCCAATGCGATCTACAACGCGACCGGCGTGCGGGTGCGGGATTACCCGGTTACCCTCGATAAGTTGCTCGACGCCTTGCCGGATATGGCCTGAGGAGACGTTATGCAGCAGACCATTCTGGCACCTGACACGGCAGATGAAGCGCTGCTGACGCCGCAGCAGGCGCTGCTCACCGATGACAGCGAAGAGATTTTGCGCTTCGCCGTCGATGCGCTCGGCGCAGGCATGGAGACAGCGCTGGTGACGCTGACCGGCATTCGCGGCGGCGCAGCACGTGCGGCGGGCGCGCAGATGGTGGTACGCGAAGATGGCGGCTATTGCGGCTTCGTCTCCGGCGGCTGCGTGGAGTCTGCCGCCGCCTTTGAAGCAATGGCGGCACTCGCCTGCGTTGAAGATCGCGTGGTGCGCTACGGCGAGGGTTCGCCGTGGTTCGACATTGTGCTCCCCTGCGGCGGCGGTATCACGCTGCATATTCATCGCCTGCGCAGCGCGCAACCGCTGCTGGCGGTGCTGAACCTGCTTGCGCAGCGCCAGCCCGCCGCGCTGCGCTACCATCCGGCTCGTGAGCAGCTTGAGTGCGTGACGGGTGTGACCCAAAGCGGCTGGGATGAGGAGATCTTTACTGTCGCCTACCGCCCGCGCGTACGGGTGATGGTCTTTGGCCGCTCGATTGAAGCGCAGACCACTGCCAGCCTCGCCCGCGCCTCTGGCTACGACGTGCAGCTTGTCGAGACGCTAACGGATGGCGCACAGATCGATACGCAGACGGCGGTGATCCTGCTGTCGCACGATCTGCACCAGGAACTGCCCGTGTTGCAGGCGGCGCTCCGCGCGCAGCCTTTCTACATCGGCGCGCTCGGCAGCTATCGCACCCATCAAAAACGCACGCAGAAGCTCAGTGAGATTGGCTTTGCGTCCTCTGATATTGCGCGGGTTAAAGCGCCGATTGGCATTTTCCCGAAAGCGCGCGATGCGCGTTCGCTGGCGCTCTCGGTGCTGGCGGATGTCGCCGCCGCGCAGCTTGCAGCGGACGAAAGCTGATGGCTGCTCCGGTGGTAATTATTCTTGCCGCAGGACGCGGCGAGCGCTTTCTCGCCTCCGGCGCGCAACACCATAAACTTGATACGCTGCTCGGCGAGCGCACGATATTAGAGCACGTTATCCATGCAGTAGAGCGTGCTGGTCTCGCCTGGCATCTGGTTCGCCCTGTGGGCGGCACGGGCGGGATGGGCGACTCTATCTCACTGGGCGTTAACGCCACATCGAACGCCTCCGGCTGGCTGATTCTGCCCGCCGACCTGCCGCTGATCGCCCCAGAATCGTTACTGCATGTCGCCGAAGGGTTGGGTGAAAAACCGCTGGTGGTGCCGTGGCATCAGCAGCGCCAGGGTCATCCGGTGGCCTTTTCCCGCTGCTACTTCCCTTCCCTGCGGTCATTAACTGGCGATAGCGGCGCGAAAAGCATTGTGCGGCAGGCACGAGCGCGCGGCGAGGTGCTGGATCTGCCGCTGACGGATGCGGGAATTATTCAGGATATTGACACGCTCGAGGATTTGCGGCGGGCAGAGCGTATCTACAATAACTATTTACGCGTCCAGCGTGCGTAAGTGAGTCGCCACGCCCCAGCGCAACACCTCGCATTTTTCTTCCGCCATTTCTAACACCGCGTAGCTCGCATTGGGCTGGGCATAGCGGGCGAAGTTCTCAAGGTTTCCCTCTTTCAGCAGCGCCAGCAGCCCCTGAGTGACGTGCCCATGGCAGACAACGCAGAGGGTTTTATGCGACGCGCGAGTGTGCTGAAGCTGTAAAAACGCCAGCATGCACTGCACCGCCTGCGCCAGCGATTCGCCGCCTGGCGGGCAGAACGCGGCATCGTGCGCGAATAATGCATCTGCTTCAGCAGGACATTCAGCCCGCAAATCCTGCGTGGAAAGCCCTTCGTAGCGCCCGAATGACTGCTCCATCAGCGCGGCATCAATCACCAGCGGCGCCTGAAAAAGCGCGGCGAGTTGTTCGCCCATGCTGCGCGCCCGCGCGAGCGGCGAGCTAAAGACGCACTCTGCCGAATAACCTTCATCTTTAAATGCAGCGAGTAATGCCGCCGTTTCCCGCTCGCCGCGCTCGGTGATCGGGCTGTCCTGCTGGCCCTGAATCATGCCCGCGCGGTTCCATTGCGTTTGTGCGTGGCGTACGAGAATAACTTTCATCTGTCCTGTTCCTCGCCCGGTATATTCGCGGGAAATTTATAATGGGTATGAATGGAAGAAGAGTGGCTATCATGTGGCGGGAATACAAGCGAAAAAATAACGCGAAGATGGGTAAGAGATGGTTGAGATAAAAGCGTTTAATGCGGTTTGCGCGAATGTCGCCAACGAGGATGAGGTGCTAACCCTTGGCGTAGGAGACGATGCACACGACCCGCAGCATTTTTTTATCATTGGGAGATTTGATGAAGATGATCTTGCTATTGATCAGTGCATCGGGTTTCAGAGCGACGACACCGCCTATGAACTGGCGGCGGCAATAGAAGCCGTTACGCTAAGCGTGGATACATTGACGATTCGGCTGAACGAGACTGCGGCGCAGCAGGCAGGCTGCAGGGAGTATTGCGCGAAGATTTCTGCTGTTCAAAACAGCGGGGAGTTGCAAGCCGCCTTGCTGACGTTATTTGCAGGCAGCAAAGTGAGGCTGCAACTTAAATAATGCTGTGGTGTGAATGTGCCAAACAGCCAAGGCTCAGCGTACGCGCTGATACTGATTCACCCGGTGGCCCACCGCGATGCATTTCGCCTCGACCATGCTGATGTAGTAATAGCGGGGGTTTGGCAGATGGGTCATCAGCCACGGAAGCTCCGTGGAGTATTCGACATCAGTGGTAGCGATCATCCATACCGGCTCGCCGTATAAGGTGATGACCGTAGCGTGATGAGCGTGCTCATCCCACCCGCGTCGGCTCTGCGCGGCATAGTCTCTGGCGATCTCGATGGCTTCAGCTTGAGTGATCAATACTGCGTCCTGAGCAGAAGAAGTTTTGCGTAAGCTACACGGCTTTGTGACCAGTGGCTATGACGGTTATTAGCTGAGGGAGTGGGAATAAATTATTTCGTGCCTGGTGATGCCTCTGCTGCGGCGAGAGAGAGCATTTCGCATGTGGTGCTTTTGTTTGGCCTTCGTTTTTACATTCTCTTTTCGCCTCAGCTACACTACTCCCTCAATTTTTCTTGCTGAACTCAATAATGTTAAAAAACTTACGCTTTATCATTCCTCTGCTCGCGCTGATTGGCGCTATTGCCTACTGGCTTACGCCGCACTACTCCGAAGAGGAGGAGAGCTATTACCGCGCGGTGTTCTGCACCATCGATCATGACGATCCGCAGAATTTTGCCCGTGATATGGAAAACATTGTCGAGGGTGGCAACTCTGATTACGCGTTACGTAAAAATCACTACATCTCCGCGCTGGGCGAACGGATGATCGATATCTGGACGTCGCTCAGCGCGCAGCAGCAGGCAGCGATCAAAGAAAACCAGCAGAAATGCCGCGACATAATGAGCGACAAACAGCGGTCATAATAAAATTATGAGCTTTGCAGCAGTGGCCTTCTGGTTTAACGGCAGGGATTATTTGAGAGTAAGTTATGAGCAAAAAGAGTACCGACACCAGTAAATTCTTAAGTTATGTCTTGCGCCATGAACCAGAAGCCATTGAGCTAACTCTGGATAAAGAGGGCTGGGCGGTTATAGACGACCTTATTCTGCGTGCTGGTAATAAAGGCTATGCACTCGATAAAGATCTTATTTTCAACGTTGTTGAAAGCAGCGAAAAGAAGCGCTTCACGATTTCAGAAGATGGCTTACGCATTCGCGCAGCTCAGGGGCATTCCACTCAACAGGTCAATATCACTTACGCAGAGAAAACGCCTCCAGATATTTTGTATCACGGCACTGCAACCCGCTTTATCGCTCAAATCAGAGAGCAAGGCCTACTCGCTTTATCACGCCAGTATGTACATCTTTCTTCTGATGAAGATACGGCAGTTCAGGTCGGGCAACGTTATGGAAAGCCTGTGTTATTAAAAATAAAAGCCACGGATATGTATGAGAAGGGCTTTAAATTCTACCAGGCAGATAATGGGGTTTGGTTAACGGCGCATGTGCCGTATGAGTATATTCAGGAGTAAGGGCTATTCATCGTCATCTTTATGACGGGTTGCGTCAAGGCGAGCTGATTTTAGCCTGAGTACTTCCCATTGCGACGAGATGAAAGCCAACCCGATAAAAATACCTTTTCCCATCATCAGAGAAATAGATCCTTTCTAAACCATCAACTTTTTTTGTGCCGGGAACAACACGCGCATCGCTTCGCTCAATCTTAGCGCCACAATTCTTTTCAAGCTCATCTAAAAATTTAGTCATACTATCGCTATTTATCTGCTTTTAGTTGAACGAGATATATTTAGCGTTTATTACCGCTAATGCCCAGATCGCTGCTTTCAGCAGAACGACTGATAACGCTCTTGAAGCCTGGTTATATAAATATTTACTAACCCTTCATCACCCTGGTACTCCTTGATATAACTTCGAGAAAGAAAAGACATTAAATCAACAAATTTTTGAGGAGAAATTGCTGAACTTTCATAATCCCCAAACATAAAGCTGACTTCGTTAAAATCTTCAGGAATATCCCAGTTTAGATCTAGCGCATAACCGCAACCTTCTGATGGGGAGCATCCATATCCTTCGCTAGCTCTTTTCAAAAAGGCGATATAGCTCATTTTATTCAGTGATAAAACCAAATAAACAATATCATATAAGTCTCTACCATCATTTTGATAAAAATAGTTTTTTGTTGCTTCTAACCACTTTAAGTTTTGCATGCGCGTTAATGATGACTTGTAAGAAGTAGAATAAATTTTTATTCACAGTGTACGCTCTGTGGTTGCGCCAGGATAATTTACGAAACCAGATCAGCTTGCCCATTATCACTCATTAGGGTCAATATTATCCAGTGCAACTTCCCAATCAACTGTCAGTTATTGAGGGACACTAACGAGCTCAGAGAATAAAATTCCCCGCACGGTACTGTTTTGTGAGAAATTCCTTGTAATTCATTCTTTTTTTCATGATTTTATCTTAGCTCTGTAAGTTAACACTATTCTAATTTATCAATAATACTATTAATTTTATCACTTCGTAATCAACATCAATCACTACTTATAAAAAATATCAGACTCATGAAATCGGATTGTGTATTGCAATAATAGTCTGACCGTGCCTTACTAGAATCTCTTCAAATTACTTGTAAAGAAGGTTTAACCGAGGATAAAACATCTATAACATCCTCTACCGTAGAAAACATATAATGAACAACATCATCGTGTATATGCCCACTTTGTTCATTAAACCACTTGAGATACTTAGAATTCTCGACAACGTAAATACTCGTTAGCATTAATCCTTTTTGTTCATACTGCATTTTAAGCAAGTCACCTTCATCAGTTACCCTAAAAGAATGAACCCAATCAAAAACAACTTTTAACTTATTGGAGCTATTATCGATGATAGAGGAAAAAACAAATTCCAGAGAACCAGATTTATATCGTAAATCCTCCAGTTGCGGTTTCAGTGGAAACCGCTCACTTAAATTACTTACAACCAAGCGTTCAATCATATCCGATCACTCATCATATCTAAACTTTATCCTATTTTTACCCGACTGGATCTCCAATGTCGGGCGACCATCTGTACTACGCTCGCGGACGATAACAGTTCTTCCATCCTGTAATTTACCAAACCTACCGCCAGGGATATCTTTAATCTCAGTATGAGACAAAACATAATATTCTTTGTTATCCGTATTGCTACCACCAGAACGTTCGAACAATTTTGATCGTCCTGTAGTTGCATTCCCTTTTGAAGACGTTGAAATTAAATCGTCAACAGTAATATTTTGTTTATCATTATTCCGCGCATTCTCTTCATCCTGAGATTCCCAGCCTTCCGGTGTCCCTGAGTCGTCTCAGCCTGCTCATCTGACCTGCCCCCGGTAACTGTTACGGAGTCAATTATGGCTGATCGCGATACCAGGCCACAACAGCACCACGCCACTACAACCCCTATCTGCGAGCCGCAGGCGCATTGTTACAGGGTCGGTCAGCCGAACCCGACCCGCTGCGGCAGCTCACCATTTTAGGCCGCTGGCTGGAGCACTGGGATTTAGCACCGGGCAGGCGGCGGTGGTCACCGCTGTGAAGAGGCGGCTGATTATTGAGCCACAGTTGAAGTGCGACCGCTAAAGGTTAAAATCCAGGCTTTTGAGGGCGGAGATTTACTACTCACCTATATATATAACCCCACTTTCAGGCGGGATCGAGTGATCCCATCCCATTACATTCAGGATAGCTTTTGCCTGGACTCTCATTTTTTCCCATTCCTGACTGTGACAGAGTGCATCGTCGTTCCAGTACTTAAGATTATCAACCCCACTAATTGATAAAATATAATCATCCAGCTCCTTGATCATCTGTCTCTGAATGTTCGCTAGTCTTGAGTCATCCATTTCATCCAAGGCTACTTCCCACTCAACAGCTAATTGATCGGCAGCATTCACGAACTCAGGGAATAAGTTCTTTTGTATTTCATATGGTTGAGAAAATGCTTGAGCAACCCATTTAAATTTATTCATATACCTACTCTTTAGGTCTATTTATGATCGTGGCCTTTTCACCAGCACCTGACTTATAAGAGCCAGGATCTACAACTTTGATCGTACCTTGCGTTGTAGTTGAGACCTTATTATAGCTACCACCGTGTCTTCCTCCTCGCGGATGATATTGGATCTAGCTGATCTCAGGATGCCCCTTAACTTCAATAATTGCTGCCTGTCCAGAGCCTCGCCTAGTTATGCATACAACTAACGGAGAAAAAGTGGCCAAGAAAAAGCTAAAAAGCAACTTCAGTCAAACAATAATTTCATAAAGAGTATCCGGTGGCGCTTGATACTTTTCGAAATCAGCATGTATGACCTCATATAAATCAGATAACTGAATTTTTTTTACTGTTTCAATTTGTTCACACTCATTCAACGAAACAACCATTTTTTTTGCATTTGATATCGTTATCATTTCAAAAAAAACATCTAAAAGAATATTTAAACGCTCTTTTGGATCAGAGGGAAAATTTATATCCGCTGATTCAGGATCATATTCTGAATAATCAATTAAATATGTTGCATTAATTGAATCCTTATTATCTGCAATATCGAATATAAAACATTCATCTTCGGGATAATACTCCACAGGATAGTTGATTAGCTCATCCTTTTTTATCACCCTAATATTCAAAGAATTATGCGCTATATAATCTTCTAGTGAACGACGATCCAAAGGAGTTTCATCATCTGGTTGTAAATAGCCATAAACATTATTTGACATAATTAAAGCATATTCCTATATCATGCAGGGATTATTATTTATTAAATTTATTTAAAATATTGATAAATCTTATTCACTGGCAAAAAGCTCTTTTCTCGATAGAAAAATTCCATTATTAATCTTACCTTAATCGCTTTCAGTCAAACCACATATTCCCATAGATCTTAAAGAATCCAGACAACTGTTAAATAGATTGTTATCGTCAGTGTTAATGAGATATAATATTACTTCAAGCTCATAACTGTTGTTTAAATCCCCAAGGCACTCGACCAATCTAATTTTCCAAAATATAGGTTTATTTGCCAAATCGCCTAATAGGCATTTCCAGTCTGACTCTTTGAATTTACTTAACATCTCAGTAGATTCCACGATGGCGCAATCATACCAATAATCCCCGGGCTCATTATCACTACTAAAATCTGTAATGCATAAATCAAAGTTTCTATACATGTATGTACCTCAACCGTTTCAGGCGCTCCCCCATCTGAAATCGCTCATTAAAGATTGCTAACGTACAGCGGCAAATATGGAGGTGTTGGCTGCCTCTCGTCCCCTGCTACGCTTTTTCACAATCCCTGTTATTGAAGGTCTGATGCATAATCATTACTGATGGCAGCATTGACCTGCACCCGGTAACTGTTACGGAGTTAATCATGGCTGAACTCGATACCGGGTCACAACAGGGCCACGCCACCACAACCACCGTCTGCGAGCGGCAGGCACATTACTACAGGGTCGGTCAGGCGAACCTGCTGCCGCTGCTCACCTTGATGGAATCTTTTGATAATAGTTAAGCCATCACAATAAAATAAACTATTCAGTTTTATAATTTTCAATCATTATTGTCAAAAAAGATCTACCCATCAACTTAACCAATTCAACATTACGAGTAGTTCTTTCCTCAAGCCATTCTTTAAAAACATCACAATCAACAAAGTTTTCATAAATTAACTCATTGATCGACTCCAGGCTCAAATTTCGGTTGAACCCCATAACTCCTTCATCAACAGGAGTTTTCTGGAAGATAGCCCATTGCTTGTTTTGATCTAAAATAATCAGACCACCGTAATCACCAGCGTTATTCATCTCAGTGCTCAAGGAGACTATTTTAGTGACCCAATCTTCATTCATATGTAGATCGCCGAGGAATTTATAATCGGAGCTGGTGAAAACCTTTGCAATTACATCAGAACCAAAAGAAAGCCTGACAATTAGTTCGGTCACACTGATCAAAACTTCTGAAGTGCAAATATCATTATCGAAAAATAAATATTCATCAAATCGCTTATGAAATATGTAATTAGGAAAATTAACCTCACGCTTTATCACATTTTCAAGTAGGGTAATCTCATTATCATATCCATCAGTCACGGTATCACTCTCCCGGGAAACATAGTTTAACTATGATTTTATATTTATTTATACGGCGGCTGATGGCCCCTGGATCCAGAAGAACGCCACAGCTTCAATCCTCAATAAAGGCCTTTCAAACCACCAAACTTATCGGCATATTGTTCACCAATATCTATAAACTTTTTTGCTGAGTATCTCAAACTGATATGCCATAAGCATGCGCATTATCTTATAGCAACAACCGACTACGGGAGCTTTACCTGAGCCCTGATTTATGTAACGAATTCTTCAATCGATATACACTAGTTGATATTCGTTCAAATTCCCCTGAGGCCACCATATTACTCAAAGCATCCTCAATTTTATTTTCATTATTGAGTGGAAAACCACGTCAATATGAAGCATAGCGTTCTTTAAGTCTCACCATAGAGCGTTCTATTGTCTCTTTATTTTCTGGATTCTCAGTTATATAACTATCCGTTATGCCCTGCATTAACTCAACAAATTTCTGAGGTGAAATCGTCGAACTTTCATAGTCACCAAGGATAAAACAAGCACCATCAAACTCGCTTGGATCATCTAGATCTTGATCTAATACGTATTCTACCCCTTCAGAGACAACACTGCCTATTCCTCTTGATGCATCATAAATAAATTGTTGGAAGTTCATTTTTTGTTCTTTATACATCACCTCTAATAAGCAATATAAATCTTCAGCCCCATCATTTAGGAGGCGCTGTTCTACTTTTTTTAACCAAGCTAAATCGTCTATCATTTACTGTTCCTTGGGGGTAAAGTAATGAAAGCATTACTGACTTGCCCTGTTTTAGTATCTTTAGTCACTCTGAACCAATAACCATTAACTTTGACGTCATGAAGATTCTTTGAAGGGTTCGCTTTAAAGTAATCTTGCAGGCTTTGCGTTTAACGTTCGCATATATTTCTGTTAAGGTAGTGAATTTTTGGCCACTAATATCAATTACAATCTCTTGCCGAATTCCCGCATGTCAATTCTCCGCACGCTGGATCGCTTGCTTATAAACATTATTTATCAGCCAAATCTGATTAGCCGCAATGTTATTTTTTTTCACTTCAACAATGCAAACATTTCCCTGACATCAGTCTGGACGAACGCCACCTTTCGTGCAGTAGGGAACCTCTTTGCTGACTTTGAAACTTACTTGTTCGCGCCATCCATCACCGCCCCATTAAATAATGGCTTGTATCGATTATTGTAACTTCCGCTTTAGGGATGAATGCCTGGTTGAACATTAGTTCCGCGTTCTCGCCCATGCCAGGAAAGTCACTAATGACCGACGGAAGAACTATAAATTATGTCGGCCTCATTACTAAGTGAATTATCTGACACCAGCGGAGTTTACAGCGGACTGGCGAATTAAAAAAAAGAAGGTAAACAAACCAGCATTACAAACTGACTATTATTTAATACTGGGGGTAAGTCAGGTGCAGTTAGCTTGTCCGCTCCGTGCCAAATGCAGATATTGATAACATGCTGATAAGATAAGTTTTCACCTGCACTTTTGCCAGCAAGACGTTGACTAAGGTAAGCTCCATAATTCCTGCCATGATGTTATTTTTACCAATTCCATTGGCGATATACGACACCGCATCCTTTGCAAGCGCAGCGTTAAAATTTCCCCCATGCTAGTCCACTGACCGCAGTAGTGGCCGCGGTGATAATCGCTGTACATCACTGCCAGTAAGATCATACAACTTTCAGCAATTAATATCGGTTTACTTACTGCTAACCTCCCGTTTCACTACAACACAGCAAACGTTAGATGGCATCCGACTATTCAGTCTGAATATTGGCGATACTACTTATATTCCTCTATCACCAGTCAACAGCGATTTCTCTGGCCGGAAATTTATCTGTACCTGCTCTCGATCACAATTTGCCAGAACGCGTTTAAATAAAAACTCATAAAAATCTTTTGCATAAAAAACTTCCTCTCCAGAAGGTAATTTGAGATACAAAGGGCACTCTTGTCCATCAATTTTTAAATAATCAAAATAGAATGTTTCGCCAAAATCAGTTTGACTAACAACGATTTGATAACTTTTATTCAACCCACTTTTAAAATCATTTAGATATTGATATACAATATCTCCCCCCCGCGTACTTGATCAAATTCAATCCCGTAAATACTAAATATTTCTTCTCCGCCAACCTCACCACCTGTATAATTTTTCAAAAACCACACATACGATGGAGTTAGCTTGACTCCGAGAGTACTCTCTGCCTTTCTTATCCAATCGTCATCTACTACATTCTCAGAAGTGCCAAAATTCACGATGTCACTGTGAGCATTGAACAGTTCAACAACGTCTGCAGCTGTGATATTTTTCAATTGACTATTTCCCATAATTTTTAGCTCTCTTTTCCCGCTAAAATTTGCCGTAACTTCTCATCACTTACTTTCATTCTTTTCTTCCCCCTGAATGATTTTGTCTTGTAACTTTTTCAGTTTTTCATACCTTACTCCATATTGATCCTTCGCTTTCGTAAGAAGAATAATAATTGGTTTCCAGAAGCGATTAGTTTAATCCTGGTGACCTGCCCCAGTTTTTACCTCAAGGGCAACTGACTGGAAAAGGCGGGGTTTGTGACCGATACACCAGTTACCGTAACGGTTGAGCACGGGCAACTGGTGATCCGGCCTGTAAATGAATGACAGAGAACAATCCCAAGTTGGCGATCGTCTAAACGATTACCGTTAAATATGGTGGGAATTGCACAACATTATTGAAAATATGAAAAATCAATAAAAGATTCTATTTTAAAAAATTAGAATCTTTTTTGTTAATTCATAGGAAATGTTAATTTTCATTCAACTGGTCTTAATGAAACAGCCATTTCTAAAGCTGTTTTTGAATAATTTATACTCCCATCAAAATCTGGTTGTGCTTTCATTTCATCCAAAGCATAAACAATACTTGCCATATATCCCACTTTAAAAAGATTGGCATCTATTTCTTTATTAGTATAAATACCAACAGACTGAGTGGTTCCATCATCAAGTAGTAAATCAATGGTATTATTGAAATCAGAAGGGTCTTGCCCTGCCACATAAGCTCTTTTTATTATTCCAGACTGGAACAATAAAGGCATTTTTCCTTTTTTGATACTATCCCACCATTCCTGAGAACCGAAAAGCCCATGAATACCTTTAAGACCCATCATTGGTTTTGATGAGTTTAAAGTTAGAGCTTGTGTCAGAGCCACTCGCCCGGGATTCATTTTTAATTCTTCTGATAACAAAAAAACCATTTTCATTGGTATTTTTGTTTCTTCCAAATTTAATAGCATAACTTTTCCTTTCATTTAACTTGTTCGAAATGGACAATATTATTATTGAATATTTCCATACCTTTACCTTGTCCAAGCTGAGTTGTCATCTGTCCACCTTCAACCTTAAATCGGGCATTAGTATCCATCCATTTCCCTGTCTGAGTTGACATGTTAGGTAACTCTTTTGCTGCTGCAGAATTTGCTGCAATGCCTATCTTTTCAAGCTCTGAGAATGTGCCAGGCTTAACCACTATTTTTACAGTCACTCCATCATATTTTGACGAATATCCCAATACCGGAGAAACAGAGGTCTCAGTTGTGGCTGGCATAACACCGGTTTCCCTGAATATTTGGTATTGTTTTTCAGACATAGTGCGATAAACAATTTCATTTCCGTGAGCATCATATTGTTGTACTGGATTTAGCGGATTTTTAGACTGAGTTGCAGGTACACCTATTGTTTGTTTCCCTGTCTGAGCCGTTCCCTTTCCGGCAACAATATCATCAATAGCATTCTTATTATTTGACAAATAAGCCAAATCATCCTTATTCGGCGCATCAGGAATCGGTGTAACCGTAGTACTTCCACCTGTACCAGGCGCATCGCTATTATTACCTGTATTATTCGGTCCGGTGTTTACTTGACTACCGTTTCCGGTGTTGTTCGGCCCGGTATCTGGCTGGCCATCATGATTGCCTGTATCGGTAGGCCCTGGATTGGCTGGATCAGTATTCCCTGTATGTCCCGGCCCGCGGGTTCCATCACGGCTCGGATCGCGTACTGCACACTGCTCACGCGTACCCTCACAACTCCCACCGGCATTCCAGTCATCGTCGTTTGCCGAGCCTTTGCTTCCGTTTCCGGTCGCTCCGGCTACTACGGCTGCTGTATTCGCTGCTGCTTCCGCAGCAGCTCCCATCATGCCTAGAGCATTATTCTCAACCGTCGTTTTCCCGGCCTGCGCCGCGGCAACCACACTTGCGCTGCTGTCGCCCACCAGGCCGCCAGCAAGGCCGGATGCCAGAGTTGCCAGTGCAGAAACGGTCTGTTTCTCTTCCTCGCTCAGTTCACCAACGGTTTTATGGTACGCGTCAACGGCAATTATCCCTGCCAGTTCGCCGGTGGCGGCCCCTGCCGCTGCAGTGGTCACATCTTTTTTGCTCGCCGCCGCCAGCGCGGCATTCACCACGGCGTGCGCCAGCACGCGTGCTTGCCAATCTTCTTTGGGAATTAACCTGGCAATCTCATTCGCCAGGTAAGGTGCGGCGCCACCAGCAATCGCTGATTGGTGGAAGTTGCACAACATTATTGACAGTATGAAAATTAATAAAAGATCCTAGTTTAAAAATTTAGGATCCTCTTTGTTAATTCATAAGAACCATTAATTTTCATTCAACTGGTTTTAATGAAACAGCCATTTCTAAAGCGATTTTATTATATTTTTGACCAAAGTTAAGCATTGCCTTTGGTTTAAGCTCATCAAGAACATAGACAATACTTGCCCTATGTCCCTTTTCGAAAAAAATTAAATCTTCATCTTTATTAGTATAAATACCAACGGATTGGATGGTTCCATCATCAAGTAATAAATCGATAGTATTATTAAAATCAGAAGGGTCTTACCCTGCTACATAAGCTTTTTTTATTACCCCAGACAGTGATAGCAACGGCATTTTACCTTGAGTGATACTCTCCCACCATTCTTGTGACCCAAAAAGACCATAAGTTCCATTCAACCCTACATAGGGCCTTGATTTATCTAATGTTAAGGCTTGAGTCAAGGAAACATATTCAGGATCAGCTTTTAGCTCTTCAGAAAGAAGATATACCAGTTTCATGGGGGTTTGTGTGTTTTCTAACGTTTTTCCGGGAGCGCTTGTACACCGGCGATCTGCCGATGTACAAGCGCGGGAACGGGAGTTTTGCCTGATGGTTGACAGCACGATCCCGGCCATTCAGACCGGGCTTTCTTTTAACCGGTATAATTTATCCGATATTTTCTCTAATTCACCTGAGATAACCATATTATTTAAAAACACCTCAAGCTGGTTTTCATCATCAAGCGAAAAGTACTGTAGTAATCGCCATGTATCAGCCAATTCAGGACAACTTATATTATTATGTACATCAACCACTTTATCAATGTGTGATCCTTCCATAAAGAACCTGATTCCCTTTCCATGTTTGGAAAAATTCCATATATCTCCATTAATATGGACACATCCATTTTTTGGAAAATCTAATAACCACTCAATGTCTTTTGCCATTGGATAAGCTTTAAATAAGGCTTTAACCAGCTCATTCTGAAGTAGAAAAAATTGGATAATTTCATCTTTATCAAAAACATTATTCATTTCAGTACCTCGCCCTTGCCTCAGCAGCTTCACGCAGTAATTGATCACCTTGTTCTTTTGTAACAGGGTGAACTCTGACTGGGATATCTTTAATGCCTGCCTTTTTTGCTGCCTCGGCTCTATGATGACCATCGATAATGATCATTTTGCCGTTTACAATAGCGACATCAACAGGCTCATCGGTTTTATAGCCATTTGCTTTCATATCTTTTGCAATGCGTTTTACTTGAGAACCTGACATTTCATTACTATTCTGCCTGCTTATTAATGAGCTTGGATTAACATTTTTAGTAACCACCTGATTAGCATTCACTTTACCAGATGAGTTATTTCCAGCTTTAGAGCCAATAACGCCCATAGCTGTTTCTATCAACATCATATTCCGCTGATCTTCCTTGACTTTCTGAGCCGCGTCTTCCGATGAAAATCCTTGATTTACCAGTTCCTTTTCCCGAAGCTCAGCGTTGAAGAACCCGGACAGAGGGCCGCCACCATTACCCAGCCAGCTCATATATTCAGAGCGACCGACTTTATCGTTATCCACTCTCCCGCCAAAAGCTAACTCTTTGGCTAAATCATGGTTGATAAACGCCAGTTCTTCCCGGCTCAGCTCCCCGTTCAGCGCCATTTGTTTCAGGGTTTCAATGGTCTTGTCGCTGGCTTGTCGGTATTCCTGCCAGACGGTCTGTTTACAGCTGTCATCCTGACAGGCGGCAAGCTTATCGCGCATATCTTCAACAGAAGGCAGATTCTTATCGAGAATTTTCTGGCTTAATTCTTTGGCTTTACCGCAGGCTTCCGCTGACATCGTCCGGCAATTAGCGAGGTCACGGGATGCCAAAGCATTATTCTCAACCGTCGTTTTCCCGGCCTGCGCCGCGGCCACCACGCTTGCGCTGCTGTCGCCCACCAGGCCGCCGGCAAGGCCGGATGCCAGAGTTGCCAGCGCGGAAACGGTCTGTTTCTCTTCCTCGCTCAGTTCACCAACGGTTTTATGGTACGCGTCAACGGCAATTATCCCTGCCAGTTCGCCAGTGGCGGCTCCTGCCGCTGCGGTCGCTGCATCTTTTTTGCTCGCCGCCGCCAGCGCGGCATTCACCACAGCGTGCGCCAGCACGCGTGCTTGCCAATCAGTTTCGGGGATTAACCTGGCAATCTCATTCGCCAGGTAAGGCGCTGCGCCACCCGCAATCGCTGATTTGAGATCGCCTCCCGCCAGCGCCTGCACTGCGGCGGTTGTGGCGGTAATGGCACGCTGAACGCTGCCGCCCGTGCCCTGCTGTGTTTTCGCAAATTCACGGTTATAGAAGGTCTGGTACATCTGGTCACTGATAGCCTCATCAGTAACCGGCTTACCTGCCTTCTGCAGCACGCTGATGGCTGCCGCGCGGTCTTTCTCATCCGCGTGTTGCATGCTGGCTTTGGCGTTTTCCGTCGCGGTGATCTTCGCGTCGGTGCGCACAACATCCGAGACCTGGCTGCCAATCTCGCCAATAAGCTGTGCCGTTTGCAGGCGCCGTTGCTCTTTTTCCTTGTTGAATATCGGGTCGATGCTGCCGTTGGCATGTTCCGTGTCGCGGCTCAGCGTACCGACATCCTGCTGCTGATTCGCGGTATCGCGCACGATCACCGTACCGTCAGCCACCGCTGATTGCGTGGTGCCTTCGGCATGCCCGCTACCGCCGAGCCCGGTCAGCATGTTGCTCGCCATATTGCCGATCACGTTGCCGGCAATGCTTCCCCCGGTGCTGAACCCACCGCCGACGTGTTCGACTTTGTAATCCGCTTTGTTGGCGATATCTGTGAAGCCAAGCGTACCGGTGTCGAGTCGGTTTTTGTCGGCCTCTGCGCGGCTGGCAAGCACTGCGCCATCCAGCTGCGTATGGTTGCCGACCGTGACATCGAAACCACCTTTGCCAGCGAAGATACCCGTCTGCTCCTGCACCGAGTCGTAGTTGCTCTTCATCTTGTCGCGGCTGTAGCTGAAGCTGCCACCCGCTCCGCTGCCGAAGGTGTAATTCAGCCCGCCGCTGACGCTCTGCTGCTTGCTGTTGTAGTTATCGCTGTCCTGCAGGCTGCTCAGCGTCAGGTCACGGCCAACATCCGCCGTCACCTTGTCACCATTAACCTGCGCGCCCTGCAACAGGGTGTCGCGCCCGCTGCTCAGGCTGACATTTTGCCCGGCATCCAGCGTGCTCTCCTTCCAGGTGGTGCCGTTACCTTTCTCGCCGCCCTTCGCGGCGTTGCCGCTGGCGGAAACCGTAAACCCTGCGCCATCTTTTCCGGCAGTAATGCCAACACCAAGGGAGCCGCCCTTGCTGGAGTTGCTGCCGGTGGTTTTCTGGGTATCTGCCGCGCCCGTTAGGGTGATATCCCGCGCGGCATCGAGAGTGAGATCTTTCCCGGCTTTCAGCTGGCTGCCCGCAATAGCAATATCGCCGCTGTTCGCCGCCTGCCCTTTGCCGCTGGCGGTAATAGTGAGATCGTTCCCGGCGTTAAGCGTGCTGCCGGTATTGGTCTCCTGCTCCGAGTGGGAGGTGGATTTCGACGACTGCCCGCCGATGGAGGCCATCACGCCGAACGCACCGTTCTTCGTCATGTCGCCGCCGCTGACAGCGTCCGCCAGGCGGCTCGCCTGCCCCGCCTGAATGCCGGAAAGCGCCGCTTTGGTGGCCTGCAATGCGGCCAGTCGTCCGTCGCTCTGATCTTTGGCTTCCATGGCGGTGGTCGCCGCCGTGTTCACCGCATCGCCGACCGCGCCGGAGAGTGCTACCGTCAGACCGCTGCTCTTCTGCCTGAACGTCTGGTCACTGACGCGTTTGTCACGGCCAGGTTCGACAACCACGCTGTCGCCGGAAAGGGAGAGATCCTTTTTCGCCACCAGATCTGCGCCGCCCACGTGCAGTTGCTCGCCGGCGTTAATCGCGACGTTGCCACCGTTGCTGCCAATGGTGCTCATGCTCTGGCTCTGGGTGGTGCCCTTCTCTTTCAGATCCTGCGTGGTTTTGCTGGTGCCGATGGTGAAACCAATCCCGCCGGAGCCCATCAGGCCGCTCTTTTTCTTCTCTTTAAACTGCCAGTTGGAATCCGTGTTGGTGGCGGCCTCAATATTGACATCGTGACCGGCACTCAGCGCCACATTGCCATCACCCACCACATTCGAGCCTTTCACCAGCAGGTCATTGCCGGATTTGAGGGTGATGTTATCGCCGCTCAGCAATGTGCCGGACTCGCGCGTTGCGCTCTGCTCAGAGATAGTGTGCGTGGTGGTTTTTTTCAGGAACCCTTTCTTGGTTTTGGTTTGTTCCTGGTAGTGGTAATCGCTCTCGGTGGCGGTCGTCAGGTTGATGTCACGCCCGGCCTGCACGCCGATATCGCCCTGCGCTGTCACCTGCGCCGCTTCGGCATTCATATCGCGCCCGGCGATAATCGTCGTGCCCGTGCCGCTGGCAATCTCCGTACCCTGCTGGAGTACCTGTTCGTTAATAACGGTTTTTTTGCGGGCTTTATAACTGTCGCCCTGCGTCGTCTCTGCGGCTTGTAGATCGACATCGCGACCGGCCTGCATCCCGACCTGCTGCTCTGCTGCCAGCCCGGCGGCCTGGGAATGAATATCCTGCCCGGCGGTGAGGATCAGGTTACCGCCCGCGCTGACGGTGGTGCGATCAAGCCCGGTGCTGTGATTTTCGCTGTTGCCGTTACGGCTGTTCTGGCTGGTCTGCTGCGCATTCAGGTTGAGATCATTGCCTGCGGCAAGCGAAGCATCTTTTCCTGCGCGAACATCACTTGCGGTCAGCGTTAAATCTTCGCCTGCCTGCATGGAAAGCGAACCGCCCGCCGTGATGCCGCTGCCCTGATAGCTCACGGTGGACCGGCTGGTCGGCGTTTGCCGCCGGAAGCCGGACTGACCGTAAGCATCGTTAATTTCAATGGCGTTGACGGCAATATTGCCGCCCGCGTCCATCAGCAGGTCGCCGCCTGCCGCCAGGGTAGAGCCGGTGAGCGCGATATCTTTTCCGGCCGTCAGCGATAAGCCATCCAGCGCCGTGATACTGGCGATGCTACCAAGGGTGGTGTCCTTCAGGCTTATTGTGCCGCCCTTGCCCTGCGCGTTGAGCGCAAACTGGTCGGCCAGAGTGATGTTGTTGATGCTGCCGTCGAGGCTCTCAAGCGCTACCGTTTTGCCACTGATGGCAGAGCTGATGTTGTTGATATCGCCAACGGCGCTGAGATCGACATTGCCGCCCGCTTTCAGCAATGCATCGTTAGTGTTGATAATCTGCGAGGCGCTGTTAACGCTGAGATCGTTGCGCGCCAGCAGCGTGCTGCCGCTGTTGGTGACCTTGCCGCCATTGATGGTGACGTTATTCCCGGCAATAACGCTGCCGTTATTAACGGTGACATCTTTTGGCGAGAGGTAAAGTTTCGGGATCATCACCGTTTCGCCGCCAATGGTCGCGCGCTCCCACCAGAGGATGCTGTGGTCCAGCGCTGCAATCTGATCGGCGGTGAGCGCGATACCAAACTGCAGCCCCAGGGATTGCTTCGCGTTGGCGGCGTTATCCATCAGGTAGCGCATCTGCTCCAGATCGGAGCCGATACCGTTCAGGTAGCGGTTACCGGTCTGGTTCAGCATGGCATTGCTGACATAACGCGTATCAAATGCGGCATCACCGAGGAAACGGTAGTCGTAATCCGGTTTCAGGTTGATGCGATCCAGCATGTAGGCTGAACCGAGGAACAGCTTCTCGTCGGTATACTTTGGATTGGTCTCGCGCGGCGCAACCAGTGTGGTCATGCCAGCCTGTACGAAGAGCGGGTTGCCTGCCAAATCAGGCGTTGATACGCCAGCCCCGGCGATACCACCTGGCGCACTGACAAGCTTTACGCCCTCGGACGGCGTCATTCCCTGCGGTAGCGACGGGCCATTTACCTGGCTGACTGGCGTAATGCCGCCAGGTAACCCGGAAGAGTTCTGCCCGGCGGGCTTCGCCGCAGGGTTAACCCCGGCCGGCAGGTTCGCGGCGTTATAACCGGGCGCGGAGGCCGAAGGTGACAGCCCCAGCAATGCATTCAGGTCGCCGAACAGCGCTGGATCTAAATCACCCAGCCCGTCCAGTTTTGGGTTGAGGGTAATGAGATAGGGGCTTTTCGGGTTAGCCGACACCACGAAGTAGCCATTATTACCCGTTGGCAGCGGATAGGCGCTGGTATCAACGGTTTTCCCCTGGTGCTGACCGGGGCCGCTGTTAGCGATATTTTTCAGCGCGGCCTGGGTAACATTGGCACTGGCCAGGCTTCCTGCATTACCGAGGCTGGCGCTGCCTTTCTGCTGACCGCTGACGGTGCTCAGCGCCGTTCCGGCCGTTGTGCCATTATCCAGTGAACCGCCGCCGTTAATCTGCTGCAGCGCGTTTTGTAGCTGATCCTGCCACTGCGGAGAGTTGACGGACGCAGAGCCTGCGGCAAGCGCCTGTTTTGCCACGCTACCGCCAATACCCTGGTTGCTCAGGGTATTCAATGCAGGAGCGGTAATCGTACCACTCACGCCACCCGCGTTGGAGGTGGTAGTTTCGTTACTGATATTGCTACTAAAGTTAGCGGTTACATTACCACCGGCCTGGATAACGGCGCGATAGAGATTGCCATTCTCCTGGGTGGTGACTGGAACTCCGTCCAGACTATAATCAATGCTACGGTCAGATGCTTTATGGGAAGATAAAAAACCAGCAAGACTGTTATTTTTCGGGATGGCCTGTAAGCCATCAACGCACTGCTTGCCGCAATCGTATTTGTATTTCTGCGTCGTTAGCGTCTTACCTGCCTGTACTGATTTATTGTTTAAGCTATTGCCCGAAAGGTTTATATTCTTATCAGACAAGATTGAACTGGTAATATTATCCAGAGTATTAGCGGATATATTAATACTACCTTTTGCATAGAGCCTTGCCACATTCCCGGTTGCGAAAACAATAACTTCACTTTCGCTAAGCTTTATATTTTTAATGTCAGTCTTGAACAGAGGAGAAATGTTAGTGTAATTTCTGCAGGTTACACCACTCCCATTAGCGCCCCCTGAAACAGAACAACTGCGCCCTGATGCATAGCCAATTTCACTTTTGTCGAAACTTGACAGCAAGAAAGATATTATGGGTTCAGCCTTAGTACGATATGTATTCTGATTTGTTGTAACGCTAAAACCATCTCGCTGATTTAAAAAATGCCCGGTTCTGATGGTGATATCACCACTCTGCGTCTCAATATTCCCTGACGTGTTAACCACTTCACTATTCGCATTCCCCGCCGCATCACGCTGCATCGACAGGTTATTCCCCGCCAGCATATCGCCGCGCTGGTTGGTGATACTGTTCGCATAGAGCGCCAGGTTATTCGCCGCGTAGAGCAGCGCGGTGTTAACAATGCTTCCCGGCGCGCTGAGCGTCAGGCTGCCGCGGGTGCCGGTAAAGCCGTTTACCGCGATCGCGCCGCGGCTTGACAGCGTCACATCACCGCCGCCCTGCAGAGAGCCATTACCATTCAGCACAATCGTGCTGCCGCTTAGGGTGCTGCTGCCGTTGCCAGTGGTTATTTGCCCGTTGTTCGTCAGCTGCCCCCCTGCGCTCAGGTTGACCGCCTGGCCCTGCATCACAGACTGGTTATCAATTGCGCCATTGCTGCTGATGTTCAGATTCCTGCCCGCCGCCAGCGCCGTTTTACCGGTAAAGGCATCGGCGAGTTGCAGCGTCAGATTTCCCAGCGCAACCACCTGCCCCAGCGCATTCATGCCGGTTGCGCCAACAAACAGATCGCCGCCGCTGAAGAGCTTGCCGCTGGCGGACTGATTCACTTGTGAGGCATTGACCGTCAGTTGGCTGTTGCCCAGCAGCGTGCCGTTGTTAGTGAGTTGGGCGTAATTCAGCGCCAGGTTGTTGGCCTGGGTGGTGCCCTGATTGGTAAAGGTGTTGCCGGTCAGCGTCATCTGGTCGGCAAGCAGCGTCCCGGTGCCAGCGTTATTGGCCGCATTGAGGATCAGATTGGTGGCCTGTAACCAGCCCGCGCCGCTGTATTGCGGGGTGGTTAAGGTCAGACGCGCGCCGGAGAGGAGTTTGCCCGCATTTATTGCCTGTGCGGTGCTCTCAATGCGGGTTTCGCCCGCCCCCTGAATCAGCCCGTAGTTGAACAGTGACGGTGCGGTCAGCGTTAGCCCCCTGGCGCTCACCAGTTCGGCACCCGCATTGTTGGTCAGCGAGTTTGCCGTAAGCGTAAGATCACCACCCTGGATTTTGCCCTGATTCCCCACGGTTGCGGCAGTCAGCCCCAGCGCACCGTTGCTGGCGAATGTGCCTCGCGCTTGCTGGGTGAATGCGCCGTTGAGCGTCGCGGTCGCGCCGTCGCGCCCGCTGATGGCACCGCTGTTATCGAGGGTATTCCCCTTCAGCGTAAGGGTGGCTGCCGCCCACTGCCCCTGGTTAGTGAGCGAGAGCGCCTGCAATGCCGCCGCGCCCATGGCGGTAATTTTACTGCCCGCCGTGGAGTTGAGATTGCCCGTAAGCGTCAAGTTCAGCGCCCCGGCGCTCTGCACCGCGCCGCCATTCTCCAGCGACTGAGCCGCCAAAATCACCCGGTTCCCTTGCCAGCTCCCGGCATTACGCACCGTCCCGGCGGTAATATCGAGCGTGCCCTGAGTGAGTAGCGATCCCGTCGCGCCGTTGCTCAGCTCAAGCGCCGGTGCCACCAGCGCCATGCGCGCCAGTGTGGTGACAGCGGGTTGACGGTTATCCAGTTGCAGGCCTTTCAGCCCGATCAGTTTGCCGGTGTTGGTAATACGGCTCTCATGTGCAGCCAGGCTGTTGCCCTGAAGCATGCCGGTGTTGGTCAGCGACTGGCCGCTCAGCGTGATATCACCGGCGCTCAGCATCTGCCCGTCGTTATTCAGCGTCTGAGCACGTACATTCATTCCACCCTGGCTGGTTAACGAGCCGGACAAGGCCAGCGTATTGCCAACCCTGGCCGTCAGTTCACCCTGGCTCAACAGCGAGCCGCCGAGCGTCCAGTTATCGGCGGCCACATTGACCCGGCTGCCCTGCAACGTCCCAAGCGTGGTGAGCGATCCGCCATCCAGCGTCAACATGCCGCCGCTCAGGGTGCGCGATCCTGCGCCGGTAGTCAGCGTGTCACCGCTCACCGCCAGGCCATTATTGCCTTGCCATAAGCCGTTGTTGTGCAGGCTTGGGCCCGTTAACGTCAGGGTATTGCCGGTGATGCGTCCGCTGTTCGTCAGGGTTTGTGCGCGTAAATCGGTCGCACCGCCGCTGACCAGTTGCCCGTCATTGATGAGATCTGCGCCGTAAACCCCGGTCAGCCCCTGCAGGCCGTTAACCAGACCGCGGTTGTTCAGGCTCGAACCGTTTAACGAGACGGTGCCACCCTGCACTGTTCCGCCATTTTCCATCTTGCCCGCATTGAGCGTCATGGCATCGCCGGAGAGCAAACGGCCGCCCGCAGTATTGATTAGCGTGTCCGCCGTGGCTTGCAGCCCGTGCGTTCCCTGCATCAGCCCGCTGTTGCTGAGCGCTCTGCCCTCAAGGGTCAGTGACTGAGCGGCGATGTCACCGCTGTTGGTCTGGGTATCGCCACGCAGCACCGCGTCCTGATGGGCAAGCAGAGTTCCGCTGTTGGTCAGCGTGCCGCGCAGTGTGGCGTCGAGAGCGTCAGACTCCACGCTGCCCCCGTTAACCAGCGTGAGCGCATTCAGGGTCAGCCCGCCGTTAACATAGAGCTGCCCCTGGTTCTCCAGCCGATCCAGATTCAGCGCCAGCGCTTTGCCGCTGACCAGTTGACCTTTGCTGCCATTCAGTAGATTAAGGGTGCTGAGTGTCAGGGCGTCGTTGCCCTGCAACAGGCCAGAGTTGGTCAGTTCAGGTGCGGTAAGCCGCAGTACTTTTGCCGCCAGTTTGCCGCCGTTTTGGGTTTGCGCAGTGCGGATATCCGCCGCGCCCTGGCTCAGCATCTGCCCCTGGTTATCCAGCTTGCCGCTTAGCGTGGCGTTAAGATCGTCCTGCGCCTGCAGGGTGCCGCCGTTGTGCAAACTGTCGGCGGTTGCGGTAACGGTGCGGCCCTGCATCTGCCCCTGGTTATCCAGCGTGCTGCCATTAAGCGTAAGGCCGTTGCCGCTCAGCATCTGCCCACTGGCCGCATTCACCAGCGAGGTTCCATTCCAGGCGAGCGTGTCACTGCCCTGAATCAACCCGCTGTTGCGCACATCACCGTGCAGAGCGAGCGCTTTAGCCATCAGCGTGCCGTCATTCTCGCTGCCTGCCGCCTGGAGCGTCATTGCCTGCTGGCTGATGATGCGCCCCTGGTTTTCCAGTTTGCCGCTAACTTCGGCATTCAGACCATTTTTGCCCAGTGCGGTGCCGCTGTTGAGCCACTCGCCGGTGGCTAAGTCCAGCGTATCGCCCTGCAACTGCCCGGCATTGACCAGGCGACCATTTTTCACGGTGACGGCGCCATTGCTCAGCACGACGCCGCGCTGCTCATTGGTCAGGCTGGTGCCGGTTGCCGTCAGGCCGTTTGTGCCCTGCAACGTTCCACTGTTGGTGATATCGCCCTGCTTCAACGTCAGGGTGTTACCCGCCATCAGGCCGCGGTTAAGCAGCGTCGGTGCGCTGAGCGTCAGGCCGCTCTCGCCGATAATGCGCCCGTTATCGTGGTTTATCGCCTGCCGCGTGAGCGTCAGCAGCAGCGAGGTGGCAGTCAGCTCACCGCGGTTCTCCAGGCTCTCCGCCGTCACGCTGCCGGTATCTGCCGAGACAAGCCCATCGTTCACGATATTGGCTGAATTAAAGGTGAGGTTTTTGTCGGCCAGCAGACGCCCGCTGGCGGCGTTGGTCAGGTTTCGGTAATCACTGGAGAGGCTGACGCCATTGATCTCGCCGTCGTTCACCAGCGTGTTGCCACCAATATGCAGATCGCCATCGGTGGTGATGAGACCGCTGTTGGTTAATTCAGGGATGGCGAGAGTGAAGCCCTGCGTGGAGTAGATCGTCCCGCCGGAGAGGTTATCCAGCTTACCGGCCTGAAGATCGAGCACGCGGGTGCCCTGCAACAGGCCGCTGTTGCGGATCTGCCCGCCGTTCATTGCGAGGGTGTCGGCAACCAGCGTGCCGCTATTCTCAAGCGCAGTTTGCCCATTTAAATTGATGCCAGCGGCGCTGGACTTGCCGCCGTGGCTCAGCGAATTGGCTTTAACATCCAGCGTGCCTTTTACCGCCTGCGTCCCGTTTAGCGTGACGCTGTCCGCATCGAGGGTCATATCGCCCCCGCTCTGCAACTGCGCCTGTTGCTGGCTATTCAGCGTCCCGGCGTGAACAGTAAGCGCACCGCCAGCGTTAACCTGCCCGTCGAGATCGGCCCGCGTTTGTGCACGCAGCGCCACATTTCCGATACCGGTAATGGTGGAGCCCGCGCTGCTGGCGAGCGTTCCGGCCTGTACGCGCAGTGCGCCATCGGATGCCAGCGTGCCGCTGTTTTGCACCCGATCGCCAGTGAGATCAAGGGTCTGTCCCTGTACCGTACCGGTGTTAGTAAGCGCCGTGACAGTGGTGGTGAGCTGGCCTTTTGCCGCCACCGCACCGCTGTTTGTTACCTCTCCGCCGCGGATCTGCGCCGCGCCCGCTGCGTTCAGCGTGCCGCTGTTTTGTAGGGTATCTCCGCCGATATCCAGCGTCTGCCCCTGCAACGTGCCGCTGTTGATAAGCGTCTGGCTATTGGCCGTTAGCTGGCCTTTTGCCGCCATCATTGCGCGGTTATCCAGTAGCCCGGCGCGAAGCTGCGTATCACCCGCAGACAAGGTTGAGCCGCTGTTGCGCAGCGTATCAGCGGCGATCGCCAGCGTCTGGCCTTCAAGCGCGCCGCTGTTATCAAGCGTTGCGCCTTCGGTGGTTAAGCGCCCTTTTGCGGTGATCGCGCCGTGGTTATCGAGCGTGTTGGCGCGCAGCAGCGCGTCGGAAGTAAAGGTCAACTCACCGTCGTTGCGTAACGTATCGCCGGTGAAGCCCAGGGAGAGCGCCTGAATGGTGCCGAGGTTATTGAGATGAGGAATATTTAACAGCAGGCCCTGCACCGAATAGATCGAGCCGCCGGTCTCGTTATCCAGTTGCCCGGTGTTCAGGTTCAGCGCCTGGGTGCCCTGGAGCAGGCCACGGTTGGCGATCTGCCGTGCGTTCAGCGCCAGGCTATCCGAAATCAGCGTGCCGCTGTTGGTCAGCCCATCCTGCGCGGTGAGTGCGATACTTCCCGCGCTCGTTCTGCCGCCGTGGTTCAGGGTGTTGGCCTTCACCTCCAGCGTCCCTTTCGCCCACTGCGCGCCGTTAAGCGTGGCGCTGTCGGCGGCGATCGCCATCTTGCCGCCGCTTTGCAGCTGAGCGGTGCTGGTCAGCGTGCCTGCATCAACCTCCAGCGATTTGTCGGCGTTGAGCTGCCCTTGCAGCGAGGCGTCACGTTTTGCTGAAAGCTGAAGGTCACCTTTGCTGTTGAGCGTGGAGTCAGCGGTTGTCGTCACGGAACCGGCATCAATACGCAGCGCGTCATCCGCGACCAGCATGCCGCTGTTGCGCACCTGATCGCCGCGCATATCGAGGGTTTTGCCTTGCAGCGTTCCGCTGTTTTCCAGCAAGTCACCTGCAATGCCGAGCGTCAGCCCCTGCATCATTCCCTGGTTGTTCAAGCGGCCGGCACTGGCGTTCAGGGCACCTTTTGCCGCCACGTTGCCGCGGTTTTCCAGTTGCTGCGCGTTTAGCGACAGACCGGTATCGGCAAGCAGCTTGCCCTCGTTTTGCAGCACATCGCTGGTGGCATTAAGCGACAGCCCCTGGATGGTGCCGCTGTTGTGCAGTTGCGGAGTGTTGAGGATCAGATCCTGAGCGGTGTAGATCGTGCCGGTCGCCTGGTTCTCCAGCCGATCCGCCTGCAAATTGAGAGCCTGCGTCCCCTGAACCTGCGCGGTGTTGTTAATCTGCGCGGCATGTAGCGCGAGATTATCGGCGATCAGCTTCCCGCTATTGTTGATATTATCTTTCGCCGTCAGGGCGACAGCGGCTCCGCTCATCTCTCCGCTGTTGTTGATGCTATCTGTCGCCGTCAGAGTGACAGCCGCCGCACTGGTCTGCCCGCTGTGGTCGAGCGTTTTCGCCTTCACGTTCAGCGCGTCCTGCGCGATTTGCGTCCCGCTCAGCGTCGCGTCATCCGCGCTGAGATCCATGCGGCTCTTGCTTTCCAGACGTCCGGCGTTGCTGAGCCGGATAGCGTTAGCGCTTAACTGGCCTTTTGCAGCAATGTTACCCCGGTTGTCGAGCTGCCCGGCTCTCAGCCAGAGGCCGGTATCGGCAAGCAGCGTGCCCTCGTTTTGCAGCACATCGCCCGTCGTGCTGAGCGACAGCCCCTGGATGGTGCCGCTGTTGTGCAACTGCGGAATATTGAGGATCAGATCGCGGGCGGTGTAGATCGTGCTGGTCGCCTGGTTATCCAGCCGATCCGCCTGCAAATTGAGCGCCTGGGTGCCCTGAATCTGCGCGGTGTTGTTAATCTGCGCGGCATGCAGCGCGAGGTTATTCGCCACCAGCGACCCGCTGTTGTTGATGCTATCTGACGCCGTCAGGGCAACATCAGCCGCGCTGGTCTGCCCGCTGTGGTTAAGGGTTTTCGCCGTCACGCTCAGCGCGTCCTGCGCGATTTGCGATCCGCCAAGCGTCGCGTTATCCGCGCTGAGATCGACACGCCCCTTGCTTTCCAGACGCCCGAGGTTATTAAGCTCAGTCGCGCTGGCGGTGAGCTGGCCTTTCGCCGCGATGCTGCCCTGGTTTTCCAGTTGCCGTGCCTTCAGCCACAGGCCGGTATCGGCAAGCAGCGTGCCCTCATTTTTCAGCACGTCGCCGGTGATACGCAGCGACAGCCCCTGCACCGTGCCCTGATTGTTCAGCTGTGGCAGGGTGAAGGTGAGATCTTTTGTTGAATAGAGGGTGCCGCTGGCCTGGTTATCCAACTGGCTGGTATTCAGGTTCAACGCGTCGGTGCCCTGAACCTGCCCGCTGTTGCTGATGTGCGCCGCGCCGAGAGTCAGGTTATTCGCCACCAGCGAACCACTGTTGGTCAGAGTGTCACGGGCATTGAGGTTGATCGCGCTGGCGCTGGATTTGCCGGTGTGATCGAGCGTGTTTGCCGTAACCTCCAGCGCCCCGTTCGCCTGCTGAGTGCCATTCAGCACTGCATTATCAGCGCCGAGCCGGATATTACCGTTGCTTTGCAACTGCCCACTCTTGCCATTGTTCAGCCAGCTGGTTTCGGCGGTGAGTTGCTGTTTTGCTGCGATGGTTCCCTGGTTATCCAGTTGCCCGATCTTCAGTTGCGTATTGCTTTGCGACAGCAACGTGCCGCTGTTGTGCAGCACATCGCCGGTCAGGTTGAGTGAGCGCCCCTGCACCGTGCCCTGGTTGTTGAGTTGCGGCAGCGTAAGAGAAAGATCCTGTGCGGAGTAAAGCGTACCGCTCGCCAGGTTATCCAGCTGGCTGGTGTTGAGATTCAGAGCCTGAGTGCCCTGAAGTTTCCCGCTGTTGGTAATGTGCGACGCGCCCAGCGCCAGCTCTTCCGCCACCAACGAGCCGCTGTTGGTAAGCGTCTGCTGGCCGGTCAGCGCGATGCGATTCGCCGTTGAGGTTCCGCTGTGGGTGAGGCTTTTTGCTTTAACGTCCAGCGTCTCTTTTGCCACCTGAGTGCCATTCAACGCCACCGCCTGCGTTCCGGCGATGACCATGTTGCCGCCCGTCTGGTGGCTGCCGTTCAGCGTCACACTCTCGCCGCTCGCGGTTAACGATCCGCTGGCGACACTCTCCCGGATGACCATTTTCCCGTTGGCATCAAGCCGGATATCGCCCTGCCGCGCGGCCAGGTTGCCGAGGTTCACCCCGACGCCTTTTTCGGTCGACACCAGATGAATACGGTTGGCATACATGCCGCCGAGCGCGCCGGTATCCACCGCCACGACCGGGGCCGCGCCTTCGCCAGCAATCGGTGTCGCGTTTCCGCTGGCATCGACGCGGTTAGCGCCTGCGGTTACCGTTAACGCTTTCGCATGGATCGCGGCGTTCACTTCAGTCGCGCGGGAGATCAGCGACAGGGCATCGCTCGCGCTGGCGTCCAGCCCCTTCCCTTCCACCGTAATGGTGCCTTTTGTCACCTCCAGCGCAGAGAGATTGCCCGCCGCGTCAAACTGCGGTTTACCGGTTGTCAGCGTTGCATTCGGCGTGTTGATAAAGCCGCAGCCATTACAGGTGATGCCATACGGGTTGGCGACCATGACATTCGCCGCTTTCCCGGCTACTTCGGTATAACCCTGCAACTGGGAACGGCTGCCGCCGGTGACTTCGTTGATAATGCCGCGCGCTTCCTGGCCTGCGCGCAGGTTCGGGTTGTTCTGGACAAGCCCGCCCAGCTGCGTCTGCGTAAGCTGACCGGTGGCGTTATTGAGGATTAACCCCTCGGCACCGACGTTGTAATCTTTGAACTGGTTATGGGAAATACCCGCGCCGTTAGGCGTGGCGATATTAACCACCGGCACGCCATTGGCGGCCTTGTCCATGGTGGCCGGGCCATTCGGCGTGATGGCCGCGGCAAAGGAAGGCGCAACGGGCTGCCAGACCAGCAGGCTGATAATCAGCCAGCTCAGCGCGCGTTGTGAGAAACGAACAGGTTTGACAGTATCCATTGCCTTCTTCCTTAAAATGTCACCGCAACACGCCAGTTAAGTGTCAGATGATCCGGCCCCAGCCAGTCGGGATAGGCGAGTGGCGTCCCTACTGTGATTTGACTTGCGAACCAGCGCCCGGCGCTGCTAAGCGATGCCGCCGTTCCCCACAGCGTGCCCGAGGCGAACTTGTCGAACCGATCCTTTTCCAGCCAGCCGCCGTCCAGCGCGACGGTGGCGCTGATCTGCCCGAGCACCGGCAGGGTAAACAGCGGGTAGTTGAGTTCGTTGCGCCAGTAGCCCCCGTTATCGCCGGAGAGATACTGCTCTTTGAAGCCGCGAACGGAGCTTTCGCCACCGAGGGTCAGCCGTTCGCTGCCATAAAGCCGGTCCGGCGACCACTGCCCGTACAGGCTGGTAAGCCACATAAGATCATTAGTTACCGGGCGCTGGAAACTGGCGTTCAGGTTCCATTTACGGAACTCTGCGCGCGGCACATCACCGATCTTCTCTTCATCGGTTTCAGCGTTAAACCACGGCATACCGTGGCTATAACCGGGATTGAACGTTGCCACACCGCCGAACATTTTCTGTGTGTGGTTAATACCAAGCTGAAGGCTGGAGAGGTTGCGGGTGCTGCTTTTCAGCGGCGCGTCGTTAAGCCAGTTACGGCTGGAGCGCTGGGTTACGCCCGCCGAGAGCGCGGTTTTGATATCGCCATTACGAAACACTACCCATGAACCATTCAGCCGATGGGTTTTCGTATCCCCCGTCGATATCCATGGAAAACCCTGATTCATAATGGTAGTGCGGTAGTTACTCCAGGCGTAGCTGTAATCCAGCAGGCCGTAGCCATAAGGCACGCTGACGCCGGTCTGGAAACTTTGCGCATCATATCCGGTGGCAAAGTCACTGCTGCGCCCACCGCTGACAAACCATTTTTCCGCCAGCCCCAGCAGGTTATTTCCACTCAGTGAACCGTTTAACTGCTCCTCGCCAGTGCTCTTCTGCCCGCTATTATCGAGCGAGAGAGAACCACTTAACGGAAATTCCGGCGTGGCGGTGAGGTTAACGATGGAATATCCCGGCTCGGTATCCGGCACTATTTCTATCTGCACAGGGTTGCTGCGCAAACGGTTTATTTGCTCCATCCCCTGCTCAATATCCCGCAGGTTTAATACCTTGCCTTCCAGACCGGGGAAAACCATTTTCAGCATGCGCGGCGATTCACCGTCGAGGCGGATATGGCTTAATTTCCCTTCCATTACCACCAGGCGTAATTCACCCTGCGACAGATCTTGCTCAGTAAGAAATGCGCGGCTGGTGATATAGCCACGGCTGATATACCAGTCTGAAATGGCGGTGGTTAATTCGGTGATTTTTGCCATATCCAGGCATTGATTCAGCCAGGGAGAGATCAGTTTCTGCTGCGCTTTCGCGCTGATAAGCGTGACGCCTGAAAGGGTGATGGTGTGGATGGTAAAACAGGGGCCCTGAGTTTTGCCGTCGGGCGTACGCACGTCCTGACGCGGCAGCGGCGTGCTTCGCTCCAGCTCATCGCGCTGTTGCTGGCTCTGGCGCAGCAGCTGTTCCTGCTGCTGACGCACCGCATCGCGATCAGCCGGCGATAATGGCGCAGCCTGTGCGGCAGAGATAAATAATATAAACAGCAAGAAATAACGCACTTCTCTCATCCCTGAACAAAACATAGGTCACCCGACCAATATAATTTTGGTTAAGTTGCTTTTAATAATGATTTCTAAGTATTTTCTTATGGATTAATTAAAAAGGCAATACTCGATGAGGCAAATAGATAATGCACTTTTTAATTTAACTTTAGTTCAGGATATATTCTGGAGAAGGTTGAAGTGTGTCGCAGTAGATATAAAAGTTCAGTGATATGGCTGGGTTGATTAATAACATGGTATTAGCATTGGTTATTTGTCGTCATTTGGCTACTTGAATTAGTAGGTTTATATAAAAAAGATATATCAAATATCGCTTTTCTTTATTGGATGTGCTTCTGGTTCATGTCCATTGAGGTAAACGCTTAAGACTGAATTGAAGATTGGGGTTATGAAGGCACGGCTGATGCTTTGCCAGGCAAGGAGAAGTGCAAAAATTGAGCAGCACCGCTCAGTAAATAAGCTCGAGATTGTGCTGGGTGTTGGATTTTTGATTAACAGATTGCGTATAGCTCACAACATGTTTGTAGTTAGCTGCATCCATGTTGGCGCGCAGTTTGTCTGCGGCCTTCCAGAATTTGTTATCCAGTTCGTTCAGGAGCTGTTGCTCAGCGTTGTTCATGAAAATCCTTTACGTTGATCGCAGCGACAGTGCAAAACAACCCTATCGCAAATTCGGTTTTGGAATCTATCTCGCAAAATGATACTCCGAACAAATAGGATTAAAAACGACGCGGCACAAAGAAATTTGCATTTGTTTGGCGAATAATAGGAAACTAGACCGCCGTTCTGTTGGCTTACATCAGCCTTTTCACCTCCATTCGCAGCCGCCACTCGAGCAGCAGAGGCTGTTCTGCAATATAGAAACGAAAAATGGATGGATGTTAAGAGTAAGAAGTTGCAGATAAATTTTGATTAAAGGTAATCAAAATGTGGTCGATGGTTATTTAATCGTATCTTTTTTTTAATATTTTACAGGTGAAACTATGTCCTGGCTTAATTCCATTTTATTGTCACTAACTTCTGTGCAGCCTCATATGGTGCCAATAACTGTTATCGGCTTCGTCATTACCGCTTTCATCCTGTTTATTATCTTTTATTTATCCAGGTCGGTTAAAATTGTTAACCGCTTGAAAAAATACACATACGAAATTAATAACATTGCAAATGATAAGCTTGAGAACCAGCGTGAACTGCTAAAAAATTTATTGGTTCAGCCCGAGTTTAAGCACGCCTGGAGTGAGTTTTCCGAATCCTTGCATCCCCAGAGTGAACTGGTCGGCAGCGAAGAAAAAATTGTTAAAATTCGCGCAACTGCTCCGAGCGCCAGCTTTTTCTCTGAACAACAATTGGTGGATATTCCTCTTAATACCGAATTCTTTAAGCATCTACCCGGAATTCTCACTGGTGTGGGTATTATAGGGACATTTTATGGGCTGATGATTGGCCTGAACCACTTTGACCCCAGCACGCCAGAGCAAGTCACCAGCAGCGTCAATAATCTTCTGCACGATGTGCTTTACGCCTTCCTCGGCTCTGCCTTCGCCATTTTCTTCTCGATCGTTATTACCTGGCTGGAAAAGTTCTCTATTGCAAGTTGCTATAAAAATCTCGAAAAATTCACCGCGGCACTAGATTCCCTCTATGACAGCGGCGTAAGTGCGGAGTACCTTGCCTCGCTAGTAAAATCCAGTAATGAAAGCGCAACCCAGGCACGTCACCTGAAAGAGAGCCTGGTCACCGATCTTCGCGACATGTTGCTACATCTCGCCGAAAGTCAGAAAGTTGAAAATGAACGTCTCGCGAATACATTGAGTAACACTTATCGCGAATCAGGCGCACAGTTTGCCGACCAGGTGAGCGGCGCAATTGAAAATAGCCTGAAGTCACCGCTGGATAAAATTGCGGGTGCAGTTCAGACCGCCAGCGGCGATCAAAGTGGCATGGTACAGAACATGCTGCAGGATGTGCTGACCGCGTTTATGGCGAAGCTTGATACCACCTTTGGTCAGCAGTTTACCAATCTCAACGAAATGATGGGGCAAACCGTCGGTGCGATCCAGACGATGCAAAGCGGGTTCTCCGCCCTGCTACAGGATATGCGTCAGGTCAGCGACGATTCCCGCCAGGGTAGCGCACAGTTAATTGAACAACTTCTCTCTGAAATGAAATCAGGCCAACAGGCCATGCAGGCTGGCATGAATGACATGCTTACCAGCTTACAGTCCTCTGTCGCCAAAATTGGTGCTGAAGGCGAAGGCGCTGGCGAACGCATGGCGCGCCAGCTTGAGAAAATGTTTGCCGACAGCGAGGCGCGTGAAAAAGCCCAGGCAGAACACATGTCTGCCTTTATTGAAGCCATCCAGAATTCAGTGCAGCAGGGCCAAAGTGCAACAATGGAGAAAATGGCGACTTCTGTCGAAGCACTGGGTGAGCAGTTGGGCAGTCTGTTTGGTCAAATTGATAAGGGTCAGCAACAGATATCTGCAAATCAGCAAGCGAACCAGCAGTCTCTACACGAACAGACGCAGCGAGTGATGAGTGAAGTGGACGATCAGATTAAACAGCTGATTGAGACTGTTGCTATGCAGCATCAAGGGATGACGGAAACGCTCAACAAGCTCGCAGAGCAAACTAACCGGCAGATGCAGGATATGCAAAACGGCGCGGACAAAATGCGCCTTGCAGCCGAACGCTTTGAACACGCAGGTGATGAAGTCTCAAAAGCCAATCACCTTACTGCTGACGTACTCAATAAAGCACAATCGGCGGGTTCATCGCTCTCCCTTGCCTCCAGTGAACTGACCTCGGTAGTTGCCGATTACAGAAACAACAGGGAAGCCGTCAGCAAATCCATCGCCATGCTGGAATTGCTCGCAGCTAATACCCAGTCTGAACAGACTACCCGCAGTCAGTTCATTACCGATCTCAAGCAGCATGGTGAGCGGTTACAGAGCTATAATCGGGAAGCGCAGACTTTCATGGAAAATGTCAGCGACGTGCTCGGAAAAGGTTTTGAAGACTTTTCAGAAGGTGTTTCACGCAGCCTGGATAAAACACTGGGCAAACTGGACGTTGAAATGGCGAAAGCCTCAAATCTGCTTGCAGGCTCTGTCGAACAGATCGGAGAAAGCGTCAGTGAGCTTGACGATGTTCTGTCACGCGTTCGTGCCTGAGGGGTGACTGCTGATGTTTGGAAATGCATTTGGCGTTAAAAAGCGCCGCAGTGATGAAGCAGAAAAACCATTCTGGATCTCCTATGCCGACCTGATGACCGCCATGATGGTGTTATTCCTGGTGGTTATGGTGGCATCGTTAAGTTCCGTTACCCAGCGCATTCAGCGTGCGGAGCAAGGAGAAAAAGTCAGAGGACAGGATATTGCCAAGTTATGTGAGCGCCTGGAGCTTCATGCCCGCACTGTGAACAAAACCATCGTGGTAGATTGCCATGATAACCGTATTAGCTTTGGTGAAGCCGGGCGTTTTGACCACAACCGTTTTTTTCTGAATGCTGAAGGGCAAAAAGCACTGCAGGATGTTGTTCCGCTGGTGCTGGAAGCTTCCGACAGTGAAGAGGGCAAAAAGTGGTTTAAGCAGATCGTCATTGAAGGGTTCACCGACACTGATGGCTCTTATCTCTACAATCTACATCTCTCTCTCCAGCGATCTGAATGGGTTATGTGCAGTTTGCTCGATAGCCGCAGCCCTCTGCAAAAAAACATTTCTACAGAGCAACAGATACAAATCCGTAAGCTTTTCCTTGCTGGTGGTGTCTCATTTAATAATGCGAAAGAGAGCAAAGAAGCCAGCCGCCGCGTGGAATTGCGCATGCAGTTCTTCGGGCTTAAGGATAAACGTAATGGGGCCGAAGAGGTGGATTTTCCTCCGGTCGTTAATAAAGAAGTTTGCCAGCTGGTAATGCCACAATGACACCCGCACTGAAGTCTTTATCTCAGCGTATTGCAGCGAAGCTATCTTCCAGCCAACAGGGTGATGATTATCTGCGTAATGATTTTGACGCGCTAGCTTCTGCTGGCCGCGATATGGAAAAGCGTTTTGAAAAAACAGATAGAATCCCTGCACCTCCACATGAAATGCGCCTGGCAGCCCTGCGTCGTTTTCGTCTTGCAGAAAAGTTGAACGAACGTGAGTGGCGGATGGTGTTTTATGGCCTCGCCGATAATGACCCGCTATACCCCGACCGGCCAGTATTACTGGAGGATGATACATTCTTCCCCCTTGTAGACAGTGCTATAAAAAAACAGATTGAGTCTAAAAAATTGAAGCGCAAGGACTGGGCGGCACTCTGCTCAAGTTATTTTGCTTACAGGCACGAGTCTCCTGAAAAAAACCCGCACTGGTGTGTGCTGCGTAGTCATATTGCCCAAGGTTACTCAGTGGTAAAAGCCACCATCCGCAGAGAAAAGTCGTGGATGAAAACCATAGAGTTTTATCACGACATTTTTACGCCTCAGGCTGGCGGCGTGATATCCCAGCAGCTACTTTCCGGTGAAAGCAATTCCCTGTCATCATTAGAAAAAATAGCGCAAATTCCTGATAGCAGCTGGTTGTGGAAGCGTATTTTCACGGTGCTGCTGGCGCAGCTTGATACTCTGGACGATCCTCAATATCTGGAGAAAATCAGTTGGCTATTGGGCCTTGCCGCACAGTGGGTACGTTTTCGCGATGACATCATGACGGCAATACTGACCCGTTACTATCACTCCACTTATCGGGATCAGGCTCATTCAGCTTTAAAACAAGCTGCACTGGAATACTGGGATAACCCGCAACTGAAAAGCCAGCAGAATAAGTGGCATCAATATGTTTCAGAAGCCGTCGCAGCAATGGTGCGAGGCTGGCTGGCTAAACAGGATTTGATGCATTTCTTCGAGCTATTGCGTGGCAATGGTGATGTCGATCAGGCACGACTCCACTATTGGCTGCGTTTCGCCAACCAAATGGGATTCACCCGCATCGTGATGGGGCCTGATGCCTTGCACGATCGTAGCAGCGATTTTGTGAAATTCCGCGACGAGAATAAAGGGCGGTTGAGCCATTTACGTAGTGGTCGTAGTTTTGATAACGCCATGATCATGCAGATTAACGATTATATTTTTGTGGAGTTTTCTGGAACAGGTAACGCGATGTATGCATATCGTGTGGGCCAAGCTCCATTTAATCCAGAGTCGCAATCATTGGATATTAATATCCAGTTAAAAGATAAATACCGTAATGTTCTTCGCCTTCCCCATACCCCACGAGCCGAAGGATACAACAAGATCCGGATCACCGGCTGGATGCTGAAATACGAAGATGAACTGCGCAAGCTGGGTATTCGCTGGATGGCGGAAGAACCGGTCAAATTTGTTGATAAACAAGCGCCCTCTCCCGCCTCTGTATCTAATATAAAAATCATCAATCCATTGCGTGATACGGCAATACAGCGGCTGGTAGAAAACACTTCATGCACCGTCAGCGATAATCGCCCAAAAGGTGGGGGTTTATCTATACAGCTCAAATCTCCCAACGACACAGTGGAAAAAGAGTTGCTAAGACTCGGATTCACCCCTGTGGCTAAAGAACAGCATCGTTACTGGATCAAATAATGCTTAAACGTCTGCTAAGTAAACTGACGGGAAACCGTCAGCAGATAGAACGCCATCTGAAGAATCAGTACCAAATCGAGGAGAGTGGACTCAGCTTCCCACTGTCATTAGTTGAAGACTCACAGCTTTGGGCGCTGGCATCCTGGCTGGAGCAACTGGCTGAAGAAGACTATCTGATATCGCTTACAGACAGATGGTTATTAAGTTGGGAAGCGATGTATCGCCTGCTCGATGATGAAGAACATGCCAGTAGCTTGCCTCTTATTGGGGTACCTGATGTACTGCCTTTACGAGCAAGCCTGTGTTCACGTGGAGCATTAAGCGATAATGACTTTCGTGTCTGGATTGCTGAATGGGCCACGCTTCCTGCCCTTCGCCCCATCCATTTCAGTCGGACTGGTGCCATTTTTACCTACGAAAATCAGCAGCATTTGTTATCGCGGGAGAACTGGGCGCTATTACAAGCAACAGAACAACTTAATGCCCAACAAACCCAGGCTCCTGGTGAAACTACTAACCAGTTGGGATGGGCTACTATCCGCAAATGTGCAAAAAAAGCAGCCGCAAAATTTGATGATTATTTAGATAAAACGCGAGTCGTTAAACCCACCTCATTGTCATTACGTCTGCGTAAAGCAACGGTTGCCGATACTACTGTTATTGAAATTGAACCTCATTTTGATGATCAGCCAGATAACTGGCTAGGCAGTTTCGACAAGAATTCGCAGGTACACAATAGCTACCGCATCCCCGGAGCAAATGGCGAACTCAGCCATGTCATCATCACTCCCGAAGTGAAAGAAGTCCTGAATTCAATACATTCAATTCCCGGTCGTCGAGTAGCGGGAAGCGAAGCGCTTTCCTTTGTTCGCAATCCCTATACCTTTTTGGGCGAAGATGCCGCGGATGTTATCGCTCCGGAAGAACATGAGCAGGCACTGTTTGATGCGAGAATCTTCTTTCATCATTTCAGGTTAATACCCCAGCAGAGTGCTGAGAATAAGATCTCGGAAGTTATGCTGATACTTGAACCTATTTCACCGATTCCGCAGCCTGAGGTCACATTTGTATTCTCCGCCCCCTGGGAGCTTGAAAAATTTCTACAGCAACTCGGTATCAGCGTCGCAGCAAAGATGCCAGCAGGCGCCTGGCAAGGTTACGAACTGGAATTAAGCCAATTTACTGAACAGCAGTGGCACGATTGCCAGGCCTTACTCACTCGCTGGCAGCAAGAGATTGAAGGAAAAGAATTTAGCGATGTGCTGGATATTGCTAAGTATGGCGATCGGGTGATTGGTATTGGTGAATTTGAAAAAATATCCTCGCCCTGGCTGACCAAAGCGCAAAGTGAAAACTGGCTGCCCGATGACATCGATTTCTCGAAATTTTCAGTCGAAACACTGGCTGGTTGGCAACGTGAAAATCTCCATCATCTCGATCAACTACAGCAAAGAATTACTCAGGCAGAAATTGCTGGTGAAGCACAGATCATCGCCCCATGGAATGATAAACCACTGCCGCTTGAAGCAGCCAAAACGTTTATTAAGAATTGGCAAAAGCAAGAGAACACTGTGGATGACTCTCAAAATAACGTTGCAGATAAAACGACGCGGGCCGTACTCAAAATTGAGCAGAATATTGAAGAAGCGGCCTATATCAAACAGCGTCGCGATTCGCTCCTCAATGCCCGTCATGCAGAACCTGAAATTCCGTTGTGCCTTAAAGAGAAAATCCAACTCAAAGATCATCAACGTGAGGGTGTGGCCTGGCTTCAACAACTCTTCCTGCGCTCTCCAGAGGAAACTGCAGGCTGCCTGCTGGCGGATGATATGGGGCTGGGGAAAACGCTGCAAATTCTAAGCTTCCTCGTATGGTTCATTGAAAAATTTCCCCACGAGCCACCAAGTCTCATTGTTGCCCCTGTCTCACTATTAGATAACTGGGAACGTGAGCTGGAAAACTTCTTCTATACCTCAGGAATACAGGTGCTGAAGTTGTATGGCGAGACCATTAAAGCGGTGAAATATCCCAAACAGGCTATTCCTGTTCATCTGCAATCCCAAGGGATCAAAAATCTGCTTAAACCTGGCTGGCAAGGTGAGGCAAAAATCATACTGACAACCTACGAAACGCTTCGCGATCAAGAGTTTTCTCTGGCACGCCAACCCTGGTCCATCATGGTATGCGACGAGGCGCAAAAAATAAAAAATCCTGCTGCGTTAATCACACATGCCGCCAACGCAGTTCAAGCCAGGTTCAAAGTAGCTTGTACAGGTACTCCTGTCGAAAACACCCTTGTAGATTTGTGGAGCCTGTTTGATTTCGCACAACCGGGCTTATTAGGGGCGCTCAATGAATTTGGCAAATATTATGTTCGCCCTATCGAAAACGAAGCGGGCCGTGATACGGAACGACTAGAAAGTTTACGAGCGTTGATTGAACCTCAAACATTGCGCAGAACTAAAGAAGAGGTAGCACGGGATTTGCCGCAAAAAATTGAAGTGGCCGATTGTAAGCGACTCCCTCTTTCCGCACCTCAAAAGCAACTGTATCTCTCTTCGGTTGCCAACTGGCAGCAACAACAGGCCCTGAGCGAGGGAATGCAGCAGGCAGGGGCGGGGATGCTGGGGTTATTACAGCGGTTAAAACTCATTTGTGCACATCCGGCAGTCGTTAGTCCCGAGCCACGCTATCGAGAAAGCTCACCGAAGCTTAACTGGATGCTGAATAAGCTGGATGAAATAAAACATACCAGTAAAGACAAAGTGATTATTTTTACAGAGCTTCGCAATCTGCAACGAGAAATTCAGCATGCTATTCAGCAGCGATTCGGTTTACGTCCGGTAATTATTAATGGTGATACCAGTACCAAAAGCCAGAGCCAGAATAGCCGCCAGCGGTTGATTGATGATTTTCAGGCTCAACCGGGCTTTGGCGTGATTATTCTTTCCACAGTAGCAGTTGGCTTCGGAATTAATGTCCAGAAAGCCAATCACGTTATTCATTTCACTCGCTGTTGGAATCCGGCGAAGGAAGATCAGGCGACCGATCGCGCCTATCGTATTGGGCAGACAAAAGATGTGTATGTGTATTATCCGACGGTCACGGACAACGATGTCACAACGTTTGAAGAAACGTTGGATGCTTTACTCAACCGCAGGCGCGCACTTGCGCGAGATATGCTTTGTGCTTCCCCAGATTTAAGCGGTGCCGATTTCGAAGAAATGTTCAAAGGAGCATGAATAAGATATCAACACCATTACATTTCGCGCTGGCGTAAACATATTAGAAACCTCAGCATACGGGCTTAGGTTGATTTCGGTAGACCGGGAAAGTTTTGAAGTGGTGCCGATAATAGGAGTCGAACCTACGACCTTCGCATTACGAATGCGCTGCTCTACCAACTGAGCTATATCGGCCCTGCGAGGTGTTCACGAGCGTGAATCACGGGTTAGAAGGTTAAAACTAAGCGGGTGATGCGTCAATGCCCCTGTGAATCAAACGGCTACTTTTGCATCACCCGACTTTATTTACGCACGAATGGTATCGTCACCAAAACCGATCCACTTATAAGTGGTCAGTGCTTCGAGACCCATCGGGCCGCGCGCGTGCAGCTTCTGCGTGCTGACCGCCACTTCCGCGCCGAGGCCAAACTGGCCGCCGTCGGTAAAGCGCGTCGAGGCGTTCACGTACACCGCTGAGGAGTCGACCTCGTTGATAAAGCGGTTGGCGTTGCGCAGGGTGCGGGTGAGGATCGCATCAGAGTGCTGCGTGCCATGCTGGCGAATATGACCGATCGCATCATCGAGATCGGCGACGATCTTCACATTCAGATCCAGTGACAGAAACTCATCGTCATACTGCTCCGACTTTACCGCTTCAACCTTCGCCGGGCCGCTTTGCAACAGGGCGAGCGACTGCTCGTCCGCATGCAGCGTCACGCCGCTCTCCGCCATCTGCTGGCTGAGCGCTGGCAAAAAGGTGCTGGCAATGCCCTGATGCACCAGCACCGTCTCGACGGTGTTACAGGTGCTCGGGCGCTGGGTTTTAGCGTTGACGATAATCTTCAGCGCCGGGGCGATCTCTGCCGTCTCGTCGACCAGAATATGGCAGACGCCGATACCGCCGGTGATAACCGGGATCGTTGACTGCTCGCGGCAGAGCTTATGCAGCCCTGCCCCGCCGCGCGGGATCAGCATGTCGATGTACTTATCCATGCGCAGCATCTCATTGACCAGCGCGCGATCCGGGCTCTCAATCGCCTGTACCGCGCCCGCCGGTAAACCGCACTCCTCCAGCGCCTGCTGAATCACTTTCACCGTCGCGGCGTTGGTGCGCCAGGTCTCTTTCCCGCCGCGCAGGATCGCGGCGTTGCCGGTTTTCAGGCACAGAGAGGCGACATCCACGGTGACGTTCGGGCGCGCTTCATAAATCACGCCGATTACGCCGAGCGGCACGCGGCGTCGCTCGATGCGCAGCCCGCTGTCCAGCACGCCGCCATCAATCACCTGGCCGACCGGATCAGCGAGTTTGCACACCTGGCGCACATCGTCGGCAATGCTTTTTAAGCGCGCCGGGTTGAGCGCCAGGCGGTCGAGCAGCGCCTCGCTAAGACCATTGCCGCGCGCTTCCTGCAGATCCTGCTCGTTAGCCAGCAAAATCGCCTCGGACTGCGCCTCTAAATAGTCGGCAATCTTCTCCAGCACGCGGTTTTTTTCCTGGCTTGTGAGCAACGCCAGCTTGTACGACGCAGCTTTCGCCGCGATGCCCATCTGTTCCAGCATACCTCTGCTCCTTAACGGGTGATCATATCGTCGCGGTGCACCGCGACAGGGCCATACTCATAGCCCAGAATCTCATCAATCTGCTGCGAGTGGTGGCCGGCAATCCGGCGCAGCGCATCGCTGTTGTAACGGCTTACGCCGTGGGCGATATCGCGCCCCTGCAGATTACAAATGCGGATCACTTCCCCACGGGAGAAGTTGCCTGTCACGCTCTTGATCCCTTTCGGCAGCAGCGAGCTACCACGCTCAAGAATGGCGGCGGTTGCCCCTTCATCAACGGAGATCTCACCGGCAGGCGGTGCGCCGAAGATCCAGCGTTTACGGTTCTCCAGCGGCGAAGTCTGGGCATGAAAACGTGTGCCGACCGGCGTGCCGCTCACCACATCGGCAATCACGCCAGGCTTGCCGCCTGCGGCAATAATCGTCTCGATACCAGCGCGGCAGGCAACGTCGGCGGCCTGTAACTTGGTGCCCATGCCGCCGGTGCCGAGGCCGGAAACGCTGTCGCCCGCAATAGCGCGCAGCGCGTCATCAATGCCGTAGACATCTTTAATCAGCTCCGCCTGCGGGTTGTTGCGCGGATCGGCGGTAAACAACCCCTGTTGATCGGTCAGCAAAAGCAGCTTATCGGCTCCGGCCAGAATCGCCGCCAGCGCCGAGAGGTTATCGTTATCGCCGACTTTAATCTCCGTGGTCGCCACGGCGTCGTTCTCGTTAATCACCGGCACGATGTTGTTATCAAGCAGCGCGCGCAGCGTGTCGCGGGCGTTGAGGAAGCGTTCGCGGTCTTCCATATCGGCGCGGGTCAGCAACATCTGACCAATATGAATACCGTAAATGGAGAAGAGCTGCTCCCAGAGCTGAATCAAACGGCTCTGGCCAACGGCCGCCAGCAGCTGTTTTGAGGCGATGGTGGCGGGCAGTTCCGGGTAGCCCAGGTGCTCACGCCCGGCGGCGATAGCGCCGGAGGTAACGATTACTATGCGATGCCCGGCGGCGTGCTGCTGCGCGCACTGGCGCACCAGCTCCACAATATGGGCGCGGTTCAGGCGACGGGAACCGCCTGTTAAAACACTGGTGCCGAGTTTTACCACCAGCGTCTGGCTGTCACTCATGATTCTCTGCCGTTTTTAGAAAAAATAAGAAGTTTATTAGTAATCAGACGTTGTAACAGGAGTGAGCGCGCTTGCCAACCGCCAGCGTGAATCGACCACTTTTTTGTTGCGCGGGATCAGCAAGCGTAGCGGCAGAGTTTGACAATTTTATGGCAAACACAAAAAAACATAACTTTTTCAAATTACTCTTACTTTGTCATAAATCTTTCATTTCAGAGCGTTACAACCCTTCCTGTTTTTCACGGGGCGAGAGCCCAGCGAATAGTGGCGCGTTAGTTCAATCAGGAATTCAAAATGAAAAAGAGCACTCTGGCATTAATGGTACTGGGCGTTGTTGCATCGGCTTCTTCTGTTCACGCGGCGGAAGTCTATAACAAGAATGGCAACAAACTGGACGTGTACGGCAAAGTGAAAGCCATGCACTACTTCAGTGATGACAACAGCAACGACGGTGACAAAACCTACGTGCGTTTCGGCTTCAAAGGTGAAACCCAGATTAACGACCAGCTGACCGGTTTTGGCCGTTGGGAATCTGAATTCGCCGGTAACAACGACGAAACCACCTCGGGCCAGAAGACCCGTCTGGCCTTTGCCGGTCTGAAAATCAAAGATTTTGGTTCTATCGATTACGGTCGTAACCTCGGCGTGCTCTACGACGTGGCCTCCGTGACCGATATGTTCCCGGAGTTCGGCGGCGACTCGCTGGCCCGTACCGATAACTTTATGACCAAGCGCACCACTGGCGTGGCGACCTACCGCAACACCGACTTCTTCGGCATGGTGGATGGCCTGGACATGACCCTGCAATACCAGGGTAAAAACGAAAATGGCCGTAACAGCATCATCAAGCAGAACGGCGACGGCTGGGGCACCTCTCTGGCCTACGATTTCGGCGGCAGCCCGGTCACGATTATTGGTGCTTACGCCAACTCTGACCGTACTAACGCGCAGAACACCGCACTGGCGCTGGGCCGTGGTCAGAATGCCGAAGCCTGGGCGACCGGCGTGAAATATGACGCCAACAACGTCTACCTGGCGACTTTCTACTCCGTCTCATACAACATGACGCCGGTCTCCTCTTCGCTGGGCTTTGCCAACAAAGCGCAGAACTTTGAAGCCGTCGCGCAGTACCAGTTCGACTTCGGCCTGCGTCCGTCCGTGGGCTACGTGCTGACCAAAGGCAAAGATATGGAAAACGGTATCGGCGGCGAAGATCTGGTGAACTACATCGACGTTGGCGCCACCTACTACTTCAACAAAAACTTCTCGGCGATGGTCGATTACAAAATCAACCAGATCAAAGACGATAACAAACTGGGCATTGCTGACGACGACATCGTTGCAGTTGGCGTGACCTACCAGTTCTAAACCCTGTAGTGACCCTCGTTATATGAAATGCCCTCGGTTGAGGGCATTTTTTTCCCGTCTGATGGGAGAAAGCAGGCCAGTGCCTGTTCATGCCCGGCGTGCGAAGAGCAGCCGGGCATTTTTTATCGGGGGCGTTATGCGGGGAGTTTTAACTTCTCTTTGAAGTCATCGGCAGGTTCAAGCTTCAGCTCAAGGGAGGCTAACAGCGTACGCGCGCGCTCGTGGAAGTCGCGCAGCGTTTTTTCCAGACGGTCGACCACTTCCTGGTCTTTGATAGCGGTGGGTTTCCAGTGCCCCTCTTTGTCGAAGAGCCCAAAGTGGTAGCGGTAGGTAAAGCGCTTCTCCTGCGCTTCCATTTCCATCCACCATCCCCAAAACTCGCGTTTTTCCGGCGCGGGTTTCACATTCACGCAAACTGCCAGGCAATCAAAGAAAAAACGGTTTTCTTCGCACTGCTCTTCGCGGATATAAGGTCCTAGCGCAGTAAACTTTTTAATCAACCTGCTTCTCGGATGTCCACTTGGTAACGTCATTGCGATCTCCTTTTGTGATGCAACTGTTTTACCAAATCAATGGAAATTCTCAAAGTATTAACCGAACTGATGGTTGATCCAGTCAACAATCTTTCTCAGCGCAGCGTCAAAATTGCGATAAACCGGGTTAAACGGGATGTCGAGCAGCTTTCCATTACTGGATGAAGAGGTGATTAAGCGCGACTCCGCCTCCGGGCTGAAGGGATCGTTTTGCCAGAAACCGGACAGAATCGGCGTCGGGCAGCGGCGGCCGAGTAACCCCTGCGTTTTTAATGAATAGCGGTTAAGTTCAACGCGCAGCGCCTCATCGGAAGCGTCATGCATGCCTAAGCGGCTGGCGAGCACATCGAGATACATCTCCGGCACATCGCCCTGGCGCAGCGGCTCGCTAAGCAGGGAATGCACCACCGGCCCGAGGCAGGCCACCGCTTTCAGGCGCGACGCTTCGAGATAGGCCAGTCGCACCGCCACGTTGGCACCAAAGCGAAAACCAAATGCTGCCACGCGGGTGTGATCGACCCACGGAATGTTCGGCAATGCCTGGAGCGCATGCTGATGCAGCAGGCTGGAGTCCTGGGTCAGCTTCCATTTAGTAGAGAAGCCCACCGAGGGCATATCGAGCGTCAGCATGGCAATGCCTTTCGGGGCCAGGTAGCGCTCATAGAGGGTGTAGTAATCAATCTGCAAACCATCCAGCCCGCCGCACATCAGCACCGTCGGGAAGGGGCCTTCGCCTTCCGGCATATGCAGAAAGCCGGTAACCGGCGCGCCGCCGGGAATGGCGAACTCCAGCTCTTTAATGCTACCCGGCAGGCGCTGCGCGGCCTCTTCATAGGCGCGGTTAGCCAGCGCCTGCGCCTGCTCGGCCAGGCTATCGCCTTTAATGTGGGGATAGGCCGCGATGCTATATAAGTTGGAGGCGTGCAGCCAGTGGCGGCCGCTCAGCGCACTGTCCGTCTCCTGCATCGCTTTTTGCTGCCAGCTCATCGCCTGCGCGGACCATTCATAGATCCAGTTGCCGTTGCGGTAGCCGACCACCGTATCGAGCAGTTCCGCGTCGGTGCGCTCGGCCTGGCTCATCACGATGCGCGCCTGCACTTCGAGGATCTCGCGCGCGTCGATGCCGCGCCAGATCCACATCAGCCGGTTGATCATCCGGTACCACTGCGGCACGTTTTTGCCATCCAGCGCGGACTGCACGGGCGGCTGCACGCCAGGGTTAAAGCGGCGCACCAGCGTCGAGGTCTCAGGGTATTTAAAGCGGGGTTTGAACAGCGTTTCGCTAAGATTTGACTGGGGCATGGCGCGCAGCTCCTTAAAATTCACCGGAGGGCATTGTAACCCGTGACGCGCCAAAAAGAACAACGCCCGGCAGAACCGGGCGTGTGTACAACAGGAGGGATTAACGGCCGCTGATTGGCGGAACGAAGGCTACGCCCATATCCCACGGCTGTTCAATCCAGGTATCCTGCGGGATATCAATCACATAATCGTTCACCAGCGGGCGACCGGCCGGCTTGGCGAAGATAGTGACAAAATGTGCTTTCGGATACATTTCGCGGATCGCTACGGCGGTGCCGCCGGTATCCACCAGATCGTCAATCACGATAAAGCCTTCGCCGTCGCCTTCCGCGCGCTTCAGTACTTTCAGTTCGCGCTGGTTGTCGTGGTCATAGCTGGAGATACAAACGGTATCGACATGACGAATACCCAGTTCACGCGCCAGCAGCGCGCCTGGAACCAGACCGCCACGGCTTACGGCGATAATGCCTTTCCACTGTTCTGAAGGCATTAAACGGGCAGCAAGTTTGCGGGCGTGAATCTGCAACATGTCCCAGGTGACGACGTATTTTTCGCTCATGTGAAGTGTCCCAGCCTGTGTTTTACGGCTTAAAAAGTGTTCGAGGGGGAAATAGGTTGCGCGAGATTATAGAGATCTGACGCGCTAAAAACCAGTGTTACCCGGCATCGCCGCCGCTTTTTCCCCAATCCCGTGCTCGCGCTGTCGCCATAAAGTGGTATTCTCAACCGCATCTCGCAAGAGGGTCTTGCGATTCGTTTATCTAACCCGCGACCTGCACGCAACCTGTTCGCAGGCGCTTTTAAGGAGACTCATCGTGTCTGAACTGTCTCAACTATCTCCGCAGCCGCTGTGGGATATTTTTGCCAAAATCTGCTCTATTCCGCACCCGTCTTACCATGAAGAACAGCTCGCCGAACACATTATGGGCTGGGCGAAAGAGCAAGGCCTGCACGCAGAGCGCGACCAGGTGGGCAATATCCTGATCCGCAAACCGGCCACCGCCGGGATGGAAAACCGCAAGCCGGTCGTGCTGCAGGCGCACCTCGATATGGTGCCGCAGAAAAACAACGACACAGAACACGACTTCACCAAAGACCCGATTCGCCCCTATGTTGACGGCGAGTGGGTAAAAGCGCGCGGCACCACGCTTGGCGCGGATAACGGCATCGGTATGGCCTCTGCGCTGGCGGTGCTGGCAGATTCCACCGTGCAACACGGTCCGCTGGAAGTGCTGCTGACCATGACCGAAGAAGCGGGCATGGATGGCGCATTCGGTCTGCAACCCAACTGGTTACAGGCAGATATCCTGATCAACACCGACTCTGAAGAAGAGGGTGAGATCTATATGGGCTGCGCGGGCGGTATCGATTTCATCACTACCCTGCCCCTGACCCGCGAAGCGGTGCCTGCCGGTTTTGAAACCGTCAAACTGACGCTGAAAGGGCTGAAAGGCGGCCACTCCGGTGCCGATATCCATTTAGGTCTGGGCAACGCCAACAAACTGCTGGCGCGCTTCCTCGCCGCGCACGCCGCCGAGCTGGATCTGCGTCTGCTCGACTTCACCGGCGGTACGCTGCGTAACGCCATTCCGCGCGAAGCGTTCGCCGTGATCGCCCTGCCGGCGGATAAAGCCGCACAGCTGAAAACCCTGGCGGATGAGTACCAGGCGATCCTGAAAAACGAGCTGGAAGCGAAAGAGAAGAATCTGGTGGTGCTGGTCGATAGCGTAAGCAGCGACAAAGCGGCGCTGACCGCGCAGTCGCGCGATGCCTTTGTTCGCCTGCTGAACGCCACGCCGAACGGCGTGATCCGCAACTCCGACGTCGCCAAAGGCGTAGTGGAAACCTCGCTGAACGTCGGCGTGGTCACGTTGCAGGATGAGAGCGCGGAGATCATCTGCCTGATCCGCTCGCTGATCGATAGCGGTAAAGATTACGTGGTAAGCATGCTGGAATCGCTGGGTGCGCTGGCCGGTGCGAAAACTGCGCCGAAGGGCGGCTACCCGGGCTGGCAGCCGGATGCCCAGTCGCCGGTGATGGCGCTGGTGCGTGAAACCTATCAGCGTCTGTTCAACAAGATGCCGAACATTCAGATTATCCACGCCGGTCTGGAGTGTGGTCTGTTCAAAAAACCCTATCCAGAGATGGATATGGTGTCGATTGGGCCGACCATTACCGGCCCGCACTCGCCGGATGAGCAAGTGCATATCGAAAGCGTGGGCCACTACTGGACCCTGCTGACCGAACTGCTGAAATCTATCCCGGCTAAATAAGCCTGCTGTCCGCGCCGCCCGGCGCGGACATTTTCCTTCTTTTACTGCGCTTTAAACCCTGGCCCCTTAAAGGTGCGTACCGGGTTGCCGCGCTCTATCTGATGATGAAACAGCCTGCGTTCCGACTTAAGCGCCGCGCGCTCGTCATCCTGCGCCTGCTCCAGACGGTGTGAAATCAGCAGCATCGCCAGCCGCTTATTCGCATGCTGGCTGCGCTCCGACTGCACTTTTACGCTAATGCCGGTGGCAATATGCGTGGCGCGCACAGCGGAATCGGTTTTATTCACGTGCTGGCCGCCCGGCCCGGATGAGCGCAGCGTCTCAAAGCGAATCGCACTATCCTGCAACGCCGTCTGCGGAATGAACTCCGCCACGCCGATAAACCAGTTCTTCCGTGCATGATTGGTGCGATAGGGGCTCGGGCAGATCCACTGCACCGTGCCGCACCAGCGCGCACTCAGCGCCTGCGCGTTTTCGCCATCGAGTGAGACCAGCACCGAGCGGTAGGCGCCCGGCTGGCGCGCCGCTTCCGTTTCGATCACCGCCAGCGACACCTTTTGCGCCTCAGCCTCTTCCATCAGCCGCGCTAACGCTTTACCCACTGCCAGGCAGCACTCATCAGGCCCCTGCGCGGAGGAGAGTTGCAACAGTCTCATTCGCCCGCCCCTCCGCTCACTTTCAGGGTTAACACCGGGCGCAAGCGCGCAACCGGCGTCACTAAATCGGCATCGACCAGGCACTCAAGCACGCTCTCAACCGACTTATACGCCTGTGGCGCTTCTTCATAGATCAGCTGACGATCGCGGCAAATCACCCGGCTGCCGAGCGGCGTGCGCGCCAGCTGTGCCGGGGTGAATTTCCCGGACAGACGCCCTTTGCACTCGGTGCGCATCCATTTGCGTCCCGCGCCGTGCGCCAGCGAATAGAGGCTCACCTCGCTCACTTTTGGCATCACCAGCCAGCTGTGATCGCCACGTGAACCGGGGATCACCACCAGGCCCTGCCCGTCCGGCGTCGCCCCTTTGCGATGCAGCCAACCGGCTTCACCGCCCACGGTGCAGGCTTCAACAAAGTTGTGCGCCACATCGAGCAGCGCTTCGCCATCGGCGTTGAGATGATCGAGAATGCGCCGCACAATCAGCGCCCGGTTGATGCGGGCAAAGTTGAGCGCGTCATCGTGCTCGGCAAGATAGTGGCGAGCCGCGTCGCTCCCCTCCACCAGCCCGGCGTGCGAGAAGGCGTCGACGTGGCGGCGCAAAATCTGCTGCCCCAGTCCGCGTGAACCGCTGTGGGCCAGTAACAGCAGGCGCTGCTCATCGAAACCGCTTTGCGCGAACAGCGCCGCATCGGTCACGCTATCGACCTGTTGCAGCTCGGCAAAGTGGTTGCCACCGCCAATCGATCCCAGCGCGGCGCGCCAGGGGTGGTTTTGCCACGCATCCGGCACCGCTTCATCCAGCCAGTCGGCAGAGGCGCTATCGCCCAGCGCGCTGAGGCGTTTTTCGACCTTATCGGCGTTATATTTGCGCCGTACCAGGTCGGTCTGCCACAGCGCCATGCCGCAGCCGATATCGTTCCCGACCAGCGCCGGGTAGAAGCGCCCGGTGGAGAAAAAGGCCGCGCCAATCGGGTAGCCACGGCCGGGGTGAAGATCCGGCATGCCGACGACGCGCGTCATACCCGGCAGAGCCGCAGTGGTGTGTAATTGTTGGATCGCTGAACCTTCGATCCACAGGTTTTCCGACGCAATATAGGAGATCGCGTCTGAGATATGACAAACAGAGTTGCCCATATACCAATCCATATGTAGAGAAATAAAAGGAATTGGCAGACGAAACCAGGGGCAAGTTTTTGAAGAATTAAGCCTGGAGAGGTCTGCAAAGAGAAATCAGGGCATGGTGTGTCATGGTGAACCTCCTTTGCAGTTAATAGGGAATGAATAAACGCCGGGGATAATAAAGAAGCGGGCGGGAAATTACCACCGCAAATTCTGGTAGGGTTACAGCCCGAGCACCAGCTGGCGCTCAAGCTGCGGATCGAGCAGTGTGACGTGCAGGCCAACCAGCCGCACGCCACGCCCGCCGCGTCGCTCATCCCACGCCTGACGCGCGGTGGCGAGCAGATCCTCTTTATTCAGACACGGCCAGACATGCTCCTGGGTGGTCTGCTGAAAGTCGTTGAACTTCAGTTTCACCCCCTGGCGGGCGATGCGCAGATCTGGTTTCACCACCGAAAGCCGCCGCTCAAGCTCCGGGTAGAGCCGCTCGATAATCGCTTCGCACTCCTCCCACTGATGAATATCCTCCACCAGCGTGCGCTCAACACCGACCGATTTTCGCAGCCGCTCGCTGCTGATCTCCCGCTCATCGATCCCCTGGCTGCGCTCCCACAACACGCGGCCAAACTTGCCAAACCGCTTAAGCAGCATGGCGAGATCGCTCCTCTGCACATCTTCACAGGTGCGCAGCCCAAGGGTTTCAAGCTTGGCCGCCGACACTTTGCCGACGCCGGGAATTTTGCTTAGCGGCAGGGTGCGCAGAAAGGCCGGCACCTCCGCCGGGGTAATCACATATTGCCCGTCGGGCTTGTTGAGATCGGAGGCGATTTTGGCGAGGAACTTCACCGGCGCGATGCCCGCCGAGGCGGTAAGCTGCGTCTCATTAAAGATGGTCTGGCGGATCTCCTGCGCCATCAGCGTCGCGGAGCCGTAGCAGTGCGGGCTGTCGGTCACATCAAGATAGGCTTCATCCAGCGACAGGGGTTCAATCAGTGAGGTGTAGCGCGAGAAGATGTCGCGGATCTGGCGGGAGGCTTCTTTATAGGCGTCGAAACGGCCGGGTAACAGCGTGAGGTGCGGGCAGAGTTTCAGCGCCATCCCGGTCGGCATCGCGCTGCGCACGCCATATTTACGCGCCGGGTAGTTGGCGGTGCTGATGACGCCGCGCTGCACGCGGCTGCCGCCAATGGCAATCGGAATGTCGCGCAGGGCCGGGTTGTCGCGCATCTCTACCGCCGCGAAAAAGCAGTCCATATCGACATGTATGATTTTGCGCATGCGTACACCCTCACAGAACACTGGATAAGTATACAGCACGTTTCAGGCAAATGAGAAGCCAGCCGAGAAACCGCTGAAAAGAGGGCAATCTGCTGTTTAATTCTCAGCATTTACTTTCATAATAACCGTCGCCAAATTGCGCAGGTGGTTGAAAGGCAAAACAGAACACTTTTTGCGCGATGGCGAAAAGACAACCAACAGGATCGACAGGCGCGGAATCACCGCTATTCGGGGCTTGCGAAAAAATGTCGGAGTGCTAATGTGAGCGCTCAAAACAGAATTGTCCGAATTCTGGGCATCTTTTGCCGTTCTGGCAAAGTCGTATCCGTTTTATCAAGGAAACACGTTGTATGCGCAAAATCGCATTGTTCATTGCGATGCTTCTGATCCCGTGCGTCTCCTTTGCTGGCCTGGTTGGCAGCAACAGTGCCACTAAGCCGGTAAGCAAAGATTTTAAACAGCAGTTGATGGGGTCGCCGGTCTATATCCAGATCTTTAAAGAAGAGCGCACCCTTGATCTCTACGTCAAGATGGGCGAACAGTATCAGCTGCTCGACAGCTATAAAATCTGCAACTACTCCGGCGGCCTTGGGCCTAAACGCCGTCAGGGCGATTTTAAAAGCCCGGAGGGGTTCTATTCGGTGCAGCGCAGCCAGCTTAAGCCGGACAGCCGTTTCTATAAGGCGATCAATATTGGCTTTCCGAACAACTTTGACCGCGCCCACGGTTATGAAGGCAAATACCTGATGATTCACGGTGCCTGCGTCTCCATCGGCTGCTACGCCATGACGGATACCGGCATTGATGAGATCTTCCAGTTTGTTACCGCGGCGCTGATTTTCGGCCAGCCGAGCGTGCAGGTGAATATCTATCCGTTCCGCATGACCGATGCCAATATGCAGCGTCACAAATATTCGACCTACGCGGATTTCTGGAAGCAGTTAAAGCCGGGGTATGACTACTTCGCGGCCACCCACCAGCCGCCGATTGTCGCCGTGGTGGATGGACGCTACGTGGTCAGCAAGCCGCTGGCTACCTCCGTGCAGCCACAGCTGGCGTCAAACTATACGCTCACCGAGGCAAAATAACGCCCACTCGCCTGGCATAATCTTGTGCCAGGTTTCGTTTGCCGTTAACGGCTGCGTCGCAATCACGGTGACCACATCATTCGGTGTGGTCTCACGCTGAAAATCGATCTCCACATCCTGATCCAGCAGCTTCGCCACGCCAAACGGCGCGCGCCGGGTAATGCAGAAGAGATTGGTGGAGCAGAACGCCATCACATAGCGCCCGTCCGACAGCAGCATATTGAACACGCCCTTCTCACGCAGCTCCAGCGCAAGCGTCGCAATGTACTTAAACACTGCCCCCATATTGCCCGGCGTGCGCGGGTAGCGCTGCGTCAGCTTGTGCAGCATCCAGCAGAACGCTTTTTCGCTATCCGTTTCCCCCACCGGGCGGAAGTTGCCGGTCTGCAAAGATTTATAGCCCGTTAACTGACCGTTGTGGGCATACGTCCAGTTGCAGCCCCACAGTTCGCGGGTAAAGGGATGGGTATTTTCCAGCGCCACTTCGCCGCGGTTCGCCTGGCGAATATGGGCTATCACCGAGCAGGACTTGATCGGGTACTCCTGCACCAGCTTAGCGACAGGCGAGTTATAGCTTGGTTGCGGATCTTTGAAGGTGCGACAGCCTTTGCCTTCGTAGAAGGTGATACCCCAGCCATCTTTATGCGGTCCGGTTCCCCCGCCGCGCTGGACGAGACCGGTAAAACTAAAGCAGATATCGGTCGGCACGTTAGCGCTCATCCCGAGCAGTTCGCACATAGTCACCTCCACAACCGCCTCAATCTGAGAAGGCGTTATTGTTGCAGCCCGTCAGATACGGGCAGCGCCGCGATGACCGCGCCTGAGCGCAGGAACGTTGAGCACTGCCCGGCTTGAACAGGGCAAATAAAAAGCCTGCTTTATGCCTTAACCATCTCTTTTTCGATAAGCTGAATCAGGATATGGATCACTTTGATATGGATCTCCTGAATGCGATCGGCATAGCCAAAGTGCGGAACGCGAATTTCGATATCCGCGGTGCCGGCCATTTTGCCGCCATCTTTACCGGTCAGGGTGATCACTTTCATCCCCTTCTCACGCGCTGCGGCAATCGCTTTGATCACGTTGCCAGAGTTACCGGAGGTGGAGATCCCCAGCAGCACGTCGCCCTCACGGCCAACGGCTTCTACATAGCGGGAGAATACATAGTCGTAACCGAAGTCGTTGCTGACGCAGGAGATATGGCTGACGTCAGAAATGGCGATTGCCGGGTAGCCAGGACGGTTTTCACGGTAGCGCCCGGTTAACTCCTCTGCGAAGTGCATCGCATCGCAGTGCGAGCCGCCGTTACCGCAGGACAACACTTTGCCACCGGCTTTAAAGCTGTCGGCCAGCAGCACCGCCGCGCGCTGAATAGCGTGAATATTGGCTTCATCTTTCAAGAAATTCGCCAGCGTTTCCGCCGCTTCGTTCAGTTCGTTACGAATAAGATCCTGGTACATGAGGATATCCTTCAGCATAAATGTAAATAACACTGCGCAGTGTACCGGATAGGCTTTCAGCCGAGAAGCTAAAGCCGCCGCTCCCGCCGCCGTTTTCATTTTCCGTGCGCAAAACGACCTCAACAATGTGAACCAGGTTGTAATTATTTTGTAAACACATTGCTAAAAGAAATGACATCCACTACAAACAATACATCACAAGTGGTCAGACCTCCTACAAGAAGGGAGCTTTTCGTTATGATGATTTTGAGTATTGTCGCAACGCTCGTTCTGCTCGGTGTGCTCTTCTATCACCGCGTTAATCTGCTGCTCAGCAGCGTGATCCTGCTGGCATGGACCGCAGCCCTTGGGCTGGCGGGCATCTGGTCTCTCTGGATGCTGGTGCCGGTGGCGCTTATCCTCCTGCCGTTGAACTTCACGCCGATGCGTAAATCCTTTATTTCCGCACCGGTGTTCCGCGGTTTCCGCAAAGTGATGCCGCCGATGTCGCGCACGGAAAAAGAGGCCATCGACGCAGGTACCACCTGGTGGGAAGGCGATCTGTTTCGCGGTAACCCGGACTGGAAAAAGCTGCACAACTACCCGCAGCCGCGCCTGACCGCAGAAGAGCAGGCCTTTATCGACGGCCCGGTTGAAGAAGCGTGCCGCATGGCGAACGACTTCCAGATCACCCATGAGATGGCCGATCTGCCGCCGGAGCTGTGGGCTTATCTTAAAGAGCACCGCTTCTTCGCGATGATCATCAAAAAAGAGTACGGCGGGCTGGAGTTCTCTGCTTATGCGCAATCTCGTGTGCTGCAAAAACTCTCCGGCGTCTCCGGCATTCTGTCGATCACCGTCGGCGTGCCTAACTCCTTAGGCCCGGGCGAACTGCTGCAACACTACGGCACGCAGGAGCAGAAAGATCACTACCTGCCACGCCTTGCGCGTGGGCAAGAGATCCCCTGCTTTGCGCTGACCAGCCCGGAAGCGGGTTCCGATGCGGGTGCTATTCCCGATACCGGCGTGGTCTGCATGGGCGAGTGGCAGGGCGAGCAGGTGCTCGGCATGCGTCTCACCTGGAACAAGCGTTACATTACGCTGGCGCCGATTGCCACCGTGCTTGGCCTGGCGTTTAAACTCTCCGACCCGGACAAACTGCTGGGCGGCGCGGAAGAGCTGGGCATTACCTGTGCGCTGATCCCGACCTCGACGCCGGGCGTGGAGATTGGTCGTCGTCACTTCCCGCTTAACGTTCCGTTCCAGAACGGCCCGACGCGCGGGAAAGATATCTTTGTACCGATTGATTACATCATCGGTGGCCCGAAAATGGCCGGTCAGGGCTGGCGTATGCTGGTCGAGTGTCTCTCCGTTGGTCGCGGCATCACCCTGCCCTCCAACTCAACGGGCGGCGTGAAATCGGTCGCGCTGGGCATTGGTGCTTACGCCCACATTCGCCGTCAGTTCAAAGTGGCGATTGGCAAGATGGAAGGTATCGAAGAGCCGTTGGCGCGTATTGCCGGTAACGCCTATGTGATGGACGCCGCGGCGTCGCTGATCACCTACGGCATTATGCTCGGCGAAAAACCGGCGGTGCTGTCGGCGATTGTGAAATATCACTGTACCCACCGTGGTCAGCAGGCAATCATTGATGCGATGGATATTGCCGGCGGTAAAGGCATTATGCTCGGCGAAGGTAACTTCCTTGCCCGTGCTTACCAGGGCGCGCCGATCGCCATCACCGTTGAGGGCGCTAACATCCTCACCCGTACGATGATGATCTTCGGTCAGGGGGCAATTCGCTGCCATCCGTATGTGCTGGAAGAGATGGCCGCCGCACAAAACAACGACGTTGATGCATTCGATAAGCTGCTGTTTAAACATATCGGCCATGTCGGCAGTAATGAGATGCGCAGCCTGTGGCTCGGCCTGACGCGCGGTTTAACCAGCGCCTCACCGACCGGGGATGCCACTAAACGTTACTACCAACACCTGAACCGCCTGAGTGCCAACCTGGCGCTGCTCTCGGATATCTCAATGGCAGTGCTCGGCGGTAGCCTGAAACGCCGCGAACGCATCTCCGCTCGTCTGGGTGATGTGTTAAGCCAGCTGTTCCTCGCCTCGGCGGTGCTGAAGCGCTACGACGATGAAGGTCGCCAGGAAGCGGATCTGCCGCTGGTGCACTGGGGCGTGCAGGATGCGCTCTATCAGGCTGAGCAAGCGATGGTCGACCTGCTGGAGAACTTCCCGAACCGTTTCGTCGCGGGCATGCTGAGCTTTGTCATCTTCCCGACCGGCCGCCACTACCGTGCGCCGTCCGACAGGCTTGACCATAAAGTGGCGAAGATCCTGCAAACGCCAAACGCTACCCGTTCGCGCATCGGTCGCGGTCAATACCTGACCCCGAGCGAGCACAACCCGGTCGGGCTGCTGGAAGAGGCGCTGGTTGATGTAATGGCCGCCGACCCGATCCATCAGCGCATCTGTAAGTCGCTGGGTAAAAACCTGCCGTTTACCCGCCTGGACGATCTGGCTAACCAGGCGCTGGCGAGCGGGCTAATTAACCAGGACGAAGCGGCGCTGCTGATTAAAGCGGAAGCGAGCCGTCTGCGCACCATCAACGTCGATGACTTTGAACCGGATGCGCTGGCGACCCAACCGGTGATCCACACGCCGGAAAAGCTGCGCAAGCCCGAAGCCGCCTAAGCGCCTGACGGCTCCCTCCTCCTTCGACAAAACCCGCAACCCTGCGGGTTTTTTTCGTTTTTTGGCGTGCTACAGTGTGCCGATGCTGTCTGAAGGGGAGTCGCGATTGTGCCTGGATTAAAAATTACGCTGTTACAACAACCGCTGGCGTGGATGGATGGCCCGGCGAACCTGCGCCATTTTGATGTGCAACTGGAAGGGATTAGCGGGCGCGATGTGATTGTCCTGCCGGAGATGTTCACCACCGGCTTTGCGATGGAAGCCGCCACGCGGTCGTTATCGCAGGAAGAGGTGGTGAGCTGGATGCGCGATAAGGCGCGGCAGACTAACGCCCTGATCGCTGGCAGCGCAGCGCTGCAAACGGATCGCGGGGCGGTGAACCGCTTTTTGCTGGTCGAGCCGCAGGGCGAGGTGCATTTTTACGATAAGCGCCATCTCTTTCGCATGGCGGATGAGCATCACCACTATCAGCCGGGTGAGACGCGCGTGATATTCGAGTGGCGCGGCTGGCGCATAATGCCGCTGGTCTGTTATGACCTGCGTTTTCCGGTCTGGTCGCGTAACCGCGATGAGTACGATCTGCTGCTCTATGTCGCTAACTGGCCTGCGCCGCGCTCCCTGCACTGGCAGTCGCTGCTGCTGGCCCGCGCGATTGAGAACCAGGCTTGGGTAGCAGGCTGTAACCGCGTTGGCAGCGACGGGAATGGTCACCACTATCGCGGCGACAGCCGGGTGATTAGCCCGCAAGGGGAGATCGTCGCCAGCGCCGACGCGCACCTTGCAACGCGCATCGACGCCGAGATGTCACTCACCGCGCTGAAAGAGTACCGCACCCAATTCCCCGCCTGGCAGGACGCCGATCCCTTCACTCTGGAATAATTCGTAGGCCGGATAAGGCGCAGCCGCCATCCGGCAATGAGCAACAATGAAAATGCCGGATGGCGCGTACGCTTATCCGGCCTACAAAACCGCAGTTCCAGCGATACCGGTTTCGCTTTTATCTGCAATATGAAAGCGAGGGGTTGTGTCCCCGCTGAAATCGGCGAACCGAAGCGTGAATGACAAGGTCTGGACGCCATGGATGGCGGACAGAGGCGAACCGAGACAGGATGTCGAGTCGAGCCGGCCGCAGTCAGGCACGCGGGAGGTGAGCGTAGTGCGCAGCACCGATTTCCTTGCGGGGCCGCGGGGATTGACAAGGGGAGCGCGGCCGCTTCCCTTGTCCCGTTCACCGCACAAGAGATTAATGAAACTCTCTAACGTTTGGTGAACGGGACTCTTCCACCAATGCCCCATGCAAGCCCCATTGCCGGATGGCGCTCACGCTTATCCGGCCTACGGGAGCGGAGCCCCCTTAACTCACCAATGCCTGCCCATCTTTGCGGCTCTCGGTGGCGGCAACATACTGCCCCTCCGGCATCCGGTAAATCACCTGCGCGCCGCCGAAATTGTACCCCGCCTGCGGATCCTCAACGGTAATCTGATGCCCGCGATCGCGCAGCGCAGCGATCACATTGTGTGAGAAGGTCGACTCAACAATAACCTCCCGTCCGCGCACCACGCGCCAGCGCGGAGCGTCAATCGCCGCCTGCGGATTCTGGCCGTGCTGCATAATGCGCAGCGCCATCTGCATATGCCCCTGCGCCTGCATCGGCCCGCCCATCACGCCAAAAGACATCAGCGGCTTGCCGTCTGCGCCCATCGCAAAACCGGGAATAATGGTGTGGAACGGACGCTTACTGCCCGCCAGCGCATTCGGGTGTTTCGGATCGAGCACAAAGCCGCAGCCGCGGTTTTGCAGGCTGATACCGGTCTCCGGCACCACCACACCCGAGCCAAAGCCCATAAAGTTGGACTGAATAAACGACACCATCATGCCGTTTGCATCCGCCGTTGAGAGATAGACCGTGCCGCTCTGCGTCGGCGAACCGTAGACAAAATCGGAGGCTTTATCAGGGTCGATCAGCGCCGCGCGGGTTTTCAGGTAGCTGTCGCTGAGCAGCAGGTCAGCGGCAAACTCGAGGTGATCTTCATCGGCGATATAGCGATCGAGATCCGCCAGCGCCAGCTTCATCGCCTCAATAGACAGATGCAGCGACTGCACCGAATCGGGATCGTAGCGGCCAATATCGCACTGTTCGAGAATGCCGAGGGCAATCAGCGTCGCAATCCCTTGCCCGTTCGGCGGCAGCTCCTGCACCGATCCACCGGCAAAATCACGCGACAGCAGCGAGACCCAGTTGGCTTCGTGATTCGCCAGATCCGCTTCGCTCAGGTGCGCGCCGTGCTGCTTTGCAAAGGCGGCAATCTTCTGCGCCAGCTCGCCGCGGTAGAAGGCTTCACCATTAGTCTCGGCAATCAGCTCCAGCGTGCGCGCCTGCGCCGGGTTACGGAAGATCTCGCCGATTTTCGGCGCACGGCCTTCAGGGGCAAAGCACTCGCTAAAGCCCGGCTGATCTTTCAGCTTGTTATAACCGCGCTGCCAGAGATGGCCAATCAGCGGCGAGACGGGAAAACCGTTACGGGCATACTCAATTGCCGGTTGCGCGAGCGTGGTGAGCGGCAGCGTGCCGAAGCGCTCTGCCAGCGCCACCCAGCCGGAGACCGCGCCGGGCACCGTCACCGCGTCCCAGCCAATCTCCGGCACCGCGTCAAGACCGGCAAAGAGATCCGCATGCCAGCTGGCGGGCGAGCGGCCAGAAGCGTTCAGCCCGTGCAGCTCTTTGCCATCCCAGACGATGGCAAAGGCATCGCTGCCGATACCGCAGCCGGTCGGCTCTACCACCGTCAGCGCCATCGCCGCGGCAATCGCCGCATCCACCGCGTTACCGCCCTGCTGCAACATACGCATTCCGGCCTGTGCCGCCAGCGGCTGCGACGTTGCCACCGCGTTTTGGCCAATCATCGGCGCGCGGTGTGAGGCGTAACCGACGCTAAAATCAATCGCTTTAGTCATGCAAACTCCTTAGTCGTGGCGCGGATCGAGCGCGTCGCGCAGCCCGTCGCCGAGTAAATTGAATCCCTGCACGGTGAGGAAGATCGCCACACCGGGAAAAATCGACATCCACGGCGCCTGCTCGAGGAACCCTTTTGCCGTGTTAAGCATGGCGCCCCACGAGGGGTATGGCGGCTGCTGCCCGAGGCCGAGAAACGAGAGGCTCGCCTCCGTAATGATCGCCGAGGCGATGGCGAGCGTGGCCTGCACCAGAATCGGCGACATCACGTTGGGCAGTACGTAGCGCACAATGATCCAGCGGTCCGGCAGACCGATGGCGCGCGCGCCGTCGATATACTCTTCATTGCGAATAGCGATCACCTGGCCGCGCGTCAGGCGGGCAAAGATCGGCATCGCCGAGAGGCCAATGGCGATCATCGCGTTGGTCAGGCTTGGGCCGAGAAACGCGCCGAGGGCAATCGCCATAATCAGAAACGGACAGGCGAGCAGCGCTTCGATAAAGCGCGAAATCACCCCGTCCCACATCCCCTGAAAATAGCCGGCCAGCAGGCCGAGCGGCACGCCAATCACCACGGCGATCACCACCGAGACGCAGCCCGCCAGCAGCGAGGTGCGTGCCCCCCACACCATGCGCGAGAGAATGTCGCGCCCCAGCTCATCGGTGCCAAACCAGTGGAGCACCGAGGGGGCTTTACGCACCGCCAGAAAATCGGCTTTGACCGGATCAAACGGTGCGATCCACGGTGCCAGCAGCGCGATAAGCACAAAGATGCCGACAATCACCGCGCCAAGCACCGCGCTTTTGTTGGCGAGAAATTTCTTCAGTACCCGGTTTTCATTGCGCGGCAGCGTAGCCGCCGCACCGACAGAGGTGAGTTCCGCCATTATTCGCTCCGCATTTTCGGGTTGATCAACACATACAGCACGTCGGCCAGCAGATTGAGGGCGAGAAAACCGATCGCCACCACCAGCACCACGCCCTGCACCACCGCGTAGTCGCGGTTGAAGACGGAATCGACAATCATCTTGCCGAAGCCGGGAATGGTAAACACCTGTTCGGTGAGCACCGCGCCGCCGAGTAATTCGCCGAACAGCAGCGTTGTCAGGGTGATCACCGGCACCAGCGCGTTACGAAAGGCGTGCTTCATGATCACCGCTTTCGGTAACAGTCCTTTGGCACGCGCGGTGCGGATGTAATCGGCTTTCAGCACCGCAATCATCGACGCGCGGGTGTGGCGCATCAGCGTCGCCGCAAGGCCGGTGCCGAGCACCAGTGACGGCAGCAGCAGCGTGCGCAGGTTTTGCAGCGGATCTTCCGCAAAGGGCACAAAGCCGGAAGCGGGCAGCCACTGCAAATTGACCGAGAAGATAAGGATCAGCAGAATCCCCAGCCAGAAGTGCGGCACCGAAATCCCCGAGATGGCGACGAAGTTGGTGCCGTGATCGATCCAGCTGTTCTTATTCACCGCCGCAAGGATGCCCATGCTGATACCGACCAGCAGCGCGATGATCATCGCCAGCAGCGACATCTCCAGCGTCACCGGCAGCTTGGCGGCAATCAGATGGGTCACCGGCTCCTGCGTGCGTAAAGAGACGCCAAGATCCCCCTGCAACGCGCGGGTCAACCAGTGGAAATATTGCACCGGAATCGGTGCATCCAGGTTCAGCTCCGCGCGCAGATGAGCGATCACCGCCGGATCGCGCTCCTCGCCGAGCATGGCGGTGATCGGATCGCCGGGCAGCAGCTTCTGCAACCCGAACACCATCATGCTCACCAGCAGCAGGGTTGGCACCGCGAGCATCAGGCGTTTGCAAATGAGTTCCAGCATGGTCTCTCCTTACGGCTGACGGGTTATTTGGCGAAGCTCAGACCCGCCAGACGCACAATGCCGTCCGGGTAAGGGGTAAAGCCCTGCACTTTTTTGTTCAGCCCGAACAGGCGCGGCTCAAAGTAGAGGTAGGCAATCGGCATATCCGTTTGCAGCTGTTTCACCACTTTTTCATACAGCGCCTGGCGGGTGGCGGGATCGTTCTGCGTCCGCGCTTCGGTCAGCCATGTGTCGACCTGAGCATTGCTGTAACGGCCATCGTTGAGCGCGCCTTTGCTGTGTACAAAGCCAAAGATGCTGCCATCGGGGTCCGGGCGGCCGGACCAGCCGGAGAAGCTGAGCTGATAATCACCGCTCTGCTGTCTGTCAAGCAGGGTGGCGAATTCCGTCATTTGCAGGTTGATGTTAAAGCCCGCTTCGGCGGTCATCGCTTGCAGCACCTGGCCCACCTGCTGCGAAGTGGGGTTATTCGGCACCAGCAGCGAGACGGTCAGCGGCGTTTTCACCCCGGCGGCCTGCAACAGCGCTTTTGCTTTCTCCACATCACGCGGCGCAACCGGCAGCTTGACGTGATACGGGCTGACCGGCGAGAAGGCCTGGTTTGCCGGGGTATAAAGCCCCTCGAATACCACCTGGTTGAGCGCCTCGCGGTCAATAGCCAGCGAGAAGGCTTCGCGCACGCGCGCATCTTTAAACGGATCGTTGGCCGGCACTTTGCCGTTATTGATATTAAACGTGATGCCCTGATAACCGAGGCCGGTCACCTTCGCCAGTTGCAGCTTGCTGTCGCCCTGCACGGTTTTCACGTCGCTGGCGGCAACGCCTTCCGTCAGATCGAGATCGCCCGCACGCAGGTTGGCCAGCCGCACGGAGGCATCCGGGATTGGCAGATAGACCACTTTGTCGAAGTGGTACGCGCCTTTGTTCCAGTAGTTATCGAAGCGGGTCAGCACAATGCGATCCTGCGCGACGCGGCTGTCGAATTTATAGGGGCCAGAGCAGACCGGGTGTGCGGCGAAATTGGCTTTCTTCGCCGCTTCCGGTGCCAGCATCGCGCCGGCGCGGTCGGTGAGCTGCATCAGCAGTGCCGAGTCCGGCGTTTTCAGGTGCAGGGCGATCTGCATCGGCCCGGTTACTTCAACAGATTCCACCGACGAGAGCTCGCTTTTACGCAGTGAGCCTGGCAGCGTCAGGGCGCGATCGAGGCTGAATTTCGCCGCCGCGGCATCAAACTTCTCGCCGTCGTGGAAGGTGACCCCTTCGCGCAGGGTCATGGTCAGGGTTTTGCCATCTTCGCTCCATGTCCACGCCGTGGCGAGGCCCGGCACTACCTTCAGGTTGGCGTCGACATCCACCAGCCGGTCGCAGAGCGAGGCAAAGACAAAACGCCCGTAGTAGGTACGCGCCAGATGCGGATCGAGCATATCGGGATCGGCGCCGAGGCCCACTTTCAGCACACTTTCAGCGTGGGTCGGCAGCGCCGCGCCCAGCAACATAACGCTTCCCAGAACGGTCAACAGAGAATTTCGCACAATCATTATTGTTTCCTTTAACGGGACGAGTGAGAGGCTGCCTGTTCAAACAGCGCGCGGCGGCGCAGGAAGGCGGCAGAAGGCGGAGCAATCTGGATAACGCTGCGATCGCGGTTAATCTCCTGCCAGCGATGGCAGGCCACCTGACGGCCGCCGTCGAGCAGCTGGTTAATCGGCTCAAGCTGGCGGCACTCATCGCTGACATAGGGGCAGCGGGTGTGAAAACGGCAGCCCTGCGGCGGGTTGGCCGGGTTAGGCAGGTCGCCCTGCAACAGCGGCGTTTGCCGCTCAAGGCCTGGCTGCGTCTGCGGCGCAGAAGCGATCAGCGCCTGGGTATAGGGGTGCAACGGGGCGTCGAAGATCTCTTCAACAGTTGCCATCTCAACAATCTGCCCGAGATACATCACCGCCACACGGTCGCTCATATGGCGGATCACCGCCAGACCGTGGGCGACGATAATCATCGTCAGGCCAAACTGCTGCTTGAGGTTCTCCAGCAGGTTAACCACCTGCGCCTGCACCGAGACATCGAGCGCCGACACCGGCTCATCGCCGAGCAGCAGTTTCGGCCCCGAGGCCAGCGCGCGGGCAATGCCGATACGCTGGCGCTGGCCGCCGGAGAACTCGTGGGGGTAACGGCGCGCCCAGGCGGCGGGCAGCCCGACGGTGGAGAGCAGTTCCGCCACGCGCAGTTGGCGATCGCTTTTGCCCATCTTCTGGTGCAGCCACAGCGGCTCGCCGACGATCTGCTCGACGGTCATGCGCGGGTTGAGGGAGGCAAAGGGGTCCTGAAAGATAATTTGCAGCTCGCGGCGCAGCTGGTTAACGCGCGCGCCGCTGGCATGGGTGATCGCCTCGCCCTGGTAATACACCTCGCCTTCGGAAGCGGCGAGCAGGCGCAGCAACAGGCGGCCGAGGGTCGATTTACCGGAGCCGGACTCGCCGACAATCGCCAGCGTTTCGCCGGGGTAAACCGTCAGCGAGACGCGATCGACGGCGGTGACATACCGTTTTGGCGCAAAGAGGCGCGACGGCCCGGCAAAGCGTTTGCTGAGATCGTGGGCTTCAAGAATCGGTGTGCTCATGCGGTTTCTCCCAGCGCGATATGCTGTTCAAGGGGCGCGCGGAAACAGGCCACCAGGTGGCCTGGCCCCTGCGGCTGTAAGGTCGGTTTTTCCTGATGGCAGCGCGTCTGCGCAAAGGGACATCGGGTGGCGAAGCGGCACCCTTTCGGCATCGCTTCCGGCAGCGGCACCGCGCCTGGAATGGTGGAGAGCGGGCCTTTGCGTGCGCCGAGGGAGGGGATCGAGCCCATCAGGCCGATGGTGTAAGGATGCTGCGGATCGGCAAAAATCGCCTCGACGCTCCCCTGTTCCACCACCTGACCGGCGTACATCACCGCCACCTGCTGCGCCACTTCTGCCACCACGCCAAGATCGTGGGTGATCATCAACACCGCTGTGCCGGTCTCGGCCTTCAGGGTGTTGAGCAGAGCGAGGATCTGCGCCTGAATGGTGACATCCAGCGCGGTGGTCGGTTCGTCGGCAATCAGCAGCCTGGGGTTATTAATCAGCGCCATGGCGATCATCACGCGCTGGCGCATACCGCCGGAGAGCTGGTGCGGGTAGGCTTTCAGGCGCATCTCCGGGGCGGGGATCTGCACTTTTTCGAGTATTTGTAGCGCCGCCGCCATCGCCTGGCTGCGCGAGACGTTCTGGTGGCGCATCACCGCTTCACTGAGCTGATCGCCTAACGTGAATGCCGGGTTGAGGGAGGTCATCGGCTCCTGAAAAATCATCGCCAGCGCGTTGCCGCGCAGGTCGGCGTAGTCACGCGGAGCAAGCTGGCGCAGATCCTGGTCGCGAAAGTGCATCTCGCCGCTGACAATCTGCGCGCTGGTGGGCAGCAGCCCCATTAACGCCAGCGAGGTAATACTTTTCCCGCAGCCCGATTCGCCCACCAGCGCCAGCGTCTCACCGCGTTTTACGCTCAGAGAGATACCATCTAATACGCTGACCGGCGATCCGGCAAACTGCACCTTCAGGTTGGTTATCCGCAGCACCGGCGCGGGATCGTGAAACGGGATCGTCGTCATGGCATATCGTCCTCAATGTGGATGGCCTGGATCAGGGCGTATTGCAGATCGAGCAGGTGTTCGCGCATCGCCATGGCGGCCGCGGCCGGCTTGCGATCGCGGATCGCCTGCATAATGCGGTGATGATGATCGTTGTAGCGGTCGACCTTCGCCGGGGTACGCGCCAGCTCGCGCAGGTGGTGCCAGGCGGGTTCGCGGCGCACGGCGTCGAGGGTGTCGAACAGGCCAAGCAGCAGGCGGTTGCCCGCCGCTTCGGCAATCGCCCGGTGAAAGGCGCTGTCCCACAGTTCATTGAGGTCCGGATCTTCGGCGCTGACGTTATCGATACGCTCAAGCATGCGCTGCATCAGCGCCAGCTGCTCCGGGCTTGCGCGCAGTGCCGCCAGCCGCGCCAGGCCTGGCTCAATTTGTAAGCGCGACTCCATCACTTCCAGCATATTGGTCTGCTGAACCAGCCCTTGTAGCGCAACGGGCGAGGCAGGCGCGGTGGGGCCGGTAAAGGTCCCTTTGCCCTGCTTGCGCCAGATGCGCCCCTCCTCCTCCAGCACGTCGAGGGCGCGGCGGATCTCGCGCCGCCCGACGCCAAACATTTCAGCCAGCTCGCGCTCTGTCGGCAGAGGAGTCCCTGGTGTTGACTCATACTCGTGGATAAGGCCACGAAGCTGTTCGAGCGCTGTACTGGAGTTCGCCAGATAGCGTGAGGGTTTTTCCATATTGGTTCATCCGCGTTCGCGTTATCTTTTTATTTCATAACAGCAAGTTATGGTTTTTATGCCTGCTGCCGCTCAGGGTTTATTAAGCAATTTGCGAACCAATAGATCATTGGTTCAGTTATATTTTTGAAATATTTGTTAATACATTGATTTAAAGATGTTTATTTTTTTCCAGAAATGGCGGGAAAAGCAGCACCTGCGGGGATGAAAAAGGGACGATGCACGGTTTTTGTGCAAATAGCGCACCAAAAAAGAGCGAAACGTTCACAAATGCACCGCCCGATGGCGCGGTGCCTGCGAGGGGTGCGGGAGTTTGTATTGCCCGATGGCGCTGCGCTTATCGGGCCTACGGGTGCGGTGCCTGCGAGGGGTGTTGTAGGCCTGATAAGGCGCAGCCGCCATCAGGCAACGGCTGACGGGCGAGCGATAAGCTGCCCGACCGCGAGGCTAAAGGCGCGCAGCGCCTGGGCGACATCGTCCTCCGCCACGCTCTCCGCCGGATGGTGGCTGATGCCGCCCGCACAGCGCACAAAGAGCATCGCCGACGGCCAGCGTTCGGCAATGGCAATCGCGTCATGCCCGGCACCGCTCGGCAACAACATCGTGCGCCCCTGCACTTCCCGCACCGCGTCGGTTAACTGCGCACGCAGGGCTTCATCGCAGGGCGTGGCGGCAATGGTATAAAAAATCTCATGGCTAAAACTCACGCCGCGCCGCGTGGCAATCACCTCCGCCTGCGCCAGCAGGCGTTGCAGCAGCGCGTCGCGCGCCTCATCCTGCGGGCTGCGAATATCGAGCGTCAGGCTTACCGCGCCAGGGATCACATTCACCGCGCCGGGCTCGCACTGCAAGGTGCCGACGGTGGCGACAATATCCGGCGCGAAGGCCTGGGTGGTCTGCTCAATAAACAGCAGCCATTCGGCGGCGGCGGCCAGCGCATCGCGGCGATGGCGCATCGGCACCGTCCCGGCATGGCCCGCTTCACCGGTAAAACGAGCGTGCAGACGGTGCGCGCCATTAATCGCGCTCACTACGCCAAGGGCGAGATCCTCCTGCTCCAGCACCGGCCCCTGCTCAATATGCAACTCGAGGTAGGCCGAGAAATCCGCCACCGGGCGCTGGGCAGCAAAAATCGCATCGGCGCTCAGCCCGGCAAGGGCTAACGCCTGCGCCACGCTGACCCCCTGCGCATCCTCGCAGGCGAGCCACGACGCGGGCCAGCTGCCGGTCAGTCCACGGCTGCCGAGCAGGGCGATGTTAAAGCGCGTTCCCTCCTCATCAGCAAAGCCGATAATCTCAATCGCCTGCGCCCCGCGAAGCCCGGCGCGATTCAGCGCATCGACTACTTCAATCGCCGCCAGCACGCCGAACATGCCGTCGTAGCGCCCGGCGTTGCGCACCGTATCGAGATGCGAGCCGAGCAGCAGCGCCTGTGCGCCCGGCAGCGCGGCCTCATAGCGCCCGCAGATATTGCCGACCGCATCCTGCCAGGTGGTCATGCCCGCCTGCTGCATCCACTGCGCGACCAGCGCGTTGGCCTGCAAATGCTCCGACGAGAGATAAACGCGGGTCAGCCCCTCGCTGCTTTCACTTAATTGCGCCAGCGCGTCGCAGCGCGCCATTACCCGACCGGCGGCGCAGGCGGCCTCCTCCTGATTCATCATGCGCGCGCTCCTTCATACACATCCCAGGCTGCCTGCATCGCCGCGCCCTGCACGGTACGAAAGCCGAGGCGATTGAGTACCGCTTCCAGCGCGGTGAGGGTTTGCAGGACGCAATCTTTGCGCGCGTTATAGCCCATGGTGCCGATGCGCCAGATCTTGCCCTGTAGCGGGCCGAAGGAGGTGCCAATCTCAATATGGAAATCGTTCAGCAGGCGCTGGCGCACCTCTTCACCGTGTACCTCAGGCGGGATCACCACCCCGAGCACGTTATTCATCTTGTGGCGGATGTCGCCAAACACGCCAAGCCCCATTCCCTGGATACCGGCGAGCAGCGCGCGGCCGTGCAGTTCGTGGCGGGCAATCAGGTTATCCATCCCCTCCTCCAGCATAATGCGCGCGCATTCGCGGGCGGCGAAGAGCATGCTGGTGGCTTCGGTGTGGTGGTTCAGGCGCTCCGGCCCCCAGTAATCCATCACCATGCCGAGATCGAAATAGTTGGAGTAGATCATCTCCTCGCTGCCATCTTCGTGGGCCTCGGTGCGGATCCCCTGCTCAACGCAACGACGGGCGCGGATCGCCGCCTCCATGCGCGGGCTTAAGGTGACCGGCGCGCTGCCGGACGGCCCGCCAAGACACTTCTGCAACCCGGCAGAGACCGCATCCAGCCCCCAGGCATCGCTCTCCAGCGCGTTACCGCCGAGTGACGCCGTGGCATCGGTGTAGAACAGCACATCGTGGCGGCGGCAGATCTCGCCCAGTTGATCGAGGGGTTGCAGCATCGTTGTCGAGGTGTCGCCCTGCACTGTCAGCAGCAGGCGCGGCTTAACGCGCTTGATCGCCTCTTCAATCTGATCCGGGGTAAAGACTTCGCCCCACGGCACCTCAATGGTATGCACCTCGGCGCGGCAGCGGCGGGCGATTTCACAGAGCAGGTGACCGAAGCGGCCGAACACCGGCACCAGCACGCGGTCACCGGGGCGAATGGCGGAGACGAGGATCGCCTCAATACCGGCGCGCGAGGTGCCATCCACCAGCATCGTCCAGCGGTTTTCGGTGCGAAAGACGCCGCGATAGAGCGCCATCACCTCATTCATGTAGCCGGTCATCACCGGATCGTACTGGCCGATAAGCTGGCTCGCCATCGCGCGCAGCACGCGCGGATCGGCATTGATCGGCCCTGGCCCCATCAGCAGGCGTTGAGGCGGGTTGATTTGTGAACTGTGGGAGAGATCAAACATTGGCACGTCCTTCATCCGGTCAATGAAACAAAAGGTTCTTATCTGTTATTTCTGCAACTAATGTGCCATAGACGGAGGGGGCGGGACTGCGTGCTAATCCACAAAATCGGGGGCACAGCGTGCCCCGTGAGGTGTCATCAGCGTGGTGCGAAAGCACCAAAAAAGTGCATCAGCGCGGTTCGAGTTCGTCGAGATCTTGATAGAGCGCAGCGATAGTGTGAATGCGCTGGCGCCCTTCGCTAAGCGTGGTGTGCAGCAGCGCGTTGGCGAGGAGATTCACCAGGCTCATGGCGCTGCTGTAGCTGTCGAAGGCCGAGACGCTCTCCAGCGGCAGGCCGATATGCCAGCGGCTAACGGCTTTCAGCCCGCTGGCCTGCGCTTCACTCAGCACCAGCACCGGCACGCCGCGGCTTTGCAGCGTCTCCAGCAGCGGGCGCACGCCGCGCGGACGGCGGCGAAACGCCACCATCACCACCATATCCTCCTCAGTGAGATCGACAATCTCCTCCGCCAGCGTCTGCCCCGGCTGCGGCATCACCGCCACCTGCCCGCGGCTTTGCAATAACTGCTGGCGCAGATGCAGCGCCACCGGCGCGCTGTTGCGAAAGCCGATAATCACCACCCGCCGGGCGGCGCTCAGGGCCGCAATAACGGCGGCAAACTGTTCCGCATCGAGGCTGTTGATCCACTGGGTCAGGTTTGCCATCTCCTGCTTATAGTGGCGCGCCAGCAGCGTGTTGCCCTGCACCGCCTCGCGGCTTTCCGCCAGCGGCATCCCGCTCTGGCGCAGGGTGCGCAACTCATCGCGCATCGCTTTGAAGTTGTCGTAACCGAGCCGGCGAAACAGGCGGCTGACGGTCGCTTTCGACACGCCGCTTAAGCGGGCAAGCTCCGCGCTGTTGTAGCTCACCAGGTCGTCGAAGTGGTCGAGAATAAAGGCGGCCACCCGCTGCTCCTGCGGCGAGAGGTGGTCGTAACACGCGCGCAAGCGCATATCGAGCTGCTGCATAACGCCTCCTGCAACTTTTGTTTCAGCTAAAGCTGACACAGTGAAACGTATCGCGTCAATCTGGAACAGCTCTTGCTTAGCACTCTGCTATACCCGCAAAAAAGGAAGCGTGACGATGCAGAGTAATATGGCCCCCTCCGGTATGGCGGTAACGCCCCACCACCTTGCCAGCGAGTCGGCGCTCTCGGTGCTGCGCCACGGCGGTGACGCCATTGAAGCGATGGTCGCGGCGGCGGCCACCATTGCGGTGGTCTATCCGCATATGAACGGCATTGGCGGCGACGGCTTCTGGCTGATCGTGCCGCCGAACGGCGAACCGCTGGCGATCGATGCCAGCGGCGCGGCGGGCCAGCACGCGACCACCGCCTTTTATGACGGGCATGCGCATATTCCCCATCGCGGTCCGCTGGCGGCGTTAACCGTGCCCGGCACATTGAGCGGCTGGGAGGAGGCGCTGGCATTCTCCACCTCACTCGGCGGCGGGCAGCTTCCGCTTTCGCGCCTGCTGGCAGATGCCATTCGCTATGCCGCCGACGGTATTCCCGTTACCCAGTCGCAGGCCAGCGCCACCCAGGCGAAGTACGCTGAACTGGTCGATGTCCCCGGTTTTGCCGACACCTTTTTACCTGATGGCAACGCGCCTTTGGCGGGGAGCCGCTTTTGCCAGCCGAAACTGGCGCGCACCCTGACCCGGCTTGCCACCGAGGGGTTAGACAGTTTTTATCGCGGCCCGCTGGCAACCATTATCGCCGCTGAAATGGCGGCCTTAGGCCTGCCGGTGACCGCGCAGGATCTCGCCGCTCATCGCGCCCAGCGCCGCGTGCCGCTGCGCCTCGCGCACAGCCAGGGCGAGGTGTTCAACATGACGCCGCCCACTCAGGGGCTGGTGTCGCTGGCGATCCTCGGCATTACCGACCACCTGGCGATGGAACAGGCCAGCGAAGTGCAGACCATCCACCGAATTGTCGAAGCGACCAAAAAAGCCTTTGGCCTGCGCGACCGCTATATCACCGATCCGCGCCACGTCACGCTGCCAGTGCAGAGCCTGCTGGAGCAGGCACCGCTGGAACAGCTCGCTGCCAGCATTGATGAGCAGCGCGCTGCCCCCTGGGGGCCAGGCAAAGGACCGGGCGATACGGTGTGGATGGGCGTGGTGGATAAAAACGGGCTGGCGGTGTCGTTTATCCAGAGCATCTATCACGAGTTTGGCAGCGGCGTAGTGCTGCCGGAGAGCGGCGTGCTGCTGCAAAACCGCGGCGCGGCCTTCAGCCTCGACCCGCAACACCTGCTGGCGCTGATGCCAGGCAAACAGCCATTCCACACCTTAAACCCGGCGGCGGCGCGGCTTAACGATGGCCGCACCATGGTCTACGGCACAATGGGCGGCGACGGGCAGCCGCAGACCCAGGCGGCGATCTTTACCCGCCATGTGTTGCAGGGAATGGGATTGCAGGAGGCGGTCTGCGCCCCGCGCTGGCTGCTCGGGCGCACCTGGGGGCAGACCTCCGACAGCCTGAAGCTGGAGAACCGTTTTAGCGAAGAGACGGCGCAGGCACTGCGCGCTATGGGGCATGAGGTGGAGTGGCTGCCCGGCTTAAGCGAAGCGACCGGCCATGCCGGTGCGATTGTGCGCCATGCCAACGGCATGCTGGAGGGGGCATTTGATCCGCGCAGCAACGGCAGCGCGGCGGGTTTCTAAGGAGCGATGATGAACAACGACGCAACAGACTGGCCGGCGTGGATCCGGCTGATGGAGCAGATACTTGAGATGCCGCTTGATGACGCGCGCCGCGCGGAGCTTGAGGTGCAGCTGGCGCGCATCGCGGCGATGGCGCAGCCGTTAATGCAGTTTCCCCTGCCCCCTCGTCAGGAAGGGGCGGGAGAGTACCGCTTATGAATCTGTCGATTGAGGATATTCAGCGCGGGCTGCGCGAGAAGTGGTTCAGCGCGCACGAACTGGCGCAGCAGACGTTATCGCGCATCGATCAGCTTAACCTCGGCATTAATGCCTTTACTGAAGTCACCGCCCCGCGCCTGCTTGCCGAGGCGGCGCAGATTGATCGCCGGATCGCGCAGGGCGAGACGCTGCCGCCGCTGGCGGGCGTGCCGTTTGCGGTGAAAAACCTGTTTGATATTGCGGGCGTGACGACGCTGGCTGGTGCGGAGCTGTTCAGCCACGATCCGCCCGCCGCGCAGGATGCCTTTGCTCTGCGCCAGCTCCATCGCGCCGGCGCGCTGCTGGCCGGGGCACTCAATATGGACGCTTATGCCTATGGCTTCACCACCGAGAACAGCCATTACGGCGCGACGCGCAACCCGCGCGATCGCACGCGCGTAGCGGGCGGCTCCTCCGGCGGTTCAGCGGCGGCGGTCGCGGCGGGGATGGTCAATTTCGCCCTCGGCACCGACACCAACGGCTCGATCCGCGTGCCTGCTTCTCTCTGCGGTGTGAATGGCCTGAAACCGACCTTCGGACGTTTGTCGCGCAGCGGCAGCCACCCCTTTGTGCCGAGCCTCGATCATATCGGCCCGCTGGCGCGCACCGTCGACGATCTGACGCGGGTGTATGACGCCATGCAGGGGCACGATCCGGACGATCGCGCCCAGGCGGATCGCCCGACCGAGGCGGCGCTTACGCAGCTTACTCATGACGATCCGCTGCGCTGTGCGGTGCTGGAGGGGTTCTTCACCACCTGGTGCGATAACGATGCCCGCGATGCCTTAAACCAGGTGGCACGCTCGCTGGCAGCGGATCGCGCGATGACGCTGCCGCAGGCGGAGCTGGCGCGTTCGGCGGCGTTTGTGCTGACCGCTGCCGAAGGGGGAAATGCGTACCTGCCCGCCCTGCGCACAGCGGCGGATAAGTTTGAGCCGAACTCGCGCGAGCGCCTGCTGGCAGGTGCGATGACGCCGTCGGCGTGGTATACGCAGGCGCAGCGCTTCCGGGCCTGGTTTCGTGATGAGACGCTGGCGCTGTTTAAGGATGTCGATCTGCTGCTCGCTCCCGCTACGCCGTGCAGCGCCACGCAGATTGGGGACGCGACAATGCGTATCAACGGCTGTGACCTGCCGGTCAAAGCGAGCATGGGGATGCTGACGCAGCCGATTTCGTTTCTCGGCCTGCCGGTGGTAACCGTAGCGCTGAAGAGCGAACGCGGGCTGCCGATTGGCGTGCAGATTATTGGCGCGCCGTGGCAGGAGGCGCGCTGTTTACAGGCAGCATGGCGGCTGGAGCAGGCCGGGCTTCTTTATCCGCAGGAGGGAGCATGAATCGGGACAATATTGATCGCCCGCTGATCCTCAATGAGGTGACGGCGGCGTTTTATCGCTATGAGCAGGCGTTGATCAGTAATGATGTGGCGGTGCTGGATGAGCTGTTCTGGGATGACGGGCGCACGGTGCGTTATGGGGCGACGGAGAATCTTTACGGCATGGCGGCGATCCGCGATTTTCGCCAGGCGCGCCCGTCGGCCGGGTTAGAAAGAGTGTTACGCAATACCACCATCACCACCTTTGGCGATGAGATGGCGGTGGCGAGCACCGAGTTTACCCGCGAAAACAGCGAGCGCATCGGCCGCCAGATGCAGACATGGGTGAAGTTCCCGTTCGGATGGCGGATTGTCGCCGCCCATGTCAGTGTGATGCAGTAAGTGGTGCGGTTTGATTGCCGGATGGCGGCTGCGCCTTATCCGGCCTACAACACCAGGATCTTCATCGTAGGCCGGATAAGCGTTAGCACCATCCGGTAGCGTGATGCGGTGCGGCCCAATTGTACAAAAACCACGGTCATTATTCGTAGGCCGGATAAGCATTAGCGCCATCCGGCAGTGTGATGCGGTGCGGCCCAATTGTATAAAAACCGGGGTCATTATTCGTAGGCCGGATAAGCGTCAGCGCCATCCGGCAGTGTGATGCGGTGCGGCCCAATTGTACAAAAACCACGGTCATTATTCGTAGGCCGGATAAGCGTCAGTGCCATCCGGCAGTGTGATGCGGTGCGGCACGAGTGTTACAAAAACCGCGGTCGTTATTCGTAGGCCGGATAAGCGTTAGCGCCATCCGGCAGTGTGATGCGATGCGGCCCGAGGGTTACAAAAACCGCGGTCATTATTCGTAGGCCGGATAAGCGTCAGCGCCATCCGGCAGTGTGATGCGGTGTGGCCCGAGTGTTACAAAAACCGCGGTCGTTATTCGTAGGCCGGATAAGCGTCAGCGCCATCCGGCAGTGTGATGCGGTGTGGCCCAATTGTACAAAAACCGCGGTCGTTATTCGTAGGCCGGATAAGCGCCAGCGCCATCCGGCAGTGTGATGCCATCAGCCGATGCGGCCTGTTTGCCGGATGGCGGCTACGCCTTATCCGGCCTACAACAGCTGCAAAATCGCGGTGGCCATCCGGCAACGTCTGAAGAGTTACCCTTCGTGCAGCCCGCATTCGCGTTTCAGGCCGAAGAAGCGCGTCTCCTCTTCTGCCATGCCCGGCTCCCACTTGCGGGTGGTATGGGTATCGCCCACCGAGAGATAGCCCTGATCCCACAGCGGATGGTACTTAAGCCCCTGCTTTTGCAGATACTGGTACACCGTGCGGTTATCCCAGTCGATGATCGGCAGCACTTTGAACACGCCGCGCTGAATGCCCAGCACCGGCAGCGCTGCGCGGCTCCCGGATTGCTCGCGGCGCAGCCCGGCGAACCAGGTTTGCGCATTGAGATCTGCCAGCGCCCGGTTCATCGGCTCGACTTTGTTAATCTGGTTGTACTTCTCAATCCCCTCCACGCCCTGCTCCCACAGCTTGCCGTAGCGCGCTTCCTGCCAGGCCGGGCTCTGCTCGGCGCGATAGACCTTAAGGTTTAAGTTGAGCTTCTCTGTCAGCTCATCAATAAACTGGTAGGTCTCCGGGAAGAGATAACCGGTATCGGTCAGGATCACCGGGATATTCGGGCACACCTGGTTGACCAGGTGCAGGCTGACCGCTGCCTGAATACCAAAGCTGGATGAGAGCACATACTCACCCGGCAGGTTCTCCAGCGCCCACGCCACGCGCGCTTCGGCGGTGAAGGTTTCAAGCTGGGCGTTGGTGTCGGCCAGCTGCTGGTCGCGTTCCTCTTTCGCCAGCGCGTTGAGCGCGTTCAGATCGAGTATGGACATAGGTTCCTCACAGTGTTGTTGCCGGGTGGCGTGTTCAATGCCGGATGGCGGCTTCGCCTTATCCGGCCTGCAACGCTTATTCCCAAAAATCGCGCGCCGGATCTAATACCGGGCGGATAATGCCGCTGCGCACGGTGAAATCGCCGAAACCTTCACCCGCTTCGCGCTCCTGCGCCCAGCGACCAACGAGGGTGTCGATCTCGCCTAAGATCTCCGGCTCGGTAATGTTTTCACGGTACATGCGCGGAATACGCGTGCCGCTGCGGTTGCCGCCCAGATGCAGGTTGTAGCGACCCGGCGCTTTACCCACCAGGCCAATCTCCGCCAACATTGCGCGGCCACAGCCGTTCGGGCAGCCGGTGACGCGCAGCACGATATGCTCGTCGCCGACGCCATGTTTCACCATCAGCTCTTCCACTTTATCGACGAAGGAAGGCAGGAAACGCTCCGCTTCCGCCATCGCCAGCGGGCAGGTCGGGAAGGAGACGCAGGCCATCGAGTTTTCGCGCTGCGGCGTTACCGCATCCATCAGGCCGTGACTGCGCGCCAGCTGCTCGATCGCCGCTTTCTGGCTCTCCGGCACGCTGGCAATGATCAGATTCTGGTTGGCGGTAATGCGGAACTCGCCCTGGTGGATCTTCGCGATCTCCAGCAGGCCGGTTTTCAGCGGGCGTCCCGGATAATCCAGGATGCGGCCGTTTTCAATAAACAGCGTCAGGTGCCAGTTGTTGTCGATCCCTTTGACCCAACCGATGCGATCGCCGCGCCCGGTAAACTCATACGGGCGGATCGGCTCAAACTTGATCCCCGCGCGGCGTTCCACTTCCGCTTTGAAGGTCTCAACGCCGACGCGCTCAAGGGTATATTTGGTTTTGGCGTTTTTACGATCGGTACGGTTGCCCCAGTCGCGCTGGGTAGTGACTACCGCTTCCGCCACCGCCAGCGTATGCTCCAGCGGCAGGTAGCCAAACTCGCTCGCCGTGCGGGCATAGGTTTTCTTGTTGCCGTGCTCAATGGAGAGCCCGCCGCCAACCAGCAGGTTAAAGCCGACCAGCTTGCCATTCTCGGCAATCGCCACAAAGTTCATGTCGTTGGCGTGCAGATCAATATCGTTCTGCGGCGGGATCACCACCGTGGTTTTGAACTTACGCGGCAGATAGGTCTGGCCAAGGATCGGCTCTTCATCGGTAGTGGCGACCTTCTCCTGATCGAGCCAGATCTCCGCATAGGCGCGGGTGCGCGGCAGCAGATGCTCGGAGATCTTCTTCGCCCACTCGTACGCTTCGGCGTGCAGCTGCGATTCAAACGGATTTGAGGTGCAGAGCACGTTACGGTTCATGTCGTTGGCGGTCGCCAGCGCATCCAGCCCGACGGAGTGCAGCATCTGGTGCACCGGCTTCACGTTCTTCTTCAGAATGCCGTGAAACTGGAAGGTCTGGCGGTTAGTCAGACGAATGCTGCCGTAAATGGTGTTGTCATGGGCGAACTTATCGATCGCCTGCCACTGTTTAGTGGTGATGACACCGCCCGGCAGACGGCAGCGCAGCAGCATTGCGTGGCGCGGTTCGAGCTTTTGCTCGGCGCGCTCGGCGCGAATGTCGCGGTCATCCTGCTGGTACATGCCGTGGAAACGGATCAGCAGGAAGTTGTCGCCGGTGAAGCCACCGGTCAGACCGTTATTTAAATCTTCGGCGATGGTGCCGCGCAGATAGTTACTCTCAAGCTTCATGCGCTCGGCATCGGCCAGTTTGCCTTCGACCACCAGAGGGCCGGGATGTTTTTCACTCATTAGTAGACATCTCGCTGATAACGGCGCTCAACGCGCAGCTCACTTAAAAATTCATCCGCCGCTTCGGTATCCATGCCACCGAATTCGGCAATCACGTCCAGTAAAGCCTGCTCAACGTCTTTCGCCATGCGATTGGCGTCGCCGCAGACATAAATGTGGGCACCCTCATTGATCCAGCGCCACAGCTCTGCGCCCTGTTCGCGCAGTTTGTCTTGTACGTATATTTTCTCTTTTTGATCCCGCGACCAGGCGAGATCGATACGGCTCAGCACGCCCTCTTTCACATAGCGCTGCCACTCCACCTGGTAGAGGAAATCCTCGGTAAAGTGCGGGTTGCCAAAGAAGAGCCAGTTTTTGCCCGGCGCTTCATCGGCGGCGCGCTGCTGCATAAAGGCGCGGAACGGCGCGATGCCGGTGCCCGGGCCAATCATAATGACCGGCGTTTCCGGGTTGGCCGGCAGGCGGAAGTGCTCGTTATGCTCGATAAAGACGCGCACTTCACCCTCCTCTTCCACGCGATCGGCGAGGAAGCTCGAGGCACCACCGGCACGCGGACGGCCTTCAATCTCGTAACGCACCACGCCAACGGTGACGTGCACTTCGCTCTCCACTTCTGCCTGCGCAGAGGCGATGGAATAGAGGCGCGGCGTCAGCGGGCGCAGCAGGCCAATCAGCGCATCGGCATCGAGCTGCGCCGGGGAGAAGCGCACCATATCGACAATCGGCGTGGTCGCGGCGTAGTGCTGCAACTTCGCTTTATCGCCCACCAGCGGCAGCAGCGATTCGCTGCGCGTCAGAGTGGCGTAGTTCTCAACGATATTGGCGGTGTTAACGGTCAGCTCGAAATGCCACTGTAAAGCTTCAGCCAGCGGCAGGGTTTTGCCGTCTACCATTACCGGCTCGTCGCCCTTCAGCCACAGCAGCTCCACCAGTTCTTTGACCAGCGCCGGATCGTTCTGATACCAGACACCAAGCGCGTCGCCAGGCTGGTAGCGCAGGCCAGAGTCGCCAAGATCGATTTCGATATGGCGGACATCTTTTTCCGAGTTACGCCCGGTAATTTTCTGGTTAACGGAGAGGGTCGCGGCGAGCGGCGCTTCTTTAGTGTAGGGGCTGGAGGTGACTTCATTCACCGCGCCGCTGGTGCTGGCTGCGGTCTGCGCAGGCGTAGCCGCCGGGGCGCGGGCTTTCAGTACTTCGACCACGCGCGCGCGCCACTCGGCGGCGGCGGCCTGGTACTCAACGTCAGCATCGACGCGATCGAGCAGACGCTCGGCGCCAAGCTCCGCCAGCTTGCTGTCGAAATCTTTCCCCGCCTGGCAGAAGAACTCATAAGAGCTGTCGCCAAGGCCAAACACCGCAAAGGCGGTATCGGTAAATTTCGGCGCTTTTTTCGAAAACAGGAATTTATGCAGTGCTACCGCTTCTTCCGGCGCATCCCCCTCGCCCTGCGTCGAGGCAACAATTACCAGCAGCTTCTCGTTGGCAATCTGTTTGAATTTGTAGTCGCCCGCGTTGACCAGGTTGACGCTCAGTTTCGCCGCCAGCAGATCGTCGCGCAGCGCTTCAGCGACGCGGCGCGCATTGCCGGTCTGCGAGGCGGAGATCAGAGTAATCGATGGGGTTTCGGCAACGGGTGCGGCGGTGGCAACGGCCGCCGCGCCGGGCTGCTGATTGAGCACGCCCCAGAAATAGCCGGAAACCCAGGCGAGCTGGGTGGGAGTCAAATCGGTGGTGGCCGCCTGGAGGCGCGCCAGTTGCTCCGGGTTTAACGGGAGCAACGCGGAAGATGGGGCCTGGGTTGTCATGCGTCGTTATGTTCCAGTAGCAAAGCTGTTTTTATGTTTTGAAAAACAGAAGAGAAAGTAAGGTTAACGGCGGGGATAATAACAATTAAAGAAAGGTTGGAAATAATAAATAACCAAAAGGACTAACCTGTTTTAGCTATCATCGTTAACAGTAAAACAGGTTGAATAAGTGACTGAATTTTATTGATAAATCGACTGCAATGTTAAGCATGTGCGGCGGTAATCGTTTTTAGCGGTTTTAGTTAATGCTAAAAAAGGTCATTTCCGCTACCATTCGGCGGTTTTTGTAGCCTGAGAGTGCATTATGTCGACCACCTTGTTTAAAGATTTCACCTTCGAAGCCGCGCACCACCTGCCCCATGTTCCTGAGGGACATAAGTGCGGCCGCCTGCATGGCCACTCCTTTATGGTGCGCCTGGAGATCACCGGCGAGGTGGACCCTTATACCGGCTGGATTATGGATTTCGCCGAGCTGAAAGCGGCGTTTAAACCGCTCTACGACAGACTGGATCACTACTATCTGAATGAGATCCCGGGGCTGGAAAACCCGACCAGCGAAGTGCTGGCGAAATGGATTTGGGATCAGATGAAGCCGGTTGTGCCGCTGCTGAGTGCGGTGATGGTGAAAGAGACCTGTACCGCCGGATGCGTCTACCGCGGCTGATCCTCTGCGTAAAACAACAAACCCGCCGCTGGCGGGTTTTGTTTTTTCAGGCGATGTTGAGATATTTGTGCGTCTGCATCGACAGCCGCCAGTTGCGTGCAATGCAGGTTTCAATGCACAGACGCGTGGCGTCCTCTTTCTGGCTGATCGGCTGCAGGGCGATAACCCGCTGCTTCTGATCGTGCAGCTGCGCCAGCAGTTCATCCAGCGCTTCGATATCGCGCATGCGCCCGACCGGGTGCTTGATCTCATCGGCCCGTTCCAGCGCCTGCTGCAGCACATCATACCCGCCGCGCATATTCACCTTCGGCGAAACCGTTACCCAGGTAGAGTGGGAGGTGCGCACTTCGTGGGTGCCGCTGGTTTCGATCTGGCAGCTAAAGCCATGCTTCTCCAGCAGCGCGGTGAGCGGGATAAGATCGTGAATGCAGGGTTCGCCGCCGGTGATCACCACGTGGCGCGCCGTCCAGCCCTGGCGCTCAATAATGGCGAGCAGATCTTCGCTGCTGGCCGCGCCCCACTTGTCGCTCTCTTTGGTCTTGGCAAGAATGCTGTAGAGCGACACCTCCCGATCCGCGAGCTTATCCCAGGTGTGTTTGGTGTCGCACCAGGCGCAACCAACCGGGCATCCCTGTAAACGAACAAAAATGGCGGGAACGCCGGTGAAGTAACCCTCGCCTTGCAGGGTCTGGAACATCTCGTTAATCGGGTACTGCATGCTGGCTCTTTATCGAAGTGAAAAAAGGGATTATTGCAGATAACACGCCGCCGATCATGTGCCATTTGCGCTTTGCCGCAACATCTCCGGCGGCTACTACGCCATTTATGGCGAATTGTCAGCGGTGAAAGAGTGCCGCTATGATGTGGCGAATCTACCCCAGCCCTGCAAGGAAGTTGCTTTATGGCACGCGTAGTCACCTTATTGCTGCTGTTCGTGAGCATGACGTTTCAGGCTCACGCACTCCCGGTTCCGTCGATGCGCGGCTTCGTCAACGATCCGCACGCCCTGTTTGCGACCGAGGATAAGTTGTCGCTTCTTAGCGAGGTCGCGGAGATTAACAGGCGAACCGGCGCGCAGGTCGCCGTGCTGGTATTGCCCTCCCTTGAGGGGGAGGACCTCGAAACGTTTGCCACGCAAACCTTTAATGAGTGGCGGCTGGGCAGTGCGCAGCGCAATGACGGCGTGCTGATCCTTGTGGCATGGCAGGATCGCCGGGTGCGCGTGGAGGTCGGCCGCGGTCTTGAAACCACCATCAGCGATGCGCTGGCAAGCCAGGTGATCAAAGAGCAGATGCTGCCCTACTTCCGGGAGGGGGATCTGTTCTCCGGCTTACAGCATGGGCTGAAAGGGATTGATGCGTTGCTGAGCGGGCAACCGTTGCCGTCGCCCGCTTCCGCCTCGTGGGCATGGGTGCGCGGAAAGCTGGTTAACTTCTCTTACTGGCAAGGGTTGCCTTTTCTCGCCGTCGGCCTCTTTTTACTGATCCTCAAGCGTAAAAAGAGAACGGTGCGGGTGATCTTTTTTGGCTCTCTGTTGCTGACCCCGGCGCTCGCTATTACCTCTGAGTTTGTCTCCTGGGTAATGCCTTTTGTCTGGCTCAGCTTCTCTATCCCTTTTATCAGCATCTTTTCGGGATTGTTCTTCCTGTGGCTCTACCCGCAGCGCTTGCTGGCTGTCGGCGGCGGCACGGTGCGCGATGACAGCGCCACCTGGACCTCGACCAGCACCAGCCATCTTCACCACCATTCAGGCGGTGATAGCGGCAGCCACAGCAGCAGTGATAGCTCAAGCTCCGGCGACGGCGGCTCCAGCGACGGCGGCGGCTCGTCAGATAGCTGGTGATCTTATTGCGTCGGTAAAACGGCGCGTAATCTGCTGTGGTCGGGTGATGGCACCACCCACGACCACCGCATGGGCACCGAGCGCCAGGCAGCGCGCCGCGCGCTCCGGGGTATCAACATTCCCTTCGGCAATGACCGGAATGGCAACGGCTGCCAGCACTGCTTTGAGCAGGGCAAAATCGCTCTCCGGCAGCGTATGGCCTTTTGTCTGCGGCGTATAACCGTAGAGCGTGGTGCCGACGCAGTCGAAACCAAGCTGCTCTGATATCACCGCCTCTTCAACGCTTGCGATATCCGCCATTAATAACAGTGCGGGCCAGCGGGCGCTGATCCCGGCGACCAGCTGTGCGAGGGTTTCACCACCGGGGCGCGGGCGCTGGGTGGCATCGAGCGCAATCATCTCTGGCGCGGCGGCTATTAACTCTTCCACTTCGCGCAGCGTGGGCGTAATAAACACCTCGCTGTCGGGGTAGTCGCGCTTGATAAGGCCAATCACCGGCAGCGCGACCTGCTGCCTGATGGCCTCAATATCAACCACGCTATTAGCCCGAATTCCCGCCGCGCCTCCCTCTGCGGCTGCCAGCGCCATCTTCGCCATAATAAACGGGCTGTGTAGCGGCTCATTTTCCAGCGCCTGGCATGAGACCACCAGCTTGCCTTTGATTTGCTCTAACATCGTCGGACTCCCTCTGACTTTTTAATGTTATGTTTATTATTGTCGTTAAAAGCGAAAATGCCTGCCCGTTATTAGCGCATGCGAATCGTCTAATCTGCTTTTTAAAAGGGGAAAAAGGATGTAAGCAGAGATTATTTATTTTACATATAGAAATAATTTACACTTTTATTTCACGCTGCTGAAAGGCAATTAAAAATAAATAAAATCAGCGATATAGATAATTTATTTATCTTATCTGGATTTTTTCCCCGGCTTCGCTGTCCTATAAAAATCCCCCGCGACACTTTCCTTAAATTAAGCTTAATTTTTGCTTTTTCACGCCGCGTGTTTATTTATCTGGCGTTTACTTTTCTGCTCCTACAATCCGCCCATTCAACAATAATGGGATAGCATGTATGACCACACTATTAATAACGGGCGCAACGGGTTTTCTGGGCGGAGCAGTATTAGAAAAAATCCTGCAGCGTAATGGAAAGGTCAATTTACTGTTGCTGGTGCGCGCCGCCGATCGCGAAAGTGGGCTGGCGCGCATTGTTAGCAATATGCGCAAATTTAATCTTAGCGAGGTGCAGCTTGCCGCCCTCACCGCCGGGCAGATCCTCTGCGGTGATTTGGGCGAGCCGGAGAGCTTTCTCGACGATCCGCGCCTTGAGCAGGTTACCCATGTGATCAACTGCGCGGCGGTGGCCTCATTTGGCAGCAATCCGCTGATCTGGAAAGTGAACGTCGAAGGTACGCTCGCCTTCGCGCGCCGGATGGCGCAGGTAACGGGCTTGCAGCGTTTTCTGCATGTCGGCACGGCGATGTCCTGTACTCCGGAGCCGGATTCGCTGGTGGCGGAAAATGCAGAGTTCCGTGAAAACGCGGAGCACCTTGTGGCGTATACCCACTCCAAATCGACCATTGAACAGCTGATGCGCCAGCACTGCCCGCAGCTGCCGCTGGTTATCGCCCGTCCCTCTATTGTGGTTGGACACACTTGCCACGGCTGCCAGCCGTCGACCAGTATTTTCTGGGTCTTCAGTATGGGGCTGATGCTGCAAAAATTTATGTGCTCGCTGGAGGATCGCGTGGATGTGATCCCGGTTGATTACTGTGCGGATGCCCTGCTGATGCTGCTGGAAAAAGAGATGGCGCACGGGGAAGTGGTGCATATCTCCGCCGGGGAGGAGAACAGCGTGCGCTTTGCGGATATCGACAGCGCGATGGCGCAGGCGCTGGAGAAAGCCCCGATTGCCGATAACTACGCGCAGGTGAGCTATGAAACGCTGGTGAAGATGCGCCGCGAGCTGAAGGATATCTTCGGGCCGTGCAATGAGCGGCTGATGCTGAAAGCGATGCGGTTATATGGCGCCTTCGCCACGCTTAACGTGCGTTTCAGTAATGATAAGCTGCTGAGCCTCGGCATGCCGAAGCCGCCGCGCTTTACCGACTATATCGCCCGCTGTGTGCAGACGACGCGCGGTTTGACCATTCCGCAGCAGATGGAAGTCGATTTTAAGTAAAAAAAATGCCAGTCATTCGACTGGCATTTCTCTAAGACAAACGCGCAGGGATTATGCCTGGCCTTTGATCTCTTTACGACCGTTGTACGGTGCTTTTTCACCCAGCGCTTCTTCGATACGAATCAGCTGGTTGTACTTAGCAACACGGTCAGAACGGCTCATGGAACCGGTTTTGATCTGGCCAGCCGCAGTACCTACCGCCAGGTCAGCGATGGTTGCGTCTTCAGTTTCGCCAGAGCGGTGAGAGATAACTGCAGTGTAGCCCGCATCTTTCGCCATCTTGATTGCAGCCAGAGTTTCGGTCAGGGAACCGATCTGGTTGAATTTGATCAGGATGGAGTTAGCGATACCTTTGTCGATACCTTCTTTCAGGATCTTGGTGTTGGTTACGAACAGGTCGTCGCCCACCAGCTGGATTTTGTCGCCCAGCACTTTGGTCTGGTATGCAAAGCCGTCCCAGTCAGATTCGTCCAGGCCATCTTCGATGGAGACGATCGGGTACTGTTTGGTCAGCTCTTCCAGGAAGTGAGTGAACTCTTCAGAAGAGAAGGCTTTGTTGCCTTCGCCAGCCAGTACATATTTGCCGTCTTTGTAGAATTCAGATGCTGCGCAGTCCATCGCCAGGGTGATGTCTTTGCCCAGTTCGTAGCCTGCTGCTTTTACCGCTTCAGCGATAACAGCCAGTGCTTCGGCGTTGGAACCCAGGTTCGGCGCGTAGCCACCTTCGTCACCCACAGCGGTGTTCATGCCTTTAGACTTCAGCACTTTCGCCAGGTGATGGAACACTTCAGAACCCATGCGGATCGCTTCTTTAACGCTGGAAGCGCCAACCGGCTGGATCATGAATTCCTGGATGTCGACGTTGTTGTCAGCGTGCTCGCCGCCGTTGATGATGTTCATCATCGGAACCGGCATGGAGTATTTGCCCGGGGTGCCGTTCAGTTCAGCGATGTGCTCGTACAGCGGCTGGCCTTTAGAGGCAGCAGCAGCTTTCGCAGCAGCCAGGGAGACCGCGAGGATGGCGTTCGCGCCGAAGTTAGATTTGTTCTCAGTACCGTCCAGATCGATCATGATCTTATCGATGCCAGCCTGGTCTTTGGCATCTTTGCCAAGCAGCGCCTGAGCAATCGGGCCGTTAACTGCGCCAACTGCTTTGGTTACGCCTTTACCCAGGAAACGGGATTTGTCGCCATCGCGCAGTTCCAGCGCTTCGCGGGAACCAGTGGAAGCACCTGACGGAGCGGCAGCCAGACCAACGAAACCACCTTCCAGGTGAACTTCTGCTTCAACAGTCGGGTTACCACGGGAGTCGATGATTTCACGACCGATGACTTTAACGATTTTGGACATTAGGTTTTCCTCAGTACAAGTTAAACTAAAACTCCAGACAACAATGCACCCGTCGGGTGCACTGTCTTTGTATATTTTACTTCGCCTGGCGCTTTTGATACTCGCTGGCGGCTTTCACAAAGCCGGCAAACAGCGGATGTCCGTCACGCGGCGTAGAAGTAAACTCCGGGTGGAACTGGCAAGCGACAAACCACGGATGGTTCGGCACTTCGATGATCTCGACCAACTGATCATCCCCGGAACGGCCCGCAACGCGCAGGCCCGCAGCTTCAATCTGTTTCAACAGCATATTGTTGACTTCGTAGCGATGGCGATGGCGCTCAACAATCGTTTCTGAGCCATACAGCTGGCGAACCAGGCTCTCATCGCTAAGCTGGCACTGCTGCGCACCAAGGCGCATGGTGCCGCCGAGATCGCTCTTCTCAGAACGCTGCTCAACGTTGCCCTCTTCGTCACGCCACTCGGTGATCAGCGCCACAACCGGGTACTTACAGTCTGGCACAAATTCCGTGGAGTTGGCGTTCTCCATCCCGACAACGTGGCGCGCATACTCAATCAACGCAACCTGCATACCCAGGCAGATGCCGAGGTAAGGAATATTGTTTTCACGCGCAAAACGCGCGGTGGCGATCTTGCCTTCTACGCCGCGGTAGCCGAAGCCGCCCGGGATCAAAATGGCATCGAGGCCTTTGAGGATCTCAACGCCGCGCGTCTCAACATCCTGCGAATCAATCAGCTTGATGTTGACGGTTACGCGGTTTTTCAGACCACCATGTTTCAGCGCTTCAATCACCGATTTATAGGCATCCGGCAGCTCAATGTACTTGCCGACCATACCAATCGTGACTTCACCCGACGGATTCGCTTCCTGGTAAATCACCTGCTCCCATTCGGCGAGATTCGCTTCCGGGCAGGCTAAGCTGAATCGTTTACAAATATAATCGTCCAGACCCTGGGATTTCAACAGGCCCGGGATTTTATAAATGGAATCGACATCTTTCAGAGAAATCACTGCTTTTTCTGGAACGTTACAGAACAAAGCAATTTTGGCTCTTTCGTTGGCCGGAACGGCGCGATCGGAGCGGCAAATCAGGATATCTGGCTGAATACCGATGGAGAGCAGCTCTTTCACAGAGTGCTGAGTCGGCTTGGTTTTCACTTCACCGGAAGCGGCCATGTATGGCACCAGCGTCAGATGCATGTAGAGAGTGCGCTCGCGGCCCACTTCTACCGCCATCTGGCGGATCGCTTCGAGGAATGGCAGGGATTCGATATCACCGACAGTACCGCCGATCTCAACCAGCGCAACGTCGTGGCCTTCGCCGCCAGCAATAATGCGCTCTTTGATGGCATTGGTGATATGGGGGATAACCTGCACGGTCGCACCGAGATAGTCGCCGCGGCGCTCTTTACGCAGCACCTCGGAGTAGATACGGCCGGTGGTGAAGTTGTTGCGACGGGTCATCTTGGTGCGGATGAAACGCTCGTAGTGACCCAAATCAAGATCGGTTTCTGCGCCATCTTCGGTAACGAACACTTCACCATGCTGGATAGGGCTCATTGTGCCCGGATCGACGTTGATGTACGGATCCAGTTTCATCATGGTGACCTTGAGGCCACGGGCTTCAAGAATAGCTGCCAGGGAGGCTGCGGCAATGCCTTTACCCAGAGAGGATACGACCCCGCCGGTCACAAAAATATAGTTCGTTGTCATGCTGAACCTGAGAAGTTAGGTTTAAAAGACGGTGGAATAACCAGGACGGGAAAGCAGTATACCGGATGATGAGTTGCGCCACAAACTTTCATTCCCCCTCCCCTTCTCTCTTCAGGCCGCATTAGCGTTAGCTCTCTTGGCTGACGCCGCTTGTACAACAATTCTGAACGTTTACTGATTCGTGCTGTTGCCGCCCGGAAGCCCTAAGGATAAGCCGAAGCGGCGTTAGCGGAAACGTTTCAACAAACGTAATGAGTGTGAAAATAGCCCCTTTCCAGCAAATGTTTTTGACGCAAATCAAGCGCTTGCTATTTAAAAAATCACACAAATCGCGCTTGTTACCACAAATGCCTTAAAGATCATGTTCCTGGCGCTTTACCTGCTGCCAGATAGTTTCCATTGTTTCCAGATCTACGCCGGTCATTTCCAGGCCGCGCTCCTGAACCAGCCTTTCAACTTCGCGGAAGCGGCGCTCAAATTTGAGGTTCGCTTTTTGCAGCGCCACTTCCGCTTTAACGCCCAGATGGCGGGAAAGATTAACCGTCGCGAAAAGCAGATCGCCCATCTCCTCTTCTACCCGCGCCTGGTCGACAACCGCCTGTTTGGCTTCGTCCATCACTTCGTCGATCTCTTCATACACTTTGTCGAGCACCGGGCCGATGGTGGTCCAGTCAAAGCCCACGGTTGAGCAGCGCTTCTGGATTTTGTGGGCGCGCATCAGCGCCGGTAGGCTGTGGGGAATATCATCCAGCGCCGAGTGCTGCGCTTTCTCCGCCCGCTCGGCGGTTTTGATCTGCTCCCAGCGCTCAAGCACTTCCGCGCTGTTACCCGCCTGCGCGTCGCCAAAGATATGCGGATGGCGGCGCTCCAGCTTGTCGCTGATGGCAGCACAAATATCGTTGAAATCAAAACGCCCCTCTTCCTGCGCCATCTGCGCGTAGAAGACCACCTGGAAGAGCAGATCGCCCAGCTCGCCGCGCAGATCGTCGAAGTCTTCGCGCGAAATGGCGTCCAGCACTTCGTAAGTCTCTTCCAGTGTGTAGGGCGCGATGGTGGCGTAAGTCTGCTCTTTGTCCCACGGGCAGCCGGTTTGCGGGTCGCGCAGCCGTTGCATGATCCCGAGCAGACGATCGATTTGTGTCATGAAAAATCCTTGCTAAAAAGCGATCCTCCCAGGAGATGGGAGGATCGGGTGAAGAGACGATCAGCCGCCGTGCAGGCGACGGGCGTCGATAACGTCAGGCACCTGATTCAGTTTGCCAAGCACGCGGCCCAGCACCTGCAGGTTGTAGATTTCGATATTCATATCGATGGTCGCCAGCTGCTCGCGGGTGTCGCTGCGGCTGGCAACGCCCAGCACGTTGACCTTTTCATTTGCGAGAATGGTGGTGATATCACGCAGCAGCCCGCTGCGATCGTTCGCCGTGACGCGCACCACCAGCGAGTAGCCCGCCGAGTAGCTTTCGCCCCAGACGGCATCCACGATGCGCTCCGGCGCGACGTTGCGCAGCTCTTCCAGCTGATCGCAGTCGGCGCGGTGAATCGAGATGCCGCGCCCCTGGGTGATAAAGCCGACGATTTCGTCGCCCGGGATCGGCTGGCAGCAGCGCGCAATATGGTGCATCAGGTTGCCGACCCCTTCCACCACCACGCGCCCGTTGTCTTTGCTGCGGTTTTGCGGTGCGTAGGTCTTCTGCTGCAACTGCTTGAGCGCAGCGGCATCCTGCTCCTCGGCGCTCGGCTTGTTGAACTGCGCCTGCAGGAAGTTGACCATCTGGTTGAGGCGAATGTCGCCGCCGCCAATCGCCGCCAGCAGCTCGTCCAGCTCGTTGAAGTTATAGCGCGGCAGCAGGTGCTTCTCCGCCTCTTTCAGGCTGATGCCGAGGTGCGCCAGCTCGTCGTCGAGGATCTGGCGGCCGGCAAGAATGTTCTTGTCGCGATCCTGCTTGCGGAACCAGGCGTGGATCTTCGAGCGCCCGCGGCTGGTGGTGACATAGCCGAGGTTCGGGTTGAGCCAGTCACGGCTCGGGTTCGGCTGTTTCTGGGTGATGATCTCAATCTGATCGCCCATCTGCAGCTGATAGGTAAAGGGCACGATGCGGCCACTGATTTTCGCGCCGATGCAGCGGTGACCGACATCGCTGTGAATATGGTAAGCGAAGTCCAGCGGCGTGGAGCCAGCGGGCAGATCCACCACATCCCCTTTTGGCGTAAAGACGTAGACCCGGTCGTCGAAGACCTGGCTGCGCACTTCGTCGAGCATCTCGCCGGAGTCCGCCATCTCTTCCTGCCAGGCAATCAGCTTACGCAGCCAGGCAATGCGATCTTCATGGGCGGAACGCGCGCCGGTCGCCGTCGCGGTGCCCTCTTTGTACTTCCAGTGCGCGGCAACGCCCAGCTCGGCATCTTCGTGCATCTGGCGGGTACGGATCTGGATCTCAACGGTTTTACCGCCCGGCCCGAGCACCACCGTATGGATGGACTGGTAACCGTTCGGTTTCGGGTTGGCGACGTAGTCGTCGAACTCATCCGGCAGGTGGCGATAGTGGGTATGCACAATCCCCAGCGCGGCGTAGCAATCCTGCAACCGTTCGGCGACGATGCGCACGGCGCGGACATCAAACAGTTCGTCGAACGCGAGATGCTTTTTCTGCATCTTGCGCCAGATGCTGTAGATATGTTTCGGGCGGCCATAGACTTCGGCTTTGACGCCTTCGGTCTTCATCTCGGCGCGCAGGTGGCCAACAAACTCATCAATGTAGTGTTCGCGATCGATACGGCGCTCGTGCAGCAGCTTAGCGATGCGTTTGTACTCTTCCGGGTGCAGGTAGCGGAAGCAGTAATCCTCCAGCTCCCACTTCAGCTGGCCGATACCTAAGCGGTTCGCCAGCGGCGCATAGATGTTGGTACACTCTTTCGCCGCCAGCACGCGCTCGTCTTCCGGCGCATCTTTCACTTCGCGCAGATGGGCGATACGTTCAGCAAGCTTGATGACTACGCAGCGGAAATCATCCACCATCGCCAGCAGCATGCGGCGGACGTTATCCACCTGTTCGGAGGAGACGGAATCGGTATGGGTCGCTTTTAACTGGCGGATGGCGGCCATGTCGCGCACGCCGTGGATCAGCTCAACCACCGCCGCCCCGACGTTTTCGCGCAGCACCTCTTCGCTGACCACTTCCGCGTCGGCGAGCGGGAAGAGCAGCGCGGCGCGCAGTGTGTCGGTGTCCATACTCAGCATCGAGAGGATCTCCACCATCTCGATACCGCGTGAAAGCAGGATCTCCGCCTGCGGATGCCCTTGAGTTTGACGCAGACAATAAGCCCAGGTTTCGGTTAAGCGTTCACACGACGGCTGACTGGTAATGCCCAGACTGGCGATCCATTTGGCCGGATCGAATTCACCCGCTTTGTTCAAATGCGCACTGCGTACCGCAACCATTGTCCTCTCCTTTCAGGGACCGGGCCTGCCGAATTCGGCAAGCCGAAATTAATCATTTGTGTTTCACAAACAACACCATCGATTCCAGGTGGCCAGTGTGCGGGAACATGTCCAGCATCGCCAGCCGCTCAATCTGGTATCCCGCACTCAGCAGCGCTTCACTGTCGCGCGCAAGCGTGGCGGGATTACAGGAGACGTAGACCACCCGGCCCGGCGACAATTTTATAATATGCTGCATGACACCCGCCGCGCCCGCGCGCGCAGGGTCGAGTAAAACTTTGTCAAACCCCCGGCTCGCCCACGGCTGTTTTGTAACATCTTCCTCCAGATTTTCGTGAAAGAATGTCACATTGTGCAAACCATTCTGTTGCGCGTTCTCCTGCCCTTTCGCCACCAGCTCAGCAACGCCCTCCACGCCAACCACTTCCGCCGCGCGTTTCGCCAGCGGCAGCGTGAAATTTCCCATCCCACAAAAGAGATCGAGAATGCGGTCCTGCGGCTGCACATCGAGCCACTCCAGCGCACGGGCGACCATCTGCTGATTTACGCCATCATTGACCTGGATAAAATCCCGCGGGCTGAAGTGTAAGGGTAGCCCGTCAGAAGCGTAGCAGGGAGTCTGACCAGTGATCTGCTCAACAATATCGCTTTGCGGCGCGAGATAAAGCGCCAGATGATGGGAATGCGAAAAGCGTTCCAGTTTTGCTCTGTCGGCGGCGTTTAACGGTGCCGTATGGCGCAGCACCATCAGCGGGCCATTATCCGCCTCGACCAGCTCGACATGCCCAAGCTGGCGAGCGCCGCTTAATTCTGCCAGGCAGTCGCGCAGCGGCGTGAGCAGTGCTTCAAGACGGGGCACCAGCACCGGGCATTGTGTGACATTGACGATATCGCTGTCGCCCGCTTTGCGAAAACCCATCTCCAGACGCTGCGCTTTCGGCTGCCAGCTCAGGCTTAAGCGCGCGCGGCGGCGGTAACCCCACGGCTCACCGGCGATCACATCGTCGACATCCTGCTTCATCAGGCGTGCCAGCGCGGCGCGTTTGCTGCGCTGTTGCAGCTCAACGCTGGCATGCTGCTGCTGGCAGCCGCCGCAGACGCCAAAGTGCGGGCAGCGCGGCGCTACGCGCTCCGGGCTGTCGTTCAGCCGACGGCTCACTTCGCCGCGGGCAAACTGGCGTTTATCCTCTTTAAGGATAATCTCCGCCGACTCTGCGGGTAACAAACCGGGAATAAACAGCGCTTTACCATTATGACGCGCCACCCCCTGCCCAAACGGGTCAAGGTCGTTTACTGTTACGGTTATTTTTTGACGAGTCGTCACTCGTCGTTTTGCAGAGTAGAATTGCGCCATTGCGGTGAAAAATCTCAATTACTGATCAATGGCCCCATTCTCCCATAACGGAATTCCATGACCAACTACAGCTTGCGCGCACGCATGATGATTCTGATTCTGGCGCCCACCGTACTTATCGGTGTGCTGCTCAGCGTCTTTTTTGTCGTCCATCGCTATAACGATTTACAGCGTCAACTGGAAGACGCCGGAGCCAGCATTATTGAGCCGCTGGCGGTCTCCAGCGAATACAGCATGACGTTGCAGGATAAAGACGCTATCGGCCAGCTGATTAGCGTCCTGCACCGCCGCCACTCCGATATCGTGCGGGCCATCTCGATCTACGACAATAAGAACGCGCTCTTCGTCTCGTCGAACCTGCAACTCGAGGGCGATTCCCTCAAGCTGCCCGCCAATCAGCCCTTCCCGCGCAAGCTGAGCGTCACCCGGCGCGGCGATGTGATGATCCTGCGCACGCCAATCCTCACCGAAGGGTTTGCGCCCGCCAGCTCCTCGCTGCCGGCGGATAAGATCACCGGCAATCTGCTCGGCTATGTGGCGCTGGAGCTGGATCTCAAATCGGTGCGTTTGCAGCAGTACAAAGAGATATTTATCTCCAGCCTGATGATCCTCTTCTGTATCGGCATCGCGCTGATTTTCGGCTGGCGGCTGATGCGCGATGTCACCAGCCCCATTCGCAATATGGTCAATACCGTCGACCGCATTCGCCGCGGCCAGCTCGATAGCCGCGTCGAAGGCTTTATGCTTGGCGAACTGGATATGTTGAAAAACGGCATTAACTCGATGGCGATGTCGCTGGCGGCCTATCACGAAGAGATGCAGCACAATATCGACCAGTCCACCTCCGATCTGCGCGAAACGCTGGAGCAGATGGAGATCCAGAACGTCGAGTTGGATCTGGCGAAAAAGCGCGCCCAGGAAGCGGCGCGCATCAAATCCGAGTTCCTCGCCAATATGTCCCACGAGCTGCGGACGCCGCTTAATGGCGTGATTGGCTTTACCCGCTTGACGCTGAAATCGGAGCTTAATCCCACCCAGCGCGACCACCTGCTGACCATTGAGCGCTCAGCCAATAACCTGCTGGCGATCATCAATGACGTGCTCGACTTCTCCAAACTGGAAGCGGGCAAGCTGATTCTGGAAAGCATCCCCTTCCCGCTGCGCAGCACGCTGGATGAGGTGGTGACGCTGCTGGCGCACTCGGCCCACGATAAGGGCCTGGAGCTGACGCTAAGTATCAAAAATGATGTGCCGGATAACGTGATTGGCGATCCGCTGCGTTTGCAGCAGGTGATCACCAATCTGGTCGGCAATGCGATCAAGTTTACGGAAAACGGCAATATCGACGTGGTGGTGGAGAAGCGCGCCATCAGCAATAACAAAGTGCAGGTGGAGATGCAGATCCGCGATACCGGCATAGGCATTCCCGAGCGCGATCAGTCGCGGCTCTTCCAGGCATTTCGTCAGGCGGACGCCAGTATTTCGCGTCGCCACGGCGGCACCGGGCTGGGGCTGGTGATCACCCAGCGGCTGGTCAATGAGATGGGCGGCGATATCTCCTTCCACAGCCAGCCTAATCGCGGCTCGACCTTCTGGTTCCATATCAATCTCGATCTTAACCCGAACGCTATCAGCGAGATGCAGCCAACCCGCTGTCTGGTCGGCAAACGCCTGGCCTACGTGGAGCCAAATGCAACGGCGGCGCAGTGTACGCTCGATGTGCTGAGCGAAACGCCGCTGGAGGTGATCTACAGCCCGTCGTTTTCCGCGCTACCGCAGGCACACTACGACATGCTGTTGATGGCGATCCCGGTAACCGTGCGCGAGCCGCTGAGTATGCAGCATGATCGCCTGGCGCGTGCCGCGGCAATGACCGATTACCTGCTGCTGGCGCTGCCGTGCCATGCGCAGGTTGACGCCGAATCGCTTAAACAAGATGGCGCGGCGGCCTGTCTGCTGAAACCGCTCACCTCGACGCGCCTGCTGCCTGCGTTAACGGAATATTGCCGCATCACGCGGCTGGCGGAACTGCCCGCGCCGGATGAGAGCAAATTGCCGATGTCGGTAATGGCGGTGGATGATAACCCCGCCAACCTGAAGCTGATTGGCGCGCTGCTTGAGGATCAGGTTCAGCAGGTGGAGCTGTGCGAAAGTGGTCAGCAAGCCCTTGAGCGGGCGAAGCAGATGCAGTTCGATCTGGTGCTGATGGATATTCAGATGCCGGAGATGGACGGGATTCGCGCCTGCGAATTGATCCGCCAGTTGCCGCACCAGCAGCAGACGCCGGTGGTCGCCGTCACCGCCCATGCGATGGCCGGGCAGAAAGAGAAGCTGCTCAGCGCCGGGATGAACGACTACCTGGCGAAGCCGATTGAAGAGGAGAAGCTGCGTAACTTGCTGCTGCGCTATAAGCCCGGCCACAGTGTCGGCCCATGGCTGACGCCGCTGGAGCCGGAAGCGGATCAGACGCCGCCGGTTATTACCGTGGATGATGAAACGACGCTCGACTGGCAGTTAGCGCTGCGTCAGGCTGCGGGGAAATCGGATTTGGCGCGCGATATGCTGCATATGCTGGTCGAGTTCCTGCCGGAGATCCGCAATATGGTTGAAGAGCAGTTAGTCGGTGAAGCGCCCGCCGGGCTGGCGGAGGGGATCCATAAATTGCACGGCAGCTGCGGTTATAGCGGCGTACCACGCCTGAAAAAGCTCTGTCATTTGCTTGAGCACCAGTTGCGCAGCGGCGTGCGCGCCGAAGATCTGGAGCCGGAGCTTCTCGAATTGCTCGACGAGATGGATAACGTAGCGCGCGAAGCGCACCGGTTGATTGGTTAAGCGCGATCCCATTGCCGGATGGCGCGTAAACGCTTATCCGGCCTACGCGGTTTCAGCAGCTTCGTGACCGTAGGCCGGATAAGGCGCAGCCGCCATCCGGCAAACCCAAAACCCCCGGCATACCGCACCCGTAGGCCGGATAAGGCGCAGCCGCCATCCGGCACAACCAACCATCAGGCATTCGGCAATCCTTACCGTAACCCCTGCCCCGCTTTTAATACCGCCGCCACGTTGCGGGCGGTGAGGCGCACATTCTCCCCGGCGTTGGCTAATGCCTCGTCGAGGGAACAAATGGTGTATATCACGCTGAACACCGCGTCGATACCGTGATCGTGCACCACGCCGACATCGGCGGTCAGGCTGCCGGCAATGCCGATCACCGGAATATCATACCGTTTGGCGACCTTCGCCACGCCGACCGGCACTTTGCCATGCACGGTCTGACTGTCGATTCGCCCTTCGCCGGTGATCACTAGATCCGCATCGGCCACGTGCTTATCCAGCGCCAGCGCATCGGTCACAATCTCAATCCCCTGGCGCAGCTCTGCCCCGCAAAAAGCGTACAACGCCGCGCCCATGCCACCCGCCGCGCCTCCGCCGGAGAGTGTTAACACATCGCAATCGAGATCGCGGGCAATAATCTGCGCGTAGTGCGCCAGCGCCTTATCCAGCCGCGCGATCATCTCCGGCGTCGCCCCTTTTTGCGGACCAAACACCGCCGAGGCCCCCTCTTTACCGGTAAGCGGATTGGTGACATCGCAGGCCACATCAATCCGGCACTGCGCCAGGCGACGATCCAGCTCGCTAATATCTATGCGCGCCAGGCGCTCCAGCGCCGCACCGCCTGCGCCGATCTGCTCCCCCTGCTCATCAAGCAGCTTTGCGCCCAGCGCCTGCACCATGCCCGCGCCGCCATCGTTGGTCGCGCTGCCGCCAATGCCGATAATGATCTGTTTCACGCCCGCATCCAGCGCATGGCGGATCAGCTCCCCGGTCCCCCATGAGGTGGTGATTAACGGATCGCGCTTCGCCGTTGGCACGCGCTCCAGCCCGCTTGCCGCCGCCATTTCGATAAACGCCGATTGCTCATCGCCGGAGAGGCCATAAAAGGCGTCGGCCTCCTCGCCGAGCGGCCCTTTAACCGTCACCTTCACCACCCGCCCCTGGGTGGCGGCGACCATCGCTTCTACCGTCCCTTCCCCGCCGTCCGCCACCGGGATTTTCACGTACTCAGCGTTGGGGTACACCTCGCTAAACCCCGCTTCAATGGCGGTCGCCACCTCCAGGGCCGTTAAACTCTCTTTGTAGGAGTCCGGTGCGATGACAATTTTCATAAGCCGTCCTTACGCATATTCACCACGGTAAGCATACACCTTGCGGGCAGCGGGAAATGCCAGCCCCCGCAAGGAGTGGCAATTTCATTAACGCACCATGCAGGGACGCTTGTTATCAAATTTCCAGTCGGGGATCAGGTACTGCATGCCCATCGCATCGTCGCGCGCACCAAGCCCATGCTTTTGGTACAACGCGTTGGCCTTCATCACCTGATCCATATCCAGCTCAACGCCGAGACCCGGCGTAGTTGGCACCTGCACCATCCCGCCTTTGATTTCAAACGGCGCTTTGGTCAGGCGCTGGTTACCCTCCTGCCAGATCCAGTGGGTGTCGATGGCGGTGATCTTACCCGGCGCAGCGGCGGCGACATGGGTGAACATCGCCAGCGAAATATCGAAGTGGTTATTGGAGTGCGAACCCCAGGTGAGGCCAAACTCATGGCACATCTGCGCCACGCGCACCGAGCCCTGCATGGTCCAGAAGTGCGGGTCGGCCAGCGGAATATCGACCGATTGCAGCGAAAGGGTGTGGCCCATCTGCCGCCAGTCGGTGGCGATCATATTGGTGGCGGTCGGCAGACCGGTGGCGCGGCGGAACTCCGCCATCACTTCACGCCCGGAGAAGCCCTGTTCAGCCCCGCACGGATCTTCGGCGTAGGCGAGCACGCCTTTCAGCTGCTTGCCGATGGCGATCGCCTCATCGAGCGACCACGCGCCGTTCGGATCGAGGGTCACGCGCGCCTGCGGGAAGCGTTTTGCCAGCGCGGCAATCGCTTCTGCCTCTTCCATACCGGCCAGCACGCCGCCCTTCAGTTTGAAATCGTTAAAGCCATACTTCTCCCAGGCCGCTTCTGCCAGGCGCACCACGCGATCCGGCGTCATCGCCTCTTCATGGCGAATGCGATACCAGTCGCACGCATCGTCGGGCTGGCTCTGGTAAGGCAGCGGCGTCTTTTTGGCATCGCCGATAAAGAAGAGGTAACCGAGCATCTCCACTTCGCTGCGCTGCTGGCCTTCGCCGAGCAGGGAAGCGACGTTCACGCCAAGATGCTGACCGAGCAGATCGAGCATCGCCGCTTCGATACCGGTGACCACGTGAATAGTGGTGCGCAGATCGAAGGTTTGCAGCCCGCGCCCGCTGGCATCGCGGTCGGCAAAGGTGTTGCGCACGCTGTTGAGCACATTTTTGTACTCGCCCAGCGTCTTACCGACCACCAGCGCAGCGGCCTCCTCCAGCGTCTGGCGGATCTTCTCCCCGCCGGGGATTTCGCCGACCCCGGTATGACCAGCGTTATCTTTAATGATGACGATATTGCGGGTGAAGAAAGGCGCGTGCGCCCCGCTCAGGTTCATCAACATGCTGTCGTGACCGGCAACGGGAATAACCTGCATCGATGCCACAACGGGCGTGGAACTATAAGTACTCATAATGGTGTCCTTTTGCTCTTTTAATGCCGTCCAAAAACGGGGCGTTTTTTATCAAACGTCCAGCCAGGAATGAGGTACTGCATCGGGCCGGCGTCGTTGCGCGCGCCGCCCGGCAAGGTTTTATAGATCGCGTGCGCTTTCTCAATTTGCGCCCAGTCCAGCTCAACGCCAAGACCCGGTGCGTCCGGCACGGTGATTTTTCCCTCGCGGATCTCTAAAGGCTGCTTCGTCAGGCGCGCGTCGCCCTCCTGCCAGATCCAGTGGGTATCGATCGCCGTTGGCGTGCCTGGTGCTGCGGCGGCGACATGGGTAAACATCGCCAGCGAGATATCGAAATGGTTGTTGGAGTGGCAGCCCCAGGTTAAGCCCCAGTCGTCGCACAACTGCGCGACGCGCACCGCACCGGAGAGGGTCCAGAAGTGCGGATCGGCAAGCGGAATATCGACCGCGTTGAGCATCACCGCGTGGCCCATCTCCCGCCAGTTGGTGGCGATCATATTGGTGGCGACCGGCAGACCGGTGGCGCGGCGAAACTCCGCCATCACTTCGCGCCCGGAGAAGCCCTGCTCCGCGCCGCAGGGATCTTCCGCGTAGGTCAGCACATCGTTCAGCCCTTTACAGAGGCGAATAGCTTCGTCGAGCAGCCACGCGCCGTTGGGATCGACGGTAATGCGTGCATCGGGGAAGCGTTTTTTCAGCGCGCGCACGGTATCGATCTCCTGCTCGCCCGGCAGCACGCCGCCCTTCAGTTTGAAATCTTTAAAGCCGTAACGATCCTGCGACGCTTCGGCCAGGCGCACCACCGCTTCGCTGCTCATCGCCTCCTGATGGCGCAGCCGGTACCACTCGTGGCTGCCCGGCGTCGCGTCCAGATAGGGCAAGTCAGTTTTTGTGCGATCGCCGACATAGAAGAGATAACCCAGTACGGTAACGGCATCGCGCTGTTTGCCCGGCCCCAGCAGTTCGCACACCGGGACATTGAGGGTTTTGCCAAGCAGATCGAGCAGCGCTGCTTCCAGTGCCGCCACGGCGTTAACGCGCAGTTCAAAGGTCCACGCGCCGTTGCCGAAGGTGTCGAAATCCGCCGCCTGGTTGCCTTTGTGCACCCGCTGCACCACTTTGTTCAGCCGGGCGATCTCTTGTCCCACCACCATTGGCGTGGCATCAACCAATGTTTGATAAATCACCTCGCCACCCGGCGCTTCACCCACGCCGGTGTGCCCGGCACTGTCCGTCAGCACCACGATATTGCGGGTGAAGTAAGCGTTATGCGCGCCGCCGATATTCATCAGCATGCTGTCGTGCCCGGCAACCGGGATCACCTTCATGTCGGTGATGACGGGCGTGGCTTGTGTATTCATCATTCGCGTCCTGTTACGGGTTTAAGTTCGATGCGTTTGATATTGCCCACCAGCACCAGGTAACTGAGCACCGCCACCAGTGCATGAACGCCAACGTAAATCAGCGCGCCGTTAAACGAGCCGGTGGTGCCAACGATGTAGCCAATCGCAATCGGCGTGACGATGCCGGAGATATTGCCGAACATATTAAACAGGCCGCCGCTCAGGCCGCTGATCTCTTTCGGCGCGGTATCCGCCATCACCGCCCAGCCGAGCGCACCGATGCCTTTGCCGAAGAAGGCCAGCGCCATAAAGGCGATAATCAGAGTTTCCGAATCGGTGTAGTTACAGAACACCATACTCATCGAGAGCAGCATGCCCAGCACGATCGGCGTCTTACGCGCCACGTTCAGCGATCCGTAGCGGCGCATTAACCAGTCGGAAATAACGCCGCCAAGCACGCCGCCGACAAAGCCGCAGATCGCCGGGATCGAGGCGACAAAGCCCGCTTTCAGGATCGACATGCCGCGCGCCTGCACCAGATAGACCGGGAACCAGGTGATAAAGAAGTAGGTTAAGGCGTTAATGCAGTACTGCCCGAGATAAACGCCGATCATCATGCGCGAGGCGAGCAGCTGTTTGACCTGGCCCCACTTCTGCGAAAAGGGCACTTTCTGCTGGGGGTTCTTCTGATCCATATTGATCAGCGCGCCGCCCTCGGCGATGTACTCCAGCTCCTTTTTGTTGACGCCCGGATGCTGGTTCGGCTCGTGGATCATTTTCAGCCACAGGAAGCTGATGAAGATCCCAAGCCCGCCCATAAAGAAGAAGACGTGCGACCAGCCTACTTCATGGGTTAGCCAGCCCATAATCGGCGCGAAGATCACCGTGGCGAAGTACTGCGCCGAGTTGAAGATGGCGACCGCCGTGCCGCGCTCCTGCGCCGGGAACCAGGCAGCCACTATGCGGCTGTTGCCCGGGAAAGAGGGGGCTTCTGCCAGGCCGACCATAAAGCGCAGGGTAAAGAGCGCGATGATGATGCCAAAGCCGCTGAAGAGATCGACGAACCCTTGCAGCAGGGTAAAGAGCGACCAGGTGAAGATGGACCAGAAGTAGACGCGTTTCGAGCCGAAGCGGTCAAGCAGCCAGCCGCCCGGGATCTGGCCAATCACATAGGCCCAGGAGAAGGCGGAGAAGACATAGCCCATACCGACAGGATCAAGGCCGATGGCCTTGGACATTTCCGAGCCAGCAATCGATAGCGTAGCGCGATCGCCGTAGTTGAAGGATGTGACGATAAATAGCATCACCACGATCCAGTAGCGGGCATTTGTGCGCTTTTCAGCGCCGCTCGCCGCCTGGCTTAATGCACTCATGGTTGTACTCCCGAAGCATAGATGTTCTTTTCAACATGCATCCTGTACGGCGCAACCTGTAGGGGTAGACAGAACGCTGTCGCTCTTTTTATGCCGCGGCCCGTCGCGGTTTTGCTCCACGGCGGGCGGCTTTATTAACTGGCTCAAGGAGTATAAAAAGCGGCCTGGTAACTCTCACCGTGCATCAACACAACATTCGGCGGCAGCTCAGCGCGGGTTTGGGGCATTAGCCCAGGACGATGGGGGGTATTTCACGAAAATTGAAACAGACGATAAACGGCGGGGTAAAAGCGCGGGTCAGGTGCGAAGAGTGTGAATAGCGTCGCTTGACGGTTAATAAAAAGAGGCTAACCCTCCCGGCGAGCGGGAGGGAAACGGACTTATTTCAGCAGGCTTGCCCACTGCTCAACCCACGGATTGGAGACGCTTTCCGGCTCCGGAGCTTCGCTGGCGTCAATCAGCAGTACTTCGCCGATGCGCTGCGCGCCCTGCTCCTGCAACAGCGCATCAAATTTTTTCCCGCCGCCGCAGAAGTGGCTGTAGGTGCTGTCGCCCAGCGCAATCACGCCGTAGCGCAGCTCGGGCTGATAGCCGACGGTGTCGCGCAGGTAGTGAAACAGCGGCGCGATGCTGTCCGGCAGATCGCCCTGGCCAGTAGTGGAGGTGACGACCAGCGCGTAGTTGCCTTTGTTGCTCTCCCACTGCGCCGCCTCAGGATCTTCATACACCTTTGCCGTGTGGCCCTGGGCTTCTAAAATCGCCTGGGCTTCTTCCGCTACCAGCAGCGAATTGCCGTACATCGTGCCGACAAAAATGCCTATATTCGCCATGCTTATCACTCCTTGCGTGATTCCAGATTGCCCTCATCCTGACCGCTGAGGCCGCTAAACTCAACCCTTTCATTCTCAGGGAGAAGGCCCCGCCAGCCGAACTGATCCAGCGCCTGCATCCACACCGCATCGAAGCCGGCGCGCAGGGTCAGCGCCTCGCCGGTAAACGGGTGCGTAAGGCTTAACTGGCTGGCGTGCAGCATCAGGCGGTTAAGGCCAAAATGCGCTGACGCGCTGCGGTTTTGCCGCAGATCGCCATGCTTGCTGTCGCCAATAATCGGGTGGCGCAGATGGGAGAGATGGCGGCGAAGCTGGTGTTTGCGCCCGGTTTTAGGCTCCAGCTCGACCAGCCCATAGCGCGTAGAGGGAAACTTACCGATCGCGACCGGTAATTCGGTCGTTGCAAGACCGCGATAGTGAGTCACCGCAGGCTGCGGATCTTTGTCGGTGCGGGCGAATTTATCCGCCACTTTGTCCAGCTCCTCGACCAACGGATAGTCGAGCAATGCCTCCTCCATCAGCCAGCCGCGCACGATGGCGTGGTAGCGCTTCTGCATCTGGTGCTGCTCAAACTGCTGGGATAAACGCCGCCCCGCTTCGCTGGAGAGCCCCATCAGCAGAACGCCGGAAGTCGGCCTGTCGAGACGATGGGCGGTAAAAACATGCTGACCAATCTGGTCGCGCACGGTCTGCATCACCACCACTTTTTCATCGCGGTCGAGCCAGCTGCGATGCACCAGCCAGCCGGAGGGTTTATTGACGGCAACCAGCCACTCATCCTGGTAGATTATCTCCAGCATCAGCGGCTTTCGTCGCTAAACAGCGCGTCAAGCTGCTGGAGATGAACCAGCATCGCATCGCGGGAGGGGTGAGTTGCATCAAGGGCCATTTCGTAATAAGGCGCGATAGCAAAAGCCTGCGGCAGCGCCTGTTTGCTGTCGAGCAGCGCATGCATGCGTGGGATCAGCACCCATTGCAGCCACTCAAAGGGTGCCAGGGTGTCCATGCAGAAGGGTTGCGTGCTCTCAAAAGCGCTCAGCGCCGGGGCAGTGGTTTGCCAGAGATCGTGCTCGCGCAGCTGCGCTTCAATCAGCTGAAGCTGCTGGCGCACGCGTTGATGTTGAGTCATAAAAGCCCCCGTTTAATCAGACTGGCGCGCAGCATAGCAAAGAGCGGGAGAAATAAAAAAAGGGAGCACTGTAAAAACAGTGCTCCCGGTTCGTTTCGCAGCTATCCGGCTACCCGTGTGCTCCCTGCTCATCCATGAAAACTTTTCCTGCGGTCTCCTGACCCGTTCATCCTTAAACAACGCATCATGCTCACACCACCCCGATGTGACCTGGCCTTATCCTTAAAGCGTGTCCTGGATCCTCCTGATCTACCGTCCATCCTGACCGGCTCTCATTCTCCGTCCTGGAGGTGTCCTTTAACGCACTCCGGCGATATCCTCTCACTTCGTCCTGAAGTCTGTCCGTGAAGCACCTTCCCGGTGTGTCCAGAAACAACATCATCCTGATGTACGTCTCTTAGTCAGACTCCGTGTCGACAAGAGATAGAATTACGTATTACGGCCGGTCTTACAAGGAGACTTAACGACAAAGCTCTGCCGTAGTACGCCATTGACCCCAGGGATTATCGTATTAACATCATGATTTCTAATTGTTTAAATAAAGATAACTCACGTGAGTTATAGAATACGAACAGCCGATCTCCTACAGGCTCTGTAAGAGATCTCTCACACGGGATGTAGGCGATGGGCTTACACGACGGGTTCAAGTTGGGTGAGGAAAGCGGGCAGATCGCTGGCCAGACGCGTGCGTTTACGTGTCCCGAGCGTCTCCTGCATCACCTCGCCGCTCAGGTTACAGACTGAGATGACATCCAGCTCGCTATCGAGCGTGGCAATAAAAAGTGTAGGCGATAATTTGAGCCTTTTCTGCGTCACCAGGTGCCCAATCAGATTTTCCTGTACCCGGACAAAATCCGCTTCGCTCCAGGTTTGCAGCAGCGTCAGGCTGATATTGCCCAGCCGCGCGGTCATATCACCGGCAAACTGCGTGGTATAAAACGCATGAACCGGCGGTTGTACCACAATCTCCATCGCCTGTTCAACGGGGTGAACGTTCTGCTGCGCCGTAAAGGGCTGCGGCTGCCAGAAAACAGCCTCCTCGGTAGAAGAGATGATGCAGGGCGAAGGGACGCCATACAGATCTTCACTCTGTGGCCAACTGCCGTGCGCCGCATGCCACGCATCGCAATAACGTTCCGTAAAGGCTTTCAGCGCCTGAGCCGTCTCTTTTTCCACCGATTTCTCTCTTTACTTAAGCCAGGATAAACTTGCGCCATAGTTTACCTGCAAAATGGCGATGAAACATGTCTTCTTATGATAACCACCAGGCGCTTTCGGGCCTGACGCTGGGCAAAACCACCGACTACCGCGATACCTATGACGCTAGCCTGCTGCAAGGCGTGCCGCGCTCGCTCAACCGCGATCCCCTTGGGCTGAAGGCTGATAACCTCCCCTTTCACGGCGCGGATATCTGGACGCTGTATGAGCTCTCCTGGCTCAATGCCAACGGGCTGCCGCAGGTCGCGGTCGGCCAGGTGGAACTGGATTACGCCAGCCTCAATCTGGTGGAGTCTAAAAGTTTTAAACTCTATCTCAACAGCTTTAACCAGACCCGTTTCGCCAGTTGGGATGAAGTACGCAGCACCTTGCAACGCGATCTCAGCGCCTGCGCGCAGGGTGCGGTAAGCGTCACGCTCTACCGCGTCGATGAGCTGGAAGGCCAGCCGGTTGCCCACTTTGCTGGCCTCTGCATCGACGATCAGGATATCGCTATTGATAACTATGAGTTTGATGCCGCGCTGTTGACCGACGCCGCGCACGGCGAAGTGGTGGAAGAGACACTGGTTAGCCATCTGCTGAAATCGAACTGCCTGATCACCCACCAGCCGGACTGGGGCTCGGTGCAGATCCAGTATCGCGGGGCGCAAATCGACCGGGAAAAACTGCTGCGCTATCTGGTCTCGTTCCGCCATCACAATGAGTTTCACGAGCAGTGCGTTGAGCGCATCTTTACGGATATTCAGCGCTTCTGCCAGCCGGAATCCCTCAGCGTGTACGCGCGCTACACCAGACGCGGCGGCCTCGATATCAACCCGTGGCGCAGCAATACAGACTTCGTTCCGGCAACCGGGCGGCTGGCGCGCCAGTAAAACATGCGTTGGCAGGTTGTTAAACGTCATAAGCCAGGGCTATTGTAATCAGCAGGGAAGATAAAATTTTCGTCCCGTAAGGAGTTCACTTGATTACACATATTAGCCCGCTTGGCTCGATGGATATGTTGTCGCAGCTGGAAGTCGATATGCTTAAACGCACGGCCAGCAGCGACCTGTATCAACTGTTTCGCAACTGTTCGCTCGCTGTACTGAACTCAGGGAGCCAGACCGACAGCAGCAAAGAGCTGCTCTCCCGTAACGAAAGTTTTGATATCAACGTCTTGCGCCGTGAACGCGGCGTCAAGCTGGAGTTGATCAACCCACCGGAAGAAGCGTTTGTCGACGGGCGTCTGATCCGCGCGCTACAGGCCAACCTGTTTGCCGTGCTGCGCGATATTCTGTTTGTGAACGGCCAGATCCATAACGCCAGTCGTTTTCAGCATCTTGATGTGGAGAGTTCGACCCATATCACCAACCTGGTCTTCTCAATTCTGCGTAACGCCCGTGCCCTGCACGTCGGCGAAGCGCCGAGTATGGTGGTCTGCTGGGGCGGTCACTCAATCAACGAAACCGAGTACCTCTACGCACGCCGCGTCGGCACCCAGCTTGGCCTGCGTGAGCTGAATATCTGTACCGGCTGCGGGCCGGGAGCAATGGAAGCGCCGATGAAGGGCGCAGCGGTCGGCCACGCGCAGCAGCGTTATAAAGAGGGGCGTTTTATCGGCATGACCGAACCATCGATCATCGCCGCAGAGCCGCCAAACCCGCTGGTTAACGAGCTGATTATCATGCCGGACATTGAAAAGCGTCTGGAAGCGTTTGTGCGTATCGCCCACGGCATCATTATCTTCCCGGGCGGCGTCGGTACGGCGGAAGAGCTGCTCTACCTGCTGGGTATTCTGATGAACCCGGCGAACAAAAATCAGGTGCTGCCGCTGATCCTCACCGGGCCGAAAGAGAGCGCCGACTACTTCCGCGTGCTGGATGAGTTTATCGTCAACACGCTGGGCGAAGCCGCGCGCCGTCACTACACCATCATCATCAACGATGCGGCCGAAGTGGCGCGCCAGATGAAAAAGGCGATGCCGCAGGTGAAAGAGAATCGTCGCGAAACCGGCGATGCCTACAGCTTCAACTGGTCGATTCGCATTGCGCCAGATCTGCAGGTGCCGTTCGAGCCGACCCATGAAAATATGGCCAACCTGAAGCTCTACCCGGATCAGCCCGTCGAAGTGCTGGCGGCGGATCTGCGTCGCGCCTTCTCCGGCATTGTGGCGGGTAACGTTAAAGAGCACGGCATTCGTGCGATTGAAGCGTACGGCCCGTACAAAATTCATGGCGACAGCGACATGATGCGCCGCATGGACGATCTGTTGCAGGGCTTCGTCGCCCAGCACCGCATGAAACTCCCCGGATCGGCCTATATCCCCTGCTACGAAATCTGCGCCTAATTCTTGCTTCTTACCGGGCGGCCATAAGCCGCCCTTATACCTTCCCGCCTTTCCCGCCGTAATTCCCCTACCCTGCACAAGGTAATGATCCACTCCAGTTGGCTTAAAAGTCGATAAATCACTGCTAATCGGATGATCCACAGCGCTTTTATCGTCTTTCACCGCTGTGAGTTTGATCGCATATCTGGCGGGTGATAGCCTTCGCGCCCATAAATCTCAGATGATTTTTGATAAACAGACAGATGGTCTAAATATGCCCACTTAATAAGTGGATTATTGCAATTGCGATCCTGATCACTGATAGAGTCATAACATACATGTATCTTTCCGCCGCAAATAATTGCGGTAAGAAATTATAAAAATAGCCGCAATCAACCGGATAAAATATTACCGCTGGCGTGGATGGCAAACGATTTGTCTAAATGGCAGCTTTTTGATTTTCCCAGGAGATTTACCAATGGAAACGACTCAAACCAGTAATCTGGCTTCAACCGGAACGCGGAGCGCATGGCGTAAGACCGACACCATGTGGATGCTAGGCCTCTACGGTACCGCGATTGGCGCTGGCGTACTGTTCCTGCCCATCAACGCTGGCGTAGGCGGACTGATTCCGCTGATCATCATGGCCATTCTTGCCTTCCCAATGACCTACTTCGCGCACCGCGGTCTGACCCGCTTTGTGCTCTCCGGTAAAAATCCCGGCGAAGATATCACCGAAGTGGTGGAAGAACATTTTGGTATCGGCGCAGGCAAACTGATTACCCTGCTCTACTTCTTCGCCATCTACCCGATTCTGCTGGTTTATAGCGTAGCGATCACCAACACCGTCGACAGCTTTATGACCCACCAGTTGGGCATGACGCCGCCGCCGCGTGCGATCCTCTCCCTGATTCTGATCGTGGGTATGATGACCATCGTGCGCTTCGGCGAGCAGATGATCGTTAAAGCGATGAGCATCCTGGTGTTCCCGTTTGTTATCGCCCTGATGCTGCTGGCGCTCTACCTGATCCCGCAGTGGAACGGCGCGGTGCTGGAAACCCTCTCCTTCAACAGCGCGTCTGCGACCGGCAATGGCCTGTGGATGACCCTGTGGCTGGCGATCCCGGTGATGGTCTTCTCCTTTAACCACTCGCCGATCATCTCCTCCTTCGCCGTGGCGAAACGTGAAGAGTACGGCGCAGAAGCAGAACGTAAATGCTCGCGCATTCTGGCCTTCGCCCACATCATGATGGTGCTGACGGTGATGTTCTTCGTCTTCAGCTGCGTGCTGAGCCTGGCACCGGCCGATCTGGCCTCGGCGAAAGAGCAGAACATCTCGATTCTCTCCTACCTGGCTAACCACTTTAATGCGCCGGTCATCGCCTGGATGGCACCGATCATCGCGATGATCGCCATCACCAAATCCTTCCTCGGCCACTACCTCGGCGCGCGTGAAGGTTTCAACGGTATGGTGATTAAATCCCTGCGTGGCAAAGGCAAAACCATCGAAATCAACAAGCTGAACCGCATTACCGCGCTGTTCATGCTGCTGACCACCTGGGCGGTTGCCACCTGGAACCCGAGCATCCTCGGCATGATCGAAACGCTGGGCGGCCCGATTATCGCCATGATCCTCTTCCTGATGCCGATGTACGCCATTGCCCGCGTTCCGGCGATGCGTAAATACAGCGGCCACATCAGCAACGTCTTCATTGTGATTATGGGTCTTATCGCTATCTCCGCGATTTTCTACTCCCTGTTCAGCTAATCTCTGCGCGCCGTCCAGCCGGGCGGCGCAATCCCTCTTTGTCATGGATAACGCGTTATGATCAGCGTATTCGATATTTTTAAGATCGGTATCGGTCCCTCCAGCTCGCACACCGTCGGCCCTATGAAAGCCGGCAAACAGTTCACCGATGATTTGATTGCCTGCGGCCTGCTGCACGATGTCACCCGCGTGGTGGTCGACGTTTATGGCTCGCTCTCCCTGACCGGCAAAGGCCACCATACGGATATCGCCATTATTATGGGGCTGGCCGGCAACCTGCCGGATAGCGTCGATATTGATGCGATCCCGGGCTTTATTCAGGATGTGAATACGCACGGCCGCCTGCTGCTGGCGAACGGTGAGCACGAAGTGGAGTTCCCGGTCGATCGCTGCATGAATTTCCATGCCGATAATCTCTCGCTGCATGAGAACGGCATGCGCATCACCGCGCTGGCGGGCGAAACGGTGCTCTACAGCCAGACCTACTACTCGATTGGCGGCGGCTTTATTGTCGACGAAGCGCACTTCGGCCAGACCACCAGCGCGCCGGTTGAGGTGCCTTACCCCTATAAAAACGCGGCCGATTTGCAGCGTCACTGCCAGGAAAGCGGGCTTTCCCTCTCCGGCCTGATGATGAAAAATGAGCTGGCGCTGCACAGCAAAGAGGAGCTGGAGCAGCACCTGGCGCGTGTCTGGGAAGTGATGCACGGCGGCATTGAGCGTGGCATCAACACCGAAGGCGTGCTGCCGGGCCGACTGCGCGTGCCGCGTCGTGCCGCCGCGCTGCGCCGCATGCTGGTCAGCAGTGATAAAACCACCACCGATCCGATGGCGGTTGTCGACTGGATCAATATGTTCGCGCTGGCGGTCAATGAAGAGAACGCCGCCGGTGGCCGCGTAGTGACCGCACCGACCAACGGTGCCTGCGGTATCGTCCCGGCGGTGCTGGCCTATTACGACAAGTTTATCCGCGAAGTGAACGCTAACTCGCTGGCGCGCTATCTGTTGGTCGCCAGCGCCATCGGTTCGCTCTATAAGATGAACGCCTCAATTTCCGGCGCGGAAGTGGGCTGCCAGGGCGAAGTGGGCGTCGCCTGCTCGATGGCAGCTGCGGGTCTGGCTGAACTGCTCGGCGCCAGCCCGGCGCAGGTATGCATTGCGGCGGAAATCGGTATGGAGCACAACCTCGGTCTGACCTGCGATCCCGTCGCCGGCCAGGTACAGGTGCCCTGCATTGAGCGTAATGCCATTGCCTCGGTTAAAGCGGTCAACGCCGCGCGTATGGCGCTGCGCCGCACCAGCGAGCCGCGCGTCTGCCTCGATAAAGTGATCGAGACGATGTACGAAACCGGGAAAGATATGAACGTCAAGTACCGCGAAACCTCCCGCGGCGGGCTGGCGATGAAGGTCGTTACCTGCGATTAACCTGCCTGACAGATGCCTCGTTTTGCGAGGCATCTTCCTGAATAGTCACCGTTTCATAGCCTCATAAAGCGGGCAATGTTACCCTTAGCGCTCGCTTACAAGGAGGGTATCCGTGGCTCATCTGCTTATTGTCGACGCACTCAATCTTATCCGCCGTATTCATGCGGTGCAGGGTTCGCCCTGCGCGGAGACCTGCCTGCACGCGCTGGAGCAGTTGATTGTGCACAGCCAGCCGACCCACGCAGTGGCGGTGTTCGATGATGAAGCGCGCAATCAGGGCTGGCGTCACCAGCTGCTGCCGGACTATAAAGCGGGCCGACCGCCCATGCCGGAGCCGCTGCATCAGGAGATGCCCGCCCTGCGCGTGGCATTTGAGCAGCGCGGCATTCGCTGCTGGGCGACGCCGGGCAATGAAGCCGACGATCTCGCCGCCACGCTGGCGGTGAAAATGGCGCAGGCGGGGCAAGAGGCCACGATTGTCTCGACGGACAAAGGCTACTGCCAGTTGCTCTCACCCACCATCCGCATCCGCGACTACTTTCAGAAACGCTGGCTCGATGCGCCGTTTATTGACCAGGAGTATGGCGTCACGCCGCAGCAGCTGCCGGACTACTGGGGGCTGGCGGGCATCAGCAGTTCAAAAGTGCCGGGCGTCGCCGGGATCGGGCCGAAAAGCGCTACCCAGTTGCTCAGCACTTTTCCCACGCTGGAAGCGCTGTATGACAATCTTGCCGAGGTGCCTGAGAAGTGGCGACAGAAGCTGGAAGCGCACCGCGAAATGGCCTTTATCTGCCGGGATGTGGCGCGTCTGCAAACGGATCTACAGCTTGATGGCAACCTGCAGCAACTGCGCCTGACGCGCTAACCCTCGCCCGCGCATTGGCGGGCAGCAGGCCGGTTACGCTTTATAGGGGTGATGTTTCAGCCAGTGCTCGGCGATCTCCTGGCGGCGGCAGATCCACACCTTGTCGTGGCTCTGCACGTAATCAAGAAAACGTTGCAGGGCACGAAACCGCCCCGGTCGGCCCAGCAGGCGGCAGTGCATGCCGATCGACATCATCTTCGGTGCCGTTTCGCCTTCGGCATAGAGCACATCGAAGCTATCTTTCAGGTAGGTATAAAACTGCTCGGCGGTGTTAAAGCCCTGCGCGGTGGCAAAGCGCATGTCGTTGGCATCCAGCGTGTAGGGCACAATCAGATGCGGTTTCTCACCGACGGTGGTCCAGAAGGGCAGATCGTCGCCGTAGTAGTCGCTGTCATAGAGAAAATCACCCTGCTCCACCACCAGCGCGCGAGTATTTGGGCTGTCGCGCCCGGTATACCAGCCGAGCGGGCGTTTACCGAACAGCGTTTGCAGGATCTCAATCGCCTGCTGCATATGCTGGCGCTCGGTCTGGATATCGAGATCCTGATAGTGGATCCAGCGCCAGCCGTGGCTCACCACGTCATAATCCGCCGCCTTGATCGCCTCGACAATCGCCGGGTTGCGCGCCAGCGCCATCGCCACGCCAAACACCGTTAACGGCAGGCCGCGCTGCTGAAACTCCTGATGGATACGCCAGAAACCGGCGCGCGAACCGTACTCATAGAGGGAGTCCATCGACATATGGCGCGCCGGGTAGCTGGCCGCGCCGATGATGTCGGAGAGAAACTGCTCCGAGCCGCTGTCGCCGTGAAGAACATGGTTCTCGCCGCCCTCTTCAAAATTAAGCACAAACTGCACGGCAATGCGCGCGCCGCCCGGCCACTGTGCGTGCGGCGGCTTGCCAGCGTAGCCCGCCATATCGCGCGGGTAATCGGCAGTAAAGTGCCAGAAGGGAGTCTCGGTTGCTGCTTGCATGCTGATTCGACCTCTTAACCGGGGCCGCTTTCAGCTGAGCATATCGAAGCATCCTGAAAGCGGCTTTTTATTGGGATACGCGAGATCGCCATATTTACTGGTGCCAAAACCGAGGGCGAGCAGGGATTCCACCATCTTAACCGCCGCCGTTACGCCGTCGATCACCGGGATGCCCAACTCCTGCGTCAGCTCACTGGCAAGATTCGCCATACCGCCGCACCCCAGCACAATCGCCCCGCTTCCATCCTCACGTTTGGCTTGTATACAACGCTCGCGTACCTTTTGCTGAGCAAAACCCGTGCCATCTTCCAGCGCCAGCACCGGTAAATCGATGGCGTGCAGCGCGGCGCAGTGATGTTCAAAGCCATACTGGCGCAGTAAATGGCGGGCGATGATCACCGTGCGCGGCAGCGTGGTGACTATCGAGAAGCGTGTCGCCACCAGCGTCGCCATATGCATCGCCGCTTCGGCAATGCCGATAACCGGGCCGCTCGCCAGCTCGCGCGCCGCCAGCAGTCCCGGGTCGCCAAAGCAGGCGATCACGTGACCCTGCGCGCCCTGCGCTTTGCCCTGCTTTACCTGCTCCAGCACGCCGATGGCGGCAATCGCCTCGTCGAAATGCCCCTCAATCGACTCCACGCCCTGCGTCGGGCAGCTGGCGAGAATGGTTGTGCCCGGCGAGGCGATGCGGCGCGCGGCGCTGGCAATGGTTTCGGTCATCTCCGGGCTGGTGTTGGGGTTGATGACTTGTATACAAAATGCGCTCATTGCGGCTCTCCTCGGGTGCCAAACAGGCGGGTAAAATCGGGCAGCGTTTCGCCGCTGCGCTCAAAGCGCAGGCTGGAAACAATGTGGTCGAAGTGGTGCGCCATGGCATGCTCAAGGCCCGCCAGGTCTTTGTTACGTAAGAGTTCGATTAACGCATCGTGATCGTGACAGCGGCAGCCCTGCTGCCACGGCGCGCCCCAGGCGGCAATCACCAGCGAGGAGCGCTGCGTCAGGGTGGTGATAATATCGGTCACCACCGCATTGCCCGATATCGCCTGTAATTGAATGTGGAAAGCCGCCGAGTGGCGAATGGCCGCCGCGCCGTCATGCTGCTGGTGCGCCGCTTCCTCCTCGGCAATGATCGCCTCCAGCGCCGCCAGATGCGGCGGTTGCAGATGTGCCAGCACCTGCGGCAGGTTGGCACACTCGATCATTTTGCGCGTGGCGAAGATCTCTTTTGACTCGTCGATGCCAGGATTAGCGACAAATGCACCGCGCCTGGGCGCGATAGTGATCATTTGCACCGTTGCAAGGCGTGTGAGCACTTTACGAATGCCAGTGCGGCTAACGCCAAATACCTCCGCCAGCGCCTCTTCCGGCAGCTTACTGCCCGGCGGCAACTGATGCTCAACAATGGCCGTTAACAGCGATTGCCAGATGAAATGCTCTCTCTCTTCCCGATCCGCAGGCGCCTGTAGCCCGGTGTAATGATTCATAACCTGATTCCTGTGTGACGCAGCATTGCCTTTTTTGTATACGTTTTTTATCCATCTTGTATACAAGAAATCCAAACCTGGCCTGGTTAATGCAATAGCCGATAGCAGACCTGTGAACGCTATCGCTATTTAAAGGAGCAGATTCCATGCCAAACCCTGAACCGCAGTACGATGCTCGTTATAGCCCAAGATTGACCAATGAGGACCTTGCCCCGACTCGCCAGCAAAACTGGACCTGGTACAACATCTTTTCGTTCTGGATGTCCGATGTGCACAGCATGGGCGGCTATGTGGTTGCCGCCAGCTTCTTTGCCTTAGGGCTCGCCAGCTGGCAGGTGCTGCTCTGCCTGTTGGTAGGGATCTGTATTGTGCAGCTCTGTGCAAACCTGGTGGCGAAGCCGAGCCAGATGACCGGCGTGCCCTATGCGGTGATTTGCCGTCAGGCATTTGGCGTATTCGGCGCCAATATTCCGGCGGTGATCCGCGGACTTATCGCCTTCGCCTGGTACGGGATTCAAACCTATCTCGCCGCCAACGCCCTGATGCTGGTGGCGCTGAAATTCTGGCCTTCGCTGGGCGCGCTGACAAGCAGCCACTTTCTGGGGCTGTCGGCGCTGGGCTGGATCTGCTTCGGCATTATGTGGGCGCTGCAGGCACTGGTGTTCTGGCACGGAATGAACGCGATCAAACGCTTTATTGATGTCGCCGGACCGGCGGTGTATGTAGTGATGATGGCGCTGGCGGGCTGGATCCTCTACCAGACCGGGTTTGACGGCATCTCCTTTACCCTTGCCAGTAAGGCGCTGACGCCGGGTGAGCAAGCGTGGCAGATGATCACCGCCACGGCGCTGGTGGTCTCCTACTTCTCCGGCCCGCTGCTCAACTTTGGTGACTTCTCCCGCTACGGCAAAAGCATGCAGGCGATCCGCCGCGGCAACCGCTGGGGACTGCCCTTTAACTTCCTGCTCTTCTCGATTGTGACGGTGGTGATTGTCTCGGGAACGCAATCGCTGTTTGGCAAAATGATCACCGACCCGATTGAAACCGTCAGCCACGTGGGCAGCGATCTGGCGATGGCAATTGGCCTGCTGACCATGATTACTGCGACTATCGGCATTAATATCGTGGCGAACTTCGTCTCACCGGCGTTTGATTTCTCTAACTGCGCGCCGCAGAAGATCAGCTTCCGTACCGGGGGGATGATTGCGGCGGTCGGCTCGGTGCTGCTGACGCCGTGGAACCTGTTCCAGTCGCCGGAGTTAATCCACTACACGCTGGATGTGCTCGGTGCCTGCATCGGCCCGCTGTTTGGCATTCTGCTGGCAGACTTCTACCTGATTAAACGCGGCCAGGTGTTTGTCGACGATCTCTTTACCGTCTCCCCGAACGGGCGTTACTGGTACAAAAACGGCTTTAACCCCAAAGCGATTGCCGCGCTGCTGCCGTCGGTGATGGTGGGCCTGGTAATCAGCTTTATTCCGGCGCTGCATGAAGTGGCAAACTTTAGCTGGTTTATCGGCGTCTTTCTCGGGGCGGGCTGCTACTGCTGGCTGGCGCGTCATGAGCGTGCGGGCGTGGAGAGCGGATTTATCGCGCAGCGCGCGGTGGTGAAGGAGTAGAAACGACGAAGGCCTGAATCATTGCTGATTCAGGCCTTCTGAATAGTGGCGGAACGGACGGGACTCGAACCCGCGACCCCCTGCGTGACAGGCAGGTATTCTAACCGACTGAACTACCGCTCCGCGTTGTGTTCCTGTTAGGGAACGAGGCGCATATTACGTATTGCGTCTGGTGCCGTCAACGCTTTTTCTCTTGTTTTGAATCGTTTGCTGCAAAAATCGCCCACGGGCTGATTTTTCACGGTTAATAAATGAATTTAGCCGCGCCAGAGGCAACTTCCGCCCTTTTTCTGTACTAAATCGAGGCGCGATTCATGGGCCATCAGCTCTTCATCACTGGCTAAAACAACGCGCAGTTTGTTTGCCTGGCGCACAACGCGCTGGATCCCCGCTTCGCCTGACTGATTCTGACTCTCGCCCTCCATCGAAAATTTTATCGATGTCTGGCCGCCGGTCATCATCAGATAGACGTCGGCAAGAATTTGGGAGTCGAGAAGTGCGCCGTGCAGCGTTCGCTTGCTGTTATCGATTTCGTAACGCGAGCAGAGCGCATCGAGGCTGTTACGCTTGCCCGGAAACATCCTGCGCGCCAGCGCCAGGCTGTCGGTAATTTTGCAGAAGGTTTCGGTTTTCGGAATTCCACGGTTCAGCTTGCTGAACTCATAATCCATAAAGCCGATATCAAACGAGGCGTTATGGATCACCAGCTCCGCGCCGCGGATATAGTCGATAAACTCATCGGCAATATCGCCGAAGGTCGGCTTATCCAGCAGGAACTCGTCGGCGATGCCGTGAACGCCAAACGCTTCCGGGTCCACCAGCCGATCGGGCTTCAGGTAGACGTGATAGTTATTGCCGGTCAGGCGGCGGTTTATCACCTCAACCGCACCGATCTCAATGATCTTATGCCCTTCGTAGTGCGCACCGATTTGGTTCATACCGGTGGTTTCGGTATCGAGGACGATCTGTCGTGTAATTGCAGTGCTCATAGCGGCCATTTATGTCAGACTTGTCGTTTTCAACTCAGGAAGTCTACCAGAGATGCTCAAACAGGTAGAAATTTTCACCGACGGATCGTGCCTCGGCAATCCGGGACCGGGTGGATATGGCGCCATTTTACGTTATCGCGGACATGAACGGACCTTCAGCGAAGGCTATCGTTTAACCACCAACAATCGCATGGAGCTGATGGCGGCGATTGTCTCCCTTGAAGCGCTGAAAGAGCACTGCGAAGTGGTGCTCAGCACCGACAGCCAGTATGTGCGCCAGGGCATTACCCAGTGGATCCACAACTGGAAAAAACGCGGCTGGAAAACGGCGGATAAGAAGCCGGTTAAAAATGTCGACCTGTGGAAGCGGCTCGATGCAGCGCTCAGCCAGCATCAAATCCGCTGGGAGTGGGTGAAAGGCCACGCCGGGCATCCGGAAAACGAACGCTGCGATGAGCTGGCGCGCGCGGCGGCGATGAATCCCACCCAGGAAGATGTCGGTTACCAGCCGGAAACGCTGGCTTAAGACTGCCGTGTCGCGCCAACGGCCTGCGGCACGCGCGCCCGTGAGCGGCTCTGCTTTAACGGGTTGAGCGTCAGCGGAATGGTGCGTTTGCGGGCCACAATCAGCTGCATACAGCCCAACGCCGGCAGATGCGCGCTCAGCAGCTTTCCGCCCTGCTTCGTCCAGGGCAACACGCGAAAGCGGCTATAATGAAGCACTTCAAAATTGAGCAGCGCGAGCCAGTCAAACTGGCGCGTGAGGGTGAACATTCGGCTTTTGACCGCCGGTGAGCGGCGCGCAAACGGCACCGCTTTGCAGACGCCTAACAGGCTAACGGGATTAAACCCGCTCATTACCAGCCAGCCGTCGTCAATCAGCACGCGATCGACCTCCTGCAACAGCCGGTGAGGATCGGGGCACCAGGGCAGCGTATGGGCCAGCAGGCAGGCATCGACGGACTTCTCTGCAAACGGCAAAGAGAGCGGATCCGCGCGTACCTGCGCCGGTTCGCCTGCCAGCGAGACATTAACCTGGTGGGAGATCGCGCAGCTTTCAAGGTTGATTTCCGCGCTGAGGTTGCCAATCTTAAGCAGGTGAAAACCATACATTTTCGCCAGCCACGGCTTGAGCTCCTCCTCCAGCGCCTGGCGGTAATAAGCACCTTTTGGGAGTGCGCCCCAGCTTACGGGCGCGACGAGTTTTCGGGGAGTCCTTGCCGGCTTCATTACAACCTTCCGCTACGCTTTGAGAGGTAATTTATGAATCTTAACAGTATTCCCGCGTTTCAGGACAACTACATCTGGGTGTTGAGCGAGGATGACGGGCGCTGCCTGATCGTCGATCCGGGCGAGGCCGCTCCGGTGCTGCACGCCATTGAAGAGCACCAGTGGCAACCCGAAGCTATTCTGCTGACGCATCACCATAACGATCATGTCGGCGGTGTGCAGGCTCTGCGTGACGCTTTCCCTGATGTAGTGGTTTATGGGCCAGCGGAGACACAACATAAGGGCACGACCCAGGTTGTGGCCGAAGGCGATACGGTCACCGTTTTGGGCCATGATTTCTCGGTCTTCGCCACCCCAGGTCACACTTTAGGACATATCTGTTTCTTCAGTTTCCCTTACCTTTTTTGCGGCGATACGCTCTTCTCTGGCGGCTGTGGAAGATTATTCGAAGGGACGGCAACGCAGATGTATCAATCCTTCTGTAAAATTAACGCCCTTCCCGACGACACGCTGATTTGTTGCGCACATGAATACACTTTAGGGAATATGAAGTTTGCCGTCAGCGTGCTGCCTGAAGATGCAGAGGTTCAGGAATACTATAAGAAAGTGAGTGAGTTACGTGCTAAAAAAGAAAAAACACTCCCTGTAATTCTGAAAAATGAGCGCAAAATAAATTTATTTTTACGTACGGAAGATGCTGATTTAATTGAAGTAATAAATCAAGAGAAGGTATTGCAACATCCAGAGGAGCGTTTCGCCTGGTTACGGGCAAAGAAAGATGCTTTCTGACATTGCGGGTTGCCTTTTGAAAACATCGCCGTTATCATCGCTCGTCTTTTAAGCAACTACTATTGACACACACATGAAGGCAAAAGCGATATTATTCGCCTCTGTCCTGCTCGTGGGGTGCCAGGCGTCGCAGCGCGACGGTTCGGTACAACAGCACGCACAGAGCCTTTCTGCAGCTGGTCAAGGGGAAGCTGGGAAGTTCACAAGTCAGGCACGCTGGATGGACGACGGAACACTCGCCGACCAAACGGATAGCAACTTGTGGACCTCCATAAGCGACGAGCTAAAGATGGGAATTCCGGAAAACAGCCGGATTCGCGAACAGAAACTTAAGTATTTAAACAATAAGAGCTATCTCCACGATGTAACTTTACGGGCAGAGCCGTATATGTACTGGATAGCTGGGCAAGTTAAAAAACGTAACATGCCCATGGAACTGGTACTACTACCCATAGTGGAGAGCGCTTTTAACCCGCACGCAACGTCTGGTGCCAATGCCGCAGGCATTTGGCAAATCATTCCGAGCACAGGGCGAAATTATGGTTTAAAACAGACACGCAGCTACGATGCGCGTCGTGACATTGTGGCCTCTACCACGGCCGCGCTCGACATGATGCAGCGTCTTAACCGTATGTTTGACGGCGACTGGTTACTGACCGTTGCCGCCTATAACAGCGGTGAAGGCCGCGTGCTGAAGGCAATTAAAGCGAACAAAGCGCAGGGGAAACCCACCGATTTTTGGTCGCTCTCATTGCCTTATGAAACAAAGATTTATGTGCCTAAGATGCTGGCGTTGAGCGATCTTCTCAAAAACAGCAAACGCTATGGCATTAATCTGCCGACGCCGGACGAAAGCCGTGCGCTGGCGCGCGTCAGGCTGAGTAGCCCGGTAGAAGTGAATCAGCTGGCTGAAATGGCGGGAATTTCCGTCAACAAACTGAAGGCGTTTAACGCAGGCGTTAAAGGTTCGACGTTGGGCTCAGCCGGTCCGCAGTACGTGATGGTGCCGAAGAAACATGCAGATCAGCTGCGTGAGTCGCTGGCATCCGGCGAAATCGCCGCCGTACAGCCGACGCTGGTTGCGGATAACACCCCGCTCTCCAGCAAGAGCTACAAGGTTCGCTCAGGTGATACGATCTCAGGCATCGCGTCACGCCTCGGCGTAAGCGCGAAGGATCTGAAGCAGTGGAATAATCTGCGCGGCGCGAACCTGAAGGTGGGTCAAAACCTGACGGTTGGTGCAGGCAGCAGCGCACAACGTCTTGCCAGCAACAGCGATAGCATTACCTATCGCGTGCGCAAAGGTGATTCGTTGTCGAGTATCGCGAAACGTCACGGCGTGAACATCAAAGATGTGATGCGCTGGAACACCGATACCTCCAATCTGCGGCCGGGCGATCAAATCACGCTCTTCGTGAAGAACAGCGCGACGCCGGACTCCTGACCTGAAGCAATAAAAAAAGCACCGTTTCCCCACGGTGCTTTTTTTTATCTTTTTTTCGCCCTACTTGCCGGAAGGGAGCGGGCTGAACTCTACCAGCAGCGGATTGTGATCCGATGCGCGGGTCACCAGCACCGACGCCTCATCAACGTTTAAGCCACGATAGAAGACAAAATCGAGCGGTCGGCCAAAGGCTCGCCTGCGGTTATCGTCGGTGAATCGCACCTGCCGCAGCGCCATTTCGCGTGCGAAACGGTAGAGCGCGTTCATACGCGGGCGGCTCCAGGCGTTAAAATCGCCGGCCATAATTACCGGGCCATCGTGGCGGCCAATCTGATCGCCAATCGGCAGCAACTGCTTACTGTAGACATCGACACCGAGACTGAAGTTGACCGCATGCACATTCACCACCATCAGATTACGGCTGTCCGGCAGCGGGTAGACCGTCACCAGCGCTGACTTTGCCAGCCGCAGAATCGGCTCACGCTCGCGCAGAGGGCAGCAATAGACCGGATGGGCAGAAGAGAGCGTCATCACGCCTGAGGGGTGCTGAGGCAGCACAAAGGCGGGTACCTGATCGGCGGCAAGATAGTTGCTGGTCGCGAAGCTCACCAGCTCAGGCGTCGTCTGCGCTTCCTGCAACAGAACCAGGTGCGCATCTTTGCCGAAGCTTTGCAGCACCGAGAGCCATTCTGCCCGCTGCTGCTTGAAGATGTTCCATACCAGCACGCGGATCTTTTCATCCTGGCTGAGTGGAACGCCGGCAGGTAAAGCCTGACCAATACTGGCGAACGATCCCGGCGGTAAAATGCGCTCCGCAGGTTGTCCGGCAACATATCGCATAGCGTAAGTATTTTTCGCCACTTCGGCTTTAAACCTCTTCGATTTCCGCGCCCGAAAAAGGGGCGTCATTCAGTTATAGGGATTGTAGACCATAGTTTCAACGAATAATCACCAGAAAAGAGCCAGCTTGTATAGGTGCCATTGACCTTAAGGCCGCGCGATGGCGTTGCGACACGCGGCGTGGTTAAATACACGCGCATGAATAATCTCGTTGAAATGTTGCTACAGAGGCAATAATGAAAACCACCTCGGAAGAACTCGCCATTTTTGTCGCGGTCGTGGAGAGCGGCAGTTTTAGCCGTGCGGCTGAACGTCTTGGTCAGGCTAACTCTGCCATTAGCCGGGCGGTGAAGAAGCTGGAGAATAAGCTCGGCGTTAACCTGCTCAATCGCACGACTCGCCAGCTTAGCCTCACTGAAGAGGGCGAGCGCTATTTTCGGCGCGTACAAACGGTGCTGCAGGAGATGGCGGCGGCAGAAAACGAGGTGATGGAGAATAAATCGGTGCCGCGCGGCACGCTGCGCATCGATGCCGCCACACCGGTGGTGCTGCACTTTTTAATGCCGCTGATTAAGCCGTTTCGTGAACGTTACCCGGAGATCAGCCTGTCGCTGGTCTCGAGCGAAACCTTTATCAACCTGATTGAACGAAAAGTCGATGTCGCTATTCGCGTCGGCAAGCTGACAGATTCCAGCCTGCGCGCGCGTCCGCTCTTTAAGAGCTACCGCAAAATTATCGCTTCGCCCGAATACCTTGCCCGTTACGGTACACCCGAAACGGTTGAGGATTTGCAAAATCATGTCTGCCTCGGCTTTACGGAGCCGGTATCGCTGAATACCTGGCCGGTAGCGGCAGCAGACGGTCAACTGCTGGAGGTAACACCCACGCTCGCTTCTAACAGCGGTGAAACCCTTAAACACCTCTGTCTGAGCGGCAACGGTATCGCCAGCCTGTCGGATTATATGATTGATAAAGAGCTGGCGAGCGGTGAACTGGTTGCGCTGATGTCAGACAAACTGCTGCCGGTAGAGATGCCCTTCAGCGCCGTCTACTACAGCGATCGGGCGGTGAGCACCCGTATTCGCGCCTTTATCGACTTTGTCAGCGAGCATGTGCCGCAGACGGGCAGATAAAAAAACGGGAGCCAGGCTCCCGTCACGTTGCTGATTAATCCCACTCAGGCGCAAGCCCTTCCGGGCTGACCAGCCGGTCGTTGCAATCCAGCGCGGCGATGGCGGCTCTGTCATCCGCATCCAGTTCGAGCGTCTTCGCTTGCAGGTTGCTCGCCAGGTTCTCGCGTTTGGTTGAGGATGGGATCACTGCGTATCCCTCCCCCATCGCCCATGCCAGGATCACCTGCGCTGGCGTTGCGCTGTGCTTCTGCGCGATGCGGGCAATCGTGGCATCTTTCAGTGCCTTACCATACGCCAGCGTCATATATGAGGTGATGTGGATCCCGTGCTCTTTTGCCCACTGTGTCACTTTACGGTTTTGCAGATAGGGAGAGAGCTCAATCTGGTTAGTGGCAATGTTTTCCGCCCCTACAGCCGCAATCGCCTGTTCCATTAACTCAATCGTGAAGTTGGAGACGCCAATCTGGCGCGTTAGCCCCTGCGCTTTGGCGTTCATCAACTGCTGCATCGACTCGGCAACCGGCACTGCTGCGCCCGGCGACGGCCAGTGAATCAGCGTCAAATCAACATAGTCAGTGCCTAACTTCTTCAGGCTCTCTTGCAGGCTTGGGATCAGCTGCCCTTCGCCCAGGTTTTCTGTCCAGATTTTGGTGGTGATAAACAGTGATTCCCGTGCGACGCCGCTCTGGGCAAGCGCTTCGCCAATGGCGGCTTCATTGCCATAAATCTGCGCGGTATCAATTACGCGATAGCCCAGTTCAAGGGCGGTCTTCACCGAGGCGATTACCGCCTCATCGGTTAAACGGAAGGTCCCCAGACCAAATGCAGGGATAGACATATCAATTCCTCTCTCATTATTTCTTAACGATGGCGTGATTATGGTGAGTTGAGTACGGGGAAAAAGAGGCGGGAATGCAGAGGATATTTGCCGCAGCGGCAATAGTGCTAAAAGTAGTGACTTGCATATTGAAAGTCACTATGTCACTTTGGTGCGGCATGTTTACTACAGCAGATACCACCATGAAAAATGAAGCGCTTTACCAGGCTCCCTGCCCTATTGCCCGAAGTCTGGGACGCATTGGTGATAGCTGGAGCATGATTATCCTGCGCGACGCCTTCGCAGGGTTTACCCGTTTTGATGAGTTCCAGAAAAACGCCAATATTGCGCCGAACATTCTCTCCCGGCGCCTGAAGGAGCTGGTTGAAGAGGGGTTGCTTGAAAAGGTGAGCTACAGCACAACCCCGCCGCGCTATGAATATCACCTCACGCCGCTAGGCTATGATTTTCGTCCAGTCATCATCGCGCTGGCGCAGTGGGGAAACCGCCATTTCTCACCTGAAGGCCCACAGATGATGCTGGTTGAGCGGGAAACCGCGCGCCCGGTTGAAGCGATCCTCGTCGATAAGGCCACCGGCGAAGCCATAACCCCTGAAAAGTACGCCATGGTGCCAGGCCCGGCAGCGTCGCCGGTTCTCCACTATCGTCATCAATATTTGCAACGTAAGCAGGCCGGAGAGACGTCGCTGAAATATGCGCCACAATTACAGATGAATAAGGAGGAGTGAATATGAGCATTTCGCAAAAGCGCGTCGTTATAACCGGTATGGGTATTGTCAGCCCGCTGGGCTGCGGCCTTTCCCACGTCTGGTCATCATTGGTTGAGGGCAAATCGGGTATTTCCCGCCTCGACGATGAAATGGTCGACGATATTGCCTGTAAAGTGGCAGGCCAGGTCCCTTCGATTGAAGAGGATCCGCATCACGGGTTTGATCCCTTAAGCACGATCCCGGCGAAAGAGCGTAAAAAGATGGATCGTTTTATTGAGTTTGCACTGGTGGCAGCGAAAGAAGCGCTGACGCAGGCGAACTGGTTCCCGCAAGAGGAGGCGCAGCGCGATCGAACCGCAACGGTTATTGCCACCGGGATCGGCGGCTTCAGTGAGATCACCAACGCGGTGCGCACCACAGATTCGCGCGGGCCACGTAAACTCTCCCCGTTTACCGTTCCCTCTTTCCTCGCCAACCTCGCAGCTGGCCATGTCTCAATCAACTATGGTTTTCGTGGCCCGATCGGTGCGCCCGTTTCGGCATGTGCGGCTGGCGCGCAGGCAATTGGTGATGCCGCGCGGTTGATACGCAGCGGCGAGGCAGATATCGCCTTATGCGGCGGCAGTGAAGCGGCGATCCATCGGGTCAGCCTTGCCGGATTTGCAGCGGCACGCGCGCTGTCGAGCGGTTTTAACGATCAACCGACGACGGCTTCACGCCCATTTGATCGCGATCGTGATGGATTTGTGATGGGTGAAGGTGCCGGGCTGCTGGTGATTGAATCGCTCGAACATGCGATGGCGCGCGGCGCGACGCCGCTGGCGGAACTGGTAGGGTATGGAACAAGCGCGGATGCGCATCATCTCACTGCCGGCCCGGAAGATGGTAACGGTGCCGCACGGGCGATGGAAGCCGCGATCCGGCAGGCGGGCATTTCAGTCTCCGACATTCAGCATATTAACGCTCATGCGACATCTACTCCGGTTGGCGATAAGGGCGAACTGGCAGCAATAAAGCGTGTGTTTGGTGCGAACAGTACGGTAGCAATCACTTCCACTAAGTCAGCGACGGGGCATCTTTTAGGCGCGGCGGGCGGTATTGAGGCGATCTTCACGGTTCAGGCGTTGCGTGAACAGATTGCTCCACCGACGCTCAATTTACATCACCCGGATGAGAAGGCCGATGGGTTAAACCTGGTGGCGCTTACCGCGCGGCCGCTTGAGATTCGTTACGCGATGTCGAATGGGTTTGGCTTCGGCGGGGTGAATGCCAGTTTGCTGTTAAAGCGCTGGGAAAAGTAAATAACAGGGGCCGTTTGGCCCTTTTTTCACAAATTGCAGACGAAAAAAAACCGTATCTCGTGAGAGATACGGTTCTTAAAATAAGTGGCGGAACGGACGGGACTCGAACCCGCGACCCCCTGCGTGACAGGCAGGTATTCTAACCGACTGAACTACCGCTCCACCGAATTTTTCCACAACCACCGGTTTGTTGCCCCGGTTTACTGCTTAATTTGATGCCTGGCAGTTCCCTACTCTCGCATGGGGAGACCCCACACTACCATCGGCGCTACGGCGTTTCACTTCTGAGTTCGGCATGGGGTCAGGTGGGACCACCGCGCTAGTGCCGCCAGGCAAATTCTTTGTGCCCGGAACGTCTCTTTTACCCTGATGCGGCGTTGGCTGCGCTCGTAAAGTCAGTCACATACTTCAGTATGCTCCTTCCTTTCCGTCACTTGCCGCCTTGCCTCAGCGCAAAAGCGTTCGTTCCTTCAAATCTGGTATCAGCTGAAAATCTGTCTCTCATCGCCAAAACATCTTCGGCGTTGTAAGGTTAAGCCTCACGGTTCATTAGTACCGGTTAGCTCAACGCATCGCTGCGCTTACACACCCGGCCTATCAACGTCGTCGTCTTCAACGTTCCTTCAGGAGACTTAAAGTCTCAGGGAGAACTCATCTCGGGGCAAGTTTCGTGCTTAGATGCTTTCAGCACTTATCTCTTCCGCATTTAGCTACCGGGCAGTGCCATTGGCATGACAACCCGAACACCAGTGATGCGTCCACTCCGGTCCTCTCGTACTAGGAGCAGCCCCCCTCAATTCTCCAGCGCCCACGGCAGATAGGGACCGAACTGTCTCACGACGTTCTAAACCCAGCTCGCGTACCACTTTAAATGGCGAACAGCCATACCCTTGGGACCTACTTCAGCCCCAGGATGTGATGAGCCGACATCGAGGTGCCAAACACCGCCGTCGATATGAACTCTTGGGCGGTATCAGCCTGTTATCCCCGGAGTACCTTTTATCCGTTGAGCGATGGCCCTTCCATTCAGAACCACCGGATCACTATGACCTGCTTTCGCACCTGCTCGCGCCGTCACGCTCGCAGTCAAGCCAGCTTATGCCATTGCACTAACCTCCTGATGTCCGACCAGGATTAGCTGACCTTCGTGCTCCTCCGTTACGCTTTAGGAGGAGACCGCCCCAGTCAAACTACCCACCAGACACTGTCCGCAACCCGGATCACGGGTCCACGTTAGAACATCAAACATTAAAGGGTGGTATTTCAAGGTTGGCTCCACGCAGACTGGCGTCCACGCTTCAAAGCCTCCCACCTATCCTACACATCAAGGCTCAATGTTCAGTGTCAAGCTATAGTAAAGGTTCACGGGGTCTTTCCGTCTTGCCGCGGGTACACTGCATCTTCACAGCGAGTTCAATTTCACTGAGTCTCGGGTGGAGACAGCCTGGCCATCATTACGCCATTCGTGCAGGTCGGAACTTACCCGACAAGGAATTTCGCTACCTTAGGACCGTTATAGTTACGGCCGCCGTTTACCGGGGCTTCGATCAAGAGCTTCACCTTGCGGTTGACCCCATCAATTAACCTTCCGGCACCGGGCAGGCGTCACACCGTATACGTCCACTTTCGTGTTTGCACAGTGCTGTGTTTTTAATAAACAGTTGCAGCCAGCTGGTATCTTCGACTGGTTTCAGCTCCGTGAGCAAGTCACTTCACCTACACACCAGCGTGCCTTCTCCCGAAGTTACGGCACCATTTTGCCTAGTTCCTTCACCCGAGTTCTCTCAAGCGCCTTGGTATTCTCTACCTGACCACCTGTGTCGGTTTGGGGTACGATTTCGTGTTACCTGATGCTTAGAGGCTTTTCCTGGAAGCAGGGCATTTGTCACTTCAGCACCGTAGTGCCTCGTCATCACGCCTCAGTGTTAAAGTGAACCGGATTTACCTGGAACACACACCTACACGCTTAAACCGGGACAACCGTCGCCCGGCCGACATAGCCTTCTCCGTCCCCCCTTCGCAGTAACACCAAGTACAGGAATATTAACCTGTTTCCCATCGACTACGCCTTTCGGCCTCGCCTTAGGGGTCGACTCACCCTGCCCCGATTAACGTTGGACAGGAACCCTTGGTCTTCCGGCGAGCGGGCTTTTCACCCGCTTTATCGTTACTTATGTCAGCATTCGCACTTCTGATACCTCCAGCATGCCTCACAGCACACCTTCGACGGCTTACAGAACGCTCCCCTACCCAACAACACATAGTGTCGCTGCCGCAGCTTCGGTGCATGGTTTAGCCCCGTTACATCTTCCGCGCAGGCCGACTCGACCAGTGAGCTATTACGCTTTCTTTAAATGATGGCTGCTTCTAAGCCAACATCCTGGCTGTCTGGGCCTTCCCACATCGTTTCCCACTTAACCATGACTTTGGGACCTTAGCTGGCGGTCTGGGTTGTTTCCCTCTTCACGACGGACGTTAGCACCCGCCGTGTGTCTCCCGTGATAACATTCTCCGGTATTCGTAGTTTGCATCGGGTTGGTAAGCCGGGATGGCCCCCTAGCCGAAACAGTGCTCTACCCCCGGAGATGAATTCACGAGGCGCTACCTAAATAGCTTTCGGGGAGAACCAGCTATCTCCCGGTTTGATTGGCCTTTCACCCCCAGCCACAGGTCATCCGCTAATTTTTCAACATTAGTCGGTTCGGTCCTCCAGTTAGTGTTACCCAACCTTCAACCTGCCCATGGCTAGATCACCGGGTTTCGGGTCTATACCCTGCAACTTAACGCCCAGTTAAGACTCGGTTTCCCTGCGGCTCCCCTATACGGTTAACCTTGCTACAGAATATAAGTCGCTGACCCATTATACAAAAGGTACGCAGTCACCCCATAAAAGAGGCTCCCACTGCTTGTACGTACACGGTTTCAGGTTCTGTTTCACTCCCCTCGCCGGGGTTCTTTTCGCCTTTCCCTCACGGTACTGGTTCACTATCGGTCAGTCAGGAGTATTTAGCCTTGGAGGATGGTCCCCCCATATTCAGACAGGATACCACGTGTCCCGCCCTACTCATCGAGCTCACAGCCAGAGTGCTTTTGTGTACGGGGCTGTCACCCTGTATCGCGCGACTTTCCAGACGCTTCCACTAACACTCAGGCTGATTCAGGCTCTGGGCTGTTCCCCGTTCGCTCGCCGCTACTGGGGGAATCTCGGTTGATTTCTTTTCCTCGGGGTACTTAGATGTTTCAGTTCCCCCGGTTCGCCTCACAGCACTATGTATTCATGCTGTGATAGTGCAACGGATTGCACTGGGTTTCCCCATTCGGACATCGCCGGCTGTAACGGTTCATATCACCTTACCGGCGCTTTTCGCAGATTAGCACGTCCTTCATCGCCTCTGACTGCCAGGGCATCCACCGTGTACGCTTAGTCGCTTAACCTCACAACCCGAAGATGTTTCGTAAAACACCATCAGTTGCGAAAATTTGAGAGACTCACGGAACAATTCGCATTGTTCTGTGTTTCAATTTTCAGCTTGATCCAGATTTTTAAAGAGCAAAACTTCGCAGCACACACAGAATGTGTACTCTGAAGTTTTTAGTGACGAACAGTGAGGATGGTGGAGCTATGCGGGATCGAACCGCAGACCTCCTGCGTGCAAAGCAGGCGCTCTCCCAGCTGAGCTATAGCCCCATCGTAGTTAAACTCTGTTACCTTGAATTCGTTTCCGGGCGCGGCGTGATGGAGCGAAGCATACGTAACGTATGTGAGCTTCAGCACAACAAAGCACGGGAGCGAATTTGGTAGGCCTGAGTGGACTTGAACCACCGACCTCACCCTTATCAGGGGTGCGCTCTAACCACCTGAGCTACAAGCCTGCAGAGATTTTCACTGCTCGTTATTTTTCATCAGACAATCTGTGTGGACACTGCAGGGAAAGGTTCTTTAAGGTAAGGAGGTGATCCAACCGCAGGTTCCCCTACGGTTACCTTGTTACGACTTCACCCCAGTCATGAATCACAAAGTGGTAAGCGCCCTCCCGAAGGTTAAGCTACCTACTTCTTTTGCAACCCACTCCCATGGTGTGACGGGCGGTGTGTACAAGGCCCGGGAACGTATTCACCGTGACATTCTGATTCACGATTACTAGCGATTCCGACTTCATGGAGTCGAGTTGCAGACTCCAATCCGGACTACGACGCACTTTATGAGGTCCGCTAGCTCTCGCGAGATTGCTTCTCTTTGTATGCGCCATTGTAGCACGTGTGTAGCCCTGGTCGTAAGGGCCATGATGACTTGACGTCATCCCCACCTTCCTCCAGTTTATCACTGGCAGTCTCCTTTGAGTTCCCGGCCTAACCGCTGGCAACAAAGGATAAGGGTTGCGCTCGTTGCGGGACTTAACCCAACATTTCACAACACGAGCTGACGACAGCCATGCAGCACCTGTCTCACAGTTCCCGAAGGCACCAATCCATCTCTGGAAAGTTCTGTGGATGTCAAGACCAGGTAAGGTTCTTCGCGTTGCATCGAATTAAACCACATGCTCCACCGCTTGTGCGGGCCCCCGTCAATTCATTTGAGTTTTAACCTTGCGGCCGTACTCCCCAGGCGGTCGACTTAACGCGTTAGCTCCGGAAGCCACGCCTCAAGGGCACAACCTCCAAGTCGACATCGTTTACGGCGTGGACTACCAGGGTATCTAATCCTGTTTGCTCCCCACGCTTTCGCACCTGAGCGTCAGTCTTCGTCCAGGGGGCCGCCTTCGCCACCGGTATTCCTCCAGATCTCTACGCATTTCACCGCTACACCTGGAATTCTACCCCCCTCTACGAGACTCAAGCCTGCCAGTTTCGGATGCAGTTCCCAGGTTGAGCCCGGGGATTTCACATCCGACTTGACAGACCGCCTGCGTGCGCTTTACGCCCAGTAATTCCGATTAACGCTTGCACCCTCCGTATTACCGCGGCTGCTGGCACGGAGTTAGCCGGTGCTTCTTCTGCGGGTAACGTCAATCGACATGGTTATTAACCACATCGCCTTCCTCCCCGCTGAAAGTACTTTACAACCCGAAGGCCTTCTTCATACACGCGGCATGGCTGCATCAGGCTTGCGCCCATTGTGCAATATTCCCCACTGCTGCCTCCCGTAGGAGTCTGGACCGTGTCTCAGTTCCAGTGTGGCTGGTCATCCTCTCAGACCAGCTAGGGATCGTCGCCTAGGTGAGCCGTTACCCCACCTACTAGCTAATCCCATCTGGGCACATCTGATGGCAAGAGGCCCGAAGGTCCCCCTCTTTGGTCTTGCGACGTTATGCGGTATTAGCTACCGTTTCCAGTAGTTATCCCCCTCCATCAGGCAGTTTCCCAGACATTACTCACCCGTCCGCCACTCGTCAGCGAAGCAGCAAGCTGCTTCCTGTTACCGTTCGACTTGCATGTGTTAGGCCTGCCGCCAGCGTTCAATCTGAGCCATGATCAAACTCTTCAATTTAAAGTTTGATGCTCATCGAATTAAACCGTAATGAATTACGTGTTCACCCGTGAGACTTGGTATTCATTTATCGTCCGAGGACGTTAAGAATCCATGTCACCTGAGTGCCCACACAGATTGTCTGATAAATTGTTAAAGAGCAGTTGCGACGCGCTTCAGCGCTCTGTCGCGAGGTGGCGTATATTACGCTTTCCTCTTTCAGAGTCAACCCTGAATTTCAGGATTTTTTCTCTTCCGACTTAACGTCGCTGCAAGCTGTTGTTTGCTTAGCGCCGTGTCGATGGAGGCGCATTATAGGGAGCCTACGAGGAATGACAAGCGGAAAAATGCATTTTTATTTCAACCGCTCATCTTTTCAACATAACGGCTATTTTTGGTGCTTTTTAATCGCTGCAGGCAGCTCCGCAAGGCTATTTAGCACCCAATCTGCACTTTTTTCAGCCTCTGGCGTTACTGGCTTACCGGTACGCACCAGCACTTTCGTGCCGACGTTCGCTGCCGCACCCGCCTGCATATCTTCCATTTTGTCGCCCACTATATAAGAAGCGGCCATATCAATGTGCAGGAAGTCGCGCGCAGAGATCAGCATCCCCGGCTGCGGCTTACGGCAATCACACTCCTGGCGATACTCTTCTACGCTCGCTTCAGGATGATGCGGGCAATAGTAGATACCATCAAAATCGACATCGCGATCGGCAAGAGACCAGTCCATCCATTCGGTCAGCGTCTCAAATTGCGCTTCACTATATAAGCCACGCGCAATACCAGACTGGTTGGTGACGAGCACCAGCGCATAGCCCATCGCTTTTAATTCACGCATGGCATCAATGACGCCATCGATAAACTCGAAGTTATCAATCTCATGAACATAACCGTGATCGATGTTAATCGTGCCGTCACGATCGAGAAAAATAGCGGGTACTAAAGTTGCCAAAGGTTTACTCCTGATAAAGGCCGTGTTGCGCCGTAGTATCTCATGTTTCGCTACGCAGGAAAGTGCTCATCATAACAGCGCGACATTGATTTAGACGTCTGGATGCCTTACCATCCGCTCTGTTTACGGCTATTTCCCGTAACCGGCAGAACAAAATGCCACGGCTCACTCTTATACGATAAAAATAATCTAATGATTAAACTTTCGAATATCACCAAGGTGTTCCAGCAGGGAAACCGCAAAATTCAGGCGTTAAACAACGTCAGTCTGCATGTGCCTGCTGGCCAAATATATGGCGTGATTGGCGCATCTGGCGCAGGGAAAAGTACGCTGATTCGCTGCGTAAACCTGCTTGAGCGCCCGTCACAAGGTAGCGTGCTGGTCGACGGTCAGGATCTGACCCAGCTCTCTGAAGCGGAATTAACCAAAGCGCGCCGCCAAATCGGCATGATCTTCCAGCACTTCAACCTGCTCGCTTCCCGCACGGTGTTCGGCAACGTGGCGCTGCCGCTGGAGCTGGATAACACCCCGCGCGAAGAGATTAACCGCCGCGTTAAAGAGCTGCTCGATCTGGTCGGCCTCGGCGATAAGCACGACAGCTACCCGGCCAACCTCTCCGGCGGTCAGAAGCAGCGAGTCGCCATCGCCCGTGCGTTAGCCAGCAATCCAAAGGTGCTGCTGTGCGATGAAGCCACCAGCGCCCTCGATCCGGCAACCACCCGCTCGATTCTTGAATTATTGAAAGACATTAACCGTCGCCTTGGGCTGACCATTCTGTTGATCACCCATGAGATGGACGTGGTGAAGCGCATCTGCGACTGCGTGGCGGTGATCAGCAACGGCGAATTGATTGAGCAGGATACCGTCAGCGAGGTCTTCTCTCACCCGAAAACGCCGCTGGCGCAGCAGTTTATTCAGTCGACCCTGCATCTGGACATCCCGGAAGACTATCTACAGCGTTTGCAGCCTGAGCCGCAGGCGGATAGCGTACCGATGCTGCGCATGGAGTTTACCGGCCAGTCAGTAGACGCACCGCTGCTGTCGGAAACTGCCCGTCGTTTCAATGTGAATAACAATATTATCAGCGCGCAGATGGATTACGCTGGCGGCGTGAAGTTCGGCATTATGCTGACCGAGATGCACGGCACCGCGCAGGATACGCAGGCGGCCATCGCCTGGCTGCAAGAACACCATGTAAAAGTAGAGGTACTCGGTTATGTCTGAGGCAATGATTTGGCTCTTCGCCCGCAGCATCTGGGAAACGTTGTTTATGACCTTTGCCTCCGGCCTGCTCGGTTTTGCCGTCGGCCTGCCGTTCGGTGTATTACTTTACGTGACCCGCCCCGGCCAGATTATGCAGAACCTCACGCTCTATAGCGCGATTTCTGCAACGGTCAATATCTTCCGCTCCATCCCCTTCATTATTCTGCTGGTGTGGATGATCCCTTTTACCCGCGTCATCGTTGGCACCTCGATCGGCCTTTACGCGGTGATCGTGCCGCTGACCGTTGGCGCAGCGCCGTTTATCGCCCGTATGGTGGAGAATGCCCTGCTTGAACTGCCGGCAGGTCTGATTGAAGCCTCACGCGCAATGGGCGCCACGCCGATGCAGATCATCCGTAAGGTATTGCTGCCGGAAGCGCTGCCGGGGCTGATCAATGCTGCCACCATTACGCTTATCACGCTGGTCGGTTACTCGGCGATGGGCGGTGCTGTTGGCGCGGGCGGTCTTGGCCAGTTAGGTATTCAGTACGGCTATGTCACCTACAACCCGTTAGTGATGAACACGGTTTTAGTATTGCTTGTAGTTTTGGTTTACTTAATTCAATTCGCGGGCGATCGTATCGTCCGGGCTGTGACGCACAAATAACGTTACACAACATAACGACTCTGACAGTAAGGAATAACTGATGGCTTTTAACTTTAAGACCTTTGCCGCCGTTGGCGCGCTGATCGGCTCCCTGGCGCTGGTCGGCTGCGGCCCGGATGAAAAAGATCCGAATCACATCAAAGTTGGTGTGATTGTTGGCGCTGAGCAGCAAGTTGCCGAAGTGGCGCAGAAAGTAGCAAAAGAGAAGTATGGCCTCGATGTTGAGCTGGTCACCTTTAACGACTACGTGCTGCCGAACGAAGCGCTGAGCAAAGGCGATATCGACGTTAACGCCTTCCAGCATAAGCCGTACCTCGATCAGCAGATCAAAGACCGCGGCTTCAAACTGGTGCCGGTCGGCAACAGCTTTGTCTACCCTATCGCTGGCTACTCGAAAAAAATCAAAGCGATCTCCGAGCTGCAGGATGGCTCTCAGGTTGCCGTTCCTAACGATCCGACCAACCTTGGCCGTGCCCTGCTGCTGCTGCAGAAAGAGGGTCTGATCAAACTGAAAGATGGCGTTGGCCTGATGCCGACGGTGCTGGACGTCACTGAAAACCCGAAAAACCTGAAGATCGTTGAGCTGGAAGCCCCGCAGCTGCCGCGCTCACTGGACGATGCGCAGATCGCGCTGGCGGTGATCAACACCACTTACGCCAGCCAGATTGGCCTGACCCCGGAAAAAGATGGCATCTTTGTTGAAGACAAAGACTCCCCGTACGTGAACCTGATCGTCGCGCGTGAAGATAATAAAGACGCGGAAAACGTGAAGAAATTTGTGCAGGCGTTCCACTCTGACGAAGTCAGCGAGGCTGCCAACAAAGTCTTTAACGGCGGCGCGGTGAAAGGCTGGTAATCTCATCAGTCTGTAATATCATTCAGGGCGGGCGAAAGCCCGCCTTGTCATTTGGGCACGCCCTTGTTTCAATACGGCGTTAAGAAAATTTTTGTGAGGATACTTTTATGCGTGCTTTCCCGATCTGTCTATTAGCACTCACGCTGAGCGGCTGTTCGTTGCTAAGCAGATCACCTGTCGAACCCGTGCAGAGTAACGCAGCGGAACCCAAAGCAGAGCCGCAAAAAGCGAAAGTCTCGCGCGCCGCTCCCGTTCGCATCATTACTAACGCAGAAGAGCTGGTCGGCAAGCCGTTCCGCGATCTCGGTGAAGTGACCGGCGAATCATGCCAGGCCAGCAACCAGGATTCACCGCCGAACATCCCTACCGCCCGTAAACGCCTGCAGATCAACGCCTCGAAAAAAGCCAAAGCGAATGCCGTCCTGCTGCATAACTGCGAAGTTACCAGCGGCACGCCAGGCTGCTACCGCCAGGCGCTCTGCGTCGGCTCTGCCCTGAATATCTCGGACAAATGAGTCATTTTGCTTTCGAGCAAATCGGCGTTATTCGCTCACCCTATAAAGAGAAGTTTGCTGTCCCGCGCCAGCCAGGTCTGGTGAAACACGGCGGCGGCGAACTTCACTTGCTGACGCCTTACAACCAGCCCGATGCGGTTCGCGGTCTGGAGGCGTTCAGCCACCTTTGGGTGCTGTTTGTTTTTCATCAGACGATGGAAGGCGGCTGGCGTCCGACGGTGCGGCCCCCGCGCCTCGGCGGCAACGCCCGCATGGGCGTCTTTGCCACCCGCTCGACGTTTCGCCCCAACCCAATCGGCATGTCGCTGGTTGAGCTGAAGGGCATCCACTGCCATAAAGATCAGGTGATCCTGCAACTCGGCAGCCTCGATCTGGTTGATGGTACGCCGGTGGTCGATATCAAACCCTATCTCCCCTTTGCAGAAGCGCTGCCCGATGCGCAGGCAAGCTATGCGCAGCACGCCCCCGCCGCGACTGTCGTCGTGACCTTTACAGCTGAGCTTGCACCGTCGCTCGCCCTGCTGGAGAAACGCTATCCGCACTTTGCCGCGTTTGTGCAGGAGGTGCTGTCACAGGATCCGCGCCCGGCCTACCGCAAAGAGGAGGAGCCGGGGAAAACCTACGCCGTCTGGCTGCATGATGTGAATGTCCGCTGGCGCGTTGTCGACGGCGGTTTTGAAGTGTTTGCCCTTGAACCACGCTAATTTTGAGCCCCTCTCTTTTGGCATCTCTGCCGGGCTGATAAACTAAACCACTTTTTTGTGTCAGGCCGCCTCCGGCCTGCTCCAATTGTCCAAATGGAACCGTAACAACATGCGTACTAGCCAATACTTGCTCTCTACTCTGAAAGAGACGCCTGCCGACGCCGAAGTGATCAGCCACCAGCTGATGCTACGCGCCGGGATGATCCGCAAACTGGCCTCCGGGTTGTATACCTGGTTGCCGACCGGTCTGCGCGTCCTGAAAAAAGTCGAAAACATCGTGCGTGAAGAGATGAACAACGCCGGTGCGATTGAGGTGTCCATGCCGGTCGTGCAGCCAGCCGACCTGTGGCAAGAGAGCGGTCGCTGGGAGCAGTACGGTCCGGAACTGCTGCGTTTTGTCGATCGCGGCGAACGCCCGTTCGTGCTCGGCCCGACCCACGAAGAGGTGATCACCGATCTGATCCGCAACGAGCTGAACTCCTACAAACAGCTGCCGCTGAACTTCTTCCAGATCCAGACCAAGTTCCGCGATGAAGTGCGCCCGCGTTTCGGCGTGATGCGCTCGCGCGAGTTCCTGATGAAAGATGCTTACTCTTTCCATACCTCTCAGGAGTCGCTGCAAGAGACTTATGACGCGATGTACGCCGCGTACAGCAAAATCTTCAGCCGTATGGATCTCGATTTCCGCGCGGTGCAGGCGGATACCGGCTCCATCGGCGGTAGCGCATCCCATGAGTTTCAGGTGCTGGCGCAGAGCGGCGAAGATGATGTGATCTTCTCTGACTCCTCCGATTTCGCCGCCAACATTGAGTTTGCCGAAGCGCTGGCACCGAAAGCGCCACGCGCGGCTGCAACGCAGGAGATGACGCTGGTCGATACGCCGAATGCGAAGACCATCGCCGAGCTGGTAGAGCAGTTCAACCTGCCGATTGAGAAGACCGTTAAAACCCTGCTGGTGAAAGCCGAAGAGGGTGCCAGCGCGCCGCTGATTGCGCTACTGGTGCGTGGCGATCACGAGCTGAACGAAGTGAAAGCGGAAAAACTGCCGCAGGTTGCCAGCCCGCTGACCTTTGCCACCGAAGAAGAGATCCGCGCGCTGGTCAACGCTGGCCCGGGTTCGCTCGGCCCGGTTAACCTGCCGATCCCGGTAGTGATTGACCGCACCGTTGCCGCCATGAGCGACTTCTCTGCGGGCGCGAACATTGATGGCAAACACTACTTTGGCATCAACTGGGATCGCGACGTGGCGACGCCGGAAGTGGCGGACATCCGCAACGTGGTAGCGGGCGATCCGAGCCCGGACGGCAAAGGCACCCTGCTGATCAAGCGCGGTATCGAAGTGGGACATATCTTCCAGCTCGGCACCAAATACTCTGAGGCGCTGAACGCCGCCGTGCAGGGTGAAGATGGCCGCAACCAGATCCTGACCATGGGCTGCTACGGTATCGGCGTGACGCGCGTTGTCGCGGCTGCCATTGAGCAGAACCACGACGATCGCGGCATCATCTGGCCGGACGCTATCGCCCCGTTCCAGGTTGCCATTCTGCCGATGAATATGCACAAGTCCTACCGTGTGCAGGAGCTGGCGGAAAAACTCTATGCCGATCTGCGCGCGCAGGGTATTGAAGTGCTGATGGACGACCGTAAAGAGCGTCCGGGCGTGATGTTTGCTGATATGGAACTGATCGGCATTCCGCACACCGTGGTGATTGGCGATCGCAACCTCGACAATGACGATATCGAATACAAATATCGTCGCAGCGGCGAGAAGCAGATGATCAAAACCGGCGATGTGCTGGATTACCTGGTAAAAGCCATCAAAGGCTAAGCCAATAAAAAAGCCCCGTTAAACGGGGCTTTTTTTATGTTATCAACGGTTACTCATCGCAGCCTTTATCCGCGCTGAATTTGCCTTTGTTATTCGTCACCAGCACTTTCTGCGCCGCACCGGTATCCGGGTTCGGCTCCAGCGCAAAATGCCCCTCCACCACCAGCAGAATCGGCTTCAGTTCCGTGCCGCGCGCCGCCGCATAATCGCGCTCAAGCTGCGCGTTGCTGGCGACCGCCACCTCTTTTCCGGTCGCGCAATCGGTAAAGACCGCCGCATCCGCCATATATTTGTACATGCCGCGCATCGCCATCGGCGTGGTTGGCAGTGGCGCTTTCACCGGTTGCAGGGTGTAGTTGAGCGACGACTTAATCGGGTTGCCCTCCTGATCCAGCATCTCCAGCGCTTCACCCTTCGCACGGAAATAGGTCTTTTCGCCATGGCTATCGGTGAGGACTAATTTGTCCGCCGTGCGCGCCCAGTTACCATAGGCACCGAAGACCGATGGCGCTTTCCCGCCCTGGTAACGCTGGTTCATTACCCAGCTGCCATCTTTTTGCAGAAACAGTGAGGTTTCAATACCTTCACAATCCGCGCAGGGCAACACACCGCGCCAGCTCTGCTGCATCGGCTTCAGCTCTTCGACCTGGGTCGGCTGCACCATTTCCGTCTCGTTACGGTTATTACAGCCGAAAAGGGCAAAGAGGGTACACCCTGCCGCGACGGCTAAAATCGCTCTGTTCACACTCGTTTCCTTATGCTTGTTTCCGTTGTCTTTATCCGCCGTCATGACGACGGACCTTGCCACGTAGCGCTTTGACCGTCGACTTTTGTGACTTAGTCGATAACCGCCGCTCTTTCGAGGCGCGGGTCGGGCGCGTGGCCCGGCGGCTTTTCTGCACTACGGTTAACTCTTTAATCAGCGCCACCAGGCGGGCTATCGCCGCTTCGCGATTCATCTCCTGGCTGCGGTACTCCTGCGCTTTGATAACGATCCAGCCATCCTGGCTTATCAAATGGTGCGACGCCTCCAGCAGGCGCGCCTTGTAATACTCTGGCAGGCTGGAGGCGCGAATGTCAAAACGCAGATGAATAGCGGTTGAGCTTTTGTTGACGTGCTGGCCGCCCGCACCCTGCGAGCGCACGGCGGTGATATCCAGCTCATCCTCAGGCAGCGAGACGGAGCGGGAGATCTCAATCATGGTTGCTGCCAGGTTTCAAAATGGAACTCCACGTTTTGCGTGGCATCAGAGAGCCAGATTGCGCCATCCTGCAGCGTCGCCTGCAGATTCATAGTGCGATCGTCGGCAAATGCGCTGAGCGCTGCCAGCTGTGCGTCATCCAGATACCAGATACTTAAATTGCTGAAGGCTGCGCAGCGCGCCTGGTTTTGCTGCCACCAGATATTCGCCGCCCGTGAGTTATAGGTAAAGAGCGCCACCTCTTTTGCCTGGTTGCACGCCTTCTTTAACCGCTTTTCATCAGGCAGGCCAAGCTCAATCCACAGATCGATCCCCAGGTAGTCGTTGCGCAGCCACGCTTCCGGCTCATCATCAGCGCTCAACCCGCGCGTAAACTGCAAACGCTCGTCGGCATACTTTATCCAGGCCAGCAGGCGCAGCATCATGCGCTCCTGCGTTTCGGAAGGATGACGGGCCAGCGTCAGGGCGGCGTCTAAAAACTGGTTCCGATCCAGATCGGCCACATTTACCGTCGCCTTATAAATTGTCGCTTTTAACGCCATTACATCCTCCTTCATAAAATGGCCGCCATTGTAGCGAAAATAAGCATAAAGCGCTGTTATCTCTTGCCGCGAGCGTTATTCATCACTCTGATAATGGTAAACAAGCTATGGTATAGTCACCTTGCTAAAGAGAGGTTAACTTCGTAGGCTTAGTGTTATCTCACAGTAAAGCCGGGAGACTGGCAGGAGGTGATGTGGATAATTATTGTGAGCTAGTGCGCAAACGTTATGCGGAAATCGCCAGCGGAGATGTAGGGTATATCCCGGACGCGCTGGGGTGCGTATTGAAGGTCTTGAATGAAATGGCGTCGGATGACACCCTTTCAGAGTCGGTCAGGGATAAGGCAGCTTATGCTGCCGCGAACTTACTGGTGAGCGATTATGTCAATAAATGATGCCTATCAACCCATCAATTGTGATGATTATGACAATCTTGAACTCGCCTGCCAGCATCATCTTTTATTGAAGCTGGAAATGAAAGATGGCGAGGTCCTCAGCGCCAAAGCGAACGATCTGCTGTTACGTAAAAACGTTGAGTATCTGGTGATTGACGCCGCCGGGGAGACCCGTGAACTGCGTCTGGACAGAATCGCCAGCTTCAGCCATCCCGAAATCGGCACCGTTGTGGTGAGCGAGTCCTGAACACCGCGGGCAGCATTGCTGCCCGTTACCTTCTCCAAACCAGACGCACGCCCGTTTGCCCCGCCTCTTTTTCCCCTTCCCGCGTTACAAACCGATCGGCCGCCGCAATCAGCGTATCGCCATAAAAGAGCAGCGGCGTGGCATCGCGCTGCCACGGGGGAACGCCCAGCTCCTGCCACAGTTTTTTCAGCTTCCGCCCGCCGTGACGACCAACAATATGGATCAGGCCGGGTGCCTGAAAGCGCACGGAAACCGCTTCATCGATAGCGGGCGCGCGTAAATCACCGCCAGAGGCCAACGACAGAGATCCCAATCCCTGCGGCAAAGTGAGCGTGGCAAAAGGCGCAGGCCAGGCAAGCTCGGCATCACGCGGATGCGCGGTGCGTTTCACCCACCATAAACACCCCTGATAGCGCCGCACCTCATCGTCGCCAACGCGCAGGCACGGCACCGCATCTTCCCGGGCGAGCGCCACCTCCTGCCACAGGCGATCGAGCATCGCCCGCGAAGGCATCATCGCCCCGCGCTGCGCCAGCCAGCGGCGCAAAAGTGCTCGCCGCCGCGCATCACTGTAACCGGTGAGAGGCGCAATCGTCAGCGCCCCCTCTGCGGTGGTCACTGTTGATAACGACTCCGCCAGCAGTTCATCGAGTAACTGTTCCTGTTCGCCGCAAAGCGCGGCACTGCGCGCCGCCGCATCGGCAAAGTGCGGCCAGCGGGCGTTTAACAGAGGAAGAATTGCCTTGCGCAGGAAGTTGCGATCGAAGCGTGTGTCGGCGTTGCTCTCATCCTCGATCCAACTGAGATAATGATCGCGCGCCCACTGCTCAAGCGACGCCCGGCTCTGATTGAGAAACGGGCGGATCAGCTGCGTATCGCCAAATGGCAAACTCTGTGGCATCGCGGCCAGCCCTGCCGGCCCGCTGCCGCGTTTAAGCGCTAATAGCACCGTTTCAGATTGATCGTCGAGATGCTGCGCGGTGACAAGCACTTCACCCGGAAGCAGCGCATCACGAAACGCCTGATAGCGTGCGGTACGCGCCTGCGCCTCAATCCCCTTCCCCTCATCCACCAGCGTGACACGAACAATTGATAGCGGGATCTGCCAGCGCTCACACAGCGATTCGCAGTGCGCCGCCCAGCGATCGGCATTCGGGCTTAAGCCATGGTGCACATGAATTGCGCGCAGCTGCACGTCGGGGTGATCCTCACGCCAGAGCCGCAGTTGATGCAGCAAAACGGTGGAGTCTAACCCGCCGCTGAACGCCACCAGAAACTGGCGTGATTCGGTCGGCAACGAGAGAAGCAGTGGCGTGGTCATAATGAGTGTTAATACGGGAACAATGCCCGGCACGTTACCGGGCATTCACAGAAGTGGCAAGCCTTACTGCTGGTAAAGCTCCAGCGGCAGGCCGTCGGGATCGTTAAAAAAGGTGAAGCGTTTATCGGTGCAAGGGTCGATGCGAATCTCTTCACACGCCACGCCGTGCGCGGTGAGGTGCGCAACCGCCTGATCAATATCATCAACGCTGAACGCCAGGTGGCGCAGCCCACAGGCTTCCGGCCGGCTGGGGCGCGCGGGCGGAAACGGAAAGGAGAAAAGCTCGATAACGTACTGCCCGTTAAGCGCCAGATCGCCTTTCCAGGAGTCGCGCGCTTCGCGATAGACTTCACTGAGCAGCGTAAAGCCGAGGATGTCGCAGTAGAAGGCTTTGCTCTTCGCATAATCCGTCGCAATGATGGCGATATGGTGAACCTGTTTTAAACCCAGCATAATCTCTCCTTTTTTTGATGCCAGAACGTTACGCCCGCCGCGAAACGCCCGCAACCATTCAGCGCGTTTTTAGGACTCTGACGTAATAACACCCCTCTTCGTCCCGTTTTGCACCGTGAATATCCGTTTCGAAACCCGGATAGTGGCGTCCAATGGCGCAGAGCATCAGTAGGAAGTCGAGCACTGCCCGGCTCTGCTCGGTGATCATCTCGCCCGGCATTACCAGCGGCACGCCCGGCGGATAGGGCAGGATCATATTGGCGGAAACACGGCCGATTAACGCTTCCAGCGCCACCGTTTCGACATCGCCACGCACCTGTCGCTGCCACGCCTGATGCGGCGTTAGCTTCATCTCCGGCAACACGTCGAAGGCCTGCAACATCAGACGCGGCAGATCGTGCTGGCGGATCAACTTATGGATCCCCTGCGCCAGATCCTGAATGCGCATATTGCGGTAGAAGTCCGGATCTTCTGCGTAGAGATCCGGCAGCATATTGCGTACCCGCAGGTTGAGATCGTAGGCGCGCTTAAACTCCATCAGGCCGCGCAGCAGGCCCATCGCCCGCGTTTTATCAATACCGATACTGAAGAGAAACAGCAGATTATAGGGCCCGGTTTTCTCCACCACTACGCCGCGCTCATCAAGGAACTTCGCCACCAGCGCTGCCGGGATCCCTTCGTCGCCCATATTGCCGACCTCATCCATACCCGGCGTCAGGATCGTTACCTTCACCGGATCGAGGAACATATGATCCTCGTCGGCTTCGCGAAAACCGTGCCAATCCGCACCGGGTGCCACCGGCCAGCACTCCGCTTCATCAATCTCTTCCGGCTGCCAGATATCAAAGAACCAGCCATCGGCCTCCTCTTTCAGCCGCTGTACCTCTTTGCGGAAGTGGAGCGCGCGCTCTACGGAGCGGTTAATCAGCCGCTTGCCGGGGTTACCGCGCAGCATCGCTGCCGCCGTTTCGATGGAGGCGACCAGCGGGTAACTTGGCGAGGTGGTGGTATGCATCATAAAGGCTTCGTTGAAGGCATCTTCGTCATACTCACCTTTGATATGAATCAGCGATGCCTGCGAGAAAGCGGCCAACATTTTGTGCGTCGACTGGGTTTCATAAAAGACTTTCCCCGGTACGCGCTCGCCGCTCATGCCGCTCTTACCGGCGTAGATCGGATGGAAGTTGGTATAGGGAACCCAGGCGGAGTCGAAGTGAATCGACGGCACATCCAGCGTCTTCTTGATCCAGTCGGTGTTGTAGAGCAGGCCGTCATAGGTGGAGTTAGTGATCACCGCATGCACCGGCCAGCTTGCGCCTGGCGTGGCAACGATCTTCTGCTCAATACTGGCTGAGGTAAACTCGCGGCGCGGAATACCGCCAAGAATGCCCAGCGCGTTGCGCCCCGGTTTCAGCCACAGCGGCGTGACATCGCTCATCATCAGCAGGTGAGCCAGGGATTTGTGGCAGTTACGGTCGATAAGCAGCGTACTGCCGGTCGGTGCGGCGTACATGCCGACAATCTTATTCGAGGTGGAGGTGCCGTTCGTCACCATATAGCTCTGCTCGGCACCAAAGGTGCGGGCGATATACTCTTCCGCCTCAAGATGCGGGCCGGTGTGATCGAGCAGCGATCCGAGTTCCGTCACCGAGATCGAGACATCCGCTTTCAGCGTATTGCCGCCGAAGAAGTCATAGAAGAGACAGCCGACCGGGCTTTTCTGATAAGCGGTGCCCGCCATATGCCCTGGCGTACAGAAGGTGTACTTCCCCTCCTTTACGTAGGTAAACAGCGCCCGGGTAAAGGGCGGGGTAATGTTTTCGAGATACTCTTTGGTGTATTGCGCGATGCGCGTCGCAATATCATCCGCCACGCTCAGCGCATATTCGAAGAACCACAGCGCCATGCGCATATCCTGGGCACTAACATCCATCGTCGAGTGGGTGTTGATAAAACCGTAGAGCGGGAGGTATTCGTTAAGCTGGTTGATCTCGCAGCACAGGTCGAGGTTGTACTCGTCCCAGTCAAAGATCACGCCGCAGATGCGGGGGTTGTGTTCGATAAATTTCAGTAAGTCGGTACTGTTTCTCGGCCAGATGATCTGAAAGCCCTGTGCCTGTAAGGCCTGTTCCAGCTCCTTAATCGGCTCATCTTTGTAGAAAACGCCATGGGGTCCCATGATGGCAATAATATTCACAACTACCTCCGTTAAAAACCTTAGCTAAGCATAGTTGAGGTAAACAGCAGGTATAAAAAAAGCCGCACCCGGGGTGCGGCTCATTATCGCGTTTTACACAGCGTTTCGCTATCAGGCGTAGCCGTAGCTCATCAGACGCTGGTAACGACGGTTGCGCAGATCGTCTTTGCTCAACCCTTCCAGATCCGCCAGATCTGCCAGCAGCTGCGCTTTCAGCGAAGCGGCAATGGCTTCCGGGTTGCGGTGTGCGCCACCCAGCGGTTCCGGAATGATAGAGTCGATCAGTTTCAGCTCTTTCAGACGCGGTGCAATGATGCCCATTGCATCGGCCGCCAGCGGTGCTTTGTCCGCGCTTTTCCACAGGATCGAGGCACACCCTTCCGGGGAGATCACCGAGTAGGTGCTGTACTGCAGCATATTGACCTTGTCGCCAACGCCAATCGCCAGCGCGCCGCCGGAGCCGCCTTCGCCAATCACGGTGCAGATAACCGGCACGCTCAGGCGAGACATTTCACGCAGGTTGCGGGCAATCGCTTCCGACTGGCCACGCTCTTCCGCGCCAACGCCCGGATAGGCACCCGGCGTGTCGATGAAGGTAATGATCGGCATGTTAAAGCGTTCCGCCATCTCCATCAGGCGCAGCGCTTTACGATACCCTTCCGGCGCTGGCATACCGAAGTTGCGGCGGATCTTCTCTTTCGTTTCACGGCCTTTCTGATGACCAATGATCATCACCGGGCGACCATCCAGACGCGCGATGCCGCCAACGATAGCTTTATCGTCAGCATAGGCGCGGTCGCCGGCCAGCTCGTCAAATTCGTCGAACGCCAGGCGGACATAATCCAGGGTGTATGGACGCAGCGGATGGCGGGCTAACTGTGCAACCTGCCAGGCACCGAGATCGGCAAAGATTTTACGTGTCAGCTCTACGCTCTTTTCACGTAGACGATGCACCTCTTCGTCGATGTTAATATCCAGTTTTTCATCCTGACGGCCAACGGCGGTCAGAGAATCGATTTTCGCTTCCAGCTCAGCAATCGGCTGTTCGAAATCAAGGAAATTCAGACTCATAGTATTCCTGTATTAGTCAAACTCCAGTTCCACCTGCTCCGAACCAATGAGGCCACGCAGATCGTTAAGTAAACGATCGCTCGGAGAGACACGCCAGGTTGCGCCGAAGCGTAACCGCGCGCGCGCATCCGTCCTCTGGTAATAGAGATGTACTGGAATGGTTCCCGAACGGTGGGGTTCCAGAGACTGACGGAGTCGGTTTAAAAGCTGGTCATCAATTTGCCTGTCCGTCAGCGATATAGCAAGCCCGCGGGCATATTTTTCACGGGCCTCGTCAATGTCCATGACTTCACGGGCGGTCATTTTAAGCCCACCGCTGAAGTCATCAAAGCTGACCTGTCCGCTGACGATGAGTATGCGGTCTTTTTCCAGCAGCTGCTGGTATTTATCCAGCGCGTCAGTGAACAACATCACTTCAAGACGCCCGGAACGGTCATCCAACGTACAGATGCCGATACGATTGCCGCGCTTGGTGACCATAACCCGCGCAGCAATGACGAGCCCGGCCGCCGTGGTGACCTTCCCACGTTCGGTCGGATGCATGTCTTTCAGCCTGTAGCCTCCGACATAGCGCTCTATCTCTTTTAAATACTGGTTGATCGGGTGCCCCGTCAGGTAAAGCCCTAGCGTCTCCCGCTCGCCCTCAAGCTGAACCTGCTCCGGCCACGGCTGGCAGCTGGCGTAGGATTGCTCAATCTGCTCAGGCTCTTCCGCCAGCACACCGAACATATCCGCCTGGCCGATCGCTTCCGCTTTCGCGTGCTGATCGGCGGCTTTCAGCGCATCGCCCAGCGAGTTCATCAGCGCCGCGCGGTGCGGGCCAAGGCGGTCGAACGCCCCGGACATAATCAGCTTTTCCAGCACCCGGCGGTTGAGCTTTTTGATATCGGTGCGCGCGCAGAGATCGAACAGCTCACGGAAATAGCCGCCGTTGTTACGCGCTTCGATGATCGCTTCAATCGGCCCTTCGCCCACGCCTTTGATCGCACCAATGCCGTAGACGATCTCGCCATCGTCGTTGACGTGGAAGTGGTAGAGCCCGGAGTTAATGTCCGGCGGCAGGATCTTCAGCCCCATGCGCCAGCACTCATCCACCAGCCCGACCACTTTCTCGGTGTTGTCCATATCGGCAGTCATTACCGCCGCCATAAACTCGGCCGGATAGTGCGCTTTCAGCCACAGGGTCTGATAGGAAACCAAAGCATAGGCGGCGGAGTGCGATTTGTTAAATCCATACCCGGCGAATTTCTCTACCAGGTCAAAGATTTTAATCGCCAGCTCGCCATCGATACCGTTTTTCTTCGCGCCATCTTCAAAAATGGAGCGCTGCTTGGCCATCTCTTCCGGCTTCTTCTTACCCATCGCACGACGCAGCATATCCGCGCCGCCGAGTGTATAACCGGAGAGCACCTGAGCAATCTGCATTACCTGTTCCTGATACAGGATAATGCCGTAGGTCGGCTCCAGCACCGGCTTCAGGCTCTCGTGCTGCCACTGCACGTCCGGGTAGGAGATCTCTTCGCGTCCGTGCTTACGGTCGATAAAGTTATCTACCATGCCCGACTGCAGCGGGCCCGGGCGGAATAGCGCCACCAGTGCGATCATATCTTCGAAGCAGTCCGGCTGCAGACGCTTAATCAGATCCTTCATGCCGCGAGATTCAAGCTGGAAGACCGCCGTGGTCTCCGAGCGTTGCAGCATGTCGAAGCTCTTCTTGTCTTCAAGCGGAATGGCGGCGATATCCAGCGGCGGCTCGCCCTGCTTCTCGCGCCGGGCGTTGATCATCTCCAGCGCCCAGTTGATGATGGTTAGCGTACGTAGGCCGAGGAAGTCGAACTTCACCAGGCCCGCGTATTCCACATCGTTCTTATCAAACTGAGTAACCGGATGCTGGCCGGCTTCATCGCAGTAAAGTGGTGCAAAGTCAGTAATTTTGGTTGGCGCAATCACCACGCCACCGGCGTGTTTACCGGCGTTACGCGTCACCCCTTCCAGCTTGCGCGCCATGTCGATCAGCGCCCGCACCTCTTCATCGGCTTCGTAGATCTCCGGCAGCTGCGGTTCCGCTTCAAAGGCTTTTGCCAGCGTCATGCCCGGATCGGGCGGCACCAGCTTGGAGATACGGTCAACAAAGCCATAGGGGTGGCCCAGCACGCGGCCAACGTCGCGGATAACCGCTTTCGCCGCCATGGTACCGAAGGTGATGATCTGCGACACCGCGTCGCGGCCATACATATCTGCTACGTGTTCGATTACCTGGTCACGTTTCTCCATGCAGAAATCGACGTCGAAGTCGGGCATTGAGACACGTTCCGGGTTAAGGAAACGTTCGAACAGCAGGTCAAACTCCAGCGGATCGAGATCGGTGATCTTCAGCGCATAGGCGACCAGCGAACCGGCACCGGAACCACGGCCAGGCCCAACGGGCACGCCGTTATCTTTCGACCACTGGATAAACTCCATAACGATCAGGAAGTAGCCCGGGAAGCCCATCTGGTTAATAACCTGGAGCTCAATGTCGAGGCGCTCGTCGTAAGGCGGGCGTTTCTCGGCGCGCACTGCCGGATCGGGGAAGAGGAATTCGAGTCGCTCTTCCAGCCCCTCTTTCGATTTCACAACCAGGAAATCTTCAGTGGTCATATCCCCGGTCGGGAACTGCGGCAGGAAGTACTCGCCGAGGCGCACGGTAACGTTACAGCGTTTAGCAATTTCGACGCTGTTTTCCAGCGCTTCCGGAATATCGGAGAAGAGTTCGCACATCTCCTCTTCGTTGCGCATGTATTGCTGCGGCGAGTAGTTACGCGGGCGTTTGGGATCGTCGAGGGTAAAGCCGTCGTGGATGGCGACGCGAATTTCATGGGCGTCAAAGTCGTCCTCTTCGAGGAAGCGGACATCGTTGGTGGCGACAACCGGCAACCCCTGCGCTTCCGCCAGCGCGACAGCCGCGTGCAGGTAGTTCTCTTCGTCCTGACGACCGGTGCGGATCAGCTCCAGATAGTAGCGATCCGGGAAATGGGTTTTATAGAAATCGAGGCACTGCTCCACCAGCGCGCTGTTACCGCGCAGCAGGCTTTTGCCGACGTCGCCCATTCGCGCGCCGGAAAGCAGGATCAGCCCTTCGTTAAGCTCGATTAGCCAGTCGCGATCGATATAAGGGCCCGCCGCGCCGTAGCCGCGCTGGTAGGCGCGAGAAATCAGCAGCGTCAGGTTCTGGTAGCCGGTATTGTTGGCGGCGAGGACGGTAAGCTGCGTCAGCTCGTCACCAATCAGATCGCACTGCACGTGGAAGTCAGCGCCGACGATGGGCTTGATCCCGGCGCCGTGCGCCGTTCCGTAGAACTTCACCAGACCGCAGAGGTTGGTAAAATCGGTGATCGCCAGCGCGGGCGAGCCAAGGGCGGCCGCCTTCTTCACCAGCGGCCCGGTTTTCGCCAGCCCGTCAATCATGGAGTAGTCGCTATGCACCCGCAGGTGTACGAAACGTGGTTCAGCCATTATTCAATTCCAGCCTGTAGTTTCACGTTCTTAAGAGTCAGGAGACGACGCCCAACGCGCGCCTGACCGGCGCAAAGCTGCGTCGGTGATGCTCGGTTGCGCCATGCTCCGTCAGCTTTTCCAGATGAAAAGCCGTGGGATAGCCTTTATGTTGTGCAAAGCCATACTGCGGGAAGATCGCATCCAGCGCGGCCATTTCGGCATCGCGCGTGACTTTGGCGATAATCGACGCCGCGCTGATTTCCGCCACGCGGCTGTCGCCTTTCACCACCGCCATGGATGGCATGGCAAGCGCCGGGCAACGGTTGCCGTCAATCAGCACATACTCTGGCGTGATAGCAAGCCCGGCGACTGCGCGCTGCATCGCCAGCATCGTGGCGTGCAGGATATTAAGCTCATCGATCTCGTGCGGCTCCGCGCGGCCGAGACTCCAGGCCAGCGCTTTCTCTTTAATCTCATCAAAGAGCGACAAACGGCGTTTTTCGGAGAGTTTTTTGGAGTCGTTGAGACCCACAATTGGCCGTGCAGGATCGAGGATCACCGCTGCCGTCACGACCGCGCCAACCAGCGGGCCGCGCCCTACTTCATCCACACCCGCAACAAGATGCGTGTGCGGATAAACAAACTCAATCATTTTGCTAACTCCAGTACCGCGTCCGCCGCCTGCTCATCGGCATTACAGCGGATGCGCTGATGCAGCTCGCGAAACAGGTCATGCATTTCATGGCGGGTTTCACTGTTCGCCAGCAGCGGTTCCAGTGCGGCTGCCAACGCCTGCGGCTGACACTCTTCCTGCAACAGCTCTTTAACCACTTCGCGCCCGGCAAGCAGGTTTGGCAGGGAAACATAGGGCGTTTTCACCAGCCGTTTCGCCAGCCAGAAGGTGAAGGGCTTCATACGGTAGCCGACCACCATCGGGCATTTCGCCAGCATGCACTCCAGCGCCGCAGTGCCGGAGGCCAGCAGCGCGGCGTCGGAGGCGATCATCGCTTCCCGCGCCTGGCCATCAAGCAGATGCACCGTCAAATCAGGCGCGACTTGCGCTTTGATCTGCTCAAACTGCTCGCGGCGTTTCGCATTGACCAGCGGAACCACCACTTCCAGCTCCGGGTAGCGCTCACGCAGCAGCTGCGCGGTACGCAAAAAGTCGGCGCTGAGCATCTCGACTTCTGCACCACGGCTGCCGGGCAGCAGCGCCAGGCAGCGCGCCTGCGGGCTAATCCCCAGGTGCGCGCGCGCCGCATTTTTATCGGGATCAAGCGGCATCGCATCGGCCATGGTGTGCCCGATAAAGCGGCATGGGACATTAAACCGGTCATAAAACGCTTTTTCGAAAGGGAGAAACGCCAGTACCAGATCGGTGGCTTTACCAATTTTGAAAACGCGCTTTTGTCGCCACGCCCAAACTGACGGGCTGACGTAGTGAATCGTTTTGATGCCGCTTTTTTTTAAATTACCCTCAAGGGTAATGTTAAAGTCCGGCGCATCAATCCCGACAAACACATCGGGTTGCAGTTCGCTGAATCGACGGGTCAAATCAGCGCGGATATGCAGCAGGCGACGCAGACGGCCAAGCACTTCGACGATACCCATCACCGCCAGCTCTTCCATCTCATACCAGGCTTCACACCCTTCAGCCTGCATGCGCGGGCCGGCAACGCCGACAAATCGGGCGTTGGGCACGCGCGTTCTCAGTGCGCGGATAAGACCGGCACCAAGAATATCGCCGGAGGTTTCTCCGGCGACAAGGGCTATCGTAAGCGGACGCTTGTCGACCATTAACGGATCAGGCCACGCGTCGAGCGCTCAAAGAACTGCATAAACGCATCAACTTCCGGGTGCTTCGCGGCAAGCTCGGCAATTTCCGGTTTTGCTTCGTCGAGCGTTTTACCGCTGCGATAGAGCAATTTGTACGCGTTACGGATAGCCACAAGCGCTTCGCGGCTGAAGCCACGGCGTTTCAGGCCTTCGATGTTCACGCCATACGGCGTGGCATGGTTGCCCTGAGCAATGACATAAGGAGGTACGTCCTGCGCGACGCCGGAGCAGCCGCCAACCATTACGTGCTCGCCAATAATGCAGAACTGGTGAACCGCCGTCATGCCGCCGATGATCGCAAAATCACCGATTGTGACGTGGCCGCCCAGCGTTGCATTATTCGCGAGGATGCAGCGGTTACCGATAATGCAGTCATGCGCAACGTGCGAGTTGATCATCAGTAAGTTATCGCTGCCCACCTTCGTCAGTCCAGCGTCCTGTACTGTGCCACGATGGATGGTGACGCTTTCGCGAATGCGGTTGCGATCGCCAATTTCCACACGGGTCGGCTCGCCAGCATATTTAAGATCCTGGTTCACTTCACCGATGGAGGCGAACTGATAAATCTCGTTATCACGACCGATTTTGGTGTGGCCGTTAACAACAACGTGAGATTTCAGTACGGTACCTTCGCCGATTTCGACGTGAGGTCCCACAATACAAAACGGGCCAATATGAACGTTGGCGCCAATGACGGCACCCTCTTCAACAATGGCGGTAGGATGAATAAAGGCGGTTTTATCAATCACGTATCAGGCCTCCCGGCTACGTGCACACATCATAGTAGCTTCACAAACAACTTTACCGTCAACCATAGCAACCCCTTTAAAGCGGGTCACGCCACGGCGCGTTTTCTCGAAAGTGACTTCCATGATCATCTGATCGCCAGGCACAACCGGGCGCTTAAAGCGCGCTTCGTCGATGCCGGCGAAGTAGTACAGCTCACCCGGTTCCAGTTTACCAACGCTTTTAAACGCCAGAATACCGGTTGCCTGCGCCATTGCTTCGAGGATCAGCACGCCCGGGAAAATCGGTTTGCCAGGGAAGTGGCCCTGGAAAAACGGTTCGTTTACCGTAACATTTTTGACTGCGCGCAGAAAACGACCCTCTTCAAAATCCAGCACACGATCTACCAGTAAGAACGGGTAGCGGTGCGGCAGAAGCTCCAGGATCTCTTCAATGTGCAGAGTATGAGTGTCAGTAGTCAAAATACTCTTCCTGTCTAAATATACAAAAAAGCAATAATAACACGGCCCGCGGCATTCCTGAGAACGCCAACAGGCCGGGGAGTATATACACTTTATGCGTCGAGTTGCAGAGGCGTTTTGTCGCTTTTTCTGTTAACCCAAACGCTTTTGTGTACAAGCGTCAGGTAAATGAATCACTCGTCTTGTTGAGTTAACTTGCGCTCGACAGCTTTCAAACGCTTACTCATCTCGTCGATATTCATTACCAGGGCTGCGGTTTTTCGCCACGTTTTATTGGGTTGTAACGGAATGCCGGAAGAATAAATGCCTGGCTCAGTGATAGGACGCATCACCATACCCATCCCCGTTACCGTAACCTTGTCGCAAATTTCCATATGCCCGTTGATTACGCTGGCTCCGCCAATCATGCAGTAGCGGCCAATTTTCAGGCTGCCTGCCATGATGACGCCACCGGCAACGGCGGTATTGTCGCCAATCACAACGTTATGTGCAATCTGACACTGGTTATCAATAATTACGCCATTACCGATACGGGTGTCGTCAAGCGCGCCGCGGTCGATGGTGGTACATGCGCCAATCTCGACGTTATTGCCGATAATTACGCGACCAAGTTGTGGGATTTTCACCCAATTTCCGCGATCGTTAGCATAACCAAAGCCGTCCGAACCTATTACCGTCCCCGATTGAACCAGGCAGTTCTCACCGATTTCAATCTCATGGTAAATAGATACGTTGGCCCAAAGACGCGATCCTGCGCCAATTTTCGTATTTTTCCCCACGAAGCAGCCCGGGCCGATCACGACGTTGTCGCCGAGGGTCACCCCGGATTCAATTACCGCATTCGCGCCGATAGAGACATTGCTGCCCAGCGTCGCGGTCGGATCGATAACGGCTCCCGGCGCGATGTTCTGCGCAGGCTGCGGCGTGGTATCAAGAATTTGTGCCATACGCGCGTAGGTCAGATAAGGGTTCTTCACGACCAGTGCGGCGCTGTGGGCAAAAGGAAGATCGTCCTGCGTCATTACAACGGCAGAGGCCTGGCATGCGGCCAGGTGTTCACGGTATTTAGGATTTACCATGAAAGTGATGTGACCTGCTTCGGCAGATTGCATGGACGCAACGCCGGTGATGACGATATCGCCATCACCGTGTAATTCTGCATCCAACTGCTGAGCTAAATCAGCGAGTCGAATTGAAGGCATTACTTATTTAACCTGTTTCAGTACATCAGCGGTGATGTCTTTTACATCATTGCTGTTGTAAATAACGGCATTGGCAGGGATAACCAGATCCACATCCTGATCGGCAGCGACTTTCTTCACTGCGGACTGGATGCGGGTGACCAGCTTGCCGCGCTCTTCGTTAGAGCGGCGAGCCTGATCCTGCTCAAAAGCCTGCGCTTTCTGAGCGAATGCCTGGCGACCGGAATTGATGTCTTTTTCCAGCTTGCTGCGCTCGCTCGCTTTCATGGTAGAACCGTCACGCTGCAAACGCTGTGCTTTTGCTTGCAGGTCGGACTCCATGCTCTGCAGTTCGTTGGCACGGCCGCCGAATTCGTTTTTCATGGTCTGAGAAACGCCGGAAGTCTGTGCGACCTGCTGTAACAGGTTACCCATATCAACAATCGCAATTTTGTCAGCAGCCTGAGCCGACGCGGCCATTGCCAGACTTAAACCTGCAGCTAATAACAACTTTTTCACAATTAACTCCTTACCATCCCGTTTGTACCCGGAGGTACAGCTCTTTGCGAGGCTGGGCTTCTTCGAAGCCGCAGCCATCACTACACTGCTTGCGCATTCCTTTGCAATGCGGCGTTACCAGGTTTTACCGATGTTAAACTGGAACTGCTCCGCTTTGTCTCCATCGTACTTTTTAAACGGCTGGGCGTAGGAGAAGACCAACGGCCCCAATGGGGACATCCATTGTAGTGCGATACCGGCAGACATGCGGATATTGCTCGGATCGCTATAATCCGGAATACCCAGCGCTTTCATCTCCGCGGTATTTTGCCAGTTCGTATCCCAAACGCTGCCCGCATCCCAGAAGAAGGAGGTGCGTACAGAGTTAGCATACTTCTCGCTGATAAACGGCGTTGGCGTGATCAGCTCGGCGCTGACAACGCCCATTGCGTTACCGCCCACCGCATCGTCAGACTTACAGAATTTCGACGTGGTAGTGTTACAGTTTTCCAGACCGCTGCCGCCGTAGTAGACCGCTTTCGGACCAATGTTATTGGACTGGAAGCCGCGCACGGTGCTGGAACCACCTGCATAGAAGTTCTCATAGAACGGCATTTCTTTGCTACCGATACCGTCGCCATAGCCCCAACGTGTACGACCCAGCATCACCCATTTGTGATCGTCGTCAATCGGGAAGTAGGACGCAGTGTCGACAGTGACTTTATAGAACTCGTTATCGGAGCCCGGAATTGTCACTTTACCGTTCAGGTTGACGCGTGAACCTTTCGTCGGGAAGTAACCGCGGTCAAGGTTGTTATACGTCCAGCCATAGTTGAAGGTGAAGTCATCCGCCGAGTAGCCGTTGCTGTCATCCCTGGTGCTGGCATTCTGCCCCACTGAGTCGAGATAACGCCACATCGCAATCTGCGGCTGCATCTTCGACAGGCTGTTGTGCACATAGCCTAAGCCGGTGCGCAGCGTGTTGTATTCGTTAATCGGGAACCCGAGCGTGCCATCCAGACCATAACTTTTGTTGGTGTAGGAGGAGAGATCCGCGTCGTCCGCTTTAAAGTCGTTGTAGAACAGACGACCGCCGAGGCTCACGCCATCAACCGTGAAGTACGGGTTGGTGACCGAGAGTTCCGAGTAGGTCTGGTAGTCGTTCTTGGTGCCGCTGATGCCGACAGAGTAACCGGTACCTAACCAGTTATCCTGCTGCACGCCGACCTGGAAGCTAACGCCGCTTTCCGTGCCGTAACCAACACCGAAGTTGAAGCTACCGGTGTTACGCTCTTTGACTTTGTAGACCACATCAACCTGATCCGGGCTGCCCGGAACGCGCTGCGTTTCGCTATCAACGGTTTCAAAGTAGCCGAGACGGTTCAGACGCTCTTTACCCTGATCGACCAGATCGCTGCCGAGCCATGCCCCTTCCATCTGGCGCATTTCGCGACGCAGAACGGTATCTTTCGAGGTGTCATTGCCTTCAAAGCGGATCTTACGCACGTAGAAACGGTTACCCGCATCGACGTTGATATGCAGCTTAACGGTCTTATCGGCGTCATTAATCTCAGGCTGAGACTGTACGCGCGGATAGGCATAACCATAGCGACCCAGAAGCTTTTTAATATCGTCTTCCATTTTGGTCACTTTGGTGCCGTTGTAGAGCTCGCCCGGCTGAATTTTGGTCAGGCCTTCAATTTCCGCTGAGTGGCCCGCCAGATTACCGGCAACCTGCACGCCAGAAAGCTTGTACTGATCGCCTTCGGTGACGTTAACGGTAATGTAGATGCCTTTTTTGTCCGGCGTCAGGCTGACCTGCGTCGAATCAATGTTGAAACGGGCATAACCGCGATCCAGGTAGTAGCTGCGCAGGGTTTCAAGATCGCCCGCCAGCTTCTGCTTCTGGTATTTACGATCGCCGACCACGTTCCACCATGGCACTTCATCGCGCAGCTGGAAGTTAGAGATCAGTTGTTCGGTCGAGAACGCGTGGTTACCGACGATGTTGATCTGCTGGATCTGCGCGGAGACGCCCTCCTGGAAGACCAGCTTAAGATCGACGCGGTTACGCGGCAGCGGCGTGACGACAGCTTTTACGCTGGCGCTGTATTTACCGACGCTGTAGTAGAAATCTTCCAGCCCTTTTTCAATATCGGAGAGGGTGGTGCGATCCAGTGATTCGCCAACACGCACGCCAGAAGCCTCGAGGTTCTGTTTCAGCATGTCATCTTTTACCGACTTGTTGCCGGAGAAGGTGATGCTGGCGATTGTCGGGCGTTCTTTCACCTGAACGAGAAGGGTATCGCCATCACGCAGGACACGAACATCCTCAAAGTTGCCAGTGGCAAACAGTGCGCGAATGGTGTTACTGATGTCTTCATCATTCACCGTATCGCCTGGACGTACTGGCATACTGAGGAGGGCCGCACCAACGGCGACACGCTGTAGGCCTTCGAAATGAATATCCTTCACTACGAACCCCTCAGCACCGTATACGGTGGCGCTGCTAAACAGCAGCGACGCTATGAGCAACTTTTTCATCGCCATCGTTATTATGCGTTCTTCCTAACAAACTCTCTTACAAGCGAGAGAAATCATTGAAAAGTGCAAGCCCCATTAACAACACCAGCAAAATAGAGCCAATGCGATAACTAAAGTCTTGAACTCGCTCGGATACCGGTCCGCCTTTCAGCTTCTCAATCGCTAAAAACAGCAGATGTCCGCCGTCTAAAACGGGGAGCGGGAACAGGTTGATAATGCCTAAGTTCACGCTTATCAAAGCGAGGAACATCAGGTAGTAAATCAACCCGAACTCTGCTGACATCCCAGCCCCCTGGGCGATAGAGATCGGCCCACTGAGGTTGTTCAGTTTTACATCACCGGTGATCAATTTCCCCAACATACTGACCGTCAGCTTCATCAACTGCCAGGTTTTACCCGTGGCTTCGGCGATGGCGCTGAAAGGCCCGTACTGGCGTACTGTCTTATATTCATCCGGCAGCGGGATAATTTTGGGCACCACGCCCGCAAAACCCTCTGCCTTGTTACCGGGTTTCGTATCCGGTACCAGTGTTACGGACAAGGGAGTCCCCTGCCTGTCCACTTCTAATGCTAACGCCTTACCGGGGTTGTCCCGCACCAGCGTGACAAAGGTCGTCCACTGCGTTAACTGCTGACCCTCGACTTTAACGATCCTGTCGCCTGCTTGCAAACCTGCTTTGCTGGCGGCGGAACCGCTCTGGACTTCAGCGAGCACCGGTTCCAGCTGCGCAGTGCGCGGCCGAATCCCCAGCGACATCACCGGATCGTCCTTGTCAGGCGCAAAGGTCCAGTGGCGCAGGTCCAGCACTTTATCCTGTCGATTGTTACTGCCGAAAGGTGCCACGCTGACGGTCGTCTGACTGTCACCGATTTTTGACACCAGCTGTAAGCGCACTGCATCCCAATCAGGCGTTTCGATACCATCAATGGCTTTAAGTTCCGTGCCGGGTGCAATTTGCGCGCTTGCAGCGATAGAGTTGGGCGTTATTTCACCAATTACCGGGCGAACGCCAGGGACGCCGATGATAAACACCAGCCAGTAAGCGAAGATAGCGAAGATGAAGTTGGCGATGGGACCCGCCGCGATCACCGCGGCGCGCTGGCCGACGGTTTTATTGTTAAACGCGAAGTGGCGCATCTCCGGGACGACCGGCTCGACGCGCTCATCGAGCATTTTGACGTAGCCGCCCAGCGGGATCAGGGCGATAACAAATTCGGTGCCCTGTTTATCAAAGCGGCGCCAGAGCGCTTTCCCAAAACCAATGGAGAAGCGCTCGACGCGGACACCGCAACGGCGAGCAACCCAGAAATGGCCAAATTCATGCACCGTGATCAAAACACCAAGCGCAATAATGAACGCCGCCAGATTCCAGAGAATGCTCAGCATAAAACCTTCCGTCAAATCGTCCTGAAAACCAGCAGTAACAGACAGGCAAATACGGGAACCGCCGCCGTCAGGCTGTCAATGCGATCCAGTATACCGCCGTGGCCTGGAATAAGATGACCACTATCTTTAATGCCGGCTTCGCGCTTGAACATGCTCTCGGTTAAATCGCCCAGTACCGAAGCAAGCGCGGCCACCACAGAGCAGATCAGCAGCGTCGAGTGCGCCACTTCAAGGTTCGCCCATGCGCCGTAGCCCCAGGAGATGATCCCTGCGGTCAGCAGCCCGCCGAGGAAGCCCTGCCAGGTTTTACCGGGCGACACTTTCGGTGCCAGCTTATGTTTGCCAAACAGTTTGCCAAACATATAAGCACCCGAGTCAGCGCCCCAGACCAGAATCATGACGTAGAGCAACCAGATTGCGCCGCTGTAGGGGTTGACCTCATAGTGCCAGACCCGCAGCGCCAACATGCCCCAGAAGAAGGGAATGATGGTGAGAACGCCAAACAGCAGACGCAGCGCCTTAGAGTTGCGCCATAGCGCCGCAGAGGCCGGATAACCCAGCACCAGCCCCAGTGCAGCAAGCCACCACACCAGAGAGGCCCAAAGCGAGCCTTCAACCAGCGGCTGGTGAACGTTGTGATGATACTCCGGCAGCGTAAACAGCATCAGCGCTAACAGCAGCCCACAGAGCACCGCCAGCCAGACGCGCTGTGTGCGCGAGGTTAAGCCGCTCAGCTGACCCCATTCCCACGCGGCGAGCATGCAGACGGCGAGAGTGATAATCGCAAATCCCACAGGAGGCAGCAAAAAAAGCGCCGCGATAACAATGGGTATCAATACAAACGCAGAAATCAGGCGATACTTCAGCAAAAGCAACCCCCATCAGGCTTTGTCGCCACCAGGCTCGGTACCACCGAAACGACGCTCTCGATTAGCAAAGGCATTCAGCGCACCTTCAAAGTCTTGTTCATCAAAATCAGGCCAAAGAACATCAGTAAAGTAAAGTTCGGCATAGGCAATTTGCCAAAGTAAAAAGTTACTTATGCGATGTTCGCCGCCCGTCCTAATCACTAAATCAACGGGAGCCAGCTCATGCATGCAGACTTGCTTATTCAGCGTCTCTTCATCTATTTCGTCCGGGCGCAACAGCCCTTCCTGCACTTGCTCAGCTAAATGCCGAACTCCCTGAACGATATCCCAGCGCCCACCGTAGTTGGCGGCGATATTTAGCGTTAGCCCGCTGTTCTGGGCGGTTAACGCTTCCGCTTTGCGGATTCGCTCCTGCAAACGCGCATTAAACCGGCTGGTATCGCCAATAATGCGTAAACGAACATTATGGCGGTGCAGGCTTTTTACTTCGCTATCCAGCGCCCACACAAACAGTTCCATCAGCGCGCTCACTTCCTGCGCCGGACGGTTCCAGTTTTCGCTACTAAAAGCATACAGCGTCAGCGCGTCGATACCATTGTTGGCGGCAAAAGAGACTGCGCGGCGAACGGATTTCGCTCCCGCTCTGTGTCCAAAGGCACGGAGTTTTCCCTGCCTTTTTGCCCAGCGACCATTGCCATCCATAATTATCGCTACATGGCGGCAGCCATGCGTTGGCAAATTTTCGCTTATCGGTTGGTTAGCAGACAACATAACGCGTTTTAGTCCCTGAAAAGGATTTAGCGGTACTCAGGAATACAAAAGCCTTCACACAAAAAAGCCGCGCAAACCACGGCTTACACAATTCGCCATAATAAAAAGCGGCAATTTTGTGGCGCAGACTATATCACTGAAGCCCTACGCTAACAAATAGCACCGTCACTCCGGACAGCATTATCACTAGCTTGCGAAGCGCATCACTTGTTTTTGCGCAATCTCTCGTGCCAGTACATCGACGGCCAGAACGTCATCAATACTCTGCGGTTCGCGTAAATCCATCTGTTCCAGCACAGAGAGATTGAGAGCGGCAATATCAGTGAAACGAATAGCGGATGCCAGGAAAGCCGAAACGGCCACCTCATTAGCTGCGTTCAGCGCAGTTGTCGCCGCCTGACCCTCGCTGGAGGCGTCAATCGCCAGCTTCAGACAGGGATAACGATCGAAATCGGGGGCGGCAAAAGTCAATGCGCTCAGCTTGCAGAAATCAAGGGCGTTGACACCTGACGACACACGCTCCGGCCAGGCCATCGTGTGTGCGATGGGTGTTCGCATATCCGGCTCACCCAACTGCGCCAACACACTGCCATCCTGATAACGCACCATGGAGTGGATCACCGATTGCGGGTGAATCAGCACTTCCATCTGGCGGGCAGCGGCATTAAACAACCAGCGTGCTTCAATGTATTCCAGACCTTTATTCATCATGGTGGCGGAATCAACGGAGATTTTACGCCCCATCGACCAGTTCGGATGGCGACAAGCCTGATCCGGCGTCATCAGCGCCAGATCCGCCATCGGCGTCTCCCGGAATGGGCCACCAGACCCGGTAAGCAGAATAGACGATACGCCATTCTGTTCGAGATCAGCGTACCCCAGGTTATGCTGGATTGGTTCCGGCAAACTCTGAAAAATCGCATTATGTTCGCTGTCGACCGGCAGCAGCTGCGCCCTGCTCTCTTTCACCGCCTCCATAAACAGGCGGCCGCAGGTGACAAGTGACTCTTTATTGGCAAGCAGTACGCTTTTACCGGCGCGAATAGCCGCAAGCGTTGGCAATAATCCGGCCGCGCCGACGATAGCGGCCATCACCTGATCGACCTCATCAAGCGCCGCCATCTCACAGGCGGCCTGCTGCCCGCTCAGCACTTCCGTGCGGCTGCCATGCTCGCTCAGGGTGCGCTGTAACTGCTGCGCGCTGTCAGCGTCATCCATCACCGCATAGCGCGGAGAGAACTCGAGGCACTGCTCAACCATGCGCGCGACATTTTTTCCCGCGACCAGCGCGGTGACGGTGAAACGATCGGGATTATGACGAACCACAGCAAGCGTGCTGCAACCTATAGAACCCGTTGAGCCCAGAAGAGTTAAATGCTTCATGAAACGCTCGCAACGTTGCAAGGGGGAAAAGCAAAAACGCCGTCAGCAAGCCGCTTGCACGGCTCTCTGGACGGCGTTTTAGTCGTTTTTTATCGAATCAGAACTGCATCAGTTCCGCTTCTTTATCCGCCAGCGCCGCGTCAACTTTCTTGATCGCAGCGTCGGTCAGCTTCTGCACGTCATCCTGAGAACGGCGGTCATCATCTTCGCTGATCTCTTTGTCTTTCAGCAGCGCTTTTACTTTATCGTTGGCATCACGGCGCACGTTGCGCACGGCAACACGAGCCTGCTCAGCTTCACCGCGCACCACTTTGATCAGATCTTTACGACGCTCTTCGGTCAGTGCTGGCAGCGGAACGCGGATATCGCTACCCGCAGAGCTTGGGTTCAAACCCAGATCGGAGGTGAGGATCGCTTTTTCAACGGCCGGGCTCATCGAGCGATCGAAGACGTTGATTTTCAGAGTACGGGAGTCTTCTACCGTTACGCTGGCCAGCTGACGCAGCGGCGTCGGCGTACCGTAATATTCAACAACGATGCCGTCCAGCAGGCTCGGAGAAGCGCGGCCGGTACGGACTTTGCTGATTTGGGTTTTGAAGGATTCTACGCATTTTTCCATGCGTACTTCAGCATCTTTTCTGATATCGCTAATCACGTTACGGATCCTTGAAATCTTGTCGCAGACAGGCCATACGGCGGTTGTGCTAAGTATAGCCTTGTTCCCATGATGGCATCGTAAAGATGCCGGAACGCTCTGCTGGATAAATTAAAGCGGAATCTTACCTTTATTTATTGCTTACGGGAATTATTCCGTAATCAATGTGCCCTCTTTTTCGCCCATTACCACGCGGCGTAGCGCGCCTGGTTTGTTCATATTGAACACGCGAATCGGTAATTTATGGTCGCGAGCGAGGGTAAAGGCGGCCAGATCCATCACTTTCAGTTCTTTATCAAGCACTTCAGTATAGGAGAGGCGCTCGCAGAGCGTGGCGGTCGGATCCAGTACCGGATCGGCCGTATAGACGCCGTCAACTTTGGTCGCTTTCAGCACCACATCGGCTTCGATTTCGATACCGCGCAGGCAGGCTGCGGAGTCGGTGGTGAAGAATGGGTTACCGGTACCGGCGCTAAAAATCACTACGCGGTTATTACGCAGCAGGCTAATTGCTTCTGCCCAGCTGTAGTTGTCACACACGCCGTTTAACGGGAATGCGGACATCAGGCGCGCGTTCACATAGGCACGATGCAGAGCATCACGCATTGCCAGGCCGTTCATCACTGTTGCCAGCATACCCATGTGATCGCCCACAACACGGTTCATGCCCGCTTTCGCCAGGCCCGCACCACGGAACAGGTTACCCCCGCCAATGACTACGCCAACCTGAATACCCAGTTCAACCAGTTCTTTAATTTCCTGCGCCATACGGTCAAGAATGCTTGCGTCGATACCGAAACCTTCAGAGCCCTGAAGCGCCTCGCCACTCAGCTTAAGCAGAATGCGTTTGTAGATGGGTTTTGCATTGGTAGCCATGTTTCTTTCCTGAGACTGTGAACAATTAGACGGGTTTAATCTGGCGCTATGATACGTCGCCTGTCAGCGCTAACACTAGTGTGCCGGCTGTTTTTCAGATGAAGGACATAAAAAGAAGCCGCCCTCAGGCGGCTCCTTTTATTGATTAAGACTGCTTGGACATGGCAGCAACTTCTGCTGCGAAGTCAGTCTCAACTTTCTCGATGCCTTCGCCCACTTCGAAGCGGATGAAGCCAGTCACGTCAGCGTTGTGCTCTTTCAGCAGCTGGCCAACGGTTTTGCTCGGGTCCATTACGAAAGGCTGGCCGGTCAGAGAAACTTCGCCGGTGAATTTCTTCATGCGGCCTTCAACCATTTTCTCTGCGATCTCTTTCGGCTTGCCAGACTGCATGGCGATGTCCAGCTGAACCTGGTACTCTTTCTCAACAACTTCAGCAGACACGTCTTCCGGCTTAACGAATTCCGGCTTGCTTGCAGCAACGTGCATAGCCAGCTGCTTAACCAGCTCCTGATCTGCGCCTTTAGCCGCAACCAGAACACCGATACGCGCGCCGTGCTGGTAAGAGCCCAGTACTTCGCCTTCCAGGGAAGAAACGCGACGGATGTTGATGTTCTCACCGATTTTAGCAACCAGTGCAACGCGCTCTTCTTCGAACTGCGTTTTCAGAACTTCAACGTCGGTGATTTTGCCAGCAACAGCAGCGTCCAGAACTTTGTTAGCAAATGCCTGGAAACCAGCATCTTTAGCAACGAAGTCAGTCTGGCAGTTAACTTCCAGAATGATGCCGTAGGTGCCGTCGATTTTGGTGATGATCACGCCGTCAGCAGCAACGTTGCCCGCTTTTTTCGCCGCTTTGATCGCACCGGACTTACGCATGTTCTCGATTGCCAGCTCGATGTCGCCGCTTGCTTCGGTCAGCGCTTTTTTACAGTCCATCATGCCTGCGCCAGTACGTTCACGCAGCTCTTTTACCAGGGATGCGGTAATTTCAGCCATTCTTTAATCCTCGGGAGAGATATGACCTGCCCGGTTCCAGGAACCAAACAGGCTTGAAAGTGAAAAAGGGGGCCATAAACAGGCCCCCTAACCAAACTCGGTACTACCTGCTCAATAAGGGGCTCAGAGAGCGTGCCTTATTACTCAGCTTCTACGAAGCTTTCTTCCGCCTGAGTAGCCAGATCAGAAGAACGGCCTTCACGAACGGTAGCAGCAACGGCATTCAGGTACAGGCTAACAGCACGGATTGCATCGTCGTTACCCGGGATAACGAAGTCAACGCCGTCCGGATCGGAGTTGGTATCAACGATAGCAAATACCGGGATACCCAGGTTGTTTGCTTCTTTGATTGCGATGTGCTCGTGGTCAGCGTCGATAACAAACAGTGCGTCCGGCAGGCCGCCCATGTCTTTGATACCGCCCAGGCTGTTTTCCAGCTTGTCCAGCTCACGAGTGCGCATCAGCGCTTCTTTCTTGGTCAGCTTGTCGAAGGTGCCGTCCTGAGACTGAGTTTCCAGGTCTTTCAGACGTTTGATGGACTGACGAACGGTTTTCCAGTTAGTCAGCATGCCGCCCAGCCAGCGATGGTTCACGAAGAACTGATCGCAATTCTGAGCTGCTTCTTTCACCGCTTCGCTTGCAGCGCGTTTAGTACCAACGATCAGGATCTTGCCTTTACGAGCAGAGATCTTGTTCAGCTCAGCCAGGGCTTCGTTGAACATCGGTACAGTCTTCTCAAGGTTGATGATGTGAACTTTGTTACGCGCGCCGAAGATGAAAGGCTTCATTTTCGGGTTCCAGTAACGGGTCTGGTGACCAAAGTGAACACCAGCCTTGAGCATGTCGCGCATGGAAACAGTTGCCATGATTAAAACCTCTATATAAAAGTTGGGGTTATGCCTCCACGTATCCCATATTACCGACCCCGAAGGGCACCCCGGAATATGTGCCGATACGTGTGTGTTATTACACAAAGTGAGATTTGTGGCTCCCATTCCAAAACAGGAACGGAAGTCCGGCGCGCTTTATATCACAAAAGCGAACAGGACACCAATAGTTGTTACCGCAGAGTGCTGTTAACGATTCTCAATTTGGCACAACGCTTGCCCGACTGTTACCATTGACAGCACTACTCCTGGTATAGTCGAAAAAATCGACACTGATGGACACTTCTCATGGCTATCTCTATTAAAACACCCGAAGAAATTGAAAAAATGCGCGTTGCCGGCCGTCTCGCCGCCGAAGTGCTTGAAATGATCGAACCGCACATTAAACCCGGCGTCAGCACCGGCGAACTGGACCGCATCTGTAACGATTACATCGTCAATGAGCAACACGCCGTTTCGGCCTGCCTGGGCTATCACGGCTTCCCGAAATCGGTCTGTATCTCAATTAATGAAGTGGTTTGCCACGGTATTCCGGATGACGAAAAACTGCTGAAAGATGGCGATGTGGTCAATATCGACGTCACAGTCATTAAAGATGAGTATCACGGCGACACCTCGAAGATGTTTATCGTCGGTAAACCGACCATTCTGGGCGAGCGCCTCTGCCGCGTTACCCAGGATAGCCTTTACCTGGCGCTGCGCATGGTGAAACCGGGTATTCGCCTGCGTACCCTCGGTGCGGCGATCCAGAAATATGTTGAAGGCGAAGGCTTCTCCGTGGTGCGCGAATATTGCGGTCACGGCATTGGTCGCGGCTTCCACGAAGAGCCGCAGGTGCTGCATTACGACGCTGATGACGGCGGCGTGGTGCTGAAAGCGGGTATGACCTTTACCATCGAGCCGATGGTTAATGCCGGTGATTACCGCATTCGTACCATGAAAGATGGCTGGACGGTGAAAACCAAAGATCGCAGCCTCTCTGCGCAGTATGAGCATACGATTGTTGTCACTGAAACCGGCTGTGAGATCCTCACGTTGCGTAAAGATGACACCATCGAGGCTGTGCTGACCGCCGCCTGATAGCGCCTCTCTGCCAGCTATAACGGTCCGCTTCGCGGGCCGTTTTTTTTGCCCGCTTCCCGGCCGGGTCATACATATAAACGACTTTTCATTTCCATCCATCTCTTTTACTTTGTTTTGCAGTGGATCCGCACGCCAACTGGGTGGCTAATCATGAGCAATATCTCTTCCGAACAATTTGTCAGCAGCGTTCAGCCCACCCTTCCCGGCCAGCCTGAACATCCCGGAGTGTGGCCCGCAGAGGAGCTGCACTGCGCCACCATCAAAGCGCGCATTGATGCTTTTCAGCAGTGGCTGGGGCAGGTGTTTGACGCCGGGATCTCGGCCGAGCAGTTAATTGAGGCGCGCACCGAATTTATCGATCAGCTGTTGCAGCGCTTGTGGCTGCAATATGGCTTTGGCGATGCGGGCGATACCGCGCTGGTGGCCGTTGGCGGTTATGGCCGCGGCGAGCTGCATCCCTTATCCGATATCGATCTGCTGATCCTCAGCCGCAATAAGCTGCCGGATGAGCAGGCGCAAAAGATCGGCGAACTGCTGACCCTGCTTTGGGATGTGAAGCTGGAGGTGGGTCACAGCGTGCGTACGCTGGATGAGTGTCTGCAGGAGGGGTTATCGGATCTTACTGTCGCCACTAACCTTATCGAATCACGCCTGCTGGTCGGCGATGTCGCGCTGTTTCTGGAACTGCAAAAACATATCTTCAGCGACAGTTTCTGGCCGTCGGAGACCTTCTTCCCGGCGAAAGTGGTGGAGCAGAACGAGCGCCATCAGCGCTATCACGGCACCAGCTATAACCTCGAGCCCGATATTAAAAGCAGCCCGGGCGGCCTGCGCGATATTCATACCTTACAGTGGGTCGCGCGCCGCCATTTTGGGGCCACCTCGCTTAATGAGATGGTCGGCTTCGGCTTTCTGACCGAAGCGGAACGCAACGAGCTGAATGAGTGCCTGCATCTGCTGTGGCGCATTCGCTTCGCCCTGCATCTGGAAGTGACGCGCTACGATAACCGCCTGCTATTCGATCGCCAGCTCAGCGTGGCGCAGCGTCTCAACTATGTCGGCGACGGCAATCAGCCCGTTGAGCATATGATGAAGGATTTCTTCCGGGTCACGCGCCGCGTGTCGGAACTTAACCATATGCTGCTGCAACTCTTTGATGAGGCGATTCTGGCCCTGACGCCTGATGAAAAGCCGCGCCCAATCGATGATGAGTTTCAGCTGCGCGGTACGCTTATCGATCTGCGCGATGAGACGCTGTTTATCCGCGAGCCGCAGGCAATTTTACGCATGTTCTCGATTATGGTGCGTAACAGCGCCATTACCGGCATCTACTCCACCACCCTGCGTCACCTGCGCCATGCGCGCCGACATTTAACCCAGCCGCTCTGCTACATTCCGGAAGCGCGCACAATTTTCCTCAGCATGCTGCGCCATCCGGGCGCGGTAAGCCGTGGTCTGTTGCCGATGCACCGCCACAGCGTGTTGTGGGCCTATATGCCGCAGTGGTCGCATATTGTCGGCCAGATGCAGTTCGACCTTTTTCATGCCTATACCGTCGATGAGCACACCATTCGCGTATTGCTGAAGCTGGAGAGTTTTGCTAAAGAGGAGACGCGCAGCAAGCACCCGCTCTGCGTAGAGCTCTGGCCGCGCCTGACGCACCCGGAGCTGATTCTGATTGCGGCGTTGTTTCACGATATCGCCAAAGGGCGCGGCGGCGACCACTCGGTGCTGGGCGCGCAGGATGTGCTGAAGTTCGCTGAACTTCACGGCCTGAATTCGCGCGAAACGCAGCTGGTCGCCTGGCTGGTGCGCCACCATCTGCTGATGTCGGTCACCGCCCAGCGCCGTGATATTCAGGATCCGGAGGTGATTAAGCAGTTTGCCGAAGAGGTGCAAACAGAGAACCGCCTGCGCTTCCTGGTCTGCCTGACGGTTGCCGATATCTGCGCGACCAATGAAACGTTATGGAATAGCTGGAAGCAGAGCCTGTTGCGCGAACTCTATTTCGCCACTGAAAAACAGCTGCGCCGTGGGATGCAGAACACGCCGGATATGCGCGAGCGCGTGCGCCACCACCAGTTGCAGGCGCTGGCGCTGCTGCGCATGGACAATATTAATGAGGAGCGGCTGCACCAGATTTGGGCGCGCTGTCGTGCTAACTACTTTGTCCGCCACAGCCCAAACCAGCTCGCCTGGCACGCGCGCCATCTGCTGCAACACGATCTGACCAAGCCGCTGATCCTGTTGAGCCCGCAGGCGACGCGCGGCGGAACCGAGATCTTTATCTGGAGCCCGGACCGCCCCTATCTCTTTGCCGCCGTCTGCGCCGAGCTGGATCGCCGCAATCTCAGCGTCCATGACGCGCAGGTCTTTACCACCCGCGACGGCATGGCGATGGATACCTTTATTGTGCTGGAGCCGGACGGCAGCCCGCTCTCTGCCGATCGCCACGAGGCGATCTGCTTCGGGCTGAAGCAGGCGATCACCCAGCATACCTGGCAGCCGCCGCAGCCGCGTCGTCAACCGGCCAAGCTGCGCCACTTTACCGTCGATACCGAAGTGAACTTCCTGCCGACCCATACGGACAGAAAATCGTTCCTGGAGTTGATTGCCCTTGACCAGCCAGGGCTGCTGGCGCGGGTCGGGCAGATTTTTGCCGACCTTGGAATTTCGCTGCACGGCGCAAGAATTACAACCATTGGCGAGCGAGTAGAAGATTTATTCATAATCGCTACCGCCGACCGGCGTGGCCTTAATAATGCGCTGCAAAAGGAGGTACAACAACGGTTGACAGAGGCCCTCAATCCAAACGATAAAGGGTGATTATTTTTTTACACAAGATGGAAAGAGTTTAACAATGCAGCAGTTACAGAACGTTATTGAAGCCGCTTTCGAGCGCCGCGCAGAAATTACCCCGGCCAATGTCGATACCGTGACCCGTGAAGCGGTCAACCAGGTTATCGCCCTGCTTGACTCCGGCGCGCTGCGTGTCGCAGAAAAAATCGACGGCCAGTGGGTCACCCACCAGTGGCTGAAAAAAGCGGTTCTGCTCTCTTTCCGCATTAACGATAACCAGGTTATCGACGGTGCGGAGAGCCGCTACTTCGATAAAGTGCCGATGAAGTTCGCTGATTACGACGAAGCGCGTTTCCAGAAAGAGGGTTTCCGCGTGGTGCCGCCAGCGGCAGTGCGCCAGGGCGCGTATATCGCTCGTAACACGGTATTGATGCCTTCTTATGTGAATATCGGCGCTTACGTTGATGAAGGCTCTATGGTTGATACCTGGGCAACCGTCGGCTCCTGCGCGCAGATCGGTAAAAACGTTCACCTCTCCGGCGGCGTGGGTATCGGCGGCGTACTGGAACCACTGCAGGCAAATCCGACTATTATTGAAGATAACTGTTTCATCGGCGCGCGCTCCGAAGTGGTTGAGGGCGTGATCGTTGAAGAGGGTTCGGTTATCTCGATGGGTGTTTATATTGGTCAAAGCACCCGTATTTACGACCGCGAAACGGGCGAAGTGCATTATGGCCGCGTACCGGCAGGCTCAGTGGTGGTTTCAGGTAACCTGCCGTCGAAAGATGGTAAATACAGCCTCTACTGTGCGGTTATCGTGAAAAAAGTAGATGCGAAAACCCGCGGCAAAGTCGGCATTAACGAACTGCTGCGCACCATCGACTAAGCCTTTTCCCTCTCCCGGTTCGGGAGAGGGTGATATATCCCGCCTTTTTTGCATACGTCAGTGGCGAAAATAGATTTTTTCGTTAATTATTCATAGGTTATGTTGAGCTTAAGGGTCCGCTATGTACGACAATCTTAAAAGTTTAGGCATTACCAATCCAGATGAAATCGATCGCTATAGCCTCCGCCAGGAAGCGAATAACGACATCCTGAAAATCTATTTTCATAAAGACCGGGGCGAGTTCTTCGCCAAGAGCGTCAAGTTCAAATATCCGCGTCAGCGCAAAACCGTGGTCGCCGATGGCGTAGGCCAGGGTTACAAAGAGGTGCAGGAGATCAGCCCTAACCTGCGTTACGTGATTGATGAGCTGGATCAAATCTGCCAGCGCGATCGCACTGAAGTGGATTTGAAGCGTAAGATCCTTGACGATCTGCGCCATCTCGAAAGCGTTGTGACCAACAAGATCAGTGAAATCGAATCGGATCTTGAGAAGCTGACGCGCGGGAAATAAGTTTTTTCAGCCGCCATCTGGCCTGTTAAGCCTGATGGCGGCTTTGCCCCGTTACTGAGCCATCCCAAACCGGCACGATCATGTAGGCCGGATAAGCGCAGCGCCATCCGGCAAAAAAGCAGCGCGTAGGCCAGACAAGCGCCTCACCCATATCAAACCGGCACGATCGCGTAGGCCGGATAAGCGCAGCGCCATCCGGCAAAAAGCAGCGCCCAGGCCAGATAAGCACCTCACCCCTATCAAACCGGCACGAGCGCGTAGGCCGGATAAGCGCAGCGTCATCCGGCACAAAAACCACGATTAATGCTGCTCATCCAGCTGCAACGCCACATAGAGCAACAGCCTGTCGTCAAAATTCCCCAAATCCAGCCCGGTCAGCTCCGAAATACGATTCAGGCGATACTCCAGCGTATTGCGATGGATAAATAGCGCCTTTGACGTCGCCAGCGGCTGCACATTGTGGCGAAACCACGCCGTCAGCGTGCGGCGCAGCAAACCATTATTATCCATCGCTTTCAGCCGCGTTAACGGGCGCGCCAGCTCATTGGCCTGCCAGCCGCCGCGCAGGCTGTCGAGCAGCACCGGCAGCATCAAATCCTGATAGAAATAGCTGCGGCTCTCCGGCATCCGCTGTTTACCCACCATCATGGTAGTTCGCGCCGTGCGATAAGAGCGCGCAATGCTGCCGGGGCCGGTAAAGTAGTTGCCCAACGCGACGCGAAAACGCAGCTGACCATTCTCTTTCATCCGCGTAATCAGCTGCTCGACGCGCTTGCGGTGATCTTCTGCATCCCAGCGGCCAAACGGGTTCAGCGCCGGTTTCAGCACCACCATTTCGGTCAGCGAGACGATGGCGATAAGATTATTGCGCTCCGGCGTGGTCAGGGCGTTTTGTAGCTGCTGAAGTTCCGCCATTGCGCTGTCGACGCCCAGCTGGCCGCTATCGACCTCCACCACCGCCACCACGCGCGGCTGATTAAGATCGATACCTAAACGCTGCGCCCATTCGGTCAGCGCTGGCGTGTGCTCCTCTGCCTGAATCAGGTTCATCACCAGCTCTTCGCGCAGGCGGCTATCCTGCGCCAGCAGATGCATCAGCCGCGACTGCTCCAGCATCATCTCCGCCGTCATACAGACCAGCTCGCCATATTTACGCAACGTTTCGGGCTCGCCAGTCAGGCCGATGACGCCGACAATCTCCCCTTCGAGGCGCAGTGGCAAGTTGATGCCCTGGCGCACGCCGTGCAGATGGCGCGCCACCGCATCGTCGATATCCACCACCCGTCCCTGCGACAGCACCAGCAGCGCGCCTTCGTGCAATTCACCAATACGCTCACGATCGCCGCTGCCAATAATCCGCCCACGCGCATCCATCACGTTAATGTTTGTATCGATGATACGCATGGTACGCGCCACGATATCCTGTGCCATTTTGGTATCAAGATGCCAGCCAGCCATGTAACCCTCCCCGGTGCAGAGGCCAAGCATATGGCAGAAAATTGACCCGCGCATTGTGCGGATGCACAAAGCGGCAGCGAGAAGTGTGGAGTTGTGGAAGGGTTCACAAAAAGGGCGGGAAGCCCCTCTTCCCCGCTGCGGAGAAGAGGGTTTTACAGAGGATTACTGCATCAGCAGGTAGATAGAGGTGTCGCCGCGCTGGATGTTCAGCGCCAGCACCGACGGTTTGCTGTCGAGAATTTTGCGCAGTTCAGCAATGTTTTTCACCGGCTGCTGGTTCGCGCCGAGGATCACATCACCTTTTTTCAGGCCGATTTGTGCCGCCGGGCTATTCGGTTTCACCGCATTCACCACCACGCCGCCATCTTTGCCTTTGTTGCTCATCTCCGCCCCTTCGATACCGCTGAAGATGGTGCTGGATTCAACCTGGTTCTGGCTGCTCTGCTGCAGTTCAAGGGTCACGTTGACCGGTTTGCCGTCGCGCAGCATCCCCAGCGCCACTTTGCTGCCAATCGGCATTGAGCCGACTTCTGCGCGCAGCGCCGCAAAGCTGCTGATCGGTTTACCGTTGAGGGTGGTAATCACGTCACCCGCTTTGACGCCCGCTTTCGCAGCGGCAGAGTTCGGCATTACCTGGCTGACAAATGCCCCGCGCTGGGCATCGACTTTCATCGCTTTCGCCAGCTCAGAGTTCAGCTCGGTGCCCATAATACCCAGTTCGCCACGGCGCACCTGGCCGTACTGCACCATCTGGCTGGTGAGGTTTTTCACCATATTGCTCGGGATAGCAAAGCCGATACCGATGTTGCCGCCGTCCGGCGCGAGAATGGCGGTGTTAATCCCAATCAGCTCGCCGTTGAGGTTAACCAGCGCGCCGCCGGAGTTACCGCGGTTAATGGCGGCATCGGTCTGAATAAAGTTTTCATAGTTTTCCGCGTTCAGGCCGCTTCGGCCAAGCGCCGAGACAATCCCGGAGGTGACGGTTTCGCCAAGGCCAAACGGGTTACCAATCGCCACCGTGTAGTCGCCGACGCGCAGCGCATCGGAGTCTGCAAGCTTAATGGCGGTAAGGTTTTTCGGATCCTGAATCTGGATCAGCGCGATATCGGAGCGCGGATCTTTGCCCACCACTTTGGCGTCAAATTTGCGCCCGTCGCTGAGCTGCACTTTGATGGTGCTGGCATTGTCGACCACGTGGTTGTTGGTGACGACGTAGCCTTTCGCTGCGTCAATGATTACGCCAGAGCCCAGCGCCATAAATTTTTGCTGCTGGCCGCCGCCACCCTGCCCATCCGGGCCACCGCCGCCCTGGCAGAAGGGGGAGCTCTGGAACGGCGAACCATCCTGGCAGAAGGGTGAGTTATCACCAAAGAATTGCTGGAAGTTGCGCGGCATGCGCGGTGTATTCACCGTGGTGCTGCCTTCAACGTTAATACTTACGACTGACGGCATAACCTTTTCCAGCATCGGTGCGAGGCTTGGCATCTGCTGCGATGTTGCGGTGGTTGACGAGGCTGTTTCTGCTGCCGTCGCAGACAGAGGAGACAGCGCAAAACTTAAACTTAAAGCCAGTGCACTCATTGCTAACGTCGTTTTTTTCATCTCTCTCAATCTCTTTTCTGATTAACGCGAACTGCTGTGTATGTGTCACTCAGAGTCGATTTATAGCGTGAAGTTCAGGCCTTAAGCCTCTGGAAAAAGTAAAAAAATATTGTCGTTCTTTACAATTCAGCGGGATTATTCCACCGCCATTAAACGACGATATTCATCCCATGAATAAAGATCCGTCATTCCGCTAATATAGTCCTGAATTAATCGACAACGGTGATAATACTCCAGCACCGAATAGTCTTCGTCATCGGGCAATAATTTGCTTACCGCTTCGACGTAGGCTAACCGGTGGCGCGTCGACAGTTTCTGAAACAGGCGCGATTCAATTGGGAAACGGCGCAGACGCTCTTTTTCCACCAGCTCGGTAAAGTCCGCCAGCGATAATTGCAACAAGGGTCGATAAATTTCCAGCAGCCCACTGATAACGCGGTAGCCCTGTAACTCCAGCTGCTCCACGTCGGGGTGGCTGAATACCTGTTTAATGGCGACGTTTTTATATAATTCAAGCAGCTGGCTGAAACTGCTGTCATCTTCCAGCAGCGCGTGGTTGAATTCACCGCTAAAGATTTGCGGCAGGTTGTCAATAAAGCGCTGAGCGGCATAGGGCACCAGCTTATTAAGCGTGTTGACGCGCAAATACATAAAGAATTGATCTTCGGCGCTGCGGCTCATCGAATTAGCGCGCGATTTATCCCACGCATTTTCGACAACCTGAGCAAACAGCGATCCCTTTTCATGCTCGCCCCACGCCTCATAAAGATGCTGATAAAGCTGCTCGGCGGAAAATATTCGCTTCTCAACCGCATCTTCGAGATCGGCCACGCAGTAGGAGATGTCATCCGCGGCTTCCATTATCCAGGTCAATGGAAAACGGCTATAGGTATCGAGGTTTAACTCTTTACGCAGCCGCTCAACGTACGCCTCTTCGGAGAAATAGTAGCCGGGCTTTTTCATTAAATAGCTGTGGGAGGCGGGCGGGTCACCGACCCACCACGCAGGACGGGTATATTTTAAAATACAGCCGACCTGCGCCCAGGTCAGATTCATACGCATCAAGGTATGCACCATGCGAATACCCTGCGCGTTCCCTTCGAAGTGGCTTAAGTCGTGGCGCACTTTACTGCGCAGCGCGTTGAGCGTCCCCTCCCCTTCACGCAGGCGCAGAGCCATCACTTCGCAGCGATCTTCAGCCAGAGGCTCGCCGAGGGCATCATCCGGTGCCAGGCGCTGGCGGAACCAGTCATTAATCGCCGCTTCACCAAAGTGGCCGAACGGCGGGTTGCCGATGTCGTGCATCAGGCAGGCCATTTCGACAATGCTCTCAAATGGCCCGGTTAACTCATCCAGGCCATACTTTTCCAGCAGGCGCTGCTCTTTCAGGCGGCTTAAAATCTCTTTGGCGATATAGCGCCCGACCTGCTGAACTTCCATAGAGTGCGTTAAACGGGTGCGAACCGCCGCGTTACGCTCAAGAGGAAAGACCTGGGTTTTCTGCTGCAAACGCCGGATGGCGGCGGAGTTGATGATACGTCCGCGATCGCTTTCGAAGATGCGCAGGATCTCATGTTCGGTTTTCACGCCCTGCGGCGAGCGATACCGGCGATGCCAGTTGATCTTGTTGCGAAAATCGATGTCGTCCATTTCCTCTCCTCTACGCAGGCGCACGGGGTGTCATGCAATTGTGTATGCCATGATAGACTATGCCCTGTAAACCTATTCCTGCCTTATCACATTAGCGAGTATCTCCATGAAAATTGGCATCATTGGTGCAATGGAAGAAGAAGTTACGCTGTTGCGTGACAAAATCGAAAACCGTCAGACGCTGAATATTGGCGGAAGCGAAATTTACACCGGTACGCTGAATGGCACAGACGTGGCCCTGCTCAAGTCCGGCATTGGCAAAGTTGCCGCCGCGATGGGTGCCACCCTGCTGCTGGAGCACTGCAAGCCGGATGTGATTATCAATACCGGCTCCGCAGGCGGCCTGGCACCGACCCTGAAAGTGGGCGATATCGTGGTCTCTGATGAAGCGCGTTATCACGATGCCGACGTCACCGCTTTTGGCTATGAGTATGGTCAGTTGCCGGGCTGCCCGGCGGGCTTTAAAGCCGATGAGAAGCTGGTGCTGGCGGCAGAAGCCTGCATCGGTGAGCTGAACCTGAACGCGGTGCGTGGGCTGATTGTCAGCGGCGATGCGTTCATCAACGGCTCCGTTGGCCTGGCAAAAATTCGCCACAACTTCCCGCAGGCGGTTGCCGTTGAGATGGAAGCGACCGCTATCGCTCACGTTTGCCACAACTTTGGCGTGCCGTTTGTGGTGGTTCGCGCCATCTCCGACGTGGCGGACCAGCAGTCTCACCTGAGCTTTGATGAGTTCCTGGTGGTGGCGGCAAAACAGTCCAGCCTGATGGTTGAAACCCTGGTGCAGAAACTGGCACGTGGGTAATCCCCTTTTCAGGGCTCTCGCCGCCCTGCTTCTATTTCTGCCGGCGTGGCTCTTCGCTGCGCCGCGCGTTATTTCGCTCTCTCCGGCCAATACCGAACTGGCTTTCGCCGCCGGAATCACACCCGTCGCCGTCAGCAGTTACTCAGATTATCCCCCCGCCGCCGCGCAGATTGAGCAGGTTGCCAGCTGGCAAGGGATAAACCTCGAACGCATCCTCGCCCTGAAGCCTGACGTGGTGCTGGCCTGGCGCGGAGGTAACCCGGAGCGTCAGGTCGATCAGCTGAAAAAGTTTGGTATCCGCGTGATGTGGATCGATGCCATCTCCATTGAAGAGGTCGCGCAGACGCTGCGCCAGCTTGCCCCTTATAGCCCGCAGCCCGCGCAGGCTGAGCAGGCTGCGCAACAGTTGATGAGCGCGTATGAGACGTTAAAGTCCCGCTACGCAGCACAGCCGAAAAAACGCGTCTTTATGCAGTTTGGCACGCAGCCGCTCTTTACCAGCGGCAAAGGTTCGATTCAACACCAGGTGGTGGAGTTGTGCGGCGGGGAGAATATCTTTGCCGAAAGCCGCGTGCCCTGGCCGCAGGTGAGCCGTGAACAGGTGCTGGCACGCCATCCGCAGGCAATTATCCTCGCAGGTGAAGAGAAGGCGCAAACGCGCGTGAAACAGTTCTGGGGCGACCAGCTGAATGTGCCAATTATTTCTCTGCATGATGACTGGTTTGAACGGGCGAGCCCGCGTATTATCCTCGCCGCTCAACAACTCTGTTCTGCCCTTGCGCAGGTGAAATAACCGGGGAATGAACCATGCTGGTCTACTGGCTGGATATTATCGGCACCGCCGTTTTCGCCATCTCAGGCGTTCTGCTTGCCGGAAAGTTGCGGATGGACCCTTTCGGTGTGCTGGTGCTGGGCGTGGTGACCGCGGTCGGCGGTGGCACTATTCGCGATATGGCGCTGGCGCACGGGCCGGTCTTCTGGGTGAAAGATCCCACCGATCTGGTGGTGGCGATGGTCACCTGCATGTTAACCATTATTTTAGTGCGCCAGCCGCGCCGTTTACCGAAGTGGATATTGCCGGTGCTGGATGCGGTTGGCCTGGCGGTGTTTGTCGGTATTGGCGTCAATAAAGCGTTTCTCGCCGGCACCGGGCCGCTGGTGGCGATCTGTATGGGCGTGGTAACGGGCGTCGGCGGCGGCATTATTCGTGATGTGCTGGCGCGTGAAATACCGATGATCCTGCGCACGGAAATTTACGCCACGGCCTGTATTGCGGGTGGCATCGTCCATGCTACGGCGTTCTACGTTTTTGCCGTGCCGCTGGAGTCAGCGAGTATGGTGGGAATGGTCGTCACGCTGGTGATTCGCCTGGCGGCGATCCGCTGGCACCTGAAGCTGCCAACCTTTGCGCTGGATGAAGCGGGGCGTTAAAAGCAGCGTAAATGCCGGGATCGCCCGGCATTTCACGTAATCAGATGCTGAACGACGAACCGCAGCCGCAGGTGCTGGTCGCGTTCGGGTTAGTCACCACGAAGCGGGAACCTTCCAGACCTTCGGTGTAATCCACCGAACCGCCCACCAGGTATTGCAGGCTCATCGGGTCAACCACCAGGCCAACGCCCTGCTTCTCAATGGTCATATCGCCGTCGTTAATCTGATCGTCAAAGGTAAAACCGTACTGGAAGCCGCTGCAACCACCACCGGTGATGTAGACACGCAGTTTCAGATTAGGGTTCTCTTCGTCCGCGATCAGGCTTTTTACTTTATTGGCTGCTGCGTCGGTAAACTGCAGCGGCAGCGCTACGTCATCACTCATGTCTTGCTCCCGTTAATACGTCGACCTGGGCAAATATTGACCCGATCATGGCGGCTATTATCCATTAGGGTAGTAAATCGTTCAAGTATTCTCCCGCGGCAGCGCACGGTCAGCGGCGGCCTCCTGCCTGGCAAGTGTACGTGCCAGGATGGCGGAATAGAGCGGTTTACCGCCCAAAAACTGGGCTAACAGTGTCGCACCAAGGCAGGTAATGATCATTGGCAAAATAAGCTGATAATTGTCAGTCATTTCCAAAACTAGCACAATTCCGGTCAATGGCGCGCGCAGCGAAGCGGCAAGTAACGCCCCCATTCCGGCAACGGCAAAGGTCGCTGCATCAAGCTGATAATGGGGAAAAATCGCCATGCTCGCCGCGCCGAAAGCCATGCCGAGCACCGTACCTAACGACAGCATCGGCGCAAAAATCCCGCCCGGCGCGCCGGAGCTAAAGCAGAGCAGCGTCATCGCCACGCGGATCAGAAAAATAAACAGCAGCGCGCTAACACCATAATTCCCGGCAGACGCGATAGGGATCAGCGCAAAACCGCCGCCGGAGAGCGCGGGTGCCATCAGGCCGAGCACGCCGCAGGTTCCACCAATCAGGCCACCTATCAGCACCCATTTTCCGGTCTTCCCGCCGTGCAGGCGCTGAAACAGATCCTGGGTACGCAGCACCAGCGTGTTAAACAGCGGGCCGATACAGCCAAACACCATACCCAGCAGCAGATAGAGCCACAGGGTGTTTACCGGCGCGTTACTCAACTTACCGACATCAATCACCGCCGCTTCGCCGTTGAACAGGCGAAAGACGATGCTCGACATAATGACGCCGGTAAAGACGGCTTTGATGGAGATAAGGTTGTAGTGAAACTGCGAGCGCATCTCCTCAATGATAAAGAGAATGCCCGCCAGCGGCGCGTTAAAGGCCGCAGAGAGCCCCGCCGCCGCGCCGGTCGCCAGCAGAGTGTGGCGCGCTTCGCCACTGCGTAGACGGAAGAGATCGCACACCATCCGCCCGACGTTGCCACCAATCTGCACCGTTGGCCCTTCACGCCCGAGCACCATGCCCGCGCCCAGCGTGCCCATGCCGCCGAAAAACTTCACCGGCAGCACGCGCCACCAGCGCACCGGGCGCAGATCTTCCAGCGCGCCTTCGATCTCCGGAATCCCGGAGCCGCCCGCTTCCGGCGCGAAGCGGCGTACCAGAAAGTAGCCAATCATCGCCAGCAGTGCCGAGGCGATAAACGCCAGCGGCCAGACGACAGCGCTGTTCGCCACCTGCGCCAGCGCACCAATGCGCAGGTTGATCACCGCGTTAACCGCCTTTTCAAAGGCGACGCCAACCAGCCCGGTAAGCGTTCCCGCCACGGCCGCCACCACAAGGATCGCCAGCGGCGTTTTATCACGTTGCAGCATGCGGCGCAGAATATCTCTGCGTCGGCGTCGTTCAACCTGCTGCTGTTCAAATGAGGGAGTGTTTTCTGACATTGGCTCTGATACGTCATACAAAAGGAGTATTGTAGCCACCCGTTGCCGCCGCGTCGCGGGCAAAATCCCTGCAAAATATGTCGTTCTTCCCGGCAAAACTTTCATCCGCTTCCGGTAATCACATAGAATGAGCGGCAACGATTTTTTCCAGCAACCAGGAATGAAAGCATGAGTAAGTCTGAAAACCTCTTTAATACAGCGCGACAGCTTATCCCTGGCGGGGTCAATTCACCGGTACGCGCCTTCACCGGCGTTGGCGGTACGCCGCTGTTTATCGAGCGGGCTGACGGAGCTTATCTGTACGATGCCGACGGCAAAGCCTATATCGACTACGTCGGCTCCTGGGGACCGATGGTGCTGGGCCACAACCATCCGGCGATCCGCAATGCGGTGATTGAAGCGGCCAGCCGCGGCCTGAGCTTCGGCGCGCCGACCGAGATGGAAGTGAAAATGGCGGAGCTGGTGACCGAACTGGTTCCGACCATGGATATGGTGCGTATGGTTAACTCCGGCACCGAAGCGACGATGAGCGCCATCCGCCTTGCGCGCGGTTTTACCCATCGCGACAAAATCATCAAATTTGAGGGCTGCTATCACGGCCACGCCGACTGCCTGCTGGTGAAAGCGGGCTCCGGCGCGTTAACCCTCGGTCAGCCGAACTCACCCGGTGTACCGGCGGATTTCGCTAAACACACCCTCACCTGCACCTATAACGATCTCGACTCGGTGCGCGCGGCGTTCGAGCAGTATCCGCAGGATATCGCCTGTATCATCGTTGAGCCGGTCGCAGGCAACATGAACTGTGTACCGCCGCTGCCGGAGTTCCTGCCGGGCCTGCGTGCGCTATGCGATGAGTTTGGCGCGCTGCTGATTATCGATGAAGTGATGACCGGTTTCCGCGTCGCGCTGGCGGGCGCACAGGCTTACTACGATGTGGTACCGGATCTGACCTGCCTTGGCAAAATCATCGGTGGTGGGATGCCGGTAGGTGCCTTCGGCGGTCGCCGCGACGTGATGGAAGCGCTGGCACCGACCGGGCCGGTCTACCAGGCGGGCACCCTCTCCGGTAACCCGATTGCGATGGCCGCGGGCTTCGCCTGTCTGAACGAAGTGGCGCAGCCGGGCATTCACTCTACCCTGACCGATCTGACGACTCGCCTGGCGGAAGGTCTGCTGAACGCCGCGCAGGAAGCGGGTATTGGGCTGGTGGTGAACCATGTCGGCGGGATGTTCGGTCTCTTCTTTACCGACGCGCAGAGCGTGACCAGCTATCAGGATGTGGTGAAGTGCGACGTTGAGCGCTTTAAGCGCTTCTTCCACCTGATGCTGGAGGAAGGGGTTTACCTGGCACCGTCCGCGTTTGAAGCGGGCTTTATGTCCGTTGCCCACAGCGTTGAAGATATCGATAACACCATCGACGCCGCAAAGCGCGCTTTCGCGAAGCTGTAATGCCCTGCTGATATCGAGGAAATGCCGGATGGCGTTACGCTTATCCGGCCTACAAAATCGGGTTCTCAGCCTTCGTAGGCCCGGTAAGCGCTAGCGCCACCGGGCATTTTTTTAGCGGCTCTGCTTTCTCAGCAGGTAGATAAAGTACGGCGCGCCGATAAAGGTTGAGAGCAGCCCCGCAGGGATCTGGAACGGAAACAGCACCATCCGCCCGCACCAGTCGGCAAACACCAGCAATACGCCCCCCACCAGCGAGGAGATGACCATATGCGGCATCGTGCGGCGAAAGCCCATCATCCGCGCGATATGCGGAGCCATCAGCCCGACAAAGCTGAGCGGCCCGATGGTCATCGTCGCCGCTGCCGTCAGTGCTGCCGCCAACAGCAGCAGCACCACACGCGACGAGGTCAGGGCCATCCCTACCGAGCGCGCACTCTCCCCGCCGAGCGGCAGGATCATCAGCCAGCGGCGACACAGCGGGGTTAACGCCAGCAGCACTACCATCACCACCGCGCTGCGCACCACCAGTTCACCAGAAGCGTTATAGGTACTGCCGGAGATCCAGGTCAGGATTGTCGCCATGCGCGGATCGCCGCTCGCCTGTAGCATCATCAGCAGCATGGTAAAGGCGGTACTGAGCGCCATCCCGGCCAGCAGCATGCGGTGCGGAGAAAAGCCACCGCGCCCGGCGGCGAGCATAATGATCAACAGCGTCGCCGCCGCGCCCAGACTCCCGGCAGGCAGCAGCCAGCCAAAGGCGTTGCCCGGCACAAAGAAGAGCATCAACACCACGCCAAATGCCGCGCCGGAGCTGATGCCCAACACTTCCGGGCTGGCCATCGGGTTACCGGTCAGGCGCTGGATAATGCATCCGGCCACCGCCAGCATCATCCCGGCGGTCAGCGCGGCAATAATACGCGGCCAGCGCCAGGGCAGCAGTTGATCCAGCAGCGCGCCGCTGGCCCACTGCCAGCCGTGCGCGTCGCGGCCAAAACTGAGCGCCGCCCACATCGCCAGCAGCAGTAACAGCACGCCGCCCAGCGCAAACCACATCACATGCCCGCGCTCGGGGCGGATCTTATCCCCGCCGTCCATCGCCGGTGCGCTCATACTCCGCAGGCGCGGCAGCAGCCACAGCAGCAGCGGTGCGCCAATCAGCGCCGTCATTGAGCCGGTGGAGACCTCCATCCAGACGCGCGTCAGCCAGAGGATCACCTGATCGGAGAGCCAGAGGATCAGCGCACCAATCAGCGGGGCCAGTATCAGGCGCGTCAGTAGACGCCGCGCACCGAGCATCTTCGCCAGCAGCGGCGCGAACAGGCCAATAAAACCAATAATGCCGACGGCGTTAACCAGCAGCGCGCTGAGTGCAATCGCCAGCGTTAACGCCGCCAGCCGCGCCAGCGACAGCGCCAGCCCAAGGTTGCGCGCCACGCCATCATCCAGCCCCATTAAGGTCAGCGGGCGCAGCAGCAGTAGCGTTAACACCGTGCCGCCGAGCAGCTGCGGCCAGAGACGCTGCACCACGCTCCAGTCGGTCTGCGTCAGCGTGCCGGTGCTCCACAAAAACATGCTTTGCAGCTGATCGTGGTGAAACAGCGCCAAAAGCTGGTTGATCGCCCCGCAGTAGAGGCTCACCACCAGGCCCGCAAGAATCAGGGTTACCGGAGAGAGCCGTTTTCCCCATGCCACGCCAAACACCAGCGCGCCGACGCCGCATGCACCGAGCAGCGCCGCAAATTGCGAGGCCATTACGCCCGGGATCGCCCACAGCGTGGTGATAGTAATCCCCAATTGCGCGCCGGTCGCCACGCCAAGGGTGGTCGGCTCCGCCAGCGGGTTACGCAACACCTGCTGGAACAGCACGCCCACCAGCCCAAGCCCGGCGCCGACCAGCAGCGAGATCGCCAGACGCGGCAGCAGGCTGTAGTGAAACAGCATCTGATCGATACGATCGATATTCGGCGTAAACAGCGCCTGCCCCCACTGGGCGCGCGGCAGCGCAAGAGTCAGGTTGTACCAGGTTAGCCCGGCCGCAAGGGTAAACAGCACCGCCAGCAGCAGCGCAGATGAGAGGGAGAAGCGACGGATCATGCCCGGCCTCCCAGCGCGTTATCCAGCACGCGGGTGAAATGCATGGCGGAGAGCGTCGCGCCATAGAACCAGACCGCCGGCACGCGCTGAAAACGCCCCTGGCGCACAAATGGCATCGCCTGCCAGAGCGGTGTCGCCATCACTTTTTGCATATCCTGTTCATTATTGTGATCAAAGCAGATCACATCCGCATCTTTGTAGGCGGCAAGCCGATCGATGCCGACCGCCACGCTGCCCCAGAAGGTCTGCTCGCCCTGCCAGGCGTTACGAATACCGAAATCATCAAGCACTTCCTGGAACAGGCAGTTGGCACCAAAGACCAGCACATGGCGCGGATCGAGCAATGTAATCATCAGCAGCGGGCGATCGCCGCGCCGGGCAAAGCGCGGCTTAGTAGCGCTCATCAGGGCATCGAACTGCGCAAGATGCTGTTTCGCTTGTGGCTCTTTGTTGAGCAACTGCGCCATCTCGTTCAGCGAGCGTCGGGCCATCGCCAGCGGCTTTTTGCCGTCGCTAAAGGTAAACCCGCGCCCCGGCGCAATGGTCGCCAGCTTCGCTTCGGAAGGGCCATAGCCCGCCGACCAGACCAGCAGCGAGGGCTTCATCTGCGTCAGCAGTTCGAGGTTCGGTTCAATACGCAGGCCAACATCAATCACCGACGCTGGCAGCGACGGTTCGTTGACCCAGGTATTGTAATTTTGCACATCGGCGACGCCGTAGGGCATCACGCCCAGCGCCAGCAGCAGCTCAACCGGCAGCCACTCCAGCGCCACCACGCGCTGCGGATCGACGCTGGCGGCCTTCGCACCGCGCATCTGCCAGAGTAGCGGCGAGAGCGCCATTGCCGTCAGTAAACGCCGACGGCTGATTGCAGGTATAGCGGCCATCAGTAGACGAAGCTCACGGGCGCGGCACCGGCCGGGTGTGGCAGGATCCCCATCGGGATACCGTAAATCTGCTCCAGCGTTTCGGCGCGCATTAAGGCTTCCGGCGCACCTTCGGCGATCATCTCGCCGCCGCGCAGCGCCACCAGATAGTCACAGTAGCGCGCCGCCATATTGATATCGTGCAGCACGGCAATCACCGTCAAGCCGCGCTGCTGGCTTAAGCGGTGCACCAGCGCCAGCACATCGACCTGATGGGCGATATCAAGCGCGGAGGTCGGCTCATCAAGCAGCAGGCAGCGGCTATCCTGCGCCACCAGCATGGCAATCCACGCACGCTGACGTTCGCCACCGGAGAGGCTATCCACCAGCCGGTGCGCCAGCGGTTTTAAACCGACCAGCGCAATCGCCTCTTCCACTTTCTCGCGGTCAGCCACACCAAAACGCCCCAGCGCCCCATGCCACGGATAACGCCCAATCGCCACCAGTTCACGCACGGTCATCCCTTCCGCCTGCGGCAGCTGCTGCGGCAGATAGGCGACTTTGCGGGCAAAGGATTTGCTGCTCCAGCTCTCCAGCGGCTGCCCGTCGAGCAGAATATCGCCCTCAGAGGGTGCCTGATGGCGGCCAAGCATCTTCAGCAGCGTCGATTTACCCGAGCCGTTATGACCAATCAGGCCGGTCACTTTCCCGCTCGGGAAGGTCAACGACAGCGGATGCAGCAGCGTGCGTCCCGGCACGCGAAAGGTGACATCGTTCAGTTGAAAGGTGGTATCGGGAAGCGTTTTGTTTTCCTGCATGGTTGCCAACTTGTCAGTGGGCACGGCGAACCGTGCCCGAAGAGAAAAATTAGAAGCGGAAGGTTGCGGTTGCCGTCACCTGACGTTCAGCGCCCCAGAAGCAGCCGTAGCTGTTAAAGCAGCTGGCGACATATTCGCGATCGAACAGGTTATTGACGTGCAGGGCGACATTGGAGCCCGCCATACCGAAGCGCGCCAGATCGTAACGCACCAGCGCATCCACCACGGTGGCGCTACCGACTTTAAAGGAGTTCGCCGGATCGCCGAAGCTTGAGCCGGTGAAGCGCGCGCCGGTACCGAGCGTCAGGCCGGAGAGCGCGCCATCATAGAAGGTGTAATCACCCCACAGCGAAGCCATATGTTTTGGCACCTGAGGCGGGGTATTACCTTTCAGTTTGGTATCGGTGGTGTATTCCGCTTGCGTATAGGTGTAGGAGCCGACCACGTTCAGGTTGGCGGAGAGCGCCGCTTTGGCTTCAAGCTCCACGCCGCGTGAACGCACTTTGCCGCCCTCGACTGACCAGACCGATCCCGCAGGGTCGGCCATCAGGTTGTTGCTCTTGGTCAGCTGATAGAGAGCGCCGGTCAGCACAATCGGCCGATCGCTCGGGCTGTATTTCACCCCGGCTTCGTACTGCTTGCCTTTGGATGGCGCGAAGAGCGCACCGCTCTCGCCAGCGGTGGCCGACGGTTCGAAAGATTCGCTGTAGCTGAAGTAAGGCGTGACGCCATTATCAAACAGATAGTTAACGCCGCCGCGCCAGCTGAACTGGTTATCGTCACGGGTTGTGGTGATGCCAGTCTCGCGGTTAAACGCGCTCTGCTTCGCCCAGTCGTAACGGCCGCCCAGCGTAACCAGCACCTTCTCCCACTGCGCCTGATCCTGCGCATAGAGGCCGGTCTGTTTCTGGCGGTTAAGAATGCGGTAAGCGCCAGACGGGCCAGAGTGGGCAGCGAAATCAAAATCGCCGCGATCGAGGTTATAGATATCCGATGGCGCAACCGATCCCGCATAGCCAAACCACGAGTCGATGTCGTTACGCATACGCATAAAGTCGACGCCGGTCAGCAGCGTATGGTCGACAGAACCAGTGGCAAAGGTGCTCTGCAACTGCGTATCGACCGAGAAGTTCTGCAACTTCTCGTTATCAATCACATACTGGCGCGTCAGGTAGTGGTTCCACTGCGACGGCGCGATGCTGGCACAAGGGCTGTTTTTTGCATCGGCGGTGTAGAGCGGGTCAGAGCACATACCGTAGCCGTAGACGCTGTTTTGCGAGGTTTTGTTTTCGGCGTAGCGCAGGTTCTGGCGCACGGTAAAGGTATCGTCGAAGGCGTGCTCAAAGCTGTAACCGACCATCTTCTGGTTACGGGAGTAAGTGTTGTTCTTCGCGCCTTCGTTGAAGCTGGTCGGCAGGCGTTTGCCGTTCGGTAGCGGTTCAACGGTCCCCTCTTTCGGCAACCAGCCGTAATAGCCGGTGTCAGGCTCATTCTGGAAATAGGAGAGGAAGGTGAAGTTGGTTTTATCATCCGGCCGCCAGCTAAAAGAGGGGGCGATGGTATAACGCTGCTCTTTTTTCCCGTCCTGCTGCGCATTGGCAGAGCGGGCCAGGCCGGTCAGGCGATAGGAGTAAACACCGTCGTCATCCAGCGCGTCGCTGAAATCAAACCCGGTCTGAAACAGGCTATCGGTGCCGGCTTTAAACTGGATTTCGTGCAGCGGCATGGTGGTCGGGCGCTTGCTGACCATATTCATCAGGCCGCCGGGGCTGCTTTTTCCGTAGAGCACGGAGGTTGGCCCGCGCAGCAACTCTACGCGTTCCAGCATATAGGGATCGATCACCGCGTCGTTATAGAAGTTGCCCTGTAACTTCAGGCCGTCGAGGTAGTTATTCTGGCTTTGGTTATCAGCGGCAAAACCGCGGATGATCAGCTGATCGTAAGTATTGGAAGCCCCACGCGTGCCCACGCTGACGCCCGGCGTGTAGCTCAGGGCCTCTTTTGCCGATTTCGGCTGGTGCAGCGCGATCTCTTCGGCGGTGACGACGGAAATGGACTGCGGCGTTTTTTCCAGCGGCATATCCGTTTTTGTCGCGGTCGCGGTATGTTTCGCCGCGATGGTCGCCGCCGGCCCCCACGCATTCTCTTGCGGCGCGGCGGTGGTGACGGTGATGGTTTCTTCTTTTGAGGTGGTGGCAGCCTGTGCATAAACAGACATGCCGCTAACCGCTGTGGCTACTACGACTGCGAGAGTACGCAGCGTAAAAGTGACTGGCTGAGCAGTTGTTGGACGCGCCATGAGTGTATCTCTGATTCAGTAAGTGAACGTTAACGTAAACGAGAATTATTATTATGACCGCAGAATAATATGCGAAGCGCTCAGTGCATAGCAAGCGCAATGCCGCCCGGCGGGGCTTAACAGCAAAGAATTAGTCGCTGTAAAAGCAGGATGTTAATTGCATGAAGAAAGGAATTTAACGCGGCGTTATTTGAATGTATCAGAAAGGACAAAATAAAAACCCCGGTCTGCTGAACCGGGGTTTTTTGTGGCTAGTTACTGCCGAACATATCTTTAATCCAGCCCGCTACGCCGTCGCTCTTCTGCTCCTGCTGCGGCTGCTGTTGCTGCGGCTGTTGCTGCTGTTGCGGTTGCGTAGACTGATCGAACGGGTTGCCCGTTTGCGGCTGCATCATCTGGCTTTGCTGGCACAGCGCGTCCGGATTGGTGGTCCAGACCGGCAGCTGGCGTACGCCACCGCCGCCGCAGATAAAGTTACCCATATCATCAACGCCGATGTTGGTGATATCCTCCGGCGGCGTCAGATCCAGCGGGATCGGCGACTGATTTTGCAGATAACGCTGGTAAATCGCCATTGCGCCGCTGGCACCATACAGCTTGGTCGGCTGGTTATTATCGCGGCCAACCCAGGTGATGGTCACTTCACGCCCGTCGATGCCGGCAAACCAGGTATCAACGTTATTGTTGGTAGTACCGGTTTTCCCCGCCAGGTGCAGGCCCGGATACTTCGCGCCAAGCTGGCGACCCGTTCCGCGCTGAACCACCTGCTGCATAGTCCACAGCGTCATGTAGGCCGCCTGAGCAGGCACCACACGTTCCGCCTGCGGGTAGCTCTGATAAAGCACCGTGCCATCTTCAGCAATCACCGAACGCAGCGCGGAAAGTTGCGCGCGGTTACCGCCGCTGGCGATGGTCTGGAAGGCCTGCGCCACTTCAATCGGCGTCAGGTTGAGCGCACCCAGCAACATTGACGGCATGCCGTTCAGCTGATTTTTTGGCGCACCGAGTTTCTCCCAGGTATCCGTCACCGCCGGTAAGCCTACCGCCATGCCGAGGTTAACGGTCGGCACGTTCATCGAGCGCGTCAGCGCATCCACCAGCATCACCTGACCGCTGAAGCGGCGATCATCGTTCTGCGGCGACCACACCTGGCCGTTGGAGAGGCGCAGCGAAATCGGCGCATCGGCAATCCAGGTATTCAGGCGATAGGTGTTTGGCTGGCTCAGCGCCGTCAGGTAGGTCGCCGGTTTCGCCAGCGAGCCGATAGAGCGACGCGCCTGCATCGCACGGTTATAACCGGCAAACTGCGGTGTCGCACCGCCCACCATTGCGCGGACTTCACCGGTGTAGCGATCGACCACCACCATCGCGGTTTCCAGATCCGACAGCTTGCGCTGTTTGATCAGCAGCGGAATGCCCTCCACCGCCGCTTTTTCGGCGGCATCCTGCGCCACCGAGTCAAAGGTGGTGAAGATCTTCACGCCGGAGAGATCTTTTACCTTATCGCCGAGTTTGCTCTGCAACTCCTGGCGCACCATCTGCATAAAGGCTGGCTGAGGCGAGATCACCCCACCGCGCGGCTGCACGCCGAGCGGACGGGCGCTGAGCATGTCATACAGCTCCTGGTCAATCACGCTCTGCTGTTGCAGCAGGCGCAGCACCAGGTTACGACGCTCAAGGGCCAGTTTCGGGTTACGCCACGGGTTGTAAATCGACGCCCCTTTTACCATCCCCACCAGCAGCGCCTGCTGATCGAGGCTCAGCTCTTCAACCGGGCGGCCAAAGTAGTAGAGGCTCGCCAGCGGGAAACCGCGGATTTCGTTATCGCCGCTCTGACCGAGGTAGACCTCGTTCATATAGAGCTCAAGGATGCGATCCTTGCTGTAACGGGCATCCATGATCAGCGCCATATAGGCTTCGTTGGCTTTACGCCAGTAGGAGCGCTCGCTGCTCAGGAAGAGGTTTTTCACCAGCTGCTGGGTCAGCGTACTCGCCCCCTGCACCGTGCGACCTGCGGTGAGGTTCGCCAGCACCGCACGGCCAATAGAGTAGAAGCTGATGCCGTCATGCTCGTAGAAGTGGCGGTCTTCCGTCGCCAGCAGTGTATCGACCAGCAGATCCGGGAAGCCGTTACGCGCAACAAACAGGCGCTGCTCGCCGTTCGGCGAAGAGAGCATGGTGATCAGGCGCGGATCGAGCCGGAAGAAACCGAACTGGCGGTTGCTGTCCATATTCTCGATCGTCTCCAGGCGATCGCCGTCAAAGGTCAGACGCGCGCGCACCTGGCCCTCTTTGCTGTCCGGGAAATCAAACGGACGGCGGATCATCTCGATGCTTTTCGCCTGCACGGTGAACTCACCGGGGCGCGTCATCTTGGTCACTTCGCGGTACTGCGTCGCCTCCAGCAGCTTGACCATCTCATTTTTGCTGATGGCCATATCCGGCTCGAGGTTGACCATACGGCCATAGACGGCGGCAGGCAGCTGCCACACTTTACCGTCGATACGGGCGCGGATTTTCTGATCCAGGTAGACGCCATAAATGGCAAATAGCACTGCGCAAACAATGAAAATTTTCAGCAGCAGCCAGAACCAGCCGCGTTTACCGCGGGGCTTCTTGCCTCTGCCTCTTCCCTTTTTCGGCACTGCGTTTTCCTCTTCATCATCGTATTCGTCATACTCTTCATCACGAACGCGACGACGACTGATTTTCTCTTTTGCCGGGCGCGCAGGTTTCCCCTTGCGTCCAATTGGCTCGCGGTCATTCCCCGCCATGCTTTACTCTCCGCAACGTTCAGGCGCAAGGGCCCGATTCTCAGCTCTTCGGCCTACAGGCAGAAGAAGAACTCTCTCAATTTATACCACTGCTGAATGACGCTATACGCATCAGCACTATGAATACTTTTTCGTTCGCCGCGTCGGTGCGGTGTTCGCCGGATCGTCCGGCCAGACATGTTTGGGGTAGCGCCCCTTCATCTCTTTTTGCACCTCGCGGTAGGTTCCGGCCCAGAACGCGCCTAAATCACGCGTAATTTGCAGCGGCCGCTGGGCAGGCGAAAGCAGCTCCAGCACCAGCGCCACGCGCTCCTGCGCAATCGTCGGGGTGGTGGCTTCACCGAACATCTCCTGCATCCGCACCGCCAGCGCAGGCGGGTTATCTTCATGATATCGGATGGCTATCCGGCTTCCGGTCGGCACAGTGTAATGCCCAGGCAGCTCACTATCCAGCCGTTGACGCAACGACCACGGCAGCGCCTGCTGCAACGCCTGCCCCACATCAAGGGTCTGTAAATCGCGCAGCGAACGAATGCCGCCCATCTGCGGTAGCAGCCACGTCTCAAGGGTATCGAGCAGCGAGGCGTCATCAACGGCGGGCCAGTCAAACTCCGGCAGCCACTTCGCGGCGCAGAGTAAGCGTAAACGATACTGCGCCGCTTCGCTTGTCCAGTTCAGCACCCGCAGCCCCTTTTCGCGAATGCCGTTTAGCATCGCCTGGTGCAGCTCCTCCTCAGAGGGCTTCGCCAGCGGCTGTGCGCTCAGCGTCAGTTGCCCAATCTGCCGACGGCGAAATGCTTTCAGCGTACCGAGCGTTTCATCCCACTCGACGCTGTCGGACTGGGTAATCAACTGCGGACTGTGGGCAACAAGCGCATCAATATCCAGCGGCAGCGCCAGCAAAATACGCGCATCCGGTGACTGGCTCCCCTGCAACAGCAGCGGCGCGAGCAGCCATTCGTGACGGTTTAGCGCGTCATCGGCATCCAGCGTTGCGCCCAGGCCGTTCGCCAGCTGATAGCGCCCCTGCTGACCACGTCGACGGGCGATACGATCGGCGAACGCGCAGGCGAGAAGCGGTGCCAGAGCGCTGTTATCCGGCTCGCCGCCGCTGCTCTTCAGCCTGCGTGCCAGCTGCCGCGCGCGTTGTTGCCAGTTCCCCTGCTGGCGCGAGAAGGCCGCGCTCAAATCACTATTACTGCCGCGCGGCGGCTCTTCGAGGATCGCCGCAAGCTTTGCGGCGGTGGCAATCTCATCATCGCCCTGCGCACTTGCCAGCATTGCTGCCAGACGTGGATCGTTGCCGAGCGCCGCCATTTTCATGCCAAACGGCGTTAAACGCCCCTCTTCCAGCGCGCGCAGTTGTGTCAGCAGCCTGCGCGCCGCCGCCAGGTTAGCCTCAGGCGGTAGATCCAGCCAATTAAGCTGCGTAGCATCCTGGCAGCCCCACTGCAATAACTCCATCAACAGGCCGGAGAGATCGCTATTAACGATCTCCGGGCTGCTTTGCGCCGCCGCACGCTCCGCCTGCTCTTTGGCGATCAGATGCAGGCAGATGCCCGGCTCCAGACGCCCGGCGCGTCCGGCGCGCTGGGTCATCGACGCCACGCTGATGCGCTGGGTAATCAGGCGCGTTAAGCCGCTGCGGGCATCAAAACGGGCAACGCGCTCCTGGGCGCTGTCCACCACCAGCCGGATCCCTTCAATGGTCAGGCTGGTTTCGGCAATATTGGTCGCCAGCACCACTTTTCGCTTGCCGACGGGCGCAGGCAGAATCGCTTTACGCTGTTCGCTTAACGGCAGCGCGCCATAAAGGGGGCAGAGCAGCACATCGCTGCCGACCCGCGACGCAAGCTGCTCCTGCACGCGCTGGATCTCGCCGACGCCTGGCAAAAAGAGCAGCAGCGAACCCGGTTCGGTGCGCAGCAGTTCAGCCGTGGCCTGTGCCACCGCTTCATCAAAGCGCTGATGGGCGGGCAGCGACTGGTAGCGCTGTTCAACCGGGAATGCGCGCCCTTCGGAGACGATCACCGGCGCATCGGGCAACAGCGAGTGTAGACGCTCATTATCCAGCGTCGCGGACATAATCAGCACTTTCAGATCGTCCCGCAGTCCCTGCTGCACATCGAGCAGCAGCGCCAGCGCCAGATCCGCCTGTAAACTGCGCTCGTGGAATTCATCGAGGATCACCAGCCCGACGCCATTTAGCTCCGGATCGTTTTGGATCAGGCGCGTAAGGATCCCTTCAGTGACCACTTCAAGTCGGGTGTTCGGGCCGACGCAGGTGTCGGCGCGCATGCGGTAACCCACGGTGTCGCCAGGTTGCTCATTGAGAAGCTCCGCCAGCCGCTGCGCAACGTTGCGCGCCGCCAGACGTCGTGGCTCCAGCAGCAAAATTTTCCCTTCAACTACATTCTGTTGCAGCAGTTGCAGCGGCAACCAGGTCGATTTCCCGGCCCCGGTCGGGGCGCTCAGTAGCACCTGGGGCGCATTTTTCAGCGCAGAGAGAAGATCGGGCAGAACGGCGGCAACCGGCAGTAAGGACACAAACGCTCCAGGGGTTAACAGAAGAGGAGCAGCAGTATACCATCCCCACATATTCTTGACCTCGAGCACACTATGCCCGCATCAAAAAGGCTCTTTTTTGCCATTGAACTGCCCGCCGATATCCAGCAGCAACTTGTGCAGTGGCGCGCGCAACACTTCGCGCCGGAAGCGGGACGGCCAATCGCCGCCGCCAATTTACATCTGACGCTGGCCTTTCTGGGTGAGATCAGCGCCGAGAAACAGAAGGCGCTGGAGACGCTGGCCGGGCGCATTCGCCAGCCGGGTTTTACGCTGACGCTGGATGATGCCGGGCAGTGGCTGCGCTCGCGCGTGGTGTGGCTCGGGTCGCGCCAGCCGCCGCGCGGATTACTGCAACTGGCGGATATGCTGCGCGCGCAGGCAGCACGCAGCGGCTGCTATCAAAGCCCGCAGCCTTTTCACCCGCATATCACGCTGCTGCGCGACGCCAGCCACGCGGTTTCGCTCCCGCCGCCGGGTTTTCGCTGGTCGTTTCCGGTCACTGAGTTTGCGCTCTATGAGTCGCAGTTTCTTAATGGGCGTACCCGTTACACCGCCCTGAAGCGCTGGCCGCTTAGCGGCGAGTAAACATTTCGGCGCGTCTTGAGCCACGAACATATTAAGGAAGAGGTATGGAATTCACCCCGCCGTTACAATCCGCCACGCTTGTGACGCGCTATAAACGCTTTCTGGCGGATGTGGTGACGCCCGAAGGCGAAACCCTGACGCTGCACTGCCCTAACACCGGCGCGATGACCGGTTGCGCGACGCCTGGCGATCGGGTCTGGTATTCCACCTCAACAAATCTGAAGCGTAAATATGCCCACACCTGGGAATTAACTGAAACGCAACAGGGCGCGTTTATTTGCGTTAATACTCAGCGGGCAAATATGTTAACGAAAGAGGCGATTATCGCTGAGCGCCTGCCTGAGTTAACGGGATATAGCGTGCTGAAAAGCGAAGTGAAATATGGTGCGGAGCGCAGCAGAATTGATTTTCTGTTACAGGCGGAGGATCGCCGCAACTGCTATATTGAAGTGAAATCGGTCACGCTCGCCGAGCAGCAGTCAGGCTATTTCCCGGATGCGGTCACACTGCGCGGGCAGAAGCATTTACGGGAGTTGATGAGCGTTGCGGCCAATGGTGACCGTGCGGTGATCTTGTTTGCCATTCTGCACTCCGCCGTTGAACATTTCGCACCCGCGCGCCATATTGATGGGGAATACGCACGATTATTGAGTGAAGCGCAACAAAATGGGGTGGAAGTTATTGCTTATAAAGCGGAACTTTCTGCCGATAATATGAGTCTTAGCTTGCCGCTACCGTTCTCGCTTTAAGGCAAGCGCCTGACGAATAAGTGATTTGGTCGCGTGCGCAAATACGCTTTTCTTCACAGGGTTGTCAAGTGTTACGTATGGATATTTGCCATCCGTAAAAGCATCTGCTATTTATAGCGGCCTGATTTTTCCCCCGTACGGGGATCGATAGTGCGTGTTAAGGAGAAGCAACATGCAAGAAGGGCAAAACCGTAAAACATCGTCCCTGAGTATTCTCGCCATCGCTGGGGTGGAGCCGTATCAAGAGAAGCCGGGCGAAGAGTATATGAACGAAGCCCAGCTGGCGCACTTCAAGCGGATTCTTGAAGCCTGGCGCAATCAACTTAGGGATGAAGTCGATCGCACCGTTACGCACATGCAGGACGAAGCGGCTAACTTCCCGGACCCGGTTGACCGTGCTGCTCAGGAAGAGGAGTTCAGCCTCGAACTGCGTAACCGCGATCGCGAGCGCAAGCTGATTAAGAAGATCGAAAAAACGCTGAAAAAAGTAGAAGACGAAGATTTCGGTTTCTGCGAATCCTGCGGCGTTGAAATTGGTATCCGTCGTCTGGAAGCGCGTCCGACTGCCGACCTGTGCATCGACTGCAAAACCCTGGCGGAAATCCGCGAAAAACAGATGGCGGGCTAACCCCGGCATTCCCCAAGACGCCCCGCTGATGCGGGGCGTCTCTTATACGGCGGCGAACGCGCCCGCCCTGTACTTTTTTGCCTGTCGATATGCCTGAATCACACTATATCGGGCGCTTTGCGCCATCCCCATCCGGTGAACTGCATTTTGGTTCGTTAATTGCCGCCCTCGGCAGCTATCTGCAAGCCCGTGCTCAGCATGGTATCTGGCGCGTGCGGATTGAAGATATCGATCCTCCCCGCGAAGTGCCCGGCGCGGCAGAGACAATTTTGCGTCGGCTGGAACACTACGGCCTGCACTGGGACGGTGAGGTGCTGTGGCAATCCCGGCGGCATGAGGCTTATCGGGAAGTGCTGGCACGGCTGCACCGTGAAGGGTTGAGCTACTTCTGCACCTGCACGCGGGCGCGCATTCAAAGCGTCGGCGGTTTCTATGATGGTCACTGCCGTACCCTGAATCATGGCCCGGAAAACGCCGCAGTCCGCCTGCTGCAACGCCAGCCGGTGCTGGAATTTACCGACCGCCTGCGCGGGCGCATCGTTGCCGAAGAGAAACTGGCGCGCGAAGATTTTATTATTCACCGCCGCGATGGATTATTTGCTTATAACCTCGCCGTGGTGGTCGATGACCATTTTCAGGGTGTGACGGAGATCGTGCGCGGCGCGGATCTGATTGCACCGACGGTGCGGCACCTCTCCCTTTATCAACAATTAGGCTGGCCGGCACCTGAGTATGTTCATCTGCCATTAGCCCTTAATGAACAAGGGGATAAGCTCTCCAAGCAGAACCATGCGCCTGCCCTGCCGGAGGGCGATCCGCGTCCTGTGTTGATCCGTGCTTTACAATTTATGAACCAGGATGTAACAAAAGAGTGGCAGGATCTCTCGCTGGAGGATCTGCTGGAAAAGGCGGTGGCGAACTGGTCGCTTTCACGCGTACCTGTAACAGGCGATGCGAATACAGCATTCTCAAATGCTTCGCGCTGAGCTATGATTAGCCGCTATTTTTTTGTCCCGATGACGTCTGACACTACCGAGGTGTACTATTTTTACCCGAGTCGCTAATTTTTGCCGCAAGGTGCTAAGCCGCGAAGAGAGCATGGCCGTTGAGGCAATGGCCAAACCGCAAATGGCGGTTATCCCGCGTGAGCAGCACGCTATTTCCCGCAAAGATATCAGCGAAAATGCGCTCAAAGTGCTCTATCGTCTGAATAAAGCGGGCTATGAAGCTTACCTGGTAGGCGGCGGTGTGCGCGACTTGTTGCTGGGCAAAAAACCAAAAGATTTTGATGTCACCACCAACGCCACGCCGGATCAGGTGCGTAAGCTGTTCCGCAACTGTCGCCTGGTGGGTCGCCGTTTCCGCCTCGCACACGTGATGTTCGGGCCGGAGATTATCGAAGTGGCGACCTTCCGTGGTCATCATGACGATCAACAAACCGATCGCACCATCTCCCAGCGCGGCCAGAACGGCATGCTGCTGCGCGACAACATCTTTGGCTCAATTGAAGAAGATGCCCAGCGTCGTGACTTCACCATTAACAGCCTCTATTACAGCGTTGCTGACTTTACCGTACGTGATTACGTCGGCGGCATGCGCGATCTGCAAGAGGGCACCATCCGCCTGATCGGCAACCCGGAAACCCGCTACCGCGAAGATCCGGTGCGCATGCTGCGCGCGGTGCGTTTCGCCGCCAAGCTGGGCATGCAGATCAGCGAAGAGACCGCCGAGCCGATCCCGCGTCTGGCAACCTTAATTAACGACGTGCCGCCGGCGCGTCTGTTTGAAGAGTCCCTGAAGCTGCTGCAGGCCGGTTACGGTTACGATACCTACCAGCTGCTGCGCGAATATGGCCTCTTCCAGCCGCTCTTCCCGATCATCACCCGCTGCTTTACCGAGCACGGCGACAGCCCGATGGAGCGCATTATTGCCCAGGTGCTGAAGAACACCGATAACCGCATTCACAACGATATGCGCGTTAACCCGGCGTTTCTGTTTGCCGCTATGTTCTGGTATCCGCTGCTGGAGAACGCACAGCGTATCACCCAGGAGGGCGGGCTGGCCTACTACGACGCCTTCGCGCTGGCGATGAACGACGTGCTCGACGAAGCGTGCCGCTCGCTGGCGATCCCGAAACGCATCACCACGCTGGTTCGCGATATCTGGCAGCTGCAGCTGCGCATGTCCCGTCGCCAGGGCAAACGCGCCTGGAAACTGATGGAGCATCCGAAATTCCGCGCCTCTTACGATCTGCTGGCGCTGCGCGCCGACGCGGAGAATAACGCTGAACTGCAGCGCCTGACAAAATGGTGGGGCGAGTTCCAGGTCTCTGCGCCGCCAGCGCAAAAACATATGCTTGATGATTTAGGTGAAGAGCCGGCCGAGCGCCGTCGTCATCGCCGTCCACGCAAGCGCGCGCCGCGCCGTGAGGGCAGTGCGTGACGCTGGCCTTTATCGCGCTGGGCAGCAACCTCGCCTCGCCGCTCGATCAAGTTAACGCCGCGATAGCCGCGCTGGGGGAGATCCCCGACAGCCGGATCGTGGCGTGCTCCTCGCTTTACCGCACTCCCCCGCTCGGCCCGCCGGATCAGCCTGACTATCTCAACGCCGCCGTGGCGCTGGAAACGACGCTCGCGCCGGAAGCCCTTCTCGATCATACGCAGCGCATTGAGTTGCAACAGGGGCGCGTGCGTAAAGCCGAGCGCTGGGGGCCGCGCACGCTTGACCTCGATATTATGCTGTTTGGCGAGATGACGGTGCAGACCGCGCGCCTGACCATTCCCCACTACGACATGAAAAACCGTGGCTTTATGCTGTGGCCGCTGTTTGAGATCGCCCCTGATCTGCACTTTCCCGATGGCGAATCATTACAGGCCGTGCTGACGCGGCTGAACGCGCCAAAACCTCACGCCTGGTAACTCCGCCTGAAAAGGTGACCTGCATCAACGGGTTGCCTAAAGTCATTGCCCCCCTGAATGTTGCTGCTTAGAATGCGCCAGATTCGCCTTCGACTATCAGGAAACGCTATGAAACCGACGACCCTCTCGTGGCTGCTGAAATGTAAGCAGGAGAAGCGCCGCTTCGCCACCATCACCGCCTATGACTACAGCTTCGCCAAACTCTTTGCCGAAGAGGGGATCAACGTGATGCTGGTCGGCGATTCGTTAGGCATGACGGTACAAGGGCACGACTCCACGCTGCCGGTAACGGTGGCCGATATCGCTTATCACACTCAGGCCGTTCGCCGCGGCGCACCCGCCTGCCTGCTGCTCGCCGATCTGCCGTTTATGGCCTATGCCACCCCCGAACAGGCGTTTGAGAACGCGGCTGCGGTGATGCGCGCCGGTGCCAATATGGTGAAAATCGAAGGCGGCCGCTGGCTGGCGCCAACGGTGAAAATGCTCACCGAACGCGCAGTGCCGGTGTGCGGTCATCTCGGTTTAACTCCGCAATCGGTCAACATCTTCGGCGGTTATAAAGTGCAGGGGCGCGGCGATGCGGCGCAGGGCCTGTATGAAGATGCGCTGGCGCTGGAAGCGGCAGGCGCGCAGCTGCTGGTGCTGGAGTGCGTGCCGGTTGAACTGGCACAGCGCATTACTGAGGCGTTAACCATTCCGGTTATTGGCATTGGCGCAGGCAATGTGACCGACGGACAGATTCTGGTGATGCATGATGCCTTCGGCATTACCGGTGGACATATTCCAAAATTCGCTAAAAATTTCCTCAATGAAGCAGGCGACATGCGTGCCGCGGTCAGGCAGTATGTGGCTGAAGTCGAGTCCGGAGCCTATCCGGGCGAAGAACACAGTTTCCATTAAGGAGCCTTGTTGTGTTGATTATTGAAACCCTGCCGCTGCTGCGCCAGCATATTCGCCGCCTGCGTCAGGAAGGAAAACGCATTGCGCTGGTGCCGACCATGGGCAACCTGCACGATGGTCATATGAAGCTGGTCGAGGAAGCGAAACTGCGCGCCGATGTGGTGGTGGTGAGCATCTTTGTGAACCCGATGCAGTTTGACCGCCAGGATGACCTGGTGCGCTACCCGCGCACGTTGCAGGAAGATTGTGAAAAGCTGAACAAACGCAAAGTCGATTTCGTCTTTGCCCCGGCGCCTGCGGATATCTACCCGCAGGGTACGGAAGGCCAGACCTACGTTGACGTTCCGGGCATCTCGACGATGCTGGAAGGTGCCAGCCGTCCTGGTCATTTCCGCGGCGTCTCCACCATCGTCAGCAAGCTGTTTAACCTGGTCCAGCCCGACATCGCCTGCTTCGGCGAGAAGGATTACCAGCAGTTGCAGCTGATCCGCAAAATGGTGGCGGATATGGGTTACGACATTGAGATTGTCGGCGTACCGACCGTGCGGGCGAAAGATGGCCTGGCACTCAGCTCACGCAACGGCTATCTCACCGCTGACCAGCGCAAAATCGCGCCGGGAATGAGCAAAGTGATGAACGCCATCGCCGATAAATTACAGGCGGGCGAGCGCGATACCGAAGAGCTGGTGGCGCTGGCGGAGCAGCAGGTTAACGAAGCCGGTTTCCGCGCTGACGATATTCAGATCCGCGATGCGGACACGCTGCTTGAAGTGACAGAGAGCAGCCAGCGCGCGGTAATTCTGATGGCGGCATGGCTCGGCCAGGCGCGGCTTATCGACAACAAAGTGGTTGAATTGACCCAGAAATAATCTGGCAGAACGCTGCGCCGGTTAAGGCGCGGCAACAACAGACGGGGTTAAGCAGGGAGCCGTCTCCCCGTTTCGGCTTTACTCTCAGTAACGAAGGTTCAACTTATGATTCGCACTATGCTGCAAGGCAAGCTCCACCGCGTCAAAGTGACGCAGGCCGACCTGCATTACGAAGGCTCCTGCGCCATCGACCAGGATTTCCTGGAAGCGGCAGGTATCCTTGAATACGAAGCCATTGATATCTACAACGTCACCAACGGTAAGCGCTTCTCTACCTATGCGATTGCCGGTGAGCGCGGCTCGCGCATTATCTCCGTTAACGGCGCGGCGGCGCACTGTGCGGATGTCGGCGATATTCTGATTATCGCCAGCTACGTCACCATGCCCGATGAAGCGGCCCGCAGCTGGCAGCCGAAAGTGGCCTATTTTGACGGCGACAACGAGATGAAACGCACCGCGAAAGCCGTGCCGGTTCAGGTTGCCTGATGCCCTACCCCTGCGGCTGATTGCTGATCAGCCGCGACATCGTTTCCAGCGAATCCGTCCGTAAGATATAGAGCCGTTTTAACAAGAACGGATTATCCCCCGGCTTCACCTTCCCGCGCACCGTGGTTACCGCCATATGGAAACCGGCGTCATTTGCCGCTTTCACCGCTTTATCGTCATAGCCGCCAAACGGATAGGAGAGATAGAGCACATGCGGGTTGAACTGCGCCAGCGCGCGGCGCGAACGTTTAAAATCAAACAGAATGTTGTGATAGCTGCGGCTAAAGAGGATCGGATGACGCGCGTCGTCAACCCGGTGCAGAAAGTGGGTGTGCGACTGCACATCAAACACGTCACGAATGCCGTTAAGCTCCGACACGCTCATAAATTGCAGCGATTTTGGGTCCCACTTCTGCGGCTTCAGCTTGATACGTGACGAGATAATAAATGCCGTCGCTTTAAAACCATACTGGCGCAGGATCGGGTAGGCGTAGCGGCTGACGGACTTCAGCCCATCATCAAAAGTGATCACCACCGCGCGCGCGGGCAGATTCATGCGATTACGCACATACCCTTCCAGTTGATACATCGACAGCGTGGCGTAACCCTGGTCGCGCAGCCAGGTCATCTGGTTGGTAAAGGCGCGTACCGAGGTGGTGGTCGAGGTGTGGCGAAAGCGGGTGTTCTCTTCGTCATGCAAAATATGGTGGTAGGTCAGCACCGGCAGGCCGTTATCTTCCTGCGCATCGAGGCTGCTGACCCACGCCAGCCGGTTGCCAATGCGGATCTGAAACCAGGTCTGGTTCAGGCGATCTTTGAGCTTATCGATAATCGGGTAGCGCAGGTTTTGCGCCAGCGTGCCGAACTGCGGGCTGGTTTTATCCGGCGCGTTGTAGAGCGGCGTATCCTGCCAGGTGATGAGATTCTGGTTGCTGAGCGGCTTATTAAGATCGCCGAGACTATCCTGCACGCGCTTGTTGCCCGTTACCGTGCCGAGATGGCCTTTATCAATAAATCCCGAGCCAAAACCGAAGCGAAAGGCGTAGTAATCCTCCTCGCCCGGCACCACGCCGATGATCTGCCCGGCGCGAATATTACCGACGGTAATGACCTTATCGCCCACCTGCGCCCAGATGTCGGCATCTTCGGTGGTTTGCAGATAGCGTGCAGGAACAGCTTGTTCGCTGATAATGGCGGCAGAGGCGCTACCGGCCAGCAACAGAAAGAGAAAGGCAATCAAACGAGACATGAGACGAACCGCGTTAGGAAAGTGGCGTGATTGTAACAAAACCTGAGAGATTTAATGGCTTTGTTTAGGTCAAAAAGTGGGCTAACTCGGCGGATTGCCTTCTGGGCAGATGACGTCTGGCGTGGAATGCTCATCTTCTGTTCAAATTTTGCCTTTCCATTTCCGTGGTGTATTTTATTTGTGCAGTTGCACCTTAATAATGGACTAAGGAAATATTATGAACATGGATAAAGCTATCATTCTCGCTCTGCTTTTAGGTTTTTCATCCGCTTCAGGCGCGGCTTTCGCGGGTCAATGCCCGGCAAAAGGAAGCATAACGTCAACGGGAGTGGAAACGGACACGGATGGGATTTCAAGCATGGTTTATTGCTCGCCATCCGCCACTAATTGTAAATGGAAAGGATTCGACCCGATGGCCATCATAGGCAGCAAAGTGAAAGAGCTCTTAAATGCGATGAATCAGCCCACCAGAAACAATGGGCTCACTTATTGTGATTACCGATTAGAGACGGGCGATCAAATAAGAATGTCTTTAAAACAGGATTAATTGCTGTTCATGCATAACAATAAGATCGCCGAAGCGATCTTATTGTTTTTTAAGGTAATGCTGAAAATAGCCGGATAACCGTTAGCTACGTAGCCCGCGCCCGCGCTGAATCAAATACCAGCAGGTCAAATAAAAGCCGAGAATAAAGACTACCAGCACGCCGACCGTGGTGACCAGCGGCACATCGCTGATTCCGAGGAAGCCGAAGCGGAAGCCGCTGATCATATAGACGATCGGGTTCAGGTGCGACAGCGCCTGCCAGAACGGTGGCAGCAGCGTCAGGGAGTAGAAGACGCCGCCGAGATAGGTCAGCGGGGTCAACACAAAGGTCGGGATCAGGCTGATATCGTCAAAGGTTTTGGCGAACACCGCATTCAACAGACCGGCCAGCGAGAAGAGCACTGCGGTGAGCAGCAGCGTCAACCCGACAAACAGCCATGAGTGCACCTGGAAAGGCACGAAGAAGAGCGATACCGCCGTTACCAGCACACCAACGCACAGGCCGCGCGCCACGCCGCCGCCAACATAGCCGACAATAATCACATGCGTCGGCACCGGTGCCACCAGCAGCTCCTCAATGTTGCGCTGGAACTTGGCGCTAAAGAAGGAGGAGGCGACGTTGGCATAGCCGTTGGTGATCACGGCCATCATGATCAGACCCGGAACGATAAACTGCATATAGGTGAAGCCGTGCATTTCACCGATACGCGAACCGATCAGGTTGCCGAAAATAATAAAGTAGAGGGTCATGGTGATCACCGGCGGCACCAGTGTCTGCACCCAGATACGCATAAAACGCTGGATCTCTTTGTACCAGATACTCTTCAGCGCCACCCAATAAAGCTGCATCATGCGCCCTCTCCTTTCCTGTCATGCACCAACGTAACGAACAGCTCTTCAAGGCGGTTGGCTTTGTTACGCATACTCAATACCTGGATCCCCTGCGCGCTCAGTTGGCTAAAGACGCTGTTAATCCCCTGCTCGCGCAGCACTTCAACTTCAAGCGTTGAAGTATCCACCAGGCGATATTGATACCCTTCCAGCTTCGGCAGCGCGCTTTTCGCCGCTAAATCGAGGATAAAGGTCTCCGATTTGAGCTTGGAGAGCAGCGACTTCATCGAGGTGTTCTCCACCAGTTCACCATGCTGGATGATGCCGATATTGCGGCACAGCATCTCCGCCTCTTCCAGATAGTGGGTGGTGAGAATAATGGTGGTGCCTTTGTCGTTCAGATCCTTCAAAAAGCCCCACATTGAGCGGCGCAGTTCGATGTCGACACCCGCCGTTGGCTCATCAAGGATCAGCAGTTTTGGCTCGTGCATTAGCGCGCGGGCAATCATCAAACGGCGCTTCATTCCGCCGGAGAGCATGCGCGCACGTTCGTTACGTTTACCCCACAGATCGAGCTGGTTGAGGTACTTTTCGCTGCGCACTAACGCATCTTTGCGATCGACACCGTAGTAGCCCGCCTGGTTGACGACAATCTGCTGTACGGTTTCAAACGGGTTGAAGTTGAACTCCTGCGGCACCAGCCCAAGCTGGCGTTTGGCGTTCACTACATCTTTTTCCAGGTCATAGCCAAAGACGCTGACCCGGCCAGAGGTTTTATTCACCAGCGAACTGATAATGCCGATGGTGGTCGACTTGCCCGCGCCGTTCGGCCCAAGCAGGGCGTAGAAGTCTCCCGCCTCGACTTGCAGATCGATTCCGCGCAGCGCCTGAACGCCGCCCGGATAGGTTTTTTTAAGCTGCTCAAGCTCCAGTGCAATGGTCATGAATTATCACTTACCTATTTTCTTACACTCGATGTGTGGTTTTAAAAGAGAAAGAGTTGACCTATATTAGGCCTCGCACTTATTTTGCTTACAGGTCGCAAAGCGCTATGAAAGACATAGATACACTCATCAGCAACAACGCACTATGGTCAAAAATGCTGGTCGAGGAAGATCCAGGATTTTTTGCAACGCTGGCGCAGGCACAAAAGCCGCGCTTTCTGTGGATTGGCTGTTCAGACTCACGCGTTCCGGCTGAGCGCCTGACTGGCCTTGAACCCGGCGAGCTGTTTGTTCACCGTAACGTGGCCAACCTGGTCATCCATACCGACTTAAACTGCCTCTCCGTTGTGCAATACGCCGTTGATGTGCTGGAAGTTGAACACATCATCATCTGCGGCCACTACGGCTGCGGCGGTGTTCAGGCAGCGGTTGAAAACCCGGAACTGGGTCTTATCAACAACTGGCTGCTGCACATTCGCGACATCTGGTTTAAACATAGCTCGCTGCTCGGCGAAATGCCGCCAGAACGTCGTCTCGATACGCTTTGCGAATTGAACGTCATGGAGCAGGTTTATAACCTTGGCCACTCAACGATTATGCAATCCGCCTGGAAACGCGGCCAGAACGTGACGATTCACGGCTGGGCTTACGGCATCCACGATGGCCTGCTGCGCGATCTGGAAGTGACTGCCACCAACCGCGAAACGCTGGAACAGCGTTACCGCACAGGTGTACAGAACATCAGCCAGAAGCACATTAATCACAAATAACAATCGGGGCCCGTCGGCCCCGATTTTTTTATTCGTCCAGCATTACCACTTTGCCGACATAGGGCAAATGGCGATAGCGCTGAGCGTAGTCAATTCCGTAACCCACCACAAACTCATCCGGAATCGAGAAACCGACATACTCAACGGTGACATCCACTTCGCGTCGCGAGGGCTTATCCAGCAGGGTGCAGATCGCCAGCGATTTCGGCTCACGCAGGCTCAGGATCTCGCGCACTTTCGACAGCGTGTTGCCAGAATCGATAATGTCTTCAACAATCAATACATCTTTGCCGCGAATATCTTCATCCAGATCTTTGAGGATTTTCACATCACGGGTCGATGACATGCCGCTGCCGTAGCTGGAGGCGGTCATAAAATCGACTTCATGGGAGACCTGCACTTCACGGCAGAGATCGGCCATAAACATAAACGAGCCGCGCAGCAGCCCCACCAGCACCATCTCGCTGCCGCTATCTTTGTAACGTTCAGTGATTTGACGACCCAGTTCGGCGACGCGTGCTTTGATCTCCGCTTCCGGGATCATCACTTCAACTTTGTGTTTCATATTAACTAACCATATGATTTTAGAAGCAAATAATTCAACACCAATCGCTTAAACCGGTGATTGAAACGCAAGCCGTGAAGTATACCAGCAAAACCAATTCAGGTGGGCATGCATCGAGAAAGCTCGATTTGTGATGACGATCACACTTGTTAACACTTATAATTAGTTGCTATCAAAAATTTAACAAACTGATGAGTATTCCTTTTATGGCAGAAACAAAATCGCAACGGTCGCGGCTATTGATAATGCTGACGACGATCTTTGCAGCCTTCTGCGGGCTGTATCTTTTAATCGGTGGTGTCTGGCTGGTCTCCATCGGCGGCTCCTGGTACTACCCCATCGCTGGCCTGGTGATGCTCGGCGTAACCTGGCTGCTGTGGAAAGGGAAGCGTTCCGCGCTCTGGCTTTATGCGGTCCTGCTGCTTGCCACCATGCTGTGGGGCGTTTGGGAAGTCGGCTTCGACTTCTGGGCGCTGACCCCACGTAGCGATATTCTTGTCTTCTTCGGTATCTGGCTGATTCTGCCATTTGTCTGGCGTCGCCTGATTATTCCTGCCCGTGGCGCGGTTGCTGCTCTGTTAGCGGTACTGCTGATTAGCGGCGGCATTCTGACCTGGGCCGGTTTTAACGACCCGCAGGAGATCAACGGCACCCTGAGCGCTGACTCGACGCCTGCTGCACCGATCTCTAACGTTGCTGATAGCGACTGGCCGGCTTATGGCCGTAACCAGGAAGGCCAGCGTTACTCCCCGCTGAAGCAGATTAACGCGGATAACGTGAAGAACCTGAAGGAAGCCTGGGTATTCCGCACCGGCGACCTGAAGCTGCCGAACGATCCGGGTGAAATCACCAACGAAGTGACGCCGATTAAAGTGGGCGACACCCTGTTCCTCTGCACCGCTCACCAGCGTCTGTTCGCACTTGATGCTGCAAGCGGTAAAGAGAAGTGGCACTTCGATCCGCAGCTGAACGCGGACCCGTCCTTCCAGCATGTCACCTGCCGTGGTGTCTCTTACCACGAAGCGACAGCGGAAAACGCCAGCCCGGAAGTCGTGGCTAACTGCCCGCGCCGCATTATTCTGCCGGTCAACGACGGTCGCCTGTTCGCGGTGAACGCCGATAACGGCAAGCTGTGTGACACCTTTGCTAACAAAGGTATCCTCAACCTGCAAACCAACATGCCGGTTACCACGCCGGGGATGTATGAGCCGACTTCACCGCCGATCGTCACCGATAAAGTGATTATCATTGCCGGTGCGGTAACGGATAACTTCTCTACCCGTGAGCCGTCTGGTGTGATTCGTGGTTTCGATATCAACACTGGTAAGCTGCTGTGGGCCTTCGATCCGGGCGCGAAAGATCCGAATGCAATCCCGGCGGATGAACACCACTTCACCCTTAACTCGCCGAACTCCTGGGCCCCTGCGGCCTATGACGCGAAGCTGGATATGGTCTACCTGCCGATGGGCGTTACCACGCCAGATATCTGGGGCGGTAACCGCACGCCGGAGCAGGAGCGTTACGCCAGTTCCATTGTTGCGCTGAATGCGACCACCGGTAAGCTGGTGTGGAGCTATCAGACCGTACACCACGATCTGTGGGATATGGATATGCCGTCCCAGCCAACGCTGGCGGATATCGATGTGAACGGTAAGAAAGTGCCGGTCGTTTATGCTCCGGCGAAAACCGGTAACATCTTCGTGCTGGATCGTCGTAACGGCGAACTGGTTGTGCCGGCACCGGAAAAACCGGTTCCGCAGGGCGCAGCGAAAGGCGATTACGTCACCAAAACCCAACCCTTCTCCGATCTGAGCTTCCGTCCGAAGAGAGATTTGAGCGGTGCGGATATGTGGGGCGCCACCATGTTCGACCAACTGGTGTGCCGTGTGATGTTCCACCAGATGCGTTATGAAGGCATTTTCACCCCGCCGTCCGAGCAGGGTACGCTGGTCTTCCCGGGTAACCTTGGCATGTTTGAGTGGGGCGGTATCTCCGTCGATCCAAACCGCCAGGTGGCTATTGCTAACCCGATGGCGCTGCCGTTTGTCTCTAAGCTGATCCCGCGTGGTCCAAACAACCCGATGGAGCCGCCGAAGGATGCGAAAGGCACTGGTTCGGAATCTGGTATTCAGCCGCAGTATGGCGTGCCGTTTGGCGTCACGCTGAACCCGTTCCTCTCGCCGTTTGGCCTGCCGTGCAAACAGCCAGCCTGGGGTTATATCTCTGCGCTGGATCTGAAAACCAACCAGGTAGCATGGAAAAAACGTATCGGTACGCCGCAGGATAGCCTGCCGTTCCCGATGCCGATTAAAGTGCCGTTTACCCTCGGTATGCCGATGCTTGGTGGCCCGATCTCTACTGCCGGTAACGTGCTGTTTATCGCCGGTACAGCGGATAACTACCTGCGCGCGTACAACATGACCAACGGTGACAAACTGTGGGAAGGTCGTCTGCCAGCGGGTGGTCAGGCAACGCCGATGACCTATGAAGTGAATGGCAAGCAATACGTTGTCATCTCCGCAGGCGGTCACGGTTCGTTCGGTACCAAGATGGGTGATTACATCGTGGCGTTTGCTCTGCCGGATGACGCGAAGTAATTAGCCCCCTGCTGTAGTGTTGCCGGATGGCGGCTGGCGCTTTATCCGGCCTACAAAACAAAGCCCGGCACGCATTGCGCTGCCGGGCTTTTTTATTGTCAAATCTGAACGCATTGCCGGATGGCGGCTGGCGCCTTATCCGGCCTACAAAACCCCGAAACCGATCGCAGAACCGTAGGCCTGATAAGCGCAGCGCCATCAGGCATTTTTGCCGGGCGCAGTTTACGCGACGGTAAAGCCGAGCATCATGCCGGTATCTTCATGCTCCAGCAGATGGCAGTGCGCCATATAGGCAAACTCTTTCGCTGCCGCATGATCAAAGCGCACCAGCACTTCACTGCGCGCACCGTACACATTGACCGTATCCTTCCAGCCTGCGCGATGCGCCGCGGGCGGCTTGCCGTTTTCAGAGAGGATGCGGAACTGCGTACCGTGAATATGGAACGGATGCAACATCATGTCCCCCTCCCCGGAGATCGCCCAGCGTTCAAACTGCCCTTTTTGCACTGCAAATTGCGGCGTCACCATATCAAATGCTTTGCCGTTGATACGGTTGGCATTGTGGAAATCAAACCCCTGGCTGCCGTGATCCATATGGCCATGATCCATCTGCATCCCGTGCATATCGCCGTGATGCATCCCCATGCCCGCCATCGCGCCGTCGCCATACTTCTGCTGTAGCGCCTGCATGCCCATCATATCGAGCATTGGATCCATCGACAGTTGCAGGGTGCGCTGAGTTAAGCCCTCAAGCGCAGGCAGTGCGGGCAGCGAAGCAAGCGTATCCGGCAGATCGCCCGAGGCGGTCACCTGCAACGGTTGAATACGCAGCACCGGTACCGGCTGGTCAAACGGCGCGACGGTCATGCCCATCTGCTTAACTGGCAGCGTCACCAGATCGAAAGTCTTACCATCGCTGATATCCACCAGTACCTCGAACCGTTCGCCCATCAACATCGGCAGTTCAGTCACCTTAACCGGCTCACTTAGCAAACCGCCGTCGCTGGCGATGACATAAAGCGGGCGCTTATCGCTGGTGGCAAAATTGAGCGAGCGCGCATTACACCCGTTGAGCAGGCGCAGGCGCAGCCAGCCGCGCGGAGCCGCATGCTGCGGGTAGACGGCACCGTTGGCGAGCAGCGTATCGCCAAACCAGCCCACCGCCGCGCTCATCACATCGAGCTGGTAATCAATCTGCCCCTGCGCGGTCAATTTTTTGTCCTGCACGATCACCGGCACATCATCGATGCCCCACTGCTGCGGCAGGCGCAGTTTGCGGCTGTTCTCATCTTCGATTAGCACCAGCCCGGCGAGCCCCATCGCCACCTGACGCCCGGTTTTGCCATGCTGATGAGGGTGGAACCAGCAGGTGGCAGCCTGCTGCGTGGGCGTGAAGGTTACCGTCCGGCTACCGCCCGCCTTAATCACGCCCTGCGGCCCGCCGTCGACCTCCCCCGGCACTTCGAGACCGTGCCAGTGCACAGTGGTCTCTTCAGCAAGCTGATTGCGGATATCCACCGTCACCGCTTTTCCCTGGCGCAGCTGAATAGCTGGCCCCAGCAACGCGCCGTTATACCCCCAGGTTGTCGCGCTTTTCTGTGCAAACTGGCTCTCCCCTGCCTGCACCGTTAAGACAATGCGGCTCTCTGCATCCGGGGCAAGCAGCGGTGGAATGGGTAACGTGGGCCGGGTGGCGGCGAAGAGCGAGCGGCTCCAGAGCGGCAGCGCGCTGGCAGCCCCCAGGAGCGCGGAATATTTAAGGAAATCTCGACGTTGCATGGGTATATCCTTATCAAGAGTCGGCGATGCATTAAGCGTAAACCTTTCCCCTGCCGGAAGGTCAAGAAAGCAGACGATAATAAATATCGTCGCGTTAACTGGACTGTGCTAACGTTTAATTTCCGTTACGCCGTGGTAGAGAGAATGAAAACGTTTTTCAGAAGTATCATCCTTGGCAGCCTGCTCGCTGTCTCCGCCAATAGTTATGCCCTGAGTGAATCTGAAGCTGAAGACATGGCCGATCTGACGGCGGTGTTTGTTTTTCTGAAAAATGACTGCGGTTATAACAACTTACCTAACGGGCAGATCCGCCGTGCGCTGGTCTTTTTTGCCCAGCAAAATCAGTGGGATCTCAGCAACTACGATAGCTGGAACATGAAAGCGCTGGGCGAAGAGAGCTACCGCGATCTGAGCGGCATCGGCATTCCAACGGCGAAAAAGTGCAAAGCTCTTGCCCGTGACTCGTTGAGTCTGCTCGCCTACGTAAAATAGCGCTTATCTTTTGACCGTGCATCGTTCGCCAGAGTTGGCTATCATGTTGCGCCCGTTTTTCACGGATGTTAACAAAGGAGCGACGAATGGCCGACAACACCATTTGGCAAGAAACGCTGCACGACAACTTTGGTCAGTACTTTGCCGTTGATAAGGTGCTTTACCACGAGAAGACCGATCATCAGGATCTGATTATCTTCGAAAATGCCGCCTTTGGCCGCGTGATGGCGCTGGATGGCGTGGTACAAACCACCGAACGCGATGAGTTTATCTATCACGAGATGATGACTCACGTTCCGCTGCTGGCGCACGGTCACGCAAAGCATGTGCTGATCATTGGCGGCGGCGACGGCGCGATGCTGCGCGAAGTCTCCCGCCACAAAAATATTGAAACCATCACCATGGTAGAGATCGACGCAGGCGTCGTCTCTTTCTGCCGCCAGTACCTGCCCAAACACAACGCCGGTGCCTACGACGACCCGCGCTTTGAGCTGGTGATTGATGATGGCGTCAACTTCGTCAACCACACGCAAAAAACCTTCGATGTGATTATCTCTGACTGTACCGATCCTGTCGGTCCGGGCGAGAGCCTCTTCACCTCGGCGTTTTATGAAGGGTGCAAGCGCTGCCTTAATCCCGGCGGGATTTTTGTCGCGCAGAACGGCGTCTGCTTCTTACAGCAGGAGGAAGCCGTTGGCAGCCATCGCAAACTGGGCCACTACTTTGCCGATGTCAGCTTCTACCAGGCGGCAATCCCGACCTATTACGGCGGCATTATGACCTTTGCCTGGGCGACGGATAACGAAGCGTTGCGCTCGCTCTCCACGGAGATTATCGCCGCGCGTTTCCACACCGCCGCACTGACCTGCCGTTACTACAATCCGGCAATCCATACGGCAGCATTCGCTCTGCCACAATATCTACACGATGCACTGTCTGCACAGTGACGCTAAGGGGGTGAGAAAAATTGAAAAAGCTTAAACTACATGGCTTTAACAACCTGACCAAAAGCCTGAGTTTTTGTATCTACGATATCTGCTACGCCAAAACCGCCGAAGAGCGCGACGGCTATATTGCCTATATTGATGAACTCTATAACGCCAACCGCCTGACGGAGATCCTGACGGAGACCTGTAACATCATTGGCGCCAACATTTTGAATATTGCCCGCCAGGACTACGAGCCACAGGGTGCGAGCGTGACGATCCTGGTGAGCGAAGAGCCAGTCGACCCGCACCTGATCGATAAAACCGAACATCCGGGGCCGCTGCCGGAAGCGGTTGTCGCGCATCTGGATAAGAGCCATATCTGCGTGCACACCTACCCGGAGAGCCACCCCGAAGGCGGGCTGTGCACCTTCCGCGCTGACATTGAAGTCTCAACCTGCGGGGTGATTTCGCCGCTGAAAGCGCTGAACTACCTGATCCATCAGCTTGAGTCGGATATCGTGACCGTCGACTACCGCGTGCGCGGCTTTACGCGCGACGTGAATGGCATGAAGCACTTCATCGACCACGAGATTAATTCGATCCAGAACTTTATGTCTGACGATATGAAATCGCTGTATGACATGATGGATGTGAATGTTTACCAGGAAAACATCTTCCATACCAAAATGTTGCTTAAGGAGTTCGATCTTAAGCACTACATGTTCCATACCAAACCGGAAGATTTGACGCCGCAGGAGCGGAAAGAGATCACGGAAGCGCTGTGGAAAGAGATGCGCGAGATCTACTACGGCCGTAACATCCCGGCCGTGTAAATGCGCAGCGGGAGCAGGGACGCTCCCCGATTAGCGCTGCTTGAGAAATTGCCGGTAAGCGGCCACCACCTGAAGAAAATCTTCCACGCCGCAGAGGGATAAACTCTCCTCATCGTAGTAGTTCATCCCCTCTTCCATCTCGTCGCCGGTAAACTCCAGCAGATTGGCGCGGATCATCACCTCTTCACCATCCAGCCACAGCGTATACTCATGGCCGACGCGCTGCCACGAGCGCTCGCTGCCCTTCACCGTTTGCGCCGCCTGCTCCACTTCATCCAGTAGGGCGAGGTTCTCTTTCACCTCTTCGTTAAACCAGTGGCCGATCACTTCGTGCCCCATCGACATGCGCACTTTGACGCCGCCGGTGACATCGCGCAGAAATTCGTAATCCATCATTGCTCCTCATGGGGGCCAGAGAGCCGCCAGTGCTTTAATTATCGCAGCACCATACAGGAAAAAAAGCGCGGGGACGGGAAGGAAGGAAAAAAAAGCCACTCCGAAGAGTGGCTTTTTTATTTAGACGGCGGTCTGGAATATCACGCCTTCAGCTTTATCGGTGTATTGATCAAGCTTGTCAAAGTTGAGGTAGCGGTAAGTATCCACGGCGGTTTTATCCACCTGATCCATAAAGGTCAGATACTCTTGCGGCGTCGGCAGCTTGCCGATCAGCGCCGAGACGGCTGCCAGCTCAGCAGAGGCCAGGAAGACGTTCGCGCCGGTACCTAAACGGTTCGGGAAGTTACGGGTCGACGTTGAAACGACGGTCGCACCGTCTGCCACGCGTGCCTGGTTACCCATGCACAGGGAGCAGCCCGGGATTTCGATACGCGCACCGCTCTTACCAAAGACGCTGTAGTAGCCCTCTTCGGTCAGCTGTGCGGCGTCCATACGCGTCGGCGGCGCAACCCACAGGCGGGTCGGCAGCTGGCCTTTGTGGCTATCCAGCAGCTTACCGGCGGCGCGGAAGTGGCCGATGTTGGTCATACAGGAACCGATGAACACCTCATCAATGCTTTCGCCCTGCACATCAGAGAGCAGACGCGCATCGTCCGGATCGTTCGGCGCGCAGAGGATCGGCTCTTTGATTTCGGCCAGATCGATATCGATCACCGCCGCGTAATCTGCGTCCGCATCCGCTTCAAGCAGCTGCGGATCCGCCAGCCATTTCTCCATGCCCTGGATACGGCGCTCCAGCGTACGGCGATCGCCATAGCCTTCAGCAATCATCCACTTCAGCAGCACGATGTTGGAGGTCAGGTACTCGATAATCGGCTCTTTGTTCAGCTTGATGGTGCAACCCGCAGCAGAACGCTCAGCAGAGGCATCGGTCAGCTCGAACGCCTGCTCGACTTTCAGATCCGGCAAGCCTTCAATTTCCAGGATACGGCCGGAGAAGATGTTTTTCTTACCCTTCTTCTCAACGGTCAGCAGACCCTGTTTGATAGCGTACAGCGGAATGGCGTGAACCAGATCGCGCAGGGTGATGCCCGGCTGCATTTGGCCTTTAAAGCGCACCAGCACTGATTCCGGCATATCCAGCGGCATCACGCCGGTCGCGGCAGCAAACGCCACCAGACCAGAGCCCGCCGGGAAGGAGATACCAATCGGGAAACGGGTGTGGGAGTCACCGCCGGTGCCAACAGTATCCGGCAGCAGCATGCGGTTCAGCCAGGAGTGGATAACGCCATCGCCCGGACGCAGCGACACGCCGCCACGGTTCATAATGAAGTCCGGCAGCGTATGGTGGGTGGTGACATCAACCGGCTTCGGATAGGCCGCAGTGTGGCAGAAGGACTGCATTACCAGATCGGCAGAGAAGCCGAGGCACGCCAGGTCTTTCAGCTCATCACGGGTCATCGGACCGGTGGTGTCCTGCGAGCCAACAGAGGTCATCTTCGGTTCGCAGTACGCGCCTGGACGAACACCGTCGACCCCACAGGCGCGGCCGACCATTTTCTGCGCCAGCGAGTAGCCGCGGCTGCTTTCCGCCACGTCTTTCGCCTGACGGAAGATCTCGCTTGGCGGCAGACCCAGCGCTTCACGCGCTTTGGTGGTCAGGCCACGGCCGATAATCAGCGGGATACGGCCACCGGCGCGCACTTCATCAATCAGCACGTCGGTTTTCAGTTCAAAGGTCGCCAGCAGTTCGCCGGTTTCGTGGTTGCGCACTTCGCCTTTGAACGGGTAAACGTCAATCACGTCGCCCATGTTCAGGTCAGAGACGTCGACTTCAATTGGCAGCGCACCGGCATCTTCCATGGTGTTGAAGAAGATAGGGGCGATTTTGCCGCCAAGCACCAGACCGCCGCCGCGCTTGTTCGGCACGTTCGGAATGTCGTCGCCCATAAACCACAGCACCGAGTTGGTGGCGGATTTACGCGAAGAGCCGGTACCAACGACGTCGCCGACGTAGGCCAACGGGAAGCCTTTCTGCGCCAGCGCCTCGATCTGTTTGATCGGGCCAACGCTGCCCGGCTGATCCGGCTCGATCCCTTCACGGGCGTTTTTCAGCATCGCCAGCGCGTGCAGCGGAATATCCGGGCGCGACCAGGCATCCGGTGCCGGTGAAAGGTCATCGGTGTTGGTTTCGCCGGTCACTTTAAAGACGGTAACGGTGATCTTCTCGGCCAGCGGCGGACGGCTCTGGAACCATTCAGCATCAGCCCAGGATTGCATCACCTGTTTGGCGTAGGCGTTGCCCGCTTTCGCTTTCTCTTCCACGTCGTAGAAGTTATCGAACATCAGCAGGGTATGGGAGAGGGCTTTGGCAGCAATCGGTGCCAGCGCGTCGTTATCCAGGGCTTCAATCAGCGGATGGATGTTGTAGCCGCCCTGCATGGTACCCAGCAGTTCAACGGCTTTTTCAGGGCTAACCAGTGGGGAGGTTGCGTCGCCTTTGGCGACCGCTGCAAGGAAACCCGCTTTTACATAGGCAGCTTCATCAACACCGGGCGGGACACGGTTAGCCAGCAGGTCTAACAGGAATTCTTCTTCGCCAGCAGGCGGACTCTTCAGCAGCTCGACAAGCGCGGCCATTTGGGTTGCATCTAATGGTTTTGGCGCAATCCCCTCAGCAGCACGTTCAGCTACGTGCTTACGGTATTCTTCTAGCACGACGGTTCTCCTCGCTCTCATTGTCATAATGCGGCAGGCGTTTCTCTTCACGCTCCTGTGAGACAGCAGTTTGTAGGGTAAATCCGCGAACCGCGCCGGGCAGCATAGCAGGAATTTCAGGGGGTGTTAATCTGTTTACAAAAAAGCAACATTAAATCCCGGCTGAATCGTTACAGATGGCATAAAGCCGACGGCAGAGGGGTTTAGCGAAAAATAATCCTCGAACCGCCGAGAAAACAAACGGCTCCGCAGAGCCGTTACGTTAAGACGATGTTAAAGCTTGCCGAGAATGTCCAGCCCCCAGCTACGGCTATATTTCTCCGGGTTCAGGTTCTCATCAACCAGTTTGCCCAGCAGGTACTTTTTCACCGTTTCACGGTTATCTACTTGCTGATGGTGCTGAACGTTAGCCAGTTGGCCGCGTCCATTGTAGTTGAGCGTGGTGCTGTTCTCCTCGCTGTTTTCGACCACATGGTAGAAGTAGCTTTGTGAGGATTTCTGCGTGCCCAACGCCAGCGGAATCGACGGATCGATCGCCTGGTGCCATGCGGCGCTCAGGTTGCTTCGCGTCGTCTGTTTCACGCTCTTAGTGCTGTCGCTATGGGAATTGGCTTCCGTTGACTGCGAGGCGGTGTAGGCAAAGCGATCTTTCTCCTGCAACTTCGCCGGGTTGACCGACTTCTCCGTCTGCGTCAGCGAGAGCGAGAAATCATTCAAACCGCTCAGCTGTGACGCGCCGTTATCGCCGATGCGGATCGCATTGGTCGCCACGACAGGCATTGTTTCGGCGCTGGTATTGCTGTTAAGCGCCCGGAAGACCGCCTTCATCGCTGCCATCTGGTCATAATTGCCCTGCCCGGCAGTGCGCGCTTTATCGAACTTGCTATCCCACGCGCTTAAGGCGATTTGCTGCTGCGCGGCGTTGCCGGCAAAGGCAGAGTGCGCCATATCGCTGCTCATTTTCAGCGAGAACTCGCCATCTTCATAAGCCGTGGAACGCGTTTTGTTATCCGAATGGAAATTGAGCGACTGCAACGACTTATCGTCGTTACGCAGGTCGGTTTTCAGATCCACCGATTTCAGCAGGCGCGTATCAAACTGGGTTAAGCCGCTGATGTCCAGCTGCGGTTGCTGCTTGCCGAGGCCGCTCAGGGTCTCCCCCAGCGCTTTACCGAGGCCCGCGATGGCGGCCGCTTCGTCGTCATTAAGCGCTTCGCCATCGGTTTTCAGCTGAACGGTCATGCCGTCATCCTGCTGGCTCATCACCAGCTGCACTTTCGTGCCGGACTGGGTGACGATATCCATGCTGATGGCGGAATTATTTGCCGCGCGGGCAATGCCCATATCCGCACCGCGCAGCGTCTGCACGACATCGCCACGGTTATCATTGAGGTTACTCAGCAGCGTGCTGCCAAGCGTGGCGAAAGCGGAGATGGAGGTGCCGCCAGAAGCCAGCCCCATCAGCCCCTGAATCTGGCTATGCTGCTGCTCGGCAATCGCCGGGTTCACTTTCTTAGGGATCAGCGAATAGACGGCGGCGATCTCTGGCGTCTGGCTGCCGAACATCACTTTTGTCGAGGCATCATCCACGGGAGATGCTTTGTTTACAGATGCGGGTGCGGCAATGCCGACTCGCGCCGGGGTACTGACCCGCGCGGCTGATGGCAGTAGCGCAGTAAGGTTAATGCCGTTAATCATGGCGATGAAACTCCCTCTCACCGAAATGGTAAATAAGTAACATCGGCAGCGTGCGGCGAAGGTTTATCGCTTTTGCCTGAAAAGCAGGCATCCGTCACTTTTACGTATAAAAAAAGCGGACCAGTTGCCCGAGCCCGCTTTTTAAGATGTCAGCAATCAACTTACATGATGTTGGCGACAGATTTTGCCAGCTGCGCTTCGAGAGCCGGTTTCGCCTCTTCGAATTTCAGGTTTACTTTGTTGGCGTTAGAGACCACGCGGGTCTGGTATTTCGCGCGGTTACCCTCTTCGGTGCTGGTCTGCAGCTTGATACCGGAGGTGCCCTGACGCAGTGCAGCGATATTATCGGTGGTCACTTTCGCTTTGCTACGCTCGGAGATCTGCAGGTCGGTGATCATAGTGAAGTTCACATCTTCCACCATCGCGTCTGCTGCGAGGCCAATCAGGCCAGCCGCCAGACCCACGCCCAGCGCGGCGCCGGAGGAGTTGCTGTTATAGGCGGTGATACCGGCACCCAGACCGGCACCAATCGCCGCGCCTTCGTAACCGCTTTTCAGGTAGCCCTGAGTTTCACGCAGATCCATTTTGTCCGCTTTCAGCACGTTCGCCTGGATCCAGTAATAGGCCGTATCCGGAGAGGAGGTGACTTTATAGCCTTTATCGCTCAGCTCTTTCGCCAGCAGGGTCTGCAAATTACTCATGTCTTTATCAGAGGTATTTTTCACCTGAATAAACACCGTTTTCTCAGAAGCCGGCTCCAGCCAGATGGTCTGGCTCATCTGGGTTTTCACATCCAGATTGCGTTTTTTGATAGCCGTCGTCATCGCGCCACAGCCGGAGAGGGTAAACGCTGCCAGAACCATACCGACAACAGCGAGTTTTTTAATAGACATTAACGATTCCTTTATATTTCGAACACCAGAAGAACAACAAATGCGGCAAAGGCAGGACGGGAGCGATGAAACGCGGATAAGAGACAAAGTCCATGTCATGACGACGCCAGGCCACCCGCCTGAGGCGAGCGTGCCAACACTATTCTTAAGTGAGTTATCGGCTTCGTTATCAATTGGTTGAGAGGGAATTACCTACTAAATGTGGTGGTTTTCGCCAGGCATAAAAAAAGCAGCCATAAAGGCTGCTTTATTGTCGAACGCACAAGCGGCGTGAAGAGAGTTATTTCTTCTTCGCTTTCGGGTTCGGCAGGTCGGTGATGCTGCCTTCGAACACTTCTGCGGCCAGGCCAACAGATTCGTGCAGCGTCGGGTGCGCGTGGATGGTCAGCGCGATATCTTCTGCATCACAGCCCATTTCGATCGCCAGACCGATTTCACCCAGCAGCTCGCCGCCGTTGGTGCCGACAACCGCGCCACCGATAACACGGTGCGTCTCTTTGTCGAAAATCAGTTTGGTCATACCGTCTGCGCAATCGGAAGCGATAGCACGGCCAGAAGCTGCCCACGGGAAGGTGGCGGTTTCGTAGCTGATGCCTTTCTCTTTCGCTTCTTTCTCGGTCAGACCTACCCATGCCACCTCTGGCTCGGTATAGGCGATAGACGGGATCACTTTCGGATCGAAGTAGTGTTTCTTACCGGCGATAACTTCTGCGGCAACGTGGCCTTCATGCACGCCTTTATGCGCCAGCATCGGCTGACCGACGATGTCGCCGATAGCGAAGATGTGCGGCACGTTGGTGCGCAGCTGTTTGTCGACGCGGATAAAGCCACGGTCGTCCACTTCCACGCCCGCTTTACCAGCGTCGAGGTTTTTACCGTTCGGCACACGGCCGATGGCGACCAGCACGGCGTCGTAACGCTGCGGTTCAGCCGGGGCTTTTTTGCCTTCCATCGTAACGTAGATACCGTCTTCTTTCGCTTCAACGGCGGTCACTTTGGTTTCCAGCATCAGGTTGAACTTCTTGCTGATGCGTTTGGTGAAGACTTTCACCACGTCTTTGTCGGCAGCCGGGATCACCTGGTCGAACATCTCAACCACGTCAATCTCTGAACCCAGCGCATGGTATACGGTGCCCATTTCCAGACCGATGATGCCGCCACCCATAACCAGCATACGCTTCGGTACGGATTTCAGCTCAAGCGCGCCGGTGGAGTCCCACACGCGCGGATCTTCATGCGGAATGAACGGCAGTTCAATCGGACGGGACCCCGCCGCGATGATGGCGTTGTCGAAGTTGATCACGGTTTTGCCGTTTTCGCCTTCCACTTCCAGGGTGTTCGCCCCGGTAAATTTACCCAGACCGTTAACCACTTTGACCTTACGGCCTTTTGCCATACCTGCGAGGCCGCCGGTCAGCTGGTTAATCACTTTATCTTTCCAGGTGCGGATTTTGTCGATGTCGGTCTGCGGTTCGCCGAAGACGATGCCGTGCTCGGCCAGCGCTTTAGCTTCTTCAATCACTTTCGCGACGTGCAGCAGCGCTTTAGAAGGGATACAACCTACATTCAGACAAACACCGCCGAGGGTGTTGTAGCGTTCAACGATGACGGTTTCCAGACCTAAATCAGCGCAACGGAAGGCAGCAGAGTAACCTGCCGGGCCTGCCCCAAGTACGACGACCTGAGTTTTGATTTCAGTACTCATCATGACCTCTTATTGATTTCCGGCGGTCAGGGGTACTTCATGTCGCCCTTCATCCACCGGGACGTTCTATCCGCCCGCAGTTTACAAAATTGTTAACATTTTTGAAACAACAAACGGCTAACGAATTGTCCTTTGCCCCTGATAACCCCAAAAGCGCTATGAGATTAGCAGAAAAAAGCCGGCCGTCAGGCCGGCTTTTCGATTACATCACCAGACGGCGAATGTCGGACAGCATGTTATTGATGATGGTGATAAAGCGCGCCCCATCAGCACCGTCAATCACGCGGTGGTCGAAGGAGAGCGAAATCGGCATCATCAGACGCGGAACGAACTCTTTACCGTTCCACACCGGTTCCATCGCGGACTTGGAGACGCCCAGGATAGCCACTTCCGGCGCGTTCACAATCGGCGCGAAGTGGGTCGTACCCAGGCCGCCGATGCTGGAGATGGTGAAGCAGCCGCCCTGCATTTCGCCGGCAGTCAGTTTACCATCACGCGCTTTCTTGGAGATCACGGTCAGTTCGCGGGACAGCTCGGTCACGCTCTTCTTGTTCACGTCTTTAAAGACCGGAACCACCAGGCCATTCGGGGTATCAACCGCCACACCGATGTTGATGTATTTTTTCAGCGTCAGACGCTGACCATCTTCGGACAGCGAGCTGTTGAAACGTGGCATCTGCTCAAGGGCCGCAGCAACGGCTTTCATGATGAAGACCACTGGGGTGAATTTCACGTCCAGTTTACGTTTCTCGGCTTCGGCGTTCTGCTGTTTACGGAACGCTTCCAGATCGGTGATATCGGTTTTGTCGAAGTGGGTAACGTGCGGGATCATCACCCAGTTACGGCTCAGGTTAGCACCAGAGATTTTCTGGATACGGCCCAGTTCCACTTCTTCGATTTCGCCGAACTTGCTGAAGTCCACTTTCGGCCACGGCAGCATGCCTGGCAGACCACCGCCGGTAGCGGCAGCAGGTGCGGATTCGGCGCGTTTCACCGCGTCTTTCACGTAAGCCTGAACGTCTTCGCGCAGGATACGGCCTTTACGACCGGAGCCCTTCACTTTCGCCAGGTTAACGCCGAATTCGCGCGCCAGGCGGCGGATCAGCGGAGTCGCGTGGACGTAAGCGTCGTTCTCTGCGAAGTCAGATTTGCCTTCTGCTTTAGCCGGAGCCGCAGCAGCTGGTTTCTCAGCTTTTGCAGCCGGTGCCGGAGCCGCTTCCTGTTTCGCTGCCGGAGCAGCGGCAGGCGCAGCGCCTTCCACTTCGAAGACCATGATCAGCGAGCCGGTGGAGACTTTGTCGCCCACATTCACTTTCAGCTCTTTCACCACGCCCGCGAACGGTGCCGGGACTTCCATCGAGGCTTTGTCGCCTTCAACGGTGATCAGAGACTGTTCAGCAGAGACTTTATCGCCGACTTTGACCATCACTTCGGTCACTTCAACTTCGTCACCGCCGATATCCGGTACGTTAACGTCTTTCGCGCCCGCAGCCGCTGCCGGAGCAGAAGCCGCTTCTTCTTTGACCTGCGGTTTCGCGTCAGCAGCCGGTGCAGCACCTGCCACTTCGAAGACCATAATCAGAGAGCCGGTGGAGACTTTGTCGCCGGTGTTGACTTTGATCTCTTTCACGGTGCCAGCGAACGGAGCCGGAACTTCCATGGAGGCTTTGTCGCCTTCCACGGTGATCAGGGACTGCTCAGCGGTCACGCTGTCGCCCACTTTCACCAGAATTTCGGTCACTTCGACTTCATCACCGCCGATATCCGGCACGTGAACGTCTTTTGCGCTTGCAGCAGCCGGTGCGGTAGCTGCCGGAGCGGCTTCTTTCTTCTCTTCTGCCTGAGCAGGTGCAGCGTCAGCTGCACCGTCGGCGGAATCGAAAATCATGATCAGTTTACCGGTCTCGGTTTTGTCGCCGACAGAGACTTTAATCTCTTTCACGACGCCAGCCTGCGGAGACGGAACTTCCATAGAGGCTTTGTCGCCCTCTACGGTGATCAGCGACTGTTCTGCTTCAACTTTGTCGCCCACTTTGACCAGAATCTCGGTGATTTCTACTTCATCAGACCCGATGTCCGGTACGTTGATTTCGATAGCCATTGTCTCTTTACCTCTTACGCCAGACGCGGGTTAACTTTATCTGCATCGATGTTGAATTTGGTGATCGCTTCCGCCACCACTTTCTTGTCGATTTCGCCACGTTTAGCCAGTTCGCCCAGGGCTGCTACAACCACGTAAGAAGCATCAACTTCGAAGTGGTGACGCAGGTTTTCACGGCTGTCGGAACGACCGAAGCCATCGGTACCCAGTACGCGGTAATCATCAGCCGGTACATAAGTACGAACCTGTTCGGCGAACAGTTTCATATAGTCAGTAGATGCTACAGCCGGAGCGTCGTTCATCACCTGAGCGATGTACGGAACGCGCGGAGTTTCCAGCGGGTGCAGCATGTTCCAGCGTTCACAATCCTGGCCATCACGCGCCAGTTCAGTGAAGGAGGTGACGCTATAAACGTCAGAACCTACGCCGTAGTCGTTAGCCAGGATCTGCGCTGCTTCACGAACGTGACGCAGGATAGAACCGGAGCCCAGCAGCTGAACTTTACCTTTGTTACCCGCAACGGTTTCGAGTTTGTAGATACCTTTACGGATACCTTCCTCGGCACCTTCCGGCATTGCCGGCATGTGGTAGTTTTCGTTCAGCGTGGTGATGTAGTAGTAAACGTTCTCTTGTTTCTCACCGTACATGCGCTGCAGACCGTCATGCATGATGACCGCAACTTCGTAAGCGTAAGACGGATCGTAAGAGATACAGTTCGGGATAGTCAGCGACTGAATGTGGCTATGACCATCTTCGTGCTGCAGACCTTCACCGTTCAGCGTTGTACGACCAGAAGTACCGCCTACCAGGAAGCCGCGAGCCTGCTGGTCGCCTGCCTGCCAGCACAGATCACCGATACGCTGGAAACCGAACATCGAGTAGTAGATGTAGAACGGAATCATCGGCAGGTTGTTGGTGCTGTAAGAGGTCGCAGCCGCCAGCCAGGATGCGCCAGCACCCAGTTCGTTGATACCTTCCTGCAGGATCTGGCCTTTCTCGTCTTCTTTGTAGTAAGCAACCTGCTCACGGTCCTGCGGGGTGTACTGCTGGCCGTTCGGGCTGTAAATACCAATCTGACGGAACAGACCTTCCATACCAAAGGTACGCGCTTCGTCGGCGATGATCGGAACCAGGCGATCTTTGATCGACTTGTTCTTCAGCATCACGTTCAGGGCACGAACGAAAGCGATAGTGGTGGAGATCTCTTTGTTCTGCTCTTCCAGCAGCTGAGAGAAGTCTTCCAGCGCAGGCAGATCCAGTTTTTCGGTGAAGTTCGGCTGACGTGACGGCAGGTAGCCTTTCAGCGCCTGGCGACGTTCGTGCAGATATTTGTGCTCTTCAGAGCCTTCAGCGAAGGTGAGGTAAGAGAGTTTTTCAACTTGCTCATCGGTCACCGGAACATTGAAGCGGTCGCGGATATAACGCACGCCGTCCATGTTCATTTTCTTCACCTGGTGGGCGATGTTTTTACCTTCGGCGGTGTCGCCCATGCCATAACCTTTAACGGTGTGGGCCAGGATGACAGTTGCTTTGCCTTTGGTTTCCTGCGCTTTTTTCAGTGCAGCGTAGATTTTCTTCGGATCGTGACCACCGCGGTTCAGTGCCCAGATCTGCTCGTCGCTCCAGTCTGCAACCAGTGCGGCGGTTTCCGGGTATTTACCGAAGAAGTGTTCGCGAACGTACGCACCATCTTTCGATTTGAAGGTCTGGTAGTCGCCGTCAACGGTTTCGTTCATCAGCTGGATCAGTTTACCGCTGGTGTCTTTACGCAGCAGCTCGTCCCAACGAGAACCCCACATCACCTTGATTACGTTCCAGCCAGCACCTGCGAAGATGCCTTCCAGTTCGTTGATGATTTTGCCGTTACCGGTGACCGGGCCATCAAGACGCTGCAGGTTACAGTTGATGATGAAGCAGAGGTTGTCCAGTTTCTCACGGGTCGCGATAGTGATCGCGCCTTTGGATTCCGGCTCATCCATCTCGCCATCGCCGAGGAAGGCGTAAACGGTCTGTTCAGAGGTATCTTTCAGACCACGGTGTTCCAGATATTTCAGGAACTTCGCCTGATAGATCGCACCAATCGGGCCCAGACCCATGGAAACGGTCGGGAACTGCCAGAATTCCGGCATCAGTTTCGGGTGCGGATAAGAAGAGAGGCCTTTACCGTGAACTTCCTGACGGAAGTTGTTCATCTGCTCTTCAGTCAGACGACCTTCAACAAATGCACGTGCGTACACGCCCGGAGAGATGTGGCCCTGGAAGTACACCAGATCGCCGCCGTCTTTCTCGTTACGAGCGCGGAAGAAGTGGTTGAAGCAGACTTCGTAAATGGTTGCGGAAGACTGGAAGGAGGCCATGTGACCGCCCAGCTCGAGGTCTTTTTTAGACGCACGCAGAACCGTCATGATTGCGTTCCAGCGGATAGCTGAACGAATACGGCGTTCCAGTTCCAGATTGCCCGGGTATTCCGGTTCATCTTCAACGGCAATAGTGTTTACGTAGTTGCTCGCCCCTGTGCCAGCTGCCACTTTCACACCGCCTTTGCGGGCTTCAGAAAGGAGCTGGTCAATCAGATACTGAGCACGCTCAACACCTTCTTCACGGATGACCGATTCGATCGCCTGTAGCCAGTCGCGAGTTTCGATCGGATCCACGTCATTTTGTAAACGTTCTGACATGGGGGGTATTCCTTATCTATCTAATCGTTGATTGTCTGGAACCTGTCCCATTGCACTCTGACCGCCTGTAAAGGTTCGTAAAAATGCAATAAGACAGGTTCTGCGTTTAGTTGCCGCGCTCTAAAAGTTGGCGCTGTTGTTACAACTCTTCCAGCACAATTTGCGCCAGAAAATTCTAATTCTTGCGCTGCTCCAGCCGACGCAGAGAGCGTTCACGACGACTCTGTTCACGGCTGCGATCCAGCAAAATCTCTTCGATAAACGCCAGATGGCGGTGCGACGCTTCACGCGCCTCTTCCGGTTTGCCAGCCATGATCGCGGCGAAGATACTCGCGCGATGGTTGCTGACCAGAGGTAGCATCTCGCGGCGGGCGTAGAGCAGTTCGAAGTTTTGACGAACGTTCTGCGCCAGCATCGGCTCCATGCAGCGTAGCAGATGAAGCAGGACTACATTATGTGCCGCTTCCGTTACGGCGATTTGATACTGCACGACCGCGCTCGACTCCGCGTCCAGATCGCCCGACTGTTGAGCCAGCTCGATAGCGCGATGCAGCTCGCCAATCCGCACTTTGTCTTCGTCGGTGCTGCGAAGCGCCGCGTAATAAGCAGCGATACCTTCCAGTGCATGGCGCGTTTCGAGAAGATCAAATTGGGATTCGGGATGATCGGTCAGAAGCTCGACCAGCGGATCGCTGAAGCTCTGCCACAGACTGCTTTGGACAAAGGTCCCGCCACCCTGGCGACGTAGGAGCAGGCCTTTCGCTTCGAGACGCTGGATGGCCTCGCGCAGTGAAGGACGAGAAACGTCGAACTGTTTGGCCAGTTCGCGCTCTGGAGGAAGTTTTTCACCGGGACGGAGTGTGCCCTCGAGAATTAAAAACTCCAGTTGCTGCTCAATCACATCGGAAAGTTTAGGTTGGCGGATTTTGCTGTAGGCCATTGTTCCCTGTCTCTGCCACTCGCCCGGAGTAAATTGGTCTTACCAATTTCATAGTGTTGACGCTAAAGTAACAAAGTATTCACCTTCTGTCCATACAGGTTTTGATTGAAATCAGGAAAGCACGCACATTTTAACAACCAAACAGAAATGGCGTTTCAAAGATGTAACCTTACGCAAATGACTCGTTTACCCCTTAAGAGTGAGTTTTAACTTTCCCGAAACGCAAATTGCTGAATTTGAACCGATTCAGTTGTTCAATAGATGATTTTTTATTCACTTCTTATGAATAAAAAGAGGGATGTTTTCCGATGAGGGGGTAAGAGGGTTATTTGCCGGCGCTCTTTTTTTCGTCAGCTCGTCATGTCCGCGTCATAAAGCAGATGCATTCCCTTTCGCTTACCACTATTCTTTGGCATGCGAAAGGTCTTAACTCAAAATTACCCTGCCGCTTCGTAAAGCAAAAAATACATATAAATGGAACTTATTCATTACACGCTCAAACATAGCGTAAACATAATAACCACACACGAGGTTTCATAATGGAAGGTCAACAGCACGGCGATCAGCTAAAGCGCGGCCTTAAGAACCGCCATATACAGCTTATCGCGCTGGGCGGTGCTATTGGGACTGGGCTGTTTCTGGGCAGCGCGTCAGTCATCCAGTCGGCCGGTCCCGGCATTATTCTCGGCTACGCCATTGCCGGTTTTATCGCGTTTCTGATTATGCGCCAGCTCGGTGAGATGGTGGTCGAAGAGCCCGTTGCCGGCTCCTTCAGCCATTTCGCTTACAAATACTGGGGCAGTTTTGCCGGTTTCGCCTCCGGCTGGAACTACTGGGTGCTCTACGTGCTGGTCGCCATGGCCGAACTGACGGCGGTCGGTAAATATGTCCAGTTCTGGTGGCCGGAAATTCCTACCTGGGCTTCCGCTGCCGTCTTCTTTGTCGTTATCAACGCCATCAACCTGACCAACGTAAAAGTGTTCGGCGAGATGGAGTTCTGGTTTGCCATTATCAAAGTGGTGGCCGTGGTGGCGATGATCCTCTTCGGCGGCTGGCTGCTGTTTAGCGACAGCGCAGGCCCGCAGGCGACGGTTCGCAACTTATGGGAACAGGGCGGCTTCCTGCCGCACGGCATCGGCGGCCTGGTAATGATGATGGCGATCATCATGTTCTCCTTCGGCGGGCTGGAGCTGGTCGGTATCACCGCGGCGGAAGCGGATAACCCGGAGCAGAGCATTCCCAAAGCAACCAACCAGGTTATCTACCGCATCCTGATCTTCTATATCGGCTCGCTGGCGGTGCTGCTCTCCCTGCTGCCGTGGACCCGCGTAACGGCTGACACCAGCCCGTTTGTACTGATCTTCCATGAACTTGGCGATTCCTTTGTAGCCAATGCGCTGAATATCGTGGTGCTGACGGCGGCGCTGTCGGTCTACAACAGCTGCGTTTACTGCAACAGCCGCATGCTGTTTGGCCTGGCAAAACAGGGCAACGCGCCGAAAATGCTGCAAAAAACCGACAAGCGCGGCGTGCCGGTAAACACCATCCTCGTCTCTGCACTCTTCACCGCGCTCTGCGTGCTGATTAACTACCTCGCACCGGAATCCGCCTTTGGGCTGCTGATGGCGCTGGTGGTCTCCGCGCTGGTGATTAACTGGGCGATGATCAGCCTCGCGCACATGCGTTTTCGTCGTGCGAAGCAGCAACAGGGCGTGAAACCGCGCTTCCCGGCGCTCTTCTACCCGCTGGGGAACTGGATCTGCCTGATCTTTATGGCGGCGGTGCTGGTTATCATGGTGATGACGCCGGGTATGGCGATCTCCGTGTGGCTTATCCCGGTGTGGATTGCCATTCTTGGCGTCGGCTACCTGGTACGACAGAAAAATGCAAAAGCGGTGAAAGCACACTAATCCCCTTCTGCCCTCCCCTCTCCCGCCCGGGAGAGGGTTGTTAAACCAATGTTATCTTCCTCACACTTTCCTTTACGTAGCCATTTTGTCCATCTCTGCGGCGTGATCCTGCTACGCAAATAAAAATTTACGGGCGAATAATCGAACTCATACCTCAGAGGGAGACCCGTCGATGGACACCAATAAACTGTCTGTTAAAGAGAAGATTGGTTATGGCATGGGCGACGCCGGATGCAACATCATCTTTGGCGCTATCATGCTGTTTGTGAACTATTTTTACACCGATATCTTCGGTCTGGCTCCCGCGCTGGTCGGCGTGCTGCTGCTGTCGATTCGCGTTATTGATGCCATCACCGACCCGTTAATGGGCGCGCTGGCCGACCGCACGCAAAGCAAATATGGCCGTTTTCGCCCGTGGCTACTGTGGATTGCGGTGCCTTACGCGGTCTTTAGCGTGCTGATGTTTACCACGCCGGAGTGGACCTACAGCAGCAAAGTTATCTATGCCTTTGTCACCTACTTCCTGCTCTCCCTCACCTATACCGCCATCAATATTCCCTACTGCTCACTGGGTGGCGTTATCACCAACGATCCGAAAGAGCGCGTGGCCTGCCAGTCTTACCGCTTTGTGATGGTTGGTATCGCGACGCTGCTGCTGTCGCTGACGCTGCTGCCAATGGCGGAGTGGTTCGGCGGCGCGGATAAAGCCAAGGGCTACCAGATGGCGATGACGGTGCTGGCATTTATCGGCATGTGTATGTTCCTGTACTGCTTTGCTACTGTGCGCGAGCGTGTGCGCCCGGCGGTGCCGACCAATGACGATCTGAAGAAAGATTTCAAGGACGTATGGAAGAACGATCAGTGGGTGCGCATTCTGCTGCTGACGCTGTGCAACGTCTGCCCCGGCTTTATCCGTATGGCCGCCACCATGTACTACGTCACCTGGGTGATGCAGGAGAGCACCCACTTCGCCACGCTGTTTATCAGCCTCGGCGTGGTCGGCATGATGTTCGGTAGCATGCTGGCAAAAGTGCTGACCGACCGCTGGTGCAAACTGAAAGTCTTCTTCTGGACCAATATCGCGCTGGCGATTTTTTCCTGCGGCTTCTACTTCCTCGACCCGCGCGCGACGGTGATGATTGCGGTGCTCTACTTCCTGCTCAACATCCTGCACCAGATCCCCTCCCCGCTGCACTGGTCGCTGATGGCCGATGTCGATGATTACGGCGAGTGGAAAACCGGCAAACGTATCACCGGCATCAGCTTTTCCGGCAACCTCTTCTTCCTGAAAGTCGGGCTGGCGGTAGCGGGCGCGATGGTTGGTTTCCTGCTCTCCTGGTATGGCTACGATGCCGGTGCCAAACAGCAGAGCGCCAGCGCCATCAACGGCATTATGCTGCTGTTTACGGTGATCCCGGGCGTCGGATATCTCATCACCGCAGGCGTGGTTCGTCTGCTGAAAGTAGACCGTGAATTGATGAAACAGATCCAGGCGGATCTGGAAAAACGCCGCATTAACTACCACGAACTGAGCGACAGCCAGAGCGTACCGGCGGCGAAAAACGTAAGGAATGCATAATGAAAACCTGGCCGAACCCCTTTATTGAACAGCGCGCAGACCCGTTTATTCTGCGCCATCAGGACCACTACTACTTTGTCGCCTCGGTGCCGGAGTACGACCGCCTCGAGATCCGCCGCGCCGCCACGCTTGACGGGCTGCGCAGCGCCGAAGGGGCGGTCGTGTGGCGTAAACCGCAAAGCGGGCCGATGAGCGAGCTTATCTGGGCGCCGGAGCTGCATCATATTGAAGGCAAATGGTATTTATACTTTGCCGCCGCTGGAACAAAGGCGCTCGATAAGCTGAATATGTTCCAGCACCGCATGTTTGTGCTCGAGTGCGCCGATGCCGATCCGCTCAGCGGAAAATGGGTTGAGAAAGGCCAGGTTAAGACGCCGTTCGACACCTTTGCGCTGGATGCCACCACCTTTGTCCATCAGGGCAAGCGCTGGTATCTCTGGGCGCAAAAAGCGCCGGATATTGCGGGCAACTCCAATCTCTATCTGGCGGAGATGGAAAACCCGTGGACGCTGAAAGGCGAGCCGGTGATGTTAAGCAAACCGGAGTTCGCGTGGGAGTGCCGCGGCTTTCTGGTTAACGAAGGCCCGGCGGTGCTGTTTCACAACGATAAGCTCTTTATCAGCTACTCTGCCAGCGCGACGGACGAGAACTACTGCATGGGGCTGCTGTGGATCGATCTCGACGCCAACCCACTTGAGCCGCAAAACTGGCATAAATCGCCAGAGCCGGTGTTTAAAACCAGTTATGAAAACCGCCAGTATGGCCCGGGACACAATAGCTTTACGCAGACGCCGGAGGGGGAAGATGTGCTGGTCTATCACGCGCGTAACTACACCGAAATTGAGGGCGATCCGCTCTACGATCCCAACCGCCATACGCGCCTGAAAACGATTCGCTGGCAGGAAAACGGGATGCCTGACTTCGGCATCCCGGCGGCGGATAATCAGTAAACCGGCGGCACGCGGTTACATCAGCGTGCCGTAAATCGTCAGTACCGCCACCACCACGACCACGGCAAACGAGGTCTTCTTCGCCATCGACACCGCCGCTTTCGGCGTGGCGACCTTATCATGATGCGACTCGCGCGCCAGCGAGAACTGCGCCAGCCGCGTTAACACATGATATTGCGAGGTATGGGTATCGCCGAGCGAGGCAAACCAGGCCGGCAGCGCTTTCTCACCATGGCCGATCAGCGCATAGACCACGCCCGCAAGGCGCACCGGTATCCAGTCCAGCAGATGTAAAATCGCGTCGATGCCCGATTGCTGCCGCTCGGTCGGCGTCTGAAAGCGCGCCAGCCAGTATTGCCATGCGCGCAAAAAGGCGTATCCGACCAGCAATACCGGCCCCCAGGGGCCACCCACCACAAACCAGAACAGCGGCGCGAGGTAGAAGCGGAAGTTGATCCACAGCAGCGCATTCTGCAATTCGCGCAGGAACTCTCGCTCGTCGCATCCGGGCGGCACACCGTGAATCAACGTCAGCTCGCTGGCCATCGCCATATGGGCGCGGCTGTCGTTGCGCGCCGCCGCTTTCAGATAGGCGTGGTAGTGCAACCGCACTTTGCCCGCGCCGATGCACAGCAGGCCAATCAGGATCCACACCACCAGCAGCGGGACGTTGAAAAACATCCCCAGCAGCGCGCGCAGAATCAGGAAGGTCACCAGCATGGCTAACGCCGTCATTAACAGCGTTCTCAGCATCGAATAGCGCTTGATGCGCCGGAACAGCACCTCCAGCCGGTGGTCCAGCTGCCAGTGCTCTCCCAGTTTAAACAGCCGCTCCGCTGCCAGTACCAGCAGCATGGTGAATAACGTCATGGCATCTCCTTTTCTGACAACGCGGCGACCAGGGCGCGAAATTTGGCCCAGTCAAACGCAGGGCCGGGGTCGGTCTTACGTTCAGGCGCGATATCGCTATGTCCGGTCATATTGTCGGCAATCGCCGGGTAAAGCTCAATCACCGTTCGTGTCACCGCCGCCAGCTGGCGGTACTGCGCGTCGGTATACGCCAGGTCGTCCGTTCCCTCAAGCTCAATACCGATTGAGAAATCGTTACAGCGCTCGCGCCCCTGATAAGAGGAGACGCCCGCATGCCAGGCGCGCTTATCGAAAGGCACATATTGCACTATTTCTCCGTCGCGGCGAATCAGACAGTGCGCAGAAACGCGAAGATGAGCAATGCCGGCAAAATAGGGATCGGCGCTGGGGTCCAGCGTGCCGGTAAAGAGCGCGTCAATCCACGGGCCGCCAAACTCGCCTGGAGGCAGGCTGATATTATGTACCACCAACAGTGATGGCGACTCATCGTCCGGGCGGCAATCATAATGCGGAGAGGGCACATGCCGCGCCTCCACCAGCCAACCCTTGCGTAACTGCATAAGGAACTCCTTATAGAGGATGGTGCTGAAACACGCTTCAGAGTAGCATGCTTAGGCCGCCTCCCATAATGCCGGAGCTGCACAACCAAACGCTAACTTTGTGATTCGTTACACTTTTTGGAGCCTATCATGCCGCCTCGCCGCTACAACCCCGACCTTCGCCGTGACGCGTTGCTAAAACGCATCGAACTGGATATTCCTGCCGCCGTCGCACTGGCGCTGCGCGAAGATCTGGGTGGAGAAGTCGATGCGAATAACGACATTACCGCGCAATTATTACCGCCAGAGAATCGCTCCCATGCGGTAGTGATCACCCGTGAAGAGGGGGTGTTCTGCGGTAAACGCTGGGTTGAAGAGGTGTTTATACAGCTGGCGGGCGACGACGTGACGCTCACCTGGCACGTTGCGGATGGCGACACGGTGCACGCCGATCAGCCGCTGTTTGAGCTGGATGGCCCTTCGCGCGTGCTGCTCACCGGTGAACGTACGGCGCTCAACTTCGTGCAGACGCTCTCCGGCGTCGCCAGCGCGGTGCGCAACTATGTTGCCCTGCTGGAGGGCACCAAAACACAACTGCTTGATACGCGCAAAACCCTGCCCGGCCTGCGCACGGCGCTGAAATATGCGGTGCTCTGCGGCGGTGGCGCGAATCATCGTCTCGGGCTTTCCGATGCGTTTCTGATCAAAGAGAACCACATTATCGCCGCAGGCTCAGTGCGCAACGCGGTAGAGAAAGCCTTCTGGCTGCACCCCGATGTGCCGGTTGAGGTTGAAGTCGAGACGCTGGAAGAGTTCGATGATGCGCTGAAGGCGGGTGCCGATATCATCATGCTGGATAACTTCGCACCCGAGCAGATGCGCGAAGCGGTAAAACGGGCCAACGGTCAGGCAAAACTGGAAGTCTCCGGCAATGTTACCGAACAGACGCTGCGCGAATTTGCGCAAACCGGCGTCGATTACATCTCTGTCGGCGCACTGACAAAACACGTCCGCGCCCTCGATCTCTCGATGCGTTTTCGCTGATCCGCCGCCACTCTTACGGGCCGCTGGCCCGTTTTTTGCGGCTTATCTCGCAACAACACTGTCCTGTTATGCAACAGCAGTAAAAACGCCGGAAGCCACTTTCCGGGCTGCTCTTTTGCCGCTCGCACCGCTTTTCACCCCCTGACACAGTAACGGCTCTGCATAAGGAGCCGTCTATGAACAGACAACACGGATTTACCCTCATTGAGCTGATGGTGGTGATTGGCATTGTCGCCATTCTGAGCGCCATCGGCATTCCCGCCTATCAAAACTACCTGCGCAAAGCGGCGCTAACGGACATGCTGCAAACCTTTGTCCCCTACCGCACCGCCGTCGAGCTCTGCGCGCTGGAGCGCGGCGGCGTCGATAGCTGCGACGCCAGCAGTAATGGCATCCCCTCTCCAACGACGACGCGTTATGTCGCCGCGCTCAGCGTTGCCAAAGGCGTGGTCTCGCTCACCGGCCAGGAGAGTCTTAACGGTTTAAGCGTGGTGATGACACCGCAATGGAGCAGCGCAAATGGCATTCAGGGATGGACGCGCAGCTGTAATACCGAGGCAGACGGTGCGCTGCAGCAGGCGTGCGAAGACGTTTTCCGTACCGGTCGATAAGGATATCTGATGAAAGAGAACAAACTCGAGGCGCTGTGCCGCCGCCATAACGCGGCATTACTGAGCAAAGATGATGAAGCGCTGGTTATCGCGGTTGTAGGCAGCCCGAGCATGGAGCTAATGGAGTCACTCAGTTTCGTTGCCCAGCAGCGTGTTGATATCCGCTGCTGGACGCAGGATGAAATGGAAAAGCATCAACAGCTCGCCGCGCAGTCACTACCTGCGGCAAGTGCCGCACTCACCGAGGAGAGCGGCTCGGCGGTTGAGATCATCAACCATACGCTGCAACAAGCGCTGATGCTGCGCGCATCGGATATCCATTTCGAGCCGGGCGAGATGCACTACGCGATCCGCCTGCGGGTGGATGGCGTGCTCCATCCGCTGTCGCCCCTGCCCTGCACCCTCTCCGATACCCTGACCGCCCGGTTAAAAGTAATGGGCAATCTGGATATCGCCGAGCGGCGACTGCCGCAGGATGGGCAGTTTACCGTCACCCTCGCCGATCAGCCGGTATCGTTTCGTATTGCTACACTGCCCTGCCGTCACGGCGAGAAAGTGGTGCTGCGGCTGCTGCACCAGGTAAACCAGGCGCTGGCGCTGCCCGCGCTCGGCATGACTGACGCGCAGCTGGCACAGTTCAACGCCGCGCTGGCGCAGCCGCAAGGTTTACTGCTGGTAACCGGTCCCACGGGCAGCGGAAAAACCGTCACGCTCTACAGCGCATTGCAGGCGCGTAATAAGCCGGAGGTTAATCTTTGTAGCGTGGAAGATCCGGTCGAGATCCCGCTGGCGGGTCTGAATCAAACCCAGATAGCTCCACGCGCCGGGCTCACTTTTCAGAGTGTGCTGCGCGCCCTGCTACGCCAGGATCCCGACGTCATTATGGTCGGCGAGATCCGCGATGGTGAAACCGCCGAGATTGCCATCAAGGCTGCGCAGACGGGTCACCTGGTGCTGTCGACGCTGCATACTAACTCCACCAGCGAAACATTGGTGCGGATTGAACAGATGGGGGTGGCCCGCTGGATGATCTCTTCGGCGTTATCGCTGGTGGTTGCCCAGCGGCTGGTGCGTAAGCTCTGCCCCCACTGCCGCAAGCTGGCGACAGAGAGCATTCATCTGCCTGCTAACGTCTGGTCACGCCCGCTGCCACGCTGGCGCGCTCAGGGGTGTGAAGCCTGTTATCACGGTTTCTACGGCCGGGTGGCGCTGTTTGAGATCCTCAACATCACACCGCCGATACGCCAGGCGATTGCCAGCGGCATGAGCGTGAACGAGATTGAGCAGTGTGCGCGTGAAGAGGGCATGACAACGCTCTTTCACCATGGTTGCCAGGCGGTTGAACAGGGGCTGACGACCTTTGAGGAGCTGGTGCGGATACTGGGTTACCCGCATGGCGAGTAGGCAACTCTGGCAATGGTCGGGGCTGGATGATAGCGGTGAACTGCAAGCGGGGCTGCTCTGGAGTGAAAGCCGCGCGGCGGCGGCATTGTGCCTGCTACAGCAACAATGTCATCCGCTGACGCTGAAACGTCGACCGGTGCGCGCGCGTTTGTGGAGCCCCGAGCAGAGTACGCCGCTACTCAACCAGCTTGCCACCCTGCTTAAGGCCGGGCTGACACTGCCGGAAGGGCTACAGCTGATGGCGGAGCAGCATCCGGCCAGACAGTGGCAGGCGCTGCTGCGCAGCCTGTCAGCGGCACTCGAAGAAGGGGAAACCTTCTCTGCGGCGCTGCGTCAGTGGCCGGAGGTCTTTCCGCCCCTCTGGCAGGCGATGATCCGCACCGGAGAACTGACCGGCAAGCTGGACGAGTGCTGCTTCAGGCTCGCTGCGCAGCAAAAAGCGCAGCATGAACTGAAGCTGAAGGTGAAAAAAGCGCTGCGCTACCCGCTGATTATTCTGTCGCTAACCGCGGCGGTGGTGCTGGCAATGATCTATCTGGTGCTGCCGGAGTTCGCCGCCATCTACCAGACCTTCAATACGCCGCTGCCGGCATTAACGCGTGGGGTGATTGCGGGTGCCGGCATAGTGAAACAGTGCGCGCTGCCTTTAATGCTGGTTAGCATGCTGGCAGGCGCGCTGCTACTGCGGCTACGTAATAACGATAACTGGCTTCGTGCCTGTCAGCGGTTGCTGCTTGCCAGCCCGGTCATCGGGTCGCTGGTGCGCGGGCAGCGCCTGAGCCAGATCTTTACCGTCTTGTCGCTCACCCAGCGTGCCGGTATCGCCTTTTTACAGGGGCTGGAGAGCGTGGCCGAAACGGTGGTCTGCCCCTACTGGCGGGATCTGTTAGTGCGCGCGCAGCAGGAGATAACCGAAGGCGCGCCGATATTTGCCGCGTTAAAAGCGAGCGGTGAGTTTCCACCGCTTTGCATACAGCTGGTGCGAACCGGCGAACTGTCAGGCGCGCTCGACAGCATGCTGGATAATCTGGCGCAGTATCACAGTGAACAGACGCAGCGTCAGGCCGACGGGCTGGCGGCGGTGCTGGAGCCGTTGATGCTGGTGGTGACAGGGATAATCATTGGTGTACTGGTGGTGGCGATGTACCTGCCCATCTTTCATCTTGGCGATGCGATGGGCGGTACAGGCTGATGGCGGTACAACGCGTTACACCGCGTTTACCGCAAGCCAGTTACAGGCTGTTGAAAACGCGGTTTTCCTGCTCCTGAACGCGAATAAAGGTGGTGCGTTTGGTCAGCTCTTTCAGACGCGAGGCGCCGACGTAAGTGCAGGCGGAACGTAAACCACCGAGGATATCGCGAGCGGTGTTCTCAACCGGGCCACGCAGAGGAAGCTTAACGGTTTTGCCTTCAGCGGCGCGGTAGCCTGCCACACCACCAACGTGACGGTTCATCGCGGACTCAGAACTCATGCCGTAGAAGAGCATAAACTTCTCGCCGTTCTCTTCCATCAGCGTGCCGCCGCTCTCTTCATGGCCTGCCAGCATACCGCCGAGCATCACGAAGTCTGCGCCGCCGCCAAACGCTTTGGCAACATCGCCCGGCACAGTGCAACCGCCGTCGCTGACGATCTGGCCGCCGAGGCCGTGCGCCGCATCGGCACACTCAATAACCGCCGAGAGCTGCGGGTAACCGACGCCGGTTTTCACGCGCGTCGTGCAGACAGAGCCAGGGCCAATGCCCACTTTGACGATATCGGCGCCGGAGAGGATCAGCTCTTCGCACATTTCGCCGGTTACGACGTTGCCCGCGCAGATGGTTTTGTCCGGCCAGGCTTCACGGGCCTTAGCCAAAAACTGCACGAAGTGTTCGGAGTAGCCGTTAGCAACGTCAATGCAGACGAAATTGAGTGACGGATGCAGCGCGAGGATCTGTTTGGTTTTTTCGAAATCGGCATCGGATGTGCCGGTTGAAACCATCACATGGCGCAGCACAGAGTCGGCCTGCGCCTGCACAAATGCTCGCCACTCTTCAACGGAGTAGTGCTTGTGGACGGCAGTCAGGATATCGAACGAGGCCAGCGCTTTCGCCATGGCGAATGTCCCTACGGTATCCATATTGGCAGCGATAACCGGTACGCCGGACCAGCGCATTCCTGAGTGCTTGAAAGTGAATTCGCGTTCCAGTTCAACATCGGAACGGCTTTTGAGAGTGGAACGTTTAGGGCGGATAAGAACGTCTTTGAAACCTAACTTCAAATCTTCTTCGATACGCATGTAGGGATTCCTGGGGTTAATGGCGCTAAGACAAACTCACAACTCCAGTGACGCTATCATACGCACTAATAAGGACCGCGCAAGACTGCGAAAATCTCTTTTTTTACGCTACAATCCTATAAATTTACCTGGTGAATATGCCAGTTTCAGTTAATTGATTTCTTTATTGTCTGATTGATTTTCAACTTACTGATTCCTATAAATAAAAAAAGAGTGGCTTTGCTTTTTTTCACGCTAAGTCTGCTGCGGTTTCGTTGTGATGAGTGGCGAAAATAACAGCAGAGAATGAGTCTGGCAGCCCCTTACAGGATTAAGCGTTATGAAGTATAAGGTCGCGTTAACGGGCGGTATTGGCAGCGGTAAAAGTACCGTGGCGGACGCGTTCGCCAAACAGGGCGTTAACGTTATCGATGCGGACGTGATTGCCCGCCAGGTCGTGGAGCCTGGCACCCCTGCGCTACGCGCTATTGCCGAAAAGTTCGGCGATGAAATGATCCTCGCGGACGGCTCACTCAATCGTCGCTTACTCCGCGAACATATTTTTGCCTCTGACGTTGATAAGCGCTGGCTCAACGGCTTGCTGCACCCGCTTATTCAGCAAGAGACCGAGCGTCAGATGGCCCGGGCGACATCACCGTATGTGCTGTGGGTCGTTCCACTGCTGGTGGAGAACCAGCTTTACCACAAAGCCGATCGGGTATTAGTCATTGACGTTCCGGTTGAGACGCAAATTTTACGCACCATGCGCCGTGACGGCGTGACCCGCGAACATGCTGAACAGATCCTCGCCGCGCAGGCTACGCGCGATGCGCGGCTTGCGGTCGCGGATGATGTCATTGACAATAATGGCGCACCAGATGCAATCGCATCGGATGTTGCCCGCCTGCATGCGCACTATCTCGCTCTCGCCGCGCAGGCCGTATCACAGGAAAAACCGTAATGCACACCCACATCCTTTTTGAACATCCGCTGAATGAAAAAATGCGCACCTGGCTGCGTGTCGAGTTCTTACTGCAACAACTCTCCGTCCATTTGCCCGTCAGCGACCACGCTGGCGCGCTGCACTTCTTCCGTAATGTGGGCGATCTGCTGGATGTGTTCGAGCGCGGTGATACCCGTACTGAATTGTTGAAAGAGCTGGAGCGCCAGCAACGTAAACTGCAAGCCTGGAGCGAAGTGCCGGGCGTCGATCCCAACCGTATTGAAGAGATCCGCCAACAGCTGAAAGGGAGCGGTGCCGTGCTGATGAATGCGCCGCGTATTGGTCAGATGTTACGTGAAGATCGGTTGATAGCATTGGTACGCCAGCGCTTAAGCATTCCCGGCGGCTGCTGTAGCTTCGATCTGCCGACGCTGCATATGTGGTTACACTTACCGCAGGAGCAGCGCGATGCGCAGGTCAACTACTGGCTGGAGAGCCTGGAACCGCTGCGCGCTACCCTGACATTAATCCTCGATCTGATCCGCAACGCCGCCCCGTATCGTCGCCAGACCAGCCTGAACGGTTTCTACCAGGATAACGGTGATGATGCCGATCTGCTGCGTCTGCAACTGCCGCTCGAGGCGCGGCTTTACCCGCAAATCTCCGGCCATAAAAGCCGCTTTGCCATTCGTTTTATGCCCCTCGACAGCGAACACGGCACGGTGCCGGAGCGGCTCGATTTTGAATTAGCCTGCTGTTAAGGAACCCTGATGACTGATAAGACAATTGTGAATTGCCCGACCTGCGGCAAACCTGTGGTATGGGGCGAAGCCAGCCCGTATCGCCCTTTTTGCTGTAAACGCTGCCAGCTGATTGACCTCGGCGAATGGGCTGCGGAAGAGAAACGCATCCCAAGCTCGGGCGATCTCTCTGACAGCGATGAGTGGAGCGAAGAGCAACAGTAATCCCGGGCTGCCCGCTGGCTGAAGGTCAGCGGGTCTTGCTCAGCGCAATCAGTTTTGTAATGACCGGTTCGTTAGCCGGGGGAAAATCTTCCGCTTTCAGCGCGCTCTGCGCAATCCACTCGCCCGGCTGCCCCTCTTTCCCCCACGGTTCGCCCTGCCATTTATCCACCAGCCAGAACCAGAGCGTGATATGGCGGTCGGGAAATTCATACTCCAGCTTATCGAACAGCGTGGCGCTTTGCGTGGTGATGCCCACCTCTTCCTGAAGCTCACGGATCATCGCCTGCTCAGGTGTTTCACCCGCTTCGATTTTGCCGCCGGGAAACTCGCGCATGTTTGCCATATGCGCATCGGCCGCGCGCCGGGTAATAAAGATTTCGCCCTGCGGATTACGAATAATGCCGACGGCGATATTGAGTATCTTCATGTTGCTGACTCCATAAAAAAGGCGCAGATCTCTGCGCCTTTTCATCTGTTAATTAGCCGTTATGCGAGACGGCCATGGCACTGTTTATATTTCTTACCGGAACCGCACGGGCAAGGATCGTTCCGGCCGACTTTGCGCTCGCCAGATTGATCGGCAAGTGCAGCGGCAGCCGCAGCTTCATCATCCTGATGGCTCAACTGCTGCATCTGTGCCAGACGCTCCGCCTCTTCGCGGCGCTGCTGCTCCATCGCTTCCACCTCTTCCGGCATGCGCACTTGTACCTTGCTCAGGGTGCTGATCACTTCATACTTCAGTGATTCCAGCATCGCGGCAAACATGGCGAAGGATTCACGCTTGTACTCCTGCTTCGGATCTTTTTGCGCGTAGCCGCGCAGATGGATCCCCTGACGCAGATAATCCATCGCCGCCAGGTGCTCTTTCCACAGGGAGTCGAGGGTTTGCAGCATGACGCCTTTCTCGAAGTGACGCATCATCTCCGCGCCAACCACTTCCTCTTTACGCTGGTAGGTCTCTACCGCGCTCTGCAGAATACGCTCACGCAGCGTCTCTTCATGCAGGTTCGGCTCTTTATCCAGCCACTCTGCGATCGGCAGGTCGAGGTCGAAATCATTTTTCAGACGCTCCTGCAGGCCCGGAATATCCCACATCTCTTCCAGAGACTGCGGCGGAATGTGCCCGTCGATGGTCGCTTTGAAGACATCTTCACGAATGCTGTTGATGGTTTCGCTTACGTCGGTCACATCCAGCAGTTCGTTACGCTGAGTGTAGATTGCGCGACGCTGATCGTTCGCCACATCATCATATTCCAGCAGTTGCTTACGGATATCGAAGTTGCGGCTTTCCACTTTACGCTGCGCGTTGGCAATCGCTTTTGTCACCCATGGGTGCTCAATCGCTTCGCCCGGCTTCATACCAAGCTTACGCATCATGCCGGAAACGCGATCGGAGGCGAAAATACGCATCAGCGCATCTTCCATCGAGAGGTAGAAACGGGAAGAGCCCGCATCGCCCTGACGACCGGAACGGCCACGCAGCTGGTTATCGATACGGCGCGATTCATGGCGCTCGGTACCGATGATGTGCAGACCGCCCGACGCCAGCACCGCGTCATGGCGTTTCTGCCACTCGGCTTTCAGCTCTGCAACCTGTTCAGGCGTCGGATCGACAAGCTCGGCCAGTTCAGACTGCCAGCTGCCGCCCAGCACGATATCGGTACCACGGCCCGCCATGTTGGTGGCGATAGTGACCGCGCCCGGATAACCGGCCTGCGCCACGATATCTGCTTCTTTGGCGTGGAACTTGGCGTTCAGAACGTTATGTTTGATGCCCGCTTTGGTTAACTCATTCGATACCACTTCTGATTTTTCAATCGAGATGGTACCGACCAGCACCGGCTGACCGTTGGCGGTACGCTCTTTGATATCTTCGATGATCGCCTGGATTTTTTCCGCTTCGGTCATATAGACCAGATCCGCCATATCTTTACGGATCATCGGGCGGTTAGTCGGCACAACCACGGTATCGAGTTTGTAAATGGAGCTGAATTCGAACGCTTCGGTATCTGCAGTACCGGTCATACCGGCCAGTTTTTCATACAGACGGAAGTAGTTCTGGAAGGTGATGGAAGCCAGCGTCTGGTTTTCGTTCTGGATCTCAACGCCTTCTTTGGCTTCAACGGCCTGGTGCAGGCCATCGGACCAGCGGCGGCCCTGCATCGTACGACCGGTGTGCTCATCAACAATGATCACTTCGCCATCTTTTACGATGTAATCAACATCGCGGGTAAAGAGCACATGGGCGCGCAGCGCGGCGGTAACGTGATGCATCAGCATGATGTTGGTCGGGGAGTAAAGCGACTCACCCTCCTCCATGATGCCCTCTTTCACCAGCAGCTCTTCAATCAGTACCAGACCGCGCTCGGTCAGGGTAACCTGACGCGCTTTCTCGTCGACAGAGAAATGGCCTTCGCCCTGGAAGGTGTCAGAGTCCTCTTTCTCCTGGCGCACCAGGTGAGGAATGATTTTGTTCACTTTTTTGTAGAGGTCGGAGCTATCTTCCGCCGGACCGGAGATGATAAGCGGCGTACGCGCTTCATCGATCAGGATGGAGTCCACCTCATCCACCAGCGCATAGTGCAGCTTACGCTGAACGCGCTCTTCCGGGCTGAACGCCATGTTGTCGCGCAGGTAGTCGAAGCCATATTCGTTGTTGGTGCCATAGGTGATATCCGCGGCATAAGCTTCGCGTTTCGCGACAGATGGCATGCCAGGCAGGTTGATACCGACGGTCAGGCCGAGGAACTCGAACAGCGGACGGTTGTTTTCGGCGTCACGCTGCGCCAGATAGTCGTTGACGGTCACCACGTGCACGCCTTTGCCGCTCAGCGCGTTGAGGTAGGCCGGCAGGGTTGCGGTCAGGGTTTTACCTTCACCGGTGCGCATCTCGGCGATGCAGCGATCGTTCAGCACCATGCCGCCTAGCAGCTGCACATCAAAGTGGCGCATGCCGAAGACGCGTTTACTGGCTTCGCGTACTACCGCGAAAGCTTCCGGCAACAAAGAGTCAACGCTTTCGCCCTTCTCAAGACGCGCACGGAACTCTACCGTCTTGCCTTTCAGCTCGTCATCGCTGAGCTTCTCAAGAGCCGGTTCCATGGCATTGATCTGGTTGACGGTTTTACGCATACGACGCAGCGTACGATCGTTGCGGCTACCGAATACTTTTGTTAACAAATTTAGCATGATAAAAAATCTCTGATACTCCGCTCAGCGAAGCGAAAAAAATGGATGAATAGGGCTTTTTTAGCTGAGGGAGTATGGTCCGGCGCGGATACCCTGCGCCTGGCTAATCCAGTTCGAGACACTGAACGTCGCGAACGGTGTAAAAGAGAGGCGATCCGCAAGGCGTACAATCGCCGGCTGCTTGCTTTCAACGTTAAGCAGCGCGCTTAGCGTATCGAGCAGGGCAAGATGATGTGCCTGAATCGGCAAAGGCTCTTCCGTTGCGGCGGCCAGCGTTTGCGGCGCCATGGCGAACGAAAGATGACGAATAACGGTGCGGATGGCGTGCTGATGCCAGTAATCAACGGTGAAGTTTGGACGGCGTTTCGCTTCCAGCAGCGCGAGGCTGGTAAAATTCGCCGTGGTCGCCGAAGCGTGATTGCGCGTCGTTTCGCGCGTGGCATGGGTTTCGGTATTACTGGCAAGCGCGGGCAAGCCAAAACTCGCCGCGACCATCCCTAATAAGAGATGCGGCCAGAAATAGCGTCTGCCAAATTGTCGCCAACGCGTCAGTATTCCGCTCACTTGCTCCACCAAAAAAGACGCGTCCATGATGTTGCGTCTATGAAAGTCGATTGCGCCCAAATCTTATCACTAATGCCGCCGCCACACAGCAGGAAACAGGCCTGACGCGCGTGAAAACTGGCGAGGAAAGCAGCAATCAAACGCAGGATCGCAGCGTTGAAAAGATTTCCGGAAAGATTAGTCGTAAAGAGAGGGTTTTGCGGCGCGCAAAAAGAAAAACGACTGGTTCCCCTGACCGGAGAGAGTGCCAGGTTAACCAGTCGATTTTTTAGGTTATGGCGTTATGCCAGAACCATTGAAGGTGCTTTGAATGCCAGCGGCAGTTCAGCTTCGTCTTCGAAGGTCACATATTCCCATGCTTCCTGTTTTGCCAGAACAGCCTGCAGAAGTTTGTTGTTCAGCGCATGACCGGATTTATAAGCGGTAAACGCACCGATAATGTTGTGACCACACATAAAGAGGTCGCCGATTGCATCGAGCATTTTGTGGCGCACGAATTCATCTTCGAAACGCAGGCCGTCTTCGTTCAATACGCGATAATCGTCAACTACGATGGCACAATCGAAGCTTCCGCCCAGGCACAGGCCGCGGGACTGAAGGTATTCGATATCACGCATGAAACCGAAAGTACGCGCGCGGCTAATCTGGCGCATAAATGCATCGGCAGAGAAGTTCATCGCGTAACGTTGCGTGCTAGCATCAATCGCCGGGTGGTTGAAGTCGATGGTGAAATCGAGCGTAAAACCGTTATGCGGTTTGAACTCGGCCCACTTATCGCCATCTTCAACGCGCACCGTCTCTTTGATGCGAACGAATTTCTTGGCGCTGTTCAGCTCCTCGACCCCTGCGTCAAGCAACAGGTATACGAACGGTGCTGCACTGCCATCCATAATTGGAATTTCCGGTGCATCGACTTCGACAATGATGTTGTCGATACCCAGCCCCGCCAGAGCCGCATTTAAGTGCTCAACGGTGGAAATCCGCACGTCATGCTCGTTGACCAGACAAGTACAGAGCATAGTATCACGCACAGATTTAGCATCAGCCGGAAAGTCTACCGGTGGATTTAAGTCAGTGCGACGATAGATGACCCCGGTATTTGCCGGCGCAGGGCGCAACGTCAGTGTGACTTTCTTGCCGGTATGTAAACCGACACCAGTCGCCTGAACGATACGTTTAAGAGTCCTTTGTTTGATCATCGTATAATCTCGCCTTATTACCAATCCAACCAAATTGTATAACACAATGGGTGGGCCAGTTTAGCACAAAGAGCGAACATGCCCAACTTCCAGTAAATTCTTAGTCCGCCTGCTTACGCAGAAACGCCGGAATATCCAGATAATCGGGCTCTTTGGTGGTCTGCGGCGTATTGTCGTTAACCACTTTCGCCGGCTTCTGCTCCTGCTGCATCGGCTGCATGCCGTGCTGCTGGTAGCGATCCATAACCGGCTGCTGCGCCTGTTTGTTAGTTACCAGAGTAATCTCAGGACGCTTGTCCATACCGATACCGGTGGCAACAACGGTCACACGCAGTTCGTCGTTCATATCCGGGTCGAGAGAGGTACCGATAACCACCGTCGCGTTGTCAGAAGCGAACGCACGAATGGTGTTACCGACGGTCTCGAACTCATCCAGACGCAGGTCGAAGCCGGCAGTGATGTTAACCAGCACACCACGCGCGCCAGAAAGATCGATATCTTCCAGCAGCGGGCTGGAGATCGCCATTTCTGCCGCTTCTTCCGCACGATCTTCACCGCTTGCCACGCCAGAGCCCATCATCGCGTAGCCCATTTCGGACATCACGGTGCGCACGTCGGCGAAGTCAACGTTCATTAGACCCGGACGGGTAATCAGCTCGGCGATACCCTGCACCGCGCCTTTCAGCACGTCGTTTGCCGCGCCGAACGCGTCAAGCAGAGAGATACCGCGACCCAGCACTTTCAGCAGCTTGTCGTTCGGGATAGTGATCAGGGAATCGACATGTTTTGAGAGCTCGGTAATACCCTGCTCTGCAAAGGCCATGCGCTTCTTGCCTTCAAAGTTGAACGGCTTAGTCACCACCGCAACGGTCAGAATGCCTAAGTCTTTAGCAACTTCAGCTACCACAGGCGCCGCACCGGTACCGGTACCGCCACCCATGCCCGCTGCGATAAAGACCATGTCAGCGCCTTCCAGCGCAGCGCGCAACGCTTCACGATCCTCTTCAGCCGCATTACGACCGACTTCAGGGTTAGCCCCTGCGCCCAGACCTTTGGTAATACCGCCACCGATCTGGATGGTCTGCCCTACCGCCGTCTTACGCAACGCCTGAGCGTCGGTATTCACCGCGAAGAACTCAACCCCTTCGATGCGCTCGCGCACCATATGCTCCACGGCATTACCGCCGCCGCCACCGACGCCGATGACTTTAATCACCGCGTCGTTGGTTAATTCCATTGGTTCAAACATAATCTCTCTCCGTCTTTACGCCTCATCCACCGGGCAGCCCGTGGGCCGCTTATCAGGATTGGCGTATGTGCCTGTCGCCTGAAACCGCTAATTTTCTACGGTCTCTGAAAAAAATTAAAACTCTTTTCGCAGCCAGCTGTTGATTCGTTTGAACCACGAACCGACTGACGTCCGCTTTTCCACTTCTGCTTCACCACTTAAATGGGTCTCTTTCCCGTAGTGCAGCAACCCAACCGCCGTAGAGTAATACGGCTCCTGGGCGTAATCAGTTAAGCCAGTAATATTGAGCGGTGCACCAATACGCACCTGCGTATGGAACACACGTTGCGCGCAGGCCGCCAGACCTTCAATCTGCGCCGCGCCGCCGGTTAATACAATCCCCGCCGCAAGATGATGTTTCACACCCTGCTGGCGAAGCTGCTCCTGCAACTGCAATATCTCGTCGTTGACCAGGTTGAGCAGCTCGGTATAGCGCGGCTCAATCACATCTGCCAGCGTCTGGCGCTGCAGGCTGCGCGGCGGTCGACCGCCCACGCTCGGCACTTCAACGCTCTCATCTTTACCGACCAGCGATCCCAGCGCGCAACCGTGGCGAACTTTAATCGCTTCCGCATCGCTCGGCGGGGTGCCGAAGGCGTAGGCGATATCGCTGGTTACCACATTCCCCGCATAAGGGATCACTTTGGTGTGGCGCAGCGCGCCGCCAGTATAAACGGCCATGTCCATTGTACCACCGCCGATGTCAACGACGCAGACGCCCAGTTCGCGTTCATCTTCCGTCAACACCGAATAGCTGGAGGCCAGCCCGGCAAAGATAAGTTGGTCAACTTTCAAACCACATCGTTCAACGGCTTTAACGATGTTTTTCGCCATATCGTTATGGCAAGTAATCAGGTGTACTTTCGCCTGCATGCGCACGCCGGAAAGGCCTACCGGGTTTTTAATACCCTCCTGGTAGTCAATGGCGTACTCCTGCGGAATCACGTGCAGTACGCGGTGTTCATCACGTACGCGGACTGATTTCGCGGTATGCACCACGTTTTCCACATCTTCCAGCGTCACTTCTTCTTCTGAAATCGGCACCATACCAATTTCGTTCTGGCAACTAATGTGTTTCCCCGAGAGCGCAAGGTAGACCGAGGAGATCTGGCAATCGGCCATCAGTTCGGCCTGATCGATGGCGCGCTGTACGCACTTCACCACCGACTCCAGATCGTTCACCCCGCCTTTGTCCATCCCACGGGATGGGCAACTGCCTACGCCAATGATATTAACAATACCGTCGGGCAGAACTTCCCCTACTAAAGCGGCGACCTTCGCGGTGCCAATCTCCAGTCCAACTACCAGTTTTCTGTCCGTCGCCTTGATCATTGTTGCTCTGCCTGTGCCTGATTCTGTTGTGCCTGATTTTGCTGCTGATCCGCTTGTTCCTGTACAGGGGCAGGCTTCCAGCCTACCGCCGCGCCTGAGTCATAGCGCAAATCCACGTAGCTTATCTCTTTGCCGTCCGTCTGGGCCTGCTGCTGCAGCACCGGATAGAGTTCAACAAAGCGCGCCAGACGTTTCATCGTATCGCCACGGCCCAGGTTGAGCTTGATATCATTGCTCAGCGTGACCTGCCAGGAGCGCCGCGCGGTCATCGCCGCTTCTTTCAGCGTGAACTTATCCTTTGCCAGCACCTGTCCCATATCGCGGTAACCCTGCAGCACTTCATTTTCGCTGCCTTCCGGGCCATACAGCATCGGCAATATCTGCTTGCTGGTGCGTTCCGCCGGTACGCTAAAGGCGTTGCCGTCCGCATCAACCATATGCTGGTCATTCCACCGCGCTATGGGCACATATTCAACCAGATGAATCTTCAATTCGTCCGGCCACTGCTTTCTTACGCTCGCCTGCTTGATCCACGGCAGGCGCTCAATCTGGCTCTGAATGATATTGACGTCCTGGGACATAAAGGTCCCGGGTGCGCCAAGCGCCAGAATGGACTGGCGAATATCATCATTGCGCGTGTAGTGACGATCGCCGGTTAACACCAGCTTCGACAGCGGTAACCGCTGCGCGTCATCCATCCAGCCGAGCACAATCCAGCCACTCACCAACACGGTGCACAGTACCGTCAACAGGAACACAATGCCGGCAAGGCGCGTTCCATTGTTGCGGCGGGAGGTCGTTACCGCCTCCGCTTCGCGATTTCGCGTGTTCAGCGCAGCCTGAGACATATCACTCCGCCAGTTCCAGAATACGAACAACAAGCTGGGTAAAGCTCAGCCCCGCCTGACGCGCCGCCATCGGCACCAGGCTGTGGCTGGTCATACCCGGCGAGGTATTCGCTTCCAGCAAGTAAAATTGACCATCGCTGTCGAGCATGGCATCGATTCGCCCCCAGCCGCGGCAGCCTAAAACCTGCCACGCTTTGGCGATCAGCGCCTGTAAAGCCGCTTCCCGCTCTGCTTCCAGACCTGATGGGCAGAAATACTGCGTCTCATCAGAGAGATACTTCGCCTCATAATCATAGAAGATTCCCGCCGGTTGAATGCGAATCGACGGTAAAATTTCATTTCCAAGCAACGCGACGGTAAATTCCGGGCCACTGAGCCATTTTTCGATCAGAACTTCATCATCGTGTTGAAAAGCAAGCGCTAAAGCCGCCTGCAGATCGCTACTTTCGTTGACCTTTGACATCCCGACGCTGGAGCCTTCACGGCTTGGCTTAACGATCAGGGGCAAGCCCAACGCTTCAATACTTTGAATATCAGACACTTGCAGGCCTGATTCAAACTCGCCGCGCGTCAGCGCAACCCACTGCGCAACCGGTAAACCCGCGCCCTGCCACAGCAATTTGCTGCGCAGTTTATCCATTGAAATCGCAGAGGCCATCACGCCGCTGCCGGTGTAGGGAACGCCGGTCAGCTCCAGCAGACCCTGCAGCGTGCCATCTTCACCGCCGCGGCCGTGCAGCGCGATAAACGCTTTACTGAAGCCCATCTCTTTCAGGCGGGTTACATCAACCTCGCGCGGATCAATGGCATGGGCGTCAACACCACCTTCACGCAGCCCGGCAAGCACAGCCGCGCCTGAATTAAGCGACACATCGCGCTCGGCAGAGGTGCCACCCAGCAGAACGGCAACTTTTTCAGCCACGCTGCACCTCCTCGCTCTGCGGCACCAGTTTGCACTGCGCGAGGCTGCGGGCGATCTTGCCGATATTACCTGCGCCCTGAATCAGGATCAGATCGTTACCGGTCAGCACCGGGGCCAGCATCGCTGCTACCTGATCCGGATCGGAGACCAGGATCGGGTCGATCTTGCCGCGACCGCGGATCGTGCGGCACAGCGAACGGCTGTCAGCACCCGGGATCGCCGTTTCGCCCGCGGCATAAACTTCCAGCATCAGCAGCTTATCCACCTGCGTCAGCACGTTGGCGAAATCGTCATAGAGATCGCGGGTACGCGTATAGCGGTGCGGCTGGAAAATCATCACCAGATTTTTATCCGGCCAGCCGGCGCGCGCGGCTTTAATCGTTGCGTCCACTTCCGTTGGATGGTGACCGTAATCATCAACCAGCATCGCGCTGCCGCTGTTGCCATTCACCGCTTCCAGCGGAAACTCGCCGAGGAAATCAAAACGGCGACCGGTGCCCTGGAAGCTCTCCAGCGCGCGCAGAATCGCCTCGTCGTCAATCCCCTCTTCCGTCGCCACGGCCACCGCCGCTGCGGCGTTAAGCGCATTGTGGCGACCCGGCGCATTGAGCGTTACGCGCAGCGCCGGTTTATCCTGGCGCACCAGCGTAAAGTGGCCCTGCGGCCCCTGCTGGCGGTACTCTTCAATGCGCACATCGGCGTCGTCGCTAAATCCATAGGTGGTAATTTGACGCCCGACGCGCGGCAGCAGCTCGCGGATCACCGGGTCATCAACACACATCACCGCACGGCCATAAAACGGCAGGTTGTGCAGGAAGTTGATAAACGTCGTTTTCAAATTCTCGAAGTCGCCGTGGTACGTATCCATATGGTCGGCTTCGATATTGGTCACAATCGCCACCATCGGTTGCAGGTGCAGGAAGGAGGCGTCGCTCTCATCCGCTTCGGCAATCAGATAACGGCTATGGCCCAGGCGCGCATGCACCCCGGCCGCTTTTACCAGCCCGCCATTCACGAAGGTCGGATCCAGACCCGCTTCCGCGTAGATACTGGAGACCATGGCGGTGGTGGTCGTTTTTCCGTGCGTCCCGGCGATAGCGATGCCGTGACGAAAACGCATTAATTCAGCCAGCATCTCCGCGCGGCGGATCACCGGGATACGCGCTTCCTGCGCGGCAACGATCTCCGGGTTATCGGCAGAGATGGCGCTGGAGACCACAACAACGCTCGCATCAAGCACATTTTCCGGGCGATGGTTGAAGTAGATGGTGGCGCCAAGAGACGTCAGCTGCTGCGTCACCGGGTTTGGCGCTAAATCAGAACCGCTAATCTGGTAGCCTTCGTTGGCCAGCACTTCGGCAATACCGCCCATGCCAGCACCGCCGATGCCAACGAAGTGAATGTGCCGGACGCGACGCATCTCGGGCACGATTAAACGCAGTTTCGCAAGTTCTTGTGTATTCATTTTCTAAACGCCATCAACTTCTAAAAAATTGGCGCGACGCAAACAGGCGTCGCCACGATTTAACCTTGAGCCGCAAGGCTCACTTCATGCGCCACCCGCTCGGTGGCGTCGGGGATGGCTGCCGCGCGTGCGCGTTCCGCCATCTCTCTTAATGCTTCACGATCCCAGCCCGCAAGCGTTGCTGCCACGGCATCAACGGTAAACTGCGGCTGTTCGAGGATCTTCGCCGCGCCCACTTTCTCCAGCGGCAGGGCATTCCAGTACTGCTGTCTGTCTTTGTGCTGGAACGGCACAAACAGCGCCGGCAGACCGGCAGCGGCGATTTCGCTCACCGTCAGCGCGCCGGAGCGGCAAACGACCACATCCGCCCACGCATAGGCTTTAGCCATATCGTCAATAAATTCAGTAACTTTATGCTGCGCCTGCCCGGAAGTGGCATACGCCTGCTCAACATCCTGCTGCGCGCCTTTCCCGCTCTGATGCCAGATGGTGACCGCCGCGCCCAGTTTAGCCGCCACCTGCGGCATGGTCTGGTTCAGCACGCGCGCGCCCTGAGAGCCGCCAACCACCAGCACGCGGATTGGCCCTTCGCGGCCCGGCAGACGCATCTGCGGCAGCGGCAGCGCCAGCACATCAACGCGCACCGGGTTCCCCACCACTTCCGCTTTCGGAAATGCGCCGGGGAATGCCTGCATCACTTTGGTGGCAATCTTCGCCAGCCACTTGTTGGTCAACCCGGCAATACCGTTCTGCTCATGCAGGACAACCGGGATACCGAGCGACCAGGCGGCAAGACCGCCGGGGCCGGAGACATACCCGCCCATGCCCAGCACCACGTCCGGTTTGAAGCGCTTCATAATGTCGCGCGCCTGACGCCAGGCGTTAAAGATACGCACCGGCGCGAGCAGCAGCGCTTTCAGCCCTTTGCCGCGCAGGCCGGAGATGCGGATGAAGTCGATATCGATGCCATGTTTCGGCACCAGGTCAGCCTCCATACGATCGGCGGTTCCGAGCCAGCGTACTTGCCAGCCCTGATCCATCAAATGGTGCGCCACGGCGAGACCGGGGAAAACATGCCCGCCGGTTCCGCCTGCCATCACCATTAACCGCTTAGGTTGACCACTCATCACACACCTCGTGTAAACGCCTGAGCTTTCTTCAGACGCGTTTCATAATCTATCCGTAGCAACAGCGTAATCGCCGTCGACATAATCAATAAACTGGAGCCGCCGTAACTGATCAGCGGCAGGGTTAAACCTTTGGTCGGCAGCATACCGGCTGCCGCACCGACGTTAACCAGCGCCTGGAAGCTAAACCAGATACCTATGGAGCAAGCAAGGAAACCGGAGAAGCGGTGGTCAATCTCCAGCGCTTTTCTGCCAATGGACATGGCGCGGAAAGCGACGAAGAATACCATTAAAAGTGCGGCTACCACACCGATATAACCGAGTTCTTCGCCGATGATGGAGAAGATAAAGTCGGTATGCGCTTCCGGCAGATACTCCAGCTTCTGTACCGAGTTGCCGAGCCCCTGCCCCCACAGCTCGCCGCGGCCAAACGCCATCAGCGACTGGGTTAACTGATATCCGCTGCCAAACGGATCTTCCCACGGGTTCCAGAAGGAAGTTACGCGGCGAATACGATAGGGTTCGGCGAGGATCAGCAGTATCACAGCCGAGATACCCATGCCGATAATGGCGATGAACTGCCACAGCTTCGCGCCTGCAAGGAACAGCATCGCCAGCGTGGTAATAAACAGCACTACCACCGTACCGAGGTCCGGCTGCGCCAGCAGCAGGATCGCCAGCACGAGGATCACGCCCATCGGTTTTAAGAAACCGCGCAGGTTGTTACGCACTTCATCCACTTTGCGCACCAGGTAGTTAGCCAGATAGCAGAAGAGCGACAGCTTGGTGAACTCCGCAGGCTGGAAGCGCATGATGCCAAGGTCGATCCAGCGCGACGCACCGTTGATCGAGCTGCCCACCACCAGCACCACTAACAGCATAATGATCGCCGCGATCAGCATCACCGAGCTGTACTTCTGCCAGAACTCCATCGGCAGGCGCAGCGTGATCATCGCCATACAGAACGACAGGAACAGGTAAAGCCCGTGGCGTTTGGCGAAGAAGAAGGGATCGTCCGTCAGTCGCTGACCGACCGGCATTGACGCCGAGGTCACCATAATGAAGCCGATCGCCGCCAGGCCCAGCGTCAACCACAGCAAGGTGCGGTCGTACATCACCAGGCTGTCGGTATCTTTCTGTCGCGAACCCATGACCCAGCCTTTCAATGCCGCAAACAGCCACGCCAGGATCCCATAACCTGGCAGACGCGGCATTCTCGGGCGGGGAAGCGTTAAACGCATTAGCCTAACTCCTGCGCCAGACGGGTGAACTGGTCGCCCCGTTGTTCAAAATTCTTAAACTGATCGAGGCTGGCACAGGCCGGCGACAACAGCACCATATCGCCCGGCTGCACACGTGCGGCAATTAAGCGCATCGCCTGATCCATAGTTTCTGTCTGCTCAGCCACTTCCGGGCGCAGCGCAGCCAGTTCAGCGCCATCGCGCCCGAAGCAGTAGAGGCGAATACGATCGCCGCTGAGGTAGCGCTTCAGCGGCGAGAAGTCCGCCGATTTGCCATCGCCGCCGAGCAGCAGATGCAGCGTACCTTCCACCTGCAGGCCATTAAGCGCCGCTTCGGTGCTGCCGACGTTGGTCGCTTTCGAGTCGTTGATCCAGCGCACGCCGTTATGCTCAAACGCCAGCTGGAAGCGGTGCGCCAGCCCGCCAAAGGTGGTCAGCGCCTTCAGGCTGCTGGCGCGCGGTAAACCTGCCGCGTCCGCCAGCGCCAGCGCTGCCAGCGCGTTGGTGTAGTTGTGCTGGCCGCTCAGTTTCATCTCTTTGACGTTCAGCACCTTCTCACCTTTTACCCGCAGCCAGATTTCGCCCTGCTGGCGGTTGAGGTGATAGTCACCGACGTCAACGCCAAAGCTGACGCAGCGCTCATCGGCACCGCGAACCGGCATGGTCAGTGCGTCATCAGCATTCACCACGCACACTTTGGCATTTTCATAGATACGCAGTTTGGCCGCACGGTACTGTTGCAGGCCAAACGGGTAGCGATCCATATGATCTTCAGTAACGTTGAGAATGGTTGCCGCCACAGCGTGCAGGCTGGAGGTGGTTTCCAGCTGGAAGCTGGAGAGCTCCAGCACATAGAGCTCGCGCGCTTCGTCCAGCAGCATCAGCGCAGGCAGGCCGATATTGCCGCCGACGCCAACATTTTTACCGGCTGCTTCTGCCATTTCACCGACCAGTTTGGTAACGGTACTTTTGCCGTTCGAACCGGTAATGGCGATGATCGGTGCCTGCGCTTCACGGCAGAAGAGCTCGATATCGCCGACAATCTCGACGCCCGCGTCCGCAGCGGCGCTCAGCGACGGATGCGCCAGCGCCATACCGGGGCTGGCGACAATCAGATCGGCGCTCTGCAACCAGTTATCGTTAAGACTACCAAGATGGCGCTCGACCGTTTCCGGCAGCTTATCCAGCCCCGGCGGCGACGTACGGGTATCCATCACCTTAGGCGTGACGCCGCGCGCGAGGAAAAAGTCCACGCAGGAAAGGCCCGTCAGGCCTAAACCGATAATGACGACTTTTTTACCCTGGTAATCTGCCATGATTAACGTACCTTCAGCGTTGCCAGGCCAATCAGCACCAGCATCAGCGAAATAATCCAGAAGCGCACAATCACGCGCGGCTCCGGCCAGCCTTTCAATTCATAGTGGTGGTGAATCGGTGCCATACGGAAAATGCGCTGGCCGCGCAGTTTGAACGAGCCAACCTGCAAAATCACCGACAGCGTTTCCACCACAAAGACGCCGCCCATGATCACCAGCAGGAACTCCTGGCGCAGCAGCACGGCGATAATGCCGAGCGCGCCGCCGAGCGCCAGCGATCCGACATCGCCCATAAAGACCTGCGCCGGATAGGTGTTAAACCACAGGAAACCGAGCCCGGCACCGACAATCGCCGTACATACAATCACCAGCTCACCCGCGTGACGCAGATAAGGGATGTGCAGGTAGTTGGCGAAGTTCATGTTACCGGTCGCCCACGCCACAAGCGCGAAACCGCCTGCAACAAAGACGGTCGGCATAATCGCCAGGCCATCGAGGCCATCCGTCAGGTTGACGGCGTTACCGGTGCCGACAATCACAAAGTAAGCGAGCAGCACATAGAACAGACCGAGCTGTGGCATTACATCTTTAAAGAACGGCACCACCAGTTCGGTGGCGGGGGTATCTTTTCCGGCAAGGTAGAGCGCAAACGCGACGCCCAGCGCAATCACCGACATCCAGAAGTACTTCCAGCGGGCGATAAGCCCCTTGGTATCTTTGCGCACCACTTTGCGGTAATCATCGACAAAGCCGATGATGCCGTAGCCCACCAGCACCACCAGTACGCACCAGACGTAGGGGTTGGAGGGGTAAGCCCACAGCAACACCGAGACGACGATCGCAGTGAGGATCATAATCCCGCCCATCGTCGGCGTACCGCGTTTGCTGAAGTGCGATTCCGGGCCGTCGTTACGCACAACCTGGCCAAAAGAGAGTTTCTGCAAGCGGGCGATCATGCGCGGCCCCATCCACAAGGAGATGAAGAGCGCGGTCAGCAGGCTGACAATGGCGCGAAACGTCAGATAGGAAAAGACGTTAAAGCCGGAATAATATTTGACCAAATGCTCGGCCAGCCAAACTAACATGTCCCGTTCTCCTGTAAGTCGCGTACCACCTCTTCCATGGCGGAGCTACGTGAACCTTTCACTAAAATGGTAATCATTGGGTGCTCGGCAATCAGCGCTGTTAAACGCGCCGTGGCCGCAGCTTTATCGTTGAAATGCTCGCCAACGCCGCTGGCGTCGCTGAGCGCTTTACTTAATGTGCCGACGCTCAGCACTTTGTCGATACCGACGGCTTTCGCCGCTTCGCCGACCTGAACGTGGCAGGCTTCGCTCTCGTCGCCCAGCTCCGCCATATCGCCCACCACCATCACGCGGTAGCCGGGCATCTCTGCCAGCACGTGCGCTGCGGCGGTCATCGACCCGACGTTGGCGTTGTAGGTGTCATCCAGCAGCAGCTGGTTTTCACCGAGGCGCACCGGGAAGAGACGGCCCGGCACTGCTTTCAGCTTCGCCAGGCCCTGTTTTACCGCATCGAGAGATGCGCCCACCGCCATTGCCAGCGCGGTCGCTGCCAGCGCGTTAGCAATGTTGTGACGTCCCGGCAGGGGTAAAGTCACCTCTGCATTGCCGGTCGGCGTTTGCAGCGTGAACTCGGTACCGTGCGAGGTGATATGCACATTGGTGGCGGTAAAATCACTGTTCGCCGCGTTGGGCGAGAAGCGCCACACTTTGCGATCGCCGATAATGCTCTGCCAGTTCAGCCAGTCATTATTATCGGCATTGAGGATGGCGATGCCGTTGGCTGGCAGGCCGGTGTAGATTTCACCTTTCGCCTTCGCCACGCCCGCCAGCGATCCGAAGCCTTCCAGATGCGCGGCGGCCAGGTTGTTAACCAGCGCCGCTTCCGGGCGGGTCAAACTAACGGTCCAGGCGATTTCACCCTGGTGGTTAGCACCCAGTTCAATCACCGCGTACTGATGCTCTTTGGTCAGACGCAGCAGAGTCATCGGCACGCCGATATCATTGTTCAGGTTGCCCGCGGTGTAGAGGGTGTTGCCGCACTCGCCAAGAATGGCGGCGGTCATCTCTTTCACCGAGGTTTTACCGGAGGAGCCGGTCAGCGCAACGACGCGCGTCGGCACCTGCTGACGCACCCATGCCGCCAGTTCGCCAAAGGCCTGGCGGGTATCACTCACCACCAGTTGCGGCAGATCGGTATCCAGCTTGCGGCTCACCAGCAGCGCGCCCGCGCCGCCCGCTTTGGCTTGATCGGCAAAGTCGTGGGCGTCAAAACGTTCGCCTTTCAGCGCCACAAACAGGCAGCCCGGCGTCAGTTTGCGGGTATCGCTGGTCACGGCGTCAATTGTGACGTCCTGACCTAAAAGTTCACCGTGCAGCGTGCCGGCAAGCTGGCTGAGCGTTACGCTAATCATGCTACTACCCCCAGCAGACGCGCGGCGGTGACACGGTCTGAGTAATCGAGACGGTGGGTGCCGACAATCTGATAATCTTCATGGCCTTTACCTGCCAGCAGCACCACATCGTTCTCTTTGGCCTGCATAATGGCGTTGGTCACCGCTTCGGCACGGCCCTCCACCACATGCGCACGACCGGCGTCGAGCATACCGGCGAGAATGTCATTAATGATGGCGCGCGGCTCTTCGGTGCGCGGGTTGTCATCAGTGACGACCGGCACATCGGCAAACTCTTCGGCAATCGCGCCCATCAGCGGACGTTTGCCCTTGTCGCGATCGCCGCCGCAGCCAAAGACGCACCACAGTTTTCCGGTGCAGTGCAGGCGCGCGGCCTGCAGCGCTTTTTCCAGCGCATCCGGCGTGTGGGCATAATCCACCACCACCGTCGGTTTGCCCGGCGCGCTGAACACTTCCATCCGGCCACAAACGGGTTGCAGGCGGGAAGCGGTTTTAAGCAGTTCGCTGAGCGGATAGCCGAGCGCCAGCAGGGTTGCCAGCGCCAGCAGCAGGTTGCTGACGTTAAACGCGCCCATCAGGCGGCTTTCGATTTCGCCTTCGCCCCAGCTGGAGTCGAAGCGAATGGTCGCCCCGCTGTCGTGGTAATCGACGCTCAGGGTTTTCAGCCAGCGCCCGTGGCAGTCCGGGTTGATATGGCCTTCCATCGACACGGCAACCGCATCCGGCAGGTTTGCCAGCCAGCGGCGGCCCACTTCGTCATCGGCGTTGATGATCGCCTGACCATAGTGGTGTGAGGAGAAGAGCAGCCATTTGGCGGCTTCGTAATGGGTCATATCGCCGTGATAATCGAGATGATCGCGGCTTAAATTGGTGAACACCGAGGCGGCGAATTTCAGCGCCGCCACGCGATGCTGTACCAAACCGTGGGAGGAGACCTCCATCGCAGCAAGGGTAGCGCCCTGCTCCGCGAGACCGGCAATCACATGCTGGACATCAACCGCGGAACCGGTGGTGTTCTCTGTTGGAATCACTTTACCGAGCAGGCCGTTGCCGACCGTGCCCATCACTGCACTGGTTTCACCCAGCAGCTGGCTCCACTGAGCGAGCAGCTGCGTAGTAGTGGTTTTACCGTTGGTACCGGTGACGCCGATCAGGCGCAGCTGGTCTGACGGCTCGCCGTAAAAACGGCTCGCCAGCGCAGAGAGGCGCTCGTTCAGCTGGCTTAAGTAAACCACCGGCACGCCGTGCATTTCACGAATTTCACCGTCATTTGCCTCGTCTTTCGCTTCAGCAATAATGGCAGCAACACCTTGCGCAATCGCCTGCGGGATATAACGACGCCCGTCCGCCTGATGACCGACCACCGCCACGAAGAGATCGCCCGACGCAGCCACACGGCTGTCGAGTGTCATCTCTCGTAGTGCTCGCGCAGGTAGCATTGGTACCCACGGAGCGAGAAGGTCGCGCAAATTACGATCTGCCACCTGATCCCTCGCCTTGATTAATTACAAACTCACTTTTTTCGCCCGTGGTCAGCGCATCCGGCTCAATGTTCATGGTGCGCAGTACGCCGCCCATGATGGCACCGAAGACCGGCGCAGAGACCGCGCCACCGTAGTATTTGCCCGCTTGCGGATCGTTAATGACCACCACCAGCGCAAAGCGCGGCCGGCTGGCAGGCGCGACGCCCGCAGTGTATGCAATGTATTTATTGATGTAGCGCCCATCCGGCCCGACTTTTTTCGCGGTACCGGTTTTGATCGCGATGCGATAGCCCTTGATGGCCGCTTTTACCCCGCCGCCGCCCGGCAGCGCCACGCTCTCCATCATGTGCACCACGGTGCGGACAATGGATTCGTTGAAGACGCGCTCACCCGGTACGGGCGGGTCGACTTTGGTAATCGACAGCGGGCGATAGATGCCATAGCTGCCAATGGTTGCGTAGACTCGCGCTAACTGTAACGGCGTTACCATTAGCCCGTAGCCGAAAGAGAAGGTGGCCCTCTCTATGTCAGACCACCGTTGTTTTTGAGGAAATAAGCCACTGCGTTCCCCGACCATCCCCAAATTGGTCGTTTTTCCCAGTCCAAAACGTGAGTAAGTATCTACTAACGCTGAGGAGGGCATCGCTAACGCCAGCTTGGATACGCCAACGTTACTCGACTTCTGCAGCACCCCGGTGAGGGTCAATTCGCTATAGCGCGCCACGTCTTTGATTTCGTGGCCGTTAATTCGGTAAGGCACGGTGTTAAGCACCGTATTCGGATTAACCACGCCGCGTTGCAGCGCGGTCATCACCACCATCGGTTTCACCGTCGAACCCGGTTCGAAAACGTCGGTGATAGCGCGGTTACGCATCGCGTCTTTGGCAGTGCCGGAGAAGTTATTCGGGTTATAGGAGGGGCTATTCGCCATCGCCAGCACTTCGCCGGTGTTGACATCCACCAGCACGGCGCTGCCGGATTCGGCTTTGTTAAACGCCACGGCGTTGTTCAGCTCGCGGTAAACCAGCGCCTGCAGACGTTCGTCAATGCTCAGCGCGAGGTTGTGCGCCGCCTGGCTGTCGGTCGAGGAGATATCCTCAATCACGCGGCCATAGCGATCTTTACGCACGATGCGCTCGCCCGGCTGGCCGGTAAGCCACTTATCAAAGCTCTTTTCGACCCCTTCAATCCCCTGGCTGTCGACGTTAGTAAAGCCGATCAGGTGAGCGGTCACTTCCCCGGACGGGTAGTAGCGGCGCGACTCTTCGCGCAGATGAATGCCGGGAAGCTTGAGTTTTTTGATGTAATCCCCCAGATCCGGGTTGACCTGACGGGCAAGATAGATAAAGCGCATCTTCGGGTTGGCGTTGATGCGCGAGGCCAGCTGATCGAGCGGCATGTTGAGCGCATCGGAGAGCGCTTTCCAGCGGTTATCCAGCGTTACGCCGCCCGCGTCATGCAGCTCTTTCGGATCGGCCCAGATCGCTTTTACCGGCACGCTGACCGCCAGCGGACGCCCGGAGCGGTCGGTGATCATCCCGCGCGAGGTCGCCACTTCCTGCACGCGCAGTGAGCGCATATCGCCCTGGCGCACCAGCATATCGGGATTGATGATTTGCAGATACGCGACGCGGCCAATCAGGAAGCCGAGCGCCAATAAAATACAGCCGCAAAGCAACGCAAAACGCCAACTTATAAAGTTGGCCTGCTCTTCCTGGCGTTTCGCTTTCACCATCTTCGCCGCGGCTTTCATGCGCTGGGTTGTTCCTTTTTCATCGCTATTTCTGCACCACAATATTTTCCTGTGAAGGATCGACGTGCTGCATCTGCAGTTTCTCGGTAGCAATCCGCTCCACCCGGCTATGATCGCCGAGGGCGTTCTCTTCAAGAATCAGGTTGCGCCATTCGATATCCAGCGCGTCGCGCTCAATCACCAGTTGTTCACGCTGTGCGGTTAACAAACGGGTATGGTGCGCAGTGGTGACGACCGTGATGGCCGTCATGATGATGCAAATGAACAGGCAGAGTGGCAGTTTCCCGAACCGCAAAAGATCGTCGCCGATCACGCCAGGCAAGGCATGGCGCTCGCTGCTTCCTAACGATCCCTTAACTTTGCTGAGGGTCTCTGTCACTCTGCCGATCATGCGTTCGTCCTCTCTGCAATACGCAGAACTGAACTACGGGCACGTGGGTTTTCCGCCACTTCTTCTTCGCCCGGCATCATTTTTCCTAAGGCTCGCAGTTGACGGCCACCCAGCTTGCTGAGTTGCGCTTCGGTCATCGGCAGCCCGGCAGGAACCTGCGGCCCCCGGCTTTGCTCACGCATAAAGCGCTTCACAATGCGGTCTTCCAGCGAGTGGAAGCTGATGACAGAAAGCCGGCCTCCCGGGGCCAGCACATCGAGCGAGTTTTTTAGCGCCTGCTCTATCTCCTCCAGTTCACTGTTCACCCAGATGCGCACCGCCTGGAAGGTACGGGTCGCGGGATGTTTAAACTTATCTTTTATCGGCGTCGCCGCTGCCACCACTTCCGCCAGCGCTTTGGTGCGGGTCATCGGATCGAGGCGATTACGCTCGACGATGGCGCGGGCGATGCGTTTAGCAAAGCGCTCTTCACCAAAGGTTTTCAGCACCCAGGCAATATCCGCTTCGTCTGCGGTTTGCAGCCACTGGGCGGCAGACTGGCCGCGCGTCGGATCCATACGCATATCCAGCGGGCCGTCTCGCATAAAGGAGAAGCCGCGCTCCGGATCGTCAAGCTGCGGTGAAGAGACGCCAAGATCGAGAAGAATGCCATCGATCTTGCCAATAAGATCGCGCTCGCTGACATAATCAGCGAGCGCGGAAAAGGGTCCATGAATGATGGAGAAGCGCGGGTCATTAATGGTCTTCGCAACTTCAATTGCCTGCGGATCGCGATCGATTGCCAGCAAGCGGCCTTCCGCCCCCAGTTGGGAGAGGATCAGGCGCGAGTGTCCACCGCGACCAAAAGTGCCATCAATGTAAATGCCATCAGGACGAATATTCAGGCCGTTAACGGCCTCATCCAGCAGCACCGTTGTGTGTTTAAAATTTTCCATCATCATTAAAGAGACAAATCCTGCAACCGATCCGAAAGTCCTTCGGAACCGGATTGCTCAGCGTCAATATCTTCCCTGACCTGTTGATACCAGGTCGTTTCATCCCACAGCTCAAATTTATTGAACTGTCCGACCAGCATCACTTCTTTGGTTAGCCCGGCGTGCTGCCGTAAGACAGGCGCAATTAAGATGCGACCGGCGCTATCCATCTGGCACTCGCTGGCATGCCCCAGCAATAAACGTTGTACGCGCCGCTCAAGCGGGTTCATGCTCGACAGCCGCGACAGTTTTTGCTCGATAATTTCCCATTCGGGCAGAGGGTAAAGCAGCAGGCATGTGTGGCGAATATCAATGGTACAGACCATCTGGCCGGAGGCACTCTCCTGCAGCGAATCCCGATAACGGGTCGGAACGGATAACCGCCCTTTGCTGTCGAGATTGACTAACGTCGCGCCACGGAACATGTCCGGTTTACCCCCGCATGATCATTTCCACCACTTTATCCCACAAAACCCCACCGAGGGAGTTTACGGAGCGGAGGAAAAGCTTGTCAAGCCAGCGCAAAGGCCAACAAGAACAAAAGATCCCTTATTCGTAATGAATATCAGCGTCGGTGAAATAGTGCTCAGCTTACGAGGCAAATTAACGTCATGAATATTTGCAAGAAAAAAGGGGGGAATATAGGGCCCGGGGTTTCAGACCATTCCGTTTCTGTACGCGAAATATAAAGTGTCAGTTTGCGACGCGGGCGGCATTTTAAGGCATAACGGCGCGACTTAACAGCGCCAGATGCAGGAGCTGGCGCTAACTTAGCCCCGGTTTCGCTAAGGGAATGCCTCGCTCAACAAAAGTGGTTGTTAATTAATCGAAAGCGATCAGGAGATGTAACAATTCAATACAGAAATCATCATCAGTAACTTCTTAACGGGCAGTGAGAAATCGGAAGTAAAGAAACTTAAAGAAATAATAAATCAGAGCATCTTCGTAAATTAAGGATTTATCTGAGGAGTTAAATAGCACTATTTCGATTAAGGCGAAATGTTGAAAAGGAAAAAGGCAGCGGGCGCTGCCTTAATTGCGTTTATTTATACCCGGCTTAATATGCCGCGTCGATAGAGATTACGTCGAATACGGCTTAACCCCGGCTTCGGCTTGCGCGGTTCATCCAGGCTTGCCAGCACAATCTCGAGCACCCGCTCGGCGACGTCGCGGTGACGCTGCGCCACAGCCAGCACCGGGCATTGCAGGAAATCGAGCAGTTCATGATCGCCAAAGGTGGCTATCGACAGATTGGAAGGCAGCTTACCGTCGCGGCGCAGCGTTACATCCAGCACGCCCTGCAGCAGCGCGAAAGAGGTGATAAACATCGCTTCCGGCATCTCGTTCGTTTCCAGCCACTTTTCAAATAACTGGGCGGCGGCTTCGCGTTCATAGCCATTGGCGTAGAGGTACTTCACCTCGCGGGGATCGTCTTTCCAGGCGCTGCGGAAACCCTGCTCGCGCAGGAAGCTTACCGAGAGTTCCGGCAGCGCGCCTAAATAGAGCACGCGCTCCGCCGGCATTTTACGCAACTCCGCCGCCAGCATCTCTGAATCCTCCTGGTCGGCACCCACTACGCTGGTGAAGTGTTCACGATCCAGCGCGCGATCGAGCGCGACAATCGGGAAGGCGTCATTTGCCCAGCGCTGATAGAAGGGATGCTCCGGCGGAAGCGAGGTCGAGACGATAATGGCATCAACCTGCCGTTGCAGCAGATGTTCGATGCAGCGCATCTCATTATCGGGCTGATCTTCAGAGCAGGCGATCAGCAGCTGGTAGCCACGCTGGCGCGCCTGGCGCTCCAGATAGTTTGCAATACGGGTATAGCTTGTGTTTTCCAGATCGGGAATGACCAGCCCAATCGATCGTGTGCGTCCTGCTCGTAACCCAGCCGCCACCGCGTTCGGGTGGTAGTTATGCTCACGAACGACCGCCATAACTTTCTCAACGGTTTTATCGCTGACACGATACTGCTTCGCCTTTCCGTTGATGACGTAGCTTGCCGTGGTTCGTGAGACGCCGGCGAGCCGGGCGATTTCATCCAGTTTCACAATTGCCCCTTAAAATGATGCGCACCATAACCTTTTTAGGGATATAGGTTAATTTCCATAACATCTAAGCGCAGAAAGGTAACTGCGGCAACCGCTTTTCTCTCTGCTTCCGGCTGATTTCGCAAAAAAAAGCCCGGCATAATCAGCCGGGCTTAAAAATGTGGAACCTTGCTCGCATTAGCGCATGATTTTATCGCCGCGTGATAAACCGACCACGCCGGAGCGCGCCACTTCAACAATCTTCGCTACATCACGAATTGTGGCGAGGAACGCATCCAGCTTGTCGCTGGTGCCGGCGAGCTGAACCGTGTAAATCGACGGTGTGACGTCAATGATCTGCCCGCGGAAGATCTCCGCGTTGCGTTTAACCTCTTCACGGCCATAGCCGCTGGCCTGAATCTTCACCAGCATGATCTCGCGCTCAACATACGCTCCCTGCCCCAGTTCGTTTACGCGCAGCACGTCCACCAGTTTGTGCAGCTGCTTCTCGATCTGTTCAAGGACCTTTTGATCGCCCACGGTCTGGATGGTCATCCGCGACAGGGTGGGATCATCCGTTGGTGCGACCGTCAGGCTCTCGATGTTATAGCCGCGCTGTGAGAAGAGGCCGATGACGCGTGATAACGCGCCCGATTCGTTTTCCAGTAAGACAGACAGTATCCGGCGCATAATCAGGTTCTCTCCGTTTTGCTTAACCACATCTCATCCATGCCGCCGCCGCGGATCTGCATCGGATAAACGTGTTCACTTCCGTCAACGGTCACATCAACAAAGACCAGACGATTGTTTTTCACCTGCTCCAGCGCCTCGGCGAGCTTCGCCTCCAGCTCTTCCGGGCGGGTAATGCGGATGCCAACATGCCCGTACGCTTCGGCGAGACGGGCAAAATCCGGTAAAGACTCCATGTAGGATTGCGAGTGGCGACCGGAATAGATCATGTCCTGCCACTGCTTCACCATGCCGAGGTAGCGGTTGTTGAGGTTGAGAACCAGCACCGGCAGTTCATATTGCAGCGCCGTGGAAAGCTCCTGAATATTCATCTGGATACTGCCATCGCCGGTGACGCAAATCACCGTTTCGTCCGGCAGCGCCATTTTTACGCCCAGCGCGGCAGGTAAGCCGAAGCCCATCGTGCCGAGGCCGCCGGAGTTGATCCAGCGGCGCGGTTTATCAAAGCGATAATAGAGCGCGGCAAACATCTGGTGCTGACCAACATCGGAGGTGACATAAGCATCGCCATTGGTCAGACGCCAGACGGCCTCAATCACCGCCTGCGGTTTGATGCTTTCACTTTGCGTGTCATATTTCAGGCACTGGCGCGCGCGCCACTGTTCAATGCGCAGCCACCAGTCGCGGATCTCATCGTGCGGCTGCGACGCGCGCTCCTGCTCCAGCAACTCCAGCATCTGCTCCAGCACCTGGCGCGCATCGCCAACAATCGGCACATCTGCCTGTACGGTTTTAGAAATAGAGGTGGGATCGATATCGATATGCAGCACCGTCGCGTCGGGGCAGTACTTGAGCAAGTTATTAGTAGTGCGATCGTCAAAACGTACGCCGACGGCAAAGATCACGTCAGCGTGGTGCATCGTCATATTCGCTTCATAGGTGCCGTGCATCCCGAGCATGCCGAGGGACTGACGATGGGAAGCCGGGAATACGCCCAGCCCCATTAATGAGGAGACCACCGGCGCATTCAGCGTTTCAGCCAGCTGGCGCAGCGGCGCGTCGCAGGCAGAAGTAATTGCCCCACCGCCGACATAGAAGACCGGCTTTTTCGCGGCAACCAGGGTTTGCAGCGCGCGTTTAATCTGCCCTTTGTGCCCCTGCGTGGTTGGGTTATAGGAGCGCATGCTGACCGACTCCGGCCAGAGATAGGGCAGCTTGTTCGCGGGGTTCATAATATCTTTCGGCAGATCCACCACTACCGGCCCCGGGCGTCCGCTGGCAGCGAGCCAGAACGCCTTTTTCAATACGCCGGGAATATCTTCCGTCTGCTTCACCAGAAAGCTGTGTTTTACCACCGGGCGGGAGATGCCCACCATGTCGCACTCCTGGAAGGCGTCGTAACCAATCAGCGAGGTCGCTACCTGACCGGAGAGCACCACCAGTGGAATGGAGTCCATATAAGCTGTCGCAATACCGGTGATGGCGTTCGTCGCGCCGGGGCCGGAAGTCACCAGCACCACCCCCACTTCGCCTGTCGCACGCGCCAGCCCGTCTGCCATGTGAACGGCCGCCTGCTCGTGCCGCACCAGTACATGCTCGATGCCACCGACGGTATGCAGGGCGTCGTAGATATCAAGTACCGCCCCTCCGGGGTAGCCGAATACCTTCTTTACGCCTTGATCGATGAGCGATCGGACGACCATCTCGGCTCCAGACAACATCTCCATGCTTTGCCTCCAGGCTTACGTTTGTCGACTGACGGCAGAACTCATTTCCGCACTGTCGCTCTGTTCAGAACAGGACATCCTGCTTTCTGATTATGAATGGCAGTTACCATAACCGCTCAAAATCTGGCAGGCAATCCGACCTCCGGCGAGGAAAAGCCGCGCTAAAAGCAGAAATACGACGTCTTAAATGAAGAGCTGGTGAAAACGTCTGTAATAAGCCGCGACGATGACCATTGATCGCTGTGATAAGGGAATGTTCAGTAATTCATGCATTTTTAACGTCGTGCAGAGATTCGTAGTCGGGGCAAATCAGAATAAAATAGTAGTTCGTTCGATAAATGCAGAATAAACCGGAAGTTTGCAACCCGGTTTATTCTGCACGCCGCTTAGTGGCTACAGACCGACACCAGCAGCTCCTCCATCCACTGATGCCCCTTATCGCGACCGGCGGATTCGTGCCACGAGAGACAGCAGGTACGGCTGTTGAGCGTAAGCGGCAACGGCAGCGTATGCAGCGCCAGCCCGCTGGCAAAGCGCTCCACCAGCCAGCGCGGCGCAATGGCAACCAGATGGGTTTGAGAGACAACGTTTAATACGCTGGGCAGCGCCATTCCCTGATAGGCAATGCGGTTGCGCTTTTCAACCGTGTCGTACCAGGGCTGGCTGAAAGAGGCGTAGCGCTCCAGCGAAACAACGGCGTGCTGCTCGTTAAACAGGCTGTTTTCCGTCGTCAGTTCAGCGATGCGCGGATGTTGTTGGCTCACCGCCAGCACCATTTCATCTTTAAACAGCGGGACGCAGGAAAACTCCGGACGACGAAATTCTTCATAGCCGATCACAAATTCTATTTCCTGATAGCGCAACTGATGTTCGGTACTGTGATTTAGATCAGATTTAAATATCAGTTTTATATTTGGTGCGACGGCTTTCACATTATTGTAAATAACCGAAGTCAAGAAATTATCGAGTGGACTGCATACGCAAAGATTAAAAATACGCTCGCTGCTTTGTGGATCAAAACCGGAGCCAGGCAGTTCATTTTGTACCAACTGAAGAGCCTGTCTTATCGCACCAAAAAGCTGATACGAACGCGCGGTAGGTTGAATGCCCCGACCATAACGAACAAAAAGTTCGTCATTAAACATCACTTTAAGACGCGCAACGGCATTACTGACGGCGGGTTGAGACATGCCCAACGCATGGGCTGCACGCGTAATGTTTTGCTCCTGCATAACGGCATCAAAAACGGTCAGCAAATTGAGATCTACTGAACGTAACTGTGGTTTCTCGCCGTCATTAACTTTTTGATTATAAAGACTTTCCCCGGGAAAATTGCAATCCGTCGTCATGATAAACTCCCTTGACTTGTGTAATAATAATATTCAGGAAGATGATTTATCACGCATATAGCATTATTAGAAGCGCAGTGTGAAAATTTAGGAATATATAAAGCTTACATTTAATTTCCTGGATGAAATTAAAAAAAGCATTACTTAGCCCTGTAATATAAATTATTTTTTAACATTTTCACTTCCATAGCTGTTTTGTAACGATAATCATAAGTCGATCGCCCTACCCACCATTTTCTTTAACATCTTGCCGAAAAGGATTATTAATTCTCTGCGCCTTGCCTTCGCTTTTTCTTACGAAAAGTCTTATGAACACAAAAAGCAAGAATGTCGCAATCACGCTAATTAGACAGCAGATTAAACTAAAGCGCGGGGCGATGATTTGCGCTTCAACATAGCCAGTTTTCGCCGGGGGGTTGACATCAAAGTGCGTATCCAGTACCACTAAAAGCATATCGATTTTAACGGGAGCAAGATTCATGATTCGTCACGTTCGTTTCGCTGGTCTACTACTACTAAACGCATCAACTGTGCGCGGTAGACCGGTGGACGACACTCAGAACTGAATCGTCTTCCTGTTAAGACTAAGAACCCGCGCCTTGGCGCGGGTTTTTTTATGCTCGTAGCGAGGCGGCCAAAGCGAACAAGGATCTAAACCATGAGCCAGCAGCAAGTCGTAATTTTCGATACCACCTTACGTGACGGTGAACAGGCATTGCAGGCAAGCCTGAGTGTGAAAGAGAAGCTGCAGATCGCCCTGGCGCTGGAGCGCATGGGTGTTGATGTGATGGAAGTCGGTTTTCCGGTCTCGTCGCCGGGCGATTTTGAGTCCGTGCAGACCATCGCCCGCCAGGTAAAAAACAGCCGTGTCTGCGCCCTGGCACGCTGCGTAGAAAAAGATATTGATGTCGCCGCAGAGTCGCTGAAAGTGGCTGAAGCGTTCCGTATTCACACCTTTATCGCCACCTCGCCGATGCATATCGCTACCAAGCTGCGCAGCACGCTGGATGAAGTGATTGAGCGCGCGATCTATATGGTGAAACGTGCGCGTAACTACACCGATGACGTGGAGTTTTCCTGTGAAGATGCCGGGCGTACGCCGATTGAAGACCTGGCGCGCGTTGTCGAAGCGGCAATCAATGCCGGGGCGAAAACCATCAATATCCCGGACACCGTGGGCTACACCATGCCGTTCGAGTTTGCCAATATCATCACCGGCCTGTATGACCGCGTTCCAAACATCGATAAAGCCATTATCTCTGTCCACACCCATGATGACTTAGGCCTGGCCGTCGGTAATTCGATTGCCGCTGTGCATGCCGGTGCGCGCCAGGTAGAAGGTGCCATGAACGGCATCGGCGAACGTGCCGGTAACTGTTCACTGGAAGAGGTGATCATGGCGATTAAAGTGCGCAAAGACATTATGAATGTGCACACCCGCATCAATCATCAGGAGATCTGGCGCACCAGCCAGACCGTGGCTCAGATCTGCAATATGCCGATCCCGGCCAACAAAGCGATCGTCGGCACCGGCGCCTTCGCTCACTCCTCCGGCATCCATCAGGATGGCGTGCTGAAAAACCGCGAAAACTACGAAATCATGACGCCGGAATCGATTGGCCTGAACCAGGTGCAGCTGAACCTGACTTCACGCTCCGGTCGTGCAGCGGTCAAACATCGTATGGAAGAGATGGGCTATCAGGAGAGCGATTACAACCTGGATAACCTGTATGACGCCTTCCTGAAGCTGGCGGATAAAAAGGGTCAGGTCTTTGATTACGATCTGGAAGCGCTGGCCTTTATCAACAAACAGCAGGAAGAGCCGGAGCATTTCCGCCTGGAGTACTTCAATGTGCAGTCCGGCTCGAACGATATCGCCACCGCCTCGGTGAAACTGGCCTGCGGCGAGGAGATCAAAGCCGAAGCCGCCAACGGCAACGGGCCGGTTGACGCAGTCTACCAGGCAATTAACCGCGTCACCGAATATGACATTGAGCTGGTGAAATACAGCCTGACGGCGAAAGGCCACGGGAAAGATGCGCTGGGCCAGGTTGATATCGTCGTCAATTACAACAACCGCCGCTTCCACGGCATCGGCCTGGCGACGGATATCGTTGAGTCCTCGGTCAAAGCGATGGTCAACGTGCTGAACACCATCTGGCGCGCCGCGGAAGTGGAAAAAGAGTTGCAACGTAAAGCGCAGAACAAAGAAAACAACAAGGAAACCGTGTGATGTCGAAAAGTTACCATATTGCCGTGCTGCCGGGAGACGGCATTGGCCCGGAAGTGATGGCGCAAGCCCTGAAAGTACTGGAAGCCGTGCGCAGCCGTTTCGCAATGCGAATTACCACCAGCCATTACGACGTTGGCGGTATCGCCATCGACCGCCACGGCAATCCGCTGCCGCAGGCGACGGTCGAAGGCTGCGAGCAGGCCGATGCGATTCTGTTTGGCTCCGTCGGCGGCCCGAAATGGGAAAACCTGCCGCCGGCACAGCAGCCGGAGCGCGGCGCGCTGCTGCCGCTGCGTAAACACTTCAAGCTGTTCAGCAACCTGCGCCCTGCCAAACTCTATGCTGGCCTGGAAGCCTTCTGCCCGCTGCGCGAAGATATCGCCGCCAACGGTTTCGATATCCTGTGCGTACGCGAACTGACCGGCGGCATCTACTTCGGCCAACCGAAAGGGCGCGAAGGCAGCGGCCAGCACGAGAAAGCTTACGACACCGAAATTTATCACCGCTTTGAAATCGAGCGCATTGCGCGTATCGCTTTCGAGTCGGCGCGCAAACGCGGCAAAAAAGTCCACTCCATCGATAAAGCCAACGTGCTGCAAACTTCGCTGCTGTGGCGTGAAATCGTCAATGAGATCGCGGGCGAGTATCCGGACATTGAGCTGGCGCATATGTATATCGATAACGCCACCATGCAGCTGATTAAAGATCCGTCCCAGTTCGACGTGCTGCTCTGCTCCAACCTGTTCGGCGATATCCTCTCCGACGAGTGCGCGATGATCACCGGCTCAATGGGCATGCTGCCCTCTGCCAGCCTGAATGAGCAGGGCTTTGGCCTGTACGAACCGGCGGGCGGCTCCGCGCCGGATATCGCGGGCAAAAATATTGCCAACCCGATCGCGCAGATCCTCTCGCTGGCGCTGCTGCTGCGCTACAGCCTGAATGCAGACGAGGCGGCAACGGCCATTGAACAGGCCATTAACCGGGCTTTAGAAGAGGGCGTGCGCACCGGCGATTTAGCGCGTGGCGCGTCCGCAGTCAGTACCGATGAGATGGGCGATATCATCGCCCGTTATGTCGCAGAAGGGGTGTAATCATGGCTAAGAGTTTGTACGAAAAGTTATTTGATGCCCATGTGGTCTATGAAGCACCGAACGAAACCCCGCTGCTCTATATCGACCGCCATCTGGTGCATGAAGTGACCTCGCCGCAGGCGTTTGATGGCCTGCGCGCACACAATCGCCCGGTGCGTCAGCCGGGCAAAACCTTCGCCACGATGGATCACAACGTCTCGACGCAGACCAAAGATATCAACGCCTCCGGCGAAATGGCGCGTATTCAGATGCAGGAGCTGATTAAGAACTGCAACGAATTCGGCGTCGAGCTGTATGACCTGAACCACCCCTATCAGGGCATCGTGCACGTGATGGGGCCGGAACAGGGCATCACCCTGCCGGGGATGACCATCGTCTGCGGCGACTCCCACACCGCCACACACGGCGCATTTGGCGCGCTGGCGTTTGGCATCGGCACTTCAGAAGTGGAACATGTGCTGGCGACGCAGACCCTGAAGCAGGGGCGCGCCAAAACCATGAAGATTGAAGTTAACGGCACCGCCGCGCCGGGCATCACTGCCAAAGATATCGTGCTGGCGATCATCGGCAAAACCGGCAGCGCTGGCGGTACGGGTCACGTGGTGGAGTTCTGCGGCGATGCCATTCGCGCGCTCAGCATGGAAGGCCGCATGACGCTGTGCAATATGGCAATTGAGATGGGTGCGAAAGCAGGCCTGGTCGCGCCGGATGAGACCACCTTTAACTACGTGCAGGGTCGCCTGCATGCGCCGAAGGGCAAAGATTTCGACGAAGCGGTTGCTTACTGGAAGACGCTGCAAACCGATGAAGGCGCCCACTTTAACCGCGTAGTCACCCTGCAGGCAGAAGATATTGCCCCGCAGGTCACCTGGGGCACTAACCCGGGCCAGGTGATCTCGGTCACCGAGATCATTCCCGATCCGGCCTCCTTCGCCGATCCGGTTGAGCGTGCCTCGGCGGAAAAAGCACTGGCCTATATGGGGCTGAAACCAGGCGTACCGCTGACCGACGTGGCGATCGATAAAGTCTTTATCGGCTCCTGCACCAACTCGCGCATTGAAGATTTGCGCGCGGCGGCGGCAATTGCCAAAGGGCGTAAAGTGGCGCCGGGCGTACAGGCGCTGGTGGTTCCAGGCTCCGGCCCGGTGAAAGCACAGGCGGAAGCGGAAGGGCTGGATAAGATCTTTATCGAAGCCGGTTTTGAGTGGCGTCTGCCGGGCTGCTCGATGTGCCTGGCGATGAACAACGACCGCCTGAACCCGGGCGAGCGCTGCGCCTCTACCAGTAACCGTAACTTTGAAGGGCGTCAGGGTCGCGGCGGGCGTACCCATCTGGTCAGCCCGGCAATGGCCGCCGCTGCGGCAGTAACCGGTCATTTCGCTGATATTCGTCATTTGCAGGCTTAAGGAGATCACCATGGCAGAGAAATTTACCCAACATACCGGGCTGGTGGTTCCGCTGGATGCCGCTAACGTCGATACCGACGCCATTATCCCGAAACAGTTTTTGCAGAAGGTAACGCGCACCGGTTTTGGCGCGCATCTGTTTAACGACTGGCGATTCCTCGATGATAAGGGCGAGCAGCCGAACCCGGAGTTTGTGCTCAACTTTCCCGAGTACAAAGGGGCGTCGATTTTGCTGGCGCGGGAGAACTTTGGCTGTGGATCCTCGCGCGAGCATGCGCCGTGGGCGCTGACGGATTACGGCTTCAAAGTGGTGATTGCGCCGAGCTTCGCCGACATCTTCTATGGCAACAGCTTTAACAACCAGCTGCTGCCGGTGACGCTGAGCGACGAAGAGGTGGATGAGCTGTTTGCGCTGGTGCAGAGCAACCCGGGCATTACCTTTGAGGTGGATCTGCAGGCGCAGGTGGTGAAGGCGGGCGGCAAGTCCTACAGCTTTACGCTCGACGCCTTCCGCCGCCACTGCATGCTGAACGGTCTGGACAGCATTGGCCTGACGCTGCAACACGACGACGCTATTGCCGCCTACGAAGCAAAACAACCCGCCTTTATGGGGTGACAGCCTGATGCTCATTGCCGGATGGTTATCCGGCAGTCGGCACGGTGCAGGTTTGTTTGCCGGATGGCGGCGTTGCCTTATCCGGCCTACAGGTAACAATGCAGATGTGAAGACAACCCGCCTTTATGGGGTGACAGCCTGATGCTCATTGCCGGATGGTTATCCGGCAATCGGCATCGTGCGGGTTTGTTTGCCGGATGGCGGCGTTGCCTTATCCGGCCTACGGGTAACAATGCAAATGTGAAGAGTAGGCCGGATAAGCGTTAGCGCCATCCGGCAATTGAACCGCCGCACCGCGCCTTACACATCCTTCACCCGGCTGGTGAGGAGCAGCGTCACCACCGACAGCCCGGCAATTCCCCAATACACCGAGCCGTGACCAAAATATTGCGCCAGCGCGCCCTGGATAACGCCTGCCAGAATCACGCCGGTGGAGATACTGTTGGTAAACAGCGTGGTTGCTGAACCGGCTCGCCCAGGCATCAAATCCTGGAACCACAGCATGCCGATCCCGGCGACAATACCGATAAACACCGCATTGAAAAACTGCAAAAGCAGCAGCGCCGTCTGGCTATAGAAAAAGAGCAGGCCGATATAGAACAGCACGCCGGCTGCAACGGCGATCAGCATCATCAACCGCTTACCGAAACGCTTCACGAAATAGCCCGCGAGGATCATCGCCGGGATCTCCAGGCCTGCGGCAGTACCCATCAAAATGCCCGCCAGCTTATCCGGCAGCCCCAGATCGAGGCTGATCCACAGCGGCATATCAATGATGTACATGGTGTTGCAGGTCCACATCAGCGTCGAGGCGATAAACAGCATGCGCACATTGCTGTCGCGCCAGCCGCTCACCTGCGTAACGGCCACGTCAGCGGGCTGCTCAACCCGCGGCACCGACGGTAGCCAGAAGGCAATCAGCACCAGGCTGACAATAAACAGCCCGGCGGCGATAGAGAACATGGCGACAAAGCCATAATTGAGCGCCAGCATAAACGCCAGCGGTGGGCCGATAACCCACGCCAGCGAGAGCTGCGCACGCATGATCGAACTGAACATCACCACTTCCCGCGCCGAGCTGTCGGCGTACTCACGCGCCAGCGCGAAAAGCTGCGGCATCGCGGTGCTGGCAAGCGAAGCCAGCAGCACGCCGCAGGTGATCAAGGTCAGATAGTGACGGTTAAACGCGAACAGCAGCGCGTTACCCACCGCCATCAGGCAGCAAAAGAGGATCAGCTTGCGCCGGTCGCCCTGGCTGTCGGATCGTTTTGCCAGCGCAAGGCTGACGAGGATCCCGGCAATGGCGTTAACGGTGTAGAACAGCCCGATCCAGAAGGGCTCTGCGCCCACTTCGCGGCTGAGGAACAGGCTCAGCGTCGGTGCCTGTACCGCACCGGCAACACCCATCATAAAGGCGACGATCATAAACGCGACGTAGACGCCATTCATGCGGCGTCCCATCGTCATCAACCAGAGCATGGCATTTCCTTGTTGAAAGCGGAAAACAGCGACGCAAGCTTAAACGAAAAAAGCCAGCAAAAACATTTTGCTGGCGGGTGCATTCGCACTTAATACTCAGTCACACATGATTCGGGCGAGTCAGTTTTTCCACACGCGTCGTCATTCCCCACTCCGCTATGCGCCTCCTCGCTTTCATCGCAGAGAAGTATCGGCTTAATATAGGGATAAATAAATTGCTGAGTTTTTGCCGGGAGTTCCTCTTTTATGTCCTCTGGTCGCCTGCAACAACAGTTCATCCGTCTGTGGCAATGCTGCGATGGAAAATCTCAGGAAACTACGCTTAACGAGCTGGCGGAGCTGCTCAACTGCTCCCGCCGCCATATGCGCACCCTGCTCAACACCATGCAGACGCGCGGCTGGCTCACCTGGGAGGCGGAAGCCGGGCGCGGTAAACGCTCGCGCCTCACCTTCCTCTACACCGGCCTGGCGTTGCAACAGCAGCGGGCGGAAGATCTGCTTGAGCAGGATCGCATCGACCAGCTGGTGCAACTGGTGGGCGATAAAGCCGCCGTGCGCCAGATGCTGGTGTCGCATCTTGGCCGCAGTTTTCGCCAGGGGCGACATATCCTGCGCGTGCTCTACTACCGCCCGCTGCGCAATCTGCTGCCCGGCTCGCCGCTGCGCCGCTCCGAAACCCATATGGCGCGGCAAATCTTCAGCACCCTGACGCGCATAAATGAGGAAAACGGGGAACTGGAAGCCGATATTGCTCACCACTGGAAAGCGATCTCTCCCCTGCACTGGCGCTTCTACTTACGCCCCGGCATCCACTTTCACCATGGTCGCGAGCTGGAGATGGCGGATGTTATCGCCTCCTTACAGCGCGCCAGCGCCCTGCCGCTCTACTCCCACATCCGCGATATCGTTTCACCCACGCCGTGGACGCTCGACATTCATCTCTCGCAGCCCGACAGCTGGCTGCCGTGGCTGATGGGCCACGTGCCGGCGATGATCCTGCCGCAGGAGTGGGAAACGCTGGCGAACTTTGCCAGCCAGCCGATCGGCACCGGCCCTTACGCGGTGATGCGCAACACCCGCAACCAGTTAAAAATCCACGCCTTTGAGGATTACTTCGGTTTTCGCGCGCTGATTGATGAAGTGAATGTCTGGGTGCTGCCGGATGTCGGGGATGAGACCACCTGCGGCCTGACGCTCGAAGGGCCAACGGAGGGCGAAAAAGCGGTGGAGAGCCGTCTTGAAGAGGGCTGCTACTACCTGCTGTTTGACGCGCGATCCAGCCGCGGTGCGAACCCGGCGGTGCGCGAGTGGGTAAGCCGGATCCTTTCGCCAACCAATCTGCTGTGGCACGCCAGCGAACAGAATCAGCGCTACTGGTTTCCCGCCTATGGATTGCTGCCGCGCTGGCATCATGCGCGCCCCGGCAGCGGTGAAAAGCCCGCCGGGCTGGAGACGCTGACGCTCACCTTCTACCGCGAGCACAACGAGCACCAGGCGATCGCCCACACCATGAGCACGCTGCTCGCAGAGCACGGCGTTAAGTTACTGATTCAGGAGGTCGATTATGATGCCTGGCATCGCGGCGAAACAGAGAGCGATATCTGGCTTAACAGCGCCAACTTCACCCTGCCGCTCGATTTTTCGGTCTTCGCCAACCTCTATGAAGTACCGTTGCTGCAAAACTGCATTCCGCGCGACTGGCAGGCAGACGCCGCGCGCTGGCGCGCCGGGGAGATGAATCTGGCGATGTGGTCGCAGCAGTTGCTAGCGAGCAAAGCGATTGTGCCGTTGATCCACCACTGGCTGCGCATCCAGGGGCAGCGCACCATGCGCGGGCTGCGCATGAATACCCTCGGCTGGTTTGACTTTAAATCGGCCTGGTTTGCGCCGCCGGATCCGTAATGCTTTCAGATTGTTTACCAAATCATTACAATAGCGCCGTTCTCAACGGGGTGCTGCGCTTCACGCGCGTGCTGAGAAAATACCCGTCGAACCTGATCCGGATAACGCCGGCGAAGGGATTTGAGGCTCTCTCAAAATCCTTTGCCACCCATTTATGAGGTGCAAAGTGTTAAAAAAATCGTTGTCACTGCTGCTGCTTATTGCCGCGCCCGTTTTCGCTAAACCCGTCCTGACCGTTTATACCTACGACTCCTTCGCCGCCGAATGGGGCCCAGGTCCTGCGGTAAAAAAAGCCTTTGAAGCCGACTGCAACTGCGAACTGAAGTTCGTGGCGCTGGAAGATGGCGTCTCGCTGCTCAACCGTCTGCGCATGGAGGGCAAAAAGAGCAAAGCTGACGTCGTGCTCGGTCTTGATAACAACCTGCTGGAAGCCGCGACCCAGACAAAACTCTTCGCCAAAAGCGGCGTGCCGGATAATGCGGTGAAGGTGCCGGGCGGCTGGAGCAATGACACCTTTGTGCCGTTCGATTACGGCTGGTTCGCCTTTGTTTATGACAAAACCAAACTGAAAAACCCGCCGAAGAGCCTGAAAGAGCTGGTCGAGAGCGATAAGAAGTGGCGCGTGATTTATGAAGATCCGCGCACCAGCACGCCAGGGCTCGGCCTGCTGCTGTGGATGCAGAAAGTCTATGGCGATAAAGCCCCCGAAGCCTGGCAAAAGCTGGCAGGCAAAACCGTTACCGTCACCAAAGGGTGGAGCGAAGCCTACGGCCTCTTTTTGAAAGGCGAAAGCGATCTGGTACTGAGCTACACCACCTCGCCTGCCTACCACATCATCGAAGAGAAGAAAGAGAACTACGCGGCGGCGAACTTCAGCGAAGGCCACTATTTGCAGGTTGAAGTCGCGGCGCGCACCACCGCCAGCAAACAGCCGGAGCTGGCAGAAAAATTCCTTAAATTTATGGTTTCACCGGCCTTCCAGAGCGCCATCCCAACGGGCAACTGGATGTACCCGGTGAGCAACGTCACGCTGCCCGCCGGTTTTGACCAGCTTGAGAAACCACAAACCTCGCTGCAATTCTCGCCGCAAGAGGTGGCAGCCCAGCGCGCAGCATGGATAGCCTCGTGGCAACGCGCCGTCAGCCGCTAATTCCCGGCTGGCTGCTTCCTGGCCTCACCGCCGCCACGCTGATGGTGGCGGTGGCGCTGGCGGCCTTTTTTGCGCTGTGGCAAAACGCACCTGTCGAAGGGCTCTCCGACTTCTTGTCAGATAGCTACCTGTGGCACGTGGTGCGTTTCTCCTTCTGGCAGGCTTTTCTCTCCGCCCTGCTCTCCGTGGTGCCCGCCATTTTCCTTGCCCGTGCGCTCTACCGCCGCCGTTTTCCTGGCCGCCAGTTGCTGCTGCGCTTATGCGCGATGACGCTGATCCTGCCGGTGCTGGTGGCGGTGTTTGGCATTCTCAGCGTCTATGGTCGTCAGGGGTGGCTCGCCACGCTCTGCCAGACGCTCGGCATTGAGTGGACCTTTTCGCCCTACGGCTTGCAGGGCATTCTGCTGGCGCACCTCTTTTTTAACCTGCCGATGGCCTCGCGCCTGCTGCTACAGGCGCTGGAGCAGATCCCCGGTGAACAGCGCCAGCTGGCAGCCCAGCTTGGCATGCGTGGCTGGGCCTTCTTCCGCTTTGTCGAGTGGCCCTGGCTGCGCCGCCAGATCCCGCCGGTGGCAGCGCTGATCTTTATGCTCTGCTTCGCCAGTTTCGCCACCGTGCTGTCGCTGGGCGGCGGCCCGCAGGCAACCACCATTGAGCTTGCCATCTACCAGGCGCTTAGCTTTGACTTCGATCCCGCCCGCGCGGCGATACTGGCGCTGATCCAGATGATCTGCTGCCTCGGGCTGGTGCTGTTAAGCCAGCGGATGAGTAAAGCCTTCGCCGTCGGCAGCCATCATATTCAGGGCTGGCGCGACCCGGAAACGCGCTGGTTTAGCCGCCTCGCCGATACGCTGTTAATCGTGCTGGCGCTGCTGCTCCTGCTGCCACCGCTGCTGGCGGTGATTGTCGACGGGCTTAATGTGAGTTTACTGAAAGTGCTGGCAGAGCCGGTGCTGTGGCAGGCGGTGTGGACCTCGCTGCGCATCGCGCTGGTCGCCGGACTGCTCTGCGTGGTGCTGACCATGATGCTGCTGTGGAGCAGCCGTGAACTGCGCGCGCGCCACCGCACAGCGGCCGGGCAGACGCTCGAACTGAGCGGCATGCTGATTCTGGCGATGCCGGGGATTGTGCTGGCGACCGGCTTTTTCCTGCTGCTCAATAACACCATCGGCCTGCCTGAATCCGCCGATGGCATCGTGATATTCACCAACGCGCTGATGGCGATCCCTTATGCCTTAAAGGTGCTGGAAAACCCGATGCGCGATCTCACCGCGCGGTATGCCCTGCTCTGCCAGTCGCTCGACATTGCCGGTTTTCGCCGCCTGTGGGTGGTGGAGTTACGCGCGCTGAAACGCCCGATTGCGCAGGCGCTGGCCTTTGCCTGCGTGCTGTCGATTGGTGATTTCGGCGTGGTGGCGCTGTTCGGTAATGATGATTTCCGCACCCTGCCCTTCTATCTCTATCAGCAAATTGGCTCTTACCGCAGCCAGGATGGAGCCGTCACCGCGCTGATCCTGCTGCTGCTCTGCTTTTTACTCTTCACTGTGATTGAAAAACTACCGGGCCGCCATGCTAAGACTGATTGATGTCACCTGGCTTTACGAGCATCTGCCGATGCGCTTTACCCTCGCAGCCGAACGGGGTGAGCAGATTGCCATTCTCGGCCCCAGTGGCGCAGGCAAGAGCACGCTGCTGAACCTGATTGCCGGGTTTATTCCCCCTGCCAGCGGCACGATTTTACTTGGCGATGAGGATCACACCCGCACGCCGCCCGCGCGCCGTCCGGTGTCGATGCTGTTTCAGGAGAACAACCTCTTCACCCACCTGACGGTGCGGCAGAATATTGGCCTGGGTTTACATCCGGGGTTGAAGCTGAATGCCGCGCAGCGGGAGAAGCTTAATGAGATTGCCGCCACCATGGGACTGGAGGCACTGCTGGAGCGGCTGCCGGATCAGCTCTCCGGCGGCCAGCGCCAGCGCGTGGCGTTAGCCCGCTGCCTGGTGCGCGAGCAGCCGCTGCTGCTGCTGGATGAGCCCTTTTCCGCGCTCGATCCCGCCCTGCGCCAGGAGATGCTCGCGCTGGTGCAGAGCGTCTGCCGTCGCCAACAGTTAACATTGCTGATGGTGTCGCACAGCGTGGAGGATGCCGCGCGCATTGCCGAACGCGCGCTGGTGGTCGCCGAAGGACGTATCGCCTGGGATGGCGCAACCGACACGCTGCTTAGCGGCAACGCGCCGGTCTCCGCCCTGCTGGGCATTCAGGCTCAGTGACCGCGGATCACTTTGCTGAGAATATCGAGATAGATCGGCATCAGCGGGTGTTTTGCCAGCATCACTACTGAGGCAATAGCAATCATCATCGTGCCCGGTGCCAGCCAGAGCAGGCGCTGGCGCGGCAGGTACGCCGTTAAGCGATCGCTGCCCGATTTGCCCGCGCGCCACAGACGCCAGCAGAGCCAACAGGCCAGCCAGAGCACAATCGCCGTCAGCAGCAGCAGCCATTTAAAACTGCTGCTCTGCATATCGGCAGGGATATCGATCGCCGCACCGGCAAGAATCCCCGGCAGGAAGTAGAAGGGCGGCCACAGCAGGCAGCCAATGATATTCGGCGGTAAAAATTTGCGGATCGGCAGATCGAGCATTCCGGCGACCATTGGCACCAGCGGGCGCGTCGGGCCGACAAAGCGCCCCACCAGAATGGTAAACAGGCTGTGCTCATGCAGCGCGTGTTCGGTTTTATCGAGCAGCGCTTTGTGCTTTTTCAGGAAAGACCAGCGGTGCAGCGGTTTCTTAAAGCGCCAGCCGAGCCAGAAGGAGATCCAGTCACCGAGCAGGCAGCCGACAATGCCCGCCAGCCACGCATGCCAGAAATTAACTTCCCCGCTGCCAATCAGCGCGCCCAGCGCCGCCATCATCACCGTGCCGGGGAGGATCAGCCCCACCAGCGCCAGCGACTCAAAAAAAGCGACCAGCGCAATCGCCACCAGCGAGTACATGGCTGACTGGGTAATAAAGTGTTCCAGCAATGCTTCCATAAAGGGTCCTGTTCAGATTGAACGGCGGATTCTGCGGAGCGCCTCCGCCACCGTCAAGCTTTCAATTATCTGAATCTTTACCACTTATGTCAGATTGAAGAACAGATTATTTCCATTCTTTACGCTTCATTCACATCCTGCACGAAACTCGCTCGGGCTGGCACCGGTGCATTTTTTAAACACCCGGGAAAAGTAGAGCTGATCGTCAAAGCCGACGTTGCGCCCGACGCTGGCAATCGGCATCCGCGTGGTGCTGAGCAGCAGTTTTGCCTGGCTGATGCGCTGATCTTCGCGCCAGCTCAGCACGCTGACGCCCAGTTGCTGGCGAAAGAGATGCGACAGGCGCGACGGCGAGAGGCAGACATGCTGCGCGACGCTGGCAATATCAAAATGGTTATCGGAAAGGTGATCGCTGATGTACTGACAGGCGTCACGCACGCGGTTATCGAGCGGCGGATTGAGGGATTCGTTGATCGCCTCCATGCGCCGCAGCAGCAGCTGTTCGAGCAGGTTGATCGCCAGATGTTCGGCGTAGCGCCCGGCGCTCTGCCCGGCATCGATAATTTGCGCGAAAAGGTCACGAAAACGATCCATATGCGCATCATCAGGGCGGTAAAAACCGGTTTGTGCGAAGAGCGTCGGCCAGTTTAGCCACTCCTGCCAGTAGGCGCGCGGACGGAAATAGACCCACTGGTGATACCACGCCTCGGCGTCAGGATGGCGGCCATAGTGGTGAATCTCGCCGGGGGGAAAAAGGAGAATATCGCCGGGTCGGCAGACAAACTGTTTGCCCTGGTTCATCACCACGCCTTCGCCGCGCACCGTCAGGTTGAGGATATAGCCCTTCATCCCCATCGGTCGGTCAACAAAAAAGTCGAGATAGCTTTCCGATTCAATCGGCGTCAGACCCGCCACCAGGTGCGCGTTAAACGAGTACCCGGGCAGCAGTGGATCATTTTGAGATTCGGCCATAAAACGCATTACTCCCCTACCCGACAAGGAAACCAATTGTCCATATTGTCATTCCCGTTATTTCCCGGCTAATGGCGGGCAAAGCGCGTCAATACTGCTATCACGCGATGCCGCAAGACAAAAGCGATAAGCCCTTTTTAACGCCTTAAAGCAGGGTCAAAACGGATAACGGAAGTGTCTATAAAGGCGACAGAAATGTCCACATCGAATTTTTGCACGGCGTCACACTTTGCGATGCCATAGCAATTTCGTCCATAAGATTAGCGAATCCTGCCTGACGGTTTTCGCCGCCGATCTCTATCGTTTTTCTAACGGTTATTCTTATGGAGCACTAAGCATGGCAATCACGATTGGCCTCGATTTCGGCAGCGATTCAGTACGTGCGCTGGCGGTAGACTGCACATCCGGGGCGGAGATCGCCACCAGCGTCGAGTGGTATCCGCGCTGGCAGGAGGGCCGTTATTGCGACGCGCCGCATAACCAGTTTCGCCATCATCCGCGCGATTACATTGAATCGATGGAAGCGGCGCTCAAAAGCGTGCTGGCAGAGTTAAGCGACGCCCAGCGCGCAGAGATCAAAGGCATTGGCGTAGACAGCACCGGCTCCACCCCTGCGCCGATTGATGCCGAAGGCCGCGTGCTGGCGCTGCGCCCGGAGTTTGCCGACAACCCGAACGCCATGTTCGTACTGTGGAAAGATCACACCGCCGTGGAAGAGGCGGAAGCCATCACCCGCTTGTGCCACACCTCCGGTAAAACCGACTACTCGCGCTACATTGGCGGCATCTACTCCAGCGAATGGTTCTGGGCGAAGATCCTGCACGTGACCCGCGCCGACAGCGCCGTGGCGCAGGCCGCCGCCTCGTGGATAGAGCTGTGCGACTGGGTGCCAGCCCTGCTCTCCGGCACCACGCGCCCGGAAGCGATTCGCCGCGGGCGTTGCAGCGCCGGGCATAAATCCCTGTGGCATGAAAGCTGGGGCGGCCTGCCGCCTGCCGCCTTCTTTGATGAACTCGATCCGATTATCAATAAACACCTGCGCTGGCCGCTCTTTACCGAAACCTTTACCGCCGACCGTCCGGTGGGCACGCTGACCGCCGAGTGGGCGCAGCGCCTGGGGCTGTCGGAATCGGTGGTGATCTCCGGCGGCGCGTTCGACTGCCATATGGGTGCCGTCGGCGCGGGCGCACAGCCTAATACGCTGGTGAAAGTGATCGGCACCTCCACCTGCGACATTCTCATCGCCGATAAAGAGAGCGTTGGCGACCGCGCGGTGAAAGGCATCTGCGGCCAGGTTGATGGCAGCGTAGTGCCGGACTTTATCGGCCTCGAAGCGGGGCAATCCGCCTTCGGCGATATCTACGCCTGGTTTGGCCGCATCCTCGGCTGGCCGCTGGAACAGCTGGCCCAGCAGCACCCGGAACTGAAAGAGCAGATCAAAGCCAGCCAGAAACAGCTCCTGCCAGCGCTTACAGATGCCTGGGTGAAAAACCCCTCTCTCGATCACCTGCCGGTGGTGCTCGACTGGTTCAACGGTCGCCGCACGCCAAACGCTAACCAGCGCCTGAAAGGGGTGATCACCGATCTGAATCTTGCCACCGACGCCCCGGCGCTGTTCGGCGGGCTGATTGCCGCCACCGCCTTCGGTGCCCGCGCGATTATGGAGTGCTTTACCGAACAGGGTATTGCCGTTGACAACGTGATGGCGCTTGGCGGCATCGCACGTAAAAACCTCGGCGTAATGCAGGCCTGCTGCGATGTGCTCAACCGCCCGTTGCAGGTTGTCGCCTCTGAGCAGTGCTGTGCGCTGGGCGCGGCCATCTTCGCCGCCGTCGCCGCAGAAGTACACGCCGATATCCCGGCTGCGCAGCAGAAGATGGCGAGCGCCATCGAGAAAACGCTCCAGCCTTCGGCACAGGCGCAGCAGTTTGAACGGCTCTATCGCCGCTATCAGCAGTGGGCCGTCAGCGCCGAGCAGCACTATCTCCCTTCAGCCGCGACAGTTTCGCCGGCCGCGTTAACCCATTAAGGACACGATCATGACTATTTTCGACAAGTATGAAATTTGGTTCGTTATTGGCAGCCAGCACCTGTACGGGCCGGAAGCCCTGAAGCAGGTGACGCATCATGCCGAGCAGGTGGTTAACGCCCTCAACGCAGAAGCGAAACTGCCCTGCAAACTGACGCTGAAGCCGCTGGGAACGACGCCGGATGAGATCACCGCCATCTGCCGCGATGCCAACTATGACGAGAAGTGCGCCGGGCTGGTGGTGTGGCTGCACACCTTCTCGCCGGCGAAAATGTGGATCAACGGCCTGTCGATCCTCAACAAGCCACTGCTGCAATTCCATACCCAGTTCAATGCCTCCCTGCCGTGGGACAGCATCGATATGGACTTTATGAACCTCAACCAGACCGCGCACGGCGGCCGCGAATTTGGCTTTATCGGCGCGCGTATGCGTCAGCAGCACAGCGTGGTAACCGGTCACTGGCAGGATAAACAGGCTCATTCCCGCATCGGTGCGTGGATGCGCCAGGCGGTGTCGAAACAGGATACCCGCCACCTGAAAGTGGTGCGCTTTGGCGACAACATGCGCGAAGTGGCGGTAACCGACGGCGATAAAGTGGCCGCGCAGATCAAGTTTGGCTTCTCGGTGAATACCTGGGGCGTCGGCGATTTGGTGCAGGTAGTGAATGCGGTGAGCGACGGCGATATCAATGCGCTGGTCGATGAGTATGAGAGCAGCTACCGCCTGACCGCAGCGGCACAGGTGAACGGCGATAAACGCCAGAATGTGATTGATGCCGCGCGTATTGAGCTTGGCCTGAAACGCTTCTTAGAGGAGGGCGGCTTCCACGCCTTCACCACCACTTTTGAAGATCTGCACGGCCTGAAACAGCTGCCGGGTCTGGCGGTACAGCGCCTGATGCAGCAGGGCTACGGCTTTGCCGGCGAAGGCGACTGGAAGACCGCAGCGCTGCTGCGCATTATGAAGGTGATGTCCGGCGGCCTGAACGGCGGCACCTCCTTTATGGAGGATTACACCTACCACTTTGAGAATGGCAACGACCTGGTGCTCGGCTCGCATATGCTGGAAGTGTGCCCCTCTATCGCCATCGACGAAAAACCGACGCTGGACGTGCAGTATCTCGGTATCGGCGGCAAGGCCGATCCGGCACGACTGATCTTCTCCACCAAAACGGGTCCGGCGATCAACGCCAGCCTGATCGATCTCGGGGATCGCTTCCGCCTGCTGGTGAACTGTGTTGAAGCGGTGAAAACGCCGCACGATCTGCCGAATCTGCCGGTGGCGAATGCCCTGTGGAAAGCGCTGCCGGATCTCAACACCGCCTCCGAAGCGTGGATCCTCGCCGGTGGCGCGCACCATACCGTCTTCAGCCAGGCGCTGACCCTTGACGATATGCGCCAGTTCAGCGAGCTGCACGGCATTGAGCTGACGGTGATCGATGAAGATACCCGCCTGCCAGCGTTTAAAGATGCGCTGCGCTGGAACGAGCTCTATTACGGCTCTAAGCGCTAAGCCGATGCCCGGTGGCACTGCGTTTACCGGGCCTACAAAACCCATATGCCGGATAGATGCAGCGCCATCCGGCAATACAGACAAAACGAACCCGTAGGCCGGATAAGCAACGCGCCATCCGGCAATAGAGACAAAACGAACCCGTAGGCCGGATAAGCAACGCGCCATCCGGCAATACAGGCAAAACAAACCCGTAGGCCGGATAAGCGCAGCGCCATCCGGCAATACAGACGAAACGAACCCGTAGGCCGGATAAGCCACGCGCCATCCGGCAATACAGGAGAAACCGATGCTCGACGATCTCAAACGGCAGGTGCTGGAAGCCAACCTGGCACTGCCAAAACATAATCTGGTCACCCTGACCTGGGGCAACGTCAGCGCCGTCGACCGCACCCGCGGCGTGCTGGTGATCAAACCCTCCGGCGTCGACTACACCGTGATGACCGCCGAGGATATGGTGGTGGTCGATATCGCCACCGGCGAAGTGGTTGAAGGGACGAAAAAGCCCTCTTCCGATACCCCCACCCACCGCTTGCTCTACCAGGCGTTTCCGACCATTGGCGGCATTGTCCATACCCATTCGCGCCACGCCACCATCTGGGCGCAGGCCGGGCAACCCATTCCGGCGACCGGCACCACCCACGCCGACTACTTCTATGGCGAGATCCCCTGCACCCGCAAAATGCACGATGAGGAGATCAACGGTGAATATGAGTGGGAAACCGGCAATGTGATTGTCGAAACCTTCGAGAAAAACGGGATCGACGCGGCGCAAATGCCCGGCGTGCTGGTGCACTCCCACGGGCCGTTTGCCTGGGGTAAAAATGCCGATGACGCGGTGCATAACGCCATTGTGCTGGAAGAGGTGGCCTATATGGGCATCTTCAGCCGCCAGCTCAATCCACAACTGCCCGCCATGCAGCAAACGCTGCTGGATAAGCACTATTTACGTAAACACGGCGCGAAAGCCTATTACGGGCAATAGCTGTATAAAACCACAGCATCACCTGCCGAACCAGGCTATAATCTCGCCTGGTTTTGGTTGAGTGAGAGCAAACTGTGGCGCAGGCGCAAGAAGGCTTTATTTTAACCCGTCACTGGCGGGATACGCCCAACGGGACGGAGATCGAACTCTGGCTTGCCACGGATAACGGCCCGCTGCGCGTGGTGTTGCCGCCGCAGGAGTCGGTTGCCTTTATTCCCGCTGAGCAGGCCGACAAAGCCCGCGCGCTGCTGCGCGATGAGCACAACTGGCGCTTAACGCCGCTCTCCCTCAACGATTTTCACCGCCGTCCCGTAATGGGTCTCTACTGTCGCGCCCACCGTCAATTAATGCGTTTTGAAAAGCTGCTGCGCGAAGGCGGCGTTACCGTCTATGAAGGCGATGTCCGCCCGCCGGAGCGCTATCTGATGGAACGCTTTATCACCGCCCCGGTGTGGGTCGATGGCGAACCGCACGGCAACGCGCTGGTCAATGCGCGCCTGAAACCGAGCCCGCACTATCGCCCACCGCTGAAGTGGGTGTCGCTCGATATTGAAACCACCCGCCACGGCGAGCTTTACTGCATCGGCCTTGAGGGCTGCGGCCAGCGCACGGTCTATATGCTTGGCCCGGAAAATGGCGATGCGCAGGGGCTCGATTTCGATCTTATCTATGTCGCCAGCCGCCCGCAGCTGCTGGAAAAACTTAACGCCTGGTTTGCCGAGCACGATCCCGATGTGCTGATTGGCTGGAACGTGGTGCAGTTTGATTTGAAAGTGCTGCAAAAGAGCGCCGAGCGCTACCGCGTGCCGCTAACCCTCGGGCGCAATGGCAGTGAGCTGGAGTGGCGCGAGCACGGCTTTAAAAACGGCGTCTTCTTTGCCCAGGCACCGGGCCGCCTGATAATCGACGGCATCGACGCGCTGAAGTCCGCCTTCTGGAGCTTCTCCTCCTTCTCACTGGAATCGGTATCGCGCGAACTGCTCGGCGAGGGGAAAGCGATCGACAACCCGTGGGATCGCATGGATGAGATCAACCGCCGCTTCGCCGAAGATAAGCCGGCGCTCGCTACCTATAACCTGAAGGATTGCGAGCTGGTGACGCGTATCTTCCACAAAACGGAGATCATGCCCTTTTTGCTGGAGCGCGCGACGGTCAACGGCCTGCCCGCCGACCGCCACGGCGGCTCGGTTGCCGCCTTTAGCCACCTCTACTTTCCGCGCATGCACCGCGCCGGTTACGTGGCACCCAATCTCGGCGATGTCGCACCGCAGGCCAGCCCCGGCGGCTATGTGATGGACTCACGTCCTGGCCTCTATGATTCGGTGCTGGTGCTCGATTACAAAAGCCTCTACCCGTCGATCATCCGCACCTTTCTTATCGATCCCGTCGGCCTGATTGAGGGGCTGGCGCAGCCGGATGCGGCGCACAGCACGGAAGGTTTTCTCGGCGCGTGGTTTTCGCGCGAGAAGCACTGCCTGCCGGAGATTGTCGGGCAGATCTGGCACGGGCGCGATGAGGCCAAACGGCAGGGCAATAAGCCGCTGTCGCAGGCGCTGAAGATCATCATGAACGCCTTCTACGGCGTGCTCGGCACCACCGCCTGCCGCTTTTTCGATCCGAGGCTCGCCTCGTCGATCACCATGCGTGGGCATCAGATCATGCTGCAAACCAAAGCGCTGATCGAAGCCGAAGGCTATGACGTGATCTATGGCGATACGGACTCTACTTTCGTCTGGCTTAAGCATCAGCACAGCGAAGAGGCGGCGGCGAAAATTGGCCAGCATCTGGTCGAAACAGTTAACCGCTGGTGGACGGCGCACATGCAACAGCAGGGGCTGGAGAGCGCGCTGGAGCTGGAGTTCGAAACCCATTTTTGCCGCTTCCTGATGCCGACCATTCGCGGTACGGATCAGGGGAGTAAAAAGCGCTACGCCGGGATGATTCAGGAGGGCGATACGCAGCGCATGGTGTTTAAAGGCCTTGAGACGGTGCGTACCGACTGGACGCCGCTGGCGCAGCAGTTCCAGCAGTCGCTCTATCTGCGTATCTTTCGCAACGAGCCGTACCAGGATTATATCCGCGAGACCATCGCCAGCCTGATGGCGGGCGAGCTGGATGCGCAGCTGGTCTACCGCAAACGCCTGCGCCGCCCGCTGGCGGAGTATGAGCGCAATGTGCCGCCACACGTGCGTGCCGCGCGGCTTGCCGACGAAGAGAACCAGAAGCGCGGGCGCGCGCCGCAGTACCAGAACCGCGGCACCATTAAGTATCTCTGGACCACCAGTGGCCCGGAACCGGTCGATTACCAGCGCTCGCCGCTCGATTACGATCACTATTTAACGAAGCAGTTGCAGCCGGTCGCCGATGGGATCCTCCCTTTCCTTGACGATGACTTTGCTACACTGATGGCAGGGCAGCTGGGACTATTCTGACCGTGATGCTACACGAATCGGTCTATACGAACGAAGTTGGTTCCAGTACCATAGCGCCCTTCCTTTTTCTGGCCCCAAATTTATCCGCCCGCCTGTCGCCAGGCGGTGACGAACTATTGCCTGCAATTAGAGATTAGAGTTCATTTATGCCCTTTACACTTGGTCAACGCTGGATCAGCGATACGGAAAGCGAGCTTGGACTTGGTACTGTCGTTGCGATGGACGCGCGCACGGTCACCCTGCTTTTCCCCGCCACCGGTGAAAATCGCTTGTATGCCCGCAGCGACTCTCCCGTCACGCGCGTCATGTTCAATCCCGGTGACACCATCACCAGTCACGACGGCTGGCAGCTCACCATCGATGAAGTCAACGAAGAGAACGGTCTGCTCGCCTATACCGGTACGCGTCTTGATACCGGGGAGAACAACGTGGTGCTGCGTGAAGTGCTGCTCGACAGCAAGCTGGTGTTCAGCAAGCCGCAGGATCGTCTTTTCGCCGGGCAGATTGATCGCATGGACCGTTTCGCGCTGCGCTTCCGCGCGCGGAAATACCAGAGTGAGCAGTACCGCATGCCGTGGAGCGGCCTGCGCGGGCAGCGTACGAACCTGATTCCGCACCAGCTGCACATTGCCCACGACGTGGGCCGTCGCCATGCGCCGCGCGTGCTGCTGGCCGATGAAGTGGGGCTGGGCAAAACCATTGAAGCCGGGATGATCCTGCATCAGCAGCTGCTGGCGGGTGCCGCCGAGCGTGTGCTGATCGTGGTGCCGGAAACCCTGCAACACCAGTGGCTGGTTGAGATGCTGCGCCGCTTCAACCTGCGCTTTGCGCTGTTTGATGACGATCGTTACGCCGAAGCGCAGCACGATAGCGATAACCCGTTCGAGACCGAACAGCTGGTGATCTGCTCCCTTGATTTCGTGCGCCGCAGCAAGCAGCGTCTCGAACACCTGTGCGATGCCGAGTGGGATCTGCTGGTGGTCGATGAAGCGCACCATCTGGTGTGGAGCGAAAAAGAGGCGAGCCGCGAATATCTCGCCATTGAACAGCTGGCCGAGCGCGTGCCGGGCATTCTGCTGCTGACCGCAACGCCGGAACAGCTCGGTATGGAGAGCCACTTTGCACGTCTGCGCCTGCTCGACCCTAACCGTTTCCATGATTTCGCCCAGTTTGTTGAAGAGCAGCAGAACTACCGCCCGGTGGCCGACGCCGTCGCGCTGCTGCTGGCGGGCGAACGCCTGAGCAATGACGATCTCAATATGCTGAGCGAGCTGGTGGGCGAGCAGGATATCGAGCCGCTGCTGCAAACCGCGAACAGCGATCGCGACGGCGCGGCCGATGCGCGCCAGGAGCTGATCGCCATGCTGATGGATCGCCACGGCACCAGCCGCGTGCTGTTCCGTAACACCCGTAATGGGGTGAAAGGCTTCCCGAAACGCGAACTGCACACGGTGAAACTGCCGCTGCCGACCCAGTACCAGACGGCGATTAAAGTCTCCGGCATTATGGGTGCGCGCAAAAGCCAGGAAGAGCGCGCCCGCGACATGCTCTACCCGGAGCAGATTTATCAGGAGTTTGAAGGCGACAGCGGCACCTGGTGGAACTTCGATCCGCGCGTCGAGTGGCTGATGGGCTACCTTACCAGCCACCGCTCGCAGAAGGTGCTGGTGATCTGCGCCAAAGCGGCGACCGCGCTGCAACTGGAGCAGGTTCTGCGCGAGCGCGAAGGTATCCGCGCAGCGGTGTTCCATGAAGGGATGTCGATTATTGAACGCGACCGCGCGGCGGCCTGGTTCTCAGAAGAGGATAGCGGCGCGCAGGTGCTGCTCTGCTCCGAAATCGGTTCTGAAGGGCGTAACTTCCAGTTCGCCAGCCATCTGGTGATGTTCGATCTTCCCTTCAACCCGGATCTGCTCGAGCAGCGTATTGGCCGTCTGGATCGTATTGGCCAGGCGCACGACATTCAGATCCACGTGCCTTATCTCGAAAAAACCGCGCAGTCGGTGCTGGTGCGCTGGTATCACGAAGGGCTGGACGCGTTTGAACACACCTGCCCGACCGGCCGCGCCATCTACGACAGCGTGCACGGCGAGCTGATTAACTACCTGGCCGCACCGGAAAATACCGACGGTTTTGACGATCTGATTAAAACCTGCCGCGCGCAGCATGATGAGCTGAAAGCGCAGCTGGAGCAGGGCCGCGACCGCCTGCTGGAGATCCACTCCAACGGCGGCGAGAAAGCGCAGGCGCTGGCTGACAGCATCGCCGAGCAGGATGATGACACCGCGCTTATCGCCTTCGCCATGAACCTGTTTGATATCGTCGGCATTAACCAGGACGATCGCGGCGAGAACATGATCGTGCTGACGCCGTCAGATCATATGCTGGTACCGGACTTCCCGGGCTTGCCGGAAGATGGCTGCACCATCACCTTTGAGCGTGATGTGGCGCTGTCGCGCGAAGATGCGCAGTTTGTCACCTGGGAGCACCCGATCATCCGTAACGGCCTGGATCTGATCCTCTCCGGCGACACCGGCAGCAGCACCATTTCGCTGCTGAAGAACAAAGCCTTGCCGGTCGGCACGCTGCTGGTAGAACTGATCTACGTAGTTGAAGCGCAGGCACCGAAACAGTTGCAGCTTAACCGCTTCCTGCCGTCGACGCCGATCCGTCTGCTGGTGGATAAAAACGGTAACAACCTTGCCGCACAGGTGGAGTTTGAGACCTTTAACCGTCAGCTGAGCGCGGTCAACCGCCATACCGGCAGCAAACTGGTCAACGCCGTACAGCAGGAGGTGCATACCATCCTGCAAAAAGGTGAAGCCCAGGTGGCTGATGCCGCGAAGGCACTGATTGAAGCTGCGCGCCGCGAAGCCGATGAGAAGCTCTCTGCGGAGCTGGCGCGTCTCGAAGCGCTGAAAGCCGTCAACCCGAACATTCGTGATGACGAACTGGAAGCGATCGAGAGCAACCGGCTGCAGGTGATGGAGAGCCTGGCGCAGGCCAGCTGGCGTCTGGACGCGCTGCGTCTGATTGTCGTCACGCATCAATAACGGAGCCCGCAATGGTGATGGAGCCCTACAACCCGCCGCAGGATCCCTGGCTGGTCATTCTCTATCAGGATGAGCACATTATGGTCGTCAACAAGCCCAGCGGCTTGTTGTCGGTGCCGGGCCGTCTTGATGAGCACAAAGACAGCGTGATGACGCGCATTCAGCGCGATTATCCGCTGGCGGAATCGGTGCATCGGCTGGATATGGCCACCAGCGGCGTGATAGTGGTGGCGCTCACCAAAGCGGCCGAGCGCGAATTAAAGCGCCAGTTTCGTGAACGCGAGCCGAAAAAGCAGTACCTGGCGCGCGTCTGGGGTCACCCGGAAAAAGCGGAAGGGCTGGTGGATCTGCCGCTGATTTGCGACTGGCCGAACCGACCAAAGCAGAAGGTCTGTTTTGAAACCGGCAAGGCGGCGCAGACGGAGTATGAAGTGCTGTCGTATGACGAAGATGGTAGCGCGCGGGTGCGCCTGAAGCCGATCACCGGCCGCTCGCACCAGCTGCGGGTGCATATGCTGGCGCTGGGTCATCCGATCCTCGGCGACCGCTTTTATGCGACGCCGGAAGCGCTGGCGATGGCACCGCGTTTACAGCTCCATGCCGAAATCTTGACGATTACCCATCCGGCGTTTGGCAACAGCATGACGTTTAAGGCACCGGTGGATTTTTGAGAACGCGCCCCGATCTTGCGGTCGGGGACGTTTTTATTAGCGAAACCCTTTCTGTTCGCGAATCAGTTCGTAGGCTTTCTGGATGTCCTGCGCTTTCTGCTTCGCCATCTCCATCATCTCCGGCGGTAATCCTTTCGCCACCAGCTTGTCCGGGTGATGCTCGCCCATTAAGCGGCGATAAGCGCGTTTAATGGTTGTCGCATCGTCGGTGGCTTTCACCCCCAGCACGTTGCAGGCATCTTCCAGCGTTGGGCCGCGTTGCGACTGCTGCCATCCGCCACCGCCCGCCTGCTGCTGCGAGTTGTTAAAGCCGCCGCCAAACTGCGCCCCGCCCTGCATCATCAGCAGGAACTGATCGAACTGCTGGCGAGAGATGCCCAGCTCTTCGGCGATGACGTAAAGCACCTGGCGTTCGCTCGGGTGGAGCGTACCGTCAGCAAACGCTGCCTGGATTTGAATTTCCAGAAACATCCTAATCAAATCAAAGCGGCCGAAACAGACGCTGCGAAACTGCCGCATCTTGTCGCGTAACGGGTAGTTATCCGTTTTGCCGACGCGGAAAGCGTGCTGCGCCGCGGTGCGCGACTCGCCGTGCAGGTTCAGACGATCCATAAACAGGGTGGCGACCTGAATATCCGCTTCCGTCACGCGCCCCTTCGATTTGGTTAAATGCCCCATCACCTCAAAGGTGGTGGCAAAAAAGAGCGTCTGGCGCTCGCGCTGGTTGGCAAACCACGCCATTTTACGGCTGCGCGATTTGTCAAAAAGATGCCCAATAATCAGCCCCAGCACGGCGCCCCAAAAGCCGCCGCCTACGAAAAGGGCAACGACCACTCCAACCACTTTCCCCCAATACTGCATATACTCCCCAAATCGTCATGCCGTCGGCTAAAATTTGCTTTATCATACCCGTCATTCTATGCCGTGCACAGGCGCAGGCTCTCCTTCTGGCTCGAACGCGGGCAGGATTAAAACTAGCGTTGCAAAGGCGAGTAAGTTAGTCTCAGACCGTTTGCCAGCGTAAAGCCACAGATGACGGAACAACACATAAAACGTATGAAAAAACGTATCCCCACCCTCCTGGCCACCATGATTGGCTACGCCCTTTACAGTCAGCAGGGGATGGCAGCCGATCTTGCCTCGCAGTGTATGCTTGGCGTTCCCAGCTATAACCGCCCCCTGATTAAAGGCGATACCAATAACTTACCGGTAACGATCAACGCCGATCATGCTAAAGGCAACTACCCTGACGACGCCATGTTTACCGGTAATGTCGATATTAATCAGGGTAATAGCCGCATGCAGGCCGATGAGGTTCAGGTTCATCAACAGCAACCGGAAGGTCAGACGGAACCTGTACGAACGGTGGATGCGCTCGGTAATGTGCACTATGACGACAATCAGGTCATCCTGAAAGGTCCGAAAGGTTGGGCTAACCTCAACACCAAAGACACCAATATCTGGGACGGTAACTACCAGATGGTTGACCGCCAGGGTCGCGGTACTGCCGATGTGATGAAACAGCGCGGCCAGAACCGTTATACCATCCTGGATAACGGTACCTTTACCTCCTGCTTGCCCGGCTCCAATACCTGGAGCGTTGTCGGCAGCGAGGTGATTCAGGATCGCGAAGAGCAGGTTGCTGAGATCTGGAACGCCCGCCTTAAGCTTGGCCCGGTTCCGGTCTTCTATAGCCCCTATTTGCAGTTGCCGATTGGTGATAAGCGCCGCTCAGGTTTCCTGATCCCGAACGCCAAGTACTCAACCAGCAACTATTTCGAATTCTATCTGCCCTACTACTGGAACATCGCGCCCAATATGGATGCGACGATCACGCCGCACTATATCCATAAGCGCGGCAACACCCAGTGGCAGAATGAGTTCCGTTATCTGTCGCAGGCGGGCGAAGGCCTGATTGAGTTCGATTATCTGCCTTCTGATAAAGTCTACGAAGATGAGCACCCAACCGAGGGCGATCGCCATCGCTGGCTCTTCTTCTGGCAGCATACGGGCGTGCTGGACAAAGTGTGGCGTTTTAACGCCAACTACACCAAAGTCAGCGATCCGAACTACTTTAACGACTTTTCGTCAAAATATGGTTCCAGTACCGATGGTTACGCCACGCAGATCCTCAGCGTTGGTTATGCGATCGAAAACTTTGACGCCACGGTCTCGACCAAACAGTTCCAGGTGTTTAACCGTAACAACAGTAACTCCTACTCTGCGCAGCCGCAGGTGGATGTGAACTGGTACCACAACGATCTCGGTCCGTTCGATTTCCGCGTGTATGGCCAGGCGGTTAACTTTGTTAACACCAACAAAAACAACCCAGAGGCGACGCGTCTGCATCTGGAGCCAACCTTAAGTCTGCCGGTATCCAATGACTGGAGCAGCCTCAATACTGAAGTCAAACTGTTGGCGACCCATTACCAGCAGACCAATATCGATACCTTTAACGCGGCGAACGCCAACGCGCAGACGGGTCGTTCGTATGACGCGAACGTCAACCGCGTCATGCCGCAGTTTAAAGCCGACGGCAAGCTGGTCTTCGAGCGCGATATGGACTGGGCGGCTGGCTATACCCAGACGCTGGAGCCGCGCGCGCAGTATCTCTATGTGCCGTACCGCGATCAGAGCCATATCAACAACTACGACTCCTCCCTGTTGCAGTCGGACTACAGCGGCCTGTTCCGCGACCGCACCTATGGCGGCCTCGACCGCATCGCGTCAGCGAACCAGGTTACCACCGGTCTCACCACGCGTATTTTTGATAATGCGGCGGTTGAACGTTTTAACGTTTCTGTTGGTCAAATCTACTATTTCACCGAGTCCCGTACCGGTGATGACAATATCAACTGGGAGAAAGACAACAAAACCGGTTCGCTGGTATGGGCGGGCGATACCTACTGGCGTATCTCCGACCGTTGGGGCCTGCGCGGCGGGGTTCAGTACGATACGCGTCTGAATAACATCGCCAACAGCAGCTCCGCGCTGGAGTATCGCCGTGATGAAAACCGTCTGCTGCAGCTGAGCTATCGTTATGCGAGCCCGGAGTATATTCAGGCAACGCTGCCGGAATTCGCGGCGGCAGATCAGTTTAAAAAAGGGATTTCGCAGGTGGGCACCGCCGCAAGCTGGCCGATTGCCGATCGCTGGTCTCTTGTTGGCGCGTACTATCTTGATACCAATACCAAAAAACCTGCGGACCAGATGGTTGGTGTGCAGTACAACTCCTGCTGTTATGCGATTCGCCTCGGTTGGGAACGCAAACTTAACGGCTGGGAGAACGATCAGAGCAAGTATGAAAAAGTTATCGGTTTCAACATTGAGCTTCGCGGCCTGAGCTCCAACTATGGCCTGGGTACGCAAGAGATGCTGCGCTCGAACATCCTGCCGTACCGTAGCTCACTGTGATCTGTTTGATTTGCAACGTAATCCGCACTGCGGTTAATTGAAATGGAAAAGGTATGAAGAACTGGAAAACGCTGCTTCTCGGTATCGCTATGGTTGCGAATACCAGTTTTGCCGCGCCTCAGGTTGTCGATAAAGTCGCCGCCGTGGTGAATAACGGCGTCGTGCTCGAAAGTGACGTTGATGGTTTGATGCAGTCCGTCAAAGCGAATGCTGGCCAGGCGGGTCAACAGTTGCCGGATGACAAGACCCTGCGCCATCAGATCCTGGAGCGTCTGATCATGGATCAGATCATTTTGCAGATGGGCACGAAAATGGGCGTCAAAGTGACTGACGAACAGCTCGATGCCGCTATCGCGGATATTGCGAAACAGAACAACATGACGATGGATCAGATGCGCAGCCGTCTGGCCTACGACGGGATGAATTTCAGCACCTATCGTAACCAGATCCGCAAAGAGATGATCATCTCCGAAGTGCGTAACAGCGAAGTGCGTCGCCGCGTGACCGTGCTGCCGCAGGAAGTGGAGTCGCTGGCACAGCAGGTTGGCAATCAGAACGATGCCAGCACCGAGCTGAACCTGAGCCACATCCTGATCCCGCTGTCAGAAAACCCGACCTCCGCACAGGTTAACGAAGCAGAAGCCCAGGCGCGCTCGATTATCGAGCAGGCGCGTAACGGCGCTGACTTTGGCAAGCTGGCGATCACCTACTCTGCTGACCAGCAGGCGCTGAAAGGCGGCCAGATGGGCTGGGGCCGTATTCAGGAGCTGCCGAGCGTCTTCGCTCAGGCGCTGAGCACGGCGAAAAAAGGCGACGTGCTGGGCCCAATTCGCTCCGGTGTCGGTTTCCACATTCTTAAAGTGAACGATCTGCGCGGTCAGTCGAAGAGCATCTCCGTGACCGAGGTGCATGCCCGTCACATCCTGCTGAAACCGTCGCCGATCATGACCGATGATCAGGCGCGTACCAAGCTGGAAGAGATTGCTGCCGATATTAAGAGCGGTCGCACCACGTTTGCTAATGCGGCGAAAGAGTTCTCTCAGGATCCGGGTTCAGCCAACCAGGGCGGCGACCTCGGCTGGGCGGCAGCGGATATCTACGATCCCGCTTTCCGCGATGCGCTGATGAAGCTGAAACGCGGCCAGATGAGCGGCCCGGTGCACTCCTCCTTCGGCTGGCACCTGATCGAAATGCTCGATTCGCGCAACGTCGACAAAACCGATGCCGCGCAGAAAGATCGCGCCTACCGGATGTTGATGAACCGCAAGTTCTCTGAAGAGGCGGCAACCTGGATGCAGGAACAACGCGCCAGCGCTTACGTCAAAATTCTGAGCAACTGATGAACACGCAGCGCATCGTTATCACTCCCGGCGAACCCGCCGGGATTGGCCCGGATCTGGTGGTGCAGCTCGCCCAGCGCGACTGGCCGGTTGAACTGGTAATCTGTGGCGATGCGACGCTGTTAACCGACCGGGCAGCCCTGCTCGGTCTGCCGCTTACGCTTCGGGAGTACGCTCCCGGGCATGCAGCGGCGCCGCAACAGGCCGGAACCCTTACCCTGCTGCCCGTTGCGCTCAACGCGCCGGTTGTCGCTGGTCGTCTTAATCCGCAAAACGGTGCTTACGTCGTCTCTACCCTTGCCCGCGCCTGCGATGGTTGCCTGAACGGCGAATTCGCCGCGCTGGTCACCGGCCCGGTGCATAAAGGGGTGATCAACGATTCGGGTACGCCCTTTACCGGGCACACGGAGTTTTTCGAGCAGCGCGCTCACGCCGACAAAGTGGTGATGATGCTGGCAACGGAGACGCTGCGCGTGGCGCTAGCGACGACGCACCTGCCGCTCCGGGAGGTTGCAGATGCCATCACGCCCGATCTTCTGCGTGAAGTTATCACCATCCTGCACGGCGATTTACGGCAGAAGTTTGGTATTGCCTCTCCGCATATTCTGGTCTGCGGCCTCAACCCCCACGCGGGTGAAGGCGGCCATATGGGCACGGAAGAGATCGATACCATCATTCCGCTGCTGGAAGCGATGCGTCACGAAGGCATGAACTTGAGCGGTCCGCTCCCGGCAGACACGCTGTTTCAGCCGAAATACCTCGATAACGCCGACGCGGTGCTGGCGATGTACCACGATCAAGGCCTGCCCGTGCTAAAATACCAGGGTTTTGGCCGCGGGGTGAATATTACCCTCGGTTTACCTTTTATTCGCACCTCCGTCGACCACGGTACCGCCCTTGAACTGGCGGGAAAGGGAACCGCGGAGGTCGGCAGTTTTATTACGGCGCTTAATCTCGCCATCAAGATGATTGTTAATACTCAATGAATACTCGCGTCCATCAGGGCCACTTAGCCCGCAAGCGCTTCGGGCAAAACTTCCTCCACGACCAGTTCGTGATCGACAGCATCGTTTCCGCCATCAACCCGCAAAAGGGTCAGGCCATGGTCGAAATCGGCCCGGGTCTTGGCGCGCTGACCGAGCCGGTCGGCGATCGTCTGGATAAAATGACGGTGATCGAGCTTGACCGCGATCTGGCGGCTCGTCTGCAAACGCATCCGTTCCTCGCGCCAAAGCTGACGATTTATCAGCAGGATGCGATGACCATGAACTTCGGCGAGCTGTCGCAAACCCTCGGCCAGCCGCTGCGCGTTTTCGGCAACCTGCCCTACAACATCTCAACACCGTTGATGTTTCATCTGTTTAGCTATACTGATGCCATTGCCGACATGCACTTTATGTTGCAAAAAGAGGTGGTAAACCGCCTGGTTGCAGGGCCGAACAGTAAGGCGTATGGAAGACTGAGCGTGATGGCGCAGTACTATTGCCAGGTGATCCCGGTGCTTGAAGTGCCGCCGACCGCCTTCGCGCCGCCGCCAAAAGTCGATTCCGCCGTGGTGCGCCTGGTGCCGCATACCACTATGCCGCACCCGGTAAAAGAGGTTCGCACCCTGAGCCGCATTACCACCGAAGCGTTCAACCAGCGCCGTAAGACCATTCGTAACAGTCTCGGCAATGTGTTTACCGTCGACGTGCTTTCATCGTTGGGTATCGATCCGACGATGCGCGCAGAAAATATCTCTGTTGCGCAATATTGTCAGTTAGCCAACTACCTGACGGATAATGCGCCGCCGAAGGAGAGTTAACCCATGATCAATTCGCCCCGCGTCTCTGTGCAGGTTCAAAGCCTCTATATCGAGTCACAGTCGCAACCCGACCATGAACGCTATGTCTTTGCTTACACCGTCACCATCCGGAACCTGGGGCGAAGCGCCGTCCAGTTGCTCAGTCGCTACTGGTTGATCACCAATGGAAATGGCCGCGAAACGGAAGTTCAGGGCGAAGGTGTGGTCGGCGAACAGCCCCATATCGAGCCAGGCGGCGAATTTCAGTACACCAGCGGCGCGGTGATCGAAACGCCGCTGGGCACCATGCAGGGCCATTACGATATGATCGATGCGCAGGGCAACCCCTTCCGCGTCGCTATCCCGGTCTTCCGACTCGCCGTTCCAATAGTGATCCATTAATCAATGTCTACATACTTTATTGGCGACGTTCACGGTTGCTTTGATGAACTGATCGCGCTGTTAAACCAGGTGCAGTTTTCACAGGAAAAAGACACCGTATGGCTGACCGGCGACCTCGTGGCGCGCGGCCCTGGCTCGCTCGACGTGCTGCGCTACGTCAAATCTCTTGGCGACAGCGCACGCATTGTGCTCGGCAACCACGATCTGCATCTGCTGGCGGTCTTTGCCGGTATCAGCCGCAATAAGCCAAAAGATCGGCTTAACCTGCTGCTGGAAGCGCCCGACGCCGACGACCTGATTAACTGGCTGCGTCGCCAGCCGCTGCTGCAAGTCGATGAAGAGAAAAAGGTGGTGATGGCCCACGCCGGGATCACGCCACAGTGGGATCTCGACACGGCGAAAAGCTGCGCCCGCGATGTCGAAGCGGTGCTGGCGAGTGACTCCTATCCGCTGTTCCTCGATGCGATGTATGGCGATCTGCCAAACCACTGGTCGCCAGAGCTGAGCGGTCTCGCTCGTCTGCGCTTTATCACCAACGCGTTTACGCGGATGCGTTACTGCTTCCCGAACGGGCAGCTGGATATGTACTGCAAAGATACGCCGCAGAACGCACCGGCACCGCTGAAACCCTGGTTCTCAATTCCGGGTCCGGTCGCGCAGGAGTACAGCATCGTCTTTGGCCACTGGGCATCGCTGGAAGGCGAAGGCACGCCGGAGGGGATTTACGCGCTGGATACCGGCTGCTGTTGGGGCGGGGATCTCACCTGCCTGCGCTGGGAAGATAAGCAGATCTTCACGCAGCCATCGAATCGCCAGATGGATCTGGGTGACGGGGAAGCCATCGCCTCCTGAAATGAAAATCCCCGGCATGCCGGGGATTTTGCTATTAGCGACGCTCGAGAATTTCGAAGCAGTAGCTGTGTGAATTCTGCGCGTCCGCGTCGTGGAATTCACTGAAGACCGAGTCCCACTCGTCCGGATCGTAATCCGGGAAATGGGTATCGCCCTCCACTTCCGCATCAATGTGCGTCAGGTAGAGGCGCTGCGCTTTTGGCAGGAACTGCTCGTAGACGCGGCCGCCACCGATCACCATGATCTCCTGCGCATCGCCGCACGCCGCCAGCGCATCCTCAACGGATTTCACCCACTCAACGCGATCGTCGGTGCCCGGCTGGCTGCTGATGACAATGTTTTTACGCCCCGGCAGCGGGCGACCGATGGATTCCCATGTCAGGCGGCCCATCACAACAGGTTTGTTTAAGGTGTTGCGCTTAAACCAGGCGAGATCGGCAGGGAGATCCCACGGCATGGCATTCTCCATACCGATGACGCGATCCACTGCTAACGCCGCAATCAGACTGATCATTCATTCATTTCCTGGATGCAAAAAATTGTCGCCACTATACGGAAAGCACAATCTTTCGTCGACGGTGCGCAAGGTAAAGAAGAAGAAAAATTTCTGTTCTGCTGGCGGTGACCCTGCACATCTTCGCACCGCCAGCTTTCCATGCCTGATCTATCAAGCCGTTAGCCGTCAAGCAGCCTTAACAGACCACGCGATCAGGGCTGCGGTTTCACCGCGGGTTCATCTGCCGGATCGTCCGTATGCCTTCCCTCTTCCGTCCCCTGCCAGCCATGGCGCTGCGTGACGGAGAGATGCGCACGATCTTCGGCGATAATCTCCGTCAGCATGGCGCTGGTGCGTTTAAACACCGCAACGCGCCCCTGGCCGCCATCTTCCGCATTTGCCATCTCTTCAATCATGTCGTGATTAAAGCGGCGGAAGCGATCGGCGCGCTCCCGCGCCTCATAGGCCCCCAGCCCCAGCCCTTCGAGTGCCTGACGCCCGGTTTTCAGCGCCGCTTCGAAGGTCTCACGTTCAGGATCCTCAACGCCCATCTGACGCAGGCGAATGTAGTGATCGACATCGCGGGCGCGGGCAATAATGCGCAGGTGCGGGAAGTGCTCTTTCGCCAGCTCCGTTAAGTGCAGGCTGGCTTCGGGATCATCAATTGCGTTGATCAATACTTCCGCCCGCGCTGCGCCCGCTGACTCCAGCAGATCGACGCGGGTCGCGTCACCGTAGAAGACTTTCATGCCAAACTTACGCAGCGTCTCGATATGGTCGGGATCGTGATCGAGGATCACCATCTTCACGCCGCTGGAGAGCAACAAGCGCCCTGAAATCTGCCCGAAGCGGCCAAAGCCGGCGACAATCACCCGCGCCTCCTCTTCATCGATCGCATCGGCTTCCTGCTCACGATCGCCGCCGCCCGCCTCCAGACGCGCGAGCAGCACCAGCAGCAGCGGCGTTGCCGCCATCGACAGCGCCACGGTGAGGGTTAAGGCTTTCGCCCATTCGCTGTCCAACACCTGCGCCGTCTGCGCTGCGCCAAATACCACGAAGGCGAACTCACTCCCCTGCCCCAGCAGCGCCGCAAACCACCAGCGCTGCTTACGCGGCACCGTTAAAGGACGCGCGATCAGCCACAGCACGCCGGTTTTAATCACCAGGAACCCGCCCAGCAGCAGCAGAATGCGCAGCGGATGGCTTGCCAGCGTGCCGAAATCAATCGACATACCAACGCCGATAAAGAAGAGCCCGAGCAGCAGACCTTTAAACGGCTCGATATCGCTCTCCAGCGCGTGGCGATACTCGGAGCTGGCAAGCAGCACCCCGGCGAGGAACGCGCCCATCGCCATCGATAACCCGGCCTCTTCCAGCAGTAAACCGAAGCCGAAGACCAGCAGCAGCGCCACGGCGCAGAAGACTTCCCGCAGGCCGGAGCGGGCGACAAAGCGCAGCGCCGGGCGCGCGACATAGCGCCCAATCAGCACCACCAGCGTCAGCGCCGCCACCACTTTCAATGCGGATAATAAAAAGGCGCTGAGGGTCATCGCCCCGCCGCTGGCGGCCAGCAGCGGGATCATCGCCACCAGCGGAATGGCGGCGATATCCTGGAACAGCAGCACTGAAAAGGCGCTGCGCCCCATCTGCGAGGCGGTCAGGTTCCGCTCATTCATCGCCTGCATGGCAATAGCGGTTGATGAAAGTCCCAGCGTCAGGCCAATCAGCAGCGCTACCGGCCACGGCAGCCCGAGCAGCAGACAGAAGCCGCCGAGCAACAGGCCACAGCTGCCCATCTGCAACGCGCCGCCGCCAAACACCGAGGCGCGCAATTTCCATAACCGCTGCGGATCCAGCTCCAGACCGATGATAAACAGCATCAATACCACGCCAATTTCGGCGAAGTGCAGAATAGACTCCGCATCGGTGACCAGCCGTAACCCCCACGGGCCGATAATCCCGCCAGCAATCAGGTAGCCGAGCACTGAACCGAGCCCGAGGCGCATAGCGATGGGTACCACCAGCGCCGCCGCGCCCAGGTAGATCAACGCCTGAATCATTGAGTGACTATCCACGCTGCACCTCCAGCCATGTCTGCAAACGCTGTTTATATTGCCGTGCCTGCGCCTGCAAGGTTTCGTCATCACAAACAAAAGTGCGGTGAATGGCAAAAGGCGGCAGCCACGTCAGGCCGCAGTAGAGCGCCGTGGCCTGCAAAGGCTGAGCCAGCACCTCAAAACCAGGGTGCTCACCCAGATCAAAATGGTGTTCGCCGCCGCCGGTGGTCACCGCCCACATAATGCTTTTGCCGCGCAGCGCGGTGCCGCCATGACCATATGCCCAGCCGTGAGCCAGCACTTTATCGATCCAGAGTTTGAGTAACGGCGTGACGCTATACCACTGCATCGGGTGTTGCCAGATGATGAGATCGGCACGCGCCAGCGCCTGCTGCTCGGCGGCAATGTCGATATTGAAATCGGGATAGAGGTCATAAAGGGAGCGGATCTCCACCTCATCCATCGTCTCAACCTGCTCAAGCATGCGCTTATTAGCATGGGAGTGTTGCGGATAGGGGTGGGCGTAAATAATGAGGATCATCGATTACCTGTTTCACTGATATTTTCAGAGAGTGTAGTCAGTTAATCGATTGGCTAACAGTAGCAATCTGTAGGGGAATTCAGAGGGGGTCGTGCGGCGGCGAAAGCCACCGCACGCTAAGCGTGGCGAATTAGTTATTCAGCTCGCTCATGCCTTTAACCTGGTCACGGTTGATCTGCTGCGTTTTACCGGTTTCGGCATTTTTAATCGAGACCATGCCGGTATCTTTGTCTACCTGCGGTTTGCCGTCGGTGACGATGGTTTTACCATCGGTGGTCTCTACAGCCTGGTTTGAAGAACAACCGGCAACGGTGAACAGCGCAGCGGCAGTCATTACGGATGTGAGCAGAAGTTTAGTTTTCATGGTTCTCTCCCTGTTTTGCAGTCAATTTTAAGCTTCTTGGGAGTAAGTGTAGGGTAACTCGCTGAGGGATGAGGAAAATACAGAACACTCTGAAGGTGGGTAAATGCAGGTAGGATCGCGTAGGCCTGATAAGCGAAGCGCCATCAGGCATTATTGCCGGATGGCGGCAACGCCTTATCCGGCCTACAAACAAATAGTGCAAATACAAAAAATTCGGGCCGGTAAACCGGCCCGCTCTGTTACTTATTGATCTGCGCGTGCATCTCCTGCACGGAGGTCACCTTCTCGGTGGCGTCGGCATTCAGCGCCATCGCGGTGGCGAAGCCGCCGTTCAGGGTGGTGTCGTAATGCACCTTGTACTGCAGCGCGCTGCGGCGAATCAGTTTTGAATCCTCAATCGCCTGGCGGCCTGCGGTGGTGTTGATGATGTAGGTATATTCGCCATTCTTAATACGATCCTGAATGTGCGGACGCCCTTCATGCACCTTGTTCACCAGACGCGGGTTGATGCCCGCTTCGCCGAGCACAATCGCCGTGCCGTGGGTGGCATCCAGCTCAAAGCCCTGCTTCAGCAGCTTGGCGGCGAGGTCGACAACGCGCTCTTTATCCCCTTCACGCACCGACAGCAGCGCACGTCCGCGCTTCTGCATGGTGGAGTTGCTGCCGAGCTGCGCTTTAGCGAACGCTTCAGCAAAGGTGCGACCGACGCCCATCACTTCCCCGGTCGAGCGCATTTCCGGCCCTAACAGTGGGTCAACGCCCGGGAATTTGTTGAACGGCAGCACCACCTCTTTCACCGAGTAGTACGGCGGGATAATTTCGCTGGTGTGGCCCTGCGCAGCCAGAGTCTGGCCGGTCATCACGCGCGCCGCCACTTTCGCCAGCGGAACGCCCGTCGCTTTCGAGACAAACGGCACGGTACGCGCCGCACGCGGGTTCACTTCAATCAGGTAGACGTCGTTATCTTTTACTGCGAACTGTACGTTCATCAGACCGCGCACCTGCAACTCAAACGCCAGTTTCTGCACCTGCTGGCGCATCACATCCTGAATCTCCTGGCTGAGCGTATAGGCCGGCAGCGAACAGGCGGAGTCACCGGAGTGAACACCTGCCTGCTCGATATGCTCCATGATGCCGCCAATCAGCACGCTTTCGCCGTCGCAAATCGCGTCGACGTCCACTTCTACTGCGTCATCGAGGAACTTATCCAGCAGCACCGGCGCATCGTTCGAGACGCTGACCGCGGTCATAAAGTAGCGACGCAGGTCGACTTCGTCGTAGACAATCTCCATTGCGCGGCCGCCCAGCACATAGGAGGGACGCACCACCAGCGGATAGGTGATCTCTTTGGCTTTCTCAACCGCCTGCTCCAGAGCCGTGACCGTGGCGTTGGCCGGTTGCAGCAGCTTCAGGCGCTCTACCGCCTGCTGGAAACGCTCGCGGTCTTCCGCGCGGTCAATCGCATCCGGGCTGGTACCGATAATCGGTACACCCGCCGCTTCCAGTTCGCGCGCCAGTTTCAGCGGCGTCTGGCCGCCGTACTGGACGATCACGCCCTTCGGCTTCTCGATACGCACGATTTCCAGCACATCTTCCAGCGTTACCGGCTCGAAGTAGAGGCGGTCGGAGGTATCGTAATCGGTGGAGACGGTCTCCGGGTTACAGTTGACCATAATGGTCTCGTAACCATCTTCACGCAGCGCCAGCGAGGCGTGGACGCAGCAGTAGTCGAACTCAATACCCTGGCCGATACGGTTTGGACCCCCGCCGAGCACCATGATTTTTTCGCGATCCTGGTTCGGATTGGCTTCGCACTCCTCTTCATAGGTGGAGTACATATACGCGGTATCGGTAGCGAACTCCGCGGCGCAGGTATCAACGCGTTTATAGACCGGATGCAGGTTGTACTGGTCGCGCAGCTTGCGGATCTCCGCTTCGCGTACGCCAACCAGCGTCGCCAGACGCGCATCGGCGAAGCCTTTGCGTTTCAGCTGGCGCAGGAAGTCGGCGTTCAGGCCGTTAATGCCCTGAGCGGCAACCTGCTCTTCCAGACGCACCAGCTCCTCAATCTGCACCAGGAACCAGCGGTCGATATTGGTCAGGTTGAAGACGCCATCAACGGAAAGGCCAGCGCGGAAAGCGTCAGCGATGTACCAGATACGATCCGCGCCCGCGTCTTTCAGCTCGCGGCGGATTTTGGTCAGCGCTTCCGGATCTTCAAGGCTTACTTTCGGGTCGAAGCCGGTGGCGCCCACTTCGAGGCCGCGCAGCGCTTTTTGCAGCGACTCCTGCTGGGTGCGGCCAATCGCCATCACTTCACCAACGGATTTCATCTGCGTGGTCAGGCGGTCGTTAGCACCGACAAATTTTTCGAAGTTGAAGCGCGGAATCTTGGTGACGACATAGTCGATAGAGGGTTCGAACGACGCCGGGGTACGCCCGCCGGTGATATCGTTCATCAGCTCATCCAGCGTGTAACCTACCGCCAGTTTCGCCGCCACTTTCGCAATCGGGAAGCCGGTCGCTTTCGAGGCCAGCGCCGAGGAGCGTGACACGCGCGGGTTCATTTCGATAACAATCAGACGACCGTTTTTCGGGTTGACCGCGAACTGCACGTTGGAGCCGCCGGTCTCAACACCGATTTCACGCAGCACCGCCATCGAGGCGTTACGCATGATTTGGTACTCTTTGTCGGTCAGGGTCTGCGCCGGGGCCACGGTGATGGAGTCACCGGTGTGAATGCCCATGGCGTCGAAGTTTTCAATCGAGCAGACGATGATGCAGTTGTCGTTCTTATCGCGCACCACCTCCATCTCATACTCTTTCCAGCCAATCAGCGACTCATCAATCAGCAGCTCTTTAGTCGGAGAGAGGTCGAGGCCGCGGGCGCAAATCTCTTCAAACTCTTCGCGGTTATAGGCGATGCCGCCGCCGGTGCCGCCCATGGTAAAGGAGGGGCGGATAATGCACGGGTAGCCGACGTCAGCCGCCACGGCCAGCGCTTCGTCCATAGTGTGCGCAATGCCGGAACGCGCGGTATCGAGGCCAATTTTCTTCATCGCGATATCGAAACGGCGGCGATCTTCCGCTTTATCAATCGCATCTGCGGTGGCACCAATCATCGTCACGCCGAACTCTTCCAGCACGCCCTGACGCTCAAGCTCCAGCGCGCAGTTGAGCGCCGTCTGGCCGCCCATTGTCGGCAGCACTGCATCCGGGCGCTCTTTTTCGATGATCTTACGCACCACTTCCCAGTGGATCGGCTCGATATAGGTGGCGTCCGCCATTTCCGGGTCGGTCATGATGGTTGCCGGGTTGGAGTTTACCAGGATTACGCGGTAACCCTCTTCGCGCAGCGCTTTACACGCCTGCGCGCCGGAGTAGTCGAATTCACACGCCTGGCCGATAACAATCGGGCCAGCGCCAAGGATCAGGATGCTTTTTAGGTCTGTACGTTTTGGCATGGCTCTTTTTCTCCTGATTATTTGGCGGTATGACGATACTGCTCAATCAATTCAATAAAGTGGTCAAACAGCGGCGCGGCGTCGTGCGGGCCAGGGCTGGCTTCCGGGTGACCCTGGAAGCTGAAGGCCGGCTTATCGGTGCGGTGAATGCCCTGCAGCGTGCCGTCGAACAGCGATTTGTGCGTGACGCGCAGGTTAGCAGGCATGGAAGCCTCGTCGACGGCAAAGCCGTGGTTCTGCGCGGTGATCATCACCCTATTGTTGTCGATATCTTTTACCGGGTGGTTGCCGCCGTGGTGACCAAACTTCATCTTCACGGTTTTCGCACCGCTCGCCAGCGCCAGCAGCTGGTGGCCGAGGCAGATGCCGAACACCGGAATATCGGTTTCGAGGAAAGCTTTAATGGCGTCGATAGCGTAGTCGCACGGTGCCGGGTCGCCGGGACCGTTAGAGAGGAAGATGCCGTCTGGATTCATTTTCAGCACCTCTGCGGCCGGGGTTTGCGCCGGGACTACCGTCAGGCGGCAGCCGCGATCCACCAGCATGCGCAGGATGTTGCGTTTTGCGCCGTAATCATAGGCCACAACGTGGTAAGGCAGTTCGCTCTCTTGTTTCGCTTCCGGCAGTTCGTCCGCCAGCGTCCAGCTACCCTGCGTCCAGCTGTAGCTCTCCTGGGTCGTCACCTCTTTCGCCAGATCCATCCCGTTCAGCCCCGGGAAGGCTTTCGCTTTCTCCAGCGCCACGGTCTCGTCGAGGTTTTCGCCCGCGATGATGCAGCCGTTCTGTGCGCCTTTTTCGCGCAGCAGGCGGGTCAGCTTGCGGGTATCAATATCGGCAATCGCCACGATGTTATGGCGTTTCAGGTAGGAAGAGAGATCTTCAGTGCTGCGGTAGTTGCTGGCAATCAGCGGAAGGTCACGAATGACCAGACCCTGCGCATGCACCTGAGAGGACTCTTCGTCAGCCGCGTTGGTGCCGACATTGCCGATATGAGGATAAGTAAGAGTGACGATTTGGCGGGAATAGGAAGGATCAGTGAGGATTTCTTGATAACCGGTCATTGAAGTATTGAAAACGACTTCCCCAACCGCCGTGCCCGTTGCCCCTATGGCCCGACCGTAAAACTGGGTTCCGTCTTCCAGAACCAATAGCGCTGACTTAATCAAAACACCCTCCAGAGAATATTCACTCACTTTATTTGCATATTAATTCATATCAGGATGATGAATCAATGCAAATTTGCTGGCCGTGGATTTTTGGCAAACGGCGGCATTCTGGAGAGATGTGGGATAAAAGTCAACTTATGACGCCTATTTTTCTTTCTCTTTTACGCCACTGCCTGCTTTTACAGGGTTTAAGAGATAAAAAAAGAAGATAAGCAGAGCGGGGAAAACGCTTGCGCGGTAAGAAAATTGTATCTCAGTAGCGATCTGGGTGAAAAACCAGACCAGATGGTCAAAATTTACATTTTAGAAACAAAAAATGGCTTATAAAGTATCTATTTCACCGCTTTAAGCTTAAAAATCATTTTTAGAAGGCAAAATAAAAGGGCAATAAATTATTGCCCTTTGCAATCAATCCATTATGACTGCAACAACCACATCACGAAGGGTAAAAATGCTTACAGATTGTTGAGATCGAGGACATCACGCATGTCAAAAAGGCCTCTTTCTTTGTCTTTAAGCCATGAAGCGGATCGCACCGCGCCATTAGCGAAGGTCATGCGGCTTGATGCTTTATGCGTAATCTCGACACGTTCGCCAATATCGGCGAACATCGCCGTATGTTCGCCGACGATATCCCCGGCGCGAACCGTAGCAAAGCCAATAGTGCCGGGAACGCGCTCGCCGGTATGGCCTTCACGTGAATAAACCGCACACTCTTTTAACTCTTTATTCAGTGAGCTGGCGATCGCTTCACCCATCGCCAGCGCCGTGCCTGACGGGGCATCCACTTTATAGCGGTGGTGGGCTTCGATAATTTCGATATCGGTGTAGTCGCCCATCACCTTTGCCGCTTTCTCCAGCAACTTCAGCATGACGTTCACGCCAACGCTAAAGTTGGCGGCAAAGACGATGGCAATCTCCTGCGCCGCATCGCTGATCGCCTGCTTGCCCGCGTCATCAAAACCGGTTGTTCCAATCACCATAGCTTTATGGTGCTGACGGCAAAACGCGAGATGGTGAAGCGTCCCTTCCGGGCGGGTGAAATCGATAAAGACATCGAAATCCTCTTTTACCGCCTCAAGGCTGCTCTGCACCGTGACGCCGCTTTTACCCGCGCCTGCGAGTTCGCCCGCATCGCTTCCCAGCAGAGAGGAACCCTCCCGCTCCAGCGCTGCACCAAGGGCCACGCCCTCCATAGCCAGCGCCGCCTGAATCAGCTGTCGGCCCATTCGACCGCCAGCGCCCGCGATGGCTACGCGGATTGCTGCATCATGCATAGTTGTGCTCTTTTGTTAATTAAATGCGTAAAAATCGTTTCCAGATTAACCAGCCCATCGCTGAGCCACCAGCCGAAAACGCCAATAATTAGAAATTAATGATATACACCAGCAAATATCAGTAAAAGGCATGACAAGAGCCTGGCTTCGTTATTAAGGTGCCAGCGCCAGCACGTCGGCGAACCATGCACGAAAGCCCTCAACATCCATCTCCAGTGCCACCTGCGCATTGGCGGGCAAGCCCAGCTTGCCGTCAATATCCACTACCGTCGCACCCGTGGTGAACTGCCCCTGCGTCTCAACCGCCACAAAGCAGGGTTTTAGGGTAAAGAGATCCGGGCGGACCAGGTAAGCGATAGCGCAGAGATCGTGCATGCGCTGCCCGGTGGCCATGCTGCCGCTGCGATAGTGGCTGAAAAGCGCATGCAACATTTTTCCGGTGCGGTTAAGGGTGGGAAGCGTCGCCAGAAACGCGGGCGCAAGGGTCGCGCGGTTGGTGACATCCAGGCCGCACATGACGATATCCAGCCCGCTGGCAAAAACGCGCGCCGCGGCGTCGGGATCGACGGCGATATTAAATTCGGCGCTCGGCGTAAAGTTACCGCGCCCGGCGGAGCCGCCCATCATCACCAGCCGACGGATGTTGAACTGGCACTCCGGGTAGTGGGTAAGCAGTAGCGCGATATTGGTCAGCGGGCCGATGGTCACCAGCGTAATGGGTTCAGGCGAGGCGAGCAGCATGTCGCGGATTGCCTGAAAAGCCGGGATCGCCAGCGGCTGGCGTGCATGTTCAATAAAGTCGTAGCCATCCAGCCCCGACTCGCCATGCACATCTGCCGCGTTATAAAGCGGGCGCAGCAGGGGCGTGGCGGCGCCCTGCGCTAGCGGGACATCCGCGTTCCAGAAGTGAAGCAGTTGCAGCGCGTTGCGGGTGGTTTTCTCCAGCGAAACATTACCGGCAACGGTGGTGATCAGTTTCAGATCGCACTCAGGCGCGAACAGCGCGGCGGCAATCGCCACGGCGTCGTCAATACCGGGATCGGTGTCGAGAATGATTGGCAGACCCATAGCCCCTCCACGAAAAATGGTCAAAAAAAATGCCAGACTCAGTCTGGCATCTTCGCATAACCCTCGGGAAAAGGGTTACTCGACTTCGCGAACCTCGACCCGCAGCTCTTTTGGCACTTCGAAGACGATATTCTCTTCGCGCCCTTCAAGCGGGATGGCGTCGCCGCCGCCCAGCTCCTGCAGGCGGGCAATCACGTTCTGCACCAGAATATCCGGTGCGGAAGCGCCAGCGGTGACGCCGACACAGGCAATACCCTGAACCCAGCTCTCCTGGATATCAGAGGCATCATCAATCAGATAGGCCGCTTTACCCATCCGCTGCGCCAGCTCGGCGAGGCGGTTGGAGTTGGAGGAGTTTTTCGACCCGACTACCAGCACCACTTCCGCCTGCTCAGCCAGCGCACGCACCGCTTCCTGGCGGTTGGTGGTGGCGTAGCAGATATCATCTTTACGCGGCCCGACGATCTGCGGGAAACGCACGCGCAGAGCGTCAATGACGTCAGAGGTATCGTCGACGGAGAGCGTAGTCTGGGTCATGAAGGAGAGTTTGCCCGGATCTTTGATCTCAAGCGTCGCAACATCATCCGGCGACTCAACCAGGTACATGCCCCCTTTCGGGTTGCTGTACTGACCCATAGTGCCTTCCACTTCCGGGTGACCGGCGTGACCAATCAGGATCGCCTCTTCGCCACGACGGCTGGCGCGCGCCACTTCCATATGTACTTTCGTGACCAGCGGGCAGGTGGCGTCGAAGACCGTTAAATCGCGGCTTTTCGCTTCGTTGCGCACCGCTTGTGAAACGCCGTGCGCCGAGAAGATCAGGATCGCGCCGTCCGGCACTTCGCTTATCTGCTCAATAAAGATGGCACCGCGCTCGCGCAGGCTGTCGACCACGTAGCGGTTATGCACCACTTCGTGACGCACGTAAATCGGCGCGCCGTAGATCGCCAGCGCGTTTTCAACAATGCTGATAGCGCGGTCAACGCCAGCGCAAAAACCGCGCGGGTTAGCCAACAGGATCTGCATCTGTCTCCTCCAGTGCCGGATCGACTTCCAGCACATCGATATCAAAGTGGACGGTTCTGCCCGCCAGCGGATGGTTGAAATCGACGGTAATCGAATCGCCGTTGATTTCACGGATCACGCCCGGCATTTCGCTGCCATCCATTGCGGTAAAGAGCATAATCGCGCCGATTTCAGGCTCGCCGGCGTCCATAAATTCACGGCGCGAGAAGTACTGGATCAGATCCGGGCTCGGCGTGCCGAAGGCAGCATCTGGCTCAAGGGAAAAGACTTTTTTCTCCCCGGCCTTCAGGCCAAGCAGATGTTGCTCCAGCCCTTCGGAAAGGGAACCGTCGCCAAGGCGAAACAGCGCCGGCTTACCGTTGTTGCGAGTGGATTCGGCAAGTGAACCATCTTCGAGCTTGAGCGTGAAGTGCACCAGCACTGCGCTGTCGCTCTGTACGGATTTAGACATGCAGGTTGCTCTTATGTGATAGCGAATGTAGGGCCCGGGCGCGTACTGCATGCCGGATGGCGCTACGCTTATCCGGCTTACCAACCGGGCCTACATCGCTTTATGGCTTACGCCTGTTTTTTCACTGCGGCGGAGGGTAAAAACCCTTCCAGCACGATCAGCGCCGCGCCGATACAGATTGCGGTATCAGCAAGGTTAAAGGTAGCAAAATGCCAGTCGCCCACATAAAAATCGATCATATCGACGACAAAGCCATGCCACAGACGGTCGAACAAGTTACCCAACGCGCCGCCAATAATCAGCGCATAGGCGATGTTATTCAGCTTTTGCGACGCTTTGGCGCGGTACATCAGCACCGTCAGCACCACGCAGATACCGATAGCGATACCTGCGAAGAACCAGCGTTGCCAGCCGCCGCTGTCGGCGAGGAAGCTGAACGCCGCCCCATAGTTACGCGCATAGTGCAGGTTTAGCGACGGGAACAGAGAGACCGTCTCCCCCAGAGCGAAGTTCTGGAGGATCAGGTATTTACTGCCCAGATCGATAATCAGCACCGCCACGACCAGCCATAGCCAGCGCAGCCCTGTTGAAAAGATCGGTTTACTCATCAGGCAAACTTACGTTTTTCGCCGTCACCGGCGACGTTGCTAACACAGCGTCCGCAAATTTCTGCGTGTTCCGCCACCTGACCGACATCATGGGTGTAATGCCAGCAACGCGGGCACTTCTCACCATCGGCTTTACTCAGCGCTACTTTCAGCCCTTTGAGCAGTTCGCTCTGCTGCGCATCCGCAGAAGCGCTGGCATAATCCGCAACCTGCGCGCCTGAGGTCAACAGGACAAATCGCAATTCATCGCCCAGCGCCGTCAGTTTCGCCGCCAGCTCTGGCTGTGCGAACAGCGTAACCGTCGCTTCAAGGGATCCGCCCACTTTCTTATCAGCACGCGCCTGCTCAATCACCTTGTTGACTTCGCCACGCACTTTCAGCAGCTCGGCCCAGTAGGCGTCGTTCATCGCTTCGCTGTCCGCCAGGCCAAACAGGCCTTCGTACCACTCGCCGGTGAAGACATACTTCTCGCGATCGCCTGGCAGGTAGCCCCAGATCTCATCAGCGGTGAAGGACATGATCGGTGCCATCCAGCGCACCAGCGCTTCACAGATGTGATAGAGCGCGGTCTGACAGCTGCGACGCGCGCGGCTCTCCGCTTTCGCGGTGTACTGGCGGTCTTTAATGATGTCGAGGTAGAAGGAGCCCATTTCCACGGAGCAGAAACGCATCAGGCGCTGCACCACTTCATGGAAGTCATAGGATTCGTAGGCTTTCAGGATATCTTCCTGCGCCGCTTGCGCGCAGCCAACGGCCCAGCGATCCAGCACCACCATCTCTTCCGGTTTCACCATATCTTTTGCCGGATCGAAACCGTTAAGGTTCGCCAGCAGGAAGCGCGCGGTGTTACGGATACGACGATAGCTGTCGGCGGCACGCTTCAGGATCTCGTCGGAAACGGCCATTTCACCGGTGTAATCGGTTGATGCCACCCACAGACGCAGGATATCCGCGCCGAGTTTGTTCATCACATCCTGCGGCGAAACGGTGTTGCCGATCGATTTCGACATCTTGCGGCCCTGACCGTCGACGGTGAAACCGTGGGTCAGCACCTGACGATAAGGCGCTTTGCCCTTCATCGCCGTGGAGATCATCAGGGATGACATAAACCAGCCGCGATGCTGATCCGAGCCTTCCAGATACATGTCTGCCGCGTGGCCTGCGAACTCCGGGCGTACGTCGACAACGGAAGCGTGGGTTGAACCGGAGTCAAACCAGACGTCCAGCGTATCCGGCACTTTGACATAGCTGTCAGCGTCATCGCCGAGGATGTCGCGCGGGTCGAGATCCCACCAGGCCTGAATACCGTCAACTTCGACGCGTTTTGCCACCTCTTCCATCAGCTCCAGCGTACGCGGGTGCAGCTCTTCGGTATCTTTATGGACGAACAGCGACATCGGCACGCCCCAGGTGCGCTGACGGGAGATACACCAGTCAGGACGGTTAGCGACCATCGATTCGATACGCGCCTGGCCCCAGTCCGGGATCCACTGCACGCCTTTGATCTCTTGCAGCGACTGCGAGCGCAGCCCTTTTTGATCCATGCTGACGAACCACTGCGGCGTGGCGCGGAAGATGATCGGCGACTTGTGACGCCAGCAGCACGGATAGCTGTGCTGCATCTTCTCGACGTGCAGCAGCGCGCCTTTTTCGGTCAGCAGCGCTACGATGATGTCGTTCGCTTTGAAGACGTTGATGCCATCAAGTGTCGGGTAGGTGCCCGGCAGATAGCGACCGTCCGGGCCAACCGGGTTGGCAATTTCCAGACCGTACTTCTGGCTGATGGTGTAGTCGTCCGGGCCGTGACCGCCAGCGGTATGCACCGCACCGGTACCCGCTTCCAGCGTAACGTGATCGCCGAGGATCGCCGGAACATCGAAATCGAGGAACGGGTGTTTAAAGTGCATCAGCTCAAGCTCAGCGCCGTTGACCGTAGCCAGCACGCGATAATCGCTGATGCCGGTGCGTTTCATCACGCTCTCAACCAGATCTTTTGCCAGGATCACCGCCTGACCGTCAACCTGTACCAGCACGTACTCAAACTCCGGAGAGAGGGAGATAGCGCGGTTAGCAGGGAGGGTCCACGGCGTGGTGGTCCAGATAACCAGCGAAACCGGGCCGTTAAAAGAATCAACGCCGAATTTCGCTTTCACCGCCTGCTGATCGGCAGCCTGGAAGGCGACGTCGATAGAAGGTGAGGTTTTGTCGTAATACTCAACTTCCGCTTCCGCCAGCGCGGAACGGCAGTCGACGCACCAGTGCACCGGTTTTGCCCCTTTCAGCAGGTGGCCGTTACCGATGATTTTGCCCAGTGCGCGGATGATATTGGCTTCGGTTTTGAAGTCCATGGTCAGGTAGGGGTGCGACCAGTCGCCGAGCACGCCCAGACGGATAAAGTCTTTGCGCTGCCCGTCTACCTGCGTGGCGGCATATTCACGGCACTTGGCGCGGAACTCGGCGGCGGTGAACTTCTCGCCCGGTTTGCCGTACTCCTGCTCGACTTTCAGTTCGATCGGCAGACCGTGGCAATCCCAACCCGGAACGTAAGGCGAGTCATAACCTGCGAGCCCTTTGGACTTCACAATAATGTCTTTCAGAATCTTGTTAACCGAGTGACCAATATGAATGCTGCCATTCGCATATGGAGGGCCATCATGCAGAATGAAGGTTTTTTTGCCTTTTTTCGCCGCACGGATGATGCCGTAGAGGTCATCATCAGTCCAACGCGCCAGCATTCCCGGTTCGCGTTTGGCGAGATCGCCACGCATTGGGAACCCTGTTTCCGGCAAATTCAGGGTAGATTTATAGTCACTCATTAGATTCTCGGTTCCGTATTTCGGTTTGATTAATACCACCAGGCCTTAAGAAGCCGGTTTAGATAGCCCAAAAAACTCACGGGCCGCTACCTCATCTCGGGCGATTTGCGCCTTCAGTTCATCGAGGGAAGCAAAGCGCTGTTCGTTACGTATTTTTTTACGCAGTACTACGTCTATATGGCGACCATAAAGGTCCATTGCAACATCCAGCAGGTGCACTTCCAGCTGCTGGCGAATACCTGCCACCGTCGGGCGGGTACCAATATTGGCGACGCCCGGCAGCAGCGTGTCGCCGAGGCCCGCCACTTCAACCGCGTAGACCCCTTTTACCGGGGAGACCTGGCGGCGCAGCGGCACATTCGCCGTCGGAAAACCGATGGTGCGCCCCAGCGCATCGCCGTGGACAACGCGCCCGGAGATGCTGAACGGGCGGCCAAGCAGATTCTCGGCAAGCGCCAGGTCGTCGTTCGCCAGCGCCTGGCGAATCGCGGTGCTGCTCACCCGCACGCCGCCTTCGCAGAAGGTTTGCGTACTGGTGACGTCAAAGCCATATTTCTCGCCGGCCTTCTGTAATAACAAGAAATCCCCCTGGCGACCAGCGCCAAAACGGAAATCGTCACCGACTGCGAGAAATTTCACACCGAGGCGGTCGACCAGCAGGTCGCTGACAAAGGTTTGTGCGGTCAGCGCCGCAAAACGCCTGTCGAAGCGCAGGCAGAGAACATACTCCACGCCGCACTCGGCCAGCCAGCGAAGCTTCTCGCGCAGACGCGTCAGCCGCGCGGGGGATTTTTCCCCGGCGAACAGCTCCAGCGGCTGCGGTTCAAAAATCATCACCACCACCGGCAGGCCGCGCGCGCGCCCTTCTGCGCCCAGCCCCTGTAGCAACGCCTGATGACCGCGATGTACGCCGTCGAAATTACCAATAGTCAGCACACACCCGTGCGGTGCATGACTGAGGTTATGTATGCCGCGTATCAGCTTCATGTCTGGCTCAAAACAGTGAAAATCGTCGGATTATACCTTGTACAGCGGGCAACGTTAACCGGCGATTGCCTTATCGCGCCAGAAAGGAGAGGCTTTTCATCAGGCTGCCGCTGGCTGTGGTGAGAATCTGCCGTTATGCACGATTTTTCTGGTGGAAAAGCTGTATTCGCGACACGCAAGCTGTTAGAATCCTGCGCCATCACTACGTAACGAGCGTCGTTGCTTAACGGCGCTTATTTGCACAAATCCATTGACAAAAGAAGGCTAAAAGGGCATATTCCCCGGCCTTTGAATTGTCCATAAAGATCATATTTGGGAGTTGGACCTTGGCTAATATCAAATCAGCTAAGAAGCGCGCCGTTCAGTCTGAAAAGGCTCGCAAGCACAACGCTAGCCGTCGCTCAATGATGCGTACTTTCGTTAAGAAAGTATACGCAGCTATTGAAGCTGGCGACAAAGCCGCTGCGCAGAATGCATTTAACGAAATGCAACCGATCGTGGATCGTCAGGCCGCTAAAGGTCTGATCCACAAAAACAAAGCAGCGCGTCATAAGGCTAACCTGACCGCGCGTATCAACAGCCTGGCTTAATCGCTTCGCTGTTCGCTTTGTAAAAAAAACCCGCTTCGGCGGGTTTTTTCATTTCTGATGAAGCGCGAAGAGCGCCGAGTAGTCGCGATTGCAGATGCGCTGCACCGCCGGGTGCTGGATCATACGTTCAGCAAAAATCGCGTGATACTCCTCCTGCACATTGTCGAGCCTGCCGATCTCTACCATTCGCGCATCGGCATAGAAGTCGTCGCCATACGAGGTCGGCGCAACAAAGATGGCGTCATGTTTTGCGCCAAAGGCCTTCATCAGCGCGGCATCATCAAACTCGCCGAGGATCTCCACCTGCAGGTTTTGCACATGAAACCAGTTCATCAGCTTGCGGCCAAGCATTGAGCGGCGACCGGGAATTAATAACCGACGCGTTTCAAGGCAGGCGGGAAACGGCAGCTCCGGTGCCGGGCCGCTGCTCCAGAAGCTGACGCTGCATTCGCCAATCTTCACCGAAAAGAGCCCCTCCTGCTGCGCAGAGTCGATGGGGCAATCAGAGATAATCATATCGAGCTTATGCTGGCTTAACTGCTCCAGCAGCAGCTCGTGCGTCGATTCAAAGCAGCGCAGGTGAATCGGCTCGCCTTCCTGCACGGCAGCATCAAGAATGCCGCTCACCAGCCGCTTTGAGAGCGCATCCGCCACGCCAACATCAAACAGCAGGTTCGCCTCTTTGCGGTAGTTGATGATATCGAGCATCTCCTGGCTTAAGGCGAACATCTTATCCGCATAGCGAAACACCAGTTGCCCCAGTTCGGTGGCTTCCAGCCCTCGCCCTTTGCGTTTAAAGAGCTTGCCCTGCAGCCGCTCCTCCAGCGCTTTGATCTGCCCGGTGATGGTCTGCGGCGTTAAGTAAAGCGCCTCCGCCGCGCCAACGACGGAGCCTTCACGGTAGACATGCCAGAAGTAGTACAGATGGTTGTAATTGATATATGACATGGCGCTCTACCTTTGCGTTACTGCGCCGGGCGGATAATGCGCGTACGCAGCAGGCAGTAACCCGCCACGGCCGAGATAACCGAGCCGGTGAGAATGCCCAGTTTGCTCCAGGCGATCATATCGGCATGAGCGTCGCCAAAGGCGAGCGACGAGATAAAGATCGACATGGTAAAGCCGATACCGCACAGCACGCCGACCGCCATAATCTGTTTGAACACCGCACCATGCGGCAGCTTCGCCAGTTTCAAACGCAGCGCCAGCCAGCAGAAGAGCGAAATGCCGAGCGGCTTACCGATCACCAGACCGGCAATAATCCCCAGCGGCAGCACATCTGTCAGACCAGCAAGGGACATACCGTTCAGGGAAACCCCGGCGTTAGCAAAGGCAAACAGCGGCAGAATAAGCCAGGCGACCCACGGGCTAATGGCATCGCTCAGCTGATGTAACGGCGACACGCCGTTCTCTTTCTTCAACGGCACAAAGAAACCGACGATAACGCCCGCAAGCGTGGCATGAACCCCGGATTTCAGCACCGCCGTCCACAGCACGACGCCCACTAACATATAGAGACCGATGCGGCGCACATTGAGCGCGTTCATGATTGCCAGCACAGCGATAGCGGTCGCGGCAACGCCCAGCGCCAGAGTCGAGAGATCGCTGGTGTAGAACAGTGCGATAATCACAATCGCGCCGAGATCGTCGATGATCGCCAGCGCCATCAGAAACACTTTCAGTACCGGCGGGACGCGATTACCTAACAGCGCCAGTACGCCAAGGGCAAAGGCAATATCGGTCGCGGTAGGAATGGCCCAACCGTGGCTTGCCAGCGGGTTATGACCATTAAACAGCAGGAAGATCAGCGCCGGTGCGACCATCCCACCCAGCGCGGCAATCACCGGGAACACTGCCTGCTGACGGCTGGCGAGCGTTCCCTCAACCAGTTCATATTTCACTTCCAGACCGACCATCAGGAAAAAGATCGCCATCAGCGCATCGTTAATCCACAACAGCATGTCTTTATTAATTTCAAGCGCCCCGACTTTCAGCTGGACCGGGGTCTGTAAAAACGAGCTGTAAATCTCCTGCGTCGCGCCGAGGTTCGCGCAGAGCATGGCCAGCGCGGCGGCACAAATCAGCACGATGCCACCTGAGGCATCGCTATTTAAAAAACGGTGCAAAAACTTCATCGGATTCTCCCACTCCCTGTAACGTCGTGGCGGCTATCTTACTCCTCGCTACTCTTCGTTAAAAACAGATTATTATTGCTTATCAGTTCTGTTTTCCCGAGGTATGCCTGCGGACAAAAAAAACCCGGCAGCGCCGGGTTGATAAAGAGAGGTGATGCGGGACGCTTAGCGCGTCAGGTCATCGAAGAATTTTTTGACGCCGTCGAAGAAGCTTTTGGAGCGCGGGCTGTTGTTTTCCCCCGTCGGGCCACCAAAGCTGTCCTGCAGATCCTGCAGCAGCTGCTTCTGCTTCTCGTTCAGGCCGACCGGCGTCTCTACGACCACACGGCACAGCAGATCGCCCTGTGCGCCACCGCGCACGGATTTCACGCCTTTACCGCGCATGCGGAACAGCTTGCCGGTCTGGGTTTCGCTCGGCACTTTCAGCTTCACGCGACCATCCAGCGTCGGCACTTCGATTTCGCCGCCCAGCGCCGCCATGGCAAAGTTGATCGGCACTTCGCAATAGAGGTTATTGCCTTCGCGCTCGAAGATCGGGTGCTGTTTCACCTGCACCTGAACGTAGAGATCGCCTGCCGGCGCGCCATGCTCGCCCGCTTCGCCTTCGCCACTCAGACGAATACGATCGCCGGTATCCACCCCTGCCGGGATCTTCACGGAGAGGGTTTTGGATTTCTCAACGCGACCGTGGCCGTGACATTTGTTGCACGGATCTTTAATCAGCGTACCGCGGCCCTGACAGTGCGGACAGGTCTGCTGTACGGCAAAGAAGCCCTGGCGCATCTGCACCTGGCCGGAGCCATGACAGGTCGGACAGGTCTGCGGCTGGGTACCCGCTTTTGCGCCGCTGCCGTGGCAGATGTCGCACTCTTCCAGCGTCGGGATGCGGATCTCTTTCGTGACGCCGCGTACCGCTTCTTCCAGCGTCAGCTCCATGGTGTAACGCAGATCGGAACCACGCGCCGCGCGCTGACGGCCACGACCGCCGCCGAAGATGTCGCCAAAGACATCGCCAAAGATGTCGCTGAAGTCGGCACCGCCGCCAAAGCCGCCGCCACCGTATCCACCGCCACCGCCGCCCTGCTCAAAGGCTGCATGGCCGTACTGATCGTACGCCGCGCGTTTCTGGGGATCGGTCAGGACCTTATAGGCTTCGTTGATCTCTTTGAATTTGCTTTCGGCCTCTTTATCGCCCTGGTTGCGGTCCGGGTGAAATTTCATGGCCAGGCGTCGGTACGCCTTTTTGATTTCAGACTCTTCGGCCGTTTTCGACACGCCGAGAATCTCGTAATAATCTTGCTTCGCCATCGGTTTATCTGCCCCTTAACATACGAGCACGGGCGTGGAGAAAACTCCGACGCCCGTGCTGGTTATCTACCCTGCATAAGGGCGATTACTTTTTGTCTTTAACTTCTTCGAACTCGGCGTCAACCACGTCGTCATCTTTCGCCGTGTTGGCGTTGTTCGCAGAAGCATCAGCGCCGCCCGCCTGCTGCTGTGCGTGCTGCTGCTGGGCGATTTCCATCAGTTTCTGGGAAACCTGTGCCAGCGCCTGCATTTTGGCGTCGATGGCTGCTTTATCTTCGCCTTTCAGCGCAGTTTCCAGCTCGCTCAGCGCGGACTCGATTGCAGTTTTGTCTTCAGCCGGCAGTTGGTCGCCTGCTTCTTCAACCTGCTTACGGGTGCTGTGCAGCAGATGATCGCCCTGGTTACGGGTTTGGACCAGCTCTTCGAACTTACGGTCAGACTCGGCGTTCGCTTCCGCGTCACGCACCATTTTCTGGATTTCATCCTCGTTCAGACCAGAAGAAGCCTTGATGGTGATCTTCTGCTCACGGTTGGTATTCTTGTCTTTCGCAGAGACGTGCAGAATACCATCGGCGTCGATATCGAAGGTGACTTCGATCTGCGGCATGCCGCGCGGCGCCGGGTTAATACCATCGAGATTGAACTGGCCCAGCGATTTGTTATCGGAGGCGCGTTTACGCTCACCCTGCAGCACGTGGATGGTTACCGCAGACTGGTTGTCTTCCGCAGTAGAGAACACCTGGCTGTGCTTGGTCGGGATGGTGGTGTTTTTGTTGATCAGCGGAGTCATCACGCCGCCCATGGTTTCGATACCCAGCGACAGCGGGGTAACGTCCAGCAGCAGAACGTCTTTAACTTCACCGGTCAGAACGCCGCCCTGAACCGCAGCACCGATAGCTACTGCTTCATCCGGGTTCACGTCTTTACGCGGATCTTTACCGAAGAACTCAGCCACTTTTTTCTGCACCATCGGCATACGGGTCTGGCCACCGACCAGGATCACGTCGTTGATGTCAGAAACGGAGAGGCCCGCATCCTGCAGCGCAACTTTCAGCGGCTCGATAGAACGGCTTACCAGGTCTTCGACCAGGCTTTCCAGTTTCGCGCGAGTCACTTTGATGTTCATGTGTTTCGGACCGGTCGCGTCTGCGGTGATGTACGGCAGGTTCACGTCGGTCTGCTGTGCAGAAGAGAGCTCGATTTTCGCTTTCTCTGCCGCTTCTTTCAGGCGCTGCATTGCCAGCGGATCGTTGCGCAGATCGATACCCTGATCTTTCTTGAACTCTTCCACCAGGTAGTTGATCAGACGGCTGTCGAAGTCTTCACCACCGAGGTGGGTATCACCGTTGGTCGCCAGTACTTCGAAGGTTTTTTCGCCGTCAACATCGTCGATTTCGATGATGGAGATATCGAAGGTACCGCCGCCCAGGTCGTATACCGCGATAGTGCGGTTACCGGTCTCTTTATCCAGACCGTAAGCCAGCGCAGCCGCTGTCGGTTCGTTGATAATACGTTTTACTTCCAGGCCCGCGATACGGCCGGCGTCTTTGGTCGCCTGACGCTGCGCATCGTTAAAGTAAGCCGGAACAGTGATAACCGCTTCAGTTACCGGTTCACCCAGGTAATCTTCCGCCGTTTTCTTCATTTTTTTCAGCACTTCTGCAGAGATCTGCGGCGGTGCCATTTTGTTGCCTTTCACATCAATCCAGGCGTCGCCGTTGTCGGCTGCCATGATTTTGTAAGGCATGATAGATACGTCACGCTGGACTTCTTCGTCCTGGAAGCGACGGCCAATCAGGCGCTTGATCGCAAACAGCGTGTTTTGCGGGTTCGTCACTGCCTGACGTTTAGCCGGCTGACCTACCAGAGTCTCGCCATCCTGTGTGTACGCAATTACGGAAGGCGTGGTGCGATCGCCCTCGGCGTTCTCAAGCACGCGTGCCGAAGCGCCATCCATGATGGCTACACAAGAGTTGGTTGTCCCAAGGTCGATACCAATAATTTTACCCATCTAAACGTCTCCACTAAAAATTCGTCATCAGCTGGTTGTGAACCTGTAATAAGGGCAAACCTCACGGTTTCAACTGCCCTGTATTGATTTTTTTGCAAGCCCACAAAATGCGGTTGACTACAAGATGGGGTCGCCGCGCCGCGCATCAAGGGGGAGACAATAAAAAAATTTTTAATTTCCACCTGTTCAGATCATAGACAGGCCCGGTAGCGCTATTTATGATGCCGCGCCCCGCTTGCAGAAAACGCCCGCGGGGTAATTATTTCTCCCCTTTATCAATTGATTCTTTTGAGGAATTATGGGCAACACTAAGTTGGCTAATCCGGCTCCGCTGGGCTTAATGGGCTTCGGCATGACCACTATTCTGCTTAACCTGCACAATATTGGTCTATTCCCGATGGATGTCATTATCCTGGCCATGGGCATTTTCTATGGTGGTATCGCACAAATTTTTGCCGGCCTGCTTGAGTACAAAAAAGGCAACACCTTCGGCTTAACAGCCTTTACCTCTTACGGTTCTTTCTGGTTGACGCTGGTAGCGATTCTGCTGTTCCCGAAAATGGGGCTGACAGAGGCGACCAACGGCCACTTCCTCGGCGTCTATTTAGCCATCTGGGGCGTCTTTACCCTGTTCATGTTCTTCGGCACGCTGAAAAGCGCGCGCATGCTGCAGTTTGTCTTCCTGAGCCTGACGGTGCTGTTTGCGCTACTGGCGGTGGGACACCTGGCGGATAACGAAAACATCGTTCATATCGCAGGCTGGATTGGCCTCGTCTGCGGTGCCAGCGCGATCTACCTGGCGATGGGCGAAGTGCTGAACGAGCAGTTTGGCCGCACCGTGCTGCCGATTGGCGAAAAACACTGATTCGTTCAGGTGCCAGTATAAAAAAACGGAGCCTGAAGGCTCCGTTTTTTTATAAGGATTCGAGCGGGGTGTCGACCACGCTATCGGCATGATGCAGATCCTGGCGCAGCCAGATGCCTAAGCCAAACCCCATCAGGGAGAGCGCCAGCACGTACCAGGCCGGAGCCATCGGCGAGACGCTCATCAGCATCGTCACCGCAATTGGCGTCAGCCCGCCGAAAATGGCATAGGAGACGTTGTAAGAGAAAGAGATGCCGGTAAAACGCACTTCCGCCGGAAAGGCGCGCACCATCACATAAGGCACAGCACCCACAACGCCGACGCACAACCCGACCAGGCCATAGAGCATAAAGAGTTGTTCCGGGTGGCTGCCAACGCGGTGATAGAAGAGCCAACTGGCGGCGGCGAGTAGCAGACTGCCGACGATAAAGGTGCGGCTGGCACCAAAGCGATCGACTAACAGCCCGGCCGCCAGACAACCGAAGCAGAGCATGATCGTGGCAATGCTATTTGCCTGTAAGGTCAGAGCGGGCGCGAAGCCATACTGCTTTTGCAGCCAGACCGGCGACATCAGAATGACCACCACAATTCCGGCCGAGAGCAGCCAGGTCAGCAGCATCGAAACCACCACTGCTTTTTTGTGCTTCAACACCACAGCTTTTACCGGCAGCTCCTGCGCCAGCGCTTTGCGCTGCTGCATCTCCAGGAAAATGGGCGTCTCACGCAGCCAACGGCGTAAATACATTGCCACCAGCCCGAATGCGCCACCAAGCAGGAAGGGGATACGCCAGCCGCCATCGTGGATCGCCTGCTGCGTCATGCTGGTGTTGACCAGCGTGGCAACCACCGATCCCAGCAGGATGCCAACCGTTAAGCCCGCCGTCAGCGTGCCGCAGGCAATACCGATGCGGCGCGCCGGGACATGCTCAGCGACAAACACCCATGCGCCCGGCACTTCGCCACCAATCGCTGCGCCCTGCAACACGCGCATTAACAGCAGCAGCAGCGGTGCAACAATGCCCATTGAGGCATAGGTCGGCAGCAGGCCAATCGCCAGCGTTGGCAGCGCCATCAGCAGAATGCTAAGGGTGAACATCTTCTTGCGCCCGACCAGATCGCCGAAGTGCGCCATCACAATACCGCCCAGCGGGCGCGCCAGATAACCGGCGGCGAAAATCCCAAAGGTCTGCACCTGACGGAGCCACTCGGGGATATCGGCCGGGAAGAAGAGCTCCCCGACCACGGCGGCGAAAAAGACGAAGATAATGAAATCGTAAAACTCCAGCGCCCCGCCGAGGGCGGCGAGGGTCAGGGTTTTATAATCCTGTTTATTCAGAGGGCGTGTGTAATGTGACATAGCGAACCGTTGATAAGAGTGAACGATTATATTCTTACGGGTTATGTAAAGTAAAAATGACTATACCGTAAAAATATCAATACGCCACTGTCGGGATCGCATATGTCAGAAAAGCGTTACTTTCAGGATAAAGTTTCGCGCCTTGCGCTTTTAGGACGAAAAGCTGCTACGACCTGCGGATCCGTTTCCACATAGGGGCCATCAAGAAGCTGTACACAATACGGTACACTAGCAAAAATCCCCGCAACTTTTACTTCACCGTTTTCGCTTTTCAGCCCTTCGAGGGTCTCTTTAATCGATTTCGGCTGGCCTGGCAGGTTAAGGATCAGCGCCTGTTTACGGATCACGCCCACCTGGCGCGAGAGAATGGCCGTCGGTACAAAGTTGAGGCTGATCTGGCGCATCTGCTCGCCAAAACCGGGCATCTCACGATCGGCAACGGCAAGGGTGGCATCAGGCGTCACGTCGCGACGTGCCGGGCCGGTTCCGCCGGTGGTCAGCACCAGATGACAGCTCATCTCATCCACCAGTTCACACAGGGTCTGCTCAATGATGGTCTGCTCGTCAGGGATCAGGCGCGTTTCGATATGAAAAGGGGTGGTTAAGGCCGATGCCAGCCATGCTTCGAGCGCGGGTAAGCCCTTGTCTTCATAAACGCCGCTGGAGGCGCGATCGGAAACCGAAACTAAACCAATGCGTAGTGTGTCCATAATTATTCCGTTGCATAAAACCGTTTACGGAATGATACACGCTGAGGGGAGAGGCAAACAGAGTGGAGAGAAGAAGCGTGACCGGGAGCCCGGCCACGCCTGATGATTACAGCAGATCGCCGATCATTTTTTCCAGTTTTTCCTGGTCAACGGCAAACTTGCGGATACCGTCAGCCAGTTTATCAACCGCCATCGGATCCTGGTTGTGCTGCCACAGGAATTCCGCTTCGCTGATGCGCTCCGGACGCGCTTTTACTTCGCCGGTATACGACAGTTTACGCTCCAGCGCGCCTTCGCTTTCTGAAAGCTCTTTCAGCAGCGCCGGGGCGATGGTCAGACGGTCGCAGCCAGCCAGCTCAATGATTTCGCCGGTGTTACGGAAGCTTGCGCCCATCACCACGGTTTCATACCCGTGCTCTTTGTAATACTGGTAGATTTCGCTCACGGAAACCACGCCCGGATCTTCTGCCGGTGCGTACTCTTTCTTGTCGGTATTAGCTTTGTACCAGTCAAGAATACGGCCTACGAACGGGGAGATCAGGTAGACGCCCGCTTCGGCACAGGCACGCGCCTGGGCGAAGGAGAAGAGCAGCGTCAGGTTACAGTTGATGCCCTCTTTTTCCAGCTGTTCTGCTGCGCGAATGCCCTGCCAGGTGGAAGCCAGCTTGATCAGGATACGATCGTTGCTGATGCCCGCATCGTTATACATTTTGATCAGGCGTTTGGCTTTGGCGATGGAGCCTTCGGTGTCGTAAGAGAGGCGCGCGTCAACTTCAGTAGAGATACGGCCCGGGATCAGTTTGAGAATTTCCAGACCGATGTTAACGGCCAGGCGGTCAGACGCATCAACCACTTGCTGCGCGCGATCGCTGCTCTGGCTGCGCGCCCAGGTCACAGCTTCGTCAATCAGTTTACGGTATTCCGGGATTTGGGCTGCCCCAAGGATCAGAGAAGGGTTGGTTGTAGCATCCTGCGGCTGATAGAGCTTCATTGCCGCGATATCTCCGGTATCAGCCACGACTGTTGTGTACTGACGCAGGGAGGTCAATTTATCCGTCATGATAATGTTTCTCTTTAAACGATACCCTGAATAAATCACGTCGAGACCGATGACGCCTTTATGGCTTGTCGGGCGCAAAGGCTGCCAGCGCACCTGAACGAGAAGTATGACGAGTATACTTGTTAGGGGGATGTAACCGGTCTGGCAAGATGATAACACGACGCCCTGTCAGCGCAACCGCAGACAATGCAGGTGGCATTGTATGATAAACTCCCTGATTAATTGCCTGCGAAGGGATAAGCCCGTTGTACACGCGCCGTCGCAGGTTACCTCCCCCGGCATCGACAAGAGGGTCGTTAATGCCAGAATTCTTCTCTTTTATCAGTGAGATCCTGTGGGGATCGCTGATGGTATACCTGCTGGCAGCGGCGGGTATCTGGTTTGCATTTCGCAGCCTGTTTGTTCCGTTTCGTTTTTTCCGCGACTTTGGCAAAAGTCTGAAAAGCTGCCGCAGCGTGCCGCCCGGTGCCCTCACCTCGTGGCAGGCGCTCTGCCTGAGCCTGGCGACGCGTTTAGGCAGCGGCAACCTGGCGGGTGTGGCGTTTGCGCTCACTGCTGGCGGTCCGGGCGCGATCTTCTGGATGTGGATCGCAGCGCTTATCAGCATGGCGACCAGCTTTGCCGAGTGCGCGCTGGCCCAGCTCTATAAAGAGCGCGATGCTAATAACCAACTGCGCGGCGGCCCGGCCTGGTATATGGCGCGCGGCCTCGGTATGCGCTGGATGGGCGTGCTCTTCTCCATTTTCCTGCTCCTCGCTTATGGGCTGGTGTTTAACACCATTCAATCCAGCGTGGTGACGCGCGCCGTTCACTTCGCCTGGCAGGTGCCGGGTACGCTGACCGGGCTGGTGCTGGCGGTGGGCTGCCTGCTGTTTATGACCCGCGGCCTGGCGGTGCTCTCCCGTCTGATGCAGTGGATGGTGCCGCTGATTGCGCTGGCATGGATTGCGGTGAGTTTCAGCATCAGCCTCTGGCATGCCAGCCTGTTACCGGAAGTATTCGAAACCATTTTTAAAAGTGCCTTTGGCTGGCAAGAGGCGGCGACCGGCACCATGGCATGGACGCTGAGCCAGGCGATGACCAGCGGCTTTCAGCGCAGCATGTCGACTAACGAAGCCGGAATGGGCTCTTCACCGAATGCCGCGGCGATGGCAGCCTCCTCTCCGCCCCACCCCGTTGCGCAAGGCATTGTGCAGATGATTGGTGTGCTGACGGATACCTTTCTGGTCTGCACCGCCAGCGCGATGATGCTGCTGCTGGCTGGTAACGGGTCGGCAGAGAGCAGCCTTATTGGCATCCAGTTGATGCAGCAGGCGATGGTCTCTCTTGCAGGCGGCTGGAGCGCCGGGTTTCTCGCGCTGGTGGTGGTGCTGTTCGCCTTTACCTCGATCCTCGCCAACTACCTCTATGCCGAGAACAACCTGATCTTTTTAGGCCGTAACAGCCGTGGCAACCTGATGCTGCTGCGGGGCGTGGTGGTGTTAATGGTGCTGTGCGGTTCACTGGTCAGCGTACCGCTGATTTGGCATATTGCCGATGTGGTGATGGCGCTGATGGCGATGATTAATCTGACCGCCATCCTGCTGCTGTCACCGGTGGTTAAGCTGCTGGCGGGGGACTATCTGCGCCAGCGTAAACTCGGCGTTGAGCCGGTGTTTAACCCGCAGCGTTATCCGGAGATTCAGCGTCAGCTGGCGCCAGGCAGTTGGGACTCGCTTCCCCCTTCGTCTCGCTAATCGCAACTATCGATCAAGCCAGGTGATTTTTTTGTTAAAGTCAGCGGAAATTTCTCACACAGCAAGGAGTGAGCATGCTGATTTTGATTTCACCTGCCAAGACGCTCGATTACCAGAGCCCGCTGGCAACCGAGCGTTTCACCCAGCCAGCGCTGCTGGAGCACTCTCAACAGCTGATTAAGACCGCCCGCACGCTTTCCGCGCCGCAGATTAAAAAGCTGATGGGGATCAGCGACAAGCTCGCCGACCTCAACGCCACCCGTTTTCACGACTGGCAGCCCGATTTTACTCCGGAAAACGCCCGTCAGGCGCTGCTGGCGTTTAAAGGCGATGTTTATACCGGTCTGCAGGCGGAGACCTTCAGCGATACAGATTTTGACTTCGCCCAAAAACATCTGCGCATGTTATCCGGCCTGTATGGCGTGCTGCGTCCGCTCGATTTGATGCAGCCCTATCGTCTGGAGATGGGCATTCGTTTTGAGAATGAGAGAGGCAAAGATCTCTACCAGTTCTGGGGCGATATCATCACCGATACGCTAAATGAGGCGCTGGCCCAACAGGGCGATGAGATTGTTGTGAACCTGGCGTCCGATGAGTATTTCCGCGCCGTGAAGCCGAAAAAGCTCAATGCGCGCATCATCAAACCGGTGTTTCTCGATGAGAAAAACGGCAAGTTTAAGGTCATCAGCTTCTACGCCAAAAAAGCGCGCGGCCTGATGAGCCGCTACATCATCGAGCAGCGTCTGACGAAGCCGGAGCAGCTAACGGGCTTTAACCACGAAGGGTACTTTTTTGATGAGGCGGCCTCAACGCCAGACGAACTGGTGTTCAAGCGCCACGAACAGTAAGCGGAAAAGCGTCCCTCACCCGCAGGTGAAGGACGCTTGAGATTACGCTTTTTGCATCATCAGCTGGCGTAATGCCGCAAAATCCGCAGGCAGGGAGTGGGAGAGCAGCGGCAGATCCGCGCGGTCAGCCAGCTCTTTCGGTAGCGGCAGCGTTTCGCCAAGGATCGCTTCTACGCTCTCTTTGAACTTCGCCGGATGCGCAGTGCCGAGGAATAGGCCATATTCACCCGGATGAAGCTGATCGCGCAGGGCGCGGTAAGCAATCGCGGCGTGAGGCTCTGAGACGTAGCCCTTCGCCTTCAGCTCAACGATCGTCGCTTTGGTGGTTTCATCATCCACCGCCGCGTAACCCAGCTCATTCAGACGCCAGATTTTACGCCGGAACAGCTCCTCTACGCGCGGCCAGTTGTTCGGCTGGCTGACATCCATCGCGTTTGACAGCGTCGCCTGCGTCGCTTTTGGCTGCCACTCGCCCTCTTTCAGAAAACGCGGCACGGTGTCGTTGGCGTTGGTGGCGGCGATAAAACGCTTCACCGGCAGGCCGAGTGATTTCGCCAGCAGGCCCGCAGTCAGATCGCCAAAGTTGCCGCTTGGCACCGACACCACCAGCTGGTTGCGCGCCTCTTGCGGCAGCTGCGCCACCGCTTCGAAGTAGTAGCACACCTGCGCCAGCAGACGGCTGATGTTAATCGAGTTGGCGGAGTTAAGGCCCAGCGCGCTTTTCAGCTCTTCATCGTCGAAAGCCTGTTTGACCAGCGCCTGGCAGGCGTCGAAGTCCGCATCAATGGCCACCGTTTCGATATTCCCGCCCAGCGTGCAGAAGAGCTTCTCCTGCAACGGGCTGATTTTGCCCTGCGGATAGAGGATCACTACGCGCACATTCTTCATGCCGTAGAAGGCATGAGCAACGGCCGCGCCGGTGTCGCCGGAGGTCGCAGTCAGAATGGTGACCGGTTTGTCGCCGCTGATGGCGCTCAGCATCTGCGCCATAAAGCGCCCGCCGAAATCTTTAAACGCCAGCGTCGGCCCGTGGAACAGCTCAAGGCAGCCGATATCGTTTTCGACCGGTTTTACCGGTGCAGGAAAGGCAAACGCAGCACGCACGCGGGCTTCCAGCGCTTCCTGCGGGATCTCATCGCCGATAAAGGCGGAAAGGATCTTCGCGCTGCGGCTGACAAAGTCCTGCTCCAGCATCTCGTCGATTTCCGTCAGGTTGAATTCCGGCAGATCGTGCGGGAAGAAGAGCCCCTGATTTTTACCCAGCCCTTGTGTGACGGCCTGCGCGAAGCTGACCTGCTCATTGTGATCTTTTAAGTTGTAGAGTTTCATTGGTTATCCCACTACCCTTGCGCCCGCCGTGTCCAGCCGGCAAATATGAACGAAGCCTTCCTGATTTTGCAGATAATGTTTGCCGAGCCAGTCGGCCACGCGCTGCGCGGTATCCGGCTTGTCGCACAACGCAAACAGCGTTGGACCCGAACCGGAGATGCCGCAGGCCTGCGCGCCAATATCCGCCACCGCCTGACGCGCCTGCTCAAAGCCTGGCAGCAACTTCATGCGATAGGGTTCGGCAATCACATCTTTCATCAATTTCGCCGCCAGCGCGGGCTGGCGCGAATAACAGGCATGAATAAATCCAGCCAGGTGACGCCCGTGAGCAATACACTCCTGACGGCGATACTGCGCCGGTAAAATGGCTCGCGCTTCTGCCGTCGAGACTTTAATACCCGGGTAGGCAAGCACCCATAACCACTCATCAAAGCATGGCACCTGCTGGCTGATAATGCCGCCTTCCTCGATCATCAACTGCATGCCGCCGAGATAACAAGGCGCGACGTTGTCGTAATGCACGCTACCGGAGATACGCCCTTCCAGCTCGCCCATCAGCGCCAGCATGCGCGTCTCATCGAGGGGTTTACCGCAAAACTCGTTCATCGCCACCAGCGCCGCCACGACAGAACAGGCGCTGGAGCCGAGACCGGAGCCGATCGGCATGTTTTTTTCCAGCGTCATCGCCACCGGCACCTGCTTGCCAATCTCCTGGCAGAAGAGCTCCCAGCATTGATAGACGATATTCTCCCGCGCTTCGCTCGGTAATTTACTGGCGAAACGCCCTCTGTTTTGCAGACTAAAGTGGTCGGCGGCTTCCACCGACACCGTGTCCCCTAACAGCGTGCCATCGACCGGCGTTACCGCCGCGCCGAGGACATCAAACCCTACGCTCATATTGGCGCTAGACGCCGGCGCATACACCTTCACCATCTCAGACCCCTAACTTCCACGAAAGCGTACGCAGCAGGTCGGCAAACACGCCTGCCGCCGTAACATCATTACCCGCGCCGTAACCGCGCAGCACCAGCGGCAACGGCTGGTAATAGTGGCTGTAAAACGCCAGCGCGTTCTCGCCGTTTTTCACTTTATACAACGGATCGTTGCCGTCGACTTCAGCGATCTTCACCCGGCAGGTGCCATCCTCTTCAATGTTGCCAACATAACGCAGCACATTGCCAGCGTCACGGGCCTTCGCCACGCGGCTGGCAAACTCATCATCCAGCGAGGGCAGACGCGCCATAAAGCTGTCGACATCGCCAGAATCATCGAAGCTTGCTGGCAGCACCGGCTCGATCACGATATCCGTCAGTTCCAGCTCGCGCCCGGTTTCCCGCGCGAGGATCAATAACTTACGCGCAACATCCATGCCTGAGAGATCGTCACGCGGGTCCGGCTCGGTGTAGCCCATTTCGCGCGCCACTTTTGTCGCTTCCGACAGGCTCATCCCTTCGTCGAGCTTACCGAAAATAAAGGATAAAGAGCCGGAGAGGATCCCCGAGAAACGTTGCAGTTCATCACCGGCGTTAAGCAGGTTTTGCAGGTTTTCAATCACCGGCAGGCCTGCGCCAACGTTGGTGTCATAGAGGAATTTGCGGCGCGATTTCTCTGCGGCGCGGCGCAACTGATGGTAGTAATCCATCGACGAGGTGTTCGCTTTTTTGTTCGGCGTGACGACGTGGAAACCTTCGCGCAGGAAGTCGGCATACTGATCGGCGACCGCCTGGTTGGAGGTGCAGTCGACGATTACCGGGTTCAGCAGGTGATACTCCTTGACCAGACGAATCAATCGACCCAAGTTGAACGGCTCCTTCGCTTCGGCAAGCTCGGCCTGCCAGTTGTCCAGGTTCAGCCCGTGAACATTGGTCAGCAACGCTCTCGAGTTAGCAACGCCGCAGACACGCAGATCGATATGCTTATTCTTCAGCCACGTTTGCTGACGCTTCAGCTGTTCCAGCAATGCGCCGCCGACGCCGCCGACGCCGATCACAAAGACTTCAATCACCTGATCGGTATTGAACAACATCTGGTGAGTGACGCGCACACCGGTGGTGGCATCGTCATTGCTCACCACAACAGAGATAGAGCGCTCAGAAGAGCCCTGGGCAATTGCCACGATATTGATATTAGCGCGTGCCAGTGCGGCAAAGAATTTCGCCGAGATGCCGCGTAAGGTGCGCATGCCATCGCCGACAACGGAGATGATTGCCAAGCGCTCCATCACGGCGAGCGGCTCCAGTAACCCCTCTTTCAGTTCAAGATAGAACTCTTCACTCATCGCGCGCTGCGCACGGGCGCAGTCGGACTGCGGCACGCAGAAGCTGATGCTGTACTCGGATGAAGATTGGGTGATAAGCACGACGGAGATGCCGTTGCGCGACATGGTGGCGAAAACGCGGGCGGCCATGCCGACCATCCCTTTCATTCCCGGGCCGGAAACGCTGAACATCGCCATATTGTTAAGATTGGAGATGCCCTTAACCGGCAATGCATCGTCATCCGAAGTGGCGCCAATCAGCGTACCTGGTGCTTGCGGGTTGCCGGTGTTTTTAATCAGGCATGGGATCTGGAACTGGGCGATGGGGGTAATGGTGCGGGGGTGAAGAACTTTAGCGCCGAAGTAGGAGAGCTCCATGGCTTCCTGATAGGACATCGACTTCAGCAGCCTGGCGTCCGGCACATGGCGCGGGTCGCAGGTATATACGCCGTCAACATCCGTCCAGATCTCACAGCAGTCGGCGCGTAAACATGCGGCCAGCACGGCGGCGGAGTAATCGGAGCCGTTACGCCCGAGCACCACCAGTTCGCCCTTCTCATTGCCCGCGGTGAAACCGGCCATCAGCACCATGTGATCCTGCGGAATACGGCTGGCTTCGATACGGCGCGTGGATTCAGCGATATCGACCGTTGATTCGAGATAGTGCCCGACCGCGAGCAGTTTTTCGACCGGATCGATAACCGTCACTTTATGACCGCGCGCTTCCAGCAGCCCGGCCATAATCGCGATAGAGAGTTTTTCCCCCCGGCAGATAAGCGCAGCATTAATGCTGTCCGGGCACTGGCCCAACAGACTAATGCCGTGCAGAACATGTTTGATCTGCGCGAACTCGGCATCAACGACGGTTTTAAGTTGTGCGAGCGGAAAACCGGGCTGGGCATCTGCAAGCCCCTGCAGCAGTTCGGAGAAAATACGCTCCGCATCGCTAATGTTGGGAATTGCATCCTGTCCGGAGATGGTTTTTTCAATCATCGCGACAAGATGGTTGGTAATTTTTGCGGGAGCAGAGAGTACGGTTGCGACTTGCCCCTGCCTGGCATTACTTTCCAAAATATCGGCAACACGCAGAAAACGCTCCGCATTTGCCACTGATGTACCGCCGAACTTCAACACTCTCATGCTTTACCCCTTGATTTTTGCTCGAAAAAAAAGCCCGCACTGTTCAGGTGCGGGCTTTTTTCAGTATTTCCTGTACGCGTCAGCCCGCACCGTTACCTGTGGTAATGGTGATGGTTGTAATAGTGGTAATCGTGCAGATGCGTGCCATGGATGTTGTGCTCTGTATTATTATCTGTCTGTGCTGTATGCCTATATTGGTTAAAGTATCTGCCTGCTTAAGTCAATTTATTTTTTAATTATGCAGAATTTATTCAATTCCCGTCTGCGCTAAAAGCGGAGCCGTTTACAGCCCGATCAGGGCGATGAGAAATCGATATCGCAGCATCTTCAGCTATAAAAGAATCTTATTACAGCGCGTTACTCGATAAGCTTTTTTTCGATATCGTGAAGCAAACGGTGCAACATGGCGGTGTCGCGCTGCTCCAGCAAGCCAAGCCGCTGATCCAGCCAGTCGACCATTTTCATATCATCAACCACGTCTAATTTTTTGAGTAAATTATGTGCCCGTAAACGCAGTGCGCTTAACTGGTTATTATCAACCTGAGAAATAGTTTGCGGCGCACTTTGCATTAACGCAGATAATTGATAGCAAAATACCATTACCGCCTGGCCGAGATTAAGCGAAGGGTAATCTGCCGCCATCGGTACCCCGGTCAGAATATCCGCCAGCGCTAGTTCATCATTGGTCAGCCCGGAATCCTCGCGCCCAAAAACCAACGCCGCGCCGCTAAGCCAGGCGCTTTTCTCCTCTAATAACGGCACAAGCTGCTCAGGCGTTGCGTAATAGTGGAATTTCGCCCGACTGCGCGCGGTAGTGGCAATACTGAAAGGAATATCGGCCAGCGCATCAGCAAGCGTAGCGTAGTGCTTCGCGTTATCCAGGATGTCGCCCGAGCCGTGCGCGACGCGCCTTGCGGCTTCCTGTAAATGAGCCTCGCTGTCGACAATACGTAAATCAGTAAAGCCCATCGTTTTCATGGCACGCGCCGCTGCGCCGACGTTTTCCGCTCGCGCGGGGGAGACAAGAACTATTGCCAGTTGCATCGAAACCTTCTTTTTTCATGCCCGCTGAAAAATGTGACACCAATCAACATATTACGCGGAGCGAATTTACAATTAGATAACACCAATCGCCGATCTGACCCATCTCTACGCTTAAAAAAAGCTAAACTGTTTATCAGCAATATTACCTGTTAAGATGTTAACAGAACGGGCATATCCCTCTGTTTCTTCTTGGCATTTTAATACAGAAATGTCTGCCTGTGTTGGATTCAGGCTATTTATCAATTAGCGCACGCAACTACTTGGTTTATTGAAAATTTGTAATAGAAGCTAGCAGCTGGCTATCAGAATTTCGCTAAAGTGTTAACGTGCTACAATTGAACTTGATATATGTCAACGAAGCGTAGTTTTATTGGGTGTCATTTGCGTCTTAGCCTGTTATGTTGCTGTTAAAATGGTTAGGATGACAGCCGTTTTTGACACTGTCGGGTTCAGAGGGAAAGTGCCCACGACCAAGCTAATGATGTTGTTGACGTTGATGGAAAGTGCATCAAGAACGCAATTACGTACTTTAGTCATGTTATGCCGTCATGTTAATTTTCGACATGCACCAGGCTGGTCAGGGACTTTTGTACTTCCTGTTTCGATTTAGTTGGCAATTTAGGTAGCAAACATGCAGATCCCGCACATTCTTATTGTTGAAGACGAGTTGGTAACACGCAACACGTTGAAAAGCATTTTCGAAGCAGAAGGCTACGATGTCTTTGAAGCGACTGATGGCGCTGAAATGCATCAGATCCTTTCTGAACACGATGTAAACCTGGTGATTATGGATATCAATCTGCCGGGTAAAAACGGTCTTTTACTGGCGCGTGAGCTGCGTGAGCAGGCAAATGTCGCGCTGATGTTCCTGACCGGTCGCGACAACGAGGTCGATAAAATTCTCGGTCTTGAGATTGGCGCTGACGATTACATCACCAAGCCCTTTAACCCGCGTGAATTGACTATCCGCGCGCGCAACCTGCTGTCCCGTACCATGAATCTCGGTACCATCAGCGAAGAGCGCCGCAGCGTCGATAGCTACAAATTCAATGGCTGGGAGCTGGATATCAACAGTCGTTCGCTGATTAGCCCGAACGGCGAGCAGTATAAGCTGCCGCGCAGTGAGTTCCGCGCGATGCTGCACTTCTGCGAAAACCCGGGCAAGATTCAGTCGCGTGCTGAGCTGCTGAAAAAAATGACCGGGCGTGAGTTGAAACCGCACGATCGTACCGTGGATGTCACCATCCGCCGTATCCGTAAGCACTTTGAATCAACGCCGGATACGCCAGAAATTATCGCCACCATTCATGGCGAAGGTTACCGCTTCTGCGGCGATCTGCAGGAATAAACGAACGCAAACGAAAAAGCGGCGCAGTGCGCCGCTTTTTTTATTTCCAGATCCTTAACTCATCTTCCGTCGCAGGCTCCGCTGCGATCCGTTTTATCCCTGCCGCTGACAATGCATACCAGTCAAATTTACGTGTCAGGAACATTACCGCAGTCAGTGCCACAAACAGCACGCCGGTTCCCAGTAAGAGCGCATTATCCTCAGAGTTGAGCAGCCCCCACATCACCGCATCAAGCAGCAGTAGCGCGGCGGTAAAGCCCAGACTGGCGCGCCAGCTCTTCATCACGCCCTGCAGATAGAAGCCGTTCAACAGCGCGCCGAGCAGGCTGGCGACAATCCACGCGGCGGTAAATCCGGTATGTTCAGAAAGCGCCAGTAATACCAGATAAAACATCACCAGCGACAAGCCAACCAGCAGATATTGCATCGGGTGCATCTGCCGCGCGGTGAGGCTTTCAAACACGAAGAAGGCGAGGAAAGTCAGCACGATCAGCAGGATGGCATACTTTATCGCTCGGTCGGTTAGCTGATATTGATCAGCCTGGGTAACGATATTGACGCTGAATGCCGGCAGTTCCCAGTTGTTCTTACTGGCGAGCACGGCGGTATCGCGCACCTTGCTGTCCAGATTGTTGGCAAACCAGCTACTCTGCCAGTGCGCCTGGAATCCGCTCTCGCTCACTTCACGTTTTTCCGGCAGGAAATCGCCCATAAAACCCGGGTGCGGCCAGTCACCCTTCAGCGCCATCTCGCTATTGCGGCCAAGCGGCACAACGGAAAACTCACCGGTTCCACTCAGGTTGAACGACATCGCCAGCTTGAGTGTTTTTTGCAGGCTCTCCATCGCCAGCGGCATATGAACACCCTGCAGATCGCTCATTAATCCCGTCCCCGGCTCGACGCGCAGCGCTTCGCCGTTCACGCTTGTGCTGCGCACCAGGCCAATGCCGCGAGAATCGCTCACTGCCAGCACGATAAACGGCTCGCCAAGCGTCACATTTTCACTCGGTTTGATATCCAGCCGTTTCGGATCGAACTCGGCGTTAATATCGATGTTGTTATGCCAGAGCTGCCCGTCATAGATACCGATTTTGCGCGTTTCAACCTGCTGATTACCGTTGACCATCAGGGATTCCGGCAACCATAAGCGGATGAAACTCTGCTTGCGGCGTATCTCTTTTGGCGGTTCGTTTTCGCCGCTGCTCTCCAGCGACACCGTGGTTTCCGTCACCGGAATGGCGATCAGTGGGCCAATCAATTTTTGCGAGCCGGCGCTGCTCTGGCGCAGCGTATCGGTCACTTCATGTCGATAATCGGCGCGCTCGCCAATCAGGCTGCTGAGCATGGTCAGCGGGATCAGTAATACACACAGGCAACTTGCCAGCGTAACCATTTTCCAGAACAGGGGGGATTTCAACATAGCCTTCTCCTTAGTGATGCGTGCAGCATAACGAGGCTATGTGTGAAGCATTTGAAGTTATGTGAAGTGAGGGTGAAGTGTCAGACGGGCTTCGCAGCCCCCTTCCGCACGGTTCGACACCGTGACAGCGCCGTGATGCAAACGCGCCACTTCCTGGACAAAGGCCAGCCCTAATCCGCTGCTCTTCTGCCCGTTCCCGCGCGGCAGGGAGTAGAAGCGCTCAAAGATACGCGGCAGCGCGTAATCAGGGATGCCGGTGCCGCTATCGCTCACCCTAATCACCACCTTGCCAGCTTCCTCTGCGGCGCGCAGGACAATATTGCCGCCAGCAGGTGTAAAGTCGATGGCATTATCCAGCAGGTTTCCCACCGCCTGCGCCAGCAGCTCTTTATCACCAGCCACCACCGTATCGTTAGCCTCACAAACCATGTTCAGCGCCTTTGCCGCCGCAACTGCGCTCCGCTCCTCATAAAGCTGGTGAAACAGCTCAGCCATCTCTACAGGCACAAAGGCAATCTCCAGACGGTTCTCCAGCTTCGCCTGATGCAGCAGCTTCTCAACCAGGCGCTGCATACGGCTATTCTGCGCAAGGATATTCTCCGTGAAGCGGGTCGCGACTGGCTGGGGAGGATGTTCACGCAGGATCTCCGCTGCGCCGCGGATCGCCGCCAGCGGACTTTTCAATTCATGGGTCAGGGCGTAAACATACTGCTCGATGTAGTTTTTGCCCTCTAGTTTGACGCGCATGCTCTCCAGCGCCTGCGCCAGTTTGCGCAGCTCACTGCTGCCCAGCTCGGGCAGTGGCACCGGGCGGTCTTCGGTTACCGAATCCGCATAGCGGGCGAGCTTGCCGATCGCACGGTTGATCCACCATACCATCACGCCGCCAATCAGCAGCGCAATGCCAAGCAGCGCGCCGCCGGCCCACAAAATGCGCCGCTCGCTGCGTTTTATCACCGGATCCATGGCACTGTTGGGTTTACCGACACTCACCACGCCAATGATCCGCCCCGCCTCTTTCACCGGCGCGGCGACATACATCACCGTACTTTGCGGATCGCCCGCCACCAATGGTGAGCTACGCGCGCCATACTGCCCGCGCAGCGTTAACCAGACATCGTTCCAGCGCGAATAGTCCTCGCCCAACGCCTTGCCCGTCGAATCGAATACCACGCGCCCGCTCGCGTCCGTCATATAGACATGGTACTCATTGCGCACTTTGTGAATGCCGTTGATATGGGCGTTAATCGGGTGCTGATGAAGGGTGGCAAAGGCCTGCGCCAGCCGCCCATCCTGTGCATGCCCGCTGCGCAGATCTTCGCGGGCAAACTCTGCCAGCAATGTCGCGGTATCAATCAGCGTGCCTTCCGTTGCGCGCCGCACCCCGGGTTTGATCTCCTGCACAAAGATAAACAGCACAAACCAGGCGGCCACTGCCACGATCAGAAAGTAGCCCAGCAGCAGGCGCATACCGATACGCATCAGCGCAGCCCCAGGCTGTAACCCATGCCGCGATGGGTGTTGATCGGCGTTAGTTCAGGATTGATTGCGCGCAGCTTGGCACGCAGCGTTTTGATATGGGTGTCGACCGTACGATCGAAGCTCTCTTGCCCATCGCACCACACCTGGTCCATCAACTGCTGGCGCGAGAAGATCCTGCCCGGTGCCTGCAATAGTGTTTTCATTAACAGGAATTCATACCGCGTCAGATTCAGCGTTTCGCCGCACCAGAGGATAATCGCCGCGGTTTCATCCAGTTCAAACTCGCCGACGCGAATACGGTCGCTGTGCAACGAGGCTTTCTGCATTCTGCGCAGCACGGTGCGCACGCGGGCGCACACTTCACGCGGCGAGAAGGGTTTGGCGATATAGTCATCCGCGCCCATCTCCAGCCCCAGCAGCTTGTCCACCTCCTCGCTGCGCGCGGTCAGAAACAGCACCGGCAGCGCGGGTGCGCGTGCCAGTAGACGCCGACACAACTCAAAGCCGCTGATATCCGGCAGGCCGACATCAAGGATGACCAATTCGGGCAACCGCTGCGCCGCTGCATCCAGTACCGGCAAACCCCGCTCAAATGCGGTGACGGCAAACCCATCCTGTTGCAGCATATAGATTAAGGTTTCAGCGATACTGGCTTCATCTTCTACCAGCCAAATCAGCGGTTGCGGCATAGACACGTTGCTTATTTACCCCACGGCATGATCGGCACAGCGCTGATAGCGTTCTTCGGTGAACCTTCGACCACTTTATCGGAGTAGGCTAAATAGGCCAGCGCGTTACGTTTGGCGTCGTAGAAACGAACCACCTGTAACTTTTTGAAAACTAATGAGGTGCGCTTCTGGAAAACGACGTCGCCCTGCGCTTTGCCGTTCTTGATTTTATCGCTCAGCTCCACCGGCCCTACCTGCTGGCAGGAGATCGCCGCATCGGAGGTATCCTCCGCTAACCCTAACCCGCCTTTGATGCCGCCGGTTTTTGCCCGGCTGATATAACAGGTCACATTCTTCACATCGGGATCGTCGAATGCTTCCACCACAATTTTGTGATCAGGGCCGAAAATCTTGAACACCGTATCCACCGATCCAATCTGCTCCGCCTGTGCGGAAGCCAGTGAGGTCAACAGGAGAGCAGGAATAACAAACTTTGTATATTTCATATTGTTACCATTTTTGAATATTACGTTACGCAACTATTCAGTTTTCATATGAGAAACTGTTTGCAGATCACCCATTTACAAAATTTATGATTAAAATCAGTCACAATGCGCGGGCAAGCACAAAAAAAACACTGCATGCTAAACCCCTTAAAACCCGCTATTATCCCTCCCCTGATATCAAGCGTTCACCGCTGCTGTGCTATGGAAGAGGATATTTTATGGATCAGGCTGGCATCATTCGCGACTTACTTGCCTGGCTGGAAGGCCATCTCGATCAGCCGCTGTCGTTAGATAATGTGGCGGCAAAAGCGGGCTATTCCAAGTGGCATTTGCAAAGGATGTTCAAGGATGTCACAGGCCACGCTATCGGCGCCTATATTCGCGCCCGCCGTCTGTCGAAATCCGCCGTTGCGCTGCGCCTCACCGCCCGCCCGATTCTTGATATCGCGCTACAGTATCGCTTCGATTCCCAACAAACCTTCACCCGCGCGTTTAAAAAACAGTTTGCCGTTACCCCAGCGCTCTATCGCCGTTCACCTGACTGGAACTCGTTTGGCATCCGGCCGCCGCTGCGTCTGGGCGAGTTCGCCTTACCGACGCACAACTTTGTCTCGCTGCCACCGATGAAGCTTATCGGCACTACGCAAAACTACACCTGCGCGCTGGAGGAGATCTCCGATTTTCGTAACCAGATGCGTATCCAGTTCTGGCGCGAGTTTTTAAGCAATGCGCCAACCATTCCGGATGAGCTGTACGGCCTGCACGAGCCGCGGCCGAGCCAGGAAAAAGATGACGAGCAGGAAGTCTTTTACACCACCGCCCTGACGCCGGAGCAGGCGAATGGTTACCTGAACAACGCTCAGCCGGTCGAACTGGAAGGGGGAGACTATGTTGCCTTCTCCTATGATGGCGCACCGGAAGGGTTACAGGAGTTTATCCTGACCGTCTACGGCACCTGCATGCCGATGCTTCAGCTGACGCGCCGTAAAGGCCAGGATATCGAACACTTCTACCCGCAGCGTAACGCCACCAACGATCGTGAACCGCCAACGCACATCCGCTGCGAGTATCTGATCCCTATCCGCCGTTAACGCTGCATCTCATCCAGCGCAGGAGCGTCCAGATGCGAGACGTCGCCTGCGGTTTCCACCACCCAGCCTGACGCCAGCCATGGGCTCTGCTGATAGTCGATGCGGGAGATGGAGCAGTTGCGCAGGCGCAAACGGCGCTCAGCGTAAGCTGGCAGACCAAGAATAGTGCTCACCAGACACCCCAGCGCCATGCCGTGGCTCACCAGCAGCGGGCGGCTGCCCTGTGGCAGTTCGAGACAGGCTGCCAGCGCGGCATGCATACGGTCGCTCAGCTCCTGCATCGACTCCCCTTCAGGAATGCGGCCATCTGCGGTGCCGTTGACTAACTGACGACGCCAGCCCTCTTCCTCTTCGGTTAAAGAGTCAAGGGGGCGTCGCTCCAGCACGCCCATGTCGAGCTCGCGCAGGCGCGGTTCCAGCGTCACGTCGCAGCCGCAAATATCCGCGATAATCTCCGCCGTGCGGCGCGTACGCCCCAGGTCGCTGGTGATAATGTGGGTGATGCCCAGTGCTTTTGCGCGTTCCGCCACCTGTCGGGCTTGTGTTTCGCCCTTGTCGGTTAACGGACTGTCAGACTGGCCTTGAATACGACGCTCGGCGTTCCAAAGGGTTTCACCGTGGCGAACAAGGTATACCTGTAACATGTATTGTTATCCATTATACTGCGATGAATTTATTTCTCTGAGGAAGGCTCAAGTCCGCACGGGAAAAGCACTTTCCTCTCGGACATGCCTTAGATGATTATGCACCAAGTTGTCTGCGCTACCACCAATCCCGCCAAAATTCGGGCGATTCTGCACGCTTTTAACCAGATTTTCGGCGAAGGATGCTGCCATATTGACTCTATTTCCGTCGAGAGCGGCGTTCCGGAGCAACCCTTCGGCAGTGAAGAAACGCGAGCTGGCGCACGAAACCGCGTGCGAAACGCGCGCGTGGCGCAGCCGAACGCCGATTTTTGGGTCGCGATCGAAGCGGGTATTGATGAAGGGAGCACCTTCAGTTGGGTGGTGATTGAAAATGGCGAGTTAACCGGCGAATCGCGCTCGGCAACGCTGCCGCTGCCGGAAGTGATCCTGCGCGATGTTAACGCTGGCGAAGCGCTGGGGCCGGTGATGTCACGCTATACCGGCATTGATGAGATTGGCCGCAAAGAGGGAGCCATCGGCGTCTTTACCGCCGGGGCGCTGACCCGCGAAAGCGTCTATCACCAGGCGGTGATTTTAGCGCTCAGCCCGTTCCATAACGCCGTTTATCGCTGAGCGTTAAGTAACGCTTTTTCCAGCCACAGACGTAAATCCGTCGGCGCGGCTTTCAGGCTGTTGGAGCCGCGCGTGATGGTCGCAATGCCCGCGCCAAGCTCATTTTTCAGCTCGCGCTGGCTCATCTCGCCGCGCAACAGCTCTTCGATAATACGCACCCGCGTACCCAGCGCTTCACGCTCGTCCGGCGTAAGCATCAGGTTAAGCAACGGGATATGCAGTTCGTTGTCGTACGCCTGCCTGAGCAGATCAACAAAGCGTTGCCACTCCTGCTCGCGCTGTTCGGCCATCGCCGCTGAATAGGGGGATTGCTGAGTCATAGTTTGTCGCCGTGTTAGGGATTTTTATGCTGCGTACTCGTGCATGAGTACGCAGCATAGCATAAACCACACTAATCAGTAACGGCGCTGCCATTCAGCGTCACTGAGGATGGTCGCTTTCTCGTCCTGCAGGAAGTAACGGTAGTAGGCATCATAGGCCAGCACGTTTTTCACATAACCGCGCGTTTCCGAGAAAGGAATGCTCTCAATAAACGCCACCGCATCCAGCTTGCCGCCGCTGTTATTAAGCCAGCTACGCACCCTTCCCGGCCCGGCGTTATAAGCCGCCGAGGCGAAAATACGGTTATCGCCAAACTGCTGGTAGACATACTGCAGATAGCTGGTGCCGATCTTGATGTTGGTTTCCGGATCGAAGAGCTGGCTGGCATTGCTGTAGCCGGGGATCGAGAACATCTTCACCGTATGCGTGGCGGTGGCAGGCATAATCTGCATCAGCCCGCTCGCGCCGACCGGCGAGCGCGCCGTCGGGTTCCAGGCGCTCTCCTGGCGGGAGATCGCCATCGCATAACTCGGCGAAATCTCTTTATCGCCGGTATAGCGCGTATAGAGATCGCGATACGCCAGCGGGAAACGCTCCTCTAACTGATCCCACAGCTTGCCGCTGATCGTCGCCTGCACGCTCAGATCCCACCACTGCTGCTCAAAGGCATAACGCGCCAGCTGCGCCTGCTGCTGCTGGCTACGGCTGGAGACCAGATTCGCCCACTCGCCGCGCGCAGTGTTATCCATCTTCCAGTACATCAACTCGCGCACGCGCGCCATCTCTGCGCTCTGCAACAGGGTTGAATCAACATTGCCATCAGCCTTATCTATCTTTAACTGATACGCTTCGCCCAGACGCTGCGCGGCAGCCATCGGGTAGAAGCCGCGCTGCTGCATCAGCGCATGGAGGATCTCTTTGGCGTCGTTTTCACGCCCGCGCTCCAGCAGCAGATCGGCCTGCCAGTAGCGCCACTCATCTTTCTCTTTCGCCTCCATCGGCAGGCGCGAAAGCCAGGTGTTCAGCCCGCGGCGGTCGCCATTGCTGAGCGCCATGCGTACGCGCCGCTCCAGCAGTGAAACGGATTGCGAACGCATAATCGTATCGTCGCGCCAGCGCGCCTGCTCGCTGGTGACATCATTGCCCATCAGTCGCCACGCAACCGTCTCGCGCAGCTGCTGCGTCTGCTCTTCATTGAGTTTTTGCGCCTGCGCCAGCGACGGGATCATCAACCGGGCATTTTCCACATCCTGCCGCGCCACGCTTTCAAACGCTTCTGCCGCCATCTGGCGCGTAAAGTCCGTCGCCCCGGTGGTAGTGGCAAAACTCATCACCGTCATCGGATCGTTGGCGAGCGTCACGATCGCCGACGAGATGGTCTGGTAATCGGGCGGCATCTGGCTCGCCAGCAGCGTGACAAGCCGCGTATTGCCGGCCTTCATCGCCAGACGAATACGTTCCAGGTAAGCGAGCGGATCCTGTTTGCCCGACGCACGCCATGCGCCAAACAGCTGATCGCAGGCGTTGGGCTGGCTTTTGCCGCTCAGCCAGAGATCTTTCGCACCCGCCCAGGCCTCATCTGCCTGGCCGCTGTTCCATTTGGCGAAGTAGTAGTTACACTGCGCCTCGGTGGTCGTGGGTTTGTCCGGGCTAAAGGCCAACAAACCCTGCCAGTCCTGACGCCGCGCCAGCTCATTCACAAAGCGGTTTTTCAGCGTGCGCGCGGCGGGCAACGTCGGATACTGCTGCACAAACTGGGTGACAGTGAGCGCCGGTTCGCTCATCAAATCGTCGGTGATCTGCCGGTATTGCAGATAGGGGTAAAGGGGATAGGTTTGCAGCGTCGGCATTAGCTGCTGCACAACGTCCATCTGGTTGTTGTCCCAGGCGCTTTTGATTTGCGCATACCGATCGCGTTGTTCATCCAGTGAGTCCGCCCGCGCTGCATTGCTGAAGGACAGCAAACACACGCAGGCCGCCGCTAACCGCCAGGCGGCATGTTTAGCTCTCTGCACAGCTCTTTCCTCTTATCTGTCACATTTTTACAGCATCATGCCGCATACAGGGGTTAATGCTAACCGGGCATCCCGTAACGCGCCACGTTACGCACACTTTTTTACCTTTCTGGTGTGATTTAACAGTGTGAGCGTCGCTGGCTGGGATTAGCGCGCGAAAACGGCTACACTCCGCTGTTAAATGCACTACTCATAACAAAGAGGCGAAGTCCACCGTGGCTCAATTCGTATATACCATGCACCGTGTCGGCAAAGTTGTTCCGCCGAAACGTCATATTCTGAAAAATATCTCCCTCAGTTTCTTCCCCGGCGCAAAGATCGGCGTACTCGGCCTTAACGGTGCCGGTAAATCGACGCTGCTGCGCATCATGGCCGGTATTGATACCGACATCGAAGGGGAAGCGCGCGCGCAACCGGGTATTAAAATCGGTTACCTGCCGCAGGAGCCGCAGCTCAATCCTGAGCAGACGGTTCGTGAATCGGTTGAAGAAGCCCTTTCTGAAGTGGTTAACGCGCTGAAACGTCTGGATGAAGTTTACGCCCTCTACGCTGAGCCGGAGGCGGATTTCGACAAGCTCGCCGCTGAGCAGGGCAAGCTGGAAGAGATTATCCAGGCGCACGACGGTCACAACCTGAACGTGCAGCTTGAGCGCGCCGCCGATGCGCTGCGTCTGCCGGACTGGGATGCGAAAATCGCCAATCTCTCCGGGGGTGAACGCCGCCGCGTCGCGCTGTGCCGTCTGCTGCTGGAAAAGCCGGACATGCTGCTGCTCGACGAACCTACCAACCACCTGGATGCCGAATCCGTTGCCTGGCTGGAACGCTTCCTGCACGACTTCGAAGGTACCGTAGTGGCGATTACCCACGACCGTTACTTCCTCGATAACGTTGCGGGCTGGATCCTGGAGCTTGACCGCGGTGAAGGTATTCCGTGGGAAGGCAACTACTCCTCGTGGCTGGAGCAGAAAGATCAGCGTCTGGCGCAGGAAGCCTCTCAGGAAGCGGCTCGCCGTAAATCCATTGAGAAAGAGCTGGAGTGGGTTCGCCAGGGCGCGAAAGGCCGTCAGTCGAAGGGCAAAGCCCGTCTGGCTCGCTTTGAAGAACTTAACAGCACCGAGTACCAGAAACGTAACGAGACCAACGAACTCTTTATTCCGCCAGGCGCACGTCTGGGCGATAAAGTGGTTGAAGTCAGCAACCTGTGCAAAGCCTACGGCGATCGCCAGCTGATCGATAACCTCTCCTTCTCCGTACCGAAAGGGGCCATCGTTGGCATCATCGGCCCGAACGGCGCCGGTAAATCGACGCTGTTCCGCATGATGTCCGGTCAGGAGCAGCCTGATGCCGGTACGATCACCCTCGGTGAAACGGTGAAACTGGCCTCTGTTGACCAGTTCCGTGACGCAATGGATAACAACAAGACCGTCTGGGAAGAAGTCTCCGGCGGGCTGGATATCATGCGTATCGGCAACACCGAAATGCCAAGCCGCGCCTACGTTGGCCGCTTTAACTTCAAAGGCACCGACCAGGGCAAACGCGTTGGCGAACTCTCCGGCGGTGAGCGCGGTCGTCTGCATCTGGCGAAGCTGCTGCAGGTTGGCGGCAACATGCTGCTGCTCGATGAACCGACCAACGACCTGGATATCGAAACCCTGCGCGCGCTGGAAAACGCCCTGCTGGAGTTCCCGGGCTGCGCGATGGTTATCTCGCATGACCGCTGGTTCCTTGACCGTATCGCCACCCACATTCTGGATTACCAGGATGAGGGCAACGTGGAGTTCTTCGAAGGTAACTTCACCGAATACGAAGAGTACAAGAAACGCACGCTGGGCGCCGAAGCGCTGGAGCCGAAGCGTATCAAGTACAAACGTATTACCAAGTAATAAGCAGAGCGAATGGGGAAACCCATTCGCTCACTTTTTTCCGCAAACCCTCAGCAAATTCCTCTTTTTTCCCACGCTAAAAAAGTATTTTTGTTTTTCTATTATTCCGGTCGAATAAGCTACCTCGTTATATTCGCCATAGAAATAAAATAAAAACAAACTGCATCAAACAGAACTAATCGACAGCAGAAATAACTGCGCAATAAATATCGGCAGAATATCTGTTTTAGCCTTTGCTAAAAAAGCCGCATCTTGAATAACGCTACAGCCAGTCGCTACCATTTTGCTTCCTCGCAACAGGCAGTAAACGGAGCCCTCTCATGCACATCATTACGGACGATCGCTTCCTGGCATGCGGTCTGCGGGCGCTGTTTGATCAGGGGCTATTTAATCTTGCCGAAGAGGACGTTATCGTCGATTTTGATAATCACTTTCTGATTATTACCACGCTGCCGACGTTAAAAACGATTATGTCTGGCGACCAGTGCTTCGAGCATTTTTTATTACAGCCCTTTTATAAAATTGAAAAGCGCATCGCCATAAAAGCGTTACCGCTTCAGCTGAAATACCGACCCTGGCGGCAGCGCAAATATACGCCGCCATCACTGCCTCTCACGCGCAAAGAGCGGGCGCTGCTGACGTATGTGATGAACAGTGAATATCAAAACGGGATTTTTGATTATGGCGAACTGGGTAGCAAGACCCTGAGCACTCACAAATACAATCTGCTGCGGAAGGTGAACCTGCGCTCGATTGCCGCGCTGGCGCAGGTGCATATGCGCTGGAAAACGCTCTCTCATCTGCGCTGTTTCTGGCCGGAGAGCGCATGCGCCAGACCGGCCAGAGAGAGCGCTCTACGCGCCCATCAGCTGTTTTACCAGGTCAACACATTGCAGGAAGCGTGAGTCATAATCGGCCTCTTCAACACGAACATAGTCGATATTATTCGCTTCCAGCATCGAGACCAGCAGATCCTGAAACTCACGGCGATCGACAGAGCTGCCGAGGCTGCGCAAGCCGTCGTTGATCCACGGCGTGTTGTTTTCCAGCAGGATCACCAGATCGAAGCGATACTCATCGATCAGCGCCTGCACAAAGGGGTGCTCGCGCCCCTCATACTTTTTACAGAAAGCCTGCGTGGTGACAAAGTCGGTATCGATAAAGGCAACTTTATTGGCGTACTTCACCGCGAAATCAATGTATTGCGCATGGCCGAGGGCGATTTTGTCGTAGTCGGAATATTGCAGCGCAATCTCATCCCCGCCGAGATGGGAGAAGACGTAATCACGGCCAAACTCCCAGGCGCTGGTGGTGTTGAAGATATTGGCAAGCTTGTTCACCAGCGTCGACTTCCCGCTCGACTCCCCGCCAAGGATCGCCACGGTGCGCACAAAGAAGGGCTTCACTTCCGTCGGAATGTACTCCCAGTAGCGGAACGGGTTTTCACGAATTTGTGAACCGCTGATGTTCATAAAGGTGCGCTCGGGATCGACCAGCACCGCTTCCGTGCCGAGATGCTGCAAATATTGCGGCGCATCCGCGGCCTCAGAGGTGTAGATCCAGTTCGGCGTAATGCCCTTTTCCGCCATAAAGGCTTTGATGCCATTGCTCCAGACGTCCCAACCGTGAGGATAGGGCTCCATCCCCTCTTCATTGAACGCATGGATGCGGATATTTTTCTGGTACTTAAAGGTTTGCAGCAGCCAGCGCAGGCGGTCGCTCACCGTCGGCTGCTGCGACATCGCGCTCTCTTCAAACAGCGCGCGGTCGCGGGTTTCATCATAACCGAGGATGATATGCAGCTCGTCAACCTGGCTACAGGCGCGCTGGATCAGGTAGATATGGCCGGTGTGCAGCGGGTAAAACTTGCCGAACACCACGCCGATATTTTTCTCGCGACGCGGAAAATCCAGCCCGAGGAAACGGTGCAGCGCCTCCAGCTTTTGCGCGCTGGGGCTTTTGATTTTGGCATTCAGCAGCTGGCTTAAGTAGCCTTTGGTCATGCCGCTGGCATCCGCGACCTGCTGCAACGTGCAGCCCTTCTGGCGAATGGCGGTTTTTAAGTAGTCGAATGACGACATCGTTGCCTCCTGCAAATGTGATAAGCCAATTATAAGTCGTCAAAGACGCTTAGCGCATCGGCGAGCTTCTTCACGCCAAAGATCTGCATGCCTTCCGGCGCCTTTTTCGGCACGTTTGCCGCCGGAACAATCGCCCGGCGAAAACCGTGCTTCGCCGCCTCCGAGATACGCTCCTGGCCGCTTGGCACCGGGCGGATCTCACCGGCCAGCCCGACTTCGCCGAACACCACCAAATCCTGCGGCAGCGGGCGATCGCGCAGGCTGGAGACCATCGCCAGCAGCAGCGCTAAGTCGGCGCTGGTTTCCGTCACTTTCACCCCGCCGACCACATTGACAAACACATCCTGGTCCGACATCTGCAAACCGCCGTGGCGGTGCAGGACTGCCAGTAAAATCGCCAGCCGGTTCTGCTCAAGCCCTACCGCCACGCGGCGCGGGTTCGACATCATGGAGTGATCGACCAGTGCCTGGATCTCCACCAGCAGCGGGCGCGTTCCTTCCCAGACCACCATCACCGAACTGCCGGAGGTTACTTCATCCCCACGGCTAAGGAAGATGGCCGACGGGTTGCTCACTTCGCGCAGCCCCTGCTCGGTCATGGCGAAAACGCCCAGTTCATTCACCGCGCCGAAGCGGTTCTTATGGCTGCGCAGCGTGCGGAAGCGGGAGTCGGCATCGCCATCGAGCAGTACCGAACAGTCAATACAGTGCTCCAGCACTTTCGGCCCCGCCAGCGAACCATCTTTCGTCACGTGGCCAACCATCACAATCGCCACGTCGCGGGTTTTGGCAAAGCGGGTGAGATACGCCGCGGTTTCGCGCACCTGCGCGACGCTGCCGGGCGAGGACTGGATATCCGCCATATGCATTACCTGGATGGAGTCGATCACCATCAGGCGCGGCTTCTCCTCTTCAGCAATCATGCAGATCTGCTCGATGCTGGTCTCGGAGAGCATATTCAGGTTAGTGGTCGGCAGCCCTAAACGGTGGGCGCGCATCGCCACCTGCTGCAGTGACTCTTCGCCGGTGACATAGAGGGTTTTCATCTGCTCGGCGAGCTTGCAGAGCGTCTGTAACAGCAGCGTCGATTTCCCCGCGCCGGGGTTACCGCCAATCAGAATGGCGCTGCCGGGCACCACGCCGCCGCCGAGGACGCGGTCAAACTCTTTAAAACCGGTGGAGAAACGCGGCAGCGCTTCGAGGCTGATGTCGGAGAGCTTTTGCACCTTCGACACGCCTGCGCTGCCCGCATAGCCGGAGAGGCGCTCGTTGCGCGCAACGGTTGGCGAAGCGGCCACGCGCACTTCGGTAATGGTGTTCCAGGCGTGACAGGCGCTGCATTGCCCCTGCCAGCGCGGATAATCAGCGCCGCACTCATTACAGACAAACGCACGTTTTGGAGCTTTCGCCACATTCACCTCTACTTCTTATTAATACTGCCGGAAAGGATACAAAATACGCCCATCAGGTCGGCGTGACGAATGGTCACTTCCGCCTTCTCATTCACGGTCGGTTTGGCGTGGAACGCGATGCCAAGGCCAGCGGATTTAATCATCGGAAGATCGTTGGCGCCATCGCCAATCGCCACGGTCTGATCCGGGGCGATCTCATACTCTTCCGCCAGCAGCTTCAGCGTTTTCGCTTTGTACTGCGCATCGACGATATCGCCCAGCACCTGGCCGGTAAATTTCCCGTCGACGATCTCCAGCTGATTCGCTACCGCTGCCGTCAGATGCAGCTTGTCGCGCAGGTAGTCGGCAAAGAAGGTAAAGCCGCCGGAGGCGATCGCCACTTTCCAGCCGAGAGTTTCCAGTTTTAACACCAACTGCACCAGACCCGGCATCAGCGGCAGATTTTCGCGCACCTGATGCAGGATAGCAGCATCCGCGCCTTTTAAGGTAGCCACGCGGCTGCGCAGGCTGGCGGTGAAATCGAGTTCACCGCGCATTGCGCGCTCGGTCACTTCAGCAACCTGTTCGCCGGTGCCGGCCAGTTTGGCGATCTCATCAATGCACTCAATCTGGATTGCGGTGGAGTCCATATCCATCACCAGCAGCCCTGGCGAGCGCAGGTGTGGGATTTTACCGAGCGGCGCGACATCCATACCCTCATCGTGCGCCAGGCGCGTTGCGCGCGGTGTCAACGAGCCTGCCAGGCGAATCACCTGATACTCATCCACGCTCCAGGCTGAAACAATCACCATCGCGGCACCCAGCTTGCGCTGATAGGTGGTCAGACGCTGCTTATCAAGGCTCCGGCTATAGAGCAACCAGCCGCTGCGACCAGCGTGATAATCCAGAGGCATCACCTCATCACCACTGAGAGAGAGCGGCAATCCCGGCCACTGAGAAACATCATCGGGCAGGTCGCACCAGGTCAGACTGTTAGGCATTAAAGCTCCTGTAAAAACGTTCGCGCCAGAAAGCACCGGAGGGGAAAATAACGCAAGAGGCTACCTTGTAATCAACGCTTCTGGCAACATTAAGCATCAAATTTACAACAGGTGACACATGAGTCGCGCAAAACTTAAATTTCGGCTGCATCGCGCCGTGATTGTCCTTATCTGTCTGGCGCTGTTGGTCGCGCTGATGCAGGGTGCTTCCTGGTTCAGCCAGAAGCATCAGCGCCAGCGAAATCCGCAGTTTGAAGAGCTGGCAAGAACCCTGGCGCGCCAGGTGACGATCAATCTCACCCCGCTGATGCGCACCGAAACACCCGATGAAAAACGTATAGCCGCCATCTTAGGCCCGCTGACGGAAGAGAGCCGCATTCTCGATGCCGGCGTCTACGATGCGCAGGGCGACCTGGTGGCGCGCGCCGGTGAAGGTATTGAAGTACGTGACCGGCTGGCGCTGGATGGCAAAAAGGCGGGGGCTTACTTCAACCAGCAGATCGTCGAGCCGATCCAGGGCAAAAGTGGCCCGCTGGGTTACCTGCGCTTAACGCTGGATACCCACACGCTGGCGACGGAAGCTAAACAGGTAGATAACACCACCAATATTCTTCGTCTGATGCTGCTGCTCTCCCTGGCGATCGGCGTGGTGCTGACGCGCACCCTGTTGCAGGGTAAACGCACCCGCTGGCAGCAGTCCCCCTTCCTGCTGACGGCCAATAAAGCGGTGCCGGAAGAGGATGAGCAGGAAAAGCGAGAGTAGCCGCAGCGGCTTCCCGTACGCCCCCTGATTTTTTAGCAAGGATATCGCCTATGTCGACGCTTCGTCTTCTTATCTCCGACTCTTACGATCCGTGGTTTAACCTGGCGGTTGAGGAGTCGATTTTCCGCCAGATGCCCGCTACACAGCGGGTGCTGTTTCTCTGGCGCAACGCCGATACGGTGGTGATTGGCCGGGCGCAGAATCCGTGGAAGGAGTGCAACACGCGCCGCATGGAAGAGGACAACGTGCGGCTGGCAAGGCGCAGCAGCGGTGGCGGCGCGGTGTTCCACGATCTCGGCAATACCTGTTTTACCTTTATGGCTGGCAAGCCGGAGTATGACAAAACCGTCTCCACCAACATTGTGCTCAATGCGCTACAGGCGCTGGGCATTAACGCGGAAGCCTCCGGGCGCAACGACCTGGTGGTGAAGACCGCCGAGGGAGATCGTAAAATCTCCGGCTCGGCCTACCGCGAAACGCCGGATCGCGGCTTTCACCACGGGACGCTGCTGCTCAACGCCGATCTCAGCCGTCTGGCGAACTATCTCAACCCGGATAAGAAGAAGTTGCAGGCCAAAGGCATCACCTCCGTGCGCGGTCGGGTGGCGAATCTGGTCGATCTGCTGCCTGGCATCACCCATGAGCAGATTTGCGCCGCCGTTACCGAAGCCTTCTTTGAGCACTATGGCGAACGTGTCGAAGCAGAGATTATCTCGCCGGACAAAACTCCGGACCTGCCAAACTTTGCTGAAACCTTTGCCCGCCAGAGCAGCTGGGAGTGGAACTTTGGCCAGGCTCCGGCCTTCAGCCATTTGCTGGATGAGCGTTTTACCTGGGGTGGTGTGGAGCTACACTTTGATGTCGAAAAGGGACACATCACCCGCGCGCAGATCTTTACCGACAGCCTGAACCCGGCACCGCTGGAAGCGCTGGCGGCACGTTTGCAGGGCTGCCTCTATCGCGCTGATATGCTGGCGCAGGCGTGCGATGCGCTACTGGTGGATTTCCCGCAGCAGCAACAGGAGCTGCGCGAACTGTCAGCGTGGATTGTGCAGGCAGTGCGATAAAGCAATACGCCAGATGGCGCTGCGCTTATCAGGTCTGATACGCGTAGCGCCAGAGAGCTCACGCCATACGGTCTACGCTGCGGGCTGCCTGTTCAACCTTCCCTCTCATATCCCATGCAATTCGACGGAAGCCATCGCTGATGCGCAGATCGTCCGCCACAGCCTGCCAGAACTGGTTTGCCAGCGGGATAGCAACATCCCAGGCCTCTTTCTTCACCTGCGTGTCGACAACCAGATCAACGGCCTCTTGCCGCATCATACCAGCGGTTGCAGGAGCAAAGGCCATCGGTAACATATCGTAGACCGGGGTCAGTTTCATCGGTGGTGTTGAGAGAAAAAAGGAGAGATTACCAGCATGCATATCACTATTAGCAATCAGCCGCCCAAATGCCCAAATCTGCTCCGTGAGTGTTAACGATTCGGCATCTGTTTGCCGCTGTTTCACTAACTCGGCGACAACTTTTGGCCATGCGCCCGGGGAAGAAACAAATTCACTTTGCAGTGACTCCAGGGAGACGATAGCGCGGCGGCCTTCTGTACCAACACAATCAAAGCGGCGCGTTTCGAGAAATACTTGCCGGTTTTCGCCCATCAACGCAACGGAATGCGTGCTTTCAATTCCGGCGTTCGCCAGGGCAGCAAGCGCGAGGGATTCTGCAATCAATAAATCCCCCCAGCGCACGGCAGCTTCAGTGGTCTGCGGAGCGGTAAACTTAACCAGCCGGTGAGCATATTCTGCACCGGTTTGCGCATAACACATAAATTTTGGCTGTTCACCTCCAGCGGAGGAGCCGATGATTTCTCCTTGAAGCGCCTGGAAAGCAAGCTCGGCATAGCAGTTTAGCTTCTCATCTTCTGTTATTGCCGCAGGTGGAGAAGCCGCGATCCATTTTTGATAGCCTGCCTCGCCAATTAACCAGCCGCCGCTCTGCTCGTTCGCACTCATGGCGAGCGCAAAAAGCACATCTTCTTCCTGCCACAGGCGAATATCTTCCGGGAGTTCAAATTGTTGAGCAATGTTGCGTCCCCACGCTCGCCCTAAAAATCCCTGCGGACGTAAATCGGTCAGGTACCAGGGGATGCCATCAAACCATTGCCAGCTACCGTCCTCCATACTCACCAGACAACTTCCCTGCGGCCAGCAGGGGCGTAATTCTCCCCATTTACAGGCCCGCCCATTTTCATCAATACGCCACAACGGGAATAGCTCAATACCGCGAACAGGGCGCAATAAGGCATAACGCGTCGCGCGCGCTTTGCCGAATTGCAGAATATGAGGCTCCGCCGCCGTAAGACGTGAAAACGTCGCCTGGCTGATCTTTAAGGTGCTGCGCAAATCAGCGGCTGTGCGGGGACCCTGTAGTAATGCATCCGAAAGAAGCGACATAGTGAATAGATACCTGAATAGATACTTGAATAGATTTATATCACTATTTTTATGATTTGAAAGGGGAAAAAATGAAAATGAAAAAATTGGTGAATAGATAGTGAGGGGTAAAATGCCGGGCAAGCTTACCGCTGCCCGGCAGGAAAATTACGCGTTGTCGCCCAGCAGGACAGATTCCAGCGCGATTTTGATCATGTCGTTGAACGTAGTTTGACGCTCATCGGAGGTGGTCTGCTCATGGGTGCGGATATGGTCGGAAACGGTGCAGATAGTCAGCGCTTTCGCACCGAACTCTGCCGCAACGCCATAGATACCCGCCGCTTCCATCTCAACACCGAGGATGCCGTACTTCTCCATCACGTCGAACATCTCGCCATCCGGGGAGTAGAAGAGATCGGCAGAGAAGAGGTTACCCACGCGCGCATCGACGCCAAGGTTTTTCGCCGCGTCAACCGCGTTACGCACCATGTCGAAATCCGCGATCGCTGCGAAGTCGTGATCCTTGAAACGCATACGGTTCACTTTGGAGTCGGTGCAGGCACCCATACCGATGACGATGTCACGCAGTTTCACATCCATACGCACGGCGCCACAGGAGCCGACGCGGATGATCTTTTTAACGCCAAAATCGGTGATCAGCTCTTTGGTGTAGATGGAGCAGGAGGGAATACCCATACCGTGACCCATTACAGAGATTTTGCGGCCTTTATAGGTGCCGGTGTAGCCCAGCATGCCGCGCACGTTGTTCACTTCACGATAATCTTCGAGGAACGTTTCGGCGATGTGCTTTGCACGCAGCGGGTCGCCCGGCATCAGTACGACGTCCGCGAAATCGCCCATTTCTGCATTGATATGTGGGGTTGCCATCGTTGCTTCCTTTGACTTGTTAGAAAATGGAGGGCGGGAAAGACCCCGCCCAAAAAGATCAGAACATGGCTTTGCCATACTCCATATCAGAGACGCCGAAGTAGCGGGCGATCGTCTGACCAATATCAGCGAAGGTCTCGCGGTGTCCCAGCGAGCCTGCTTTTACTTTCGGGCCGTAGATCAGTACCGGAATGTGTTCGCGGGTATGATCGGTGCCTTTCCAGGTCGGATCGCAGCCGTGGTCGGCGGTAAGGATCAGGATATCATCTTCACCCACCAGCTCCATCAGCTCCGGCAGACGGCGGTCGAACAGCTCCAGCCCGCCCGCATAACCGGCGACATCGCGACGATGGCCCCAGGATGAGTCAAAATCGACGAAGTTGGTGAAGACGATGGTCTTATCACCCGCTTCTTTCATCTCGGTAATGGTGGCATCAAACAGTGCGTCAAGGCCGGTTGCCTTCACTTTTTTAGTGATACCACAGTTGGCATAGATATCGGCGATTTTACCGACGGAGACCACCTGCCCATCCTTCTCCTCGACCAGTTTTTGCAGCACCGTCGCGGACGGCGGCTCAACGGCCAGATCGTGACGGTTGCCGGTACGCTGGAAGTTACCCGCTTTGTCGCCCACAAACGGACGCGCGATAACGCGGCCAATGTTGTAGCCGCCTTCGGTCAGCTCTTCACGGGCAATTTCGCACAGCTCATAGAGCTTATCGAGACCAAAGGTCTCTTCGTGGCAGGCAATCTGGAACACCGAGTCGGCAGAGGTATAGAAAATCGGCTTGCCGGTTTTCATATGCTCTTCGCCGAGCTGGTCAAGAATGACCGTCCCGGAGGAGTGGCAGTTGCCGAGATAACCCGGCAGGTTAGCGCGCTCGACCAGCTTATCCAGCAGCTCCTGCGGAAAACTGTTTTCGGTATCGCTGAAGTAGCCCCAGTCGAACAGCACCGGTACACCGGCGATTTCCCAGTGTCCTGACGGCGTATCTTTCCCGGAAGAGAGTTCATGCGCCCAGGCATACGCGCCAATGATCTCGGCGTTGCCATCCATACCGGCAGGGATCGCGCCGGTTGCGCCTTCGTGGGCTTTCGCAAGCCCGAGGCGAGTGAGATTCGGTAGATTAAGCGGACCTTTGCGCCCGGTATCTGCTTCACCTTTCGCACAGGCTTCAGCGATGTGGCCGAGAGTGTCGGAACCCGCGTCGCCGAAGCGGTCCGCGTCTTCTGTCGCGCCGATGCCGAAAGAGTCCAGCACCATGATAAATGCACGTTTCATATGTTCTCCGTACCTTGTGCTTTGAAAAAAAGCGATCAGATCAGTATACCGCTATTCAGTAATGCGGCGATAGACCGTCGGTGTCTCTTTTGGTGCGCGGTCGCTCACACTTATTGCCGCTTTCACCACCTGTGCGGCGCTCTGCCAGCTGGCTTCATCTTTGGCGTGAATAATGGCGAGCGGGCGTTGGCCATCAACCTGTTCACCGAGGCGCACCATATCGGTTAAGCCAACGCTGTAATCAATGGTATCGGATGCCTGACGACGACCGCCGCCCAGCGAGACCACCGCCATACCCAGCTCGCGGGTATCCATTGCGCTGACAAACCCTTCATCCTCGGCGTACACCGCTTTGCTCAGGGTTGCCGTTGGTAAATAGCGATCGTAGTTCTCAACAAAATCATGGGGGCCTTTCTGCGCGGCGACCATGCGCCCGAAAATCTCGGCCGCTTTACCGTTATCCAGCACCGCCTGCAATTTGGCGCGCGCGTCAGCGTCATCTTTCGCCAGTTTGCCGGAGATGAGCATTTCGGCGCTGAGCGCCATCGTCACCTCAAACAGACGCGGATTGCGGTATTCGCCCGTCAGGAACTGCACCGCTTCGCGCACTTCGACCGCGTTACCGGCGCTGGAGGCCAGCACCTGATTCATATCGGTCAGCAGCGCGGTCGTGCGCACGCCTGCACCATTGGCAACGCCTACAATCGCTTCCGCCAGCTGTTCGGAACGCTCATAGGTCGGCATAAACGCCCCGCTGCCGACCTTCACATCCATCACCAGCGCATCAAGCCCTTCCGCCAGTTTTTTGGCGAGGATCGAGGCGGTAATTAGCGGGATGGAGTCAACGGTGGCGCTAATATCGCGGGTGGCGTAGAAGCGCTTATCCGCCGGTGCCAGCGAGTTGGTCTGGCCGATAATCGCCACGCCCACCTCTTTGATGATGTCGCGAAAACGCTGGTCGGAGGGGAAAATATCAAAGCCCGGAATCGCTTCCAGCTTATCGAGCGTGCCGCCCGTATGGCCGAGGCCGCGTCCGGAGATCATCGGAATATAGCCGCCGCAGGCCGCCACCATCGGGCCGAGCATCAACGATGTCACATCGCCAACGCCGCCGGTGGAGTGTTTATCAACTACCGGGCCATTAAGATCGAGGCTTTTCCAGTCAAGCACGGTTCCGGAATCACGCATCGCCATGGTCAGCGAGACGCGCTCTGGCATGGTCATATCGTGGAAGAAAATGGTCATCGCCAGCGCGGCGATTTGCCCTTCAGAAACGGTGTTATCGCGAATTCCGTTGATAAAGAAACGGATTTCTTCATCACTCAGCGCGATGCCATCGCGTTTTTTACGAATAATTTCTTGAGCGAGAAACAAGGTAACCCCCTGAGGATAGAGAGGGCCGGGCAACAGGTACAGCCCGGCAATATGGCTAATGATGGCGCAGCGCCATCAGGCAATCATCAGTAAGCGCTGCCGCTTTTGCCGTCGCCGTGACCGAGCGCTTTCAGCAGGCTCGCCAGCAGGCTGGACGCGCCAAAGCGGTAGTGACGCGCATCAGCCCAGTCGGCGCCAAACAGCTCATTGGCAATTGCCAGGTACTGCTGCGCATCTTCCGCCGTGCGCACGCCGCCCGCCGGTTTAAAACCAACGCTTTTTTCCACGCCCATATCGCGGATCACTTCCAGCATGATGCGCGCGCTCTCAGGGGTGGCGTTGACCGGCACTTTACCGGTGGACGTTTTAATAAAATCAGCCCCGGCTTTGATGGAGATTTCAGAAGCTTTGCGGATTAATGCTTCCTCTTTCAGCTCACCGGTTTCGATGATCACTTTCAGCAGCACATTTGCCGCCGCACAGGCCTCTTTACACGCTTTCACCAGATCGAAACCGACCTGCTCGTTACCGGCGATCAGTGCGCGGTATGGGAAAACGACGTCCACTTCGTCCGCGCCGTAGGCGATGGCCGCGCGGGTTTCCGCCAGCGCAATCCCGATATCGTCATTACCGTGCGGGAAGTTGGTGACGGTAGCGATGCGGATCTCTGGCGTCCCCTGCTCGTTCAGGGTCTTACGCGCAATCGGGATAAAACGCGGATAGATGCAGATCGCGGCAGTGTTGCCGACCGGGGTTTTCGCCTGATGGCACAGCGCAATGACTTTCTCATTGGTGTCGTCATCATTCAGGGTGGTCAGGTCCATCAGTTTCAGCGCGCGCAGGCTGCTGGCAGTTAAATCAGTCATATTCTCTCCGACGGCATAATGCCGGTTTCTGTTCGGTTTTGTGAGTATTCTAACATTCACCCACAATTACACTTCGACACGCATCACAGTTAGCAAAAAGTTTGTTCACGCTTGCATAACCACAACGCGACATTGATCAAATTATTTTGCCGCAGAAGAGCGGACACGCGTGAAGGCAATCGCAGCAAGCCCACGCCATTTGAATGTGAGAATTTTAACACAGGAGAGTGTGCCTGCCGATGAAAAAGCGTTACAGCTACTAATCAGGCAGAGCGAAGAGCCGTTGGGTATTGTGAAACAGCGCGTTAGCAATCACATCCGGCGCTTCCGGGCGCAGCTCGCAGAGAGTTGCAAAAACCTTTGCTGCCCGCTCCGGGCGGTTGGGCTGCCCCTGAAAACCGTTCAGCGGCATATCGGGCGCGTCTGTTTCAAGCAGCAGCGAGGCGAGCGGTAGTTGCGCCATCACATCGCGGGTTTTACTGGCGCGCGGATAGGTAATCGTGCCGCCAACGCCGATGCAGTAGCCAAGATCGATAAAGCGCTGCGCCTGTTGCAGGCTACCGGCAAAGCCGTGCACCACGCCGGTTCGCGGCAGGTTATGCTTTTTCAGCTGCATCGCCAGCTTGTCATGGGTGCGGCGGGAGTGAAGAAGCACTGGCAAATCATAGCGCTTCGCCATTTTTAGCTGCGCATCAAGCAACTCCTGCTGGCGTTCAAACTGCGGATTATCGCGATAAAGGTCGAGGCCGATTTCGCCGATGGCTATCACCTTCTCAGGCCGGGTGGCGAGCAGCGCATCCAGCTCTTCCAGACTCTGCTGTGTATGCTCCTCCACCACAATCGGGTGCAGGCCCAGCGCGCCATAGAGGGCATGATGCTGCTGTGCAAGCTTGCAGACGCGGTCAAAATATTGGGTGGCGATGGCGGGCACAATAATGCGCTCGACGCCCGCCTCTGCCGCGCGGGCGATACTGGCCGCTTCATCGCCTTTGAAGGGTGCAAAATCGAAATGGCAGTGGGTATCGATAAAGCGAAAACTCACGCGCTGTCCTCGTTATTGAGCGAAATATCATTGGCCTCCGGCGCGGTCACCAGCGGCAGATCAAGCGCGTCATTCGCCACCTCGGCGGGCGGCACCACGCGCGTTGTCGGCGCAACCACCGGCGTATAGCGCAGCAGCGGCGGCGTCTCGGCAAGCAATTTGCCCACCGTTGCCAGGAAGTAGCGCCCGCATAAGCGTCCAATTTTATAATCTTCCCGCAGCGCCGGTAAACGGCTGCCGAGCGCCATGCTTTTTAACAGCTTCGGCGGGTAGATCTCGATAATGCGCAGCTTGCCCGGCGGCGTTTCGATAAACCGCTGCGTGGCGAGATAACTCTTCTCATGATGCTGCACCAGGTTGACCAGCGACTGCAGGCTGCTTTCGCCGAGCCAGCGCTCCATACGCTTAAACCACTGCGGCGTGTAGTACATCTGCGACGGCACGGTGCGGATCACCACGATGGTGTCGGCTCCGCGCCGCGCCGCTTCCTGCACGGGTATGGCGTCGCTAACGCCGCCATCAAGGTAGTTCACGCCGCTCAGCGCCACGCCGGTGCGATAAAAGCCCGGAATGGCGCTTGAGGCGCGGATCAGATCGAGCCATGTCTGGTGATTGGGTAAAAAATACTCCGCCGAATAATCATCCTGGCGGCAGGCGCACATATAAAAGGCTTTGCCGGCGTCAAAAGCGCGTACGCCATGATCCATTGCCAGTGGCATCTCCGTCGCGGTGGCGTTAACCAGCCAGTCAAGATCGATAAGGTTGCCCCCGCGCACAAAGCGCAGCGGGTCGAAAAATTCCCGTCGCGTGGTGTAGCGCATAATCACTTTACGCGCGTAACCCGGCTGGTTACAGACATAGGCCGACAGGTTCTGCGCTCCGGCAGAGGTGCCAAAGAAGAGATCGAAAGGGTTAAAGTCGGCGCGCATAAACTCATCCAGCACGCCCGCGGTAAAAATGCCGCGCTGGCCGCCGCCTTCGCACACCAGTGCCAGACGTCCCGGTCGAAACGGTTTCAGCGCCAGCGGCGCAATATTGCCGAGCGTGATGGGAATATGTTGCCCCACTTCGTTTTCCTTTTAAGCAATTGTCACAACAAAGTAGCGCAATATTTAAGACCCTGAAACAGCAAAGCCAGTCACGAGGACTGGCTTTAATGTAACCGAAGTTTAAGCGTGTTAAACGCTACGGGCGCCGACGACCCATGAACAGGCTGACCAGGAACAGAACGATACCAACGATGAAGACGATTTTCGCCGCACCGGCTGCTGTACCTGCCAATCCACCAAAGCCCAGAGCGGCGGCAATTAACGCGATAACCAGAAAAATAATGCCCCAACGAAACATAAAACTCTCCTTAACCATAGTTAATGTCGACCGCAAGCGATGGGCTCTCAGATGCCCATCCGCGATATTTCCTGCCAAGTATCTATCGCGCCCGGACATCGCCAGGCGCGGATTTTCTCACGTACTCTTATTTAACTTTCAGGTCGTTCTTCACGCTTTTCACGCCATCAACTGCTTTGGCGATGCTTTCAGCGCGCTCACTTTGAGCCTTGGATTCCACCGTACCGGATAACTGAACAACGCCGTCAGTGGTTTCCACTTTCACCATACGGGACGGGACGTTTTCATCGGCCAGCAGCTTCGCTTTGATTTCGCTGGTGGTGGCGGTATCACCCGCGTAACCTTTTGCAGTGCTCTCTTTCGCATCGCGAACGTGCAGTTTGTCGCTTACAGAAGCTACACCTTCTACACCTTTCGCCACGGAAACCGCCTCTTCAGCCTGTTTCTGGCTTTCGACGAAACCGCTCAGGGTTACCACTTTTTTGTCCGTTTTCACGGAGATATCGGTGCTTTTAATGCTTTCATGATCGACCAGCGCCGCTTTAACTTTTGCAGTAATGGTACTGTCGTCCATGAATCCACCGACTTTATTCATAGAGCTATCAATTTTGTCCCCTGCACTGGACGCGGTGCTTTGCGCTTTATCAGTGGTGGTTTCCGCCGCCAGGGCAGAACCCGTGGTCAGAACAGAGCCCAGCGTAATAGCCAGCAGGGTTTTAGAAAGAGTCAGCTTTGTCATAGTCATCGATGTTATTCCTGTATGTTTGCCCACCATTTGGGCTGAAGCAGCAAGAAGCTGCCAACTGCTGCGGTGAAACTCACCGTATCAACGTCAATGGTTGCGATCACATTCCGGCAAATCGCTGCGCTGATGCAGTTGTTAATGTTATCTTGTGATTAGTTGAGTGGATAAAAGACCATTAAACACGCATTGAGCAGGACTTTCAGCCACACACCTTGTCATCACTTTGTTAAATATAGATCACTCTCGACAAAGATCCTGTTGGAGTGCGTAAAAAGCGAGCAACAGACAGAAAAAGCGAGGGTTTTAAGAACTTTCCGCAAGAAACGGCAGGGTGGAAAAGAGGCCGGAGCGCGGCTTCTGCCGCGCTCCGTAGAGGGATTAGTGTTCGCGGGTTTTGTGGAAGGTCACTTCCGGGTAACGCTCTTGTGTCAGGTTGAGGTTAACCATGGTCGGGGCGATATAGGTCAGGTTATCGCCGCCATCGAGCGCCAGCTGGATCTCGTTCTTACGCTTGAACTCTTCGAACTTCTTCACATCGCTGCTCTCTACCCAACGCGCGGTTGCCACGTTGACGGACTCATAGACCGCTTCGACGTTGTATTCGCTCTTCAGACGCGCTACTACCACATCAAACTGCAGCACGCCGACCGCGCCGACAATCAGATCGTTGTTGGCAATCGGGCGGAAGACCTGCACCGCGCCCTCTTCTGAAAGCTGAACCAGGCCTTTAAGCAGCTGTTTCTGCTTCAGCGGATCGCGCAGGCGAATACGGCGGAAGAGTTCCGGGGCAAAGTTCGGGATGCCGGTGAATTTCATCATTTCACCCTGCGTGAAGGTATCGCCAATCTGAATGGTGCCGTGGTTGTGCAGACCGATGATGTCGCCCGGGTAGGCTTCTTCAACGTGAGAGCGGTCGCCAGCCATAAAGGTCAGCGCGTCGGAGATCACCACATCTTTGCCGGTACGCACCTGGCGCAGCTTCATCCCTTTTTCGTAGCGCCCGGAAACCACGCGCATAAAGGCAACGCGGTCACGGTGCTTCGGATCCATGTTGGCCTGGATCTTAAAGACAAAGCCGGTGAACTTCTCGTCGTCCGCTTTCACTTCGCGCACGTCGGTTTTACGCGGCATCGGCGGCGGTGCCCATTCAACCAGGCCATCCAGCATATGATCGACGCCAAAGTTACCGAGCGCGGTGCCGAAGAAGACCGGCGTCAGCGCGCCGCTCAGGAAGAGATCCTGGTCGAACTCGTTGGAGGCACCCTGCACCAGCTCAAGCTCATCGCGCAGCTGCTGGGCCAGATCCTCGCCAACGGCGGCATCCAGCTCCGGGTTATCAAGCCCTTTGACGATGCGGACTTCCTGGATGGTGTGGCCTTTACCGGTCTGATAAAGGTAGGTTTCATCTTTATAGAGGTGGTAAACCCCTTTGAACAGCTTGCCGCAGCCAATCGGCCAGGTGATCGGCGCGCAGGCGATCTTCAGCTCGCTCTCTACTTCATCCAGCAGCTCCATCGGATCGCGGATGTCACGGTCGAGTTTGTTCATAAAGGTGAGGATCGGCGTATCGCGCAGACGGGTCACTTCCATCAGCTTACGGGTACGATCTTCGACGCCCTTCGCCGCATCGATCACCATCAGGCAGCAGTCAACGGCGGTTAAGGTGCGGTAGGTATCTTCGGAGAAGTCTTCGTGCCCCGGGGTGTCGAGCAGGTTGATCAGGTTCTCGCGGTACGGGAACTGCATCACGGACGTGGTAATGGAGATACCACGCTGCTTTTCCATCTCCATCCAGTCAGATTTTGCATGCTGGTTGGAGCCACGGCCTTTTACAGTCCCGGCGGTCTGGATCGCCTGCCCGAACAGCAGCACCTTTTCGGTGATGGTAGTTTTACCGGCATCGGGGTGCGAGATGATAGCGAACGTGCGGCGCTTCGCCACCTCTTGGTAATAAGGAGACAACGTCATAATTGAGTTCTTCTGTGTAATTGCGCGGCACTGAGCCCCGCGTTAAAGACGAAAAATGCGGCTATTGTACTCAACGGTTGAGTGCAGACAATCAATGTTTACACAGGAGTTGCTCCAGTTCGTTCAGGGACGTTACCGTCCAGGTCGGGTTGATACCTTCAGGCAGCGCGCGGTTGTGGGCATTCAACCAGCAGGTCGAGAGCCCCGCGTTGATGCCGCCCAGAATATCTGACTCCGCCGTGTCGCCAACCATTAAGACGCGATCGCGGGATGGGTTACCGGCCTGCTTCAGTGCGTACTCAAAGATACGCGGATCCGGTTTAGCCACGCCAACCTGTTCAGAAATCACTAACAGATCAAAATAGTCGCGCAGGCCGGTGCGTTCCAGGCGAATTTGCTGCAAGGCGGTAAAACCATTGGTGATGATGCCGATTTTCACTTTGCCCTTCAGGCTGTCGAGCAGCGACACCGCGCCCGGCAGCGGCGCGCAGATTTCCGCCATCGCATTAAGAAACGCCTCATTAAGCATGCCCGGCGGCACATCCAGCCGCTCGGACCAGCTCTGGAAACGCTTATGCTGCAACTGCAGCGCGGTGATCGCGCCGTTCTGGTAATCGACCCATAAAGGTTTATTAACAGATTGATATTCTGCGAAATCCTGATCGGTGAATGTCACGCTATAGTCAAGAAACATCCGTTGTAAGCCGCCAAACGAGTCGAAGGTGAAGAGCGTTTCGTCAGCGTCAAAGAGTATCCAGTCCCATTTCATTACATCACCTTTATTCAATTACAGAGGAAGCGCCATGATGATGGCATCCTCACGCCCGTGGGTCGTGGGATAGTAGTTGCGCCTGATAGTCGCTTCGTTAAAACCTAAACTTTCATATAGGGCAATGGCGGGCTGGTTAGAGGCGCGAACCTCCAGCCACAGCGTCAACACATCGCGCTTTTCCAGCTCGCTGATCAGATGTTCAAGCAACTGGCGGCCCAGCCCCTGGCGCTGCCAGGCGGGATCGACGGCGATATTGAACAGCGTGGCTTCATCAAGCACCACCTGCGTGATGGCGAAAGCGGCCATCTCGTCGCCCACCATCAGCCGACAGTTGAGGTAGCGCTCCCCCTGATTGCTGGCGAGCGTTTTTTCGCTCCAGGGAAAGGCGTGCGCCCGGGTTTCTATTTCGTAAGCGCGGGGCAGATCAGTCGTGCTGAGGGAAGAAATCGTGTTCATGTTCGCAGATTTGTTGCCATAACGCGGCGCGTGCCGCAGGGTTTGCGCGTAGCTCATCAACAGCGGGCGTCGAGACTTGCGCGCCCGACAGCGGCAGCGGCGCATCAATGCCCAGCAGCCAGCTGTTACAATGGCTCTCAGGCGGCAGCATCGCCACGCGATCCGGGGTGAGTTGCAGTACCTGATCTGCCGTTACGGTCAGGGCACGCAGCACGTCGGTGACAAGCGGATCGTTTAATGCAGGCAGCGCCGGCGAGACCATTACCAGACGAATATGCGCGGGCAGCGAAATGGCGATCTCGCCCTGTAACGCCGTCGGGCGGCGCAGGGTCCACTGGGTAATGCCCAGCTGCTGTAATTGCCAGTCGCGTCGGGAAGTCATCGTGAAACACTCCTGTATCAGGCGCGCAAATATAACAAACTCGTCGAAAATGCGCCATCAACACGCGGCGTATAGGGATAAAGACGCAGCCAACAAAGAGGCAGTGCCAAGGATAACGTGTTACACAAAATCATTCGTGTTGCGTCGAGGCGGCAAGGATGAATATCCCCAGGAGCTTACAAGAGTAAGTGACTGGGGTATGAAGACGCAGCCAACAAAGAGGCAGCGCGAAGGATAACGTGTATAATCGCCGGTTCAGTTTAAAGAGGAACACGTAATGTCTGCTTTTACCCCGGCAAGTGAAGTCTTGCTGCGCCACAGTGATGATTTCGAATCTAACCATATTCTTTTTGCCGGTGATCTGCAGGATGACCTGCCTGCTCGTCTGGAGAGTGCCGGGAGCCGTGCCTGGACACAACAGTTCCACCAGTGGCAAACCCTGAGCCAGCAGATGGGCGAGCGCGCCAGTTTTAGCCTGGTGGCGGATAGCGCGATGATTGGCGAGAGCGATACGCTTATCTACTACTGGCCGAAAAATAAGCCGGAAGCGCTGTTCCAGCTGATGAATTTGCTTTCGCTGCTGCCGGTGGGAACGGATATTTTTGTGGTTGGCGAAAACCGCAGCGGCGTGCGCAGCGCCGAGCAGATGCTGGCTGAGTATTGCACGCTGAATAAAGTCGACAGCGCGCGTCGCTGCGGGCTTTATCATGGCCGCCTCGATAAGAATCCTGCCTTTGATCCTGACGGTTTCTGGGGCGAGTACGCGCTGGACTCACTGACCATTAAAACCATGCCGGGCGTCTTTAGCCGCGATGGGCTGGATGTGGGCAGCCAGTTGCTGCTCTCCACGCTGACGCCGCATACCAAAGGCAAAGTGCTGGATGTTGGCTGCGGCACCGGCGTGCTGGCGGCGGCGCTGGCAAGCCATTCGCCGAAAGTACGTTTGACCCTGTGTGATGTTTCGGCCCCGGCGATCGAAGCCAGCCGCGCGACGCTTGCGGCGAACGGGCTTGAGGGCGAGGTTTTCGCCAGTAATGTCTTCTCTGAAGTGACCGGTCGCTTCGATATGATCATATCCAACCCGCCGTTCCATGATGGGTTGCAGACCAGCCTCGAAGCGGCACAAACACTGATTCGCGGCGCGGTTCGTCACCTCAACAGCGGCGGCGAGTTGCGTATTGTGGCGAACGCCTTCCTGCCCTATCCGGACGTGCTGGATCAAACCTTCGGTTTCCATGAAGTGATCGCGCAGACCGGACGCTTTAAGGTTTACCGCACCGTGATGACGCGCCAGGCGCTGAAGAAATAAGTCCTCTCCCCGGCGGGCCTGCTCGCCGGGTGAATTTCCCCACCTGTTAGCCGACGCCCATTTTTGCAGCAATCGACGACTCTGCGCGCAATTAACTGTTGACGAAAAGTTGAAAACATCTAGAATGCGCCTCCGTGGTAACGATACTTCTGGTATCGATGGTATGCGAAGGTGGCGGAATTGGTAGACGCGCTAGCTTCAGGTGTTAGTGTCCTTACGGACGTGGGGGTTCAAGTCCCCCCCCTCGCACCATAAACCACGCAGATATCGCTCGCACTGTGCGAAGGTGGCGGAATTGGTAGACGCGCTAGCTTCAGGTGTTAGTGTTCTTACGGACGTGGGGGTTCAAGTCCCCCCCCTCGCACCAACGAGGCGATATCTACAAGTAAGATGACTGTGCGAAGGTGGCGGAATTGGTAGACGCGCTAGCTTCAGGTGTTAGTGTCCTTACGGACGTGGGGGTTCAAGTCCCCCCCCTCGCACCAGATATCTTGCTCACCCCTCTTCTCTCCCCCCCTGTTACATCATCATTTTCAAATTCAGCAGCATCAAAATGACTCCGCCAATCAGAGCAATGCTTGATGGCAGCAAAACGTAATGACGTAACCTTTTGTGGTAAAGCATTACTGGCGTCAATAACAAACCCAGTAAAATTACCGCGCGCCAGCTGTTGACCGACAGGTCTGCCAGCACTAATGCGGCCACAATCATGCCCGGAAAAACGATCCCCCAACGACTTCCCAACGCGCGCTGCAGCATGGTTTCATCTCTTCAATCACGAATGATAACCAATATCATATGATAGAATTTCTCATTTGTCAGCGAGGTCGTACTGTCTGAAGATTCTGCATCTTCTAATGACAGCCATTCAGTAAGGTGATAAATTAAGCACCGCTTAAATAAAAATTCTTATTACTAATATTTCGCGATGACGATTTCATTGCGTAACTTTATTTTACGACTCATAACGCACTGAAAAACTGCGGATAAATACGACTTATAGGTATGACATCACAAACATGGCAATCTCTTTGTAATAAGAGATATCGATTGTCCCTACGTCTCTTTTTACTGCTCAACGCCATTTCAGCACTCTTTTCTATGATGGTGCCGCTCTACAATCTGCACGCTGTGACCGTGCCGGTTAGCGCGATCTTCACGCTCAGCGCGGTGTTGCCCGCGTGGCACAAATTTTACCCCAGAAGCAAAATCAACATCACACTGATCTCACTGCTGTTTGGCTGCCTTTGGGCGTGGCATGTAGTTCTTAAAGCGAAACTGATAGGAGATGATGCTTCGGCCTATCTGTTAATCGCGCTGCTCAGCGTTCTGTTTATTGGCACTATCGCTTTCTCCAATAATGTCATCGCCTTCCTGCTCCACTCCCTACCGCTTTTTGTGACCTGTTTGTGGCTGAATGAATCTGAAAGCTGCATGCGCCTCATCTATAGCTTCTCTCTACCCGTTATTGGGATTGCTATTCAGCATGCGATTCAGAAGCGTAACGATAGTTTCGCCCGCGCTTTGATGCAGCGCCTGATGCAGGAGCGGAAAACGCTTAACGACCTGAGCATGCTCGACCCGCTCACCGGTCTCTATAACCGCCGCGGATTGCAGCATAAACTCGATAATCTGCTTGCTGTCGATGACAGCAGCCGTTTTGTCCTGCTGTTGGATATCGATCACTTCAAAGCCTATAACGACCATTACGGGCACATGATGGGCGACCAGGCGCTTATCCGCGTCTCTGCTGCGCTGCGCGACGCGGTGCGCTCACGGGATATCGTGGCGCGCTTCGGTGGCGAAGAGTTCATGATTTTGTTGAATAACATCGACCAGGATCAGGCGCGGATGGCCGCAGAGCATATCCGCCAGCGGGTCTACGACCTGAAGATCCCCCATATGTTTAATGAAAGCGTCGCCACCAATGTCACCGTCAGTATCGGCATTGCGCCGTTGCAGAATAACGATATTGATGCCGCGCTGACGCAGGCGGATAAAGCGCTGTATGAAGCCAAGCACTTAGGCCGTAACAGTATTCTGGTCAGCGGAGATTTACAGATCGCCTGATGTGCGCTGGCGCTAACTTTACGATAAACATCTTGCTATCGGTTTCGCCTCTGGATAGGATTGGCAATCATTATCATTTAGATTCCTTCTCCAGCTGGGGCTATGGCATACCGTACCGCATCGATTACGCAACATGTTATCTGGCAAAGCCCGCTTCATGATGAGCGCGACTCGCTGGCGACTGCCATGCGGGACGCCATTGCCAGCACGCGGGCCCATCTGCTCGATTTCCTTCGCCTTAATGAAGATGCGCCTCATCAAGCGATGACCCTGGCGGAGTGGTCGCGCCCGACGGCGTTAAGCTCGCTTATCGCCACCTACTCCGACCATATTTACCGTAACAATCCTACTCAGCCGCGTGAAAGCAAACCGCTGCTCTCGCTGTGGGCGCAATGGTATCTCGGGCTGATGGTGCCGCCACTGTTGCTGACGCTGTTAACGCAAAAAAACGCGCTGGATTTAGATCCCGATAACTTCCACGTCGAATTTCATGAAAGCGGGCGTGCCGCCTGCTTCTGGATTGATGTTCAGCAGGATCATAGCCTGACGCTGAAGAATGATGCCGAACGTATTGCCGCCCTGGTCAACCAGACCATTCAACCGGTAATAAAGGCGCTGGAAGCGACGGGCGATATCAACGGCAAACTTATCTGGAGCAACACCGGTTACCTGATTAACTGGTATCTGGGCGAGATGATGCCGCTTATCGGCGAAGCCCGGCTGGCCGCCCTGCGCCAGATCTGCTTTTTCGAAAAATCGCTTGCTGACGGCAGCGACAACCCGCTGTGGCGCACGGTCGTGCTGCGCGACGGCGCGCTGGTTCGCCGGACGTGCTGCCAGCGCTATCGCCTGCCGGATGTTCAGCAGTGCGGCGACTGCACGCTGAAATAGCGTCGTACGCTGGAATAACAAAGGGGCGATGATTCGCCCCTTTGTTGTATCAGGCAACCTGCCGATTTTCCTCTTCTGCGCGGCGCGCCTCTTCCGCCTCCTGCTCCAGCAGCTGCTTCTCATACACCTTGAAGAAGGGGTAGTAGATAACCGCCGAGATCGCGGCGAGGAGCAGAACCAGCACAGCGGCACGGAAATCCCAGCCTAGTGCCCACGCGGCACCAATCGGCGCGGGTGCGGTCCACGGCACAACCGAAATAACGCGGCCAATCAGATCCATCTTCATCACCGCCCAGGCAATGATCGCGTTGAGCGTCGGTGCCAGCAGGAAGGGGATAAAGAACACCGGATTCATCACAATCGGCGTGCCGAAAATCACCGGTTCATTAATGTTAAACAGGCTTGGCACAACGCTGAGACGGCCAATCGATCGTAGATGGACCGAGCGGCTACGCAGGTAGCAGAACACCAGCCCCATGGTTGCGCCCGACCCGCCGATGACAATAAAGAAGGTCCAGAACGCCTCCATAAAGATGTGCGGCAGCGGCGCGCTTTGCGCCAGCGCGCTCTGGTTGATACCCAGGTTGGTCAGCCAGAACATTTGCAGCATGCCGGAGACAATCGCTGCGCCGTGGATACCGGCAAACCAGAGCAGATGACCAATGATCACCGCCAGCAGGATCGCAGGCAGAGAGTCTGCCGCCGACACAAGCGGTTTAAACAGCGCCATGATCGCCTGCGGGATCAGCATATTGAACTGGGACTGAATCAGCAGGCTGAGCGGATAGAGCGTCAGTACCACCACCAGCACCGGGATCAGCAGATCGAAGGAGTTCTTAATCATCGGCGGCACCTGGTCCGGCAAGCGGATGCCGATATTGTGCGCCTTCAGAAACCGCATCATCTCCACGCAGTAGATTGCCACCAGGATCGCGGTGAAAATCCCGGTGCCGCCAAGGCTATCCACCGGCAGCGTGCCGCTGGTTTTCGGCGCGGCAACCAGTAAAAACGCCATCAGCGAGAGCATTGCGCACATAAAGGGATCAAGCTGATATGACTTCGCGTAGTGCTTGCCGAGGTTGTAGGCGATAGCGGCGCAAATGTAGATCGACATGATCCCCATCGTCATATCAAACGGTGTGAGGATCCGCCCTTCATACTGCTTCGCCAGATCCAGCCAGCCGCGGGCAAAACTCCATGTGGTATCCGGCGAAAAAGGCGGGTAAGCAAACACCAGTAAAAATGAGCCGACGATCATGAAAGGCATCGCGGAGATAAAGCCGTCGCGGATCGCCATAACGTGACGCTGGGAAGAGATACGCCCGGCTATCGGGCTGACGTAGTTTTCAATAAACCGAAAGATAAGGTTAAACGCAGCATGGTTAGCAGACATCGTCGATCTCCTGTCAGAGTTGCAAGGTAATGGCAACAGCAGCGGTGCAGCCGTGCCGCGATCGGTTTCGGATGGTTGAAACCATGCTGATTGTCAGGCCAGCATTACAACTGAGTAGGGTAGGTTTCATAAGAGGCTCTTTTTATTTTAGGGTCAGGGGGAGTGACAAAATGAGTATTAACCTGCCCTGACAACACTGCAACTGGTTCATGTAACCGGTTTCCGCGATTGTGAAGGGGATCGAGAAACGTAATGTAAGCGGTTTGTCATGAAGGATTATTTACAGAGATAACTCGCTTGTGACAGATTAGCTGCGGTCTTTCGCAGGAGAACATCATGAGTTTGCAGTCCGTGCGGCAATTCTTTGCCGATAACGCCCCCGATATCGATATTATTGAACTCAATCAAAGCACGGCAACCGTTGCGCTGGCTGCGGCGGCCCATCGCGTCGAGCCGGGACAGATCGCCAAGACGCTGTCGCTCAAGGTGAAAAACGAGGTCATTCTGGTTGTCGCGAAAGGGGACGCCCGGCTTGATAATAAAAAACTGAAAGATACCTTTGGTGCCAAAGCGCGGATGTTGAGCAGTGATGAAGTGGTCACCATTACCGGCCATCCGGTTGGTGGCGTCTGCCCTTTTGGGCTGGAAACTCCGCTGGCGGTCTATTGCGATGTTTCACTCAGGCAGTACCCGGAAGTGTTGCCGGCGGCGGGCGCTATTCATAGCGCGGTCCGTATCTCACCGGAACGCATGGCGGCACTGACCTCTGCAAAGTGGATTGACGTTTGCCTGTAGTGTTTCTGCGCCAGGCCCGGTCCTGGCGCTTATGCGCAATGTGGCGAGCGTTACATCAGCTCTGATGCCGCCCGGGTACTGGGCGGAATCCAGGTCAGAATATCCGCGGCATCAAGTAAACCGACATCGGATGTCACGCCCAATTTTGTCATGGCATTAAATTTGTGCGCGCGGATGGTTTTCACATTGCGGTCCAGCTGCGAGGCAATCTCTGCAATGGAAAAGCCCCGCGTCATATAGTGCAAAATCTCCCTTTCAGTTGGGCTCAGCATACGAAACTGGCTGACGTAGCCATGATTAATCATGTTTTCGTTAACCCGCCGGGTTTCGCCAAGCAGCGTGGTGAGTTGTTCGAGCAGCATCGGCAGTTCTGATGATTTACTTAAAATGCCGTGCAGGCGCGACGGAGAGAGGTGCCCCACCAGCCGCGCTTCTCTGTCATCTCCCGCCAGCACAATGCGCTGAACGCCCGGGCAGGAGAGCGAGAGCAGATGCAGACACATCAGGCATTCGCGCCGCTCTTTACGCTGACCAAAAAGCGAATAGATGACCGAGAAATAGGCAGACTTTTTTAATGCCTGCCGAAAGGCAATATGATCCTTAAAAAAATGAAAAGAGTAGTTTGCAAAAACGGGCTCGCTGAATAAACTCTGCAACCCTTCCCGACTCATCATGCATTTTTCAATGATGGCTACATGTCCCGCTTGGCTAATGTTTTCCATTCATTATGGTCTCCATATGCTGATCCTAAATTCAGCTCTTTCATACCCTGATGGCTATTAATCCACGTGTACAAATCTGCATTACTGCGCAGCGATAAACGTCGCATTGCGCTATTTTTCTGCGCGCTGACGGTTTTGTTGCTTTTTTTGAGCAACATGGCGATTTGGTTTATTCCCCACCCCTTTCCAAGAAGGCGTAACACTTTCCGTTCGGAAAAGGTGAGTAATTTTCGCGGCGCTGGCGACTCTGCACAGTGCTGCCGTACCGCAGAAAGTAGCGTCGGACTCACTTTAGGAGCGTTTTCATCTCCGCCGCGTAGGGCATTAACCACACTTTCGATCGGCTCAATATCGGCGAGCAGCATGGTTTGCGGCTGGATTAAAAAGTCCACCGCATCAGGATAAAATTCTGGGGAAATAAAGAAGAGCCAGCGCGTTTTATCGCACTGCGAGATTAAGGTGTAGTAGTGTTCACAGCGCTGCTGCGCAGACCGCAACCCACCGGAGAAATCAATGATAACCAAGCCGCTACCCGCTAATTGCGGCAGCGTGACCTCCTCTATCGTGGCGTAATGCGTTACCGGATACTCAGGAAAATGATGCTCAAATATGCTGCCAATACCGGCCCTAAGTACGGGAGCCTGGCTAATAATAATCCCGTGATTGCCGCCTGGTGATAGCATAAAAACCTCCGCTTCCATTTGCGCTCTCTATCAATCCTCGTAATGAGTATTTACTCAATCGGTACCAATATTGCGTAAATAGCAATAATGTTCCGAACCAGCCGTTATAAGAATTGTTGGAGTTTATGATTAGCTATTTAATATAAATATTTAAAATCATAATATTGCCAACGTGCGTGACAACATAGCACAAGGACTCTTCAAATACTTAGTGCCTTATTAAAAATAAAATAATTAAAAGAATACAATCAAATTGTATATAGTTAATAAAAGATCAATAACCTTAATAAATATTTAAGCGCCCGTGCAAAGTAAGAATATTAACGCTTACCAGGATTATCCGTAATATGTCGCCGTAATTTATATGGCCTTTGTAATAATATTCTTAGGTCTATTGATATGGCAAATAATTAAAGGGAACTCATTACCAGAATTTATTGCACACTTCTTGATCTGCGTTAGCGCCAGCCTCACCCGCTCTTGTGCTAAAAAGAGGTGTTCCGTTCCCCCTTTGCGAGCGGTGTGACCAGATAACCAGGGCAAGCATGCAAACAGACCACTCAACGCAGCGAACCATTACGCGCTTGTGTATTCAGTGCGGCCTTTTTTTGTTACAGCATGGCGCAGAGAGCGCGCTGGTGGAGGAGCTGTCGACGCGCCTGGGGAAAGCCCTCGGTATGGACAGCGTCGAGAGCCTGATCTCCTCAAATGCCATTGTGTTAACCACCATTAAAGAGGGCCACTGTCTCACCTCAACGCGCAAAAGCAGCGATCGCGGCATCAATATGCATATGGTGACGGAGGTGCAACATATCGTCATTCTCGCCGAGCATAAGCTGCTGGATCTTCAGGATGTTGAGAAACGCTTCGCCCAGCTAAAACCGCTGCGCTATCCGCGCTGGTTGGTGACGCTAATGGTCGGGCTCTCCTGCGCCTGTTTCTGCAAACTCAATCGCGGCGGCTGGGACGGTGCGTTTATCACTTTTTGCGCCAGCAGCATCGCAATGTATGTCCGCCTGCTGCTGGCAGGAAGGCATATGCATCCGCAAATCAACTTTTGTATTACCGCTTTTGTCGCCACCACCGTTTCCGGGCTGCTGCTCACCCTGCCCGCTTTTCTGCACTCCTCAACGGTGGCGATGGCCGCCAGCGTGCTGCTGTTGGTGCCGGGTTTTCCGCTGATTAACTCTGTGGCCGACATGTTTAAAGGGCATATTAATACCGGGCTGGCGCGCTGGGCGATTGCCAGCCTGTTAACACTCGCGACCTGTATCGGCGTGGTGATGGCGATGACACTCTGGGGGCTGCGCGGATGGATATAATGTCGTTCTTCTACGCACTGGCACAAGATATGCTCCTGGCCGCCATTCCGGCGGTCGGGTTTGCGATGGTGTTTAACGTCCCTCACCGCGCGCTGCGCTGGTGCGCGCTGCTGGGTGCTATCGGTCACGGATCGCGTTTCGCCATGATGCACTGGGGTTTTAATATCGAATGGTCGACATTCGTCGCCTCAATGCTGGTAGGCTGCATTGGGATCCGCTGGTCGCGATGGTATCTGGCGCACCCCAAGGTCTTTACTGTGGCAGCGGTCATTCCCATGTTTCCGGGAATTTCAGCCTATACGGCGATGATCTCGGCGGTAAAAATTAGCCACGTCGGCTACAGTGAAGCATTAATGATCCTGCTGTTGACCAACTTCCTGAAGGCCTGCTCGATCGTTGGCGCGCTGTCGATCGGTTTATCCCTGCCGGGGTTGTGGATCTACCGCAGACGGCCGCGCGTTTAAGTTGCCTAAAAAATAACTTGCAATTAAATCGTGCGCTACCTATATTTAAAACCATGAAGAAAAACTTAACTTCCACCGCGAACGAGCAGCTCGCGTTAGATAACCAGTTTTGTTTTGCGCTCTACTCAACAAACCTGGCGCTGCATAAGCTTTATCGGCAGTTGTTAACGCCGATGAACCTGACCTATCCGCAGTATCTGGTCATGCTGGTGCTGTGGGAGAAGGACGATCTTACGGTGTCGGAGATTGGCGAGCGTCTGTTCCTCGACTCTGCCACGCTGACGCCGCTGTTAAAACGTCTGCAAAGCGCCGGGCTGATTGATCGCCAGCGTTCACGGCATGATGAACGCCAGGTGGTTATCACCCTGAGCGAAAGCGGCCGTGAGTTACAGCAGCAGGCAAAAGCCATCCCCGAAGCGATACGCTGCGCGGTGGCCTGCGATGATGCAACGCTGCGCGATGTCAAAAAGCAGCTGGAGCAGTTTCGCCAACAGTTTCACCAGGCATAAATTCCCTTTCGGGTATTTATGCTGATATATAAATCGCACGCTATTTTATAGCAAACACTCAAGATAATAAGGAACCTGTCATGTCTTTAGAAAAAGTTGTTTACACTGCCAAAGCCAAAGCAACCGGAGGCCGTGACGGCCGCGCAACCTCTTCTGACGGCGTTCTCGACGTCAAACTGGGTGTGCCGAAAGAGATGGGCGGCGCAGGCGGTGAAGTGACCAACCCGGAGCAGCTGTTTGCCGCTGGCTACTCTGCCTGCTTCCTCGGCGCGATGAAGTTCGTGGCTGGCCGCGACAAAATCAGCATGCCGAAAGAGGCCTTTATCGAAGGTGAAGTGGGTATCGGCTCGTTGCCGACCGGTTTTGGTATTGAAGCCAAACTGAACATTCACCTGCCGGGGATGGATGCAGACGAAGCCAAAAAACTGGTCGACGCCGCACACATCGTCTGCCCTTACTCCAATGCCACCCGTGGCAACATCGACGTTACGCTGAACATCATCGCGTAACGCGTTTTTTAGCCAGCACGTTTGGGAAATGACAAAGCCGGGGCAACCCGGCTTTTTTCGTGCTGTGATCCCCTTTCCGCGCGCTGTGTTACTATGTGCCTTTCTGTCGGCGGCCTGCACTGTGCCCGCCACTCTTTCTGTCGTTACCCTGTTTGAGAACGTGTTATGTCTTCCAGAATCCTGACGTCGAATGTTATCGGCATTGATGAATTTATGCGCGATAACGCCGCGATACTGGCGCGCGCGGAAGGCGGTACCGTCGCCGTATTTGCAAATAACAGCCCCGCGTTTTACGCGCTCACCGCCGAACGCCTTGAACAGCTACTGGCGCTGGAAGCGCAGCTTTCGCGCCCGCCAAGCGACGTGTCGCTTGATGCGCAATTCTATGAAGAGCCCACCGCCACGCCGGTAAGCGTGCCGATGGGAAAATTCGCTATGTATCCGGGCTGGCAGCCAGACGCCGATTTTCAGCGCCTGGCCGCGCTGTGGGGCATCGCCCTCTCCCAGCCAGCCACGCCGGAAGAGCTGGCGTCATTCGTCGCTTACTGGCAGGCGGAAGGCAAAGTCTTCCACCACGTGCAGTGGCAGCAGAAGCTGGCGCGCAGCCTGCAAATCGGGCGCAGCAGCCAGAGCGGCGCGGCGAAGCGCGATATCAACACGCTCTCTGAACCGGACAACCACATTCCACCTGGCTTTCGAGGTTAGCGATGAAAAACGTTGGCGAATTGATGAAGCGGCTGCAAAAGATGATCCCGGCTCACGTCGAACCGGCGTTCAAAAACAGCGAAGAGTTGATGGCCTGGCAAAAGCAGCAGGGCGAACTGCGTTCCGCGGCGCTGGAGCGTGAAAACCGCGCCATGAAGATGCAGCGCACCTTTAACCGTTCCGGCATCCGTCCTCTGCATCAAAACTGCTCTTTTGATAATTATCGCGTCGAGACGGAAGGACAGATGCGCGCCCTCAGCCAGGCGCGGCAGTATGTCGAAGAGTTTGATGGCAACATTGCCAGCTTTATCTTCTCCGGCAAGCCGGGCACCGGCAAAAATCATCTTGCCGCCGCCATCTGCAACGAACTGCTGCTGCGCGGTAAATCGGTGCTGATTATCACCGTGGCGGATATCATGTCGGCAATGAAAGAGACCTTCGGCAACCGCGAAAGCAGCGAAGAGCAGCTGCTGAACGATTTAAGCAGCGTCGATCTGCTGGTGATCGACGAAATTGGTATGCAGACCGAGTCGCGCTACGAAAAAGTGATCATCAATCAGATTGTCGATCGCCGCTCCTCCTCTAAGCGCCCGACCGGCATGCTAACCAACAGCAATATGGATGAGATGAATAAGCTGCTCGGCGAACGCGTGATGGATCGCATGCGCCTCGGCAACAGTTTGTGGGTCATCTTCAACTGGGACAGCTACCGCAGCCGCGTCACCGGTAAAGAGTACTAGAATCAGCCGCTTCAACGCCGTGTTACCTCCAACGCGGCGTTTTCCTCCTTTTCTTGCTGTGCGATAGCGATCACCTTTCCCGCTTTCTAAACCAATTCTGAATAAACCGCCGATAAGATGACACTACAATTGCAGGTGTGTGACATCGTCATTAAATTATGCTTCCTGTTACAAATATTCATGACCAGTAATATCTCTGGCACTTTTGAGGAATAACGGTTGTCCGGATTGCTCTCCCTTGCCCTGTTTATCGCCTCGGTGGCGATTTATGCTACGAAAGCGGGCCGCAATAAGTGGTGGTTTAGCGCCACGCTTCTCGTATTAGGCCTGTTTGTTCTATTAAACATCACCCTTTATGCCAGCAACTACTTTACCGGCGACGGTATTAACGATGCGGTAATTTATACCCTCACCAACAGTCTGACCGGCGCGGGTGTCGGCAAATATCTGCTGCCCGGTGCAGGCTTAGTGCTGGCACTGGTCGCTCTGTTTTGCGCGCTCGGCTGGGTGCTGCGCCGTCGCCGCCATATGCCCCACCATTTCGGTTACAGCCTGCTGGCGCTGGCGCTGGCCTTAGGATCGGTGGATGCCAGCCCGGCGTTTCGGCAGATAACTGAGTTAGTAAAATCGCAAACCCGCGAAAGCGATCCCGATTTTGCCGCCTGGTACAAAGTGCCGGCAAAACAGATCCCCAACCCCCAGCTGAACCTGGTCTATATCTACGGCGAAAGTCTGGAGCGCACCTACTTTAATGAGGATGCTTTTCCCGGATTGACGCCGGAGCTTGGCGCGCTGAAAGCCGAAAGCCTCGATTTCAGCCATACCGAACAACTTCCCGGCACCGATTACACCATCGCAGGCATGGTCTCTTCCCAGTGCGGCATTCCGCTCTTCGCGCCGTTCGAAGGCAACGCCTCCGCCTCAGTCTCCAGCTTCTTTCCGCAAAACCTCTGCCTCGGCGATATCCTGAAAAACTCCGGGTATGAGAACCACTTTTTACAAGGGGCGAACCTGCGTTTTGCCGGTAAAGATGTGTTCCTCAAATCCCACGGTTTTGACCATCTGATTGGTGCCGAGGAGCTGAAAAACCAGGTCGCCGATCCCGGTTACCGCAATGACTGGGGCTTTTACGACGATACGGTGCTCGACACCGTCTGGCAGCAGTATGAATCTCTCTCCCGCGCCGGTAAGCGCTTCTCTCTGTTTGCGCTGACGGTGGACACCCACCACCCGGACGGCTTTATCTCCCGCAGTTGCGAGCGCAAAAGCTACCGTTATGACGATAAAGTGAACCAGTCATTCAGCGCGGTGACCTGCAGCCAGCAGAATATCGCCAGGTTGATTAACCGCATCAAAGCGTCGCCGTGGTTTAAAGATACGGTCATTGTGGTCTCGTCCGATCATCTTGCGATGAACAACAGCGCCTGGAAGTACCTGAACAAGCAGGATCGCAGCAATCTCTTCTTCGTCCTGCGCGGCGACCAGCCGCAGCAGGATCTCTCCGGCATTAAGCGCAGCACGCTGGATAATGGCGCGACCGTGCTCGATATTCTCGGCGGCGACAACTTCCTCGGCCTCGGTCGCAGCAGCCTCTCCGGTCAGTCGCTCTCCGGCGTCTTCCTCAACATGAAGCAGAAGGTGCTTGCATGGAAGCCGGATATCATCCGCCTGTGGAACTTCCCCAAAGAGATGAAAGATTTCACCGTCGATGGCGAAAAAGAGACCATCACCTTCTCCGGCAGCCAGTTCCGCCTGCCGCTGCTGGTGCGCGTGTCGGAGAAAATCGAGCCGCTGCCGGAGAGTGAATACTCCGCGCCGCTGCGTTTCCAGCTGGCGGATTTCGCGCCGCGCGACAACTTTGTCTGGGTCGATCGCTGCTACAAAATGGCGCGGCTCTGGGCACCTGAACTCGCCCTTTCAACCGACTGGTGCGTCTCGCAGGGTCAACTGGGCGGTGAACAGCAGGTGCAGCGCGTCGATAAACCGCAGTGGCAGGGTAAAACGGCGTTTAAACAGTCGGTTATCGATACCGATCGCTATCAGAAGAGCGTCGAGACGCTGAAGATCCTTGATAATGACATTCGCTACAAAGCGGACAGCTTTATCTTTAATGTCGCGGGCGCGCCGGAAGAGGTGAAACAGTTTAACGGCATCTCCCGCCCGGAAAGCTGGGGGCGCTGGTCAAATGCGCAGCTCGGCAAAGAGGTAGCTATCGAGTACCAGCAGCCGCTACCGGCGCAGTTCGATCTGGTGATCACCGCGAAAGCCTTTGGTGATAATGCCAATCGTCCGATTCCGGTACGTGTCGGCAATGAAGAGCAGATGCTGACGCTAAGTCATGAGGTGAGCACCACCACGCTCCATTTCACCAATAGCGCAGGCAGTAACAAGCTGGTAATTGTGCCGCCGGATCCGCAGTCGACCAACGAAGGGAATATCCTCGGTCATGCGCCGCGTCAGCTGGGGATTGGTCTGGTAGAGATAAAAGTGGTGAAACGCGAAGGGTAAAAGCGCGCCCTGCAGAGCAGGGCGCAGCGGGAAATCAGAAGGTTTCCCAGTTTTCGCCAGAGGTGGTCGCTACCGCTTTACGCGGCAGTACCGCCGGCGCGGCTTTGTTACCACCGGATGTTTTCGCAGCAGCACGCTGCTCGTTCATCAGGCGGAACACGGCAACCGCTTCGGTCAGACGGCTGGCCTGCTCTTCCAGCGCGGCCGCCGCCGCGGCAGACTCTTCCACCAGCGAGGCGTTCTGCTGTGTCACGCGATCCATCTCGGCAACGGCAAGGCCAACCTGGTCGATACCGCGGCTCTGCTCATCAGAAGCAGAGGCGATTTCGCCCATGATATCGGTCACGCGTGTAACGGCGTTAACGATCTCATCCATCGTTTCACCGGCACTCTCTACCAGCGTGGAACCCACTTCAACGCGTCCAACAGAGTCTTCAATCAGGCTCTTAATCTCACGCGCTGCCTGGGCACTGCGCTGGGCAAGGTTACGCACTTCACCGGCAACCACGGCAAAACCACGGCCCTGTTCACCGGCACGCGCCGCTTCCACCGCCGCGTTGAGCGCCAGGATGTTGGTCTGGAAGGCAATCCCATCAATCACGCTAATAATGTCAGCGATTTTCTGCGAACTGGCGGTGATATCACGCATGGTCTGCACCACGTTATCCACCACTTTGCCGCCTTTCTGCGCCGTTTCCGACGCGCTCAGCGCGAGATTGCTCGCCTGACGGGCGTTTTCGGCGTTCTGTTTCACCGTCGCAGTCAGCTCTTCCATGCTGGCAGCGGTCTCTTCCAGAGAAGCGGCCTGCTGTTCAGTACGTGAAGAGAGATCGTTGTTACCCACGGAGATTTCGCTGGCACCGCTGTAAATCGCGTTAGCGCCATTACGCACATCGCTGACGGTGCGCACCAGTTCGCCCTGCATGTGACGCAGGCTGTCAGCCAGCACGCCCATTTCGTTGGAGCCCTGCACTTCAATGCGCTGGCCCAGATCGCCACCGGCGATATGGCGAATGTTGTCGATCAGGTGGTTCAGCGGTGCGATCAGCGCACGTTTGATACCGACCCACACGGCGATGATCACCAGCAGCACCACCAGCAGCACGCTGATAATGATCCAGATGGCAGAACCGTAGGAGCTCTCACTGTCAGCCACGGCGGCGTCATACAGACGATCGTTCTGCTGTAAGTAGGAGACATACTGCTTCTCGAAGCCATCCTGGTAGCTTTGCGTCGGCTGATCGAAGAACTCGTTGATCTTGCCTGCGCCAAGTAACTGGATCAGATCCGCCAGCGCGTTGTGGTAGATATCGTAATTACGCTTGATCTCCGCCGCCGCCTCTTCGCTCTGACGCGGATCGCGCGGCAATGCCTGGTAGGCATTCCAGTTCACTTCCGCCTGTTTCAACGAGGTGCTGGCAATCTGCATCAGTTCCGGAACGGTCGCGCCGCTGCCGATATTGTTCTGATCCATCATGTAGCGGATACCCGCGCGGTTCAGGGTATTACGGGTTTGCAGCAGCGCAACCCAGCTGCCGTTAAGCGTGGATTGTTGCTGACGAATGGTTTGAAGGACGGTGAAGTTTTCTTTGTCTTGCTTTAGCGAATTAAAGAACAATCCGCCGGAGGTGAGTTGTAAAAGGCCAAATAATCCGAGTACCAGTAACAAGCTGGTCACGATTTTGATGCGCGTTAACATATCATTCTCTTTCCTTATAGATAGTAAGTAGATTTTCGGCCTGGCGGGGAAAAACTTTATGGCTAAATGCACTATTTTGTAGGGATATTATTAGCGCCATCAGCTTGTTACGTTGGCTAAACTGTGGCGATCTTACGTGATCTTGCTCACATAATTTTTCGGAATAGTTGCAGTGTAAAACCTCTTAGACCCACTTCGATACCGCTCACCGCGCTTATATAACCGCTCGGCAAAATCGCCCCCTTTCGCGCGCGTGATTTGCCATCATGGCGGGCAGCATTTGTCCTGTTTAACACCACACACGTCTCTTCCCTATTTCTGATAAAAACCAGGTCTGCTATGGATACAAAAAAACTCTTTAAGCACGTTCCGTGGGTCATCCTTGGGGTCATCGGTGCTTTTTGTCTGTCGGTCGTCGCGTTACGCAGGGGTGAGCATGTCAGCGCCCTGTGGATCGTGGTCGCCTCCGTCTCTGTTTATCTTGTTGCTTATCGTTACTACAGCCTCTACATCGCCCAGAAGGTGATGAAACTCGATCCAACCCGCGCCACACCTGCGGTGATTAATAACGACGGTCTTAACTACGTACCAACCAACCGCTACGTGCTGTTTGGTCACCACTTTGCCGCTATCGCCGGGGCCGGTCCGCTGGTTGGCCCGGTGCTTGCTGCGCAGATGGGCTATCTGCCCGGCACGCTCTGGCTGCTGGCAGGCGTAGTTCTGGCGGGAGCGGTGCAGGACTTTATGGTGCTGTTTATCTCGTCACGGCGTAACGGCGCGTCGCTGGGCGAGATGGTGAAAGAGGAGATGGGCCGCGTACCGGGCACCATTGCCCTCTTCGGCTGCTTCCTGATCATGATTATCATCCTGGCGGTGCTGGCGCTGATCGTGGTGAAAGCGCTGGCAGAGAGCCCGTGGGGCGTCTTTACCGTCTGCTCAACGGTGCCGATTGCGCTGTTTATGGGCATCTATATGCGCTTCCTGCGCCCGGGCCGCGTCGGCGAAGTGTCGGTGATCGGCATTGTGCTGCTGGTAGCGTCGATCTGGATGGGCGGCGTGATTTCGCAAGACCCTTACTGGGGCCCGGCGCTGACCTTTAAAGATACCACCATCACCTTTGCGCTGATTGGCTATGCCTTTATCTCTGCCCTGCTGCCGGTGTGGCTGATCCTCGCCCCGCGCGACTACCTGGCAACGTTCCTGAAAATCGGCGTTATCGTCGGCCTGGCGCTGGGGATTGTGATCCTCAACCCGGAACTGAAGATGCCTGCGGTAACGCAGTATATCGACGGCACCGGCCCGCTGTGGAAAGGCGCGCTCTTCCCGTTCCTGTTTATTACCATCGCCTGCGGCGCGGTCTCCGGCTTCCATGCGCTGATCGCCTCCGGTACCACGCCGAAACTGCTGGCCAATGAGACCGACGCGCGCTTTATCGGTTATGGCGCGATGCTGATGGAGTCCTTTGTGGCGGTGATGGCGCTGGTGGCAGCCTCCATTATCGAACCGGGCCTCTATTTCGCCATGAACACGCCGCCTGCGGGCCTTGGCATCACCATGCCAAACCTGCATGAGCTGGGCACGGAGCATGCGCCGATGATCATGGCGCAGTTGCAGGATGTCACTGCGCACGCCGCGGCGACGGTCAGCTCCTGGGGCTTTGTGATTTCGCCAGAGCAGATCCTGCAAACCGCGAAAGATATCGGTGAACCCTCCGTGCTCAACCGTGCGGGCGGCGCGCCAACGCTGGCCGTCGGTATCGCCCACGTGTTCCACAAAATCATCCCGATGGCGGATATGGGTTTCTGGTATCACTTCGGCATTCTGTTTGAAGCGCTGTTTATTCTGACCGCGCTGGATGCGGGCACCCGCGCAGGCCGCTTTATGCTGCAGGATCTGCTGGGTAACTTCGTGCCGTTCCTGAAGAAAACCGACTCGCTGGTCGCCGGTGTAGTGGGTACTGCCGGTTGCGTTGGTCTGTGGGGTTACCTGCTCTATCAGGGCGTGGTCGATCCGTTAGGCGGCGTGAAGAGCCTGTGGCCGCTGTTCGGTATCTCTAACCAGATGCTGGCCGCCGTGGCCCTGCTGCTCGGCACCGTGATCCTGGTGAAGATGCAGCGCACCAAATACATTTGGGTAACGGTCGTTCCGGCCACCTGGCTGCTGATCTGCACCACCTGGGCGCTCGGCCTGAAACTCTTTAGCAGCAACCCGCAACTGGAAGGCTTCCTCTACATGGCTAACCAGTACAAAGCGAAGATTGCCGCGGGCGGCAGCGAACTGAGCGCAGAGCAGATTGCCAACATGAACCATATCGTGGTGAACAACTACACCAACGCCGGGTTAAGCATTCTGTTCCTCGTGGTGGTTTACAGCATCATCTTCTACGGCATCAAAACGTGGCTCCAGGTACGCAATAACACCACGCGTACCGATAAAGAGACGCCGTATGTGCCGGTGCCGGAAGGCGGCGTCAAAACCTCTTCGCACCACTAATCTCAACCCTGTGCCGGAGCGGGCTCGCCCCTCTCCGGCATTACCAATATCTGGATGCGCGAATGTTTGGTAACTTAGGCCAGGCTAAAAAGTACCTCGGGCAGGCGGCAAAAATGCTGATTGGTATTCCGGACTATGACAACTATGTTGATCATATGAAAACCAACCATCCCGATACGCCCTATATGACCTACGAAGAGTTTTTCCGCGAGCGTCAACAGGCGCGTTACGGCGGCGATGGCAAAGGCGGCGTCCGCTGTTGTTAAAGGAGAGTCCATGACACCTGTTGCAGTTACCCTGCTGACCGGCTTTCTCGGTGCCGGCAAAACCACCCTCTTGCGCCACATCCTTAATGCACAACACGGCTATCAGATTGCGGTTATCGAAAATGAATTCGGCGAGGTCTCCGTTGACGATCAGCTGATTGGCGATCGCGCCACGCAGATCAAAACGCTGACTAATGGCTGCATCTGCTGTAGCCGCTCGAATGAGCTGGAAGATGCGCTGTTGGATCTGCTCGACGGTCTCGATCGCGGCGATCTCCATTTTGATCGGTTAGTGATCGAGTGCACCGGCATGGCCGATCCCGGCCCGATCATTCAGACCTTCTTCTCTCATGAGATCCTCTGCCAGCGCTACCTGCTCGACGGCGTGATTGCGCTGGTCGATGCGGTGCACGCCGATGGGCAGATGAACCAGTTCACGCTGGCGCAATCGCAGGTCGGTTACGCGGATCGTATTCTGCTGACCAAAACCGATGTCGCGCCGGATAACGCGCCGCTGCGCGAACGGCTGGCCCGCATCAACGCCCGCGCACCCATCTACACCGTGACCCACGGCGATATCGATCTGGCGCTGCTGTTTAATACCAGCGGTTTTATGCTCGAAGAGAATGTGGTTACCGCTAAACCGCGCTTCCACTTTATGGCCGATAAGCAGAACGATATCAGCTCAATTGTGGTGGAGCTCGATTATCCGGTGGATATCAGCGAGGTGTCGCGGGTGATGGAAAACCTGCTGCTGAGCTTTGCGGAGAAGCTGCTGCGCTACAAAGGGATGCTGTGGATCAATGGCGAGCCGAACCGCCTGTTATTCCAGGGCGTGCAGCGCCTCTACAGCGCGGACTGGGATCGCCCGTGGGGCGACGAAAAGCCGCACAGTACGCTGGTGTTTATCGGCGTGCAGCTGCCGGAGGAAGAGATCAGAGCGGCGTTTGCCGGGCTGAAAAAGTAACTGCCTGATGGCGCTACGCTTATCAGGCCTACAAAAGCGCACCAGCACGTATGTAGGCCGGATAAAGCAAAGCCGCCATCCGGCAAAACCGAATGGCGGCCCAAAATGGATATGAGGTCGTGCGTAGGCCGGATAAGCGCAAGCGCCATCCGGCAAGCGATGCCAGCTACGGCTACTGACGCACCACTACCAGCTTCTGGTTCACAAACTCTTTGATCCCCAGATCCGACAGCTCACGCCCAAAGCCCGAGCGTTTCACCCCGCCGAACGGCAACTCCGCCGCGGTATCGGTCAGCCAGTTGATGTATACCATCCCGGTTTCAATCCGCGACGCCATCTCTTTCGCGCGCTCAATATCGCGGCTGAAGATTGCCCCGCCGAGCCCATAATGGGAGTCGTTCGCCAGGCGTACCGCCTCATCATCGTCCTGCACCACATAAATCTGCGCCACCGGGCCGAAGAACTCTTCTAAATACGCCGGGTTGTCGCGGGTAATATGGGTCAGAATCGTCGGCTCAAAGAAGTTGCCTTCGCTGTTCACCGGTTTACCGCCGAAGTGGAGTTTTGCCCCCTTCTGCACCGCTTCGCTCACCTGTTTGCTGAGGGTTTCCAGCGCATCTTTCGACGACAATGGCCCAAGCGTGGTGCTCTCATCAAGCGGATCGCCCATCTTCACCTGCTGGAAAGCGTCAGTGAACTGGCGCAGGAACTGATCCGCCACCTTCTGGTGCACAATAAAGCGTTTCGCCGCCGTACAGACCTGCCCGGCGTTAGCCAGACGCGCCTGCACCCCGGTTTTCACTGCCTTCTCCAGGTCGGCATCATCCAGCACGATAAAGACATCGTTACCGCCCAGTTCGAGGGTCGATTTTTTGATGTGCTTCGCCGCCTGCGAAGCGACCGCGCTACCCGCTTTTTCCGAGCCGGTCAGGGCTGCGCCCTGCACGCGCGGGTCAGCGATAATCGCCGAGACCTGATCGGAAGAGATAAACAGGTTAGTCCATGCCCCTTCCGGCGCACCCGCTTCACGCACCAGATGGGCGAAGGCTTCGGCGCAGTGCGGCACGATGCTGGCGTGCTTACAAATTACCGGGTTACCGGCGGCAAGGTTCGGGGCCAGCACGCGAATGAGCTGGTAGTAAGGGAAGTTCCACGGCTCGACCGCCATGATGATGCCGATCGGATGGTGCTCAACCCAGGCATCGCCCAGTTCGGTGTCATATTTCACCGGGGCGAGGAATTTTTTCGCGTTGTCCGCATAGTAACGGGCGATCTGCGCGCAGATTTGCACCTCGCTGCGGCTCTGGGCAATCAGTTTCCCCATCTCCTGGGTGGCGATTTTCGCCAGCTCCTCCTGATGGCTCTCCAGCAGGTCAGCCAGTTTATGCAGTACCGGCAGCCGCTGGTCGATGCTCCCTTTTGCCCACTCAGAGTGGTAAAGGGCGTCAGCCTGGCGCAGCGTCGCCTCAATATCGGCATCGCTATGGTTCGGATACTCTTTAATCAGCTGATTGTTGAAAGGATTCACTGTCTGGTAAGCCATATGGGTCTCCTTAATTTACCGCTTAGGGTAATAAGGGTAGTAAAGCGTCGGCAGACCTGAAGTAAAGTTGAGTATATCCGGAGTGTTCTTATGTTTCATTTAACGTGATATTTTTATCACCCTGAAATATAAACCAAGTATAAATTATTAAAATCAATAACTTACATTAAAGACCAAGTAACATAATCTTTATTTACCCCTGGAATATCTCTGGATAAATAAATAAACGTGCCTGACTGTCACTTTTTGTTCAAATAATCCTTCCTTAACGCCGATTTATTTCCACCTCATCTCCTTCCGCTATGCTTAATACCACACAACTTACAGGAGGAAATATGCAGCAGAGCGTTCGCGGAATTGATCATATTGGTATTACCGTGCCGGATATAAAAGCCGCTACCCGTTTTCTTACCGAGGCATTGGGCGCGGAGCTGATTTACCAGTCCGTCGCACCGGAAGATGAGGATATCGATAGCGAAGCGCAGCAAAAGACGCTGCGGCTGGTGCCGGGCACGGTGATCAAAGCAGTCAGCATGCTCAAGCTGCAACACGGGCCGGGTATTGAACTGTTTGAAATGCAGGGGCCGTCACAGCGTGAACCGCTGCGGGCAAATGACTTTGGCCTGCAACACTTTGCGGTCTATGTCGACGATATCGACGCCGCGCTGAAACAATTTTCTGATGCGGGCGGGGAGGTCTTTACCGAGCCGCAGCCGCTCGGTTTCCCGACCGAGAAGGGCGAGGGCAACTGCTTTTGCTATGGCCGCACGCCGTGGGGCAGCATCGTTGAATTTATCGCTTACCCAACGCCGATGCCCTACGAGCGCGACACGCCGCTGCGCCGCTGGAAACCGTGACCATTAGTCCGAAGCCCCACCCAATGTAGCGGCTTCTGCACAACGCGTTTCGCGATCCCAGGCGCGCTGTGTTATACCGGAAAACCGCCCCCGACCGAGGTGATGAATGGCCGTAACCCGCGATATCGCACAAACCTTTTTCCGCTCCGATGCGCTGCCCGGCGTGGAGCTGCGCAGCACCCGCAACAGCACGCAGGCCTATAAACGTCACCGCCACGCGGAGCTCTCCATCGGCGCGATTATCGACGGCCAGACCCGCTGCGTCTGCCACCAGCAGGAGCACCTGCTGCGCCCAGGCGATCTGATTGTGATTCCAGCCCTGACGCCGCACAGCTGCAACCCGCTTGCCGGGCAGCCGCGCAGCTACCATATGCTCTACCTGGCAGATGAAAACCGCGCCCGGCAGGTGATTCGCGATCCGCAGTTGTTTGAACACTTCCTGCATATTGTCGCGCTGATGGAGAATAACCAGACTCAGGCATTGCAAGGAGCCATCCAGACTCTGCTCGCAGCCCTGCCGCAGGTGCCTGATGATGAACCGCTCCGCGCGATTAGCGAGCAGGTGCAGATGGCATTGCAGGAGAATTTGCAGCAGCCACCGACGCTGGATACGCTGGCCCACGCCTTTTCACTGCGCAAAGAGACGCTGATCCGCACCTTCAAGCGTGACACCGGCTTAACCCCCGGCAGCTTTCTTAACCTCGCCCGCGTTGAGTTTGCCAAAAGCCGGCTGCGCGCCGGGGATAAGCTGGCAGATGTCGGCTACCAGAGCGGTTTTGCCGACCAGAGCCACTTTCATAAAACCTTTGTCAGCTATACCGCCGCCACGCCGCGCCAGTATGCGCTCGGATCAATATCAGACAATAAATAGCGCCGCGCAGCGGCTATGGTGACCGCAATGTTTATGCGAGGTCACTATGGATACCTTTCCCGCCGCTTTTCCCGCCCTGGCACTGGCGCATTTTGTCGCGCTGCTCAGCCCCGGCCCGGACTTTTTCCTGCTGATAGGTTACGCCATCCGCTACCGCCTGCGCGGCAGCGCCGGGCTCTGCCTCGGCATCGCTTTTGGTAACGCGCTCTATATTCTGCTGGTGATTATCGGGGCCAGCGCGCTGCGCCACTTCAGCGGGCTGTTTACCGCCATCGAACTGCTCGGCGCGCTTTATCTGCTGTGGATTGGCTCACACCTGGTGCGCAGCCGCCCGCAAACGCTGGCGCTGGATGAGACGCGTCAGCGCTGCCCCGGCATCGGTAAACAGTTTTTACTTGGCCTCGGCTCGGCGCTGCTTAACCCGAAAAACGCCCTCTTCTACCTGGCGTTAATGACCGCCCTGCTCGGCCCGGATGTGACGCTACTGCAACAATCGGTCAGCGGTGTCTGGATGGTGATGGTAGTACTGCTGTGGGATTTAGCGCTGGTCAGCCTGATTGGCCTGCCTGCGCTGCAACGGCGTCTGAGCCGCAGCATCTGCTGGATAGAGCGCATCGCGGGCGTAGTGCTGATGGTATTTGGCGGGTGGATTGTGTGGACACTGCTGCGCAATCTACTTATCTATTAACCCTTTGCATGAACTCACCGTTGAGTTCTATGCTTATCAGATGGAAAAATTAGCTGAACTGAAGCGCGCCAAACGACTGGCGCTGTCGCTGCTGCTGGTCGCCGCCGCGGTATTTGTTACCACTCTCTTTCTGCCGCCGAACTTCTGGGTGAGCGGGGTCAAAGCCATTGCCGAAGCGGCGATGGTCGGCGCGCTGGCCGACTGGTTTGCGGTGGTGGCGCTGTTTCGCCGCGTACCGCTGCCGTTTATCTCTCGCCATACGGCGATTATTCCGCGCAATAAAGACCGGATTGGCGACAATCTCGGTCAATTTGTGCAGGAGAAGTTTCTTGATACCCAATCGCTGGTGGCGCTGATCCAGCGGCATCAGCCCGCGCAGATGATCGGCGTCTGGTTCAGCCAGCCGGAGAACGCGCAGCGCGTCGGCACGCATCTGTTGCAAGTGATGAGCGGCTTTCTCGAGATGACCGATGACAGCCGTATTCAGCGGCTGATCCGCCGGGCGGTGCATAAAGCGATCGATAAAGTCGACTTAACGCAAACCAGCGCCCTGATGCTGGAGAGCCTGACGCGTAACAACCGCCACCAGAAGTTGCTGGACACGTTAATTACTCAACTGATTGCGCTGTTACAGCGGGAAAGTACGCGCACCTTTATCGCCCGCCAGGTGGTGCACTGGCTGGAGACCGACCATCCGGTGAAGGCGAAAGTGCTGCCGAAAGAGTGGCTGGGTGAGCAGAGCGCAGCGCTGGTCTCCGATGCCGTCAACTCTCTGCTGGATGATATCAATGCCGATCGCACGCACCAGATCCGCCAGGCGTTTGATCGCGCGACGATGAAACTGATCGCTAACCTGAAAAGCGATCCGGAGATGGCGGAGCGGGCGGAAAACATCAAAGAGTATCTGAAGAACGATGAGGCCTTTAACCGCTACGTCGGCGAGATGTGGGGCGATCTGCGCAACTGGATGAAAGCGGATATGCAGTCTGACGATTCAAAGATGCAAAAGCGCATCAGCGAAGCCGGGCTGTGGTTTGGCGAAACGCTGCTGGCGGACGGCGCGCTGCGCGCCTCGCTTAACGAGCACCTTGAGCAGGCGGCCCATCGCGTAGCACCGGAGTTTTCGGCTTTCCTGACACGTCATATCAGTGACACGGTGAAGAGCTGGGATGCGCGGGATATGTCTTACCAGGTGGAGCTGAACATCGGCAAGGATCTGCAATTTATCCGTATTAACGGCACGCTGGTCGGCGGCTGTATCGGCCTGATTTTGTACCTCTTGTCGCAGATCCCGGCGCTCTTAAACCTCTCTGCCCTGTGAGTTGCCGGATGGCGGCTTACGCCTTATCCGGCCTACAAAAGCGCGCTGCACGCGAATCGTAGGCCAGTGCCATACGGCAATTAATCACCTCGCACGGCCAACGACATCACCACACCGTAGGCCGGATAAGCGCAGCGCCATCCGGCAGTGAACTCACTCCTCAATCACAAACCGTGTCGCTTCAAAGCGGTTCAAAATCAGGTGCACGAGATAAACCATCGTAAGCGTCGCCACCAGCGAGACGGTGACGGAGACAATGCGGTACAAATCACTGAACACCAGGTCGGTGTCCGGGTGCAGGTTCTGGCCAAACATAATGCCGATGGTGGTGACGCTGGCGAAACCGACGCCTGCCCCCACCTTCTCCATCACATGCAGCCGCGCGCTAAACGCCAGCCCCAGGCCGATCAGCGGCATCATCAACAACATATGGCTGCTGTGGTTATAGAGAATCAGTTGCACCAGCAAAATGTAGAGACATGCCAGCACCACGCCGACTACGCGCCACAAAGAACTGAGCACCGAGCCGCGATAGTGCATCGGAAAGAGGATCAAAATCCCCGCCATCAATGCCGAAAGCGAATCGCTCAAATCGCTCATCTGGAAGACAACAAAAATCATCGTCGCCACCGTGCCGGAGAGCAGCGATTCATGGCGCACCCGCGCAGCGTTTTTCTCAATCAGCGGCGGGCGGGTACGCGGCTCGACGTCCGGCAGCAGAAAGTGCATCAGCGCGCTAAGGGCGACGGCCATAATACTGGCCTCAATATTGGAAAAGAGCAGTGTGTGCCAGTCGCTTGACGGGTAGCTCATAAAGTTGAGCATCGTGCTCTGGCACACCACGCCTGTAGAACCAAAGAGAAACAGCGGGCCTTTGCTCATAAAGCGAAAACGCATCACATAGAGCCCAAACACCACCAGCGTCATGATCACCGGCCACTGCATCAGATAGCCGATAATAAACACCATTTCGACGCAGTTAATCACCGCGCTGAACACAAACTGTTTGGCGACATGGCGGTTAAAGACCGGCACCAGCGACAGCAGCATCACCGGGTAGATAACATAGAAGACGCCATACTGCGTGTTGTAAAAGCTCGACACGCTCAGGGCGATCATCCCGGAGAAAACGATGCGCAGCGTCTGGCGAAAATCATTCGCCGTGTAGACGATATTGCCGTGCGGCGTAAAGACGCGGGCCAGCGTGTTAATAGACATAGTGCAGCAGGCTTACCAGGCGGATTTGCAGCCCGGAGAAGAAGCGGGCGAAGATCCCTTCGCTGTTATAGAGCTGCACCGTGGCGCGCGCGCCGGTCGGCAGCTCTTTTGGCAACGGCTCATCCAGCGCTACATGAATGCGCATGCGCTGCGCATCGCGCACCCAGCGGTTGGAGGTCTCCGGCTCCGAAAGCTGACCGTTTACCGCTTCCTGCCCGGCGAGGGTGCCCGCGTCGCTGCTGGTGACATGCGCGTGGAACACCTGGCCCGGCAGCGCATCAAACACTACCGCCGCATCGGTGCCAACATGGGTATGGCGCAGGCTCTTTTCACGAAAATCGGCGACGATATCGCTCTTCTCATGCACCAGCGCCAGCGACGCGCCGCCCGCCTGGGCATAAAAACCTGGGCTCAACTGCAGGTTGCTGACCGTGCCGTCTGCTTCGGCGCGCACCTGCGTCCAGCCAAGGTTGAGCTGCGCCTGTTGCAGGGCGTTGCGATATTTTTGCAGCGTGACGTTATGCGCCTCATTACGTTCACCGCGCTGAATGCGCAGCGCTTCAATGCTGGCGTTAAGGTTCGTCACCGACTGCTCGCTCCCCTGCCAGGTGGTGCGCACGTTATCGAGATCGGACTGCGAGACACTCTGCATTTTGCCGAGGCGCTGATAGCGCTCAAAGGTGACGCGATTATTCTGCGCCGTCAGCTGCGCCGTTTTCAGGCTCGCCTGCGCGGCAGCGATCTGCGCGTCGAGCTGTTGATTGGTCAGACGCGCCTGCGCCAGCGCAATCTCCGCGGCTTCCACCTGGTTTTCAAAGGGAGTGGCGTCGAGTCTGTAGAGCAGATCCCCGCGCTTCACCCGGCTGTTGTTCTGCACGTAAACCTCAGAAACATAGCCAGAGACGCGGGCAGAAACCGGCGTCACTACGCGCATCACGGTGGAGTCCGGCGTCAGCGGGATCCAGATATCGGCGACAATAAAATAGACAAACATCAGCAGGAAAGAGGCAATACTGACCCTTACCCAGCGGGCAAATTTTTGTTCAGGCGTCATCATTTTCTTATTCGGTTTTATTATCTTCTTCGCGCATCACGCGCAGATTACAGGCGAGTTGGCTCAGCGTGGCACTGAACTTTTGCAGATCTTCCGCCGGGATACTCTCCGTAGCCCGTAGCTGGCAGGCTTCAATCACTTGCGTGATTTTCTCCAGCAGAGCACACCCTTTGGCGGTCAATTTCAGCAGGCGGATGCGCTTGTCGTACGGCGATGTCGTACGCGCAATCAGCCCCTGCGTCTCCAGTTGGGCGAGCGTGCGCATCAGCGGCGGCAGCTCAATGCCCTGCACTTCCGCCAGCTCGCTGACCGAAATATTGTCCCCCAGTTGCTGCAACTGCATCAGCACCGTCCAGCTCGACTGGGTGATGCCGGTGTCGCGCAGGGCATGATCAATGGTCGCTCGCCACTGGCGCACTACCATTGCCATGCGCATTCCCAGCGGTCGGCGGGCAAACAGTTCATCTTCGGTCATTACGTCCCCTCACATTAGCGGAGGGGCACGATAAAGGTTATCAGGGTAACTATCAAGAAACGGCGGGGCAAAGAGCATGGATTGTGAAAGGCGAGGAGGTCAATCAAAAAACACCATTCCCTTATAGGGCTTCGCGCGACAAGCCGCCAGACGCTGCGCCAGATCGCCGACGTGTGCTTCCAGCTTGTGACCGTCCGGGTCAAGGAAGTAGTACGACGCCCCTTCGCTTTTGTTCACCTTCCAGCTCACCACGCCCGCCTGCTCCAGCCGCGTGATAAACGCCGCCAGTTCGCCCTGGTCAATGCTAAACGCGTAATGGGTGTAATCGCTTTGATCGGCAGGCGTAACCCGGCGCGCCTCATCGACGGAGAGGCAAATCCAGATATCGCCGCAGGTAAGGTACGCGCCGTTATCCCAGCGCGCATGCAGCTTCAGGCCGAGCAACTGATGGTAGAAATCAACGCTGCGCGCCAGGTCGCTGACCGCAAGCGTGAGGTGGTTAAGGGTAGTTAGCACGGTCCCGCTCTCCATTAAAAGTTAAACGCCGAAGCCATTCTTTCCTGCTCGCTACGCGCGATGCCCAGCGTTTCAGCATGGCTGCGCCACTGGCTTACGCTGCTTAGTACTTCTTGTTTAATCGTGTGCGCTTGTGCACGACTCAACTGGAAAAAATCGATAACTGACATCGCCAGTTCAAAATCGAGGCTGCTATCGCTATCGCTGATATTGAGATGCAACCCCTGCGCATCCGGCACCGGGTTAATGTCATAAGCAGGCGACAATCTCCAGCCGCCCGGCTGATAGATGAAACCGTGGTTACGCAGGTGATCGTCGTTATTAGAAACGGCGATATTGAAAACGATGCGTCGCCACAGCTGGGCTAAATCGTCGCGGCTGCGGGCACCTTTCTCCGTCAGGAACTGCGCCAGCTCAAGGTAGGACGCCTCGTAATCACCGTCGTAATAACCAAGCTGCGTCATTGCAGAGGTAAAGTGCAGCCGGGAATTGGCCGTTCTGTCAAAACGCTTAGTCAGAAAGGTATGGTACTCGCGGTCGAAACGCTCAATACGGCATTCAGCCATATCGATTCCCGCATTACGCGCCAGTTGCCAGGTCAGAAACTCCCACGCCGCGATATCGTAATCATCGTAGCGGCTGGGAAATTTGGCGATCCATAAATGATCGTCTTCATCACGCACGCTGGCTTTAGGCCGCGCGCCGCCCAGCGAGGAGCCCGGTGACATCAGCATTTCCAGCCATTTTAGATATTCAGCATCGTCACGCTCGTCATGACGTTCGACCTGCGCTGCCGCATATGCCAGTTCTCTTAACGAGGTCAATGGCGGGGCCGCTAACCGGTGATTATCGTCAAGAAAAGTGCCGTCAGGATCGCGTTTGAAGCGCAGCGCGCCCTGGCGGTGAAAATCATGCACTCCCAGCAGAAAATCGATTTCGCCCAGTTGCCGTGGACGGCGCGCTTCATGCCGGGCAAGAATGGCCTCCCGCCGTTTCATCAGTAGCCGCCCCCAGCGATCCGGGCAGGAGTCGAGAAAAACGCGAAAATTCCGTGATGCCTGGCTGTGCTGCTCGCCGGAGTAGAGTTCCAGGTCGGGATCGACTTTCTGCGCGAAGGGCGAAATTAGCCACTCATCGTCATAGCGAAAACTAAAATGCTCGCCATTGCGTATTCTGTCCGCACGCAGCAAGCCAACCCGCGCAGGCTCGGCAAAATCTTGCCAGTCGGCATACACCCAAACATCCGTTGTCATTAACGCGGCTCTCCTCTCTTCCTTAAAAGCTCAATATCCTGCAACTTGCGTCCCAGTTCATCATCACTGGCAAGCAGCAGAAAATCATCGACCAGCCCGAGTACGCCAAGCACAGCCACATAGTGCCCAAGCGAAACTTTTGGGTCACCCTGCTCGATTTTCCGCAAGGTAAGACGGCTCAACCCCGTTCGTTCCGAGAGCATAGTCTGAGTGAGTTTTCGGCGTTTGCGGGCAAGTTTGATGTTCTCACCAAACTGCGTTAGCACTTGCTGATGGCGGGGAAAGATAACCGCGCTGCGTTTATCTCTTGATGTCATGGTCACTATACTTACCATTAATGTTGAATTTGGTAAGTATAGTGACCATTAAACCGAAGGTAAAGTATATAAAATGAACACCGCCGCGCTTCACGCAACCTGTCGCGGCGGTGCTCAGAGGGTTATTTCGCGGCTTTCACCTCGGCGACAAACTCGGGGAGCTCCCAGGCACCGCCCGCGCGAATGCCGCGGCACAGGCCGGTAGTGCTTCCGCTGCTCTTACGAAACGCTTCGCCGTCCCACACCCACTCGGTTGATGCCCAGCAGTCGCCAATCCCGCGCCCGCGCTGAGCAAGCGTGATGGCACCGTCGCTGTAATCCGTTCCCGAGCTGGTGATGAACTGCGGTTTCTCTTTCAGGGCGTTATCAACCACCCAGTAGCCGTAACCTTCGTTGTAGGCAGCACGCCAGCAGAGTGTGGATACCAGGCCATGTTTTGCGTCCAGCGGCGTCAGGGTGAGATCATTTTCACCTTTGATCACCTCCTCTTCCGGGCTGGAGAGCCGGCCACAGTCATCATCTTTAGCGATGGCCGCCAGCAGCCGGGGCGTGAGTTCTTTTGCTTCAGCGGCGCTAAGGGCGCGCGCGTTATCCTTGCTGACCGGCGCGGCCTGGATCACCGGGGCGGGGATCGCAGCGGTAACCGAGCTTTCGGGCTTATTGCCTTTTTTACTCAGTGCGCCTGGCGTGCCGACGCGCCCCTGCACATCGTCAATCTTCAGCAGCGCGGCAGACGCGCCGTCGCCTGAGAGCACAAACGGTTTCGCACCGCCTTTAAAGACCACCTTGCCGCTGCCCTTCACCGCAGCAATCATCTGCGCTGCCTGCTCGTCCGTCAGACGCCAGGTGTCGTTATCGCCGGGGGTTAACGCGCCGAGGGATTTACCGTTAATCCACAGCGCCAGCTTCGGCGGCGGTTCACTGCCATCCATATCTGCCAGCACCACCTGCACGGAAACCGGCGTCTGCGGCCCCGCTTTACGGGTGATTAACACCGAGCCGGAGGCATCCCCTTCCGTGCTGTAGCCCGCAGCGCGGCAGGTCAGGGTGTTATCGCACACCACTTGCCAGTCTTTATGTTCGAACGAGACGCTGGCAGGTGCCGCCAGCACGGGAAGGCTCAGGGTCGCTGCGGTTATCAGCGCCGCGGTGATACTTTTTTTCATGCCATCACTCCATTGAGAAAGGCGTCAGGGGTGCGAAACAGAATCAGGAAAATGATGAGGCGAGAGAGTTCCCGCCTCAGAAAAGCACAGTCGATTAGTCGAGGTTGAGATCGGCGTAGGAGTTGACCACGCGGGAGACAATGCCGTAATCCATCGCCTCTTTGGTGTTCATCCAGAAGTTGCGATCGGTGTCCTGCTTCACTTTCTCCACCGGCTGGCCGGTCGCGTCAGCAATCATGCGGTTGACGCGCTCAAGGGTGCGGATAATCTCTTTGGCTTCGATTTCGATATCGCTCGCCTGACCACGCACGCCGCCCAGCGGCTGGTGGATCATAAAGCGGGTGTTCGGCAGCGAGTAGCGATGCTCTTTTTTCGCCGCGAGGAAGATGGTGATCCCGGCGCTGGCGACCCAGCCGGTGCCGATGATGTGCACTTCCGGAGTGATAAATTTGATCATGTCGTGGATGGTATCTGCCGCTTCGACATGGCCGCCCTGGCTGTTGAGATAGATTTTGATCGGCGCATCGCTGATGCCCTGTAACAGCAGAAGCTGGGTTACCACTTTCTCTGTCAGCGCCTGGTTGATCTCACCGGAGATGATGATCGAACGCGCATCCAGCAGTTTCTGCTGCATCAGCTGGCTGGCATTGCCCGCTTCTTTCTCTTTTTTGTCGTCATCATCGTGGTTAGTAATAAAATGCATGGGCTCTCTCCCTTCAGGTTATGGAGCTAAGCATAGCCCAACGCAGGGTGGGCGGGAACCACCAGATATTTCCAGCGCCCTTTTCGCCTTCAGCTTATATCGCTGCGTCGTAGTCCCATATCTTTTAACTGTTCGTCACTCAGCCTGCGCAGTTCGCGTCGGGTTTTCGCCAACAGGTGCCAGCGCCGCAGCTGGCGCCAGAGTAAAACAAACCCGGAAAACGGGCGCCGTGGTCGATTTTCGAAAAATTCCATGTTTCTCTCCTCGCCTGAAAAGAGCTCTATCTTCGCTGCGATCGCCCTGCACAATACAGACTCAGAAAATAGTTTTCTTTACCATACAGATGCCGTAAAAAGGGATCTGCACGCCGCTTTCTCGCCCGATCTGTACTGTTTTTCTCAACTGTATGGTGACTTTTTAGGATACAGCATGACCCGCTACCAACATCTGGCCACCTTGCTGGCAGAGCGCATTGAACACGGCTTATATCGCCACGGTGAAAAATTGCCTTCAGTGCGCAGCCTGAGCCAGGAGCATGGCGTCAGTATCAGCACCGTACAGCAGGCTTATCAGGTACTGGAGACGTTGCAGTTAATCACCCCGCAGCCGCGCTCCGGCTACTTTGTCGCGCCGCGCAAAGCCAAACCGCCGGTGCCAGCGATGTCGCGCCCGGTACAGCGCCCGGTTGACGTCACACAGTGGGATGAAGTGCTAACTCTGCTTGATGCGCGCACGGATAAAGAGATTGTCGCTTTCGGCGGCGGCGCACCGGACCTTAACCAGCCGACCCTCAAACCGCTGTGGAAAGAGATGAGCCGCATCGCGCAGCACCAGGTGATGGATGCACTCAGCTATGACCCCCTGCCCGGCCAGCAGGAACTGCGTGAACAGATCGCCCGCCTGATGCTTGATGGCGGCACGTCGTTAAATGCCGAAGAGATTGTTATCACCGCTGGCTGCCACCCGGCGCTGTCGCTGGCGCTGATGGCGGTCTGCGACCCGGGCGATATTGTCGCCGTCGAGTCGCCCTGCTTCTACGGCACCATGCAGCTGCTGCGCGGGCTGGATATCAAAGCGATTGAAATTCCGACCGATCCGGAAACCGGGATCAGCATTGAAGCGCTGGAGCTGGCGCTGGAGCAGTGGCCGATCAAAGGAGTGATCCTGGTGCCCAACTGCCAGAACCCGCTCGGGTTTGTGATGCCGGAAGCACGCAAAAAAGCGGCGCTGTCGCTGGCCCAGCGCCACGATATTGTCATTTTCGAAGATGATATTTATGGCGAGCTGGCCACCGATTATCCGCGCCCGAGCACCATCAAATCCTGTGATATTGATGGCCGCGTGCTGCTGTGCAGTTCACTGACCAAAACAGTGGCGCCGGGCCTGCGCATTGGCTGGATCGCGCCGGGGCGCTATCTGGATCGGGTGATCCATAAAAAATATGCCGCCATCGGCACCAACGTCCCTTCCACCCAACTGGCGGTGGCGGCGTTTATCCGTGACGGGCACTATCACCGCCATGTACGCCGGATGCGCCAGGTCTACCAGCAGCGGCTGGCGATCTACACCTGTTGGGTACGACAATATTTTCCATGCAATATCTGCGTAACGCGCCCACAGGGGGGATTTCTGCTGTGGGTCGAACTGCCGGAAAGCGTTGATATGGTCTGCGTTTCACGCCAGCTATGCCGGTTAAAAATCCAGATCGCACCCGGGTCGCTCTTCTCGGCTTCCGGCAAGTATCGCAACTGCCTGCGCCTCAACTGCGCTCTGCCGCCGGATGAAGAGAGACGGGAGGCAATCAAACAGCTGGGCGCGGCGATCCACCATGCGCTGGAGGAGTAGCCTCAGAGAATCGCCTCGTTAGTCAGAATACGCCGCGCGCCGAGGTAGTGATCCTGCCAGTAATCATTGGTCAGGTTACTGATACGGATCTTCAGCCCGCTGCGCGGTGCTTCGATAAAGGTATTGTTGCCAAGATAGACGCCAACGTGATCTGCCGGGCCGCGCGTTTTACTGCGAAAGAAGACCAGATCGCCGCGGCGAAGTTTTTGGCGGGCTACTTTTTTCAGCCCCTTATCCCTGAACATCGCACGGGTGGTGCGCGGCAGCTTTCGATCCAGCACTTTGTTATAGGCGTAGACCACCAGCCCGCTACAGTCGAACCCCCGCTGCGGTGAGACGCCGCCGCGCACGTAAGGTTTACCGAGCTGTTTCTCCAGACGGTTCATCACCGTAAGTAACGATGCACGAACGCGCGCTTTTCGCTGCGCCTGCTGATGCGCGGCAGTTGTCTGCGCATTCGTCTCAGACGCGGTTGATACTGGCGTCGCCGTACGCGAGGGGGTTTGCACACACCCGGTTGCCAGCGACAGCACAAGAAGAGTAAAAAAAAGCCCCAAAAACCCTCGGAGCAAGCTCCGACTGGGGGCGACGATGGATGACAAAATCACAGCTTTCACAAGAACAACACATTTAAACCAACGAGTTAAACGTAAGCACCGGCTACAGCCAGCACCGCGGATAGCGCGTTTATTGACGAGTAAACGCCTGAACCTTCTGGGCAATCACTTTATTAAGCTGGCAAACACGCGCTTCCGATACGCCGATCACCTGCGCAATCTCTTTCAGGCTCAGTTCATGCTGGTAATAGAGCGCGAGGATCAGCTGCTCACGCTTGTCGAGGCTGGCTACCGCGCTGCGTAACGTGTAGGCGGGAAGCAGTTCATCCTCGAGCTGGCGGCTATAGAGCGCGCTGGCGTGCAGATCGCTCTCCAGCAGGTTATCCAGGCTCTCCAGCGCACTGGCCGAGTGCAGCAGCAGATATTGCTGCCAGGCTTCCGGTGTCACCGACAGCCGTTCACTCAGCTCCTCAAAGCGCGGCTCATACCCCAACTCACGGGTGATCTCGCGGATGGCATCCGTCAGCTTATGCGTCTGTTGACGCAGCCTGCGCGGCCGCCAGTCCTGCTGGCGTAACTCATCCAGCACCGCGCCGCGAATACGCTGAATGGCGTAACCGGCAAACTGCGCGTCCGGCGGGCCATAGCGGCGCAGCGAGGCCAGCAACCCCATCAGGGCAATCTGCCGCATATCCTCTTTGCTCATTACGCTGCTGGTCTGCCAGCTGAACTGTTTGACGACTTTATGTACCAGCGGCAAATAATCACTGATATAACGCGCTTCATCAGCGGGATTTAAGGTTTTTGCGGCAGTTAAATTCATCATTTACATTACGTATGAGGAACAGCGGATAAAACAATTAATAAAAAGTTTCGGCAACACCTAATTAACAAAATGAGAAGAGAAGTAGCGAATAACTCACAAAAGCGCTCCTCAACGGCGTCAAACAATACACCACAAAGGCGTTTTTTAATCCTTTGAAAAGCGGCAACTAATGAAATCACATGTAATTTACCCTTAGCCTTCCGTATTATTAACGCCACAAACCGGTGAACTACGAATATTTATTCTGTTATTTATCCGATTCAGCCGACGACATTATTTCTTGTGATATGCCTCTGCCGGATTGGCCTCAATCGTTAACCTTTTATGAATAAAACCAATTGCACCGTGAATAACTGGGTCATCGTTCCCGCCTCAGGCGCGATCCACCATGTGGTGACCGGCGAGGAGAGACGGTTGGGAACGCACCCGCTCAGACTGCTGGCTGTTTTGCAGCAACACCCCGGCGAGATCCTCTCCCATGAGGCGTTGACTGCGCAGGTGTGGGAAGATCGCGCAGTCAGCAGCCATAGTCTGCCCAACGCTATTCACACGCTGCGTACCGCCCTGGCGGATAACGGCAAGCAGCAGCGAATTATTCGCACCATCCCGAAACAGGGCTACGTGCTGGAGGCAAAATATTGCCGCCCTCTGGTCAGTGGGCCGCCGCCAGACCCGCGCTCTGTAACGCCTGAAATCGATATTCCCCCGCAGGAGACGCCACCTGCCGCGCCTGCGTTACCCGCACCAACCCGGCAACAGACGCCTGTTGCTGCACAACCTTTTCCCTATATAAAGGCCCTGCTTATTATGCTGATCTTTATATTCAGCACTCTCTGTAGCGGCTATCTGGCGCTCACCTGTAACAACAAAATAGTGGCAAAAGAGGTGGCGAAAAATATCTACAGCCATCTGCGTATTTTTGCACTTCTGGCACCGGGCGAGAGAATGAAAGAGCCGACGGCTATTTATGATCGATTAAAAGAGAGCTATACCCGGCTTAATCAGCAGGCAAAGCAGAAGGCGCTGCGTATTGCTATTTACTATCGAAGCCAGAACCAAACTCTGAATTATACCTTCCGCATACATACTCCCTGCGAGCAGCGGGTACTGGTGATGCAAATTGACCACTGGCGCTCCGACACGGCGTTATTAAATAAGCTGATCATGAGTGAGACACGGAGAAAAATGGATGAGATGGCACTTTGTCACCGCCAATAAACAGTCGCTATTACTGCTTGCCGTCACTCTGGCGGCGCTGGCCTGCGGCATCGTTTTTCAGCGCGAACAGCGCGCCCTTTATCAGACGGGGGAGATCGTACAGCAGGTGGGGTTTTATGATTTGATGCTGCACCAACAGGAGATCTACGATTCGCGCATCAGCACGGCGGGCAATATTATTGTCAGCACGCTCAGCAACCCGCACGATGCGGCCTTTATGCTCAAAAGTAACTTTGTCCACACGCGCCAGCGCTATGGTAAACACTATTTTGCCTACGCGCCGGTGCTGTTCAACCCGGCAAAAGGTAACCGCATGGTGACCAACAATGTTGATCTGCTGACCTATTCAGAGAACGCCATGCAGCAGATTGCACCCGACGGTGTGCCGCTGGTCTGTCAGCAAAATGGCATGATTCTTCGCTATCAGCTGGAGCGGGATTAAGCAAAAACCCAGGGATTAAGTTTGCGGCGACGGTGGTCGTTTTAGGTAGCCAGATAGCCGCCAAACGTTAACCGCCCTCTGTGAGACGCACATCATGACAGCGCCCCCATTTTCTGACGCGACCCTCTTTTTACTTAATCAGGCGCAGGCCGACCTTGATCAATTGCCGGAGGTTGACCAGCCTAAGATCGAACGCCTTCGCGCAGCGCTTAACGCTGGCGAACTTGAGCACGATCCGGATGCGCTGGTGCAGGCCATTTTCACTTTTCATCAGCGCTGACGCGCCGCTTAATGATGACTTATGCGCAGCATGAGCAGCGTCACACTCTCGTTTCGCGCCCCGTGTAAGAATAAATTATTCTTAAATCGATAGTTATGAATAATATATTATTCCTTTTTCGGTTGCCGGGGCCGCGCAGCGGCAGGCAGAAAGTCATAACGCAGAGTGAAGTGAGACGTGATGAACATTGATCTATCCACATTGACGACCGAAGGCCGCAACAGCGCCAGTGCCAATATCGACATGCTTGATACCGAGGCGATGTTACGGGTGATTAACCGTGAGGATCAGAAGGTCGCGCTGGCGGTTGAGCAGGTGATCCCGGCGATTACGCAGGCGGTCGATGCGATTGTCAGCGCCTTTAAAAAGGGCGGACGTCTGATTTACTGCGGCGCGGGCACTTCCGGGCGTTTAGGCATTCTGGATGCCAGCGAATGCCCGCCCACTTACGGCACGCCACGTGAGCAGGTTGTCGGCCTCATTGCCGGCGGCCATCGCGCCATTTTGCAGGCGGTGGAGAATGCCGAAGATAGCCTGACGCTCGGCGTCGACGATCTTAAATCCCTCAATTTCAATGCCAATGACGTGCTGGTCGGCATCGCCGCCAGCGGGCGCACGCCCTATGTGATTGCCGCCATGGAGTACGTCAAAAGCCTGCACGCCACCACCATATCGCTGACCTGCAACGCCGGTAGCCCGATGACGCAGATTGCCGATATCGCCATTACGCCGGTGGTCGGCGCAGAAGTGGTTACCGGCTCCTCACGCATGAAAGCGGGCACGGCGCAAAAACTGGTGCTCAATATGCTCACCACCGGGGCGATGATCCGCAGCGGCAAAGTCTACGGCAACTTGATGGTGGACGTGGAAGCGACGAACCAGAAGCTGGTGCAGCGCCAGGTCAACATTGTGATGGAAGCCACCGGTTGCGACAGCGATGAGGCGAAGCATGCGCTACAGGCCAGCAACGGCCACTGTAAAACCGCCATCCTGATGGTGCTGGCGCAGGTTGACGCCGAAGAGGCCGTGCGTTTGCTCGCGGATAACGGCGGGTTTATTCGCCAGGCGCTGGCCCACGCAGGAGTGAAGTGATGGCCAAAATCACGCCGGAACTGATCGCCTCCATCCTGCAACGGGTCGGTGGCGAAGCAAATATCAAAAGCTGCGGCAACTGCATGACGCGCTTGCGCCTGGCGCTGCATGACGATGCGCTTGTCGACAAGGCCGGGCTACAGGCATTGCCGGGCGTACTCGGCGTGGTAAACAGCGACGATCAGTTGCAAATCATCGTTGGCCCCGGCAAAGCGCAAACCGCGGCTGAGATGATGAGTCTCTTAATCAGCCGTGACAATGCGCCCGCAGAATCGGCCTCGCTTAAAGAGGTCGCCCGCGACACCAAACAGCAGATGAAGGCGAAGCAGACCAGCGGCCTGCATCAGTTTCTGGCGAAATTCGCCACCATTTTCACACCGCTTATCCCCGGCTTTATCGCCGCCGGGATGCTGCTCGGCTTCGCCACGCTGATTGAGCAGAGCCTGCTGGTTGGCGCGCAGGATAAGAGCAGCGCGCTCGCGCACGTCGTCGGTTATATGAAAGTGTTCGGCAAAGGGTTGTTCACCTTCCTGCCAATCCTGATCGGCTACAATGCGCAAAAAGCCTTTGGCGGCAGCGGCGTCAACGGCGCAATTATCGCCGCGCTGTTTGTGCTCGGCTACGATGCGAAAGCGACGGTCGGCTACTTCTCCGGGATCGATAACTTCTTCGGCATGAGCATCGATCCGCGCGGCAATATTATCGGCGTGCTGATCGCCACGATCCTCGGCGCATGGATCGAGCGGCAGATCCGCCGGTTTGTGCCTGACAATCTCGATATGATCCTCACCTCGCTGCTGACGCTGCTGATCACCGGCGCGCTCACCTTCACATTGATCATGCCGATCGGCGGCGAGCTGTTTAAAGGGATGTCGTGGCTGTTTCTGCACCTGAACGGCAACCCGTTTGGCTGCGCGGTACTGGCAGGCCTGTTCCTGATTGCGGTGGTGTTTGGCGTGCATCAGGGCTTTATTCCGGTCTACTTCGCCCTGATGGATGCGCAGGGTTTCAACTCGCTCTTTCCGATTCTGGCGATGGCGGGCGGCGGCCAGGTGGGCGCAGCGCTGGCGCTTTACTTCCGCGCGGCGCGTGAATCGACGATCCGCAACCAGATCCGCGGGGCGATCATTCCCGGCCTGCTCGGCGTTGGCGAACCGCTGATCTACGCTGTGACCCTGCCGCGCGTCAAACCCTTTGTTACCGCCTGTATTGGCGGTGCCTGCGGCGGATTTTTTATGGGTGCGGTGGCGTGGCTTGGCTTACCGGTCGGGTTGAATACGGTGTTTGGCCCTTCCGGGCTGGTGGCGTTGCCGCTGATGACGTCCGATCACGGCATCTATGCCGGGATGGCGGTCTATGCGGCGGGCGTGGTGGTGGCCTATCTCGGCGGGTTTATCGTCACCTGGCTCTTCGGCCATAAAGGCGTCGATCTCAGCTAAGAAAAAACCCGGCGCAGCGGCCGGGTTTTTCACATCAGAATGCGTAAGAGAGGCTGCCGACGATGCTGCGCTCGGCGCCAAAGTAGCAGTAATTAGCAGAGTTACACGAGGCGACATAGCGCTTGTCGGTGAGGTTATTCACGTTCACCTGCGCGCTCAGCCCTTTCAGCCCGACATTCGACAGATCGTAGCCGACGGCCAGATCCACCAGCGTGTAGGAGGGCAGCGTGTGGGTATTCTCACGATCGGAGGTGATGCCGTTAACATACCGCACGCCGGAACCGAGAGTCAGGCCATTTAGCGCACCCGCTTTCACGTCATAGCTCAGCCAGGCGCTGGCCTGGTTACGCGGGGCGTAAACCGCGCGTTTCCCCTGCTCCTCGGGGCTGCTTTTCTTATAACGAATGTCGTTATAGGTGTAAGCCGCCTGTAAGCGCAGGTTATCCGTCAGCTGACCCACCGCTTCCAGCTCCACCCCTTCCGATTCAATCTCGCCGATAGCGCGGTAGGGATCGGTCGGCTCCACTTTGGTGGCGATATTGTTCTGGTTGATGCGGTAGACCGAGGCGCTGTACATGGTCTGCGACCCCTCCGGCTGGAACTTCAGCCCCGCTTCCCACTGCTTGCCCTTCATCGGTTGCAGGATCTTGCCGTTCTCATCGGTAAAGCTGGTCGGCGTAAAAGCTGTCGAATAGCTGACGTAGGGCGCAAATCCGCTGTCGAAGAGGTACATCAGCGCCGCACGGCTGCTGATATGATCTTTCTCCAGCGTATCGTGAGTGTCACCGATCTTATTGCTGTTGGTGATCTTCACCTGATCGTGACGGCCGCCAAGGGTCAGACGCCAGCGATCGAGTGACATCTGATCCTGCACATAGATCCCGGTCTGCTCAAGCTTATGCTTTTCGCGGCCATACACGGAAATTGAGAGCGGATCGGCACCGTAGATCGGGTTAAAGGCATCGATCGCCGGGAAGCTGCCATAGGACGAGGTGACATTATTATTGCGATGCTGATAATCGACGCCCACCAGCAGACGGTGGTTAATGGCACCGGTATCGACGCTGCCATCAAGCTGGTTATCCAGCGTCACCGCCGAGAGGGACTCATCCGAGCCGGAGTAACCGCGGTTCAGCTCGGTCTCATTCAGCCAGCCCGAGGCATAAACCTGATTGAGATCGACTTTGGTACGCAGATAGCGCAGCTTCTGGCGCACCGACCAGCCGCTCTCAAACATATGCTCAAAGTTATAGCCGACCATATTTTCACGGCGTTTGTACTTGTCGTACTGATCTTCGCCCTCAAAGAAGGTGTTGGAGATTTTGCCCCCGGCGTGCGGCACCACGGTGCCTTCATAGGGCAGGCCAGAGTGGCTGCCGCCTTCCGGATCGCGATGCAGATAGGCCATCACATCGAGGCGCGTGCTGTCGGTAATACGCCAGGTGACGCTCGGCGCGATGGCGTAACGCTGCTCTTTCAGGTGATCAAACTGGGAGTCGGCATAGCGGGTCATACCGGTTAAACGCACCGCCACGCGATCGTTATCATCCACCGGCCCGGTCACATCAAACGCCGCGCCGCGCTGGTTGTTATTGCCCGCGAAGAGTTTCACTTCACCGCCCGGATCGAACGACGGTTTGCGCGAGTTCAGCGCCACAATGCCGCCCGGCGACGAGCGGCCATAGAGCACGGATGCCGGGCCGCGCACCACTTCCACGCTGTCTAAAAACCACGGGTCGATCACCAGCGAGCTATGGGAGTTGGTATCGCCCATCATCTTCAGGCCGTCGAGATAGACGTTATCGAGGCTGCCGTCGGAAAAGCCGCGCAGCACGATGTAATCAAAGCGGTTAGAAGCACCGATTTGGTTGCTGTAGACGCCCGGTGTGTAGCTGACGGCCTGGCGCACGCTGGTTGCGCCCTGCTCTTCATACTGCTGGCGCGTGACGATCGAGACCGCCTGCGGCGTTTCGATATCCGGCGTCTCCAGCTTGGTCGCGCCGCTCTGCACCTGCGACGTTACCACCACGGTATCTTTAGCGTTTTCCTGCGCCAGCGCCGAAACGCTCATCCCACCGGTTATGCAGCCAATCATCAATGCCAGTCGCGTTTTTGCGAACATGAAACTCTCCAGAAGCGGTTATTATTGTAAATAAGAATTATTACCCTTTTGGATTCGCCAATAGCTATGCGCAATGACAATTCACATATGCGCGGTGACAAAATGGCGCGCAGGGCGAGAGAAAAGGTCTACGGGGAGGCGATCGGCTGGCGCGCTTCACTCGGCGCAATGCCATACCGGCGGCGAAAGGCGGTAGAAAAGTTGGTGGCGTGTTGATAGCCCGACATCCAGGCCGCCTGCTGCACGCTGTAACCTTGTACGAGGTAGCGCCGCGCCAGCGCGAGGCGGCAGTCGCGCAGATAGTCAAACACCGAGTGGCCATACGCCTGGCGGAACTTCACCCGCAGGCTGCTGGTGCTCATCGCCGCCAGCTGCGCCAGCGAATTCAGGGTGTACTCTTTTTCCGGCTGCTGCTCGAGCAAACGGCGCACCGACTCAAGCCGCTGCCCCTCACCGCCGCAGGCGCGCGTACAGCGCTCAACGCCCGCCATCCGCTGTGACAGCGCGTGCCCGACCAGTTGCAGCATTACCCCTTCGAGGATCAGTTCGCGCGACAGTGCGGGCAGCGTTGATAGCTGGCTCTGTTGTAAGCCGGAGAGCAGAAACTCGGGCACCTGCCATAAAAAGGTTGGCGCGCCGTGGGATTCCCACTGCTCCAGCAGTGCGGTAAGCAGCGGCGAGCGCTGGCAGCTGGCCGGATCGACGCCGAGCGACAGCGTGCGCAGGGAGTTATCCGCCAGATGACGGGCGTTCATCACCTGCTGCTCGCTCAGGCGCGACGTAAAGGCCATGCCGGAACGGACGATAAACTCCTCGCCGTTAAGGCGCAGCATTACGCTGCCTTCAAGCACCACCAGCATATAGAGCGGGCAGCTGTGCAGGGAGGTGGTTTCATAGGGTTGCAGAACGCGAATGTCGGAGCGGGTCAGGTTCAGGCCGCTGGAGAAGCGCATCTCCTGCACATCGCCCTGAATCACGATGCGCCGCTCTTCGCTCAGCGAGCGGCAGGAAGCCAGCGCCGGAAAGCGGTAATCGATGCCGTAGCGCTCGCCAAAGCCGATAAAATCTTCAACGGAAAAGTCTCTTTTTTGCATAACCGGCAGCCGTTCGTTCTCGGTCAAACCCAGGCCCCACGCCGGGCGAAACGGCTTACACCTTACCATCCGCACCCGGCTGCTTCAATGCTATTGAGAACGATTCTCATAAAACAGGTAAGAGGGCGTTGCGGGCATCATGGGCAAGAATTGCTCACCCTGTCGGCCTATAACGTCAAATAAGAGTGCCTCCTTTATATCGGGCAATATCACTCTGCCGGGACCCGTTTTATCTCTTTGCAACCTCTCACATTGCCATCACATTAGCTCCGCACTTTCACGCTAATATATCCCTCAATCTTTCCTGCTTATTTTTTCTTTATTTCTCCACATTATGAAATTTCGTAAAACGGACCTATTTATAAATAAAATATTTACCCAAACAACATAATTTCAATTAATGTACTGCGTAATGAGAATGTTCATTCTCATACTTATTTAACCGGGGGTCGCGATGTCGCAAAAAGCACTACAGGAGCAACGCCATCAGCAGCGTAAAGACGAGATCATTGCGGCTGCCCGGCGGCGTTTTCGCATCAGTGGCTTTCATGCCGCCAGCATGTCGCAAATCGCCCTCGAAGCGCAGCTGAGCGTCGGTCAGATTTACCGCTACTTCATCAATAAAGACGCCATTATTGAAGAGATGATTTGCCGCATTATCGACTACCGCATCGCCGAAATGGAGAGCAAAGCCGAGACTACGCATCTACCGGAAATGCTGGCCTGGCGGCACACGCTCAGCCCGGATGACGATGCGTTAATGCTGGAGATGTCCGCGGAAGCGACGCGCAACCCGCAGGTGCAGGCGATGATGATTGAAGCCGATGCCCGCATGTTCAATACCGCCTGCCAGCACTTGCACAACAGCCACCCTCACCTGTCGCAAGAGCGCATACGGTGCTGCGTGGAATTATTGGCAGTGTTAATGGAAGGCAGCACATTTCGCCGCCTGACGCCGCAAAAATGCGACCCGGCACAATTACAGCAGCTCTATCAGGAAATTACCGCGATGTTATTTGCGAAGAAATAAGAAGCCGTAGATGAAAAAGAGCCGGCGATATTTTTAGGGCCGCAGAAATAACGTATTCACTCGCCTGCGCCACACTCCTGTTAATCAAAACGGGCAGGCTTCGCTCATGCCAGGAAAACTGAAATGAAGTTAATAAAAACAACCCTGTTGGCCGCGATCGCTCTTGTCGGTTGCGATAACGCCACGCCACCTGCACAACACCCGCCCCAGGAAGTGGGAATTGTCACCTTAAAAAGCCAGCCGCTGGACGTTACCAGTCAGCTTACCGGGCGCATATCCGCCGCGCAGTCGGCAGAGGTTCGCCCTCAGGTGGGCGGCATCATTCAAAAACGGCTCTTTACGGAGGGCGATACGGTAAAGGCCGGGCAGGCGCTTTACCAGATCGACCCTTCCAGCTATCGCGCCGCCTTTGATGAAGCCAGCGCCGCACTAAAACAGGCGCAGGCGCTGGTCGTTTCCGACTGCCAGAAAGCCACGCGCTATGCGCAACTGGTGAAAGAGGAGGGTGTTTCGCGCCAGGATGCGGAGGATGCGCAATCCACCTGCGCGCAGGACAGAGCCAGCGTAGCGTCGAAAAAAGCCGCGCTGGAGAGTGCGCGCATCAATCTCAACTGGACCACTATTACCGCACCGATTGCCGGGCGCATCGGTATCTCCTCCGTCACGCCCGGCGCGCTGGTGACGGCTGAGCAAACCACCGCGCTTGCCACGATTCGAGGGCTGGAGAGCATGTATGTTGATCTCACGCGATCCAGCGTTGATCTCCTGCGCCTGCGCAAGCAAGCGCTTACCAGCGACGGCAATACGCTGGGGGTGATGTTAACGCTTGAAGATGGCAGCACCTACAGCGAAAAAGGCCGCCTGGCGCTGACGGAAGTCGCCGTTGATGAGTCCACCGGATCCGTTACGTTACGCGCGGTCTTCCCGAACCCGCAGCACCAGCTGTTACCGGGGATGTTTGTCCGCGCGCGCGTCGATGAAGGGGTAATGGCTGATGCCATTCTCGCGCCGCAGCAGGGAATTACGCGCGATGCAAAAGGCAATGCCGTCGCGCTGGTAGTAAACGCGCAGAACAAAGTGGAGCAGCGCACGGTTGAAACCGGCGACACTTACGGCGACAAATGGCTGGTGGTAAAAGGCCTCACCAGCGGCGATAAGCTTATTGTCGAAGGCGCTGACAAAGTAAGCGCTGGCGCAACGGTGAAAGCGGTGCAGGTGCAGGAAGCCGACGGAGGGAAAGCCTGATGTTCTCGCGCTTTTTTGTCCGCCGCCCGGTCTTTGCCTGGGTTATCGCCATTCTTATCATGATGGCCGGTATTCTGGCGATCCGCTCGCTGCCTGTTGCCCAGTACCCGGATGTCGCTCCACCTGCTGTCAAGATCACCGCCACCTATACCGGCGCATCGGCGCAGACGCTGGAAAACAGCGTCACCCAGGTGATTGAACAACAGCTCACCGGGCTGGATAACCTGCTCTACTTCACCTCCACCAGCAGCTCCGACGGCCAGGCGACCATCACCGTCACGTTTGAGCAGGGCACTGACCCGGATACCGCGCAGGTTCAGGTGCAGAATAAAGTCCAGCAGGCAGAGTCGCGCCTGCCAACGGAAGTCACGCAATCGGGCGTCACGGTAGTGAAATCCCAAAGCAACTTCTTGTTGATCATGGGCTTATACGATAAGACCGACCGCGCCAGCAGCTCCGACATTGCCGACTGGCTGGTGAGCAACATGCAGGATTCGCTGGCGCGCGTAAACGGTGTCGGCAGCCTGCAAGTCTTCGGCGGTGAATACGCGATGCGTATCTGGCTGGATGCAGACAAGCTCAAATCCTTCTCGCTGATGCCGTCTGATGTGCAATCGGCCATCGAAGCGCAGAACATCCAGGTCTCCGCCGGTAAAATCGGCGCCCTGCCCGCGTCCGATAAACAGCAGTTAACCGCCACCGTGCGCGCCCAGTCGCGCCTGCAAACCGTGGCACAATTTCGCGACATCATCGTCAAAAGCGAAACGGACGGAGCCGTGGTGCGCGTTAAGGATGTGGCACGCGTGGAGATGGGCAGCGAAGACTACAGCGCTCAGGCAAAGCTGAACGGCCACCCGGCGGCGGGCCTGGCGGTGATGCTGGCACCCGGCGCGAATGCGCTGGACACCGCCACGCTGGTCAAAAACAAGATCAATGAGTACCGCAATAACATGCCGCAGGGCTACGACGTGGCCTACCCGAAAGACAGCACCGATTTTATTAAGATCTCCATTGAAGATGTGGTGAAGACGCTGATTGAAGCCATCATCCTGGTGGTCTGCGTCATGTACTTGTTTTTGCAAAATATCCGCGCGACGCTGATCCCGGCACTGGCGGTGCCGGTGGTGCTGCTCGGCACCTTCGGCGTGCTGGCGCTGTTTGGTTACTCCATCAATACCTTAACGCTGTTTGCCATGGTGCTGGCGATAGGGCTTTTAGTCGATGATGCGATTGTGGTGGTGGAAAACGTCGAGCGCATAATGCGCGACGAAGGCCTGCCTGCCCGCGAAGCAACGGAGAAATCGATGGGCGAAATCTCCGGCGCGCTGGTGGCCATCGCGCTGGTGTTGTCTGCCGTATTTCTGCCAATGGCCTTCTTTGGCGGCTCGACCGGGGTCATTTACCGGCAGTTCTCCGTCACCATTATTTCAGCGATGGTGCTCTCGGTGGTGGTCGCGCTGACGCTCACCCCGGCTCTGTGCGGCGCAGTATTAAAACATAGCGCGCCCCATAAAAAGGGCTTCTTCGGCGCCTTTAACCGCTTTTACAACAACACGGAACAGAAATATCAGCATGGCGTAGTGCGGGTACTGCGCCGCGCGCTATCCGTGCTGGGAATCTATGCCGTGCTGTGTGGCGCGATGGCGCTGGTGATGTGGCGCTTGCCGGGCAGTTTCCTGCCGACGGAGGATCAGGGTTCGATTATGGTGCAGTTCACCCTGCCCGCCGGGGCCACGGCAACGCGTACCGATGCGGTGGCGAAAAAGGTCACGGAGTGGTTCCTCAACAATGAAAAATCCAATACCGATGCCATTTTTACCGTTACCGGTTTTAGCTTTAGCGGCAGCGGGCAGAACGCAGGGATGGCCTTCGTCTCGTTGAAAAACTGGTCTGAACGCGACGGTGCGCAGAACACCGCCCAGGCGATTGCCCAGCGCGCCAGCCAGCAGTTAGCCACCATCCGCGATGCCACCATCTTCGCGATGACGCCACCGTCGGTTGATGGCCTCGGCCAGAGCAACGGTTTCACCTTTGAGCTGCTTGCCAGCGGCAGCACCGATCGCGATCGGCTCCTCACGCTGCGTAACCAGTTGCTGGCCAATGCCAATCAGCGTGCTGAGTTGCAGGCGGTTCGCGCCAACGATCTGCCGCAGATGCCGCAGTTGCAGGTCGATATCGACAGCAACAAAGCCGTGGCGCAGGGGCTCTCCCTGAGCGATGTGAGTGATACGCTCTCCAGCGCCTGGGGCGGCACCTACGTTAATGACTTTACCGATCGCGGCCGGGTGAAAAAGGTCTATATCCAGGGCGATAGCGACTTCCGCGCGTCCCCTTCCGACCTGCAAAAATGGTACGTGCGCGGCAGCGATAACAGCATGACGCCGTTTTCAGCCTTTGCCACCACCCGCTGGGAGTATGGCCCGGAGAGCCTGGTGCGTTACAACGGTTCGGCGGCGTATGAGATTCAGGGCGAGAATGCCAGCGGCTTTAGCTCCGGCGCGGCAATGACCGAAATGGAACACCTCGCCGACAATCTGCCCGCGGGTACCACCTGGGCGTGGAGCGGCCTGTCATTGCAGGAGAAGCTCGCCAGCGGCCAGGCGATGAGCCTCTACGCCATCTCCATCATGGTGGTGTTTTTGTGCCTTGCCGCGCTGTATGAGAGCTGGTCGGTGCCGATCTCGGTGATTTTAGTCATCCCGCTCGGCCTGCTCGGCGCGGCGCTGGCGGCATGGATGCGCGGGCTAAGCAACGACGTTTACTTCCAGGTCGCGCTGCTCACCACCATCGGTTTGTCGTCGAAAAACGCCATTTTGATTGTTGAATTCGCCGAAGCCGCGGTTCAGGAGGGACAGTCACTCTCCCGCGCGGCCCTGCGCGCTGCGCGTACCCGCCTGCGCCCAATCATGATGACCTCGCTGGCGTTTATAGCCGGGGTTGCGCCACTGGCGATTGCCACCGGGGCCGGGGCCAACAGCCGCATCGCCATCGGTACCGGCATTATCGGCGGTACGCTGACGGCAACACTGCTGGCGATTTTCTTTGTTCCCCTTTTCTTTGTGCTGGTGAAAAAACTCGTCACCGGTAAACGCGCGCGTCAGGAGTAATTATGTTGCGTATAAGTGTTCTGTTTCTTGCCCTGCTGAGCGCTGGCTGTGTCTCCCTCGATCCGACTTATCAGCGCCCGCAGGCTCCGGTTCCGGCAACCTTGCCGGGCAGCAGCGGCCAGGCGCAGGCCGTCGCCACAGAGTGGCAGCAGATTGTGAATGATGGTCGCCTCAAACAGGTGGTCAGCAATACGCTGACGCAAAACCGTGATGTTCAAAAAGCGATTGCCGATATCGACACGGCGCGGGCGCTGTACGCTGAAGATCGCGCCGCGCTCTTCCCGGCGGTCAATGCCGAATTGAGCAACACCCGTAGCCGCACCGTGGCGGGCGGGTTAACCAGCAGCGCGGAAGCCGACGGCGCGGTCTCCAGCTTTGAACTCGATCTCTTTGGCCGCAATCAGAGCCTCGCCCGCGCCGAGCGCGAAACCTGGCTTGCCAGTGAATATACCGCGCAAAATACCCGGCTAAGCCTGGTGGGGGAAATCACTACCGCCTGGGTGACGCTGGCGGCAGATAACAGCAACCTTGCCCTCGCCAGGCAGACGATGGAGAGCGCGCAAAATTCGCTGAACATTGCCAAACGCAGGCAGGCGATCGGCGTCGCGGCCGCAGGGGATACCGCGCAAGCGATGGCGGTATTTCAGCAGGCGCGCGCCAGCGTTGCCAGCTATCAGACGCAAGTGATGCAGGATAAAAACGCGCTCAATCTGCTGGCGGGCGACACGGTGCCGGAAGCGCTGTTGCCGGGTACGCTGGAGAGCCTGGCGGATAACAGCATTACGCTGACCCCGGCGGGCGTCTCCTCCTCCGTGCTGCTGCGCCGCCCCGATATTCAGGAAGCGGAGCATAATCTGAAGAGCGCGAATGCCAATATCGGCGCCGCGCGGGCAAACTTCTTCCCGACCATTTCACTCACTGCCAGCGCGGGCGTTGGCAGCAGCTCACTTTCGTCCCTCTTCAGCCATGGCATGAAGGTGTGGTCATTTGCGCCGTCCATCACGCTGCCGCTCTTTACCGGCGGGAAAAATATGGCGCAATTGCGCTACGCCGAGGCGGAGAAAAAGGGGCTGATTGCCACCTATGAGAAGACGATTCAGAGCGCGTTTAAAGATGTTGCCGATGCGCTGGCGCGCCGCGAAACGCTCACCGAGCAGCTGGATGCTCAGCGTGAATATGTGGCAGCCGAGCAAAAAGCGCTGGATATCGCCCAGCGCCAGTACAAAGCGGGAACCGGTGATTATCTCTCGGTTCTGACAGCCCAGCGCTCGCTCTGGTCGGCGCAGGAGTCATTGATTTCACTGCAACAAACCGACCTGCAAAACCGCATCACGCTCTGGCAATCCCTCGGCGGCGGCGTCAGTTGATCCTCTCACCCCTTTTTACCGCCCGGCTTTAAACCCCGGTGAAACTCATTAATGCGTTTCACCGTTTTAATCGCCCGCTGCGAATTGGCTGACGCTACCGACAGGACAATCATCTCCAGGCAGAGCAACACCGTGCCGTGCAGCGGGATTTTGCCTTTCTCGCCGCCGCGCGGGACATGGATCACCACATCCGCTTGCTGGCTGAAGCGCGAGTCGACGGCGTTGGTCAGCAGGATCACCGGAATGCCGAGCCGCCGCGCCTCTTTCAGGGTGGTAAGCCCTTCGCGGTGCGCCGATTTCTGCGCCATCATCATCAGCACATCGCCGCGCTGTAACCCAATCAGCTGCTCGGAGAGAGCGATGCCGGTGCGGTTAAGTTCAATAGCGGGTAAGCCGATGCGGTTGAAAAGCCGCGCGCTGTACTCCGCCAGGATCCCCGATGCGCCAATGCCGAAAATCGCCACCTGGCGGGCATCGACCAGCAGTGCCACTGCCTGCGCGATAGCGTAACGATTGGCGGGCGCGGAGAGCACCTCGCAGGTGTGTTGATGCCCTTCGAGGACAAAATCGATGCCTGAATTGACGTCGCAGGCGAGCGCATTCACCGTGGTGCTCATCTTCTCAGCCGACGACGCCGCCGGGCCAAACCACTGCTCCAGCGTCTGCTTCAGATCGCGTAACCCGGCAAAGCCCAGCGCCTGAATCGCCCGCACCACGGTGGCGTCAGAGGTGTGGGTGGCGGCAGCAATCTCCATCGCCGTCTGCTCCAGCACCGCTTCGCGATGATCGTGGATATAACGCGCCACCGCCTGCAAACGCGGTGACAGCGTCTGCACCCGCGCGCGAAAACGCTCGCCGTACACATCCACCCGGCTTCTGGCCCGCTTTGCGTTCTGCATGTTTATTTCCCTTGTTGTGCCGCTGGCAGCGGTCGCCCGGCAATCTGCGACTGCACCTGCGCCACCATCAGGCTTAACGAGGCAAAGGAGTTTGAGATCGCCTCTTCCCGTGAAATCAGTACATAGCGTCCGTTGTGACAGGCGGTGAGGAAATCGCACCAGCCGGGCATCACCGCGTTCATGGCAGCCATCTCATCCTGCGGCGTGCCGCCGGTATCGCCGCGCCATGTCGCAAAGACAAAGTCCGCATCCAGCTCCGGTAGCCGCTCGGCGCTGACATCCATCCGCCCGCCTTCGGGGATGCTGTCGATAAGCGGCGGGAAGCGAAAACCGGCATCCCGCAGTACGCGGCCCAGCGAGTGATAGCTGTGCAGGACGTTGATTTTGCCGTTGTTCGCCTGGATAACCGACACCGTTATCTTGCGGGTATCGATGGTCTTTTTCAGCGCCGCAATCTGCTCCTGATAGCGCCGCATCAGGATCGCCAGCCGCGCCTGCGTGCCGGTCAGCTGCGCCAGCTTGCGGTAGATCTCCGGCGCGCCACCCTGCAGGTGATCGATGCTCACGGTTGGGGCGATCTTCTCCAGTTGCTCTACAGGCGTATTACGGCTGGGCTCGGTAATGATCAAATCGGGCTTCGCCGCAGCAACGGCTTCCATATCGATATCGGCGGAACCAATAAAGCGAATGTCAGAGTTATCAAAGTCGACGCCGGTTAACAGCGCGCCGGAGCGTAAAACGTGGCGGCCATCCGCCTGCGTGCGCCCGTGGCTGGCGACCGGCGGTACGCCAAGCTCAATCAGCGGAATGGTGATATCAAGATCGTGCAGCGAGACAATGCGTTTTGGGTGCTGCGGCACCTTGACCACGCGCCCTAAGTCGTCGGTAAAACTCTGCACAGGCTCTGCGGCGGCGGCGGTGAAACCGGCCAGCAGCAGCAGGGAGAAGAGGAAGCGCATAGAACTCCTTAAGGTTATAAGCGATCGCGCCGCTGCCAGAGCAACAGCAGGAAAAAGGGGCCGCCCACCAGCGCAATCACAATCCCGGCGGGAAGTTGCAGCGGCGCAAACGCCAGCCGCCCAATCGTATCGGCGGCGAGCACCAGCAAACCACCGAGCACTGCGCTGCCCGAGAGCAGCGCGCGCTCACCGCCGCGCAGCAGAAAGCGCGCCATATGCGGGGCGATCAGCCCGACAAAGCCGAGGCTGCCGACGCAGGAGACGCTGGCCGCGGTCAGCAACACCGGCGCGAACACCCGCAGGCCGTTAAGCAGCATCAGCCGCACGCCCAGCCCGGTTGCCGCCTGATTGCCAAGCTGCGCGACATCCGCCGCGCGGGCGGTGAACAGCAAAATAAGCGCCGCAGGCAGCGCCCAGCAGAGCGCCACGCCGAGCAGCGGCCAGCTGGCGGCCTGTAAACTGCCCGCCAGCCACAGCATCGCGGTCTGTACGTCGCGCACGTCAGCGGTGGTCATAAAGAGGCCGATACCGGCGGCGAAGGTCCAGGAGAGGCCAATACCCAGCAGCACAAAGCGCGGTCGGGAGACATCCCGCGCCAGCGCGATCACCAACCCGGCGGCAAGCAGGCCGCCCGCCATTCCCGCCAGCGGACGCCACATCACGCTTACCGCCGGAAAGCTAAACACCAGCGTTAACACCGCAACGCTGGCTCCCTCTTTCACACCAATTAAACCCGGATCCGCCAGCCCGTTGCGCGTCATGGATTGCATCGCCGCGCCCGCCATGCCAAGCATCGCTCCGCAGAGCAGCGCCATGCAGAGCCGCGGCAGGCGCAGATCCCATACCACATAGTGCTGCTCGCCGCTGAGCATCTGCGGCATAAACAGCGCCCGGGCAAGGCTTGATGTCGGCACAGGCAGCGATCCGTGCGAAACGCCGAACAGCAGCAGCCCCAGCGCCAGCAGCAGCAGGCCGCTCAGCCACAGCAGCGCACGCGGGCGCAGCAGGCGGGAGAAGCCGCCGATCCGAAATACACGCAGCCCGGCGCGATGCAGTTGGTGGCTCATTTGAAGAACCTCGCCGCCAGCAGCATAAACAGCGGCGCGCCGACCAGCGCAGTCATCACCCCGGTTGCCAGCTCCTGCGGCGACAGCAACGTTCGCGCGGCGATATCCGCCAGCAGCAACAGCGCCGCGCCGCCGAGCGCCGAGAGTGGGATCACTACGCGCAGATCGCTCCCCGCCAGGCGGCGCACCATATGCGGCACCACCAGCCCGACAAACCCGACCGGACCGGCAATGGCCACCGCCGTACCGCACAGCAGCGCAATGGCGAATAAGGAGAGCAGGCGAATTCGCGTCAGCGAGACGCCAAGGCCGCGCGCTAGCGTATCGCCAAGCGCCAGCATATTCAGTGCAGGTGCCAGCCCAATCGCCAGCGCCAAGCCCGCGGTGGCAGCCATCGCCGCAGGGGTGATTTGCGCCCAGCTCAGCCCGGCAAGATCGCCCGCCAGCCAGGTGCGCATGCTCAGCAAGGTCTGCTCATCAAGGATCAGGATCGCGGCGGTGATTGACGAGGCAAAGGCCGACAGCGCCACGCCGCAGAGCGTCACCTTCATCGGCGTGAAGCCAGCGCGCCCGGCCGAACAGAGCAGCATCACCAGGGAAAAGAGGATAGCCGCGCCGGTGGCGGCAATCAGCGGTCGGCTAACGGCGACATCGCCCACCGTGATGCCAAGCGCAGCCGTCGCCACCACCGCCAGCGCGGCTCCGGCATTCAAACCGAGGATGTGCGGCTCGCCTAAGGGGTTGCGAATAACCGACTGCAAGAGTGCTCCGGCAACGCCCAACGCGCCGCCGGTAAAGAGCGCGGCGACGAGGCGCAGCAAGCGCAGGCTGATTATCACCCGGTGATCGAAATTGTGCGGATCAAAGGCGATCAGCGCCTGCACTACCGTCGGCGGTGCGATGTAGCGCGCGCCAAGTCCCAGGTGTGCAATGGCTGCAATTATCACCAATAGCAGCAGGCCAAGCGCGGCGATACTCACGCGCGCAGATTGACGAACGCTCATGCGTTACTACCGCCCGGTTTGCGAAAGGGCATAAAGAAGGGTTTGCCGGTCAACGGGTTAACCGACATCTGCACATCGACATCGAACACGCGTTTGATCAGCTCCGGCGTGCAGGCTTCGCCTTCGTTGATCACCCCCTGCAAACTCCCCTGCTTGAGGAAGATCAGCGTGTCGGCGTAATTCACCGCGAAGTTAAGATCGTGCAGCACCACAATCACCGTGCGGCCATGATCGCGGGTTAAGGTGTGCAGCAGTTCGAGGATCTCCACCTGATAGCGAAGATCGAGGAAGGTGGTCGGCTCATCAAGCAGGATCACCGGCGTTTGCTGCGCCAGCGCCATCGCAATCCAGCAGCGCTGCCGCTGGCCGCCGGAGAGACTATCCACGGATTGATGGGCAAACCCGGCGGTGCCGGTCATCTCCAGCGCCTGCTGCACTGCGTTTTCATCCTCCTGGGACCACTGGCGCATAAAGCTCTGCCAGGGAAAACGCCCGCGCGAGACCAGCTCAAATACCGTCAGCCCTTCCGGCACGACTGGCGACTGCGGCAGGATGCCCAACTGGCGGGAAACAGTTTTTGTCGGCTGCTGGTGAATCGCTTTGCCATCCAGCAGCACGCTGCCGCCAAGCGGTTTAAGCATGCGGGCAATGGTGCTAAGCAGGGTGGATTTTCCGGAGCCGTTTGCGCCCACCAGCACACTCATTTTGCCGAGGGGAATGGTCAGGCTGATCTCATCGATAATCAGCTGCTTGTGATAGCCCGCCGACAGACGGTCGAGCACGATACCTTGCCCGCTTTCAGGTTGTTCCACGTGTTGTGGCATGTTGACTCCTGCGCCGCAACAGCGTGGCTACCCGCGCGTGCGTTAGCATCAAATAAAAATAAATCTCATTCTCTTTTGAAATTTTGCAGTTTGCCGCTGTAGTAGTCAAGTATCCTAATCAGCTACTGCACTTACCGGACCTCGCAGATTACGTCCACATATTTGAAAAACAGAATGAGCCATTAAGTTATTTATTTTTAATAATTTAATCAACTAAACCTACTGCACGAACTGCCCTCTTATCGCTGCGCTTCTGCTGTAGTGAATATCTCACTTTTATCATTTACTACTACATAAGCCCATGATTGAATGATTATCAATTACAAATCCGAAGCCGCGCACTACGGCTAACGGATACGCTTTATCCACCAGCAATAACCATAAAAAAACGTTCATGCCTGCCGGTAACGCAGGCACGCTTTGGGAAAGAAGAAGACATGGCAGATTTAACGGGTTGTTATACTTGGCAAAAAGGGCGCGCGCGCCTCTCTGCGCTCATTTTAGGCGCGCTCGTTTCACCGCTCACGCACGCCGCAGATAACAAAGAGGGCGACACCGTAACGGTGGTGGCAGGTGCCGCCGCCGATAAACCGGCGACCTCCGGGTATCAGCCGCTCAGCTCCTCCACCGCCACCCTGACCTCAATGCCGCTGCTGGATATTCCGCAAGTGGTGAACACCGTCAGCGACCAGGTGCTGGAAGATCAACACGCCACTACGCTTGATGAAGCCCTCTATAACGTCAGCAACGTGGTGCAGACCAACACGCTTGGCGGCACGCAGGATGCATTTGTGCGCCGTGGTTTTGGTGCCAACCGCGACGGCTCGGTGATGACCAACGGCCTGCGCACCGTGGTGCCGCGCAGTTTTAACGCCGATGTCTCCAGGGTGGAAGTGCTGAAAGGCCCGGCCTCAACGCTGTATGGCATTCTCGATCCCGGCGGGCTTATCAACGTGGTGACCAAACGCCCGGAAACCACCTTTGGTGGCTCCGTTTCCGCCACCTCGAGCAGCTTTGGCGGCGGCACCGGTGAGTTTGACGTTACCGGCCCGATTGAGGGTACGCGGCTGGCCTGGCGCCTGATTGGCGAATACCAGAATGAAGATTACTGGCGTAATTTCGGCAAGCAGAAAAGCACCTTTATCGCCCCCTCGCTGAGTTGGTTTGGCGATAACGCGACGATCAACGTGCTCTATTCCCATCGTGATTATCAGATGCCGTTCGATCGCGGCACGATCTTCGATCTTGCGACCAAAAAACCGGTCAATGTCGACCGTAAAACCCGCTTTGATGAGCCGTTTAATATTACTGACGGTGAATCTGACATCGCGCAGCTCAACGCCGAATACCGCTTTAACAGCCAGTGGACCGGAAAGCTGGAGTACGGTTTCAGCCAGGATAAATACAGCGATAACCAGTCGCGGGTGATGGCCTATAACGCCGCCACCGGCGGGCTGACGCGCCGAGTGGATGCCACGCAGGGATCGACCCAGCGTATGCACACCACGCGCGCCGATCTGCAGGGCAACGTGACGCTCGGCGGCTTTTATAACGAGATCCTTACCGGCGTCGCGTATGAAAATTACGATCTGCTGCGCACCGATATGATCCGCTGTAAAAACGTGAAAGATTTCAATATTTACAACCCCAGCTACGGTCGTGCGAGCAAATGTACAACCGTCTCGGCCTCCGACAGCGATCAGCGCATCCAGCAAGAGAGCTACTCGGCGTACGCCCAGGATGCGCTCTACCTGACGGACAACTGGATCACCGTCGCCGGGATGCGCTACCAGTATTACACCCAGTATGCGGGCAAGGGCCGTCCGTTTAAGGTCAACACCGACAGCAGCGATGAGCAGTGGACGCCGAAATTTGGCCTCGTCTATAAACTCACGCCATCGATCTCGCTGTTCGGTAACGTGGCGAAAGCCTTTATGCCGCAGTCGTCGATTGCCAGCTATATCGGCGACCTGCCGCCAGAAACGTCGACCTCCTATGAAGTGGGTGCCAAATTCGACCTCTTCGACGGTGTTACCGCCAATATCACGGCGTTTGATATTCACAAACGTAACGTGCTGTATAACGAAATCGTCGGCGATGAGACGGTAGCGAAAACCGCCGGGCGCGTGCGCTCCCAGGGCGTTGAGATGGATGTGGCAGGTGCGCTGACGCCGAATATGAACGTGATTGCCAGCTACAGCTATACCGCAGCGAAAGTGCTGGAAGATCCGGACTACGCCGGGAAACCGCTGCCGAACGTGCCGCGTCACACCGGTTCGCTGTTCCTGACCTATGACATTCACAATGTTTACGCCGGTAATACGCTGACCCTTGGCGGCGGTGGGCACGGCGTCAGCCGCCGCTCGGCCACCAACGGCGCGGATTATTACCTGCCTGGCTATGTCGTCGCGGATGCCTTTGCCGCTTACAAAATGCAGCTGCGCTACCCGGTGACGCTGCAGCTGAACCTGAAAAACCTGTTTGATAAGACCTATTACACCTCATCGATGGGCACCAATAATCTGGGTAACCAGATTGGCGATCCGCGTGAAGTGCAGTTCACGGTGAAGATGGATTTTTAAGGTTTAACCGGTAACCCTTCTGCATTGCCCGATGGCGCTTCGCTTATCGGGCCTACAAAACCATCATCGCTGCGCTTATCGGTCTGAGGCCGTTCTTTTCGTAGGCCGGGTAAGGCGTAGCCGCCACCCGGCACCTCCCCGCATTGCCCGATGGCGCTTACGCTTATCGGGCCTACGTGTTGATGCCTCGCTTTTCGTAGGCCGGGTAAGGCGCAGCCGCCACCCGGCACCTTCCCCGTACTTCCGGTTCATTAAACAGTCACCTGCACGCCATGCTTTTGCAGCATTGGTTTCACACAATGCCCGCTTTCGAAACCCGTGACGTTTTTTTCAGGCAACTATGAAAAAGTACTGGCTTCCCTGGCTTATCCTCTCGCCGTCGCTGCTCTTCCTGGCGCTGTTCACCTACTTTCCCCTGCTGCGCTCGGTCTACGACAGCCTGTTTGATACGCGCATGGCGAGCGACAACCCACCCTTTGTCGGCGCGGCTAACTTTACGCGCCTGCTGGAAGACAGCGTCTTCTGGCAATCGCTGCTTAATAACCTGCTCTATATCCTGCTGACGGTGATCCCGGGCGTCGCGCTGGCGCTGCTGCTGGCCGTCGCGCTATGGGAAAACCACCGCATAAACCGCTGGCTGCGCACCGCCTTTTTCTTTCCGATGATTATCCCGATGGTCAGCGCCGCCGCGCTGTGGCTGTTTATCTTTATGCCCGGCCTCGGCATGCTCGATCACTACCTGGCCACCCTTTTTGGCCCGATGAATAACAACTGGCTCGGTCGCAGCAACAGCGCCCTGTTTGCGCTGGCGCTGATTGGCGTATGGAAATTCGCCGGCTACTACATGCTCTTCTTTCTCGCCGGTTTGCAGGGCATTCCCGCTTCCACGCGCGAAGCGGCGGTGATGGAAGGCGCAACGCCGACCCAGGTTTTCTTCAAGGTCACGCTGCCGCTGCTGCGCCCGACCCTGAGCTTTGTGCTCACCACGGCGCTGATCTACTCCGTAACGCAGATCGATCACGTTGCGGTGATGACTCACGGCGGGCCGGACAACGCCACCACCGTGCTGCTCTACTACATCCAGAATCTCGCCTGGGAGACGCACGATCTCGGTAAAGCGTCGGCGGCCACCTTTTTAACGCTGGTCGGCCTGTTCATCTTTTCGCTGGTTAACCTGAAATTACTGGAAAGAGGAGCGCACTATGAGCGTTGAGATCTCGCCTGCCCTCAACTCGACGGCCGCCGCTGCCCGCCCGCGCTGGCTGCGTCTGCGCCACTCCCGTTCGTTTACCCTCGCGCTGCTGATGAGCTGCCTGGCGCTGCTGTGGGTCAGCCCGTTTATCTGGATGCTGTCGTCCGCCTTCAGCACCACCACCTTCGGCGAAGAGATGGCCTCGATCCTGCCGCGCTTCCCGCTGACGCTGGATAACTTCCGCGAGGCGTGGAACAGCGCCGACTGGCTGAGCCTCTATGGCAACACGCTGATTTTCGCCTTCGGCACCTTCTTCGTGCAGCTTTTTACCATCACGACCGCCGGATATGTCTTCGCCTGCCACGAGTTTCGCGGCAAGCAGACGCTGTTCGTCCTCTTTCTGGTGCAGCTGATGATCATGCCGGTGGTGATGATGATCCCCAATATGCTGACGCTGAAAACCTTCGGCCTGCTCAACACCTTAACCGGCGTGATGATGCCCTACTTCACCTCGGCGTTTGGCGTGTTCCTGATGCGCCAGGCCTTTCTCGCCATCCCGAAAGAGATCGAAGAGGCGGCGCTGATGGAGGGCTGCCGCTGGTGGCAGGTGCTGTTCCGCGTGATGTTGCCGATGTCGTGGCCGTCGCTGCTCGCCTTCGCCACCGTCAGCATTACCTATCACTGGAACGAGTATTTATGGCCGCTAATGATGCTCAACGATCCCGATAAGCAGGTGCTGACGGTCGGGCTGGTCTCCTTCGCCATGGGCGCGGAGTCCGGCGGGCAGTGGGGGGTGATCAGCGCCGGAACGTTGATGGTGTGCCTGCCGCTGATGGTCGCCTTTATCGCGTTTCAGAAACAGTTTCTTCGAAGCTTTGGCTTCTCCGGCATTAAATAAGGAGTGCAGTGATGTTTTTAGCGCAAATTTCCGACCCCCACTTTCGTAGCCAGCATCAGAAGCTGTACGGGTTTATTGACGTCAATGCCGGTAACGCCGATGTGGTGTGCCAGCTAAACGCCCTGCGCGAGCGCCCGGACGCGGTGGTCATCAGCGGCGATATCGTCAACTGCGGCCAGCCGGAAGAGTACCGCGTGGCGCGCCAGGTGCTCGGCAGCCTCGACTATCCGCTGTTTGTCATTCCCGGCAATCACGACGACAAAGCGCACTTTCTCGAGTATATGCACCCGCTCTGCCCACAGCTGGGCAGCGATCCGCACAATATGCGTTACGCGATTGATGAATTCCCCACTCGCCTGCTGTTTATTGACTCCAGTCTCGCCGGGGAGTCAAAAGGCTGGCTGACACCGGAGACGCTGAACTGGCTGGAAGCGCAGCTTACACAGAGTAGAGATCGGCCTACCGCGCTTTTTATGCACCACCCGCCGCTGCAGCTCGGCAATGCGCAGATGGATCGCATCGCCTGCGAAAACGGCCATCTGCTGTTAAATCTGGTTGAGCGTTTCCCGGCGCTGACGCGCATCTTCTGCGGCCATAACCACAGCCTGACCATGACCCAGTATCGCCAGGCGACGATTGCCACCATTCCCGCCACCGTGCACCAGGTGCCGTACTGCCACGAAGATACCCGCCCCTATTACGATATGTCGCCGCCCGCCTGCCTGATGCACCGCCAGATCGGCGAGCAGTGGGTCAGCTACCTGCATTCGCTCTCGCACTACCCTGGCCCGTGGCTCTACAACCCGCAGATCAGCTGCCCGGTGGATGAGCGCTAAGAACATGTTAAGACTCAATCAGGTAAGTAAAAGTTTTGAGGGCAATGCGGCACTGAACGCGGTCTCGCTGGAGATTGCCGACGGCGAATTTGTCGTGCTGGTAGGGCCTTCCGGCTGCGGCAAAAGCACGCTGCTGCGGCTGATCGCCGGATTAGAGAGCGTCAGCAGCGGGGAGATCTGGCTCGATAATCAGCAGATCACCGCCCTTTCGCCGCGCGATCGCAACTTTGCGATGATCTTCCAGAACTACGCCCTCTTTCCGCATCTTTCAGTGCGCGACAACATTACCTTCGGCATGAAGGTGCGCAATGAGGAGCGAGCAAGCTGGCAGCCGCGGCTGGAGCGCGTGGCGCAGATGCTGGAACTCGATACGCTGCTGGAGAGAAAACCGGCGAAGCTCTCCGGCGGCCAGCGTCAGCGCGTGGCGATGGCGCGCGCCATCGTGCGCAACCCGAAGCTCTTTTTGATGGATGAACCGCTCTCCAACCTCGATGCCCGCCTGCGCAGCGACGTGCGCGACAGCATTATGGCGATGCACCAGCAATTACAGATAAGCACCATCTACGTCACCCACGATCAGACCGAAGCGATGTCGATGGCCGACCGCATCGTAGTGATGAACGGCGGGCATGTGCAGCAGGTGGGCCGCCCGGAAGAGCTCTATGCGCACCCGGTGAACCTGTTTGTCGCTGGCTTTATCGGCTCGCCGGCGATGAACCTGCAACGGTTGCCCTGCGCTGCGGGCGATGTGCTGCTGGGCGAGCAGCGCCTGCCGCTGCCGGCTCACGCCCGCCATCATGCTGAGGTGTGGCTCGGCATTCGCCCGGAACATATCTCTGATGTGCCAGAAGCAGGCCATCTGATGCTGCCTGCCACCGTTACTCAGCGCGAACTGATGGGCGCGGATTACCAGCTGCATGTCACCACGCCCATCGGCAACCTGCGCTACATCCGCCGTCACCGGGGTGATGTTCCCAACAAAGGGGACACGCTCAGCGTCGGTTTTTCACCGTTTGATTGCCACCTTTTTGCTGCCGATACGCAGCGTAATTTACACCAGGAGAGAGACCATGCATAAGCTGATGCGAGCGCTTACTTACGGTATAACCCTTGCGATAAGTGCCAATGCGGCGGCGCAGGAGAAGATCGACTTTATGTTTCCGGCCCCCGTCGACGGCAAGCTGACGATGGAGATGACGCGCATCATCAAAGCCTTCAACGACTCGCAAAAAGAGGTTGAGGTGCGCGGCATTTTTACCGGCAACTACGACACTACCAAAATGAAAGCCGAGTCTGCGCAGAAGGCGGGCCAGCCGCCTGCGCTGGTGATCATGTCCGCCAACTTCACCACCGATCTGGCGTTAAAAGATGAAATTCTGCCGATGGATGAGCTGTTTAAATATGGCGATAAAAAAGCGGGCGATTTCCTGCAAAGCGCCTTCTGGCCTGCAATGCATAAGAATGCACAGGTGATGGGCGTCACTTATGCCATCCCGTTCCACAACTCGACGCCGATCCTCTACTACAACAAAACGCTGTTTGCGCAGGCGGGCATCACGCAACCGCCGCAGGACTGGAAAACGCTGCTGGAGGATGCGAAAAAGCTGACGGACCAGAGCAAAGGCCAGTGGGGCATTATGCTCCCCTCCACCAACGACGATTACGGCGGCTGGATCTTCTCCTCGCTGGTACGCGCCAACGGTGGCAACTACTTCAACGAGAACTTCCCCGGCGAGGTCTATTACAACGCGCCGACCACCATTGGCGCGCTGCGCTTCTGGCAGGATCTGATCTACAAAGAGAAAGTGATGCCCTCCGGCGTGCTGAACTCAAAACAGATCAGCGCCGCCTTCTTCTCCGGCAAGGTCGGCATGACAATGCTGAGCACCGGCGCGCTTGGTTTTATGCGTGAGAACAGCAAAGGGTTTGAGCTGGGCGTAGCGATGATGCCTGCCCAGTTGCAGCGCGCGGTGCCGATTGGCGGGGCCAGCCTGGTGAGTTTTAAAGGTATCTCAGACGCGCAGAAAAAAGCGGCTTATACGTTTATGACCTACCTCATTAGCCCTGAGGTTAACGGCGCATGGAGCCGCTTTACCGGCTACTTCTCGCCGCTGAAAGCGACCTACGACACGCCGGAGATGAAGGCTTATCTCAAGCAGGATCCGCGCGCGGCGACTGCGCTGGAGCAGTTGCAATATGCGCACCCGTGGTATTCCACTTATGAAACCGTCGCCGTGCGCAAAGCGATGGAGAACCAGCTCGCCGCGGTGGTGAACGATGAGAAAGTGACGCCAGAAGCAGCGGCCGCCGCCGCACAAAAAGAGGCGGATACGCTGATGAAGCCCTACGTCGATAAAACGGCCCTACAGCCGGTGAAATAGGGAATGTGTCGCCCCGCAGGGAGGCGGGGGCAGATTTATCCAGTAAGTACTCACTAACGCAGCAGTATCATGCTTAGCGTCGCCTCGCGGGTTTGCGCATCGTAAGAGAGTGAAAAGGTCTCTGCTGCGGGGTCGCCGGGTTTTCGCCACTCTTCTGCACTGGTTATCGGGTACGGATCGCGCTTATAGCCGAGGCGTTGAACGTACTGCCGCAGCGCCTCGATACTCTCTTTGCTGGCATTCTCGAAAATAATGCTGTTGATGGAGGGATAACCGTCACCATTATGAAATTCCAAATGATACGTCGCAGTGATACGCGGAGCCTGCGCAATCGCCTTTTCAGTCAACGTATTGTAATCCCACAGATTACGCTCGGTGTAGACCGTGGTTTCCCCCAGCCCGGAGAGCAGCAGCCAGAGCAGAAAGAAGAGCACCAGCGCGAGTGAAACCACCAACAGGCTGCCCCACTTCACTATGCGGAAGATTAACGCGGTGGCTGCGTGGGGCTTGTGCATCATTATTTTTTATCCTGCACCGTAGTTTGACGCGTCGCTCTTTGCCTACTCTTCGCGCGCCATAATCTTTTCGATAAACGCATCAAGCTGGTGGCGTTGCAGATAGGTTTTCACCTGACGCTCCCAGCCGGAGCCATCACCGAGCACCGCGCGGCTGTGCGTTGGGGCGTAGAGATAACGCGTGTCGTAAAGGTTCATCAGCGACTGGTTCATCGCATCGATATTGGCCGGGGTTTTCTTGCTTCTCTCTTGCTGAATAGCCAGCGAACGCAGGACTTTTTCCCGCGACGCTTCATTGGGCGTCCACGACTGCTCGCTCAGTTCGCTCAGCACCAGGAACTGCGGCTGATACTCCTCCGCCAGCGCGGCCTGCAACCGATCGTGGCCGTCAAGGATCACAAACGACGCCAGCCCGGCGATATACCACACCAGAATCGGCGGCAGCGCGTTTTCGCGGCACTTCTTGCGCCACCACTTCACGCGACCGGATTCGGCGTCCACCGGATAGCGGCTGAGCAGCAGATGACCGCCCCACCACCAGTCGACCCACTTCACCTTCTCCGGGTTTTGCAGATCGGGAAAATCTTCACTGTAGAGCGACCAGTTCACGCCGATATAGGTGCTGTAGTCGGGCGTCTCAAAACGCCACTCCTCGCGCGGCACTTTGCGGTCACAAACATAGGGTGCCTTCGGCTTTGCCGCCAGCATCGGGCGCAGCAGCCAGCGACGCGGCGGCAACAGCGGAACGGGCGCTTCCATCAATTCACGGGCAAAGTAGCGGCACCAGTGACTGATCCAGTTCTCTTCGCCCGCCCGTTTGGCGCTCTCCACCTCCGCCGAGTTGATGGCAGGCAGCAGCAGATCCTGGCCGGGGTGCTCGGCGTTAAACACCAGCCAGACGCCGGAGTGGTCGTTTAGCATCGTCGCCCAGAAGAGGGGTTCGCCATTGACTTGCAACGCCATGCGGCCGTTGTTGCCGCTCTGCATCTCCATCGCCTGGCCGTTGCCTTCGCGCACCACCAGCTCCAGCCCCTGCCAGCGATCCTGACGATCGTGCAGATCTTTCCACCAGTACTCACTCATCCTCTTCTCCTTACGTCGTGACCCGCAGAGTGTAAGGCAAAGTTGCCGCAGGGATAACTACCAGAATGTCTTAAACCATGGCTGAGATTAAAGGAAAGGGATCTCCCTGCCGTTTATTACATCTCATTACTTTGTGAAAGGAACCACAATGTTACATGCCATTTTGAACAGCAAAGCGCGGCGCGTGGATGTGAGCGATAAGGCTGCGCAAAGCTGGCGGTCGGTATTTCAAAACTATGAAGATCTCTTAACCGCCGCATTCTGGGGGCGAATAAGCTACCTCTCTCAGGACGCCATACAGGCTTTACTCTCCTCACTGCTCGCAACCGATATACGTCCGTGGGGAAAGTTTGAATCCCTTACGTTCTGGCCTAAATACCCCTTTCCTGACGAACTGGATAGCGCTGTCGCGCCGTGGATCAATGAGCATGATAAGTATGCCGAGCCCGATGTTATCCTGACCTTCGAGCACGCCACGCTGATGGTGGAAGTAAAACCGCCCGAGGGCGGCCAGCAGTATCAGCAGCAGTGGTGTAAAGAGATCTATGCCTGGAAAAACAGCGAAGAAGCCCAGCAGGCGCTGCATTTTCTGGCGATCGGCAACTTACCGAAGCACGCTAACGCTCTGTTTTGCGATTTGCAGAATCTCTTCGATGGCGTGAAGTTCTACGGCTTAGAGTGGCGCGACGTTCGCGCCAAAATGGAGCACCCCACCAGCGGCTGGTCGACAGAGCAGGATCAACGCATTATCGCCGATTGCCTGCGCGCCCTTGAGCTATATGGTATTCGCGCGCCGTTGTTGCCGTGGCAGCCCTTTCTTACGTTTATTCAGCATGCCGACCTGTCGGCTGGCTTCCCCTCTTTACAAGGAAAATCCTGATGTCCGATCCCTTTAGCGTTGTTCGCCAGGCGCACCGGATTTGTGCTGCCTACTATCAGCAGATCCTGCCGCTCATCAATAAAACCGCCTCTCGCCTCGAGGCAGAGTTCTTTCGCCGCGATCACTGGAGCTTCAGCCCACCGCCGCAGCGCAACAGCAACCCCTTTACCTGCTGGGAGTGGGATTTTCTGCCGCTGATGGATGCTTCCTTCGTTTTCGCGCACCAGCAGACCGCCACCAGCAAAATGGGGAGTGAGGATTTCGTTGTTGATTTCCGCCTGGTGACTGACAGCGAACTGGCCTGGGAGCAGCGCAACGAACAGTATGGCGAAGATGAAAAACCGCTCGCCAGTGCGTTGAAAACAGCGCCAGAAAATGCAGCAAGCTTCCTTGAAATTTACCTTTTCGCCGCTTGCAAAAAGGGGATCTACGATTCGCCCTATACGCTGTGGAATAGCTACAGCGGTTATCCGGAAACAGACGGTACGGTCACGCTTGCAGAAGGTGAACCCATCAAAGCGATCGGTTTCAGGGTTCAACTCCACGAGCTGGCGCATGACGGCAGCGTTGAGGAGCTTGTTAAACGCATCGAGACTCATCTGGCAATACTTCGAGCGGATAAAACAGCATAATCCCCGCCAGCAGCGGGATCGCCAGCCGAACCGCTGCTGACACGCCTGCATTACCACTGCGATATTTATCGCGTGAAACATCCGAAAAGAAACCATTTACCTTGAAGCCCCTCCCCCCTTTGCTAATTCTTAAAAATTACCTTCGTACCCCCGTTCGTTTCTCCATCTTTTTGAGCGACCACCTCTTTCATCTTTCAGGCGTAAGATGATGATTATCAGGGGCTTACCATGTCCGACTACGATATTCTTCCTAAAAATATGCCCGACACCACAAGCGAACTGGCCGATCGTTTTGATACGGCGCTGCCGGAGGCATCATTTGAAAATGATTATTCACAGCTTACCGCTGATATTTATGAGCTTTTTCTCGACCCGGCGGATATTACGCACCAGCCCTCAGGCCGCCCGGCAAACAACAGCACCCCGCCTGATGAAAATAAAAAACAACAGCTGAGAGATTTCATTGAAGAGGCGTTAAATAAAAAACTGCCTCAGCTGATGGAATTTCACAGGAAGGGTTATAACCCCGTCAGCCTGGACAGAAACGCACTGCAGAAACTTCAGGATATTCTGCACAATGAACGGCTGAATATCCCTGAATCGCTGCGTCAACCCGCCCGGCGATTTGTCGACACCCTGAATGCCGTGGCCGGTTCAGAAGCGGCGCTCTCCCCTGACCTGCTCCAGGCTTCAGACACCGTTCTTCAGCACCTGCGCGCCGCGCTGGATGACCTCAGCGCCACCCGGAAAATCAGCAAGCTGAACTGGGAGGAGGAAGCTGAACAGACGGCGCGCGAAGCGCGCGGGCAACTGGTCACCCGCGCGGCTGAACGGCTTTTCCCGCAGCAGGGCCAAGCCGCAGAGCGCGAGAAAAGCCGCCAGACACTCGACAGTTTACTCTTCGCACAAAGCAGTGCGCTCAGCGCGGAGTACAAAAAATTCAGCCTGCTGAAAGCCTCGCTGGTCGCGGAAAGCCGCCTGACCCGCCAGCGGCTGGCAGCCCATTTGCAGACCCGGGCACACGCATTAATTCAGGGCGCACGCGAAGCACGCCGTGCAGCACTGGATATGCTGCTCACAGAGTCCGGTACCGGGCAGATGCACCCGGAGCAGCTTATGCACTGGAGCCAGGGATATCAGCAGTATGCCGGCTATCTGCGGGCTGTGGATGCCCGGCCGGACACCGGCGCTGTCGAAGGAAACCCGCTGATTACCGCTGTAAACAGGGCGGCCCGTCAGGGCAAATCGGTGCGCGCCAGGCTTGCCGGCAGCATGGTACCGCTGGCGGATGCGCTGGGCTCGGTTGCCGTGCATCTTTTACAGGAGAAGCAGCGCACGGAACCCGCCCCCGCCGATCCTCAGCCCGGACAGAAGAAAACATTAACGGAGAGAATAAAAAACGTTGTCTGGGACAAGGGGCGTAAAAAGGGGCGTGCGGTCAGGGCAACCTCCGCGTGGCTGGCACAGTCTGCCGGGGGGACAGTCAGCCGCGCAGCCTTTCGCACAAAGCATACCCTGCAGCGGACGCCGCCCCTCAGCGAAGGCACCCGCCAGGCCATCAGCAATACCGCCCTGCTTCTGCTTGATGAGATTCAGCAGGCAGAGCGGCGTCTCAGACTCCTGCCGGGCTATGCCTGGGTACGCCAGGAGGCGGTACAGCAGCAACTGCTGCTCAGCCGGGAGATCGCCGATCCCCATGAATCAGCGTTAATGGATGAAGTGGTTTCCCGGCGACTTGCCCTGGAGAGCGACCACTGGCAGCAGATCGCGGATAATGCCGCCCGACAAATAGAAGCGCTGCTCTCTCCCCTCACCCGCCTCGCGGAAACGACGTGGTTCAATGAATTTTACTTTGCTCTGAGCGATGAGTTGCGGGCCCGCCCGACGCCTGGAAGCGCTGAAGCAATTTCGCGCATGGATGAAACAGTGATCCAGGCCACCGAACAGCTGGCCGGTCTCGGGCGTCAGCTGAACGCCGCCGCCGTGCGGCTGAGCGGCCACGGGCATGAAGGCGGAAAAGCATTGCAGGAAAAGGCCGGGCACTGGCTGATGACGCTGAAAACCCTGAAGAGCCAGGTCAAAACGCAGGCCATTCAGCTCACCGGCCAGGCACCGGATAACTTCTCCCGCAGCGGCATGCTGGCCCGCGGCATCGCAGAGTGGGCGCAGACGCTCCGCCAGGATTATCTTGCGGGCCTGACGGGCGATGAACGCACCCGCGCGAACGTACTCTTCGATCAACTACTCACTGAGCTGCTCAGCGGGCACCGCCAGCACTTTGCAGGACCTGACGATCCGCAGGCAGAGAGCCTGCTGAAACGCGTCGCCATTGCGTTAAAACATACCGCAGAAGGGACAACGGTCTATCCGCCGACGGCGGAGGAGATCCTGGCGGGAACCCGCACTATCTCCGCAGATGTCCAGCACTGGGCGGAGAAAAAGATCCTCACCGGTGCGCTGTCAGCGGCGATTTCAGGCGGCCTGAAACTGCTGACCGGGCCGGTTTCCCTGCCCGTACGCATCGCTCTGCGCGGCGCGAAAACCGGCTGGACGCTGAACAGAAACTTCCGGGCGATGAACCGGGTGCGGCTCGGTGAAGGGCCGGCAAGCGAGCGTGTGAAAAACCGGCTGTTTCATCAGGAGATGTCGAAGCTGGCCTTTCGGCTGACACTCTCGTTATCCCCGGCCGGGGGCTATGGCGTGGCCGCCACGCTTGTCGGTAGCCAGATGATTAAGGGCCAAAAAACCTATGCCCAGGCGCTGGCAAAAAAAGTGGTGGTCGACCTGCCGCAGGAAGCACTGTGGTACGGACTTGCGTATGGTGGCTACGCCGGAGTCAACGCCGTGGTGCGGGCCAGCGCGGAGCGCGCGATGCAGAAAGCCCTGGAGCAGGCGGCTCATGCGCGACGCGAGAGAATTAACCACCTGATACAGCAGTTCAGCCTGATGGATGTACAGGAAGAAGAGGTTTCAGAGTCAGAGGAATTAGCAGACGACACCGAAACTGAATTAAGCGCAGAAACCGTTGACGAGGCCATCACCGAAGACAGAGATGCCAGTGAAGAGAAGGCGGTAGAAACAACCGCCGCAGAAGGTGAAACGCCTGCGACTGCCACCATCGATCAGGCCACGAAAAATAAGAAAAAAGTGCCGTTATTATCCCGCAGCAGCCGGGTAAAAAGATTTGCGCCTGGCGGCGTCCCCCCCAAAGCGGGTATCCCGTCAACCTCCACCTCTGTTACGCCAGATAATAAAATCCTCGCATCTCAGGCTTCAGACAGTCTAAAAGATCTCGTCAATAAAGTGACTACCAGACGTGGATTCTGGAATCCCAATCTTAAAAATGGAGAGGAAGGGGCGGTTTATAGTACAGGCAGCCAATTCTATATTTATATAAATGGAAATTATTGGCCAATTCATTTCAAAGACAATCAACGAGGTGTCGTCACTATTAATCCCTATGCAAAAGAAAATGAAATTAAAATTGAAGTTCATCTCGAGAAAAAAATCTGGTTAGCAACTGCAACAGAAAATGCAAAAAATAATTACCCGCCTCTCCCCATAGAGCCAGTAACATTGGTATCTGAAGGAGATAAAGCCGTTACGGACCCGGACAAAACTGCCAGCCAAAAGGCAACCTCCTCGATAAAATTATCTGGCAGCACAGCATCATCTGAACTTTATCAACAGGCAAATACATGGCCAATAGACGGTGCTTTTTTTTACAGCAATATGATTCGCGGCAAAGAGGCTCAAATTTATAGGGATAGCGAAAGTCAAAAAAATTATATTTATTTAAATAGTTTATACTGGCCAGTAATTTTAACCGGTAACTCAACAGCGACTATCGTACTGAATAATAATGACCCGCAACAGAAAAAAATCATCAACCTAAGAAAAATCAATCAACAATGGGGACTGGCGCAGCCATTCAACTCAAGCCCACTGCCAGTAAAAACAATGGGTAATTTTAGTATAGAAGCCTATATCAACGCTTTTTTCGATATTAAAAGGGCCGCCAAGGTCACATCTGAACAATTACAAAATTCAGACGATGGGTTATTTCTCGATAAATCTACCAGTCAACATTACATACAGGCAAACGGATATTACTGGTATGTCAACTCTATAGACCTTCGTGGCGCTGAAGAGCTGGACACCTGGAAAATACATGAAGCGGGAGGGCGTGAGCACTTAAACATAATTTTTAATGACGCACTTGGTGCATGGATCCCGCTGCAAACAACGGAAGACGAGTATGAAACAGACAACAATATAACACCTAATGTATTATCGGCAGATATAATTGACGAGATGAAAAAATGGGATCTTGATTCATCTGTGCGTCCAGTAAATTCCGGCCCCGGGGAAGAAGGCAAAGTTTATCAAGATAAAACCGGCAACTATTATATTTATTTGCAAAACCGATACTGGCATTTCAGCTGGTTAAAAATTAATGTAGGCGGTGTAACCATCACCACCAGTGGCGTGCGTAAATTTATCATCTTGAGGAAATATGATAATGAATGGCAATATTTTGACGAAGAAAACATAAAAGAAAGCTTCAACCTTGGCGGCTTGCTAGATGATATCAGCGATGCTTTTGTTGATAAAGAGACAGAAGCCGCTCTGGATTCACTATTATGGAGTTCTGGCTTCATCTCGCTGGACAACTTCCTCCAGGACTTACAGAAAATACTTGAGAATGCATTTTATCGGCTCTATGAACAACCGAGCAGTGATGAACTCCGTAATATTATCTTACTAAGTAACAGCGTGTCTGACTTACAAAAGTCTCTTGCTTATTATTCCCCGGACAATGCCGATGAAAAAAATATTTATAAGTGGAATGAAGATCTTCTCGCGCTTTATACTGAAGAATTTTCAGGCAAGGAAGAGCAGAGCAGCTATATTTATGCCGCACGGCAGGCTCGTGTTGCAGCAGAAGAAGCAAAAAAGAGGGTTGCACAATCCGGCACTGAAAAAATCGATCAGCAGCTTAAAGAAAACATCGATGAACTCGCTAAGCTAAAAGATAAGTGGTTTTACTGGGCTACGTTACCAGAAACGCTTTCATTGGATTATAATGTTCAAATAGCCCAATCACATTTAGATTCATTGAAGCCGTTAATCGATGCACTTGAAATTAAAATTAAACAACTTAACACATTAAAAAAGCAATTATCAGAGAGTAGAACTGAGTATCAAAAAGCCATAGACAATTATGAAAAAAACTATCGACTTATAAATAATGGGATCGATTTAGCTAAAAGCTTACTCGCAAATGAGCGGAAAAATGCAGGAATCAATGACAACCTAAAAATAAAAAAATCAGTAATGATTTATCTCACCTTGCAAAAAATTGCCATCAGGAATTCGGCTGTAGACGCTTATACAGAAGTTGAACGCGATCAGTTAAAGATATTGAGCGTAGCACAAACAATGATAAATCAACTCATCGAACGTCAGTCTTTGAGTGAGGAATTAATAGAAAAAATACACGAATCATCAGTTAGGTTTCCTCCTCTGAAGCACAGCTATCAGGATATAGAATGGAGTAATACCGAAGCAGAGAGGATTTATAATGAAAAATTCCCAGCCGATGATAATGAAGAAGCGAACCAACTGTTAGCTCCTTTACTCTATTGGTTACTAAAAAACAAAAGAGATTACAACGCACTGAGAGCGGAAGATATTGATACTATTATTGACGCTTACTACACAGACGCCTATTCATTAAACCCGCTCAAGCAAATTAAAAAAATGCCTCCAGGTTATACACCATTGGCACATTTATTAGGTCGCGAATACTTCACCTCAGATAGTGATTATTACCAGCAATTTATCGACTACAAAGAAAACTTTAGCACTTATGAAGCCAGTGAGAATGCTAAAAATTTACTTTTAGCATCCGATCTTTCTTTAAATGAAATATCATCCAAAGTCAAAAAACGTTTCTATTTTAACGTACTCCAATCCACCGATGTTTATGACACACACGAAGGCGGGATTTTATTTATTGAACTAGATGATGGCCGCTGGGTATTCTTCTCTCTTTTCCCTGAGTCTCTTTTTAGCCGGATATTCTCTCGTGAAGAGATGATGGCAAATATCTGGTTAAAAACCATAGCCACCCTTACTCCAGAACAAACACACTATCACGGCATACAGTCCGTTTTCCTGGAATCTTTTTTTATTAAAAACTTCGACCCTAAGAATAAGAATATATTAACAGGCAAATACCACAAAATTGAAGCAAGGAAGAAGAAAGAATTTGAAGATTTCATCGTTAATACTTTATACAAAAGTAGCGATGATATTACTTACACCAACCCTTTTAAAGATCGCGCATACTATGGATTGACCTATGATTTTTCACTTAATTCTGAGCAGCCACAGGAAACGCTATTAGAGACTCTGAATAAAGCTTTCCGTGATGTACTTAATCGCTCCGCTACTAATCGTAAAACAGCGTTATACCAATCGACAATGTTTCAGAAAATAGCTGATATAGTGGTTCCATTTTATGCGGAGATACGGGGGGCAATAAATGACCCTGAATATAATGTTAACGCTACGTCCATTATGTTAGATGTCATTGGGGTATGCTTTGTCGCATCTCAGGCGGGAACTAAAGCTTCAGCATTGCTTAAAAATGCAAAACAGATTGGGCAAATCATTGGTGAAGGCACAAAAAAAGGTTTCGCGGGAAGAGGGTTACAAAAATATGTCATTAAAGAGATGGGAAAAGAGGGACTTATCAACGCAGCACAGTTGTCAAAAATAAGCGTCAACGCTCTCCTGGATCTTGTCTTACCGATTAATGTCGAAAGTTTATTAAAAAAATCGGCACCCAAAAAGAACTTACTGTCAGCTTTTGACAAAATCCTCGGCACCACGACGCCTGAAAAAACAACGAGAAGAGGGATTGATAGTAAATACATTAATAAAGAAATATCTTTTGACGATTTAACGCCGACTACAGAACACGGTGTCAATGTTTATATATCCCGGGCAAATGGCGAGGGTAAAGATAATTACTATATTAAATCCGATGAAAACATTTATCAGATTCGCTGGGATGATTATGCGCAAACATGGCGAACCGTTGATCCCAAAAACCCGGGTCGATTTAGTTATGGTGAACCGATTGTCTTTGAGGATGGAAAATGGGTGATAAATAAAAATTACGGTGGGTTGCGCGGGGGAGGAATAACGGATCCAGATATCATTATGGGTGAAATGCCGCAGAGAGAAGATTTTCCACTGGAGAAAGTCAAAGAGAATCTTATCAGCACGGGTGATGTTGATGCTCAGGCACACCTTAATGAACTCAAGAAAGACAGAGAGTTGAACAGCGCAATTCTATCGCCTAATGAAAAATGTGAATCCGTTATTTATCCCGTTGGCAAATATATGGAGGAAAAAGGGTTTACTGATATTCGCTGCCGGGCTATGGCCTTTTATGTAAACGGCATGGATGACAGGCCCGGCAACCATTTCCTTCTTATCGGCACTAAAAAAGGCAGAGATTATGCCTTTGACATCACCGCCGGACAATTTCAAGGTCAATTTGAAGAATTAAACGGCCCTATTATCATGCCAGAAGATCTGTGGGCGCAAAAATATGGCAATGTCACATCTGAAAGAAAGCTGCTTATCTATGCTGACTATCCCTTTAAAGATATATCGGACGCAAAAAATGATTTTAGTGCCTATAGCAAATATTTGTCTCAAGGGCCAAATTGCCGGGTACCTAATGCAAAAGTCATTAAACGCCCCGTCTGGTATTACTCTAAAAAACCTGTCGACGACTTTCCTGCCGCTGCGCCAAATAAGAAAGCAGGCGGGACACCCCGATTCAATCCAGTACGCCAGGCCGCAAGACGCAGTGTGCTCACTACACAAAATGCGAGTGTTAGCTGGGACTATGCCACTGAAATACTTGAGAATGCAGAATTACTGGCTAAAGGACCAGCGGCAACACTTCGCACCGGGCTTCGTCAGGCATCCAGGTACCAGCGAGATGCTGCCTCATCTTCTGGCGCTGTCGATGACCTGTTTTCCAGCAGCCAGGTAATTACCAGCCAGGAAAACCTGCTGCATGTGAAACAGGGTGAAATCCTCGTCTTTATGGAAGTTGCTCCCGATTTAGCAAGCAAGGGGCCACGCCCGATTCATGTGATGGTGAGCCTCGGAAACGGGCGCTTCGCCGGAGTGAAAAATGGCGTGCTTAACAGCAGCCTTGGTGATGGCAAAAAAATATTAACCGCAGAGCAGTTGGGAGAATTTCAGAATGGCACCTTCAAACGCAGGGGAAATGCGCAGTTGCCGGACTTACAGATTATTGCCGGCAGGCCGAAAGGACTGCTGCTCGAGTATCCTTCGCTGAAATCGCTGGCTGAAAATGCCTCGTTAACGGCCACTGACGACATTGATATTGCGGCCACTACCGCCGACATACTCAGCCAATCGGGGGAACTGGCAGCGGAACAGGCTAGCGCGTTTAAAAACGCGCTGGCGCCCATGCTGTCAACCACCGGAACCAGCATTGCTCACCCATCTATAACAACCTTAATGACGGATGCCGTCTCTGTTAACACGCAACAGCTGAAAAACCTGCCCAGGGGGCAACTGGTTATTTTCGATAAAACCTCTGAAGCCTCATCAACAAGACATGTGATGTACAGCCTGGGTGACGGTGAGTTTTTTATGGTTAATCCCAGCCATCTTGATTCAGCCCTGCCTGCGGATAAAGCCATTGTCAACGCAGAGCAATTCTCTGAGGAGATATTTAAAAATCGCAAAGTCTATGCCGGTAAAATTTCACTCACTCATCTTCGAATGAGGTCACTGCTGGGTCAGGACGCCAGTTTTATTATCAGCGGCAGTAAGTTAACCGTCACCGCACATGGTGCTGCATCGAACGTAAATGCAATGGATGCCTCTGAGCTTGCAGAGGTGATTCGGGGTCTGGGACTGCGTGAAGTATCTAAAGTAGAGTGGTCAAAAATTAAAGAGATCGAGCTTAAATCCTGTTTTGGCGCATTTGGTTCATTACCCACCGGGAAAGTTCTGGCAAATCTCCTGAATAAAAAAGTGACGGCTTACCCTTTTTACTTCAGTGAAAAAATGCGTGATACAAGGAATATTTTTACCCGAGCCAGAATATATATGCCGACGGACTTATCAACGATAGACCTGGAGAAGATCGCTAAACAACAAAGTCGCAATCACAATTTATGGGTGAAGTTACTGCGTCTACCGAGAAAACAACCAGCGAAGCGGGTAGTTCGCAGCGCCGATCTTTTTGATAATACACTTGAAGGTATTGTAAAACTGGCCAATGGCGACACGACGGTTGGGCAGTTCCTGAAAGATTACCCTGAGTACAAAACCGGGCTAAGCGTGACAGAGAATGAACTCAATGACCTTGTCAGCGAAACTATTCCTGATGATGAAACATTTGCCATGCGGTGCTGGGATATTCTCATGCTCAGCACCTATACCGCGAATCTGGTGGATACATATCTTGAAGGCTAGTTAGCGGGTGGACGTCTCGCTGACAGAAAGATGCCCTGCGCTGTCGGTTGAGAGGGTAAATTGAGCGGTGATCATACGCAATCCCTGCGGGGTATGAATATCCCAGGCCACACTATATTCGTTGCCATATTCAAAGGTGGCACCAAATAGCGGTAAACAGTGACCTTGCGGAACAGAGAGGGGTTTATCGTAGAACCGCATTAAAAGAGGTTTATCTTTACTGCTGTAGATCTCTACTGCCGTCAACGTTTCACCCGGTTTCATTATGGATAATGCGCAAACGCTATTACCTTTTAAAACGACCGTTGTAGCGGTGCGTGGTGTAAATCTGTCGCCAGACCCAGGACAACCGGCAAGCAAAAAAACCATTGATAATAAAAGATATTTATTCATTTATTCCCTCTCACAATAACAGCGCAAGATTATCAATAAATCTCTTCACCGCTGCGCAGAGGGAATAAGCAGAAAACAAAAATTCAGATTATTTTTTATATGAACATGTAGAAGGGGTAATTAAGTTACCCCTTCGCGTTAATTGCCGGAATCTTATTTACCGCGCTTTGCTGAAGCATGATCCTGCGCCCAACTTCGCTCGGGATGCGGCACAAAATCTTTGACCTGTTTTGCAAGCTCTGCGCTGTGATACATGTCGATGCATTTCATCAGATTGAGTTTTACATCGCTGCCCTGATGGGAGTGATATTGTCCTGCAAGATAGCGGTCGGCCAGTTCGCCCATCTTCCCGGCGCCCTTTTCGGCATCATACTCGCTCCAGTTATCAAAACCGCCAGCGCTGGCTGATGCGTCTTTACTGGCAGCGGGTTCACTGGCGTACGCTTTCGCTACACAGAGTGCCAGTGCGGCATCTTTGTAATTCTGTGCATAGGTGCGGCTTGCGGCGTCAGGTTGCTGGGCTGCTGTCACAGCAGCGCTAAAGAATAAAATGGCAAATAAAACAGTAGATGATCCTTTCATGATAAAGCCCAAAAGTTAGCATGTTCTGTCTTGTAGTTGACGCCCGGTTCATTGAAATAACAATGATCATAGCATTGAAGACCATTCCACAATGTTGCATGCCCAGTTGCATCACCCCAACCTGATATTTCAAATAAAATTAATCCTTTCTTGCCGGCCAGATCACCCCCTCCAGCAGGAGGATAACGAGTGATGATATCGGGTTTTCCCCAACTCTGACGCAAAAAATGGATAACATCGGCCACATAATGAAAATACCAGCGGCCATCTGCGCCCGAGACTGTTTTGTTGGCAATAAACGGTATCGTAGTTCCCGTTTGATTGAGGATGTAGCTTATACGCACAGCACATGTGTTTACCCAGGCTCCACGCGGCGCAATATTCATTGCAACTTTGCCACCAATAACCTGAGCAACTTTAGCGCCTGAGTCTGCGGGATCGTAAATCCGCATTGCTGCGGCCCATGCTGCTGAAAAAGTAGGTTTTGCCATTTCATCCTTTCCCTATATATGACTAAAAAAAAGACATTAGCAAAACGTGACTGCGCGTACATTAACAATGCGCCCCGTCTACCAAAATTGAGGATTACGTCAATAAAAATGAGAAATAGAAAGCATGCCGACAATGGGTTAAGTTGCGTTACCAAAAAAACGAGGCATTTAGTATGCCCCGTTTAATGTCAGCAATATAAAACGATTAGCTGAGCTTAAATACCGCTACCGCCTCTTCAAGCAGCTGAGACTGCTCTTTCAGCGAGTAAGCTGCGGCAGAGGCTTCTTCAACCAGCGCGGCGTTCTGCTGGGTCACGGTATCCATCTGCGCCACCGCGAGGTTGATCTGATCGATCCCGCGGCTCTGCTCACCGGTAGAGAGCGCAATTTCCGACATCAGTTCGGAAACCTGCTTCACCGAGTTGATAATACGCTGCATGCTCTCGCCCGCGCTGGTGACGCGATCGCTGCCCACCAGCACCTGACGACCAGAGAGCTCAATAAGCTCTTTGATCTCTTTCGCCGCCACGGAGGAGCGCTGCGCGAGGTTGCGCACTTCGGTTGCTACCACGGCAAAACCACGGCCCTGCTCGCCTGCGCGCGCCGCTTCGACGGCGGCGTTGAGCGCCAGAATGTTGGTCTGGAAAGCAATATCTTCGATAATGCCGATAATGGTGCCAATCTTTCCGGAGCTGGTTTCAATCTCCTTCATCGACACTACGGCTTCTTCAACAATCGCATTCCCCTCTTGCGCCGCGCTGCGCATATTCCCCGCCAGGCTGTTGGCCTGCTGGGTGTTTTCAGAGGTGTGCTTCACGGTAGAGGTCAGCTCTTCCATGCTGGCAGCGGTCTGCCCCAGCGAAGCGGCCTGCTCTTCGGTACGCGCCGACAGATCGGTGTTACCCGCAGCGATCTCTTCTGCGGCGTAAGCCACGCTCTGACTGGAGTTACGCACCTGAGAGATGATCTGCACCAGCGAGAGACGCATCTGCTCCAGCGCGCTCATCATGCCGCCAATCTCATCTTTGGAGTTGGAGACAACCGGCAGATTTAGCTCGCCCGCCGCCATTTTCTGGCAGTGCAGACGCGCGGCATCCAGCGGCGACAGCACACGGCGACGCAGCAGGATAAAGATCCCCACAATGATCAGCGTAAACAGCAGCGCAAAGACGCCGAGGGTCACCATGCTGTTCACGAAGCGGTTCTGCGCCTCCGTGTTCAGCTGCTGGGCATACTTTTCACGGAACGCCAGCAGGTTATCAAGGGTGATCTCGAACTGGCGATCCAACTGAGGAATAGTAGTGCTGACCAACTGGTTAAAGCGCGCGGTGTCGTTGTTTTTCGCCGCATCCATCAGCGGACGCAAACCGTTATCAACATAGTTCTGCCAGGCCTGGCGATAGGGCGTGGCAAGCGCATCTTCACCAGCAACGCGCGGTGCGGCAAGATAGTTGTTAAACGCCGCCGAGGCTTTTTGCATCACCTCGTTGGCGCTCTCAAGGGAGGCCTGCGTTTTCTGGCTATCGCCCAGCGAGGCGTTAATCATCGCCTCCATCAGGCGTACGCGCAGGGTACGGCTATGGTTAATCGGATCGATGACCGACAGCACCACGCGGATCTCTTTGTTTACGTTATCCAGCGAGTCGTTACTGCGGGTAAGCGACCAGAGGTTAGATGCGGAGCTGATAAGGAAGATAGAGAGTAACAGACCAAAAACGAGCAATGAAAAACGCCTGACTGACATAGTGATCCCTTGGGTGATAGAGCGACAAAACGATGTGGCACCGCATAAAATGCGAATTGCCTTAACAGTGTTATCGACCAAAAGGGAGCGAAATTTAAATTAAATAATCATATTTACACTAAATATGGATCCTCAAAAATTCATTCATAAAACAAATTTGAGCCCATCGCGCAAAGAAGATCTCGCATTCGTAATAGGATTCATTATCATTGCGAAACTATTTCGATGATCCCATAAATCACCATAATGTTAATGAAGGATAGTGTTGAATGAAGAAGGTTCTCTGCGCGCTGGGGCTGGCGCTTGCCTCATTAAGTTCTGCTTATGCCACCACATATCCCCTCACCCTTGAAAACTGCGGCTACAAAGAGACCTTCAACAAAGCCCCTGAGCATGTGGTCGCGCTGGGGCAAAACACCGCCGAGATCCTGCTGCTGCTTGGCTTAGAGGATAAAATCGCCGCCACCGCCTTCTGGCCGACCAAAGTCCTGCCGCAGCTGGCTGAAAAAAACGCGAAGATTAAAACCCTGACGGTAGAGATCCCGACGCTGGAGTCTGTGCTGGCGCAAACCCCGGATTTCGTAGCTGCGCAATCGCCGTTGCTGCTGGGGCCGGAGAGCAAAGTGGCGAAGCGCGAAGATCTCGCCACCGTCGGCGTTAACAGCTATATGTCGCCAGGCATGTGCGCCACCAAAAAGGGCACCGGCGATATGTACGGCAGCCGCCAGAAGCTGTGGGACATGACCTATCTCTACCAGGAGATCGAAGATTTCGCGAAGATCTTTAACGTTGAAGATCGCGGCCAGGCGCTGGTTGCCGACTTCAAAAAACGCGAAGCCGATCTGCGTAAAGAGTTTGGTAAAAACAAAAAAGATCTCTCCTTCGTCTTCTGGTTCTCCAGCTCATCCCCTTCCGCTGACGCCTACGTCGGCGGCAAAAACAGCGCCTCCGGCTTTATCGCCAATGTGCTCGGCGGCCATAACGCCATCACTACCGAAACCGAGTGGCCGACCGTTGGCTGGGAGAGCATCATTGCCGCTAACCCGGATGTGATCGTCGTCTCCAGCCTCGACCGCAATCGCTGGGCGCTGGATAACGCCCAGGAGAAGATTAAGTTCCTGAAGAGCGATCCTGCCGTCAGCCAGCTTGAGGCGGTGAAAAAAGGCCATATCGTGGTGATGGATGGCCAGGCGATGAACCCCACCATTCGCACCATTTATGGCGCAGAGCAGGTTGCTGAACAGCTGAGAAAGATGGGGCTTAATTGATGGCAGCGTTGCACCCAACGCGACAAACGTTGTGGTTAAGTAGTGCCGCGCTGCTTGCCGTTGTGCTGCTGGTGGTGGTGATTGCGGTAGGAGCCAGCGTCGGCGAACTGGCGATCCCGTTACCCAGCGTTTTCTATGCGATTGGCAATAAGCTTGGGCTCACCGCCGAGCCGCTCAATCGCATCTATGAAAGCGTGATCTGGGATTTCCGCCTCAGCCGCTCGCTGGTCGCCGCCTGCTGTGGCGCCGGGCTGGCGATTTGCGGCGCGGTGCTGCAAAGCCTGCTGAAAAACGCGCTTGCCGAGCCGTATGTGCTCGGCGTCTCGGCGGGCGCATCGACCGGTGCGGTCTCGGTAGTGGTGCTGGGTCTCGGCGCGGGTGCGGTATCGCTCTCGGCGGGCGCCTTTGCCGGAGCCTTCGCCGCCTTTGCGTTCGTGGCATTTCTCACCAACGGCGCGCGCGGCGGCAACGAGCGCACCATCTTAGCCGGGGTGGCCGCTTCGCAGCTCTTTAACGCCGTCACGGCATATACCATCAGCACCTCCGCCAGCGCCCAGCAAGCGCGCGACGTAATGTTCTGGCTGCTGGGCAGCTTTAGCGGCGTGCGCTGGCCGGAGTTCCAGCTGGTGCTGATCGTGGTGCTGATTGGTCTGGCGGTCTGCCTCTACTACTCGCGGGCGCTGGATGCCTTCACCTTCGGTGATGATGCGGCGGCCTCGTTAGGCATCGCCGTGCCGTGGGTGCGCCTCGCACTGTTTACCACCACGGCGCTCATAACCGCCACCATTGTCAGCATGGCTGGCTCCATCGGATTTGTCGGGCTGGTAGTGCCGCATATGATGCGCTTCTTCTTTGGGCCGCTGCACCGCAGGCTGCTGGTGGCCTGTGCGCTGGCGGGCGCGATTTTGATGGTGCTGGCGGATATCGCCTCACGCATGCTGATTGCCCCGCAGAGCCTGCCGGTAGGCGTCGTCACCGCGCTGGTCGGCGTGCCGTTCTTCGCGTTTATTATTTACCGTTCAAGGAATCGCTAATGAGCATCGCCGCTGAAAACATCACCTGGAAGGTGGGTAAAAAAGTGATCGTCAACGATGTCTCACTGGCGGTTGCGCGTGGCGAAACGGTGGGCCTGCTGGGGCCGAACGGCTCAGGGAAATCCTCCCTGTTGCGCGTGCTGGCGGGGCTGCGTCGCCCGCATAAAGGACGCGTATTGCTCGACGAGCAGAACCTTCACCGGCTGCCCAAAAAGCAGCTCGCCCGCCGGGTGGCGTTCGTTGAGCAGCACGGTATGACCGATGCCAATATGCGCGTGCGCGACGTGGTGAAACTGGGGCGTATTCCGCACCACTCCCCTTTCTCCAGCTGGAGCACGGAGGATGATGAGACCATCTCCGCGGCGCTGGCACGTGTCGACATGCTGGAGAAAAGCCAGCAGGGCTGGCTGACGCTCTCGGGCGGCGAGCGGCAACGCGTCCACATTGCCCGCGCGCTGGCGCAGATGCCGTCAGAGATCCTGCTTGATGAGCCGACCAACCATCTCGACATTCACCACCAGCTCCAGCTGATGAAGCTTATCAGCGAGCTACCGGTGACCAGCATCGTTGCCATTCACGATCTCAATCATGCGCTGATGTTTTGCGACAGCCTGATTGTAATGCAGCACGGTACTGTGGTGGCGAGCGGTACGCCGCAGGCGATCCTTACCGAAGATCTGCTATGGGAGGTGTTTCGCGTGAAGGCGAAAATCACGCCATCGCCCTGTCATGACAAAAACCATATCCACTTCATCGCCTGACGTCAGGATTTTCGCATGTCTTTTCCCCACCTGCGGCCAGCGAAACAGCTCTGGCCGCCTGTTTTACTCGGTAGCCAGTTTGTTTTTAATATCGGCTTCTACGCCGTGGTGCCCTTCCTGGCGATCTTCCTGCGCGATGATTTACTGCTCTCCGGCGGGCTGATCGGCCTGGTGCTCGGGCTGCGCACTTTCTCCCAGCAGGGGATGTTCTTTATCGGCGGCGCGTTATCGGACCGCTTTGGCGCGCGCGTGATTATCCTCTGCGGCTGCATTATCCGCGTCGCGGGCTATCTGATGCTGGCCTTTGGTCACTCGCTGGGGCCGATTATTGTCGGAGCCTGCCTGACCGGGATCGGCGGCGCGCTCTTCTCCCCCTCGATTGAAGCGCTACTGGCGCGCGCCGGTGCCCACAGCGAGAGCCAGGGCAAGCGCAGCCGCGCCGAGTGGTTTGCGCTTTTTGCCGTCTGCGGCGAGCTCGGCGCGGTGCTTGGCCCGGTAGCGGGCGCGCTGATGACCGGCCTCGGCTTTCGCCAGGTGGCGTTAGCAGGTGCGGGCGTGTTTGTCGTGGCGCTGATAGTACTCTTCTTCTGCCTGCCGCCCGCGCCGCCAAAACGCCAGACGCTGGCGGTCACGCCGTGGTGGACCACCTTTCGCCAGCCGCGCTTTGTCGCCTTTATCATCGCCTACAGTTCGTGGTTATTAAGCTACAACCAGCTTTACCTGGCGCTGCCGGTTGAGATCCAGCGCGCGGGCGGCAGCGAAAAAGATCTCGGGCCGCTCTTTATGCTGGCCTCGGTGCTGATTATCACCCTGCAACTGCCCCTCGCCCGCCTGACGCGCCGCATTGGTGCCGCGCGCATGCTGCCGGTGGGCTTTTTGCTCATCTCCGCAAGCTTTGCCAGCGTCGCGCTCTGCGCCGCCAGCACGCCGCCTGCGGGCTGGATGCGGCTGCTGCCCGCCATCAGCTTCGTCTCGTTATTAACCCTCGGGCAGATGCTGCTGGTGCCTGCGGCGAAAGATATGGTGCCGTGGTTCGCCGACGACGCCACGCTCGGCGCGCACTATGGCGCGCTGGCGACGGCGGGCGGTTTTGCCGTGCTGGCGGGCAACCTGCTGTTTGGTAGCCAACTCGACCGGGCATTAACCCCCTCGGTTGAGGCGATCTACCCCTGGTTGCAGCTGGCTATCTTCCCGCTCTGTAGCGCGGTGGCCTTAATCTTTATCTGCCGCCCGATGCGCAGGGGCTAAGCGGGCGCTCAGTTGCAGCACCAGGCTGAACGCGGCGGGTAACACCGTCAGCGTCACCAGCGTTGCCACCAGCAGGCCGCCGATAATGGCGTAAGCCATCGGCCCCCAGAACACCTGATGGGAGATGGGGATCATGCCGAGGATCGCGGCGCAGGCGGTCAGCATAATCGGCCGCGCGCGGTGCTCCGACGCGGCGATAATCGCCTCATCAGGCTGCATCCCAAGTTGCAGGTTACTGTCCACTTCGCTAATCAGGATCACCGCGTTGCGGATGATCATCCCCGCCAGCGCAATCACCCCCAGCAGCGCGACAAACCCCATCGGCGTGCCGGTCGGCAGCATCGCCAGCACAATCCCCGGCAGGCCAAACGGTGCCATGGTGACGGCCAGCAGCATGCGCGAGAAGCGCTGAAGCTGAACCATCAACAGCAGCAGCATAATAATCAGCGTCACCGGCAGCACGGCATACACCGAGCCGTTGCCCTTATCCGACTCGGCAACGGTGCCGCCCTCCTCAATGCGATACCCTGCAGGCAGCTGAGCACGCAGTTTATCCACCGTCGGGCGCAGGCCGGACGATACCGCTTCCGCGCGCAGGCCGGGCGCGAGATCCGTCTGCACGGTGATAAAGGGCAGCCGCTGATGACGCCAGATCACCGGGTCGTCCAGCCCCCACTCTGGCGTCGCCACTTCGCTCAGCGGAATTTTTGTGCCGTTAGACGTCGGCAACATCAATGTGCCGAGCGTACCGATATCGAGCCGCTCGCGATCGTTACCGCGCAGCACCACATCCACCAGCCGATCGTTGTCCCGCACCGTGGTCAGCGTCGCGCCGGACCAGACGGTATTAAGCATCTGGGCGATGCTTTCCGAGGAGACGCCCGCCGCGCGCGCGGCGGTCTGATTAACCTGTAAGCGGATCATCCGCTCCGGCTCTCCGGCGGTCAGGTTCACTTCCCGGGTCAGCGGCGAGCCGCCAATCTGCGCCGCCAGTTGATGAGCCAGCGTCTGCACTTTTGCATAATCCGGCCCGCTCACGCGGTAGCGCACTGGCCAGCCCACCGGCGGCCCCAATTCCAGCGGCGACACGCGTGAGGTAATCGCGCTGAACTGGCTTGCCAGCAGGGTCTCCAGCCGTTGACGCAGCCGGTCGCGAGCGGCGAGATCTTTTGCCACCACCACCAGTTGCGCGGTGTTCTCGTTGTCCTGCAAAACATCCATCGGCAGATAAAAACGCACCGCGCCGGAGCCGACGTAGCTGCTGTAGCGATCGAGATCCTTATTACCGGTCAGCGCCCGCTCCAGGCGCTCAACCTGCTTTTGCGTCTCGGTCTGCGAGGCATTAGCGGGCAGTGAGAGCGTCACCAGCAGTTCCGGGCGATCGGAGGCGGGGAAAAACTCCCCCTGCAAATAGGTGGTGCCGACCAGCGACAACCCCAGCGCCAGCAGCGCCAGTGCCAGCGTGGTCAACCGCCAGCGCAGCGCGAGGCGCAGCAGCGCCTGATAGCCGCGCTTCAGCCTGCCGACGCGATCGCCGTGCTTATCGATGCGCGCGGGCAGCAGCCAGGTGCCGGTGAGCGGGGAGAAGAGGATTGCCACCACCCACGAGCAGAGCAGCGCGATCAGCACCACGGCAAACAGCGAGTAGCAGTACTCCCCGGCGCTGGAGGCGGCGAAGCCGACGGGAATAAACCCGGCGATCATCACCAGCGTGCCGGTAAGCATGGGAAAGGCGGTGGTTTTGAAGGCATAGGTGGCGGCCTGCCTGCGCGACTCCCCCGCTTCGAGGCGCGCGACCATGGTTTCAACGGTGATCATTGCGTCATCCACCAGCAGCCCGAGCGCGATAATCAGCGCGCCGAGGGAGATGCGTTGCAGGCCGATCCCGGCGAGCATCATCCCGGCGAAGGTCATCGCCAGCACCAGAGGAATGGCGGCAGCCACCACCAGACCTGCGCGCAGGCCCAGCGAGACAAAGGAGACGGCGAGCACAATCACCACTGCCTCCACCAGCACGCGGACAAAACCGCTCACCGCCCCGCTCACCACCTGCGATTGATCGGCCACTTTCACCATCTCAATGCCGTGCGGCAGTTGCGCCTGGATCTGCGCCATGCGCGCATCCAGCGCCTTGCCAAAGCGCAGCATATTCCCGGTCGAAGCCATTGAGATCGCCAGCCCCAGCGCCGGTTGCCCGTTGACGCGAAACTGCGGCGCGGGTGGCTCTGCGGCCTGGCGGGTGACGGTGGCGATATCGGTGAGCGGAATATAGCGATCGTTGATATGCAGCGTCACCGCCCGCAGGCTCGCTTCGCTGCTTAACGCGCCGCTGACGCGCAGCGCCACATTATCCTCGCCGGTGCGGATCGTACCGGCAGGCGCGATGGCGTTTTGCGCCTTCAGCGCTGCGCTGATCTGCTCAATATCCAGCCCCATTCCCGCCAGCTGACGCGGGGAGAAGGCGATAACAATCTGCTCCTGCTGATCGCCTATCAGGCTGATTTTGCCGATATCGTGCAGCGACATCAGGCTGCGGCGGATGGTCTCCAGCCGATCGCGCAGCTCACGCGGCGAGTAACCGTCGGCGGTAAAGCCATAGATGGTGCCGAAGGTGTCATCAAACTCATCGTTGACCTGCGGCCCCTGCGCGCCCTGCGGCAGATCGGCGGCGCTATCCTGCATCTTTTTCCGCACCTGGTACCAGATGCCGGGCACCGCTTTTGGCGGTGTGTCATCGCGCAGGTTGACGTTGATAATCGTGCTGCCAGCGCGGGTTTCGCTCTCAATAAAATCGAGATGCGGAACCTCCTGTAACTTCTTCTCCAGCACATCGGTGACCAGCTGTGTTGTCTCTTCGACGCTGGCACCCGGCCACTGAGCGGTGACGACCGCCGTTTTGATGGTGAACGCCGGATCTTCATTACGCGGCAGCTGCTGATAGCAGAGCACGCCCATCACTATCACCAGCAGCATAAAAAAGGTGACCAGCTGCTGATGTTCCAGCGCCCAGGCCGAGAGGTTAAAGCGCGAGCGTTTCATGGCTGTAACTCCCCGGCGATCACCTGCTCACCGGCGCGCAATTTGCTGACGCCCGCGGTAATCACTCTGTCACCGGGACGCAGGCCGGAACGGATAAACACCGATGAGGCGCTATAGCCGCCCAGCGTCACCGCGCGCGGCTGCGCCCGGTTTTTCTCATCAATCACAAACAGCGCCGGTTGTTGACCAAGGCGGCTTAACGCCGGGGCAGGTACCGCGAAGCCTGCGGATGCTGATTCCGGCAGCGCAATGGTGGCGCTTGCTCCGAGCGCCATTGCCGCAGGCGGGTTTGCCAGCGCCAGCCGCACCTGCCAGGTGCGCGTCTGCGGATCGGCCTGCGGGCTAATATCGCGCAGGCTGCCGCTCGCCTTCACCGACGGATCCGCCAGCAGCGCAACGGTGAAAGTTGCGTTTGATGCCAGCTGGCGCGGGTCGGCAACCGCAAACACCACGTCGCGCGCCTCGCTGGTGGCGAGGGTAAAGACCGCCTGCCCGGCGCTGACCACCTGCCCGGCAGAGGCGTTAACGCGCGTGATGATGCCGTCTGCCGGGGCGACCAGTTGCGTCCAGCTCAGATTCTGCTCGGCGTTGCGTAATGCCGCAGTGCTGCTTTTCAGTTTTGATGCTGCCGACTGCCAGTCGGCGCGGGCGCTGTCGAGCTGCGTGCGGGCAATCGCCCCGGAGGGCATTAACGCCTGCATCCGTTTCAGATTCAGCGCTGCCACCTGCTCAGCCGCGCGAGCGCTCTCCACATCGGCGCGCGCGCTGGCGAGCTGGTTTTTGCCGGTTTCGCTCTCAAGGAAGGCCAGCACCTGCCCGGCATGCACCCGCGCGCCAATATCCACCTCACGGGAAATCATGCGGCCATCCAGCCGGAAGGCCAGCGTGGTCTCATCATGGGCGCGGATCTCGCCGGTGCGCACCGTTTGCGGGTTTGCCGCGCTATTAGCGACGACCAGGTAACGCACCGGACGCGGCGGGGCCGGTTTGTCGGTTTTTTTCTCGCCACAGCCGGTCGCAGCCAGCGCCAGCAATAGCAGCAGAGGAAGCCCGCGGACAGCGTGCAAAAGCCTGTGCGCGAGCGGGTGTGCGTAATGAATAAACTGTTCTGACATAGCGCCACTCCGGATCGGTAATGGCGCTATTACAGGCGTGACGCGTCGAGATTCAGCCCACGTTTCGTCAAGGTTTTATCAAGGCTGCAACTTTTCTTGCGCCATGGCAGCGTGGGGAAGGTGAAGGGTGATTGCCAGCCCGCCCGCTTCCGGCAGCGCGGCGCTGATGCTGCCGCCGTGGGCATGGACAATCGCCTGGGCGATGGATAACCCAAGGCCGCTGCCGCCCGAATGGCGCGCGCGCGAGGTCTCGGCCCGCGTAAAGCGGTCAAACATCAGCGGCAGAAAATCAGCCTCCACGCCGGGGCCATCATCGGTGAAATCAATCAGGTAGCCGCTCGCCTGCGATGTGAGGGTGATAAACAGATGACCGCCCTGCCGCCCGTAACGCACCGCATTCTCCATCAGCACGGTAAAGACCTGCCCTAAGCGGAAAGCGTCGCCCTCCAGCGGCGCGGGCGTTGGCGCTGTAAGTGTAAAGGTGAACCCGGCGGCGTCGGCCTGCGGCTTCATCCACGCCGCGCGTTCGCGCAGCAGATCGTCCAGGAGCAGCGGCTGGCAGTTGAGCATCAGTTGCCCGGCGTCGGCCAGCGAGAGCAGGTGCAGCTCATCCGTTAAGCGGCGCAGCAGTTGTAATTGCTTCATCACCATCGACATCTGCGCAGGGCTTGGCTCAAACACGCCATCCAGCATCCCCTGCAGGCGACCAATCGCGGCGGTAAGCGGCGAGCGCAGTTCGTGAGCCATCGCCACGTGGGAGGCGCGCAGTTCACGCTCATAGCGCGCCAACTGGCGGGTCATGCCGTTAAAGTCGCTGGCGAAGCGCACCATTTCGGCGGGAGCTTCTTTTACCAGCTCGGCCTGTGCGCCGAATGTTCCCTGCGTCACCTCTTCGGCGGCGTCGCGCAGACGGCTAAATTGCAGGGTCAGCGGGCGGGCATAGCGCAGCCCCATAAAGACGATAAAGGGGATCATCACCAGCACCAGCACGCTGACCAGGATCCAGTCCGTCGAGGCGATAGAGGGGGTGGAGTAACTCAGCCCCCACCAGGTATCGACAATTTCGTGAAAGCGCGTCGGGTTGATCTCCGGGTTCTCTTTTAACAGCAGAAACTCGGCGCGCACCGGCGCAGGCATGGCATGCAGGATCCAGACATTCTGCACGGCGTAGCGCAGCCACATACAGAGCGCGATGATGATCACCGTACCGATCGCCAGCGCGAGGATGCGCACGCAGATCCAGCGCCAGAGCGACTGTTGAACTGAATTTTTCATGGTTGAGCGAACCTGTAACCGACGCCGCGCACGTTGCTTAACACGCCGCTGACGCCCGCGTTTTCCAGCTTTTTACGCAGGTTGTAGACGTGTGTATCGACAACGCGCTCCAGCGCTTCGCTTTCGGGCAGACAGTGTTCCAGCAGATGCTGGCGGGAGAAGGCGCGGGTGGGATGGCGCATCAGTGTCGTAAGCAGGGAGAATTCCGTCGGCGTCAGCTCCAGCGCGCGCGTCTGGTTATCTTCTTGCGTCACGGTCACGCTAATGGCGACGGTATCGACCGCGAGGTTGTGCCAGCGCAGCACCTCTTCCTGGGTTTCCGCGCGCTGCGTGCGCCGCAGTACCGCCTGTACGCGCGCCACCACTTCGCCGGGGTGATAGGGCTTCACCACATAATCATCCGCGCCGTAACGCAGCGCGCCAATGCGATCCGGCGCATCTCCGAGCGCCGTCACCATGATCACCGGCACATCGCTTTTGCGCCGCAGCGCCGCCAGCACTTCGCTGCCGTTCATGCCGGGCAGCATCACATCGAGCAGGATCAGATCGGGCTTGCAGCGCTGCGCCAGCTCCAGCCCGGCCAGGCCGTCGCTTGCCAGCGTCACCTCATAATTTTCACGGCGCAGATAGGCTTCCAGCACGCCCGCCGCATCCGCGTCATCCTCAATCACCAGCACTCTTTTCGCCACCATTTCCCCACCTTGACCGTTTCTTAACACTTTGCTGACGGTTTATTGATACGACCTGTCTATGTTCCCTTTCAGCGCTTGCGCACACCCTTTCCCACCGACGAGATGTGACGATGATAACCAGAAAACGTACGTTGTATAGCCTCTGCGCCCTGCTGGCGACCACCGCCTCTGCGGCGCACGCCGATGATGATCCATCGGCACAAAATGGCGTCACTGTAGGCATCGGCGCACAGTCTGCGCCGCGTTACAGCGGTTCAGACAAGCAGCGCCTGCAATTCGTTCCGCTGATCCAAGCGCGCGATAACGCCCTCTTCATTGATTCGCAAAAGGGCATCGGTTACGACCTGCAAAGCGAGAACGGCTTCTATCTCGAACATACGCTCGGCTATGGCCTCGGCCGCGATGACAGTAACTCCTCCTGGCGCGATGGCGCGGATAACCTGAAGGGGATGGGGAAAATCGATGCCACGATGAATACGGCGTTTGCCGTCGGCTGGTCGATCACGCCGTGGCTCTCTGTTGAAGGCAAAGCGACGCTGCCGCTGACCGACAGCCAGGGCGTGCAGTATCAAACCTCGGTGACGCTACTGCCGGTGCAGAGCGCCAGCGATACCGTTGCACTCCAGTCTGCCGCCCTGTTTGGCGACAGCCGCTACATCAACACCTTTTATGGCGTCAGCGCGAGGCAGAGCCAGCGCAGCGGTTTTCGCCCCTATGATCGCGCGGGCGGTTTCTACGGCGTCAACAGTTCGCTCACCTGGAGCCATCAGTTCGACGAACACTGGGGAACGCTGCTGAGCGCGGGCTACACCTGGCTTGGCGATCGCGCGGGCGACAGCCCGATTGTCGCGCAACGCAATGAGGGCACCGGCACGGTAGCCGTGACCTGGACCTTCTGAACAGGGGGAGATGGTGAAAAAAGAGGATTATCAGCTGGTGGGGAAGATCTGGTTTGGCTGCTTACTGGTTTACCTCGGCGCCTATCTGACATATATCTCTTTGTAATGATTGCCAACAAAACAGCGATGAGATGAATAAAGACGCCCACACTAAAGCCCTTTGCCTCGACACGCCACGGCTGGTCTGCACGCAAATCGAGGAACTGGATCGCGATTTTTTTAGCCGCCTGATGGCCAGCAATGAGGTGCAGCATTACATCTCGGATGAGCGCGCGCCAGAGGAGATCGAGGAGGCTTTCACCGCCCGCTTGCCGCCCTGGCAGCCGGGCAGCGCGCACTGGCTCTGCCTGGTGGTGCGCGACAGAGCGAGCGGTGAAAGGCTCGGCGTCACCGGCTATATCCATCGCGAAGCGGACTGCGCGGAAGTGGGCTTTCTCTTTGCTCCCGAGGCGCAGGGAAAAGGCTATGCGCGCGAGTCGTTACAGGCGGTGTGCGATTTCGCCTTCCATAAAGGCGGCATCCGGCGGCTGACGGCGATGGTCACCGCCGGCAATCACCCCTCTCGCCGCCTGCTGGAAAAGGTGGGGTTTGTGCTGGAGGGCGAGCTGCGCGAGAGCTACTGGCTGCATAACCGCTGGCACAATGACTGGCTGTTTGGCCTGCTGCGCCAGGATTATCTCCATCAATAACGAGGGTGTTATGACGCTGAACATCACCACCATTACCCCGGCAGTTGACGGTTTTCAGCCGCTAAAACAGGCGAGCGTGGCGGAAGGATTTAATATGCTGCGCAGGCTTGAGGAGAACTGGCTCAATCAGCACAACCGCTTTGATAAGCCAGGCGAAATGCTGCTGGGCGCATTGATTGGCGGCAAACTGGTCGGCGTTTGCGGGCTCAATATCGACCCGTTTGTGCAGGGAGATCGCGCAGGCCGGGTGCGCCACCTCTATGTTGCCGCAGCCTATCGCAGCCAGGCAGTGGGCAGCCTGCTTTTGAGGGAGATTGTCGCCCAGGCCGCGCAGAGCTTTGACAATCTCTACACGCATGCACCGCAGGCGGCGTTCCGCTTTTACCAACGCGCAGGCTTTGTGCCAACGGAAGGGATTGAGCGGGTGACGCACTGCCTGCGGTTGGGGCAAAACTAGCCGGTAAGAGTGCCCTACCGGCTGCTGGCGTTACGCGCGCATCGGCTCGCCGCGCACCGGGCGGTCGCCCGCCACGAAGTAGTCGGCATTGCTGCGCGGCAGCGGGGTGCGGCCACGGATATTATCGGCAATCTTCTCGCCAATCATAATGGTGGTGGCGTTGAGGTTACCGGTGATGATCAGCGGCATAATCGAGGCATCGACCACGCGCAGCCCTTGCAGGCCGTGCACGCGCCCTTCCCCGTCCACTACTGCCATCTCGTCGCTGCCCATTTTGCAGGTGCCGCACGGATGGTAGGCGGTTTCGCCGTGGTTACGCACAAACTCATCCAGCTGTTCGTCGGTCTGGCACTCAATACCGGGGCTAATCTCACGCCCGCGATACTTATCCAGCGCCGGCTGGTTGATGATCTGGCGCGTAATGCGGATCGCATCGCGGAACTCCTGCCAGTCCTGCTCGTGAGCCATGTAGTTAAACTGAATGGCCGGGTGCATACGCGGATCGCGCGATTTCAGGCGCACAAAGCCGCGGCTCGGCGAGCGCATGGAGCCAACGTGGCACTGGAAGCCGTGGGCTTCAACCGCGTTGCTGCCATTGTAGTTAATCGCCACCGGCAGGAAGTGGTACTGAATGTTCGGCCAGGCGAACTCTTCCCGGCTGCGGATAAAGCCGCCGCCTTCAAACTGGTTGCTGGCGCCGATACCGGTGCCGTTAAACAGCCACTCCGCGCCGATTTTCGGCTGGTTCCACCACTTCAGCGCCGGGTAGAGCGACACCGGTTCTTTGCACTCGTACTGCAGGTACATTTCGAGGTGATCTTGCAGGTTTTCACCGACGCCCGGCAGATCGTGCACCACGGGAATATCGAACTTCTTCAGCAGATCCGCTGCGCCGACGCCGGAGCGTTGCAGGATCTGCGGCGAAGCGATGGCACCCGCGCAGAGCAGCACTTCGCGGCGCGCATGCACCTGCTGCGGCGTGTTGCTGGCACCGTGCAGATACTCAACGCCCACCGCCCGCTTGCCGTCGAACAGAATGCGATCGGTGGTGGCATGGGTGATGATCGTCAGGTTGGCGCGCTTCTTCGCGGTATCAAGATAGCCGCGCGCGGTGCTTGAGCGACGTCCGTTCGGCGTCACGAAGCGATCCATCGGGCCAAAGCCCTCTTGCTGATAGCCGTTGAGATCCTCGGTGCGCGGATAACCCGCCTGCACGCCCGCTTCGATCATCGCCGAAAACAGCGGGTTGTTGCCCGGTTTGCAGGTGGTGATGCTGACCGGGCCTTCGCCGCCGTGGTAGTCATTTGCGCCGATATCGCGCGTTTCCGATTTGCGGTAGTAAGGCAGGCAGTCGAGGTAGGTCCAGCGCTCAAGCCCCGGTTCCTGTGCCCAGTTATCGAGATCCATTGCGTTGCCGCGCACGTAGCACATGCCGTTGATCAATGACGATCCGCCCAGCCCTTTGCCGCGCCCGCACTCCATGCGGCGGTTGTTCATGTGCGGCTCGGGCTCGGTTTCATACGCCCAGTTATAGCGTTTGCCCTGCAACGGGTAAGCCAGCGCCGCAGGCATCTGCGTGCGGAAATCAAAACGGTAATCGGGACCGCCCGCTTCAAGCAGCAGCACGTTGACGTCGCTATCTTCGGTCAGTCTTGTTGCCAATACGTTCCCTGCGGATCCGGCTCCGATGATGATGTAATCAAATTCCATTAGTCGCTCCTCAGGTTAAAATTCACTCAAAATACAGACTGGAAACGGGTCATTTCGAGCTGCACAGACTTCACCTGGGTGTAGTTTTGCAGCGTCATCAGGCCGTTTTCACGCCCGACACCGGAGTGCTTGTAGCCACCCACCGGCATTTCGGCAGCGGATTCGCCCCAGGTGTTGATCCAGCAGATCCCCGCTTCAATCTGATGAATAACGCGGTGCGCGCGGTTGAGATCCTGCGTCACTACACCAGCAGCCAGACCGAAATCAGTGGCATTGGCGCGGCGCACCACTTCCTCTTCGCTTTCATAGGTGAGGATCGCCATCACCGGCCCGAAGATCTCTTCGCGCACGATGGTCATCTCGTCGCGGCAATCGGTAAAGACCGTCGGCGCAACCCAGGCACCGTTATCGAACTCGCCGCCAGTCAGACGTTTGCCGCCGCAGAGCAGGCGCGCGCCTTCACTGATGCCGGATTCGATATAGCGCATCACGTTGTCGCGGTGCGGGAAGCTCACCAGCGGCCCGAAGTTGATGGCCGGATCGTTTGGATCGCCCGCTTTAATACGCGCCACGCGATCGGCGATCTTCACTTCAAACTCGGCCTGCCATTTCGCCGGAACAAACACGCGCGTGCCGTTGGTGCAGACCTGGCCGGAGCTATAGAAGTTGGCCATCATCGCGATATCGGCAGCGAGATCGAGATCCGCATCTTCAAAGATGATCAGCGGCGATTTACCGCCCAGCTCCATGGTGACCTCTTTCAGAGTCGAACCGGCGGCGTTTGCCATCACTTTTTTACCGCTGGCCACACCACCGGTGAAGGAGACTTTGTCGATACCCGGATGCTCGGTCAGCAGCTGGCCGGTGACCGCGCCGCTGCCCGGCAGAACGTTAAAGACGCCGTCCGGCAGGCCCGCTTCAGTGTAGATTTCCGCCAGTTTCAATGCGGTGAGCGGTGTGACTTCGCTCGGTTTGAAGATCATTGCGTTGCCCGCAGCCAGCGCCGGTGCGGATTTCCACAGCGCGATCTGGATCGGGTAGTTCCACGCGCCGATACCGGCGACCACGCCAAGCGGCTCGCGGCGGGTATAGACGAAGGAGGTGTCGCGCAGCGGGATCTGCTGCCCTTCCAGCGACGGGATCAGCCCGGCGTAGTACTCCAGCACATCGGCACCGGTGACAATATCAACTGCCTGGGTTTCGCTCAGCGGCTTACCGGTGTCGAGGGTTTCCAGCGCGGCCAGCTCGTCATTGCGCTCGCGCAGAATATCGACCGCGCGACGCAGGATGCGTGAACGCTCCATCGCCGTCATCGCGGCCCAGATTTTCTGGCCTTTACGCGCGCTTTCTACCGCGCGATCGACATCGGCCTGCACCGCTTCGTGCACTTCGGCTAATACTTCGCCGTTGGCCGGGTTGATGGTCTGGAATGTTTTTCCAGCCGCGGCGGGAACGTATTGACCATCAATATAGAGCTGCTGTTCTGCGAATCGGGACATGATTCCTCCTTCCTCAGGGATTCTCTGCGCCAGCCAACTGCTGGCGGATGAATTGGGTGGTGAGCGTTCGGGCAACGTCCGGGTTGAACGGTTTGCCGCTCAGGGCTGCGCGCAGCCACAGGCCATCAATTAATGAGGCCAGGCCGTGTGCTGCAAGCCGGGCCTTTTCGCGCGGCAATTCGCGGCGAAACTCCGCCGTCAGGCTGGAGAAGAGGCGTCGGCTGCTGACGCGCTCGAGGCGGCCCAGCTGCGGTTGATGCATGCTGCTGGCCCAGAAGTCGAGCCAGGCTTTCATCGCCGCGCTATGCACCTGGGTCTCATCGAAGTTACCGTCGACAATCGCCAGTAAACGCGCTTCGGTCGTGGCCTGCGCTAACGGTTGCAGGCGTACCGCCACCGCATCGCGTAGCTGGCGCGTGATGTCGCGCATGGTGGCTTCCAGCAGGCCGTTTTTGTCCTTGAAGTAGTGGCTGATGATGCCGGTCGATACCCCGGCCCGGCGCGCAATCTGCGCAATGGTGGCGTCGTTGATCCCGACGTCGTTGATCGTATCCAGGGTCGCATCAATCAGTTGCCGACGGCGTATCGGCTGCATTCCCACCTTTGGCATGACTCCCTCTTCCACCGCAAAGTAAGGGCTCTATTTAATCTTTTTTTGATTGCACGTTCAATATAAAAAAAGAATTTGTTAAGGTAATGTACCTGCGCTGTTACAAAAACGAAGCGGCTGTGTGTAAGCTGTAGCAGGCTCAATCCGTACCAAAAATGAGGGAAAAACAACAAGAAAAGAGGCAGCACGTTGCAAGTAATCTTTTGATTTATTTACAGGAAATTAACCAGAGGTAACCGATGATTAATCCACCTGCCAGTGAAAAAGACAGAATCAATCCTGTGGTGTTCTACACCTCCGCCGGACTGATTCTGACATTTTCACTTGTCACCATTCTCTATAGCGATCTCGCCGCGGCGTGGATCCAGACCACCGTCAACTGGGTGTCGTCCACCTTTGGCTGGTACTACATGCTGGCCGCCACGCTCTATATCGTCTTTGTCATCTATATGGCCTGTTCCCGCTACGGTGCCATCAAACTCGGGCCAGAGCAGTCAAAACCGGAATTTAGCCTGTTAAGCTGGTCGGCGATGCTGTTTGCCGCCGGGATCGGCATCGATCTGATGTTCTTCTCCGTGGCTGAACCGGTGACGCAGTATATGCAGCCGCCGGAAGGTGCCGGGCAGACGATGGAGGCCGCGCGCCAGGCGATGGTCTGGACGCTGTTCCACTACGGCTTAACCGGCTGGTCGATGTACGCCCTGATGGGGATTGCGCTCGGCTACTTCAGCTACCGCTACAACCTGCCGCTGACCATCCGCTCGGCGCTCTATCCGATTTTTGGTAAACGCATTAATGGCCCGATTGGCCACACGGTGGATATCGCGGCGGTGATCGGCACCATTTTCGGTATCGCCACCACGCTCGGCATTGGCGTTGTGCAGCTTAACTACGGCCTGAAGGTGCTGTTTGATGTGCCGGAAGGATTAACCGCGCAGATGGCGCTGATTGTGCTGTCGGTAGTTATCGCCACCATTTCGGTCACCTCCGGCGTCGATAAAGGTATTCGCATCCTTTCTGAACTGAATGTCGCGCTGGCGCTCGGGCTGATCCTGTTTGTGCTGTTTATGGGCAAAACGGATTTCCTGCTCAACGCGCTGGTGCTGAACGTGGGCGATTACATCAACCGCTTTATGGGCATGACGTTGAACACCTTTGCCTTTGACCGCCCGACGCAGTGGATGAACAGCTGGACGCTCTTCTTCTGGGCCTGGTGGGTGGCGTGGTCGCCGTTTGTCGGCCTGTTCCTTGCGCGTATCTCCCGCGGTCGTACCATCCGCGAGTTCGTGCTCGGTACGCTGATCATTCCGTTTACCTTCACCCTGCTGTGGTTGTCGGTGTTTGGCAACGCCGCACTGTATGAGATCATTCACGGCGATGCCGGTTTTGCCCAGGAAGTGATGGCGCATGCTGAACGCGGCTTCTACAGTCTGCTGGCGCAGTACCCGGCGTTTAAACTGAGCGCCTCGGTTGCCACTATTACCGGCCTGCTCTTTTATGTCACCTCGGCGGACTCCGGCTCGCTGGTGCTGGGTAACTTCACCTCGAAGCTGAAAGATATCAACAGCGATGCGCCGAACTGGCTGCGTATCTTCTGGTCGGTGGCGATTGGCGTGCTGACGATGGGGATGCTGATGACCAACGGCATTTCAGCCCTGCAAAACACCACGGTGATCATGGGTCTGCCGTTCAGCTTTGTGATCTTCTTTGTGATGGCGGGGCTTTATAAGTCGCTGAAGGTGGAAGATCACCGCCGCGCCAGCGCCAGCCGTGAAACCGCGCCCTATATTCCGGCGAGCAACGATCGCCTGAGCTGGAAAAAGCGTCTCTCGCGCCTGATGAACTACCCGGGCACGCGCTATACCCAGCAGATGATGGAGACGGTGATTTACCCGGCGATGCAGGATGTGGCGAAAGAGCTGGAGCTGCGCGGCGCTCGCGTCACGCTGGAGAGTGTGCCTGCGGAGGAGGATAAACCGCTCGGCCACCTCGATTTGCGTGTGCACCTCGGCGAGGAGCAGAACTTTGTTTACCAGGTCTGGCCGCAGCAGTACTCCGTTCCCGGCTTTACCTACCGCGCGCGCAGCGGTAAGTCACACTACTTCCGTCTGGAGACCTTCCTGCTAGAGGGCAGCCAGGGGAATGACCTGATGGATTACAACAAAGAGCAGGTGATTATCGATATTCTCGATCAATATGAACGTCACCTGAACTTTATCCATCTGCACCGCGAAGCGCCCGGCGCAAATATTGTTTATCCGCAGACGTAATGTCATAAGGCCACGTGAGTGGCCTTATTTTTTTCAGGAAGATGAATTTGCGCTAAGGGACAGTGTTTTTAGGAAAAATCTGCAAATACGACTCAGCTTTTCAATTTCATGCGTTGCGCTCTGTATCTGGAGATGTCGATCTGTAAAATGACTTCTTTCATGGAATGGTTGCGGATTGACGTTGCAGGGTAAGGTTGGATATGGATATATTTTTAAAAGCCTTTTATTACCTTTTTGTTGGCGTTGCAGCGACGGCCATCTGTATTACAACTGTCAAAAATTTTATTGATAAAAAAACAGCCAAAAAGATTATGACAGATCCCTGCTATGTTGATGCAACCATTACGGAAATTATGCCGGGCACACCAAGCAGCTATGGGCTCGTCAATATCACGGTCGATTACTCATTTACAGCCATAAACAGCGAGATTTACACGAAAAAAAACGTCCTGAGCGGAATTAAAACGATGGACCTGCCGAAATTCAATGTGGGCTTCACCATCCCCGTTGTTTACCTTAGAAACGATCCGTCAAAAAACATGCTTAATATGAGAAATGCGATAGAGGATCACACGCGGTTTAAATGGAAAAAGAAATTCTGATATTACTGCATAACCAGCTTTCAACTAAAATAATAAGGATTGAAATACAAAATGATGGAATTACTCTCTTATATAATGCCTAAACTTGCATGGATTATACCGCTGGTAATGCTATGCTTCGTTATTTATGTTGCCAGCAACATTAGAGAGCGTCGTATATATGACGAATATATTAAAGAGAATGGTGTTGACGTTGAAGCTATAATGACTGAAGTCACTTACGATCAATACCAACGAATCAACAATCACCTGGTGGCAATACTCACGCTGGAATATAGTTATGAGGGTAAAAAGATCACCTCAAAACGAGGGGTTGTTTTTTGGGTTACTGACCGAGAGAAATTCGTTCCTGGTACGCCAATCAAGATCAGAATCAACCCTGAAAAACCCACTGATTTTTATTACCTGGAATACGAAACCCGTTGATCATTAATAAATTCATGCAAACAAAAAAATATTTTCATTAAAAAAATGAATGATATACTGTACGTGAAAGTTTTTACCATAAACTAAACTTTAAAAGATTATATGGACAATTACCTAAAAGCGATCCCCATAATCCTGGTAACGGTACTAGTTATTGCTATCGTTTACTCGATTATAAGAAGCATATTTGATGGGTTCACTAAAAAGAAAATACTTAGCAACCCTTGTTATATCGATGCAACCATTACGCAGATTATACCGCGTACACCATCGAACCTCGGCATAGTTAGCATCTATGTTGATTACCAATTTACCGCAGAAATGGAGTGAAATATGAGAATAAGAATGTACTCATAAATATCAAAACCATGGATCTTTATAATTACAAGCAGGGTTCAACCATTCCTGTGGTCTATCTTAAAACTGATCCCACTAAAAACATACTCAATATGCGCGATGCAATGCTGGATTATAAAAGACGATAGCCACTATATCTCACAGAATAAGTATCTGTAATACTGGAGAAACAGAACTATCATGATGGAATTTTTATCGACCATTTCACCAAAGTTAGGCTGGATTATCACTGGCGGCATGCTGCTTGTTTTCGTTTATATCGGCATAACTAACTGGCGGAGCCAGTCAAAAGATGCAAAAACAAAACGGAACTGACCTTAAGGCAAATATCGTTGATTTAAAACTTGATGAGCGCCAGGGCCTTAATAATCACCTTACAGCAGCCGTGACGGTGAAATATATTTTTAAGGAAGAGGAAGTTATCGCCAAACGTGGTATTGCTTTCCCGTTTATTGAAAAGGATCAGTTTTTTCCTGGTGCCGAAGTCAATATCCGTGTCGACAATGAGACGGGGAAACACTTCTATTTTAGCGATTACAAAACCTATTAACTCGGTGGTATTGCGGGGCAACTGCCCTCCTGTTTGCTACACACTTTCACCAGCACCTGATGCAACTGCCCGATGGAGAGATCGCGCACCACGGGCTCTGGCTCGCCGCGCAACCAGCGAAAAAAATAGCAGATGCCGAGTAGATCGAGACCTTCGCTTGTAAAGAGGTACTCGTTCTCCTTTAACGAGAAAAGCGAGCGGAAATCTTCTTCCTCCGTTTCAAAACGGACAGCAAAAAACTTCTCTGCTTCTTCAAGAAGCTCAACGCCGTCATCGCCGCAAATACCCAGATCATCTTCCAGCAGCGTGCTTTCATCGATCGCTTTGCGCGTACATCCCGAAAACTCACGCACAAAAGCAATCACCTCTTCTACGCTCGGGCTCACTGTTGCACTCCTCTCGCCCGGCTTTATGGCGCCGGGCGTAATGACTACTGACCTTCAAAGCCGTAATACTGCACCGGATAGCGCTGACCGTTGATCTCCAGATCGCGCCAGGGTTTGCTGACGGTTTTCGGCATACTTTCGCGCAGCGCTTTTTCGGCGTTTTGCGACAGCGTGACGCTGCCCGCCTGACGCCACTCATTGCCCTGATGGGTATAGACCGAGATCCCGGCGTCGTTGCGGTTATAGAGCAGCACTTCCGGCGTGCCGTCGTTGTTCAGATCCTGCATCCAGATCAGGCAGGCGCTGCTATCCACCATGCAGGTGCTCAGCGTGTGATCGACATACTGCGTTTGCGCCTGCCACCAGCTCTCCGGCGGCGCTTCGCTGCCCGCGCGCAGCGGGATGCTTTTCTGTAAGGCGCTAATGTCTTTCTTCGTGCCTTCGTGATAGCCGCCGAGGATTTGCATCAGCATCGCTTGCTGCTGCACCGGATCTTTAAGCCACTGCGGATGCGCCTTCAGCCTCTGCAACGCTTGTTTGCCACGACGCCCGGCGTTGCTTAGCGTGTAGAGATCGCCCTCATCCGCTTTTGCTTTGCCCTCGGCGTATCGCGCCAGCTGATTGTTAACGGTGATGCGCAGCGGATCGACAACCGGCGTATGCAACAAAAACCAGCCGCAGGCTGTTAGTGCCAGCATCAGAACGATAAAGCTGTTCATGTTAGCCGCGCCCTGCGTCCAGGCCCGGCGCTGATAGCGGATCAGCAGCAGAGACCCGATCAACGCAAGAAGCGTAAGGGCCACGCCGTAAACGCGATCCACCGTCCAGCCATATTCGGCGATGCGCAGCCACAGCGCCCAGCCCGCCAGTGCTGCGAGCAGTGGCGTGATCCACTGCGCCACCAGCACCAGACGCGCAATCACCCGCGGCGAACGCGAAGCAGCTGGCGCTTTTTCGCCAACCATGGCGCTGAACGCCAGCATCAGCAGCGTCATGGTCAGCAGCAGTGTCGCGGCGGAGACAGAGGCCGGGATAATCGCCAGCCCGGTAAAGGGCAAGCAGGCCAGAAACAGCAGAGAGATTACCGCATGCAGCGGCAGCAGGACGCTGACCGCAAGCGTCAGCAGGTTACGGAACAGCCCGGCAGCGCCCGGCAGGCGTCGGCAAAAAACGATGCCAGCGGCGACGGCAGCACCCGTCGCCATCGGCGGGAAAAAAGGGGTATCAAAAAAGAGGAGCTCGAACAGCGTGATGCCAATCATGCTGAAGAGTTTGCTCCACAGCAGCAGCACCAGCCAGAACAGCCCGGTCATTACTGCGGTCACGCCCAGGGTGAAGGTGTTGTTCCATAGCGCGCCGGTGATAAAGGCATGTTTATCCGCTTTCTGCCCGGGCGGCGAGCAGAAAGCCGCCAGAAACGGCATCACCAGAGTAAGCAGAAATGTCGATGCACCGAAGTTTGTGCCGTGAAAATCATCGTTCGGCAGCCCGGGGAAGTTCCAGCGCAGCCAGCCGGTCATCAGCGCGATAAACGGCAGCGTCAGCAGCGCGCAGAGCCACGGCTTAACGTCTTTGACGCGATAAAGCGTGAAGGCGAGCACGCTGGCAAACGCGATGGCAAGCGGCGACAGATAAATTGAGTAGTTATCATGCAGCTTAAGCGCGTCCGGCAACGCCCATAGCAGCCCGGCGAGCGTGCCAATGGCGATAATCACCCACCTGGTTTTTGCCGGAAAATCCTCTTTTTGCAACATCGCGGTTCCTTTGCTGTTTGGCTGTGTGAAACGTAGTTATACGCTTATTTTTTCGTCAAAAACCACTACGGGTTTTCGCTGGCTCTTTTCTTGCTCTGCTTTGTACGGCGCACGATCAGGCATTGTCCATGCCAGGGAGAGGAGCGCAATCACTTGTTTGGGTGGGGGTACTCAACAGGATTGCGATAAGCGTGGCCGCAAGGCCACCGCTTACCGGTAAGTTAAGGTAAATGTCGCAGTTGCACTGGCGACACCTGCGCTGACGCGGGGTGACGTCTGGTAATAGCGAGCTTTAAACTGGACGGTCTCGGTGCCGCCGCCGGGCGAGGTGTAGTAAATCCTGCGCTGCCCAAAGCGCACCGCCCGATCGTCGGGCGCGAAATAGAGTTGCACACCGACGCCCGTTGCCGCGATATCGCCGGGCGCGCTGTCCAGCTTCATCACGCCAGGCACGTTTGAGGGATGCTGTTCCGCATCGACCTGAACGTAGATACGGGCGTCTTTATCGCACTCCAGCTCAATCCAGAAATCTTTCCATTCGGTATAGGCGCTGGGGCCATAAAAGTTCGATTTTTCATGGTCGCCCAGCAGCACATAGAGCTCCGGTGTCAGGATCGTGCAGGCCGTGGTGGTAACCGTGTTGGTGCCGCCCAGCATGACATTGGCAAAATAGAAGCGGCTGGCGATTGAGGCGCGAGCCAGCACGCCCGGGGTCAATGTTCCTGGCGTTATCGCGCCGGTTTTGATTAATTCCGCTTTCATACCGGCACCGATATAAACACTGGTATTCGGCGGCACGCGCTGATCGTATGGCAGCTGTTTTCGGGATCCGATATTGGTTAAGCGAATCCCCACACCGGGCAAATTCGTTGCATAAATTCTGTTTCCGATGGCGCTCTGAGTGCGGCACTGGCTCATCTCCCAGCGGTAAATCCAGCTCTCAGTACATCCGGCGATGTTGTTCCCGCCGTTATAGGCACTCGTAACTGCCGTCGCAATCACGATACCGACAGGCGTATCACGTTGTACCGAGACGTTGCCGAAGCTGATGGCATTCCCGATCTCACCCGCCAGATTACTGGCAAAACCGCAGGCGGCCTTCGCGCCGCCGGAGAGGCACCAGAGCGCCAGCAGGCCGGAGAGTGATTTTACGAACCGCGTCATGCCAGACACTCCTGTTCTGTTTCAATTACCGGGCTGTTGCCGACGTTGTCCGGCAGCCGAAAATGGACTTCACACTGCTGATCCGCGTTCCATTTCACTTTGAGTTTTCCCTCCTCCGGCACGCCCGCGAGATAGACCACGCCGTCGTCGCCGACGATGCCGCTGCTCCCCTCTTTAAGCGTTGCCTGAGCGCCGAACGGCACAGGCCGTCCCAGATAAGAGAGCTTCATCAACACGCGCCACCCGACACGGGTGTTGAAGTTCGCCATCACCACGGCACCTTGCGTCGGGGTAACGGTTTGCACTGCGCTCTCGATATCCACCTCATCGCCAAGGGTAGTGGTATCGAGCACCAGGCGGTTTTTCCGGTACGGCGTGACATAAGGCACAACCGCATAGCCACGCCGGTCGGTGTAGAGACCGGTATTGTTCTGCACTTTCGCATCACGAGCGTCCGGCGCTTTCAGCACGGCCAGCGTCTGGCCCAGCGGCTGGGAGAGAGTTATGCCGTGCGGATGAGCGACAACGCCGCCTTTCAGGCCGTAGTTAATCTGTTGATAGTGCGCGTCATAGTTGTAGCCGCCGCTTATCTCCCCCTGCCCGCCTTTGTAACCGGCGCTGAGACTCCCCGCACTGCCCGTGCCGTGATGCGTGTGGCTCTGCTGGATGCTATAGCTCAGATTGTTGTCGGCAAGGGTCGTGCCGCTAAGCCCCACCTGCTGGCGGGTGTCGCCGTGCCGTGCACTGTTCAGGCTGTAGCTCGCCCACGCGTTGGGCAGAAAACGGCTGAGCGGCACCTGAACGCTGAAGGCCAGCTGTTGTTCTGCGGGCTGTACGCGAGCCGGATAGGTGTTATAGCTGTAGGCGAGGTTGTAACTGATGCCACTGAAATTACCGCTCCAGCCGGTGCTGAGCGTGCGTTCGTAGCCCTCCTCCTGCCAGAAACTCTGCTGATAACCGGAGAGATAAAGCGAGCCGTAATCGCCCACGCTCTGGCTGAGATCGAGCTGAAGCTTCTGCCGCTTATTGTGGCCCTCCACGCGCCGATCGTTCGCCTCCTGAAAGGTGTAAAACCCGGCGGTTGAGTAGCGGTACGCCGCAAGGGTGAAGCGGGTATCGGTGGCCTGAAAATCCTTTGCATATTGCAGCCGGTAGGAGTGGCCGTGGTGAGCGTCGTTGCGGCTCAACCTGCTCTGGGCAACCGACATATCGGCGGACAACGAGCCGAGATCGCCAAGCCCAAAACCGAGCCCCGCCGCCCCGGCGTGGTAATTTTGCGCTGCGATCGCGCCGCCAAAAAGGGTAACGGCGCGCGGCAAGCCGTAGATGGCTGTCGCCTGACCGAAGGCTGGCTCATCGCTGCTTCTGTTGCCGCTGCGATACTTCCCGGCAGTCAGGGCATACTTCAGGCGACCTTCGCGCTGCATAATCGGCACTGCCGAGAAGGGCTGGGTAAAAGTGCGTTCGCTGCCGTCCGCCTCTTTGATGGTGACAGTGAGATCGCCGCTGCCGGAAGTGGGATAGAGATCGCGGATAACAAACGCCCCGGGCGCGACGTAGCTCTGGTAGATGATGTAGTCATTCTGCCTGATGGTCACTTGCGCACTGGAGTGGGCGATGCCGCGGATCACCGGGGCAAAGCCGCGCAGGCTGTCCGGCAGCATGTTGTCGTCAGAGGCAAGCTGCGCACCGCGAAACTGCACGCTGTCGAAGATCTCCGACGATGTGTAGCTGTCGCCGAGGGTCAGTTGCCCTTTCAGCGTTTTGATGTTGCGTTGCAGATAGGTGTTAATCGACGCCCAGCGGCTGCCGTGGTCGCTGGCGTAATGCCCGGTCGAGTCGTTACGCAGCCGCCACGCCCCGAGATTGACCCCGCTTTGCAGGCTGGCGTAGTAGCTGTCGCGCGAGCCCTTGCCCACGTCAAGCCAGCGATGGCTGCCGCTGAGGTTGTAGTTCAGCAGCGCGGCAGTGACTCCCTCGTCCCACTCGGTGGGATCGACATCGCCTCTGGCGCGCGCATCCATCGCCGCCTGCGGCAGGCTGACGTTTAGCCTTAACTGGCTGAACCGCAGTTCGGCGGCGGCCATCGGGATGTAATGGCCGATATCCTCAAGCGGTGCCTCCGGCGACAGCGCCGCCAGCTCGGGAAAGGCGTCGGTTTTCACTCCCCAGCTTCGCAGCATCGCGGGCGTGATCTGCGCATGCAGACGCTTGTCCGCACCCGCGATAAAAGCAATATCCTGCGCCTCCCCCTGCTTTTCACCATTCACATAGACGGTCACGCGGTAGGTACCCGGAAGCTGACCGTCCGGTTCAGCAAAGAAGGCGAGATCGGCCACCGGCTGGCCTGGGTTATCAAGCTCCAGCGCATGAAGATTAAACATCTCGCGCGCGTCCGCATGGCGCAGGTAGCCGGGCAGCAGCAGCACTATCGGCACCAGCGCCGGTAAAAACGCCCGCTGCCGCGAAGTCGGCATTTTCATTACCTTCCCCTCAGAGCGGCCGATGTTCAACCCGGCTGACGCCGCCGTAATCGCTGATCGCCTGCCAGCTGACGCGCGATACCACTGCCGAGGGCAGCGTAAAGCTGGCGTTGCCCAGGGGCGGCACCATATCAACGTCCTTAACCTCGGTTCCGTCCACTTTCAGGGTGAAGAGCGTGACGTAATAGGGCGTGGGATTGGTGACGGTCAGGCGATTGCCGCGGTGCGTGAACCGCAGATTTTGATAAGCGCTTCCCGGCTCGCCCGGCAGCCCGCCGGGGCGGTAGAAAAGCTTGATGCGCGATTTGATCACCACCTGCAACATGTTGGTGCGCGCAACGCTGTCATCCATGGCGGGAATCGATTTAACGTTCAGCCAGAACACCGATTCGCGATCCTGCGCCAGCGCGCCGCCGGTGCGGATGATGCGCAGCAGGTTCTCTTCATCCGCGTTGATGCGAAACAGCGGCGGCGTGACGATAAAGGGCGCTTTGCGACCCTGCTCACCGCTATCGACCCAGCTCTGCACCAGATAGACATTTGATTTATTCGGGTTGCGGATGGAGAGCGAGGCCTCTTTTTTATCACCGTTATAAATAACGCGCGTCCCACCAATCACGATCCCGGCCTCTGCCGACCCGCAAAGCAGAGCCAGCAGCAACGCCAGCACAACATGCAGATGCCTGTTCATCTTCTTCTCTCCGGAGACAACATCCTTGTTATGCGGAGATACACCGTTAATGTGTATCTCCGCGTCAGTCGGGCATTAGCGGTAGTTCAGGGTGAACTGCGAGGTGGCGTTAGCCGTACCGGTGGTGACCGTCGTGCCGGTCGAGACATAGCGAGCGGTGAAGTCCAGCGTGTTGCTGCCTTCATCGAGGGTGTAATCGCCCGAGGCCGAGTAGAGCGGAATGGCAGAGCCATTTTTATCGGCGATTTCGATCCCGACGCCGCTCGCAACGTTACTTCCGCTGTCCAGCGACAACAGGCGCTGATTTACGGCATGCGCGGTGCCGTCGAATTTCACTTTCAGCGCGGTGACGGTGTCGGGGCAATCATTGAGCGTAATGCTGAAGTGTGTCGGGGCCGCTTTCAACCCGGCAGAGCCGTTGAGCGTTGTCACGGAGACTTTGCCTAAATCAACGTTCATGCTTTGCGAACCGCTGTCGACCGCACAGGTCTGGTCAGTGATGCTGCCGGTGAAGTAGATGGTGCCGTCTGCGGCCTGCGCCGTGCCGGCAAGCCCTATCCAGACGATAAAAGCCGTGTTTGCTAACCGCATTTTCATTTTCTTCTCCTTGATAAAAATGACGCAGAGCTATGCCCTGCTCTACAACGGCGGCGAAAAAATCTGCTTCAGACTTTCCCGTTAGTGCCAGAGTGGTGAGTTCAGCGGAAGATTTTTAAAAACAGAGGAAGGCAGCATAAAACGTCAGGGAACGCGCTTTTTGGCAAGATAAGAGAGATAAAATAACGGGACGTTGAGAAGATAACACTGGCAACGTGAACAACTGGATCACGTTGCCAGTAAAGGTTAATGCATTATTACGACGTGCTTGCAAAAAATAACGATTTAAAAACAGCAAGATAACGTCTTGCCTGAAGAGGCATCAGAAAAATTTTGACTCTACCCTAAATTTTTCTGATACTACTTTGCGTTTTGGCACTAAATGGTTGATTTTGCGAAACATCTCCCCAGACATTCAAAAACCGCTGCGTGTTGGTGGCCGTGTAGATCACCGTATGCCGGATGTTCCGGTGCCCGAGATAATCCTGTATCAGACGCGTATCACGCCCCAAATCCGCCAGCGCGTAACCGCATCCGTGCCGCAACATGTGCGGATGAGCGGAGATGCTGATTCCCCCCAGTTCGCCATAGCGTTTAAGCAGCAACCGCACCTGATGACGCGAGAGCGGCCCGCCTTTTTGCGAGAGGAAGAGCCAGTCGCTGTCCGCGTCCCGCCAGCGGCGACGCTCGTTCAGCCAGCGCGTCAGCGCAGGCAGTTCGGTATCAAACAGCGGATGCTGCGTGGAGAGGCTGTTCTTGAGCCGCCGGACGTAGACCGACCGCCCGACCAGATCGATATCGGATAAGCGCATATCGCACAGTTCGCTGACGCGCAGCCCGTGTAAAAAACACATCTGGATGAGGCAGTAATCCCGTGCAAAGTGCAGCCCCCGGTCTGTTGCCAGCAATATTTGCCTCACCTCGTGGCGAGTCAGGTGTTTTCTCTTAACTGACATTGTCTTACTCCTTACTTAAAAAAGGGGAATAAAATCAGGCCAGTACCGTGAATGTAGCCCGGCCTGAATCCAGCGACAGGATAGCATTTTGAAAAGGGGGAGTTGGGGAGGAATTTTTTTGTGGGGGGCCGCCAAGAACAAACATTAAATTCAAACGCAAAGAGAAAGTACAGTCTGTGGTGACTTATGCAGAGCTACGTCTCTCGTCAGGCTGGATAATAATAAATTGATGAATGACACCCACCAGCGTGGTAACAAAGATCTGAGTAATAGCCCAGGCAAACGGTGTTTCAGCAAGGCTCCAACACTTTGAAGCCTTACAATAACCTTCATGTCATTAGCGCATTAGATTCAATTGCTACTGTTTTTACTGTCAACGACGGCTCATGCATGCCCTGCAACTTAAACTCATACTGTGGTTCCAGCCCTGCCTGAGCAGGATAAATCAGTTGCACATGGGGAACGTTATAGCGCCCGGCATAAGCATAAAGTTGATAGATATCGGTATTGGAAACACCAAGCTTGCGATCTTTTTGACTTAATAATTTCCATTTAGTATCGGCGATCAGTTGAGGGACCTCGTTATCATCAACGAAAGCGATATCAGGCCTTAACTGGAATTGTGGAAGATCGCCCTCACGCATTGCCAGGTATCTGCGCGGCCCCTGAGTACGAAGGTGCCATCCCTGCTGGTGAGCCCAGGGTTTTAATTTTTCCGCAACCCACGCTTCAAACAGCCGGTTCATATCAAATAACAAGGAGAATAATGGGGTTCTACCAGCTAATATATCCGGCTTTATCGCAGTGATAAATAGTCGGCACTGCTCAAGTACAGGTTGGAATCTTTGGCTAATGCGATCGCATTTAAGTAAGTTAAACAATTGCAAAGTAATAGGTACATCACGAACACCATCGAAATGCATTAGCAAATCATTAATTTGCTTCCTGACTCTGCCAGAGCGAGTCAAGGGCGCAAGCAGCTTCAGAGTAAAGCGGAGAATTTGATTTAACAGTATGTCTTCACTGAACTCATCGAAACGGCAATAGAGCCGCTCTTTATGAAATACGTTATGCCGTATATGCTGTGGAATAATCAAGCGTCCACGCATAACCGAGATATTCTCTTCTTGCTCAATATAATTGCGTAATTTTCCCTGAAGTATCTGCGCATGAAGATCTTGGCAAAAGTGTTGAATAAAGATATCCAACAGCTCCATACGGTGTGTATTGACGCCAGTCTGAGCACCTTTATATGTGCGTATCAGCCGCGCGGAATATAACATTTGAACTAATGCTGCCCTACAGGATTCTGGTTTGTCTTCTTTGCCATGAATTTTTGGCAAGATCTCCAGTGTCAGATCATCCAACTGAATTACGCCACAAAATTGAGCGAAGCGAACCGATTGATGTCCCCAGCTAAATGTACCAGTAGGAAGCTCAGAGGATAATTTTTCCAGCAATTGGGCATGATGTATGCCCAATGCTCGCTGCTTAATGGCTCTTTCCGCAATAATTGGCAGAGCACTATGCTCAATCACCGATAAGATCTCACCCACAGCTTAATCCTCGTAGATTTTGCGTAGCGAGTCGGGAGTAATTTCTGGTGCTGATGACACCCTGTATTCAACGACCTCTTCAAAATCATCATGGGTAAAACCAAATACGTTCGCACTTGTCAATCTGACATGCTTTATTAACGGCGCTTCTACCAGCTTGCCTGTAGCGTCAACATCCCTAAAAACAAGCTGAATTCTATGCCAGTCCTCGTAAAAGTACTCCTGCAGCAAGGGAATAAACTGATTCAGGAAGACTGCTTTAAGCTGAGTAAGATTAGTTACCGGACAAAGGTAAGCATGACCAAGCATAAGGTCACGACTTAGAAGGAAACGAATACGATGATTCATGGCATCCAGTAGCTTACGCAGATTAACAGGGCGACCATCGTCATCAACAATATTACCTTCGCCATCAGTACCCGCAATTTTGCTGCTATCAGGCATAAGTTCTTTAAAACGGAAACGGCGACGTAAAGCAGTATCCAGCAGGGCAATTGAACGATCCGCGGTGTTCATGGTGCCGTAGATATCCAGATTGGCGGGTACCCCAAAAGCTTCTCGGGAATACGGCAACGTAATGCGCATTCCTTTATCACCGTTAATACGTTTGTCAGGTTCTATCAGAGTAATTAACTCCCCGAAGATTTTTGCAACATTGCCACGATTGATTTCATCGATAAAAATGGCATAGCGGTGTGCAGGATCGGCTTCAGCACGTTGGCAGATACGACGAAATACGCCATCCTGTGGTGAATAACTTAACTCACCACTCTCTTCATCCAGCTCAGGCCGAATCCCCTCCACAAAATCCTCATAGCTGTATGCCTGATGAAAAGTGACAAATTCGTAGCGGCTGATCGCTTTATTACTACCTGCTTGCTTTTCTAATGATGAAACGAGCGCAACAAGCTCAGCACACTCTTCTCGAGCTTCAGCAAGTAGAAACCATGTGCTGTCGCTATTCTTATCGAAAAGATAAGGAGCCGTACGGCGTTCAAACTTTACAGTTTTGGAATCAGGCGCTGCATGATTTTGCAGCGTGGACCATATTGTCTGATGTAAATTCCTGCTTCTTTCAAGCGCAGCTGCTTTAGTTTGAACAAACTCATGCTCGCGGATAGCCGACACTTTCGCCCTGCCATTTAAATCCACAAGCGCCATAAATATGACATCACACCAGGACTTATCGGCGAGTTGCTCAGTTAGCCACTGTTCGCGTGTGAGAGCCTGAGCCTGACTGACATACTTCGTTTTTAATGCGTTTAATTCGTAGGTTTTCCCCGTGCCTGGAGGGCCAAAAAGAATTAAATTCAGCGGCTCAGGAATGTCAGGTTGCGAAATAACTTCATCGATCGGCGCTTTTTGGGTGGGTAGTGCAATTGGGTCTGCGTTTACCTGCCAGATTTCAGATAAAGGAGGAACATAAAAATCGAGATTCTGGCTTTGCTGCTTTTCTTCTTGCTCATGCCTTATTTCAAGCAATACTTTGTCCATCGTCACCGCTGAAAAATCACCCTTATGCTGTGGTTTAAAAGCGCGAATAATGGTTCTGCGATCGTTATTGCTAAATATGCGTTCAAAAGATTCCGGGAAAAGCATAAATAACAGCATATGTCGGAACTGACGGCTGGCATTTTCAGGGATAGCAGTTAGCCACTCTGCAAAGGCGAAACCATCACTCAAGCGTGCTTCACGTTCCGAAGATGGCATTGCTAACAGCGACTTAAGGACATTTGTAAGGTAAGCAAACTCTCGTGCGCGAAAAGTGTTAAATCCTGTACCTGCGCTACCGACCCCATTAAGCACATCATCCTGAAGCAAAGGGTGAGCATCATTTAGCGGTTCACCGGAAAGTGACCAAACAGCCAGGATTTGCTCACGTTTGGTTCTAATACTGATATTGCTGGGGCAAAGAAAGAGCAGCCAGAGCATTTCCGCGGTAAGCTGTTTTGCTTCTGGTGAGATGCTGGCTAACTGCTCCGTTAAACGGTGCATAAAGTTGCCTTCCAGCTCTAGTTGGCTGTTTACAACATCATTTTCGATTTCGGCCAGGTACTGGCTCTTCCAGAGGTTTTTATCACTAAAAATCGAACCACTATTTATAAGGCAACGTTGCCGCCACACATTGGCAGCGTTCAAAATATGCTCTGATTTATCTTCACCGGTGTAGCGGCTCATCCTTGTTACCTCTTATCTGATCATAAAGTAATTAAAAGCTTACTAACCTATGTCGTCCAAACCCCATAACATGAACCTACTTATAAAGCTGCGAATACACTTATTCACTTCTGAAAGCTAAAACATACTCAATTATGCACTATGCGCTTCGTTCAGAATGGAGATGAGTCAACTTACTGATAATTTTGCTTGAACTAGCGTGGACAATCCAGACACTTCCAGGTCTACCTACAGCTGTAAACGCCTCTGCCCTGTCGTTTGCGCAGAGAATGATCTTGTTGGCACATTAACTTTGCATGGAAATGGTATTACGCAACTTTAGCGATAACGTCTCTTTCCAGTTAGGAAATATGGCACTGGCCTGTCAGAAAGAGAATGTTGCCAATAATGAAGAGAGCTGGGCCACGGATGTGCTGTTGGAGGTGATCGCTTCCTGATGGACTGCTCCCGGTGCTGTACCGGGAGCAGTTCTGCATTCAGGCGACTTTCTGTTTACCGGAAATCACGCCTATAAACTCCTGCACCTGCTTCTGTTTCCGCGCTGAAAGCTTGCAGGCCCGGCGCAGCGACTGCATCAGTTCGCTCTCTTGAGGAGCGGGTTGCCGGGCGGTGAGCACAATACAGCCATCCATTACTTTCACATCGACTCCCGTACCGCTGTTAAAACCGGCGGCTTCCAGCCACTGCCCTTTCATAATGATGGCGGGAATACGGCTGTAATCCGGATAGCGGCTCGCATAAGTTACGGTCAGTTGACGGTTATTTGCCGGGGAGACTTCAGGTTCAAACGGTTGTGCAATAGAATGCGTGTCAGTCATGATTGCTATTCTCTGTAAATAGTGATTGTGATGAGCGGTGCGGGTGTGTTGCAGCACATCCGCATCGCGCTAAAAACCTGAACATATCACCAATAAACAGAAATAAAGTCCAGACAAAAACAGGATAAAATAAGAAGATTCTGAAGCTATTTAAATATTAAGAAGTGAGATTTATTTTTTGAGAAATAATAAAAAGCGCATCTGAAAGATGCGCCATAAAAATACTAATCAGGATTTTTTACGCGAGCCTTTTTTATCCCCGCTGGCTGCGCGTTCAGCTTTGATTTTCTCCAGCAACGCGGCGGCGCTGTTTTCTCCGCTGATTAAATCCGGGTTTTCGGCCCGCCATTGGGCGGTAAGTTCACCACGGAACGCTTTTGCCAGAATGGATTGCGTCAGGTTATTGACGCGGGCTAAGGCGTTGTTGACCTGTTTTTCTATGGCGTCGGCGTAGGCGAAGAGTTGCTCGACACGGCGAACGATTTCGGTTTGTTCTTTTACTGGAGGTAATAAAACAACTTGGGATTTGATATCTTTTCCTGAAATACCTTTTTGACCAGAAGTTGTTTTCACGCAGTTCATCATTGCATTTCGTGCTGAGGGGGATGAAAAAAATATTTCGATATATTCTGGTAAAGCATCTTTGGTTAATCGAGCTCGAATAAGTTTATCGGGATATAGCAAATTTTGATGTTGTAATTTTTTCAACAACCCACAAACACCAACAAATTCTAAACTTCCGTTATAGCGAGTAAATAAAAGATCTCCATCTTGTAATTTGTGGCGGTTTAGTTCAGTTTCTGAACATTCTAGAAACCGAATATCGTTTTGATCTACATGGCCAGCACGTACAGAACTAATGCGTAGTATTGGATGACCAACACCACTTTCATTTGGCTTTGATGAAAGACCATTACGTAATTCAGTTAAGATAGATTCAAAGTTTAACTTCTTAAATACAGAATGTTGCGGCTCAAAATTACGCCATTTTTCTGTCAATTTTCCATTAACTGCGACCCCCAATACCGCCTGACGAAAACGTTTCAGGATTTGTGGGATTTGCTCAAGACGTGCTTTCGTGCTGTCTACCTGCGCCAGCAGCGTATCGAGTTTTTCAGCGATGATTTTTTGTTCGGCAAGTGGCGGAAGTGGCATTTTAAGAGCTGAGTACTCTTTGAATTTAAGATTCCTCAAATTGTTACTCCCACTTTGATATTTTGTAACTTCACCAGAGTTATAAAAAAACTCCAAATAACGATTAACAAAAACAGCGTTAATATTATTGCTTAGCCTAACCAATCGTAGGAAATTTGTACAAACCAGCGGTAGCTTATGTTGGCTAAAGACTTTTTCATCTATCAACACAGTTCGACCGACTGGCTGATCAGGGCCTCCCCCAGATATTTCGATTAAAATATCATTTTTCAATAATTTACGATTTGAGAGGCTAGAGCATTTTACTTTTCTGATAACAGCAGTTTTACCGAAATCTCTTTTCCAGTTTTTGAATTCAGCACCACGTATACAGGCTACAGATTCGTATTCCTGGTCAATGAAATCTGGATCTTTACCCCAATCTCCACCAATGATGTGAATTGATACTATTTCCAAAGACGCATTGCCCCAGTCCGAGGGATACAATGTTGATTTCATTCCTTCACCCCACCAAATGCTTCTTGCAGCAACTGACGCTGCGCATCCGCCTCATCGCTCGCCCCCAGTTCACGCATCAGCGCATCCAGTTCACCCATTGCCTGTACCAGTTCGCCCATCGCTTCTGCTGCTAACACATCCGGTTCCGGCAGGCTGTCGGCGTCGATGCTGTCTTTATCTTTCAGCCAGGAGATATCCAGTGAATCGGATTTCGCGGTGCGGATCCATTCTCGGCTGAACTTGCGCCAGCGGCTGGTAGCCAGATGCTGATCGGTGTTTTTGTTCTCTTCGCTGTCGGCAACTTCCGTCTCTTCAGCGTTAAAACTCCATTCACCTTCAGTACGAGGGCTTAAACCGTGAGGTTCTTCGCCATAAACGCGCTCAAACGGCTGCAAATGTTCGTCGGTAAACGGTGTGCGCTTGCCGAAGCTCGGCATATTGGTGCGCAGGTCATACACCCACACGTCATCGGTACAGTTCTTATCCTGATTCGGGTTCGCCACCGTGCCTTTGGTAAAGAAAAGCACGTTAGTTTTCACGCCCTGGGCGTAAAAAATACCGGTCGGCAGACGCAGAATGGTGTGCAGATGGCACTTATCCATCAGGTCACGACGAATATCGGTACCTTTGCCGCCTTCAAACAGGACGTTATCCGGCACCACTACCGCCGCACGACCGCCGGGGTGCAGCGTTTCGATAATATGCTGCATAAAGCAGAGCTGTTTGTTGCTGGTCGGGTGAACAAAGGTGCGGGTAATGTTGGTGCCCGCCGCACTGCCAAACGGCGGGTTGGTGGCAACAATATGTGCCTTCGGCAATGTTTCGCCATCGCTACCCAGCGTATTACCCAGACGGATGGCACCGCCGTGGTCGAGATTACCTTCAATATCGTGTAGCAGGCAATTCATCAGCGCCAGGCGGCGGGTGCCGGGCACCAGCTCAAGGCCGATAAACGCGCGATGGATCTGGAAATCCTGGGTATCGCCATCAAGGTCATCCAGATCGTTGGTCTGCGACTTAACGTAGCGGTCGGCTTCAATCAGAAAGCCCGCCGTTCCCGCAGCCGGGTCCTGCACCACTTCGCGCGGCTGGGGTTTTAGCAGCTGGATAATGGTTTTGATTAGCGGACGCGGGGTAAAGTATTGACCCGCGCCAGACTTGGTTTCGTTGGCGTTCTTCTGCAACAGCCCTTCGTACATATCCCCGAAGTCATCGCGAGATTTGCCGTGCGCGCCGTTGTACCAGTCCAGCGAATCCATATTGCTGACCAGCTCGGTCAACTGTTTCGGCTGGGTAATGGTGGTATTGACGTTCTGGAACACCGCCTGCACCAGCTTTTGGTTATCGGCACCGAGGTGAACCAGCAGGTTACGGTAGAACTGCAACTGTTCCTGGCCAATGCGGGATTTCAGATCATCCCAGCGGTAACCTTTTGGCAGGTAGTCAGCCTCCTGCCCGGTCTCTTTACACATTTTCAGAAACAGCAGCGAGGCGAGTTCATTAACGTAGTTTTGATAGGAGACGCCGCCATCGCGCAGGTTGTCGCACAGCTTCCACAGCTTGGCGACCAGATCGTTATTGTTCATTGAGGGTTCCGTAAATAAACAGCGGCCCTTATCGGGGCCGCAGAGGAAGAAATTGCCGGAAATGATAACGCGTTAAGCAGGCTCATCCCAGATGTAATCACTGAACTTATCGAGCAGGCTGTCGAGATCATCGTCGAACGTTTTTTGCAGCATCGCCTTGCCGCCACGGCGATGGAAATTGCCCGTTTTGAAGACATCATCGTCGAGCACTACCTTCTCTTTCAGCGCCTGAGCCAGACGCTCGAGCCAGCTTAACTGCTCGCTGTTCCAGTCGTTCTCGCTTTTGATGCGCGTCAGCGCATGATCGACTCGCTCATCGAACGGCATCAACGCATCGCCTACCGCTGCACGGCGAATATGACCGATTAGCCGGGCGGCGATATCTTCATTACGCGTCTCTTTCCACGCTTTACGCAGGGCGGATTCATCAAAGTGCTGGCGATCAAACCACTCCTGCAGCTCGACAAGCCCCTTGCGAGTGAGGTCGCGGGGCCGATTGATCACCGCCTCCAGTGCCGGCTGCGCATTAGGCGAGCGCTGCACCAGCGAATCAAAGGCTTGGAGGAAATCCTGCGGCGTGTCGTATTCACCATACAGCGATTTAACGCTCACCACTTCATCGTCAATATCGAGGAAGATCGGTGACGCAGTCAGGTTATTGATGTCAGTTTTCAGTTTTTCCAGACGGGCAATAAAGCCAGGCAGCTTGTTGAGGACTTCGGCACTCCAGTGCGCTCCTTTTTGGCGCAGGCATGAAGCGAAGCCGTTAAAGTTAACGCCCGCCGCGTCCAGGCATAGCTCATCCAGACGACGCACTTGCTTATCGATCGTCTCACTACGGTCACGGTTAAACGTTGCCAGACCGATAATACGCTGCAGCTTGGCGACCAGCTGTTCATGGCTGTGCTCGGCGAAGCTGCGACCATCCGCTTCGATGGTTTTGTAAGTCTCGGAGTCGGTGATTTCGTTAACCAGAGTTTGCAACTCAACCTGAGGACGTACCACCACCGGCCGCATGGTATCGACACTTTCCAGCGAGCTGTAGATATCAACGCAGTCGAAAATCTTGAAGCTGGTTTTATTCACATCCGGGCATAAGCGTGTGGCACGGCCTTTCATCTGCTCATACAGAATGCGGCTACGTACCTTGCGCAGGAAAACGATATTACAGATCGACGGAATATCAACGCCGGTTGTCAGCAGGTCGACAGTGACCACGATATTGGGCAACCGCTCTTTATTAAAGCGGGTGATCATGGTCTGTACTTTCCGCGCGTCTTTATCGGCATCACCAGTGATCTTGATAATCGCGTCATGCTCCAGCTGCGGATACTTTTTCTTAAACGCGGTGCGCAGCTCATCTACCACCATATCGGCATGAGCATTGGTGACGCAGAACACCAGCGTTTTTTGCGGCCCGGTCGGGTCGAGATAATTAGTGAGTTCGTTACAGACGGCGCGGTTAAACTCAGGAATAATCAGGCCACGGTTAAAGTCAGCCACCTCAAAGTCCTGGTCATCTTCCAGCGTATCGTTAATCACTTCTCCCTGCGGGCTGATGCGCTCTACCTGCTCGCCCTGAGAGAGATAAACGCCATCTTGTGCGTTGCGGGTAATGATCTGGATCGGCGGATCCTGATCGATCAGATAGCCATCAATTACCGCGGTACGGTAGGTGTAGCGATAGACCGGTTCACCAAAAATCTGCACCGTATGCAGTGCAGGCGTGGCGGTCAGAGCAACCTTGACCGCATCAAAGTGATCAAGAATACGGCGATAAGCAGAGACATAATCAAGCTGGCTACGGAATTGCAGCTCGCCCTCGGTCTGCTCTTTATCGAGAATGTAGCCACGATGAGCTTCGTCAACGACGATACAGTCGTAACGGCCTACCGGCATCGTTTCATCCGATTGCAGCGTGCGTTTAACCAGCGATTGAACCGTGGCCACGTGAATTTTGGTGCTGTCTTCCGGGAATTTGTCGGTCAACCCTTTGATATCAAAGATGCTGTTAAACGTATCGCCATTAATACGCGTATCTTCAAACGCGCCAAGCGCCTGCTCACCGAGTGAACGGCGGTCAACCAGGAAAAGAATACGTTTGAAACGCTGGGACTGGATTAGGCGGAACATCAGCGCAATCGCAGTACGGGTTTTACCGGTACCGGTAGCCATAGCCAGCAGGATCTCTTGCTGGCCATTAACGATGGCGTTTTCCACCGCACGCACGGCATCTTCCTGATAATAGCGCAGGCCCAGCTCGCTCATTGCTGGGTTATTAGCAAACCACTGATTTTGTTTCTGCGGATCGCTGCCGAGCATTTCCAGCAGCTCTTCCGGGCGATGCCACTCCGGTAATGCTTTCGACATGTTGGTGGTATGGCGGACATCGCGATACCAGATGCCGCTTTTGGTTTTCATCGCAGCGCGATATTCACGCCCGTTGGTGGAGTAGCAAAAGGGGATTTTGAAGCGCTGTTCGCCGCTACTATCCTGCCAGTTGATTTCATACACCGGTACCGCTTCGTGCACTTCGTCAGGGGCGTAATGCTCCAGCAGTGTGTCGCGTAAGAAGGCATTATCGAAGTATTTGCTGTAGCGATACGACTCGTTGAGTTTGCCGGAAACATCAACGTTTTTACGTTTTGCCTCGACAACCGCGATGGGCCTAAGGCCGACAAACAGAACATAGTCCGCAAAGCCTTGTTTGCCCGTTTCATCAATAGCGGTTGGCCATTCGGCAATCGCTTTGTTAACGCCAGGCTCCGGGCGGGCGCCTTTAGAGAAGCGCAAGGTTTTGCTGTCGGCCTGCCAGCCCGCTTTACGCAGCTGGGCGTCAATCAGGAAACGGCTCTCTTCTTCATTGAGGTTGAGCGTGCGCTTAATCGCCTGATCGGTAATTTCTTTATGGTAAGCCTTACGCTCCAGCTCGGTCTGTTTCGCCAGCTCCGCATTTTTCTCGGCTAACTGTGCTTCCAGAGCCGCAAGCCGTGCCTGTGTTTGTGCTTCAGTTTCCTGCTGCTTACTTTCCAGGATGGCAATATAGCCGTTCAGGGCAATCATCTTCTGGTGCTGTACTGCCAGCTCTGTCTGACTCTGCTCTTTTTCACGAAGCTGTTGTTCGATTTGCTGTTTCAGCGTCAGCACTTCCTGGTGATAGAGGCTTTCACCACGTTCCGGCAAAACAAAAACCGGCACCGGGAAGTCATAATCTTTAGTGACCAGGCGGTAGTACCAGACAGCCAGGCGAAAGCCCAGCCGCAGACACATCTGCGCGTCGTCAAGATCGTTATGATATTCGTGTACTGCCTGGTTACCGACCCGGCGCAATTTGTGGAAGACAGAAAGAATGTTGTCATCAACGAATGCGATCTTGCCGAGTTCACGTAGCAGATCGTGTTGATTTTCGCAGGGGGGGATGTCCAGCAGCAGGCCAAGATGTTTCGCTGTCGCTTCGCCAAACATACGCATTTTAACAAGCGCAGTATTGGGATCATCCGGGTAGTTATTTTCCGCCGCACAGGCGATAGCATAGGTAAAGTCGTTGATGCCTTTCAGGAAATCAAAATTGGACTTAGTCATCTTTAAGTATCAATCCATCACTGTGCAGGCCTGACCATACATTTAAGACCTGTAACTCTTTATCATAACGTCCAATGTTGGCCTGGACAATGGCAAATTTCACAGTGATAGGGTAATTCTTAAGGGTCGGTTTGAAATTTGCAAAGCTCCCGTCCCCAATTTAGTCATGTTCAGCTCATCGAGGATATAGAATGTATCTTAGGCTCTGAATAAAGCGTTAACTAACAATTTAGAGGATTATCCTACACTAGTCTGTATAGATGCTATTTAGCCTCATTTTTTTAAATATATCCACGGATATACCCGCATCATTAAGTTGAGGCTGGTTAAATGAAAAAGCGCAGACAATCCTACGGGCTCTAAATTTTATACAAAAAACTTCTAATCGAATTATTTTTGCATCTTATGGTGAGATGGGCGGGCTCGAATCGCAAGGTTAATCAAATAAATTATAAGCAGTGAACGATTAGCACTTTGACAAAGCATACTCAGTTTTATAATTAATGGTTTTCCTTTATAGCTCATCAAATACACTAAATGGCCAGCTATCTTTTCGTTAGAGCACCTTTCACCCAGGGAATTAAGTAAATTACTTTTGTTTAGCATAAGTGATTTTTATATAAATAGAAATTTTACCGCACAGTCTGATGTTATTAATACTGATCCAGCTTATACCTTCGCAGTACGATATAACTAAGATCACCACACCATAGTATTGGTTTACCTGTAGTAGCATATGCACAAGTACCAATAATTAGTGCATGACATCCATCTAACTCATCAAGACTATTTTTAACCTTGAATTGCTCTTTGAAGTCATTTGAAATTTCTTTATTAATACAGACACTTAATCCAGACTTAATATTTCCCGCATTTAACCAAATTTTGCCATCTCTTGTTTGCCCAACATCACTAATAAACCCCCAAAATATTCGACGAGCACCATCCATCCATGGTAAAACATTCACAAATTCAACAAATAGTTCTGCCCCATTTTCCGGTAGTTCGCTAAAAGATTGATTTTTAAAGCCCACCTTTTTATCGGCGTAACATAGTCCTTTGGACTTAACCAACTTGTAAAGTAATTTTTTTAAAGTAAAATGTGCCGGATATTTTAAACTTCCACCATCAACAGTTTTTTTACCTGTGAACCTTTGGCCATGAGGTGTATTTTCAGAGGTATCCGCTGCTGTTTTGACATCAATGTCATAGCTTTGAGTTAATCCCAAATCTAATACTATGCCACTGTCAGCATCTGATGCAGGTAACCCTTTATTTTCATCCCCTTCTCCAACCGCTTCGTATGAAGTCCCGAGTGAGCAATTTTCTTGGTGATGGGCACAAAAATGTGGTGAATCATTTCCGTAACTTGAGCGTCTAAACCATGCATCACCCTGACATTCAGTACAGAGTAAACTCCGTTTCTTTAGTTTTACCTCAGCAAGCGGCAATGCGTAAAATGCATCCGCGCCCCATTCTTTTTGATCAATAGTACAGAAAGCTTTATCCACAACGACCTCCTCGCGCAAGCTACCTATCAATCTTACCATTACTTATTAAGAACGTTTAGTTAGATGGTATGATCTAGCTCAAGTTATTAGAAAAACCTGCGCACTAATTTATCTTTACTCTTTTTCTCAACCTTAATCGTAGTTATTGGCATAGTAATACGGTGCTATTTTTTGGTTTCGATTAATGCCGAGAAAATCAGCTCATTTCTGTACTATTAAACTACGTTCATTCAGATTCTCAGAAGTATGAATATAAGCAGTGCGAACATTATTACGTTCTGAATGGCTCAGCTAGCGCTCAATAGCACCTTAGCTTCACAACCCTGACTAACCTAAAACGTCACGCGCCATCATCCAAAAACCACGACCGCAAAATTCATTTTTAATGTTATAGGCCATGTCTGAACGGTAGAACGCATAATGGCCGTAACACGCTATTGCAGGCGCTGAGCGACGTCATGCTTACCACTGGCAACAGCTTTCTCGATAGGGGATAGAAGATAGCTGGTTTTAAGATAACGAATATTAGACGGGCCGATATAAGGAAAGATATACAGCTCAAGATAACGGAGAACGCGCGATCTATGGTCTTCACTCCAGCGCTTATTGCTGGAATGTCATTCGAGAAAGATTGTTTGAAAAGTCTATGTCCCTACGTTTCCAACCTGACTTTCCTTCTGTTCAACTTTTGAATCCATGCCATGCACTAACAGCTTTTTAGCTTCATCACTCTTTGCTCTTGCCTGAGCAAACGTCACAGTAGGCCAAAAAATGTCATGCGCACTTTTTTGTCAATAGGACGTAAGTATTTCATTCTCAGTGCTTGCAACCAATCAGCGACATCATGCCATCACGATCAGATTGAGTCACGTTGACACAAGTTGATTTAAAAGCGCAAAAATTGCTACGGTCTTTGGATTTCAGACACAAAAAAAGCCGCTCCAGGCGACTTATCTTTGCATCTTATGGTGCCGAAGGCCGGACTCGAACCGGCACGTATTTCTACGGTTGATTTTGAATCAACTGCGTCTACCGATTTCGCCACTCCGGCACGGAAGGGGATGCGGGAACGTGTTGGATTATACCTGTCAATCGCCTCCATGCAAGCAGCGCCGCGCGTAACGTCTGCCAAGTGCTGAAATTTTCAGCGTTAAACCTCCCCCTCTCCTCCCCTCATAAATTCACCGAACTAATTGTTGGGTGATTTACATCACTGCGCATTTGTTATGTGATCACGTAACATTCACCGGTAATCCATCACCAGGAAAACCTATGCGTTTTTACCAGGTCGATCCCACGCTGGAAAACTACTGGCGGGGAGTGATCCTCTTTGGCAACAACTTCGCGACCTATAAGTTCGCGCTGGCGCATGCGCTGTACGATATCGATCGCAGCAACACATTCATCTCCTTGCAGGATCTGGCGGTCCCCTTTAGCCAGCATATCTGTGCGCACCTGAAAAACGCACCCAAGCAGATCCTCAACACCAGCAAGCCTGGCCCGTTTATCACCGCCTGCTTGCAGTTTAATCGGGGTGAGATTAGTTACGATGAGCTGTTGCAGGTGACGGCGAAGCAGGGTTTTAAGGTGGTGCTGAAGGCGTTTCATAACGTCAATGGCGGACCGATTGAGAAGCAGTTTTTTATTGATGAGCAGCGCGAAGGCAAAGGCATTCGCCTGACGGATGATTTTTACCGCCTGACGCAGACGCCGCAGTTCCAGAACCTGGTGCATGAGACGGACGCGCGCTGGACGCTGGTCGAAAAGGCCTGGGAGATGAACCTGCCGCCGCAGCTATTGGATGTTCACTATGATGACGAGCAGCAAACGCTCTTTACCCAGCTTAAAAGCGCGCGCATCACGCTGACCAGTTGCCGGAACAGCCTCAATGGTTACCAGAAAGGGCACTGTTTTTACTGCCATGCGCCGATAAGTATCGAAAGCAGCGATCCGTTATTAGCCGATGTCGATCACTTTATCCCGTTGATGGCGCGCGCAGGGCTGCCGGGCGTCAACCTGAACGGCGTCTGGAACCTGGTGCTGGCCTGCCAGAGTTGCAACCGTGGCACACAGGGTAAGCTTGCCCAGTTGCCGACATTGCCGCTGCTGGAGCGCCTGCATGCCCGTAATGAGTATCTTATTAATAGCCGCCTGCCGCTGCATGAGGCGATTATCAACCAGACCGGTAACAGTGAACCGAAGCGCAAAGCCTTCCTGAATGACCGCTGGAACAGGGCGCTGGCTTCACAGCTGAAAACCTGGGCTCCAGAGAGACAACAACAGAGAGTGCTCTGATGACGATGAATTACTACCAGAACCATGCGCAAACCTTCTTCGACGGCACGGTCGATCTTGATATGTCGCCGCTGTACGCCGACTTTATGACGCACTTGCCGGAACAGGCGTGCGTGCTGGATGCGGGCTGCGGCTCCGGGCGCGATGCGCTGGCCTTTGCCCGCAAGGGTTACCACGTGGAAGCGTTCGACGCCTCTGCCGAACTGGTGGCGCTGGCGCGTCACTACAGCGGGCTGCCGGTCAAGGAGATGGCCTTCGACCAGCTGAATGAAACGCAGAAGTACGACGGGATCTGGTGCTGCGCCTCGCTGCTGCACGTCCCGTATAACGAATTACCTGCGGTGATAAACACCCTGGCGCGCGCGCTGAAACCCGGCGGGATCTGGTATCTGTCATTTAAATATGGCGATAGCGAGCGCGAACTGGCGGGCCGCCGTTTTAGCGATATGACGGAGTCCCGGCTGACCGCGCTGCTGGCGCCACTGCCTGAGCTGACAATCCATAAAATGTGGATAACGCAGGATCAGCGCCCCGATCACGATGAAAGCTGGCTAAACGCGCTGGTTAACAAGCGCTAACCCGCCTGCAAAAACAGCGCCCGCTCTGCTTCGCGCCGCCGTGTCAGGCCGGGCAGCACTCTGCCGCCCGCTTTGTTCCAGCGCAGAAACTGGTCGGCGGCCTGCGTATATTCGCCCTGATTTAACAGCTTGAGCAGCGTCGAGCTCTGCAAGTTCCCGGCGCCAAGGTTGAAGGTAAACGACACCAGCGCGTCGAACTGGTCCTGGTCGAGATCGACCGTCACCAGCCTGTGCACGCCACGCTCGCTCGTCTGCAAATCCTTGCGCAGCAGCGCGTCAGCCTCCGCTTCGGTAATCGGACGGGGGAAGTTCTCGTTCGGCAGGATCAGGTGCCCGTAGCCAATGGTCCACTTGCCAACGGCATCGCGATACTTCTCCAGCCGTAGTCCTTCAAAGGATTTGATTAATGCGACGCCAGCATCGCCGGTGTGTTGCGGTTGATTCGCCATCATCGTTGCTCCTGTAGAGAGAGAATGGCGCTGAGCGTTGACTGCGCGTTGCGCCCTTATTTGAGGATGGTTCGGACACATCGTGTTGCAAAGTCGCTGCGGCTTAATATGCGGATGGAAAATCCTAAAAAACGCGGCTTTCAGAGCAATCGCTTAACGAAACGGGCGGTATGCACAGCCGCAGGCTGCCAGAGCGCCGGCAGATGCCCTACACTTCAAGCGTCTCCCTCAACATAAAGGAATCCGTGATGAGCATCATCAAAAACTACGCCGCGCCACAGGCTGGCGCCGAGCTTGAGCTTCAGGAATACGATGCAGGCCCGCTGGCGGCTGAAGATGTTGAAGTCGCCGTGGATTATTGCGGGATCTGCCACTCTGACCTGTCGATGATCGACAACGAATGGGGCTTCTCCCAGTATCCGCTGGTTGCCGGGCATGAAGTGATTGGCCACGTGGTGGCACTGGGTGACGCCGCGCAGAACAAAGGGCTGAAAGTGGGTCAGCGCGTGGGTATCGGCTGGACGGCGCACAGCTGCGGGCACTGCGACGCCTGTATCGACGGCAACCAGATCAACTGCCTGGAAGGCGCGGTGCCGACCATTCTGAACCGCGGCGGCTTCGCCGATAAGATCCGCGCCGGCTGGCAGTGGGTGATTCCCCTGCCGGACAGCATTGATATTGAAACCGCCGGTCCGCTGCTGTGTGGCGGCATCACCGTCTTTAAACCGCTGCTGATGCACAACATCACCGCCACCAGCCGCGTTGGCGTGATCGGTATTGGTGGTCTGGGCCATATCGCCATCAAACTGCTGCGCGCGATGGGCTGCGAAGTGACGGCGTTCAGCTCGAACCCGGCAAAAGAGGCGGAAGTGCGTCTGATGGGCGCGGATTATGTGGTCAACAGCCGCGATCCGGAAGCGCTGAAAGCGCGCGCAGGTCAGTACGATCTGATCATCAACACCGTTAACGTCGATCTTGACTGGCTGCCCTTCTTCGAAGCGCTGGCGCACGGTGGTCATTTCCACACCGTTGGTGCCGTGATGAAGCCGCTGGAAGTACCGGCCTTTACGCTGATTGGCGGCGATCGCAGCGTCTCCGGTTCCGCAACCGGTACGCCGTACGAGTTGCGTAAGCTAATGAAGTTTGCCGGCCGAGCGAAGGTTGCGCCGACCATCGAGATGTTCCCGATGTCGCAGATCAACGAAGCGTTGCAGCATGTGCGCGACGGTAAAGCGCGTTACCGCGTGGTGTTGAAAGCGGATTTTTAAGCCGTTCAGCCCGGTGAGCGCCAATGCCGCCGGGCAGGTTTAACGCCGTACGGCGCGTTGTTGGGCGTGCGGGTTAAATGCCGGATGGCGCGTAAACGCTTATCCGGCCTACGCGGTTTCAGCCAGCCGCATAATCACATACCGTTTGAGCAGGGCGCACAATCATATGCCGGATGGCGCGTGAACGCTTATCCGGCATGCGCCGTTTCAGCCAGACGTATAATCACATGCCGTTTGAGCAGGGCGCACAATCATATGCCGGATGGCGCGTGAACGCTTACCCGGCATGCGCTGTTTCAGCCAGCCGCATAATCAGATGCCGTTTGAGCAGAGCGCACCATTACGTAGGCCGGATAAGGCGAAGCCGCCATCCGGCAACTGTGCCCGGTTAACCACCGGGCACCCCTTCTTATTTCCCTATCGCGGCAAATACTTCGGCAATCGCTACTGCGCCGGGATCGGTCACGCCTTCAAGGTTCTCACTGTTGACGTAAGATGAACGCCCCGCGCCCGCTTTCTGCATGGTGGCGGTGCTCTCTGCCCCTTTGTTCGCGGCATCGATGGCAGCGGCTAATCCGCGATCGCGCAGGGCTTCCAGCGCCGGTTGTAGCGCATCGATCAGCGTGCGGTCGCCGAGATCCGCCCCGCCATAGTGTTTCATCTGCTTTAACCCCAGCAGCAGCGCGTCGGGCAACGGCGTGGCGTTATGCACCGCCTGGCCTGCGGCGGTAAAGAAGATCGACATCAGCACGCCGCTGGAGCCGCCCATCACCGTCGCCAGCCGCTCGCCAATCAGTTGCAGCAGTTGTGCGGTGTTGTTCAGCGGCAGCGCGTTCTGCTCCAGCAGGCGCTTGATCTCGCGTGCGCCTTCGGCAAAGGTCGAGCCGGTATCGCCATCGCCCACTTTCGCATCCAGCGCGTTAAGGCGGTTTTCCAGGTCGATCAGCGTCTGCGCGGCGGTGCCCATCAGCGCTTTTACCTGCGGGTTATCAGAAGGCTCAATCTCCAGCCCGGTGTAGACCGCTTTGTGCGGCTGGGTTTTCATCGGCGCGAAGGCGACCGGTTTCTGCCAGCCAACGGTCTGCACTTCGGCGCAGAGCGCCTGCTCAAACTCATCCGTTAAGCGCAGCAGCGAAAGGGAGAAGCCTTTCATATCGAGCGAACTGACCAGCGGTGCGGGGCCAATCAGGTAGGCCAGTTGATCTTTCAGCGCCGAATGGGCCAGCTCTTTGGTCAGCAGCGCCATCTCCAGCGCGGAGACGCCGCCGAGGTTATTGATCAGCACCGCCACGCGATCGCTGCCCACCTCCGCGCGCAGCGGTTCAACCAGCGTATCGATCAGCGATTTACTGTTGTGGGTCTCAAGGGTACTCGCGCCCGGCTCGCCGTGAATACCAAGGCCAAGCTCAACGTGGCCCTGCTGAATGCGCCCCTCTTCGCTGTCGCTACCCGGCAGGTTGCAGCTCTCCATCGCCAGACCGAGGCTGTAGACGTTGTCGCAAGCCTGCTGGGCGAGGTCGCGCACTTCGCTCAGGGATTTGCCCTGCTCTGCGGCGTAGCCGGCAATTTTGTGCACCAGCGCCGTGCCGGCGATGCCGCGCGGCTGTTTGTTGTCGGGCAGTGCGATGTCATCGGCGACAATCACCATCTCCACTTTCAGGCCGTAGCGTTTGGCTTTTTCGGCGGCGAGGCCGAAGTTGAGCCGGTCACCGGTGTAGTTTTTGACAATCAGCAGGCAGCCGCGATCGCCAGTCACTGCCACAATGGCGTTCAGCACCGCGTCTACGCTCGGTGAAGCAAAGAGATCGCCGCAGACAGCGGCGGTGAGCATGCCTTTACCGACAAACCCGGCGTGGGCCGGTTCATGGCCGGAGCCGCCGCCGGAGATAACCGCTACGCGGCTTTTATCCCAGTCGCCGCGGGCGACGATGCGGATCGCCGGATCGCTCTCAAGGCGTACAAGGTTGCCGTGCGGGGCGGAGATCACCAACCCTTCGATGGCGTCGTTGACCAGCTGTTTGCGGTCGTTGAAAAAGAATCTGGACATAATCTTCCGGGAGTGTAGTGAAACATCCCTCAAGCATAGCCCGCGCCGGACGCAGCGGGGCAAAGACCAGATTTTACTGAAAGGTATCAGGGCGTGGTGCGGCCAAAATCGGTGGTGTAACCGTGAGTATTACGCAACTTGTCGAGGCGGTTGCCCTGCCAGAAGGTAACGGCCATAGCCAGCAGCAGCAGGCCGCCATGCAGGTACATCGCAAGGTGCGTATCGAGGAGGAAAAACCCGGCAATCACCGGCAGCAGGGCGCTGATCGACAGCTCACTGAGCAGGGTCTCCGCCGCGGTAAAGCGTGCCAGCACGTGATCCGCCTGCGCCTCTTCGGGCGAGCCGCGGCGCACCGTGCCGACAGCTTGCGCCAGCGCATCGGCGCGGCGGATAAGCCACTGCACCAGCAGCAGCGCCAGCACCACCACTGCGGCTTCAAAAGCCAGCAATGCGCTGTCGCCCATAGCCGAGGTTAGCCACTGCCCGCTCAAAACTGCCATGGTGAAAAGGGCGTTGAGGATGCCGAACAGCAGTGCGGTAGAGAAGCGGAGCGCAAAGCGCCTTGCGAGGGAAAACATCGTGTGCTCCTTGCAAAAAAGAAGAGAGGCCGCAGCCTCTCTTGATGTTTTACTGGCTCTTGCGTGACATCAGCCACAGGCTCAGCAGGAAGAAGGATGCGCTTGGCAGCAGCGCCCCGACCACCGGCGGAATGCCGTAGACCAGCGTCAGCGGGCCGAAAATCTGATCCAGCACGTAGAAGACAAAGCCGAAGCTGATGCCGGTGATGACGCGCACGCCCATCGCCACGCTACGCAGTGGGCCAAAGATAAACGACAGCGCCATCAGCATCATCACCGCCACGGAGAGCGGCTGGAAGATCTTGCTCCACATATTGAGCTGGTAGCGCCCGGAGTCCTGACCACTCGATTTCAGGTACTTCACGTAGTTGTGCAGGCCGCTGATAGAGAGCGCATCGGGATCGAGCGCCACCACGCCGAGCTTGTCCGGCGTCAGGTTGGTTTTCCAGGTCCCGGTCACGGTCTGCGAGCCGGTCACCTGTTTCGGGTCGGTCAGGTTAGACTCATCGACCTGCGACAGATTCCAGATTTTATGCTCCGGGTCGAACTTCGCCGACGCGGCATAGCGCACCGACTGCAAACGACGATCTTTGGTGAACGCATAGATGCTGACGCCACCCAGTTCGGTATCGCTCTTCACCCGTTCGATATAGATAAAGTTACTGCCATCTTTCGCCCACAGGCCAGCCTGGGTCGAGAGCAGCGAGCCGCCGTACATCGACTGCGCACGCTGGTTACGCGCCATCTGTTCGCCCTGCGGCGCAACCCACTCGCCAATCGCCATGGTCAGCAGCACCAGCGGGATCGCGGTTTTCATCACCGCCAGCGCAACCTGCATACGGGTGAAGCCAGAGGCCTGCATTACCACCAGTTCACTGCGCTGCGCCAGCATCCCAAGCCCGAGCAGTGCACCAAGCAGCGCCGCCATCGGGAAGAAGATCTGAATATCTTTCGGCATGCTGAGCAGGGTATACCAACCTGCGCCGAGGGCATCGTAGCTCCCCTGCCCCGCTTTTTTCAGCTGGTCGACAAACTTGATGATGCCCGAGAGCGACACCAGCATGAACAGAGTCATCATGATGGTGGTAAAAATGGTTTTACCGATATAGCGGTCGAGAACGCCAAAAGCCTGCATTATACCGCTCCTCTACGGGTAAAACGGGCACGAACCCGGCGCATCGGCACCGTATCCCACAGGTTCAGCACCACGGCCAGCGCCAGATAGAGCAGGTTAACTGCCCACATCCAGATCATCGGGTCGAGCTTCCCTTTCGCGCCATTGGAGCGCAGGGTGGTCTGCAACAAGAAGAAGATGAGATAGAGCAGCATCGCGGGCAGCATCGAGAGCACGCGGCCCTGACGCGGGTTGACCACGCTCAGCGGAACCACCATCAGCGCCATCATCACCACGGCGAAAATCAGCGTTAAACGCCAGTGCAGCTCGGCGCTGGCGCGCGGATTGTCGGTATGGAACAGCGTGCGCATCCCCATCTGCTCGGTATCCGTCGGATCGAGCGCCACGGCCTGGTGACCGACAACGGCCTGATAGTTCTGGAAATCGGTAATGCGGAAGTCGCGTAGCATCGCGGTGCCTTCAAAGCGCGTGCCGCTGTTGAGGGTCACCACCTGCGAACCGTCTTTATGCTGGGAGAGCTGGCCGGAGTCCGCCAGCACCACAGAAGGACGGGCGTTGCCTTTTGGACGCAACTGGGCAAGGAAGACATTAGTGAAGTTCTTGCCGTCCACGCCTTCGATAAAGAGCACCGAGTTGCCGTCCGTCGCCTGCTGGAACTGCCCCTGCGCCAGCGCCGCCATGCCAGGGTTGGCTTTGGCATCGGCCAGCACCTGATCCTGATGGCGCGAAGACCACGGCCCGGCCCACATTACGTTTACCGCCGCCACAGCACCGGTAAAGAGCGCCAGCACCAGCGCCGCTTTTACCAGCACCGCGCGGCTCAGGCCGCAGGCGTGCATCACCGTAATTTCACTTTCTGTATAAAGTTTACCCAGCGTCATCAACAGACCCAGGAAGAGGCTCAGCGGCAGGATAAGCTGCGCCATCTCTGGCACGCCAAGCCCGAGCAGAGAGAGAACGAGGTTCGTGGGGATTTCGCCGTCAGCGGCTGCGCCTAAAATCCTGACCAATTTCTGACAAAAGAAAATCAGAAGCAGGATGAATAGGATTGCAAGCTGGCTTTTCAGCGTCTCCCGCACCAGATATCTTGTGATTATCACTTTAATTACGCCCGTAAAAACCAGTCTTTTTGCTGGAAAATCGCTTGTTTCATGGCTTAAACGTCATTTATTCTCTTGAGTCGTCGAAATGATCGCTAAGATTAATATACTCAGCGGATACGTGCGTGAGACCCGATTCTGACGTGCCGAAACCGCAGTAACGTTAAGATTAACACGAAGTCACCGCAACAGCGGACCTGAGTTACGAAAGCTTGCAATTCTATCCGTAGCCGCCGCCGTTGTCTTTAAGATTCAGGAGCGTAGTGCATGGAGTTCAGTGTAAAAAGCGGTAGCCCGGAGAAACAGCGGAGTGCCTGCATCGTTGTTGGCGTCTTTGAACCGCGCCGGCTCTCTCCGATTGCCGAGCAGCTGGATAAAATCAGCGACGGTTATATCAGTGCGCTGCTGCGTCGCGGCGAACTGGAAGGCAAGCCGGGTCAAACCCTGCTGCTGCACCATGTGCCAAATGTGCTTTCCGAACGTATTTTGCTTATTGGTTGCGGAAAAGAGCGTGAATTGGATGAGCGTCAGTACAAGCAGGTCATTCAGAAAACCATAAATACGCTGAATGATACCGGCTCGATGGAAGCCGTCTGCTTCCTGACCGAACTGCACGTTAAAGGGCGCAACACCTACTGGAAAGTGCGCCAGGCCGTTGAGACGGCGAAAGAGACGCTCTACAGCTTCGATCAGCTGAAGACCACCAAAAGCGAGCCGCGTCGCCCGCTGCGTAAAATGGTCTTCAACGTGCCGACCCGTCGCGAGCTGACCAGCGGCGAGCGCGCGATCCAGCATGGTCTGGCGATTTCCGCCGGTATCAAAGCGGCGAAAGATCTTGGCAATATGCCGCCAAATATCTGTAACCCGGCCTATCTCGCTTCCCACGCGCGCCAGCTGGCGGACTCCTACAGCAAAAACGTCACCACCCGCGTGATTGGCGAACAGCAGATGCGCGAGCTGGGCATGTGCTCCTATCTCGCCGTTGGCCAGGGTTCGCAGAACGAATCACTGATGTCGGTGATTGAGTACAAAGGCAACCCGTCTGAAGACGCGCGCCCGATTGTGCTGGTCGGCAAAGGGCTGACCTTTGACTCCGGCGGTATCTCGCTCAAGCCTGGCGAAGGCATGGATGAGATGAAGTACGACATGTGCGGCGCGGCGGCAGTGTATGGCGTGATGCGCATGGTTGCTGAACTGCAACTGCCGATCAACGTTACTGGCGTGCTGGCGGGCTGTGAAAACATGCCTGGCGGACGCGCGTACCGCCCGGGCGATGTGCTCACTACCATGTCCGGTCAGACGGTTGAAGTGTTGAACACCGACGCCGAAGGCCGCCTGGTGCTGTGCGATGTGCTGACCTACGTTGAGCGTTTCGAGCCGGAAGCGGTGATCGACGTGGCGACGTTAACCGGTGCCTGCGTGATTGCGCTGGGCCACCACATTACCGGTCTGCTGTCGAACCACAATCCGCTGGCCCACGAGCTGATTGGTGCGTCTGAGCAGGCGGGCGATCGCGCATGGCGTCTGCCGATGAGCGATGAGTATCAGGAGCAGTTAGAGTCCAATTTTGCGGATATGGCGAATATCGGTGGCCGTCCTGGTGGTGCAATCACCGCAGGCTGCTTCCTCGCGCGCTTTACCCGCAAGTACAATTGGGCGCACCTGGATATCGCTGGCACCGCGTGGCGTTCCGGTAAAGCGAAAGGCGCAACTGGTCGCCCGGTCGCGATGCTGTCGCAGTTCCTGCTCAATCGCGCCGGATTTAACGGCGAAGAGTAACATGTGACTTTGTGCGCCGGATGGCGGCTGCGCCTTATCCGGCCTACAAAACAGCGTAGGCCCGGTAAGCGTAGCGCCACCGGGCTTTGCATTTAAAACCTCAACCAAAAGCCCCATATATGAAAAATGCGACGTTCTATCTTCTCGACAATGACACCCAACAAGATGGTTTAAGCGCCGTCGAGCAGCTGGTGTGTGAGATTGCCGCAGAACGTTGGCGTCATGGCAAACGCGTGCTGATCGCCTGCGTCGATGAGCAGCAGGCCATTCGTCTTGATGAAGCGCTGTGGGCGCGACCGGCGGAGAGTTTTGTGCCGCACAACCTGGCCGGTGAAGGCCCGCGCGGCGGTGCGCCGGTCGAGATTGCCTGGCCGGCGAAACGTAACAGCAGCCCGCGCGACATCTTAATCAGCCTGCGCGCGGAATTTGCAGATTTTGCCACCGCTTTCACAGAAGTGATAGACTTCGTCCCTCACGAAGACTCTCTGAAACAACTGGCTCGCGAACGCTATAAAGCCTACCGCGTGGCCGGTTTTAACCTGAACACGGCAACCTGGAAATAATGGAAAAGACATACAACCCCAAAGATATCGAACAGCCGCTGTACGAGCAGTGGGAAAAGCAGGGCTATTTCAAACCGAACGGTGATGAAAGCCAGGAAAGCTTCTGCATCATGATCCCGCCGCCGAACGTCACCGGTAGTTTGCATATGGGCCACGCCTTCCAGCAGACCATCATGGACACCATGATCCGCTACCAGCGCATGCAGGGGAAAAACACCCTCTGGCAGGCCGGTACTGACCACGCGGGTATCGCAACCCAGATGGTGGTGGAGCGTAAAATTGCCGCTGAAGAGGGTAAAACCCGCCACGATTACGGCCGCGACGCCTTTATCGACAAAATCTGGCAGTGGAAAGCGGAATCCGGCGGCACCATTACCCGCCAGATGCGCCGTCTCGGCAACTCCGTGGACTGGGAGCGCGAGCGCTTCACCATGGATGAAGGCCTCTCCAATGCCGTGAAAGAGGTGTTCGTCCGTCTCTATAAAGAGGATCTGATTTACCGTGGCAAACGCCTGGTAAACTGGGACCCGAAACTGCGCACCGCCATCTCCGATCTGGAAGTGGAAAACCGCGAGTCCAAAGGCTCAATGTGGCACATCCGCTACCCGCTGGCTGACGGCGCAAAAACCGCCGACGGTAAAGATTACCTGGTAGTTGCCACTACCCGTCCGGAAACCCTGCTCGGCGATACCGGTGTCGCGGTAAACCCGGAAGATCCGCGCTACAAAGATCTGATTGGCAAATTCGTGCTGCTGCCGCTGGTTAACCGCCGCATTCCGATTGTTGGCGACGAACACGCCGATATGGAAAAAGGCACCGGCTGCGTGAAGATCACCCCGGCGCACGACTTTAACGACTACGAAGTGGGCCGTCGTCACGCCCTGCCGATGATCAACATTCTGACCTTTGACGGTGATATCCGTGAAAGCGCAGAAGTGTATGACACCAAAGGCAACGAATCTGACGTCTACGCCAGCGATATCCCGGCTGAGTTCCAGAAGCTGGAGCGCTTTGCCGCGCGTAAAGCGATCGTTGCTGCCGTTGACGCTCTTGGCCTGCTGGAAGAGATCAAACCGCATGACCTGACCGTTCCGTATGGCGATCGCGGCGGCGTGGTGATCGAACCGATGCTCACCGATCAGTGGTACGTGCGCGCCGATGTGCTGGCGAAACCGGCCGTTGAAGCGGTCGAGAACGGCGATATCCAGTTCGTGCCGAAGCAGTATGAAAACATGTACTTCTCCTGGATGCGCGACATTCAGGACTGGTGTATCTCCCGCCAGCTGTGGTGGGGCCACCGCATTCCGGCGTGGTACGACAACGACGGCGACGTCTACGTTGGCCGCAGCGAAGAGGAAGTGCGCCAGGAGAACAGCCTCTCTGCGGATGTCGCGCTGCGCCAGGACGACGACGTCCTCGACACCTGGTTCTCTTCCGCGCTGTGGACCTTCTCTACCCTCGGCTGGCCGGAAAACACCGACGCGCTGCGTCAGTTCCACCCGACCAGCGTGATGGTGAGCGGCTTCGACATCATCTTCTTCTGGATCGCGCGCATGATCATGATGACCATGCACTTCATCAAAGATGAGAACGGTAAACCGCAGGTGCCGTTCAAGACCGTCTATATGACGGGTCTGATCCGCGATGACGAAGGGCAGAAGATGTCGAAATCGAAAGGCAACGTTATCGATCCGCTGGATATGGTTGACGGTATTTCGCTGCCGGATCTGCTGGAAAAACGCACCGGTAACATGATGCAGCCGCAGCTGGCGGAAAAAATCCGCAAGCGCACCGAGAAGCAGTTCCCGGACGGCATCGAGCCGCACGGCACCGACGCCCTGCGTTTCACCCTCGCGGCACTGGCCTCAACCGGTCGTGATATCAACTGGGATATGAAGCGCCTCGAAGGTTACCGTAACTTCTGTAACAAGCTGTGGAACGCCAGCCGCTTTGTGCTGATGAACACCGAAGAGCAGGATTGCGGCTTCAACGGCGGCGAAATGGTGCTGTCGCTGGCGGATCGCTGGATCCTCGCCGAGTTCAACCAGACCATCAAAGCGTACCGCGATGCGCTGGACAGCTACCGCTTCGATATTGCAGCCGGCATTCTGTATGAGTTCACCTGGAACCAGTTCTGCGACTGGTATCTGGAGCTGACCAAGCCGGTAATGAATGGCGGTTCAGAAGCCGAACTGCGCGGCACGCGCAACACGCTGGTAACGGTGCTGGAAGGTCTGCTGCGCCTGGCGCACCCGATCATTCCGTTTATCACTGAAACCATCTGGCAGCGCGTGAAAGTGCTGAAAGGTATCGATGCCGATACCATCATGCTGCAACCGTTCCCGAGCTTTGACGCCGCCCAGGTCGATGAGCAGGCCGTGGCCGATACCGAGTGGCTGAAGCAGGCGATCGTTGCGGTGCGTAATATCCGCGCCGAGATGAACATCGCGCCGGGTAAACCGCTTGAGCTGCTGCTGCGCAGCGCCAGCCCTGAAGCGCAGCGTCGCGTAAACGACAACCTGAGCTTCCTGAAGACGCTGGCGCGTCTGGAGAGCATCACGCTGCTCTCTGCCGACGAGAAAGGGCCGGTTTCGGTCACCAAGATCGTTGATGGCGCGGAGTTGCTGATCCCGATGGCCGGTCTTATTGACAAAGAGGCCGAGCTGGCGCGTCTGGCGAAAGAGGTGGCGAAGGTTGAGCAGGAGATTGGCCGCATCGAGAGCAAGCTGGGTAACGAAGGCTTTGTTGCCCGCGCGCCGGAAGCGGTGATCGCTAAAGAGCGTGAGAAGCTCGACGGCTACGCGCAGACCAAAGCGAAGCTGATTGAGCAGCAGGCGGTTATCGCCGCGCTGTAATTCTCAGTCAAAGAAAAGCCGGGCATCGCGCCCGGCTTTTTTATTGGCTGCGGGATAAGAAGATTCCCCTACCCAACTGCTTTTGTCGGCCGGATAAGGCGACTCCCCTGCCCGACTGCTTTTGTCGGCCGGATGAGGCAACTTCTCTGCCCGACCGCTTTTGTAGGCCGGATAAGGCGTAGCCGCCATCCGGCACTTTCCACCGAACTAAATCGCAGCCGCCATCCGGCACTCTCTACCGAACTTAAATCGCCGCCGGATAGAACGACAAACCACGCGCCAGCAGGTTGGCCGGATCTTTCGCCGGCTGCACGCCGTGATCTTCCAGCGTCAGCGCTTCCAGGTTGCCGTGCACATGGGTATTTTCCAGCAGGTAGCGGGTCATACGCACTTTCGCCCACGGCCACGCCAGGAACAGCGTCACCAGGCACACCGCCATATTACTGATGGCGATCCACAACATGCGCCCAACGGTCACCGTGGAAGAGAAGCGAATATCCCCTTCCAGCACCAGCTGGCTGTAGAGGTAAGCGCGCAGCTTCACAAAGGCAAAGGTAAAGCAGACAATCGCGCCGAGAATATAGATCAGGTAGGTGAGCATGATTTTGCCGTACATCGGGCCCATCATCATCGCCATCTGCTCTGGATCGCCCTGCAGTAAATAGGCGGACTGCATCAGTTCAATCATCGCTGGCACAATCAATACCATCACCAGCGCGATAAACGGAATAAACAGCAGCATCGACAGCAGCACAATACCGATACATTTTTTCATTGAGAAACTGCCGGAGAATTTTAATTTGCCGTACTGCAAATTATTCGCCAGCATGCCATACCACTGCGCGGCAAATACGCCCTGCATCACGCCAATACCCAGCAATACGGCCAGCGATCCCACGATGCTTACCGTAACAATAGCGCTAATTGAGCCGCTGCTTGCCGCCATGGTCGCGAAGATAGAGAAAATAATCCCCACGCCAATGATAATCAGCAATGGGCAGCCCATCATCACCCACCACGCGCGCAGCGGGCTGGCGTAAAAGTTAAAGCGCACGCCGTTAATCTCGGTCATCAGCATCTGATAACGCAGACCCTGCGTAATTAACCATGGGAAGAAGAGAATAAATAAACCCATCATGCAGAGTTGCAGAATAAAGTTCTCATTCACCACGTTAACAATAAAAATCGCATACAGCGCCAGCAGGCAGAGCCAGCCAACAAAAATGGAACTGCCGGTCGCATGGTAAGAGAAACGCGCGCCCTCCAGCTCGGTGTTTTCGTAGAAATAACGACGCGCGCGAATTAACGCCCACGGTAAATAAATCCCCAGCGTTATTATGGTCAGCAGAATATTAACCAGCCAAACAACGAAATAGCCTTTCCCGCTACCCTGAAAGCGGAAATGGCGCACGGGAGCCGCCACAGAAGCATGAATGTCGGAAGTCATAACAATCCTTATTGTAAAAAAGAGGTGCTAACGGAGTTAACCACAGCAATATTGCTTAAGAATTATCTCCACTGTGCAGTGTAAATACCTTACGGTCAAAAAAATAGCGCCCAATATTCCTGGTCTTGCCAGATGCGCCCTGTAGTGGTATTAACCAGGATCCCCGAAAAAGCAACAGACAGAGTGCGAAAATGAATGTAACCGCGCCGGTAGAGGTCAAAATGCGCCGCATTGCCGCGACAGATAATGCGGCTATCGCCTCGGTGATCCGTCAGGTGTCAGCCGAATATGGCCTGACGGCTGATAAAGGCTACACCGTTGCCGATCCTGAACTGGACGAGCTTTATCAGTTATATAGCCGCGAAGGCTGCGCTTACTGGGTCGTTGAATTAAATGGCGACGTAGTGGGCGGCGGCGGCGTGGCGCCCCTGAAGTGCAGCGAGCCGGATATCTGCGAACTGCAAAAGATGTATTTTCTGCCCTGCGCGCGCGGCCAGGGGCTGGCGAAAAAGCTGGCGCTGATGGCGCTCGATCACGCGAAAAAAAGCGGCTTCACGCGCTGCTATTTAGAGACCACCGCCTTTTTAACCGACGCTATCGGTCTGTATGAGCATCTGGGGTTTGCGCATATCGACGGCCCGCTGGGCTGCACCGGTCACGTCGATTGCGAAGTGCGAATGTTAAAAACGCTCTAATCAAGTGCGGGCACATCGGCCCGCATCATCACTGCTCTTCCGTCGCCAGCACCAGCCGCACAATCGCGGCGGCTTTCTGCGGCGGTAGCGCCAGTACATCACCCCAAAGCTGTTGCAGCATATCGCAGACCAGCTTCTCTTTGCCGATGGCATTCTGCGGCGCATCCAGCAGTTGCAGATCATGACCATACTTCTGCGCCATCGGCTGCACTACCGTGGCGATATCCCGCTGCGCATTGGCGCGCTCTTCGGCAGTTACCGTATGCTTATTGGGCCCGTAAGAGGCGTTGAGCATCGCGGCTTCAGTGTCGAGGCGACGTTTTAACATCTCCGGGGAGATAAAGCGCACCGGGTTGATGCCCCCTTTTACCGCCGGGTATTGAAAGCGGAAGCAGGCATCATCGCTTTTCGCCTGGATCTCGGCGGCCTGCTCCATCATCACGCGCATTTCGGCGACCACCAGATCGTCTGGCGCAAACTGCAAACGCTGCATCTGCACCGCGAGGATCTGCGGCTGAATGGCGTCGATCACCTTCTGCTCATTCGCCCCCTCTTTCATCATCACCATCACCTGGGCGCGCAGTTTCGCCATCAGGGCGGGATCGTGCTCGGCGATAAATTTCCACGCCGGGACCTGCTGCACCGTCGCGTCAAACTTCTCATCCGCGGTCTGGGCTAACTTCTCTCCCTGCAAATATTTAATGTCGATCACGTTCCACAGGGCGATAAATACCACCACCAGCACGATCGCGCTCCCTTTGCTCAGCCACCCTTTTTTACGCAGCAGGCTGGCGACCACGGCGATCGCCATCCCGGAGTAGCCCGCCATCAGGATATGTGTCCAGTTCATTATTTTCCTTTGATCTCAAATCAGGCCGGTACGCCGCTGTGAAAACGGAACTCCGTATCCGGTGAGCTAATCAGCGCCGCTTCCACTTCGCCGAAATGGCGCACGCGCGGCGCAATATCGGTGGCCGAAATCTGCTGCGCCAGCGCGAGGTAATCCTGATAGTGGCGCGCTTCGGATCGCAGGAGCGACAGGTAAAATTTTTGCAAATCCGCGTCAAGACACGGCGCAAGTGCGGCGAAGCGTTCGCAGGAGCGCGCTTCGATATAGGCACCGCAAATTAATTTATCGACCAGAGTCAGCGGTTCATGAGTGCGAACTTCTTTCAGCATCCCTTTGGCATAGCGGCTGGCGGTAATTTTCACATAGGGAATGTTGCGGGCGAGCATCGCTTCGCGCACTTGCCAGAAGTGGTGCAGCTCCTCTTTAATCAGCAGCACCATGCTGTCGATCAGCGCCTGGCCCCAGGCATCATCGGTCTGCGGCATCACGCTTTTGCCGATCTGCTTATGCAGGGCGACAAAGTCCGGTTCCGGGCCTTCGCGGAAGGCAAACTCTTCATAAGGTTTCAGCCAGGCGAGCAGCGCTTCTGAGCCGGTTTTATCGGCAACGTAGCGGCGCACCAGCAGCATGGCGGTTTGTGCGGCCTTCAGTTCGCAGACCAGATGGTCGGTGAGCAGCAGCGGCAGCATCTCGGGCTGACGGGCTTTCTCTATCCAGGCGGTGGGGGTTGGGCAGTGCAGAAAAGCGCGAACCGGGGCGAGTAGTTGCGGGTAATCCATGGCATTTCCTTGCTTTGCGGCAGCGGGGCGCTGCCGCAACGTTCACTTAGTGACGGACACCGTCATCTTCTTCGTCAACGTAATCTTCGTCGTCTTCGTCGTCGCCCTCTTCGCCGTTCGGGTCTTCGTAGTACGTGCCCCAACCGTCGTACTCAACGTCGAATTTCTCTGCCAGGTTGATCAGTTGCTCAACCTGCGCGTCGATCAGATCGGCATTCAGCGCGCTTTCGCTCAGCACGTCGCAGCAAATGACCACTTCGCCCTCTTCCAGCTCCAGCTCTTCCGGCTCGGTCACTTCGTAGCCGAGTTTGAAGGCTTCAACGGCCGCTTTTTCCAGCGTTTCGAAATCATCTGCCGACAGGTGATGCTCAATGGTGTAAAGCGCATCAGGATCGCTGCCATCTTCCAGCAACTCTTCAATAATCAAACGCGTCTCTTCGCGCTGCTCTTCCAGGTGTTCCGGGTTTGCCATGGGTCGTTCCTCATCAAAGTGGCAGATACTCTTATTGTCACACACCGCCGCCATTGCCTCCACTCTTCGCCGAAAAGATTTATCCCTCAGGGTTGCAAATGAATATTCATCCATATAGATTGAATTTTAATTCAATAAGTGGCGTTCGCCATGCGAGGAAAAAATGTCACCTTTTTACCAGAAACATTTTCTGAAACTGCTCGATTTTACCCCTGCTGAAATCCACGCTCTGCTGCAACTTGCCGCGCAACTCAAATCTGATAAGAAAAAAGGCCAGGAAGTCCAGAAGCTTACCGGCAAAAATATCGCGCTCATCTTCGAAAAAGACTCTACCCGCACACGATGCTCTTTCGAAGTTGCCGCTTACGATCAGGGCGCTCGCGTCACCTACCTCGGCCCAAGCGGTAGTCAAATCGGGCATAAAGAGTCAATTAAAGATACCGCGCGCGTGCTGGGCCGGATGTATGACGGCATTCAGTATCGCGGCTACGGCCAGGAGATTGTTGAAACCCTGGCCCGCTTCGCGGGCGTGCCGGTGTGGAACGGCTTAACCGATGAGTTTCACCCCACGCAGCTGCTGGCGGATCTGCTCACCATGCGCGAGCACCTGCCGGGCAAAGCCTTTAACCAGATGACGCTGGTTTATGCAGGCGATGCGCGTAACAACATGGGCAACTCAATGCTGGAAGCCGCCGCGCTGATGGGCCTCGATCTACGCCTTGTGGCACCGAAAGCCTGCTGGCCGGAGTCGAGCCTGGTGGCGGAGTGCCAGGCGCAGGCGGTGAAAAACGGCGGCAATATTCTGCTCACCGAAGATGTCGCCGTCGGCGTGAAAGATGCGGACTTTATCTACACCGATGTCTGGGTATCGATGGGCGAAGCGAAAGAGAAGTGGGCGGAGCGCATCGCCCTGCTGCGTCCTTACCAGGTCAACAGCAAAATGTTGTCGCTGACCGGCAACCCGCAGGTGAAGTTTCTCCACTGCCTGCCGGCGTTTCATGACGATCAGACCGCGCTTGGCAAGCAGATGGCGCAGGAGTTCGGCCTGCACGGCGGGATGGAAGTGACGGATGAAGTGTTTGAATCGCGGGCAAGCGTGGTGTTTGATCAGGCGGAAAACCGCATGCACACCATCAAAGCGGTGATGGTCGCCACGCTCAGCGAGTAAGGCGTTTCCCCTCTCCTCGCAGAGAGGGGGAACAATCAGGCCACCAGCAGCTTAACCACCACTTTGCGTACTTGCGCGGGCACGTTGACCGCGCAGAGCGGTTTATGCACTTCGCCCGGGTAGAAGACGACAAAATCCCCGGCGCTCAGCACCACGGTTTTCTCCTGCTCGCCCTGCGGCAAAAAGGCGATATCTTTGTCCGCCAGCCAGTCGGTATCCGGCGCGCCCGCAGGCTGCGTGCTGAAGGTCATCCCCTCTTCGCCTTTTAAAACAATCTGGATATCCAGATAGCGCGCGTGGTACTCGGCGCGGCGCTCGGCAAAGGGCTGCGTCATATCTTCCGATACGAGGTAAAAGAGGCGGTTGCCATCGATATCGTGTTTGCCAACAGGCGTCGCTGCGGTCACATGCTGCTTGATATGCTCAATCGCCTGGCGCAGCTCTTCCGGCAGCCAGGGTTGTAGGTTGTGAATATTGCCAACGATCATTGCTAAACCCTCAATTAAAACAGCGTTTCATTTGCACCATTTATACGAGGATTCCCCCGCGCCTGCTACCCCAATCTGCCCGAGTTTTGCGTTAACGCATGTTTCATTCTTAGCGAGCCGCGGGCGCGTAAGCGGCGTGAAAAACGCATTACTATTCATAGAGAACCGTTTGCACTGCGTAAAGTGTGCATCAAACCCTTGATCCGCGAAAACAGCTGCGTATAATCCGGGACAATTTGCCGGGAGGAAGCATGGTCCAGTGTGTTCGAGAGTCTCTCTTACCGCGTCTGAATACAGGCGCTGGCCTGCCGTTTTTCGCTCCCGTGGCTTACCCCATATCCAGCCCCTCTTTTGAGGGGCTTTTTTTTGCGCCGTCGTCAGGAGATAACCATGGCTAATCCGCTATATCAGAAACATATCATTTCCATAAACGATCTCAGCCGCGAAGAACTTGAACTGGTACTCCACACGGCGGCGAGCCTGAAGGCTAACCCGCAGCCGGAGCTGCTGAAGCATAAAGTGATCGCCAGCTGCTTCTTTGAAGCCTCCACCCGCACGCGTCTATCCTTTGAAACCGCGATGCACCGCTTAGGCGCAAGCGTGGTCGGCTTCTCCGACAGCAGCAACACCTCGCTCGGCAAGAAGGGCGAAACGCTGGCGGACACCATTTCGGTAATTAGCACCTATGTCGATGCGATTGTGATGCGCCACCCGCAGGAGGGCGCGGCGCGCCTGGCGACGGAGTTCTCCGGCGGCATTCCGATCCTCAACGCCGGCGACGGTGCGAATCAGCATCCGACGCAGACGCTGCTGGATCTCTTCACCATCCAGGAGACTCAGGGTCGGCTGGAGAATCTCAATATCGCGATGGTAGGCGATCTGAAATATGGCCGTACCGTGCACTCGCTGGCGCAGGCGCTGGCGAAATTTAACGGCAACCGCTTCTACTTTATCGCCCCGGACGCGCTGGCAATGCCGCAGTACATCCTCGATATGCTTGACGAAAAAGGGATCGCCTGGAGCCTGCACGCCAGCATCGACGAGGTGATGGCCGAGGTCGATATTCTCTATATGACGCGCGTGCAGAAAGAGCGCCTCGATCCGTCGGAGTATGCCAACGTCAAAGCGCAGTTTGTGCTGCGCGCCGCCGACCTTGAGGGCGCACGCAGCAATATGAAAGTGCTGCACCCGCTGCCGCGCGTCGATGAGATCACCACAGATGTCGATAAAACCCCGCACGCCTGGTACTTCCAGCAGGCCGGGAACGGTATTTACGCCCGCCAGGCGCTGCTGGCGCTGGTTCTGAATCGCGATTTGGCTCTGTAAGAGGGAAACGACAATGACGCATGACAACAAACTTCAGGTCGAAGCCATCAAACGTGGCACCGTGATTGACCATATTCCGGCGCGTATCGGCTTTAAGCTGCTGACGCTGTTCAAGCTGACGGAAACGGATCAGCGCATCACCATCGGCCTGAACCTGCCTTCCGGCGAAATGGGGCGTAAGGATCTGATTAAAATCGAGAATACCTTTCTGACCGACGAGCAGGTGAATCAGCTGGCGCTCTACGCGCCGCAGGCGACGGTGAACCGCATTGATGAGTATGAAGTGGTGGGCAAATCGCGCCCAAGCCTGCCGGAGCGCATCAGCGGCGTGCTGACCTGCCCGAACAGCAACTGCATCAGCCACGCCGAGCCGGTATCGTCGAGTTTTGCGGTGAAAAAGCGCGAAAACGACATCGCGCTGAAGTGCAAATATTGTGAAAAAGAGTTCTCGCACCACGTGGTGCTGGCCAACTAATTGCGGCTGGTAAAGCCGGATGCCCTCCCTATAATGGATCGGCATCCTTTTTACCGCAGATTACAGGAGTGATTTATGACTAAAGTTATCGCCACGGAAAACGCGCCAGCCGCGATTGGTCCTTATGTGCAGGCCGTCGATCTGGGCAATATGATCCTGACTTCCGGTCAGATCCCGGTTGATCCGAAAACCGGCAGCGTGCCGGATGCGATCGATGCCCAGGCGCGCCAGTCGCTGGAGAACGTGAAAGCGATCGTTGAAGCGGCAGGTTTGACCGTGGGCGACATCGTGAAAACCACCGTTTTCGTCAAAGATCTCAACGATTTCGCCACCGTTAACGCCACCTACGAAGCCTTTTTCACCGAGCATAACGCCTCCTTCCCGGCGCGCTCCTGTGTTGAAGTGGCCCGTCTGCCGAAAGATGTGAAAATCGAAATCGAAGCCATCGCCGTTCGTCGTTAATGCCCCCCGCCGCCATCAGCGCCCTTGCCTGATGGCGGCTTCGCCTTATCAGGCATGGGGAAACCCATGTTGCTGAAACGGCGTAGGCCGGATAAGCAAAGCGCCATCCGGCAAACAGCCCGCACATTGCCGACCGGCGCAATGCCTGATGGCGGCTTCGCCTTATCAGGCCTACGAAACTGCGCCTTATCAGGCATGGGGAAACCATGTTGCTGAAACGGCGTAGGCCGGATAAGCAAAGCGCCATCCGGCAAGCAGACCGCACATTGCCGACCGGCGAAATGCCTGATGGCGGCTGCGCCTTATCAGGCCTGGGAAACTGCGCCTTATCAGGCATGGGGAAACCATGTCACTGAAACGGCGTAGGCCGGATAAGCGAAGCGCCATCCGGCAAACAGCCCGCACATCGCCGACCGGCGAAATGCCTGATGGCGGCTTCGCCTTATCAGGCCTACGAAACTGCGCCTTATCAGGCCTGGGAAAACCCATGTAACTGAAACGGCGTAGGCCGGATAAGCGAAGCGCCATCCGGCAAACAGCCGCTTTCCGCAGGCAATGCGGCACGCTATCTAGCGGTTAACCGTCGCGCGCAGCAGTTTTTCCAGCGGATACACCGCCGCAATAACCACTTCATCCTGCACCTGCGCCGCGCTATCCAGTTCACGCTGAATCGAAGCAATCTCCTTATCATCAAGCGTTCCCTGACGGGCAACGAGATCGGTTAACCGCAGGCCAATTGCCGCCAGTTTGTCGACCTCCTGCACCACCGGTTTCATCGCTTTCAGCTGGTAGTTAGCCTCGCAGAGTGTGAGCGCATCGCTGGTATTGTTTTGCCAGCGCATAAACAGATGCCGCAGCGCCCCGGCGCTGGCGTTATCTTCCGCGTCGCTAATTAGCCGATCTGCCCATTGGTTCATCTGCCGCACCGTGCTGCTCTCGGCAAACAGCGCATCGGCAAGACGGTTAAGCGGCTCAAACTGATGATAATTCCCCGCCTGAAACTTCAAATGCTGACGCGTGTAATAGTGCGCAGGCTCAAGGGCCTGGGCGAGGATTTGCAGCGGCACGGTATCGGCGCTGTTCGCCAGCCGGGTGAACTGCGTCAGTTGCTGGCTATGCTGCTGCAGGCCAACCGAGACCGAAGACCAGCTATCAACGGCCTGCAAACGCATATACATATTCTCGCTGTCGTTGACATCCTGCGCCGACCACAAACGCTCCGCCACCGCAAAAGCGCGCGGCCACAGCTTGATATCCAGCACCGGCGCAGCAACGTTTTCCGCCCACAGTGCCGCTTCTCCGCCGAGCAGATTCGCCTGCTGCGCGGCATCCGGCACCACCGGCGCGATCCCTTCTGGCACCGTTTCCAGCCGCGCGCCGCTGATGGGGTAACGCACATTGCCCAGCAGGAAATAGCCGCTCAATTTATCGTCTGCGAGGGTAACAACCGGGCGCGTCTCGCCCATCCAGCTGTCGACGGTAAAGGTCACCTGATCGTCGCTGCGCCAGCTGATATTCTCTACCGCGCGGCGGGATTTGCCTTTGAAATCAATAAATCCGCGCCATCCCTCGTCACCTTTCACTAGCGTAAAGCTGCCCTCAACCGGGCTGCCTTTCAGGCGCGGCATCGAAAATGACCAGCTCTGCGCGCTCTCGTTGTCGCCAATCACATCCACACCCTTTAACCCCTGCGGCACAATCTCATTGCGGTAGTGGTATGCGGTGTACTGCGGTTGATCGAGATAAAAACCGGTAGAGAGAATGCCTTTGTAGCCCTGCTTCGCGACCTCGCCCAGCGCGTCCTGGCCCTGCCAGGATTGAATCAAAATACTTTTCGGCAGATCCGGGTGAAAGATCTCATCCCAGCCGACCATCTGCCGGTGTTGTTTTTCGAGGATCGTTTCCAGCTTGCGGTTGAAGTAAGCCTGTAACGCGTGGCTGTCTTTGAGCTGATGATCGCGCATAAATTGCTGGATCTGTGGATTGTTTTTCCACTGGGTATCGTCCACTTCATCGCCGCCGATATGCAGGTAGGCATCCGGGAAGATCGCCGCCAGTTCGCTCACCATCGCCTCCGCAAAGGCGTATGTCGCCTCGTTTGTCGGATCGAGTACCGGTTTCAATACGCCCCAGTGACGCTCCATGGCATAGGGCCCCGGCGCGCTCAGCAACTCCGGGTAGGCAACCGCAATCGCGGAAGCGTGGCCCGGCATATCAATCTCCGGCACCACGCGGATGCCGCGCGCCGCCGCATAACGCACGACTTCGCGCATTTGCGCTTCACTGTAGTAAAGCCCGTCGCTGGCAAGCTGCGTCAATTTCGGGTAGCGCGTCGAGGCAAACCGCCAGCCCTGATCGTCGGTCAGGTGCCAGTGCAGCACGTTGAGCTTTGCCGCCGCCATGCCGTCAATTTGCCGCTTAATATCTTCAACGGGAATAAAGTGACGCGCTGAATCGAGCAGCAGCCCGCGCCACGGGAAGCGCGGCGCATCTTCGATGGTTACCCAAGGGAGTTGCGTCTGTTCGGCGCTATTTTGCAAAAGCTGAAGCAGCGTCTCGATACCGCGCTGCGCGCCAAAGCGGGTGTTGGCTGCAATTTTTGCGCCACTGCTGTCGACAGTCAGCGTATAGCGTTCATCGCTATCCAGCGCCGGAATGGGTGCCACCTTGTGGGCAATCGCGATCGTAATCGTGGCATTCGGTGGATTTGCCGCCTGCGGCTGCAGCGTCCAGCCAGTTTGCCGTGCAATACGCTGGCGTAGCTGCGTGATTATCTCGTCGGCATCGTCGCCGCTGACGCGGATGGTCAGTTGATTATTCAATGCCAGCGCGCCCTGCTCAGCCGGACGCGTCACGCTGGCAGGCCAGGGCATTAAGGGCAGATCGCCCGCCGGTGCGGCAAGAGCAGAGAAGCCGAGCAGCAGTCCGGCGGACAAGAGGCTGTAACGTAACATGCAGGTTCCTTAAGCGGGGAAAGCGAAGCAAAACACTCAGGTAACATGCACACATTTTCACCGTCAAGCGCGCCGCCCGACGGCGATCACACGCCGGTTCATTTAAGAGAAATGCCCGGTAAAACAGCACCGCCCCTGTGCCGGATAAGCGCAGCGCCATCCGGCAAACAGCCCGCACATCGCCCTCCGGCGAAATGCCTGATGGCGGCTGCGCCTTATCAGGCCTACAAAACTGCGCCTTATCAGCCCTACAAACCATGCCACTGAAACGGCGTAGGCCGGATAAGCGCAGCGCCATCCGGCACTTATCCGCGCTATTGCCAGCCGTAACGGCGGTAAAAGATCCCCTTCACACACTGGGTCAGGATCATATACCCCGCCAGAATTGCCACCAGCCACGGGAAATAAGCGAGCGGCAGCGCCTGCAATTGCAGGTAACCCGCCAGCGGTGAAAAGGGCAACGCAATACCAACGCAGATCCCCATCAGCGTCATCGCCACCAGCGGCCAGGCGGGGCGGCTCTGAATAAACGGCACACGGCGGGTGCGGATCATATGCACAATCAGCGTTTGCGACAGCACGCCCACCACAAACCAGCCGGACTGGAACAGGGTTTGCGCCTCTACCGTATTCGCCTTAAATACCCACCACATCACGGCGAAGGTAATAATGTCGAAGATGGAGCTTATCGGCCCGAAAAAGACCATAAAACGCCCGAGATCCGTCGGGTTCCAGCGCTGCGGTTTAGCGATCTGCTCCTCGTCGACGTTATCAAACGGGATCGCCACCTGCGACACATCGTAAATCAGGTTCTGAATCAGCAAGTGCAGCGGCAGCATCGGCAAGAAGGGCAGAAACGCGCTGGCCACCAGCACGCTAAAGACGTTCCCGAAGTTCGAGCTGGCGGTAATTTTGATGTACTTGAGCATATTGGCAAAGGTGCGACGCCCTTCGATTACCCCCTGCTCCAGCACCATCAGGCTCTTCTCCAGCAGGATGATATCCGCCGCTTCACGGGCGATATCGACCGCGCCATCCACCGAGATACCAATATCCGCCGCCCGCAGCGCAGGCGCATCGTTAATACCGTCGCCCATAAAGCCCACCACATGCCCTTCGCGTTTCAGCAGGCGCACAATGCGCTCTTTGTGCATCGGCGTCAGGCGGGCAAACAGCGTCACATGCTGCGCCACGTGCGCCAGCTCGTTGTCGCTCATGCGTTCGATTTCGCTGCCAATCAGCACATCGCCCACCGCTAAGCCCACTTCGTGGCACACTTTGCCAGCGACCAGTTCGCTGTCGCCGGTAAGGATTTTGACGGTGATGCCGCTGGCTTTCAGCGCCTTTAACGCCGGGGCGGTGCTCTCTTTCGGCGGATCGAGAAATGCGATATAGCCTTCGAGGATCAGATCCGACTCATCAATCCGCTGATAGTCACCGCTGCGCGCGGGCAGATATTTGGTCGCTACCGCCACGACGCGCAATCCCTGGCGGTTAAGGGTGCTGGTGACGCGCTCAATGCGCCGCAGCATGCTGTTATCCAGCGGCACAATCTCGCCGTTGTAGCGCACATGGCCGCAGACGCTGAGCATCTCGCTGAGCGCGCCTTTGCAAATCAGATGATGCGCATCCGCATCCTGCGCCACCACCACCGACATGCGGCGGCGCTCGAAATCAAAGGGAATTTCATCCACTTTGCGCCACTGTGTGGCGAGCGTCTGCGCCATCTCCGCCTCCACGCTCTCCAGCACCGCGGTATCGAGCAGGTTTTTCAGCCCGGTCTGGTAATGGCTGTTAAGCCACGCGCAATGCAGCACGCGCTCGCTCACTCTGCCGCTGATATCGGTGTGGTTCTCCAGCACGATTTTGTCCTGCGTCAGCGTGCCGGTTTTATCGGTGCAGAGAATATCCATCGCGCCAAAGTTCTGAATGGCGTCGAGGTGTTTCACAATCACTTTCTGTTTTGACAATTTCACCGCGCCGCGCGCCAGCGTCGAGGTGACAATCATCGGCAGCATCTCCGGCGTCAGCCCAACGGCGACAGAGAGGGCAAACAGCGCCGCTTCCCACCAGTCGCCTTTGGTGAAGCCGTTAATCAGCAGCACGATGGGCGTCATCACCAGCATAAAGCGGATCAGCAGCAGGCTGACGCGGCCGATCCCCTTCTGGAAGGCGTTCGGTTCACTCTCCTGCTCGCCGACGCGGCTGGCGAGTTGCCCAAACCATGTCTGGCCGCCGGTAGCAATCACCAGCGCCTGCGCGGTGCCGCTCACCACGTTAGTGCCCATAAAGCAGAGGGTGTCGCACTCCAGCGGGTTGCTCTGCGCCACCTGGCGGGTGATGGCGCTCTTCTCAACCGGCAGTGATTCCCCGGTCAGCGACGCCTGGGCGACAAAGAGATCCCGCGCCTGCACGATGCGCAGATCCGCCGGGATCATATCCCCGGCTGAAAGCTTAACAATATCGCCCGGCACCAGCTGATCGATTGGCAGCTCGCACCAGTCGCTCTCGCCGCTATCACTCACCACGCGCCGCACCGTCGCGGTGTTGGTGACCATCGCTTTTAGCGCATCCGCCGCTTTGGTCGAGCGCGCTTCCTGTAGCCAGTTCAGCAATGTGGAGATCGCCACCATCAGCGCGATCACTCCTGCGCCAAAGAGATCTTCCGAGGCATAGGAGATGATGCCGAGCACGGTGAGCAGCAGGTTGAACGGGTTGCGGTAGCAGAGCCAGAGATGCACCCACCACGGCGACGGTTTCTGCGCCGGAATCAGGTTTTCTCCGTGGATCTCCCGCGCCAGCCGCACCTCCTGCGCGTTTAACCCCTCCGGGTGGCTGTGAAAGGTTTCCCACAGCTGCGGCTGCTCCATCAGCGCCGTTTGCAGGCAGCGTTCACTCATTGAGGGCGGGATCTCGCCCTGGGTGGCGCTACGCACGCCGGGAAGCGGATCGCGCGCGACCAGGCGGCGCGGTAAGTGGCGATTCAGGCGAGCGAAAAGCTGCCGGGTAAATGTTTTCAGCATAGCGATCTCCTTGCCCCCGCATCACGCGGGTGCGTTAACTACGGGCGCGACAATGCCGCACCAGCAGGTATCAATAACTCGGGCAGGGACGATAGGGCGTCGCTGCCTTACGCATCCGGTAAGGCAGCACAGGCGGGCTTACCGGAAGGGTCTTCTCCATCGGGGATGAGGGGTGGGATCGGGATCCATAGCGCCTCCGGTAAGGGTTAAAAGGGAATGATTACGCAGCGGTATCATATACCCCGAAACGTAAACCGAACGTATACGACCGCAACTCGGGAAGCGCAGGGATAAACCAGACTTTACTCATTGTTGTTATTTGCGCTGAAGTGCAACACTTTCTGACTCTGCCAACCCCCATCGCCAGTATCAGGAGTGCTGCATGCCAAACCGGCTGACCATTAATGACATCGCGCGTTTAAGCGGAGTGGGAAAATCGACCGTCTCGCGCGTGCTGAACAATGAAAATGGCGTCAGCCAGCAGACGCGCGAACGGGTGGCGGCGGTGGTGAATCAGCACGGCTTCTCCCCTTCCCGCTCCGCACGCGCCATGCGCGGGCAGAGTGACAAAGTGGTAGCGATTATCGTGACGCGGCTCGACTCCCGCGCCGAAAACCTGGCGGTGCAAACCATGCTCCCGGCCTTTTATGAGCAGGGCTACGACCCGATCATGATGGAGAGCCGCTTTCAGCCGGAGCTGGTGGCGGAGCATTTACAGATGCTGAGCCAGCGTAATATCGACGGCGTGGTGCTGTTCGGTTTTACCGGCATTACCCCCTGCCTGCTTGCCGCCTGGCGCGACTCGCTGGTGGTGATGGCGCGCGACGTCAGCGGCTTTTCCTCCGTCAGCTATGACGATGAGGGTGCCATTGAACTGCTGATGGCAAAGCTCTACGCAGAGGGCCACCGGCAGATCGGTTTTATTGGCGTCCCGCACAGCGATGTCACCACCGGCAAGCGTCGCCACCAGGCTTATGAGGCGTTTTGCCGCCAGTACAATCTGACGCCGCGCGCGGTGCTGCCCGGCCTGGGTATGCAGCCGGGTTACGATCATGTCGCGCAGGTGCTGACGCCCGAAACCACGGCGCTGCTCTGCGCCAGCGACAGCCTCGCCCTCGGTGCCAGCAAATATTTGCAGGAGCGGCGCATCGCGCTTCAGCTTGCCAGCGTCGGCAACACGTCCCTTATCAATTTTCTCCACCCGGAGATCCTCACCGTCGATCCGGGCTACGCCGAAGCCGGTCGTCAGGCGGCGGCGCAGCTGATCGCCCAGGTGACCGATGTTGACGCCCCCCGCCAGCACGTCATCCCTGCCCGTCTGGTTTAACTTTTGCGCGCTTTTTTGATGCATTTTTAATCATCATAAAAGCGTGAAATTTTATATCTCCCCTGAATGCCCCGCCCGCTGTAGCGTCAGATTTTTACTTTGTCCTGAGTCAAAAAAGACGTAAACATCTTTGATGCAAATCACTATATATAGAAATTAGAATGCTCGCCGGCCCTACATGTTGTAGTTCTTGACTATTATACGAACAAACCTACCGCCCGGAATGCAGGTCATTCTGTGGATAATCGGGGCCAGAACGGGACGAACTTATTGGTTTTAATAATGAATAACCAACCGATGGGGCGTCTTTATCGTGTGGATAACCTGTTTTTGCAGAAGGGAGTGATCATGACACCGCATGTGATGAAACGAGATGGCTGTAAAGTGCCTTTCAGCTCGGCGCGGATCCAGGAGGCAATCTGGCGCGCCGCAACCGCAGCGGGAGTCGATGACGCAGACTATTGCGCCACCGTCGCAGCAGTTATCAGTAGCCAGATGCAGGATCGCGCGCAGGTCGATATCAGTGAAATCCAGACCGCCGTTGAAAATCAGCTGATGTCTGGCCCTTATAAGCAGCTGGCGCGCGCCTATATTGAGTACCGTCACGATCGCGATATCGCCCGCGAAAAGCGTGGCCGCCTGAACCAGGAGATCCGCGGCCTGGTGGAGCAGACCAACTCGGCGCTGCTTAACGAGAATGCCAACAAAGACAGTAAAGTGATCCCGACCCAGCGCGACCTGCTGGCGGGGATTGTCGCTAAACACTATGCCCGCCAGCACCTGCTGCCGCGCGATGTGGTGCAGGCTCATGAGCGCGGCGAGATTCACTACCACGATCTCGACTACTCACCCTTCTTCCCGATGTTCAACTGTATGTTGATCGACCTGAAGGGGATGCTGACTCACGGCTTTAAGATGGGCAACGCGGAGATTGAGCCGCCGAAATCGATCTCCACCGCCACGGCGGTGACCGCGCAGATTATCGCCCAGGTCGCCAGCCATATTTATGGCGGCACTACCATCAACCGCATTGATGAAGTGCTGGCACCGTTTGTTACTGAGAGTTTTGAAAAGCATCGCAAAGTGGCAAACGAGTGGCAGATCGCGGACGCCGACGCCTACGCCCGCTCGCGCACCGAGAAGGAGTGCTACGACGCGTTTCAGTCGCTGGAGTATGAAGTCAACACGCTGCATACCGCCAACGGCCAGACGCCGTTTGTCACCTTCGGCTTTGGCCTCGGCACCAGTTGGGAATCGCGCCTGATCCAGCAATCGATTCTGCGTAACCGCATCGCAGGCTTAGGTAAAAACCGCAAAACCGCGGTGTTCCCGAAACTGGTTTTCGCCATTCGCGACGGGCTGAACCACAAGTTCAGCGACCCGAATTACGACATCAAACAGCTGGCGCTGGAGTGCGCGAGCAAGCGCATGTACCCGGACATTCTCAACTATGACCAGGTCGTGAAAGTGACCGGCTCGTTTAAAACCCCGATGGGCTGCCGCAGCTTCCTCGGCGTGTATGAAGAGAACGGTGAGCAGATCCACGACGGGCGTAACAACCTTGGCGTTATCAGCCTCAACCTGCCGCGTATCGCGCTGGAAGCGAAAGGGGATGAAGCCGCTTTCTGGAAGCTGCTGGATAGCCGCTTAGCGCTGGCGCGCAAAGCGCTGATGACCCGCATCGCCCGCCTCGAAGGGGTGAAAGCGCGTGTAGCACCGATCCTCTATATGGAGGGGGCGTGCGGCGTGCGTCTGCAAGCGGATGACGATATTGCGCCGATTTTCAAAAATGGCCGCGCGTCGATCTCGCTGGGCTATATCGGCATTCATGAGACCATCAATGCCCTTTCCGGCAATAAACATATTTACGACAGCGAAACCCTGCGCGCGAAAGGGGTGGCGATTGTTGAGCGCCTGCGCCAGGCGGTGGATCAGTGGAAAGAGGAGACCGGCTACGGTTTCAGCCTCTACAGCACGCCGAGCGAAAACCTCTGCGACCGCTTCTGCCGCATCGATACCGCCGATTTTGGCGTGGTCGATGGCGTGACCGATAAAGGGTATTACACCAACAGCTTCCACCTCGACGTGGAGAAGAAGGTGAACCCATACGACAAAATCGACTTCGAAGCGCCCTATCCGCCGTTAGCCAGCGGCGGGTTTATCTGTTACGGCGAGTACCCGAACATTCAGCACAACCTGCGCGCGCTGGAGGATGTGTGGGATTACAGCTATCGGCATGTGCCCTATTACGGCACCAATACGCCGATTGATGAGTGTTATGAGTGTGGTTTTACCGGCGAGTTTGCCTGCACCAGCAAAGGCTTTACCTGCCCGAAATGCGGCAACCATGACGCCTCCCGCGTGTCGGTCACCCGCCGCGTGTGCGGTTATCTCGGCAGCCCGGACGCGCGCCCGTTCAACGCCGGTAAGCAGGAAGAGGTAAAACGCCGCGTGAAGCATCTTGGCAATGGGCAAATGGGTTAAGCCCGGAGATGTGCCCGATGGCGCGACGCTTATCGGGCCTACGGTTGCGCCATACCGGTTTTTGCAAAGCGACTCTGAAGCGATTTCGCAACACAGTTATGGCGGCAAGTGGGAAGCGAAAATGAAATATCACCAATACTACCCCGTCGACATCGTCAACGGCCCCGGCACCCGCTGCACCCTGTTCGTCTCCGGCTGCGTGCATGAGTGCCCAGGCTGCTACAACAAAAGCACCTGGCGGCTGAACTCCGGCCTACCGTTTACGCAGGAGATGGAAGATCGGATCATCGCCGATCTCAACGACATGCGTATCAAGCGCCAGGGGATCTCCCTCTCCGGCGGCGATCCGCTGCATCCGCAAAACGTGCCCGATATTTTAAAGCTAGTGAAACGCATCCGCGCCGAGTGCCCCGGCAAAGATATCTGGGTGTGGACCGGCTACAAAATCGATGAGCTGAACGCCGCGCAGCAGGAGGTTGTGGATCTGATCAATGTGCTGATCGACGGCAAGTTTATGCAGGATCTGAAAGACCCGATGCTGATCTGGCGTGGCAGCAGCAATCAGGTGGTGCACCATTTGCGGTGATGGGGTTACAGGCGGTGAGTGGCGCTGTGGTAAGCGGCCTCTTTTTCACGTTTACCGATCGCCACGACAAACACCGTCACCACGTTGTCCCTGACCTGGTAAATCAGCCGATAGCCAGAGGTGCGAAGCTTGATCTTGTAGCAATCCGGCAAGCCATGCAGCCGGGCCTTTTCAATTCTTGGCTGAACCAGCACCTCTGCGAGCTTCTTTTTAAACTGCGCCTGAACCGTCACGCCCAGTTTTTTCCACTCTTTCAACGCGCGCGGATCAAACACCAGTTCATAGATCATCCAGCCTGACCTTGATCCCTTTTTGCGGGTTCGCCAGGCGCTCTCTGACCACCTCCAGCAGCGCCGCTTCGTCTTCGCTCACCGTTACAGTTTTAACCGGCATGCGGCCATTTTCGGCAACGTATTGAAACAGCAGGCGCACCGCTTCGGTGGGCGTAATGTCGAGTTTCTCCAGCACTTTCCAGGCCTCCTCTTTGAGCTTGTCATCCAGTCGAACATTGAGCGTTGCCATTATGCCTCCGGGCATGTGGGAATGTGTAATGCAATATAGCATTACATTGGCATTACATCCGTTTTTGGATAACCGCTCTCAAAACCGGCTTACGCAGGCCATTGCCACGCGTTGAAAGGTGTCGAAATCGGCGCAGGCGCAGAGCCTGGCGGTGGCGCGTTCGCGCAGGAAGGTGACGAAGATATCGTAGATTGCCATCGCCTCTTCATACTCGCTTTTGCTGATCGCCAGTAAAAAGATGACGTGCGCGGTTTCATCGCCCCAGGCGATGCCCTGCGGGGCCAGCACGGTGTAAACCACGGTTTTCTTTGCCAGCAGGCCAAGGGCGTGCGGCAGCGCGATGCCTTCACCGAGCAGGGTGCTGACAATCGCTTCGCGCTCCACCACCGAATCGAGGAATTCACCATCGACAAAACCCTCCTGCTGTAGCTCGGCGCAGAGGGTGCGGAACAGGGTTTGCTGATCCATCGCCTCATCGATAATGCGAAAGTGGGCGGCGTCGAAATACTTCTTCAGCATCCACGGGCGGGTGCGATCCACCAGCACCAGTTTGCCAATCTGCTCCAGCTGGTAGTCGCTGGGGAACGGCGCGATGGTCACCACCGGTTTATCTTTTTCGCTGATGCGCGCGGTAGAGATAACAAAATCTTCCGCCAGCGTGTCGCACTGCTCGTAATCGCGCAGCGTCACGGTGCGGGTAATGACGATTTGCGGATATTTGCGTGCCAGCACCGCTTCAATCATCCGCACCATCGCATTCCCGGCATCGCACACCAGCAGCACGCGCGGCTGGCGCTGGTAGCCGACGTTGTAGTGCCGCTCCAGCCCGACGCCGATATGCAGCACCAGAAAACCGATCTCGTTTTCGCTGATGGTATAGGGCGTATATTTCCCCCAGCTCGACACCGCCGCCAGCGTCATATCCCACGCCATCGGGTAGTGCTGTTTAATGTTATCCAGCAAGGGGTTAGGGATCATGATCTGGTAGCGAACGCGGGTGATCATGGTTTTGATATGGGTCAGCAGGTCGGCATGCAGCTGCGCATCGCCCTGCAGGTTGTAGTTATAGTGGGTGTTGATATAGCCAAGGATGTAGTTCACCAGCGTTTCGTCATCATCAGCGCTGATGGCGCTGGGCGCCGGATCCTGCACCCGCCGGGCGGCAATATGCACCCGCAGCCAATGCTCCTCCGCCTCTGCCAGCGGTTTGCCCGCCAGCTGCTGCAACGCACTGGCAATATCCCGCGCGGCGTGGTGCACCTGCTCATCACCATCGTCGGCGGTGAACTCTGAGAGCGGAAACCCTTCGCTGATACGCCGCACGGCGACGGCGCAGTAGAGCTGAATAAAGCGATCGCCCTCATCGGTGAGGCGAATATGGTAGCGGCTAAAGCAGTCGTGCAGAAACGGCGCCAGCGCCTCGGGCACGCCCGCGTTAAGCGCATCTTCAGTAATCAGCGGGTTATGGGCGTTGTGCTGCGCCAGTTCCCAAAGCAGATCGGTCAGGCAGGCGCGCAGCGCCATTTCGCTGCCGAAGAGCTTCATGCCGTGGCGCGGCCGGGTCTCCAGCGTCAGGCGGTAGCGGGAGAACCACTCGCGCACCTCGGTCATATCGTTTTGCAGCGTGGCGCGGCTGACAAACCACTCGTCAGCCAGATCCTCAAGCTTGAGCGAAAAGGCCGAGGTGAGAAAGCGCACCACCAGGTAATGCACCCGCTCCGGCCCGGTGCGCGGAATGCGCAGCGCGCGCGGGCGGGTGGCTTGCAGCGCATGATAAAGCGCGGCATCAAGCACCTTCAACTGGTAACCGCTGCCGCGGCTCAAAATAAACTGCGCGCCGTGGTTCTCCAGCAACGCATTGAGCGCAGTGATATCGGCGCGGACGGTACGCGTGGAGACCGACAGCCGCTGCGCCAGCTCATCCTGCGGCAGCGTCTCGTTTTGCAGCAGGCTGAAGAGTTGCGCTAAACGTTGGTTCGGAAATCGCACGTCGTTACCTCATGGTTAAAAGTGCCGGAGATTGCTGATATATATCCAAATAATCAGGCCGGATAACGCCGGTGACAGGCCTTACACCAGCGCTTTAGTCATCATGAGCAGCTGGCGGACATCCGCCGGGCGGGTCTCGCCACTCACCTTATCAATAATTGAACTATAAATGTGCGGAATGATTTTGCTGACGCCCGCCGCCAGCGCGATCTCGACGATCTCACTGAAATTATCCAGATCGATGCCGCCGGTCGGCTCCAGCCAGAAGTCGTGCCGCGCGCAGGCTTCGGCAACGGCTTTGTACTCCTCGCGGCATTGCAGCCCGCCCATCGGGAAATATTTGATTGAGCTACCGCCCATATCTTTCAGCAGGGCAATCGCCGTTTCCACCGGCACAATCGCATCGGCGGCCTGGCTGCTGAGCGGCCCGGTGGAGATTTTCACCTGCCCTGGCGTGCCGGTGGGCGAGACCAGACCATTAACCACCGTCTCATTCTGCCCGAGCAGCGCGCGGCTGGTGCCCACGCCGGTAAAGACCTGATTCACATGCTGCGGCTGCACTTCGCGGGAGATGGCGCTGACCATCGCCGACTGGTTCGGATCGCCCGCGCCGAGGCCGACGGAGAGCGCATTATCGATCCTCAGCGCATACTGGCGCATATCGGCCACCGCCGAGTCGATATCCGGGTAGTTTTTTGACAGCACGCCGACCAGCACATGCCCTTCCGCCGCTTCATAGATGGCGCTGGCGTTATCGATGCTGCCTGCCAGCACGTTCAGGCATACGCGGTCGTGGTAAAAATTGGGGGTCAGTTTCATGGGCGTGGCTCCTTATTCAGTTCCTCGGCGATGCGTTGCGCGATGATGGTCAGTTGCTCAGAACTGACGCTGCGCACATCGGCTTCGATAATCCCTTCATTGGCTTTATAACCGCGAAAATAGATGGCGTACTCGCCCTGTTTGAGGGCATCGACCAGCTCACCGGTGGCGATGCCGGTGACGGCTTCATCAAATTTGATTTCACTGCGGGCGATGTCGCGCCCGGCGCTGTCCCACACCACGCGGGCGCTGACGCCATTAAGATTATTGAGCTGTTCAATAAAGGGCGTCATTTTGGCGACCATCTCCGCCCCGCTCTCCTTTTTCGCGTTGAGATAGTGCTCGATGGCACAGGTGAGGCCAAGAATGCCCTCTTTGCCTACCTTCATCGCGCGGCCAATGCCCGCCGTCTGGCGTTTCACCCACTCGACATACTGCGTTTTGCCAATCACCAGCCCGCTGGTTGGCCCTTCAATCGCTTTCGCGCCGCTGTAGATCACCAGATCGGCCCCGGCGCGGTAGTAGCACTGCAAATCCTCTTCGGCGGCAGCATCGACAATCAGCGGCAGGTTATGTTTACGCGCCACCACGGCGGCCTGCTCGACGCTGAGCATGCTCTTCTGCACGCAGTGATGGGACTTGATAAAGAGGATCGCCGCAGTGCGTGGGGAGATCGCCGCCGCCAGCTGATCGGCGGAGCATTCGTTGGCGTAACCGGCTTCAACTACTTTGCCGCCGCCAAGCGCCACCATCGTGCCGACCGGCGCGCCGTAGTTCACGTTGTGCCCGCGCGGCAGCACGATCTCATTGTTGTCGATCCTTGTGCTGTGCAGGTTCTCCAGCAGCCAGTCGCTCTCTTTCACCAGCACGGCGGCAACGGCTTGCGCCAGCCCGCCCGAGGCGCAGGAGACCACGGTCGCGCCTTCCACATCCAGCAGCTTCGCAATGTAGTCACCGGTTTTATTCACCAGGTCTTTCATTTCGAAGTAGTGGTTCATGCCCTGCAACGCTGCCTCAACCACTTCCGGGCGCGGGGTCGAGACACCGAGCGCCGTCATGCGCCCGGAGGCGTTAATCACCTGTTTTAACTGGTACTTCTCATAAATCGAAGACATGCTCTGCCCTCCCTTGTTCGGTCAGATAGCCCCGGCCCGCGCGAATGGCGGCCAGCGGCGTAAGTAACTGTTCGGCCTGCAAGGCGCTGTTCTCTGCATCGGTGAACAGCACCGGCTGGCGGCGAAGATCGAAAATTGTCAGATCGGCATCGAAGCCCACGGCCAGCCGCCCCTTTTTCGCCAGGCGCAGGCCGTCGGCGGCGTGGTCGGTCACGCAGGCGATTACCTGCGGCAGCGAGAGGCCGATGGCGAGAAATTTGGACATCACGTTCGCCAGCGATCGCACCGGGCCATCAATGCGGTTGCGGCAGTAGATATCGGAACTGATGGTGTGCGGCAAAATGCCGAGGCTGATAGCCTGCTTCGCCACCGCAAAGCTGAAGCTGGCGCTGCCGTGGCCGACATCGAGGCGCACGCCGCGCGTAATGGCGCAGGTCACCGCGGCGCGCAGTTCGCCGCCCGGCGTCAGAATGCGGTTCGGCTTGCCGTTATAGCAGTGGGTGATGATGTCCCCGGCGCTCAGCAGGTCGGCAATTTCATCGAGGTTCGGCGGGTTATTGCCGATATGCACCATCAGCGGCAGATCGCCATTCTCCTGCTGCATCGCCTTCGCGCGCTCCAGCGGCGTGATGCCGTTGTCGCCAACCACGCTGCTGCTCATGCGCGCCTTCAGGCCAACAACAAAATCGGGGTGGCGCTGCACGGCGTCGCGCACGGCGCTGGCATCAATATTGTCGAGGTTCGCCAGCTCGTTCTGCGCAATCAGCCCGACGCGGGAAATATTGAGCAGGGCGTAAACGTCGGTCGTTGCCTGGCGGGTGATGGCGTAGAAGTCATCAATATCATCCGCGCCGGTGCTGCCAGCATCGATAACCGTGGTGACGCCGGTTTCAATCCCGACGCTGTCCGGTTGGTCGTGGTAAATCGGCGAGTTGGGGTAGCAGTGGACGTGGGAGTCGATCCACCCAGCGCTGACATAGTGTTTGCCCGCCAGATCGACGCTTTTCACCGCCGGGCCGCTAATCTCACCAAGTGCGGCGATTTTCCCGTGGCTCAGAGCGATATCCGTTACCGTATCGTCCACCAGACGCGCCCGGCGCAGGAGTAAATCAAACATATCTCTCTCCAGAAGTGACGGGTGCCGCAGCACCCGTATCGATCAGAGTGCGACCGGGAAGATCGCGCCCAGCAACATTGCGCCGAGGATAGCGCCGCCGGTAATCGGCTTTTGCCAGAGGTAAAAAAGCAGCGCGCCCACCAGCGAGCCAATGCCAATCGGAATCGAGGCGGTCATTGCGCTTAAGATAATCAGCGGGCCAAGAAAACGACCGGAAGCGTTACCCGCACCCATCATTACGTCTGCGCCGTAGGTGGAGTCGCTCTGATTAATGGTGAATTTACGCGCCAGAATAATCAGGTAACCAATCGCCAGGCCAATCACCAGCCCGGTGGCCAACGAGGCAACAAAGTTGGCGACCGGGAAGACAAAGCCCGCGCCGAGCAGCAAGGCGGGCACACCAAGGCCAACACCGGTCTGGATCGCGCCGCCAATATCGAGAATGCCGACCAGCGACCCTTCGATAATGCGCGCAAACAGGAAGCTGGCACCGAAGGCGGCGACCGCGCCGTAAACGCCGGTATCCATGCCTGCGCGCAGCATCGAGACAAACGCCACTTCGTTAAACGCGCCGATGCCGTAGAGATAGTACATGTGCGTTCCGGCAAAGACGCCGGAGGAGAGCAGGCCAACGAAGATCGGGAATGACCAGTCGGCGTACCAGAAGCCTTTATTCTCTTCCATTGCAGATCCTTATTTGCCGCTCAGCGAGTTGTGGATGAGCTCCAGCCAGTTCGGCGCGCTCAGGTGGAATGACTCAATCATTTTCAGATCGAAGCCGCGGAAGAAGGCGCTCAGCACAAACAGGGCGACAATGGCGCTCATCATCACTTTGGTGACGCGGTTCCAGCCGCTCTCTTCCACCCCTTTACCGATCAGGATGCCGAGCACCAGGCCCGGTACGGCGTTGCCCATAATCAGCTGCGCCGCGCCGCCGAATACCGTCGCCCAGAAGCCCGATTTTTTGCCCGCGTCGATCGCCGCCAGCCAGAAGATCACCGGCATGATGGTGTTGACCAGCAGGTTAGCGGCCGGTACCAGCACTTTCACGGCGGTGACTTGCAGCGCTGCCGGCACGGAGGAAGCCGTAAGGTTAAGGAAGGTGACGACCACCATGCCGATCACGCCACAGGCAATCGCCATCTTTTTCGGATTGTGCAGGGTTTCGCCGACGTTGCGGTTTTTGACCATCAGCGCCGCCGCGCCCCAGTTCGGGATGATGCGGTGGTCAACGTCCTGGGTGAACGAACCCGCCGCTACCGACGAAGCCCAGGCGTTAAAGAAGAAGCCTAAACCAAAGGAGAAGTGCGACGCCGGATCCCCTTCGCAGGAGTTCAGCTCGCCCAGTGTACGAAATGCGCCCATTCCCTGAGTGGTTGGCGCGTGAAACATGCGTGCAGCCCCGGCGCCCACACCGACGCCGACCAGGCCGCCGATAATGAGCGATTTTATTAGTATGAGTAAGAACATCAGTCTGCCCTCTTCTACCCTGCCAGCAACGCCTGCGGGGTATGCGGTAAGTTAGTGCGTGACGAACTCCACCTTATCGAGATTGATGGCGGTCACGTTGACGGTCACGTCCAGCTCCACGCTGTACGAGCGTCTTTCGCGACGCAGAAAGAGGAACAGAAAGGCCTCTTTGCGCGTCGTTTCCTGCGCCTGAACGACCTGCACATCCTGTGGCTCAATACGCAGTAAAATGTGCGGCGACGCCTTCATCACCGCGGCCTGAACATGGTTCAGCGCGTCAGCAAAGGCGCGCGTTTTGGCGTCGCCCTTGCCCTTCACCCTGACCGTGGTGGTGAACTGTTCTTTCATGGTTATGCGCCGTGTTTTTTCTGCCACGCCTGCACCAGGCGCTCGCCTAACTCTTCTTTATCCATAAAGCCGAAACCGAGTACTTTGCACCCTTCGTTGATGGCGGTGACGCCCTCGTCGATGGAGCGCATGCCGTGTTTCGCTTTATAGCCATATTTGTTCTGCGCGGTGATGGCACCTGCGCCGCCGCTGCCGCAAAAGGAGATGCCGAAGGTGGCGTTTTCCGCGTTCATCACATCGCCAAGTTTCATATCCGCCGCCACGCCCGGTACCACTACCGCGCGGCCGCCCGCTTTTTCGACGCCTGCCGCGACTTTCTGCCCTTTGCCCAGGCGGTCGCCAATCACTACGGTAATCTGTTCCATGGTTTGCTCCTTAAAGGTTCTCTTTTGCCACTTCGAAGTGCACTGACAGCAGCCAGGCCTCTTCTTGCGGGAGATTGCCAAACGCCGCTACCACGTCGTGGGCGAGGCGCATCGATTCAGGCGAGATCTCATCAAACAGGCTGGCATCCACTTCCGGCAGCGGCTCGCCGGTCACCGACCGGTGCGCCATCGCGCGAAGATGGGAGGTCAGCATCTGCTGCTGCACCGCATTCGGCGTGATGTTCTGCGCATGAAGCAAGGTGTAGACCTGCGACAGCATGCGCTCCGCCAGGGTTGCCGTTTGCGCCGCCTGCATGGTCGCATCGTTCATTACCGCTCCGTTATTCACTCGTCGTACCCCGTTGATGGCTCAGGGATAAAGCTAACGGCGCGAAGGCAGAGTTTGTAGCGAGGAGTTTTCCACTTCGAAGTGGAAACCGGGAGGGCGTTAGTGATCTGCGCCACAAAAAAAGCGCGTGGAGGGATTTTTCACTGAACGGCGGTCACAACGTTGGGCGATGAGGGTGGGATTTCATGCCCGATGGAGCAGAAAAAAAGGGGCAAGCGAGAGGAGAAAGTGTGAGGGGGATAAGGTTTGCTTATTGGGGGAGCCGCTGGGGTTACGGAATCGCTGAAACCGCGTAGGCCGGATAAGGCGCAGCCGCCATCCGGCAATGGCGTTTGCATGTGGCTTTGGTGGAATGGTTCCGTTCACCAGGCGTTCGGGAGTTTCATTAATCTCTTATGCGGTGAACGGGATAAGGGGAGCGGCCGTGTATGAACCGGGCACATAGGTAACACTTTAAACCGGGCACATGGGTAACAGGTTATAACGGTACGGTAAACAGCTGACGGAGGTTTACCGTGCCCTGGACTGAGACTGTTACCATGCAACGTTTGCAGTTTGTTGCGGCCTGCCTTGAAGGCAACCTCACGGTTGCCGAAGTGTGCCGCCGCTTTAATATCAGCCGTAAGACCGGCTACAAGTGGCTGGCCCGTTTTTCACCCGATGATGCCACCTCCCTCAGTGACCGTTCCCGGGCCCGCCATCACCAGAACGCAACGTCTGAACCCATGGTGAAGCTGCTGCTGGATACGAAGCAACAGCATCCCCTCTGGGGGCCTGAGAAGATAAGGCAGCGCCTTCTTAACCTGAACATCACCGGCGTTCCTGCCGCCAGTACCATTGGTGAGCTGTTCCGCAGTCATGGTCTGGTTAAAAAACGTAAGCCCCTCACCTTTAAGCCCACGAAGCGGCATGAGCTGCACGCTGCCGTGCGGCCAAACGATGTCTGGAGTGCCGATTTCAAGGGGCAGTTCACCCATGCCGGCGGCCGCTGGTGCCATCCCTTCACGCTGACCGATAACTGCAGCAGGATTGTGCTGGCCTGCGATGCCACCTATACGCCTGATGGCCGGTTTGTTATCCCCTGCCTTGAGCGGGTGTTCCGGGAATGCGGGATGCCGCAGGTGCTGCGTACGGACAACGGTCCTCCCTTTGCCGGGGCCGGTCTGTGGGGGCTGAGCCAGATGTCCGTATGGCTGATTAAATGTGGTGTCCTGCCGGAACGTATCCGGCCGGGTAAACCCACCGAAAACGGAAGACATGAGCGGATGCACCGCACCCTGAAGGATGCGCTGAAGCGACATGCGAAGTTCACTTCTCTTGAGGAGCAGCAGATCTGGATGGATGCATGGCGTCATGAATTTAATGAGATACGCCCCCACAGGGCGCTGGGCGGAAAAACACCCCGTTCGGTCTGGTATCCGTCAGAGCGCATCTTTACCGGCCCGCTGAAGGCAATGCCCGTACCGGATGATGCCCGGACACTGCGTGTCTCATTAAAAGGCGATTTATGCTTTAACAGCACACGGATATTTTTATCAGAAGCGCTGAGAGGAGAATGGGTATGGATGAAGCAGGTCGGGGAAGAGCTGGACGAAATAGGTTTTGGTGAACTGATACTGGCCCGGTACGACAGACGGAATCATCGTATAATCCGGGCCGACTGAAGCAAAAAGTGTCACCCATGTGACCGGTCAGATCTGTAACCCATGTGACCGGTTCATACAGCCGCGCTCCCCTTATCAATCCCCGCGGCCCCGCGAGGAAATCGGTGCTGCGCACTGCGCTCACCTCCCGCGTGCCTGACTGCGGCCGGCTCGACTCGACATCCTGTCTCGGTTCGCCTCTGTCCGCCATCCATGGCGTCCAGACCTTGTCATTCACGCTTCGGTTCGCCGATTTCAGCGGGGGTCAACACCGCCGCTGTGAGACCGAAGGTAAAGGCAATATCGGTGTGGCTGTAGGTACGGTTTGGTAGGCCGGATAAGCGTATAACGCGCCATCCGGCAATTGTGCCGCGGAGATCATGCCGGATGGCGGCTGCGCCTTATCCGGCCTACCACGGCGCATCACCTATGCCGGAAAACGGTATAAAAAAAGAGCCGCGACGGTGAGGTGGCGGCCCTTTCCTGATGGAATTCGGTTAACGGAATTTCTGATGATAGGTGTTGCGGGTACCGGCAATATCCTTCGCTGCGGCCTTCGCCTCTTTCACTTTACCTTCGTTCGCCAGCTTCATCGCGCCGTCGATCTGGGCAATCAAAATATCAAAACCGTGGCGGAAATCTTTCATCTCCGGGCTGTCCGGGGCTTTGCCTTCCAGCTTCGGCGGGGTCTCTTTCTGGGCGTCCTGCGCGGCGGTGCGCATTTTCCCTAACGCCTCTTTCAACTCAGAAGCATCATCGGTTTTCTGCACCACTTTGTAGTTGTTATTCAGCGTTTCCATATCATCTTCAAGGTCAGCGGCAAAGACCGCTGAACCCACAAACAACGACGACACCGCAAGGATCGCTAACAGGTTTTTACGCATTGCTCATTTCCTTTTTTATTATCACGCTTGAAGGCGCAGAACGCCGCGCCACGAATTATTGTCCGGCGATCTTCATCTCCGGCAGCAACACTGAACCACACTGGATGTTGCTGCGCTGTTCGATATCGTCACCGATGGTAACAATATTGCGCCACATATCCTTCAGGTTGCCGGCAATGGTAATTTCGCTCACTGGATACTGAATTTCACCGTTTTCTACCCAGAAACCAGACGCGCCTCGCGAATAATCCCCGGTGATGCCGCTCACGCCCTGGCCCATCAGCTCGGTGACCACCAGACCGGTGCCCATCTCTTTCAGCATCTGCTCAAAGCTCAGGCCGCGCCCGGCGATGCGCCAGTTGTGAATACCGCCCGCGTGACCAGTGCTTTTCAGCCCCAGTTTGCGCGCTGCATAGCTGGTCAGCAGCCACTGCATCAGAACGCCCTCTTTGACGATATCGCGGCGCTCGGTGCGCACGCCCTCGCTGTCGAACGGCGTGGAGGCCAGCCCTTTACGCAGGTGCGGATGCTCTTCAATGGTTAACCACTCCGGCAGGATCTGCTTGCCGAGGTAATCGAGTAAAAAGGTCGATTTGCGGTAGACCGCGCCGCCAGCAATCGCGCCGACCAGGTGACCAAACAGCCCGGTTGCCACTTCGTTAGCGAAAATCACCGGCGCTTTCATGGTTGAGAGTTTACGCGGCGAGAGGCGCGACAGTGTACGGCGGGCGCACTCTTCACCCACCCACTCCGGCGTTTTTAACTCATTGATATCACGGCTAATGGTGTAAGCGTAATCGCGCTCCATATCGCCATTCGCTTCGGCAATCACGCTGCTCGACAGCGAGTGGCGGCTGGAGCAGTAGCTCTGCAACATGCCGTGGCTGTTGCCGAAAACTTTAATGCCATAGTGGCTGTTGAAGCTGCCGCCTTCGGTGTTGCTGATGCGTTTGTCCGCTTTCAACGCCGCCTGCTCGGCGCGTGCCGCCCACTCGATCGCTTCATCGGGGGTCACTTCCGCCGGATGGAAAAGATCGAGATCCGGCGCGTCAAAGGCCAGCAGCTCTTTTTCTGCCACTCCAGCGAACGGGTCTGGCGAGGTGTAGCGGGCAATATCAAGCGCCGCCTGCACCGTGCGGGCAATCGCCTCCGGGCTCAGATCCGTCGACGAGGCGCTGCCTTTGCGGTTCTGGTGATAAACGGTGATGCCCAAAGCACCATCGCTGTTAAATTCGACATTCTCCACTTCACCATAGCGGGTGCTGACGCCGATACCGGTGGTTTTGCTGACCGCCACTTCCGCGCCATCCGAACGGCCTGAGGCCAGATCAAGCGCGGTTGCGACCGCTTCTTCCAGAACTTTGCGCTGTTGTGCCACTTGTGTGATTACTTTCATCGCCAATGCCATAATTAAGGGAGAGAATCTTTGAAGTCTAACAGAGAACCGTTTTTCAGTGCGCGCCTTAACTGGTAACATTAGCCTCTTTTTTAAGGAGCCTGAGATGACAAAGCAGCCCGACGACTGGCTCGACGACGTGCCCGGTAACGAGAGCGAAGACGAAGATGATGAGATCATCTGGGTCAGTAAGAGTGAAATTAAGCGCGATGCTGAAGAGTTAAAGCAGCTTGGCGCTGAAATGGTAGAGCTGGGAAAAAACGCGCTGGATAAAATCCCGCTCGACCAGGATCTGCGCGACGCCATTGAGCTGGCGCAGCGCATCAAGAAAGAGGGTCGCCGCCGTCAGTTGCAGTTGATCGGTAAAATGCTGCGTCAACGCGATGTCGAGCCGATTCGCCAGGCGCTGGATAAGCTGAAAAACCGCCATAACCAGCAGGTCGCCTTCTTCCATAAGCTTGAACACCTGCGCGATCGCCTGATTGAAGAGGGTGATGACGCGGTGCCGGACGTGCTGAATCTGTGGCCGAATGCTGATCGCCAGCAACTGCGCTCGCTGATCCGCAACGCCAAGAAAGAGAAAGAGAGCAACAAGCCGCCAAAAACCGCGCGTTTAATCTTCCAGTATCTGCGTGAGCTCGCAGAGAGCAGCGAAGAGAGCTAAACCGCACAGAACCCTCTTTAACCGAAGAGGGTTTTTTATTCCCATTTAGCTGAAACGTTAAAGCTAAAAGTACGCCACTTCACATATTCACACCCTCCATTATTTTCATTTCATCAATAAACGAGATCAATTTCTCCCTTTCCGCCTCTGCCCGGCCCTCATTTTCAGCAGATGAAACGGATCACATTTTCCTGGCGGCGCAAAACGTAGATTCCTGCTGTAACGCAGGTAATCGATTCAGCTAATAAGGAAAATAAGATGAAAAAGACCGTGATGCTCTCCGCTATTGCGCTGCTGGTTTCCGCGCCGGTGATGGCAAAAACCTGGGTGCTGACAAGTGCTGAAGGCAACATCGAGCAGGGAAACTGGCGTATCACCAGCGATCAGCTGAACATTAAAGATCAGCAGTTCAGCATTGAGCAGGTGGTGCTGCACGGCGGTAAGCAGGAGGGGAGCAAAGTCATCAAGCTGACCAGCAAAAACGGCCTGACCATTGCCCTTAGCCCGACGCGCGGGATGAATTTACTCTATGCCGATGGTTTCGGTGTGCATATGGGCTGGAGTTCGCCGGTGAAAGAGGTGGTGAACCCGGCGTTTATGAACCTGGAGAGCCGCAACGGGCTTGGCTGGCTGGAAGGGTTCAACGAAATGGTGGTGCGCTGTGGCTATGAGTGGACGGGTCACCCGGTCACTGCTGACGGGCAGCTTTACACCCTGCATGGTAAAGCGGGTAACACGCCTGCCTCGCAGGTTTCCGTCGATGTTAGCGAAAAAGCGCCGTATGAGATCCGCATCCGCGGGCTGGTGAAAGAGAGCACCTTTAAGAAAGCCGATCTGCAAACCGAGATGGAGCTGCGCTACATTCCGGGCAGCAACAGCTTCAGCCTGCATGACGTGCTGACCAACCACGCCGACTACCCGCATGATTACCAGATCATCTATCACAGCAACTTCAGCAAACCGATCCTCGAAGAGGGCGCGCGCTTTATCACGCCGCTGGAGAGCGTCAGCCCGTTCAATGACTACGCCAAAGGCGGCATGAAAACGTGGCAAACCTATGCCGGGCCGACCAAAGGCTTCGACGAAATGGTCTTTAATATCAAACCGCTGGCCGATGCGAACAAGCAGACCGTTGCCGCGCTGCTGAACAAAGCGGGCGATAAAGGCGTGGCGATTGACTACAACACCGATCAGCTGCCGGTGCTGACGCTGTGGAAAAACACCGATACCGAAAAACAGGGATACGTCACCGGTATTGAGCCGGGCACCAGCTACGCCTACCCGGTCACCATCGAGCGCGAGCAGAAACGCGTTAAGCAACTGCAGGCAGGCCAGAGCACCCGCTTCGATCTCACCTATACGCTGTTGCACAACCGCGCTCAGGTGGCAAAAGTTGAAGAGCGTGTGAAAACCATTCAGGGCGACAAAGCGCCGCAATCCATTGATACGCCGATGGCGAAAGAGTAACGCCAGGCATAAAAAAAACCGCGCCGGTCTCCCGTGCGCGGTTTTTTTACGCGTCAGCTATCAGGCTTTTTCAGCCGCGAGCTGCGCTTTCTTCTCCAGCTTATCGAGCAGCTTCTGATGAATGCCGCCAAAGCCGCCGTTGCTCATCACCAGAATGTGATCGCCCGGCTGGGCGCTTTTCACAATCTGATCCGCCAGCGTATCGACATCCGCGCTCCAGTGCGCAGGCTGGATACAGGCCTCCGCCACTTCCGCAACTTGCCAGGGAATATGCTGCGGTTGCAGGAGGAAGACCTCATCGGCGCGGCCCAGCGACGGTGCGAGATCGTCTTTGCACAGCCCCATTTTCATGGTGTTGGAGCGCGGCTCCAGCACGGCGATGATCTTCGCCGTGCCGCCCACTTTGCCGCGCAGCGCGGCGAGTGTGGCGAGGATTGCCGTCGGGTGGTGCGCGAAATCGTCATACACGCAGACGCCGTGCGCTTCACCGCGCAGCTCAAGGCGGCGGCGGGCGTTGATAAACGAGCCGAGCGCATTGGCGGCATCCGCAGGCGTAACGCCAACATGACGCGCGGCGGCGATCGCCATCAGGCCGTTATGCATGTTGTGCTCGCCCACCAGGCCCCAGTTGACCTGGCCGACGCATTCACCATCGAGCCACACTTCCCAGCTTGAAGCATCGGTGGTCAGCTTCTTCGCCTGCCAGTGGCCCTGATCGCCCACCAGCTCCTGCTCGCTCCAGCAGCCCATCGCCATCGTCTGTTTCAGGTTGATGTCGTTTTCCGGCCAGATGATTTTCCCCTGCCCCGGCACGATGCGCACCAGGTGGTGGAACTGCTTCTGGATCGCTTTCAGATCGTCAAAAATGTCCGCGTGATCGAACTCAAGGTTGTTGAGGATCAGCGTGCGCGGGCAGTAGTGGACGAATTTGGAGCGCTTATCGAAGAAGGCACAGTCATACTCGTCAGCTTCGATAACGAAAAAATCGCTCTCGCCGAGGCGCGCGGAAACTTCGAAATTGCCCGGCACGCCGCCGATGACAAAACCGGGTTTATAGCCACAGGCTTCGAGGATCCAGGTCGCCATCCCGGCAGTGGTGGTCTTGCCGTGCGTACCGGCAACCGCCACAACCCAGCGGTCGCGCAGCACAAAATCATGCAGCCATTGCGGGCCGGACATAAACGGAATGTTCTTCTCCAGCACCGCTTCGACACACGGATTTCCGCGAGTCATCGCATTGCCGATAATCACCAAATCCGGCGCGGGATCGAGCTGGCTTGCATCATATCCCTGAATTAAATCAATGCCTTGCTTCTCAAGCAGCGTGCTCATCGGCGGATAGACATTGGCATCCGAACCCGTTACCTGGTGGCCCAGCGAGCGCGCCAGCATTGCCAGCCCGCCCATGAAAGTGCCACAAATCCCCAAAATATGAATGCGCATACGTCATTATCCTTGCTTAACCTGGCGCACATTTTACGCATATGTTTAACGTCTGAGAAATGCATTTCAGGATAATCCGTACCCCGCTGGCGCGATTCACCTGTGCGCGAAGTTTTGAATGTTTGTTAGTATTGTTGCATGTCCGCTGCGTTTTCGTTTGCGAAAGCTCGGGTTGTTACCGTTTCGTTGGTTATCAGCCCTGAACTTCTCCGCCAAACACGCTGAAAACCGCAGGCTACAATCGCTTTACTCCATATTCAAAAATGCAGGGAAAGTGTTATGAAAACGTTAGGTGAATTTATTGTCGAAAAGCAGCATGAGTTCTCGCATGCCACGGGTGAACTGACTGCTTTACTGTCGGCGATAAAACTGGGCGCCAAGATCATTCATCGCGATATCAATAAGGCCGGTCTGGTCGATATCCTGGGTGCCAGCGGTGCTGAGAACGTACAGGGCGAAGTGCAGCAAAAACTCGACCTGTTTGCGAACGAGAAATTGAAATCCGCGCTGCGCGCCCGCGATATCGTCGCCGGGATCGCCTCTGAAGAAGAAGATGAGATCGTCGTTTTCGAAGGGTGCGAACACGCTAAATACGTGGTGCTGATGGATCCGCTGGATGGCTCCTCCAACATCGACGTTAACGTCTCTGTCGGCACCATCTTCTCTATCTACCGCCGCGTTACGCCTGTTGGCACGCCGGTTACCGAAGAGGATTTCCTGCAGCCGGGCAACAAACAGGTTGCTGCCGGTTATGTGGTTTACGGCTCGTCGACAATGCTGGTTTACACCACCGGCTGCGGCGTTCACGCCTTCACCTACGATCCGTCACTCGGCGTCTTCTGTCTCTCCCAGGAGCGCATGCGCTTCCCGGAACGCGGCAACACCTACTCGATTAACGAAGGGAACTACATCAAATTCCCGCAGGGCGTGAAGAAGTACCTCAAGTTCTGCCAGGAAGAGGATAAAGCGACCCACCGCCCTTACACCTCGCGCTATATCGGTTCACTGGTGGCGGATTTCCACCGTAACCTGCTGAAAGGCGGCATCTACCTCTACCCGAGCACCGCCAGCCACCCGCAAGGGAAACTGCGCCTGCTGTATGAGTGCAACCCGATGGCCTTCCTCGCGGAACAGGCCGGCGGCAAAGCGAGCGACGGTAAAGAGCGTATTCTCGATATCCAGCCAGAAAGCCTGCACCAGCGCCGTCCGTTCTTCGTCGGCAATGAGCATATGGTGGATGATGTTGAGCGTTATATGCGTGAGTACCCGGACGCATAACAAGTTGTGATGGCCGGAGGGCGCGATAGCCCTCCGGCAAATCTTTACTTCACAAAGGTACGCTTCACGCGTTCGGAAACGATGAAGTAAGGGATCCAGATACAGGCGCTCAGCACATTGCGCACCAGCGGTTTCACCGTCTCAAAGACATAAGGCACATCCAGATAGTGGTGCTCCAACAGCAGATTGACGGCGACAAAGGCCGTACCCACCCCCACCAGTACAATGTAATGCCGCGGCAGCTGACGCTTCTTACGGAAAAAGAGGCTGCTGACAAACAGCGCATAGGCAAACATGCCGACAAACGCCGCCAGCTCGAAAAAGAGGATCCCCTTTTGCGCCCCGCCAATCAGCGCGAAGTTCTCCATTAAAAAGCGCAGCGTAAAGTTAATGGATATCAGGTTGACGATGATCGTCGCGATCAACCCCAGCGCCGGAATATAGAGCCAGCCGCGAATTTTTTTAAACTCGCGCTCCTCGCAGACGGCACAATAGTCGCTGCCCTTCAGCGCCTCGCTATCACATTGAATACATACAGCCATGACACATTACCTTTGATTATGCTTGCGTCTGCAAACGGAACGACGCCATCGCTTCAAGCAGCTCTCGTGATTGCTGCTCCAGCGAGCGCGTCGCAGCAGACGATTGTTGTACCAGCGCCGCATTCTGCTGCGCCGTTTCATCCATCTGACTCACTGCAATATTAACCTGCTCAATACCGCGGCTCTGCTCCTGGGACGCATTGGCTATCTCGCGCATTAATTTAGTCATGCGCAACACCTCTTCGGCGATTTCGTCCATCGTTTCGCCGGCCTGCATCGCCAGATCGCTGCCTTCGGAGACCTGCGCCTGCGAGCTGCTGATAAGCTGGCGGATCTCTTTCGCGGAATCGGCGCTGCGGCTGGCGAGGCTGCGTACTTCGCCCGCCACTACCGCAAAGCCTCTGCCCTGTTCACCCGCGCGCGCCGCTTCGACGGCGGCGTTGAGTGCCAGAATATTGGTCTGGAAAGCAATGGCGTCGATCACGCTGAGAATATCGGCGATGCGGTCAGAACTGCCAGCGATATCGCGCATTTTCTCAATCACATAGCAGACCATTTCGCTACCGCGATCGGCGGTATCAGAAACCGCTTTCGCCAGCTTATGCGCCTGCTCGGCGTTGTCGGCGTTAAGTTTCACCGTGGCGGTGATCTGCTCCATGCTGGCGGCGGTTTGCTCCAGCGAAGTGGCGGTGGATTCGGTGCGCTGCGAGAGATCGAGGTTGCCTGCCGCCAGCTCCCGGCTGCCGGTATCAATCTGCGAACTGGCATCGCGCACGCGCATCACAGAGCCGATCAGCGCATGGCGCATCTCCTCAATCGCCGCGTTCAGGCGGTTAAACTCTTTACCCGTCACCTCGGTTTTTGCGGCAATCAGGTTGCCCGCCGCCACCTGTTCCAGTTGTTGAATCGAGGTGTCGAGGGGTTTAAGCAGCATATGGCGCAGCGCCAGCCAGGCGAGCACGATAATCCCGGCCACCAGCAGGGCGACAACAAAGATCAGCGACATAACAAAGCGCTTACTGCTCTGTACCGCCGCCACTTCGGTTTTACCGCGCGCTTCACCCCACGCCTGGAAGGCCTGCATATCGTTATCGAACTGGCGGGAGACGGGGATCAGTTTGCTTTCGAGGAGTTCGTAATAGGCATCAGCGCTCTGTTGGTTGAGCGCGTCCTGCATCGGCTTAATGCCCAGGCTGACGTAATCGCCATAGCTTTTCGCCACCTTTGCCAGCAGCGCTGCGCCCTGCTCATCATCAACACCTGCGCTGATAACGCCAGTAAGGGAGTGCTCACCGAGCGCGATTTCGTTATTAATCAGTTTCACGGAGTTGGCTGCATCATCAAGCAGACCCACCTCCATCATGCGCACCGCCTGGCCGGCTTCGTTGCGCGCGCGCAGAATCATGGTGTAGCCGCTGTTCAGGCGCGCCATCTTTTCGCCCTGTAGCTGGTTGATTCGCGCCAGCGAAGCGGAGCTCTTATTGAGCGCATAAATACCGATGCCGCTGACCAGCAGCAGCAGAAGAGTCATAACAGCCAGCAGAGAAAGTAAGCCCGTACGGATCGAAAGCGTTTTAAGCATGATGTGGATTCCGGTAGCGAAGAACTTTTTGGCGTAAATTAAGCCCATTCGTCAGTTATCGACCGCTACCGGAATTCCTTTAGAAGAAAAATAGTAATTTCAATATCTTGTTACTTTGTTGCCGTTGGGCTTACCCGCGTCACCGGCGAGTTCTGCCGGCTCTCCCACAGCACCGTCAGGCCGCGTTGCAGGGCGATAAAGATAAACAGCAGGATGCCGATGGCGATCTTCGTCCACCAGGAGCTGAGCGTGCCGTCGAAGTTGATATAGGTCTGAATCAGCCCCTGGATACCCACGCCAAACAGCGTACCAAGCACCGTGCCAACGCCGCCGCTGAGCAGCGTGCCGCCGATCACCACCGAGGCAATCGCGTCCAGCTCGACGCCAACGCCCGCCAGCGCATAACCCGCCTGGGTGTAGATCGAGAAGACAATCCCGGCAAGCGTTGCCAGCCCCGTTGAGAGCATATAGATGCGAATCGTGGTGCTGCGCGTCGAAATGCCCATCAGGTTCGCCGAGGTGGCATTGCCGCCAATGGCGTACACTTCGTTGCCAAAACGGGTGCGGTGGGCGAGGAAAATACCGACCACCACCACCATCAGCATCAGCAGCCCCATTGCGCTCAGCCGCCCGCCGCCGGGGATGGTCCAGGCGAGGCTGGAGAGGGTGTCATACATCGGGTGGTTAATGGGAATCGACTCTTCCGACAGCAGGTAGCTGACGCCGCGCAGAAAGAACATCCCGGCGAGGGTGATGATAAAGGCCGGGATTTTCAGTGCGTCGATCAAAAGCCCCATAAAGGCCCCGAAAGCGCAGCCCATCAGCAAAATCAGCGGGAAGGCAAGCAGCGGCGAGATGCCCCAGGCACCAATCGCTTTTGCCAGAAAGACGCCGGTGAAGGCGATCACCGAGCCGACGGAGAGATCGATACCGCCGGAGAGGATCACAAAAGTCATGCCGACGGCGATAATGCCGAGAAAGGCGTTATCCGTCAGGATATTACAGATGACGCGCGTCGAGGCGAAGCCGGGAAACTGCGTCAGGCAGTAGAGATAGCCGAGCACGAAAACGCCCAGCGTGATCATCAACGGCAGGTTACGTTTTATCATGACCGCGCACTCCTTTAAGCAACGCAATAAAGCGCGGCGACTGGACAATCAGCACACACATCACCACCACCGCTTTCACTACCTGGTTAAGTTCCGGCTGAAAGCCGGAGAGCAGAATACCGGTGTTCATGCCCTGAATAATCAGCGCCCCCACCACCGATAGCACAATGTTGAAGCGCCCGCCCATCAGCGAGCCGCCGCCAATCACCACCGCCAGAATGGCGTCCAGCTCCAGCCACAGCCCGGCGTTGTTGGCATCCGCGCCGCGAATATCCGCCGTGACAATCACCCCGGCGATGGCCGCGCAAACGCCGCTCAGCACGTAGGTCAGCATCACCACCAGCCGCGTATTCACCCCGGCGTTTTTTGCCGCGCGGATATTAATCCCCACCGCTTCGATAAACATGCCCAGCGCCGTTTTGCGGGTAAAGAGCCAGAAGATAACTAACGTCACCAGCGCGATGATCACCGGCGTTGGGAAGAGCAGCAGCGAGCCGCTGCCGAGCCACGCCAGCGATGGCGCGTTAAAGGTGACAATCTGCCCGGAGGTGATCAACTGCGCCACCCCGCGCCCGGCGACCATCAGGATCAGCGTGGCGACAAAGGGCTGGATCTTGAGGATCGCCACCAGAATGCCGTTCCACAGCCCGGCCAGCACGCCGGTTGCCAGCGCTGCCAGCAGCACTACCGTCAGGCTATGGCCGGAAACGGTTAATGATGCTGCCGTCGCGCCGGCAATCGCCATCACCGCGCCGACCGAGAGATCGATGCCGCCGGTTGCAATCACCAGCGTCATACCGATGGCCAGCAGCGCGACCGGGGCTGCGCGGTTAAGAATATCGATTGGGCTGCCGAACAGGCGGCCATCCTGCAACACCACCTGGTAAAAATGGGGCGCGACCAGGCTGTCCACCAGTAAAACCAGCAGCAGGGCTAAGATCTGCGGCGTGCCGGTCGGCCAGCTAAAACGGCGCTTCGGCTGCGCCTGTTGGCCCAGTGATTGAGGCATCACACTCTACTCCTTACGCCGCAATGGCATTCATGATCGCCGGAACGGAAAGCTCGGCGAGCGGGATCTCGGCGACCTGCTTGCGATCGCGCATGATGATCACCCGATCCGCATAGCCCACCAGCTCCTCCAGCTCAGAGGAGATCACCAGCAGCGCCAGCCCGTCGGCGCAGAGGGTTTCGATCAGACGGATGATTTCAGCATGCGCGCCAACATCAATCCCGCGCGTCGGTTCATCGAGGATCAGGAACTGCGGGCGCGTCAGCAGCCAGCGCGAGAGCAGCACTTTTTGCTGATTGCCGCCGGAGAGAAACTCAATCGGCTGTTCGGCGCTCGGCGTGCGAATACCCAGCTGGCGGATAAAGCGCTCGGCAATCGCGTTCTGCTCTTTACGCGGGATTGGACGCAGCCAGCCGCGCTGGGCCTGTAGCGCCAGCACGATATTCTCGCGTACCGAAGCGGCGGCGATAATGCCGTCGGTTTTGCGATCTTCCGGGCAGAAACCGATCCCGAGGCACGAGGCGCGATGGGGCGAGCGCAGGGTTTGCGGCTGGCCTTTGATCATAGCGCTGCCGCTATCGGCGGGCTTGATGCCGAAGATCACCTCTGCCGTTTCGGTGCGCCCGGAGCCGAGCAGCCCGGCGAGGCCGACGATCTCTCCGGGGCGAACCTCAAGATCGAACGGAGCGATCACCCCTTTCTTGCCGTAGTTGCTAAAGGCGGCCACCGGCTTGTTGCTGAGCAGCGTGCGCCCGGCGCGTTGCAGAGCGTTACTCTCCAGTTCGCGGCCCAGCATCATCTTCACCAGCTCAATTTGCGGCAGCTCGCGCGTTTCGCGACAGCCGACAAAGCTGCCGTTGCGCAGCACGGTGATGCGGTCGCAAACGGTGTAAACCTGGTCGAGAAAGTGGGTGACGAAGATGAGGCTGACGCCCTGATCGCGCAGCTGGCGCATCAGGGTGAAGAGCATCTCCACTTCCTGGGTATCAAGACTGGCGGTTGGCTCATCGAGGATCAGCACTTTTGCCGAGAGATCGATAGCGCGGCAGATGGCGACAATCTGCTGCATCGCCACGGAGAAGCGGTTAAGCGGCTCGCGCACATCCAGCGAGAAGCCGTAAGATTGCATCAGTTTGCTGGCGCGCTGCTCCATCTCTTTGCGGCGCAGCAGGCCGAAACGACGCGGCTCGCGGCCAATAAACAGGTTATCCGCCACCGACATATTCGGCAGCAGGTTCACTTCCTGGTAAACGGTGCCGATCCCCAGTTGCTGGGCATGGGCGGTATTTTTGGGATTGATGGCCTGGCCTTCGAGCCAGATGGTGCCCTTATCCGCGTGGTAAACCCCGGTCAGCGCTTTGATAAGCGTCGATTTTCCCGCGCCGTTCTCACCGAGCAGGGCCATGATTTCACCGCGTCGCAGCGAGAAATCCACGTTATCGAGCGCTTTTACGCCGGGAAAGAATTTACTTAAGCCTTCGGTACGCAGGATTTCCTGGTGTGCTTCCGCGTTCATTGTTGACCCCTTACACAGATGCCCTCTCCCCGGCGGGGAGAGGGACGACAGGACTCAGTAACCCATGTTTTTCTTCTTCTCCAGCTCCTCTTTCGCCGTGTCCGGCAGATAGAGGGTGGATTTGGTAATGGTCAACTTCGGCGGCTCGGTGCCATCCTTTTTGAATTTCTCCAGCGCGTCGAATGCCGGGCCTGCCATGTTCGGCGTCAGCTCGACGCTGGCATTGGCTTCGCCATCGATCATCGCTTTATAGATATCCGGTACGCCGTCGATAGAGCCGGTGAGAATATCTTTGCCCGGTTTCAGACCTGCTTCTTTAATGGCCTGAATGGCGCCAATCGCCATATCGTCGTTATGGGCGTAAACCATGCAGATGTTTTTGCCGTTGTTCTCGGCTTTGATAAAGCTCTCCATCACCTCTTTACCTTTACTACGGGTAAAGTCGCCGGACTGAGAGCGGATAATTTTGATGTTAGAGGCTTTAGAGATCGCTTCTGCGAACCCTTTCTTACGGTCGATGGCAACGCTTGCGCCAACGGTGCCCTGCAGTTCAACCACGTTACACGGTTTGCCGGCGACGGTTTTCACCAGCCATTCACCAATCAGCTTCCCTTCGAGGACGTTGTCAGCGGTGACGGTAGTCATATAGAGCGATTTGTCTTTCACATCAATGGAGCGGTCGAGCAGGAAGACCGGGATCTTCGCCTCTTTCGCTTCTTTCAGCACCGGCTCCCAGCCGGTTGCAACCACCGGGGCGATAAAGATGGCGTCAACGCCCTGCGCGATGAAGGAGCGCACCGCTTTCAGCTGGTTCTCCTGTTTTTGCTGACCGTCAGCAATCTTCAGGGTAATGCCGCGTTTGCTGGCTTCGCTTTTCGCGACGTTGGTTTCAGCGGCACGCCAGCCGGACTCCGAACCGACCTGTGAAAATCCCACGGTTAACGACGCAGCCATCGCCATAGACGACATAGCTGCCGAAACTGCTGTGACAAGAAGTAAACGCTTCCACATAAGAGCATCCTCGTAGGGTTATTGTTGGCTACTACTTCGCCTGCGGGGAAACTATAGACAATCGGAGATGTAACAAAATGAGTTACATCACAAATCGGAAAAGTGAATGAATTGTTAGTTATCAGTTGCGATCTGGCGCGCGAAAAGGGGAGGCGAAACACAGCAGGAATCTCCCTTGAAATTGCAGAAATTTACTGGCATAGCAAAAACGCATTTTTACGCTGTAACCGCTTACACAAAATTATTCAGTATGCTGCTATGGATATGGACAAAGTTGTCATAAAAAGGCGCCGGTAAAGGCTCTGAAAAGTGGCGGGCGAGTAAAAGAGCCCAAGACATTCACCGCCAGTTGGCTATAATACCCGGCACTTGTTTGCCACACATTTTAAAGGAAACAAACATGAGCTTACTCAACGTCCCGGCGGGTAAAGATCTGCCAGAAGATATCTATGTTGTTATCGAAATTCCGGCTAACGCTGACCCGATCAAATACGAAGTCGACAAAGAGAGCGGCGCGCTGTTCGTTGACCGCTTCATGTCCACCGCGATGTTCTATCCGTGCAACTACGGTTACATCAACCACACCCTCTCTCTGGATGGTGACCCGGTAGACGTGCTGGTGCCGACGCCGTACCCGCTGGAGCCAGGCTCTGTGATCCGCTGCCGTCCGGTTGGCGTGCTGAAAATGACCGACGAATCTGGTGAAGATGCCAAGCTGGTTGCGGTTCCGCACACCAAGCTGAGCAAAGAGTACGATCACATTAAAGATGTGAACGACCTGCCGGAACTGCTGAAAGCGCAGATCACTCACTTCTTCGAGCACTACAAAGATCTCGAAAAAGGCAAATGGGTGAAAGTGGACGGTTGGGACAACGCTGAAGCGGCGAAAGCTGAAATCGTTGCCTCCTTCGAGCGCGCTGCCAAGAAGTAAGCCGTTTTTGTAAGAGAAGCCCTGTCGCGCAGTATGCGCACAGGGCTTTTTTTATTTGTGCGGGTTGGTTGGGATTGCCGGATGGCGGCGATGCCTTATCCGGCCTACAAATTCTGCCGGATGGCGGCGATGCCTTATCCGGCCTACGAAGTTCGCCTTTGGCATGCGAGATAACAGTGGTTGCGGTCAAACGTAGGCCGGATAAGCGCAGCGCCATCCGGCAAAAATGCGCGGCGCAAAAAAAACCGCGCCATTGGCGCGGTTCTCTGTGACTGATTACTACTTTTGATAATGGTCGCGGTCAAGCCAGTCGCCGCTTTCAATCAAGGTTTTCCCCTCAACAGAACGCTGGTAGACGTACATCCATGCGCCACCGTACGGCGTCTGGATCAACTGCCGTTTATACTCGCCGCCTGCGGTACGCAGGGCGTCCAGCTCACCGAGCGTTGAGGCGTCGATGCGATAGACTTCACCCAGCACGCTGCCGTTGCCCGGCACCGCGCCTGGGTAGTGCCCCAGGCTGTACAGCTGATGATTTTCAACGCTGAAGTCGCCCAGCCACTGAGCGTTGGTCATCCAGTGGCTGTTGCCCTGCTTGCGTCGTAAACTGCCGTAGACAAATATTCGCATTGCTAAAACTCAAACTGATAGAGCAAATCAAGTGCCTGATCTACGCCAGACACCGCTTCAAGATACAGCTTAGGCATCAGGCGATAACGTAACGTGAGAGTCGCCAGTGAGTCAAAAATTCCTACACCATATTTTACTTGTAGACCCGGCAGCACATAGCCGCTGACCACCACTTGTGAGGAGTCGCCGACGCCCTGTGTGTCCAGCGCCAGGTTGCTGACGCCAAAGGTCTCGCCGATTTTACCCACAACCTGCCCACTTTGCGCAACCCCAAGACCAATTAACATCGAGGTCATTGCCGCACTATCGCTCTGTTCGCTCTCCAGCCCCTGCCCACGAAGCAGGTAGGACAACGCTTCCTGCTGCGACATCGCCGGGTCGGAGAAGATCTCCGCTTTCGGTTCATCCGCAGAGCCGGTGACGCGCACCCCGGCAATCACATCGTTCTCCGTCGCTTCCGGGTTACGGATCGCTTCGAGGTTAAGCAGCGGCTGATCCGGCGGGCCGGAGAAGAGCAGCTCACCTTTACGCACAATCAGATCCTGCCCGTATGCGCGGAAGCGCCCTTCCGGGATATTGATCTGCCCGTTCAGCCCCAGTCCCTGTTTATCCTGCGCCACTTTCAGATCGCCCGTCAGCCGCGCTTTCAGGCCGAAGGCCGAGAGCCGCACGTTGTTGCCGACATGCACCGTCACATTGCTGTTGATCGGGATCGACGCGTGCTGCTCCTCTTCCGGTTGCAGCTGATCGTTGAGCATCACCTCATCGCTGGAGACGCCGACGGCGCTCTCCGGCACATCGTGCACCACAATGCGCGCCCACGGCACATCCACATCGCCGTCGAGTGTAAAGAGGCTCGGCGTCGCTTCAAACACCACATCCGGCGAGACATCGAGGCGTACCATTGGCGGCACGGTGATGCGCACCTTGCTGCCTTTTGCCGCAATGCGCGCGCGCCAGTTATCGATCTGGCTCCAGTCCGCATCGCCGCTGAGGTTGATCTGCCCCTGGCTGGTACGTACCACGCCTTGCAGCGTGGAAGTGGTTCCGTTGAAGTTCATCGCCAATTGGCTCGGCTGCATGTCGAACGGCATAAAGTTGCCCTCAACATCCAGCGCATTCAGCCCAAGCTGACCAAACAGCTGCGGGCTTTGGGCATTACCGCCAAGGCGCAGGTTGGCATTGAGCGTCCCCGCCGCTTTCTCGCCGCGGCTGAAGATGGCATTCGCCATCGCCAGCGAGAAGTTGCGAATGTTCACCGTCCCGCCGAGATTGCGTCGACCTTGCGGATCGGTGACCTGAATCTGGCCGTCGAACTGGCCATTATTGGTCAGCCGCATCAGCCAGCCGAGATCGGCGCGATCGTTTTGCAGCTTCGCATTCAGGTTCAGCGTGTCGAAGGCGACCGGCAATGGCGCACCGTTGACCTCCTGCGTCACTTTCACCCCACGCCCGGCAAGCGTCACCTGCCCCTGTGGCAGCCCCGGTTTGGTGCTGTCCCAGCTGACATCCGCTTTGCCGCTAAAGACGCCGCTCGCCTGCGTCGCTTCCGGCATAAACGGTTTCAGCATCGCGAGGTCGAAACGATTAAGATTAACCACCGCGCGCCCTGCTGCACCGGCATCAATGGTTTGCGGCACGCACAGCTCGGCATTCGGGTTGAGCCAGCAGTGCGGGCCAATGGCGATCTTCTGCTCCTGGTTGCGGTAATCGAGCGCAATCGGGCGCGTCAGCGACCATGGCCCAACCGGCGTGGCGAAACGCGTGTCGCTGAGCGTCCCTTTCCAGCGCTGCTGCTGACGGTCGAAACTGCCGGCCAGCGCCAGCTGACCGGAGACCGGTTCGCCCTGCACGCGCAGCTGCAATTTATGCTGCTTCTCATTGCCGTCGGCGGCCAGCGTCACCAGGCTGATGTTAACGCCAGGCTGGGCGATACGCTCAACGCGCACGTTCAGCTTGCCGCCAATCTGATCGCTTGATTTCACATCCCCTTCCACGCGCACGCGGGCGATGGAGAGCTCCTGCCAGCGCAGATTGTTGGCGGTAATGTCCGCCAGCGCCTGCGGCGCATCGACGGTGCCGCGCACTTTCACCACCCCTTTCGCCGTGCCGCCGAGTCCCGGCAGCGCGTTATCGAGGCCAGGCGCATCGATAGTGGCGTCAAGGTTGAGATCTTTTACCCCCAGCTCGCCTTTGATATCAGCACTGTTTTTGCCCAGCTCAAGGTGCAGGCCTGGGATCACCCATTGCAGGTAGCTGTTGCCTTTCAGCTGCCCGTCGACCTTGACCCGGTTCTGCTTAACGTTGCCGTTGAGCTTCAGCTCCGGCACATCCATCTGCCAGCTGCCGCCGTAGAGGCTGCCGCGGGTTTTCACCAGGCCATTGAGCTTCGCAGGCCATTCGGGGAAGGCTTTTGCTGTATCAATGCCCTTCAGCGTCAGTTCGCCGCGCCAGCTGATCGCCTGCTGCCAGTCGAGCAGCGCTTTCAGTTCGGTGGTGCCCTGTAGCGCAGCGATAGAGAGCTTATCGATACTGATCTGCTGCTCGTTGCCTTTACCGTCCAGCGTGATGGTAGCCGGCGGAACCTGCTGCCCTTTTACCGCCGTACGGAACGAGAGCGCGTAGTCGGTCATTTTGCCGCTGAGCTTCAGCTTCAGGTTATCGGCCTGGTACTGCTTCTCGCCGGTAAAGGGCCAGTAGAGCTGCTGGCTGGTGATATCAAGATTGAGCGGTAGCCCCGCTTCTGCCAGCCGCGTTTGCGCCCGCAGCACCATATCCACCGGGCCGGAGAGGTTAACGCCAAGCTCCAGCTGCTTGCGCATTTCGCCGCCCACTTTCAGCTTCACCTTCTCGCCTTTCAGCGGATCGACATTCAGCGTCGAGTTGAGCGTAATATCGACCGGCCAGCTGTCGCGCAGCTGCGCGGTGCCGGTGGCGTTGACCTGGCCCTGATTCGAGTCGATATCGAAGGCGTCGAGTTTCATCTGCCCGTCAATGCTGCTCACTTTCAGCAGCAGGCTGCGCACCAGGATATCGGTATCGCCGGTCAGGCGCAGCTGCTCGCCGCGAAACTCTTCAATATTGAGGTTGAGCGGCAGATGCACATCCTGCATCTCCGGCAGCAGCGGCTTCTCAAACAACGCTTTCAGCGTTTCGCCCAGCGGTTTCTCTTCCGGCCTGGGGTTGTGCACCTTCGGATCGAGGACCTCTTCCTGTGCCACATCGGCCGCTTTCGGCAGCGCAATCAGCAGGCCCTGTAGCGAGGTCGGTTTGAGGGTCAGGTTTTTCTCCTGCCAGTTCAGGCCGGAGCTAAAATCCATCAGCGAGACGGTGGTGTCATCGATTTTGATATTGATGTTTTCCAGCGCCACCCGGCTCAGGGTAATCGGATACGGCGTGGAGAGGTTCAGCGGCCCGCTATCTTCCTCTTCCACCTTCTGCGCAGGCGGCATCTTTTTGGTGTCGATCGCCACATTGATATCTTTCAGCGACAGATCGTTGACGCAAACGCTGCTGTTGCGCAGGCAGCCGAGGTTAAGCGCAAAGTGGATCTGCCCCGCGTCGACCGCCACGCCCGGCTGGGTATAGCGGATATTTTTCAGCGACAGATCGCGCCAGCCTCCGGTGACCTGGCCGATCTCCAGCCCCGGCACCCAGCGGTTCGCCGCCTTAAACAGCAGATGCAGGCCGCTGGTGGTGCCGACCAGAAAGATCGCCGTGCCCAGCAGTAACACAAGAAACGCCACCACGCCGAGGCTGATCTTCTTCCATAAACTCATAATTCTGGCCCCAACCCGATGTAAAACTGCAACCCGTGCTCCTCTTTATCGCCGACCGGTACCGCGAAATCGAGCTTGATCGGCCCGACCGGCGACTGCCAGCGCACGCCGACGCCGGTGCCGGTTTTAAAGTTGCTGCGGCGGATATCGCTCACCGCTTCGCCGCTGTCGACAAACACTGCGCCCCACCATTTGCCAGTGACGTTGTACTGGTACTCCAGCGAGCCGGTCGCCAGTTTTGAGGCACCAATCAGTTTGCCGCGTTCGTTCTCCGGCGAGATCGATTTGTATTTATAACCACGAATGCTGCGATCGCCCCCGGCGAAGAAGCGCAGATCCGGCGGCACGCGCTGGAAATCACCGGTTTCGATCCAGCCGAGGTTGCCGCGCGCGATAAAGCGGTGGCGATCGTAGAGCGTACGAATCCAGACGTTTTGCGCCTGCAAGACGAGGAAGTCGACATCCGATCCCCAGGCGGTGTTGGAGTAATCGACCGAGTAGCGCTGGGAGTCGCCCCAGGTTGGCATCAGCCCGCCGCGCGAGCGGGTACGGCTAATCATCACGCCCGGATAGAGCAGCATGGTGGTGTTGGTGACGTTGGCCTGGGTAAAGTGATCGAGGCTCCAGCGCAGGTTGATCGCCCGCTGCCAGCCGCTGGAGAGATCCCAGTAGCGCGACAGCGCGAGCGTCGTTGAGTCCGCTTCCGTATCGTTAAGATCGGTGCGCTTAAAGCCGCCCTGCACCAGGTAGTACTGCTCCAGCGGATTTTTCAGCAGCGGCATCTTGTAGCTGAAATCGAGCTGCTGCTCCGGCGCGGAGACGCTCATACTGGTGGTAAAGCTATGGCCGTAGGAGTTGACCCACGGTTTTTTCCATGTCGCTTTGACGCGCGGCCCGACATCGGTGGAGTAACCGACGCCGGTCTCAATGGTGTTTTCCGTGCGTGGTGAGACCACGCCTCTCAGCGGCAGCACTTTGGTCTTACGCGCTTTGTCGAACTCCGGCGCGACGATCACCGAGTTAAACCAGCCGGTGGCGGAGAGGCGGCGGTTAAGCTCGGCCAGATCCTGGGTCTGGTAATAGTCACCCTCGTGGAAAGGGATGAGGTTTTGCAGATATTCGTCGCGAATTTGCGAGCCCTGGAAGGTAACATCGCCGAAGCGGTAACGCTGACCGCTGTCATAGTCGATATCCCAGAACGCCTGGCGGCGATCCAGCGCAATGCCCAGCTGGCTTTTGTTGAACTGGCTGTCGAAGTAGCCTTTGCGCAGCGCGACGCTGGTCAGGGATTTTTTAAAGCTGTCGTAGTCGTGGTGGTTTAACACCGTGCCGATGGCCGGGCGCTTTTTCAGCAGCGAAAGGTAATCGCTGTCGGTGCGCGCGCCGCCGCGCAGGATCACGTTGTTACCGCCGATGCGCACAGGCTCACCCGCCGTAACACGGGCGATCAGCACCTGGCGGCCCTTCTCCGGCGGCGGACGCAGTTCGAAAACAATGGTTGGCTCGTAGTAGCCTAACGCTTTTAACCCTTCGCGGATGGCATCATCAACGCGCGCCTGGAAACGGCGGTCGGGCGTCACTTCATCACTCTGGATAGTCGACAGTTGGGCGCGCACATTTTTCTGCAGTTGCCCGGTTAACCCCTCAAGTTGCAATCGCACATTGGCGGCGAATGCCGTTTCGCTCACCAGCAACAAACCGGCAAAACATAAAAGACGGATCTTTGGCACGTTCTCTCCTGAATATCCTCGCTCCCACTCCTGGAAGGAAACGTAAGCGCAGCTCCGCGCTGGGCCTGATTGTGCCACGACAGCAGCAGCCAGGCTGATAAAAACCCGCATTATCGGGTTGAAAAACGGACGACTAGCCCAAAATTTCTTATGTTTAAATCTAGTCTGATTTAGGTCGTACATTGTGTTAAAACACCATCCTTAACACAACCCTAACCGCAATGACACTCGCCGGGAGGTATTACCGTGAGCCTGTTCGATAAAAATAACCTTGTTTCTCAGTCTGATGCTCTGCCCGGACGCCCGACGCCGATGCCTGTCGCCAGTTTACACGCTGTTAACGAGCACTCGATGACACATGTGCCGGAGGGCATGGAAGTGGCGATTTTCGCCATGGGTTGCTTCTGGGGCGTGGAACGCCTCTTCTGGCAGCGCGAAGGGGTCTACAGCACCGCCGCAGGCTATACCGGCGGCTACACGCCAAATCCGACCTACCGCGAAGTGTGCAGCGGCCAGACCGGGCATGCCGAAGCGGTACGCGTGGTTTACGATCCGAACGTGGTGAGCTACGAGCAGCTGTTGCAGATCTTCTGGGAGAACCACGATCCAGCCCAGGGGATGCGTCAGGGCAACGATCGCGGGACGCAATACCGCTCCGCCATCTATCCACTCACCCCGGAGCAGGACGCCGCCGCGCGCGAAAGCCTGTCGCGCTTCCAGGCCGCGATGCGTGAAGCGGGCGACGCGCGCACCGTCACTACCGAAATCGCCAGCGCCAAACCGTTCTACTACGCGGAAGATGAGCACCAGCAATATCTCTATAAAAATCCGCAGGGCTATTGCGGGATCGGCGGCATCGGCGTGTGTTTGCCGCCGCAGCTTAACCAGTGATTAAACAGCCGGTTCTATGGAGGATCGGCTAATATTTTCTGTTCATTTTGATAGGAAATTAAAAATGCAGGTGCATAACAAAAAGGATAAAGATGATTTTGACCGTAGAGCTGCTGCCTTAAGATCCCTTGCTCACAATTTAGCGACGAAATATATCCAGTACTTCTCGTCCGATTTTCTCTCGCAAGTTGAAGCCTTTATCCGCGGCCTTGAAAAAGAGATTGGCATGCACTGCTTGTCTTACAAAGGTGGTGCAGAACTAATTAGCAAAGAAATTGAGCATCTCAGTCAACAGGATGTTCAACTTACTTTTAACCAGGCTCGCATCTATTTGATTATCGAAAAAGAAAAAGAAAATCAAAAACTTAACTTGGTTCTGAAAAATGTTGGTTTTGTGGCTGGAGGGGCACAAGTCGTTGGCGGTTTTGGGATATGTGCCGCTTCGCTTGGTGTGGCTTGCGCTGCATATGGAACGCCAATGATGCTGCAAGGATCGAATAATGTGTACGAAAATGGCTACTATTTGCTATTCCGCGAAGACAGAAGCGGTACAGTCAGAGATGCTTATAGATATGCTGCCAGCCAGCTTGGATATGGCAACACTCAAGCTGATTTCGTATATGGTGCGGTTGATCTCGCAATGAGTGGCTATGGTGCAACTCGCTCAGTACTATTACCCAGAGAAAAATCCTGGAGCTTGTTCAGAAATATTAGTTCGGACTACATCCGGGGATGGCAGGAATCAACTAAAACAGCCCTGCTGTTGGATGGGATAAGTTCAACATCAACAACATGGTCGATGTATCAATTGCAAGGAGGAAAATAAATGGAGCTATTTCAGCCGCTGCCTATATGGCCGATTATTCTCTATTACACTCTTTCAATAGCGATATTCGCGCTACTTTTTACTATCAAAACTAAGATCAACAACAGAAATTATTATTGGCTCTTTGTGTTTTATACTTTTTTTGTCGTTGCGGTGGCCGCCATTCAGTTTTGTATTTTGATGCATGGCACCTCTTTTATGAAAGGCTTCTTGCATATCAATCTCGATGTCGATCGATACGATTCAATACGCTGGGGTGCCGGCTTTTTTGCCTTGATAAGCTATTTCGCTATGCCGCAGAACAAATACGTTAAAGTTGCCAAATAACCTTAATTATTGTGCGTAATTTTAACTATCAGGCGGTAAGTAAACCGGAAAAGACCCGATGTTTTTCTGCGCAGTAACAAAGCGACTACGCCTCTGGCAGCGTCACCGGAGCTTACGCTATACTAACGGCGCAATTGCCGGTCCACCGCTTCGGGCCGGCATTCATTGTGTTTACCACATGGATATTCCAAAAAAACCTTCCGAGGATCCGGTTAATAACTGGATAAATTATGTTAAACAGTATCTTAGTCATACTCTGTCTGATCGCGGTGAGCGCGTTTTTCTCGTTATCTGAGATCTCGCTTGCCGCATCGAGAAAAATCAAACTTAAACTGCTTGCCGATGATGGCAACATCAACGCCCAACGCATCCTGAAAATGCAGGAAAATCCCGGCACCTTCTTCACCGTGGTGCAAATCGGCCTTAACGCCGTCGCCATTTTGGGTGGTATCGTCGGTGACGCCGCCTTCTCCCCCGCGTTTTACAATCTGCTGCTCAATGTCGTTTCACCGGAGCTGGCCGATCAGCTGAGCTTTATCATCTCGTTCACGCTGGTAACGAGTCTCTTCATCCTGTTTGCTGATTTGACCCCGAAACGCATCGGTATGATTGCGCCCGAAGTTGTGGCTTTGCGCATCATCAACCCGATGCGCTTCTGTCTCTTCGTTTTCCGCCCGCTGGTCTGGTTCTTTAACGGCATGGCGAACGTCATTTTCCGCATCTTCAAACTGCCGATGGTGCGCAAAGATGACATCACCTCAGACGATATCTACGCCGTGGTGGAAGCCGGTGCGTTAGCCGGGGTGCTGCGTAAGCAGGAGCATGAACTGATTGAGAACGTGTTTGAGCTGGAGTCGCGCACCGTTCCGTCGTCGATGACTTCGCGTGAAAACGTGATTTGGTTCGATCTGCATGAAGATGAGCAGAGCCTGAAAAATAAAGTGTCGGAGCATCCGCACTCGAAGTTTCTGGTCTGTAACGGCGATATCGACCATATCGTCGGTTATGTTGATTCGAAAGATCTGCTTAACCGCGTACTGGCGAACCAGAGTATGGCGCTGAACAGCGGCGTGCAGATCCGCACGACGCTGATTGTGCCGGACACGTTGACGCTCTCTGAAGCGCTGGAAAGTTTCAAAACTGCGGGGGAAGATTTCGCGGTGATCATGAACGAATATGCGCTGGTGGTCGGGGTGATTACCCTGAACGACGTAATGACCACGCTGATGGGCGATCTGGTCGGCCAGGTGGAAGAGATGATCGTCGCCCGTGATGAAAACTCGTGGCTGATTGACGGCGGTACGCCGATTGATGACGTGATGCGCGTGCTGGATATCGATGAGTTCCCGCAGTCCGGCAACTATGAAACCATCGGCGGTTTTATGATGTTTATGCTGCGTAAAATCCCGAAACGCACCGATGCGGTGAAGTTCTCCGGCTACAAGTTTGAAGTGGTGGATATCGATAACTACCGTATCGATCAGCTGCTGGTAACGCGAATTGATGCGCGCACCACGGTGCTGACGCCGAAACTACCGGATATGGAAGATAAAGGCGCGGCGTAAAGCCAGAAGCGGAAACATCAACGGCCCCTGTGGGGCCGTTTTTTATAGGACTTTATTACTGCATAGCACAACAGATTAAGCCATTTCGGTCTGCAGGCGCAGAACCTGGCGGTTAACTTCAGACATAACAGAAAAGTGCTGTTTGTCTTTCACTTTCGGCAGAAGGATTTTGCCCTTATCAAACTCGAAAGCGCCAACGTCCTTGATATACAACCGTCCACGGAACAGGATCTTGACGTACTTAGCCACCTGAAGTGGGTTGTAACGCTGGAAAATTTTCATTCTTCTATCTCTCCTGTAAAACAGATTACGCCCTTGCGGTGCCACATTTGGTCCGACGTTGATGAGCGCAAATTTTGATGCCCAGTGACTATAGTCCACAACATGAGCGATACATAGTCTGAATGGGTTTATTTACCTTTTGATGACAATTAATCAGAATTTTCTTTTCAAACCCTGAAACTTCGCAGTATAAGCCTACGTTTTTTAACCGATATGTGCGTTAACCCGCAAACTGGCACCCCAATTGCGGGAAAAGCGTATTGATCGCACATATGATTAAACTGCCGTACCGAGTGGTCGGATCACCTGCATATAAACATGAGAGATGGAGACACCATGACCCTACGTAACATTCTGGCAGCGACATGCTTGTTACTGCCGCTGGTCGCTTCAGCGCATAACTTTGAAACCAACCAGCGCGTGCCGCCTGTGGGCGTTGCCGACCGCGGGGAGCTGCTGCTGAATAATGACAAGTTTAGCTATAAAAACTGGAATAGCGCGCAGCTTGCTGGAAAAGTGCGCGTGGTGATGCATATTGCCGGTCGCACCTCGGCAAAAGAGAAGAATGCCGCGCTGATTGAGGCGATCAAAAGCGCTAACCTGCCGCATGACAGATACCAGACCACCACCATTGTTAACACCGATGATGCCATTCCGGGCAGCGCGATGTTTGTGCGCAGCAGCCTTGAGAGCAATAAGAAGCTCTATCCGTGGTCACAATTTATTGTCGACAGCGAAGGTTCCGTGCGTAAAGCCTGGCAGCTGGAGGAGAAAGGCTCCGCGATTGTGGTGCTCGATAAAGAGGGTCGCGTCGAGTTTGCAAAAGATGGCAGCCTGAGCCAGCAAGAGGTGCAGCAGGTGGTTGCCCTGCTGCATAAACTGCTTAGTAAATAGAGACGCGAAAGCCGGGGTTGAGGAAGGATTCACGCGGGGTGTAATCGAGTGTGCGCCCCTTCCAGTCGTGAACATGTGCCCCGGCCGCTACCGCCACCGCGTGGCCGGCTGCCGTATCCCAGACGCTGGTCGGCCCAAAGCGCGGATAGAGCTGCGCTTTCCCCTCCGCCACCAGGCAGAACTTCAGCGATGAACCAATCGCCGTGGTTTGATGCTCGCCAAGCTGGTGCAGATACTCCTCCAGCTCCGGATCGTTCGAATGCGAGCGGCTGATCACCACCAGCGGCGGTCGCGCATCACGCACCTGAATCGGCTGGCGATGACCGCCCTCCTCTTTCCATGCGCTGCCCTCTGCGGCGGCGTACATCACATCAAGCACCGGGGCATAGACCACGCCCAGCACCGGTTTGCCCTGCTCAATCAGCGCGATATTGACGGTAAATTCACCGTTACGCTTGATAAACTCTTTGGTGCCGTCGAGCGGGTCCACCAGCCAGAAACGCTGCCAATTCTGGCGCGTCTCCCACGCCGGGGGATCTTCTTCAGACAGGATCGGAATATCCGGCGCTAACGCCTGTAACCCGCGCACAATCACATGGTGCGCGGCGATATCTGCCGCCGTCACCGGCGAGTCATCCACTTTACTGGTCACATCCATCGGCTGATGGCCGTCATACACCTGCATAATGGCATCGCCCGCGTCGCGCGCGAGCTGACAAATTGCATCTAACATATCCACCTCTCTCTGTGCAGTGGTGTGTAACTCATTGTTTTACTTATATCGCATTGCGCCGCGATCTGCCAACTGTGAGAGGGATTGCAGTTTTATTGCTCACTTTTATGGCACTATTCACAATTCTGTAAGCAACACACTGTACATAACAATTTCTTTTGTGGCTTAGATCGAAAAGGACGCCTCTGATGATTAAGTTTAGTGCAACGCTTTTGGCCACGCTGATTGCGGCCAGCGCGCAAGCGGCAACGGTGGATTTACGTATTATGGAAACCACTGATTTGCATAGCAATATGATGGATTTTGATTACTACAAAGACTCGGCAACGGAAAAATTTGGCCTGGTGCGCACCGCCAGCCTGATTAATGCCGCGCGCGGCGAAGCGAAAAACAGTGTGCTGGTCGATAACGGCGACTTAATCCAGGGCAGCCCGCTGGGCGACTATATGGCGGCGAAGGGGCTGAAAAAGGGGGATATTCACCCGGTCTACAAAGCGCTGAACACCCTCGATTACGCGGTTGGCAACCTCGGCAACCACGAATTTAACTACGGGCTGGATTACCTGCATATGGCGCTGGCCGGGGCGAAATTCCCTTATGTGAACGCCAACATCATTGATGCTAAAACCAACAAACCGCTCTTCACCCCTTATCTGATCAAAGAGACGCCGGTGGTGGACAAAGAGGGTAAAACCCACACCCTGCGTATCGGTTATATCGGCTTCGTGCCGCCGCAAATTATGGTGTGGGACAAAGCCAACCTGAGCGGCAAAGTAACGGTAAACGACATCACGGAAACCGCCCGCCACTATGTGCCGGAGATGCGCGCGAAAGGCGCCGATCTGGTAGTGGTCGTTGCCCACTCCGGTCTCTCGGCGGAGCCCTACCAGGCGATGGCGGAGAACTCCGTTTACTACCTCAGCCAGGTGCCGGGCGTCGATGCGATCCTGTTTGGTCACGCGCACGCCGTCTTCCCGAGCAAGGAATTTGCCGCCATCAAAGGCGCGGATATCAGCAAAGGGACGCTGAACGGTATTCCGGCGGTGATGCCGGGCATGTGGGGCGATCACCTCGGCGTGGTCGATCTGGTGCTGAATAACGATTCTGGTAAGTGGAAAGTCAGCGACGCGAAAGCCGAAGCGCGACCGATTTATGACGCCGCTGCCAAGAAAGCGCTGGTGGGCGAAGATGCCAAACTGGTGCAGATCCTCAAGCACGATCACGACGCCACCCGCGAGTTCGTCGGTAAACCGATTGGCAAATCGGCGGACAACATGTACAGCTACCTGTCGCTGGTGCAGGATGACCCGACCGTGCAGGTGGTAAACAACGCGCAGAAAGCCTATGTTGAGCACTTTATTCAGGGCGATCCGGATCTGGCGAAGCTACCGGTGCTCTCTGCCGCCGCGCCGTTTAAAGCGGGCGGGCGTAAAAACGATCCGGCCAGCTTTGTTGAAGTGGAAAAGGGGCAGCTCACCTTCCGTAACGCCGCCGATCTCTACCTCTACCCCAATACGCTGGTGGTGGTGAAAGCGACCGGCAAAGAGGTGAAAGAGTGGCTGGAGTGCTCCGCCGGGCAGTTCAACCAGATCGATCCCAATAGCGACAAGCCGCAGAACTTAATCAACTGGGACGGGTTCCGCACTTATAACTTCGACGTTATCGACGGCGTGAAGTACCAGATTGATGTCACGCAACCGGCGCGCTATGACGGCGAGTGCCAGAGCATCAATCCCAAGGCGGAGCGCATTAAGAACCTGACCTTTGACGGCAAGCCTGTCGATCCGAATGCGGTCTTCCTTGTTGCTACCAATAACTACCGTGCTTACGGCGGCAAGTTTGCCGGTACCGGCGACAGCCATATCGCCTTTGCCTCGCCGGATGAGAACCGCGCGGTGCTGGCGAAGTGGATCAGCAATGAGACGCAGCGCGCAGGGGAGATCCACCCGGCGGCGGACAATAACTGGCGACTGGCACCGATCAGCAGCAGCCACAAGCTGGATATTCGCTTTGAAACTGCGCCAACGGAGAAAGCGGCGGCGTTTATCAAAGAGAAAGCGCAGTACCCGATGCAGAAAGTCGGCAACGACGAGATCGGTTTCGCGCTCTACAGCATCGATTTACGCAAGTAAGCAAATTACCCGCAGTCGGTAGCGGCTGCGGGTTGATTACGCCACATCGCGCTCGCGGTGATGGGCCAGCACTTCGGGCAAGTTCAGTTCAATCCAGTCTGCCAGCGCGGCAACCTTTTCACTCACCTGCTCACCAAGCGGCGTCAGGCTATATTCAACATGTGGCGGCACCACCGGAAAGGCGACGCGGTTAACAAAACCATCCTGCTCCAGCCACTGCAGGCTCTGCGCCAGCATCTTCTCACTGACGCCGCCCATTTTGCGGCGCAGATCGCTAAAGCGGTGCGTTCCTTCGCGCAGGGCAACCAGAATTAAGACGCCCCAGCGGCTGGTGACGTGTTTCAGCACATCCCGGGAGGGGCACTGCTCGGCGAAGAGATTGCCGTCGCGCATCTGTTCGCTCAGGGTTTGCGGGCGAGTTTGCTGTTTCATACTTACCTTTTTGTACGTACTTACTAAAAGTTAGTTAGGGTGCTAGCCTACCACAACACTTACCCCCACGCAGGAGAAACATCATGATTGCACTCACCGGCGCCACCGGCCAACTCGGCCAGTTTGTTGTAGAAGCCCTGTTAAAAACCGTTCCCGCAAAAGAGATTGTTGCCATTGTGCGTAACCCGGCGAAAGCCGAAGCGCTGAGCAAACAAGGCCTTATTGTTCGCCAGGGCGATTACAACGATCAGGCCGCCCTCACCCAGGCGCTGGCGGGCGTCGAAAAACTGCTGCTCATCTCCAGTAGCGAAGTCGGCCAGCGCGCTGCGCAGCACCGCAATGTGATCAACGCCGCGAAAGCCGCAGGGGTGAAATTTATCGCCTACACCAGCCTGCTGCATGCCGACACCTCACCGCTTGGCCTGCACGTTGAGCATGTGGAAACCGAAAAGCTGCTCGCCGAATCCGGCATCCCGTTTGCCCTGCTGCGTAACGGCTGGTACAGCGAAAACTACCTTGCGAGCGCACCGGCGGCGCTGGCGCACGGCGTCTTCCTCGGTGCGGCGGGCGAGGGCAAAATCGCCTCGGCAACGCGTGCCGATTATGCCGCTGCTGCCGCGCGTGTAATTAGCGAAGAGGGTCATGCCGGCAAGGTTTACGAACTGGCGGGCGACAAGGCCTGGACGCTGAGCGACCTGGCGGCACTGCTGAGCGAGGCCAGCGGTAAAAAGGTGGTTTACCAGAACCTGAGTGAAGCAGATTTTGCCGCCGCGCTGAAAGGCGCAGGTTTGCCGGATGGGCTGGCAGAGATGCTGGCGGATTCCGATATCGGTGCCTCGAAAGGCGGGCTGTTTGACGACAGCCAGACCCTGAGCAAACTGATCGGTCGCCCGACCACCTCGATCGCCGACAGCGTTAACGATCTGCTGTAACGTTAATAATTGGTTAAATTTTATAGCCTCTCACCGGGCCATCCCTAATAATAGAGGGCATGTTCCGGGGGAGGTGAAGTGTGGAAGGCGTACCTGAGCAGTTTATTGATGAGCGCGACAGCGCGCGGTTTCGCCACCTGGCGCAGTTGCCGGGGGTGGAGTTGTACCATGCGCACATCTCCCGCTACGCCTTTGAGCCCCATACCCATGAAGCGTTTGGCATTGGCGCGATTGAATCCGGTGCCGAGCGCTTTCGCTATCGTGGGACGCAGCATGTCGCCCCGACCAACGCCATCGTCACCATGAACCCCGATGAGATCCACACCGGCGAAGCGGTAGGTGAAGAGGGGTGGCGCTACCGCATGGTCTATCTCGACCCCGATCTGCTCGAGCAGGTAACCGGCGTGCGTCACTGGTGGTTTCGCGACGTTACGCGGCTCGATGCGCTGCGCGCCCGCCAGATCTGCGGCCATATTTATGCCCTCTGGCACACCGACGATCCGCTGGCGCAACAGGGTGTGCTGCTCGATCTGATTGATACCTTTCGCCCGCTGGCGCAGCACGCGCCGCAGCGCCGGGAAGGGGCGCACCGTTTTGAGCGGGTGCGCGAGTATCTGCATGACAACTATATGCGCAGCCTGACGCTCGACGATCTGGCAAGCGTCGCGGCGCTCAGCCCCTACCATTTCCAGCGCCAGTTCAAAGCCCATTTTCACGTCACGCCGCACCAGATGCTGATGGCAATCCGCCTGTGGCGCGCCAAGCATTTTCTCACCCAGGGAATGCCTGCGGCAGATGTTGCCGCCTTAACGGGCCTGACGGATCAATCCCACCTCACCCGCGCCTTCACCCTGCGCTACGGCATTACTCCGGTGCGCTACCAAAAGCAGGTTGCGCGCCGATAATGCGCAATCTCCTACAATACGCCCCCGCCCTGCTCCCCTACACTGGCGTCAACCAGATAAAAGAGGTGAAGAGATGGTAAGTGGTGTGTTGTATGCCTTGCTCGCCGGGCTGTTTTGGGGGCTGATTTTTGTCGGGCCGCTGATCGTGCCGGACTACCCGGCCGCCCTGCAATCGACGGGGCGCTACCTGGCGCTGGGGCTGATCGCGCTGCCGTTAGCGTGGCTTGGGCGTGCGCGTCTGCGCCAGCTAACGCGCGGCGACTGGTGGACTGCACTGTGGCTGACCTTGATGGGTAATCTGATCTACTACGTCTGCCTTGCCAGCGCTATCCAGCGCACCGGTGGCCCGGTGTCGACGATGATTATCGCCACGCTGCCGGTGGTGATCCCGGTGTGCGCTAACCTGCTCTACAGCCAGCGTGACGGCAAGCTCGCCTGGGGACGACTGCTGCCCGCGCTGATCGCCATCGCCGTCGGACTGGGGTGTGTGAACGTTGCCGAACTGCGCCAGGGGATTGCGGATTTTAGCTGGAGCCGGTATGGCTCAGGCATTGCGCTGGCCTTTGTTTCGGTGGCCTGCTGGGCATGGTATGCGCTGCGTAACGCGCGCTGGCTGCGGGAAAATCCGGATAAGAACCCGATGATGTGGGCAACGGCGCAGGCGCTGGTGACGCTGCCGTTGTCCCTGGTAGGCTATCTTGCGGCGTGTCTGTGGCTTGACGTTCAGCAGCCCGACTTTGCGCTCCCCTTCGGCCCGCGTCCGCTGCTGTTTATCGGCCTGATGTTCATCATTGCGGTGCTCTGCTCGTGGGTGGGTGCGCTGTGCTGGAATATTGCCTGCCAGCGTCTGCCGACGGTGATTGTCGGCCCGCTGATCGTCTTTGAAACCCTTGCCGGGCTGCTCTATACCTTCCTGCTGCGCCAGAGCCTGCCGCCGCTCTTAACCCTGCTCGGCATTACCCTGCTGATTGGCGGCGTGGTGATGGCTGTCGCGTCGAAACCGCAGAAAGCCCGTATCACATCCCTTGAGCAGCCATAAAAAAACCCGGCTTACGCCGGGTTTTAATCAGAAGGTTTCCCAGTTGGCTTCGTTAACGCTGGCCGCAGCCGGCGTCTTCGCCATGGCAACCGGCGAGCGCAACGCAGGACGCTGAACGTCACGGCTGCGGTTCACTTTGAACACCGCAACGGTTTCGGTCAGGCGAGCGGCCTGCTCTTCCAGCGCAGCGGCCGCAGCGGCGGACTCCTGCACCAGCGAGGCGTTCTGCTGGGTCACGCGATCCATCTCGGCAACAGCCTGGCCAACCTGGTCGATACCACGGCTCTGCTCATCAGACGCGGAAGAGATTTCGCCCATGATATCCGTCACACGCGTTACCGCACTGACGATTTCAGCCATGGTTTCACCGGCTTCGTGAACCAGCGCTGAACCGGCGCTTACGCGATTACCGGAGTCATCAATCAGCCCTTTGATCTCTTTCGCGGCCTGCGCGCTGCGCTGTGCCAGCGTACGCACTTCACCTGCCACTACGGCAAAACCACGACCCTGCTCACCGGCACGGGCAGCTTCAACTGCGGCGTTCAGCGCCAGGATGTTGGTCTGGAAGGCGATACCATCGATCACGTTGGTGATCTGGGCAATTTTGCTGGAGCTGGCGGCGATTTCGTCCATGGTACGCACCACGCCATCTACCACTTCACCGCCTTTCTTCGCGGTACCGGAGGCGTTAAGCGCCAGCTGCGTTGCCTGACGGGCGTTGTCGGCGTTCTGTTTCACCGTCGCGGTCAGCTGCTCCATGCTGGCTGCGGTCTCTTCCAGCGAGGCCGCCTGCTGCTCGGTACGCGAAGAGAGATCGTTGTTACCGATAGAGATTTCACCGGCACCGGTATAGATAGTGTCTGCGCCATCGCGCACCACGCTAACGGTTTTCACCAGCGACTGCTGCATCTCCTGCACGTTCTGCGCCAGACGCGCCATCTCGTTGGAGCCTTCGGCGTGGATCGCATGAGTCAAATCACCGGTAGCGATATGGCGAATGTGGCCCATAACTTCATGCAGCGGCTTCAGCAGCACGCGCTGCATTGCCACCCAGCTCATGGCGATAACAGCCAGCACGACGACCATTACTGCCGCCAGGATCCAGAGAATGCGGATGTAGTCATGTTCGTTCTGCTGCACGCCGTCGCTGGCAAGCTTAGCCTGCTCGGCGCGCCAGGCACGGTAGCTCTTCTCCATCCCTTCCTGTTTTTTCTGCGCATTCTGACGGAACATATCTTCCAGCTTACCGGCCAGCAGCAGGCGGTTCATCTCGGTCAGCGTTGCGTGGTAGGTGCTGTACTGCTTCTCCAGCTCGTCAGAGAGTGCCTGGTCCATACCCGGCGTCTGCGGCAGCTTGTAGTAAATATCGTAGTGCTGCTGCGCCTGGTTAAGCAGGTTGGTGGCGTCTTGCACCAGCTCACCAAGTTGGCCACCGTTAATTTGGCTGGCGGTGCTGCTCTGTAAGCGCAGCATGCCGCGGTTCAGGGTGACACGCGCCTGGTTGAGGCTGATCCACGCATCGGTAAATTCGGATACGTTCTGGCTCGATACCTGGGAAACATTGAAGTTGTGCTTGTCATTGTTTAGCGCACTAATGAAAACGCCAGCTGAAATCAGCTGAAGTGCGCCAAGCACAACTAAAACCATGATTAATAAAGTTATAACTTTGATACGTTTGAACATCGTCGGCCTTTATTGCGTACAGAATATTGTCAGAACAGAGACTATCGGCAGCGATGAAAAGTTGTTTAATGTCAATAATTTGCCCTATCCAAAACTTTCCAGAAAAAGTAATTGTATTCAATGTGTTAATTTCGAAAGATTTTTTGTGACGAGTATCACGGTTTTTCACGCAAGAAAGGAATAAGGAGTGCCCCGTTCTCCGTAAGGGGTATATCATCGCGCTAAAGATGCATTTAAAATACAACTTATAGACTCCACGATGAGGTAACTGCTATGGCTTTCCGCGATCAACCGCTGGGCGAGCTGGCGCTCTCCATTCCGCGCGCTTCTGCCCTGTTTCGTAAATATGATATGGATTACTGCTGCGGCGGTAAGCAGACGCTGGGCCGCTCGGCGGCGCGTAAAGCGCTCGATATCGACGCCATTGAAGCCGAACTGGCGAAGCTGGCTGAGCAACCTCTCGACAAGGAGTGGCGCACGGCACCGCTGGCAGAGATCATCGACCACATCATTGTGCGTTACCACGATCGCCACCGCGAACAGCTGCCGGAGCTGATTCTGCAAGCCAGCAAAGTGGAGCGCGTCCACGCCGATAAACCGAATGTGCCGCGCGGGTTAACCAAATACCTCACCATGCTGCACGAGGAGCTCTCCAGCCACATGATGAAGGAGGAGCAGATCCTCTTCCCGATGATTAAACAGGGCATGGGTGCGCAGGCGATGGGGCCAATCAGCGTGATGGAAAGCGAACATGATGAGGCGGGCGAGCTGCTGGAGGTGATTAAGCACACCACGCAGAATGTGACGCCACCGCCGGAAGCCTGCACCACCTGGAAGGCGATGTATAACGGTATCAACACGCTGATTGATGATTTGATGGAACACATCAGCCTGGAGAACAACAACCTTTTCCCGCGTGCCCTCGCAGGTGAAAAATAAAAAGACGCCCGAGAGCGTCCTTGATATGGAAGTTTAGAGCCGCCTCGCGGCTCTTTTTTTATGGCTTGCGGTTAGCAATGCGCTTCTTACCGGCAAAGATCCAGCCCGCGCCCAGCACCACAAACCACAGCGGTGTGACGATCAGCGCCTGGCGAGTGTCCGCTTCCAGCGTCAGCAGCACCAGCACAAACAGGAAGAACGCCATGCACACCCAGCACATCACTTTGCCGAGCGGCATTTTGTAGATCGATTTTTCGTGCAGTTGGGGGCGCTGTTTACGATAGACCAGATACGAGCAGAGAATGATGGTCCAGACGAACATAAACAGGATCGCCGATACGGTGGTGATCATGGTGAACGCCGCAATCGCGCTCGGATTGACATAGAGCATCACCACACCGCCCAGCAGGCAGATGCAGGAGAAGGTGAGCCCTTTCGCCGGTACCGCGCGTTTAGAGAGTTTGGCGAACGCTTTCGGTGCCACGCCATCCTGCGCCAGGCCAAACAGCATACGGCTGGTGGAGAAGACGCCGCTGTTGGCGGAAGAGGCGGCTGAAGTCAGCACCACAAAGTTGATGATGCTCGCTGCCGCCGGAATGCCAACCAGCACGAACAGCTCAACAAACGGGCTCTTATCGGCAACCACGGAGCTCCACGGCGTGACCGACATAATCACAATCAGCGCGAAGACGTAGAACATGATGATACGAATCGGAATCGAGTTGATGGCGCGCGGCAGGGATTTCTCCGGATCTTTCGTCTCCGCGGCGGTTGTGCCGACCAGTTCGATACCGACAAAGGCAAACACTGCTATCTGGAAGCCTGCAAAGAAGCCGCTGATACCTTTCGGGAACCAGCCGCCCTCATTCCACAAGTGGCTGAAGGAGGCTTCAACGCCGGTCGGCGATTTGAAATGCATCAGCACCATACCGACGCCGACAATAATCAGCACCACAATGGCGACGATTTTGATCATCGCGAACCAGAACTCCATCTCGCCGAACATTTTCACTGTCGCAAGGTTGAGGCTCAGTAGCACGACGACCACGGCCAGCGCGGCGACCCAGTCGGCAAGGCCGGGGTACCAGAATTGTGCATAAGCAGTAATGGCGACCACGTCCGCCATGCCGGTGACGACCCAACAGAACCAGTAGGTCCAGCCGGTAAAATACCCCGCCCACGGCCCGAGCAGGTCGGCGGCGAAGTCGCTAAAAGATTTATATTCGAGGTTGGAAAGCAGTAATTCGCCCATCGCACGCATAACGAAAAACAGCATAAAGCCGATGATCATATAAACGAAGATGATTGACGGGCCAGCGAGGCTAATTGTTTTGCCGGAACCCATAAATAAACCGGTACCAATAGCACCGCCAATAGCAATTAGCTGAATATGCCGGTTTGTAAGATTACGCCGTAGCGACTGTTCAGCCGGGGCCGCATTATCAGCGTCGGCTTTAACTTGATCTACCATGTTGTTTTCCTGTCTGTGTTGTTGGGCTCTGCTGGCCTTTACGTGTCTGCTTCGTCCTTAATGGACGCATCGATATTAGGTAAGAATCGGCGGGATGAATACTCTGAATTAAATCGAATGTTAAATATTTGTTTAAAGTGAGTGTTATATCACCTGGCAAATGCGAAACAGCTCACAAAAATACACCTGATTGTGCGCTTTGCAAGATAATATATTGCTAATAGTTCTGTTTACCAACGATTCACGAAGTTAAAACCCCTCTCCTCTATTAAAAGAGAGGAGTTTTGCGCCGAAACTTACAGAATTTCCAGCAGTTCCACTTCAAACACCAGCGTGCTGAATGGCGGGATGGATGCGCCAGCGCCGCGCTCGCCGTAAGCGAGGTTGTGCGGAATGGTCAGTTCCCATTTGGAGCCAACCGGCATCAGGGTCAGGGCTTCGATCCAGCCAGCGATCACGCCGTTAACCGGGAATTCAGCCGGTTCGCCGCGCGCGACGGAGCTGTCAAATACGGTGCCGTCGATCAGCTTACCGGTGTAGTGGACGCGTACGCGGTCGGTGCGTGCCGGGATAGCGCCTTCGCCCTGGGTGATAACGCGGAATTGCAGACCGGATTCGGTGCTGTTAACGCCTTCGCGCTCGCGGTTCTCATCAAGGTATTTCACGCCTTCTGCCGCCATCTCTTCGAAACGGGAGCGACGAACCGCGTCAGCACGTTCGTGGATTTCACGCAGCGCGCGATGAACAACGTCTACCGGTACAGCAGGCTGTTTGCCCGCCAGCGCATCGGCGATACCCGCGACCAGCGCTTCCGGTAACAGCCCCTCTAACCCGGATTCGCTCAGCTGCTGTCCTACCTGCAAACCAATGCCGTAGCTGGCTTGCGCTTCGATCGTGTCAAAAGTTGGGGTGGTCATGGGTTTTCCTTCCATCGCTTTTTAAAGTAGCGCGCAGCATAACAGCCGCCCTGGGCCGGGCACAACTTTGTCACGGGAAAGATGACAAAAGGGCGCGAAAGGGAAAGAATGGTTCACGTTAGCAAAACCCTGCATTGTGGTGACAAAATAGTACTTTGTACGGGCTTTCATGCGCTTAAACGCCGCGAACGCCAATGCAGGGAGATAAAGTGTATATACTCAACGAGACAGGATATTAAATGACGCGGAGCAGGAGGAGAGCCATGCCCGGGCGATTTGAACTGAAACCTACCCTTGCGAAGATCTGGCATGCCCCGGACAATTTTCGCCTGATGGATCCGCTCCCGCCTCTTCACCGCCGCGGCCTGATTCTGGCGGCGCTGCTGGTTATTATCGGCTTTCTGCTGCCGACAACGGATGAGAGCGTGCCGCAGCGCAGCGGTGAGGCGCGCGATGCGCAGCTCGATCTGCAAAACTCGCCTAATGTCGCGCCGCCGCAGGTGGTCAACGACCCGCAGCTCAACGCACCCAGCGCGGAAGCGTCGATGCAGCAGCAGGAGTCGATTGAGCAGCAGCCTTCAACCGAGCAGCAGCCCACCGCAGAGCAAAACAGCCAGCCGCTGGCGACCAGTAGCGGCATTGAGCAGCAGTGGCGCACCTACCGGGTAGGCGAAGGGAAAACTCTCGCGCAGCTGTTCCGCGACCACAATTTGCCGCCAACGGATGTCTACGCGATGGCGAAGGTCGAGGGCGACGGCAAGCCGCTCAGCAATCTGCAAAGCGGCCAGATGGTGAAGATCCGCCAGAACGCCAGCGGCGTGGTCACCGGCCTGACGATTGAGACCAGCGGCCAGCAGGTGCTCTTTACCCGCCAGCCGGACGGCAGCTTTATCCGCGCCCGCTAAACTTTATGCGCCGGGCAGCGATCACCCGGCGCGCTTATTGACCCACGCGATCCCCGTACAGACCAGCACCAGCGCGACAGCGTATTTCCACTCCAGAATATTCTCGCCGAGGAAGATGGCCGACAGCACCGAGCCTGCCACCGGAATCACAAAGTTAAAGGGGGCGATCATGCTGACGCGGTTCACTTTCAGCAGGGCACTCCAAAGAGCGAAGGCGACAGAAGAGAGCAGCGTCAGGTAGGCGAGCACCGCAACCGCCGCCGCGCTATCCACCGCCAGCGTTCCGCCCGTAAAATAGCCGCCCGCCAGCAGCGCCAGGCCGCCTATCGCCAGCTGCCAGCCGGTCATCACCGTTGGATCGACCGTTTGCGAAATCCGCTTACCGTACAGCGTGGCGGCAGAGAGGATAAACGCCGCCAGAATGACAAAGCCGTCGCCCTGCCAGACAAAGCGGAAATCCGCCAGCCCGCCGTGGAAGTTCACCAGCATCACGCCCGCGAAGCCCAGCACACAGCCGAGGGTTTTGTTATAGCTCAGCTTGTCATTGTGATAGATGAAGTGCGCCAGCAGCACGCTGAAGAAGGTGCCGGTAGCATTCATGATCGATCCGTTCACCCCCGTCGTATAGGCAAGGCCGATATAAAAGAAGGTGTATTGCAGCGAGGTCTGGGTCAGCCCGAGCAGCGTCAGCTGCCCAAACTGCGAAGCGCTAAGCCTGGCGATCGGTTTACGCTGCGCCAGCGCGAACAGCAGCAGTAGCGCCCCGGCAAAGAGAAAACGGTACCCGGCAAACACCACTTTGGAGGGGATATCGTCGGTAGCGATATGAAACAGTTCATAACCGCTTTTGATCGCCGGATAGGAGCTACCCCATAACAGACAGCAGAGCGTGGCGCAGGCGTAAGCGATATGACGACGGGCAAAAACGGGAGCGGGCAGAGGGGAATCCATGGCTAATCTCAAAAATAAAATTGCGTTTCAATTTAGTATCTGAGAATGCGGCGCAAATAGCTACCGGGAAAGGCGGGAATTGTCGGCGGGGCAGAAAAGCAAAACGCCGGCACAAGGCCGGCGCTTCGTCTCTCGTTGTCGTCCATGTTGCAGAGGCGTTAGCGCCTGCAGACCCGAACAACTCAGAGCGCAGTGAAGAGTAAAAAATTACTCAGCAACTACGTTTACAGTCAGCTTAGCGAATACTTCGCTGTGAACCTGGAAGTCCACTTCGTGCTCACCGGTGGTACGCAGAACGCCGTTCGGCATACGAACTTCGCTCTTCGCCACTTTAACGCCAGCTGCAGTTACAGCGTCAGCGATATCGCGGGTACCGATGGAACCGAACAGTTTACCTTCGTCGCCTGCTTTAGACGCGATGGTAACGGTGCCCAGTGCATTGATTTGCTCAGCACGAGCGTTAGCAGCCGCCAGAACGTCAGCCAGTTTGGCTTCCAGCTCAGCGCGACGTGCTTCGAAATACTCAACGTTTTTCTTGGTAGCCGGAACAGCTTTACCCTGCGGTACCAGGAAGTTACGAGCGTAGCCCGCTTTAACGTTAACCTGATCACCCAGGCTACCCAGGTTTGCTACTTTATCAAGCAGAATAACTTGCATTACCTTATCCTCTCAAAGTCGTATTAATGGACCGTGACCGATTACTGATGACGATCAGTGTACGGCAGCAGGGACAGGTAGCGAGCGCGTTTGATAGCGCGTGCCAGCTGACGCTGATATTTTGCACGGGTACCGGTGATACGGCTCGGGACAATCTTACCGCTTTCGGTGATGTAGTTTTTCAGCGTAGCGATATCTTTGTAATCAATCTCAACAACGCCTTCCGCGGTGAAACGGCAGAACTTGCGACGACGGAAATAACGTGCCATTTGGCTAGTCTCCAGAATCTATCAATTCAATCTGCTCGGCATGCAGAACCATTTTGCTCAGGCCGTTCTTTGCCTTGTGGCAACTGATGAACCCCTGAACGGTTACTGCGCTACCGACCGTTATACTGTGAGTAATGGCCTGGTTCTCCTGCCCGCTGATTATTACAGGCATTTGGCACCACGCCTGCCGGTGAAAACCGGCTTCCTCCTGCACAGAGCGGTGCTCAAGCACGAACTGGCAGTGTGGAATTCCTGACGGGCTGACCTTTCGCAGCGGCGTCCTGCACACGGTGCCGGACAACACCAGACGGTTGGTCATCAGGAATTACTCTTCAGAATCCCCAGCATCTGCATCATCTGCGGTTTCATTTGCGAAATCATCGCGACGCTCACGGCGCTCGTCTTTCGCTTTAACCATCGGAGATGCTTCGGTTACCGCGTTCTTAGTACGCATAACCATGCTACGGATAACGGCGTCGTTGAAGCGGAAGTTTGTTTCCAGCTCATCGATCGCTTCCTGCGGCGCTTCAACGTTCATCAGAACGTAGTGTGCTTTGTGCAGTTTATTGATCGGGTAAGCCAGCTGACGGCGGCCCCAGTCTTCCAGACGGTGGATCGTACCTTCTGCTGCAGTGATTGCACCAGTGTAACGTTCGATCATGCCCGGAACCTGTTCGCTCTGGTCAGGATGGACCATAAAAACGATTTCGTAATGACGCATCGAATTGCTCCTTACGGATTATTCAGCCTCCTGTCTGGGTCAGCCGAGGCCCGGGGAGGCAAGGAACGTGTTAAAGGTCGGCTGAAAAATTGACGCGTCATAATACTGGCGTCCCCCCAGGAACTCAAGGTGAATTGCACAATTAATTCGCACTAAGCGCCAAGAGAAGCCGCCACGGCGAATTACACTTAACCAGCGCACCTCACAACCATAAGGAGAAGAGATGTACAGGCGATAGTTCCCGAAGACGTACTGGAGCGTAATATCATGAAATACATCGCACTTTTACTAGCAACCCTGCTGCTCAGCGCCCAGGCTAGCGCAGCGATCAACCTTCCCCCACCGCAAGCCCGCAATATGGATGACGTGCAGAGCTTAGGTGTTATCTATATTAATCATAACCTTACCGACGGAAGCGACGCCGAACCGGTGCTGATCCAACGCCCGGATCCCGCCCCGCCGCTTAAAGATGACGGCTAAAAAAGCCGACCGTCGCCTCCAGCGCCTGCGGCGTAATGCGATGAGCAACTCCCGCTTCCCACAGAGTGGTAAGCCTGGCGTCACACTGCGTGTCGGCCAGCGCCTGCTGTAATCGGAAGGATTCCGCTGCGGGCACGACATCATCCGCTTCGCCATGCCACAGCAGCAGCGGGCGATCGGCGACTCTCTCCAGCTGGCCCGTCACTTCCCACTTCGCCAGCGGCGCGAGAATAGCGTCGAAAGTTTCCTGTTGCGCGGCGTTAGTGATTTCAAGCGGCGGAAACAGCGTGCGGGCAAGCGAGGTGAAGTAGCCCGATCCCATCAGGCTGGCGACGCAGCGCACCTCCGGGTGACGAGTCATAATGCCCAGCGCCGTCATGCCGCCCATGGATGCGCCGCCCACCGCCAGCCGGTTCTCTTCAATCAGATTGCGCTGGTGCAGCGCATCACGCAGCGCGGCAAACTCTTCAAGATTGCCCTGCAAGATTTGCCAGAACTGACGCAAGCGGCGCTCAGCGTTGCCGCTAAAGCGCGCGCCATGATCGGGCGCGTCGGGCATGATCACGCGAAAACCCGCCTGCGCCAGCGCGACGGCGAAGTAGCTGTAAACCAGCTTTGATGAGGTGAAGCCGTGGTAGAACACGACGCAGGGGAGCGGTTGTTGCCCTTTTCCGGCCGGGAAGGCGTGCAGCGCCTCATTACCTGCAAAGTGGTCTGTCTGAATTTCAATCATTTTTCCCTCCGTGATCTATAGTGCAGATATGCCACCCGCAGCGCGCTGGCGCAAGCCAGATTCCGCATAAGCATTGCGCATGATGAGAGCCAGCTTACGCTTTCAAAACACTTTCATTCGAAATCAGTGCTCAAGCTAACACTTCGGGAACATGACCCCCAAAGTGAAACCCATCAGGAACTACACTATGGCTATCAGTAGAGATAAGAAACCGATGCGTGCCCTGCTGCCGCTGTTGTTTGCCCTGCTTATCAGCGGCTGTGCCGCGCTGGAAGGCAAGCCGCAGCCAGCGCCGCCAGCAAAAGAAACTCCGCAAGAGATTAGTCGAAATCAGACGCAGGGATTGCGGGAGATCGGGGCGGTTAACGTCACGGTAATGGGCTCGCCCATGGATGTAGAAACAGCGCTCAAAGCCAAAGCCTCCGAGGCGAAAGCAGACTATTACGTCATCATAATGATGGATGACAGCGTATTCCCCGGCCGTTGGTATGGTCGCGCCCTGCTTTATCGATCGTAGCGAGGTATTGATTTTAAGGACTTTTACACTGCTTTGCGTCCATTGATGTTCTTCTGTGCACTATTGGGTTCTGACTTCTCTTGTGCGTAAGGAAGCCCCGATCCGACTCGGGGTAGCGAAAAATGGAGCTGACGACAATGAAACAATCTCTCGCCTTAAACTCGCTGTTACTCTCTGCCGGTATGCTGAACACCACCGCGCAGTCCGCCGAGTTCGCCTGCGCCGACCGCGTCACGGGGCTTAACGAAATTGGCCTTATCTCGGTCGATAACGTCGCAGGCAGCCAGCAAGATGTTGAGCGTGTCATCGCCCTGAAAGCGGATGAACAGGGTGCTTCCTGGTATCGCATTATTCGCATGCAGGAGGCGATGCAGGTTGATTCATGGCAGGTGCAGGCGATTCTTTACGCCTGAGGGTCATCAATAAAAGCCACTAATTCAGGGCGTTTCTTTATGCCCCTACTTTCTTTAAGATTATGTTATTCGGGTGATACATCCGTGTAACATATTGTTACAAATCTACGCTAAATGTTGTCCGCGCCCTGCCGTTAAGGAGGCTCACACATACAAAAACGGACACATTATGAGCGCCCTCTTTCGTCGTGCCAGCCTTGGTGCAAAGCTCTCTTTGCTGACTGGTGCAAGCGTTGCGACGCTATTTCTTTTATTTACCTTTCTGATGAGCAACAACGCCAGCCAACAGCTGGAAACGCTGGCTATGGAAGATCTGCACAGCCAGTCCACCGGCGTGGTCGACATGGCAGAGATGTTCAACAGCAGCCTCACTGAAGAAGTTGAAAGCTACACCCGCTTGTTCGGCAGTTTCCTGCCGCAGCCGCTTGCCATTGACCCGCAACAGCGCCGCGAGATTAACGGCATCGATGTTCCGCTACTGAAAGCCGGTGATGTTGAGCTGCATAACAACAACGCTATTCCCGATGATTTCCTTAACCGTACCGGCGCGATTGCCACCCTCTTCGTACGCAGCGGCAATGAGTTTGTGCGTGTCGCCACTTCCCTGCGCAAAGAGAATGGCGATCGCGCGATCGGCACCAAACTCGATCCCGCCGGCCCGGCGTTTGCATCGGTGATGAAAGGTGAGGTCTATCGCGGCCTCGCGCTGCTGTTCGGCAAGCGCTATATCACCCAGTACCAACCGGTAAAAGATGCCAGTGGCAATACCATCGCCATTCTGTTTGTCGGCGTTGATATCAGCCGCTCCTGGCAGGTGATGCGCGGCAAAATCCTCGGGCGCAAGCTGGGCGAGAGCGGGCACTTCTTCGTGATTGACCGCAACCCAGGGAAAAACCTCGGCAACTACCTGTTCCACGACGCCCTGGAGGGCAAACGCCCGCAGTGGAGCGAAAGCGATCTGCAGGCGGTGCTGAACAACGAGAGCGGCACCCTGACACAGCAGAGCGCCGATGGCCGTACGCTGCTGCTCTCCTACACCGCGCTGCCCGGCTGGAACTGGGCGGTCGTCGGTGAAGTCGATAAAGCCACGCTGCTGCACGATGTTAACGCCATGCGTAACCAGTTCCTGCTGGCGGGCGTGATCGTCTCCCTGCTCTTCGCGACGATGTTTGTGGTGATTATTCGCCGCTGGCTATCGCGCCCGCTGCGTAGCGTGATCGATCTGGCACAGCAGTATGCCGCAGGCGATCTGCGCGCCACGCTGGCGGTGGATTGTCATGATGAGGTGGGAGAGCTGATCGCCGCGATCAATGGCATCGGCGATGGGCTGCATAAAATTGTGCTGCAGGTGCGCGAATCGGCCGCCGAGATTAACCTCGGCACCAATGCGCTGGCCGCCGACAGCAGCGAGATCAGCGATCAGATTAATAAGCAGGCCAGCAGCGTTGAAGAGACCTCCGCCAGCATGGAGCAGATTGCCGCCACCGTGCAGCAAAACGCCGCCAATATGGAGCAGACTCAGCACCTGGTAAATGAAACCACCGACGCGGTGAAAAAAGGTGGTCAGACCGTCGAACACTCCGTTGAGACAATGGAAGATATTCGCGCCGCTTCACAGCGTATCGCCGATATTACCCATGTGATCGAATCAATTGCCTTCCAGACTAACATCCTCGCACTTAACGCAGCGGTGGAAGCGGCGCGCGCAGGCGAGCACGGAAAAGGTTTTGCCGTTGTCGCCCAGGAAGTACGCGCCCTGGCGGCACGCAGCGCCAACGCGGTGAAAGAGATTGACGCACTGATTGGCGATACGCTGAAAAAAGTGGGCGAAGGCCACTCTCAGTCAGAGGCGACCCGCATTGCGATGCAGGCGATCATCAATCACATGAACAATATCAACCAGTTGGTGCATGAGATTAACCATGCTTCCCATGAACAATCTGCCGGGATTAATCAGGTGAACCTGGCGATGACGCACATTGGCGATGCCACGCACATCAACGCCGGACGCGTGACCCAGAGTGAAGAGACCGCGCGCATTCTGCGTGAAAAAGGGGCGCATCTGAGCGAGCTGGTCAGCCTGTTCCGCTTAAAAATGGATTAATGGGCTCCGCCCGTGGCGCGCAGCAGCAGGTCACTTTTGACCTGTTCATCAATCCGCGACGCGCCGCGGGTATCAAGCATCATCTGGCACCACGCCTGCGCTATCGGCGGCGATGCGTGCCGCAGCATTTGCGCACCGACGCCCAGGAGCCAAAGCTGCTGAGTGATTTCCCGCCCCTGCACTTCGTCCGGCTTACGCAGCCGCGGCTGGAGCTGTCGCCAGGCGCGTTCGAAATGGCGATCCCGCCCTTTGACCGCCGTAAACTCCTCGCTTAATAGCGCCAGCACGCCCGGCTGTTTGGCCAGCACGCGCAGCACATCCAGGCACATCACGTTTCCCGAACCTTCCCAGATACTGTTGACCGGCACTTCACGGTAGAGCCGCGGCAGTTCGCTCTCTTCGCAGTAACCGATACCGCCCAGCACCTCCATCGCTTCGGCAACGAACGGCATGCCGCTTTTACACACCGCAAACTTCGCCACTGGCGTAAAGAGCCGCGCCCATAACGCGTCCTGTTCATCCGCCCGGTTATCCCATGCGCGGGCGAGGCGAAAGATCATCGCCGTTTGCCCCTCCAGCTGGAGCGCCATGCGGCTGAGCACGTCGCGCATTAAAGGTTGATCGACAAGGTTTTTGCCAAACGCCTGGCGATGATGGGCATGATAGAGCGCCACGGAAAAGGCGCGGCGCATCAGGCCATGGCTGCCGAGGGCGCAGTCAAAGCGCGTCAGCCCGCCCATTTTGAGGATCTGGCGTACGCCGTCGCCCTCTTCGCCGAGCAGCCAGCCGCAGGCGTCAACAAACTCCGCTTCGCTGCTGGCGTTCGAACGGTTGCCGAGCTTCTCTTTGAGCCGCTCAAGGCGCACGCCGTTACGCTCCCCGTCCGGCAGAAAGCGCGGCACAAAGAAGCAGGATAGCCCGCCCGGCGTCTGCGCCAGCACTAAGTGCGCATCGCTTTGCGGCACCGAAAAGAACCACTTATGCCCCACCAGCCGGTAGTGATCGCCGCTCCTCTCCGCCCGCGTAGTGTTACTTAACACATCGGAGCCGCCCTGCTTCTCCGTCATCCCCATGCCGATAAGCAGCCCGCGCTTCTCCCCGCCCGGCAGCAGATGAGGATCGTAGCGATCGCTGAGCAGCGGTTGCTGCCAGCCTGCAAAAGCAGCGGGAAGTGCCTGCTGTAATAATGGCGTGGCGGCAAAGGTCATGGTGATGGGGCACAGCGTGCCGGACTCCACCTGCGCATGCAGCACGAAGCGGGCGCTGCGCGCGACAAACGATCCAGCGCGCGCCTGCTCTTCCCACGCCAGGTTATGCACGCGGTTGCTGCACAGTCCCTGCATTAAAAGGTGCCAGGCCGGATGAAAGCGCACATCGTCCAGCCGCTCGCCGGTGCTGCTGTAGCGCAGCAGTTCCGGTGGATTGGCATTTGCCAGCCGACCGAGTTCAAGAGATTCTGCCGTGCCGAGCTGCTGACCGATGCTGGCGAGCAGTTCTGCATCCCACGCCGCGCCCTCGCGCATCACTGCGTCGTAGAGCGGGCGGTCAGACAGAAACAGGTTGCTGTTATGCAGGGGAATGGGTTGGTTAAAAACGGTGTGCGTTTGCCAGCGCATGCTCTCGCCCTCCTTCAATGGCCACGCCGCTAAGTATGGACAGCCCGCGCTGGCGCTGCATGGGAGGGGGGTCACACAGCGGTAATATCATTGCGATCAATCGTGAAACGGCTCACATTATTCAGGAATAATATATTTCCCCGCTGACATTCTAATGAATAATTTATTCTCACCTTCCCAACGAGAATCATTATGCATTCACCTCACCCTGCGCCAGATGCGCATAAGCGTGCGCTTATCGCCGGCTCGATTGGCAACTTTATCGAGTGGTATGAATTTGCGGTGTATGGCTTTCTCGCCACCGTGATTGCGAAAAACTTCTTCCAGCTGGCGGGCGACACGGGGTTGACCAGCTTGATCCTCACTTACGCGTCGTTTGCCATCGCCTTTTTCTTTCGCCCGCTGGGCGCGGTGCTGTTTGGGCGCATTGGCGATCGGCTGGGGCGTAAACCGACGCTGATTATCGTTCTGGTGCTGATGACGCTGGCGACCGCCGCTATCGGCATGGTGCCGGTCTATGCCTCGATTGGCATTGCCGCACCGCTAATCATTACCGGGCTGCGTATTTTGCAGGGGCTGTTTGCCGGCGGCGAATATGGCGGCGCGGTGTCGCTGATGACCGAGTTCGCTCCGCGCGGTAAACGCGGGCTGTATGGCGCCTGGCAATCCTTTACCGTTGCGCTGGGGCTGCTCAGCGGCGCGGGCGTGGTGGCGCTGCTCTCGACGATCCTCACGCCGGAAGCACTGCACGAGTGGGGCTGGCGTATCCCCTTCTTCCTCGCCCTGCCGATGGGCGTGGTCGCGCTGTGGCTGCGGGTGAGCATGGAGGAGACGCCAAGCTTTGTGCAGCAGCAGGAGAAACCGGTCGCCCAGCAGGCCAACCGTGCCGCGACGCTGAAAGCGATTTTTATGGGTATCGGTCGGGTTATGGTGTGGTCCGCCGCCGGGTACACCTATCTGGTGATTATGCCGACCTACCTGCAATCGGCGCTGCATACCGGCTTTAACCAGGCGCTGCTGATTGCGGTGATCTCCAACGTCGGCTTTGCGCTGACCATCATACCTGCCGGAATAGCGAGTGACCGTTATGGCCGCCGCACGGTCATGGTGACGGCGACCATCTTGCTGCTGATCCTCGCGCTGCCGCTGCTCAAAATCTTGCAGGCAGAGTCGAGCACGCTGGCGGTGAAAGCGGTGGTGGTGCTGATTGCGGGTGGTCTGGTGGGGGTGCTGGCAGGCCCCGGCCCGGCGATGCTGTCAGAGATGTTTCCAACGCGCGTGCGCTACACCGGCCTGGGCGTGGCCTATTCGCTCTCAAACGCGCTTTTTTCGGGCTGTGCGGGGTTGATCATTACCGGGCTGATTAAGCAGACCGGTAACCTGGATATTCCGGCCTATTACGTGATGGCGACAGCGGTGGTGAGCATTGCGGCGCTGATGACGCTCAATAAAGATGACCATTTGCGTTCGCTTGAGGAGTAACAGCGCGATTTTGCGTAGGCCGGATAAGCAAAGCACTATCCGACATTATTGCGTAGGCCGGATAAGCGAAGCGCCATCCGGCATTAAACGCACTTAACTGCGCTGGCGTACCGCTTCAAACAGGCAGATACCGGTCGCGACCGAAACGTTCAGCGAGGAGACGCTGCCCGCCATCGGAATGCTGATCAGCTCATCGCAGTGCTCGCGGGTCAGACGGCGCATACCTTCACCTTCCGCGCCCATCACCAGCGCCATCGGGCCGGTCATTTTGCTCTGGAACAGGGTGTGATCCGCTTCGCCCGCAGTGCCGACGATCCAGATACTCTCTTCCTGTAACAGACGCATGGTGCGCGCCAGGTTGGTCACACGGATCAGCGGTACGTTCTCCGCTGCGCCGCAGGCCACTTTTTTCGCCGTCGCGTTCAGCTGCGCCGATTTATCTTTCGGTACGATCACCGCATGGACGCCCGCCGCATCGGCGCTACGTAAACAGGCCCCGAGGTTATGGGGATCCGTAACGCCATCGAGGATCAAAAAGAAGGGTTGATCGAGGCTGGCGATCAGATCCGGCAGATCGTTTTCCTGATACTGACGGCCAGGCTTAACGCGTGCAATGATCCCCTGGTGCACCGCGCCTTCGCTCTTCTCATCCAGATACTGGCGGTTCGCCACCTGGATCACCACGCCCTGCGCTTCCAGCGCGTGGATCAGCGGCAGAAGACGTTTATCTTCGCGGCCTTTCAGAATAAAGACTTCCTGAAAACGCTCCGGGGCGCGCTCCAGCAGGGCCTGCACCGCGTGGATGCCGTAAATCATTTCACTCATTGATGGTACTCATTTGGGGCGGTTTGCGCCGGGTTGTTAGGGCCGTGATAGATATCACCGGCGCCCATTATAACCAACCCACGCCTCAGGTCGAACTTAACCCGCCGCACAAGGCGGCAGGTTCAGGTAACCCCGGTCAATGCGCGTTAAAAACTCTCCCAGCTTGTCTCTGCCAGCGCCGGTTTAAGCGCGGCGGTCTTGCTTACCGCAGGCTTTTTCGCGGCCTGCGCTTTATGACCGGATAGGGTAAAGATGGAGATGGTCTGCTCCAGCTCGCGCGCCTGCTCTTCGAGGGAGCTTGCCGCCGCAGAGGACTCCTCCACCAGCGCGGCGTTCTGCTGGGTGGTGGTATCCATCTCTGCCATCGCCTGACCGATCTGCGAAATGCCGCGGCTCTGCTCTTCAGACGCGCCGGCAATCTCATTCATAATATTGCGGACCTGAGCCACAGAGTTGACGATCCCCTCCATCGCTTCACCGGCACCCGCCACCAGCTTAGAGCCGTTCTCAACCTGGCTGCCCGCTTCGTGGATCAGGGCTTCAATCTCTTTCGCCGCCGTGGCGCTGCGCTGCGCCAGCGTTCTGACCTCGCCTGCGACAACGGCAAACCCGCGTCCCTGCTCGCCCGCACGCGCTGCTTCTACCGCAGCGTTGAGCGCCAGGATATTGGTCTGGAAAGCGATGCTGTTAATAACGTTGATGATGTCGCCAATTTTGTGCGAACTGGCGCGGATCCCCTCCATCGTGGTGACCACTTCACCAACGATCTTGCCGCCGCGATCGGCGCTGGAAGAGGCCTCTGCCGCCAGTTTGCTGGCGTGGCTGGCGTTTTCCGCATTCTGTTTCACCGTCGAAGTCAGCTCTTCCATACTGGCGGCAGTTTCCACTACCGCAGCGGACTGCTGCTCGGTACGCGAAGAGAGATCGATATTGCCAGCGGCGATTTCCGCCGAGGCGCGTGATACGCTCTCCACGCCGCTACGCACACGGGAGATCACCTCTTTCAGGTTCTCATTCATCACGGAAACCGCTTGCAGCAGCAGCCCCGGCTCATCGCGACGTTGGGTTGAGATGGAGATGGTGAGATCGCCCTGCGAAATGCGCTCGGCAATGTGCAGCGTTTCACGCAGCGGGCGGGTAATGTTACGGGTGATGCGCCAGGCAATCAGCAGCGCAATCGCAATGCCTACTGCGGCTGCAAGCAGCATGATAGTCATCGCATGAGACATGGTTTCCTTCACCTGCGCCTGCTGCCAGACGAAGAAATTCTCAACGGATTCGTTTAACTGAGTGGCGGTGCCGGTCAGGGTTTTGGACTGCGTTGCCTGATTGGCAAACGTAGTAACGAACTGGTCAATATTCCCCTGCAGGCTGGCAAGCTCGGTGGTCAAGGCGGCATTTAAAGAGGCGAGTTCTCCGCCCTGCCCGGCGAGCGCTTTACCATATTCCGCGCTTTGCTGAAGTGCGGTGCTGAGACGGGCAGCCGTATCAGCGCTACCGGAGTCAATCAGCTCTTCAATTAACAGCGCCGACTCCTGCAACCGCGCTTCAAGGCGCACGGCCACCACCGCGCTTTCAGGTGGCAAGCTATCGCTGACGCTCAGTGAGGCGGCCTGCTGGGCGATATCTTCAATCTTTGCGCTACGTAATGCGGCGGCCAGCTCATTACGGCGTTGTATTGACGAAACAAAGGTACTCCTTTGTGCCATATAGGTTTCGGTTTGCTGTTGCAGGCTGTCAATTTTTGTCTGGCCTTCCTGGCTCCAGGAAAAGGTATCCAGCGTTTTCGCCAGCTCAATAATCTGTTGTAAAGCCTTGAGGTTTTTATCAGCGTTTTCTGCCGAGCCGGTATATTGATAAAGGGTGCGATTAAGCCGTGCGGTGCTGAGTGTATTTACCATCTGGACGGTAACCGCTTCTTTATCCGCATTTTCTTCAACTTTTTTAAAGCCAATAAGACCTGTTGCAACGGTAATCATCATAATAATAAGCACGATAATAAAACTGGAGGTCAGTTTTTTGCCGACGCTTAGATTATTCGCGATGTTTCCTATTAAAGCGGTAACGGACATACGGTTCACCATAAAGTTAGATTGGGGGCGCTATTTCTCAGTTATCGTCAGCCATAAAATTTAACTTTATGATTTATTCTGCACGTTATGCTTAAAGTGCAACATTCATGATCTAAATCACGTATTACTGCAACGAACAACGAATCCATTTCGGCATAAAATATTACCGCTTCGCTTAGGATATATCATATTTATTTAGCTTTTTAGCAGTTGCATTTTATTAGGGTGCTATTAATGTCGTTAAAAATAATTTTGCACCACGCGGTTGCGCACTGGACCAAGAGTGCCTGAGCGAAGCGGCACAGTCCTTCGGCAATGGTCGATAGATGATGCAAACTTGTAAGCAAGCAGGGTTATAGAGTTCATGCCACATATAATTATTTCAAAGAATGTAACTGCATATTAAGGTCAAAGAGAAATAATTATTATTAATTGCGATGGTAATACTTTTCACATTTAAAGCGATGGTTAAAAAACGAACAACCAGGGTAAATATTCACTATTAATTGAGGCGGGGAATTAAACCAACGCTAAACCAGACGGGTAACCAGCATTGACATCGTTAAATAATAGCCATAACGGGTATTAAATATCAGCCGTTACGCAATTTACATTTTGAGACCAGCGCAATTTTTCAGACAGCCGCTCACTTGATAAGTTCACTGCGAAATTATTGAGGAGTAACAAACGTGAAAAAATTATCAGTACTTTTATCTTTATCTCTGGTGATGGCATCGGGTTCCGCCCTGGCAATGGGTTTTACGGCGGAACAAAGTAAGAACTACACCAATCTCAATGCTGAATTAGGCAAAAGCTCAGACGGCTTATATGCAGAGAGCAACTGGGTAAAAAATACCAAAGATGGCGCGCAGCTGGGCAGCCTGGGCGTGGGCTATAACTTTGGCCTCGGTCCGTTGACCCTCTCTGCCGGTACGAAAGCCGTCTACCTCGGGCCGAAAAAAGGCGATAACGGCGTGGCCTTCCCGATTGGCGGCGGTATCGACTGGGCGCTGACGGACAGCATTCATCTCTATGGTGAAGGCTACTCCGCGCCGGAGGGTCTGACCAACAGCGTGAAAAACTATGTCGAAGCGAATGGCGGCATTAAGTGGACGCCTGTCACGCCGCTTACGCTTAAAGCGGGTTACCGCCACGCAAGCGTCGATGGCAAAGATGGTCGCCCGGGCCACACCATTATCGACGGGGCCTATTTAGGCGCTGGCGTTACTTTCTAATACTCGTGCATATCGGGGAGAGCGCTTCTCCCCGACTCCTCCGCCTTAAAATTGGCGTGCTGACAGGATCGATTCTCTACTGCGCCTCTCCTTCCAGTAACAAAGGCAAAACCCTGCGAGCCTGGGATTACCGCATAAATTTTATGTTTTACAGGGTTATATTCATTCGAATAATAACTTCTCCTGACCATCATATTTGTTACTATTTCGCTGTTCTTTATATCCGTTCAGGGCAACTAACCTATGGAATGAATAGATTATGAGTGAACAAAATATTTCGACTAAAAAGGCCGGGAACACGATCAATAAGCCGGTGTTTTTCACATCGGCGTTATTAATCGTGCTCCTTGTGGCTTTCGCATCGCTTTTCCCCGAGCTGGCTGACAGCAAATTCAAGCTGTTACAGCAGGAGCTTTTCACCAATGCCAGCTGGTTTTATATCCTTGCCGTCGCGCTGATCCTGCTGAGCGTCACCTTCCTTGGGCTTTCGCGTTACGGCGATATAAAACTTGGCCCCGACCATGCACAGCCCGATTTCAGCTACCACTCCTGGTTCGCCATGCTTTTCTCGGCAGGCATGGGTATCGGCCTGATGTTCTTTGGCGTGGCAGAGCCGGTGATGCACTACTTGTCCCCACCGGTGGGGACACCTGAAACCGTCGAGGCGGCGAAACAGGCGATGCGCCTGACCTTTTTCCACTGGGGTCTGCATGCCTGGGCTATCTACGCTATTGTCGCGTTGATCCTCGCCTTCTTCAGCTACCGCCATGGTTTGCCGTTGACGCTGCGCTCCGCGCTCTACCCGATTATCGGCGATCGCATTTATGGCCCTTTAGGTCACGCCGTCGATATTTTCGCGGTAATAGGTACGGTCTTTGGCGTGGCGACCTCGCTGGGCTACGGCGTATTGCAGGTCAATGCTGGCCTGAATCACCTATTCGGCGTGCCGATTAATGAAACGGTACAGGTTATTTTGATCGTCGTGATCACCGGCCTTGCCACCATTTCCGTGGTATCGGGGCTGGATAAAGGGATTCGTATTCTCTCTGAACTGAACCTCAGCCTGGCGCTGCTGCTGTTGGCACTGGTGATGCTGCTTGGCCCGACGGTCTTGCTGCTTAAATCCTTTGTGGAGAACACTGGCGGATATCTCTCCGAGCTGGTGAGTAAGACATTCAACCTTTACGCCTATGAGCCGAAGTCGAGCAACTGGCTGGGCGGCTGGACGCTGCTCTACTGGGGCTGGTGGCTCTCCTGGTCGCCGTTTGTCGGTATGTTTATCGCCCGCGTCTCCCGTGGCAGAACGATCCGCGAGTTTGTCACCGGCGTGCTGTTTGTCCCGGCAGGTTTCACGCTGCTGTGGATGACGGTGTTTGGTAACAGCGCGATCCATATCATCATGACCGAAGGCGCGCGCGACCTGGCTGACACCGTGCAGCAGGATGTCGCGCTGGCGCTGTTTAACTTCCTTGAGCACTTCCCTTTCTCCGGCATCCTGTCGTTTATCGCCATGGCGATGGTGATCGTTTTCTTTGTCACCTCCGCTGACTCAGGTGCCATGGTTGTGGATACCCTCGCCTCCGGCGGCTCAAGCCATACGCCGGTCTGGCAGCGCATCTTCTGGGCCGGGCTGATGGGCGTGGTGGCGATTGCGCTACTACTGGCTGGCGGTTTGAGCGCCCTGCAAACGGTGACCATTGCCAGTGCGCTGCCCTTCTCGGTGATCCTGCTGATCTCCATTTATGGGCTGTTAAAAGCGTTGCGCCGGGATCTCACCAAACGTGAGAGCCAGAGTATGGCGACCATCGCGCCAACTGCGGCACGCAACCCGATTCCGTGGCAGCGCAGGTTGCGCAATATTGCCTATCTGCCGAAACGCTCGCTGGTAAAACGCTTTATGGATGATGTTATCCAGCCGGCCATGACGCTGGTGCAGGAGGAGCTGAATAAGCAGGGAACACGCAGCACCATCAGCGACGCGGCGGACGATCGTATTCGCTTTGAAGTCGACCTGGGCGATGAGCTTAACTTTATTTATGAAGTGAGGCTGCGCGGTTACAACGCCCCGACCTTTGCGATTTCGGGTCTCGAGAACGATGAACAACAGGCGGAACAGCATAAGTACTATCGCGCTGAAATTTACCTGAAAGAGGGCGGGCAAAACTATGATGTGATGGGCTGGAATCAGGAGCAGCTGATCAACGATATTCTTGATCAATATGAAAAGCATCTACACTTCCTGCATCTGGTTCGTTAACCACGACAACACCGCCTGCGGGCGGTGTTTTTTCATCTGGTTATCAAGCCCTGGCGTGCTAAATTTTGCCGAAACGACAACGCGTTAATGGAGACTCTGGATGGCCAATTTTTTTAAGAAGTGGTTTGGCGGCGGTAATGATAAAGCGAAGGATGAAGTGCTTCGCGAACCCGACCTGACCATTGCCCGCGCCAATAATGAGATGCAGCAGCGTACGCAGGCGGCAACGGAGATGTGGGGGATCGACAGCGCCGAGTGGGGCGTCGATCTCGATGCAGGGACCATTACCTTTACCAATCATGAAAAGGGGTGGGTCATTACCGCGCCGGTTCAAGTAGTGGGCACCTATGATACCGAAGAGGGCTCCTGGCTATGGGGCTGGGATCACCCTTCCGTGCGCGAACCGCTGGGCGAATATGCCGCCTGCGTGCGCACGTTCGGCGAGCAGCATGGTCTGGAAGCGTTAACCACACGCCAGATTAGCGCCTCGACAGAAGATGCCTGGACCTTTACCGCACTCGCCTGCCATCTTGGCGGCGGTCAGGGTGGATATAGCGGCCTCGCTGGCACCACCAGGGTATTTATGGTCTATGACAATGTGACTATTAATAAACAAGCGTAACGGTATGTTGCAAATCTGGAAAATAACGACCAGAACGGCCTATTTTCCAGATTTAATGATTAAGCTAAATCTCAATTCACGCCCAACTGTTATCATAAAAATAGCGCAAACTGTTATGCTTTCTAATAACAAAATCAGCTGTTTTCTGATACACGCCAGCCTGACAAGGACATCACCTATCTCACTGAAAAATAAAATATTTAAAACCATACTTTTTCTGTTTTTTATTATCAGAAATAGAATAAAAAGCAGATAGTTCTCAAAAAAAGAAGAGAGCACAAATATCTTTTATAATTAAATAAACAGTGATTAATTCAAAATCGCGACTTATTATTTAATATACAAAGTGTTTCACCGCTTATAAGAAAACTTTTTTTAGCGACAATTCTTATAAGGCGATTTAAATATGCATCTTTATTCGTTCAGGGCGATTTTTTATTAATTAAAAGACGCAGGTTTGACTCAGCTGGAGATCTTTTCCAGAGAACGCTCACCAACGCAGGGGTGGCAAAAAAAGCAGAGCGCACTGAAAGAGTGAGAGCCTCGCTTCGCAGCCCCTAACAGGAGGAGACCATGAGCACCATTGATACCGAAAAAAAGGCAGGCGTGCTTATTGAGAAGGCGGTTAAACAGCTGCTGAACACCGATGAGGCAATCTCTTTTCGCGCCGTGCTGGAAATACTCAATGACAAACGCAAACAGGCAGTAAACCGCGAAGGTATTGCCGCCTGCGACAGCGCTATTGATGAGATTCAGGCGATGATTGCCAAAACGACGAACGAACGTTCGCGTGTGCCGGTGAGCCGTAAGAACTTCCTTGCACAGTGGAAGCCAGGCGCAGACGACAAGATCCATTAATAAAAAACGGCAGCCTCCACTTGCGCAGAGGCTGCCGTGCTAAATCCATTTATTTAGATATCATCCTGGGTGCGATGAACAATCATCTCCAGCGCGTTGCGCAGGATGTCGTTCTGGACAACATCGGATTCCGTTTCGAGGCGGCTAATAAGGGCCAGAATCAGATCCTTATTGGTTACCACGGTTTTCACTGATTTCAGTGCAAAGGTCAGCTCGTCAATAATCTGTTTTTCGGCCTCAAAGGCATGAAGCTTGCTGTCTGTAGTCTCAAATGTCTTAAAAGTCGCGTTATTCATCATAAACTCGCTAGAAAAAGTGACGTGGCTGTCCTTTGCAGTCAGCCCAGTATGTTGTACAGATTTCCCCACGAAACTTGTACAACACCGACAAGTTAGACGTGAAAACGTTAGCGCGCAATCTTTTTAAAGATATATCCTCTCGTTTTGATAACCTTCCCTCTACCGAACCCTTGTAGAGCGCGCTCTGGCGCAGCTTTGCAGAGTGGTGTTAACCTGCTCAGGAGAGAAGAGATGGGCTTCGATGAGTTCGATTTTTATGAAGATGATGAAGGTATAACCACAGATTTAACCCTGTCCGTTTTTGGCACGCAGGCGGTGCAATGCACAGCCCTTGAGTGCGATGTGGTGGATGAAAATATAAGGGAGACAATCGCCTTTCTTATTCATCAACAACACGCCATTTTTGATAAAGCGATTATCGAAGCGCAGAACTATACGGCGCGGGTCTATTCCGCACCGCCCGGCGATCTGACGCTAATAAAAATCTACGTGTTGCCGCAGGAGGAGAAGAGTTTCGGTTTACTCTTTTCAACGGAAATCGATCCTGAGCACGGCATGGGTATGAAATTCAAAGGATATGACTTAACGGAAATTGGCAGCGCGGAAACGGCTTTTCTCTGACGCGTTATTTCGCTGAGATTTATCCCCCTGCCCCAATAAAGAAAAACCCCCTCTTTGCAGAAGGGGTTTTGATTATCAATCGGCTTTTTTCTTGCGCGACGCGCGTTTGGCTTTGGTCGCGGCGGCTATTTTTTGCGTTTTCTCAGAGGGCTTTTTCGCTTTTTTCGCCTTGCCCTTGGCTTTATCGCCGCGGAATTCGCTATCCGGCTCGAAATTCACCTTTTTATTGGCCTGGCGACGCGGCGGTTTTTTGCTGGCATTGCTGCGCCCGGCGCTACCTTTTTTATTACGCTCGCGATCGGTTTTACCCGGGTTACGCGGGGCGCGCTCGCTGGAGATAAGCGAGAAGTCGATCTTGCGCTCGTCCATATTGACCGCTTCAACCTTCACTTCAACCCGGTCGCCGAGGCGATAGGTCTGACCGCCGGATTCGCCAATCAGGCGCTGACCAACCTGGTCAAAGCGGTAGTAGTCGTTATCCAGCGACGATACGTGCACCAGACCATCGATAAACAGGTCAACAAGACGCACGAAGAAGCCAAAGCCGGTGACGCTGGCGATGACGCCGGAGAAGGTGTTACCCACCTGATCCTGCATAAAGTCGCACTTCAGCCAGTCCGCAACGTCACGGGTCGCTTCATCAGCGCGGCGCTCGGCCATTGAGCAGTGCTGACCCAGCTGGAGGATCTCTTCCATGCTGTAGTGCCAGCCGCCCGTCGCGGTGCTGTTGCCCTTCTCGCCGTTCTCTTTCGCCAGCAGGTACTTGATCGCGCGGTGCAACGAGAGATCCGGGTAACGGCGAATCGGCGAGGTAAAGTGCGCATAGGATTGCAGCGCCAGGCCAAAGTGGCCGCGGTTTTCCGGATCGTAGATCGCCTGTTTCATCGAGCGCAGCAGCATGGTTTGCAGCATCTCGTGATCGGGACGATCGGCGATCGACTCCAGCAGCGCGGCATAATCGCGCGGCTCAGGCTTGTTACCGCCCGGCAGCTCCAGACCCAGCTCGGCGAGCACGGTACGGAACGAGGTAATAGCGTCGTTGGTCGGTTTATCGTGAATACGGAACAGCGCAGGCTCTTCTGCCTTCTCAACGAAGCGTGCCGCAGAGATATTGGCGAGGATCATGCACTCTTCAATCAGCTTGTGCGCGTCGTTACGCTGCGTCTGCTCAATGCGCTCAATGCGGCGCTCGGCGTTGAAAATGAACTTCGCCTCTTCGCTCTCAAAGGAGATGCCGCCGCGCTCGGCGCGCGCCTGCTCAAGGGTTTTATAGAGGGTATGCAGCTCTTCAATGTGTTTCACCAGCGGCGCGTATTGCTCGCACAGCTCGCCGTCGCCCTGCAGCATATGCCACACCTTGGTGTAGGTCAGACGCGCGTGGGAGCTCATCACCGCTTCGTAGAACTTATACCCGGTCAGACGCCCTTTGGCGGAGATGGTCATCTCACACACCATACAGAGGCGGTCGACCTGCGGGTTGAGCGAGCAGAGGCCGTTGGAGAGCACTTCCGGCAGCATTGGAACGACCTGCGACGGGAAGTAGACGGAGGTGCCGCGATTACGCGCTTCGTTGTCCAGCGGCGTACCGTGGCGCACGTAGTAGCTGACATCGGCGATAGCAACCCATAAGCGCCAGCCGCCGCCGCGTTTCTTCTCACAGTAAACGGCGTCATCAAAGTCGCGGGCATCTTCGCCATCAATAGTGACCAGTGGCAGATTGCGCAGATCGACGCGATCCACTTTGGCCTCTTCCGGCACCTGCTCTTTCAGGTCAGCAATCTGCTTCTCAACTTCTGGCGGCCACTGGTAGGGAATTTCATGGGTGCGCAGCGCCATATCGACGGCCATGCCGGTGCCCATGTTGTCGCCCAGCACTTCAACAATTTTACCTACCGCTTTGGTGCGGCGAGTCGGGCGCTGGGTCAGTTCGACCACTACCACAAAGCCCATGCGCGCGCCCATAATCTCTTCAGGCGGGATAAGGATATCGAAGCTCAGACGGCTGTCGTCCGGCACTACAAAGCCGACGCCTGCGTCGGTGAAGTAGCGGCCGACAATCTGCCCGGTTTTCGGCACCAGAACGCGGACAATGCGCGCTTCGCGGCGACCTTTGCGATCCGCGCCCAGCGGCTGTGCCAGCACCTGATCGCCGTGGATACAGGTTTTCATCTGCTCGCTGGAGAGATAGAGATCGTCTTTGCGGCCTTCGACACGCAGAAAACCGTAGCCATCGCGGTGACCAATAACAATGCCTTTCAGCAGGTCGAGACGTTCCGGTAAGGCGTAGCACTGGCGGCGGGTGAAGACCAGCTGCCCGTCGCGCTCCATGGCGCGCAGACGGCGGCGCAGGGCTTCATGTTGTTCTTCGCCTTCGATATTAAGCTCAACAGCCAGTTCATCGCGGCTGGCAGGCTTTTCGCGTTTGGAGAGATGGTCGAGGATAAATTCGCGGCTGGGAATAGGATTAGAGTATTTTTCAGTTTCGCGTTCGAGGAAAGGATCTTGTGACATAGCGGTTCCTCCGTTGTCAGCTCTGGCGGAGCGTTTCGTCATTCCACCAGCAATAATTTGTAAAGCGGTTGATTCTCTTCAACCAAATCGGCAAGCGTGTAGTTATCAAGTTCCTTCAGGAAACTCTGCACGGCTTTTGAGAGGGCGACTTTCAGTCGGCAAGCGTTGGTGATGTGGCAAAAATCGCTGTGGCAGTTCACCAGAGTCAGCGGTTCAAGGGAGCGCACAACATCACTGATACGAATATCTCGCGCGGGCTTACCCAGGCGGATACCGCCATTTTTTCCACGCACCGCCGCGACATAGCCTTCACGACTTAGCTGATTGATTATCTTAACCATATGATTACGGGAGACACCATACGTTTCTGTCACTGCAGAAATGTTGGTCATCTGCCCTTCCGGCAATGCCGCCATGTAAATCAAAGCGCGTAAACCGTAATCGGTAAAGCTTGTTAACTGCACACCAACCTCAATAACAGGAAAAAAAGCGAGATACCCGCAGGTATTGACTTTATTGATGATAAACCAGCCACCAGTCAGGTCGCTAATTTATTTGAACAGAAAGGTAAAAAAAGCGAGGAGAAAGGGCGCGGATTTCGCGCCCTTAAGCAGGATTATGCGTCGAACGGGTCGCGCAGAATCATGGTCTCAGTGCGATCCGGACCAGTAGAGATGATATCGATCGGTACACCAGTAAGTTCTTCAATACGTTTGATGTAATTGAGCGCTGCCTGCGGCAGACCGCTGCGCTCTTTCACACCAAAGGTGGTTTCAGACCAGCCCGGCATGGTTTCGTAGATCGGCTCGATACCTTCCCAGTTGTCGGCTGCCAGCGGCGTGGTGTCCACTTCGCGGCCATCCGGCATGCGGTAAGCGACGCAGATTTTCACCTCTTTCAGGCCATCCAGCACGTCCAGCTTGGTCAGGCAGAAACCAGAAAGGGAGTTGATCTGTACGGCACGGCGCACGGCAACGGCGTCCAGCCAGCCGGTACGACGACGACGACCGGTAGTCGCGCCAAATTCGTTACCCTGCTTGCAGAGGAACTCGCCGGTTTCATCAAACAGTTCGGTCGGGAACGGACCTGCACCCACACGGGTGGAGTAGGCTTTGATAATGCCCAGCACGTAATCAACGTAGCGCGGGCCAAGGCCGGAACCGGTCGCAACACCGCCTGCGGTGGTGTTAGAGGAGGTGACGTACGGATAGGTACCGTGGTCGATATCCAGCAGCGTACCCTGCGCGCCTTCGAACATCACGAAGTCGCCGCGCTTACGCGCCTGATCCAGCAAGTCGGAAACGTCAACAACCATGGCGGTCAGGATGTCGGCGATTGCCATCACATCGTCCAGCACTTTCTGGTAATCAACTGCTTCGACTTTGTAGTAGTTCACCAGCTGGAAGTTGTGATATTCCATCACTTCTTTCAGTTTATCGGCGAAGGTCGCTTTATCGAACAGGTCGCCAACGCGCAGACCGCGACGGGCAACTTTATCTTCATACGCCGGGCCGATACCACGACCGGTAGTGCCGATCGCTTTCGCACCGCGCGCTTTCTCGCGAGCAACGTCCAGCGCAACGTGATAATCAAGGATTAACGGGCAGGCTTCAGAGAGCAGCAGACGTTCGCGAACCGGGATACCACGGTCTTCCAGTTCTTTCATCTCTTTCATCAGCGCAGCAGGCGACAGCACAACACCGTTACCGATGATGCTGGTGACGTTTTCGCGAAGAATGCCTGATGGAATAAGATGGAGGACGGTTTTTTCACCGTTGATTACGAGAGTATGGCCTGCGTTGTGACCGCCCTGGTAGCGCACAACATATTTAGCCCGTTCAGTCAGAAGATCGACAATCTTCCCTTTACCTTCGTCACCCCATTGGGTGCCCAGTACGACGACGTTGTTACCCATTTTTTCAAAATCACCGTTTGCTTAAAAATGGATTCTACCACCGCTTTTTTAGAGAATCAGCACTTTTTCCGTGCAAAATTCCCGCGAGTTAGCCGATTATTGCCTCAGCCAATCGTTTTCCTCAACATGTAGTAGACAACGATGCCTGCGACCACAAGTCCGCCGCCAAAACGGCGCAAAATATTATCCGGAAGCTGGCTTAATGAGGCGATCATTCGCCGCCAGGCACGCGGATAGAGCATCGGGCCAAGCCCTTCAAGCACCAAAACTAACGCCAGCGCGAGCCAGATTGTTGCGTTCATGGGTCATCCTTACAAAAGAAAAACCACCGCCTGAGGCGGTGGTTTTCATTATCAAAAACCGTTGACGCGATATTAGCGCGCGGTGGACGCCGGCGTCTTCATATAACGGAAGAAATCGCTATCCGGGCTGAGCACCATCACATCCTGGTTGCTGTCGAAGCTGTTTTCGTACGCACGCAGGCTACGGATAAAGGCGTAGAAGTCCGGATCCTGGCTGAAGGCATCAGCAAACAGTTTCGCCGCTTCGGCATCGCCTTCACCACGCATGATGCGACCCTGACGCTCAGCTTCCGCCAGCGTTTTCGTCACTTCATAGTCCGCAGTAGCACGCAGTTTTTCCGCCTCTTCCTGGCCCTGTGAACGGTGGCGACGTGCAACCGCTTCACGCTCGGCGCGCATACGGTTGTAGATCGCATCCGACACTTCCGTCGGCAGGTTGATCTGCTTAATGCGCACATCGACCACTTCAATGCCCAGCGCCGCCATACTATTCGGGTTGATGACCGGCACTTTGCCGTTCGTTTCAGCCTGAACGCGTTCAGCGGCTTTCGCGATAGCATCGTCCGCCGCAGGCGTAACCACTTCATCTTCGGTGCCCGCAGAGCCGGAGTTCAGCGCGTCGCGCACTTCCGAGGTCAAACGGCCGCGGGAGTCGGTGACGATATCTTTAACATCCAGGCGACCAATCTCAGAACGCAGACGGTCAGAGAACTTACGTTTCAGCAGCACTTCTGCCTGGGAGACGTCACCGCCGCCGGTAGCCAGGTAGTAACGGCTAAAATCGCTGATGCGCCACTTGATATAGGAGTCGACGATCAGATCTTTCTTCTCTTTGGTCACAAAGCGATCCGCCTGGTTATCCATGGTCTGGATACGCGCATCGAGCAGTTTGACCGATTCAATAAACGGCAGTTTGAAGTGCAGGCCCGGTTCGAAGACTAACGGCTTGTTGTCGCCGTCACGCAGCACTTTACCGAAGCGCAGCGAAATTCCGCGCTCGCCCTCTCGCACCACGAAAATCGAGGTGAAAAACACTACCAGCACGATGATGATGATCGCGATTACTGACTTACGCATCGTTATTCCCCCTGACGCTGGTAGTCGTTACGCTGCGCGTTGACGCGGCGTTGATCCATGATATCTCCCGCTGAGGAAGTCGAATTGCTGTTGGCGCTGCTGCCGGAGTTGGAGGCAGGCGGCAGACGCAGCAGATTATTTGCGCCGTTGCTGTCGCTCTTCGCCGCCGGCGCGTTACCGCCTTTCAGCATCTGATCCAGCGGAAGCACCATCAGGTTGCCGCCTTTATCATTCACCAGCACTTTACGGGTGTGGCTCAGCACTTTCTCCATCGCTTCGATATAGAGACGCTCACGGGTAATTTCCGGAGCGGCTTTATACTCAGGCAGGATCTTGGCAAAACGCGCCACTTCACCCTGCGCTTCCAGCACGGTCTGCGTTTTGTACGCGCGCGCCTCTTCGAGGATACGCTGCGCCTGACCGTTCGCACGCGGCTGCACTTCGTTGGTGTAGGCTTCCGCTTCACGAATGAACTGCTGCTCGTTTTCACGGGCGGCAATCGCATCATCAAACGCGGCTTTCACCTCTTCCGGCGGACGAGCGGCCTGGAAGTTGACGTCCAGCAGGGTAATACCCATGTTGTAAGGACGAATGGTCTCTTCCAGCTCGCGCTGGGTATCGCTACGAATAACGGTACGCCCTTCGGTCAGAATACGATCCATGGTGTATTTACCGATTACGCCGCGCAGGGCGCTGTCGGTCGCCTGGCGCAGACTGTCATCGGCGCTGGCAACGCTAAACAGATAGCGCTCAGGATCGGTCACACGGTACTGCACGTTCATCTCAACGCGCACGACGTTTTCATCAGAGGTGAGCATCACGCCAGAGGCAGCCAGTTCACGAACGGATTCGACGTTTACCGCCGTCACGTTGTCGATAAAGGTCGGCTTCCAGTTCAGACCCGGTTCAACCAGGTGACTGAACTTACCAAAGCGTGTTACCACGCCGCGCTCCGCTTCTTTAATGGTGTAGAAGCCGGTTGCAGCCCAGATCACCACGGCAGCAACGGCAGCGATGCCGAACACGCGCCCGCCCAGTGGACTGCGAGGGCCAGAAGCGCCTGGATTACTCCCGCCGGTGCCTTTGCCACCGCCCAGACCGCCGAGCTTTTTGCTCAGCTTGCGGAAGATATCATCCAGATCAGGTGGCCCCTGATCGCGACCGCCTTTGTTTCCATTTCCCTCAGAGTTGCCGCCTGGTTTGCTGCTTCCCCACGGGTCGCGGTCTTGTCCGTTGTTACCGGGCTGATTCCACGCCATGTATGTGCTCCATATTTATTTTGCGGTGTATGCCCGCACAGGCGGGCACCCCCAAAGGGGAAAAATCTTCAGGCTTTGCCGATCAAACGATGTACTCTTCGAGCGCCGGTTCTTGTTTACAGAGTCGACGCCAGTCAACGATGGGCATCCGTATCTGCATACCTACGCTGCCATCCTCTTCCGTCCACTCTTTTTCTATTGCCTGAAGCTGATAAAACCGGCTTCTTAAACGCCCCTCTTCCGCTGGCAGTCGCAGCGTGTGCTGCGCAACTTCGCCGGCAAGACGTTCTGTCAAAGCCTGGAATAACAGTGGTACGCCAGCCCCCGTCTGGGCGGAGAGCCAGACGCGGGTCGGTTTGTTCTCTTCATCTCTGTCGATACGCGGTTCAAAATCCTCCAGCATATCGATCTTGTTCATTACCAGCAGCGTCGGGATTTCGTGTGCGTCGATCTCTTCGAGCACCGTGTTCACCGCGTCGATATTTTCCTGCACGCGCACATCAGCGCCGTCAATCACGTGCAGCAGCAGCGTCGCCTGGCGCGTCTCCTGCAGCGTTGCTTTAAACGCGGCAACCAGATCGTGCGGCAGGTGGCGAATAAAGCCGACGGTATCGGCCAGTACGGTTTCACCGACATCTGCAACGTCAATGCGGCGCAGCGTCGGATCCAGCGTGGCGAACAGCTGGTCTGCTGCGTAGACCTGCGCTTCGGTTATCTGGTTAAACAGCGTCGATTTACCGGCGTTGGTATAACCCACCAGTGAAACCGTAGGAATATCCGCCTTAGTACGGGAACGACGCCCCTGTTCACGCTGTTTCTCAACCTTTTCCAGGCGCGAGAGGATTTGGGTAATGCGATTACGTAACAAACGACGGTCGGTTTCGAGCTGGGTTTCACCCGGACCACGCAAACCAATCCCGCCCTTCTGTCTTTCAAGGTGGGTCCAGCCACGCACAAGGCGCGTCGCCAGATGGCGCAACTGCGCCAGTTCTACCTGCAATTTCCCCTCGTGCGTTCGTGCACGCTGGGCAAAAATATCCAAAATCAGGCCGGTGCGATCGATAACGCGACATTCGCACAGTCGCTCCAGGTTACGTTCCTGGGCAGGGGACAGCGCATGATCAAAGAGTACGACGGACGCACCCGTTGCTTTTACGGCTTCTGCAATCTCGACTGCTTTACCTTCACCAACGAAATATTTGGGGTGCGGTGCTTTACGGCTACCGGTAATCACCTGCATTGCTTCGACACCGGCGGAAGAGACCAGAGCTTCAAACTCCTGGAGATCTTCCATATCTTTGTCTTGCGAAAAATAGATGTGTACCAGCACCGCCTGCTCACCGGCGTCATAACGGTCAAACAAGCGTAAACCCTCATTAAATACCAGCGGGGAACACAGCTAAACTGGCTCCCCGATCTGGAAATCAGCCTTCAACCTTACTCGGTTTCTTCGCTGTCCTGCTGTGCAGAGCCTTGCGCGTTGCTACCATGATGGTAGTTGTTGTTGGAGCCGCCACCCGTATTGTTGCTGTGATGTGAAACCGGGCGGGACGGAACAACAGTTGAAATCGCGTGCTTATAAACCATCTGGCTAACTGTATTCTTCAGCAAAATTACGAACTGATCGAAAGACTCAATCTGTCCTTGCAGTTTGATACCATTCACCAAATAAATTGAAACTGGAACACGTTCCCGACGCAGTGCGTTCAGGAACGGATCTTGTAAAGATTGCCCCTTAGCCATTCTATCTTTTCCTTATATGCTTGTTTTGTACTTAGAACCCGGAAGCTCTGAAAACTGCGTAAAAATTTGCGCACGATACGCGGTAATTGTACACATTCACCCTGCGATAGCACTAACTACCTGTAACACGTCATGGTAAGACTTTTCTGGCTTTTCACTCTCTAACCAGTGAACCTCACTCCATCCGCGTAGCCAGGTCATCTGTCGCTTGGCTAACTGCCTCGTCGCGCAAATACCTCGATAAACCATTTCATCGTATGAAATCTCGCCTTCAAGATAGGACCACATCTGGCGGTATCCCACACAACGAACGGAAGGCATATCCGTATGCAAATCTCCGCGAGCAAATAGCGCCCGCACTTCTGCTTCAAAACCTGAAGCTAACATCTGGTGAAAACGCTGCTCGATTCGCTGATGGAGCAGTTCACGGCTCGCCGGGGCGATGGCGAACTGATGCACCTGGTAAGGCAGAGCGTCTCCTGACGTTTGCGTCAGATCTGTTAAAGTTTTACCCGAAATGAAAAAAACTTCCAGTGCCCGGGAAAGCCTTTGCGGATCATTCGGATGGATTCGTGCTGCAGCGACAGGATCGATTATCTGTAACTGCGCATGTAACGCATCCCATCCACGCTCTGCAGCCTGCTGTTCAATTTCGGCTCGTACCTTCGGATCGGCTGATGGCAAGGGGGATAATCCTTCCAGCAGCGCCTTAAAGTAGAGCATCGTGCCGCCCACCAGCAGAGGAATACGGCCTGCATCTGTGATCGCTTTCATTTCTGCCAGCGCATCGCGGCGGAAATCAGCTGCCGAGTAGGCCTGCGCCGGATCCCGGATATCAAGCAACCGGTGCGGCGCAGCGCGAAGCTCTTCCGCGTTCGGTTTAGCTGTACCGATATCCATGCCTTGATAGATAAGGGCTGAATCAACGCTTATCAACTCAACTGGCAAAACTTTACGTAACGCGATTGCGAGCGCCGTTTTACCGGAGGCCGTTGGGCCCATCAAAAAAATTGCCTTCGGCAGGCTTGCCTTACTCACTTCACTCATCGTTCAGGGCGTTCATCGCCTTTTGTAAATCAACAGGTTGTAATAAACCATCCGGCGGGGTCTTTACCAGATGCGGACAAAGCCGTTCAACGTCGGCTAATAAGGTGATCGCCTGAGCGATACTCCACTGCGCATGTTCAGTCGCCAGACGGCGCGCCAGCCAGTGGGAGATATTCACCGCGTCAATGCTTGTCTGCTGCGCCAGGTAGCCTAACAGTTCAGGAATCAAGTTTTGTAAATTTTGTTGGCGCAAGGGTAAAGGCACCGCGCGAATGGTCACGTGATGGCCATCCGGCACAAATTCAATGCCCATTTGCGTCAGCACGGGCTGCGCGCGCTTAAGCGCCGCGCTCTCCTCGGAAGAGATTTTCAGGCGTACCGGAATCAATAGCGGCTGCCCGCAGCCCGGCGCATTATCAGGCGAGAGCTGCGCATGACGCAGCCAGCGCTCGGCCACCGGCAATGCCAGCAGCGCCAGCTTGCCGTCGCGCTCAAGCAGCGCGTAGTGCGGCGCAATCAGCGTCAACACGCGGCCAAAACTCTGGCTGTGCCCGTCGAGCGCAGGCGTTGCAGCGGGTGCTCGTTTCTCCGCTTTCGGCTCAACCACCGGCGTTTCCAGCAGCTTCTGGTAGAGCGCGCCCTGCTGTTTCTGATAACCCGGCTGCGCGTTCGGCCAGCCGCGATCGCTGCTCGCAGTCGTACGGGAAGAGGCACCGGAGGAGGATCCGCCGACGGAAGAGGGTGAATACGATCCTGCCTCGGGTTCGCGCGCGGCGCGCGGTTCGGCAAACTGGTTGCGCCCGGCGGCCACGCGGTTTTCCGGCAGCGCGCGCGGCGCGGGTTCGTCCGAGAGCGGCAGCGTCGCGTCAAGCTGTTGCTGCAACACGCTCAGCACGCCCTGGTAGATAAAGTCATGCACCAGCCGCGACTGGTGAAAGCGCACTTCATGCTTCGCCGGATGGACGTTGACATCCACCTGATGCGGGTCGATCTCCAGATAGAGCACAAAAGCGGGTTGCTGATCGGCCCCGAGCTTATCTTCGCAGGCCTGACGAATGGCATGGTTAATCAACCGGTCGCGCATCATGCGGCCATTCACATAGCAATATTGAATATCGGTAAACGCAGCGGTGTTACTCTTCGGATCGGCGACCCAGCCACGCAGAGCTAAATCGCCGTGTTGCCACTCAATCGCCAGCGCCTTTTCAAGAAAAGGCATCCCGCAAATAGCGCCCAGACGACGCTCCTTCTGCCCGCCTTGCGCCACCGCGCGGTACTGGCGCACCATTTTACCGTTATGGTTGAGGTTAATAGTGACGTCGAAGCGCGCCAGCGCGATGCGGCGGATCACCTCATCGATATGGTTGAATTCGGTCTTTTCCGTGCGCATAAACTTGCGCCGCGCTGGCGTGTTGTAGAAGAGATCCAGCACTTCAAGCGTGGTGCCAACCGGGTGGGCGGCAGGTTTTACCGTGACCGCCATCTCACGCCCTTCGGCGTAGGCCTGCCACGCTTCCTGCTGCTCAGCGGTGCGCGAGGTGAGCGTTAAGCGCGAAACCGAACTGATACTCGCCAGCGCTTCGCCGCGAAAACCAAGGCTGATGATCGCTTCTAAATCGTCGAGCGAGGCAATCTTGCTGGTGGCATGACGCGCTAACGCCAGCGCCAGCTCCTCTTTTTTAATCCCGCAGCCGTTATCGCGAATGCGGATAAGCTTAGCGCCGCCGCGCTCGATATCGATGTCAATGCGCGTTGCACCGGCATCAAGGCTGTTTTCCACCAGCTCTTTCACTACCGACGCAGGGCGTTCAACCACTTCGCCTGCGGCGATCTGGTTCGCAAGCTGTGGCGGTAGAACCTGTATCGGCATGAAAAGAATCCTTAGTTAAGCAGACCATCTGCGGGCGCGCCCGCATTCGCCATTTGCGCACCGCCCTGCGGGGCTGATTGCAGAGGATGCGCAAGGAAGTAGTTACGCAGGCCGCCATAAATGGCCGCCGCGATTTGCTGTTGGTAATCGTCGCTGGCAAGCAGGCGCTCTTCGCTGCGATTACTGATAAACCCGGTTTCCACCAGCACAGAGGGGATATCCGGCGAGCGCAGCACGCCAAGGCTCGCATGCTCCGGGCGGCGTTTATGCAGCGCGCCCACGCGTTGAAGCTGGCTCAGCATATTGGTGGCGACATCATAGCCGACACGCTGGGAGTGGCCGAACTGCAGATCGAGCACCGCCTGGCTGAGATAAGGGTCAGACTGGCTGTTAGCCAGCACATCACCCGCACCGCCCAGCAGTTCGGACTGCTTCTCGTGCTGCTCAAGCCAGCTTGCCATTTCGCTGTTTGCGCGGCGGTTTGACAGCACCCACACCGAGGCGCCCGTCGCATCACGGTTCGGCGCGGCATCCGCATGAATCGAGACCAGGAAGTTGGCGTTCTGTTTACGCGCCACGTCGGAGCGGCCCATTACCGAAATAAAGTAGTCGCCGTCGCGGGTCATCACCGGCTTAAACATCGGGTCGGCATTGAGCAAAGCGCGAAGCTTACGCGCGATGGCAATCGTCACGCTCTTCTCCTGCGTGCCACCAGCGCCGATTGCGCCGGGATCCTGGCCGCCGTGACCGGCATCAATGGCGATAATCACTTTATCGCCCGAGGCCGCGCGCGTCTGTGCGGCGGGCCGGGTAGTGGTATTACTGCTTACCACGCTGGTGATGCGATCGTTGTCCGGTTTAAACGGATTGCGCGCAGGCGCGGTCGGTTGCGGCCTCATGACCGGGGCCTCGGCACGCTTCACCACCACGGGCGGCGGGGGAGGCGGAGGTGGCGCATCAGCATCGATGGTGAAGACTACCGTATATCCTGCCCCGCTCTGCTGTTTTACCGCGCGGGTTTTGCCGTTTTGCGTCAGGTCGACCACCAGGCGGATCGACTGGTTATCTTTCGCCGTCCCGGCACGGATGCTCTTTACCAGGTTATTACCGCTAAATTGCAGCGGCAGCCCCTGAATAATGCCGGTCTGCTTAATATCGAGCGCCACGCTGCGCTTGCCCTGCTGGCTAAACGCATAGTCAGGATCGCCCATAAAACTGAAGGTGATACGTGCCTGGTTCTCGCCATTCGATACCTGAATATCCGCTAAACTCGCGGCGTTAACCTGGAAACAGAGCATCAACAGCGTAAGCGCCAACCAACTTGTTATGCGAGAGATCATCCCGTCACCTTTCCTGTTAACCAGCCATACGTGCCAGTAACGACTCGCCCGATGAGGATACCGCGCCAATGCGCGCCTCACGCCCCTGCGCCTGATAATCTAAATGGATTTCAATATCCGGCTCCGGCAATACCCCTGTGCCCTGCTGCGGCCACTCGACGAGGCAGATCGCGTCGTTGGCAAAATAGTCGCGGATGCCCATAAACTCCAGCTCTTCCGGATCGGCGAGCCGATAGAGATCGAAGTGATAGACCTTCAGCTTATCGAGGTCGTACGGCTCCACCAGCGTGTAGGTCGGGCTTTTCACATTCCCGTTGTGACCCAGTGCCTGCAGAAAGCCACGGCTAAAGGTCGTTTTGCCGGCACCAAGATCGCCATACAGATAGATCACCGTTGCGCCCGCGCACGCTTGCGCCACGCGCTGGCCGAGATCGAGGGTGGCTTGTTCATCAGGTAAAGGGATCACGCGATTAATCATTTTCTGTATCAATTACATCCGGGTTAACAACACGCAGCAGCGTGCTAAAAAGATCGGTAGCCAGCATGCCGCGCTGGCCATACTGAGCCGCCCGCAGATCCGCCGCCGCGCCGTGCGCGACGCAGCCTGCACAGGCAGCATCATACAAACTGAATTTCTGTCCGAGCAGCGCGCCGATAATACCAGAGAGCACATCGCCCATGCCGCCGCTGCCCATTCCGGCATTGCCGGCATCAATAATACCGCATTCGCCGTCCGCGCTCGCCACCACCGTGCCCGCGCCTTTCAGCACCACCACGCCCGCATAGCGTTTTACCAGACGCTGCGCCGAAAGTAAGCGATCACTCTCAATTTCCGCCACGCTGCAGTTAAGCAGACGCGCCGCTTCGCCGGGGTGCGGCGTTAATACGCGATTGTGACGTTTATCGGGGTTGATTGCCAGAAGGTTCAGCGCATCCGCATCCCACAGCATCGGTTTACGGAAGTTCTCCACTTTTTGCAGGGCTTTTTTGCCCCACTCCTGCTGCCCAAGGCCGGGGCCAATCACCACCACGTCGGCCCATTCGAGGCTCTCATCAAGAGACTCTGGCGTAAGTTCATCAACCATAAGTTCCGGCCGCTGGGTGATGATGGGGGCAATGTTCTCGCGGCGCGTCAGAATACGCACTAAACCGGCACCGGTACGCAAAGCCGCTTCGCCCGTCATGCGGATAGCGCCCGCCGTACCGTGGTCACCGCCAATAATCACCAGCCGCCCGTTATCACCTTTATGGGACGTTGGCAGGCGCGGCGTAAACCATTCTGAAAGTTGGCTGGCGTCAAAACGAGAAAGGGGTGGCTGCTGACCATTAAGCCAGGCCTCAAGGCCCAGCGCATGGTGATGCAGTTGCCCTACCACATCGCGCGCTTTGCCGGTCAGCAGGCCCGGTTTCAAGGCGATAAAAATGATGGTGTGGCGGGCCTGGATCACGGCACCAGGTGTGGTGCCGGTCTGTGCATTAAGGCCAGAAGGGATATCAAGGGCAATACACGGCGCAGCGTGCTGGTTGGCGCGCGTAATCAGCGCCGCAACGTTGTCGCGCGGTGCGCTGCTCAATCCGGTGCCGAGCAGGCCGTCGATAATCAGATCAATCCCTTCAGGCCAGAGTACCTCTTCGGCGTGGATTGTGCCGCCAGCATTGAGCCAGGCCTCACGTGCCTGCGCCGCCTCTTCAGGGAGCGGTTTATCGCTCTCTAGCGCGATGAGGGTAACCTCAATGCCCGCGGCGGCGGCAAGACGCGCAACAACATAGCCATCGCCGCCGTTATTGCCATGCCCGCAGAGCACCAGCCAGTGCTTTGTATCGGGATAATTATCCCGCGCCACCTGAAAAGCGGCCTGGCCTGCGCGCAGCATCAATTCATATAGCGTAATGCCAAGGCTGTCCGCCGCCTCTTGCTCGAGACGTTTCAGGTCGTCAGCAGGCCAGACAGAGTGTGGTATACTTGCGGCGTTTTTTTTCATCTCTATGGTCCGTCATGTCACAGCCCCTCGATCTCAATCAGTTAGCGCAACAAATCAAGCAATGGGGCACTGAATTAGGTTTTCAGCAGGTCGGTATTACCGATACCGATCTCACCGCCAGCGAGCCGAAGCTGCAGGCGTGGCTGGATAAACAGTATCACGGCGAGATGGAGTGGATGGCGCGTCACGGTATGATGCGCGCCCGCCCCCATGAGCTTCTCCCCGGCACGCTTCGCGTTATCAGCGTACGGATGAACTACCTGCCGCCGAACGCGGCCTTCGCCAGCACGCTAAAAAATCCGGCGCTCGGCTATGTCAGCCGCTACGCGCTGGGTCGCGATTATCATAAGCTGCTGCGCAGCCGTCTTAAAAAGCTCGGCGAACTGATCCAGCAGCAGTGTGCTTCGCTGAATTTTAGACCGTTTGTCGACTCTGCGCCCATTCTTGAGCGGCCGCTGGCGGAAAAAGCCGGGCTTGGCTGGACAGGTAAGCACTCACTTATTCTCAGCCGCGATGCGGGGTCATTTTTCTTTCTTGGCGAACTGCTGATTGACCTCCCCCTGCCCGTCGATCAACCAGTCGAGGAAGCGTGCGGGCGCTGCGTCGCCTGCATGACCATCTGCCCAACCGGGGCGATTGTCGAGCCCTATACCGTCGATGCGCGCCGCTGTATCTCCTATCTCACCATTGAGTTAGAGGGCGCGATCCCCGAGGAATTCCGCCCGCTTATCGGTAACCGGATTTACGGCTGCGATGACTGCCAGCTTATCTGCCCGTGGAACCGCTTCTCGCAGCTTACGGATGAAGCGGATTTCAGCCCGCGCAAAGCTCTGCACGCACCGGCGTTGATTGAACTGTTCGCCTGGAGTGAAGCGCACTTTTTAAAAGTCACGGAAGGTTCGGCTATTCGCCGTATCGGTCATCTGCGCTGGCTGCGCAATATTGCGGTCGCGCTGGGCAATGCGCCGTGGGATGAGGCGAATATCGTGGCGCTGGAGCAGCGACTGGGTGAGCACCCACTTCTTGATGAGCACATAACCTGGGCGATTGCGCAGCAAATTGAGAAGCGTAATGCCTGCGTCGTTGAGGTGCAGTTGCCGCAAAAACAGCGTCTGGTGCGGGTGGTAGAAAAGGGTCTGCCGCGCGATGCCTGAGCCATCCACAGCTTGTGAATAAAATTAAAAACACATTACGTTTCAACGTTAACAAATTCGTCAAGCGATCGTGTTAACATTTTGAAATGTTATTTTTATTTTAAAATTCAGCAGGTTAGAAAGAGATAATTTAATAAGCGAAGCAATAGAATCCAGGCTAAGCAAAGCTCGCCCTGTGGATAACTCTGTTCACAATACTTTTCTAGCACGAAAGGAAATCGCCCGCAGCGCGCTTCTTCGCTGTGGATAATTTTTTGGAGATGAAAGATTGGAGCGGGAAACGAGACTCGAACTCGCGACCCCGACCTTGGCAAGGTCGTGCTCTACCAACTGAGCTATTCCCGCATACTTATCTGGCCTGGCTAATTGCCGTGAACCAGTAAATCTGGATGGTGCGTGCCTTGCGGCATTTCAAATTTGGAGCGGGAAACGAGACTCGAACTCGCGACCCCGACCTTGGCAAGGTCGTGCTCTACCAACTGAGCTATTCCCGCATATTTATCAGAGTTCAGTGTCAAAAAACCGAAGCCTGTAAATTGGATGGTGCATTTCAAATTTGGAGCGGGAAACGAGACTCGAACTCGCGACCCCGACCTTGGCAAGGTCGTGCTCTACCAACTGAGCTATTCCCGCTTATCAGCGCTATTTCAACACGTTAAAGCATTTAACCGCTGAAATTTCGTGATGCCGTTTTTCACATTTCTGTGTCTTCACGGGAGGCGCATTATACGAGAAAACATTCCTGCTGCAAGCCCCTGAAAGCAAATTTTCGTTTTTTTTGTTTAACTGCCGATTTAATCGACAAAATGCACATTTTTGCAGCAAAACCGCGCCAGCACTGGCTTGCAGAGCCGAAAACCGCATATCGGCTCTGCGCACGCAGACGCTTACAGTTTAATAAAGTGTTCGCGGTAGTAAGCCAATTCCGCCACCGATTCGCGGATATCATCCAGCGCCTGGTGAGTATTCTGCTTTTTCAGGCCGGTCAGCACTTCCGGTTTCCAGCGGCGCGCCAGCTCTTTCAGAGTGCTGACATCCAGGTAGCGATAGTGGAAGTAGGCTTCCAGCTCCGGCATGTACTTGAACAGGAAACGGCGATCCTGGCCAATGCTGTTGCCGCAGATGGGCGATTTCCCGGCTGGCACCCACTCTTTCAGAAACTCAATCGTCGCCAGTTCCGCTGCGCGATCGTCAAAGGTGCTCGCTTTAACGCGTTCAACCAGCCCGCTGCCGGTGTGGGTTCGCACGTTCCACTCATCCATCAACGCCAGCTGCGCGTCGGATTGATGCACTGCCATCACCGGCCCTTCCGCCAGGATATTGAGGTTGGCGTCGGTCACCAGTGTCGCGATCTCAATAATGCGATCGCGCTCGGGATCTAAGCCCGTCATTTCGAGATCAATCCAAATGAGGTTGTTTTCATTTGCGCTCATGCTATTTTCCACCCTTATCGCGTCACTATATTCATCCAGAATTGAGTGTATCATAGAGGTTTTGCCCATCCGGGGCGACCAGGAGCCAGCACGATTGAGTAAAAATAAACTCTCCAAGGGACAGCAGCGCCGCGTTAAAGCGAACCATGAGCGCCGGCTGAAAACCTCGACGGAGAAACCCGATTACGATGACAACCTGTTTGGCGAAACGGCCGAAGGGGTGGTCATTAGCCGCTTTGGTATGCATGCCGATGTCGAATCCGCCGATGGCGATGTGCATCGCTGCAATATTCGCCGCACTATCCGCTCGCTGGTTACCGGCGATCGCGTGGTCTGGCGGCCAGGCAAATCGGCCGCGGAAGGCGTCAACGTGAAAGGGATTGTCGAAGCGGTGCACGAGCGAACTTCGGTGCTGACGCGCCCGGATTTCTACGATGGCGTTAAACCCATCGCCGCCAATATCGACCAAATCGTTATCGTCTCGGCGATCCTGCCAGAACTCTCACTCAACATTATCGACCGCTATCTGGTGGCCTGCGAAGCGCTGGACGTTGAACCGCTGCTGGTGCTGAATAAAACCGACCTGCTCGATGAAGAGGGCCTGGCGTTCGTTAACGAGCAGATGGATATCTATCGTCATATTGGCTACCGCGTATTGATGGTCTCCAGCCATGCGAAAGATGGCCTTGATCCGCTGATAGCTGCATTGACCGATCGCATCAGCATCTTTGCTGGTCAGTCCGGCGTCGGCAAATCGAGCCTGCTTAATGCGCTGCTCGGCCTCAACGAGGAGCAGATCCTCACCAATGACGTCTCTGACGTCTCAGGTTTGGGCCAGCACACCACCACCGCCGCGCGCCTCTACCACTTCCCGCAGGGCGGCGATGTGATTGATTCTCCGGGCGTACGCGAGTTTGGCCTCTGGCATCTCGAACCGGAACAAATCACCTACGGTTTTGTCGAATTCCATGATTATCTCGGTCATTGCAAATACCGCGACTGCAAGCACGATACCGATCCCGGTTGTGCGATCCGCGAAGCGGTAGAGAATGGCAAAATCGCGGAGAGCCGCTTCGAAAATTATCACCGTATTCTCGAAAGCATGTCGCAGGTAAAGACGCGTAAAAGCTTTTCTGAATCAGATGACTGACAACTAAGCTAAGCGTCGTTAGAATCGTCCCCCATTTTAAGACTCCGACGCCGGGCGTCGGGTCAGGAACGACAGTAAACAATGGCCTGGAGGCTACCTTGTTAAACTCATTCAAACTTTCGCTTCAATACATTCTGCCGAAACTGTGGCTCACTCGCCTGGCGGGCTGGGGCGCAAGCAAACGTGCAGGCTGGCTGACCAAACTGGTTATCGATCTGTTCGTGAAATACTACAAGGTCGATATGAAAGAGGCGCAGAAGCCGGATACCGCCAGCTACCGCTCTTTTAACGAATTCTTCGTGCGCCCGCTGCGCGACGAGGTACGCCCACTCAATACCGATCCGAACGTGCTGGTGATGCCAGCGGATGGCGTAGTGAGCCAGCTCGGCGCCATCGACAATGACAAAATCCTGCAGGCTAAAGGCCATAACTACAGCCTCGAAGCGCTGCTGGCGGGCAACTACCTGATGGCGGACCTGTTCCGTAACGGCAGCTTTGTCACCACCTATCTTTCGCCGCGCGACTACCACCGCGTGCATATGCCGTGCAACGGCATCCTGCGCGAAATGATCTATGTTCCGGGCGACCTTTTCTCCGTTAACCACTTAACGGCGCAGAACGTACCTAACCTCTTCGCCCGTAACGAGCGCGTTATCTGCCTGTTCGACACTGAGTTTGGCCCGATGGCGCAAATTCTTGTCGGCGCGACCATTGTTGGCAGCATCGAAACCGTCTGGGCGGGTACCGTTACGCCGCCGCGCGAAGGGATCATCAAACGCTGGACATTCCCGGAAGGTGAAAGCGAAGGCGCGGTCGCGCTGCTGAAGGGCCAGGAGATGGGCCGCTTTAAGCTCGGCTCCACCGTTATCAACCTGTTTGCGCCGGGTAAAGTGCAGCTGGTTGAAGCGCTACGCAGCCTCTCAGTGACCAAAATCGGTCAGCCGCTGGCGCTCTCCACCGAGCCGTTTGTGCCGGTTGATGAGCACGAGCCTGCGCCGCTGCCGGAAGAAGAAATTAAAGCGGAACATGACGCCAACCCGCTGGTTGACGACACCAAAGAAGACGTTTAAGCCTCACCCCAGGGAGACTGTAGTGCGCCTGATTATCGCTTTTCTGATGGCCTGGTGCCTCAGCCAGGGAGCCGTTGCCGCAACGGCTCCCGATGCCCGTCAAATTGCCCAGGAGCTGGAGCAAGCCAAAGCGGCGAAAAACACGCCGGACCAGGCGGAAATTGTTGAAACGCTGCAAGGCGCGCTGAACGCCCTCGACGAGCGTAAAGGCTCCCTTGAACGCGCCCAGCAGTATCAGGACGTGATCGACAACTTCCCCAAACTTTCCCGCACCCTTCGCGCCCAGCTCGATAATCTGCGCGACGATCCCCCTTCTGTTTCACCCGGCATGAGCAGCGACGCGCTCAACCAGGAGATCCTGCAAGTCAGCAGCCAGCTGCTGGAGAAGACGCGCCAGGCGCAGCAGGAGCAGGAGCGCGCACGGGAGATCAGCGACTCCTTAAGCCAGCTTCCCCAGCAGCAAACCGATGCCCGCCGCCAGGTGACGGAAGTGGAGCGTCGCCTCGGGGCGCAAACCAGCAACTCGGCGCTTGCCCAGGCACAAAATTTTGCCGCCCAGGCGGAATCGGCAAAGTTGAAGGCGCTGGTGGATGAATTAGAGCTGGCGCAGCTGTCAGCCAACAACCGCCAGGAGCTGGCGCGTATGCGCTCGGAACTGGCGCAAAAGCAGAGTGAGCGGCTGGACGCTTATCTACAGGCGCTGCGTAATCAACTAAACAGCCAGCGTCAGCGCGAAGCCGAGCAGGCGCTGGAGAGCACGGAGATGCTGGCGGAAAACAGCGCGAATCTGCCCGCCAGTATCGTCGAGCAGTTCCGTATTAACCGTGAGCTATCCCAGGCGCTGAACCAGCAGGCGCAGCGCATGGATCTTGTCGCTTCGCAGCAGCGCCAGGCGACCGGGCAAACGCTACAGGTGCGCCAGGCGCTCAATACCCTGCGCGAGCAGTCTCAGTGGCTCGGCGCATCGAATATGCTCGGCGAAGCGCTGCGCGCACAGGTGGCTCGTCTGCCGGAGATGCCGAAACCGCAGCAGCTGGATACCGAAATGGCGCAGCTACGCGTGCATCGCATGCGTTATGAAGATCTGCTCAACAAGCAGCCGCAGCTACGACAGATTCGCCAGGCTGATGGCAAGGTACTGACCGCTGAGCAAAACCGTATTCTCGAAGCCCAGCTGCGCACGCAGCGCGAACTGCTCAATTCGCTGTTGCAGGGCGGCGATACGCTGATTCTGGAGCTGACCAAGCTTAAAGTTTCCAATAGCCAGCTTGAAGATGCGTTAAAAGAGGTGAATGAGGCGACTCACCGCTATCTCTTCTGGACGGCGGATGTCAGCCCGATGGGCTTCTCCTGGCCGCTTGAGATTGTGCAGGATCTGCGCCGCCTGCTGTCGCTGAACACCATCAGCCAGCTGGGTAAAGCCAGCGCAATGGTGCTGACCAGCAAAGAGACGCTCTTCCCGCTGTTTGGCGCGCTGATTCTGGTGGGGGTAAGTATTTACTCACGTCGCCACTTCACCCGCTTCCTGGAGCGCTCCAGCGCCCGCGTGGGCAAAGTGACCCAGGATCACTTCTGGCTCACCATGCGCACCGTCTTCTGGTCCATTCTGGTGGCGTCACCATTGCCGGTGCTGTGGGCAACGCTCGGCTACTGTTTGCAGGAGGCGTGGCCCTATCCGCTGGCGGTAGCGATTGGCGATGGCGTCACCGCCACCGTGCCGCTGCTGTGGGCAGTGATGATCTGTGCGACTTTCGCGCGCCCAACCGGGCTGTTTGTCGTCCACTTCGGCTGGCCGCGAAACCGCGTGGCGCGCGGGTTACGTTACTACCTGATGAGCATCGGCTTTATCGTGCCGCTGATCATGGCACTCATCATGTTCGATAACCTCAACGACCGTGAATTCTCCGGCTCGCTCGGGCGGCTCTGCTTTATCCTGATTTGCGGTGCGCTGGCGATTGTCACTCTCAGCCTGAAACGCGCCGGCATTCCGCTGTATGTCGATAAGAGCGGCAACGGCGACAATATGGCTAACCATCTGCTGTGGAACCTGCTGCTCTGCGCCCCGCTGTCGGCGATTCTTGCCGCCGCGGTCGGTTACCTGGCAACCGCGCAGGCGCTGCTGGCAAGGCTGGAAACCTCCGTTGCTATCTGGTTCCTGCTGCTGGTGGTTTATCACATTATTCGCCGTTGGATGTTTATCCAGCGCCGCCGTCTGGCCTTTGAACGCGCACGCCATCGACGCGCAGAGATCCTTGCGCAGCGCGCACGCGGTGAAGAGGATGCGGCACATCAGCTCAGCACTGAAGGCACCGCCGACATTGACGAGCCGGAAGTCGATCTCGACGCCATCAGCGTGCAGTCCCTGCGCCTGGTGCGCTCGATTCTGATGCTTATCGCCCTGCTGTCGGTGATTTTCCTCTGGTCTGAGATCCACTCTGCCTTTGGCTTCCTCGAGAATATTCCGCTGTGGGATGTCACCTCGACGGTACAGGGCGTCGAGAGCCTGGAGCCGATTACCCTCGGCGCGGTGCTGATTGCCATCCTGGTGTTTATTATCACCACCCAACTGGTGCGCAACCTCCCTGCTTTGCTTGAACTGGCGCTGTTGCAGCACCTTGAGCTGACGCCGGGGACAGGTTACGCCATCACCACCATCACCAAATATCTGCTGATGCTGTTTGGCGGGCTGGTGGGCTTCTCGATGATTGGTATTGAGTGGTCGAAGTTACAGTGGCTGGTGGCCGCGCTCGGTGTTGGTCTCGGGTTTGGTCTACAGGAGATCTTCGCCAACTTTATCTCTGGCTTGATCATCCTGTTTGAGAAACCGATCCGCATTGGCGATACGGTGACGATCCGCGATTTGACCGGCAGTGTCATGAAGATCAATACCCGAGCGACCACCATCAGCGACTGGGATCGCAAAGAGATCATTGTGCCGAACAGGGCTTTTATCACCGAGCAGTTTATCAACTGGTCGCTTTCGGACTCCGTCACGCGCGTGGTATTAACGGTGCCCGCACCGGTCGATGCCAACAGCGAAGAGGTGACGCAGATCCTTTATACCGCCGCCGAGCGCTGTTCGCTGGTGATTGATAATCCGCCGCCGGAAGTGTTCCTGGTGGATCTTCAGCACGGGCTGCAGCTGTTTGAGCTGCGCATCTATGCGGCTGAGATGGGCCATCGCATGCCGCTGCGCCACGAAATCCACCAGCTTATTCTGGCGGGCTTCCGTGAGCACGGCATCGACCTGCCCTTCCCGCCGTTCCAGATGCGCCTTGAGAGCCTCGACGGTAAACGCGCGGCCAAAACGTTGTCTTCAGCGGGGAGAAGCAGCCGCCCGGCGGGCAGCCTGTAACTCTTTGAGTGCCGGTTTATCCGGCCTGCGGAGGTGTTACTCTTCAGGCCGGGTAAGGCGTAGCAGCCACCCGGCACAAACGGGCAGTTACGCCCGGTCGACGCTAAACGCCATCACTTCCGCCAGGGTTTCAGCCTGCAGCGCCAGCATCACCAGGCGGTCAACGCCCAGCGCGACGCCGGAGCAGTCCGGCAGGCCCGCTTTTAACGCTTCCAGCAAATTATGATCCACCGGCTGCTGCGGCAATCCGCGCGCGGCGCGCTTGCGGTTATCCTGCTCAAAGCGCTGCTGCTGCTCGCGGGCATCGGTCAGCTCATGGAAGCCGTTCGCCAGCTCAATCCCTTTGAAGTAGACCTCAAACCGCTCCGCGACGCGGTGATCTTCGGTGCTGATCTGCGCCAGCGCCGCCTGGCTGGCCGGGAAGTGGTAAACAAATGTCGGACGATCTTTGCCGATCTGCGGCTCCACACCCATGGCGAACAGCAGTTGCAGCAGGGTGTCGCGATCCTCTTCCGTATCGGCGATATTGCTCAGATCCAGCTTCGCCGCCACTTCACGCAGTTGCGCTTTATCCGCCGAAAGCGGATCGACCTCCAGATAGCGCTGGAACGCCTGCTGATAGGAGAGCGATTCTGCTGCCGGGCACTCCAGCACCTGTTGCAGCAAATCATCCACCTCATTCATCAAACGGTACATGTCATAGTGCGGACGATACCATTCGAGCATGGTGAATTCAGGGTTGTGATGACGCCCCATCTCTTCATTACGGAAGCTGCGGCAGAGCTGGAAAACCGGGCCGCAGCCCGCAGCCAGCAGGCGCTTCATATGGTATTCGGGGCTGGTCATCAGGTAGAGATTGATGCCCTGAGAGTGGCCGGGGCCAACAAAACGGGTTTCAAACGGGACCAGATGCACATCGGTCACCGTTGCCTGACTCATACAGGGCGTCTCCACCTCCAGTACGCCGCGGTCGGCAAAGAAACGGCGAATTTCCGCCATAATTGCCGCGCGTTTCAATAAGTTGGGGATGGATGCGCTCGGCTGCCAGGTTGCCGTCTCGCTCATGGTTCTTTCTCCGATTTCTAACAAGGGCACGAAGTCTACCCGCATCGATCTGGTTAGACAAATTTTGCACAAATAATTTTCATAGCCCTCGTCAATAAATAGATATGAGCTATTTAGAGATGATATCGATCAAGCTGGAAGCCGTATCACGCGGAAGAACAGCAAAACACTCGAACACGTCAAATTTCCCCTCAGTCAATATGGATATACTGCCCGCTACCCCAAAAGGAGCAGTGGACCTCTTCCGTAATGAAGGCAAGCGCACCTGGCTTATCGTTGCGGAACAACAATAATCTGGAGGAATGTCGTGCAAACCTTTCAAGCCGATATCGCTGTGATTGGCGCAGGCGGAGCAGGATTACGCACCGCGATTGCCGCGGCGCAAGCCCACCCCAACGCTAAAATCGCACTGATTTCAAAAGTCTATCCCATGCGCAGCCACACCGTTGCCGCCGAGGGCGGTTCCGCCGCCGTCGCCCAGGATCATGACAGCTTCGAATACCATTTCCACGATACCGTGGCGGGTGGTGACTGGCTTTGCGAACAGGATGTCGTCGACTACTTTGTCCATCACTGCCCCACGGAGATGACCCAGCTTGAACAGTGGGGTTGCCCGTGGAGCCGCCGCGACGACGGCACGGTCAACGTGCGCCGCTTTGGCGGCATGAAGATCGAGCGCACCTGGTTCGCTGCCGATAAAACCGGCTTCCACATGCTGCATACGCTGTTTCAAACCTCGTTGCAGTTCCCGCAAATTCAGCGCTTCGACGAACACTTCGTGCTCGATATCCTGGTGGATGACAACCACGCGCGCGGCCTGGTCGCGATGAACATGATGGAGGGCACGCTGATCCAGATCCGCGCCAATGCGGTGGTGATGGCCACCGGCGGCGCGGGCCGCGTTTACCGCTATAACACCAACGGCGGCATCGTCACCGGCGACGGTATGGGCATGGCACTGTCGCACGGCGTGCCGCTGCGCGATATGGAGTTTGTGCAGTATCACCCGACCGGCCTGCCCGGCTCCGGCATTCTGATGACGGAGGGCTGCCGCGGCGAAGGCGGTATCCTGGTAAATAAAAACGGCTATCGCTATTTGCAGGATTACGGCATGGGGCCGGAAACGCCGCTCGGCGAGCCGAAAAACAAATATATGGAGCTTGGCCCGCGCGACAAAGTGTCGCAGGCCTTCTGGCACGAGTGGCGCAAAGGCAACACCATCTCCACGCCACGCGGCGATGTAGTGCATCTCGATCTGCGCCACCTTGGCGAGAAGAAGATCAAAGAGCGCCTGCCCTTTATTTGCGAGCTGGCAAAAGCCTATGTCGGCGTCGATCCGATCAAAGAGCCGATCCCGGTGCGCCCGACTGCGCACTACACCATGGGCGGCATTGAGACGGATCAGAATTGCGAATCGCGCATCGCCGGGCTGTTTGCCGTCGGTGAGTGCTCCTCAGTCGGCCTGCACGGTGCTAACCGTCTTGGCTCTAACTCATTAGCAGAGCTGGTGGTCTTTGGCCGTCTGGCGGGTGAACAGGCGGTTGAACGCGCCTCCACGGCCAGCCCGGCAAATGACGATGCGCTCAACGCTCAGGCCGCCGATGTTGAACAGCGTCTGAAGGCGCTGGTGAACCAGAACGGTACTGAGAGCTGGGCGAAAATCCGCGATGAGATGGGCGAATCGATGGAAGAGGGCTGCGGCATTTACCGTACGCCGGAGCTGATGCAGAAAACCGTCGATAAGCTTGCTGAGCTACAGGAGCGCTTCAAACGGGTACGCATTACCGACACCTCCAGCGTCTTCAACACCGATATTCTCTACACCCTTGAGCTGGGTCACGGCCTGAACGTTGCCGAATGTATGGCCCACTCGGCGCTGGCACGCAAAGAGTCGCGCGGTGCCCATCAGCGTCTCGACGAAGGCTGTACCGAGCGCGATGACGTTAACTTCCTCAAACATACGCTCGCGTTCCGCGAGGCGGACGGCACAACCCGCCTTGAATACAGCGACGTGAAAATCACCACGCTGCCACCGGCGAAACGCGTTTACGGGGCGGAAGCGGAGTCGGGTGAGAAGAAGGAGACGAACAATGTCTGAGATGAAGAACCTGAAGATTGAAGTGGTGCGCTATAACCCGGAGGTCGACAACGCGCCGCACAGCGCCTTCTATGACGTGCCTTACGATGAAGCCACCTCGCTGCTTGATGCGCTGGGCTATATCAAAGATAACCTCGCGCCGGATCTCAGCTACCGCTGGTCGTGCCGGATGGCGATTTGCGGCTCCTGCGGCATGATGGTCAACAAAGTGCCGAAGCTGGCCTGCAAAACCTTCCTGCGCGACTACACCAAAGGGTTGAAAGTCGAGGCGCTGGCGAACTTCCCGATTGAGCGCGATCTGGTGGTTGATATGACCCACTTTATCGAGAGCCTTGAGGCGATTAAGCCCTATATCATCGGCAATACGCGCACGCCGGATCAGGGGCCGGGCAAACAGACTCCGGCGCAGATGGCGAAGTATCACCAGTTCTCCGGCTGCATCAACTGCGGTCTCTGCTATGCCGCTTGTCCACAGTTTGGCCTCAATCCGGAGTTTATCGGCCCGGCGGCGATTACGCTGGCGCACCGCTATAACCTCGACAGCCGCGACCACGGCAAACAAGAGCGCATGGCGCAACTCAACGGCCAGAACGGCGTGTGGAGTTGTACGTTTGTCGGTTACTGCTCGGAAGTCTGTCCGAAGCATGTCGACCCGGCCGCCGCCATTCAGCAGGGCAAGATTGAGAGTTCGAAAGACTTTCTTATCGCCACCCTGAAACCTCGCTAAGGAGTGCATGATGACGACTAAACGTAAGGCCTGGGTTCGCCCCATGCCGTCAAGCTGGTGGAAAACCCTGCCGTTTTATCGCTTCTATATGCTGCGCGAAGGGACGGCGATCCCGGCGGTCTGGTTCAGCCTGGAGCTGCTGTATGGTCTTTTCGCGCTGAAAAACGGGCCGGAGAGCTGGATGGGCTTTGTCGCTTTCCTGCAAAACCCGGTTGTGCTGCTGCTCAACCTGATCGCGCTGGCAGCGGCGCTGTTGCATACCAAAACCTGGTTCGATCTGGCACCGAAAGCGTCGCTGATCATTGTGAAAGGCGAAAAAATGGGGCCAGAGCCGGTGGTAAAAGGGCTATGGGTGGTGGCTGCCGTGGTGACGGTGGTTGTGCTGTTTATCGCCCTGTTCTGGTGAGGAATTGATGATGATTAACCCAAATCCAAAACGTTCTGACGAACCGATGTTCTGGGGGCTGTTTGGCGCAGGCGGTATGTGGAGCGCCATCTTCGCCCCGGTGATGATCCTGCTGGTCGGCCTGCTGCTGCCGCTCGGTCTCTTCCCCGGCGAGGCGCTGAGCTACGAGCGCGTTATCGCCTTTGCCCAGAGCTTTATTGGCCGCGCCTTTCTCTTCTTGATGATTGTGCTACCGGTCTGGTGCGGCCTGCACCGCATCCACCACATGATGCACGATTTGAAAGTGCATCTGCCCCAGGGCAAATGGATTTTCTACGGCCTCGCGGCGATTATTAGTGTCGTTGCGTTAGTCGGCGTGATTTTCCTGTAAAACCTGTCGCTCTCCTGCCCGCGCAGGAGAGCAAATTTCCCGCCATCTTCTACACTTACGTAAAAGCCAGGAGGGAGAATACCATGCGTTTACTGCCTATCTTCGCAGCGGTCACCGCTGCCTTTTTAGTCACGGCCTGCAGCACGCCAACGCCGCCAAAAGGCGTCACCGTAGTGCAGAATTTTGATACGCAACGCTACTTAGGGAAATGGTACGAGATCGCCCGCTTCGATCACCGCTTTGAGAGCGGTCTGGAGCGCGTCACTGCGACCTACAGCCTGCGCGACGATGGCGGCTTAACCGTTATCAACCGGGGTTATAACCCGGATCGCGGCAAATGGCAGGAGTCGGTCGGGAAAGCCTATTTTACCGGCGATCCGCGCACCGCGTCGCTGAAGGTCTCATTCTTTGGCCCGTTCTATGGCGGCTACAACATCATCTCGCTCGATAAAGAGTATCGCCATGCGCTGATTTGCGGCCCGGATCGCGACTACCTGTGGATCCTCTCCCGCACGCCGACCATTTCGGCCGACGTGAAAGAGAAAATGCTGGCAGAAGCGACCCGCCAGGGCTTCGAAGTGAACAAGCTAATCTGGGTCGATCAGCCCCATTAATGGGCGCTGATTTTTAAGCCAATAATTCCGGCCACAATCAAACAGAGGCTAACGATACGCGCCGGGCTTGCGGACTCGCCGAGTAATACAATCCCGGCGATCGCCGCGCCGACGGCGCCAATGCCGGTCCAGACCGCATAGGCGGTGCCGACCGGCAGGGTTTTCATTGCCCATGAAAGCAGCACGACGCTAATAAGCATCGCCACGACGGTAATAATGCTGGGAGTGATGCGGGTAAAACCGTGGGTATATTTCAGGCCGATAGCCCAGACGACTTCAAGAAGACCGGCGATGACGAGAATAAACCAGGACATGGTTGGCTCCAGTACGGGGCCGTCCCCGAATTAAAATTGACGCTGTCGGGTCGTCCCGCCAGCCAGGTGAAGAAGGTCAGATTTTCCCCTCTTTGCCGGTGGATTTCAACCCCACAAACCTCCATTCAGTTTCAGGAAGTTAAAGCAAGAAATAGCCCCTCTTCGCAGCGGAATTCAGGCATTTATTCATCATATCCAGCGAATATGATGAATCGCTTTCCTGGGTACAGGAAGCCGTGCGCCCTCCTCTGACTGCGAAGAAAAATATGTTCAAAATGCTTGTGATTGATCGCTGTTACTTCACCCGCTCAGGGATGGAATCCTGGCTCAATCAAATTGATTTATTTCCTGCCTCTTTTATTGTCACCGCTCTGCATAACTTGATGCTGGCGAAAGAGCATATTGTTCAGTGGCAGCCGGATTTGGTGATTATTGATTTACACGGTTTTAAAGATGAAATTCATCATATTCAACAGCTTGCTTCGCTCTTCTCGGTGTGCGGCACATCCTGCCAGGTGATGCTGCTGGAGTCGGGTCACGACACCCAGCTGTCGGCATTTTGTGCGCAGTTCCCCATCGCGGCGATCTTACAAAAGACGGATCCGCTGGAAAAAGTGGCGCAGGCCATTGATAACATGATGCAGGCGCGCCCGATCAGGCAGTCACGGCGAGTCGTAACGCCGCTATTAACGCGTCAGGAAGAGAAAGTATTAACCCTGTGGATGGAAGGCAGAGATAACGCGGCAATCGCAGCAAACATGCGGATCAACGGGAAAACCGTTTATACCTACAAAAGAAATATTCGTATGAAGTTGGGGATGGGAAACCGCTTTACGCCGTTTTTGTCGCTACCAGAGGCAAACTAACGGTACGGCACGGGCCGTACCGGCAGTCATCACTGTTGTGCTTTGGTCGCAGCGCCAGAAATTGCGCTACCGCCATCGGAGATATCTTCGCCGACGCCACGGGTGGTGTTACACGCCGTCAGCACGGATGAAAGAACCAGTACAGAAAAGATCGCAACAAATGTCTTCTTAACCATAATATCTTCCTTTTATTGTCAATATCGTTTGTGTATAGCCACTTAAGCATAGACAAATTCCCGAAAAGCGACGGGAAAAAAGCGGATTTTTAAGACGAGAGGAAGTTATTAACTGGCAGCGTGCGAAATGATATGACCCAGCGTCTGCACATCTTCGCCGATACCGCGCGCGGTATTGCAGCCTGCGAGCAGTGCGCAGCTGATAAGCAGCAGTGAGAGGAGTTTTGCGAGACGTTGCATTATCCGGGCCTCAACGAACCCGCGACGCAGCAGAGCGCTACGTCGCGGTTGCGCGCATTACTTCACGCGAGATACGTATTCGCCGGAGCGGGTATCGACTTTAATCACTTCGCCAACCTGTACGAACAGCGGCACTTTAACCACAGCGCCGGTGCTCAGGGTAGCCGGTTTACCGCCAGTACCTGCGGTATCACCTTTCAGACCCGGATCGGTATCAACGATTTCCAGTTCAACGAAGTTCGGCGGCGTGACGGAGATCGGCTGGCCGTTCCACAGAGTCACGATGCACTCTGCCTGATCCAGCAGCCATTTTTCGCTGTCGCCAATCGCTTTTTTATCAGCAGAGAGCTGTTCAAAGGTTTCGTTGTTCATGAAGTGCCAGAACTCACCATCGTTGTAGAGGTAAGTCAGGTTCATATCCACAACGTCCGCGCCTTCAGCCGAGTCGGTAGACTTGAAGGTTTTCTCAACGCGGGTACCGGTCAGCAGACGACGCAGTTTAACGCGTGCGAACGCCTGGCCTTTGCCCGGTTTCACGAATTCGCTGGCCTCAACCGCGTACGGTTCGCCGTCCATCATGATTTTAAGACCGGCACGAAAATCGTTGCTATAGTAAGTCGCCATAAGGCCCTCTGAAATTGTTAACTGGTAGCTTAGCCAAAAAAATGGCACACATTGTAACCCTAAAATCCCCTTCCAGAGAAGATTGGTTATTGCAACTTGCCGATGTAATCACCGATCCCGATGAACTGCTACATATTTTAAATATAGAACCTGATGAAGCGCTGCTGCGAGGACGCGAAGCAAAGCGGCTTTTCCCGCTGCGGGTGCCGCGTGCGTTTGTTGCGCGCATGCGCAAAGGCGATGTTAACGATCCGCTTTTGCGTCAGGTACTTACCACCAGCGAAGAGTTTATCTCCGCGCCGGGTTACAGCACCGATCCGCTGGATGAGCAGAGCAGCGTGGTGCCAGGGCTGCTGCACAAATACCGTAACCGCGCGCTGCTGCTGGTCAAGGGCGGCTGTGCGGTAAATTGTCGCTACTGTTTCCGTCGCCACTTCCCGTATGCCGATAACCAGGGCAACAAGCGGAACTGGCAGGGCGCGCTGGACTATATCGCCACGCACCCGGAGCTGGATGAGATCATTTTTTCCGGCGGCGATCCGCTTATGGCAAAAGATCACGAGCTTGAGTGGTTGATCGCCCAGCTGGAAGCCATTCCACACCTTAAGCGGCTGCGCATTCATAGCCGCCTGCCAATTGTGATCCCGGCGCGCATCACCGACACGCTGGTTGCCCGCTTCGCCCGCTCCTCGCTGCAAATTTTGCTGGTGAACCATATCAACCACGCGCAGGAGATTGGCGACGATTTCCGCGTGGCAATGGCGCAGCTGCGCCAGGCGGGCGTCACGCTGCTCAACCAGAGCGTGCTGCTGCGCGGCGTAAATGACAATGCGCAGACGCTGGCGGATCTCAGCAACGCCTTATTTAATGCGGGCGTGCTGCCTTACTATCTGCATGTGCTGGATCGGGTAGAGGGCGCGGCGCACTTTATGGTGAGCGATGAAACGGCGCGGGAGATTATGCGTGAGCTGCTGACGCTGGTGTCGGGGTATATGGTGCCGAAGCTGGCGCGGGAGATTGGCGGTGAGCCGAGTAAAACGCCGCTGGATCTACAACTGCGTCAACAGTAAAAAAAAGCACGGTCGCGAAATACGCAACGCGACCGTGAAAAAGCGCTTGCACGGGAAACAAGCGCGTGTCGGAACTTTAAAATGTCTCCCAGCCCTCATCGCTGCCGCCGGCAGGTGCCAGACGCGCACGCTGTACGGGTGCTTTCACGGTGCTGGCGCTGGCGCGAGCCGGCTGCTGGCCCGGTAAACGGAACACATCCACCAGTTGTTGCAGTTTCGTGGCCTGCTCTTCAAGGCTACCCGCTGCCGCCGAGGACTCCTGTACCAGCGAGGCGTTCTGCTGGGTCGTGGTGTCCATTTCAGACATCGCCTGCGCAATCTGACCGATGCCACGGTTCTGCTCATCAGAAGCGGCGGCGATCTCCTGCATCAAATCCTTCACCTGCATGACGGAGTTAACGATACCGCTCATGGTTTCGCCAGCCAGATCCACCTGACGGGAACCCTCCTGCACATAGTTCACCGATTCGCTGATCAAGGTTTCAATCTCTTTGGCTGCCTGCGCGCTGCGCTGGGCCAGAGAGCGAACTTCGCCCGCTACCACCGCAAAGCCGCGGCCCTGATCCCCTGCCCTTGCCGCTTCTACTGCCGCGTTCAGTGCGAGGATGTTGGTCTGGAAGGCGATGCCGTTAATCACCGAGGTGATTTCAGAGATGCGTTTTGAGCTTTCCATAATGTCTTTCATGCGGTTTACCGCCACGCTGACCACGGTGCCGCCCTGGGCAGCGGTATCCGAGGCAGTAATCGCCAGCTGGCTCGCCTGATGGGCGTTCTCGGCGTTCTGTTTCACCGTCGAGCTCAGCTCTTCCATGCTGGCGGCCGTTTCAACCACTGCCGCCGACTGCTGTTCAGTACGTGCTGAGAGTTCGTTATTGCCTAACGCAATCTCGTTTGCTGCGGTATTCACCGAGCTTGAAGCGGCGCGCACCATCTTCAGCGATTCAGAGACACGCTCAACCAGCAGGTTAAACGCGGCGACCGCACGACCAATCTCGTCCATACGCCCGGTTGTCAGCGCCTGGCTCAGATCCAGTTTCTCGCTGATATTTTCCATGCCATCGCGCATATCGTTAAGACGACGCTTGATGTTAAGCACGGTAAAGAGACCAAACAGACCGAGAACCAGCGTCGCGACCAGCGTGGCGCTAATCGATAAAACCATTGAGCGGTTAATCAGGCTGGAGTTAGCAGACACCGCGTTATTTACCAAATTGCTGTTATAGGCGACCTGATCGGTAAAGTCGTTAATTAATATGGCAATACTGTCAGCAACGGGCCCGCCTTTACGCATCGCCTGAATAATGGCAGCACGGTCATTACTTTCTGAGACTTTAAAAAATTGATCCATCACTGCGCGAAACTTCTCTAAATCGGCCAGCGTTTTATTTGACAGCTCTTGATCGTGTTGATCGGAAACGAGATCTTTAATGTAACCCTGGTGCATGGCGTAAACGTCGTCATACAACTTTAATGCGTTCTGTTTGATTTCCGCCATTCCGGCGGGTTCCTCAGTCAGACCGTGAACGAAGAGCTGGCCGCGAATCGTCAGCACTTTCAGCATCTCTTTGTTCATCATGTCCAGGCTGGGTAAGGTATTTTCTTTAAAGTTCGTTTGCGACTCACCCAGTTTCGATAAAGAAAATATCGCAATCAGGTTTGTGCCGATAAGACTTAAAATCAATAACGAGAAAGCAAGTAACAATCTTTTTGTAATATTCATTGATAACTCCCGACACCATCATGCAAGAAATAGAATTGTCTTTTTCACACTCCTTCGCGTTTTGTCCTGAAGTGAATATCGGCAGCGAAAATTATTACTTTATCTCGATATATCCTCTTTTTTAAAAAAAGATCGGATTCGCAGAAATATAATTAAAAAAAGCTTAAAGCTTAAGAAAACTTAATATTCAGAGAGGCGAAGTTTCATTAGCAGGAAAATTATAATCGTCTTATTTACAAGCAGAGAATAAATAACAGCGATGGGAAAAATATCAGTTCTTTCAGCGCGCCCGCCATCACTGGCGGGCAGAAGAGAAAAATCAGTTAGGGCACTTGTAAACCTGAGCGTTCATTTCGCTGGCGGTCGGCACAAAGCTCGACAGTACGCCCTGCGTCGGGCTGCTTACGTTGTAGAGCACGTTACCGCCCATAGCAGCAGCCTGGTTGCGCAGAGCATTTGCCGCGCCGCGCATTGAGCCGCCCTCTTCGCCGTGCTGGCCAGAGAGCCAGTTGCTCTGCTTACCGCTGGCGGTGCCGAGATACTGGCACTGCGCGGCGGGCTTATCTTCCACAAAACGCACGTTCTGGCCGCCTGCGGTGAGATCATTGCTGCTGCTGCAACCCGCCAACAGAAACGCTGCGCCAACCATTCCCGCCAAATATTTTACCGACATGTTATTCCCCGTAATCAATGAGCTGGACGCGGTTCGTCCGTGTCTAAACCTTATACTAAAAAGATGACTAAAAGAAAAACACCGACATCGCAGGTCAGATAAATCAGCGAAAATAGCAAAAAAGCCCCGCCGTGATGGCCGGGGCTTAAGTGCAGCATTAGCAACGATTTATGTTACTGCCAGAGAAAAGCTTATTGATCGGCACAACATCGACGGTTCCGTCCTGGGCGACAACGAACTTCACAATCGCCCAGACTCGGTCATTGAGATATCCGTTGGCATTAACAGACTCCCAGTCATAGGAGCGACCATCAGCAAGATAGAGCTTCACTTTCGCACCGCTTATATCGTTATGATCGGTCGAATAACGGTAAACCGCGTAGCAGTAATTTCCAGGATGCATTCGGTTGATGGTAATCGTTTCCGGGCCATAGCCCTGCGTATTATCCACATCCAGTTCCGCATCTGCTCCTGCTGGCTTACGGGAGGAGTACTGGACATGAGCAGTACTGTTACCTACCGGCACAAACAGGTGCGAATCGAGATCTTTCGGCCTGGCATCCCAGGTCAACACCATACGCGCCGCCTTACCGTTAAGCAGCGGGGAGAGCACAAAGTTTTTTGTGTAATCAGTGACGCCCAGCAGACTTGCCACTAAGTCCGTTTCCAGCGTGATATAGCCCGCCAGACTCGCCTCCACAAAGTAATCTCCTTGTTTAAGCGTCAGGGAGTATTTACCGCTACTGTCCGACACTATGGTGTGAAGTGGTTGCGCATCGCCCTGCGAACGGAAGATCTTCACCGTGACACCCGAAATCGCGCTGCCGGTAACGGCGTTTATGGTCGTGCCATGCACCAGCACTGGCGGTAGGGTAAAGCTCACCTTCTTTTTGGCATTGACATGGTTCGCGTTACTGAGCGATGCGGCGACCTGGACATTTATCGCCTCAGCGCGCGTACTGAGCAGCGTCCCTACGGCGACACCGGCGCTGTCGGTTACACTCTGGCTGGTGATAGTGACATCTGACCCTTTATCCTGCGCCCAGTTAACCGTCACCCCGCCGATCGCGTTGCCGTTTGCATCCTTAACCGTTGCCCTGAAGTCAAAGCTGTCGGTGCCGTTGGCATCTTTCTCTATCGCCGAGCCATCCAGCACAACGCTGGCGATAGCCGCCGTTGTGACATCACCCGTGAAGTTAACCGACTTGCTGGCGTAAGTGGTGCCTACGCTGGCCGTCACGGTGTAGCTGCCTGCACGCAGGCTGGTGACGCTGGTACTCACTTTGCCATCGTCATCGCTTACCCCCTGAGCCGTGGTCAGTGCCGCCCCGTTGCTGACGGTAAATTTTACCAGCATGCCGCTCAGGATGTTCCCGCTGGCATCTTTCACAATGGCAGTGAGGTTATTCATGGCATTGCCATCAGCCACCGCGTTATTGGTATCAACCAGCAGATGGGCATCGTCGATACGCGCCGTCGCGGTGTCAGCCACGAAGAGAGTAGACTTGCTGATAGTTGAGCCGTTTACCGTGGCATTCACCGTATAGACCCCGGCGGTACTGCTCACCACCGTCGTGCTCACTTTGCCATCTGCGCCCGTAAGACCGGCACTCGCCGCCAGCGTTGCCCCAGAACTGACGCTGAATCTGACCGCCACACCGGAGAGCGGGTTGTCATAGGCATCCACCACCGTCGCGGTCACACCGTTTGTATCCCTGCCGTTAGCCGCTGCGCCATCGGGCGAGATCGCTAAATTTTCATCCGGCAGCTGCGCGGAGTTGCCATCCGGGAGAAAAGTCGTGGTCAACCTCGCCGAATGGGAAGTGCCCACCAGATTCGCAGCGGCATTAAAGCTCCCCGCCCTGCGGCTGGTTAACGCCGTTTGCGCTTCCCCTTGCGCGTCCGTAACAGCCTGCGCTGGGGAGACTTTCACCGGGCTATCAGGCACAAACTGGATCGCCATACCGGGAATCGGATTGCCGAGCGCATCCGCAACTCTAACCTGCATCATGTTGATGTCGTTGCCATTGGCGAGGGCATTTTGCGCCACGCTGCTCTGCACAAAGTGCGCCGTTGCGCGGTCAACCTCAAAGGTCACCGTTTTACTGAGTGAGAGATTGTTAGCATTCGCCGTGACGGTGGATATCCCCGCGCGAGTATGGGTCAGCGACAGCATCACCTGCCCTTGCGCATCCGTCAGCACCGGGCTGCCTTCCACCAGCGTGGCGCCGTTGTCTGCCGAAAACATCACTGGGTAACTGGCCAGCGGGTTGCCGTAGCGGTCGGTGACCGTGGCGCGAAGTTTGTTGGTTTGCACGCCGTTTGCCACCGCGTTATCAGCGAGCACGGTAAGCTCGGTGAGCCGCGCTGACGCGACATCGGCAATAAACTCGACTCGCGCGCTACGCTCATTACCGTTACGCAAAGCGGCGGTCAACACACCATTGCCGACCACCCGGCTTCGCAGTTGTACCGCTGCGATCCCCTGGTTATTGGTGTCGACCTCCAGCCACTCTTTATCAGAGGCATGATCGGTAAAGAGGGTCGCCGCCGACACATTGTTATTGTCAGTCAGCTGTGACACGCGAAATGCCACGCGCTGTCCAACAAGCGGCTGCCTGTCACGGTTCACAATTCTGGCTTTCACCGTAAAGGCGTGCTGATTATCAGCGATCTGCGCCGCGTCAGGGGTGAGCGTGAGCTGATCCACCACAACACTTGAGCGCATCACGTGGAGAGTGGTTGTCACCGGCTCAGAGCGATTGCCTTTTTCATCTACGCCGATGGCGGTTAAAACATAATCCTGCGACGCACTGGCTGCCCGGCTGTGGCTGGGAGCATACGCAGGAACCTGCACCTCCAGCGCCGTCATTGACGGTTGGCTGAAGCTGCCACCATTGACGCTGAAATTCGCCGATGCCTGCCATTCAATACGCTTCAGCCCATATTTCGCTTTTGCCACCGTCACAGGAATAGAGAGCGTCGAACCCGCCTCAACCGTATAGTGCTGCGGAATGGAAAGCGCCACCAACAGCTGCTTTCGGTACTGCATCACAATGTTGTAGTTACGATCCACCAGCGCATATTTGCTTCCCATCAGGCTACGCTGGATATCCAGATTATCGGCATCGAGCTGACGCCACAGCGGCACGCCGAGGCGATAGTTCATCGACAGATCAAAACGGGTGTCACGGGTGTCTCCAAATGAGCGCTCTCCGGAGAGCGTTAACAGCGGAAAGGGCGAGTAGTTCAGCCCCAACGTTAACGCCCAGGGATCGTTTTTCAGATCTCCGCTGCTGGTCAGCGCGATATTTTTGCCAAAGTAGCGCTCATACTTTACCGAGCCGCCCCACTGGGGTTGCGATGGCAACCAGCCATCAAGACGAAGATCAAATCCGTTCGCCGGGCGTTCGTCGTAATCTTTCATCTTTTCAATCGTCGAGGGGTGCCAGTCGGTAAGACGGTGATAGGCGTTCGCCGACAGTTTCAGGAAATTCCCCCACGCTTCGCCACCAATCCCTAAACGGGCGTTTTTGCCCGTGTAGTCGTAGTCATAGAAGGTGTTGATGCCGTACATCCAGGCATCGCTCTGCTGGCGATAGCCGAGACCAATATTGGTAATATTGCGTTCATCATTTTTACGCAGCCCCAGTTGACCGAATAGCAGCTGATCCTCGGTATCATGCAGGGGTAAAAGCACATCGCCGCCAATGTTGCCGTCGCTATCCAGCGTGGCATTCACCGTGCCTTTTTGCCCCACCCAGTCCTGAAGCTGCTGGTTAATCAACCCGCCCCCTACGCTGCGAGCGAAATCAGCAGACGCTTTCCCGATATCTTCCGACATCAGTAATTGACCGGTCTGCGCGACTTTCGGTGCCAGCCACGCATCGGCTGCGGCAGGTTCAACTGCCTCCTCCGCCTGCATATCGAGCGTTGGCAAAGGCGGGTTATTTTGCGCCTGGGGTGCAACCGTCGGTGAAAGGGTGTGGGATAACATTCTGGGCTCGCTAATAAGCGCCTGTAGCCCGGCCATCGTTTCATCCATGCTGCGATAATCGGCATATTCTTTTGCCTGTGCCGCAGGAGTGAAGGAGAAAAAGAGTGGGCTGAATAACTGGAGCGCGATAATTACCCACGCGGCACCACGCTTCCAGCCGGGAAGTTGTCTGGTTTTCATTATTAAGTCATCAAGGAAAAAAGACGAAAAAGCCGTTTTTAAAAACGGCATTCAAAATAAAAACTGGCGATGCCTCTGTCAGATGCTGGCAAGGTTTCGCATCTTTTCTTTAACGATTTGGTAACTCGTGTAGTGCGCCTTCGCACACAGGGTATCCAGCTTGAGATCGAGCTGCATGGTGTAGATCTCTTTCGCCTCTTTACCCATGATGTTTTTATTAATGTTCAGAAACTTGTAGCCTTCGCCTATTTTTGAGTAATCATCAGAGTAATTTTTATAGGTCGACGTATCCGTGCCGCGAATGAAGTTAAATTTGTCGATACAGGTGTTGTTAGTTGATGCAATAACGATCCCATCGAAAAAGGGTGATTTGCGCTCCGCCGCCGTGCCTTGTGGCGCGCTGATGTTACTGGCGCTGACTGCCGAAATGCTCTCTTTTGGGCTGTTTTTTTTACCTGCACAAGCTGAGAGAAGAAATACGCACGCGCTGCTTAATATAATGGCATTTAAATTGTTCATTTTATTTTTTCCCTTAAAATTTAACCATTAAAAAAATATCAGGCTTTAAACGTGCGAATGCCGTGAGAATATTCCCACTCACACATCACACGCACCTAATAAGGTTGTATAATAAATTCACAATTTAGCTTTAAGCTATTTATATCGGAATATTAGACACAAACAAGATAAATTATCGCGATATAAGCCACTTCCAGCGCAACGCATAATTATTATAAGAAAAATAATAACAAAATCCCGCCCCTTCGCTGAGAATTATCTGGTAAATTGTCGGGATGCGTCTCTTAAAACAGAAAAAAAGCGGCTTTATTTATTGACAATATAGGTAGCATCGACAATATGGTTACATTTTTTAAGCAGTCTCATCATTCTGAATAGAGTGATTTAATTAACAGGTTAAAGTAAGCATTAATTAATTTCTTTATTACAGAAGCATCTAACTTTTTCTTTTTAATTTATTCCATGATCGACGGCATCATGAAAGGTATCAATATGCTCTTTATTATAGATAAGGAAATCTATTTCAGACCCGCCGATGGCGCGATATGGGGCGCGGGCACTGAAAATGAAAAACGGTTTTTAACCCTCGCCGGCAGCCGCTTATTGCTCTTTTTTATCGAGCATCGCGGCGAGATCGTGACCCGCGATGCGATCTTTCAGGCGGTCTGGGAGCGGTATGGTTTGCACTCCACCAATAACACGCTCAACCAGTACATCTCACTGCTGCGCAGAACGATGACGGACTTTGGCTTAGGCGCGCAGGTGATTAAAACCATCCCCAAAACCGGCTTTATATTCAGCCGCGATCTCTCTGTTATCGCCGTCACAGAAAATCGTGACGCGGCAGTACCAGAGGCTGCACCAGTACCAGCCGCGGCTGACCCGCTGATTGCGCGTAAACAGTACGGCGCGCTGGCGCTGCTGGTGCTGTTTTTACTGTGCACCTTTATGCTCTTTGGCCTGTGGCAGAGCCGTACCCTCAGCGCGCCGCTGCCTGAATTTGGCAAAAGCGTCGTGACGTTCACCCAGTGCGATTTTATGCCGGCGGAGAGCGAGGAGGAGTCCCGGTTGCTGGCGTCGAGTGACAAACTCAAATTTATGACGCTGGTGGACGATCTGGCGGTTGAGCAGGAAGCAACCCGCGATAAAGCCCCGCTGGCCTGTCCGGCCAACTCGCCTGCGGGCTGAAACGCAGGCAAAAAAAAGAGCGGGCATTAAGCCCGCTCCTCTTCGTTGAACCCGCGCCCGGTTTCCCGGGCACGTGTCCGGCAGCCATTACATCATGCCGCCCATACCGCCCATGCCACCCATACCGCCAGCAGCACCTAAATCAGGCGCGTCGCTTTTCGGCAGATCGGTAACCATGCACTCGGTAGTGATCATCAGACCGGCTACGGAAGCCGCGTACTGCAGTGCAGAACGGGTCACTTTAGTCGGATCCAGGATACCCATGTCGATCATGTTGCCGTACTCTTCGGTCGCAGCGTTGTAACCGTAGTTACCGTCGCCCGCTTTAACCATGTTGGCAACAACAGACGGCTCTTCGCCGCAGTTCAGCACGATCTGACGCAGCGGGGATTCCATCGCGCGCAGCGCAACTTTGATACCCACGTTCTGGTCTTCGTTCTGGCCTTTCAGCTCAGCCAGTTTGCTGGCTACGCGAATCAGCGCTACGCCACCACCGGCAACCACGCCCTCTTCAACGGCAGCACGGGTTGCGTGCAGCGCATCTTCAACGCGGGCTTTCTTCTCTTTCATCTCAACTTCGGTCGCAGCGCCAACTTTGATTACCGCAACACCGCCTGCCAGTTTCGCTACGCGCTCCTGCAGTTTTTCACGATCGTAATCGGAAGTAGCTTCTTCGATCTGCTGACGAATCTGCGTTACGCGACCCTGAATAGCGGTCTCTTCACCCACGCCATCGATGATGGTGGTGGTGTCTTTGTTGATCACAACGCGTTTCGCCTGACCCAGATCTTCCAGGGTCGCTTTTTCCAGCTCCATACCGATCTCTTCAGAGATAACGGTACCGGCAGTCAGGGTTGCGATATCCTGCAGCATCGCTTTACGACGGTCGCCGAAGCCCGGTGCTTTCACCGCAGCCACTTTCACGATACCGCGCATGGTGTTAACCACCAGGGTCGCCAGCGCTTCGCCTTCCACATCTTCAGCGATGATCAGCAGCGGTTTGCCTGCTTTCGCAACGGCTTCGAGAACCGGCAGCATTTCGCGGATGTTGGAGATTTTTTTATCAGCCAGCAGGATGAACGGGCTTTCCAGCTCTACTGCGCCAGTTTCCGGCTTGTTGATGAAGTAAGGGGAGAGGTAGCCACGGTCGAACTGCATACCTTCAACCACGTCCAGCTCGTCCTGCAGACCAGTACCGTCTTCAACGGTGATCACGCCTTCTTTACCGACTTTATCCATCGCTTCAGCGATCAGTTTACCTACGGTTTCGTCGGAGTTAGCGGAGATGGTACCAACCTGAGCGATAGCTTTAGAGTCAGAGCACGGTACGGAGAGCGCTTTCAGCTCTTCAACGGCAGAAGCGACAGCTTTGTCGATACCGCGTTTCAGATCCATCGGGTTCATGCCCGCAGCAACGGCTTTCAGACCTTCAGTGATGATGGACTGTGCCAGAACGGTCGCGGTGGTGGTACCGTCGCCCGCAGCGTCGTTCGCTTTGGAGGCAACTTCTTTCACCATCTGCGCGCCCATGTTTTCGAACTTGTCTTCCAGCTCGATTTCACGTGCTACGGAAACACCATCTTTGGTGATGGTCGGTGCACCGAAAGATTTATCCAGAACCACATTACGGCCTTTCGGACCGAGGGTAACTTTCACTGCATCTGCCAGAACATTTACGCCGCGCAGCATTTTTACACGAGCGTCGTTACCGAATTTTACGTCTTTAGCTGCCATTTTCTGTATTCCTTAAATTCGTTCAGGTTCGTTCGCGCGCGTTGTTACGCTTCAACAATTGCCAGAATGTCGCTTTCGGACATAATCAGCACTTCTTCGTTGTCGATCTTCTCAGCCTTCACACCGTAACCATCGTTGAAAATCACGATATCGCCCACTTTCACGTCCAGCGGCTGAACAGTACCGTTTTCCAGGATGCGGCCCTTACCGACAGCGATGATTTCGCCACGAGTTGATTTGCCTGCCGCAGAACCGGTCAGAACGATACCGCCAGCAGATTTAGACTCAACTTCCTTACGTTTGACGATCACACGATCATGTAACGGACGAATACTCATTTGATAGCTCTCCTTTGAGAAAGTCTTTATCAGTTATGGTGAGGCCGGGTCCATGCGGTTATCCGGCTGGTGACCTGAGAGATGGGGTTAGGCCTCTCCCCCTTCAAGGGGTAAAACAAAAAAAATTTTCGAAAATGCAATCGACTGCCCCCTCCCTTTCCTGGCGGGGAACGACGAGCCATAAGTAAAACAGCTTGTGCTACCATCGACGCTCCCGATAAGAGACAGACAGAAAAAATGAGCGGATTAAAACAAGAGCTGGGGCTGGCGCAGGGTGTTGGATTACTCTCTACCTCGTTACTGGGCACTGGAGTCTTCGCCGTTCCGGCGCTGGCGGCACTGACCGCCGGTAACAGCAGCCTGTGGGCGTGGCCGTTACTCATCGTGCTGGTCTTCCCGGTGGCGATTGTCTTTGCCATTCTCGGACGCCACTTCCCCAGCGCTGGCGGCGTCGCCCACTTTGTCGGCATGGCGTTTGGTCCGCGTTTGCAGCGGGTGACCGGCTGGCTGTTTCTCTCGGTGATCCCGGTTGGGCTGCCTGCGGCCCTGCATATCGCCGCCGGTTTCTGGCAGGGGCTCTTTGGCTGGCAGGGGCCGCTGCTGCTGATGGCGGAACTGATGACGCTGGCGCTGATCTGGCTTATCGGCACGCGCGGGGCAGGCTCCAGCGCCAACCTGCAATCGATTATCGCCGGGCTGATCGTTGCTCTGCTGGTCGCCATCTGGTGGCGCGGCGGCATTACGCTGCGCGATATCCCCTTCCCACCGCTGGGCGACGTTTCCCTCTCTGAGATGTCCGCTTCATTAGCGGTGATGTTCTGGTGTTTTGTCGGGCTGGAGGCGTTCGCCCATCTCGCCTCGGAGTTTAAAAACCCGGAGCGCGATTTCCCCCGTGCGCTGATGATTGGCCTGCTGCTGGCGGGCACCGTCTACTGGGCCTGTACCGTGGCGGTGCTGAAGTTCGATCTTTGGCATCACCTGGGCGCAGCGGCCTCGCTGCCGGTGATTGTCGTCGATCTCTTTGGCAAGCAGGCGCTGTGGGTGGCCTGCATTATTGGCTATCTCGCCTGTTTCGCCAGCCTCAATATCTATATTCAGAGCTTCGCGCGGCTGGTGTGGTCGCAGGCGGCCTACAAGCCCGACAGCGCGCTGGCAAAACTCTCGGCGCGCCAGTTGCCGCTTAACGCTCTCAACGCGGTGATTCTCTGCTGCGTGGCCTGCACGCTGGCGATTTACGCCTTCAACATCAATCTCGACACGCTGATCATCTATGCCAACGGCATCTTTATCATGATCTACCTGCTCTGCATGCTGGCGGGGTGCCGCTTGCTGAAAGGGCGCTATAAGGCGCTGGCGTCGTTGGGGAGCGTGCTCTGCCTGCTGTTGCTGATCATTCCAGGCTGGAAGAGTTTGTATGCGGTGGTGATGCTGGCGGCGCTGTGGCTCTTTTTACCGAAGCGGCGTACGACAACGGTTCGTTCGCTGCCGGAATAAAAAAATGCCCGGCAAGGCCGGGCAGCGGAGCTTAACGATCGTCTTTATGATCCAGACGGTTGTTGGGGTCATCTTTACGCTGATATTCGCCTTCAAAGGTGTCGCCACCGCCAAACCCGGCGCCCGCGCCAGGCCCGCGCGAAAAGCGCAGGTGCGGCATCAGCTTGAGGGTGATCAGCTTCTGCACCGGCGGCACCAGCAGCAGCAGGCCGAGGAAGTCGGTAAAGAAACCAGGCAGCAGCAGCAGCAGGCCAGCGATCACCAGCGACACGCTCTTGATCATCTCGGCCGCCGGGCTTTCACCCGCCGCCATCTTCTGCTGCATCGCCATCAGGTTTTTAAAGCCCTGGTTGCGCACCAGCGACATACCGATAACCGAGGTGAAGAGCACCAGGATAAGGGTCATCAGCACGCCAAAGACGTGAGCCACCTGGATGAAGATCGAAATTTCGATGTAAACGTATAAGAAAAAAGCAATAAACGGTATCCAGCGCACTGGCTTCTCCTGTGAACGAGCAACGGTCATCTCACCGTTGCTAAAATGAGTCTGCGAAATCGCATAGGGATGAGATGGTGGCAAAGCTGAAAAATTCAATTTCCCCGGTGGTGTAAAGTTTTGTTTGTTACGCAGCGGTGACTTATTTCACATATTGGTAATTATGATGGGTCCAGTAAGATAATAAGTGATCCCGATTACGGCAATTCGCCCGCGCCAGCATATAATTTCACTCTTCTGGCCGATTGAGGGAATAATCGTCGGTCGAAAAAGACACATAACCACATAAATATTGTGTGATTGGTGTATTCATTCGTAGCTTGAAAAAGAAGGTTCACATGTTAAACAACATTCGTATCGAAGAAGACTTGTTAGGTACCAGGGAAGTGCCAGCGGATGCCTACTACGGCGTGCATACTCTGAGAGCGATTGAAAACTTTTATATCAGCAACAACAAGATCAGCGACATCCCTGAGTTTGTTCGTGGCATGGTGATGGTGAAGAAAGCCGCAGCGCTGGCGAACAAAGAGCTGCAAACCATCCCTAAAAGTATTGCTAACGCTATTGTTGCCGCATGTGATGAGGTGCTGAACAACGGCAAATGCATGGATCAGTTCCCGGTTGACGTCTATCAGGGCGGCGCGGGCACGTCTGTGAACATGAACACCAACGAGGTGCTGGCAAACATCGGTCTTGAGCTGATGGGCCACCAGAAAGGGGAGTATCAGTTCCTCAACCCGAACGATCATGTCAACAAATGCCAGTCTACCAACGATGCCTACCCGACCGGGTTCCGCATCGCGGTCTACACCTCGGTGGTGAAACTGATCGATGCCATCAAACAGCTTGGCGAAGGCTTTGAAAACAAAGCGGTGGAGTTCAAAGATATCCTGAAAATGGGCCGTACCCAGCTACAGGATGCGGTGCCGATGACCCTCGGCCAGGAGTTCCATGCCTTTAACGTGCTGCTGAATGAAGAGACCAAAAACCTGCTGCGTACCGCGGAACTGCTGCTCGAAGTGAACCTCGGCGCAACGGCTATCGGTACCCGCCTCAACACGCCGGATGGCTACCAGCAACTCGCCGTGCAGAAGCTGGCCGAAGTGAGCAACCTGCCGGTGGTTGCCGCGGAAGATTTGATCGAAGCAACCTCCGACTGCGGTGCCTATGTAATGGTGCACAGTTCGCTGAAACGCCTGGCGGTAAAACTGTCGAAAATCTGTAACGACCTGCGCCTGCTCTCCTCCGGGCCGCGCGCCGGGCTGAACGAGATTAACCTGCCGGAATTGCAGGCGGGCTCCTCCATCATGCCGGCCAAAGTGAACCCAGTTGTGCCGGAAGTGGTAAACCAGGTCTGCTTTAAAGTGATCGGTAACGACACCACCGTCACCATGGCTTCCGAAGCGGGTCAGCTGCAGCTGAACGTGATGGAGCCGGTGATTGGCCAGGCGATGTTCGAGTCAATACACATCCTGACCAACGCCTGCTACAACCTGCTGGAAAAATGCATTAATGGCATCACCGCCAACAAAGAGGTGTGTGAAAGCTACGTCTATAACTCCATCGGTATCGTCACCTACCTCAACCCATTTATCGGCCACCACAATGGCGATATCGTCGGCAAGATCTGCGCCGAAACCGGGAAGAGCGTGCGTGAAGTGGTGCTCGAGCGCGGATTGCTGACGGAAACGGAGCTGGATGATATCTTCTCTGCCCAGAACCTGATGCATCCGGCCTATAAAGCGAAACGCTATACCGATGAAAGCGAACAGTAACCTCCCCCCAGGTTAAAAAATATGAAAGGCACGTCCTCCGCGACGTGCCTTTTTCTTTTGGGTGGTTACTTACCAATAACAATTTCATATCACTTGGAAAACAAGGAAGCCCACTATGTTTGCTGCAGAGCTTGTCCTCGTCTTACTTGCCATCTACCTTGGCGCCAGGCTCGGGGGGATCGGCATTGGCTTTGCCGGTGGCCTCGGGGTGCTGGTGCTGACGCTCTTCTTTCAAATTAAGCCCGGCGCCATCCCGTTTGACGTCATCGAGATCATCATGGCGGTCATCGCCGCGATTGCCGCCATGCAGGTGGCAGGCGGGATGGATTACCTGGTCAGCCTCGCCGAGCGCATGCTGCGCCGCCATCCGAAGTACATCACCTTTCTCGCCCCGCTGGTCACCTGGTTTATGACCATTCTGGCGGGCACCGGCCACACAGCTTTCTCCACGCTACCGGTAATTACCGAAGTGGCAAAAGAGCAGGGCATCCGTCCCTCGCGCCCGCTCTCTATCGCCGTGGTGGCGTCACAAATCGCTATTACCGCCTCGCCCATCTCTGCGGCGGTGGTCTTCTTTGCCGGTATCCTTGAGCCGCTGGGCGTCAGCTACCTGACGCTGCTGGCGATCTGTATTCCCGTCACGCTGATTGCCGTGATGCTGACCGCCATTGTCTGTAACTTCCTCGGCTGCGAGCTGAAGGACGATCCGGTCTACCAGGAGCGGCTGGCGAAAGGGGAAGTGAAGCTGCGCGGTGAGCAGGTGTTTGCCCTGAAGCCCCACGCCAAACGTTCGGTGATGCTCTTTCTGGTCGGCATTATCGCCGTGATGCTCTACGCCACCGCCATCAGCCCGACGGTTGGGCTGATCAATAACCCGGTGCTGCCGCGTAACGAAGCGATTGTGGTGTTTATGCTGACCATCGCCACGCTTATCTGCCTGAGCTGCAAAGTCGATACCGGCGAGATCCTCAACGCTGGCACCTTTAAATCCGGCATGAGCGCCTGTATCTGCGTGCTCGGCGTTGCGTGGCTCGGCGATACCTTCGTCAAACACCATATTGAAGATATCCAGATGGTGGCGGGCGATCTGCTGCACAGCTACCCGTGGCTGCTGGCGGTGGTGCTCTTCTTCGCTGCTACCCTGCTCTATTCGCAGGCGGCGACCACCAAAGCGCTGATGCCTGCTGCGCTGCTGCTTGGCGTCTCACCGTTGACGGCCGTGGCTTCATTTGCCGCGGTTTCGGCGCTGTTTGTGCTGCCGACCTACCCGACGCTGCTGGCGGCGGTCGAGATGGATGACACCGGTTCAACGCGCATCGGCAAATTCGTCTTCAACCACCCCTTCCTGATCCCCGGTGTGATCGCCATCGCGCTCTGCGTGGTGCTCGGCTTTATCTTCGGCACTATCTTGTTGTAAAAGTCTATAAATCGGGCTGCCCGGCGGCCCGATCTTCCCGCGTCGCATGCTATAGTCCCTGCTTTCGCTTTCAGGAGGTTGAGAATGAACACGCCCGACGCCGTTGTTGTACTCTGCACCGCCCCGGATGAAGCCACCGCCCAGGATCTGGCGGCCAAAGCGCTGGCGGAAAAACTCGCCGCCTGCGTGACGATCCTCCCCGGAGCGACCTCGCTCTACTACTGGGAAGGCAAGCTGGAGCAGGAGTATGAAGTGCAACTGCTGCTGAAAACCGACGTTGCGCACCTGGACGATCTCTTCGCCTGCCTGAAATCGCACCACCCTTATCAAACCCCCGAACTGCTGGCGCTGCCGGTTTCTCACGGAGAGCACGACTACCTCACATGGCTCAACGCATCCTTACGCTGATCCTGCTGTTATGCAGCACATCCGCTTTCGCCGGGCTGTTCGACGCGCCCGGCCGCTCTGACTTTGTGCCTGCTGACCAGGCTTTCACCTTTGATTTTCAACAGCATCAACATGACCTGACGCTCAACTGGCAGCTGAAAGAGGGTTACTACCTCTACCGCCAGCAGATCCGCGTCACGCCTGCGCAGGCGCAGATCGGCGCGCTCGAACTGCCGAAGGGCGAGATGCATGAAGATGAGTTCTACGGCAAAACCGAGATCTACCGCCAGAAGCTGAACCTGCCGCTAAGCATCGCGCAGGCGGGGAAAGGCGCGACGCTTACCGTCACTTATCAGGGCTGTGCCGATGCCGGTTTCTGCTACCCGCCGGAGACCAAAGTGGTGCCGCTGATGGAGGTCGCTGCCGCGCCGGTGGTTGAACCCAAAGCCGCACCAACGACTGAGACCGCGCCCGAGCGCCCGCTGCCCTTCTCCGCCCTCTGGGCGCTGTTGATCGGTATCGGCATCGCTTTCACCCCCTGCGTATTGCCAATGTACCCGCTGATTTCCGGCATTGTGCTCGGCGGCAAACAGCGCCTTGCCACGCCGCGTGCGCTGCTGCTGGCCTTTATTTATGTGCAGGGGATGGCGCTAACCTATACCGCACTGGGGCTGGTGGTGGCCGCCGCCGGGCTGTCGTTCCAGGCCGCGCTGCAACACCCCTACGTGCTTATCGGCTTATCGCTGCTGTTTAGCCTGCTGGCGCTGTCGATGTTCGGCCTCTTTAACCTGCAACTGCCTTCCGCGCTGCAAACCCGCTTAACGCTGTGGAGCAACCGCCAGCAGGGCGGCTCCGTCGGCGGCGTGTTCGCCATGGGGGCGATTGCCGGGCTTATCTGCTCGCCCTGCACTACCGCGCCGCTCAGCGCCATCCTGCTCTATATCGCCCAGAGCGGGAACCTGTGGCTCGGCGGCGGCACGCTCTACCTTTACGCCCTCGGCATGGGCCTGCCGCTAATTCTTGTGACGGTGTTCGGCAACCGCCTGCTGCCGAAAAGCGGGCCGTGGATGGAGCAGGTCAAAACCGCCTTTGGCTTTGTGATCCTCGCCCTGCCGGTCTTTTTACTGGAGCGCGTGTTGGGCGAAGCCTGGGGGCTGCGGCTCTGGTCATTTCTCGGCGTCGCCTTCTTCGGCTGGGCCTTTATCACCAGCCTCAACGCCACGCGCCCCATCGTTCGCGTGCTGCAAATCGCGCTGCTCGGCGCGGCGCTGGTTTGCGCCCGTCCATTGCAGGACTGGGCCTTCGGTGCGCCAGCGGCGCATACCGCAGCGCCTTTGGCCTTTACGTCGGTGAAAACCGTCGACGATCTCAACCGGGCGCTGGCGCAGGCCAACGGTCGGCCTGTCATGTTGGATCTCTATGCTGACTGGTGCGTGGCCTGTAAAGAGTTTGAGAAGTACACCTTTAGCGACCCGAAAGTGCAGGCAACGCTGAAAAACACGCTGTTATTACAGGCCAACGTGACGGCTAATGACGCACAGGATGCCGCGCTTCTGCGCCATCTGAATGTGCTGGGGTTACCTACCCTGCTCTTTTTTGACGCGCAAGGGCGAGAGCAGCAAGCGGCCCGGGTGACCGGGTTTATGCCTGCCGAAGCCTTTGCCGACCATTTGCGCAAACGCGCCCCGTAAACAACACTTGGTGGGGAAGTTTGACGCAGTAACGGAGGAGACCACTGTGCAACGCGAAGACGTTTTAAGCCAGACATTGCAACTGCTTGAATTAAGAGGCATTGCGGACACCACTCTTGAAATGGTTGCCGAGCGCGTCGACTATCCGCTGGAGGAGTTCCGCCGTTTCTGGCCCGATAAAGAGGCGCTGCTCTATGATGCACTGCGCTATTTAAGCCAGCAGATCGATACCTGGCGCCGCCAGCTGCTGCTGGATGAGAGCCTCAACCATGAACAAAAACTGCTGGCGCGTTACGCCGCGCTGACCGAGTGCGTGAGCAACAACCGCTATCCGGGCTGCCTGTTTATCGCCGCCTGCGCCTTCTTCCCCGCCCCGGATCACCCGATTCACCAGTTGGCGGATCAGCAGAAGCTTGAAGCATACAACTTCTCTCACAAGCTGCTGAACGAGCTGGAGGTGGACGATGCGGCGATGGTGGCGAAGCAGATGGAGCTGATCCTGGAAGGGTGTCTCAGCCGCATGCTGGTCAACCGCAGCCAGGCGGATGTCGACACCGCCCAGCGCCTGGCGGAAGATATTCTGCGCTTTGCCCGCTGCCGCAAGGGCGGCGCGCTGACCTAAGCGCTTAGTAGCCCCGCCCACGCGGAGAGAAACAGGCACAGCGCCATGATGCGCTGAAAGGCGACAAGTGACGTCGGGGTGCGGAACAGCCGGTTAACGGCTTTGCCGAGCAGCGCCCAGGCGGCAAGGCAGATGAGCGAGATCAGGAAAAACGACAGCGCCATCACCGAGACCTCGCGCAGCGGATGACCGCTGTGTGGGGCAAACAGGCTCACTACCGCTAACGCCATCATCCATGTTTTCGGGTTGATGAGTTGTAATATCGCCGCCGCACGTATGCTGAAGGGCTGCTGCGCCTCACCGTGCAGATCGGTGGCCGGCGCACGAAACAGCTGCCAGCTCATCCAGCTTAACCACGCCACGCCCGCCCAACTCATCACCGTTCTCACCAGTACATGTTCCTGCAATATCTGCCCTGCGCCCGCACCGGAGATAAAGACAATCGCGCTGGCGGCAACGCAGGCGCTCACCACCGCAGGCAGCGTGGCTTTGACGCCAAAGCGCTGGCTACTGGCGAGGATCAGGATATTGGTCGGGCCAGGGGTGATCGACGCGACAAAGGCGAAGAGCAAAAACGGCAGGAAGATTGAGATCAGGGTCATTGTCAGGCTCCTTAGGTATCAGCCTGTCAATGTCGCGTTATTTTATGTCATCGTCTGGAAGGTTTGTGCAGAGCCTGCGGTAGTGCGCCGGAGAGAGACGATAAGCGCGCTGGAACCAGCGCCCAAGATGGCTCTGATCGGCAAATCCCACGGCGGCAGCGACATCAGCAGGCTGATCGCCCCGCGCCAGCTGCGCCCGCGCGGTGGTAAGACGTAACTGTACAAGCCAGGCGTGTGGGCTTAAACCGAACTCGCGCTTAAAGCAGCGCGTCAGCGTAAAGCGATCGGTGCCGGTTTCGCGCGCCAGGTCCGTTAAGCCAATATTGTCACCGATATGCGCGTGAAGATAATCCCGCGCGCGGTGGGCAATCGCCACGCTCTGGATCTGCGTCGGGATGCGTTTGCGCCACTGGCAGTGGTGCGTCAGCTCGCCAAGCAGCGCATCCATCGTCCCCTGCTGCACAATGCGCATCTCGTCGCTGTGCAGCGCAGAGAAGGTTTGCGCAATGGTGCGAATCAGCCGCGGTTCGCGCGCAATAGTGTGGGAAAAGTGCAATGCATAGCTGGAGGGCACGGCGTCATACAATCCGCGCAGTGTGGTGTTGAGCCAGCGATCGTCGAGGTAAAAAGTGAGATAGGTAAAGCCGCCCTCTACCGGCGCATCGCCGTCGTGGATCTCGCCCGGCTCGAGTAAAAAAGCGTCGCCCGGTCGGCTATGATGCCGCTCGCGGCGGCAGTGAAATTGCTGGGTGCCAGACAGGGTGATGCCCACCAGATAGCTGTCATGCCAGTGCGGGTCGTACGCATGCCCCTCGAAATGGGCGCGGATGGTCTCAATCCCCGTATCCGCATGCTGTCGCAGCTCAAGCCAGTCTTTAGACATTTCGCCTCCGTATACTATCGAAAAGTAGCATTCATCAACGCTATGTAAAAGTCTGGAAGATTTGTGCAGCCCCCGATTTTCGACGCGGTTTTGCGCGTTTTGCCGCAAAGTTGAGCAACTGAAAGGGATTTCGGGAAATTTGGTTGACGCCCACGGGCGATTACGGTTTAATGCCGCCCGTTGCCCGGATAGCTCAGTCGGTAGAGCAGGGGATTGAAAATCCCCGTGTCCTTGGTTCGATTCCGAGTCCGGGCACCACTATTTAAAGAACCCGCCCAAAAGGCGGGTTTTTGCTTTTCTGCAACCGGACTCTCCATCGAACTCCGTTCGATTATTCGCCGTCAGCGGCTCACCCCTTCGGGGCCAGCGCGGCAAGCGCGCTGTTCAACGCCTTCGGCGTTAGTCCGAGTCCGGGCACCACTATTTAAAGAACCCAGCCTATGGCTGGGTTTTTGCTTTTCTGCGACCGGACTCTCCATCGAACTCCGTTCGATTATTCGCCGCGAGCGACTGGTCAGCGCGTTTCTGAGCCTCCGAGTGAAGCCGTGGGTCTGGTAGTGGACCTCATCAAAGTTGCCATAATGAATAGCAATAATGCGCAACACGAAATGATGCAGCAGCATCTTCCAAATTTTGATCCAGAGCGGGTGCTTGCAAGAAAAGCATTTGACCTGCTTAAGTGGAGTTAACTTTTAAGCAGGTCAATTCCACTTAACCAGGCTTGTCACTGTTTAGATATAACGTGCGCTTACGAATGGTTTTGAGGAGAATACTAATTTTTTCAAGGGATTATTGCTGCATAAAAATATCTTCCTGAATAGCATTATTAAGATTCTAATATTATTCATTTTTCATATTTAATTTAGCATTACAGCATTTACCATAAAGACTAATTTACCCAGAAAACCCAAAATTAAATTTTTATTAAACCACACATCTGGCCCCCTACTAAAATATCTTTTCAATCAACTAGATGAACAAACGATAATCTCACCATGATCGTTTTCACAAACTAACCATGACAATTCTTCAGAAACCACATAATATTCGAAATACCGGCATTGCTCTATAACAAAGACTAAAGCCTTGAGAGGGATCTTATATAAGTACATTTGTTCATTATCTTCATCAGCCAAGAAGAAAACGTACGAGTTATGAGCTTGAGAAAATTTATTTTCTACGATCTCGGCGATGTATTTGTAGCCAGAATTATCCTCGTAATGCAAGGTATCAATTTTATTTTTCAGAGATAACCACCAGGCTCGTGGGTTTCCAGAGACATAATTTTTCTTAATCTTTTCAATTATGGCAGTTGCGTTGACCACAACGTAGTCGCCAATACCTGCTTTATTAAACGCATCCTCAAGTTCTGCTCTTAACTCTGACTTTTGTTCATTCAACATTGTCCTGTTCCTTTCGTATTTGAACGGTGTGGATGTTGTGGACCTTTATAAGTAATGTTTCCACGATTAGCCCCTCCGGCTCCTCGTTTTCCTTCTGACTGCCAGCCAACATGTGGTTTGTCATGTCCGGCTTTAACATCCATATCGTCATGTGGTGCATCATAAGCAACTTTCGCACCATTTTTCCCTTTGAATTCAACAACGGTCCCTGTTTCAGGATCAATTTTTGAGAAGGTAACATCATCCGGGTTCGTCATACCGGCTTTTTCGAATCCTGCTCTTCTTGCAGAATCAAAATCTGGCTTGTGTTCAACAGTAGCAAGACCAAATGGATCGATCCATGTTAGCGGGTTTACCGCATACTGATAAAGATTCCAGCCCCCAGCTAACCCTATCGGGTCCTGAACAATGAACCGTCCGGCCTGTGGGTCGTAATAGCGGAACAGGTTGTAGTGCAGGCCGGTTTCGCTGTCTGCATACTGCCCGGCATAGCGCAGGGGCTGGTGCGCTAGCGCGGTGCTCTGCGCCCGTCGCGTGAAGCCGTCGGTCTGGTGGCGGACCTCGCCGAAGCTGCCGTACTGCCCGCTCCAGCGGAGGCTGCCTTCTTCGTCGTTCACTTCCAGCGGCGCGCCATTCAGGTCGGTACTGAACCAGAATATCTCCCCGGTTTTGTCCTCCCGCAGATGGTCGACCCGCGCCAGCGGGCTCCATGCTTCATTCGGATCGTAAATATAGGTGCTGCACTGCCCGCCTTGATGCTGCTCCTGCAAAAGGCGGTAACCCTGCCAGAGGAAGCGGCTTTCATGGGTGCCGTGACCGGTGGTAATAGTCTTGCGGATGCGCCTGCCGAGCGCGTCATACAGGTAGTGTGCTTCAAAGCGCCCCTGCGGCCCCGTTCCGCGCGCGGACAGAAGTCGGTTTTCGGCATCATACGTGTAGTGCTGCTCATACAGCCCGCTGCGCCTGCGCGTCAGGTTGCCCCACGCATCGTACTGCATAAACAGGCTCTGCCAGTGCTGCAGACGGTTATCGGTAACCGGGTCGTCGTTCGCGACCAGGTTATCAGCGGCATCATACGTAAAGAGCGCACTGCTGTTGCCCTGGCGGGACTCATAATGCTTCAGCAGGCGGCCTTCAGCATCGTAACCGTAATTCACCTCGCCGCGCAGAGTGTCGCTAACGCCCGCCAGCTCGCCACGTCCGGTGTAACGGTAGAGGCGCTCCAGTATCGCCTGCTCCGGCAGGGCCACCGCTGTGATAAGTGCGCTGCGCTGCGCAGTGCGTCTGCCGAGGCTGTCGTAACTGCGGAACTGTTCGCGCGCGCCCTGGGTACGGCTCACTTCCCGGTGCAGACGGTCGCGGGTGAATTCAGTGACCAGTTGTGATCCGAAGCGGATGGCACTGACGTGACCGGAGCCGTAGTGCAGCCAGGACATTTGCTGCCCGCCGGGCAGGGTCAGATTTGTCAGATTGCCCAGTGCATCCCATTCATAGCTGAGTTCGCCGTTAACACCAGACTCATTTACCAGGCGACCTGCCGCATCGCGGTTGAAGGCGATGTCATCGGCTTCAATGCCCAGGGCAACACCTTCAGCCGTCGGGGTGCGCCGGATACGGGTGAGCTGACCGTTCAGGTCGTGGTCATAGCGGTACTCCGCATGGCGGGTAGCGCGTGCGGTCAGCAGGCCACTTTCATCGTAACTGAAGGTTCGTCTACGCCGGGCGATGCCGCCATCGACGGCAGGCCTGCCATTTTCATGCAGTTCGCTGAGGAATCCACGGCTGTCCCACATCATCTGGCGCGACGTGTTGTCCGGGCGGATTTCGCTGAGCGGACGGCCTGCGGCGTCGTATGTAAAGCGATATTCGCCGCCATTGCCGTTCTCGAGCCGCAACAGGTTGCCACGCGGGTCGTAATGCCAGCGCCGGGTGCGCCCGATGCGGTCGGTGATGCTCACCGGCAGGCCGAGCGGGTTATAGTCCCAGCGCACCTCGCTCTCCAGCGGGTCGCGCCAGGCGGCAAGCTGACCGCGTGCGTTCCACTGCAATGTTTCGCGGCTGCCGTCCGGGCGGATAACAGCAGAAAGTTGTCCCGCGTTATTCCATTCTCGCCGTGTAATGTTCCCTTCGGCGTCTTCGCTGCTAAGGAGCTGACCGAACCTGTCATAGCTGAAACGCGAGACACTGCCGGAGCAGTCGGTGCGCTGCGTAAGTAGTCCCTGGCGGTTCCACTCCAGACGCACTAAACCGCCTGTCGCATCGGTGATGCTGTCCGGTAAAGGTTCTTCATCATCCGGGTAGTGGTAAGTGGTCCGGCTGCCTGCGGCGTCGGTTTCCGAAATCAGTCGTCCCTGCAGGTCATACAGGCTCTGCTCTGTCGTGCCGTCCGGCCAGACCGTGCGGGTGAGGCGGTCGGTGAGGCGGTACCAGTAATATTCCGTCTGCCGCCCGGCCGGGTCCGTCTCCTGGACCATGCGCCCGTACCTGTCCCACCGGCTCTGGCGCATAGCACCGCCCGGCAGGATGACATCACACAGCTCGCCATCGCGGTAAATAAAGGCGGTCTTCCGGCCATCGAAGTCGGTGAAGGCGGCGACGTTATCATCGTCATCAATCAGCCAGTGCGCCTGTGCCCCGTCATCACGGACGGCCCGGCGGGTCCCGTTATCAAAATCATACTCAAAAGTTAGCTGCTCACCGCCACTGTGGCGAAAAGCCGTTACGCGCGGCAGACCAGCAATCTCTTGCCAGCAGTATTCACTCACCAGGCCGTTTGCATCCTCGTGGGCGCACATAAGGCCGTCCTGCCAGCGGAAACGCCTGCGCACGCTACCGCCCCGGCCGGTCACTGAGACCAGCTGGCGCTGTTCGTCATAAGCGTAACTGACCAGGCAGATCTCATCCTCCAGCCAGGCCCCGGCAAGGCGGTTGCCCTCATAGCGGCAGACCACGCGCTCCCCGGCGCTGTCCGTCAGGGCATGCAGGGTGAGGTTATCGTTCCACTCGAAGAGGATAGCGTTGCCGCAGGATTCGGAAATGCGCTGCAACAGGGAGGGTTTATCGTTCTCAAGCGGGGCGTAGTGCCAGCGTTCACCGCTGATGTCATACACTGACCAGGTATCGTCCTGATGGTGCTCAAGCCAGCGCTTTTCGGCTTCGCAGTAGGTCCGGTAACCCTTCGGCACCTGCGGGAAGGAGACATAATCCCCGGTCGGGGCCCGCCACACCAGCCCCTCCTGGTAACGCTCCAGACGGGTTTCCCAGAAAAGATTCCAGCCGCGGCCGAGCACACTGTCGCCCGGGTTACCGCTTCGCCAGTAACGCTGCCAGCGCACCGGCAGACGCGACGGCAGGACGAAATCCAGCTCGTCATCGCCGCTGAGAAACTTCTGCCCGCTGACGATATCCACCGGACGGGCAATAATTCCTCCCGCCGCGATGGCGGTCAGCATCGCGCCGAAGCGGCAGGCGATGCGGCCGATTTTGCTGATCCCCGGCAGTTTCGACAACAGCTTACCCACCGCGCCGACCTTGCTGGCCGCACCACCCCAGCCGCCAGCCAGCCCGGCAAACAGCAGGGTGAGGTCTGATATTTTATAGAGCACCTCGGGGACTTCCGGGGTAATCGACAGAGTCTGTTCCGGGTCTCCACCAATAAGAACGTTGCCGGAGCCGGTCATCACCTTTGCATCGCAGGTGGTGCGGTCCCCGATACGGGCAGCAGGGAGATTGTTGATGTAGACGCGGGAGGAGCCTTCCGCCATCTGCTGCGAGCCATCGTCGTCGCACTCCACCATGCTGTCCGTGGCAATGGCTGCGGGCTTACCGTTGATAAAGACGTCAGGAGAGCCGGTGGTGATGACGCCTTTCTTCGTTATGTTCGCCGCCATACCTTCGGCAATGCCGTCGCGCACGCCGGTCGCCACCTCCCCGGCGAGAAAGCCGACTGCGAGACTGGCACCGATAAGCAGTACACCGATGCCCAGGCAGGAGGCACCGATGCCTGCGACCATCAGCGCACCGGCCGCGATGCCGCCCAGCGCCGCAATCGCGCCGCCGACAAGAGTGCCAACAATCATTCCGGCCAGCGCACCGGAATGGCCTATATCATCACCAACATACGCGGCTTCAAACATAGCAACAATCCTTGTTAAGCGTGGAAACGGAAACTTTTGAGAACGGAAAGAAGCAGCGCACTATCGGCGTCGTTTAACGCCCGCACGGCAGACATCGTGAACACCAGAATATGGTCAGCGGAGGGGTTAAACACCGCCTGCTGCTGAAAGGTGCGTTTACCGTCACGCAGGTAGCTGGCATGAATGATTTCGCCGGTTGCCAGGCTGTCGCCAAGCACAGCCTCTGCGCGCTCGCCCGTTTTCCAGCCCTTGAGATGTTTCGCCATCAGCGCCGTCTGGCGGTCGATATAGGCCGCCAGCGTTTCGCCGGGGTTTAGCGTGTCGCGGGAGATATTGAACGCCGGTGCATTCGCGCCGGGCTGCATGAACACATTAACCGTGCGGTCCTGATAGCCTTCAGGAAGGGTGACCTGGCCTTCGGTAAACAGGCAGGGCTGAGCGGATTCTGACATAAAGTGCGTCCTTTCACGAATTCAGAAAAATTAATTTTCGCACAGGGTTTGGCTGAAAACCAGACGCGAGAATGAGAGCTCCCGCGCAGATATTATTCTCTGATGATATGCAGATATAACCTCGCCTGTCGTTTATGCCGGCCTGTAACCTTCCTGAGTTAACGCGGTGAGTTCATACTCAACTATCTTGCCTGCAAAGCGCATAGGACAAAGCCTAACATCTTGATATAGTGCGCCAGTATCAGACGTGGCTTAGTGCATAACTTCAAAGTTCATACGGACAGCGTAGCTTGTTATAAATTTTCGAAAACAACATAAAAAATAGTGGGATATATGTTTTATCGTTCAGACATAGATGGCCTGAGAGCAATAGCGGTGCTGTTAGTTCTCTTTTTCCATGCCGGCTTTACTCTCTTTCCTTCCGGGTTTATTGGCGTCGATATATTTTTTGTCATTTCAGGTTTTCTCATCGCTTCAATTATTAAAAATAAACTCGAAACAAAAAGCTTTAGCTTCGCGGACTTCTATCTACGCAGAATCTGGCGCCTGCAACCCGCGATGCTTGCCATGCTGGTCTTCTCATTTATCATTGCATCGCTATTTTATCTGCCAGAAGATTACAGCGCATTCCTTAAAAGCTTGCAGAAGTCGTTGTTTTTCGTATCGAATCGCTATTTTAGCGATGTAACATCAGCCTATGCAGCGCCCGACTCTAATGCAATGCTGTTGCTGCATACATGGTCGCTCGCTGTTGAGTGGCAATGGTATCTTTTTTTCCCGGCGATCTACTATTTCCTGAGTAAAAAGCTTAACCATAAGAAACAGCTTATTCTGTGCCTGGTGCTTATTCTGTTAACCTTTGGTGTTACCTGGCACTATATATACAACCAGCCAACGAAGACTTATTACTTTTTTGCCTCGAGAATATTTGAATTTCTCATTGGCATGAGCGCCTGCTTTATCATCCCGCATGCCCACAAAGCGAGTAAAATCTCATTAAGCTTTTTATCAGCCATCGCATTCGTAACAATTGTAATTATCGCGATGACGAAAAATATCACACCGGGATATCCTAACGGGTATACGCTTTTAGTTTGCCTCAGTACCGCCGCCATTATCATTGCCGGAAGCAAAGAAAGTAATCCTATAAACCGCATACTCTCTTTTGGGCCGCTCGTCTGGACAGGAAAGCTCTCCTACTCCTTATATCTTTTTCATTGGCCTATATTCGCCGCGCTGCATTATGTTGGCATCACCTCTTTGACCGCACGTTTAGCGGGATTGTGTCTGGCATTGATTCTCGCCACCGCATGTTATTACTTCATCGAAAAACCTTACCGTACGCCCCGTTTTTCACTGAAAAAGTCTCTCGCTTTATTAATTCTGTTGCCTCTGTTACTGGTCATTTCATTTACCCCTCTCAGTAAACGTTACGATACCTTTAGCCATTTACGCTTCGGAAACGACCTAAGCCATATCAATGACGTATTGAAGTCTACAAAATTAGAACAACGTCAGGATTGTATGAATGAAAATGTCAGCGGAACGGATATGGCCTGTGTTGTCGGTGATAAATCCTCTGACCAAAAAGCCCTGCTGATGGGGGATTCACACTCAAATCAATACTGGAATTTCTTTGATGTGATGGGTAAAAACGCCCATATCGCCGTCGACATGAAGGCAACTTCCCTCTGCCTGGCAATTCCGAATATTTATCATGCGGACATGTACACCTATAAAGGCGATTTTTATAAGATGTGCCGGGAAAATGTTGAGCACTATTATGCTGCCATTCAGCAGCACAAATATAAATTCGTTATTATTTCGGAGGTGTGGGAAAACTACCCTTCATTCAATGTGCGAAATAATCTTCAGGATCAACTTAGTCCTGCAGAATCCATTGAGGTCATCTCTGCTTCCCTTGACGGGGCAATACAAACGATCATTCAAAGCGGCGCAAAACCTGTTCTTGTTAAAACCATGTTTGGCATGCCGGAGAATTATCTGACATGCTTCTATGAACACTTCAAAACCAGAAAAGCCTATTCACCCGGTTCATGCAACCCTGCTCCATCACCTGTGAAAAATAACTGGACCGATCAACTCTTTGCCGCGTTACAGCACAAGCATCCAGAGCTGATCGTGATTGATGCGAAAGATGCGCAGTGCCAGAACGGCAAATGCGATACCGAGATCGAGGGTATTCCGCTTTATCGGGATGTCGGCCATTTAAATGACTATGCGTCAGAAAAACTGGGTGAGATTTACCTTAAACGATATGGCAATCCGTTACGGCAATAGCGGATCGGTGGTCTTATCGTGACGCGTTGATAGCAGCATCGTTATTCATTAAGTGGACACTAACTCCCTAAAACTGTGGTGTTAGTGTCCACTTAATTCCAGATTTAAAGCGCGCTCATTACCCCTTCTTTCACCGCTTTTACCGCCTGCTTCATCTGCTTTAACTCTTGCCGCAGGGCATGCACGTTATCGTTATCGGGGATCAGCACAATGCAGTCTCCGGCGATTTTCACGGTGACGCCTTTGCCGGTGGTGAACCCGGCCTCTTTCAGCCATTTGCCGCTCAGGTTGAGGCAAGGCGTGCTGGTATCGCCCTGATTAGGCGTATAGCCGACGGTGTAACGGCGTTCGGTTTTGGAGAATGGATGAGTCTGGGTAGGGATCGTAGCCATAAGGGCAGCCTCCAGTAAGTGAGATGTGAGCCACCACCAAAGAGACCAATCTTATGGCGGCGGACCGGACGGAGTTGGTCTTACCGGCCTTACTGGACACCGGCGCGTCTTGCGACGCCCCCGCCCGGCCCGCCATTGAGGCGTAACCGTACGCGCGACATAAAGAAGACGCAATACGCGTCATATGTCGACAGTAAGGGTTTCAGGAGACCAATCCCGGCACCTGATTTTGCAGGTGCCGGTGAAAAATAGCGCTGATGCCCAAAGCCGACAAGCGGTTTTACTTCTTCCTGCAAAACAAAGCGTTATTCCGGAATTTGTCTCGCAAAATGGGTGTTCTCCCCCTGCCCTCGTTTGCACGCAGCCGGGATCGCTCTTCAGAACATCGTATTGGCGTTGGCGGACTTCCCCGGCACCGACTGAATGATGTCCCAGTGTTCAACAATTTTCCCGTTGCTCACGCGGAAAATATCCATCACCGCCTGGCCGCGATCTTTACTGTCATTGGTCGAGTGAACCTGCAACCAGACTAAATCGCCGTCGGCGGCGCTACGCACAATCCGCGCGGCAGAGTGCGGGTTCTCCTTGAAGAAACCGGTGAAGTAATTCACAAACGGGGCTTTGCCGTCCGGCACATCGGGGTTGTGCTGGCGGTAATGCTCATCAACCACCTTCGCGGCCTCTTTCACCTCGTGGCGGTTGAAGAATTTATCATAAAAATCAACCACCAGCTGTCGGTTAGCCTCTTCTGTCGCCACATTGCGCACATGTGCCGCAGGGGCCGCTACAGCGCTGCCAGACGCGATCAGAACTGCCGTTAACAGCGCACCGCTAATAAACTTTTTCATTGTGCTCTCCTTTAGTACATTACCTTTGGTCACAAAAATAGACCGTTAAGAACGCGGATGGTACATTGCCCGCAAAACCTCAACAAGAGGTCAAAATTCAGGTACTTAGTCACACGAAGCTGACTATTGGTGGCAAAAGAGAGATAACGAATGAGCGACAACGACCAGAATGTTATCGCCGAATTTGGGCAACCCTGCCCGATCCGCGATGTGCTTAATCAAATCGGCGATCAGTGGAGCCTGCTGATTCTGGAAGCGCTGGCGGAACGCACGCTGCGCTTTAATGAACTAAATCGGAAAATTAGCGATATCTCCCGCCAGATGCTCTCCCGCACGCTAAAACGCCTTGAAACAGACGGTTACGTCAGCCGCACCGTTTATGCGGAAGTGCCGCCGCGCGTGGAGTACACCTTAACGCCGCTGGGGAGATCGTTTCTGGAACCGATGCAGAAACTTATTCAGTGGGCAGATGAAAACCATGCTGATATCTGCCGTTCCCGCCGACGCCAGCATGAAGAGCAGCAGGAGCAGGCGCGCTGCTAAGACAGTTACGGGCTGAAACAGATGACGGCGCAAGCGGTTGTTGCGTAAGGTAAACCTCCATTTCAGGAACCAACAGGGGCTATTTATGAGCAGATTTGAAGGCAAACGCGTGCTGATCACCGGTGGCACCAGCGGAATGGGGCTGGCGGGTGCACAGCGCATCGTCAGCGAGGGGGGCGAGGTCGCCATCACCGGGCTGAACGAAACGCGCCTGGCTGAAGCCCGCAAGCTGCTGCCCGCCTCATCGCTGATCCTGAAAAGCGATGCTGCCAGCGAAGCAGATATCGAGTCGCTGGCGAGGGCGATTAGTCAGTGGGGATCCCTCGACGGCCTGTGGCTGAACGCCGGTTATGCCGAAGTCGGCGCACCGGAATCGGTTACCGCCGAGAGCTTTAACCGCATGATGAATGCCAATGTGCGCGGCCCGATGCTCCAGCTGGCGGCGCTTTCTGGCGCATTATATTCCGGCGCGTCGGTGCTGGTCACCGCCTCCTCTTCCGTCTACGAAGGCGCGGCAATGACCAGCCTTTATGCCGCCACCAAAGGCGCGGTCGTTGCGATGGTCAAGAGCTGGGCCAGCGCGCTGGCACCGCGCGATATCCGCGCCAACACGCTAGTGCCGGGGCCGATTGAGACCAACTTCAGGCACTTTATGCCTGAAGAGTCGCGCCAGCAGTTTGAGGATTTTGTGGTAAGCCAGGTGCCGCTCAGACGCGCCGGTACTGCACAGGAAGCCGCCGCCGTCGCGCTCTTTTTGCTCTCGGATGATGCGTCATACGTTACCGGCAGCCAGTACGCCGTGGATGGCGGGCTGGTGCATTACTGATTCGATAAGTGCCTTAACGTGCTGAAAAATTGGATCCGCTGTTAAGGCGGATTTTTTTCATCATCGTCACCCGTTCTCAACCATTTGTCTTTTCCCCCTTTTCAGCCGATAGTCTCTTTTTCCCTGTTACCGAAACGGACATTCGTATGCTCAAGAGCATTAACCGCCCTGCGCTGTACGGCGCAGCGCTGATCCTGTTACTGATCCTCATCTATACCGGTCTCTTTACCCATGACCGCGCCACCTGGCTGATGGAAGTGATCCCGGTGATGATCGTGGTGCCGCTGCTGCTCGCTACCTGGCGGCGCTACCCGCTGACTGCCCTGCTTTACACGCTGATTTTCTTTCACGCCATCATCCTGATGGTCGGCGGGATGTACACCTATGCCAAAGTGCCGATCGGCTTTGATGTGCAGCACCTGTTCAACCTTAGCCGCAACCCATACGACAAACTTGGCCACTTCTTTCAGGGACTGGTTCCGGCGCTGGCGGCGCGGGAGATTTTACTGCGCGGGCAGTACGTGCGCGGTGGCAAGATGCTCGACTTTATCGTCTGCTGTATTGCGCTAGCCATCAGCGCCACCTATGAATTAATTGAGTGGTGGGCCGCGCTGGCGATGGGCCAAGGGGCGGATGACTTCCTCGGTACGCAGGGCGATCCGTGGGATACCCAGTCGGATATGCTCTGCGCCCTGCTCGGCGCGCTGACCACCGTGCTGCTGCTCGGTCGCTGGCACAAACGCCAGCTCAATCTCTGCCCCCAGACTGGAGCCCGCACCTAACGACACCTATACTGCGGGCTATCCCTTCTTAATCGCTGAACGCCTATGACGACGCAACTTCTCACCCGCGACTGGCGCCTGACGGCCGCGCTTACGCTGCTGGCGGCAGGGCTGGTCGCCGCTTTCGCGCTGCACACGCACTGGGGCGCTTTTTTGCAGTGGTGCCTGGCGGCGCAAATCACCCTGCACCGCTATCTGGTGATGTATCTGCTGCAACTCAATAATCATCAGTACAGCGGGGGGCTGTGGCTGCTGACCGGGGCGTTCTTCTATGGCGTGCTGCACGCTATCGGGCCGGGGCACGGCAAATTTATTGTCGCCACCTACCTCAGTACCAATAAAGAGAGCGAGGCCGCCGCGCGCGTGGTTCCGCTGCTCGGCAGCCTGATGCAGGGCGTCAGCGCGATCCTGTTTGTCTTTATCCTGGCGGTCGGGTTTAACCTCGCCTCGGGCGATCTCAGCGAAAGCCGCTGGTATGTTGAGAAGGTCAGTGCGGTGCTGATTGGCGGCTTCGGGGCCTATATCATCTGGCGCGCGGTGAAGAGCCTGCGACCGCGCGCGCTGCGCATCCGCTCCCTGACGCATGTTCACGACGCGCAGTGCGGCTGCGGCCATCACGGCGTTGGTGTGTCGACGCAGGGCGACTGGAAAACCCGGCTGGGGGTGATCCTGGCGATTGGCGCGCGGCCGTGCAGCGGAGCCATTATGATTTTGCTCTTCTCGAATGCGCTCGGCATTGTCACGTGGGGAATGGCGGCGGTAATGACCATGGCCTTCGGCACAGCGCTCTCGATCATGGGCCTGTCGCTGGCGGTGCGTTATGCGCGTAACCGCACGGCAGCCTTTTTTGGCAGTGAGTCAGGTCGCTTACGCTGGCTGGTTCCGGGGCTTAAGATCGCGGGCGGCGTGGCGCTGATGCTCTTTGCGCTGGTGCTGTTTTTAACGGTGATCCCGGTGAGTGCCAACGGGGATTATATTGCGGCAGGGTGTTAAAAAAACCCGGAGGGCAGCGCCTTCCGGGTTTTATTTAGTTACTCGTCAATCTTCGGATGCTGCTGCACCAGGCGGGAGCGTTTCTCCTGCAGCTGGGCAATCTCTTCATCCAGATCTTCGATTTTCTGTTCGATATTGTCGTGATGCTCTTGCAGAATTTCACGCGCTTCCTGCATATCCGACGCTGCCGGGGTCGCCCCTTTCAGCGGCAGGTTCGCCGTCTCTTTCATCGTCAGGCCGGTAATCAGGCCAACCACCGCAATCACCATCAGGTAGTACGCTGGCATCATCAGATTATTCGAGCTCTCCACCAGCCAGGCGGTCAGCGTTGGCGTCAGACCCGCAATCAGGATGGAGATGTTAAAGGCACTGGCGAGCGCGCTGTAACGGATATGCGTCGGGAACATCGCTGGCAATGTAGAAGCCATCACGCCGGTGAAGCAGTTAAGGATCACCGCCAGCAGCAGCAGGCCCGCGAAAATCATGCCGGTCACACCGCTGTTGATCATGCTGAATGTCGGAATCGCCAGCGCCAGCAGCGCGATACTGCCGATCAGCACAAACGGGCGGCGACCGAAGCGGTCACTCAGCAGACCCATCACCGGCTGCACAAACAGCATGCCGATCATAATGGCGATGATAATCAGCACCCCATGATCTTCCGAGTAGTGCAGGTTATGCGACAGGTAGCTCGGCATATAGGTCAGCAGCATGTAGTAGGTGACGTTGGTGGAGATCACCAGACCAATACAGGTCAACAGGCTGCGCCAGTGTTTGCTGGCAATCTCTTTAAAGGAGACGCGCGGCCCCTCTTGCAGCCCTTCGCGATCTCCCTGCTCGAGCTTATCGACATGCTGCTGGAACGCCGGGGTCTCTTCCAGCGCATGACGCAGGTAGAGGCCAATCAGGCCCAGCGGCAGTGCCAGGAAGAACGGAATACGCCAGCCCCAGTCGAGGAAGTTCTGCTCGCCGACAATCGTCGACAGCAACACCACCACGCCCGCGCCGAGGACAAAACCGGCGATAGAGCCGAAGTCCAGCCAGCTGCCCATAAAGCCGCGTTTACGGTCCGGGGAGTATTCGGCCACGAAGATCGACGCGCCGGTATACTCGCCGCCGACCGAGAAGCCCTGCGCCATCTTACATAACAGCAGCAGAATCGGTGCCCAGATACCGATTGACTCATACGAAGGTATAAGCCCGATAGCAAAGGTACTGACGGACATGATCACTATCGTGATCGCGAGGATTTTTTGTCGTCCATATTTATCCCCCAGCATGCCGAAGAAGAGGCCGCCAAGTGGACGAATCAGGAACGGAACGGAGAAGGTCCCGAGCGCGGCTATCATCTGCACGCTGGGATCTGCATCGGGGAAGAACACTTTGCCAAGTGCGTAGGCCACAAAGCCATAAACACCGAAATCGAACCACTCCATCGCGTTACCTAACGACGCGGCGGTAATGGCTTTACGCAGTTTCGCGTCGTCAATAATCGTGACGTCGCGTAGCGTTATCGGTTTGATTTTTTTCCTTTTTAACATCTCTGTTTTCCTCTTAAGACTCTCGCCCTGTATCGCCCGTTTACCCATCCGTGGCAGGCGTTTTTTATCGGCCTTGCGGCCATTCTTTCAAGCGTAGCAGGTTTACTTACACTAACTGTTCAAAGCCTGTACAACCGAACCTGTTGACGCCTGTTGGGCAGTGAATGAGCGAATTACCCTATCAGGGTTTATAAATGTGATCAAATTCACATAGTTGTAACCGGTAATCATCAACCACCGTTTTTACCTCACTTTTTGCCTCATTTCAAAAAAGCGCGATCGGCTTTCAACCCTCCTTTTTACAAGCCATTTACATCGAAAATAAATAAAGAAACATCGATAAATGTTTACGCGAATTATGTGATCGGTGTAACTAAAACACCGTTTCATTCTTATTGAATAGATATTCCAATCGCCTCATGATAGCCCCACTAATAGCAGCGTTAAGGGCTAACTCATCGGTATTGATGAGTCTGTTCAGGCCGCTCCGCCGCCGCCCATCGTCAATGCGCTGGCTTCTGAATGCTTTAAATCTCTGAAACATCGAATGATTCATTTTTAGCTTCCTCGTTCATCTGAATGACGAGTCGTGAGGATTGAGTATGAAAATTAAGGCCACGATTGAACGTATTCCTGGCGGGATGATGTTAGTTCCGCTCTTGTTAGGCGCCATTCTGAATACTCTGGCGCCCGATACCGGTGCCTATTTTGGCTCCTTTACTAAAGGCATGATTAGCGGAACGGTACCGATTCTGGCGGTGTGGTTTTTCTGTATTGGCGCCTCGATTGACCTGCGCGCGACCGGTACGGTGCTGCGCAAATCGGGCACGCTGGTGCTGACAAAAATTGCTGTCGCCTGGCTGGTGGCGATGATTGCCGCTTCCTTTATTCCCGATACCGGCATTCAGACCGGCTTTTTCGCCGGGCTGTCGGTGCTGGCGATTGTCTCAGCGATGGATATGACCAACGGCGGGCTCTATGCCAGCCTGATGAACCAGTACGGCAGTAAAGAGGAGTCGGGGGCATTTGTGTTGATGTCGCTGGAGTCCGGCCCGCTGATGACCATGGTGATCCTCGGCTCCGCTGGTCTCGCCTCGTTTGAACCGCACCACTTTGTCGGCGCGGTGCTGCCGTTCCTGATCGGCTTTGCCCTCGGCAACCTCGACCACGATCTGCGCGCCTTCTTCAGCAAAGCGACGCCGGTGCTGATCCCCTTCTTCGGCTTCGCGTTGGGTAACACCATCAACCTGAAAGTGATTATGGAGACCGGTCTGCTGGGGATTTTCCTTGGCGTGGCGGTAATTATCATCACCGGTATTCCGCTGATTATGGCGGACCGACTGATTGGCGGCGGGAATGGTACAGCGGGCGTGGCGGCCTCTTCGGCAGCGGGTGCAGCGGTGGCTAACCCGGTGATCATCGCCCAGATTAACCCGGCCTTTGAACCGGTTGCCGCATCAGCGACCGCGCTGGTCGCCGCGAGCGTAATTGTCACCGCCATCCTGGTACCGATTATTACCGCGCTCTATGCACGACGCTTCGGCAAGGTGCCGACACCGGAAGAGATGGCGACGCGAACCGAGTCGACGAGCCACTAAAGGTCGTCGAAAACCTCATCAACCATCGCCGTCGCCAGACGGGCTGCCGAGCAGAGTCTCGGCATCCCCAACGCGACGGGCTGCCAGCTCTGCGTCACCGACCAGCAAATCGGGTGGCGCTCTGCATCACACCAGTCCCCGAGCCAGCCCAGCAGATCTTTATACTCCATCACCCCTGGCGTCGACGGCGCGGCCAGCCATTGATGATAGAAATGGCGCGTCCCCTGCGACGCATCGATGCCCTGCGCCAGAAACTCTGCCGCCATTACCCGCAGGTTATCTTTCAGCATCGTCGCCACATCCTCATTCGCCAGGCGGCAGGCATCGCCAAACGCCCCCCAGCGCAACTCCTCCAGCGCGACGTAGCAGCGTCCGGCCATTGACCAGCCGTTGTAGCTTCCTGCCCGCCAGTGGGTAAAAACTTGTTCACTGTGATGACCCGCCTGCACCGCCAGCCCGCGCTGCGTCAGCGCTTTCTCCTTAAATGCCGCTCGCTGGCTAAAGTGCTCCAGCAACACGTCGTACTGCTGCTGCGCGCCGGGCGTGACGCTGCCGGGACGCCGCTCGGCGTGCTGCATCGCCTTCAGCCGCTGCGTAATGCGCGTCAGCGCCAGATAACCGGGATCGAGCATGCTCGCCAGCTTCTCTGCCAGCCCGAGCCGCAGAGCGTCGTTCTCCTCAAGCTTGCCGGAGATCGCCCACGGGCGCAGCTGCGTCTGGGTCATGATCTCCTGCGCCAGCCGCTCACGAAAAAGCTGCTGCTGTGGCGCGATCGTCGTCTGACGCGACGCATCGATGCCCTGTACCAGATCGACAATAAATTTCGGATGGATAGATTCCAGCACCCGGCCAGGGCCGTCGAGCAGTCGATTTTTCATGGTTGCTCCGCCGCGAAGAGCGTCTGTATATCGTCGCGTAACAGCCGCGCATCCTCATGGATCCAGTGCGCCGTCCTGATACAGTGCAGCAAATGGCGACGCAGCGCGCTCACCGAGGATTCGTTCTGCTGGCGGATCGCCATGCTCTCGCGCAGGCTCTCCTGCAGCCCGGAAAGACTCTGGGAGAACTCAGCAAAAAAGGTCGCCATGCCTGCGGTGACGGAAACATCAACCTGCGCGCTTAACGCTTTGCGGATCTGCTCGCAGAAGTGCGCCACATGGGCGGTCAGCTTCTTATGCAACGTGCCGAGGTCGATCACATACCGGGTACGCGTCGCCACATAGTCGTCCCAGCCCCAGTTGGGGTTATTGAGCCAGCGCGAGACCGTTTCGCGCACGCCGCCAATGCGGCTGGCCTGTGCGGCGCTGGTCTCTTCCGGCGCGATGACATTGTTAAACAGCGTGCGGGCATTGAAGTTGAGCGTGCTCGGCTGAAACGCGGGAAAAGAGATGCGGGCACGAAAACCGGCATGGCTCAGCTCCGCTTTGATGCGCGTTTCGATCGGGCGCATGGCGTCGTTCAGCGAGCGCGTCAGCGTGTTCTCCAGCTCATCAAAGCGCAGCGCCAGTTCACGGCTGATGCGCTCCTGCGCCGCCAGCAGGATCGTCTCGCAGGCGGAGCGCATTTTGCTCAGGGCGATCTGCGCCTGGCCTTCATCTTCCAGCACCAGTTGGCCGGGGCTTAGGCGCTCATCAAGGCGTAAATCGGCCTGGCTCTCGCTGGCCATCGCCATCAGTTGCCCATCATGGAACCAGGCGTCGATCGCTTCGACAATTTCAAACTGCTGACCGTTGATAAAGATCTCTGCCGCCGCGAGTGCCTCTTCCACTTCATGATCGACCTCATCACGCACCCGCGCCTGGCTGCTGCGCAGCAGGGTCATGTCCTCTTCCAGCCGGGTGATATTCTGCTCCAGCTGCTCATAGGCGACGGTCAACCCCTGATAGCGGAAATCGAGATACTCCCGCGCGCTCTGGGTGTAGTTAAGGAGTTTATGCGAGGCGGATCGCAGCGCATAAAGGGAAGCGTTGGCATGGGCCGCGTGCAACAAGTTGCGGATCGGCAGCTCAAACAGCGAATCCTGCCACAGCAGATCGGCGGCGTGACGAATATGTTCAGTATCATCCAGATCCGCCATGCGCCAGCGCCGACCGAGCGCCGCTTCGGCAAAGTCCTGCACCCAGGGCTGATCGTTTGGATCGGGCAAGCGCCCCTTTTTCTGCAACTCGTGACGGGCGCGGTTCGCCAGATAGCCCCACATTGAGGAGACCGGGTAGATCTGCGTCGGTGTGATATTGCCTTTCATTAAGGTGCCAGAGATAAGCGCGCGAACCTGGTGCTCATCGTCGCTGTTGCGATCTTTTTGATCGAACTTATTCACCAGCGCGTAGAGCGGAACCGAGCGGCCAACGGCCGAGATCGCCTGGCGCACCTCTTCATCGGAGATCGATTTCAGCTGGGTATAATCCATCACCGCCAGCACCGCCGAGGCGCGCGCCAGCTGCTCGCTGAGCATCTTCTGTAAATGGGGCTGCCCGGCTTCGTTCGGCCCCGGCGTGTCGAGCAGGGTCAGTTGACCAAGGTTGCTCTCCAGCCCCGCCAGATGGACAAACTCCACTTCGATAACCGGAATATGTTCAATCGCCGCGTAGGCCGAGAAGGGAAAATCGACGCCCAGCGCTTTCGACAGGCGTACAAGATCGTTGAGGCTTTTCAGGCAGTGGAAGATCGGCTGCGCGCCGAGATAGTGCTTATCAAACGCGTCGCCCTGCGCAATGCGCGCCAGCAGCGAGTCCATATCGCGATCGATCTCAATCTTCTGCGCCAGCTTGTCGCGATCGTAATTGAACAGCCGCGTCTGCAACTGCTGCGCAAGCGCATCAATCGGGCCGACGTGGGAGAAGTGGAGCACGGGCTCTTTCTGGCCGGGCGTATGGCGGATCAGCGTCGGCAAGGCCGTCATCGGACGGTTGCGGTTCGGCAACACTTCCGTGCCGACAATCGCGTTGATGGTGGTCGATTTACCCGCTTTCATGGTACCGACAATCGCCAGCACCATCTCCAGCCGGGTAATTTTGCGCAGTTCGTTCTGTAAGGTCGCCTCTTGCGCCTCAACGCCGCGGGCGCTGAAGTGCAGGGGCAACACATTTTTATTTTGCGCCGCGCCGCTGATATTTGTCTCATCAAGCTCCGCTGCCGGCATTTTTTTTAGAGCCAGCAGGTTGTGCAAAGAGAGTTGTAACAGCCGTTCTGCTTCCTGACTTAATTCAAATATTGTTTGTGTGTGCATGTCAAAAGTCTTTCCTTAACGCAAATTTTCTTTGTTTTATTTAGCCGTGGAGTTTTATTAGTGAAGTTTCGGCTTTTATAATTACGTGTAGAAAATATCTTCGAAAAGATAAACACCTGATGGCATTCGGGAAAATAATAATTTCCCCGTAAAAAGGAACAGCAATAGTACTCTGGTCTTTAAAAACCAAAGGGTTAGAGCTTAGCGCATTTTTATGAATAGCCAGGATATATCATCATTGATTTACCCACCCGATCTGAGAGGTAATTATTCGCCGGGAATGGCGCATTTAACAGGTGTGACAGCCTGGTTACAAATAACACCGGTTGCTAACTGTCACCATATCTGAATTAGTAAATGCTGGCAATTTCAACCAGCAAATATTGCAATTATCACACATAAGTAGATTCTCAATGATGTGATGAGATAAGCATCGCTTAAGCGAATGACAGAGGGTATCGCGAGGGTTGTCTTTTTATCTCCGGGATTAAAAAAATAATAACAACGGCAACTGTACGGTTTTGCTGTATAATCGCGCCCTTTCAGGCACTGCGCCTTTTGTGCCGGTAAACATCCGGCTCTCTCTGCTCTTGTTTGAGGTAACCCCTATGCAACTTCCCCACTGCCCAAAATGTAATTCTGAATACACCTATGAAGATAATGGCATGTTCGTTTGCCCGGAATGCGCCCACGAGTGGAACGATGCCGAACCCGCGTCGGTGAGCGATGAATTAATCGTCAAAGACGCAAATGGTAATCTGTTAGCCGATGGCGACAGCGTGACCGTAATTAAAGACTTGAAAGTAAAAGGCAGTTCTTCAATGTTGAAGATCGGCACTAAAGTGAAGAATATTCGCCTGGTGGAAGGCGACCATAATATCGATTGCAAAATCGATGGCTTCGGGCCAATGAAACTGAAATCGGAATTCGTTAAAAAGAATTGATGATTCGCCGGCGGTGTTTACCGCCGGGTGCATCACCGAAACAGGGAGCCGATCGCGGCTCCTTTTTCTTTTTTCATCCTGGCGCAATCAATACATAACCCAATTGCAACATTCCCCCGGCACTCTGGAGGCACATTAACTGAGTCTGCGGGGGAATGATGACTATCCACTTATCCAGACATCCGACCAGCTTCCCAACACGTTACCAGGAGATCGCCGCCAAACTGGAGCAGGAGCTGCGTACCCACTATCACTGTGGTGACTGGCTGCCCGCCGAACAGCAGCTGGCCGCGCGCTTTCAGGTCAACCGCCACACTCTGCGCCGCGCCATCGATCAGCTGGTCGAAAAGGGCTGGGTGCAGCGCCGCCAGGGCGTTGGCGTGTTGGTGTTGATGCGCCCGTTCGACTACCCGCTCAATGCGCAGGCGCGTTTTAGCCAGAACCTGCTCGATCAGGGGAGCCATCCCACCAGCGAACGCCTGCTGGCGGTATTGCGCCCGGCCTCCGGCCATGTCGCCGATGCGCTCGGCATTACCGAAGGCGATAACGTCATTCATCTGCGCACCCGCCGCCGGGTGAACGGTGTCGCGCTTTGTCTTATCGATCACTACTTTGCCGACCGCCAGCTCTGGCCGCTGCTGCAAGCGTTTGACAGCGGATCGCTGCATGACTTTCTGCGCGAGCGCGCCGGTCTTGAGCTGAAGCGCACGCAAACGCGCATCAGCGCCCGCCGTGCGCAGGTGAAAGAGAGCCGCTGGCTGGAGATCCCTAATATGGCACCGCTGCTCTGCGTGCGTACCCTTAACCACCGTGACGGTGAGATCAACGCGACGGAGTACTCCGTCAGCCTGAATCGCGCCGACATGATCGAATTTACCATGGAGCACTGAATGCAGGTTGATACCCCTACGCGCCACACCGGCCGGGTCGAGGCCTCTGTTCCGGTGCGCGGAGAGAATGCATGACACTACAACCCGCCTTCGCGTCAGCGGTTCACGACGCTCAGCACGCCTTTCGTCGCCTGTTAAAAGCAATGAGCGAGCCGGGGGTGATTGTCGCCCTGCCGCAGCTGAAACATAGCTGGCCACCGCTCAATGCGGCGACCACCAGCGTGCTGCTAACGCTGGCAAACAGCGACACGCCGCTGTGGATCGCAAACGCGCTGGATAACGATCTGCTGCGCCAGAACCTGCGCTTTAACACGCAGGCACCGCTGCTGGAGACGCCGCAACAGGCGCTTTTCGCCATTGCCGACAGCACCCTTAACCATCAGCAGCTCAGCGCCCTGCCCGTGGGTCAGCCGTTAAACGCAGAGAGCAGCGCGACGCTGATTTTACAACTGCCTGCGCTCAGCGGCGGGCGGATGTTACGTCTCACCGGCCCCGGCATTCAGGAGGAGCGGATGATCGCCCCGCTGCTGCCGGAGTGCATCACCGATGAGTTAACCGACCGTCCACACTCATTCCCGAGCGGAATCGATGTGATCCTCACCTGCGGCGAACGCGCGCTGGCGATCCCGCGAACCATCCTGGTGGAAGTGTGTTGATGGGGTAAGAATGACCTTAGACCGGGTGTGAGGCGCTGCACGACTTATCCTAACGCATATCAGATATGCCCTTGATCAAGGGATGATGAAAAACCCGCTGCCGACGGGGCCTGAAGCAGGTTATGATGGCCTGCGGATTGTGCTGGATTAGACTGACCATTGTGGCTATATTGCGTCCCGCAACGCCCGGCGATGCAGGGGCGGAAAGCAGCCAGTATGTGGTCGTTTGTAGGATGAAGCGGACAGACTCGCACCAGAGGGTTGCCAGAAAATAACGCAACCGGGTCTTAATACCCGCGTATGACAAGAGGTAACGGGCTCAGCGCGGCTTGATGAGTATCGACTTGCATGAATGTGCTTTTTATTTGTAGCCGGAACCAATGGCGCAGCCCCACCGCTGAGCAGCTGTTTCGCCGCTATCCTGGGCTGAATGCCCGCTCCGCCGGTATGCAACGCCAGGCAAAAAAAACCGTTTCGCCCGCGATTCTCTCCTGGGCAGATGTTATCTGCGTAATGGAAGAGGAGCACAAAGAGCGCCTGCTGACCGACTATACCCGTCTGGTGCAGCATAAACCGCTGCATGTGCTCAATATCCCGAATCACTACGCCTTTATGGACCCGCAGCTGGTCGCCATGCTGGAAGATATTGTTCCCGAACGGCTAGGGCTGCGCGTCCCTGCATAAGCGCTAAAAATTACCCCGCCGGGTGGAGAAACTGCACACGCGGCGCGGGTGAGATCAGCGGCGCGTGCTTATTGACATACTCCGTCAGCAACTCCGCCATCGGCATATCGTAACGATCGCGGATGGCGATGTCGCGAATGCCAAAATCACTCACCTGCTCATTACACGCCACGCGATAGATTTTATCCCGCGCCAGCGGTTGACCGTTGACCTCGATGGAGATCATGCGATCCCCGGCAGGCCGCGTGAAATCGACGCTGAAACGCAGGCCGCTGACGTGGGCATAAGCCCCGGAAATAATGTTCTGCTGCGCATAGTTGTGCTCAATGAACGCTTTGATCTGCTCGCCGCTCATCTCCCGCGTCACCAGCGGCAGGCGAAACGGCAGCGCATTCAGCACCTCGCCATAGGTCACCGGCCCGGCCGGAATGGTGTCGCGCAGAAATGCGCCGACGGTAAAGGCGATATCAGCGTTGGCATACTCCCGCTCGGCATCGGCCAGCAGGCTGCCGAGGTTGGTCTGCCCGGAGCGCACCCGCTCACGCTGGCCGTTGAGGGTAAAGGGGAGCGCCATCACCACTTTATTAAGCACCTCTGCGCTCGCAGCCCGCGCTTGCTCGATACAGGTCTCGGTTTCGCTATCCGCTTTCAGCGCCGTTAAGCTCGCCGCATCCAGCAGCTTTTCACTCCACGCGACGATCTTTTTATCTTTTACCGTGAGCGTCAGATGGCCGAGGTAATCACCATACTGCCCGGCGTTAACCATCACTGTTTTACCCATCTGCTTACCGGCCTGCACGGCAATATGGTCGTGACCATCCACCAGCACATCGATCTCCGGCACCGCTTCCAGCAGCTTGCTGATATTCACCGCCGGGTCGGTTTTCCCGAGATGCGCCAGCACAATGATCAGATCGCTCTTCCCTTTCACCTGTGCCACCGTGTTACGCACCGCCTGAATCGGATCGCTGACGGAAAAACCGGCTAGTTTGCTGTCGGTAGTCGCCACCATCGCATTGAGCGGCGACACGCCGATAATGGCGATATTCAGCCCCGCCATCTTTTTCATCACATAGGGGCGAAAGGCGAGCTTGTCGTGGTAGTAAATATTGGCAGAGACAAACGGGAAACGGGCTTTCTCCCGCAGCGAGAGCAACTCCGTGCCGCCGAAAATAAAGTCCGCATTACCGGGCGTAAAAGCGTCGTAGCCCATGGTGTTCATGGCGCGCACATTGCTCTCGCCCTGCGTCAAATCGGTCACTGGCATGCCGCTTACCGCATCGCCAACGTCGACAAACAGCACGTTGGCGTCCTGCTCGCGCAGATTTTTTACATAGGCGCTCATTTTGCCGTAGCCAATACCCGATTCGCTCATCCCGCGCCCGTGCGTATCCCCGGTGTGGATAAGCGTCACTTTAGCCTCTTGCGCCTGCGGTGCGCTGATGCTCATCAGCAGCAGAAACGCGATAACCCCTTTTTTCATTGTTACGTCCTTTTCCTTTTTATGACCGACAAAAACAAAAAAACCTGAAACGCAGCGCAGAGGTTAATCACCAGTGCGTGGGTTTCAGGTTTAGCCGTGAGGGAGTCACTATCCTTAAGGCAAATAATCTATCGGGCGACAGGCGTCCCGGCAAGCCAGCTTTTTATCACCCTGTGAGCGCCGTCACCTCATACCGCGATGCGTTGCAGGGCCTGCGCCAGCTGCGCGCGGGTGAAGGGCTTGCGTAACAGTTCGACCTCCGGCAGCGCCGGGTTGTGGGCAGGGCGCAGATCCTGGCCGCTGATCAGCAGCATCGGCAAGTTCGGCGCCTGCTGGCGAGCGGCGGCAATCACCTCCGCACCGCTTAAGCGCCCCGGCAGCATTAAGTCGCTGATCAGCGCGCCAATCTCGGTGGAGGCGGCAAGCATCTGCAATGCCGCATCGCCGTTTTCCGCCTCCAGCGTCAGGTAGCCCAGCTCGTGAAGCTGCTCGCACAGGGTCTGGCGCACGTCGACTTCATCCTCCAGCACCAGAATCAGCGTGTCGCTGCGCACATGGCGTGCATCGCTGGCCGGTTCAACGCTGCTCACCGCCGGGAGAGTTGCGCGCGGCAGTTGTAAACGCACCGTGGTGCCCTGCCCTGGGTTACTTTCAATCTCCACCCGTCCGCCGGACTGGCGCACAAAGCCGTAAACCATCGACAGGCCCAGCCCGCTGCCGCTGCCGGTCTGTTTGGTGGTGAAGAAGGGTTCGAACACCCGCGCTTTGACCTCCTGCGACATGCCGCAGCCGCTGTCGATCACCTCCAGCGCCACCATATCCTGCCTGCGTCCGTCGGTGCGGGTGACGCGCTGGTTCCAGGTGCGCACTTTGATCACGCCCGTTTGCCCCTCCATTGCATCGCGGGCGTTCATCACCAGGTTAATGATGGCGTTCTCCAGTTGCCCGACGTCGATCCACGCCGGCCAGGCGGCGTGCTGCGCTTCAATCTCCAGGGTCAGCGTTGAGGGAAGCGAGTGGCGCAGCAGCTCGTCGAGATTCTCCAACAGCGCCTGCATCTCTACCGCGTGCGGGTGGAGCGACTGCTTGCGTGAAAAGGCCAGCAGCCGCTGGGTGAGCAGCGCCCCGCGCTCGGCGGCTTTCAGCGCGCGCGAAATGCGTGCCGCGTCCGGCGAATCGGTTGAGGCCAGCTCCAGGCTGCCAATAATCACCGCCAGCAGGTTATTAAAATCGTGCGCCAGCCCGCCGGTAAGCTGGCCGACCGCTTTCATCTTCTGGCTGTGCAGCAGCGCCTCCTCCAGCCCTTTGCGCTCGGTGCGATCCAGCACCACGTTAACCATGCCGCGCCCCGGCACCGGGCTGAAGCGCAACTCAATGGTGCGGTTATCCGCCAGCCGCAACTCCTGAGTTAACGGCAGCGGGCGCGCCAGGTTCTCCTGCACATGACCGGGAAGATCGCTCACCTGCCGCAGCAGGCTGTGGTAGTGCTGACCGCGCCGCAGCGGCTCCTCGCCGAGGCCCAACAGCAGCGGGTATTGCGGGTTCCACACCACCAGGCAGCCCTGGTTATCAAACAGCGCAAAGCCGTCGCGCATGGCATGAAAAGTGGTCTCCAGCTGCGTACTCTTCTCTTTTAAAAGTGTGGAGGTGTACTCCAGCGAGGCGGTGTTGCGGGCAAAGACGTTAAAGGCGCGCGCCAGTTCGCCTAATTCGTCGCGCCGTTGCAGCGCAGGCACCGAAACATTCGCTTCCCCGCGCGCCAGCCGCGACATGGCACGTGAAATGGCGGTCAGGTTCGATCCCAGATTGCGGTAGATATACCAACCGGCGCAGGCGGTGATCGCCAGTGCCAGCAGGGCAAACAGGCTGATAAAGATGCTGATGGAGCGCATCTCCTGGTGGCTCTGGGCGGTGCGCTGTTCGGAGGCCTGCGCCACTTCCGCCACATACTTGTTGATATCGTTATTAAGCAGCGCGCCCAGCGCTTTGATATGAAACATCGACCAGGTGATCGCCAGATCGCTCTCCTCCAGCTGGCCCGCGAGCGGCATCAGCTTGTTAAGCTCGGCCTGAAAATCGGGCAGGATAAAATCGAGCAGCGGATCGCCCGCCCGCGTTGGGAGCTGGCCGACAATCTCCGCCAGCTGCGCCAGCGTCGCGCGCGGCGACGGCGTCTGGATGGCGGCGAGAAGCAGCCTGTCCATCTCACTGAGCAGGCGCGGATCGGGGGTGTTCAGCCCGTCGCGCGCGGCGATGGTCTGCAAATGGCGTAAATAACTCTGATTCTGGTAGAGGGAGCTGAGCAGCGCGTTGCGCTCAAGGTGGCGGCGCTGCCCGCGCTCCAGCATCTCCGTAACGCTCTGCTGTAACGCCTGGCTGCGGCGGGTGATCTGCGCCACCAGCTGCGGTTCGAGCCGCGCCAGCGGCGCGTTTGCCAGCTGTGTGAGCGAGCGTTGCAAGGCGCTTTGCGTCGCTTTCAGCCGCTCCGCCTCCCCTTTATATTCCTGCGCGCCAACCACCTGCGAAAGCCGCACCGCAGCGGTAGCGACGCTTGCGGTATCGCGCGCGAGGTTCATGCTGGCGGTCATATCATCCAGCGTCTGCTGCTGCACCTGCTCCTGTAACTGGCTGGCGTGGCGAAAGCCGAGCACCGCCACGGCGCAGACCATTAACGTCACCGCCACCACCAGCACATTGAAAAAGAGCAGTCGCCCACGGGCGCTGGTGAAAAAGGGGTTGGCGCGATACGGCATAACGGCTCCGGGAGAGGTCACAACAGTGGCGTGGCGCCACTATGACAAATATGAACAGCTTCTGACATTCTCCATTTACCAACGTGTGATGAAGTGCGTAAATCGTCACTCGCAGGAGCTTCGTCATGCCTAATGTGCCCGTGCTGGAGATGCGTAATATTGCCAAAGTGTTCGGCAAGTTTTATGCCCTCAAAGGGGTGGACCTGACGGTCTGGCCCGGCGAGATCCATGCCTTAATGGGAGAGAACGGTGCCGGCAAAAGCACGCTGATGAAGATCCTCGCCGGGGCCTACACCGCCACCAGCGGCGAGATCCTGATCGACGGCAAGCCTCACACCATTCGCGGGCCAAAAGACGCCCTTGCCGCCGGGATCACCCTCATCTATCAAGAGATGCAGCTCGCGCCCAACTTAACGGTGGCGGAGAACATCTTTCTCGGCAGCGAAATCGCACGCGGCGGGCTGGTGCAGCGCAAAACCATGGCGGCGCAGGCGCAGGCAGTGATTGACCGTCTTGGTGCCAATTTCAGCGCCACCGACCGGGTAATGAAGCTGACCATCGCCGAGCAGCAGCAGGTAGAGATCGCCCGCGCCCTGCACCGCAACAGCCGTATTCTGGTGATGGATGAACCCACCGCCGCCCTCTCCTCCCGTGAAACTCACCGCCTGTTTGAACTCATCATGCGCCTGCGCGATGAGGGGATGGCGATTATCTATATCAGCCACCGCATGGCGGAAGTGTATGAGCTTTCGGATCGCGTCAGCGTGCTGCGCGATGGCCAGTATGTTGGCAGCCTGACGCGCGACAACCTCAACGCCGCCGAACTGGTGCGCATGATGGTCGGGCGACCGCTCAGCGATCTGTTTAATAAAGCGCGCGATATCACCCCCGGTAAACCGCGTCTTACCGTTCACCACCTCACCGATGGCGGCAAGATCCAGCCGGTCAGCCTGCAAGTGCGCGCCGGTGAAATTGTCGGCCTTGCCGGGCTGGTCGGTGCCGGGCGATCCGAACTGGCACAGCTGATTTTCGGTGTGCGCAAAGCGACCGGCGGCATGATTGAGATCGATGGCGAGCCGGTGGTGATCCACTCCCCGCGTGCGGCGATCGATCTCGGCATCGGCTTTTTAACCGAGAACCGCAAAGAGCAGGGGCTGTTCCTTGAACTGGCAGCGCAGGAGAACATCACCATGGCGACGCTGGAGCGCGATGCGTCGTGGGGCATGCTGAACCGCAAAAAGGCGCAAACCCTCTCCGATGACGCGATCAAATTACTCAATATTCGCGTGCCGCACGCACAGGTGCGGGCGGGCGGTTTGTCCGGCGGCAACCAGCAAAAACTGCTTATCTCGCGCTGGGTGGCGATCGGCCCGCGCATCCTGATCCTTGATGAGCCGACGCGCGGTGTTGATGTCGGTGCGAAGAGCGAGATCTACCGGATCATGAACCAGATGGCGCGCGAAGGGGTGGCGATCCTGATGATCTCCAGCGAATTGCCGGAGGTGGTTGGCATGAGCGACCGCGTCTATGTGATGCGCGAAGGCACTATCGCCGGCGAGTTGCAGGGCGAGGCTATCACCCAGGAAGAGATTATGACGCTGGCGACCGGCGTTAACGACACCCATCACCAGGCGGTACACCATGACTGAAATGAAACCACACCCGGCCACCACGCCGCAGCAGGAGGCTAAATCTGCCTCCGCCAAAAAAGTGCTGATGGGCGATCTGATGCAAACCGTCGGCATCCTGCCGATTCTCATCCTGATCGTCGCGGTATTTGGCTTTATCGCGCCGAACTTCTTTACCGAGAGCAACCTGCTGAATATTACCCGCCAGGCGTCGATCAACATTGTGCTGGCGGCAGGCATGACCTTCATCATTCTCACCGGCGGGATCGATCTTTCGGTTGGTTCGATCCTCGGCACCACGGCGGTGGCAGCAATGGTGGTATCGCTGATGCCGGAGCTGTCGATGCTCTCGGTACCGGCGGCGCTGATGCTCGGCCTGCTGCTTGGCCTGTTTAACGGCGCGCTGGTCGCCTTTGCCGGATTGCCCCCCTTTATCGTCACGCTCGGCACCTATACGGCACTGCGCGGTGCGGCCTATCTGCTGGCGGATGGCACTACCGTTATCAACTCGGACATCAGCTTTGAGTGGATCGGCAATAACTATCTCGGCCCGGTGCCGTGGCTGGTGGTGATCGCGCTGGCGGTGATTGCGGTGTGCTGGTTTATTCTGCGCCGCACCACGCTCGGCGTTCATATCTACGCGGTCGGCGGCAACATGCAGGCAGCGCGCCTTACCGGCATCAAAGTGTGGCTGGTTTTGCTCTTCGTTTATGGCATCAGCGGGCTGCTCTCCGGCCTTGGCGGGGTGATGAGCGCCTCGCGCCTTTACAGCGCCAACGGCAACCTCGGCATGGGCTACGAGCTGGATGCGATTGCGGCAGTCATTCTCGGCGGCACCAGTTTTGTCGGCGGTATCGGCACCATCACCGGCACGCTGGTTGGCGCGTTAATCATCGCCACCCTTAACAACGGCATGACGCTGATGGGCGTCTCCTACTTCTGGCAATTGGTGATCAAAGGGGCGGTGATCATCATAGCGGTGCTGATTGACAAATACCGTACCCGACACCATCAGGCAGCATAATAAAACCCTACAAAACAGTAAGATAAGTGAGGATTACAGCATGCGTCTTAAACCTCTTGTCACCGCGCTCTGCGCCACGGCCCTGCTCGCCGCGACGCCGTTCGTCCAGGCGAAAGAACTGAAATCTATCGGCGTTACGGTAGGCGATCTCGCCAACCCCTTCTTTGTGCAGATCACCAAAGGCGCGGAGCTGGAAGCGCGCAAGCTGGCGGGCGATAAGGTCAAAGTGACGCTGGTCTCCAGCGGCTACGACCTCGGTCAGCAGGTCGGCCAGATTGATAACTTTATCGCGGCGAAGGTCGACATGATCATCCTCAACGCCGCGGATTCAAAAGGCATCGGCCCGGCGGTTAAGCGGGCGAAAGAGGCCGGGATTGTGGTAGTGGCGGTGGACGTGGCGGCAGAAGGTGCCGACGCGACAATCACCTCTGATAACACCCAGGCGGGCGAAATGGCCTGTAAATACATCACCGATCGCCTGAAGGGCAAAGGCAATGTGGTGATCATCAACGGGCCGCCGGTTTCTGCGGTACAAAACCGTGTCGAAGGGTGCCAGAAAGAGTTTAAACGTCACCCGGATATCAAGGTGCTCTCAGATAACCAGAACGCCAAAGGCAGCCGCGAAGGCGGGCTGGAAGTGATGACCTCCCTGCTGGCGGCGAACCCGAAAATCGACGGTGTCTTCGCGATTAACGATCCGACAGCGATTGGTGCCGATCTGGCGGCCAAACAGGCACAGCGTAACGAGTTCTTTATCGTTGGCGTTGACGGTAGCCCGGATGGTGAAGAGGCGCTGAAGCGTAAGAACTCGCTGTTTGTCGCTACCCCGGCACAGGATCCGCAGGTGATGGCGGCGCGCGCGGTAGAGATTGGTTACGACATTCTGCAAGGCAAGCCCGCGCCGAAAGAGCCGGTGCTGATCCCGGTGACGCTGATCGATAAGCAGAGCGTCGCCAACTACAAAGGCTGGACGGTGAAATAAGCCCTCTCCCTCCCCGCGCGGGAGGGAAAGCGCCATACGGAGAGACGATGAAACGCTCTGCCATTAATGACATTCTCGGCCACACGCGGCAGTTTTTCTCAAAGCACGACGTGCATCTGCCGCCTTTTGCTAGCTTTGCGCCGACCCAGTGGCGCGAGCTGGATCATGAGGCGTGGCGTGAAGTGTTCGAGCTAAAGCTGGGGTGGGATGTCACCGCCTTTGGCGGCGACAACTTTTACGCCGAGGGGCTGACGCTCTTTACCCTGCGCAACGGCTCGCCGGACGGCGCGCCCTATGCCAAGTGCTATGCAGAGAAGATCATGCATGTGCGCGACGGGCAGCTAACGCCAATGCATCTGCACTGGCGCAAGCGCGAGGACATCATTAATCGCGGCGGCGGAAACTTAATTATTGAACTGTGGAACGCGGATGCGCAGCACCAGACTGACAGCAGCGACGTTACCGTGGTCATCGATGGCTGCCGACACACGCACGCGGCGGGCAGCCAGCTGCGCCTCTCACCAGGGGAAAGCATTTGTGTCACACCGGGGCTTTATCATAGCTTTTGGGGCGAGCCGGGGTTTGGCGATGTGCTGGTCGGCGAGGTTTCATCGGTTAACGATGACCAGCACGACAACCACTTCCTCAACCCGGCGAACCGCTTTAGCGACGTGCTGGAGGATGAACCGGCACATCTGGTGCTCTGTAATGAGTACTCACTCTTTTTAGGGTAAAGGAGGCGGTTATGCCCATGATCTCTCTCGCCGCAGGGCTGGCGCATGCGCGCGAACACCAGTATGCCTTGGGCGCATTTAACGTGCTCGACTCCCACTTTCTGCGCGCGCTGTTCGCCGCCGCCAAGCGGGAGCGCTCGCCGTTTATTATCAATATTGCCGAAGTGCACTTTAAGTATGTCTCGCTGGAGTCGCTGGTGGAGGCGGTGAAGTTTGAAGCCGCGCGCAGCGATATTCCGGTGGTGCTTAACCTCGATCACGGGCTGCACTTTGAGTCGGTGGTGCGCGCCCTGCGCCTCGGTTTCAGTTCGGTGATGTTCGACGGCTCCGCGCTGGAGTATGAAGAGAATATTCGCCAGACGCGGGAGGTGGTGAAGATGTGCCACGCCGTGGGCGTCTCGGTAGAGGCGGAACTGGGCGCGGTTGGCGGCGATGAGGGCGGCGCGCTGTATGGCCACGCCGATGAAGCCTGCTTTACCGATCCGACGCTGGCGCGGGAGTTTGTCGATCGCACCGGCATCGACACGCTGGCGGTCGCCATCGGTAATGCGCACGGCAAATATAAGGGCGAACCGAAGCTCGATTTCGCCCGCCTCGATGCCATTCGCCAGCAGACCGGCCTGCCGCTGGTGCTGCACGGCGGTTCGGGCATCAGCGATGAGGATTTTCGTCGCGCCATTTCGCTTGGCATTCATAAAATCAATTTCTATACCGGCATGTCGCAGGCGGCGCTTGGCGCCATTGAGCAGCGCATGGCGGATCGCCAGCCGCTGTATGATGAGTTCGCCCAGTTGCTGCTCAGTGTTGAAGAGGCGATTGCCGATACGGTGGCCGGGCAGATGCGCATCTTCGGCAGCGCGGGGCAGTGCTGATGGCCCGCCACGGGGTTATCGCCGCCGGCAATATGCTGGTGGATCATGTGCATCATATTGCCCAGTGGCCGGAGCGCGGCTGGCTGGCGGAGATCGTCCAGAGCGAACGCTCGACGGGCGGCGCGCCGCTTAATGTGCTGCTCACGCTGGCGAAAATGCACGTTGGCCTGCCGCTGCAGGCGGTCGGGCTGGTGGGCGAAGATGGCGACGGCGACTACATTATGGCGATGCTCGATCAGTACCATGTTAATCGCCAGCACGTGCAGCGCACCCCTTCTGCCCCAACCTCGATGTCGCAGGTGATGACCGATCCCTCCGGCCAGCGCACCTTTTTCCACTCGCCCGGAGCCAACCGGCTGCTGGATATCGACGCCTTTGAGACGCTTAACGGCGAGATGAAGATTTTCCATCTCGGCTATCTGCTGCTGCTCGACAGCCTTGATAAGGCCGATGAGGAGTACGGCACGCGCAGCGCGCGGCTGCTGGCGCAGATGCGGGAACAAGGCTTTGAGACCTCACTCGATCTGGTGTCGCGCAAAGGCGACCCGCGCTATAAACCGCTGGTGCTGCCCTGCCTGCCGCACCTGGATTATCTGGTGATCAACGAGTTAGAAGCGGGCGAGTTCAGCGGCCTGCCGATGCGCACAGCGCAGGATAAGCCGCACGTTGAGAATATTGGCCGCGCGGCGGCGCAGCTTTTGGCGGCAGGGGTTAAACAGCGGGTGGTAATTCATTGCCCGGAAGGGGCGTGGGGTGAAACACCGGATGAAGCCGGAGCGTGGATCCCGTCGCGGATGTTAAGCCAGGCGGAGATTGTCGGCAGCGTCGGAGCAGGCGATGCCTTTTGCGCCGGATTTTTATACGGTTGCCATGAAGCGTGGCCGTTAGCGCACAGCATTCAGTTAGCCCATGCCTGCGCTCGCGCCAGCTTGTTGTCCGCCAACGCGATTGACGGCGCAAAAACCCTCGAAGAGTTACAGCTTGATATGGCGCTTTAAACGTTCGCAGGCCGGGAAGTTGTAGGCCGGATAAGCGTTAGCGCCATCCGGCATGCGGTGCCATATTCAGCACATCGTTCCACATATTCACATACCGGGGACATTCGTAGGCCGGATAAGCGTTAGCGCCATCCGGCACACGCCGTTTCATTCACACCGTTCCACATATTCACAGACCGGGGACATTCGTAGGCCGGATAAGCGTTAGCGCCATCCGGCATGCGGTGCCACATTCAGCACACCGCCGGATGGCGGCTGCGCCTTATCCGGCCTACGCCGTTTCAGTCACGCCGTTCCACATATTCACAGACCGGATAAGCTAAAGGCGCACCGGCTTGATGTTCCAGATATGCTCCGCGTACTCCTGGATCGTGCGGTCAGAGGAGAAGTAGCCCATATTGGCGATATTGCGCATCGCTTTGGTGGTCCACTCTTCCGGATGCTGATAGAGCGCATCCACTTTATCCTGACAGTCGACATAGCTGCGGAAATCCGCCAGCACCTGGTAGTGGTCACCAAAGTTAATCAGCGAATCGACCAGATCGCGGTAGCGCCCTGGATCCTGCGGGTTAAACAGACCGGTGGCGATCTGCGTTAACACCTGGTGCAGCTCTTCATCTTTTTCGTAATACTCGCGCGGTTTATAGCCCTGACGACGCAGCTCCTCCACCTCATCCGCGGTGTTACCAAAGATAAAGATATTCTCCTCGCCGACGTGATCCATCATCTCCACATTCGCGCCATCCAGCGTGCCGATGGTCAACGCGCCGTTAAGGGCGAACTTCATGTTACTGGTGCCCGACGCTTCGGTACCCGCCAGCGAGATCTGCTCTGAAAGATCCGCCGCCGGAATGATCACCTGCGCAAGGCTGACGCTGTAGTTAGGGATAAAGACAACTTTCAGCTTATCGCCGATATCCGGATCGTTGTTGATCACCTGCGCGACATCGTTGATGAGATGAATAATGTGCTTCGCCATGTAGTAGGCCGAGGCGGCTTTACCGGCAAAGATATTGACGCGCGGTACCCACTCCGCCGTCGGATCGGCCTTGATCCGGTTATAGCGGGTGATGACGTGCAGCACATTCATCAGCTGACGTTTGTACTCATGAATACGTTTGATCTGCACATCGAAAAGCGCTTTCGGGTTGACCACCACGTTAAGCTGCTGGGCGATCACCGTCGCCAGCCGCTTTTTGTTCTCCAGCTTGGCATGGCGCACCGCCTGGTTCACCGCCGGGAAGTCGATATGCTGCTCAAGCTCGCTCAGCTGGCTGAGATCGGTACGCCAGGTGCGGCCAATATGCTCATCCAGCACTTCAGAGAGCGACGGGTTGGCCAGCGCCAGCCAGCGGCGCGGCGTCACGCCGTTGGTGACGTTAAGGAAGCGCATCGGGAAGATGGCGGCGAAATCGGCGAACAGCGACTGCACCATCAGGTTAGAGTGCAGCTCCGAAACGCCATTCACTTTATGGCTCACCACCACCGCCAGCCACGCCATACGCACGCGGCGGCCGCTTGACTCATCAATGATCGACGTGCGGCTCAGCAACTCGATATCGTTCGGGTGCTGCTCCTGCAACGTCTTCAGGAAGTAGTCGTTAATTTCGAAAATGATTTGCAGATGGCGCGGCAGAATTTTGCCGAGCATCTCAACCGGCCACGTCTCCAGCGCTTCGCTCATCAACGTATGGTTGGTGTAGGAGAAGACCTGGCAGGTCACTTCAAACGCCTCGTCCCAGTCGAACTTATGCTCATCAATCAGCAGGCGCATCAGTTCCGGGATCGACAACACCGGGTGAGTGTCATTGAGGTGAATGGCGATTTTGTCCGCCAGGTTGCTGTAGGTCTGATGCAGCTGGAAGTGACGATGCAGAATATCCTGCACCGTCGCCGAGACCAGAAAGTACTCCTGGCGCAGACGCAGCTCGCGCCCGGAGTAAGTGGAATCATCCGGGTAGAGCACGCGGGAGACGTTCTCGGAGTGGTTCTTATCCTCCACCGCCGCGAAGTAGTCGCCCTGGTTGAATTTACCGAGGTTAATCGCACTACTGGCCTGCGCATTCCACAAACGCAGCGTATTGGTCGCGTCTGTATCATAACCGGGGATAATCTGGTCGTAGGCCACCGCGAGGATCTCTTCGGTTTCAACCCAGCGGCTCTTTCTCCCCTCCTGCTGAATGCGCCCGCCAAACCGCACTTTGTAGCGCGTGTTGTGGCGTTTGAACTCCCACGGGTTGCCATACTCCAGCCAGTAATCGGGGGACTCTTTCTGACGCCCCTCGACAATGTTCTGTTTGAACATGCCGTAATCATAGCGAATGCCGTAGCCGCGCCCCGGCAGCCCGAGGGTTGCCAGCGAATCGAGGAAGCAGGCTGCCAGACGCCCGAGGCCGCCGTTACCTAAGCCCGGATCGTTCTCTTCGTCGATCAGCTCTTCAAGGTCGAGGCCCATCTCATCCAGCGCGTTTTTCACATCCTCATAAATCCCGAGCGAGAGCAGCGCGTTGGAGAGCGTACGGCCAATCAGAAACTCCATGGACAGGTAGTAGACCTGGCGCACCTCCTGGGAGAGTTGCGCGCGGGTGGAACGCAGCCAGCGCTCCACCAGCCGATCGCGAACGGCAAACAGCGTGGCGTTCAGCCACTCATGTTTGTTAGCGATAACCGGATCTTTACCGATCGTGAACATCAGTTTATAGGCAATCGAGTGTTTCAATGCCTCGACACTTAGTGTCGGTGAAGCATAGGTAAACGGAGCATTCATATGCGTGATTCCTGGAAAACTATTTCAACCGAGTGTAAAGATCGCGGTATGACTGCGCTGCGACCTGCCAGCTAAAATCCATTGCCATTGCCTGGCGCTGAACAAAACGCCACAGCGAAGGACGGGACCACAATACGAAAGCACGACGAATCGCGCGAAGCAACGCTAATGCGTTGCTGTCCTCAAAAACAAACCCGCTGGCCACGCCGTCGGCGAGGTTCTCCAGTGAGCTGTCAGAGACAGTATCGGCTAACCCGCCGGTGCGTCGTACCAGCGGCAGGGTGCCATATTTCAGACCATACAGCTGCGTTAACCCGCACGGCTCAAAGCGGCTCGGCACCAGAATCACATCCGCGCCGCCCATAATGCGGTGCGAGAAGGCTTCGTGGTAGCCAATCTGCACCCCTACCTGGCCGGGGTGCTCTGCCGCTGCCGCGAGGAAACCCTCCTGCAGCACCGGATCGCCCGCGCCAAGCAGCGCTAACTGACCGCCCTGCTCCAGCAAACCGGGCAGCGCTTCCAGCACCAGATCGAGCCCTTTCTGGCTGGTCAAACGGCTCACCACCGCAAACAGCGGCACTTTGTCGTTCACCTTCAGCCCCATGGCGATCTGCAACTGGCGTTTGTTCTCCGCCTTCTCCTCCAGCGTGTCACGCGTGTAGCGCGCGCCGAGCAGCAGGTCAGTTGCCGGGTCCCAAATCTTCTCGTCAACGCCGTTGAGAATACCGCTCAGGCGGCCCTCTTTCTGGCGCTGGCGCAGTAACCCTTCCATCCCATAGGCAAAGTGCGGTTCGGTGATCTCCCGCGCGTAGGTCGGGCTGACGGCGGTGATGTGATCCGCGTAGTACAGTCCCGCTTTCAGGAAGGAGATCTGGCCGTTGAACTCCAGCCCGTGCATGTTAAAGAAAGACCATGGCAGATCGATGTCATCCATATGCTGCGCATAAAACATGCCCTGGTAGGCAAGGTTATGCACGGTAAACACCGATTTCGCCGAGTGGTCTTTCAGCGCCATATACGCTGGCGTCAGCCCGGCGTGCCAGTCGTGCGCATGCACAATGTCCGGCCGCCAGAAAGGATCGAGACCACAGGCCATTTCACTGCCTACCCAGCCGAGCAGCGCAAAACGCAGCACGTTATCGGTGTAGGCGAACAGGTTAGTGTCATGGTAAGGGCTACCGGGGCGCTCATAGAGGTGCGGCGCATCGATCATGTAGATCCCCACCCCGTTGAAGTGGCCGAAGAGCAGAGAGATCTTGCCGGCGAAGGTATCGCGGCGGGAGATCACTTTTGCGTCGGTTACACCACGGCGAATATCCGGGAACGCAGGCAGCAGAACGCGCGTATCTACCCCATCGGCAATTTGTGCCGCGGGCAGCGCGCCAATCACGTCCGCCAGACCACCGGTCTTCAGCAACGGAAACATCTCAGAACATACATGTAAAACCTGCATTATCGCTCCTGTCAAAACCGTTCGGCTCGCGTTGCCGTTCACGGAAAAACAGCACGCGGACCCCTTCCGCGCAAGGATGTAAGTGGTGCTTTCAACCTTGTAATTTGCGCAGCATTTCGCGCGTAACCAGCACAATGCCCTCTTCCGATCGGTAGAAGCGGCGTGCGTCTTCTTCTGCGTTTTCGCCAATCACCGTGCCTTCCGGTATCTCGCAGGCTCTGTCGATAATGCAGCGGCGCAGGCGGCAAGAGCGCCCGACCCAAACATCAGGCAGCAGAACCGCCGAGTCGATATTGCAAAATGAGTTGATGCGTACGCGGGAGAAAAGCACCGACTGCACAACAACCGATCCTGAAATAACGCAGCCGCCGGAAACCAGCGAGTTCAACGTCATGCCATGGCTACCGGATCTGTCCTGCACGAATTTCGCCGGCGGCAATGATTGATTATAGGTACGGATAGGCCAGTTTTGATCGTACATGTCCAGTTCGGGCATGACCGAGGCCAGATCCAGGTTGGTTTTCCAGTAGGCTTCCAGCGTGCCGACATCGCGCCAGTAGGGCTCGGAATTCGGGTCGGATTGCACGCAGGACAAGGGGAAAGGGTGGGCGAAGGCCATACCGGATTTGACGATTTGCGGAATAATATCTTTACCGAAATCGTGGCTGGAATTTTCGTTTTTATCGTCCGCTTCCAGCAGATCGTAGAGATACTCAGCGTCAAAAATATAGATGCCCATACTGGCGAGCGCGCGGGTCTCATCGCCCGGCATGCTCGGCGGATTGGAGGGTTTCTCGACGAAGTCTATCACTTTGTCGTTCTCATCGACCGCCATTACGCCGAACGCGGTGGCTTCATGCACTGGCACCGGTAAACAGGCCACCGTACACTGCGCGCCCTTCTCAACGTGGTCGAGCAGCATGCGCGAGTAGTCCTGCTTATAGATATGGTCACCGGCCAGAATGACGATGTACTCCGCGCCGTAGCGACGAATAATATCGAGGTTCTGCGTGACCGCATCGGCGGTGCCGCGATACCAGTTTTCACCGTGAACGCGCTGCTGGGCAGGTAGCAGATCGACAAACTCGTTCATCTCGTTGTTGAAGAAAGACCAGCCGCGCTGGATGTGCTGAATCAGCGTGTGGGACTGATACTGGGTGATAACGCCGATGCGGCGGATGCCTGAGTTGATGCAGTTGGAGAGCGCAAAGTCGATGATGCGGAATTTACCGCCGAAGTGCACGGCGGGCTTGGCGCGTTTTTTGGTTAAATCTTTCAGGCGTGTGCCGCGTCCACCCGCCAGAATCAGGGCGACGGATTTTAACGGCAGCTGGCGCGCCAACATTGTAGGGTCGTTCTTATCTAATCTCACCATGACTGACTCCGTTTATCTGACCGCTGAAAGAGGCACACGCCGTGCTTTGGTGCCTGCCAGACAGTTATCACCACCGGATTCTCTTCTCCGGCAAAGGGCGACAGGGCATGCCAGTCGCCGGTCGGTAACGCTATTTCCGCCAATTCAGAGGTGGCGTTCATCACAAGTAAGTGGTTATCCGATAACAGGATTTGCAGGCGAGGCGCCCCCTCCTGCCACTCCTGCGGCGTTAATGGCCGCCCATGCTGATTAAGCCAGGCGACGTTGCCGTCGCCCTCTTCCCACCACGCATCGTCCGTCAGCGCGGCGATGTGCGACCGCGCTTTGATAAGCGCAGCAGTAAAGTCGATTAACCCTTGATCCGCCTGGCGCCAGTCGAGCCAGGTCAGCGCGTTATCCTGACAGTAGGCGTTATTGTTGCCGTGCTGGCTGTGGCCCATCTCGTCGCCCGCCAGCAGCATCGGCGTCCCCTGCGAAAGCAGCAGCGTCGCCAGCAGCGCATGCTGGCTTGCGCGCCGACGCGCCATCACATCGGCGCTGGCGTCCAGCCCTTCGACGCCGTGGTTGAAACTGTGGTTATCGTTAGTGCCGTCGCGGTTATCTTCCCCGTTCGCCTGGTTGTGCTTGTGGTTAAAGCTGACGCAGTCACGCAGCGTAAAACCGTCATGGGCTGTCACCAGGTTGACCGTCGCCGACGGCAGGCGTCCGTTGCGCTTAAAGAGATCGCTGGAGGCGGCAAAGCGCCCGGCAAAAGCCCCCATCGGCAGTGACTCCGTTAGCCAGAAGCGGCGCGCGGCGTCGCGGAAATGGTCATTCCACTCGGCAAAAGGCGCGGGGAAATTCCCCACCTGATAGCCGCCTTCGCCGATGTCCCAGGGCTCGGCAATCAGCTTCAAATCCCGCAGCAGCGGATCGTTTTGGATTGCCGCAAAGAGCGGTGCCTGCGGGTTAAATTCCGGCGTGCGCCCCATTACCGGAGCAAGATCAAAGCGGAAGCCGTCAATGTGAAACGTCTCGACCCAGTAGCGCAGGCAGGCGTGGGCATACTCCACCACCCCAGGCTGGCTCAAATTGAGGGTGTTACCGCAGCCGGTCCAGTTGTGGTAATCGCCATCTTCTCTGATCCAATAGTAGCTACGGTTGTCGATTCCGCGCTGGCTGAAGGTCGGGCCTGCAAGGTCCGTCTCAGCGCTGTGGTTAAGCACGATATCGAGGATCACTTCGATGCCCGCCGCGTGCAGCGCTTTCACCGCCGCGCGGAACTCGTTAATCGCCTGCTCAGGATCGTGGGCGTAAGCCGGATGCAGCGCAAAAAGCGCCAGCGGGTTGTAGCCCCAGTAGTTACTCAGCCCGAGGCGTTGCAGGCGCTGCTCGTGAGCAAAATGAGCAATAGGCAGCAGTTCGAGGGCGGTGATGCCCAGCTGTTTAAACCAGGCGATCATCACCGGATGCGCCAGCGCTTTATAGGTACCGCGGATCTCGTGCGGAATGTCCGGATGCAGCCAGGTCAGCCCTTTGACATGGGCTTCATAAATGACGCTGTTGCCCCACGGCGTGCGCGGCGCTTTATCCCCTTCCCAGTCAAAGTTGTCGTTGACCACCACGCTGCGTAAGCCGAGAGGCGCGCTGTCGTGGGGATCGGGTTGGTCAAAACCGGCGTAGAACAGCGGGCTATCTACCGCCTCACCCTCTACGCGCCGTGCGCAGGGATCGAGCAGCAGTTTCGCCGGGTTAAAGCGGTGCCCCTGCGTCGGTTGCCACGGGCCATGCACCCGGTAACCGTAGCGCTGGCCTGCTTTCGCGCCGGGAAGAAAACCGTGCCAGATATCGCCCGTGCGCGCCGGGAGATCGACGCGCTGCTCATTGCCCTCAGCGTCGAACAGGCACAGCTCCACGCGCTCAGCATGGGCTGAGAAGAGGCTAAAGTTGACGCCCCCGCTCTGCACTTCTGCGCCGAGCGGGCTCGCGGAGCCAGCCGTCAGGGAGATCATTCCCCCTCCCGCACCAGCCAGATGGTGCCGAGCGGCGGCAGGTTGAGCAGCAGCGAGTTGTCACGTCCGCGGTTGGCAATCTCGTCGCTCTGCACCAGGCCACCGTTGCCGGTGTTGCTGCCGTGGTAGTGCATCGAGTCGCTGTTCAACACTTCGCGCCAGCGTCCCGGCTGGTTAATACCGAGGCGGTAACCCTGGCGCGAGACCGGCGTAAAGTTGCTGACGACGATAATTTCGTTGCCCGCTTTATCGCGGCGGACAAAGGCAAACACCGACGCTTCTTCATCGTCGACTACCAGCCACTCGAAGCCGTAGGAGTCAAAGTCCATTTCATGCAGCGGCTTATGGTGACGGTAGAGGGTGTTCATATCGCGCACCAGGCGCTGTACGCCGTGGTGCCAGTTGTCGTCGCCTTCCAGCAGATGCCAGTCGAGGCTGCTGTCGTGGTTCCACTCGCGGCCCTGGGCAAACTCGCAGCCCATAAACATCAGTTTTTTGCCGGGGAAGGCCCACATCCAGGCGTAATAGGCGCGCAGGTTGGCAAACTTCTGCCACGCGTCGCCCGGCATACGATCGAGAATCGACTTCTTACCGTGTACCACTTCGTCATGGGAGAGCGGCAGAATAAAGTTTTCGGTGTGGTTGTAGACCATGCCGAAGGTGAGCTTGTGGTGGTGATACTTGCGGTAGATCGGATCGAGCTTCATGTAATCGAGCGTGTCGTGCATCCAGCCAAGGTTCCACTTGTACCAGAAGCCAAGACCGCCGCCTGATGGCGGGCGCGAGACGCCGGGGAAATCCGTCGACTCTTCCGCCATCGTCACCGCGCCCGGTGCCAGCTCGCCGATAATGCGGTTGGTGTCGCGCAGGAATTTGATCGCTTCAAGGTTTTCGCGGCCGCCGTATTCGTTCGGCACCCACTCGCCCTCTTTGCGGCTGTAGTCGCGGTAGATCATCGACGCCACCGCATCGACGCGCAGCGCATCAATGCCGAAGCGTTCAATCCAGTAGAGCGCGTTACCGACCAGGTAGTTGCTCACTTCCCGGCGGCCATAGTTGTAAATCAGCGTATTCCAGTCCTGGTGATACCCTTCGCGCGGATCGCTGTGCTCGTAGAGGTGTGTGCCGTCAAACTCTGCCAGACCAAAATCATCGGACGGGAAGTGGCCCGGTACCCAGTCGAGGATCACGCCAAGACCGGCGGCGTGCGCGGTGTGGATAAAGTGCAGGAAGTCGTCGCGGGTGCCGAAACGGCGCGTTGGCGCATACATCCCGGTAGGCTGATAACCCCAGCTGCCATCAAACGGATGTTCGTTGATCGGCAGCAGTTCAAGGTGGGTAAAGCCCATCCACTTGGCGTAAGGCACCAGTTGGTCGGCTAACTCACGGTAGCTAAGCCAGAAGTTGTTATCCGTATGGCGTCGCCAGGAGCCGAGATGCACTTCATAAATACTGATAGGCGCATCGAAATTGTTCGCCTGCTTGCGCTCTTCGCTCTGCGTTTTTTTACCCGGCAGGCCGCAAATCAGCGAGGCGCTGTCGGGGCGCATCTGCGCTTCGAAGGCGTAAGGGTCGGATTTGATGCGCAAATGACCGTTCGCATCGAGTAATTCAAATTTATAGAGCTGGCCGTTGAGCGCACCGGGAATAAATAACTCCCAGATACCGCTTTCGCGGCGCAGGCGCATTGGGTGGCGGCGGCCATCCCAGAAGTTGAACTGACCGACCACCGACACGCGCCGCGCGTTCGGTGCCCAGACGGAGAAACGCGTGCCGACGACGCCATCCATCGTATCGGCGTGGGCACCCAGGGTCTCATAGGGACGCAGATGGGTGCCTTCACTCAGCAGCCAGGCATCCAGCTCCTGGATTAATGGGCCGAAACGGTAAGGGTCATCAATCAGATTCTGTTGGCCGTGCCAGAAGACGGCAAACTGATAATTAAAGGGATTTTTGCGGCGCGGCACGATGCCGCTGAAAAAGCCGCGGGAGTCGATACACTCCAGTTTTGCCACTTTACGCCCGGTTTTGGTTTCAATCACCCATACTTCCGTGGCGTCGGGTAAAAGCGCGCGAACTTCCAGACCCGCATCGGTACGGTGCATTCCGAGAACAGAAAATGGATCGGCAAAATGGCCGACAATAAGCGCATTAATCACGTCTTTATCAACATGAACAGACATGGTTCTCATCCTGTTGTTGTGTTATCGCCTCTTCCACCGCCGTTGCGTGCGGTTGCGATACTCTTTTGAACCTGAACGGTGCCGCACGTCATGTGCAATCTGATGCTCCGTTCCACTTTCAGGCAAAATGTAAGACACCCAGCCTAAAGCATAGCCAACGCTTTCAGACTTCTGGGAAAATAAACGCCCATCTTTTAATTTCATTTAAAAAGATCAAAAAAAAGGGTGCCGAAGCACCCTTATAAGGAGGATTGTTCTACGCCAGCTGGCGCAGCATACGTCGCAGCGGCTCTGCGGCACCCCAGAGTAACTGGTCGCCGACGGTAAAGGCGGAGAGGTACTCCGGGCCCATGTTCAGCTTGCGCAGACGGCCAACCGGAGTGGTCAGCGTGCCGGTGACGGCGGCAGGCGTCAGCTCGCGCATTGAGATCTCACGATCGTTCGGCACCACTTTCGCCCACGGGTTATGTGCCGCCAGCAGCTCTTCGATGGTCGGGATGGAGACATCTTTTTTCAGTTTGAGGGTGAAGGCCTGGCTGTGGCAACGCAGCGCGCCGATGCGCACGCAGAGGCCATCAACCGGAATGGCTGACGCGGTATTGAGGATTTTGTTGGTTTCCGCCTGCCCTTTCCACTCTTCGCGGCTCTGGCCGTTATCGAGCTGTTTGTCGATCCACGGGATCAGGCTGCCGGCCAGCGGCACGCCGAAGTTCTCGGTGCTGAGATCGCCGCTGCGGGTCAGCGCCGTTACTTTGCGTTCAATATCGAGAATGGCAGAGGCCGGGTTTTCCAGTTCAGCAGCCACGTGGTGATGCAGCTGGCCCATCTGCGTCAGCAGTTCACGCATATGGCGCGCACCGCCGCCGGATGCGGCCTGGTAAGTGGCGACCGATACCCACTCGATCAGATCGTTGGCGAACAGGCCGCCGAGAGACATCAGCATCAGGCTGACGGTACAGTTGCCGCCAACAAACGTTTTGATGCCTTTATTCAGCCCGTCGGTAATGACGTCCTGGTTTACCGGGTCGAGAATAATGATCGCGTCATCTTTCATACGCAGCGAGGAGGCCGCATCAATCCAGTAACCCTGCCAACCGCTTTCACGAAGCTTTGGATAGATTTCGTTGGTATAATCGCCGCCCTGGCAGGTGACAATGATGTCGAGCGCCTTTAATGCCTCCAGATCGAATGCATCCTGAAGGGTGCCGGTCGTCTGGCCTGCAAACGCGGGCGCGGGCTGGCCGAGCTGCGAAGTAGAGAAGAAAACAGGGCGAATGGCGTCAAAATCATGCTCTTCAACCATGCGTTGCATGAGGACGGAGCCGACCATACCGCGCCAGCCGATAAAACCAACATTTTTCATAACGAGTTCCTGCGAAGATGTGTGCTGTGTATGCGAGCCAGCTGTAACTGGACATCGCTCCACATTACAAAATGCAGCCAAAGTCGCAAGTGAAATTAATAAATGATCGCCACTGCGTTAGAAATGCCGCTAATCACGCCATTTTCGCCGCAAATGTCCGGAATAATAATCAATGAATGAAATCATCTCTGCCGCCGTCTTGTTGATATTAATAATGGATCCGCTGGGCAACCTGCCGATATTTATGTCGGTGTTAAAACACACCGAGCCAAAACGCCGCCGCGCGATCATGATCCGCGAGCTGCTTATTGCGCTGCTGGTGATGTTTATTTTCCTCTTCGCCGGCGAGAAAATTCTTTCTGTCCTCAGCCTGCGCGCCGAAACGGTGTCGATCTCCGGCGGCATTATTCTCTTTTTGATTGCTATCAAGATGATTTTCCCCAGCCCCACCGGCAGTAGCTCAGGCCTGCCCGCCGGCGAGGAGCCGTTTATCGTGCCGCTGGCGATCCCGCTGGTTGCCGGCCCGACGCTGCTGGCGACGCTGATGCTGCTGTCGCATCAATACCCGAATCAGATGGGGCATTTAGTGATTGCGCTGCTTATTGCCTGGGGCGGCACGGTGGCGATTCTGTTGCAGTCATCGCTCTTTTTGCGGTTATTGGGCGAGAAAGGAGTGAATGCGCTCGAGCGGTTGATGGGGCTGATCCTGGTGATGCTCGCCACGCAGATGTTCCTCGACGGCATCCGCATGTGGATGAAAGGGTAACGGGTGACGGGTGCCGGATGGGGTTCGCTGTTGCTGGAACGGCGTAGGCCGGATAAGGCGTAGCCGCCATCCGGCGGTGTGCTCAATGCGGCACCGCATGCCCGATGGCGCTGCGCTTATCGGGCCTACAAATGAGATTCGCTGTTGCTGAAACGGCGTAGGCCGGATAAGGCGTAGCCGCCATCCGGCGATGTGCTCAATGCGGCACCGCATGCCCGATGGCGCTGCGCTTATCGGGCCTACGAATGAGATTCTCTGTTGCTGGAACGGCGTAGGCCGGATAAGGCGCAGCGCCATCCGGCAAAAACTACCCCCTACGCCGCCTTCTCACCGTGCGCGACATCGGCGGCAAACACATATCCCAGGCCGCGCAGCGTTTTGATAAGCGCCGGCTGATGCGGATTGACCTCAATCTTGCGCCGCAGGCGCATAATCAACACATCGATGGTGCGGTCAAATACCTCCACGCTTTCGCTGTGCGTCAGGGTTAAAAGCTGCTCGCGGTTCAGCACGCGCCGCGCGTTTTGCACCAACGCCAGCAACAGGCTGTACTCCCCCTGCGTTAAATCGACCACCTGCTGCTGCGGGTTGATCAATTCGCAACGTATCGGGTCAAGATGCCAACCGTTAAACGCAAAACCGCTGCTTTTCTCCACAGTTGCTTCGGCAGCCAGCACGCCGGTGCGGCGCAGCACGGCATTGACGCGCGCCACCAGCACGCGGGCGTTAAAGGGTTTACCGATATAGTCATCCGCGCCCATCTCCAGGCCGACCACCACATCCGCTTCGCTGCCCATCCCCGTCAGCATCACTACCGGCAACGCAGGGCGGATCTTCTGCAACTGCTGCAACACGCGCAGGCCGTTGATATCGGGCAGCACCATATCCAGCAGCACCAACGCAATCTCAGGATGCTGCGCGCAGAGCGTGATCGCATCCAGTCCGTTATGGCAAAGATGAACCGTAAAGACGTGCTCGCTCAGCACATCCTCCAGCAGCGCACATACCGCCGTATCGTCATCTACTACCAGGATCGCAGGTTTCATTATTCGCTTCCACAGGCTCGCTTTGCTCACTCTTATCTATTCTGTTGGCTGCCTTTAATAAATGCAGTGAATAAATGCTGATTTTTTAAGCGCGGTCACATCCCCTTCGCCTTTCGACACGTCACATTTGACGATGGACTGCGCTTCGTCACTATTTTGCCTGGATTTGCGCCGTAATATCCCCTCACGCCCCTCTGCATTGCGATGGCATAAAAGATGCATAACCGGGAGCGACAGCGGAAACGCAATTTTTAACTGGAGCGAAAGTGATGGAAAAAGTCGTCACGGTTTGCCCGTATTGCGCCTCGGGATGCAAGATTCACCTCGTGGTCGATAACGGCAAAATCGTTCGGGCGGAAGCAGCGCAGGGGAAAACCAACCAGGGAACCCTCTGCCTGAAAGGCTATTACGGCTGGGATTTCATTAACGATACCCAGATCCTGACGCCTCGCCTGAAAACCCCGATGATTCGCCGCCAGCGCGGCGGCAAACTGGAGTCGGTCTCCTGGGACGAGGCGCTTGATTATGTCGCCAGCCGTCTGAGCGAGATCAAAGCAAAATATGGCCCCGATGCGATCCAGACCACCGGCTCATCGCGCGGCACCGGCAACGAAACCAACTACATCATGCAAAAATTCGCGCGCGCCGTTATTGGTACCAATAACGTTGACTGCTGCGCGCGTGTCTGACACGGCCCCTCGGTTGCAGGTCTGCACCAGTCGGTCGGTAATGGCGCGATGAGTAATGCCATCAACGAAATCGATAACACCGATTTAGTCTTTATCTTTGGGTACAACCCGGCGGATTCGCACCCGATCGTCGCCAATCATGTGATTCGCGCGAAGCAAAACGGGGCGAAAATCATCGTCTGCGATCCGCGTAAAATTGAAACCGCGCGCATTGCCGATCTGCATGTCGCGTTGAAAAACGGTTCTAACATTGCCCTGTTGAACGCCATGGGCCATGTGATTATTGAGGAAAAACTCTACGACGAGGGTTTTGTCGCCAGCCGCACCGAAGGATTCGAGGAGTACCGCAAGATCGTTGAAGGCTATACGCCGGAGTCGGTTGAAGAGGTGACCGGCATCAGCGCCCAGCAGATTCGCCAGGCCGCGCGCATGTACGCCAGGGCGAAAACCGCCGCCATCCTCTGGGGCATGGGCGTTACCCAGTTCTATCAGGGCGTGGAGACCGTGCGCTCGCTGACCAGCCTGGCGATGCTCACCGGCAACCTTGGCAAAGCGCACGTTGGCGTCAACCCGGTGCGCGGGCAGAACAACGTGCAGGGTGCCTGCGATATGGGCGCGCTGCCGGACACCTTCCCGGGCTACCAGTACGTGAAAGAAGAAGCCCACCGCGAGAAGTTTGCCAAAGCCTGGGGGGTGGAGAGCTTACCGGCACATACCGGCTACCGCATCAGCGAACTGCCGCACCGCGTGGAGCACGGCGAAGTGCGCGCCGCCTACATCATGGGCGAAGATCCGCTGCAAACGGACGCCGAGCTGTCGGCGGTGCGTAAAGCGTTTGAGGGTCTGGAACTGGTAATTGTGCAGGATATCTTTATGACCAAAACCGCCTCCGCGGCGGATGTCATCCTGCCCTCTACCTCATGGGGCGAGCATGAAGGAGTCTACACCGCAGCGGATCGCGGCTTCCAGCGCTTCTTTAAAGCCGTCGAGCCGAAGTGGGATCTGAAAACGGACTGGCAAATCATCAGCGAGATCGCCACCCGCATGGGCTACCCGATGCACTATCGCAACACGCAGGAGATCTGGGACGAGCTGCGTCATCTCTGCCCGGACTTCTACGGCGCCACCTACGAAAAAATGGGTGAGCTGGGCTACATCCAGTGGCCATGTCGCGATGAGTCAGAGGCCGATCAGGGCACGTCGTATCTGTTTAAGGAGCAGTTCGATACACCGAACGGCAAGGCGCAGTTCTTCACCTGCGACTGGGTCGCGCCGATGGATAAACTGACCGAAGAGTACCCGATGGTGCTCTCCACCGTGCGCGAAGTGGGCCACTACTCCTGCCGCTCGATGACCGGCAACTGTGCCGCGCTCGCCGCACTGGCGGATGAACCGGGCTATGCGCAGATCAACACGGCCGACGCCGCAAGGTTGGGCATTGAAGATGAAGCGCTGGTGTGGGTTAACTCGCGCAAAGGCAAAATCATCACCCGCGCGCAGGTGAGCGATCGCCCGAATAAAGGGGCGGTGTATATGACCTACCAGTGGTGGATCGGGGCCTGTAACGAGCTGGTGACGGAGAACTTAAGCCCGATAACCAAAACGCCGGAGTATAAATACTGCGCAGTGCGCATTGAGCCGATCGCCGATCAGCGCGCCGCCGAGCAGTATGTCATTGATGAGTACAGCAAGCTGAAAACCCGGCTGCGCGAAAGCGCGATGGGTTGAGAAAAGCGGGGGCAAATGCCCCCGTTTTTTTTGCTTTTCACCCCTGCACGCAAAATTTTTGCGCCCTTCATACAAAGTTAAAACATTATTTCATTAACCTGTTGTTTTATCTTTCATTCCTGTAAAGCTCCTCACTTAAGAATCATCGCATGGCTCACAATTCAAAAACGCAAAATTTTTTCGTATTGCGCATTAAAAAATCAAAGTGATTTAATCAACGCATAAAATAATTTTCAGCGTGGGATTAAATATGCAAATACGCACATTAAGTGATCAATTAAATTTATTATTGCTGGGCTTCACCTCATTAAAAGATGAAGGGAAATTTAATGAGCCCAATCTCGACGGCACGCCTGGGGATTATATTTCCTTTACCAGCTGGGAGTGGCCGCAGGGCGTCGGGTTATTTGGCATGGTCAGGCTGTGGGAATTTACGCGCCGGGATGACATTTATAACCAAATCGACCGCTGGTTTGAGGAGAATATCGCCAAAGGGTTACCGCCGCTTAATATCAACACCACCGCGCCGATGCTGCCGCTGTCGCTCTTCTGGTCTCATCACCGTAACCCGCGCTATCAGCAGGTGCTGGATGCCTGGGCCGATCGCGTGATGAGCGAATTGCCGCGCACGCCGGAGCGCGGCTTTCAACATGTGGTTTCCGACGGCATCAACGAGCAGGAGATCTGGGACGATACGCTATTTATGGTGGTGCTGTTTCTCGGCCATTACGGCACCGTGTCCGGCCGTCAGGAGCTGGTGGATGAAGCCGTGCGCCAGTTCCTGCTCCACGCCCGCTATCTTAACGATCCGCACACCGGGTTGTGGTTTCACGGCTGGAGCTTCGCGGAAAAGAGCAACTTCGCCAATGCCCGCTGGGCGCGCGGTAACGCCTGGATCACCGTCGGCATTCTGGAGTTTATTGAACTTACCGATCTTGGCGGCGGCGTGCGCGATTACCTGCTTGAGTGTCTGAAAGCGCAGGTTAACACCCTGCTCGATCTGCAAGCGGAGAGCGGCGCATGGCACACCCTGCTCGATCACCCCGACTCCTATGAAGAGATCTCCGCCACCGCCGGGTTTGGTTACGGGCTGTTAAAAGGCGCACGGCTCGGCATTGGCGATGCGCGCTGGAAAGCGGCGGGATTAAAAGCGCTGGCCGCGGTGCAAAATAATATTGATAGCCGCGGCACCGTACACAATGTTTCCTACGGCACGCGCATGGGCAGAAACCTGCAATTTTATAAGGATATTCCATTACAACCGACGGGCTACGGCCAGGCGCTGGCAATTTTATGCCTCAGCGAAGGTCTGCGTCTGACAGAAAATAAATAAAACAACAGCTCTGTACCTGGAGAAAATAATGACAACGCCGCAAAATAATTATTGTTATTTTCCACTCGCGATAAATAACGCCGTGCGCTACTGGCAATTATCGCCCATTTCTTCCCTGCCCTATGATGTTGCTGACCAGCCAATGCAGGGCGAAATGGATCCCTTTTTCTTTTTAAGTAAACATAAAAACTTTATTCCCCACACCTACCCGTGCCGCACGGAATTTCAGCGCGATTTCGCTGGCAAAAAGCCGACGCCATTTGGCGAGACCGCAATGACAACGTGGTGGTTTCCGTTTGGCTCGGATCGCGTCGATCTCTCCGGCTTCTGGTTTCGCCCAACGCGCGTCGGCGCGCTGGCAAAAAGTCACCTTGTGGCAGAGCAGTCCGGCGAGCACACCTTTCGGCTGACCACCTGCGGGGCGGCGGTCGTTTCGGTGAATGGCAACGAGGTGGCGTGGAAGGCGGATTACCAGCGCAACCTTGAGAGCGTATTTGAATTTACGGTTACGCTGAACGCCGGGTTAAACGAGATTGCCATCTGGTTTGACGATCTGGCCGAGCGCGATATTCGCTTCTTCTTTCAACTCGACTATCTGCAAGGCGCGCCGCTGCACATTGCGCTGCCGACGCCGGTGGACGGTGAGATGACCCGTCATATGGAGCAGTTGCTCGACGGCATCTCCTTTGATCAGGCGACCTACACTTCCGGCCCGGTGCGTCTGCGCTTCCCGCAACCGGCAGCGGAGACCCTGCATCTCGCCATTCGCGTGGTGGGGGATTTTATCTCCTTAGACAAGCCAGTCGAACTTTCGGCAACGCTGCAAAAAGGCGAAACGGAGGTGGAGATTGCGCAGAGCGAAGCGCTGCCCGCCGATTTCCGCAATTTTGTTATCAGCTTAGAGAAAGCAGGCTTTCGCATCACCCGCACGCTGGGGGTGGAGATCTGCCACGCCGAACAGCAGGCGCAGGTGCCCACTACTCCGCAGGCGCGCATCGACGAAGCGCTGCACTATGTGGCGACCCGGGGCGAATACAGCAGTGTTAAAGCGCTGGCGCGGCTGGCCTGTCATATGAATGACGCGCAGACCCACGCGATGCTTGAAGGGGTGCTGCCCTCGGTCGAAGCGTGTCATGACTGCGCAGATTTCACCCTTGTGCCGCTGCTGTGGTGCCGTATCGCCTGGGGCGAGCAGATCGCCGCCGGGACGCGGGCGAAAATCGATCATGCGATCCTCAACTTCCGCTACTGGATGGATGAGCCGGGCAATGATGTGCAGTGGTACTTCTCCGAAAACCACGCCCTGCTGTTTCACACCGCCGCGTATCTGGCGGGTAGCTTCTTTGCCGACAGCACCTTTGCGCGCAGCGGTAGAAGCGGGCGGGAGCAGGCCGACGCTGGGCGCACGCGCGTGCTGGCATGGCTCGATCATTTCGAGCAGTGCGAAATGGCGGAGTGGAACTCGGCACCCTATTTCCCGATTGATTTAAAAGGGTTAACCGCGCTCGCCGCGCTGGCGGACGATGCTGAAATCGTTGCCCGCAGCCAGCGCGCGATCGCCCGTTTATTAGAACAGATTGCGCGTTCTGCCCACCAGGGAACGCTTACCGCCTCGCAGGGGCGCTCCTACGAATACACCTTACGCGCCGGACGCTCGCTGGAGCTATCTGCCCTCTCCCGCCTGCTGTGGGGCAAAGGCAACTACGGCTGCCGCTTCCACGCCCTGCCGCAAATTGCGCTGCTGCTGCGCCAGCAAAAACTGTCGCTGGCGCCGGAACTGGCCGAGGTTGCCGTCTGGCAGGGTGATAGCGCGCTGGAGTGGTGTTTCGCCCAGGGCGCAAACCGCATCGCTCGTCTCTATCACTACAAAACACGCCAGGCGGCGATGGGCTCGATTGCCGGCTATCGCTGGGGCGAATGGGGATATCAGGAGACGCCGATCCACCTGCGTATCGGCGACCGCCCTGAAGCGCAGATGTGGATCAATCACCCCGGCGAAACCCTGCACGGCGGGTTTGGTCGCCCCTCGTACTGGGGCGGGTGCGGCACGCTGCCGCGCGTGCAGCAGTATCGCGGCCTGGCAGTGGTCCTCTTTAACACCCATGACGGGCAACCGGACTTTACCCACGCCTGGCTGCCGCAGAGCGCCTTTGATGAAAAACAGATCGATGCGGCGCGCATTCTGCTGCGCGGTGGTGAAGGCATGGTGCAGCTGACCGGCAACCGGCCTTTTGAGGTGGTCGATGGCGGCCCGACCCGCGAGTGCGAAGTGCGCCTCTCCGGGCGCGAAACCTGCTGGCTGATCCGCCTCAACGACGATCCCGCACTCACCACGCTGGCGCAATTTGCCAGCCACTTTGCTGATTTGCAGGTTGAAACGCGGGGCGACGGCACGCTGCACGTGCGCGATGCGAATTACGGTGAGGTGCTGTTTTATGCCGACGGACGCGTGCAGGCGCAGGGGCGCACACTCGACCCGGCGACGTGGACCGTTGATGGCGAAAGCCGCGAACTCACTCTCTAATCCCTCTGGCGCGTAACGACCCGGCGGGCGACCGTGCGGGTCGGGAGACAGTTTATGGAAACGCAAATTGATAAGGCGCGCAGCCCACAGGCGGCGGCGCAAAACGACGTTAACCCGAATGCGATCCACAACCCCGCCCGGGCGGTGGCGAAGCCGAAAAGCAACTACCGATGGGTGATCTGCTCAATGCTGGTGTTTGCCACCACGGTCAACTATATGGACCGGCAGATCCTCGGCCTGCTGGCACCGATGCTGCAAAAGGATATCGGCTGGACGCAGATCGAATATAGCTGGCTGGTGAATGCCTTCACCATTGCTTACGGCATCGGCACGCTGGTGTGCGGGCGCATTATCGACAAGCTCGGCACCCGCATCAGCTACGCCATCGCGATGGTGGTGTGGAGCGCCGCCGCCATGCTGCACGCGGTGGTCGGCACCGTGGTCGGTTTTATGATTGTGCGCGTGATTTTGGGGCTGGGCGAAGCGGCTAACTTCCCGGCGGCGATGAAAGTGATCTCCGACTGGTTCCCGAAAAAAGAGCGCACGCTGGCGACCGGTATTCTTGGCGTGGCGGTCAACATTGGCGTGGTGATCTCACCGGCATTGATCCCCTTTATCGCCATTCATTACGGCTGGCACGGCGCGTTTCTGATCCTCGGCGGCGTTGGCTTTGTCTGGCTGATCCCGTGGTTTTTAGCCTTTGGTAAGGCGAGCGATAAAGCCACCCAGGAAGAGCTGACGTGGATCCGCCAGGATAAAGAGGAGGCGGTAAATGTCTCCGCCATCAAATGGACGCAGTTGCTGAAGTATCGCCAGCTGTGGGCGTTTGCCCTCGGCAAGATGCTGACCGACCCGATCTGGTGGTTCTTCCTCTTCTGGCTGCCGAAGTGGCTTAACGAGTCGCGCGGGCTGAATATGGAGGGCTTAGGTTTACCGCTGATCGTGATCTACCTGTTTGCGATTGTTGGCAGTCTTGGCGCGGGCTGGCTGCCGGGCAAACTGATGAATATGGGCTTTAGCGCGGCGAAAGCACGTAAAACCACGATGCTGATTTGCGCCTGCCTGGTGACGCCGATTTTTGCCGCCACCCAGGTCGATAATTTGTGGGCAGCGGTGGCGCTGGTCGGTCTGGCGGCGGCCGCGCACCAGGGCTGGTCGGCCAATATTTTGACCTCGGTTTCCGATCTCTTCCCCAATGCGGCGGTCGGCTCCGTGGTCGGGATTGGCAGCACCTTCGGCATGATCGGCAGCGTGATTTTCTCAACGGTTATTGGTGCCGTGCTGGAGTCATCAGGCAATTACTGGGCGCTTTTTGCCATCAGCTCTGTCGCCTATCTGGTCGCCTGGGGCGTGATGTACCTGCTATTGGTGCCAAAAATGGAGCGGGCGAAATTCGATTAACCCGCTCGCGCTTAAAACGGGGCTGCTTCGGCGCCCCGTTTTGCTACCGACTGACGCTCAACCATCGTGCAGGCCAGCTCAATCCGCCGCGGGGTTTCAACGCTGCCGGCAATCATATCCTGCAACAGCTCCAGCGCCAGCGTGCCCATCTCCTGCACCGGCAGATGCACCGTGGTCAGCGCCGGGGAAGCAAACTCCGCCTGCGGCAGATCGTTCATGCCGACCACCGACACCGCCTCCGGCACGCCGATGCCCAGTTTTGTCAGCCCCTGCATCGCCCCCAGCGCCAGCGAATCATTGGCGCACAAAATCGCGGTATGCGGGTGTTTCCCCTTCGCAAACCACGCCATCACCGCCTGCTCAGCCAGCTCCGGCAGCCAGTCGGTCACGGTAAGAATATCGCCCTCGTCGCAGGAGAGGTGCGCATCGCGCATCGCTTCCCGCCACCCCTCTTCCCGCTGCGCAATGGTGCGCCGACCGGGATGGGTAAGAAACAGAATATGCTGGTGCCCGTGGGCAATAAGATAGTCGCAGGCCATGCGGGTGGCAGAGCGGTTGCAGGGCAGCACGCTGGAGAGGCGCATCAACGGATCTTCGCTATTGACCAGCACCGCCGGTTTGCGCAGCCCGGCCACGGCGGTGAGAAAACCGGGGTCATCCACCGTTAACGCCAGCACGCCGCCGATATCGGGCTCGCTCAGCAAAGCCTGCAACGCAGGGTCATCCTGGCCGCTCAGAGCATGGGTCGTTAGCTCGACGCCGAGCACTTTTGCCCGCTCTTTTAACCCCTGCAACACATACCAGCTGAACTGATAGCGGTTGTAATCGAGCATCGCCGCCTGCGACACCGCCAGCACAATACGCGTGCCGCCAATCTCCTGGGCCGGTGTGTAACGCATGGCGCGAGCGACCTCCTGAATGCGGGCGCGCAGCGTCTCGCTTACACCCTTCTCGCCCGAGAGCGCGCGCGAGACGGTGCTAAGCGAGGTGCCGCAACGGGTCGCGATATCGTCCAGCCGCACGCGGCGCAAGGCCGCACCGCTCTGATCATCATCCGCTTTACGCGAAACCATAATTGCGTCCATCCTTCTGCCGGTTCGAAGGCATCAGCATGGCATTTACATAAAGGGTGTCAATGAGTTGGAGAGAGGGAGGTGGAGAAATGAGAGGCGCGTCGTTTTCGCGACCGCGAAGAGAAGAAACGCTCCCCGACGCACACGCACCGGGGAGCGTACGCCGGTTACTGCCCGGCGGTTTTATCAAATTTGCCCAGCATTTCGCGCTCGTAGGCCTGCGCTTTTTTGCGGTCAAACTGGTGTTCCCACTTGGCGATCACCAGCACCGCCAGCGCGTTGCCGACCACGTTCAGCGCGGTACGCGCCATATCGAGGATACGGTCAACACCGGCGATAAACGCCAGCCCTTCCAGCGGAATACCGACGCTGCCAAGGGTTGCCAGCAGCACCACAAACGATACGCCCGGCACACCGGCGATGCCTTTCGAGGTCACCATCAGCGTCAGCACGAGGACGATCTCCTGCCACAGAGTGAGGTCGATACCATAAAGCTGGGCAATAAAGATTGCCGCGATGCTCTGGTAAAGGGTCGAGCCGTCGAGGTTAAAGGAGTACCCGGTCGGCACCACGAAACTGGTGATGGACGGCGGCGCGCCGTAGGCTTCCATCTTTTCGATAATGCGCGGCAGCACGCTTTCCGAACTGGCGGTGGAGTAAGCCAGAATCAGCTCATCCTTCAGGATGCGGATTAGGGTCCAAACGCTCAGCCCGCAGACGCGCGCCACCAGGCCTAACACCACCAGCGCAAAGAAGATGATTGCGACATAAACGAGGATCACCAGCTTCGCCAGCGGCCACAGCGAGGCGAAACCAAAGTTGGCGACCGTCACCGAAATCAGCGCGAAGACGCCAACCGGCGCGTAACGCATCACCATATGGGTGACTTTAAACATGGTTTCGGAAATGGAGCGGAAGACGGTTACCAGCGGCTCGCGGTGCGTTGCCGGCAGCGATGAGAGACCCAGGCCAAACAGCACCGAGAAGAAGATGATCGGCAGCATGTCGCCTTTCGCCATCGACGCGATGATATTGGTTGGCACCAGCGACAGGATGGTTCCCATCAGACCGTGAGCGTGGCTCTGCACGTCCGCGGTGGTGCTTTGGTATTTCGAAATATCCACCGTTGCCAGCTGCGACATATCAATGCCCGAGCCCGGCTGGAAGACGTTGGCCAGCGTAATGCCGAGCACAATCGCAACCGTAGTGATCACTTCGAAATAGATAATGGTTTTCGCGCCAATTCGACCAAGCTGCTTCGCATCGCCAACGCCTGCAATACCCACCACCAGCGTGGAGATGACAATCGGCACCACGATCATTTTGATCAGATGAATAAAGATATCGCCCGCCGGAGACAGGAAATTCGCAATCAGCCATTCACGGCTGTCGCTCTGATAATGCAAGTAACTACCCAGAAGAATACCCAGCACCAGAGCCAGCAATATCTGCCAGGCGAGGCTGATTTTCATATTTTTCATCACTACAGACATCCTCAATGAAGCGCCATTCCATGCACAGGAACGACACATACTGAAAGGGTATGATTTGCGTTGCACGGTATTGCGGGGGTTTTTAACGCGCATTATCAGTACCATTTGCAAGGTGTAACGCGCAACCCTATAGCGGGAGGGGGTTTGACTGATTTTTTAAGGAAAAACCGTCTTTTATTCCAGTTATGAAAAATAACTACTTGTTATAAAAAACTTTTCAGTCTGCGTAATTCCAATATTTAACTTTGGAAATTAATACACTGAAATTGTTCGGTTGCGCACTTTTTAATCATCAGAAATGTCGTACAACCGATCCCACACCGAAATTTCCACTGCGATTTTCTATTTAAAGAGTGAATAATCCATGACAAAAATTATTAATAGCCTATTGGTTCAGTGGTTTATTTTCAGGTGCTTACGCTTGTTCACCTTTTATCCAGCGAATAGCGGAGTAATCAAATCGCCTTATTCCATAACGTACTGTTATGAAGGAAATTTCTCTCTCCGCGTGCTTTTTAGCGCCTTTCAGGTTCGGCACAAACGGTTTTGCCGATTTGCAGTTGCGTTGCCTAATGCGTGATCTATCGCGCAAATAATAAACAAAGCAGGCAAAGGCCCTACAATTAACGTTCTTGTGACATATTATTAACATCTTACAAGGAGAGCAACCGCCATGAGCCAAATACATAAACACGATATTCCCGCGAACATTGCGGAGCGTTGCCTGATCGATCCACAGCAGTATGAAGCCAAATATCAGCAGTCCGTTAGCGACCCGGAGACCTTCTGGGGCGAAGAGGGCAAAATCCTCGACTGGATGAAACCCTACACCACCGTTAAGAACACCTCTTTCGCGCCCGGCAATATCTCCATCAACTGGTATCAGGATGGCACCCTGAATCTGGCCGCGAACTGTCTCGATCGCCATCTCGCCGAGCGCGGCGACCAGCCGGCGATTATCTGGGAAGGCGATGACGCCAGCCAGAGCAAAACCATTACCTATCGCGAACTGCACCGCGATGTCTGCCGCTTTGCCAACGTGCTGGTGGATCTGGGCATTAAAAAAGGCGATGTGGTGGCGATCTATATGCCGATGGTGCCGGAAGCGGCGGTAGCGATGCTCGCCTGCGCGCGTATTGGCGCAGTCCACTCGGTGATTTTCGGCGGCTTCTCGCCGGAAGCGGTTGCCGGGCGAATTATCGACTCCAGCTCGCGCTTAGTGATCACCGCCGATGAGGGCGTCCGCGCCGGGCGCGCGATCCCGCTGAAGAAGAACGTCGATGACGCGCTGAAAAACCCCAACGTGAAGAGCGTTGAACATGTGGTGGTATTCAAGCGCACCGGCGGCAATATTGAGTGGCATGAAGGGCGCGATCTCTGGTGGAGCGATTTAACCGCTACTGCCAGCGATGAGCATCAGCCTGTGGAAGTGGGCGCGGAAGATCCGCTCTTTATCCTCTACACCTCTGGTTCGACCGGCAAACCGAAAGGGGTGCTGCACACCACCGGCGGCTACCTGGTTTATGCCGCGACCACCTTTAAATATGTTTTTGATTACCATCCGGGCGACGTCTACTGGTGTACGGCGGATGTCGGCTGGGTAACGGGCCACAGCTACCTGCTTTATGGCCCGCTGGCCTGCGGTGCCATCACGCTGATGTTTGAAGGGGTGCCGAACTGGCCGACCCCGGCGCGCATGAGTCAGGTGGTCGATAAGCATAAGGTCAATATCCTCTACACCGCGCCGACGGCGATCCGCGCCCTGATGGCGGAAGGGGATAAAGCGATTACCGGCACCGACCGCTCTTCGCTGCGTATTTTGGGTTCCGTCGGCGAGCCGATCAACCCGGAAGCGTGGGAGTGGTACTGGTCGAAAATCGGTAATGGCAAATGCCCGGTGATGGATACCTGGTGGCAGACAGAAACCGGCGGTTTTATGATCACCCCGCTGCCCGGCGCAACCCAGTTGAAGGCCGGTTCCGCCACGCGCCCCTTCTTTGGCGTACAGCCTGCGCTGGTTGATAACGAAGGTAACGCGCTTGAGGGCGCGACCGAAGGCAACCTGGTGATCACCGACTCGTGGCCGGGCCAGGCGCGGACGCTGTTTGGCGATCACGATCGCTTCGAGCAGACCTACTTCTCTACCTTTAAAAATATGTACTTCAGCGGCGACGGCGCGCGCCGGGATGAAGATGGCTACTACTGGATCACCGGGCGCGTGGACGACGTGCTGAACGTCTCCGGCCACCGTCTCGGCACGGCGGAAATTGAGTCGGCGCTGGTGTCGCACCCGAAAATCGCCGAAGCGGCGGTGGTCGGTATTCCGCACAATATCAAAGGCCAGGCGATCTACGCTTACGTGACGCTCAATCACGGCGAAGAGCCGTCGCCAGAGCTCTATACCGATGTGCGGAACTGGGTGCGTAAAGAGATTGGCCCGCTGGCGACGCCGGATGTGCTGCACTGGACCGACTCGCTGCCGAAAACCCGCTCCGGCAAAATCATGCGCCGTATTTTGCGCAAGATTGCCGCTGGCGATACCAGCAACCTCGGCGATACCTCAACTCTCGCCGATCCGGGCGTAGTGGAGAAACTGCTCGAAGAGAAGCAGTCCATTACGATGCCGTCGTAACCCTGGGCCGGATGCGCTGGACGTCGTTATCCGGCTGGCTTTGAAGATAATCATTACGCCGGATGGCGGCTGATGCCCTATCCGACCTACATAAGCCCCCTGCGGGTTGTAGGCCGGATAAGAGGCGTTGCGTCGCCATCCGGCAAAGAAAGCCCCTATAAACCTCTGGAGACCTGCGATGAATGACCTTTATCAGCAGATAGAAAACAGTGCGCATTTCAGGGAGTTAGTTGAAAAACGGCAACGGTTTGCCTTTCTCTTATCCATCATCATGCTGATTATCTACGTCGGCTTTATCATGCTTATCGCTTTTGCCCCGCACTGGCTCGGCACGCCGCTGCATGCGGGCACCACCGTCACGCGCGGCATCCCGATTGGTATCGGCGTGATTTTGATTTCGTTCGTGCTGACAGCGGTCTATGTCTGGCGCGCCAACAGTGAGTTTGAACGGTTGACCCGGGCGGTACTGAGCGAGGTAAAAGCGCCATGAAGAGAGTCCTGACGGCGCTTGCCGCCACACTTCCGCTGGCGGCAAATGCCGCTGATGCCATTACCGGCGCGGTGCAGCGCCAGCCAACCAACTGGCAGGCGATAATCATGTTCCTGATTTTCGTCGTGCTGACCCTCTACATCACCTACTGGGCTTCAAAACGCGTCCGTTCGCGCAATGATTACTATACGGCGGGCGGCAATATCACCGGTTTCCAGAACGGGCTGGCGATTGCCGGTGACTTTATGTCTGCCGCCTCGTTCCTCGGCATCTCGGCGCTGGTCTACACCTCCGGCTACGACGGGCTGATCTACTCCCTCGGCTTCCTCGTCGGCTGGCCGATCATCCTCTTCCTGATTGCCGAACGGCTGCGTAACCTCGGGCGCTACACCTTTGCCGATGTCGCCTCCTATCGCCTGAAGCAGGGGCCGATTCGTATTCTCTCTGCCTGCGGTTCGCTGGTGGTGGTGGCGCTCTACCTGATTGCGCAGATGGTCGGCGCGGGCAAGCTTATCCAGCTGCTGTTCGGCCTGAACTACCATATCGCGGTGGTGCTGGTTGGCGTGCTGATGGTGATGTATGTGCTGTTCGGCGGCATGCTCGCCACCACCTGGGTGCAGATCATCAAAGCCGTGCTGCTGCTGTTCGGTGCCAGCTTTATGGCCTTTATGGTGATGAAACATGTCGGCTTCAGCTTCAATAACCTGTTTAGCGAAGCGATGGCGGTGCACCCGAAAGGCGATGCAATCATGAGCCCTGGGGGGCTGGTGAAAGATCCGATATCGGCGCTGTCGTTAGGCCTTGGGCTGATGTTCGGTACTGCCGGTTTACCGCATATTTTGATGCGCTTCTTTACCGTCAGCGATGCGCGGGAAGCGCGTAAAAGCGTGCTCTACGCCACCGGCTTTATGGGCTACTTCTACATCCTGACCTTTATCATCGGTTTTGGTGCCATCATGCTGGTCGGCGCGAACCCGGCGTTTAAAGATGCGGCGGGCGCGCTGATTGGCGGCAACAATATGGCGGCGGTGCACCTCGCCGATGCCGTGGGTGGCAACCTGTTCCTCGGCTTTATCTCTGCCGTCGCCTTCGCCACCATTTTGGCGGTGGTCGCAGGCCTGACGCTGGCGGGCGCTTCGGCGGTGTCGCACGATCTCTACGCCAACGTCTTCCGCAAAGGGGCGACGGAGCGCCAGGAGCTGCGGGTGTCGAAAATCACCGTGCTGATCCTCGGTGTGGTGGCTATTCTGCTGGGCATTCTGTTCGAGAATCAGAACATCGCCTTTATGGTGGGGCTGGCCTTCTCTATCGCCGCAAGCTGTAACTTCCCGATTATCCTGCTGTCGATGTACTGGTCGAAACTGACCACGCGCGGCGCGATGATTGGCGGCTGGCTTGGCCTGCTGACGGCGGTGATTTTGATGGTGCTCGGCCCGACTATTTGGGTGCAGATCCTCGGCCATGCCGCACCGGTCTTCCCGTATGAATACCCGGCGCTCTTCTCGATTGCCGTGGCCTTTATCGGCATCTGGGTCTTCTCGGCGACCGACAATACCGAAGCGGGCAAACGCGAGCGCGAGCTGTTCCGCGCCCAGTTTATCCGCTCGCAAACCGGCGTCGGTATCGAGCAGGGCCGCGCGCACTAACCTCCCCTCTCCTCCCCGGCCACTTTTGGCCGGGGATCACACTTTCCCCTCTCTGCCATAGGCATATTTCGCCATCGCGCTACAGTAACCTCATCGAATTGAAACAACGTTCCATTAATTCAGCCGGTCAATTCATAAGAGAGGATGCGATGAAGAGCTATGCGTTAGTGGGCACGGGCGGGCGTGCCGGTTTGTATATCTCCGCCATTGGCGGCCAGTGGAGGGAGAATGCCCGCATGGTGGCGTTCTGCGATACCAACCAGACGCGGATGGATTACGCCAACCAGCTATTAATGCAGGAGGGCGCGGCTTCTGTTCCCACATGGCTTGCTGCGCAGTTTGAGGCGATGATCCGCGAAACGCGGCCCGATACGATTATCGTCACCACCATGGACAGAACCCACGATGACTATATCGTGCGCGCCCTGCGCGCGGGCTGCGATGTGATCACCGAAAAACCGATGACCATCGATGAGACGCGCGCGCTGCGTATTCTTGATGCCATTGAAGAGACGGGCAAAACCGTGCGCGTGGCCTTCAACTATCGCTATGCGCCGCACCACAGCAAAGTGCGTGAACTGCTGATGAACAACACCATCGGCGATGTCTACTCAGTGCATTTTGAGTGGCTGCTCAATACCGAACATGGCGCGGACTACTTTCGCCGCTGGCACCGGGAGAAGCGCAACAGCGGCGGCCTGCTGGTGCATAAATCGACCCACCATTTCGATCTGATGAACTTCTGGCTCGACAGCTTCCCACTGCGGGTCTACGCCGAGGGCGGCCTGCGCTTTTACGGCAAAGAGAATGCCGAAAAGCGCGGCGTGACGCACTTCTACCCGCGCACGCACGGCTATGCCGCTGCCCAGGACGATCCGTTTGCGCTGCATATGGCCGACAACCCGTAGTTAAAAGCGCTCTATCTTGATGCGGAACATGAGGATAACTACTGGCGCGATCAGAGCGTGTTCAGCGACGGCATCACCATTGAAGATACGATGTCGGTGCTGGTGAAGTACCAGAATCAGTGCCAGCTGACCTACTCGCTCAACACCTATCTGCCGTGGGAAGGGCTGAACGTGGTGTTTAACGGCAGCCTCGGGCGGCTGGAGATGAAAATCGTCGAGAAATCCTATGTGAACGCGGGCGGCGAGCGCGCGAATGAGGGGAGCCTGACTTCGTGTGATATCACCGTTTTCCCGATGTTTGCCGCGCCGTGGAAAGCGGAGTTTACCCTCGGCGAAGGCGGGCACGGCGGCGGGGATAACGCAATGCTGGCGGATCTGTTTGGCACACCGGAGCATGATCCATTGCAACGCGCAGCCGATCACCGCGCGGGGGCGATGTCGATATTGACCGGCATTGCGGGCAATATCTCTCTCCAGCAGCAGCGGCCGGTCAATTTCAACGAGTTTGAGTTGGTCGCGCGGTTAAGAAAGGCGGCGCACGGCGCATAAAGAGAGGCATCGGAGCCGTTTAGTGCCTGATGGCGCTGCGCTTATCAGGCCTACGGGTTGGCATCATGCCTACGAGTTGGCATCATGCCTACGGTTTTGTAGGCCGGATAAGGCGCAGCCGCCATCCGGCATTGCTGTCTTGCTTACTTGTTCTCGATCAGCAGCGCTTCCAGCAGATCGAGGTCATGCAGCATCTTTTGCAGCGTCTCGTTACTGATCTGGCGGGTGGCGCGCAGATGGTAAAGCTCAGCACGCTCCGAGCGCAGCGCCGCCAGGCGGAAGCGGCGTTCGAGGTTCTCTTCCTGCAGCGTGTTTTCCACATCATTGCGACCATCGGCGCGGCGGCGCAGATTACCAATTACCCGCGAACTCACCTCCGTCAGCAGCTGGGTATCGATATTCTCTTCGGTATCTGCTGCCAGGCGCTCTTCCATCTTCTGGATTGCCACAATCGCCACATCGGCGGTCGCCGCGCGCGCCATGCGCTCCTCTTTCTGCTGCTGGGCGTGGTCACGCACTTCAATACGCTGCAACAGCATCGGCAGGGCAATCACGCCGACAAAGAGCGAAAAGAGGATCACCCCGGCGGCGAGGAACACCAGCTCATAACGCGCCGGGAAAACATCGCCGGTCGGCAGCAGGAGCGGAATCGACAGCACACCGGCGAGGGTAATCGCCCCGCGCACACCGGCAAAGGTGGCAATCAGCAGCTCGCGGGTGCTCCATGCGCCGAACTCCATCGGCTTGTTGGTCAGGAAGCGGCGGCTGAAGTTCTTCATCACCCACAGCCAGCCAAAACGCACCAGCATCAGCGCGGCGTAAATCAGCAGGATATCGGTAAACAGCATCCAGGTTTCAACGTTCGGATCGGCTTCTGCCGCCACCAGCGAGGACTCCAGAATCCCTGGCAGTTGCAGGCCCAACAGCAGGAACACCATGCCGTTAAAGACAAACTCCAGCATCGACCAGGTGCTGTTTGCGCGCAGGCGCATCGCCAGCGGCGCGCTACGCATCACGCCGGAGCGGGTGATGGTCATCCCGGCGGCGACGGCGGCAAGAATGCCGGAGAAGCCGATATGCTCGGCAATCAGGTAAGAGGCGAACGGCAGCAGGAACAGCAGCACGATTTGCGTGGCCGGTTCGTCCCCGCCCCAGCGGCTGAGGAAACGCAGCGAACGGCCATAGAGCCAGCTGACGGCGAAGCCGGCCAGCAGGCCGCCAATTGCCACTTTGAAGAACTCGACCGTGGCGCCGCCGACGGTAAAGACCATCGTGCCCATTGCCACGGCGACCGCGAACTTCAGCGACACCAGGCCGGAGGCGTCATTCATCAGCGCCTCACCCTGCAGGATGCCCATGATCTTTTTCGGGATGCGTCCTTCGCCGACGATGCCAGAGAGCGCCACCGCATCGGTTGGCGACAACACCGCGGCCAGCGCAAAGGCGGGCACCAGCGGGATGCCCGGCACCATCCAGTAAATTAAGAAGCCGATACCCACCACGGTGACCAGCACCAGTGCCAGCGCAAGACCAAATATCTCGCGCCCGTGCTCAAGGAATTCGCGCGTCGGCGTTTTCCAGCCGTCGGCAAAGAGCAGCGGCGGAATAAACAGCACGAGGAAGAGTTCCGGGTCGAACTCAACGTGCAAACCGAAGGTCGGTAAGGCGAGTAACGCGCCGATGGCGATCTGCATCAGCGGTAAGGGGATTTGAAACGGCAGAACTCGAGTGATAACACCGGAGAGCGATACCACAAGGGTCATGATGAGAATGGTAAAGAAGATTTCCATGCGTTCCCTGTTTGCAGTGTGTTGTTATACCCGCATCAGACCTGAGACGGGGTCTTTCAGCTTAACGCAAAGCAACCGGGCTGTGGGCAAAAAAATGGGCAACCGAAGTTGCCCATTGTCCGAATGTTTAATGATTAGATAGCCCAGCCGCCGGCATAGAACGCCACCAGCGCGATAGCGATCACCACGGTGCCGATGTTCAGCTTGCGCCATTCACCGGAAACCACGCGGCCAATCACCAGCGAGGCGAAGCCGATCATAATACCGGTCACAATGTTACAGGTGAGCACAATAAACACCGCGGTAATAAGGCCCGACATGGCGTCAACGAAGTCGGCGAAATCGATTTTCGCCACGTTGCTCAGCATCAGCAGACCAACATACATCAGCGCCGGTGCGGTGGCGTACGCCGGCACCAGGTAAGAGAGCGGAGAGAGGAACAGGATCAGCATAAATAGCACGCCGACGGTGATCGCCGTCAGGCCGGTTTTGCCGCCCGCCGCGGTGCCCGCCGCCGATTCGATATAGACCGCAGCCGGCGCCGCGCCAACCAGACCAGAGAAGACGCTGCTCAGGGAGTCGGTGGTCAGCGCTTTGCCGCCATCGATAATCTGCCCATCTTTATCCAGCAGGTTCGCCTGCCCTGCGACCGCGCGAATGGTGCCGGTAGCGTCAAACACCGCCGTCATCACCAGCGCCAGCACGCTTGGCAGCACCACCGGGTTGAGCGCGCCCATAATATCGAGGCTGCCAATCAGCGAGTTGCCTTTGTCATCGCTCAGGGATGGCATGGCGAAAATACCGGAGAAGTGCACGGTCGGGTCGAAAATCAGGCCAACGACGGAGATGCCGATAATGGTCAGCAGAATGCCGCCCGGCACTTTTAGCTTCTCCAGACCGATAATCACCGCCAGGCCAATCAGCGACATGATCACCGGGAAGCTGGCGAAGTGGCCAAGGGCAACCGGCAGACCGTCAATCGGGTTTTTAACCACAAGGCCGACGCCGTTGGCGGCGATCAGCAGCAGAAACAGGCCGATACCAATGCCGGTGCCGTGCGCAACGCCCTGCGGCAGGTTACGCAAAATCCAGCTGCGAATGCCGGTAGCGGAGATAACGGTAAACAGCACACCCATCAGGAACACCGCGCCGAGCGCGACCGGGACGCTGATCTGCTGCCCCAGCACCAGGCTGAACGCGGTAAAAGCGGTAAGGGAAATCGCACAACCGATAGCCAGCGGCAGGTTGGCCCACAGCCCCATCACGATGGAGCCGACACCGGCAACCAGGCAGGTGGCAACGAAAACGGCGGCCGGCGGGAAACCGGCTTTGCCCAGCATGCCGGGCACCACGATGACGGAGTAAACCATCGCCAGGAAGGTGGTTAAACCGGCCACGATCTCCTGACGAACGGTGCTGCCACGGGCAGAAATTTTGAACAGTGCGTCAAGCGAACCGCCGGTACGCGCAGATGGCGTAGACATAGATACATCCCCTGAGAATTTTATTGTGCGTTGGCATGCGTGGTGGACAGTCCACTGCCGGTCAAACGTCTTCTCCCTGTGCTGCGTTGTGGCAAAGGGCCACAAAAAAGCAAACGTTTAACTCCGCGCATCCAACGGGTGGTCAAAAAAAGGCAAACGATTATCCAGGGTTTATACGCCGCTTTTCAACCAAACTTTGCCGCTTTCTGCCAAATATCGCCGAAAGCGGCTAAGAACTACCCGCCGGATGCGCAAACGTTATCGTCGATGCGCAACTTTGCAACATTCTACGAACATTCTCACTCGCCGGGCAGCGAGAAGGGGCCGCCTTGTTCAATGGCACGTTTCCAGGTCGGGCGCATTTCGACGCGTTTTTTCCACGCCTGCAAATTAGGCAGATTCTCAATGCCACCGCGCGACAGCAGCGCAAATACCGGGAAGCTCATCTGCACATCCGCCATGCTCAGTTCATCACCGGCAAACCATGGGCGGTGCGCCAGCTCCCCTTCAATAAAGCGGGCGTGGGTCTCCAGTTGCTTATTGAGAAACGCGTTTTCGATTCCCTTACCAATCAGCTTGCCGACGCTGCGCACGCCGAACGGCACCGGCGGTTTGCCGAGTTGCCCCACCACCAGCTTCATTAATAGCAGCGGCATCAGCGAGCCCTCCGCATAGTGCAGCCAGAAGCGGTAATCGATTTTCTGCTGCGCCTCGTGCGGCTTGAAGCGCTGCTCCGTGTCGTAGGTCTCTTGCAGGTATTCGAGGATCGCCCCCGATTCGGCGAGGATAAAGCCGTTATCTTCCACTACCGGCGATTTTCCCAGCGGGTGGATCTTTTTCAGCTCGTCCGGTGCCAGCATGTTTTTCTGCCGCTCATAACGCACGATATTGTAGGGAACGCCCAGCTCTTCCAGCGCCCAGAGGATGCGCTGCGAGCGCGATTTATTCAGATGGTGCACTGTAAGCATGACTCTCTCCCGCGTTTATATTCGTTTTAACTATAGAGAAGCGCGGGCAAAGCGCCGAAAAAATCATAATAAAGCTGTTCAAAAAAGAAGCACAATCGCTACGCGCAACTATACTTACAGTGTCAGCACAAACCGGAACCTTACTCGCTACACAAGGGGTGTTGATGTCGGGGGAAACCCTCCCGTTTCGATGCGGGATAGAGCGAAAGACAATGACCGGAAAACGACTAAAGCGCCCCAGCGGGCGCTTTAGTTTTTTTAGGCTCACTCATCTTCCAGCAACCGCGCGCCAGGCCCCTGTTTGCCCAGCGTATCGCCAGGGTTGCGTAGCGGGCAGTCGCTGCGCGACAGGCAGCCGCAGCCGATGCAGCCATCGAGTTCATCGCGCAGAGCGACCAGCGTATGGATACGTCTGTCCAGCTCTTCACGCCACTGGGACGAGAGCGCCTTCCACTCCTTTTTGCTCAGCGCGTGCCCTTCCGGCAGTACGCCGAAGGCCTCGCCGATGGTCGCCAGCGGGATGCCGATACGCTGCGCGATTTTGATAATCGCTACATGGCGCAATACATCGCGCTGATAACGCCGCTGATTACCGGCATTGCGTGAACTTTTTATCAGCCCTTTGCTTTCATAAAAGTGCAGCGTCGAGACGGCGACCCCGCTGCGCTTCGCCACTTCACCGGGGCTGAGAAGGGCTTTGATTCGCGGCGTTTTCTTTTCCATAAAACCTCTTTACCTCAAGTTAACTTGAGGAATTATACTCGCCCGCAGACAAAACGACGAATCGGGAAAGAGGAAGCTTTATGTCCCATCAGCAGATTATTCAGACCTTGATTGAATGGATTGATGAACATATCGACCAACCAATGAACATTGATGTTGTCGCCAAAAAGTCAGGCTATTCAAAGTGGTACTTACAGAGGATGTTCCGCACCGTGATGCATCAGACGCTCGGGGAGTATATTCGTCAGCGCCGCCTGCTGCTGGCCGCCGAAGCGCTGCGCACCACTAAACGGCCGATTTTTGATATTGCGATGGATTTGGGTTACGTCTCGCAGCAGACTTTTTCGCGCGTCTTCCGCCGCGAGTTTGATCGTACGCCGAGCGACTATCGCCACCAGGCGTAACTCACTTTAGCGAAGGCGGCTGCTGCACCCAGCGTTTAAACTCCTGTGGCGGCAGCGCCTTCGCAAAGTGCCACCCCTGGCAAAACTGCACGCCGCGCTTAAGCAGCCAGGCGACCTGCTCTGCCGTCTCCACCCCTTCCGCAATAATCTTCAGCCGCAGGCTCTGCGCCATATCAATAATATGTTCCGCAATTAAGTGGCTGGTGCTGTTAGTGGAGAGCGTGTCGATAAAGGATTTGTCGATCTTCAGGATATCGACGTTCAGCGAGTAGAGATTGTGCAGGTTGGAGTAGCCGGTGCCGAAATCATCGATCGCCACTTCATACCCCGCCTGGCGAAACGCCTGGATCACCGGCGTGGTTTTTGGCACATCGATAAAGCCACGCTCGGTCACTTCAATTTTGATCTGCTCGGCGCGCACCGCATAGTCGCGCGCTTTGTTGGCAATCAGCGAAATTAAGCGCGACGAGTGGAAGTCAGAGGCCGACAGGTTGATGGAGATATAGAGATTCGGCACCACCGCCAGAAAATCCCCTAAATCGTTGAACACCTCATCGACGACATAATCCGTCACGCGCTCAATCATCCCCTCTTTTTCTGCCAGCGGAATAAACTCCGTCGGGCTCATCACCTGGCCGTTAAAACCGGGCCAGCGCAATAGCGCCTCGGCACCGACGCAGGTGCCGTTTTTAATATCAATAATAGGTTGGTAATGAAGGCGAAGCTGACGACGGGTTAGAGCGCGGTGGAGCCTGCGGCGCGGGGAAGTAAATTCCCGCCGTGTTCGCGTCCAGATAAAAAAGATGAGCGCGCTACAGATCATCCCTAACGGCAGCGTAAAAACCGCCTGCCGGTAGAGGGAGTGGAAATAGTTTTCGCGCGACGTCGAAACAATAATGGCGATCGGCCGGGAAGATGCGTACGCAATGGTATAAAAGCGGTCGCCCAGTAAGAAAGAGCTATCCTGGCGATGAATTAGCGAGGCAAAGGTCTTCAGATGGGCGTTCTTGCTGAGGGAGAAAAAGCCGCCGGAGCGTGTATCGTAAACGCCATACGCCAGACGCGGATCGTCTGATGTCACATCGCTATAGGTGAGCGGGTTAATCACCGCGACATAATTTCCCCGCTGCACATAGACCATTTTATAGCCAGCATAAAAAGGGGTATCGCGATAGTAATAGAGCGCCGTGCCATGCTGCCCCTGATAGTCCGCTGGTGAAATAGCATACGATTGCGCGGGCGTAACGGCGCTGGAACATAAAAAGTGGTTGCCCTCGGCATAAATAAGGTCGGCGACATACTGGCTGCCGTGAACAATATTAAGCATCAGGGCACGATGTTGCGGCGTACACGGCGTGCCGCGATAGGCCTCCGCCGCGCGGCGCACGCTATCTGCCTGCTGGATAACGAGATCGGTTTTATTCAGTGCCTGGCGGGCAAATGCGCGCAGGTGCGTGCGCGTATCTTTTACAGCGTGGATATGCGCAACCCATAGCGAGATCATTACCGGGATAAGAACCACCAGTATCATTCCGCTAATTCTGAGCAATTTACGAGGCACACTGAGCTTCATGTCCGCCGAAATCCATGCATTTTATGTGCCTTTTATATTGTTGGGCAGGAGGCTTTTAGAAACAGGTGATTACGTTGCATCAAACCCTGATCATTAGCAACTGACTTTTCTCTTCCGGATCCTGATATTTAACGATGCTGAGAATATTCCACCGTAAGGCAAACTAAAAGTGTGCCCCTGGTTTTATATTTAACTAAATATTTCGCCCTGCCGTTCACCAGGCGAAGCGGCCGCGAATAAGAGAGCGTGACCATATAGGTAATACAGCGTCCATATTGTCTATTTTTCACTCAATTATCCGGCTAAAAGTAGCCATAGCATAAACTGGTACTTAATAGTTAAGTTATAATGTACTCACGCTTAATAATATAAGTCGCCTTAATTATCTGGCGAAAAGTAGCGCAATTTATGCGCCGCGCTTTTCCACAATCAGAACATCCTCATGACCATGATTATCGCGATTTTGTCGTTTTATTGCTGCGCTTATGTAAAATTTATTTCTTATTTCCATGCGAGGGTTAGTTAAATAAAAATATTGAATAAGATCGATCTCGCCTGACCACGATAATGTATCAAGCCGCTTTTTGCCGACTTAAAAAACTAAAAAAGCTCTCTTTTTGTACTGGTGAATAAAACAGCAAATGTGATAGAGTTCACAAATTCCGTGTATGCGGAACCCCACTTTTACATTGTTGTGTTAACCCGACGGACAACTGCTTTCGCACGCTGCGCAGGCCTTTGCTCGCCAGGTGTTTGATTCTCCTGAGGATAGTAAGATGGCAACCCTTACCACCAGCGTGGTGCTGTTCCGCTGGCAGTTATTGAGCGCACTTTTAATGTTTATGGCCAGTACGCTGAACATTCGTTTTCGCCGTTCCGATTACTTCGGGCTTGCGGTGATCAGCAGCGGCATGGGGCTGGCAGCCGCCTGCTGGTTTGCCACCGGCCTGCTTGGCCTGTCGGTGATGGATTTCGCCAAAATCTGGCAACACTTTGCGTCGGTGTGGGAAGAGATGACCCGCAACGCACCGCCAGAGTGGCCAATGGTGATGACCTGATAAGCAGCTGGCCCGGATGATACCCCCAGCAAAGCGCTATTTTCCCAGCTTTGACAGCATCTCCGGGCGCATAAATTTCTGAATAACCAGCATAAAGAGCACCGACGGCATTAACAGAATCAGCGCCGTAATCGACGAGATCTGATAATTCCCGGACATACTGGCGGTATAGAGCAGGATCGGTAAAGTGGTGATATCCGGCGCGCCGACAAAAAAGGTGGCGGTGAACTCATCCAGCGACTCCAGAAAGACGAAGATACTCGCCGCAATCAACCCCGGCGCCGCCTGCGGCAGCGTAATGTGGAAAAAGGTATAGAGCGGCCCGGCACCCAGATTGCGCGAAGCCCTCGCCAGCAGCGGATCGAGTGACGAGAACGCCGCAACGCTGATCCAGATTGAGTAGATCAACCCATGCACGCTGTGCACCAGCACCACCCCGGCAATCGTGCCGTTTAATCCCCACTGATAAAAAAGCCGCGCCACGTTCATATAGACCGTCAGATTCGGAAAGGCCTGCGGAATCAAAAAGAGCAGCATAAAGAAGGCGCGCCACGGCATTCCTCGCTGCGCAAGCGCATAACCCGCCGGCACCGAAATCAGCAGACAGACCAGCACCGACAGCAGCGCAATCAGCACGCTTATCCCCAGCGAGCCGGAGATGTCGCTATAGGGGCTAAATACCTGATTCCAGTATTTCAGCCCCCACTGGCTCGGCAGCGCATGGGGAAAAAACCAGCTCTCCGCCACCGTCCAGATCAGTAAATTAAGCAGCGGCCCGAACAGCGCCAGCACCAGAAAGGTGAGCAGCAGCGTTTGTAAAAGAAAGCTGCCGCGAATTTTTTGCCGTAACCGGTTCATGCCTGCTCCCCTTTTGCCTGCAACGTATGGCGTAAATAGAACCACGACAGCGCAGCGCAAATCAGATAAGAGATCACGCCCATCGCGTTGGCGACCGGGTAATCACCGTACGAGTTGACGCGAAAAGCCATATCTACCGTCATCATGGTCGGCGTGCCGGTGCCAATCATCAACGGTACCGAAAGTACCGACATCATCGTCACGGTCGAGAGCACCATCGCCACGCCGATGGTCGGTAAAACCTGCGGCAAAATAATGTCGAACAAAATACGCACACGCGACGCGCCGAGGTTTTGCGCCGCCAGAATATGGCTGCGATCGACCGCCGCCATCGCCCCGCAAATCAGCAGGGTTGAGAAGGCCATCTGTTTCCAGACGAAGGTAATAATGATCCCGCTCCAGCCGAGCAGCGAGGTGGTCTCTGTCGGCGTTAACAGCCCGGCGGCCACCAGCGCATTGTTCATCAGACCGTTTTTCGCCAGAAAGGTACGCATCATCTGCGCCGTAACGATAAAGGGAATAAAGAGCGGCAGGCGGTAGAGAAACGCCAGTGTCCGGACAATACCCTGCCAGGGCGAGAGCACAATGATGGCGGAAATCGTTATCGACAGCAGGGCGAGGATCGCCAGCGATACCAGCACAATGATCACCGTAAACAGGATGTCGCTGGAGTAGAGCGAGAACATCTTCGCAAAGTGCGCCAGCGTTAACGCGTGGCTCTCGTCGGTAAAAGCCGAGATCAGCGAATAGCCGAGCGGCCAGAGAAACAGAACCGCGATGGTCAGCGTTGCCGGGCCAACCAGCAAAAGGGATTTCATCGTATGTCGCATGGTAAACCTGAATAGTCACTTAAACGCCCGGATCGGCGATCCGGGCATGGGGTTAATCAGTTCGATACCTGACGCTCGTAGCCCTCTTTGATATCGGTAAAGTACTGATTAATGGGGAAGCTTTTACCGTAGCGGCTCAGCGTTTCCGGTGAGATCTCGGCGAACAGTTTCTGCCAGGTTGCCGCGTCCAGCTTCTCTTTGACATATTTCGCGTCGATGCCCGGATACCAGTTGAACTGCTTCACAATCCCCTGCGCCTGCACCTCCGGGCTGGTCGCCAGCGCGATAAACTCCTGCGCCAGTTTGGCCTGCGCCGCGTGAGCTGGCACCACGTAGTACATCGGCTGGCCCGGCATACCTGGCGCGATTAATGTCAGCTTGATGGAGGGCGGCAGCTTGCCCTGATCGCGCCAGCTGTAGAACATATCAACCCATACTGGCCCCATAGCGATCTCGCCCCGGCTCAGCATATCGAGTGTGCCAGCGTTACCCGGAGTAAAGGTGACGTTATGGTTGAACGCTTTCAGTTTGGCGAAGGCCTGATCCCAACTCTTTTCAACGCTTTTATCGTAGGGTTGCGCCGACAAGCGCGCGACATCGGTGCCGTAGGCGTAGATCCAACCGACCACAAAACTGACGCCGGACATGCCGTTTTTAATGCCGTTATAGCCAAATGCCTTCGGGTTTTTCGCCGACCACTGCACCAGCTCGTCATAGGATTTCGGCGGTGTGCTCACCAGATCGCTGTTATAGGCAATCGCCGTCTGGCTAAGGAACATCGGCATCACATAGCCATCAACATTGACGCCCAGCGCATTTTTCGCGTTATCGGCGCTGACCAGCGAACCGGTGTTAATGGCTGGGCGATACTTCTCCAGCAGCCCTTTCTCCACCAGTTGACCGCCGACCGCCTGATGCACAACGGCAACGTCGATATCCCAGCTTTTCGCCCCACTCTCCTGCTGCGCACTCAGTTTTTCGAGGATTTTGTTCGACCCGGCATCGCCAGGGCCGGTGCCGACAACCTGCACTTTTACCCCGGGATGCGCGGCTTCAAACTTCGGCCCAAGCCACGTTTTTACGTAATCCACCATATTCTGATCGCCTGCCGTTGCCACATTGAGCACCGTTTCAGCTTGTGCGCCCTGCGCGACAGCGCCCAGACCGAGCGCGGCGATAACCGCCAGTTTCGTTGTTACGGACATGTTTTTCCCCTAAAAGAAGCCCTGTTGGTTGGCATTAAAAAGTGGTCTCAAAGCGATGCAGCGCCGGTGCCGGGACATGGAGTTTTACTGGCGTTTGCACAGGCCAATTCTGCTCGGCGTCGGCAAGCAGGATCTGCCCGTTGCAGCGCACGCTGTGGCGATAGTGATGACCCAGAAACGCGCTCTCCTCCACGACGCCCTCCAGCACCAGGCCCTGCGGCAAGTCGTATTGCGCGTTTGCGGGCAGCAACTGCACATCTGCGCTGCGAAAATAGAGGCGTTTATCGCTGCTCTCTTGTTCAATCAGGCAGTTATCCGCCCCCATAAAATCAGCGACAAAAGGCGTGGCCGGGTGGTTGTAGATCGCCTCCGGCGTGCCAATCTGCTCAATGCGCCCTTGATTGAGCACCGCAATGCGATCGGCCATCACCAGCGCCTCTTGCTGGTCGTGCGTCACAATAAGCGAGGTAAAACCGAGGCGCTTTTGCAGCGCTTTAATTTCATGGCGCACATTGAGGCGCACTTTGGCATCAAGGTTTGATAACGGCTCGTCGAGCACCAGTACATCCGGTTCAATAGCCAGCGCACGCGCAAGGGCAACACGCTGGCGTTGGCCGCCGGAAAGCGCCGTCACTTTACTCTCGGCATAGGGTTCAAGGTTGACGATGCGTAATAATTCCCGCACCCGCTGCTGGATATTCTCTTTTTTCCAGCGCCGCACTTTGAGGCCATAACCAATATTTTGTGCGACGGTGAAGTGGGGCCAAAGTGCATAACTCTGGAACACCATGGTGATATTTCGCTGCTCGGGCGTGAGGTGCGTAATATCCCGATCGTTAATTGCCACCGTGCCCGATTGCGCCGCGATAAAACCGCATAATGCATTGAGTAGCGTCGTTTTTCCGCAGCCGGAGGGGCCAAGCAGCGCAATCATTTCACCCTTTTCGACGGATAAATGAATATCGTGCAGCACCACTTTCTCGCCATAGGAAATTTTTAGTTTATCGATATGCAAATAACTCACGGGCGATCCCTTGTTGCGCATCTTATTTAGCAATGAACACGTGTTCATTTATTTGTAAAAAAAATGCAACTTTGTAGCGACATGATGTGAGCCTACTTTGTCCGCTATTTGTGACAATTTGATTAAGTGATAACGCTTTTTAGCGAGGCGACATGAAAATAGATGTGCTGGGGTGCGGGAGCGCCTTTTCGCGGCAGCAAAATACGTCCGCTATTCGGGTCATCGACCGGGAGAAGCGCCAATGGTTGATTGACTGCGGCCCCACTATTCCGCGCGCGCTCTGGCAGCGAAATCTGGAGATTAACGAGATTGATGCCCTCTACTTTACCCATGTGCACCCGGATCACTGCACTGGCCTGACGGCACTGCTCAATCACTGGAAAAGCTTTCAGCGGCGTAAACCGCTGATTATCTGGTCGCAGCGTGAACAGCGCACGGTACTGATGCAGCTGGCAAGCCTGGCAAACTGGCCGCAGACAGAACTGAGTTTCCCGATTGAGTGGTGCGACAGCGAAGCCGCTTTTCACTGGCAGGGTTGGCAGATCCGCACCGCCTTTACCCACCATGAAATTCCTAATCTCGCGCTGCGTATTGAGGCTGATGGGTGCGCGCTTTTTTACAGCGGCGATGGTCGTCCGACGGCAGAGAGTATCGCCCTGATGCACAATGCTGATCTCGCCTTCCAGGAGTGCGCCTCGTTGACGGCGTTAGGCAGCGACGCCTCCCACGGCGACTTTCCTGATTGCCTTTCGCTCTATCAGCAATTACGCCTTTCAGCGCTCGGCTTATACCACTGCAATGATAGTGCCCTTGCGGCACTGGCACAGGCGTGCGCACCCTATCCTGGGCTGTTTCTCAGTGAGGATGGCAAACAGTTTGATCTCCTCGCGCAGCAGGCGGCTCGTTATGGCTAAACAGACGGTCACCGCCGAGGATGTGGCGAAACGGGCTGGCGTTTCCCGCGCGGTGGTCTCGCGGGCGCTGAGCAGCAATGGCAGTATCTCGCCCGCCACGAAAGAGCGCGTATTGCGTGCCGCACAGGAGTTGGGCTATCAGGTCAATTTCCTTGCCCAGGGCTTAAACCGCCAGCGCAGCCATTTGATTGGCGTGATTGTGGCGCGTATTGCCGATCCGTTTCGCAGCCGCCTGCTGGAGGAGCTGCTGCATGAAATTCAGCGGCGCGGCTACCAGGCGCTGGTCACCGAGATTTCCGGCGAGCAGGATCTGGTTGCCACGCTGCGCCGTTTTACCCAGTTTCGCGTCTCGGGCGTAATTGTGACTTCCGGCCAGCCTCCACAAGCAATTGTGAATGAGTGCGTAAACCTGCAAATCCCGGTGGTGGGCATCAACCGCGACCCTGATATTCCGCTGGTCGATTTCGTCTGCTCCGATAACCGCGCCGGGGCGCAGCTGGCAGCAGAACAGCTGCTCAGCGCGGGCTGTCGTCGCTTCGGCTGGCTGAATACTCACGGCTCAACCTGGGCGGGACGCCGCCGGGGTGAGGCCTTCTCGCAGGCTTTAGAGGATGGTGGCGTTGATACGGCGCAGCATCTGCAGATCATCATGGCGCATGAAGAGGGTTATGCGGGCGGTTGGCAGGCGGCGCTGGCGCACGACGCTGAACTGCCCGACGGCATTTTTTGCGCCAACGCTCAACTGGCCTGCGGCTTTCTCGACGGCATGCGCCAGCGTGGCAAACAGGCACCGCACGATTTCCATCTGATCGGTTTTGATAACACCCCGCAAAGCGGGCAGTTCAGCTACCAGTTAACCACACTGCATCAGAACACCACAGAGATCGCCCATCGTGCACTGACGCGCCTGCTGGAGCGGGCGAAAAATCCGTTGCAGCCTTCCCACGTCGAGTGGGTTAAGGTGGAGCTTATTCATCGACATACATCGCCACGCATTGGCTAAGAGCTATCTATGACAGAAGAGTTTACCCGCGCGCTCTGCGCGCTGATTCGCCGCCTGGGCCTTGAGGCCAAACAGCTTCGTGATAAGGGGCTGACCGTTGAGCAGAAAGGCCGCCAGGATTTTGTCTCGCAGGCGGATGTTTATGTCGAGACGCAGCTGCGCGAGTGGCTGAAGGCGCAGCGCCCGCAGGATGGCCTGCTTGGCGAAGAGCGCGGCCTGGAGCCGGGCAGCGAAGGCACCTGGGTTATCGACCCGATTGATGGCACGACCAACTTTATTCTTGGTATGGATTACTGGTGCATCTCCGTCGCCTGGGTACGCAATGATCGCATCGAACTTGGCATTATCTACGCGCCGGATCGCGAAGAGTTTTTCTTTGCCCGCGCGGGCCACGGCGCGTTCCTTAACGATCGCCGCTTAACCCTGACGGAACCCTCGCCGGACGCCGTGGTGCTCGGCGTCGGGCGCTCAAGCCGCCGCGCGCCGCGTGAATATACCGATGCGCTGGAAAAACTGCTCGATCAGGGCGTGGAACACCGCCGGTTTGGCGCAGGTGCGCTGATGCTGGCCCACGTCGCCGCAGGGCTGGTGCACGGTTATTACGAAGCGCACCTGCACAGCTGGGATGCGCTGGCCGGGCTGGTGCTGATCAGCGAAGCGGGCGGTCGGCACAATGACTTTCTTGCTAATGATGGCTTAACCAACGGCAATACGGCCTGGGCCGCCACGCCTGCGGTGTGGCAGCAGCTACAACCGCTGCTGCTGCCGGCAGGCAAGTAACCCGCTTAGCGGGCGGGCCACTGGTTGAGATCGATTCCGCGCTGCGGCGCGGTTTTGGCAAACTCCCGCAGCACCGCTTTCACATCCGGATCGAAGTAGTTGACGTTCTCATGCTCAACCACCACCACGCTGCGCTCCGGGATCTTCGCCAGCAACGCCTGTAAACGGGGGTTATGCAAAAAGGTCAGGTTCTGCTGGATGCGCAGCACATAGTGATCGCCGCGACGTGCAAGCTGCAACGCATTGCGATGGCAGTGGTAGAGGCTAAGCGCCATCTGCACCGCCAGCCCCAGCGCAATCCCCATCAACATGCCGAAAACGATAATCCCGGCGACGGTGGTAAGAAACGGCACATACTGCTGATAACCGGCGCGAAACTGCTCGATAAAGAGGCGCGGCGTCGCCAGCTTATAGCCAGTGTATAGCAGCACGGCGGCGAGGCTCGCCAGCGGGATCACCGATAACAGCTCTCCGAACCAGAGACCACACACCAGCAGCAGTACGCCGTGCAGCAGCACCGAGAACTTACTTTGCGCGCCGTTGCTGACGTTGACCGAACTGCGCACAATCACTGCGGTGATCGGCATTGCGCCCACCAGGCCTGAGAGCAGGTTACCCGCGCCCTGCGCCACCAGCTCTTTATCCGGCGACGGCGGCGGGTTCTGCGGACGCAGCTTCTTCAGCGCCTCCTGGCTGAGCAGAGTTTCGAGGCTGGCCACCAGCGCCAGCGTGATCGCGACCGTGTAGACCGCCGGGTTTTGCCAGGCGCTCCAGTCCGGCCCCTCCAGTTCGGCCATCAGATCGTTAAGGGAGCCAAACTCCGGCAGGGTGATGCGCGGTAACGCGGGAAGCAGATGCGGCGCAAGGTAGCTCAAGGCAATCACCATCACGCTGCCGAGCAGCACCGCCACTAGCGGTCCGGGGATCCAGCTCAGGCTTTTGATCCGCTTCATTGCCGCCGAGTCCCATCCCCATAACAGGAGCAGGCCGCCAGCCGCGACGAATAACGAGGTCAGCGAAACGGTAAAGTCACCGCTGAAGAGCTGGCCTAAACCGCTCTCCTCCACTTCACCAAGCGCGACCGGGATCTGCTGCATAATCAGCAACAAACCGATCGCCGCCAGCATCCCCTTAATCACGCTACCGGGCACCAGCCCGATAAACCGCCCGGCGCGCAGCAGGCCCATCGCCAGTTGCAGCACGCCTGCCAGCACCAGTGCGAAGAGAAAAGCGGAGAAGGAGCCGAGCGACTCCACCGAAGCCACGACAATGGTTACCAGCCCGGCAGCCGGGCCGCTGACGGCAAAACGCGACGGACTTAGCGCGGTGACCAGTAGCCCGCCGATGATCCCGGTTAGCAGGCCAACAAAAGGCGGTAGCCCGCTGGCGTGGGCGATGCCCAGGCAGAGCGGCAGCGCCACCAGAAAAACTACCACACCTGCCAGGGTATCCTGGCGCAATGTGGCGATGGGAAGAGAACGGGCCAGCAACGGTTTTAACCTTTTCACAGTGCGACTCCCTTATAGACGGTGAACAAAATCTGGCTGGTTTGATGCGGGAACTTTTACTACTAGCACTGTCGGCGGAAATATAATCCTAAGGAAAATCTTATTGTGGATTTAAATTAGTAAAAAAAGTCTGAATGTAAAATTATGAAAAATAAATTCGCGCGAAATATACAGATATCAAGAAAATATTGAGCTTATTGATAACTTGATAAACAGTAGGGTTTAATTCCGGCATATAACCAGATGATAATAAAGTTATATCACTGCGCTGTTTGAATATAAGCAATAATTACTTTATTAGAGACACTGCCATTAGCAGGAAGTTACGTCAGTTCACGTTTTGCATGGCGGCCAAAATCATTATCTTTCAGCAACTCTTTTAGTGCTTCAATAGCCGCAGTCTGCTGTTTATGCTGGCAAATCAATGAGAAGGCGGCATGTTTAAACAGAGTGTAGGTATCGCTCTGAACAAGGCTTAGCGCAAAGGCAATCTCTTTCTCTTTCACACTTAATAAAGCCAGCGAATTAATAGAGCTGACAATCAGGCTATCATCCTCAACGGCATCATTACGAATGATCTGAATCAACGCCTCTTTAATAAATGCATCGTCATAATCGCCATGATATAAGCCGAGGATCTTTACCGCTTCGATACGGATATCGTCGTCATTATCGATATTCGTGGCAATCTCAAGCATCGCTTTGGCTGAATTAAGATCCAATGACTGGGTAAAGCTACGCAGGAAATCGAGTTTTTCGTAGTCAGCCATTACAGTGAACGCTGAAAGATTACAGTGCCCGTGGTCCATGATTTATCCCGACTTACCCGCGAAGCATTGAGCTTATCAACATCTTCCGATATTGCTAATCTTGCGCCGGGTTGTGCCTCCGTCCATGGAAGCACGCTTCCAGGCAACTCTATTTCACGACCTTATCCCAGGCCATCTGCCAGGCGCTGCCGGCACCCGGCGCATAGGCGCTGGCAAGCCCGGCACACCAGCCGGTGTAGGGATAGGGTTTGCACTTATACAGATGATTGTCGCTACCGAGCACGATATCTCCGGCTTTATAAGCATGGCCAGCGACATATTTCGGGTAGCTCTGCTGATCCGGGGTATCGTCGCTGTGATCGGTTGTCATGACATTCAATACCGCCGACAGAAGTGATTTATTCCCCGCCTTATCAATGGCATTCACGCTGTAGGCGTAGTTACTGTTCGCCGTCAGATCGTCATCGGTATAGGTATTACCGCTGGCATCAGCCACTTTCTGCTGATTGCGGAACACTTCATAATGGTCCACGCCCGAGCCGCTATCGGTGGAGGCTTTCCAGGTCAGATGGACACTGGTTGCGGTCGCCTCGGCGTTCAGCGCGGTGGGTATGCTCGGCGCGGTGGTATCTTTTTCCGGCGTCTCAATCACGCTGCCGTCGTGGATCAGCTGAGTGTAGGCTTTGCGGAACTGCCCGTTGTAAGGCACATGGTTAACGTTTTCGCCCTCATCCCAGTTGATGGACCAGGTCATTAACCCTCTGAGCGGCAGCCCCTCTTTTTCCATATCAGCGAAGACGCGGTAAACATCCTGCGGCGTTTTAACAAACCCGGTCGCGGCGGCGGCGCCATTGCTCGGCAGGCCGATGACTAATTTGCTGGAGGGAATTTTCACCGCAGAGAGGCCGTGCTTATCGGTAATGATCTCTTTGCTGAAGTGGTAGAGAAACTCATATTTTTTGCTGTCGTCATTCTGCGCGTAATTTACCCACCAGCCATCTTTCTTGGTGTCGTCCGGCTGGAAGCCAATACCAAACGCGCCCTGATTATAGAACTGCGGTGCAATAAAGTCGTAATACCCTTCGAGGCTATTAATATATTTCTGGTACTGCGGATTCGCTTTGGTCAGATAAGGAATTTCTGGCGCCATACTGATAATAAAGTGTTTACCCTGCTGCTGATAATGATCGCGCACTCTTTTCAGCGCCGCCGGAATAACGGTTTCGTTATCGGCTTTTTTAATCGCACTCTGTTCAAGATCGATATCCAGACCGTCAAAACCATAGAGATCAACCAGTCGGATAATTTCGTCAGCAAAATGCTGCGTATCGCCGTTGGCTTCGTGCAGCTCAATATGCGCATCCGCGCCGCCAAGGGATAACAACACCGCCTGGCCGCGTTCGTTCAGCGCCGCCACTTCAGCGCGGAAGCTCTGATCGGTGCCGTAGTAGGGCACAAAAGTCGGCATACTTTTGCCATCTGACGACTTCATAAAGGAGGCCATCACCACGTTATAGGCTTTCGGCGTATCTTTTAATGCCAGTTTCAGCGGGTAGCCCTGCTCATAATCGCCGGAAAAACCCTGATCCCAGTTGTGCCAGTAGCCAACTAATAACTTTTTACCTTCGATGGAGGGCATAGTATCGGCGTAATCGGTGTTGGCGAAAGCATGGCCGCTAAAACCGACCATTCCCGCCAGTGCCAGCGAGGCGAAGACATTATTCATCTTAAATATACATTTCATGATAATCCCTTAAATATGACCCACACAGCTCGGATGAAAAATATCGAGTGCAAAGTACAAACAATGGAAATCATATTAAAGGGTGTCAGGATAATTTCATTATTTAAGTGACAGGAAGATTCTGCTCTTTATATGGCGAATTTTATTGGCTTAAAGAAGCTTCTGAATAAGTGAGGTAGTTATAGCGGCGAATAAACTTATATCCTGTTTAATATCACATTTTATTTATCAGAAGATTGCGCGCAGCAGCGCGCGCAGAAAAGTACGGGTTTCCATCGCCAGATCGCTGTGTGAAAGACAGAGAAACAGCATCAGCAAGAGAGTGATGATAACGATAAGCGTAACCCGGGTTTTCATCGCGGTTTGCCTCCTGCTTGTCGAAAAATGTGGCCGCTTCAGCATGCGCTATTTCAGTCGCTTGCACTAGCCGGACATTGTTAACGGTGTAATAAAACGAAACGGTAATTTCATTTCGTGATTACAAGTTTTTAATATAATCACGCCGCCACACGATAAGGGAGGCTTCTCTGCCTGACACGGTGGTTAACAGGAAAGCGCGTCACTTCAACATGAGATACACGCCCATCTATCGACTTCGGAGAGTGATTATGGACTACAAGCTTTACTCCGCCGTGGTGATGCTCGCCACGCTCAGCTTTTCCACCGCCGCTGCTGTCACGGCCGATGCTTCCCTCGGCAAACTGATTAACGAGCGGTTGTCATGGATGAAAGATGTCGCAGGTGCTAAAGCACAACAGCACCAGGCAATAGAAGATTTGGCCCAGGAGCAGAAAGTGCTGGCGCGCGCCGTTATCGACGCCGAGTCGCTGGGGCTGGACGGTGAGAGCGTGAAGCCCTTTATTCAGGCGCAAATGGATGCCGCGAAGGCGATTCAGTACCGCTACCGCGCTGACTGGCTGTCAACACCGGAGACAAGCTGGCAGCCGCGTCCGCTGAATGAGGTGCGAAAACAGATAAGCGAGCTGAGCGATCGTATTCTGCGCAAAGTGGCGGAACGCCTGAAAGCCAGCGGCAAGTTGACCGAGGCTGATAGAGAAGAGTTTATGCGCACGGTGCAGCAGCACAACTTAACCGAGCAGGATAAAGCGCATATGTGGCAGGCGATAAAATTGGTTTCGCTGAAAGCGTAAAATATAAAGCAAAAGACCCCGCCGAAGCGGGGTCTTATCGTTTCTGTTACGCGGCCCACAACGGGCGCTGAATCAGAACGGGATATCGTCGTCGAAATCCATCGGCGGTTCGTTGTTAGACTGTGCCGGGGCAGACTGCTGCTGCGGACGAGACTGCGCGCCGCCGCTGAACTGGTTGTTGTTGCCCTGCGGTTGCTGAGGCTGACCCCAACCGCCCTGCTGCTGGCCGCCACCTGCCGGTGCACCGCCGCCGCCCTGGCGACCGCCCAGCATCTGCATGGTGCCGCCAACGTTCACCACCACTTCGGTCGTGTACTTTTCCTGGCCGGACTGATCGGTCCATTTGCGGGTGCGCAGCTGGCCTTCAATATAAACCTGAGAGCCTTTACGCAGATACTCACCGGCGACTTCCGCCAGCTTGCCGAACAGCACAACGCGGTGCCACTCGGTCTGCTCTTTCATCTCGCCGGTCGCCTTGTCACGCCACGATTCGGACGTAGCCAGCGTAATGTTGGCAACTGCGCCACCACTCGGCATATAGCGTACTTCCGGGTCCTGGCCCAGATTACCGACGAGAATAACCTTGTTTACGCCTCTGCTGGCCATGATCGTGTCTCCTGAAATCGTTTCGTAGTAGTGTAAACGCGCGAGTGTACCATTTCCACGTAGCATTTTGATAGCTGCGAAGCAGGTTCCAGACATCGTCCGCGAAGTGCGTATTTTACACACTTACGCGGAAGTTGCATTCCTATACTGTATATTCATTCAGGTTAATTTGTGTCATAATTAGCCGTTTGTGATCGCCGGTTGTCCTTCAAACACACCGGGCATTACGTGTTCCACCGGGTAAAAGGTGAATGGATTGGATAAGATAGAAGTTCGGGGCGCGCGCACCCATAATCTCAAAAACATCAACCTCGTCATCCCTCGCGACAAACTGATTGTTGTCACCGGGCTGTCGGGTTCGGGCAAATCCTCGCTGGCTTTCGATACGCTCTATGCAGAAGGGCAGCGTCGCTACGTCGAATCGCTCTCTGCGTATGCCCGCCAGTTCCTGTCGTTGATGGAAAAACCGGACGTTGACCACATTGAAGGTCTCTCGCCTGCCATCTCTATTGAACAGAAGTCGACATCGCACAACCCGCGTTCCACCGTCGGCACCATAACCGAAATTCACGATTACCTGCGCCTGCTCTATGCACGCGTTGGCGAACCGCGCTGCCCGGATCACGGCGTGCCGCTGGCGGCGCAAACCGTCAGCCAGATGGTGGATAACGTGCTGTCGCAGCCGGAAGGCAAGCGCCTGATGCTGCTGGCACCGGTGATCAAAGAGCGTAAAGGCGAGCACACCAAAACTCTCGAAAACCTGGCAGGCCAGGGCTATATCCGCGCCCGTATCGACGGCGAAGTGTGCGATCTCTCCGATCCGCCGAGTCTTGAACTGCAAAAGAAACACACCATTGAAGTGGTGATTGACCGCTTCAAAGTGCGCGACGATCTGACGCAGCGCCTGGCGGAATCTTTCGAAACCGCGCTGGAGCTCTCTGGCGGTACGGCCATCGTTGCCGATATGGACGATCCTAAAGCCGAAGAGCTGCTCTTCTCGGCGAACTTCGCCTGCCCGATTTGCGGCTACAGCATGCGCGAACTGGAGCCGCGTCTCTTCTCGTTCAACAACCCGGCGGGCGCCTGCCCGACCTGCGACGGTCTTGGCGTTCAGCAATATTTTGACCCTGACCGCGTGATCCAGAACCCGGAGCTGTCGCTGGCCGGCGGCGCTATCCGCGGCTGGGATCGCCGTAACTTCTACTATTTCCAGATGCTGAAGTCGCTCTCGGATCACTATAAATTCGACGTCGAAGCGCCGTGGGAAAGCCTCAGCGCCAACGTGCAGAAAGTGATTCTGGCAGGTTCCGGCAAAGAGTCGATCGAGTTCAAATACATGAACGATCGCGGCGATACTTCCGTGCGCCGCCATCCGTTCGAAGGCGTGCTGCACAATATGGAGCGCCGCTACAAAGAGACCGAATCGAGCGCGGTGCGCGAAGAGCTGGCAAAATTTATCAGCAACCGTCCTTGCGCCACCTGCGAAGGGACGCGTCTGCGTCGCGAAGCGCGCCATGTTTACGTTGAAGATACGCCGCTGCCGACCATCTCCGATATGAGCATCGGTCATGCGATGGACTTCTTCACCAATCTCAAACTTTCCGGTCAGCGTGCAAAAATCGCTGAAAAAGTGCTCAAAGAGATTGGCGATCGTCTGAAATTTCTCGTTAACGTCGGCCTGAACTACCTGACGCTTTCCCGCTCGGCGGAGACCCTCTCCGGCGGTGAAGCGCAGCGTATTCGTCTGGCAAGCCAGATTGGCGCAGGTCTGGTCGGCGTCATGTACGTGCTGGATGAGCCTTCTATCGGCCTGCACCAGCGCGATAACGAACGTCTGCTTGGCACCCTTGTGCACCTGCGTAACCTCGGTAACACGGTGATTGTGGTTGAGCATGACGAAGATGCTATCCGCGCCGCGGATCACGTGATCGATATCGGCCCTGGTGCCGGCGTGCACGGCGGCCAGGTGGTCGCGGAAGGCCCGCTGGAAGCAATCATGGCGGTGCCGGAATCGCTGACCGGCCAGTTCATGAGCGGCAAACGCAAAATTGAAGTGCCGAAAGAGCGTGTGAAAGCCGATCCGCAGCGCGTGCTGAAGCTGAGTGGCGCACGCGGCAACAACCTGAAGGATGTGACGCTGACGCTGCCGGTCGGCCTCTTTACCTGTATTACCGGCGTTTCCGGCTCCGGCAAGTCGACGCTGATTAACGATACGCTCTTCCCGCTCGCCCAGCGCCAGCTTAACGGCGCGACGATTGCCGAGCCTGCGCCTTATCGCGATATTCAGGGGCTGGAGCACTTCGACAAAGTAATCGATATTGACCAGAGCCCGATTGGCCGTACGCCGCGCTCCAACCCGGCGACCTACACCGGCGTCTTTACGCCCGTGCGTGAACTCTTCGCTGGCGTGCCGGAGTCCCGTTCACGCGGCTATACGCCGGGTCGCTTCAGCTTTAACGTCCGCGGCGGGCGCTGTGAAGCGTGCCAGGGCGACGGCGTGATCAAAGTCGAAATGCACTTCCTGCCGGATATCTACGTGCCGTGCGACCAGTGCAAAGGCAAGCGCTATAACCGCGAAACGCTGGAGATTAAATACAAGGGCAAGACCATCCACGAAGTGCTGGATATGACCATTGAAGAAGCGCGTGAGTTCTTCGACGCGGTTCCGGCGCTGGCGCGTAAGCTGCAAACGCTGATGGATGTCGGCCTGACCTATATTCGTCTCGGCCAGTCGGCCACCACCCTTTCCGGTGGTGAAGCCCAGCGCGTGAAACTGGCGCGCGAGCTGTCGAAACGCGGTACCGGGCAGACGCTCTATATTCTTGATGAGCCGACCACCGGTCTGCACTTCGCCGATATTCAGCAACTGCTTGAGGTGCTGCATCAACTGCGCGATCAGGGCAACACCATCGTGGTGATTGAGCACAACCTCGACGTGGTGAAAACCGCAGACTGGATTGTCGACCTGGGGCCAGAAGGCGGCAGCGGCGGCGGCGAGATCCTCGTCTCCGGCACGCCGGAAACCGTCGCCGAATGCGAAGCATCGCACACGGCACGGTTCCTGAAACCGCTGCTCAGCTAGTCAGACGGAGAGCTGTTGCCGGATCCCCTCCGGCACCAGCTCCATCGCCTGCTGATACGAGGCGTCCACCAAGTAGTAGATTTGCGAGTCTGGCAAAGTGCCGTCCAGATAGACCGTGCTCCAGTGCGCTTTATTCAGATGGCGGCTGGGGCGCACATCGCTGTGCTGATCGCGCAGCAGCTCCGCCAGCGCCGGGCTGGTTTTCAGCGCAACCGCCGGGCGATCCTCAATCTCTTTCACCATCGCAAACAGCACGTCGGCGACCTTAATCTGCGTCGCTTTCCAGTCGCTGTGCACGCTCTGCTCCGCGCCAGGCTTGGCCATGCAATATTGCAGTAACTCCGAAATTGTCATCGTTTATTCCCCTTGTAGTGTCGCGATAATCCGCCGCGAACCGCCGTGGATGCGATGCTCTCCCAGCCAGATCCCCTGCCATGTCCCCAGCAACACGCGCCCATTCTGCACGGGCAGCATCAGCGACACGCCAAGCGTCGATGATTTGATATGCGCAGGCATATCATCCGGCCCTTCATAATCATGCTCATAGGGCGCGTTATCCGGCACAGCACGTAAAAAGTGGCGCTCCATATCCTGGCGCACCGTGGGATCGCAATTTTCATTCAGGGTGAGAGAAGCGGACGTGTGCTGAAGCAGCAGGTGCAACAAACCGGTTTTCACGCTCTTTAGCGCAGTAATCTGCCCGAGCACCTCATCGGTGACCAGGTGAAAGCCGCGCGATTTCTGGCTAAGCGTAAGCGTCTGTTGATGCCACATAAACTGCTCCTTATCAAAAATGAACCTCTGTAAGTGTGCAGCATGTGGCCAAAAGGGGAAACCCGACGCCCTTTTTTTCTCTAAAAAAGGGCGCTGGATTAATAGTCGGAGTCGACAATCACCTCTTCACCGAACGCACCGGCCTGCGGCAGCGGTTGGTAGGTTGAGTTCGCGGCGCGCAGCACGCGGATCGGGCGCGCTTCGCTTTCGCGCGCGGCGGTGATGTCACCGTCAGAGTCGCCGTAATAGATGCGGATTTTTTTGTCCTTCAGCCACTGAACCTTATTGTTCTGGCCAGGCTGATCGCCGGCAAAAATCACCGGGTTCATATTGGCAGCGGGAATATGAAAATCATCCTGCAAAGTTTTGCTCACCGTCTCGGTTTTGGTCTGGCTACGGCCGGTGATAAAGAAAATGGTATCGCCGCGTTTAACGTGCATGGCGATCAGCTGACGCGCGACCTCTTTGGGAATGCTGAACTCATCCCAGCCGTTATTCATCTTTTCCCAGAATTCCGGGTTGTGCAGATAGGCATCGCTATCCGGAGACCAGGTTTTCTTGCCGCGCCAGAAGCCGGGGCTGGAGAAGAGCACGGTATCGTCGATATCAAACCCTACCGCCATTGGCGGGCGTTCAACCAGCGAGCTTTCGATTTGCGCCACGGAAACCCAGTGTACCGCCGCCTGCTCAGAGAGTTTTGCAACGTTAGTGCCCGTTGAAACCGGCGTCGGCGCCGAGGCGTAAACCGCCGCGCTGCTAAAGGCCGCCCACAGGCAGAGCGCGCCGAGCGCGTGTCTGAACTTTTGCATAATTTTCCCTGCTTATCAGTGCCTTGTTTTTTATAAAAGAGGTGAATAGTCTTAAACCTGAGTGACCATAACCGCAGGGCGAAGTGAAACAAAGTTTTTTCTGGGAAATCCGCCAGCTTTGGTGGGTCACCCTCTGCCGGTTTGCAGAGGGTGAAGAGAGAAGTAAGTGAATACTTACATCACTGCCGCGAAGGCTTGTGCCACGCGGTGAACGTTGCGGTTATTAAGCCCGGCGACGCAGATGCGGCCGCTGGAAACGAGATAAATGCCAAACTCTTCGCGCAGACGATCCACCTGCGCAGCACTCAGCCCGGTATAACTAAACATCCCGCGCTGCTTGAGCAGGTAGGTGAAATCCCCTGTCGGCATCGCCTCATTCAGTGCATCAACCAGCGTCTGACGCATTGCCTTAATGCGGGTGCGCATCGCTTCCACTTCTGCCAGCCATGACGCTTTCAGCCCGGCATCATTCAGCACCGTCGCCACCAGCTGCGCACCGAAATTCGGCGGGCTGGAGTAGTTGCGGCGCACCGTCGCTTTTAACTGCCCGAGCACGCGCCCGGCGGCATCGGCATCTTCACACACCACCGAAAGCCCGCCAACGCGTTCGCCGTAGAGGGAGAAGATTTTTGAGAAGGAGTTGCTGACCAGTGCAGGCAGCCCGGCGTGGGCAATCGCGCGGATCGCATAGGCATCCTCTTCCATCCCCGCGCCGAAGCCCTGATAGGCGATATCGAGGAACGGAATCAGCGTGCGCGCTTTCAGCACCTCAACCACCTCATCCCACTGCGCAGGCGTTAAGTCGGCACCAGTCGGGTTATGGCAGCACGGATGCAGCAAAACAATGCTCTGCGCAGGCAAGGTGTTTAATTTTTCGAGGAATGCCGCGAAACGCACGCCGTTGGTTTCATTGTCATACCACGGGTAAGTAGCGACCTCGAAGCCTGCGCCTTCAAAAATCGCGATATGGTTTTCCCATGTCGGATCGCTGACCCAGACGCCGGAGTTGGGGAAGTAACGTTTCAGAAAATCTGCGCCGACTTTCAGCGCGCCGGAGCCGCCGAGCGTCTGGATGGTGGCGACACGCTGCTGCTCCAGCACCGTATGCCCGGCACCAAACAGCAGCGGCGCGATGGCGTGACGGTAGCTGTTAAGCCCTTCCATCGGCAGATAGAGCGACGCGCCATGCGGCTGCGCGTTGAGACGCGCTTCGGCTTCCGCCACCGCCTGCAAACGCGGAATTGTGCTCTCTTCGTCGTAATAGAGCCCGATGCTGAGGTTAACTTTGTCGCTGCGGGGATCCTCTTTGAACCGCTCCATCAATGAGAGGATCGGGTCGCCGGCATAGGCGTCAACTTTCTGAAACACGCGTGTATTCTCCAGGTTTACAGTGGGCGAAACACCACAATAAACCGGAAGTCAGGCAAGGTCGAGGGGCAGTAAAGCGGAAACGAAATAAGGATTAACAGCCCAGCACTGCGCGCACTTGCGCGATGCGTTCAGCCACCGACCCGCTGACGCGAATAAACGGCACGCCGCGTTCGGTCAACTGTTCGAGATACCAGGCCTGCTGGCGCTGGCGGAAGGTTTCATCCTGGCGGGTGCCATCCTGCACAAACGGGAAGTCATCCTCGCACAACACCACCAGGTGATAGTGCCGCTCCGCCAGTGCGTAGAGCGCCGCAGGCGCTTTGCCAAACATCGTTAGCGTATAAAAGAGCGTGGTCAGCGGCGAGGTATCGCACACCAGCCAGCGCACCGCGGGCGTGCTCTCTTCCCGTTGCACCTGGGTTTTTGCAATCGCCAGCATATCGTCATACACCAGCTCGCCACCCTGATCCTCCCAGCGCTCGCGGCCATACTCCGCCACATAGGCCGTTCCCAACGCCTCTGCCAGCGCGGCGCTGAGGGTACTTTTGCCCGTCGATTCACCGCCCAGCAGGCAGATGCGCTGAACAAAGTCGTGATAGACGGGCGCGGCCAGCATCTGCCGCCAGCGGTGGACATCGCTGCGGATCAGCGTCCCGGAGGGCGCATCCTCACCCTGCCCGCGCGTTAGCCGCACATGCGTCACCGGGCGAGCAAAACGTTCGCTCAGCACGCGGGCGAAGCCGTCGCCATACTCCTCCGCCGTAAAGACCGCGTCGGGCTGGCAGCGCAACACCTGCAAACAAATATCCGCAACATAGTGACGATGCAGATCGCCATCGGCGTCGTTATGCGGTGACGGGCCTAACCCCAGCGCCGCCACGCGCGCCGGTGTCAGAACGAGGATCTCACACTGCGGAAACCGCGCCCGCAGCCAGCGCTCGCGCTTCTCCGGCTCGCAGCCGGGCAGTTCTGGCACGGAGTAGCTGATGAGCCACAGGCGTTCGCACTGCGCCAGCGCGGTGTTGATTAACCGTTCATGACCACAGTGCAGCGGCGCGAATTTGCCGACAATCAGCCCGCTGGCGAAGGGTTTCAAGGCTTAACCAGCGCCTTGCGCCACTGGTAAAGCCCGTGCCAGGCATTACACCAGAAGATCAGGTAAAGCCCGGCGGTCAGCCACAGATCGCGCGCGGCATAGAGCGGCACGGCGATGGTGTTGACCAGCAGCCAGAAGTACCAGCTCTCCAGCCGCCGCCCCATCAGCATAAACTGCGCGAGAATGCTGAAGACCATAATTGCCGAATCCAGCCACGGCGACCAGGCGTTGGTAAAACGGTGCAGCAGCCAGGCATAGCCGCCTGCGACAATCAGCGCCCCCACCAGCAGGAAAGCAATATGTTGTAGCGGCGTTTTGCGCACCGCCAGCTGATGACCATGATTGCCCTTCAGCCAGTTGATCCAGCCCGCAATACTGCTAACGATAAAGAAGAGTTGCAGGGTGACATCCGCATAAAGCTGCACGGAGTAGAAAACCCAGCCGTAGAGCACGCAGCCGATAATGCCCGTCCACCACGTATGCACATTGTTGCGCGCGGCAAGCCACACGGAGAGGGCGTAAGCCAGGCAGGCGGCGATTTCCATCGGCGACACGGGGCGTTCCTTTTAGTCGATGTAGATAAGGGTCGCCCTTGAGGTCAGGCGCGTAATAAGTTCGTAAGCACTCACATTTGTTGCCTGTGCGATGCGCTCGACGGGTAAGCCTTCGCCCCAAAGCACCACGCGATCGCCGGGTTTATCCTGCGCTTCTGGCCCCAGATCGACGCAAATCATATCCATCGCCACGCGCCCAACAATCGGCACTTCGCGCCCGTTGACCAGCACCGGTGTGCCGGAGGGCGCCGCGCGCGGGTAGCCGTCGCCATAGCCCATCGCCACCACCCCTAAACGGGTATCGCGCGCACTCTGCCAGGTGCCACCATAGCCGACCGGTTCACCCGCCGCATGCTGGCGCACGGCAATCAGTTGCGAGGTTAACGTCATTACCGGCTGGAAGCCAAAATCGCTGCCCCACGGTTTATGGTCGAGCGGCGAAACGCCGTAGAGAATGATGCCGGGGCGCACCCAGTCGAAGTGAGACTGCGGCCACAGCAGCGTGCCGCCCGAAGCGGCAATCGAGCGCATACCCGGCTTGCCTTCGGTAAAGGTGGTAAAGAGATCGAGCTGGCGCTCGGTCGCGCCGCAGTCGGGCTCATCGGCGCGGGCAAAGTGGCTGACGATATTCACCGGCTGGCGCACATTTTTGCACTGGCTCAGCCGGGCGTAGAACGCTTCCGCTTCGTGCGGGTGTACGCCCAGGCGATGCATGCCGGTGTCGAGCTTCATCCAGACATCCACCGGCGCGCTCAGGGTGGCGGCTTCCAGGGCTTCCAGCTGTTCAACGCTGTGGATCACCGTATGCAGCTGATGCTCTGCTACCTGTAGCAAATCGCTGGCGGCAAAAAAGCCTTCGAGTAACAGAATCGGTTGAGTAATGCCCCCTGCGCGCAGTTGCAGGGCCTCTTCAAGACGGGAGACGCCGAAAGCATCGGCATCGGGGAGCGTTCGCGCGGTCTCAAGAAGACCGTGTCCATAAGCGTTCGCTTTCACGACCGCAACCAGTCGGCTGGCGGGAGCCAGTTCGCGCAGGCGTTGCAGATTGTGTCGCAGAGCGCGGCGGTTAACTACTACGGTTGCCGCTTGCATGTTTTTCCTCAAAAACAATTTTGTCGATCGTTCGTGGGCAGGCGCGTTGAATGCACCCGCGGCGCGAAGAGTAACGAAACGTTATTCGTCGTCGTATTGTGGCCCGGCATAGTTATCGAAGCGTGACCACTGCCCATTGAATGTCAGACGTACCGTGCCGATAGGGCCGTTACGCTGCTTACCAATAATGATTTCAGCGATGCCTTTTAAGTCGCTGTTTTCGTGATAAACCTCATCACGGTAGATAAACATGATTAAGTCGGCATCCTGTTCGATAGAGCCCGATTCACGCAGGTCGGAGTTGACCGGGCGCTTATCGGCGCGCTGCTCCAGCGAGCGGTTAAGCTGCGACAGCGCCACCACCGGCACCTGCAACTCTTTCGCCAGCGCTTTCAGCGAGCGGGAGATCTCGGCAATTTCCAGCGTACGGTTATCCGACAGCGACGGCACGCGCATCAGCTGGAGGTAGTCGATCATAATCAGGCCAATGCCGCCATGTTCGCGGGCGATACGCCGCGCACGAGAACGCACTTCCGTCGGCGTCAGGCCGGAGGAGTCATCAATATAGATATTCCGTTTTTCCAGCAGAATGCCCATCGTGCCGGAGATGCGCGCCCAGTCCTCATCGTCGAGCTGGCCGGTACGGATGCGGGTCTGATCGACGCGCGACAGCGACGCAAGGGAACGCATCATAATCTGTTCGGAGGGCATCTCGAGACTGAAGATAAGCACCGGCTTATCCTGCAACATCGCCGCATTTTCGACGAGGTTCATCGCAAAGGTCGTTTTACCCATCGAGGGACGCGCCGCGACAATAATCAGATCCGACGGCTGCAAACCGGCGGTCTTTTTGTTCAGATCGTCATAACCGGTATTCACGCCGGTCACACCGTCATGGGGCTGCTGGAACAGTAGCTCAATACGCGCCACCGTCGCCTCAAGCACATCGGCGATGTTCTTCGGCCCTTCATCTTTATTGGCGCGGCTTTCGGCGATTTTAAACACGCGGGACTCGGCCAGATCGAGCAGATCCTCACTGCTGCGGCCCTGCGGATCGAAACCGGCGTTGGCGATCTCATTCGCTACCGCGATCATTTCGCGCACCACCGCGCGTTCACGCACGATATCGGCGTAAGCGCTGATGTTCGCCGCACTTGGCGTATTTTTTGACAGTTCAGCGAGATAAGCGAAGCCGCCGACAATATCGAGCTGGCCCTGTTGCTCCAGCGATTCGGCAAGAGTAATCAGGTCGATGGGTTTGCCCATCTCCTGCAGGCGGTGCATTTCCGTAAAGATATGGCGATGCTGGCGAGTATAAAAATCCTCGGAAACGACGCGCTCGGCGACGTCGTCCCAGCGCTCATTATCCAGCATTAAACCGCCCAACACCGACTGCTCCGCTTCGATCGAATGCGGAGGCACTTTCATCCCCTCAAGCTTGTGGTCGCGGGGCTCAGTCTGTTTGTTGAAGGGTTTATTTCCTGCCATAGTGAATGGAGTTATCCGGGTAATGAATGGGTTGAGAGATTATCACAGATCAGGAGGAAGCATGGCGACAAGAATTGAGTTTCAACAGCACGGCGGCCCTGAAGTGTTGAAGGCGGTGGAGTTTACGCCCGTTGATCCGGCAGAAAATGAGGTGCAGGTCGAAAACAAAGCCATTGGCATTAACTATATCGACACCTACATCCGCAGCGGTCTCTATCCGCCGCCGGGCTTGCCAAGCGGGCTGGGAACCGAAGCCGCCGGCGTGGTCAGTAAAGTGGGCGCTGGCGTCACGGAGGTGAAAGTTGGCGACCGCGTGGTTTACGCGCAATCGGGGCTGGGCGCATACAGCTCCGTGCATAATGTGCCTGCCGATAAAGTCGCCGTCCTGCCCAACGCCATCTCCTTTGAACAAGCCGCCGCCTCCTTCCTCAAAGGATTGACCGTCTTCTATCTGCTGCGCAAAACCTATGAAGTGAAGCCCAATGAGATGTTCCTGTTTCACGCTGCGGCGGGCGGCGTTGGCCTGATCGCCTGCCAGTGGGCAAAAGCGCTCGGCGCGAAACTGATTGGTACCGTTGGCTCGGCGCAAAAAGCGCAGCGCGCCCAGCAGGCGGGTGCCTGGCAGGTGATCAACTACAGCGAAGAGAGCGTGGTTGAGCGGGTGAAAGAGCTGACCGGCGGTAAAAAAGTGAGTGTGGTATACGACTCCGTTGGTAAAGACACCTGGGAAACCTCCCTCGACTGCCTGCGCCGCCGCGGCCTGATGGTCAGCTTCGGCAACTCCTCCGGGCCGGTGACCGGCGTCAATCTGGGCATCCTCAACCAGAAGGGATCGCTCTATGCCACCCGCCCTTCGCTGAACGGTTACATCACCACGCGTGAAGAGTTGCAGGAAGCGAGCAATGAGCTCTTCTCGCTGATCGCCAGCGGCGTAATCAAAGTGGAGGTGGCTGAGAGCCAGAAGTTTGCGCTCGCCGATGCGCAGCGCGCCCATGAAGCGCTGGAAAGCCGGGCGACCCAGGGATCGAGCCTGCTGATCCCGTAAGTGATTGTGCAGAAAGAATTAGGGCTTCCCGCAGGAAGCCCTTTCTTTTTTAGTTCGGCTGTATTGTAGGGTACAGCGCGATGAATTCGTTACGCCGGAATAGTGACAGATTTACGCGCTAAATCCTATTTGCTTCACCGGGCTGCACGGGGAAATGTTTCAAGGTTGTGACGAAGCGCTCACTCCTTTGCTAACCGATCCCACGATTGCGCAATAAATCTGCACGCCTTAGCGTTTCGACGCCACCAGATTGAGGGCGTGTTCCACCACATTGATATCCGCCCCCGCTTTGTGCGCGTTTTCACTCAGGTAGCGACGCCACTGACGCGCGCCCGGCACGCCCTGGAACAGGCCCAGCATATGGCGCGTGATATGGCCGAGATAAGCTCCCTGGCTCAGTTCGCGCTCAATATAGGGGTACATCGCGCGCACTACTGCCACCGGGTCGGCATCCGGCGTATCGACGCCAAAAATCTCTCTGTCCACCGAGGCGAGGATGCCGGGGTTCTGGTAGGCTTCGCGCCCGACCATCACGCCATCCATATGTTCGAGATGCGCTTTCGCCTCTTCCAGCGATTTGATGCCGCCGTTGATCGACATCATCAGGTGCGGGAAGTCGCGTTTTAGCTGATAGACACGCGGATAATCGAGCGGCGGAATTTCGCGGTTCTCTTTCGGGCTAAGGCCAGAAAGCCAGGCTTTGCGGGCGTGGATCGTGAAGCTTTCGCACTCGCCTTTACCGGCTACGGTGCCAATAAAGTCGCAGAGGAATTCATAGCTATCCTGCTCATCAATGCCGATACGGGTTTTAACCGTCACCGGAATAGAGACAACGTCGCGCATCGCTTTAATGCAGTCCGCCACCAGCTGCGCTTCACCCATCAGGCAGGCGCCGAAACGGCCATTCTGCACGCGGTCAGAAGGGCAGCCGACGTTGAGGTTGATTTCATCATAGCCGCGCGCTTCAGCAAGCTTCGCACAGTGAGCCAGCTGCGCCGGATCGCTGCCGCCGAGCTGCAACGCCACCGGATGCTCTTCGTCGCTGTAGGCCAGGTAATCGCCTTTGCCGTGAATAATCGCCCCGGTGGTCACCATCTCAGTATAGAGCAGCGTGTGGCGCGACAGCAGACGCAGGAAGTAGCGGCAGTGCCTGTCCGTCCAGTCGAGCATCGGGGCAATCGAGAAACGATGAGCGGGAAATGTTGAGGACGGTTTTTCTGGCAGCATGGCGATTATTTGAACATCAAAAGAAAAAGGGGCGCTACTATAGCACAGGCAAAACCGGAGGCGCAGCGCCTCCGGTTAATCCTTAGAATGTCAGGCTCAGCTGCGCACCAGCACCCCAGGTTTCATCTTCGCCCACCAGCCCCATCAGATCGAGATGAACGCGGTTGAACGGCGAGAAGCCAACACCAGCGGTGAAGACATCTTTATCATCGCCTTTCACATCAGCGCGGTAACCGGCACGCACGGCCAGCCAGTTAAGCGGACGCACTTCAGCCCCGACGCCGACATACTGTGAGTTCTTCTCGCTCTTAAAGCCTTTGGTTTCAGTCAGATCGCCGTCAGCACTCAGCGTTACCAGCTCGTTATGCCAGGCGGCACCGGCGGTGACGATCGGGCTAATCTGGTAGGTATCTTTGTAGTTACGCACTTCGCCCGTTCTGCCGTTACGGATGATGGCGTCCTGAGTGTCAATGTTACGCGAGATCAGGTTCTGACCGGTCAAACCGAGCGTCACGTTTTCATTGAGGTCGGCGGCCAGGCCCACGTCAACGTTGAAGCCGGTGTCATCGCGGCGGTAGCGGCTGCTGTTCCAGTCATCGCTGTCGTAGTCATAAATCGACGCCGTGTAGTTGTAGACCCACACTTTTTGCAGCTTCGGCGTTACGCCAACGGAGAGCGGAATGCCGCCCGCGTCAAACTGGTGTGCCAGCGCCACGCCAAAGTCGGTAACAATCGCGCCACGCCCGGAAGCGGTGGAGTTCAGGTTACGGGTGATCTCATCGCTGCCATTTGGCGACAGCGCCGCGCCCAGCGCTTCACGCACCGCAACGGCATCGCTGTTTTGAATGCTGCGCAGGTAATCAATATCCTGCTGATCGATATTGGAGCTTACGCGCGCGTGGGCGTAGGCTTTGGTCACGAAAGCCGCAGAGAGCACATCGTTAGGGATGCTGACCGCAATACCGGCTGCCGCTTTTGCCTGCGCGGTTTTGCCACGCAGCTTAACCAGCTCGTCACCCAAATCTTTGGCCGCATTCTGGAATTGATCGATGGTGCCAAACGGGTTGGTAATAATATCCCGCGCCGTCAGATTATCGACGACATCTTTATACTGATCGACTTTGTCATTGATGTAATCAATTTCGTCGCGCAGATTGTCCTTATCTGAAATTTGTGCCTGTACGCTTGGCAGAATAATGGTGACATCATCTTCCGGTTGCCCCTTCGCCAGCAACGCCGGGTTGATCAGTGCTCCACTGCCATAGTTTGCCGATGCGACGCCCGTTCCACCCATTGCATCGTTACGCGCTTCTGCCCATGTATTGGCTGCTCCCGCCTGATTTGCCATAAAAAAGGAGACAGCAATGGCGACCACCGAAAGTTTCGCATTTATTTTCACAGTATGTTCTCGTAGCCAGATGAGTATTTAAGCCTGTTAGTTTGCGCACAAACAGGAATTTATATTGCTGTGAATAACAGTAGAAAAAGGCACTACCTCTTCCGAACGCTCAGGGCGGCCGGTTCATATTTATAGTGATGGCACTCACTATTTATAGAAGAGGAAAACCGTTTCGGGAAGGAAAGTTCCGAAAGTGTCTTTAAAGTTGGCGGTCTCGGCGTTTCAGGCAGGACATGGTAAAGTGTGAAGCTTCATCTTTTCACCAACCCGAGAGCGCCTATGGATAAGACCACTTCGCAAGAGATGTTAGTGCAGGCTGAAAAGCTGTGCGCGCAGCGCAACGTGCGCCTGACTCCACAGCGTCTGGAAGTTTTACGTTTGCTGAGCCTGCAAAAGAGCGCCATCAGCGCCTACGATCTGCTCGACCTGCTGCGGGAAAGCGAACCCCAGGCGAAGCCGCCCACGGTTTATCGCGCGCTCGATTTTCTGCTTGAGCAGGGTTTTGTGCACAAGGTGGAGTCCACGAACAGTTACGTGCTGTGCCATCTCTTCGATCAGCCGACGCACACTTCTGCGATGTTTATCTGCGACCGCTGCGGCGCGGTTAAAGAGGAGCAGGCGGAAGGCGTGGAAGATATTATGCACGCGCTGGCAGCGAAGATGGGCTTTGCCCTGCGCCATAACGTGATTGAAGCCCACGGTTTATGCGCTGCCTGCGTGGAAGTCGAAGCCTGCCGTCATCACGACCATTGCCAGCACGATCACAGCCTGCAGGTGAAGAAGAAACCGCGTTAGAGATTTTTACTTTTCTTTTTCTGTTTCTGTTTCTGTTTCTGTTTCTGTTTCAGAAAGTAATCCCAAAAGATTTCGCGTTTTAGCAAGGCGGCAAATGAGTGAATCATAGGGAGCATACATAAGTATGTGACCTATGTGAGCGAATGCAGCCAACGCCGATAAAACGTGAAAGATGAAGGGATTAGGGAGGTACATCCTTGTACCTACGGGCAGGGTAGCCTGTGAGGGTTAATACACTTGAGGGGGAAGTGTTGGCTACCAGCGGTATTCGTTACGAGTTTCCCAATCCGTAACTTCCTTCTCCGCTTCGTCTTTCGCGTAACCGTAACGCTCCTGGATTTTACCTACCAGCTGGTCACGTTTACCTTCAATGACGGTCATGTCGTCATCGGTCAATTTGCCCCATTTCTCTTTAACAGTGCCTTTAAACTGTTTCCAGTTACCGCCGACTTCGTCTTTGTTCATAATTGACTCCTTATCGTTCGGTTAAAATGACGTTCTTGCGTGCTGAACGTATTAATTATTGTAGATAAGGATTCGGCGTTCGGTTTTTTATTCGGAATCTTTAACCATAGATGCCAGACGAAGCCGCAGATCTTCATGCATTGTCGGCATTGGCAAACCAGCTGCCGTTGCGCCAGTGATGACGCCAGATCAGCGCCAGCGTAATGCCGCGCAGCGCAAGGAAAACGCCCAGAGAGAGCCATAAACCGTGGTTGCCAAGCCACGGCACCGTCAGCAGGGTCAGGCCAAAACCGGCAGCGGCAACCGCCATACTGTTACGCATTTCAGCCGCGCGCGTTGCACCCACAAACATGCCGTCGAGCAAATAGCACCACACCCCCACCAGCGGCAGTACCACCTGCCAGATGAGATAGTGTCCGGCAACCGCCTGCAGTTCAGGAATGGAGGTCAGTAGCGCAATAATCGTGCTGCCCGCCAGCGCGTAGCTAAGGGCAAAAGCGAGCGCCACAAACCCTGCCTGCCGACAGGCCGCGCGCCAGACGTGCAGCAACTGGCTGCTATCGCGCGCGCCGTAAGCCTGGCCGGAGTGGGCTTCAACGGCATAGGCAAAGCCGTCCAGCGCGTAGGCGGTAAAAGTGAGGAACATCATCAGCACCGCGTTGGCGGCGACCGTTTCGCTGCCAAGACGCGCACCCAGCACGGTGATGGATCCAAAGCAGAGTTGCAGCAGCAGCGAGCGCAGCATGATATCGCGATTGAGCGCCAGCAAACGGCGAACGCCGCCGCGCCAGGCGGATTTCAGCATCACGAGCGAGATAGCCTGTCGGCGTAAAACCTGCCACACCATCAACAAGCCGATAAAGAAGGTGACATATTCCGCGATAACCGTGGCGAGCGCAGCGCCCTGCACATTCATATGCAGGCCCATCACCAGCCAGAGATCGAGAACGATATTGAAGAGGTTGCCGACCACCAGCAGTATCACCGGTGCACGGGCATACTGCACGCCGAGCAGCCAGCCAAGCAGCACCATATTGCCCAGCGAGGCGGGCGCGCTAAGCCAGCGAATGGCAAGGAAGCGCCGGGCCTGCTCCAGCACCGCCTCGCTGCCGCCGGTAATATGCAGCGCCAGGTCGATAAGCGGCGTGCGTAACAGCGCAATGACAACCCCTGCGCCGAGCGCCAGCAGCAGAGGCTGGACGAGCGCACGTGAGAGTGCAGAAGGATTTTTCGCACCAAATGCCTGGGCGGTCAGCCCGGTGGTGCTCATACGCAGAAACAGCAGCAGCATAAAGAGGAAGCTGGTTGCCGTTGCGCCAATCGCCACGCCGCCAAGGTAGACGGGACTATCCAGATGACCAATCACCGCCGTATCAACTAATCCCAGCAGGGGAACGGTGATATTGGATAAAATCATCGGCAGCGCAAGCCGCCACAAAGCTTTATCGGATGCGGTTAACAGCGGCATAGCGTAAGCGTCGTTAAAGGTAGGAAGCGTGGCGCTGCGGCGCGTAACAGGGCGCCACAGCAGAGAAAAGAGGCGTTACAGCCATTCACCGTTACGGATCACGCCGACTGCCAGCCCTTCAATGGTGAAGTTCTGCTTGCGCAGATCGACCACAATCGGGGAAAAGTCGCTGTTTTCTGCCAGCAGCTCAACGGTATTGCCATGTTTTTTCAGGCGCTTCACCGTCACTTCATCTTCGATACGGGCCACGATAACCTGGCCATTACGCGCATCCTGGGTTTTATGCACCGCCAGCAGATCGCCGTCCATAATACCGATATCTTTCATCGACATCCCGCTAACGCGCAGCAGGAAGTCAGCATGCGGTTTAAAGAGATTCGGATCGACCTGATAGTGGCTTTCGATATGCTGCTGTGCCAGCAGCGGCTCACCCGCAGCGACGCGACCGATCAGCGGCAGACCAATATCGTTCTCTTCTTCCAGAAGCAGGCGCAGACCGCGCGATGCACCAGATACGATTTCGATCACCCCTTTGCGCGCCAGCGCTTTAAGGTGTTCTTCGGCTGCATTTGGGGAACGGAACCCCAATTGCTGTGCGATTTCCGCACGCGTCGGTGGCATACCGGTTTGGGTGATGCGATCGCGAATCAGATCGAACACCTCTTGCTGCCTGGCCGTTAATGCTTTCATCCCGCCCCCTGGGTGTATATACAGTTATGCTGTGAGTATATACAGTCAACGGCGATTTTGAAACCACATTTAAGCAAAAATCCAGAGTGTTATAGAATTATGGAAACGCTATCGAAAATGTGACCAAAGAAGCGAGACCCAGGTAAAGACCGCCAGTAAGATTGTCATCAGCACCGCTGCCGAGCCCATATCTTTTGCCCGGCCGGAAAGCTCATGGAACTCAGAGCCGATACGGTCCACAACCGCTTCGATAGCGCTGTTGAGGATTTCGACAATCATCACCAGCGTGACCGAGCCAATAAGCAGGACGCGAGTGATGACATCAATATCCAAAAATGCAGCGATAATAATAGCCAGGACAACGGCGACGCCCTCCTGGCGAAATGCAGCTTCATTAATCCAGGCTGCGCGGACGCCTTTCCACGAATATCCTGCGGCTTTAATGATCCGGATAAAACCGGTGGTATTATTGGCCATGAAAAGAACCTTTTTAACTATTAAGCGTCAATGAGTAGTGGTACACGCAGCGGTACCACAGAAATTATGCGTGCTTTCTGATATTCTTGCGGCGCAATGGCACTATTAATAACCAGAGGCTTTACACCCTTTATGTCCGGCTGGCCACGAATTTACTACAAATTACTGAACTTACCATTAAGCGTGCTGGTAAAAAGTAAATCGATCCCCGCAGAACCTGCACAGGAACTGGGGCTCGACACATCACGTCCTATTATGTACGTGCTGCCTTACAACTCAAAGGCTGACTTAATGACCTTGCGCGAGCAGTGCCTGGTGCATGAATTACCCGATCCCCTCGAACCGCTGGAGATCGATGGCGCGCTGCTGCCACGCTACGTGTTTATTCACGGCGGCCCGCGCGTATTCACCTATTACACGCCGAAAGAAGAGTCGATCAAACTGTTCCACGACTATCTGGATTTACACCGCAGCCATCCCGATCTGGATGTGCAGATGGTGCCGGTATCGGTGATGTTTGGCCGCTCGCCGGGGCGTGAAAAGGGTGAAATCAACCCGCCGTTGCGCATGCTCAACGGTGTGCAGAAATTCTTCGCTGTTTCGTGGCTTGGCCGCGACAGCTTTGTGCGCTTCTCCCCGCCGGTTTCGCTGCGCCGCATGGCGACCGAACATGGTACGGATAAGATCATCGCGCAGAAACTGGCGCGCGTGGCGCGTATGCACTTCGCCCGTCAGCGTCTGGCCGCCGTTGGCCCACGTCTGCCGGCGCGCCAGGATCTCTTCAATAAGCTTTTGTCGTCTAAAGCGATTGCCCGTGCGGTGGAAGATGAAGCGCGCAGCAAAAAGATCTCCCACGATAAGGCGCAGCAGAACGCTATCGCGCTGATGGAAGAGATTGCCGCTAACTTCTCGTACGAGATGATTCGCCTGACCGACCGTATCCTCGGCTTTACGTGGAACCGGCTCTATCAGGGGATCAACGTGCACAACGCCGAGCGCGTACGCCAGCTGGCGCACGAAGGCCATGAAATTGTTTATGTGCCCTGCCACCGCAGCCACATGGACTACCTGCTGCTCTCCTATGTGCTTTACCATCAGGGTCTGGTGCCGCCGCATATTGCGGCCGGGATCAACCTCAACTTCTGGCCCGCCGGCCCGATTTTCCGCCGTCTTGGCGCCTTCTTTATTCGCCGTACCTTTAAAGGCAACAAGCTCTACTCGACGGTGTTCCGTGAATATCTGGGCGAGCTCTTCAGCCGTGGTTATTCGGTGGAGTATTTCGTTGAGGGCGGCCGCTCGCGCACCGGGCGTCTGCTCGATCCGAAAACCGGTACCCTGTCGATGACTATCCAGGCTATGCTGCGCGGCGGCACGCGCCCGATCACGCTGGTACCGATCTATATCGGTTACGAGCATGTGATGGAGGTCGGCACCTACGCCAAAGAGCTGCGCGGCGCGACGAAAGAGAAAGAGAGCCTGCTGCAGATGCTGCGCGGCCTCAGCAAGCTGCGTAATCTCGGTCAGGGCTATGTGAACTTCGGCGAGCCGATCCCGCTGATGAACTACCTGAACCACCATGTGCCGGAGTGGCGTGAATCGATCGATCCGATTGAAGCGATCCGCCCGGCATGGCTGACGCCGACGGTTAACAGCATCGCTGCCGATCTGATGGTTCGCATCAATAACGCCGGTGCGGCGAACGCCATGAACCTCTGCTGTACGGCGCTGCTGGCTTCGCGCCAGCGCTCGCTGACGCGCGAGCAGCTGACCGAGCAGCTTAACTGCTACCTCGAGCTGATGCGCAATGTGCCCTACTCGCCGGACTCTACCGCACCATCCGCCAGCGCCGCCGAGCTTATCGCTCACGCGCTGCAGATGAACAAGTTTGAAGTCGAGAAGGACACCATCGGCGATATCATCATCCTGCCGCGCGAGCAGGCGGTGCTGATGACCTATTACCGTAACAACATTGCGCACATGCTGATGCTGCCGTCGCTGATCGCGGCGATTGTCACCCAGCATCGCGCGATCTCACGCGGCGAAATTCTGCGTCACGTTGAGCTTCTCTACCCGATGCTTAAAGCCGAGCTGTTCCTGCGCTGGGAAAACGCAGAGCTGGCAGAGGTGCTGGATAAGCTGATTCAGGAGCTGGTGCGCCAGGGGCTGATTACCCTGAAAGAGGATCTGCTGAGCATCAATCCGGCACACTCACGCACTCTGCAACTGCTGGCCGCAGGCGCGCGCGAGACGCTGCAGCGTTATGCCATCACCTTCTGGCTGCTGAGCGCCAACCCGACGATGAACCGCAGTACGCTGGAGAAAGAGAGCCGTACGCTGGCGCAGCGCCTGTCGGTGCTGCACGGCATCAACGCGCCAGAGTTCTTCGATAAAGCGGTCTTCAGCACACTGGTACTGACGCTGCGCGATGAGGGTTATATCAGTGATACCGGCGACGCCGATCCGGCGCGCACGCTTGGCGTTTACCAGATGCTGGCAGAGCTGATGACATCGGATGTGCGTTTAACGATTGAGAGCGCGACGCAAGCGGAGTGACGGATGGCGTGTAAACGCTTATCCGGCCTGGGTGGTAACGCTGGAACAGTATGTTCGTTGCCGGATGGCGCTAACGCTTATCCGGCCTACGTAGTAACGCTGGAACTGTATGGGAAGCGCCGGATGGCGTGTTAACGCTTATCCGGCCTGGGCGGTAACGCTGGAACAGTATGTTTGTTGCCGGATGGCGCTAACGCTTATCCGGCCTACGCGGTTTCAGCGGCTCCGAACTCGTAGGCCGGATAAGGCGCAGCCGCCATCCGGCAACTCAGCGCCCGAACCCGTCACCTCAGCGCACGAGCGCACAACCCCGACAAACCCGCGCTATACGTGCAGATAACTCACCGCCAGCCCCAGAAACAGCACCAGGCCAACGTAGTTATTGTTCAGAAAGGCTTTAAAACAGGCATCGCGTTCGCGGCCTGCAATCAACACCTGCTGATAAACAAACAGCGCCCCGGCGACCAGCACGGTGGCGTAATAGATCCACCCCAGCCCGTTCAGCCAGCCGACTGCCGCCATCATCGCCATCACCAGCACCTGCAAAATGCCGATAATCAGCTTGTCGTGACGCCCAAAGAGGATCGCCGTCGACTTGATGCCAATCTTCACATCATCGTCGCGGTCGACCATCGCATATTCGGTGTCATAGGCCACCGCCCACAGGATGTTGGCGAAAAACATAATCCAGCAGCTCAGTGGCACGGACTCGCTGACGGCAGCAAACGCCATCGGTATCGACCAGCCAAACGCCGCGCCAAGCACCACCTGCGGCAGATGCGTATAGCGCTTCATAAACGGGTAGATCCAGGCGAGGCCCAGCGCTGCCACCGAGAGCAGAATGGTCATAAGATTGAGGGTAAGCACCAGCGCAAAAGCCAGCAGCACGAGGATGATAAACAGTCCGCGAGCCTCATTCTCCGTCACCGCGCCGCTCGGCAAAGGACGATTTGCAGTACGCTTTACGTGCCCATCAAACTTACGATCCGCGTAATCATTCACCACGCAGCCGGCCGCGCGCATCAGCCAGACGCCGGCGACAAACACTAACAAAATCCACAGCGGCGGTACGCCAGGTGTTGCCACCCACAGCGCCCACAGCGTCGGCCACAGCAGTAACAGCGCACCAATCGGTTTGTCCGTACGCATCAGCCGATGAAAGGCCAACAGTTTAGTTGGCGTGAGACTCCACTCCATTTTCAGTTCCTCTTAGTACAGCGGTGACGCGGGCAGAAACAGTTCGGTCAACATCAGCGGTTTACCGCCGAGACGCAGGCGGGAGCGCCGCCCCCATAACTGCTCGTGGCGTCCAATATCAATAAAGTCACGCGTAAGTGTAGAAGAGGTGAAAAGATATCGCCCCAGCGGCGTATTCCCCAGCTTTTGCAGCGCCAGTTCCGGGCCGCTCAGGGTTGACTCGGGCACCACGGTACGACCGGCAAGCCACGGCTCGCCGTCGGCGCAGAGCAGGATTTCCCGCAGCCAGTAACGGGCTTCATCGGGCAGATGATCGCGCTCTTCGGCGATCTCATCAGGCGTGACAAACCCCTCGCGGATTAGCGTAACCGTGACCTTTTTGCCCTGTTGTTCAAAACGTTTGGTCATGGAATCTTCCAGCAACAGCCACTCGAGCAGTTGTGGTTCCAGCGCGGGGATTGCGTCCAGGTAGCGCAGCGCACGCAATTGCGTAAGCGCAGGATGTGACATGCCATACTCTCCGGTACATAACGTCGCTGTAGTGTATCGCAGAACCGATGAGTGAGTGGCGGGAAAGTTTATTCGCTTTTCATCCGTGCAACAGTTGCGCAACAGCGCGCGCGCACGGCGGAAAAAAAGGTGCGTCTGGCGACGCACCAGTTACTGCAAGTATCAACAACGTGGGGAGACGTTACCCCTTGCCTTTTACACTGCTGATAAAAGTGGCACGGGCAGTTTTCGACCCGAGACGCTCTGCTTCATTCAATAATTTCAGGGCCTTATCGATATCACCCTTCTCAGCCGCCTGTTTGATCGCCCGGTTAAAGTAGCTCTCGGTATCATTGAGCATCGGCTCGCTTTTCGCCGCAGGAGCAGGAGCAGCAACCGGCGCTGGTGCAGGCTGCGTGTTATAAGCAGGCGCGGCGGTGTTGCCGACCGTCACCGCACTCGGTGCCGAGGAGCCAAACAGCGGGCCAACAAGAATGCTGGACGCGGAAGAGGTGCTGGCTTTCAGCGCCAGTGTGCCGCTGGAGGCATGGCGGGCAATCGGATCCGGAATATCAGGCACCGCGTTACCGTTCCCTTTGGCGTAGGCTTTCGCCGGGTCAACCATTTGTGTGGTCTGACGCAGATCTTTTTCCGTGGTGAACACTAATAAGTAGAGCTTTTGCTGACCCAGCGCAGGGGTCAGCTTCATGGTGCCTTCGAGGCGGTTATCGGACATCACGCCCGGCTCCTGGTAGGCAAAGAAGCTGGAGGGGAAAAAGGCTGCTGGCGACAGATTCTGATCCAGCACCAGCACGTTCGGCGCGAAGACGCTTTCATCTTTGACTTTGCTGCTGAGCGTAATATTCAGTTCGCCGATATTGGCTGGCACGCTGTAGGCCATCACCGGGCCGCTAATGCCGCTGACATTCAGGCGCTGCCCTGCGGCAGAGATATCGTTAGTCACAGTTTGTGACGCATTCACCGGCGTCCACTGCAGTTGCTGAAGCGCGGAGGCAGGAATAGCAGGCGCGGCAGAGAGATCCTGCGGCACGATGTTAATCGCCGCGAAGCTGGTCATCGGCGCAGCCAGCAGGCCAGCTGTGAGGCACAATGCGAGAAGACTCTTTTTCATTTTCATTGTTATCACCTTAATTTCGTTGTGAGCGGTAGCCAGGCAATAGCGCGCTTCACCTAAAATTGAGGGGCTTACGCCCCTCTTTTCATGCATTACAGCGGGTAAAACTTGATTACCACCAGATTTCCATCTGTGCACCGAAGGTCCACTCGTCGTTGTCACCACGGCTGGTGGTGCCAAACGGTGTTATCGTGCCGTTGCTGGCCGCAAACGAAGAGCTGTTGCCGGTAGCATCGGTCTTCACGTAACCCCATTTTTCATCCCACTTGGCGTAGGTGGCGAACACACGAATCGCCGGGCGGGACCAGATGCTGTCGCCAGCCTGCCACTGTTGCGCGAGGGTGATTTTGTACTGGTTGTTGCGATCGCCGGTTTCCTGAGACTTCACATTGTCGTAGCCCACTTCCATCAGGGTGCTCATGATCGGTGTCCATTTGTACATCGGACGCACGCCCACGGTGTACCAGGTGTTGCCGCGGTTGTTATCGCGATCGGTATCCTGATACATACCGACATACATCAGGTCCCACTTCTCTGCGAGGTTGATGGCCCCGTGATCCAGCACGCGGATCAGGTGACCGTCGTTATCCACAGAGCCGCCACGCGCCTGGCCTTTACCCTGAGAAATCATTGAGTTGGTGGCGTACTGCACCACGAACTTGTTGTAGCCCTTCATCATGCTCTGGGTATGTTCAGCGGTGAACATCCAGCCATCTTTCGAAGCGCCCGGCTCGAGGTAGTAGTCATCCGGAATGTTGGTATGGCCGTAATCCACGCCCAGTTCCAGCACACCGTCCGGGTTGGTTTGCAGACCGGCTAAGCGCACATCGAACACATCGTTAGGCACGTCGTTGTTATAGGTTCTGATGCCCGTCGTAGGATCGCGATCGCCGAAGGCAGAAGAGCCGCCGGATTCAGAGGAGCGTGTCGCGGCCAGAGAGAGTTTACCGATGCCAACGTCAATGTTTTCAAGACCTGCACCCGGGCCGGAGATATCCCAGTAGTAGAAGTCGATCATGTGTACGTCATGACGCTGATAGAAGCGTTTACCGGCCCACATGTTAGCGCCCGGCAGCGCGTCGATCAGGTTTTTACCCACGACGTTAAATTCACGCACGGCTGGCGTGTTGCTGTCTTCCCAGTCATTCAACTGAGCGGTTTTGTAGGCGATATTGGAGTCGAAATAGAAGCTTTTATCAGCGTCTTTCCACACTTCCTGACCTAATTTAATTTCAGCGTAGGTTTCGCATTCGTTACCGAGACGGTATTTGGCATCCGCACCGGTGGCCTGGAAGCACTGCTGCTCGCCGCCGCTGCCGGTCCAGCCAATGCCGGAACGTGCATAACCTTTAAAATCAACAGCGCCCGCCTGAGCAGACAAAATGCCTGCCGTAATGGCGATTGCCAGAGGAACTTTGCGCAGAGTAATCATCGTTCTATCTCCTGAGAGCTTGCTTTTCTTTTTTTACACGCCCCCGTCCGGCTAACGCTTTGTTGGCTGCCGTATTCACCCGTGCGCCTACGTTTGTAAGCGCACAAAGTGCATGCCGTTGCCGCCTCGACATCATGCGAATGGCTTTGTGTAATCTCTTTGTGGGGTAGCTTAAACGCCAGGTTCTTTATGCAACCGGCGGCAGGCGGTGCCATCTTCACGGAACAGATGGCAACGCTCCGGCGGTAAGCCGATGGCGAATGTGGCACCCTCTTCTACCAGCACCACGTCGTTCTGGCGGTAGACCAGGTTCTGACGTATTGCGGGGATCTGGATATGAATCTGTGTTTCGTGACCAAGCTGTTCGACGACCTGAACAGTGCCGGAGAGCGTGACATCGGCGATATCGCTGGGCAGCAGATGCTCCGGGCGAATACCGAGCGACATATTGGCGCCGACCTGCACGTTCGCGCTGTCAACCGGCAGCCACACCTGCTGGCGGTTTGGCAGCTCAACCTGCACCTGTTCAATCGCCGTGGCGGTCACTTTTACCGGCAGGAAGTTCATCTTCGGCGAGCCGATAAAGCCAGCAACAAAGCGATCTGCCGGGTAGTGATAAAGCTCCAGCGGCTTGCCGACCTGCGCCACGCGCCCGGCGTCCAGCACCACGATTTTGTCCGCCAGCGTCATCGCTTCGACCTGATCGTGGGTGACGTAAATCATCGTGCGGCGCAGGCGCTTGTGCAGACGGGAGATCTCAATACGCATCTGCACGCGCAGCGCGGCATCAAGGTTAGAGAGGGGTTCATCGAGCAGAAAAACGCGCGGCTCGGCCACCAGCGTACGGCCAATTGCCACACGCTGACGCTGACCACCGGAGAGCGCCTTCGGTTTACGCTCCAGCAGATGCCCGAGTTGCAGCACTTCGGAGACCTGGGTGACGCGCGATTTGATTAAATCTTTTTTCGCGCCCGCGAGCGTGAGGCCGAATGACATATTGTCCGCCACCGACAGATGCGGGTAGAGCGCATAGGACTGGAACACCATGCCGATACCGCGCTCAGCGGGCGGCACGTCGTTCATGCGGGTATCGCCAATCAGCAGATCCCCGCTGGTAATCGTCTCCAGCCCGGCAATCATGCGCAGCAGCGTTGACTTACCGCAGCCTGACGGGCCGACAAACACGACGAACTCACCTTCGTGAATGTCCAGACTGATATCTCTCGATACCACCACATCGCCCCAGGCTTTCGTGACATTTCGCAGCTGTACGCTCGCCATCCCCATCTCCCTTCGTTACAACCTGATACCAACGGATACATTCAAAGTGGCCTGACTATGGCGTAAGGATTTTTCCGGCGAATCCTCCACCCCCTGCGTTTTTTATGGGGGAGGAGATGGGAGGATGAGACGCGCTGCTCTGCCCCCCCGGCGAGCGGGCGGCGGGTAAATTCGTGACCGGCTTTGCAAAAAACGGCGCATTTTTATGTGCGCTGCGACACATAACAAAAATCCCTGTAACAGAGATCACACAAATCGCCCCAGGGGCGTAGGGGCGGGGATGATGAGAAGCGCTTGCCAAAAAAGGAGACTACTCCCGTCAAACCACCTTATGCGTATTCACGAGCACATCATCTAAAGGACGGGATATATGAAAATCAAAACAGGCGCACGCATCCTCGCATTGTCCGCAGTGGCAACGATGATGTTCTCCGCCTCTGCCCTTGCCAAAATCGAAGAAGGTAAGCTGGTTATCTGGATTAACGGCGACAAAGGCTATAACGGCCTGGCCGAAGTGGGTAAAAAATTCGAGAAAGATACCGGCATCAAAGTGACCGTTGAGCACCCGGACAAGCTGGAAGAGAAGTTCCCGCAGGTTGCAGCGACTGGCGACGGCCCGGATATCATCTTCTGGGCGCATGACCGTTTCGGTGGCTACGCACAATCTGGTCTGCTGGCAGAAGTGACGCCGGACAAAGCCTTCCAGGACAAACTGGTTCCCTTCACCTGGGACGCGGTGCGCTACAACGGCAAGCTGATCGCCTACCCGGTCTCCGTAGAATCCCTGTCGCTGATTTATAACAAAGATTTAGTGCCGAACCCGCCGAAAACCTGGGAAGAGATCCCGGCGCTGGATAAAGCGCTGAAGGCGAAAGGCAAGAGCGCGCTGATGTTCAACCTGCAAGAGCCCTACTTTACCTGGCCGCTGATCGCCGCCGATGGCGGTTACGCCTTTAAGTATGAAAACGGCAAATATGATGTGAAAGATGTCGGCGTGGATAACGCAGGCGCGAAAGCTGGTCTCAGTTTCCTGGTGAAACTGATCAAAGACAAGCACATTAATGCCGATACCGACTACTCGATTGCCGAAGCCGCGTTTAACAAAGGCGAAACGGCGATGACCATCAACGGGCCGTGGGCGTGGACCAATATCGACAAGAGCAAGATCAACTACGGCGTCGCGCAGCTGCCAACCTTCAACGGTAAACCGTCGAAAACCTTCGTCGGCGTGCTGAGCGCAGGCATCAACGCCGCCAGCCCGAACAAAGAGCTGGCGAAAGAGTTCCTTGAAAACTACCTGCTGACCGATGAAGGCCTGGCGGAAGTGAACAAAGACAAACCGCTCGGCGCGGTAGCGCTGAAATCCTATCAGGATCAGTTAGCGAAAGATCCGCGCATCGCCGCCACCATGGCGAACGCCAAAACCGGTGAAATCATGCCGAATATCCCGCAAATGTCCGCCTTCTGGTACGCCACCCGTACCGCGGTGCTCAATGCCGTGACCGGTCGCCAGACCGTAGATGCGGCGCTGAAAGATGCGCAGGGCCGCATCACTAAGTAAGAACGTAACGGCCCTGTTCCTCACGGAGCAGGGCTAACTGGACAGGCTGTATACATGCCAGATTTCACGCTGCCTCGCCAACAACGAAGCGGCGTGGAAAATGGTGTGTAGAGAGGACACTCCCATGGATGTTGTAAGAAAACGCCACTGGTGGCAAAGCTCGCAGGTTGCATGGGCCGCCATCGCAGTGATCGGGCTGCTGGTGGCTTACCTTGTCGTCATGATGTATGCCCAGGGGGAATACCTTTTTGCCATCACCACGCTCGTGCTGAGTTCGGCGGGCCTCTACATTTTTGCCAATCGTAAAGCCTACGCCTGGCGCTATGTCTACCCGGGTCTCGCGGGGATGGGGCTGTTCGTCCTCTTCCCGCTGATTTGCACCATCGCCATCGCCTTTACCAACTACAGCAGCACGAATCAGCTCACCCAGGAGCGCGCGCAGCAGGTGCTGCTCGATCGCTCATATCAGGCGGGCAAAGCCTATAACTTCGGGCTCTATCCGGACGGGGATAAGTGGCAGTTAGCGCTGACGGATGGCGAGAGCGGCAAACACTATCTCTCCGACGCTTTTAAACCCGGCGGCGAACAGCAGCTGAAGGTTAAAGAGGTCGATGCGCTGCCTGCGGGCGAGCGCGCAAACCTGCGTGTGATTACGCAAAACCGCCAGGGGCTGAACCAGCTCACCGCGGTACTGCCGGATGAGAGCAAAGTGGCGATGAGTTCGCTGCGCCAGTTCTCCGGCACCCGTCCGCTCTATCAGGTTGAGCAGGACGGCACGCTGCTAAATAACCAGAGCGGCGTCAAGTATCGCCCGAACAACCAGACCGGCTTCTACCAGGCGCTTAACGCTGACGGCAGCTGGGGCAGTGAGAAATTGAGCCCCGGTTATACCGTCACTATCGGCTGGGATAACTTCAGCCGCGTCTTTACCGATGAAGGTATTCAGAAACCGTTTATCGAGATTTTTATCTGGACGGTGATCTTCTCCATCCTCACCGTGGTGCTGACGGTAGCGGTCGGCATGGTGCTGGCCTGCGTCGTGCAGTGGGAGTCGCTAAAGGGTAAGGCTGTCTATCGGCTGCTGCTGATCCTGCCTTACGCCGTGCCGTCGTTTATCTCGATCCTGATCTTTAAAGGGCTGTTCAACCAGAGTTTTGGTGAGATCAACATGATGCTGAGCGCGCTGTTCGGCATTAAACCGGCGTGGTTTAGCGATCCGAATACCGCCCGCGCGATGGTGGTGATCGTCAACACCTGGCTCGGCTACCCCTACATGATGATCCTCTGCATGGGTCTGCTGAAAGCGATCCCGGAAGATCTCTATGAAGCCTCGGCAATGGATGGCGCCGGGCCGTTACAGAACTTTTTCCGCATCACCTTCCCGCTGCTGATAAAGCCCCTGACGCCGCTGATGATCGCCAGCTTTGCCTTTAACTTTAACAACTTCGTGCTGATCCAACTGCTGACCAACGGCGGGCCGGATCGCATCGGCACCACCACACCGGCGGGCTATACCGACCTGCTGGTGAGCTACACCTACCGCATCGCCTTTGAAGGCGGCGGCGGCCAGGACTTCGGTCTTGCGGCGGCAATCGCCACGCTGATCTTCCTGCTGGTGGGCGCGCTGGCCATCGTCAATCTGAAAGCCACGCGCATGAAATTCGATTAAGGAGGAGGAAAACTATGGCTATGGTGCAGGCGAAATCGCAAAAGCTGCGGCTCTTTTTCACCCATGCGTTACTGCTGCTGTTTATCGCCGCGATTATGTTCCCGCTGCTGATGGTGATCGCCATTTCACTGCGTGAAGGCAACTTCGCCACCGGCAGCCTGATCCCGGAGCGCATCTCCTGGGAGCACTGGCGGCTGGCGCTGGGCTTTAGCGTTGAGCATGCCGATGGGCGCGTCACTCCGCCGCCCTTCCCGGTGCTGTTATGGCTGTGGAACTCGGTGAAGATCGCCGTGATTACCGCCATCGGCATTGTCGCGCTCTCCACCACCTGCGCCTACGCCTTTGCCCGTATGCGTTTTCGCGGTAAAGCGACGCTGCTGAAAGGGATGCTGATTTTCCAGATGTTCCCGGCGGTGCTGTCGCTGGTGGCGCTCTATGCCCTGTTTGATCGTTTAGGCCAGTACATTCCGTTTATTGGTCTGAATACGCACGGTGGGGTGATCTTCGCCTATCTCGGCGGGATCGCACTGCATGTCTGGACGATCAAGGGGTATTTCGAAACGATCGACAGCTCGCTGGAAGAGGCCGCCTCGCTGGATGGCGCGACGCCGTGGCAGGCGTTCCGCCTGGTGCTGCTGCCGCTGTCGGTGCCGATTCTGGCGGTGGTCTTTATTCTGTCGTTTATTGCGGCCATTACCGAAGTGCCGGTCGCCTCGCTGCTGCTACGCGATGTCGACAGCTACACGCTGGCGGTGGGGATGCAGCAGTATCTCAACCCGCAGAACTACTTATGGGGCGATTTCGCCGCCGCGGCGGTGCTCTCCGCCATCCCGATTACCCTGGTGTTCCTGCTGGCGCAGCGCTGGCTGGTCAATGGCCTGACGGCTGGCGGGGTGAAGGGCTAAATTTCATCGTTGTCATACCCTTGTTGTTATTGCCACTGCACCCTCAATTTTGGCGGCCTGAACAGGCCGCCTTTTTTATTCGCGGCGCAGGCGCTGGGAGTTACAGATCCACAGCGTGATCACCAGTAGCAGGATCGCCGCCGAGTAGATCAGCACATCCATCGGCGACTCATGATCGATGATGATCAACCGTACAATCGCCGTAATGCCGATATAGACAAAGTAGCGCAGCGGGAAGTGCAGCCCGGACTGAAAATACTTCACAATCAAGGCGATAAATTCGAAGTAGAGGAAGTAAACCACCAGCCCTTCGACCAGCTCATATTTGCTGGTTTGTACCGGCGCGAAGAGCGCAATGGCCAGATGCAGCGTCTCTTTGCCGAGAAAGACAATCAGGATAATACCCAGTGCCAGCAGACCCAGGCTGAGTATGCCCTGCAAAATAGTTGAAACAAACGCCACCCGCGGGTGATTAAGCGACGACATAACAGCACCTCATTATTGTTAGAAGATCCTCTGTATATCGCGTAAATGTGATCTTGATCTACTTTTTTTACTTAGATTATGTGACAGCCCGTGATGAGATGTGTCGCGGTCAGAACAAAGCACGCTGCATATTTTCGGGAAACCGCTTTAAGGAGCCATCATGCACACCGCCTCTCTTCGCCACGCCGCCGTTCGCAACGTGACCTGCGGTGAAAATGTGGTGATTTATGAGCCCGCCAATCTGTATGACTGCACGCTGGCGGATGAGGTTTTTGTCGGCCCATTTGTAGAAATCCAGGGTAATACGCAGATAGGCAAAGCCACGAAGATCCAGTCCCACACCTTTATTTGTGAGTACGTCACCATTGGCGAAGGCTGCTTTATTGGTCACGGCGTGATGTTCGCCAACGATCTGTTCCGCGACGGCAAACCCGATCCAAATCGCGAAAACTGGGGGCGGATTACGATTGGCAATGGGGTATCTATTGGCAGCGGTGCGACGATTCTGGCGGTCTCGATTTGCGATGGCTGCGTAATTGGCGCGGGCAGCGTGGTGACAAAGTCGACTACGGTGAAAGGCGTTTATGCGGGCAATCCGGCGCGACTGCTGCGCCGGTTGTAAAACAGCGCCCTTCTCAGCGCGAGAAGGGCGTTTGCTTACTGGAAGTTAACTGACTTATCGCTGGTCAGGCTGTAGAGATCGAACTTACGGCCCAGTTTCTGGCCGCCGTCACGCGTCAGCGGTGTCCAGCCGATGGCGGCACGGCTGCGGGTCGGGCTGGCGCTGAACAGATCCAGCGGTACGGAGACATACACCCCTTTGGTGAAATCCCCTTCGCCGTACTGCGCGGCGGAAACGTTGGTTTTCGTCGCATACGCCCCGACCACGATGCCGCTGTCGAAGTGTTTCGACACTTCCAGCGTCACCCCTTTATCGCCCGCCAGATACTGCCCGGCGCTCGCTTTCACCAGCACATTATCGGCAAACCACGGCGTCCAGTAGGCGGTGAAGTGCCCGGTTTTCACGCTGTAATCGGTGAACTTCATCATGTCCTGGGCGCTGCGCCAGTCACGCTGCTTCACGTAGTTCGCGTCAATGCCGAAGGCGAGCGGCCCGTCAACCGGACGCCACAGCACCTCTGCACCCGCGCCGCCGTACATGGTCTCCAGATAACCGCCATAGACCTGGCCATAGAAATTATTGCCGAGGTACTGGAGGTAGTTGGCCTGCAGGTTGTTCACATAGACATCGTTCTGCACATATTCACGCACGCGGGTACGCACACGCGGCAGCGCGGAGTCCTTCGGCGGGTTAGTGTAGTTAAACTTGTCATAGTTATTGGAGATGTTGCCGAACAGGCTGCCGGTGGTCAGCAGATGGTCGGTGACCCACCAGTCGGCGGTCGCCATTATCCCCAGCTGATACATGTAGAAGCCTTCCGGCCCGCCGAGCGACTGGTTAAGCACCGGATCGAGATGGAAGTCGAACGCCGTGCGGTCGATATACCAGCCCTGCTCGGTTTTATCCGGCACGATTGGCGTGACGCGTTTTTGCACCAGCTCCGTATCCTGTCCCAGCGGTTCGCCCTCAAGGTGGCGTTTCAGGCTGGCGACATCCGTTTCGGTAGTCACAGCTGGCATACGCAGGCGGTTTTCCGTCACCCGGATGGTGCGAATACCGTCCGGCAAATCATTCATGATGATACGGTTTGCGCGCTCAACCCCTTCCTGGTTATGACGATATTTCACCTGCTCGCCGGTGACATAGAGCGTATCGCCCTTGACCTGAATTTGCGGATCCGCAAGACCGGCATTGTACTTCAGCAACGTAAGCTGATTCGCCACCACCGAGTGTTGCAGGATCGCATCCTGCGGCTGCGGTTGATACTTCGGCCGTGGGTTATCGTTATACGCCGGGCGCAAATTATTGAAGTTATTACGCAGGGTGAAGCCGAACATCCAGGTGTTACCGCGCTCGTAGCTCAGGTTGATATCTGCCCAGTCCGACACGCGATAGATCGCGCCGACGTTCACTTTGCTGCGCTGCGGCAGTTTGCCGGCGAAATCCTGCTGATAGTTGTTGCCGTCATACTCCAGCTTCAGGCGCAGCGGGTTCCACGGCGTCTGGTACTCTACGCCGCCGAACAGCGCGCTCGGGCCGCGGAACATCTGGCTGGTATCCGTTGAACCGGCCTGTTTATAGCGGTTGTCACGCACGCAATAGGCTGACTTGTAGCTACAGAGCGGGTTTTTAATATTTCCATTGGTGCCGAGATAGCCCCAGCCGATACCGAGGGAGAAATCAAACGGCCCCCAGGCTTTGTTCGCCACCAGATATTCGCCATCGAACAGCCCTGTCCCGCCGATATCGCGCGCGCCGACGGAGACCTGCGGCAGCCAGTAGCCCTCTTCCCAGAGGCGTAATTTCAGATCGAACGCTTTATCTTTATAGGTCTGGTTGCCGGAGAACGCTTCAACCGAGCTATATTTGCGCGTACGCACGTCGGTGTAACGCAGTGTAGTTTCCAGCCACGGGAAGAGCTGCACCGAGCCTGAGTAGTAACGATACTGGTCGTTATCGCGATAGTTGAGGCTCAGTTCGCCCTCGGGTGCCATACGCGCGGTGGGCGTTTGCAACAGGCCAACGCCGCCGAAATCTGACTGCGAAGGCCCGATCGGGTCCGGCCAGGACTCCGCGTGACAAGCGGCGCTCACGCCAAGCGCCAATATGCTAATAACAAACGATTTTTTCATTATTATTCCGGTATCCGATGCGTCAGGGACTGGAGAATGTCGGCATTGAGCTTGTCATTCTCATCGCTCCACAAACCCGGTGCGAAACCGACGAAAATCACGCTGCCGGGCATCGGCTCGACGTGACGACGGTTCCAGTAAGCCACCGGTACCTTTTGCGTTTTACCGTTGGGATAGACCACCCATGCGTAGCTGCGATCCGCGCCGCTCAACAGATCCATCTCGTCGAGGTAGCTCACCACATCGCGCTCTGGCGTAAAGGGCTTCTTGCCCGGCCGGCTCACCAGCCCGACGACGGTAATGGTGGTCGGCTGCGGTCCCACCCACAGGGTGTAGTCACCTTCCAGCGGCCGGTTAGCGCGGCGGTGCGTGCGCAAAAAGTCGGGATCGAGTTCAACAAGCTGCCTGCCGGTGACCTTGATTCCCTGCAACTGCTGACGCAAGCCGTTGATGGCGGCGGCGCTGTCCCCCCCCTCTTCTGACGCGAGCGTGGTGAGCCGGGCCAGCAGCGCTTGATGGCGTGCCTGCTCGGTGATCGTCGCCCTGCGCTCGCTGACCACCGCGCCCGGCCACCAGCTGTTCGCCAGACGCGGCTGGCCCACCAGATCGACCAGATGTTCGGCATTGGTTAAGGTTTTCGGTTTGCTGTCGCCGGGGGTGTAAACATCAACGTTGCCCGCCGCCAGCGCCAGCGGGGAGACGAGGCTTGAAAGCATCAAAAAGAGCGCGCGTGTTTTCATTGTTTGCCCGCCTTAATCAGCGTGGTTTTCACCGGGAACCAGTCCGCGCCAAGATACTGTTCAGACTGGCGGATCACCCCGTCCTCATCCACCCAGTAGCGGTTGCGCCAGCTTTTTTGATCCGTTGTGACCTCTTCGTCCAGCACGCGAACGCGGGTTTCGTCGCTGCCCAGTTGCACGGTGTCGGTGCCATTCCAGTGGAACACCGAGCGGGCAGTGGCGTAGCGCACCTGTTTGTATTCGGTCCAGCCCATCATGCGCGTCCAGCTGGTACCATCGATAATTTGGTTAGGTTTCGCCAGCGGATCTGCCGCCAGGTTGGTGACATCAAGCAGGTTATCGGTGCCAAGGTGGGTTTTTACGATGCGATAGTTTTGCGTCACGATGACGGCCTGATCTTGCGTCACCCATTTTTGCTGCCCGTTTTCGGCAAATGCCAACACCACAAACAGCTGAGGGCCGTTATTCAGCCGCATATATTGGCTGGCGTAGGGCATATTACGGATATCTTCATCGGTAAGCTGCACGCCCGGCGTGCCAAATACGCTATTCCAGAGTGAATTCCCGAGGCCTTTGATCGGGCCAGAACATGCCTGAAGGAGCAGGCAAATCAAAATGATACCAGGTCGCTTCACGACTCTTCTCCGAAAGGGACGAAATAACCACACCGAAGTGTGGTTATAGTTAATGCACTCGCTATTACTGAGTACTTGTCGTGGTGGTGGTTGTGGTCCCCGTATTGGAACCATCACCGCCACCGGTTGCCGCCAGAGCGACACCTACCGCTGACCCTACGGTGCTCGCACTCGTTGCCGCAGAGCTGCCTGCAGAAACAGAGGTCGCTGCCGAGCCTGCTGCGTCACCGGTTTGCACCGGTGCAGCGAAAGCAGACGTCGCCGCAAGCGCGGTTATGGCAAAAATGCCATAAAGAGCTTTTTTCATATCAATTTCCCTTCATTGAATGAATGGAGATTTGCCTGAAAAAATTCAGGCGATAGGGAGTATACACAACTAAAGCAGAGGAATTACGCCTCAGGAAATAGCGGGGAACCTTTTAGGAACATTAGCCGGAGCGTATATTTAGCAAACAGTTAGATTTATAAATACTTTAAAAAACAAAGATATAAATAATCACATATTATTCATACAATAAGGCTAGTCCTAAAATAGATAGTAAGCGTTACGCTATGCGCGCTGATTTTCGGATAAACCTGATGAACCAAATTACGCATGGCAAAGGCAGCTATTCGGCGTGGATTAGCCTTAATGGAAATAACATTATTGGAATTACTTATATATTGATTCGCGCAGGCGGCAGATATTTAAGGTGCGGCGGGAATAATTGCGCAGGCAAAAAAAAGCGCCGCCGAAGCGACGCTTTCTCTGTTAACCGCGCCAGGATTTGTAGCGGTTAATCAGCCCGTTTGTTGAACTGTCGTGGCTGGAGATCGATTTATCGTCGCCCAGTTCCGGCAGAATACGGTTCGCCAGCTGTTTGCCTAACTCAACGCCCCACTGGTCAAAGGTGAAGATGTTGAGGATTGCGCCCTGGGTGAAGATTTTGTGCTCATAGAGCGCAATCAGCGCGCCGAGGCTAAACGGCGTGATTTCGCGCAGCAGGATGGAGTTGGTCGGGCGGTTGCCTTCAAACACTTTGAACGGCACCACGTGATCCAACGTTGCCGGATCTTTACCCTGATCGCGATACTCCTGCTCAACCACCTCACGGGATTTGCCGAACGCCAGCGCTTCGGTCTGGGCGAAGAAGTTGGAGAGCAGTTTCTGGTGGTGATCAGAAAGCGCGTTATGGGTAATGGCCGGAGCGATGAAATCGCACGGCACCATTTTGGTTCCCTGGTGAATCAGCTGGTAAAACGCATGCTGACCGTTGGTGCCCGGCTCACCCCAGATGATTGGGCCAGTCTGGTAATCCACGGCGTTGCCATTGCGGTCAACATATTTACCGTTGGATTCCATGTTGCCCTGCTGGAAGTAGGCGGCAAAGCGGTGCATGTACTGGTCATACGGCAGGATCGCTTCGGTCTCAGCGCCGAAGAAGTTGTTGTACCAGATACCGATCAGCGCCAGCAGCACCGGCAGGTTCTTATCCAGCTCGGTGGAGGCGAAGTGCTTATCCATGGCGTGCGCGCCGGAAAGCAGCTCAACAAAGTTGTCGAAGCCCACGGAGAGGATGATCGACAGACCAATCGCCGACCACAGGGAGTAACGACCGCCGACCCAGTCCCAGAACTCAAACATGTTGGCGGTATCAATCCCGAACTCACCCACCGCTTTCGCGTTAGTCGAGAGTGCGGCAAAGTGCTTCGCTACGTGCTTTTCGTCAGCGGCGGTTTTCAGGAACCAGTCGCGCGCGCTATGGGCGTTGGTCATGGTTTCCTGGGTGGTGAAGGTTTTCGATGCCACGAGGAACAGCGTGCTTTCCGGGTTCACTTTCTTCAGCACTTCAGCGATGTGGGTACCATCGACGTTAGAGACAAAGTGCATGTTGAGGTGATTTTTGTACGGGCGCAGCGCTTCGGTAACCATAAACGGGCCGAGATCCGAGCCGCCAATGCCGATGTTGACCACGTCGGTGATCGGCTTGCCGGTGTAGCCTTTCCAGCTGCCTGAAATGATCGCTTCTGAGAAGCTTTTCATCTTCTCCAGCACGGCGTTCACTTCCGGCATCACATCTTTGCCATCGACCATAATCGGCGTATTGCTACGGTTACGCAGCGCGACGTGCAGCACGGCGCGATCTTCGGTGCGGTTGATCTTCTCGCCGGAGAACATCGATTTGATGGCACCGGCCAGATCGGTCTCTTTAGCCAGCGCCAGCAGCGCGTCGAGGGTCTCTTGCGTGATGCGGTTTTTGGAGTAATCCACCAGCATCAGATCGTCGAAAGTAGCGGAGAATTTGGTAAAGCGGTCACCGTCTTTTGCGAAGAGATCCGCAAGAGTGACGTCCTTCATTTCAGCGTAGTGTTTCTGTAGTGCCTGCCAGGCAGAAGTCTGCGTTGGATTGATGTTTTTCATAGCAATACTCTTCTGATTTGAGAAGTGAGACTGCCGTCGATTGTAGCGCCTGCGAGGGGAAGGTGTGATGGTTTTTATGTCAAAGGTTCGGTCGATGTGCGCAAAAGCCAGGCAAAAAACAGCGAAAACCAGCACAACATAAGTCATTTTACTAACAGCAAAAGCAGCATGAAAAATCCGCATAATCCCGACGTTGACACTGTGCCCGCCCAGCCTTTATTTATAAATACGCTGTTTTACGAAGTTTTTTGCAGGATAACTGCACGCTTCAGTTTCATCTACCCAGGCCACCGCTGTGGGGCGAAAGGCGAAGGTTTTACCTTGTGCCATGGCTGAAATGATATCCCCTGACACGAGGTAGTTATGTCAAGTTTCGTTGTCGCTAAATTTGGCGGCACCAGCGTTGCCGATTACGATGCCATGAACCGCAGTGCGGACGTGGTGCTCTCCGATAACAGTGTCCGTCTGGTGGTGCTCTCCGCTTCCGCGGGCGTGACCAACTTACTGGTTGCGCTGGCCGAAGGCCTCGAAGCGACCGAGCGTTTCGTCAAGCTCGACGCCATCCGCAAAATTCAGTTCGATATCCTGGAGCGTATGGGCAGCCAGGCGGTGATCCGCGAAGAGATCGAACGCCTGCTGGAAAATATTACTACCCTCGCTGAAGCTGCTTCGCTGGCAACCTCGGCGGCGCTGACGGATGAGCTGGTCAGCCACGGCGAACTGATGTCGACCCTGCTGTTTGTGGAAGTGCTGCGCGAGCGTAGCGTGCAGGCGCAGTGGTTTGATATCCGCAAAGTGATGCGCACCAGCGACCGTTTTGGCCGCGCCGAGCCGGACGTAGCCGCCCTCTCAACGCTTGCCACGCAGCAACTTGCCCCGCGCATCAATGAGGGACTTGTGATCACCCAGGGCTTTATCGGCAGCGAAGCGAAAGGCCGCACCACCACGCTTGGCCGCGGCGGCAGCGACTACACCGCAGCGTTACTGGCTGAAGCGCTGAGCGCGTCGCGCGTCGATATCTGGACCGATGTGCCGGGCATTTACACTACCGATCCGCGCGTGGTACCGGCAGCAAAACGCATTGATGAAATCGCCTTTGAAGAGGCGGCAGAGATGGCGACCTTCGGCGCGAAAGTGCTCCATCCGGCGACGCTGTTACCGGCGGTGCGCAGCGATATTCCGGTCTTTGTCGGCTCGAGCAAAGATCCGCAGGCGGGCGGTACGCTGGTGTGCAATAACACCACCAATCCGCCGCTGTTCCGCGCGCTGGCGCTGCGTCGTAAGCAGACGCTATTAACGCTGCACAGCCTGAACATGCTCCACTCACGCGGCTTCCTCGCCGAAGTGTTCGGCATTCTGGCGCGGCACAATATTTCGGTCGATCTGATAACCACCTCGGAAGTGAGCGTGGCGCTGACGCTGGATACCACCGGTTCCACCTCCACGGGCGATACGCTGCTGACGCAGGGGCTGTTGATGGAGCTCTCGGCGCTCTGCCGGGTGGAAGTGGAAGAGGATCTGGCGCTGGTGGCGCTGATTGGCAACGATTTGTCGAAAGCGTGCGGCGTGGGCAAAGAGGTGTTCGGCGTGCTTGAACCATTCAATATCCGCATGATCTGTTACGGCGCGTCGAGCCATAACCTCTGTTTCCTCGTCCCCGGAAAAGAGGCCGAACAGGTGGTGCAGAAGTTACACCACAACCTGTTCGAGTGAGATGTTGCCTGATGGCGGCTACGCCTTATCAGGCCTACGGGAGTGATGCAGTTTGTAGGCCGGGTAAGCGCAGCGCCACCCGGCAAAAAGCTCTGTCCGGAGCCAAAACCGGGCACAATATCGTGGTTCTGCCTGATGGCGGCTGCGCCTTATCAGGCCTACGGGAGTGATGCAGTTTGTAGGCCGTGTAAGCGCAGCGCCACCCGGCAAAAAAACTGTCCGGAGCCAAAACCGGGCGCAATATCGTGGTTCTGCCTGATGGCGGCTGCGCCTTATCAGGCCTACGTAAACCATGCATATTTCAATTGCATGGCCGTTTGTAGGCCGGGTAAGCGCAGCGCCACCCGGCAAAAAACCTGTTCGGAGCCAAAACCGGGCACAATACCTTGGTTCTGCCTGATGGCGGCTACGCCTTATCAGGCCTACGCAAACCATGCATATTTCAACTCCATGGTCGTTTGTAGGCCGGGTAAGCGCAGCGCCACCCGGCATGGTTAGGCCATCACCGTTTCAAACAGCAACTGGTCGAGATCGCGGACATTGCCGCTGCGGCTCTCGGGCAATGCATCCGCCACTTCACCGCGCGCCAGCTCCTGGCTGATAAAGTCATGCATCAACGGCCGACGCGCGCCGTATTGCGCTTCACCTGCGCGCTGCTTCACCTCCAGCAGTTCATCGATTTCAGCCCGCAGCGGCGCGCCGAGATCGCTTCCTGCCAGCAGCGTGGCGAAACGCATCGGCGGCATCCCTTTCCCTGCCTCTATCCAGCGCACCGCCAGCAGCGGACGCAGCACATAGAAGTACTTCTTCAGTCGCACCTGCTCATCCTGCAAGTAGCTGCGAAAGTTCTTCTTCGCCATGGCGTAGTAGTGCCAGCGCGCGCGAACCGGTGAAAACCAGTGCGGCACCTGATCGCGTAACGCTGCCAGCACGCCCTCATCCTGCTGATAGACCACTGGCGAATCGAGCCACTCGATAAGCGTCGGGTTTGCGGCCTTCAATAACCCCAGCGCTTTTCGCCACTCCCAGCCGCAAACATCCAGCTCTGCGTCTATCGGCAGCTCGATCACATCGCGCTGCGGTTCAACGCGCAGGTACCACTGCGGCTTGTGCACATACAAAAAGCGCACATCATAATCGCTGTCCGGCGAGGCAAAGCCCCATCCGCGACTGCCTGATTCGCAGGCGTAGAGCACTCTCACATCATATTTGCGCTCTACTGCCTCTAACTCGAGCCGCACGCGTTCACGCATGGCGGCATCTACTCCGTGCTGTTCCATCTTTTCACCCTTTTATCCTTTTACGCACACCACCTGACGCAGGGTATGCACCACTTCCACCAGCGAGGCCTGCGCCGCCATCACGGCGTCGATATCTTTATAGGCCATAGGGATCTCATCGATCACCTCGCTGTCTTTACGGCACTCCACATGCGCGGTAGCGCGGATCTGATCTTCAACGGTAAAGCGCTTTTTCGCCGCGGTACGGCTCATGGTGCGCCCGGCACCGTGGCTGCATGAACAGAAGCTCTCTTCGTTTCCCAGCCCACGCACGATAAAGCTTTTCGCACCCATTGAGCCGGGAATAATCCCCATCTGCCCTTTTTGCGCCGACACCGCGCCTTTACGCGTGACCAGCACCTCTTCACCAAAATGCGTCTCTTTTTGCACATAGTTATGGTGGCAATTCACCGCTTCCTGCTGGGTCATAAAGGGTTTGGTGACAATACTCGACAGCGCTGCCAGCACGCGCGACATCATCACTTCCCGGTTATGACGGGCGAAATCCTGCGCCCACTCGACCGCTTCCAGATAGTCGTCATAGTGCTTGCTCCCCTCGCGGAAATAGGCGAGGTTTCGGTCCGGCAGATTGGCAATATGCTGCTGCATATCCTGCTGGGCCAGGGTGATAAAGACGTTGCCGATGGCATTACCCACGCCGCGCGAACCGCTGTGCAACATCACCCAGACCCGTTGCTGCTCATCCAGACACACTTCAATAAAGTGGTTACCGGTGCCTAATGTTCCCAGATGCTGATAATTGTTGGTCTTCAGCAAGCGCGGATATTTATCCGTCAGCCGCTTAAAACGCGGCGCAAGCGACGCCCAGTGCGCATCCACCTCTTCCGGCGGTCTTGACCACGCGCCTTTATCCCGCTTCGAACGGTTTACCGAGCGCCCGTGCGGCACGGCTTGCTCAATGGCGCTGCGCAGCCCGCTCAGGTTATCCGGCAGATCGCTTGCCAGCAGCGAGGTACGCACGGCAATCATGCCGCAACCAATATCCACGCCGACCGCCGCCGGGATAATCGCCCCTTTGGTCGGGATGACGCTACCAATGGTGGAACCTTTCCCGAGGTGCACATCCGGCATTACCGCCAGATGTTTGAAGATAAACGGCATCTTGGCGGTATTAAGCAACTGCTCACGCGCTTCTGGCTCGACCGGCACGCCGTGGGTCCACATCTTCACCGGCGCGCTGTTTTCACGCGCCAGCAGGTTGTAATCGTTATGCTGCATTATCTTTTCCTTTAATGTTTACAAGGCCGTGCAATACCTGGTCGAGACCACCGAAGACCGAGATCTTATCGATGCGCTCTGCGACACGCTCCAGCGTTTCCAGCTCTTTCAGGCGCAATGCCACCGGGTTGCTCTCCATCACTTTCGCCGTGTTTAGCAACGAACGGGTGGCGGCGGTCTCTTCGCGGCGGCGGATCACATTCGCCTGCGCCGACTTTTCTGCCTCGACTAAGCGCGACAGAATCGTTTTCATCTCGCCCGGCAGGATGATGTCTTTCACGCCAAGCGATGCCACTTCGATGCCGAAGGCCGCCATGCGGTTCGCCACCTGTACGCTAACCACATCAGCAATAATCTGCTTATCTTCCAGCAGCTCATCCAGCGTGCGGGTACCGATCGCTTCACGCAGGGCAAACTGCAACTCGCGGTAGAGGTGATCCAGCGGTTTGCTCAACTGGGCAAACGCGCTCAGCACATCGCTGTAACGCCAGTTCGCCGCCAGGTTGAGGCGCAGGGTCACTTTATCTTTGGTCAGGATCTCCTGGCCGCTCACTTCCAGCACCTGCAGGCGCAGATCGACCACTTCCGCTTCCACCAGGTGGTTCACTTTCCAGTAACCGCTGATACCCGCCGGTAACAGCGCCTGGGTTTCGCCATCGATTTTCAGTACGCCCGCATGCCAGGCGGGAACTTGCACCACGAGGATTGCATCGCGCCCTTTCACCGCCGCGCCGCGTTTCGGCTGCAATACGGCGTTAACAATATCGGCCGGGACGCTCACCTCGTCGGTATTGAGGCGCACCAGCGTCAGAGTGTCGTCCGCTTTCCAGTAAAGACGACGCGTAGCAGGCGGCAAAATCTCCAGCAGCATGCCGTTCAGGTAGAGCGCGCCCGCTTCGTTATCGCCCAGATCGGCTGCCAGGCAATATTTCTCCGCCCAGTCCGGCTGGAAACGGCGCAAATACTCGGCAAGACCGGCCGGCACTTCACTGCCGTCGCGGTTAACAATCAGCACATCCGGTTTTTTGCTAAACCATGACAGACGGTGCTCTCCGGTTTCCAGAACCTGGTAGTAGTCGCCCTCTTTTGCCAGTAACGCTAACTGACCTTTTCGAATTGTGATTTTGTTGGTCATCTCTGTTCCCTCTTATTTTTGTTGTTACGACCGCGAATGCAGGGGCGAAGCGACAGGGGAAACACTGTTTTGCCTGCCGCCCGGCGCCATTATCGGCGGTCGTCTCATGTCACCGTAAACTGCGCGATGACGGGGTACTGCATCATGATTATCTGGAGAGATAATGGTTGCGAATTCGGGAGTCGAACCCGATCAATAACCGATTTTCCGCAGATGTCTCTGCACTGACGGAACGCCTCCGGGAAAACGGCGCTTGCCGCTCCTGATGCGCCGGCGGGGTCAATAACCCCAGCGAACTCAGCGTGTTGACGAGATAACTATTGCGAGAGGCGTGCCAAAAAGAGGGAAACAAGAAAATAAATTTTTATCTTATTGAAAATAAATAATTTAATTTTTTAAGGCGATACCAGGCATTGTGCCAGCCTACGAGATTTCTTATCTTTATGTATCGCCTTTTATTATTCAGGATAAAGATGAAACGTCGGGTTGTGATCGGGGTACTGGGAACAGTGCTGGATAAACGCGGAAAACGGCATAACCGCTTTCGCAAATGGCGACCGACGGTGGCACTCTGCCAGCAAGCGGATTTTCCTGTCGACAGGCTGGAGTTGATCCACCAGCCGCGCGATGAAGGGCTGGCGACGCAAACCGCAGAAGATATCGCAGTGCTCTCGCCGCGCACCGAGGTGCGCAACCACCCGGTGGAGATTAAAAATCCGTGGGATTTCGAAGAGGTCTACGCCGCGTTTCTAGATTTCGCCACTCACTACCCTTTCGATACCGACAATGAAGAGTACCTGGTGCATATCACCACCGGGACGCACGTGGCGCAGATCTGCTGGTTCCTGCTCACCGAAGCGCGCTACCTCCCCGCCAGCCTGTTGCAGACCGGCCCGGCGGCGAGAGGCGCGAATGATAAAGAGATCTCAGCGGGCGTCTGTTCGGTTATCGATCTCGATTTAAGCCGCTATGCCACGCTGACCAGCCGTTTTCAGCGTGAGCAGCAGCAGTCGGTCTCGTTTCTGAAATCGGGTATTGATACGCGCAACGCCACCTTTAACCGCATGATCGATCAGATTGAGCGCGTGGCGCTGCGCTCCTCTGCGCCGATTCTGCTTACCGGCCCGACCGGGGCGGGAAAATCGTTTCTGGCAAAACGCATCTTTCAGCTACGCCACGCCCGCCATCTCGTTGCCGGGCGGCTGGTGGCGGTGAACTGCGCGACGTTGCGCGGCGATAACGCCATGTCGACGCTGTTTGGTCATGTGAAGGGGGCGTTTACCGGTGCACAGCAGGCGCGAACCGGGCTGCTGCGCGAAGCGGATGGTGGGGTGCTGTTTCTTGATGAGATCGCCGAGCTGGGGCTGGATGAGCAGGCGATGCTGTTAAAAGCGATTGAGGAGAAGACCTTTTTCCCCTTCGGCTCGGATAAAGAGGTGCAGAGTGACTTCCAGCTGATTGCCGGTACCCATCGCAATATGCAGCAGTGGGTTGATGAGGGGCGCTTCAGGGAGGATCTCTACGCGCGCATCAATATGTGGACCTTTGAACTGCCGGGGCTGGCGCAGCGGCGGGAGGATATCGCCCCCAATATCGAGTATGAGTTGCAGCGTTTTGGCCTTGAGCAGCAGACGCAGATCCGCTTCGACAAAGGGGCGCGCGAGCGATACCTGGCGTTTGCCTGCTCGCCGCAGGCGGCGTGGCGCGGCAACTTCCGCGAGTTGAGCACCTCAATAGCCCGTATGGCAACGCTGGCGGAACAGGGCCGCATCACCGATACGCTGGTGGCAGAGGAGATCGCACGGCTGGAGTACAACTGGCGCGGTGCGCCATCAATGGGCGATCTTCCGGTCGACATGGAGACGCTGGATCTCTTCGACAGACGCCAGCTGGAGAGCGTGGTGGAGGTGTGCCGCCGCACGCAGAGCCTCTCTGAAGCGGGCCGGGAACTGTTTGCGGTCTCGCGGCAGAAAAAGGCCAACCCCAATGATGCTGACCGGCTGCGTAAATATCTCGCACGCTTTGGCCTGAGCTGGGAGAGCGTGCGCGGCGCAACATAAACGATCTTCATCATAATTCGTTTGAATATTAATCCTTAGCACGATAAACATTGGCTATGGTCGGGCTCGAACCCGGCCGTTAATAAACCCCCGAATCGTTTACGAGAACGGGGAATAACACAACACAATGTCATCGCAAGGAAATCCCCATGCTCGCAACCTTCACGCGGCTGTTCCCGCTCTGGGCCGTGCTGCTCTTCGTTCTCGCCTACTTCTTCCCGCCGACGTTTGTCGCTATCGGGCCGTGGGTCACCACGCTGCTGATGCTGATTATGTTCGGCATGGGCGTACATCTGACCCTCGACGACTTCAAGCGCGTGCTCTCCCGACCGGCCCCCGTCGCGGCGGGTACGTTTCTTCACTATCTGGTGATGCCGCTGGCGGCGTGGCTGCTGGCGATGATTTTCAAAATGCCTCCGGATCTGTCGGCTGGGATGGTGCTGGTCGGCAGCGTCGCCAGCGGAACCGCATCCAACGTGATGATCTATCTCGCCAAAGGCGATGTTGCGCTGTCGGTGACTATCTCTTCGGTCTCAACGCTAGTGGGAGTTATCGCCACGCCGCTGCTGACGCGCCTCTATGTCGATGCCCATATCCAGGTCGATGTGATGGGGATGCTGCTGAGTATCCTGCAAATCGTGGTAATCCCGATTGGGCTGGGTTTGATTGTTCACTACCTCTTCCCGCGCGTGGTGAAAGCGGTAGAGCCCTGGCTACCCGCTTTTTCGATGGTCTGTATTCTGGCCATCATCAGTGCGGTGGTCGCCGGTTCCGCATCACACATTGCTTCTGTTGGGCTGATGGTGATTGTGGCGGTGATCCTGCATAACGCGATTGGTCTGCTCAGCGGTTACTGGGGCGGGCGTCTGTTTGGTTTTGATGAGTCCACCTGCCGGACGCTGGCTATCGAAGTGGGAATGCAGAACTCGGGGCTGGCTGCCGCGCTTGGCAAGCTCTACTTCTCACCACTCGCCGCCCTGCCAGGCGCGCTCTTCTCGGTCTGGCATAACCTTTCCGGCTCGCTGCTGGCAGGCTACTGGTCGGGTAAACCGGTAGAGGGCCATCAGGCAGAAAAGCGCGAAATGAGTTAACGGATAAAGGGAGCGCAGAGCGCAGCAGGTCGTTCCGGTTATCCTCATTGAGCGATAACCTGCGAGCCAATTTCCAGTTATGCCGTTCTTGCCTGCGCTTTTGACGCGTTATCGCGTAGACTCGTGACACTTCCTTAGGAGAACATGCCATGGCCGTGACCAGACTGACGCAGAAAGAGATGACCGAAAGTGAACAGCGGGAGCTTAAAACGCTGCTCGATCGCGCCCGCATTGCGCATGGACGCCCGCTGAGTAACTCTGAGGCGAACCATGTTAAGAAAGAGTACATCGATAAGTTGATGGCGCAGCGTGAAGCGACCGCGAAGAAAGCCCGCCAGGTGAAAAAGCAGCAGGCTTATAAACCTGATGAGAACAGCACCTTTTCGTGGTCGGCAACCACGCAAACGCGCGGACGCCGCTGATTAGCGCCCTTTCTTTTTCCTGCCCGGCTGGGTAAAGCGTTTACCGGCCGGTTTCGCCCGGCTTTTCTCTTCCGGCTTCGCCGCTTTTACCGCGGGCTTTTTCGCCGCCTGCGGTTTCGCTTTGCTCTGCCCCTTCAGTTTCGCTTCCGAGGTGGAGTTCTCAATCAGCTTAAACAGCGCAATCAGTTCATCATCGGTAAGATCGCGCCATTCGCCAGGCGGCAATCCGGTCAGGCTGACGTTCATAATGCGCGTGCGCTCAAGCTTGGTCACCTCATAGCCAAAGTGTTCGCACATGCGGCGAATCTGGCGATTAAGCCCCTGCACCAGCGTGATGCGGAAGGTAAAAGGCGCTTCCCTCTTCACTTTGCACTTTTTGGTTACCGTACCGAGGATCGGCACACCTGCGCCCATCCCGCGTACAAACTCATCGGTAACCGGCTTGTTGACCGTGACCAGATACTCTTTTTCGTGGTCGTTTCCCGCCCGCAGGATTTTGTTGACCAGATCGCCGTGGTTGGTCAGGAAAATCAGCCCCTGCGAATCTTTATCGAGCCGACCAATGGGGAAAATGCGGCTGCTGTGGTTAACGAAATCGACGATATTGTCTTTTTCGCCCTCTTCGGTGGTACTGACGATGCCAACGGGTTTATTCAACGCGATAAACACCAGATCTTCTTCATTTCGCGGTTCGATAAGTTGCCCGTTCACTTTCACCACGTCTCCGGCCACCACCTGGTCGCCAATGCCGGCGCGTTTGCCGTTGATAAAGACGTTGCCCTGTTCGATGTAACGGTCAGCCTCGCGGCGTGAGCAGATTCCGCTTTCGCTAATGTATTTGTTTAAACGTGTAGATTGGGTTGGCAGCATAAGTTCTCCTCTGAAAGCGGAATATAACGTTGTTAAGCTGAAGAGAAAAATGGATTTTTGCCCCAGCGGCAAAGAAGTGTGCGCTAACTCTTTAAAATATATGCACTATGTGAAAGCGAGCAAAGTAGTCTGTGAGACGCTTTCCAGAAGGAGAATGGGGGACTTTTTTCCCTACCAGTGGAAGAGTATTTTTGCTCAACAGTACAAAATACCTGGCAAAATGTGTTTAATCCTCAGGTGATTACCATGAATAAATTAACCCCTTATGATCCCGCAGCGGCACTGGTTAACGATGAGGCGATAGCGGTCTTCATGGCGGATGCACTGGAAACCGGCAATGCGGCTTATATCGCCCGAGCATTAGGGGTGATCGCTCGGGCTAAAGGGATGACCGACATCGCTGCAGAAACCGGTTTGTCACGCGAGCAGCTCTATCGCTCTTTCAGCGAAAAGGGGAATCCGACACTGAGGACGACACTCTCCGTAATGAAAGCGCTGGGCATTGAACTGACAGTCAAACGCTAAGCTGCCGTGCCCGCAGGCACGGCGTGGATTAATACTCTTCGCGGGATTCGTCTTCGTCGGGCTGCTCCAGCACGCTGTAGGCCACCGAGCAGAAGAGCGAGTTGAGGCGCTTCATATCGCCGAGCAGGCCGAGGTGTAGCGAGCTGGTTTCAATACTCTGCACGTTTTGCTGATGCAGACGATCGACGTGCGCGTGGGAGTAACGGCGGTTCAGAATACGGAAGCGGTGCTTGCTGCGGCGCAGGCGGCGTGCGCTGGTAACATCGCGGGAGAAAAAGACCGACATCGCCAGCTTCAGGTTGTTAAGCAGTTGCTCATGCAGAGCGTCCAGCTCTTTCAGCCCTTCAAAGGAGAACGCGCGCCGCGCGGCGAGGGATTTATCGGCGATCTCACTGCCCATGCGCTCAATAATGTCGGAGGCCTGCTCAAGGTTGAGGGACATCTCAATCACCTCGCCCCAGCGCTTCGACTCCTCTTCCGCCAGCTCATCTTTCGGCATGCGCGCCAGGTAGAGTTTGATGGCGGTGTAGAGCACATTCACATCGTCGGCCTGCTTACGCAGCTCCTTCTCCTGACGCGGTTCGCCATGCATCACTTTGTGCAGCCCTTCCAGCATCTGCTCCATCGCATCGCCCATGCGCAGGGTTTCGCGTGCGGCATTGGCCAGCGCCAGCGTTGGTGTATCAAGCGCGGAGCTGTCGAGGTGTTTCGGCTTGAGGCGTGCATCCAGCTCCGGCTCTTCGTGAATAATACGTTTACAGAAGCGCGCCATCGGGCTGGCAAACGGCACCATCGCCAGACAGCGGATGACGTTGTAGAAGACATGGAAATAGATCACCAGCTCCGATTCCGGCAGCGGCAGTTTCTGCATCCCGTCAGCAAGGAGGTGAACGAAAGGCAGGATAAGCAGGCTGCCCACCAGCTTGAAGAGCAGGCTGCCGAGCGCAACGCGGCGGGCGGCGGCATTGGCCCCGCTGTTATTCAGCATCGCCAGCAGCCCGGAGCCGAGGTTGGCACCAATCACCAGGCAGAGCGCCACCGGGAACGAGATAATACCGGCCGCGGTTAACGTCGCGGTCAGCAACACCGCGGCGAGGCTGGAGTAGCTGATGATGGCAAACACCGCGCCAATCAGCGCGTCGAGCATGATATCGCCGGTCAGCGAGGCGAAAATCACCTGCACCCCGTTCGCCTGGGTAATCGGCGTCACGGCCTGCACAATCAACTCCAGCGCCAGCAGGATCAGCCCAAGGCCGATGCTGACGCGGCCAAGCTGCCCTTCGCGGGTCTGTTTACGCCCAAGAAAGAAGATCACGCCGACAAAAATCAGCAGCGGCGAAAGCCATGAGAGATCGAAGGTCAGCACCCTCGCCATCAGCGCGGTACCCACATCCGCGCCGAGTACGATCACCAGTGCGGGGGTCAGCGCTACCAGATCCTGGGCGACAAAGGAGGCCACCAGCATGGTGGTGGCATTGCTGCTCTGCACCAGCGCGGTCACGCCAATACCGGCGCAGAAGGCGAGCGGTTTTTTCTCTACGCTGCGGCTAAGCACCGTGCGCAAACGCGCGCCAAACACGCGCATGACGCCGGTTCGTACAATGTGTGTGCCCCACACCAGCAGGGCGACAGCAGAAAGAAGATGTAGCAAAGTTAACACGGAATCAGCTTCTCCTTATCGTTATGCGCTGCCTGTTATCCACATGGATACGGCAACTTTATGAAGTAAGTATAAGGCGTTAAACCTGAGACGGGCGCAGGGCGCGCAATCCGCGCCCTGCGAGTTGTAAGAATAGATGACAGTTATGTGACAGAAGCGAGGCGTTGGCGGTTAACGCGTTAACGCGGCATCCGCGCGTGGGGTGCCGTTACGTTTTGCCCAGACCACCGAGCCAATTTTTAACGCTTCCGACAACATAAACAGAACTATCGCGACCAGGGCTGAGCGGAATCCCGTTAGATGCAGCATCATCGGAATCAGCGCAACAGAGCATTTTAATGAGAACACGCGGGCAATTTCCTGCACCACAAAGAAAATCATATTGATATTTTTCTTTACCAGAAACGACCACGCGGAAAATATTAACGAAATAATTAATGCAATATTAATAAAGAACATCAACTGGACTAATCCGCCCGTCACACCGCTGACGCCTAAGCGGCCATAGTTGGAATAAAACGCGCTGATGTCAGAATAAAAAGGTACGTTACCGCTCTGCATCGAAAAAAAGAGATATCCGAGCAGCGCCAGCACGTCCATCACGCCCCAAAAGATAAATATTTTATTTCTTAAATTCATAATCTTCATCCCTTACGCCTGGAATCCAGTGCCATGATTTACCTGACACCGCCCAGGCATCATCACCCTCAAGATATTTCTGGTAGATCGTCCGTTTTTCGCCGTAGCGGCGAATCACCGAACGATTATAGAGGAACTCGCGCGTATCGGATGCCAGGTCTGCCGGCAGCGGCGTCCAGAGCTGAATTTTATCGCGCGAGGTGTTCATATAATCTTTGCCATCAGAGCCGAAGACGCGGCCTTCGTCGCCCATACTGGTCGCACGGTTAAGCAGCATCACCGCCGCATTCTTCACGCCGTGGAAGTCCGTTTCGCTGGTTTTCCAGTAGCCGGGGCCAAACTCATCCGTCACCGGCGCGAAATCGCTGCGGGTCGGAGCCGGACGCCCGTGTACCGCCACGCTATCTTTAAAGCCGTTAATAATCGTACGCACAAAGACGGCGTTGAACGACAGGCTCTGCACGCAGAACAGCTCAGCGTTTTCGGAAATAAAGAACGGATAGTAGAAGCGGTTGCGTGCACTGACGTTTGGCCTGACCACCACCACAATGCCTTTATCAATCAGGCTATCGATATAGTTCTCTTTTTGATGGCCCAGCGGATCGTGCGGTAAACCATATTTAAAACCGTGATGAGGTTTAATGGTGTAGCCATCAATACTGCCTAAAAGATTATTAGGGCTGCTTTCAATAAAGTACTCTTTTTTAATGATGTTTTTTGCAATATCTGGCGCAAGGATATTCTCATAATCCTTCGGCAATAAATTTCTTTTCCTGATATCATAAATATCCATTTTATAATACTCACGTTTAATTGATGTCAGCCAAAAGCAGCGCAAAAAAGAGAGCAACTTTACTTTTTAATCTGCCTCCATCATACGCATGAAGCGGAATGAGGGCCTAAGAAAATATCATACTTTAAGAATGTTCTTAGTTCAAATTTGTATTATGTCTGCTTCACGATAGTTTCGTGAAAATGAAATGAAAAAAGGGGCAATTAACCTGCCCCGTATAATTTAATCCGCATCGTAACCTAAATGGGACGCCAGCCAGCGTTCAACTTCCGCCACGCTCATCCCTTTACGGCGCGCGTAATCTTCCACCTGGTCACGCTGAATTTGCGCCACGGCGAAATATTTACTCTCCGGATGGCTGAAGTACCAGCCGGAAACCGAGGCGCCAGGCCACATGGCGAAGGACTCCGTCAGCTTCATGCCGGTATGTTTCTCCACATCCAGCAACTGCCAGATGGTCCCTTTTTCCGTGTGCTCCGGGCAGGCCGGATAACCCGGTGCCGGGCGGATGCCCTGGTAATTCTCGCGGATCAGCGCCTCGTTGCTGAGATTTTCATATGGCGCATAGCCCCAGTAGACTTTACGTACCCGCTCATGGAGATACTCGGCGAAGGCTTCCGCCAGCCTGTCGGCTATCGCCTTGACCATGATTTTGTTGTAGTCGTCGTGCGCGGCGTCATACGCATCTGCCAGCGCGTCCTCTTCCAGGCCGCCGGTCACGGCGAAAGCACCGATGTAGTCCGCTTTACCGCTCTGTTTCGGCGCGACAAAATCGGCGAGGCAGTAGTTAGCAAAGCCGATTTTTTCCGTCTGCTGGCGCAGATGGCAGCCCAGCGCCAGCAGCTCAGTGCGGGTTTCATCCCGGTAGATCTCGACGTCATCACCGACGCGGTTCGCCGGGAAAATGCCCACCACGCCGCGCGGGTTGAGCCGCTTTTCTGCGCCGAGCATATCAAGCATCTCGTTGGCATCGGCGAAGAGCCGTTTTGCCTCTTCACCCACCACTTCATCTTCGAGGATGCGCGGATATTTACCCGCCAGCGACCAGGTCATAAAGAAGGGCGTCCAGTCGATGTAGTTACGCAGCGTCTCAATACTGGCCGTGACCTCCTGCACACCTAAACGGTGAGCGACCGGCGGCGTGTAGCTCGCCCAGTCAAAGGCGAGATCGTTTTCACGCGCGGCCTGTAGCGTCACGGGCGGCGTGCGCGGTTTTTTACGCGCGTGCTGAATGCGCACCGTTTCATACTCTTTGCGGGTGCGGGCGACAAAATCATCGTGCTGAGTAGCAGAGAGCAGCGCAGAGACCACGCCGACGGTACGCGAGGCGTTTTGCACATAGACCGTCGGCCCGCTGTAGTTCTGCTCGATTTTGACCGCCGTATGGGCCTTCGAGGTGGTCGCGCCGCCAATCAGCAGCGGAATGGTGAAGCCCTGACGCTCCATCTCTTTCGCCACGTTGACCATCTCATCAAGCGAGGGGGTGATAAGGCCGGAAAGACCAATCAGATCGGCATTCACTTCGCGGGCGGTTTTGAGGATTTTATCCGCTGGCACCATCACGCCGAGATCGATAATTTCGTAGTTGTTGCACTGCAGCACCACGCCAACGATGTTCTTGCCGATATCGTGCACATCGCCTTTTACCGTGGCGATCACCATCTTACCGTTGCTGCTGCCCTTCTCTTTGCTGGCCTCGATGTAGGGCTCCAGATAGGCCACTGCCTGCTTCATCACGCGGGCAGATTTCACTACCTGCGGCAGAAACATTTTGCCTTCGCCAAACAGATCGCCGACCACGTTCATGCCATCCATCAGCGGCCCTTCAATCACTTCGATCGGGCGCGCGGCCAGCTGTCGGGCCTCTTCGGTGTCCTGCTCAATAAACTCGGTGATGCCTTTAACCAGCGAATATTCAAGGCGCTTTTTCACATCCCAGCTGCGCCACTCCGCCTGCTGGGCAGCAGCCCCCTCATCGGCACCTTTACTGCCGCGATACTTCTCCGCCAGATCCAGCATGCGCTCGGTAGCGTCGTCGCGGCGATTAAGGATCACATCTTCTACCCCATCGCGCAGCTCGGCGGGCAGATCGTCATAAATCGCCAGCTGACCGGCGTTGACGATGCCCATATCCATACCGTTACGAATGGCGTAATAGAGGAAGACAGCGTGGATCGCTTCACGCACCGGGTCGTTACCACGAAACGAGAAGGAGACGTTCGACACGCCGCCGGAGATGAGGGCGTGGGGCAGTTCGCGTTTGATATCTTCGCAGGCACCGATAAAGTCCTGCGCATAGTTGTTGTGCTCTTCGATCCCCGTCGCCACGGCGAAAATGTTGGGGTCGAAAATGATATCTTCCGGCGGGAAACCCACTTCCTGAGTCAAAATCTGGTATGCGCGACGGCAAATCTCAATCTTGCGCGCGCGGGTATCCGCCTGGCCTACTTCATCAAAGGCCATCACCACCACCGCTGCGCCATAGCGGCGCACCAGCTTCGCGTGATGAATAAAGGCCTCAACGCCCTCTTTCATTGAGATGGAGTTAACAATGCCCTTGCCCTGGATGCACTTCAGCCCTTTTTCAATCACCTCCCATTTGGAGGAGTCGATCATGATGGGCACGCGGGCAATATCCGGCTCACCGGCAATCAGGTTGAGGAAACGCACCATCGCCGCTTCGGCGTCGAGCATCCCTTCATCCATATTGATATCGATGATCTGCGCGCCGCTCTCCACCTGTTGACGGGCGACATCGAGCGCTTCGTTGTACTTCTCTTCTTTAATCAGGCGTTTGAATTTGGCTGAGCCGGTGACGTTTGTGCGTTCGCCGACGTTCACAAACAGGCTCTCATCGCCAATATTGAGCGGCTCAAGACCGGCGAGACGGCAGGCGACGGGCAGCTCCGGAAGTTTGCGCGGCGGTACACCAGCAACCGCGCGGCTCATCGCCGCAATATGTTCCGGCGTGGTGCCACAGCAACCGCCAACTATGTTGAGGAAACCGGCCTGCGCCCATTCGCCGATTTGCGCTGCCATGGTGTCGGCATCGAGATCGTATTCACCAAACGCATTCGGCAGACCGGCGTTCGGGTGCGCGGTGACGTAGCACTCGGCAATGCGCGACAGCTCCTGCACATACTGGCGCAGCTCGTCCGGCCCCAGCGCACAGTTGAGACCGAAGGTGAGCGCATCGGCATGGCGCAAAGAGTTATAGAAGGCTTCGGTGGTCTGCCCGGAGAGCGTGCGCCCGGAAGCGTCGGTAATGGTGCCGGAGATCATGATCGGCAGATCGATGCCCAGCGCGTCGAACTCCTCTTTTACCGCGAAGATCGCCGCTTTGGCGTTGAGGGTATCAAACACCGTTTCGATCATGATCAAATCGGCTCCCCCCTCCACCAGCGCGCGGGTTGATTCGCGATAGGCAGTAACCAGCTGATCGAAGGAGATATTACGAAATGCCGGGTCGTTAACGTCCGGCGAAATGGACGCGGTGCGGTTGGTTGGGCCGAGCACGCCGGCTACATAGCGCGGTTTATCTGGCGTCTGCGCGGTCCACTTATCAGCGCTGGCACGCGCCAGCTTCGCGGCAGCAAAGTTGATCTCCGCCGACAGGGATTCCATCTGGTAATCCGCCATGGCGATGGTGGTGGAGTTAAAGGTGTTGGTTTCAATAATATCCGCGCCTGCTGCAAAGTAGGCGTCGTGGATATCAGCAATCACCTGCGGTTTGCTGAGAACCAGCAGGTCATTGTTCCCTTTAAGATCGCAGGGCCAGTCGGCGAAGCGTTCGCCGCGGAAATCCTGCTCGCTTAAACGATAGCTCTGGATCATGGTGCCCATGCCCCCATCCAGAACCAGAATGCGTTCACTTAACTGCTGTTTCAGTTGCTCAACGTTGCTGCTCACACTCACTCCCGACGGCTCCAGATCAGGCCAAAAGGCCAGCAGGACATACTGGCATAAAGTCACAGGGTGGAAAAGCGACGCGGGGGGAATATGAGAGAAGTTCACTTAACGCCTGTAAGCTCGATTGCCGCGCCAGTCACTAACCTTTCCGGGGAATTCCTTGTTCAAGTTTTGGGCGATGCTGCCGATGTATGCTAAATCTTTTGCCTCTTTATAAACGCACCTCGTCACGGAACAGATTATGTCGTTTTTACGCTCATTGTTTGGCAATAAAAAACCTCGTCTCAGCGACTTGAAACTTAATGTTGATAAGTGGCAACTGTATGAGACATTTGAAACCACTATGATGTGGTTTACACCAGAACGAAACGCAGTGCGCCTGCAACTGCTCCCACCGACGCAGTGGCCCTTCGCCTTAGATGATATTGCCGCGGCTACCCGCTACTGGCAGCAGGAAACGGCCAAAATCGATGGAGCATTGGTGGAGCTGATAGCGCTCGATATTCAGGGAATGGCAGCGTTGCAAGGCATATTTAAATATCGGGACCCTACACCTGGTTCGCTTGGTATGTATTACGTCGCGATTATCTGGCTCCCCTTAAGCCAGGGTATTTTCCAGATTAATGCTGAAGCGATCGAAAAAGGCGATACCGGTATACGCGAAGCGTTCGTCACGAACTTGCTTCTTCACCAGGGCTATGAAGCGCCAGCCGAGGAGGAACCCGAATTTATCGAATCCGCCGACGCTCTTTTCGCCAGGTTGCGTGAAAGCAAGCTACGCTGTCTGCCGAGCGACGAGCGGCAATACGATGAGGTATTCCCTGAGCACCCTCTCAGCCAGGTAAGACAGACCATTGCGTTTTGCGCTCAACATTGTCAGCTGGCAAAACACTTGCGGCAATAAACAAGCTGTGGGGCCGTTTTTCGATATGTTTGGGCGAACTCATCCGATCAGTCCACCAAGGAGTTACGTTATACTCTGGCAAAACGAAAACCATTTCCACGATACAGAAAAGGAGCTCCTATGGTCGCTTCCGTCCCCGCAAAACGTGGCAGAAAAGCCGCCGCTCCGGCCGCGCCCGCTGGCGGGCAGGTGCAATCCTTAACGCGCGGCCTGAAATTGCTCGAGTGGATCGCCGAATCACACAGTAGCGTCGCGCTGACCGAGCTGGCGCAGCAGGCCGGTTTACCCAACTCCACCACCCACCGTTTATTGACCACCATGCAGCAGCTGGGCTTTGTCCGCCAGGTAGGCGAGCTGGGGCACTGGGCGATTGGCGCGCACGCTTTTATCGTCGGCAGTAGCTTTCTGCAAAGCCGCAACCTGATGGCGATTGTGCACCCGATTCTGCGCAAGCTGATGGAGGAGTCCGGCGAGACGGTGAACCTGGCGGTGCTGGATAAGAGCGATCATCAGGCGATCATTATCGATCAGGTGCAGTGTACGCAGTTGATGCGTATGTCCGCGCCGATTGGCGGCAAGCTGCCAATGCATGCCTCCGGGGCGGGAAAAGCGTTTCTTTCCCGGCTGGATGATGAGCAGGTTGGTAATCTGCTGCACCGCCAGGGGCTGCACGCTTACACCCACGCCACGCTGGTGTCACCGCTGCATCTGAAAGAGGATCTCGCCCAGACGCGTAAACGCGGCTACTCCTTTGATGATGAAGAGCATGCGCTCGGCCTGCGCTGCGTCGCCGCCTGCATTTTTGACGAGCACGGCGAGCCGTTCGCAGCCATCTCAATCTCCGGGCCGATTTCGCGCATTACCGACGATCGCGTCACGGAGTTGGGCGCAATGGTGATCCGCGCGGCAAAAGAGGTGACGCTGGCTTACGGCGGCATCCGCACCTAAAAGAAGAGTTCTCTCTATACGCGCGGGCACTCTCGCAGGCGATAGAAGGGATCTCTGATTGTTGTTCCCCCTCAGGCAGTGGCACTTTGGCGGCAATGCCCTTTCTGAGGTTCTGTTTGATGAAGTGTAATAGTCGTACGCTTGCCGCCCTTCTGCTGGCGCTGCCTGTTCCGGTGTGGGCGCATGTGAAATGGTTTGTGGATTATGACGTCAAAATCGCCCCGGCCTCGCTGACGGCGATTGCCGGTTCACTTAGCTTTTGGGCGCTGCTGGTTTTCGCCACGCTGGTGATTTTCGCCACCTCGCTGGCCGATCGCCGCCTCCCCTCATTACCTGAGATCCCGCGCTTTCGCCCGCAACTTCAGCGCGCCCATCACTGGGTTCCTGCAATTATGCGCGTGGGAACCGGCCTCTTTTTTCTCATCCTCGGCCTCTTCTACCCGCAGGTGATCCTCACCCCAGAGCTGATCGTGGCCAACCCGTGGCTGACCTTTATTCACCTCGCCATTGCCATCACCGCCCTGACACGGAAAACCAGCTTTATCGCCGGGCTACTGATGCTGTTTCTTTATAGCTATGCGGTGCAGCTTTACGGCGCGTTCCATATGCTCGATTACCTGCTGTTTGTCGCCCTCGGTATCTATCTCATCAGCCAGACCTTTCTGCCGGTAGAAAACGACGAGCGGGTGATTGCCTTTGTGCGGCTGATGCTCTGCTACTCCTTTTTATGGGGCGCCGTGGAGAAATTTATGCAGCCGAATCTCTATTTCCAGTTGCTGGGCGCGCACCCGTGGCTGGCGATGGAGCTGGACTGGGCTTTCTTTGTGCGCGGCTGCGGGTTTGTGGAGCTGTGCCTGATCTGGCATATCTACAGCGGCAAACTGGCAAGCTATGCCTGCATCACTCTCTTCGCGCTGATTGCGGTGCTGGCCTTTATTCCCTTTGGCATCACAGATGTGGTGGGTCATTTCGCCTTTATTGTGCCGCTGGTTGCGATCCTGCTTACGCCAAGGGAAACCGTGCTGTTTCGCAGCGCCATAGCTAACACCGCCGCCTTTCTGGTGATGCTGTTGACGCTGCTACTGTTTGGCTCCCTGAGCTACTCGGTGTTGCAGTACAACACCCATCTGCGTTAACCGGCCTGCCGCAGCGCGCTTTGGGCGAAGCGAATGCAGAAGCGCTGGCGTTTGCGGTAGGCGTAGACATCCTCGACGTGCCCCTGGCGAATGCGCTCCTGCAAACCACGCCAGTAGTCAGCACGAAGGAGATCGGCATGCATCTCTTCAAACAGCGGGCCGATCTCCGGGTCGGCGCAGAGCCAGTGGCGAAACTCTTCAGGAAAGACATCGCCTGGCGCGACGCTGTACCACGGCTCGGCGCTGAGTTCATCTTCCGGGTAACGCGGGGCGGGGATATCGCGGAAATTCACTTCCGTCATGTAGCAGATTTCGTCGTAGTCATAAAACACCACCCGACCGTGGCGCGTCACGCCGAAGTTTTTAAACAGCATATCGCCGGGGAAAATATTGGCGGCGGCAAGCTGACGGATGGCATTGCCATACTCTTCCACCGCATCGCGCAGCTGCTGGCCTTTCACCTGCTCGAACCAGAGATTGAGCGGCACCATACGCCGTTCTATGTAGAGATGGCTGATGGCAATCCGATCGCCGAGATCGGTGATTTTACCCGGCGCCTGCTCCAGCAGCAGCGCCATCAGCGGCGGCGCAATCTGCCGCTTCTCCAGCACAAAATTTTCAAACTCCTGGGTGTCGGCCATGCGCCCGACGCGATCGTGCTCCTTTACCAGTTGATAGCAGGCGCGAACGTGGGCGGCGCTCATCTCTTTTTGCGGCGGGAACACATCTTTAATTACTTTGAAGACACGATCGAACCCCGGCAGGGTAAACACCAGCATCACCATACCGCGAATGCCGGGCGCTTCAATAAACTGCTCATCACTGTTAGTGACGTAGTGGAGATATTCGCGGTAACTCTCTGTTTTCGCATGTTTCTGGCAGCCAATCGCCATATAGAGCTCGGCGGTGGTTTTGCCCGGCAGGAGCTCGCGCAGCCACTCGACGGTGGCCGCCGGGAGCGGCGCATAGACCATAAAGTAGGAGCGGGCGAAGCCAAACACGATGCTAGCTTCGGCGTGCGTGGTGAGGCAGGTATCGACAAACAGCTCCCCCTCATCACTGCGATGGATCGGCAGCAGAAACGGCAGCGTTCCCGCCGGGGTGATGAGTTTGCCCACCAGCCAGGCGGCTTTATTGCGATAAAAAAGCTCGTTCGCTACCTGTAAATGCGCGTGGTTGAGCGCATCCATGCCAAAGGCTTCCAGCAGGTGAGCGCTGATATAACGCACGTCACGCGCTTTGTCCTGCCACGGCAGCCGCAGCGGCAGATCCGATAACACTTTTGTCAGCAGCGCTTCCCAGCCGCGCTCCGGCCAGAAGGCTTTCGCAAGCGGGCGCGGAATGGTGCGAAAACGGCGTTCAGGCTGCGAACTGAAGATGAAAAGCCGCTCGGGCGACAGAGAGCGATGATCAAACAAGCGGCAATAGACCGAGTTAAAGAAGCTTTCGGCAATTTCAAAGCGGGGATAGTCGGGCAGCAGCTGCGTGTAGTGCGCTTTCACCTCTTGCAAAAATTCCACGTCCGGATGCTGGCTGTCGGTGATACAGCGCAGCTGCTCCACCACCAGACCGACGTGGTGATCGTAGAGGTGGATACGCTGTTTCATCGCCTGCTGCACGGCGTGCCAGTCCGCCTGCTCAAAGCGCTGCTGCGCCCCGGCGGTCACTTCCAGAAAGCGCCCATACTGCGCGTCAAAACCCTGCAGGATGGTTTGTGCAATTAACAACGCCAGGCCACGCGACATGTGCACCTCCAGGTGACGGCCGGATTAGTGTGTAAGCCGGAGACGCGTCCGCGCCATCCGGCAGCCACAATGCAGTCGGGCGCATTAGACGCCGAACTGCGCCTCTTCTGTCGATCCGGTTAATGCCGTGACCGACGAGGCTCCGCCCTGAATAATGGTGGTCACTTTGTCGAAGTAACCGGTGCCCACTTCCTGCTGGTGCGAGACGAAGGTGTAGCCCTCTTTCCCGGCGGCAAACTCCGGCTGCTGCACCTTCTCAACGTAGTGCTTCATCCCTTCGCCCTGCGCGTAGGCGTGCGCAAGGTCGAACATGTTGAACCACATGCTGTGAATGCCCGCGAGGGTGATGAACTGGAATTTGTAGCCCATATCCGACAGTTCCTGCTGGAAGCGCGCGATGGTGTCGTCGTCGAGGTTCTTTTTCCAGTTAAAGGAGGGCGAGCAGTTGTAGGCCAGCAGCTTGCCGGGGAATTTCGCGTGAATGGCGTCGGCAAAGCGGCGTGCCAGCGCCAGGTCGGGCGTCGAGGTTTCACACCACACCAGGTCAGCGTAAGGAGCATAAGCGAGGCCACGGCTGATCGCCTGCTCAATGCCGGCATGGGTGCGGTAGAACCCTTCGCTGGTGCGCTCCCCGGTAATAAAGGCGCTGTCATAAGGATCGCAGTCGGAGGTGATCAAGTCGGCGGCATCCGCATCGGTACGCGCGACCACTAATGTCGGCACGCCAAGCACGTCGGCGGCCAGTCGCGCGGCCACCAGTTTTTGCACCGCTTCCTGGGTCGGAACCAGCACTTTACCGCCCATATGGCCGCACTTTTTCACCGAGGCGAGCTGATCTTCGAAGTGAACCGCCGCTGCACCGGCTTCGATCATCGATTTCATCAATTCAAAGGCGTTAAGCACGCCGCCAAACCCCGCTTCCGCATCGGCAACAATCGGCAGGAAATAGTCGACATAACGCGGGTCGCCAGGCTCAATGCCGCTCGACCACTGGATCTGATCCGCGCGGCGGAAGGTGTTATTGATACGCTCAACCACCGCCGGAACCGAGTTGGCCGGGTAGAGGGACTGATCCGGGTACATGCTGGCGGCAAGGTTGGCGTCCGCCGCTACTTGCCAGCCGGAGAGATAGACCGCCTCGATGCCCGCTTTCGCCTGCTGCAATGCCTGACCACCGGTTAATGCGCCAAGGCTGTTCACGTAACCCTTTTTCGACTCACCGTTCAGCAGACGCCAGATTTTGGCCGCGCCAAGCTGCGCCAGCGTGCACTCCGGGTTGACCGAGCCGCGTAATTTCACCACTTCTTCCGCGCTGTACGGGCGGCGAATGCCTTCCCAGCGTGATTGTGTCCATTCCTGTTGCAGCGCTTCAATTTGTTGGGTACGGGTTTTCATATGCAGATGCTCCCTATTCTTCTCCTGGCGTACCAGGCGTTATTGATGAAGGCCGTTTGCTCAGGGCCAGCCCACCCACCGCAGCCTGTTTGTCATAGCGGGGATGATGAGCGCTGCCTTGGCCAACGTGGCGAACAAATTAGCCCGGGTGGTTACGCCAGCAGGCGGTAGCCCGGCAGGGTTAAGAAATCAATCAGCTCATCGGAAGTGGTGATCTGCTCCATCAACCGCGCGGCATCGTCGAAACGTCCGCTGCTGTAACGGTGCTCACCCAGCTCTTCCTGGATGACCTGCATCTCTTCAGCCAGCATCTGGCGGAACAGCGCTTTGGTCACCGGTTTACCGTTGCTCAGCGTCTTCTGGTGGTGGATCCATTGCCAGATAGAGGTTCGGGAGATTTCCGCGGTGGCGGCATCTTCCATCAGACCGTAAATCGGCACGCAGCCGTTGCCGGTGATCCACGCTTCGATGTACTGCACCGCCACGCGGATATTGGCACGCATCCCCTCTTCCGTGCGCTCCCCTTCGCAGGGTGCCAGCAGCTCTTCTGCGCGGATCGGCGCATCCTCTTCACGGGTTACGAAAAGCTGGTTTTTATGCTTGCCCAGCGCCGCGTTGAAAATCTCCATCACGCTGTCGCCAAGGCCGGGGTGCGCAATCCATGTGCCATCGTGTCCGTTATCCGCTTCCAGCTGCTTGTCGGCTTTTACTTTGTTCAGCACCCAGTTATTGCGTTCGGCATCTTTGCTGGGGATGAACGCCGCCATGCCGCCCATGGCAAACGCGCCGCGACGATGACAGGTTTTGATCAGCAGGCGGGAGTAGGCGCTGAGGAAGGGTTTATCCATCGTCACCACCTGGCGATCCGGTAGCACACGGTCCGGGTAGTTTTTCAGGGTTTTGATGTAGCTGAAGATGTAATCCCAGCGCCCGCAGTTCAGCCCGACAATATGGTCACGCAGCGCGTGGAGGATCTCATCCATCTGGAAGACGGCCGGCAGCGTTTCAATCAACAGCGTTGCTTTGATGGTGCCGCGCGGCAGGTTGAAGCGATCTTCCGTGAAGCTGAAGACTTCGCTCCACCAGGCGGCCTCTTGCCAGGCTTGTGTTTTCGGCAGGTAAAAGTAAGGGCCGCTGCCTTTGGCGAGTAGACTTTTATGGTTGTGGAAGAAGTAGAGCGCGAAGTCGAACAGGCTCCCCGGGATCGCTTCTCCGCGCCAGGTGACATGTTTTTCCGGCAGGTGTAAGCCGCGCACGCGGCAAACCAGTACCGCAGGATCGGGCTTCAACTGATAAATTTTTCCCGCTTCATTGGTGTAGCTGATGGTGCCGTTGACCGCATCACGCAGGTTGATCTGCCCGTCGATCACTTTTCCCCAGTTTGGCGCCAGCGAATCTTCAAAATCCGCCATAAATACTTTCACGTTTGCATTCAGCGCGTTGATAACCATTTTGCGCTCGACGGGCCCGGTGATCTCTACGCGACGGTCCAGCAGATCGTCAGGAATGCCGCGGATCGTCCAGTCGCCTTCACGGATGGAAGCGGTTTCCGAAATAAAGTCTGGCAGCCTGCCGTTATCAATCTCTTGCTGCTGGTGAATGCGCGCTGCCAGCAGTTGATTGCGTTTTGGCGTGAAGCGCGCGACCAGGTCGCTGAGGAATTCTACTGCTGCCGGCGTCAGGATCTGCTTCTCCTGCGCGCCAAATGGCTGGGTAAAGGCCAGTTCTTCAGTTGTGGTCGCCTGTTGTGTCATGGTGCGGTCTCCTCTTTTGGCAGCGAACTCATTTTCCAGGGCAAACGAAGATCGGTTGTGCAGTTTTCGTGCAGCAAGATCAATCCTGGACAATAAATTTTCCAAAATCAAAAACAATTTCCATTTTAATTATAAATACATGATAAGTGATTGATCAGAATGGAGATAAATTTTTACTGGGGAGTGAAGTGATTTTCGCAAACAAAAAAGGCACCCGAAGGTGCCTCTCGTCTGGAGCTGAAACGCTTAATCCAGGGTTGGATTCATATGACGAAGATCGTATGGCGTGATCTGGTAGACGTAGTAGTTGAGCCAGTTGATGAACAGCAAATTACCGTGGCTGCGCCATGAAGCACGCGGTTTGTTTTGCGGATCGTTTTGCGGGAAATAGTTGTGCGGCAGTTCAGGTTTCAGGCCTGCTTCCACGTCGCGGAAATATTCGCTCGCCAGCGTGTCAGGATCGTATTCCGGGTGACCGGTGACAAACGCGATGCGCTTATCTTTGCTGGCAAAGAGGTAGGCATCGCCATCTGCCGTTTCTGCCAGGATATCGAGATCGGTGTAATCACGGATCAGCGCAGCGGGGAAATCAGCATAGCGCGAGTGCGGCGCGAGGAAATAGTCATCGAAGCCGCGCGTCAGCAGGGCATGAGGCTGCAGGAGGTGGTGCTCGTAGACGCCGGAGAGTTTATCGCTGCGGGTCTGTTTCGGAATGCCGTAAAGGATATTGAGTGCTGCCTGTACTGCCCAACAGACGAAAAGTGTAGAGGTAACGTGATCTTTTGCCCATGCCAGCACCTGCTCGATCTGCGGCCAGTAGGCAACATCGTTAAACTCGACCAGGCCTAACGGCGCGCCGGTGACGATCAGGCCATCGAAATTCTCGTCGCACACTTCATCGAAGTTACAGTAGAAGGTGTTGAGGTGCTCAGCGGGGGTGTTACGCGACTCGCGTGAATCGATTCGCAACAGGCGGACATCAACCTGCAGCGGGGAGTTGGAGAGCAGCCGCAGGAACTGGTTTTCCGTCTCGATCTTTTTCGGCATGAGGTTGAGGATAAGCACCTTCAGGGGACGAATTTCCTGCACTGTCGCGCGCGAAGTCGTCATCACAAAGACGTTTTCATCCCGAAGAAGATTGACGGCCGGCAGCTCGTCCTGCACCCGAATCGGCATAACTTATATCCTCACAACATACGTTTATACGTTTAGACATCCAGACAGCTGACAATACCCATAAATGTTCTGAATGTCGAGCCTGCCGGTGGAAGGTGAGAAAGTTTCACATTACGGCCAGTACAGGAATGTATTAGCTGATGATAGTGGGATTGTTATTTCCCGGCGCTTTTGGCTTTTTGATATCTTCCAGAGTGGCTAAAACCTGGGCATCGCTAAGCGGAGCGGGATCGGCGATAGCATGCAGCTCGCGGCAGCGACCACCACCGGCACCAAAGGCGACTTCGAGGATGGCGCGCTCTTCAACTATGGATAAACCGCCTTCATTCATTTCCAGTGCGTGAGAGAGAATATCGAGCTTCCCTGACTTAGGAAGGAACTGCCAGAAAGAGCGCGGGGCAACCTGTTGAACCAAATCCCGGAGTAACTTTTCGGCGACAAAGAAGTCGGCAACAATGATGCGCTGATTGCTGAAGGGTTGATGGCCGGAAACCTGCTGCTGGGTGTTGAGATTGCGTACAACCATGCGGTTTTTATACAGCTGAACGTAAAGCGTGACCATGGCTACTTCCTTTAGCGGTGAGGGGAGGATTAAAACGCGTGGAAAAAGCATAGCAAAAAGCCTCATGCTTTCGCATGAGGCTTTCGGCTTTGATTGATGCCTGGCAGTTCCCTACTCTCGCATGGGGAGACCCCACACTACCATCGGCGCTACGGCGTTTCACTTCTGAGTTCGGCATGGGGTCAGGTGGGACCACCGCGCTGTTGCCGCCAGGCAAATTCTTTGTGCCCGGAACGTCTCTTTCACCCTGATGCGGCGTTGGCTGCGCTCGTAAAGTCAGTCACATACTTCAGTATGCTCCTTCCTTTCCGTCACTTGCCGCCTTGCCTCAGTGCAAAAGCGTTCGTTCCTTCAAATCTGGTATCAGCTGAAAATCTGTCTCTCATCGCCAAAACATCTTCGGCGTTGTAAGGTTAAGCCTCACGGTTCATTAGTACCGGTTAGCTCAACGCATCGCTGCGCTTACACACCCGGCCTATCAACGTCGTCGTCTTCAACGTTCCTTCAGGAGACTTAAAGTCTCAGGGAGAACTCATCTCGGGGCAAGTTTCGTGCTTAGATGCTTTCAGCACTTATCTCTTCCGCATTTAGCTACCGGGCAGTGCCATTGGCATGACAACCCGAACACCAGTGATGCGTCCACTCCGGTCCTCTCGTACTAGGAGCAGCCCCCCTCAATTCTCCAGCGCCCACGGCAGATAGGGACCGAACTGTCTCACGACGTTCTAAACCCAGCTCGCGTACCACTTTAAATGGCGAACAGCCATACCCTTGGGACCTACTTCAGCCCCAGGATGTGATGAGCCGACATCGAGGTGCCAAACACCGCCGTCGATATGAACTCTTGGGCGGTATCAGCCTGTTATCCCCGGAGTACCTTTTATCCGTTGAGCGATGGCCCTTCCATTCAGAACCACCGGATCACTATGACCTGCTTTCGCACCTGCTCGCGCCGTCACGCTCGCAGTCAAGCCAGCTTATGCCATTGCACTAACCTCCTGATGTCCGACCAGGATTAGCTGACCTTCGTGCTCCTCCGTTACGCTTTAGGAGGAGACCGCCCCAGTCAAACTACCCACCAGACACTGTCCGCAACCCGGATCACGGGTCCACGTTAGAACATCAAACATTAAAGGGTGGTATTTCAAGGTTGGCTCCACGCAGACTGGCGTCCACGCTTCAAAGCCTCCCACCTATCCTACACATCAAGGCTCAATGTTCAGTGTCAAGCTATAGTAAAGGTTCACGGGGTCTTTCCGTCTTGCCGCGGGTACACTGCATCTTCACAGCGAGTTCAATTTCACTGAGTCTCGGGTGGAGACAGCCTGGCCATCATTACGCCATTCGTGCAGGTCGGAACTTACCCGACAAGGAATTTCGCTACCTTAGGACCGTTATAGTTACGGCCGCCGTTTACCGGGGCTTCGATCAAGAGCTTCACCTTGCGGTTGACCCCATCAATTAACCTTCCGGCACCGGGCAGGCGTCACACCGTATACGTCCACTTTCGTGTTTGCACAGTGCTGTGTTTTTAATAAACAGTTGCAGCCAGCTGGTATCTTCGACTGGTTTCAGCTCCGTGAGCAAGTCACTTCACCTACGCACCAGCGTGCCTTCTCCCGAAGTTACGGCACCATTTTGCCTAGTTCCTTCACCCGAGTTCTCTCAAGCGCCTTGGTATTCTCTACCTGACCACCTGTGTCGGTTTGGGGTACGATTTCGTGTTACCTGATGCTTAGAGGCTTTTCCTGGAAGCAGGGCATTTGTCACTTCAGCACCGTAGTGCCTCGTCATCACGCCTCAGTGTTAAAGTGAACCGGATTTACCTGGAACACACACCTACACGCTTAAACCGGGACAACCGTCGCCCGGCCGACATAGCCTTCTCCGTCCCCCCTTCGCAGTAACACCAAGTACAGGAATATTAACCTGTTTCCCATCGACTACGCCTTTCGGCCTCGCCTTAGGGGTCGACTCACCCTGCCCCGATTAACGTTGGACAGGAACCCTTGGTCTTCCGGCGAGCGGGCTTTTCACCCGCTTTATCGTTACTTATGTCAGCATTCGCACTTCTGATACCTCCAGCATGCCTCACAGCACACCTTCGACGGCTTACAGAACGCTCCCCTACCCAACAACACATAGTGTCGCTGCCGCAGCTTCGGTGCATGGTTTAGCCCCGTTACATCTTCCGCGCAGGCCGACTCGACCAGTGAGCTATTACGCTTTCTTTAAATGATGGCTGCTTCTAAGCCAACATCCTGGCTGTCTGGGCCTTCCCACATCGTTTCCCACTTAACCATGACTTTGGGACCTTAGCTGGCGGTCTGGGTTGTTTCCCTCTTCACGACGGACGTTAGCACCCGCCGTGTGTCTCCCGTGATAACATTCTCCGGTATTCGTAGTTTGCATCGGGTTGGTAAGCCGGGATGGCCCCCTAGCCGAAACAGTGCTCTACCCCCGGAGATGAATTCACGAGGCGCTACCTAAATAGCTTTCGGGGAGAACCAGCTATCTCCCGGTTTGATTGGCCTTTCACCCCCAGCCACAGGTCATCCGCTAATTTTTCAACATTAGTCGGTTCGGTCCTCCAGTTAGTGTTACCCAACCTTCAACCTGCCCATGGCTAGATCACCGGGTTTCGGGTCTATACCCTGCAACTTAACGCCCAGTTAAGACTCGGTTTCCCTGCGGCTCCCCTATACGGTTAACCTTGCTACAGAATATAAGTCGCTGACCCATTATACAAAAGGTACGCAGTCACCCCATAAAAGAGGCTCCCACTGCTTGTACGTACACGGTTTCAGGTTCTGTTTCACTCCCCTCGCCGGGGTTCTTTTCGCCTTTCCCTCACGGTACTGGTTCACTATCGGTCAGTCAGGAGTATTTAGCCTTGGAGGATGGTCCCCCCATATTCAGACAGGATACCACGTGTCCCGCCCTACTCATCGAGCTCACAACCTGTGTGCTTTTGTGTACGGGGCTGTCACCCTGTATCGCGCGACTTTCCAGACGCTTCCACTAACACTCAGGCTGATTCAGGCTCTGGGCTGTTCCCCGTTCGCTCGCCGCTACTGGGGGAATCTCGGTTGATTTCTTTTCCTCGGGGTACTTAGATGTTTCAGTTCCCCCGGTTCGCCTCACAGCACTATGTATTCATGCTGTGATAGTGCAACGGATTGCACTGGGTTTCCCCATTCGGACATCGCCGGCTGTAACGGTTCATATCACCTTACCGGCGCTTTTCGCAGATTAGCACGTCCTTCATCGCCTCTGACTGCCAGGGCATCCACCGTGTACGCTTAGTCGCTTAACCTCACAACCCGAAGATGTTTCGTAAAACACCCTCAGTTGCGAAAATTTGAGAGACTCACGGAACAATTCGCATTGTTCTGTGTTTCAATTTTCAGCTTGATCCAGATTTTTAAAGAGCAAATATCTCAGACATGACTCACTGTTCACACAGGAATCAGGTTTGAGATATATCGGCAGGTGACTTTCACTCACAAACCAGCAAGTGGCGTCCCCTAGGGGATTCGAACCCCTGTTACCGCCGTGAAAGGGCGGTGTCCTGGGCCTCTAGACGAAGGGGACACAAAGTCTCACTCGCAAGACGCCTTGCTTTTTACTTTTCATCAGACAATCTGTGTGGACACTGCAGGGAAAGGTTCTTTAAGGTAAGGAGGTGATCCAACCGCAGGTTCCCCTACGGTTACCTTGTTACGACTTCACCCCAGTCATGAATCACAAAGTGGTAAGCGCCCTCCCGAAGGTTAAGCTACCTACTTCTTTTGCAACCCACTCCCATGGTGTGACGGGCGGTGTGTACAAGGCCCGGGAACGTATTCACCGTGACATTCTGATTCACGATTACTAGCGATTCCGACTTCATGGAGTCGAGTTGCAGACTCCAATCCGGACTACGACGCACTTTATGAGGTCCGCTAGCTCTCGCGAGATTGCTTCTCTTTGTATGCGCCATTGTAGCACGTGTGTAGCCCTGGTCGTAAGGGCCATGATGACTTGACGTCATCCCCACCTTCCTCCAGTTTATCACTGGCAGTCTCCTTTGAGTTCCCGGCCTAACCGCTGGCAACAAAGGATAAGGGTTGCGCTCGTTGCGGGACTTAACCCAACATTTCACAACACGAGCTGACGACAGCCATGCAGCACCTGTCTCACAGTTCCCGAAGGCACCAATCCATCTCTGGAAAGTTCTGTGGATGTCAAGACCAGGTAAGGTTCTTCGCGTTGCATCGAATTAAACCACATGCTCCACCGCTTGTGCGGGCCCCCGTCAATTCATTTGAGTTTTAACCTTGCGGCCGTACTCCCCAGGCGGTCGACTTAACGCGTTAGCTCCGGAAGCCACGCCTCAAGGGCACAACCTCCAAGTCGACATCGTTTACGGCGTGGACTACCAGGGTATCTAATCCTGTTTGCTCCCCACGCTTTCGCACCTGAGCGTCAGTCTTCGTCCAGGGGGCCGCCTTCGCCACCGGTATTCCTCCAGATCTCTACGCATTTCACCGCTACACCTGGAATTCTACCCCCCTCTACGAGACTCAAGCCTGCCAGTTTCGGATGCAGTTCCCAGGTTGAGCCCGGGGATTTCACATCCGACTTGACAGACCGCCTGCGTGCGCTTTACGCCCAGTAATTCCGATTAACGCTTGCACCCTCCGTATTACCGCGGCTGCTGGCACGGAGTTAGCCGGTGCTTCTTCTGCGGGTAACGTCAATCGACGCGGTTATTAACCGCATCGCCTTCCTCCCCGCTGAAAGTACTTTACAACCCGAAGGCCTTCTTCATACACGCGGCATGGCTGCATCAGGCTTGCGCCCATTGTGCAATATTCCCCACTGCTGCCTCCCGTAGGAGTCTGGACCGTGTCTCAGTTCCAGTGTGGCTGGTCATCCTCTCAGACCAGCTAGGGATCGTCGCCTAGGTGAGCCGTTACCCCACCTACTAGCTAATCCCATCTGGGCACATCTGATGGCAAGAGGCCCGAAGGTCCCCCTCTTTGGTCTTGCGACGTTATGCGGTATTAGCTACCGTTTCCAGTAGTTATCCCCCTCCATCAGGCAGTTTCCCAGACATTACTCACCCGTCCGCCACTCGTCAGCAAAGCAGCAAGCTGCTTCCTGTTACCGTTCGACTTGCATGTGTTAGGCCTGCCGCCAGCGTTCAATCTGAGCCATGATCAAACTCTTCAATTTAAAGTTTGATGCTCATCGAATTAAACCGTAATGAATTACGTGTTCACCCGTGAGACTTGGTATTCATTTATCGTCCGAGGACGTTAAGAATCCATGTCACCTGAGTGCCCACACAGATTGTCTGATAAATTGTTAAAGAGCAGTTGCGACGCGCTTCAGCGCTCTGTCGCGAGGTGGCGTATATTACGCTTTCCTCTTTCAGAGTCAACCCTGAATTTCAGGATTTTTTCTCTTCCGACTTAACGTCGCTGCAAGCTGTTGTTTGCTTAGCGCCGTGTCGATGGAGGCGCATTATAGGGAGTTCTCCGCACCCCGCAATAGAAAAATGACATAAAAATGACTGACTGCTGCATTCCACAGCAAAAGCCGCCCTTATACGCATTTACACACAGAGTTATCCACAAAGCGCCAAAAGTGGAAAAATTCCCGAGCGTTGCGCAAACGTTTTCGTTACAATGCCCGCGCAAAATTAATCCGCCCTGCCTGGGGTGTTAGCTGAATCTTCCCATAATAAAGAAGCGAAAATTCAGCTAACGCTCTCTGTTAAAGTCAAATCCAGGGGATTTACCATGCAACAACGTCGTCCAGTCCGCCGCGCCCTGCTCAGTGTTTCTGATAAGGCCGGTATCGTCGAATTCGCCCAGGCGCTCTCCCAGCGTGGCGTCGAACTGCTCTCTACCGGCGGAACCGCTCGCCTGCTGGCAGATAAAGGCCTGCCGGTGACCGAAGTCTCCGACTACACCGGTTTCCCGGAAATGATGGATGGACGCGTAAAAACCCTGCACCCGAAAGTGCACGGCGGCATTCTCGGTCGTCGCGGCCAGGATGATGACATCATGGCGCAGCACGCCATCGCACCAATCGATATGGTAGTGGTTAACCTCTACCCCTTCGCCCAGACTGTTGCCCGTGAAGGGTGCTCGCTGGAAGACGCCGTTGAGAATATCGATATCGGCGGCCCGACCATGGTGCGCTCCGCCGCGAAGAACCATAAAGATGTCGCCATTGTGGTTAAGAGCAGCGACTACACCACCATCATTAATGAAATGGATGCCAACGACGGCTCGCTGACGCTGGAGACCCGTTTCGACCTCGCGATCAAAGCCTTTGAGCACACCGCCGCTTACGACAGCATGATCGCCAACTACTTCGGCAGCCTGGTGCCCGCCTATCATGGCGAGAGCAAAGAGCCAGCCGGCCGCTTCCCGCGCACGCTGAACCTCAACTTTATTAAGAAGCAGGATATGCGCTACGGTGAAAACAGCCACCAGCACGCTGCCTTCTATATAGAAGAAGAGATCAAAGAGGCTTCCGTTGCCACCGCGCAGCAGCTGCAGGGCAAAGCGCTCTCCTATAACAACATCGCCGACACCGACGCGGCGCTGGAGTGCGTGAAAGAGTTTGATGAGCCCGCCTGCGTGATTGTGAAACACGCCAACCCGTGCGGTGTCGCCGTCGGCGGCTCAATTCTTGATGCGTACGATCGCGCTTATAAAACCGACCCGACCTCAGCATTCGGCGGCATTATCGCTTTCAACCGCGAACTGGATGCTGAAACGGCGCAGGCCATTATCTCTCGCCAGTTTGTGGAAGTGATTATCGCCCCGTCTGCCACAAAGGAAGCGCTGAGCATTACCGCCGCCAAACAGAACGTCCGCGTACTGGTCTGCGGCCAGTGGGCAGCGCGCGTACCGGGCCTCGATTTCAAACGCGTCAATGGCGGCCTGCTGGTTCAGGATCGCGATCTGGGCATGGTGACTGCCAATGAGCTGCGCGTAGTCAGCAAGCGCCAGCCGACCGAGCAAGAGCTGCGCGATGCGCTCTTCTGCTGGAAGGTAGCGAAGTTCGTTAAATCCAACGCCATTGTCTATGCCAAAGAGAACATGACCATCGGTATTGGCGCAGGCCAGATGAGCCGCGTTTATTCTGCGAAGATCGCTGGTATCAAAGCCGCTGACGAAGGGCTGGAAGTGAAAGGTTCCGCAATGGCCTCTGACGCCTTCTTCCCGTTCCGTGATGGTATTGATGCCGCTGCCGCTGTCGGCGTGAGCTGCGTTATCCAGCCGGGCGGTTCTATCCGCGATGACGAAGTGATTGCCGCCGCCGACGAGCACGGCATCGCGATGATCTTCACCGACATGCGTCACTTCCGCCATTAATCCACGGAGCAGAGAATGAAAGTATTAGTGATTGGTAACGGCGGGCGCGAACACGCGCTGGCCTGGAAAGCGGCCCAGTCTGCGCGGGTTGAAACTGTCTTTGTCGCACCGGGTAACGCCGGCACGGCGCTGGAGCCGACGCTGCAAAACGTGGCGATTAGCGCGACGGATATTCCGGCGCTGGTTAATTTCGCCCAGAGCGAGAAGATCGATCTGACCATCGTTGGCCCGGAAGCGCCGCTGGTGATTGGCGTGGTTGATGCCTTTCGCGCGCAGGGGCTGAAAATTTTTGGCCCGACCCAAGGCGCAGCGCAGCTCGAAGGCTCCAAAGCCTTCACCAAAGATTTCCTCGCACGCCACAACATTCCGACGGCGGAGTACCAGAACTTTACCGAGGTAGAGCCAGCGCTGGCTTACCTGCGCGAGAAAGGCGCGCCGATTGTCATCAAAGCGGACGGTCTGGCAGCCGGTAAAGGGGTGATTGTCGCCATGACGCTGGAAGAGGCGGAAGCGGCAGTCCACGATATGCTGGCCGGTAACGCCTTTGGCGATGCGGGTCATCGCATTGTGATTGAGGAGTTTCTCGACGGCGAAGAGGCGAGCTTTATTGTGATGGTCGACGGCGAGCATGTGCTGCCAATGGCGACCAGCCAGGATCACAAACGCGTCGGCGACGGCGATACCGGCCCGAATACCGGCGGTATGGGAGCATACTCCCCGGCGCCGGTGGTGACCGATGAAGTCCACCAGCGGGCAATGGATCAGGTCATCTGGCCAACCGTGCGCGGCATGGCGGCAGAAGGAAATACCTACACGGGTTTCCTCTATGCCGGGCTGATGATCGATAAGCAGGGCAACCCGAAGGTGATCGAGTTCAACTGCCGCTTTGGCGACCCGGAGACGCAGCCGATTATGTTGCGTTTGCAGTCGGACCTGGTGGAACTCTGCCTGGCAGCCTGTGACGGCAAGCTGGATGAGAAAGTCTCGAAATGGGATGCGCGCGCATCGCTTGGTGTGGTGATGGCTGCCGGAGGCTATCCGGGTAACTATCGCACTGGAGATCAGATCCACGGCCTGCCGTTAGAAGAGGTTGCGGACGGGAAAGTGTTCCACGCCGGTACCACGCTTGCTGACGATGATCGGGTGCTGACCAACGGTGGACGTGTGCTGTGCGTGACTGCGCTGGGTGACACCGTTGCCGAAGCGCAGCAGCGCGCTTATGCGTTGATGACCGATATCCACTGGGATGGCAGCTTTAGCCGCAGCGATATTGGTTACCGCGCGATTGCCCGCGAACAGGGCAGCAAGTAATACGCGATCCACGGCCGGGTGGGATTTTGCTTACCCGGCGTTCAGAAGTCGAATTGCCGGATGGCGCTGCGCTTATCCGGCCTACAAAACCGTGTCGTGGTCATTGCGCTTATCCGGACTGCGGAACGCACCTCACTGTCGTGCAAGCGCTTTTCGTAGGCCCGATAAGGCATCGCCGCCATCGGGCAACGCACCGATGACGCCAACGCTAAAAGTTCTTCTCCGTCGGCTGCCAGTGACAGAAATCCTCATTCGCCACCAGCAACAGCTGCGCCCCTTCCGGCGCTTCCAGCCACGCCACGCTCACCGCCAGCGACGAACGGCTCTGGCGCTGCGCAATATGGTTTAACGCCCACGTATCAAGCTCTGGCTTCACGGTCTGCCCTTCGCAGGTCTGCACCGTGTTATTTGCCTGCCAGCGCCCCTGACGCAGTACAACCCGTCCCTGACGCAGCGCATCGCTGGTCTGGCGGATCTGTTCAGCGCGGTAGCGATAAAGCGCAACCTGGTCGCTGGAGAGCTGCTGCTTCTGGCCGTTCACTTCGCGCTGCATAAAGCTCAACTCGCCACGATCGTCAAAACGCACGCGAATATGCTCAGGCGGATTAGCGTAGATATTGAGTTCGATAAGGGTTAGCGCATCGCCTTGCCAGCGATACTCAGCTAAAGAGGTGTTCCCACGATGCCACGGGCTAAATGCGGAGAGCAGGTGGGTCTCACCGCCTGAATCTTTACGCCAGATGCGTATTGCGCCCTGATCGCCGGCGAAACCGCTGGCGGTAAAGGGCGGCAATGACGAATCGTGGCTACAGGCGGCAAGCAGCAGTGCGCCGACCAGCAAAAGCGGGCGACGCCAGTATGACAAAAGGGGCGTTACCGCCCCTTCGACAAAACTGTTCACTGCCATGCTGTCTTACTTAACAGCGTCTTTCAGTGCTTTACCAGAAACAAATGCCGGCACGTTAGCTGCGGCGATTTTGATTTCTTTACCGGTCTGCGGGTTGCGGCCAGTACGCTCAGCGCGGTGGTTCACCTTGAAAGTGCCGAAACCAACCAGTTGTACCGCATCGCCTTCTTTCAGAGACTCAGTAATGGCAGCCAGGGTGGATTCCAGTGCAGCTTTCGCTTGCGCTTTAGACAGATCAGCCTTGTCTGCAATTACATCAATCAGTTGAGTCTTGTTCATAAGTTATCCTTTCAATGTGTTTATCGCTTGCTAAGCATCGAGTGCGACGGAAATGCCTCAAAAGCACTCTCCTGCATACACGCACCGATAGCCACTTTTTTTCGCCCCCCAAATGTAGACCAGACGGGGGTCAGAAGGGAAGCCTTCAGGCGCGACAAAACAGGCCTTAAATCACGTTTTATTGTCTCATTGCTGCAAATTTATACCGATATTACTCTCGCCAGCCTCGCGCAGGTCTGCGCGCAAGCCTTTGATCAGGTCAATATCGCGCTCTTCGCAGGCGGCCAAAAGGCGGAAAATCTCCCACTGGATATCCCATTCCTGCTCTACAGCGGGGTTAAGACCCAGCTCTTCATCGGTCATTTCGCGGCCCTGCTGCGTCATTTCCAGCATCGCGACAGTGGTGATCGAGGTCTTGCTGACCTCAATGGCGTGTTCCAGCGTTTCACCGCTCAGACGCGAATGAATCAACTCGCTCAGCGCCACACAGGCGTCAATCGCCGGGTAGACACCGTAGAGATCGTAATCCTCTGCGGCGGGGATCCCCTCTTCCAGCTTCTCAAGCTGGCTGTCGAAATTGACCTTCGCATCTTTGACGGTCTCTGTTTCCCACACCAGGTCAAGGATACGGCGATAGAGCTGCGCATCGCCAAAGCCGGTCTGGCGGCAGAACAGCGCATAGTTGGGGTACATGCGCTCGCACAGACAGGCCATGAAAACAACGTGCTGCCAGCTTTCCTGCTTTTCCAGTCGCAGATGAATCGGGTTTTGTAACATGATCGCTTCTCAAAAACGGTAATGCGCCGCAGTTTACCCGATATCGCGCTGAATTGCCTGCCATCGCGCAAAGGCGGGGCGACCCGATGCCACGGCATCTGCCCAGCGCGTTGGCTCCGGCAAGCGGTAGCCCTTCATGCAGCGCTGCACCCACGCCAGCGCAGTATCCTGGCTGACACGGTGGCCGGTAGCGACAAAGAGCGGATTACAGCGCGCTTTGCTGCGCCATACCCACGCCAGCTGTTCACCTTTATCCACCAGCGGCGACAGCGCACCGGGCTCATCGGCCAGCGGTTCGAACTTCCCACACAGCCGTTTTTTCGCCACGCCGATGGTCGGCACATCCACCAGCAGGCCAAAATGGCTGGCAACGCCAAGACGGCGCGGATGGGAGATCCCATGCCCGTCGACAAAGAGTAAATCGGGTTTTTGCGACAGCATCTCCCACGCCGCCAGCAGCGCGGGATACTCACGAAATGAGAGGAAGCCAGGAATATAGGGCATGGTGGTGGCGATACGCGCCACCTGATACTCAACCAGTTCCAGCGAAGGCCAGGTGAGCAGTACCATTGCCGCCCGCGTCACTTCGCCACCCTGCTCGAAACCGACATCCGCCCCGCCGATCAACGTCGGCGGATCTTTATCAAGACGATCCTCGCGGATCACGGAAGAGGCCAGTTCAAGTTGTTGTGCGCGTAGCGACGCGAGATCCATATTTGCTCCTTATTGATGCCAGGGGGCCGACAGACGGTGAACCGCCTCGACAAATACTCCTGCATGTTCCGGCGGGACATCCTGGTGGATGCCGTGACCGAGGTTAAATACATGGCCTTCGCCTTTGCCAAAGCCAGAGAGAATTGTAGACACTTCTTCCTCAATGCGTGCAGGCGGCGCATAAAGCATAGAGGGATCCATGTTGCCCTGCAGCGCCACTTTGTCGCCAACGCGACGGCGCGCATCGCCAATATCGGTGGTCCAGTCGAGGCCGAGCGCATCGCAGCCGGTCGCCGCCATCGCTTCCAGCCACTGGCCGCCGCCTTTGGTAAACAGGGTCACCGGCACGCGACGCCCTTCGTTTTCACGCAGCAGGCCATCGACGATTTTATGCATGTAGTAGAGCGAGAACTGCTGGTAGTCGCGCCCGGTCAGCACGCCGCCCCAGGTGTCGAAAATCATCACCGACTGCGCGCCAGCGCGGATCTGCGCGTTGAGATAAGACGTCACGCTCTGCGCCAGCTTATCCAGCAGCGCATGCAGCACCAGCGGCTCGGCGTACATCATCTTTTTGATTTTAGTGAACGCTTTGCTGCTGCCGCCTTCAATCATGTAGGTCGCCAGCGTCCACGGGCTGCCGGAGAAACCAATCAGCGGCACTTCGCCTTTCAGTTCACGGCGAATGGTGCGCACGGCGTTCATCACGTAACCCAGCTCATCTTCCGGGTCCGGCACCGGCAGCTTGTCCACGTCCGCTTTACAGGTGATGGGATGGCTAAAACGCGGCCCTTCACCGGCTTCGAAATAGAGCCCCAGCCCCATCGCGTCCGGCACCGTCAGGATATCGGAGAAGAGGATCGCCGCATCCAGCTTGTAGCGGCGCAGGGGTTGCATCGTTACTTCACAGGCCAGCTCCGCATTGCGGCACAGCGACATAAAATCGCCGGCCTGCGCACGGGTTGCCTTATATTCCGGCAAATAGCGGCCTGCCTGGCGCATCATCCATACCGGCGTCATATCTACTGGCTGGCGCTGAAGCGCGCGCAGGTAACGATCGTTTTTCAGTTCGGTCATTGTCAGTTCCTCAAGCGTCAGGCCGCCAGTATATACACCTTATTCGCTCTCTGCCCGACACATCGCCACGGTATCCTCGATCAGGCGGCGCGCGACGGTACCCGGCGGCGGAAGCAGCGGCAGGTCGTCATAGCGATACCAGCCGGCATCAATCAGCTCTTTGGTATCAATAACGATCTCACCGCTCTCATACTCGGCCATAAAGGCAGTCATTAATGATTGCGGGAAGGGCCACGGCTGAGAGGTAACATAACGCAGGTTCTTGATTTTAATCCCGCTCTCCTCCATCACCTCGCGCGCTACCGCCTGCTCCAGCGTCTCGCCGACTTCAACAAATCCGGCCAGCACGGTATACACGCCATTACGATGACGCGTATGCTGGGCAAGTAGCAGGCTGTCATCGCGGCGAATAGCGACAATGATGCAGGGAGCAATTTGTGGATAGTAACGTTCCCGGCAGTGGTCGCAGAGCATCGCCCACTCGGTTTTGCTGGGGTGCATGGTGTGGCCACAGTAACCGCAAAACTTATGCGAGCGGTAAAACTCGGCCAGCTGCACGCCGCGCCCGGCTAACTGGAACAGCGCGGTATCCTGATCGATCAGTAAACGTACCGATCCCATCTCGCTGGAGCGCTGCTGGCGCACAAGCCAGACGCTCTCTCCCTGCCATTCGCCGATAATTTGCGCGGGTTGACCCGCAAGATCGAAATTTCCTGCCTCTCCATGTGGTAATTCTCCAGCGGGCAACCATAATTTTTGTTCATGGCTGACTATCCACCAGCCACGGTGATGAGCTTCAAGAGTTTGTACCATTGCGCGACCTTAGCTTCACTGGCATGTTATTAACATTATTATTACATCATTTTTAATCTTACATTTTGCGGAGTCATTTATGCTGAACCAGTTAGAAAGCCTGACAGAACGACTGGGGGGAAGTAACAAGCTTATCGATTTCTGGCTCAACGAACGTAAGCAGTTGCTTATCTCCTATTACAATCTGGTGGGAATCAAGCCGGGCAAAGGGTCGTACATGCAGCTTAACGAAAAAGCGCTGGATGATTTTTGCCATAACCTGGTTGAATACCTTTCCGCCGGTCATTTCACTATTTATGAACGCATCATCAATGAAATGGAAGGCGCCAGCCCACTTTTAGCGGCGACTCAGCTCTATCCGCAGCTTGAAGCCAATACCGTTGAAATCATGAAACATTATGATTCCAGCCTCGAACAGTCCATCGATGATGATAACTGCATGGAGTTCCAGCAGGCTCTCTCAGACATCGGTGAAGCGCTGGCGGCGCGTTTTACGCTGGAAGATCAGCTGATCACGCTGGCGTTCGATAACCACCTCAGCGAAAGCGCCAATGATGAAACCGGGATGGCGCGCCCGGCTTGAGTTCTTAAGCATTAACGCGTAGTTTAAAAACAGTCCCCCGCTTCGGGCGGGGGTTTTTCTTGTCGGAGTGCCACTCTTTTACACCCACGCTTTCTGAAAGCTGAGGTGTAAAAAGGCTGAGACCGTTAATTCGGGATCCGCGGAACCTGATCAGGCTAATACCTGCGAAGGGAACAAGAGTAATCCATCCACCACACCACCCTTACGGGCGGTTTGCTGCCATTACTCCATCCGTCGTCTGACAAGCCATCTCCTTTGACACTGGAATGAGCTATGTCTACTACTCAATATTCACGCCGTGAACAACGCGCCCAGGCGCAACACTTTATCGATACGCTGGAAGGCACCGCTTTCCCCAACTCCCGCCGCATCTACCTCACCGGCTCACAGCCCGATATTCGCGTGCCAATGCGCGAAATCCAGCTTAGCCCGACGCTTGTCGGCGGCTCAAAAACCGACCCGCAGTACGAAGAGAACGAAGCGGTGCCGGTGTATGACACCTCCGGCCCCTACGGCGATCCGGCGATTGCCATTGATGTGCAACAGGGTCTGGCTAAGCTGCGCGCAGCGTGGATTGCCGCCCGCGATGACAGCGAAGAGCTGGACCATCGCAGCTCGGCCTATACCAACCAGCGCCTGGCGGATGACGGCCTTGATGCGCTGCGTTTTAGCGGCCTGCTGACGCCGCGCCGCGCCAAAGCAGGTAAATGCGTGACGCAGCTGCACTATGCCCGTTTGGGCATCATTACCCCCGAAATGGAGTTTATCGCCCTGCGCGAAAACATGGGGCGTGAGCGCATTCGCAGTGAAGTATTGCGTCGCCAGCATCCGGGCGAAGGGTTTGGCGCGCGGCTGCCGGAGAACATTACGCCAGAGTTTGTCCGCGCTGAAGTGGCGGCCGGCCGGGCCATTATTCCCGCCAACATCAACCATCCAGAATCAGAGCCGATGATCATTGGCCGCAACTTCCTGGTGAAAGTGAACGCTAATATCGGCAACTCCGCTGTCACCTCATCAATTGAAGAAGAAGTGGAGAAGCTGGTGTGGTCAACCCGCTGGGGCGCGGATACGGTGATGGATCTCTCGACCGGTCGCTATATTCATGAAACCCGCGAGTGGATCCTGCGCAACAGCCCGGTGCCGATCGGCACTGTACCGATCTACCAGGCGCTGGAGAAGGTCAACGGGATCGCTGAAGATCTCAGCTGGTCGGTATTCCGCGACACCCTGCTGGAGCAGGCGGAACAGGGAGTCGACTACTTCACCATCCACGCCGGTGTGCTGCTGCGCTATGTGCCAATGACCGCGCAGCGCCTGACGGGCATTGTTTCGCGCGGCGGCTCGATCATGGCGAAGTGGTGTCTCTCCCATCACGAAGAGAACTTCCTTTACACCCACTTCCGCGAAATCTGCGAAATCTGCGCGGCTTACGATGTCTCTTTGTCACTCGGCGATGGCCTGCGCCCGGGATCGATTCAGGATGCCAATGACGAAGCGCAATTTGCCGAGCTGCATACGCTCGGGGAACTGACCAAAATCGCCTGGGAGTATGACGTGCAGGTGATGATTGAAGGCCCCGGTCACGTGCCGATGCAGATGATCCGCCGCAATATGACCGAGGAGCTTGAGAGCTGTCACGAAGCGCCCTTCTACACCCTTGGGCCGCTCACCACCGATATCGCGCCGGGCTATGACCACTTCACCTCCGGCATCGGCGCGGCAATGATTGGCTGGTTTGGCTGCGCGATGCTCTGCTATGTCACGCCGAAAGAGCACCTCGGCTTGCCGAACAAAGAGGATGTTAAACAGGGGCTGATTACCTACAAAATCGCCGCCCACGCCGCGGATCTGGCCAAAGGCCATCCTGGTGCGCAGATCCGCGATAATGCGATGTCGAAAGCGCGATTTGAGTTCCGCTGGGAAGATCAGTTTAACCTCGCCCTCGACCCCTTCACCGCCCGCGCCTATCACGATGAAACCCTGCCGCAGGAGTCCGGCAAAGTGGCGCACTTCTGCTCGATGTGCGGGCCGAAATTCTGCTCGATGAAGATTTCGCAGGAGGTGCGTGACTACGCCGCCGCGCAGACCATCGATGCGGGCATGGCGGATAAAGCCAGCGACTTCCGCGCCCGCGGCGGGGAGATCTACCTGAAACAGGAGGAGGCGTAATGTACCAGCCTGATTTCCCGCCGGTGCCCTTTCGCCTCGGGCTTTATCCGGTGGTCGATAGCGTGGAGTGGATCGCCCGCCTGCTGGATGCAGGTGTGCGCACCCTGCAACTGCGTATCAAAGATAAGCGCGACGAAGAGGTGGAAGCGGACGTGATGGCCGCCATTGCCCTTGCGCGCCGTTACAACGCGCGGCTGTTTATCAACGATTATTGGCGGCTGGCGATTAAACACCAGGCCTACGGCGTGCATCTCGGTCAGGAGGATCTGGCCACTACCGACTTAACCGCCATTCGCCAGGCCGGACTGCGGCTCGGCCTCTCCACCCATGATGATATGGAAATTGATGTCGCGCTGGCGGCACGCCCCTCCTATATCGCCCTGGGCCACGTTTTCCCGACGCAAACCAAGCAGATGCCTTCCGCTCCGCAGGGGCTGGCAACGCTTACGCGCCACGTTGCGCGGCTCGGTGATTACCCGACGGTAGCGATTGGCGGCATCAGCCTTTCGCGCGCGCCAGAGGTGCTGGCAACGGGCGTCGGCAGCATTGCCGTGGTGAGCGCCATTACCCAGGCGGATGAGTGGCAGCTGGCCACGCGGCAGCTGCTGGATCTCGCGGGGGTGGGCGATGAATGATCACGACTTTATGCGCTACAGCCGCCAGATCTTGCTGGAGGAGATCGCCATCGCCGGGCAGCAGAAGCTGCTCGACAGCCGGGTATTGATTGTCGGCCTTGGCGGTCTTGGCGCGCCGGCCGCCGCCTACCTCGCGGGCGCGGGTGTCGGCATGCTGGTGCTGGCGGATGATGACGCCGTGCATCTGAGCAACCTGCAACGGCAGATCCTCTTTACCTCGCGCGATATCAACCAGCCAAAAGCCACGGTGACAGCAGAGCGGCTGCATCAGCTCAACCCGGAGATTGAACTGGTCTCTCTCTCACAGCGGCTCAGCGGCGACGCGCTGCTTGAAGAGGTCTCGCGCGCCGATGTGGTGCTCGATTGCAGCGATAACATGCAGACCCGCCAGGCGATTAACGCCGCCTGCGTGGCGCGTAATACGCCGCTGGTTTCCGCCAGCGCCGTCGGCTTTGGCGGCCAGTTGCTGGTGCTCACCCCGCCCTGGGAGCAGGGCTGCTACCGCTGCTTGTGGCCCGATGAGCGCGAACCGGAACGCAACTGCCGCACGGCGGGCATTGTCGGCCCGGTGGTCGGCATTATGGGAGCGATGCAGGCGCTGGAAGCGATCAAGCTGTTAACCGGTATGCAGGCGACGCAGGGAGAGCTGCGGCTGTTTGACGCCCGCACCAACCTGTGGCGCACCCTCGCATTACAGCGCGCCAGCACCTGCCCGATCTGCGGAGGGCATCATGCAAATACGCGTTAATGACGAACCGATGACCTGCGCGCAGGCGCTCAGCGTTGCCGACCTGCTTAAGGAGCTTGAACAGTTAAAGCCGGGCGTCGCGCTGGCGCTAAACGAGGCGATTCTGCCGCGCGAGCGCTGGGAAGAACAACAGTTGCAGGATGGCGATTGCATCCTGCTGTTTCAGGTTATCGCAGGGGGTTGAGATGTTACGTATTGCAGATAAAACCTTTTCCTCACGCCTCTTTACCGGCACGGGGAAATTCGCCACGCCGCAGCTGATGGTGGAGTCGATTCAGGCGGCGGGCAGCGAGCTGGTGACGCTGGCCATGAAGCGCGTCGATTTACGCCAGCGCAATGACGCTATTTTGCAGCCGCTGATAGACGCGGGCGTCACCCTGCTGCCAAACACCTCCGGCGCGAAAAATGCCGAAGAGGCGATCTTTGCCGCCCAACTGGCGCGAGAAGCGCTGGGCACACACTGGCTGAAGCTGGAGATCCATCCCGATGCGCGCTGGCTGCTGCCGGATCCTATCGAAACCCTGCGCGCGGCAGAGAAGCTGGTGCAGAGCGGGTTTGTGGTGCTGCCCTACTGCGGCGCAGATCCGGTGTTATGCAAACGGCTGGAAGAGGTGGGGTGTGCCGCGGTGATGCCGCTCGGCGCGCCGATTGGCTCAAATCAGGGGCTGGAGACCCGCGCCATGCTGGAGATCATCATTGAGCAGGCCACTGTTCCGGTGGTGGTGGATGCCGGCATCGGCGCGCCAAGCCACGCCGCACTGGCGCTGGAGATGGGCGCGGATGCGGTGCTGGTCAATACCGCCATCGCCGTCGCGGACGATCCGATCGCCATGGCGCGCGCGTTTCGCCTGGCGGTGGAAGCCGGGGCGCTGGCGCGCCGCGCCGTACCGGGCGCTCGCCAACATTACGCCGCGGCCACCAGCCCGCTGACCGGCTTTCTGGAGACGCTGCAATGAACACCTTTACCGACCGCTGGCGGCAGCTGAACTGGGATGATATCCGCCTGCGTATTCACAGCAAGACCACCGCTGACGTCGAGCGCGCGCTTAACGCCCGGCAAGTGACCCGCGACGATATGATGGCCCTGCTCTCCCCGGCGGCCAGCGAGCTGCTGGAGCCTCTGGCGCAGAAAGCGCAGCGCCTGACCCGCCAGCGCTTTGGCAACACCGTCAGTTTTTATGTCCCGCTCTATCTGTCGAATCTCTGCGCCAATGACTGCACCTATTGCGGTTTCTCGATGAGCAACCATTTGAAACGCAAAACGCTGGATGAGGAGGAGATCGCTCGCGAGTGCGCTGCCCTGCGTGAATTGGGGTTTGAGCATCTCCTTCTGGTCACCGGTGAGCATCAGGGAAAAGTGGGTATGGACTATTTTCGCCGCCATTTCCCTACTATTCGCCGCCAGTTCGCCTCGTTGCAGATGGAAGTGCAGCCGCTTTCCGAAGAGGAGTATCGCGAGCTAAAAGGGCTCGGGCTGGATGGTGTGATGGTCTACCAGGAGACCTACCATAGGGCGCAATATGCCCGGCATCATCTGCGGGGCAAAAAGCAGGACTTTTTCTGGCGGCTGGAGACGCCGGATCGCCTTGGCCGTGCGGGGATCGACAAGATCGGCCTTGGCGCGTTGATGGGGTTATCTGATAGCTGGCGCGTCGACTGCTATATGGTGGCGGAACATCTGCTCTGGTTACAGCAACACTACTGGCAGAGCCGCTACTCGGTGTCGTTTCCTCGCCTGCGCCCCTGCGCGGGCGGGATCGAACCGGCGTCAATCATGGACGAGAAACAACTGGTGCAGACCATTTGCGCCTTCCGCCTGCTGGCACCGGATACCGAGCTGTCGCTGTCGACGCGCGAGTCGCCGCACTTTCGCGATCATGTTATTCCCCTCGCCATCAACAATGTCAGTGCGTTTTCTAAAACGCAGCCCGGCGGCTATGCCGACGATCACCCGGAGCTGGAGCAGTTCTCGCCCCACGATGGACGTCGCCCGGAGGCGGTCGCCGATGCGCTGATCGCCCGTGGGCTGCAACCGGTGTGGAAAGACTGGGATAGCTGGCTGGGACGTGTGCCGCAAAAAAAGAGTAATACGCTGATAAACAGTTAATTTTCTTGCGGCCTGTTACGTAAAGTGAAATTCGGGCGCTGGCACCACAGCGCCCGCTGCGGCAACCTTGCTTCGTCAGCGTACACTGACCGGAGCGGGCGCCGTTCCCCTCTCCCGCTCCGCCCCCCTTTGGCAGGTACGCTGCTTATCACGCTGAAAAACAGCGCGGCCAACGACGGTCATGCAAGGAGTGAAACGAAGTGATGTCAGGTTGTAACCGGTTTCACATTCGCTGCCCTTTCTTTGTGATGCCAGACACACAATCACCGTAAAGCGGTTGTTGAAGTCAACGCCGACGGATAATTATCAATTATCCCATCAACACCGAGGCTGACTATGAAAAACATCGTTTTATGCTGTGCAGCAGGTATGTCCACCAGCATGTTGGTGCAACGAATGAAAGACGCGGCGCAAAAGAAAGGCGTCGAGGTCACCATCAAAGCGGTTCCTGTTGCGGACTTTAAAGATGAAATTGCAACGGCAGATATCGTGTTGCTGGGGCCGCAGGTGAAGTATGAGCAGGCAAAACTGCAGGCGCAGGCCGAGCCGCTGGGCAAGAAGGTGGCGGTGATCGATATGATGGATTACGGCATGATGAAAGGCGATGTCGTACTGGAAAAAGCCCTTAAGCTGCTGGAGTGAGCGCGTGGAAGAGTTAGAAACCATCATTATGGAACTGCTGGTCAACGCCGGTGCGGCGCGCAGCCAGGCACTGACCGCGCTGCAAATGGCGCGGAAAGGCGATTTCGACGACGCGGAAAAAGCGATGGAGGAGTCACGCGAATTTGTTAAAGCAGCGCATAAGATCCAGACCCAGCTAATCGGTCTGGACGAAGGCACCGGTAAACTCCCGGTTAACCTCATCACCGTTCACTCGCAGGACCACCTGATGAACGCGATGGTCATCCAGGATCTGGCCGACGACCTGATTGAGATCTACCGCAGGCTTCCCCCGCGCGCTTGATTGTCGCTTCATTCCCATAAGAGACGCCCGCTTTACCGGGCGTTTTTTATTGCTGCCAAAACGGTGAGGTGTATTCCGCGTCGTTTTATGGCACAACATGGCATTCGCCGATCGTAATCACCACCGCAGGTGCCTGATGCCCGCCATTCCCGTTCCGTTTTTTACCCTCTCCCTGCTACTGATGCTGCTGGCAAAGGTCTGGCTGCAACGCCCTTCCGGCTATCGCACCCTCGCCACCTTTATCACCGGCTGCGCGTTGCTGGTGCTGATGACGGCGCTGCGCTGGCAATTTGATGCGCTAATTTTGCGACAGCTACAGTCGATGCTGGCAATTGCGCTACCGCCGCTGGCATGGCGCTGTTTTGCCCGCGTCACCGATCAAAGCCGCACCTCTGAACGCATTGCCTCGCTGCTGCCGCCTGCCATCGCGCTGGCGCTGAACCTGATTGCGCCCATGGCTACCGACACAGTTCTGATGCTGCTCTACATCGGCTACGGTGGCGCACTGATTTGGACCGCTTACCGGGGCGCAGATGCCTTTGTGCTGACACGGTTAACGGATGCGCGCAGCACCTCGGTGATGGCCTTTCTTGCCGGGGCGTTTCTCTGCTTTAGCGGCCTGACCGATGTGGCGATTATGCTCGACTTCGCCTGGTATGACGGCTTGCAGGCACCGCGCCTCGTCGCCCTCTCGCAGGCGATACTGCTGCCGTTTATCTGCCTCGCCATTCTCTACAGCGGCAAGAAAATCCCCGCCGCTGATGAAACACCGCTAATACCGCCAGCCGACGTACAAAGCGTGGAGGTGGATAACGATCTGGTTACCCTCTGCGAAAAGCTGGAGGCACGCCTTACTGAACAGCAGCTGTTTCTCAATAGCGACCTGACGCTCGATCTGCTGGCGAGAAAATGGGTGATCCCGGCTCGCCAGATTTCACGCGCCGTCAATGCGGTGCGCGGCTGCAATGTCTCACAGTGGATTAACGGCTTTCGCATTCACTATGCCCAACACCTGCTGCTCACCACCGACGCGCCCGTCACCAGCATCATGCTTGATGCTGGCTTTGCCACCAAATCGAACTTCAACCGCGAGTTTGTGCGTATCAGCGGCGTGAGCCCGACGGAGTTTCGCCGCGCGGTGGGTAATCCAGCGCCTGTTGCAGAAAAGCCGTGATCGTGTCGCTAAGCCGCTGATGAATGTCAGCCCGGCTTAGCGCACCGCCATCGTCACACACAATCCCTTCGCCCGGATCTTGCGCCTCAATCAGCGCCTTCGCGCCGGGCTTGCAGAGCTGCATAAAACTAAAGTGGGTTGCGCCCGTAACGCTTTGTGCCTGCTGCTTCGCAGCCGGAATGTAATGTTGCAGATAGCCGGACTCCAGCCGGGCAGGTAACTCGTCGCTATCGGCCTGCGCGGAGAGGATCAGCACCGGCAAATCGAGTTGAGCGAGGCTCTCCGGCGTGAAACCGCGCGCCAGCCCCAAATCCAGCGAAACAATGGCTTTGATCAGCGGCTCGCGCTGGCTCTCCCTCAACGGGGCAGATGCCTCAGGACGATTGATGCCGAGGGCTGGGATCAGCTTACAGCCCGACAGCGCGGGATGGCTTTTACAATCCGTCTGGAAACGTCCGGCGTCGAAACGGGCACCTGCCAGCTCCATTACCGTCCAGCCACCCAGCGAGTGGCCGATCGCGGCGATGCGCCGGGTGTCCACCTGGCCAGCAATAGCAGGATCACCAATCAGGTCATTCATTACGCGGCGCAAATCGCGTGGCCGCTGCCAGAGCTGCCAGGCATCCTGCTGCGCTTTATTGCGGGTGGTGGTGCCCGGATGATCGGGCGCAGCGACGATATACCCCTGCGCCGCCATGCGCTGCGCCAGCCAGTTCAGGTTGCGCCAGTTGCCGCCGTAACCGTGTGACAGCAGTAATAAGGGATGTTTACCGGTTGCGGGCTGTGCGTTACGCAGAGCCGGTGTGCCGACAAAAACCGGGTTGTCGCCCACCGTTTCCGGGGTGCCGGTTTGTGCAGTCGGATACCAGATGGCGACATCAAGCGGGCGGGCTTTATCCTCTTGCAGATGTAGCTGGCGGAAGGCGGTGTCGGCATGGGTTATGCCGCTCAGAAGAAGCGTAAAACAGAGAATGAGTGTGCGTAGGGACATCATGCGTTCCTGATGGGTTAACAGAACGCTGAGTGTGCCCGTCCCTTGTGCGGCGGGCGTCCTGAAACGCGATCGAGGACCGGTTTAGCGGATTTCGGGCATAAAAAAACCCGCCGAAGCGGGTTTTTAGGACGAGAAACGATTACTCGTTGTCGGAACCACCCAGACCTGCGTTCAGCAGTTCTGCAAGGCTCGCGGACGCGTCTTCCGCAGTGACCTGCGGTGCTGCCGGCAGTTCGCCAGCGGCGCGACGGCGCATACGATCCTGGTGGTACGCATAACCGGTACCGGCCGGGATCAGACGACCCACGATAACGTTCTCTTTCAGACCGCGCAGTTCGTCGCGTTTGCCTGCAACGGCTGCTTCGGTAAGCACACGAGTCGTCTCCTGGAACGATGCCGCGGAGATGAAGGACTCGGTCGCCAGAGACGCTTTGGTGATACCCAGCAGATCGCGTGCATAGGTTGCACTGATTTTGCCGTTCGATTCGAGATCGCGGTTAGCAATCTTGACGCGAGAGTATTCAACCTGCTCGCCTTCCAGGAACTCGGAGCTGCCCGCGTTCACGATGGTGGCTTTACGCAGCATCTGACGAACGATAACTTCGATGTGCTTATCGTTGATCTTAACGCCCTGCAGACGGTAAACGTCCTGTACTTCGTTGGTGATATAACGCGTTACCGCGTGTACGCCACGAAGACGCAGAATGTCGTGCGGTGCTTCCGGACCGTCGGAAACCACGTCACCACGTTCTACACGTTCACCTTCAAACACGTTGAGCTGACGCCATTTCGGGATCATCTCTTCGTACGGATCGCTACCGTCAACCGGCGTGATCACCAGACGGCGTTTCCCTTTGGTCTCTTTACCGAAGGAGATGATACCGCTGATTTCAGCCAGGATTGCCGGCTCTTTCGGACGACGTGCTTCGAACAGGTCCGCAACGCGCGGCAGACCACCGGTAATATCCTTGGTACCGCCGGATTCCTGCGGAATACGTGCCAGGGTGTCACCGGAGCTGATCTGTACGCCATCTTCCAGCTGAACAATCGCTTTACCCGGCAGGAAGTACTGGGCAGGCATATCGGTGCCTGGGATCAGTACGTCGTTGCCATTGGCATCAACGATTTTCAGTGCCGGACGCAGGTCTTTACCGCCAGCGGTACGCTCTGCAGAGTCCAGAACCACCAGCGAAGAGAGACCGGTCAGTTCGTCGGTCTGACGGGTAATCGTCTGACCATCGATCATGTCGGTGAAGCGGATGAAACCAGCCACTTCGGTGATTACCGGCATGGTATGCGGATCCCAGTTTGCAACGGTTTCGCCGCCGGCAACCTGCTCGCCATCACCCTTCGCCATCACCGCACCGTAAGGCACTTTATAGCTCTCTTTGGTACGACCGAATTCGTCGATCAGTTTCAGCTCAGTGTTACGGGAGGTGACCACCAGCTTACCGCTGGAGTTAACAACCGACTTCGCATTGCTCAGACGGATGCTACCTTTGTTTTTCACCTGAATGCTGGATTCAGCAGCCGCACGCGATGCCGCACCACCGATGTGGAACGTACGCATCGTCAGCTGTGTACCCGGCTCACCGATGGACTGTGCTGCGATAACGCCGATTGCTTCACCTTTGTTGATGATGTGGCCACGCGCCAGGTCACGACCATAGCAGTGGGCGCACACACCAAAGTCGGTGTCGCAGGATACAACGGAACGCACTTTCACGGAGTCGACAGAGTTCGCTTCCAGCAGGTCACACCACTGTTCGTGCAGCAGCGTGTTGCGCGGAACCAGAATGTCTGCGGTGCCCGGCTTCAGAATGTCTTCAGCGGTCACACGACCCAGAACGCGATCGCGCAGCGGCTCTTTAACGTCGCCACCTTCGATAACCGGCGTCATGGTGATCCCTTCGAGGGTGCCACAATCGTCTTCGGTTACAACCAGATCCTGTGCCACGTCAACCAGACGACGGGTCAGGTAACCGGAGTTCGCGGTTTTCAGTGCGGTATCCGCCAGACCTTTACGCGCACCGTGCGTGGAGATGAAGTACTGGAGTACGTTCAGACCTTCACGGAAGTTCGCGGTGATCGGCGTTTCGATGATGGAGCCATCCGGCTTCGCCATCAGACCACGCATACCAGCAAGCTGACGAATCTGGGCTGCAGAACCACGCGCACCGGAGTCGGCCATCATGTAGATGCTGTTAAAGGAAACCTGCTGCTCTTCAACGCCGTCACGGTTAATAACGGTTTCAGTCTGCAGGTTATCCATCATCGCTTTGGATACGCGATCGTTCGCTGCGGCCCAAATATCGATAACTTTGTTATAGCGTTCGCCCGCGGTTACCAGACCAGACTGGAACTGCTCCTGGATCTCAGCAACTTCAGCTTCCGCTTCAGAGATGATCTCGTGTTTCTTCTCCGGGATGACCATGTCATCGATACCAACGGATGCACCTGAACGCGCTGCATAAGCAAAGCCGGTGTACATCGTCTGGTCAGCGAAGATAACGGTCGGCTTCAGACCCAGAATGCGGTAACAGGTGTTCAGCATTTTGGAGATCGCTTTCTTGCCCAGCGCCTGGTTGACGATGGAGAAAGGCAGACCTTTCGGTACGATCATCCACAGAATGGCACGGCCAACGGTCGTGTCTTTCAGGCTGGTGGTCGCAACGAACTCGCCGTTAGCATCTTTTTCATATTCGGTGATACGCACTTTAACGCGCGCATGCAGAGAGGCCAGGCCAGCGCGGTAAATACGCTCAGCTTCTTTCGGGCCAGTCAGCACCATGCCTTCGCCTTTGGCGTTAACACAGTCACGGGTCATGTAGTAGAGACCCAGTACAACGTCCTGAGACGGAACGATGATTGGTTCGCCGTTAGCCGGAGACAGGATGTTGTTGGTAGACATCATCAGCGCACGCGCTTCCAGCTGGGCTTCCAGCGTCAGCGGTACGTGAACAGCCATCTGGTCACCATCGAAGTCGGCGTTGTATGCCGCACAAACCAGCGGGTGCAGCTGGATCGCTTTACCTTCGATCAGTACCGGTTCAAACGCCTGGATACCCAGACGGTGCAGTGTTGGTGCACGGTTCAGCAGTACCGGGTGTTCGCGGATAACTTCGTCCAGGATATCCCAAACGACAGCTTCTTCGCGCTCAACCATTTTCTTCGCGGCTTTGATGGTGGTGGCGAGGCCACGCAGTTCCAGCTTGCCGTAAATGAACGGTTTGAACAGCTCCAGCGCCATTTTCTTCGGCAGACCGCACTGATGCAGACGCAGGTATGGACCTACGGTGATTACAGAACGACCGGAGTAGTCAACACGCTTACCGAGCAGGTTCTGACGGAAACGACCCTGCTTACCTTTGATCATATCGGCCAAAGATTTCAGCGGACGCTTGTTGGAACCGGTGATCGCACGACCGCGACGGCCGTTATCCAGCAGGGCGTCGACCGCTTCCTGCAGCATACGTTTTTCGTTGCGTACGATGATGTCCGGCGCCGCCAGATCAAGCAGACGTTTCAGACGGTTGTTACGGTTGATCACGCGACGGTAGAGATCGTTCAGATCCGACGTTGCGAAACGACCACCGTCCAGCGGAACCAGCGGACGCAGGTCCGGCGGCAGCACTGGCAGAACGGTCAGGATCATCCACTCCGGCTTGTTACCGGACTGTACGAAGGCTTCCAGCAGTTTGATACGCTTGGTCAGCTTCTTACGTTTGGTTTCGGAGTTGGTTTCGTTCAGCTCTTCACGCAGCTGTTCGCACTCTTGCTCCAGATCCATGCTTTTCAGCAGGGCCTGGATCGCTTCGGCGCCCATCTTCGCGTCGAATTCGTCACCGAACTCTTCCAGCGCGTCCAGATACTGCTCTTCAGTCAGGATCTGGTTACGTTCCAGGTTGGTCATCCCACCTTCGATAACCACATAGGATTCGAAGTAGAGAACGCGTTCGATATCACGCAGCGGCATATCCAGCAGCAGACCGATACGGGACGGCAGTGATTTCAGGAACCAAATGTGCGCGGTCGGGGAAGCCAGTTCGATGTGGCCCATGCGCTCACGACGCACTTTAGTCTGGGTCACTTCAACGCCGCACTTCTCACAGATCACACCGCGGTGTTTCAGGCGCTTGTACTTACCGCACAGGCACTCGTAATCTTTTACTGGCCCGAAAATACGCGCACAGAAAAGGCCGTCACGCTCAGGTTTGAACGTACGGTAGTTGATGGTTTCTGGCTTCTTAACTTCACCAAAAGACCATGAACGGATCATGTCTGGCGAAGCCAGAGCAATTTTGATCGCATCAAACTCTTCGGTTTTAGTTTGCGCTTTCAGAAACTTTAATAAGTCTTTCACGGATTTGCTCCCGTCGGAGTTAGCACAATCTGGTGCCGGGTGTTACCCCGGCACCAGTGACCTGTTTGAGCGAGAGTTACTCGTCTTCCAGCTCGATGTTGATACCCAGCGAACGAATCTCTTTCAACAGTACGTTGAAGGACTCTGGCATCCCCGGTTCCATCTGATGGTTGCCGTCCACGATGTTCTTATACATCTTGGTACGACCATTCACGTCATCAGACTTAACGGTGAGCATTTCCTGCAGGGTGTATGCCGCGCCATATGCTTCCAGCGCCCACACTTCCATCTCCCCGAAGCGCTGACCACCGAACTGCGCCTTACCACCCAGCGGCTGCTGAGTAACCAGGCTGTAGGAACCGGTGGAACGCGCATGCATTTTGTCATCAACCAGGTGGTTCAGTTTCAGCATGTACATGTAGCCAACGGTAACCTGGCGCTCGAACTGCTCACCGGTACGACCGTCGAACAGTGTGATCTGACCGGAAGTCGGCAGGCCACCCAGCTGTAACAGTTCCTTGATTTCAGACTCTTTCGCACCGTCGAAGACCGGCGTTGCGATCGGCATGCCTTTACGCAGGTTTTCAGCCAGACGCAGCACTTCGTCATCGCTGAAGGTGCTCAGGTCGACTTTCTGACGAACGTCAGCGCCCAGGTCGTATGCACGCTGGATGAACTCGCGCAGTTTCGCGACTTCCTGCTGCTGTTTCAGCATGGCGTTAATCTTGTCGCCAATACCTTTCGCAGCCATACCCAGGTGGGTTTCAAGGATCTGACCGATGTTCATACGAGACGGTACGCCCAGCGGGTTCAGTACGATGTCTACCGGCGTGCCGTTTTCATCGTATGGCATATCTTCGATCGGGTTGATCTTGGAGATAACACCCTTGTTACCGTGACGACCTGCCATCTTATCACCAGGCTGGATCTGACGTTTAACGGCCAGATAAACCTTAACAATCTTCAGCACGCCCGGTGCCAGATCGTCGCCCTGAGTGATCTTACGGCGTTTCGCTTCGAGTTTTTTCTCGAACTCGTGTTTCAGTTCGTCGTACTGCTCAGCCAGCTGTTCCAGCTGATTCTGTTTCGCTTCGTCGGTCAGGCCGAGTTCCAGCCAGCGGTCGCGCGGCAGTTTGTCGAGCTTCTCAGCTTCAACGCCACCGGATACCAGCACGGAGTGGATACGGCTGAACAGGCCAGCTTCGAGGATCTGCAGTTCTTCAGACAGGTCTTTCTTCGCCTGTTTGAGCTGCATCTCTTCGATTTCCAGCGCACGTTTGTCTTTTTCCACGCCATCGCGGGTGAAGACCTGAACGTCGATAACCGTACCGGAAACACCGTTTGGTACGCGCAGAGAAGAGTCTTTAACGTCAGACGCTTTCTCACCGAAGATCGCGCGCAGCAGTTTCTCTTCTGGCGTCAGCTGGGTTTCACCTTTCGGCGTTACCTTACCAACCAGAATGTCGCCGCCGGTCACTTCTGCACCGATGTAAACGATACCGGATTCATCCAGTTTGGAGAGCGCAGCTTCACCCACGTTCGGGATGTCAGCGGTGATCTCTTCCGGCCCCAGTTTGGTGTCACGGGACACACAAGCCAGTTCCTGGATGTGAATAGTGGTGAAACGATCTTCCTGAACCACACGCTCGGAGACGAGGATGGAGTCTTCGAAGTTGTAACCGTTCCACGGCATGAACGCTACGCGCATGTTCTGACCGAGCGCCAGTTCACCGAGGTCGGTGGACGGACCGTCTGCCAGCACGTCGCCGCGCTCAATCGGTTCACCCAGGTAAACACACGGCATCTGGTTGATGCAGGTGTTCTGGTTAGAACGGGTGTATTTGGTCAGGTTGTAGATGTCGATACCTGCTTCGCCCGGGTACATCTCGTCTTCGTTAACTTTGATAACGATACGGGAAGCATCCACGTACTGAACGGTACCGCCACGTTTCGCAACGGCAGTTACGCCGGAGTCAACGGCAACAGCACGTTCCATACCGGTACCAACCAGCGGCTTATCAGCGCGCAGAGTCGGAACCGCCTGACGTTGCATGTTCGCACCCATCAATGCACGGTTGGCGTCATCGTGTTCCAGGAACGGGATCAGGGATGCACCGACGGAAACCACCTGCTGGGTGGATACGTCCATGTAGTCAACCTGGTCTGCGCTGAAGAGGCTTGATTCGCCTTTGCTGCGGCAGGTTACCAGATCTTCTGCAAAACGCCCTTCTTCCGTCAGGTTGGTGTTCGCCTGAGCGATAACGTAGTTACCCTCTTCAATTGCAGAGAGGTAATGGATCTCGTCAGTCACCACGCCGTCAGTCACTTTACGGTACGGCGTTTCGAGGAAGCCATATTCGTTAGTCTGTGCATAGACGGACAGGGAGTTAATCAGACCGATGTTCGGACCTTCAGGCGTTTCGATTGGACATACGCGACCGTAGTGAGTCGGGTGTACGTCTCGAACTTCAAAGCCTGCGCGCTCACGGGTCAGACCGCCCGGGCCAAGTGCAGAGATACGACGTTTGTGCGTAATCTCAGACAGCGGGTTGTTCTGATCCATAAACTGGGAGAGCTGGCTGGAACCGAAGAACTCTTTCACCGCCGCCGAAATCGGCTTGGCGTTGATCATGTCCTGCGGCATCAGGGTATCCAGATCGCCCAGAGAGAGACGCTCTTTCACCGCACGCTCTACACGCACCAGGCCAACGCGGAATTGGTTTTCCGCCATTTCGCCTACGGAACGGATACGACGGTTGCCGAGGTGGTCGATATCATCCACTTCACCGATGCCGTTACGGATACCGATGAGCTTCTTCATCACTTCGATGATGTCGTCGTTGCTCAGGATACCGGAACCTTCAATGCTGTCGCGCAGCAGAGAACGGTTGAACTTCATGCGGCCTACCGCAGAAAGGTCGTAGCGGTCTTCGGAGAAGAACAGGTTTTCGAACAGGCTTTCAGCCGCTTCGCGAGTCGGCGGCTCACCCGGGCGCATCATGCGGTAGATTTCTACCAGCGCGCTCAGACGATCGTTAGTTGGGTCGACGCGTACGGTTTCAGAGATGTACGGGCCGTGATCCAGATCGTTGGTGAACAGCGTTTCGATACGTTTATGACCGGCCTGGCTCAGTTTAGCCAGCAGATCGAGCGACAGCTCCATGTTAGCCGGGCAGATCAGCTCGCCAGTGGATTCGTCAACGTAGTCTTTCGCCGCAACTTTGCCTGCGATGTACTCAACCGGCACTTCGATATGTTGAATTTCGTCTTTTTCCAGCTGACGAATGTGGCGCGCGGTGATGCGGCGGCCTTTCTCAACATACATTTTGCCGTTGGCTTCGATATCGAAGGAGGCGGTTTCGCCACGCAGGCGTTCCGGTACCAGTTCCATCTGCAGCTTGTTGTCGCGGATCTCAAAGACCACTTTCTCAAAGAACAGGTCAAGGATCTGTTCAGTGGTGTAGTTCAGCGCGCGCAGAATGATGGTTGCCGGCAGCTTACGACGACGGTCGATACGAACGAACAGGTTGTCTTTCGGATCGAACTCAAAGTCCAGCCAGGACCCACGGTAAGGGATGATACGTGCGTTATAGAGCACTTTACCGGAAGAGTGGGTTTTACCCTTGTCGCTGTCAAAGAAGACGCCCGGGCTACGGTGCAACTGAGAAACGATAACACGCTCAGTACCGTTGATAACAAAGGTACCGTTGTCGGTCATGAGCGGAATTTCGCCCATGTAGACTTCTTGTTCTTTAATGTCTTTTACGGTGCCTTCCGGCGCTTCGCGCTCGTAGATCACCAGACGCAGTTTTACGCGCAGCGGGGCGGAGTACGTCACACCACGGATTTGACACTCTTTAACGTCAAATACGGGTTCGCCAAGACGGTAGCTGACGTATTGCAGTTCCGAATTGCCGCTGTAGCTCTTGATCGGGAACACGGAGCGGAATGCCGCTTCGAGCCCGTACTGGCCTTCAGGATCTTGCTCGATGAACTTCTGGAACGAGTCAAGCTGGATAGAAAGGAGATAGGGAACATCCAGTACTTGTGGACGTTTACCAAAATCCTTACGAATACGTTTTTTCTCGGTATAGGAGTAAACCATAGGGTTCCTCAGCTCGCTGACAAGTCGACCCATCTGCCCAGGGAAAGGACAGTTTGTGCAACACTATTTTTTTGACCGGAAAGTGGAGCACTTTCCGCAATGCTTGTTGCTATCACGCTTAAATCATTTCATTGCGATTTACACAGCGCCGAGCGACTGTCGCAGTATATTAAGTCGTCGATAGAAACAAGCATTGAAAAGGCAACAGGTAGTCAAACAGTGTGAAACACTACCAGCGCCTTCTACAGCGCAAAAAGGCTGGTGACCAAAAAGTCACCAGCCATCAGCCTGATTTCTCAGGCTGCAACCGGAAGGGTTGGCTTATTTAACTTCAACTTCAGCGCCAGCTTCTTCCAGAGATTTTTTCAGAGCTTCAGCGTCATCTTTGCTCACGCCTTCTTTCAGAGCGGCCGGAGCAGATTCTACCAGGTCTTTAGCTTCTTTCAGACCCAGGCCAGTTGCGCCACGTACTGCTTTGATAACAGCAACTTTGTTAGCGCCAACAGCTTTCAGAATAACGTCGAATTCAGTTTTCTCTTCAGCAGCTTCAGCAGCCGGGCCAGCAGCAACAGCTACAGCGGCAGCAGCAGAAACACCGAATTTTTCTTCCATTGCAGAGATCAGTTCAACAACGTCCATTACGGACATAGCGGAAACTGCTTCAATGATTTGATCTTTAGTGATAGACATTTAAATTGTTCCTGAATATCAGAATAAGTTTATACGTAAGCGAATGCGTTATAGAGAAAACTGCGATTAAGCAGCTTCTTTCGCATCGCGTACAGCAGCCAGAGTACGAACCAGTTTGCCAGCAGAGGCTTCTTTCATGGTTGCCATCAGGCGTGCAATTGCTTCTTCGTAGGTCGGCAGGGTTGCCAGGCGATCGATCTGGGACGCCGGGATCAACTCACCTTCAAAGGCAGCGGCTTTGACCTCAAATTTTGCATTCGCTTTCGCGAAATCTTTGAACAGACGAGCAGCAGCGCCCGGGTGTTCCATAGAATATGCAATCAGGGTCGGACCAACGAACGCGTCTTTCAGGCACTCGAACTGAGTACCTTCAACAACACGGCGCAGCAGGGTGTTGCGAACAACACGCATGTAAACGCCGGCTTCGCGACCTGCTTTACGCAGTTCGGTCATTTTATCTACGGTAACGCCACGGGAATCCGCAACAACCGCAGACAGCGCGCCTTTGGCTACTTCGCTGACTTCAGCAACAATCGCTTGTTTGTCTTGAAGATTTAAAGCCATTAGCTTTGCTCCTGGATGTTTGCCAGGGCTCATGCCCTGGAACTCACTTCACTCTTTTCAACGAAAAGAGCGTCTTAATACGGTGAGCAGAAACAAGCCAAAGAGTACTTAAAAAATATTCTTCAGGTTCTGTCACCGTCTACGCAGGGAATTAAGTCTCTTGCGAAACACCTGCGGTCTTCGACGGAGGCCTGGATAGGCCAGGCTCCAACGAACAAATCTGTTTGTTTGCTAGCTTACGCGAGCAAAACGTGGGGGAAGATTGTAGACAAATCCGCCACCCACGTAAAGGCGAATATTAGTTCGCCGCTGCGTTCAGACCAGCCTGGTCTACCGCAACACCAGCACCCATGGTGGTGGAGATGCTAACTTTCTTGATGTACACGCCTTTCGCCTGAGACGGTTTTGCTTTTTTCAGCGCAACCAGCAGAGACTCCAGGTTTTCTTTCAGTTTGTCAGCGTCAAAGTCCACTTTACCGATGGTGGTGTGGATGATGCCGTTTTTGTCGTTACGGTAACGAACCTGACCCGCTTTAGCGTTTTTAACCGCTTCAGCAACGTTCGGAGTTACAGTACCAACTTTCGGGTTCGGCATCAGGCCGCGCGGGCCCAGAACCTGGCCCAGCTGGCCAACAACGCGCATTGCATCCGGGGAAGCAATAACAACGTCAAAGTTCATTTCGCCTTTTTTGATCTGGTCAGCCAGATCTTCCATACCTACCAGCTCAGCGCCAGCTGCTTTAGCAGCTTCAGCGTTCGGGCCCTGGGCAAATACGGCTACGCGAACAGAACGGCCAGTACCGTGCGGCAGTACAGTTGCACCACGTACGTTCTGGTCAGATTTACGTGCGTCGATGCCGAGGTTAACGGCAACGTCTACGCTTTCTACGAATTTAGCAGTGGCCAGCTCTTTCAGCAGAGCAATGGCTTCGTTGATGTCGTACTGTTTGGTCGCATCAACTTTGTCACGGATCACGCGCATACGCTTGGTCAGTTTAGCCATTTCTTAATCCTCCACTACCAGGCCCATGGAACGCGCAGTACCTTCGATTGAGCGAGTCATCGCTTCAATGTCAGCACCGGTCATGTCCGCGGCTTTAGTCTGAGCGATTTCCTGCAGCTGAGCGCGGGAGATGGTGCCCACTTTGTCTTTGTTCGGCTTGCCGGAACCAGACTTGATACCAGCCGCTTTCTTCAGCAGAACTGCTGCCGGAGGCGTTTTGGTAACGAAAGTGAAGGAACGGTCAGCGTAAACGGTAATAACAACCGGAATCGGCAGACCTTTTTCCATGGATTCTGTTTTTGCGTTGAACGCTTTGCAGAATTCCATGATGTTAACACCCTGCTGACCCAGAGCCGGACCAACCGGTGGGCTCGGGTTTGCCATGCCAGCTGCAACCTGCAGCTTGACGTAGGCCTGGACTTTCTTAGCCATTGAAATTTCCTCGTTTGGGTATAGCGCCCCGAAAGGCTCCCCGTGGTTAAAACTGTTTTACCGGTTCAGAACCCGTAAAAACAAAAGGCGCGAAATTGTATGTCAATTTCGCGCCCTGTGCAACGTTTGATCGCCGATTATTTAGGCTTTTTCGACCTGGCTGAAGTCCAGCTCTACCGGGGTCGCACGACCGAAGATAGAGACGGAAACTTTCAGGCGGGACTTCTCGTAGTCCACCTCTTCAACCACACCGTTAAAGTCGGCAAACGGACCATCGCTAACGCGGACCATTTCACCCGGCTCGAACAGCGTTTTCGGACGCGGCTTATCACCAACCTGCTGCAGGCGGTTCATGATCGCATCCACTTCTTTGTCGCTAATCGGCGCCGGACGATCGGAGGTACCACCGATGAAGCCCATTACGCGCGGAACGCTGCGCACCAGGTGCCAGCTGGCGTCGTTCATTACCATCTGGACAAGTACGTAGCCCGGGAAGAATTTGCGTTCGCTTTTGCGACGCTGGCCGCCACGGATTTCGACCACTTCTTCGGTCGGCACCATAACTTCGCCAAACAACTCTTCCATGTTGTGTAATTTGATATGCTCACGCAGCGAAGTTGCTACGCGGCCTTCAAAACCGGAAAACGCCTGAACGACGTACCAGCGCTTTTTAGGAGCTTCAGACATCTCAGAACCTCAGGCCAGTGATAAAGGAAACCAGGCGGACCAGAATACCATCCAGCCCCCACAGGATCAGTGACATAACTGCGGTGACCGCAGCCACAATCAACGTGGTGTGCAATGTTTCCTGACGAGTGGGCCAAATCACTTTACGTACTTCGGTTCTCGCTTCACGGGCAAAAGCAACGGTCGCTTTTCCCTTCGTCGTCAACAGCGCGACACCACCTGCTGCAGCAATCAGAATTACAACTGCCAGCGCGCGGAGCGGCAGCATCATGTCACGATAAAGATAGTTGCCAACGATAGCCACGAGCAGCAGTACTGCAACAACAACCCACTTCATCGCTTCCAGGCCGCGCCCGCTCCCTTGAGCTTCGGTATTCGCACTCATAAACCAACCTGTCACAAGAATTCAGACAAACATTTTTGCCCCGCATAAGCGAGGCAACCAAACCGAAATGCTCTGGCGAGTTTCGGACTCACGCCCTCTTCAGAGCCTGTCTCAGCAATGATTATGGACAAAAAAATCACTGATGAGCCAGGTTCTGGGTCGAAAGCGTACAAAAAGGGCATCAAATGATGCCCTTTTCTTGCGCATTGCGTCAAATGTTATCAGCGATTAGCTGAGAACTTTTGCTACAACGCCCGCGCCAACGGTACGGCCGCCTTCACGGATTGCGAAACGCAGACCATCGTCCATCGCAATCGGGTGAATCAGGGTAACAACCATTTTGATGTTGTCGCCCGGCATTACCATCTCAACGCCTTCCGGCAGTTCGATGGTGCCAGTCACGTCAGTTGTACGGAAGTAGAACTGCGGACGGTAGCCTTTGAAGAACGGAGTATGACGGCCGCCTTCATCTTTGGACAGGATGTACACTTCAGATTCGAATTTGGTGTGCGGCTTGATGGAACCCGGCTTAGCCAGTACCTGACCACGTTCGATTTCTTCACGTTTGATACCACGCAGCAGAACACCAACGTTCTCACCAGCACGGCCTTCGTCCAGCAGTTTGCGGAACATTTCAACGCCGGTACAGGTAGATTTCGCGGTGTCTTTGATACCAACGATTTCAACTTCTTCACCAACTTTGATGATACCGCGCTCTACACGACCGGTAACAACGGTACCACGACCGGAGATGGAGAATACGTCTTCGATCGGCAGCAGGAACGGCTTGTCAATCGCGCGCTCTGGTTCCGGGATGTAGGAATCCAGGTAGCCAGCCAGCTCGATGATTTTCTCTTCCCACTCAGCTTCGCCTTCCAGCGCTTTCAGCGCGGAACCGCGAACGATCGGGGTGTCGTCGCCCGGGAAGTCGTACTGAGACAGCAGCTCACGCACTTCCATCTCAACCAGTTCCAGCAGCTCTTCGTCATCAACCATGTCACATTTGTTCAGGAACACGATGATGAACGGAACGCCTACCTGACGACCCAGCAGGATGTGCTCACGGGTCTGCGGCATCGGGCCGTCAGTCGCAGCAACAACCAGGATCGCGCCGTCCATCTGCGCAGCACCGGTGATCATGTTTTTAACATAGTCGGCGTGGCCCGGGCAGTCTACGTGCGCGTAGTGGCGAGTCGGGGTGTCATATTCAACGTGAGAGGTGTTGATGGTGATACCACGAGCTTTTTCTTCCGGCGCGTTATCGATCTGGTCGAATGCGCGAGCAGCACCGCCGTAGGTCTTAGCCAGTACGGTAGTGATTGCAGCAGTCAGCGTTGTTTTACCATGGTCAACGTGGCCGATAGTACCGACGTTAACGTGCGGTTTTGTACGTTCAAACTTTTCTTTAGACATCGATTGTCCCTCTAAGACACGGATAAATCGGTGATATCACCACATCAACCAGGCAACATGCCCGACTCGTTGAATGCTAAATAACAGAAGAGAAACCAGGAAGGAGAAGTGAAGTGGTGCTGATACCCAGAGTCGAACTGGGGACCTCACCCTTACCAAGGGTGCGCTCTACCAACTGAGCCATATCAGCACGTCTGGAGCGGGCAGCGGGAATCGAACCCGCATCATCAGCTTGGAAGGCTGAGGTAATAGCCATTATACGATGCCCGCATCCTGAAACTCGGCTACCCAGTGCTTCTGTATTGCCGGGAGAAGATTCTCTCCCTGAGAGCTGATTCACTACTGACACCAACTCAGGTTACGTTTTAGCGTAACCGAAAATGGTGGTGGGGGAAGGATTCGAACCTTCGAAGTCTGTGACGGCAGATTTACAGTCTGCTCCCTTTGGCCGCTCGGGAACCCCACCGGACTTGATGGTGCCGACTACCGGAATCGAACTGGTGACCTACTGATTACAAGTCAGTTGCTCTACCTACTGAGCTAAGTCGGCATCAAGTAGCGCGCATTCTAGGGAGACCTGCGGAGGGATGCAACAAAAAAATTGCACAAAATGCTCTATCGCTCACATTTTGCACGACAACACGAATAAATGCTGTAATTTCATGCAACACCGTGGAAAAAAACATCATATCTGCTCGCGAATTTGGTGCGCCACAAGGTCGTTTCATCCCCTTTAATTTTATTGCCTGGCTGCGCATTCTCCTTAATGGGTGTAACCGATGGGTGGGAAACCCTCTCCAGAGTGTGATTTTTCATATTATTCACTGTCATCTGGTGTTAACCTCCTGCCCATTGTTCCCACTTATTTAATAACGCCGAGCCATAGCATTATCTAAAGAGATGCTCTCGTTGCGCGCCGCCAGGCGCACCGCAGAGAGCCATGGCAGGCCGATAAAAGCGTATGAGTAAAAAAGAGCAAACGTTAATGACGCCCTACCTACAGTTTAATCGCAGCCAGTGGGCTGCCCTTCGTGCTTCGGTTCCCATGACGCTGACCGAGGGCGAAATCGCAAGATTAAAAGGCATTAATGAAGACCTTTCTTTAGAAGAAGTGGCGGAAATTTATCTCCCTCTTTCCCGTTTACTCAATTTCTATATCAGCTCTAACTTGCGCCGTCAGGCCGTGCTTGAACAATTCCTTGGCACTAATGGGCAACGCATTCCTTATATCATTAGCATTGCCGGCAGCGTAGCAGTTGGTAAAAGCACCACGGCACGCGTACTGCAAGCCTTATTGAGCCGCTGGCCCGAACATCGCCGCGTTGAACTCATTACTACCGATGGTTTTTTACATCCAAACCAGGTGCTAAAAGATCGCGGTCTGATGAAGAAGAAAGGCTTTCCGCAATCCTATGATATGCATCGCCTTGTGAAATTCGTGTCAGATATCAAATCCGGGGTGACCAATGTTACCGCGCCGGTCTATTCGCACCTGATTTATGATGTCATTCCGGATGGTGACAAAACGGTTGCTCAGCCCGATATTCTGATTCTTGAAGGGTTGAATGTCCTGCAAAGCGGTATGGATTATCCTCATGACCCGCACCATGTATTTGTCTCTGACTTTGTCGATTTTTCAATATATGTCGATGCGCCTGAAGAGTTGCTCCAGAACTGGTATATCAACCGCTTCCTGAAATTCCGTGAAGGGGCGTTTACTAACCCAGATTCTTATTTCCATAACTATGCGAAATTATCGAAAGAGGAAGCCGTCGAGATTGCGCAATCGCTGTGGAAAGAGATTAACGGGTTAAATCTTAAAGAGAATATCCTTCCAACGCGCGAGCGTGCGAGCCTGATTATGACCAAAAGCGCTAATCATGCTGTTGAAGAAGTGCGTCTGCGTAAGTAATAAAAAAGGGAGCATCTCTGCTCCCTTTCAGTTATTCCGCGCTGCGTAGCGATATTTCCCCACCAACCCAGGGTTTAACCACGCCATCCTGCTCAAGCAATAAAGCCCCCTGCGAATCGATGCCGCGAGAGATACCGAAAATCTCTTTCTCGCCAATAATCAATTTAACCGGACGGTTAATAAAGTTATCCAGCACTTCCCAGCGGGGAAGAAAAGGCGCGAGCCCCTCTTGTTCAAAACAGTGCAGTGCGCTGCGTAATTCGGTGATAAGCCGTGCCGCAAGAACGTTACGGTCGATGCGCACGCCTGCTTCCTGTAGGTTGATCCAGCCCTGATTGATATCACCTGCCTGCGCATTTCGCATGGCTAAATTCACACCGGCGCCGATCACTATCTGCGCCGCATCGCCTGTTTTTCCCGTTAATTCGACCAGGATGCCGGCCAGTTTGCGATCCTGCAGATAAAGGTCGTTAGGCCATTTCACACGCACCTGATCCGCACCTAAGTCGCGTAATACTTCAGTCATGACGATGCCGATCACCAGACTTAAGCCGATAGCAGCAGCGGGACCTTGCTCAAGACGCCAGTACATGGAGATATAGAGATTGGCACCAAAAGGCGAAACCCATTTCCGGCCGCGGCGCCCACGGCCTGCCTGCTGATACTCGGCGACACAGGCATCGCCTGACTGCAAGCCGGCAAGACGATCCAGCAAATATTGGTTTGTGGAGTCAATGACAGGCAATACCGCCACGCTCCCTTGCTCAACTCCGCGACGAATAAAAGTCTCATCCAGCAGTTGAATAGGTTCAGGAAGGCTGTAGCCTTTCCCCGGTACGGTGAACACATCCACACCCCAGTCCCGCAGCGTCTGTATATGTTTATTGATTCCAGCACGGCTCATACCCAGGCTTTCACCAAGCTGTTCACCGGAGTGAAACTCGCCGTCCGCCAGAATTGAGATGAGCGTCAATGGGATAGTATTATCTTTCACGCAATAACCTCCACGGCATTCACCTCTCCGGCATGACCAATAAAGCGCACCTCTGGCTCCAGCCAGACGTTAAATTTTTCGCCGACGCGCTGGCGCACTAAATGGGCAAGCTGAACGACATCATCACTTGTCGCCCGATGCGCATTAATGAGCACCAGAGCCTGTAAGTGATGAACGGCAGCTCCGCCTGTCGATGTCCCCTTCAACTGACATTGATCGATAAGCCAACCGGCGGCCAGTTTTACCGAACCATCGGCCTGTGGATAGTGCGGGGCTTGAGGATTAGCAGCCAGTAAGGCAACCGACTGTTCAGCAGAGATCACCGGATTTTTGAAGAAGCTGCCCGCATTACCGTAAATTTTGGGATCTGGCAGCTTGCTCGTACGCATATGACAGACGGCATCGAAGACCTGCCGTGGCGTTACCGTCGCAGGATCAAGCCGGGTTAAGTCCCCATAGGTGAGTACGGGTTGCCACGCTTTAGCCAGACGCAATCCTACGGCAGTGATCGCAACGCGATCCTGATACTCATGCTTGAATATGCTGTCACGATAGCCAAAGCGGCACTCTTTTGCGGTTAAACGCTGTTGCTTGCCACTGCTTAGTTCAACGCAATCAACGTAATCGCAGACACGCTGCAGCTCAACGCCATACGCGCCGATATTCTGGATAGGTGAGGATCCCGTACAACCCGGGATTAGCGCCAGGTTTTCGAGACCGGGCATTCCGCGTTCAAGCGTGAATTGCACAAGCTGATGCCAGTTCTCGCCGGCGCCAACGTGCAGAAGCCATGCATCAGCCTCTTCGCTAATAGTGATGCCTTTGATGCGATTGATGATCACGGTTCCGGCAAAATCCTCCAGGAAAAGCACATTACTGCCCTCTCCAAGAATTAGCACCGGTTGCTGATGCTCTACTGCACTCTGCCAGGCTTCCAGCAGTTGTTGGGTATTCTCGGCACATACAATGCGACGGGCATTATGCTCGATACCAAAGGTGTTCCACGGCTTAAGGGAGAGATTCATTCACGCTATCCTGATGCAAAAACAGGGCTAGTTTACCGTATCCGAAGGGGGAGCGCTTGCGGTGTTTCAGGAAGATACAACGCAAAAAGCCTCATGCTTTCGCATGAGGCTTTCGGCTTTGATTGATGCCTGGCAGTTCCCTACTCTCGCATGGGGAGACCCCACACTACCATCGGCGCTACGGCGTTTCACTTCTGAGTTCGGCATGGGGTCAGGTGGGACCACCGCGCTGTTGCCGCCAGGCAAATTCTTTGTGCCCGGAACGTCTCTTTC